>JAEYWP010000009.1 GCA_023428905.1 Verrucomicrobiota bacterium
GCGGCGCACGGGACCGGCGCATAGGGTGCGGGCACGGGACCGACGCGGGGAAACCCTCGCACGTACCTATTCTTGGAAAACCGAGAACAGGCACACTCAACACACCTTCCCCGCCCGCCGCGAGTCCCGGCGGGAGTCCAGCCGCGCCACGCCGCTCCACATGCCAACCCTTGCCAAGCAGGACCCCCCAGGTGTAGGTTCCATCTCTTGTGCGCGCGGACAGTCCGCAGCGCCACATCAGGAGAGGAGTCACCGTGTCGTTCGCCGCAACTGCCGCTGCAACCGCAGCCGCCACCGCCGCCACCACGGATGGCTTCCGCCTACCCAGCCTCCGCTATGAGCGCCAACCAAAGCGCATAGCCGACGGCCGGGATCCCCGCTTCGCCAATCTCTAGGCGACGCGCAACCCCCTGAGCGTTTGGGCACTCCTGCCCAACGTACGCCGGCGTCGGCGCTTTCAAGCCTCCCCGGAGTACACCCGTGCGCGCGCACGCCTGCTCGCCACGTTCACCACACAAGACACACTCACAGAAAGGAAAAGCACATGGAGAAGCTGAACGCTCGGCTTCTGAACTGGGCGTCGATTCTTGACCCCCAGACCAAGGAGCAGGCGGTCACCACATCATCCATGCCGTTCATTTACCCCCACGTTGCCTTGATGCCCGACGCCCACTTGGGCCTGGGTGCCACTGTCGGCTCGGTCATCCCCACCTTGGGGGCGATCATCCCGGCGGCGGTTGGCGTGGACATCGGTTGCGGCATGATCGCGGTGCTCACGCAGTTCACCAAGGGCGACCTGGAGGGTCACAACTTGGGCGAGCTGCGGGAGCAGATCGAGCGGGCCATCCCGCTGAGCGCCGGGGGCCGGAACCAGAAGATCCGGGACACGGCGGCACAGCGGGTCGCGGCACTTGAAGCGGCGGCAACGCCGGAGCAGTTGGCGCGGATCAATGGTCTGACGAGGAACTGGCACCAGCAGCTGGGAACGTTGGGATCAGGTAACCACTTCATCGAGGTCAGCCTCGACGAGCAGGACCGGGTGTGGTTCTTCCTGCACTCAGGATCCCGGGGGGTGGGCAACCAGATCGCTCGGTACCACATCGCCTCCGCACACACGGAGATGAGCCGGTACTGGATCACCTTGCCTGACAAGGACCTCGCTTACCTGGTTGAAGGCACGCCTGCGTTCGACGAGTACATCGCCGACCTCATGTGGGCTCAGGCATTCGCCCTGGCCAACAGGGAGGAGATGATGGACCGGGTTGTCGACCAGTTTGAGCGGTGGCTCACCGCGTCCACTGGGAGCACGGTCAGCGTCAACGAGCAGACACGGATCAACTGTCACCACAACTTCTCCCAGCGGGAGAAGCACTGGGGCAAGGACGTCTGGGTCTCGCGGAAGGGTGCGATCGCAGCCAACGAGGGCCAGTGGGGCTTGATCCCTGGGTCCATGGGGACTGCGTCGTACGTGGTGCAGGGGCTCGGCAACGCGGTGGCGCTCAACTCGTCGCCGCACGGTGCGGGGCGGTTGTTCTCACGGTCCAAGGCTCGGCAGACCTTCTCGCAGGACGACCTGCGGGAGGCAATGGTGGGGATCGAGTACAAGGACTCCGCCGCGTTCATTGACGAGATTCCCGGTGCCTACAAGGACATCGACCAGGTCATGGCAGACGCCGCAGACCTGGTGGAGATCCGGCACACGCTGCGGCAGGTAGTCAACGTGAAGGGCGACTAGCTGCCAGCACTGGAGTACTGGGGCGGCGGGCGCAGCATCGACGACTGCGCCCGCCCACGTTGTTCAACAATTGAGCGCTACCGCCCCTGAACCTCCGCCGCCGCGCGCTGCACCAGCTCCACATCGCCCGCATCCGTCAACACCCGCACTCCACGCGCCGCGGCATCGCGCGACGCCTCCTTCAACATGTCAACATCCGCCGAAGCACCAGCACCACGAGCCAACTCCACCAAATCTCCCACCACTCGCTGCAACCTCAACCCCACCTCCACAGTTCCCGCACCATCACGCGCCAACGGCCGCAGCCCGTCCTCAAGCAAGTCCCCCAAACTCACCGCAGGCACATGCACCAACGGAAACCGCGCCTGCTCCGCGCGCTCGGTCTCAAACCACGCTGTCATCACGCGCTGCAATGCATTGAGCACCTCCACGGCCGTGCCGGGGTCATGCGTGGACGGCGAAAGCGCGCGCGATCCAATCTCAGACAGCGCCACCACACCCAACCTGGGGTCTTGTTCATACGTACGATGCCGTTCCACCCGGAATGCCTTGCGTATCCTGGCCGCAGCGTCGGCTTTCGAAGCTCCTGGGCCCCCGCTGAGGTAGGCGAGCACCGAACCCACTCCCACCGCCGTGCCAGGCCGCGCCTCAACGTGCACTCGCACGCCGTCCCGGTCCGCCACATGCTGCAAGCGCTCCATGTCCACTCCCGTGATGGACCCAGCCATGTCGGCACGCACGGCCACGGCGTCGGCCGGGATCTGCACAGGTTCCACACCGCCAAGGTGCGGCTCGCGCGCAAACGCCACCATGGCGTCGCACGCCGCCTCTTCCACGCGGTCAATCACATCCGGAACTCGCCCAAAGCGAGTGAGGTGATAGATCCATCGCAGCAGCGTGCCCACCACCACCGCGATCACCACCAAGGTGCCCAGGAACAGCAGCGAGCGCCCCTTCTCCGTGAACGAGTCAGTGGACAGCGCGATGATCCCCACAATCGCAAAAACAAAAGACCCCAAGAAGCTGGACAACGCGTTTTGCGACGTGCGGTCAGCCACCAGCAGTTGCGTGGCGCGCGGAGTGGTTCCCGCAGCAGCCGAGGAGTACGCCGAGATCATGGCCGTCAAAGAGAACGTGGTGACCGCCAGCATGGATGTCGCCAAAATCTCCAAGATGCGCAGCGCCGCGTTCTGCCCAAAGTCCACCGCGAGCGCGTCTGGCAGCAAGTATCCGAACTCCACTGATGTCCACGTGAGCACCAACGCGCCCGCCATGAACACCACTAGCCGGAACCAAATGCGCTGCGGCAAACGGGTCACAAAGGTCTTGACGTCAAATCCGTTCATAGCCCGACGCTACCTGGCCCCTAGCCCCATATCGACCGGCTCCACTACTCTCCAGAGCAGGACTCCCCTTGCAGAAAGGCCCGCCCGTGGCTCACATCACTCGCCGCCCGTTCATCAGCCACTTGCGCTCCACGGCTACCGCACACGTAGTCCACATGAAGCGCGGCAAGATCAAGCGCTCCGGCACGGGCCTCGCGTTTTGGTTCCGCCCCCTCACCGCCGCGCTCAGCGAAGTCCCGGTAGACAACCGCGACATGTCGCTCTTCTTCCACTCGCGCACCGCCGACTTCCAAGACGCCGCCGTCCAAGCGACCGTGAGCTTCCGCATTGCGGACCCAGTGCTCGCATCGCAGCGCGTCGACTTCTCGCTCAACCCCGCCACCGGCGTGTGGCAGGCCGACCCTCTCAACATCCTCAACCAGCTCGTCTCTGAGACGGCCCAGCAGCACGCCTCCTCCACCCTTGCCGGCCTGACCTTGACCGACGCCCTGACCACGGGCATCGGCGCTACTCGCGACGCCATTGCGGCGGGCCTCACCGCCGACGACCGCATCCGCGCCACGGGTGTCGAGGTGGTGGGCGTGCGCGTCCTCGCCATCAAGCCCGAGCCTGAGGTGGAGCGCGCGCTGCAAACCCCTAAGCGCGAGTCCGTCCAGCAAGAGGCCGACAAAGCCACCTATGAGCGCCGCGCCCTCGCCGTCGAGTCCGAGCGCTCCATCTCTCAAAACGAGTTGCAGTCCCGCATCGAGCTCGCCACTCGCGAGAAGGAACTGCTCGCTCAAGAGGGCGACAACATGCGCAAGCGTGCCGAGGACGAGGCCGCGTCTCGCGCCATTAGCGACGATGCCACGGCCAAGGGCGAGCGACTCCTCGGCGAGGCTCGCGCAGCGTCGGCAAAGGCCCTTGTAGATGCTCACAAGGGCGCCGATGCCTCGGTTCTGCTGGCACGGGCCGCCCAGACGGCGGCGGGCAACCTTGGCGGGGTGCAGTCGCTCACCATCACTCCGGACCTCTTGTCACAGTTCCTGGGCAACAAGACCGGCGAGTAACGCGTGGCCCTTGCCCCCCGCGTCGTTGTCGTCCACAGGCGCAGCGAACTCGACGAACTCACCCAACGCCACTCCACCCGCGGGCAAGTGGAGTTCTTTCTGCAGATGCGCGGCCAAACCCTGGGCGCCGTGGAGGAAGCCGACGCTGCGGCAGACAGCGCGGTCCAGAACGTGGGCGTCGCGATCCCTCCCGAGTGGCGCCGCGCGGACGTAGAACGCGAAGACTTGCCCCGGTTTCTGTTTGGCCCCGAGGACATCGTGGCGGTGGTGGGCCGCGACGGCCTGGTGGCCAATGTCGCCAAATATGTGGGCGAGCAACCGGTGGTGGGATTCAATCCGTTCCCCCAGTCCAACGCGGGCGTGCTCACCCCCTTCAACCCCGCGCAAGCCGCCGATGTTCTGACCCAGGTGGGTGCGGGCCGCGCCACCCTGACGGCTCGCACCATGGTGGAAGCCGTCTCTGACGACGGCCAGGCCGTGTCTGGCCTCAACGACGTCTACATAGGCGACGAGGGCCACCAAAGTGCCCGCTACGCGCTTGCCGCACCGGGCGGCGAACCGGAAGTTCAATCGTCGTCAGGTGTGGTGGTGGGAACCGGCACCGGCGCCACGGGTTGGTTGCGCTCCTTGGCCAATGACCGCGGACTCGGTTCCCTCTTACCCGGTCCCGCAGACCCACGCGTCGCATGGTTTGTGCGTGAGGCTTGGCCCTCGCCGTTCACTGGCGCTAGCCGCACCGCAGGAGCCTTGAGCGAGGGTGAGCGGCTCGAGATCACCGTGCGTAGCGACGTGCTTGTCGTCTTTGGCGACGGCATCGAGCACGACCGTATTGACGTGGGCCACGGTCAGCGGCTCGAGATCGGCGTGGCCAGCCGACGTTTACGACTCGTCACGCCCTGAGCGGGACACACTGCGGCAACATTCCACGAGTAGTCTCATCCCACATGTCACGTGAAGGAGCCCCCATGGAAACCACCACCCAGGACGCCGCCGCCCGCGGCACGTCCACCATTGCCAAGCGCGCCGCCGTAGCCCTCGCGGCATCGGCCGTTGCCTTGTTGCTTGCCAGCTGCAGCCTGCTGGCCCCCAACAATGAAGCCGACACCGATGACCCGGTGGTGGAGGAGACCTCCACTCAGGGCATCGAGAACGAGGACGACACCAACGAGCCGTCCAGCAACGACGCCGCGCTTGACGCATACGTCCAGCTGGAACGCGACCAGATCCCCGCCATCATGGACGCCTACGGGGACTACTACTCCGACGTCTCGTTCGACGCCATCTACCCCAACACCGTCTCCTACGCCTACTACTACAAGGAGCAGGTGGACCCTGCACAAGCCGGGCCCATGCTCGACGGGCAGATCTCAGCCCTGCAGGACGTGCTGGACAGCGCCGTGTTCCCCA
>JAEYWP010000011.1 GCA_023428905.1 Verrucomicrobiota bacterium
CCGAGAATGACGAACCTCTGGTGTTCCGGTTGTCACGTCAGTGGCAGCGCCGGGTAGCTATGTTCGGAAGGGATAAGCGCTGAAAGCATCTAAGCGCCAAGCCCATCCCAAGATAAGATCACAATCCACCGCAAGGTGGTAGAAGGTCCGGGTAGACCACCCGGTTGATAGGCCAGAAATGTAAGTGCGGTAACGTATTGAGTTTACTGGTACTAATGACCTTCTTCGGATTATGCATACGCCAATATTCCAAGGCGTTTATTTTACCTCCTTCAGTTTTCTACCCTGAGCTTTACGTATCACATCGTGATACTGATCAATTACCCGGCTAGTCCGGGTTTCCCTTCCTGGTGACCATATGCCGGGGGTTCCACCCGTTCCCATCCCGAACACGGACGTTAAGCCCCGAGCAGCCAATGGTAGTAGGACGTTAGGTCCCGCGAGAGTAGGTTGTTGCCAGGTTTATGGCCCGAGTGCTGCAAAACAGCGCTCGGGCCTTCTTTTTTTACGGGATCGACTCCAAGCTCGATTACCCAGGCAGTTCGGACCGGAGGTATTCATGATTTTTAAGTCACGAAGGACCGCGTAGCCTCGACCCGTTGACACGCGCTACGAAAATGTCGCCGGTTTGCCCTGGGGCGGCAATCGTTGCTCCTTGTCCGGCGGGACGACCGCCGCGTCGCAGGCTGCCCGAGGGTCTAGCCCGTCTGCTCCTGATTCGGATCGGGGGGCAAAAGCACTCCCGCCTCCCTTAGCGGTTCGAGATCTGGATCGGTTTCCGCAGCTTTGCGAAAACTGCCGTCCAGCGAGAGCGCACGACTCAGCCGGGCTTGGGCCACCAAAAGGTTGCCGAGCTGGCAGGCGTAGCACGCCAGGTTAAAATGAATCGTCGCGTTCACCGGGTGGATCTTCTCCGCCTGGCGTAAAATGAGATCTGCGACCGCCAAGGATTGGGCGCGCCGGGCGGCGTATGCCCATAGGATCCACCCGTCCGGCAAGTCCGGCCGTAGGCGCACCAAGTCGGATGCGATCTCTACCATCGCCGGCCACTCCGCCAGAGACTGCAGGATCACCGCTTTGGCCAGCAGCACCTCGGGTGACGCCCTGTCTTCCGGAGCAATCTGCTCCAGCTCGGCGAGGGCTTCCGCGTACATTCCCAGCTCTGAGTACCCTTGAGCGTGTGACAGTCGCCACTTCAGCTGCATAGGCACGAGCACAACCAGTCCAGCCGCCCGCGCAAGGTTCAAGCCTGCGCGGGCAGTCGTGCCCGCGGTTATACCGTCGGCGGGGTGCCAAAGTGAACTTTGTGCGACGCGTAGGACGCCGTGTCGAAAAGCATTGTGTCAATCGTCGCGGCCAACGGATCGAAACGTACCAGCCCCGAGAAGACTGCCTTGTCGCCGATCGCATCCTCCAGCACGAAGGCCGGGCGTTGTGTGATCTGGTGCGCATGGAACTCTGCAGTGGTGGCGAGCACGCGCTCGCGCACCGCCGGTGAAAGCGCGAGCTCGCGGAGCTTCTTTGCATCCACTCCCTGGATCGTCGCCGCCGCCGCGACGGCGACATCGAGATCACCCACCTTTTTCCCTTCCCGTACCGCCGCCGTCGAAATCGCCAGGCGCACCCGGTCATCCGAAAAGCCGAGCGTTCGCGCAGCCTCCGCCACCAGGTTCGGCGTATCGTAGTTGCCGGACCGCGACGCCTCGAACCATCCGGAATTGAGCATGAAGGGGGCTCGCATCACAGTTCCGCTGCGCCGGTAGAACCACTCGCACTGCGCCTGGGAAATGGGGAACTCCTGCGGCTTCATCAGCGCAATCTTCCACTCAAACTCCACTTGCCCGGCATATCGACGTTTGAGTTCCGCCCAGGCAGGCTCCGACCAATAACACCAGGACGAAATGACCTCGAGGTAGTAGGTGATTTTCATTCACCTGCAGCCATCGCTGGTTCGTGCATTCGGGTCAACCCCACGTCCCTCGGCCGCGATCCTGTTCGGAGCCAGGTCCCTCTCTGTCATGACTCCACCTGCGAAACTGTGTCTGTCTGGTTTTGGTGCGGGCGTGCTGCCAGGCGGTTTCCTGTGTTCGGCCGGGCACGCCCGAAATCAGAACAAGGCCTCTGACGTGCACGCGCTTTTCTTTCCTCTTGTCTCGGTCCTCGCGCCCCGATGGTTAGTGGGATTCCTTTGATCCATGGCGACCGCGTACACTGAAGCGAGTATCAAGACCCTCTCCTCCACCGAGCACATCCGGCTTCGGCCCGGCATGTACATTGGCCGGCTCGGCAATGGGGCCCACGCGGAGGATGGCATCTACGTGTTGCTCAAGGAATGCATCGATAACTCAATCGATGAATTCACCATGGGCCACGGTCGCAAGATCGAGGTCGAGCTGACGGAGCGATCTGTCCGCGTCCGCGATTACGGCCGCGGCATCCCGCTCGGCAAACTCCTCGAGTGCGTGTCCGTCATCAATACCGGCGCCAAATACGACAGCGAAACCTTCAAAAAGGCGGTCGGCCTCAACGGCGTCGGGCAGAAAGCGGTGAACGCCCTGTCCTTGGAGTACCGCGCTCAGGCAGTGCGGGACGGTCAGACCAAGGTGGTCGAGTTCAATGCCGGCAAACTCAAGAAGGAGTCCAAGATCGTCGCCGCTCCCGGCGAGAAAAACGGGACCATCATCGAGTTCACCCCGGATGAGGCGCTCTTCGGCAAGGACTTCCGCTTCAAGGTCGAATACATCGAGGAGATGTTGTGGAACTATGCCTTCCTCAACCGTGGCCTCAGCCTCACCCTCAACGGCAAAGTCTTCCGCTCGGAAAACGGTCTCAAAGACCTGCTGTCCCGCAAGCTGACGGGAGAGACGCTTTACCCGGTGATTCACATCGAGGCCGAGGACATCGAGGTCGCGATGACGCACGGCAGCCACTACGGCGAAGAATATTATTCCTTCGTCAATGGCCAGCACACCACCATGGGAGGTACCCACCTCGGTGCTTTCCGCGAGGCGGTGGTCGCGACCATCCGCAACTTCTTCAAGAAGGAGTACGACGCAGCCGACATTCGCCAATCGATCGTCGCCGCCGTCTCTCTTCGTGTGATCGAACCGGTGTTTGAGTCACAAACGAAAACAAAGCTGGGATCCAACGACATCGGGCCCAATGGCCCCTCCATCCGCCAATTCGTGGGCGCGTTCCTCCAGCAGCATCTGGACAACTGGCTGCACCGGAATCCAGAGACCGCGGAGGCGCTCAAATCGAAGATCGAAGAGAGCGAGCGCGAACGGAAGGAACTCGCTGGCATCCGAAATCTCGCCCGCGAGCGCGCCAAAAAAGCATCCCTGCACAACCGCAAGCTCCGCGATTGCCGCGTTCACCTCGACACCAAGGACAAACGCGCCGAGGAAAGCACCCTGTTCATCGTCGAAGGCGACTCCGCCGCCGGCTCGCTCACCGCCTGCCGCGACGTCCAGACCCAGGCGGTCTTCGCCCTCAAAGGGAAACCGCTCAACACCTTTGGACTCACCAAAAAGGTGATCTACGAGAACGAGGAATTTCACCTCCTCCAGAGCGCGCTGAACATCGAGGAGGGAATCGATGGCCTCCGGTACAACCGGGTGGTGATCGCCACCGATGCGGACGTCGACGGGATGCACATCCGGCTCCTCCTGATATCCTTCTTCCTCCAGTTTTTTCCCGAGCTGATCACCAACGGCCATCTCCATATTTTGGAGACGCCGCTCTTCCGCGTCCGGAACAAGAAACAGACGATCTATTGTTATTCGGAGGCGGAGAAACAGGCTGCGATGTTCAAGATCGGCGCCGCCGCCGAAGTCACCCGCTTCAAGGGCCTGGGCGAAATCTCCGCCCACGAGTTCAAGGACTTTATCGGTGAGCAGATCCGCGCCGAGAAGGTCACCCTCGACCACCTTCACAACAGCAACGACCTGCTCGCGTTCTTCATGGGCAAGAACACCCCCGACCGGCAGGAATTCATCATCAGCAACCTCCGGGTCGAGAAAGACCTGATCGAGGCCTGACCAGCGCACATCCCCTTCGATGGCCAAACGCAAGACCCCGAAAAACACCGAACAACCGGAACTGCCGCTCGCGGCTGCATCCGCGGACCAGGCCAGCGTCTCCACGCCGGGGGCCGGCGACGCGGATGTCGCGCGTCCCGCAGCCACCGGCGAAGTGCCTCCGGCCGCACCCACCCTTACCCCTGTGCCCGCCAGCCAGGATCCCGCGCCGCTCGCAAAGCACTATCGGTCCTGGTTTCTCGAATACGCCAGTTACGTGATTCTGGACCGGGCGGTCCCGCACATCGACGACGGCCTGAAGCCGGTTCAACGCCGGATCCTGCATACGCTGCGGGAGATGGATGATGGTCGGTTCAACAAGGTCGCCAACGTCGTCGGCGCGGCCATGCGGTTCCACCCCCACGGCGACGCTTCGATTGAGGCCGCCCTGGTCGGCATGGCGCAGCGCGGCCTCCTCATCGAACCGCAGGGAAACTTTGGCAATGTCTACACCGGTGACGGCGCCGCCGCCGCCCGCTACATCGAGGCCCGCCTCACCGCTTTTGCACGGGACGTCGTCTTCAACGAAAAAACCACGACCTGGCAGCTCAGCTACGACGGGCGAAACCGCGAACCGGTCACCCTCCCGGTCAAGTTCCCGCTCGTCCTCGCCGAGGGCGCGGAGGGTATTGCGGTCGGGCTTTCCACCAGGATCCTTCCGCACAACTTCAACGATCTCTGCCGCGCCTCCATCAATCACCTCCAGGGTAAACGTTTCCGGCTCATGCCGGATTTCCCCACGGGAGGTATCGCCGACTTTTCGGAATACAACGACGGCGAGCGGGGCGCCCGCGTGAAGGTACGCGCCAAGATCGAGCCCCGCGGAAAATATCAACTCGCCATCACCGAGCTCCCCTTCGGCACCACCACCACCTCGCTGATCGAGTCGATCCTGGCCGCCAACGCCAAGGGGAAGATCAAGGTGCGGCACGTGGACGACAACACCGCCGACAAGGTGGAGATCCTCGTCCACCTCCCCCAGGGCGCGGATGCCGACCAGGTCACCCGCCAGCTCTACGTCTTCACCGACTGCGAGGTTACGCTCTCACCCGCCGCCTGCGTGATCGAGAACGACAAACCGGCATTCCTCGGTGTTTCCGAGATTCTCCGCCGCAGCACCGACCGGACGGTGGCCCTGCTCAAGCGCGAGCTGGAGATCCGTCTGGCGGAACTCGAACAGCAGTGGCACTGGGACTCGCTCGAACGCATTTTCATCGAGGAGCGGATCTACCGCCGTATCGAGAAATCAGAGACGTGGGAAAGCGTCCTCCAGGAGATTCGCGAAGGGCTCAAGCCCTTCCTCAAGCTGCTGAAGCGAGAGGTCACCGACGACGACATCACGCGGCTGACCGAGATCAGGATCAAGCGGATCTCCCGCTACAACCGCTTTCAGGCGGACGAGCAGATCAAGAAAATCGAGGGCGGAATCAAGGAGGTGAAGCATGACCTGAAACATCTCACTGAATACGCCATCCGTTGGTTCGAAATGCTGCAGGAGAAATACGGCAAGAGTTTCAAGCGTCGCACCACCTACGACGAAATCGAGACGATCAGCGCCGCCGAGGTGGTCGCCGCCAACCAGCGGCTCTACGTCAACCGCGAGGAGGGCTTCATCGGCCTCAACTGGCGCCAGCACGAGTTTGTCACCGAATGCACCATTCTCGACGACGTCATCTGCTTCATGGCGGATGGTACGATGAAGGTGGCACGCGTGGCGGACAAGGTGTTCATGGGCCGGGACATCCTGCAGGTGTCGATCTTCCCCAAGGAGGGCGACAAGCGGTTTTTCACCCTGGTTTATCAGGACAAGGAGTCCGGGAAGGCCTTTGCGAAAAAGTTTCAAGTGGGCGGAGTGACCCGGGACAAACTCTATCCCCTGGTGGCAAGCGAGGGCTCCAAGGTGCTCTTCTTCGACATCGCGAAGTCGGAGGCGGAGATGCCGCGAAAGGTCGATGTCGTGCTCAGCGCACGCTGTTCCGCACGCGTGAAGGAACTCGAGTTTGACCTCGGAGCCCTGACCGTCGGCGGCCGCGGCGCCAAGGGGGTGACCGTGACCAAGTATCCGGTGAAGTCGGTGCGCCGCGCCTGATCGTTCGCGTTTCCGGAGAACAAGAAAGGGCCCGCACACGCGGGCCCTTTTTGTTGTGAAGTCAGCGTCTCGCGTTCAGCCCGCCTTGGGCTCCGCCGCGGTCGCGGGCGTTTGCTCCACCGGTGCGGGCGCGGGTGCCTCGAAGGGCCAGCGCTGGGTGCGGTAGGCCCAGTAGCCATACGCGGCGATGCCCACCAGGATAAGCACGATGAGGAGGAAGCGGCGGCGCGCCGCCGCTTTGTCTGCAAACGGGTCCGTGAGCTGATGGGTCGAGCCGGCGGGCAACTTGGCCCGTTCCGTCAGGGTGGCGCCAAACGGAAGGTTGATCCGAACGCGCCCGTTCACTGCCCAGCCATTGGCATCAAGGACCGGACCGAGGGTGCGCTGCCGCAGTTTCAGCCAGGCGATCGCCATCGACGGCAGCGAGATGATCAGCATGACCGCCAGGAAGACGAAGGGCACCTGCCACGCGGGCATGCCGCGGAAAAATCCGAGGAAGTAGCCGAAGGCGGTGGTCAGGGCACCGAGGGCGACACCCATCGCCGCCACTGTGCCGATATCGATCTTCTTCTGCTCTGTCGGTGGTTTCTTCTGATCGACGTTCACCGTCGCCGTGGCCGCCGCGCTGAGTTTCGCGTCACTGGCGGCTTCGGCCGCGGCCGCACGTTTGGCGGCCTGTTCCTCAACCATGCGTACGAATTTCTTGTAGGGCGCCCAGAAGGCCTGCCGGACGCTGATCGGGTTATCGATGATCTTGGTGATCGTGGCATCCCAGTCGCGGCCCTTCCGATCGTAGAAAAGGCCGTTGCGCCCGACCATCAGGTAGTCGGAGTCGCCCTGGGTGAAACAGGCGGCGATCTTCATCGTCTCCGTGCCCGACCGCTTGAGGTCGCAGTAGGCGATGTAGCACTTGCTGAGGGAGGCGAGGACGGTGTGCGCCGCAGGATCGTCCACACGGATACACAGGTCGCAGCTGCGGCTGTCGAGGTACAGGGTCCCGGCCTGGAAGGTGCCGAGGCGCGTGGGGTCGTAGAAATCGGAGAAGTTGACGAAATTGCGAAGCAGGGTGCCGAAGTCCCGGTGGAAGCGCACCAGCCGGTCGACGTCGCCGATCGCCAGGGCCTGCGGCTCGCGCGCCTTGTCCTCTGCAATCAGGGCGAGGAGCTGGTCGCGGACCGAACTCGTCGCGATCTCCTGGATACGCGGGCCGCCCAGGGCGTCGATTGCACCGGGGGTTCGGCTGGCCTGCCAAGCCTCAAAGGCCGTCAGTTTTGCCCCGATGATGGCCCATTCCTCCGGAGAGAGGGTCTCGCGTGGGGAGCCGAGCAGGGCCCCGACCGTGGCGCGCCGAAACTCCGCGATCGCTCCCGACCAAGCCGGGTTGAGGCCGCCAGCGAGGGGGAGGGGGCGTCCAGCCTCCACCCGGGCGAGAGGGAACCCGCTGAGCTCCGCCGCGGTGAGGGTCAGGTCCTTCGAGGCGACGACGAGGTATTCCGATTCCTGGCGGTTGAGCGCTGTGAGTGAGCGCGCGTCAAAGGCAGCGAGGCTGCAGCGTGCGAAATAGTCGTCGATCTTGGCCCGGACCGCCTTGTAAGCGTTAAACGCAGCCACCGTGCCGGCTCCGGCAACGTTGACCTCGGGCGACGCGCCCTTGGCCGCCCATTCGAGGTAGGATGCGGCCTCCTTCAAGAACTGCTCGATCTTCGCCGCGCTGAGGCCGG
Organism: Verrucomicrobiota bacterium; assembly: GCA_023428905.1. Classification (GTDB taxonomy): domain Bacteria; phylum Verrucomicrobiota; class Verrucomicrobiia; order Opitutales; family Opitutaceae; genus EW11. The sequence goes on from JAEYWP010000011.1 coordinate 7,890, forward strand.
GCTTGCCGCTGCGGTCCAGCTCCCCGCCGGTCACCGTGATCATATCCCGGATTGCGGTCTGCAGGGCGGGCTCGTTGGCGGATTCGGCGATGATGACGCCGTCGCCGTTGAATCGGGTGTTGGCAAAGATGCGTTTGGTGTCCGACGTGTCCGCCACGGAGAGCGCGCCTGTCGCCTCCAGGCCGAGGCTGGCGACGATCTCCTTGGCGGAGGCGAGCACCGCCTTGCCCGCGTCCGTAGTGTCGTTGATCAGCGAGAGCGAGAGGGCGGGAGCGGGGCGTACAAGTTCATCCAGCGATTTCAGCCGCGCTGCCAGCCAGTCGATCGCCGCGAGGATCTCCGGTACACGGATACGTCCGTTGTTGTCCGCGTCGAGGAGGCTGAGGGTGCGTTCGTCGAGCTCCAGTCCGCGCACCGGGCAGCTCAGGGCGACCCAGAGTTTCTGGTCCAATTCCTTGAGGTGCAGGATGTCTTCCCCCGAGCGGATGACTACCTGGTCGAGTCCGCCAATGCGGACGAAATGCCAGCGATGGGATGGGGTGTGTTGCGTCGCCATGACCAGAGGTGGTGAACGCAATTGCGGCTGGCGGCAAGACACATGCGAGTGGGTCCCGCTTCCCGGGATGCACGTGCAAGCCGCAGGCATTTCTTCCCGCGAAGCGCTGCTACGATAGCGATAGAAACGCGTGACGCTTGCGTCTCCCGGTTTGCTGTTCTGCCGCGGGAGAGCCCGACCCTGGCGTCCGGACCAATCCGCCGGATCCTCCGGCGGCGCCCGCCCTCGCGAGCCAGGTCTCGTCGATCCCATCGAGGGTCAGCGCCTCGGGCTCGCATGCGTCCTCTGCCGTGACCACGCAGAGCATGCTGCTCCGGCGAAACAGCAGGGGAGTGCGGCGCAGCATCGCCACGATGGAGGGCAGGTTGGAGTTCCAGGCCGTGAGGAGCAGATGATGGTTGGCGGTTTTGCGGTCCAGCTCGGCGCCCCATTTCCGTTTGTAACGCAAAAGCGAATCCGAAACCGAGGGACGGGTCCCTCCGAAATCGAGCCGGGTGCAGCCCTCGGCCCGGGCGTGCTCGATCGCAGCGGCATAGGTCGCGGCGAGCACCCCCTTTCGCAACCAGTCGCCTGCCCCCGGGAGGACGCCGTTGGCGGCCATGACCATGCGCTCCCCCGCCCTCGAGCATAACACCCCGCCCACGCGCACGTTCTCCGCCTTGATCCAGAGCAGGGCGCCGCGGCGAAAGAGCGGGCGCAGCTCGGCCAGGGTGCGGAGGTAGCTCACGGAACCGTGCCGCGCCAGTGTATGCGTCCTGAACATACGCTGATAGAAATCCTCAAGGTCCGCGTCGGCGTGGGAAGCCTCGGTGACGTAGCCATGCTTGCGGATCAGCCTGAGATCCTGCCGCAGGCTGTTGTTCCCGCGCCGCAGTCCCGCGTCGTTCCCTGGGACCGGCATGCTCGATCGTATCCACTCCGGTACGCGCAGAAAGGCCTGGTCAAAACCGTAAGGCGCGGCCCAGCCGTCGACGCGGGCGCAGGTAAGGTCCGCCTGGCCCCGCAGCTCTCGCAGGCGGCGGCCGAGCCGGAGAAGGGGCACGCGCTCAAGCAGTGCCACCTCCGGCTCATCCGCAAAAAAGAGCCCAGGCATGTATTCAAGCGCTGGATCGGAGCCCCCCATCAAAAGGACCCCGCGGCTTCCCGCATGGGTCTGGCCGGTCAGTCGCCGGATCGGATGGCGGGATGCCAGCCTCAGGACGCGCCACAGCACGTCATTCATGCGGGGAGGCAGTCGGGCGGTGGCCCTCCCGGCCGCGAGCGCAAGGTGCTGCCGGAGACTCATGGCGCCGCCACGCTCGGCCGATGTCGCGACCTGCCCGGATGCCGTGCGCCGGTCCCACGAGGCAACGCCAGAACCTCGGCGGTGCCCGGTACCGTGTGGAGCCCGGGAACGGGGGTGTGGACGCCGCGAAGGCGTCGACGCAGCCAGGCGCCCGCCAGGGTGCGCAAAAGATCAAGTGCAGGCACGGGGTCGCGCCAATCCCACAGCATGCCCCTGACTCCGGGCCTGAAATCCCAGGCGATGGTTGCGAATTCCCTGAAGAGCCTGCCCGCGCCGTGCCGCCGGCTTTGCAGCAGCGAGGCCAGCCGGCGCAGGTCTCCTTCGAGCCAGCGAGCGCGGAGGCCCGTGACATATCTCCCCATCGCCGGACGCTGCCCGTGCAGCCACTGCCACACGGCAAAGGGAAAATCCGCACCGGCCCGCACAGCAACGGCGGTGGATCCCCAGAAGCGTCCATTCACCTCGAGCAGAGCGTAGGCTCCCGTTTGTGGATTCTGGCGGAAATCGAGCTGTGCAACGCCTTCCCAGCGAAGGGCCCGGAGGAGGGCGAGGGCGCTGTCCCGCAGTCGCGTATCCAGCGGCTCCGTCTCAGCCATCACACAGACCCCGCCCTCGGCGGGATGGAGTCGCCGCGCACGATACTGAAAACCGCTGAGCATCTCTCCGTCACCCAGGAGCAGGATGACACCGACGTCGTCGCCCTCAATGAAAGATTGGGCGAGTAGCGGCCCGGAAATGGCCTTCACCGCGCGCCGGAAATCCTCCAGCGAGGTGCAGCACCGCGCGTCCTGGACCGGTACCTGCCCGCCGGTGCACAGCCTGCTTTTGTCACGTGCTTTGACGAAAAGGGGGAAACCGAGGGCGGCCGCAGCGGGCTCGATTTCGTGCTCATGGGTCACCGTCCGTGTCCGCGGCACCGGCACACCGAGGCTTTCCGCCAGCCGCGCGGTTGCAGACTTGTTGAGGATTGTCGCGAGGGGACGCCGCCCGGCCATTGCCAGCCGCACGCACGCGCGGAGGAGGGAGGCGTGCGGTCCCAGCCGCACCAGGGCCCGGTCCGTGATCGGAAGCACCGTATTCACCGCGTGGATCTTGATCAGGCGGAGAAGGGCGGAGAGGAAAGTCGCTGAGCCCACCTCCGCGTCGGGAAGGGGAATAAACTGTTCGATCGCGGCGGACCTGATCGGCGTCTCCCAGGGAGCCACGGTCGCGACCAGGACGCGGATGCCCTGGCGGTGCAGCGAACGCGCTACCGCGAGCGCGGTGCGCGGATCAAAACCAACAAGCAAGGTGGGGTGGGGGTGCACGGACAGGACGAGGAAAGACGCGCGGGGTTTGCGGGTTCCGGTGGGTGGGGCGGGGAACTCTGTCCTCACTTCATTCCTGCTGCCTGCTTGAAGGCGAGGCCTATGGGGCCAGTTTTGGGCGCGGGCCCCCTGATTGCGCAGTCGGGGATTCCCGCGCACGCACTCACACGGGCGAGCCACCGCAGACGTTCCAACTAGAGGCTGCCCGCCTGTATCTCCACGGGTCCGAGGAGGAGAAACTGGTCGTTCAAGGGCGCCCACGACGGGTCGTTGCCGCCATAAAACACGTTGTGCATGTACTGGCTGAGCTTCCAGGTCTGCCCGGGGCCGAGAAAACGGAAGGGGCGGTCAATACGCACGGCGTCATCGACCCAGAGTCGTACCCGGCCGTCGCGCTCCGGTGTGCCCAGCGTGACCTCGAGTTTCAGCGCGTAGGTGCGCCCCGCCTCCACCTCCTGCGCAAAAAAGCGATCCCCATATTTTTCCGTCTGATCCCGCCAATACAGGTAGAGTTCGAGGTAGGCCTTGGGCTGCTCGGAAAAGCGTGCGTCCCGCCGCCACATCGGCCGCGCACTCATGCCGTCCGGCTTGCCGTGGCCACCGGACGGATGCGAGCCGCCGCTGATTCCCGGCAGTTTGCCGCCGCCGTGTCGGTGGCTGTTACCTTGGCTGAACTCCCACTCTGCTGGAAAATGGACACGGTAGGTCAGGGTGTAGCGGTCGCTGGGCGCGAGTCCGGCGGCGAACTTGGTCCCGTGTCGACCGCCGCCAAACGTACCGGCCGGGAAACCGACCTCCAGCCAGCGTTGGCCCGACCCGGCCGGGTGCTCACGGATGCGCCCGGCACCGGGTTGATCGAACCAGCGCAAGGTCGGCCAGTCCCGCGCGGCTTCCGCTTTCCCGTAAGCCTGCCCGTCGCTCCACCGGGAATAGTCCACCTTCCACACGGACGGCGGTTCCTCGCCGGCGAAACCAAGGGAGGCGCAGAGGGCGACGAAGGGATAGAGGAAGCGCATGGCCGACCTTATGTCGCTCCGCCTCCAAAGGCCACTCTTCCGCCGCCTGAACTCTGTTTGACCGCCACGCGTCGCGTCCAGTGCTCAACTGTTGGCATAGCGGCATGCTGCTCGCGATTTGACGCCCGCCTAGACTGGGCCTGCTTGAATCTACCCATGCGTTTCCCACCCCTGACCCTGGCCTTCTCCCTTCTCCTCGCCCTCCCTGGCTTTGCCGCCGATCCGCTCGCCGCGCAACGGATGGAGGCCGCAGGTCTGCTGGTTTTTGGCCGGGTCACACCCGCTGCCTCTGCCGCCGACGCCGCCGCCGCGACTGGGACGTTTGCCGACGCGCTTACCTGGCAGCGCCAGCGACTGCAGGAGGACCGGGCCCAGCTGACGGAGGTGTCGCGTCGCGCGGTGGCGGATGCGCTCGGCTCGGAAGCCACCCCGGACGCCGCCGCCCAAGGGGATTATGTTACCCAGGTGCAGACGCACCTGCGCCGGCTGGAAGGCTCTGCAGATGAGTACCGCCAGGTCATCGAGCGTGCCTATCGCACGACCCTCAATCGCGTGCCGTATGCGGAGGAGTTTGAATACTGGGCCACGCGCCCCGTTACGACCTTCGCCCTGATGGCAGCCTGCATCGACAACTGGGCGCGCCGCAATCAACCGGGTCTGATGGTCACCGAGGGGATTCCCTCCGTTGCCGTCAGCAGTGAATGGCTCGAGGTGGTGCGGGTCTCCCCCGTGTTGGCCGTTGAAATCGCGCCGGTTCTTGCCCGGCCGGACGGCGAGCCGCGTGCAGTGGCCATCGCCGCAGGTCGCACCGTCCTCGCGCCTGGAGCCGACGGTGTGAGTTCAATCGCCGGCGTGCCCTTCGTCGCTGCCGGCAAACGGGGGCGCTGAAAAGGCCTCCCCCGGTTGAGAATTGCGAGCGACGCACTTCAGTGCGCGCTCCGCATGCATCTCGCCACGCCGCTCGGCCGACTCCGTTTGATAGGTAACCTCGAAGGCTGGTCCTTCGTGGTCCTGCTTTTTATCGCCATGCCGCTAAAGTACCTGGCGGATCAGCCGGAGGCCGTCCGAGTGGTGGGAATGGCCCACGGCGTTCTTTTTGTCGCGGCGGTGCTCGCGGTCGCCCACGCCCATTTGACGTACCGCTGGCGATGGCAGCGCAGTGTTCTCCTGGTGGCGGCCATGCTGCTGCCCTTTGGGCCCTTCATCGCCGACCGGAAACTGCTCCGTCGCCTTCCGGAAGAGCCCCGCGACCACGCACACTCCTGAGGCGCTCGTTTTTCCGTGCGGCGCAGGGTCCGGAGGTAGAGCATGGGCGGCACGCATGCGTGCCATTCCCGCCTCCATCCAGGCTCTCCCCGACCGTGCCGGTGAACTCCAGGCCCTCCTGATTCGCTGGTGCGGACAGAACTCAGGCAGCGATCATCCTGCCGGGCTGGCTGCGATGGCCGACCTCCTGGTGGACGCCTTTCAGGTTTTGGGGGGCCGGATCGAAACGGTGCCTCTGCCGGGAACGGCGGCGCGCGCGGTGCGCGTAGTTGTGAGGCCGCAAGCGCCGGTTCGGGTACTCCTCAGCGGCCACTACGACACGGTCTACAGTGCCGGACACCCCTTCCAGGCCTGCCGTCTCCTTGACCCGGCTACACTAAACGGGCCCGGCGTGGCCGACATGAAGGGGGGGCTGGTGGCGATGCTGGCCGCCCTCGAGACCTTCGAGAAAACCCCCTCGTGCTCACAGCTTGGATACGAGGTGCTGCTCAGTCCGGACGAGGAGATCGGGACGCCCGGCACTGCCGGGCTCCTGGCGGAGGCTGCCCGGCAGCACCACCTCGGGCTGGTGTTTGAGCCGGCCCGTCCGGATGGCCGTCTGGTGCGCACCCGGATGGGCACCGGGCGGCTCAGCGTCCGGGTGACGGGCCGTGCCGCCCACGCCGCGCGACCCGGGGAGGGCATCAATGCGATCACCGCCCTGGCACGCTTCCTCGTGGCCATCGAGCGCCTGCCCGAGGAGATCCCCGGCCTCCTCCTCACGGTGGTCCGTGCGGCCGGCGGAAGCGGCGCCCTGAACATCGTTCCGGACCTGGCGGAGGCGATCGCCGACGTGCGTGTCACCTCGGCCGAGGCGGCGGCGGCACTGACCCTGCGCCTGCAGGCAATCGCCACCCAAGCGGCGACGCAGGAGGGCCTCAGTATTGAACCGGTGGTGACACTGAATCGACCCGCCAAGGGCACCGGTCCGATGGAGGCCGCCCTCTTCGCGGCGTTCCAGTGCGCAGCGACAGACCTCGGGCAGACCGCGCCCGGCTGGGTCGACGTGGCCGGCGGGTCCGACGGCAACCTCCTCCACGCTGCCGGCCTTCCCAACCTCGACGGAATCGGTCCGGTGGGTGATCACCTGCACAGCGACCGCGAGACGGTGTTCCTGCCGTCGCTGGTCGAGAGCGCGCAACGGGCCGCGCTCGTCCTCCACCGCCTGGCAGCAGGGGAGATCGCGATGCCTCTGACTCGGTGAGTGGACCCCGGCGCGGCGCCCTGCCGGGCTCGTTGGATGCGGAGCAGCCCCGGGTTTCTGTGCGCCGGTCGTTACGGCCGTGTAGGGCTTTCCCTTAAGTCCTTGTTAAGCAAACGGCGTACACGTGCAAGCGGGCGAACTTTACGGAAACAGCGGCCTTAATTTCCTATAGTAGGAAGCGTTACCTGTTCCACTTAACCCGCTCATCATGACTCGCGCATCACACAAACTCGCAGCTTCCGCCCTCGCGGTCGCTCTCCTCGCCCCGGTGGCGCACGCCTCCCTCGCCCTCAGCTACCAGTTCAACGGTAAGGGCAACTGGTCGATCGACGGCGTCGGCAGCAACAGCACGCCGGTCGGCATCGTCCAGGCGTCCGTCCCCTTCGGTTCGAAGGTCGAAAAGGCGTTCCTGTATTCGTCCGCCGCCTGGGGCAACACCCTGTCCTCGCTGGTCTTCGACGGCACCACTCTGGACTCCACGGACTTCGCCGATCTTGGTTCGACCGGAAGTCTCCGAGCCTATCGCGCCGACGTGACCGAGCAGGTCCGCGCCAAGGTGGGCGCCGGCAGCGCCACCCGCTTCGACTTCACGGTGAACGCTGAAAGTCCTAATTTTGGCCTCGATGGCGAGGTCCTGGCGGTGATCTACAGCAACCCGACCGAGACCGAGCGCACCATCGCGTTCATGGACGGGTTCAGCGCCACGACGGGCGACACCTTCAAGGTCAACCTCGGCGCCCCGCTGATCGACCCGACGACCCCCGGCTTTGAGGCCCTCTTCTCCCTCGGCATCGGGTTTGGGTATCAGCCGAGCGGTCAGTACTCCCGCGTCGACGTCAATGGTCGCCGCCTGACCACCTCCGCCGGTGGTTTCGATGACGGTGCGCCCGCCAACGGTGGCCTGATCACGGTGGGCGGTCTCGACGACAGCTCGGCGAACCCCAGCCCCTTCGCCCTCCCGTCCGACTCGCGCAGCGACGATGAACTCTACAATCTCGCTGCCGGCAACAGTGCCGACCCGGCACCGTTCCTCACCGCCGGTCTGACGTCGTTCACGATCGACACCCTGAATCCGTCCGGCGACGACAACATCTTCTTTGCCGGCCTCAACCTCACGGCGCGTGCGGGCGTCAATCAACCGCCCCCGCCCCCGGTTGACATGGGCGCGGTTCCGGAGCCCTCCACCTACGGCCTGATGGGCGGCGCCGCCCTCCTTGCCCTCGTGGCACGCCGTCGCTTCCGCCGGAAGTAAGTCTGGCCAGCCCGTTGCTTTTCAAAGCCGCCGCGACCTGCGGCGGCTTTTTTTTGGCACGCTTGCGTCCTGCGCGACGTGCATACGGTAGGCGCGTGAGCAAACGTGGTCGCGACCTCCTTCCCAGTCCGTGTGTCAACAAATGCGCCCTTGGCCGTGATGGCATCTGCACCGGTTGCGGACGAAGCATGTTAGAGATTTCCACCTGGCCGATGCTGCCGGCGGAGGAGCGCGCGCGCATCATTGCACGCCTGAAGGCGTCAGGCCCGCCGCGGCCCTGACCGCCTGGCGTATTCAGCCTTCAATCACCTGCCCGAGGTCCGCGAGCTCCACCTGGGCGTCATGCTGGTCGCGCAGCGCCTGGGCAAACGAGGTGCGTGCCGGGTCCTCCCCATGGGTGAGGTAGACCCGGGGGCGCGCCGGCGCCACCGCGGCATACCAGCTCAGCAGATCCGTGCGACTGGCGTGGGCGCTGAATCCGCCGAGGGTGTGCACGCGTGCGTTCACCGCGATGCGATCGCCGAAAATCGTGACCTGGCGCGCGCCATCGACCAGGGCGCGCCCGAGCGTTTCACGCCCCTGGTAACCGACGAAAAGCACATGGGTCTGCGGATCGCCAAGACTGTGGCGCAGGTGGTGGACGATACGGCCCGCCGTGCACATTCCCGAACCGGCCATCACCAGGCACGGACCCTCGATGTGATTGATGGCGCGCGATTCGTCGGCCGAGGCCGTCATGCGCAGCGAGGCGAGGTCAAAGCCGATCGGGCGCTCCTTCAGGAAAGCGACCATCTCCTCATCAAAGAGCTCGGGGTGGTTCGAATAAATGTTGAAGGCCTCGATCGCCATCGGGCTGTCGAGAAAGACAGGGAAGGGAGGCAGTTTTTTGGCGCGAAACGCGCCCGCTAGCAGGGTGATCAGGAGCTGCGCGCGCCCGATGGCGAAGGTCGGCACGAGCACCCTGCCGCGCTGGGCCACTGCTTCGCCGACGATGGAGACGAACTGTTCAATGGTCTCACCCACCGGCCGGTGGTCCCGGTCTCCATAGGTGCTCTCGAGAAAAAGCACGTCGGCGCGGCCGAAGGGCTCAAATTCCTTCAGGATCGGCGCCGTCTTCGGTCCCAGGTCTCCGGAAAACACCACCCGCTTCCTGACGCCCTCCTCTTCCACCAAAAGCTGGATGCTGGCGGAGCCGAGCATGTGACCTGCCTCGAGAAACCTCGCCTGGATGCCGGGGGCCACCGCAAGGGGTTCGTTGTACGGGGCTGGTTTGAGACGCCGAATGATGTGCTCTGCATCCTCCGGGGTGTACAGACCGGACTCCGGCGTTCCCCCGGCGCGGAGCCGCGCCCGGTTTGATCGCTCGAGGTCCTGCACCTGGATACGCGCGGAATCGCGAAGCACCAGCGCGGTCATTTCGATCGTTGCCGGCGTGGCGTAAATCAACCCGTTGTAGCCCTGCCGCGCTGCCAGCGGCAGACGCCCGGTGTGGTCGAGATGCGCATGGGTCAGGAGAATGGCATGGAGCGTGGCCACCCCCGGAATCGCGGTGTGATTGAGGGCTTCGGTGCGGTCGCCGCCCTGGAACAGTCCGCAGTCCACCAGGATGCGGGCGCTGGCTGTTTCGACGAGGTAACAGGAACCGGTGACTTCGCCTCCGGCGGCGCCAAGGACAGTGATTTTCATGGGGTAGGGCGGCGCACCGGCCGCGTGCGACTCGCAGTGGAGTTGAGCACGGTCGCGTGGGCAAGGCTCCTCCTTTCGACCCAGTCTCCGGCGCTTGTATCCGCCGGCCCCGTGCGATTGGCTCGCCTCACCCTTATGTCCGCCACGCACGACGGAGCTCGGAAACACATCCACGAAATGGCGGCGGGCCTCTCAGCGGAGGAGATCCAGCACCGGCTGTCGCCCAAGGACCACGACGCACCCACCCGCGTGCCGGGTTCTCCGTTGCCCGAGACCCTGGAGAAACGCTGGGCCCTCCTGCCGCACGCCGCAGCCTCACGCCCCGACCTCGCAGATCCGTCCACCGTGGAGCGCCAGGCGGCCTACGCCCGCAATATCGAGAACTTTCTCGGGACGGTGAAACTGCCGATCGGCCTGGCCGGACCGCTGCGCGTCAACGGCCTGGCGGCCCAGGGCGACTATTACGTTCCGCTCGCCACCACCGAAGCCGCCCTGGTCGCCAGCTACCACCGCGGCGCCCACGTCCTCACCCTGGCCGGCGGCTGCACCACCCTGATCCTCAACGAAGGGGTGGGCCGCGCGCCCGCCTTTGCCTTCGCCTCACTGCTGGAAGCGGGAAATTTCGTCCAGTGGTGCCTGGCTCATTTCGACGAGCTCAAGGCGGCTGCCGAGGCCACCACCCGCCACGGACGCCTGCGCGACCTTCGCGTCACGGTGGAGGGCAATCATGTGTATCTCCTCCTTGAGTACACGACAGGGGATGCCTCCGGCCAGAACATGGTCACGATCGCCACCCAGGCAGTGTGTGACCTGATCGCCGCCACCTGCCCGATCCGGCCGGCCTACTTTTTTGTCGAGGGCAACATGTCCGGCGACAAGAAGGCTAGTGCGCAGTCGTTCCAGGCGGTACGGGGCCGCAAGGTTGCCGCCGAGGCCCGGCTCTCCGCCGCCTTGGTGGCGAGGCACCTCCACACCACGCCACAGAAGATGGTGGACTACTGGCGCACCTCGGCCATCGGGGGCGTTTTGAGCGGCACGATCGGTGTCCAGGGGCACTATGCCAACGGGTTGGCCGCCCTCTTTATCGCCTGCGGGCAGGACGCCGCGTGTGTCTCAGAGGCCGCGGTGGGGGTCACTCGTTTTGAGGTGGGGCCCGACGGTGAGCTGTATGCCGCCGTCACCCTGCCCAACCTGATCGTCGGCACCGTTGGGGGAGGGACCGGGTTGCCCAGCCAGCGCGCCTGCCTCGACGTCCTCGGCCTCGCCGGGGCGGGCCATGCCCGGGCCTTCGCCGAGGTCTCCGCCGCCGTCGCCCTGGCGGGTGAGATCTCCATCATCGCCGCCCTCAGCGCCCACCAGTTTGCCCAGGCCCACGCCCGCCTCGCCCGGGGTCGCAAGACGCCGGATACAGCGCATCCCGGTGCATGAAACGCTGGTGGACCTACCAGAAGGAGCGTTTCCCGCTCCTCGCGCATGGGCCGCTGATCGCCGCCTTCAGCGCCTCCGCGGTCAGTTACTCCGCCCTGCTTCGCGGCGACACGCATCCATATCCCGTCTCCTTTGCGGTGGCGTTTGGCGGCTCGCTCGGATCGTTCCTGCTTCTGCGCATCGCCGATGAGTTCAAGGACGCGGAGGAGGACGCACGCTTCCGCCCCTATCGCCCCGTCCCGCGCGGGCTGGTCACGCTGCGGGAACTGCGCGCGGTCGGGATCGGGGTCGGCCTGATCCAACTCGGCCTGGCCGCCGCGATCGGGTGGCCCCTGGTGGGGCTGCTGGTGGTGACCTGGGTGTATTTCGCCCTGATGAGCCACGAGTTTTTTGCCCGGTCCTGGCTCAAGGCCCGTCCGGTGGTTTATCTCTTCAGCCACATGGCCATCATGCCGCTGATCGACTGGTTTGCCACCGGCTGCGACTGGGTGAGGGCGGGGCAGGGCATGCCGGCGGGACTTGCCTGGTTCCTTGCCGCCAGTTTCTGCAACGGGATCGTGATCGAGCTTGGCCGCAAGATCCGTTCACCCGAGCAGGAGGAACGCGGGGTGGAGACCTACACCGTCCTCTGGGGCAGGCCGGTGGCGGTCCTGAGCTGGCTGGCCGCCCTTGGGGCCACGCTGGGATGTGCGCTCGCCGCCGCTTCGCGTATCCAGTTCCTGATACCCGTGTCCGCGGTGCTGGGCTGCCTGTGGGTCGCGGCGGCGGTTCTCGGTATCGCTTTTCTCCGTACACGCAGCGGGCGACTGGCGAAGGGGGTGGAGGCCTGCTCGGGCGTCTGGACCCTCGCGCTTTACCTCTCCCTCGGCGTCGTCCCCCTGCTCCTGCACCGGTAACGCCATGCACCTGATCCGTCACGATGATGAGCTGCCTGACCGCCGTGAACTCGGCGGCAAAGCCGGTGCCCTGGCCTCGCTGGCTGAGTCCGGCCTGCCCATCCCCCAGTGGTGGGTGGTGACTCCGACGGCGCTCGTCGCCGGCTCGCCCGCCCCCTTCAGGCTTGGAGACGAAACGATCGAGGCGCTCCGCCGCGAGGTCGTCACCGCCGCCTCCGGCACGCCTTTTTTCGCGGTGCGTTCCTCCGCGCTCGATGAGGATGGCGCCGAGCATTCCTTTGCCGGACAGCTCGACAGCTTCCTTTTCGTCCCTCCGGCGGGACTGGCGGACAAGGTTGAGGCCGTCTGGCGCTCTGGCGAAAGCGAACGGATCCTGGCGTATCGGCGCGAGCGCGGGCTCCCGGGCAAGCCGCGGCCTCCCGCCGTGCTGGTGCAGCGGATGATCGACGCCCAGGTGGCAGGCGTGGCTTTCAGCGCCGACCCCGTCAGCGGCCGGCGGGGCGTCGCGGTCGTCTCCGCCGTCTACGGTCTGGGCACCTCGCTGGTGTCCGGCGAGGCCGATGCCGACACTTATCTGGTCGACCGCTCCGGCCGCGTTGTCCAGCGCACCGTGGTGACCAAGCGGTTCGCCCATCGCGCCGCCTCGGGGGCCTCGCCGGAAGGGGTGGAAGCAGTGGAGGTCGCGCCTGAGCTGCGGGACCAGCCCGCCTTGAGCGACGCGCAGGCTGCCGCAGTGGCGGCGCTTGCCCGGGCCACCGCCCGGCATTTTGGACGGCCGCAGGATATCGAGTGGGCCTTCAGGGACGGGACCCTCTGGCTGCTCCAGTCTCGGCCCATCACCTCCCTGGCCGGGCAGGCCGACCCTGACGGCGCCCTGACCCTGTGGGACAACGCCAACATCGCGGAGAGTTATTCCGGCGTGACCACGCCGCTGACGTTTTCCTTTGCGCGCGGCATCTATGAGGCGGTCTACCGGGAGTTTGCCCGCCTGATGGGTGTATCCGAAGAACGGATTGACCTGAACCGCGATCTTTTCCCGCGCATGCTCGGGCTGGTGGAGGGTCGGATTTATTACAACCTGATCTGCTGGTATCGCCTGCTGGCACTGCTGCCCGGCTTTGCCTTCAACCGGGGTTTCATGGAGCAGATGATGGGGGTGAAGGAAGGGCTGCCCGATGAGGTGTTGCGCACGCTGCAGCCGGCCGGGCGGTGGGCGCGATTCCGCGACGGCCTTGCGCTTCTCGGCGCCTGCGCCGGGCTGGTGCGAAATCACTTCAGCCTGCCCGGGCAGATTCGCGCGTTTTACCAGCGGCTGAACGAAGCGTTGCGGCCGACCCCTATGCCGCTCGCGGAAATGCGGCCCGACGAGTTGGCCGCCCATTACCGCGACCTCGAGCGACAGCTGCTGCAGAAGTGGGATGCACCGCTGGTGAACGACTTCTTCGCGATGATCTTTTACGGCGCGCTGCGCAAGCAGACGGAAAAGCACTGCGGTGATGCCGACGGCACCCTGCAGAACGACCTGCTCTGTGGCGAAGGAGGCATGATCAGCGCGGAGCCGGCGCGTCGGGTGCGGGAATTGGCGGCCCTTGCCGCCGCCAGCGAGGACGGCGTCCGTGTGCTCTGTGAAGGGACCCCGAAGGAAGTGAGGCGGTGGATCAGCCGCACCCCGTCGTTTTCGTCCGGATACGAGGCATACCTCGACAAGTTTGGCGACCGCTGCCTCGAGGAGCTCAAGCTGGAGAGCCTGACCCTGCACGACGAGCCGTTGCCGCTCCTGCGCTCGGTCGGCCAGTTTGCTCGGCGTTTTCAGGCCGCCGGTGCGCCGCCGGACGGAGGCGCGGAGGCACGCCTTCGCACGGCCGCGGAGGCCGGGGCGGCGGAGGCGCTGAAGGGGCGACCGCTTCGCAGACTGGTCTTTCGGTGGGTCCTGAAGCACGCCCGGGCCCGGGTCAGGGACCGGGAAAACCTGCGGTTTGAACGCACCCGGCTGTTTGGGCGGGTGCGCCGGGTGTTTTTGGAACTCGGCCGACGTTTCGTCGCCGCCGGCCACCTGACCGATCCCCGCGACGTTTTTTATCTCACCGCCGAAGAAATCCTCGGATTTGTCGAGGGGACCACGGCGAGCACGCGGCTGGGCAAACTCGCCGCCCTCCGAAAGCAGGAGTACGCAGACTACCGCGAGAAGGCTGCACCGGCAGATCGCTTCGCCACCCGTGGTGCGGTGCACCTGGGCAACCGGTTCCAGGCTGAAAAGCCCCCGGTGCCCCCGGAGGGAAATGGCATCAAGGGCATCGGCTGCTGTCCGGGCGTCGTCCGCGCCCGGGCGCGGGTGATCACCGATCCTCGCAATGCCGTGATCGAAAACGGGGAGATCCTCGTCGCGCCGCGAACGGACCCGGGGTGGATCATGCTTTTCCCCTCTGCGGCCGGGCTCCTGGTGGAGCACGGCAGCCTCCTCTCGCATTCCGCCATTGTCGCACGCGAGATGGGCATCCCCGCCATTGTTTCCATCGGCGGTGTGACCCAGTGGGCCAGGACCGGCGAGTGGCTGGAAATGGATGGCAGCACCGGCTTCGTCCGAAAGATGGGAGACAACCACGCATGAATGCCACCACCGAGGCCGCCACCCGCGCGGACTTCTCGCGCATCCGCTACGCCCAGGTGTGGGAGGACGCCGACGTCCTGGTGGAGGCGCTGGATATCCGCCCCTCGGATACCGTGCTCTCCATCGCTTCGGCGGGGGACAACGCGCTGGCTTTGCTCGGCGCCGGCGCCGGGCGTGTGATCGCACTCGACCTCAACCCGGCGCAGCTTGCCTGCCTTGCCCTGCGGGTCGGGGCCTACGCCGAACTGGAGCATCCCGAGTTGCTCCAGCTGATCGGCTCGCGCCCTGCCACCGCGCCCGCGCGTCGGGCGCTCTACCAGCGCTGCCGCTCCCGGCTGGCCGTCGGCGTGCAGGCCTTTTGGGATGCGCATCCGGACGCGATCGAGGCCGGGATTGGGACAGCGGGCAAGTTTGAGAACTATTTCCGGCTCTTTCGCCGGCGGGTGCTGCCGCTAGTCCACCGCCGTTCCACCGTGGAGACCCTGCTCAAGGGCGGAACGCGCGAGCAACGGGAGGAGTTTTATCGGCAGCGCTGGAACACCTGGCGGTGGCGCCTGCTCTTCAAGGTGTTTTTCTCCCGCTTCATGATGGGGCGGCTCGGTCGCGACCCCGCGTTCTTCAAGTACGTGGAGGGCTCTGTCGCCGATCGGATCCTGTCCCGGACCCGCCATGCACTGACGGTGCTGAATCCGGCGGACAATCCCTACCTGCACTGGATCCTCACCGGCACGCACGGCGGTGCCCTGCCGTGGTCGCTGCGGCCGGAGAACTTCGAGCGCATCCGCTCGCGCTTGGATCGGCTCGAATGGCACGGGTGCACGCTGGAGGCGTTTCTCGAACGGGAGCCGGGACTGCGGGTTCAAAAATTCAACCTCAGCGATATTTTTGAATACATGTCGGAGGAGAACACCGCCGCCCTCCTGGCGCGTCTCGCCGATGCAAGCACGACGGGCGCTCGGCTGGTTTACTGGAACATGCTGGCACCGCGCTCCCGTCCTGAAGCCCTCGCGCATCGGCTCCAGCCGCGCGAGGATCTCGCCGGGCCGCTGTTTCAAAGGGACCAGGCGTTTTTTTATAGCGCGCTGCGCGTGGAGGAGGTGCGGTGAACCCCTGGACGGCCATGGGTTTGGTGCTCGGCGCGCTCGGCCTCTTGATGGGAGTGACCCGGCTCCTCTGCCAGCGGGGAACACTCGGCCCGGAGGCTTCGCGCAAGACGGTGCACATCGGCATGGGCGTGATCTGCCTCGCCTTCCCCTGGCTCTTCTCCGCCGTGTGGCCGGTGTGGCTCCTCGCCGTCCTGGCCTGCATCGGCTTGGTCGGGGTCCGGGCGGTGCCCGTACTGCGTCAAACCCTGGGCGGCGTACTGCATGGCGTCCGCCGCGTTTCCTGGGGCGAACTGTACTTTCCGATCGGCGTTGCCGCCGTATTCACGCTGTCAGCACACGATTGGGTGCGTTTTGTGGTCCCGGTGGCGATCCTGACCTTTGCCGATGCGGCCGGGGCCCTGGTGGGCAAACGCTGGGGGCGTCACCGGTTCGAGACGCTCGAAGGCACCAAGAGCGTGGAGGGATCCGCCGCGGTGGGTGTGACCGCCGCCCTCGCCACCGCCGTACCGCTGCTGCTCGCCGGGCACGCCCCGCTCGCGGTGCTGCTCATCGCGCTTTTGCTCGGCCTGTTCGCCCTGCTGTTGGAAGCGATCGCCTGGGAGGGCCTCGACAATGTGTTCCTGCCCCTGGCGACGTACGCGCAGGTGAGCGTTTGCCTCCTGCTTCCGCTCACCTCGATTTCGAACCGCCTGCTCGTCCTGATCGCCATCACGCTCCTCGCGCGTCTCTGGCGCCGGGGGAGGGTGGTGGATGAGAGCGCCCGGCTCGGGGGCGCCCTGGCACTCTACGTCTTTTGGGCAGTGGGAGGATGGCAGTGGCTCGTGGGCCCGGTGCTCCTGCTGGTCAGTTACCTCCGCCTCATGCCCGCGATCCCAGGCGGTATCCCGAAGCACAACCTGGTGGCGGTGATCTGTGTCGCTTCTTCGGGGCTGGTCTGGACCCTGGCCAATGCTTTTGCCCCGGACCCGCGCTGGCTCTGGCCTTTCACGCTGGGGATCGCGGCGCAGCAGGCAGTGATCGCACTGGTGCGATTCTCCCAGGCGCATCCGTCGCGGCCGCGGATTGCCTGGTGGGCCGCGGCGGTGGGCCAGGCCGCCCTCGTGCAGTTCGGCGCCTTCGCGTGTAGTGATCGGGGTATGACGGTGCCATTTGCCGGCTACGGTATCGGTTTTCTTGGTCTGGCTGCGGCCGTTGGCGGCTTTGCACTCTGGGAACGCCAGCTCCAGATGCCCGAGGATCTCAGCCGGCGTTGGTGGAAGCAGGGCACCACCGCGCTCGTCGCGTCCGCCGCCGGGCTCTTTCTTCTTCACGGATGACCACGTCCCCCTCCCTCGACCAGGACCTTGATCTTTTAAACGAGCGCCATGGCGGTCGCGCGCGCGCCTCGCTTTGGTGGACGCGTGTGCCCGCCCTGGACGGTGAGCGCCTGGGGGTGATCGGGAGTTTTGATGCCGAGTCGGAGGAGGCCTGCCGGTGCCTGCTGGATCAGGCGTGTGAACGGCTGGCGCAGGCGGGGTGCACCCTCGCGGTGGGGCCGATGGACGGGAACACCTGGCGTCGCTACCGACTGGTGACAGAGCCGGGCACGGAACCGCCTTTCTTTCTCGAGCCGGTGAATCCGTCGGCCTGGCCGGCGTGGTGGCGCGCGGCGGGTTTTGGCGCCCTGGCGGAGTATTATTCGACTGCGACCTCGGACCTCACCATCCGCGACGGACGTCTCGACGCGGTGGCGGACCGGATGCGGGCGCTGGGGGTGACCCTCCGGCCTTTCCGGGCCGGCGAGTTCGAGGCCGAGCTCCGGCGCATTTACGAGGTCTCGGTTGTCTCCTTCCAGGAGAACTACCTCTACACTCCCCTGCCCGAGGCGTCCTTTGTGGGTCAATACCGGGTGCTGGAGGGAAAACTGCGGCCGGAGTTGGTCCTGCTTGCCGAGCACGCGGGAAGGCCGGTGGGCTACGTCTTCGCCACGCCTGATTTTGCGGAGCTGCAGCGCGGAGTGCCCCTCCGCACCGTCATCGTCAAGACCCTGGCGGTGTTGCCCGGCCGAGCCTACGCCGGACTCGGCGCGCTGCTCCTCGGTGAGGTCCACGCCGCGGCGGTGAAACTCGGTTTCACCCGGGCCATCCACGCCTTGATGCATGCCAACAACCGGTCGCGCAACCTCAGTGCCCATTACGCGGATACGATCCGCCGATACAGCCTGTTTTCGCGGCGCCTCCTTCCATGACAATTGGCGACCTCCTCTCCCAACGGGCGCGCGAGCAGCCCGGGACCCCCGCGTTGATTGATGCGAAGAGCGGACGGAGCCTGGCTTTTGCGGAGCTGGAGCGGGAGGTGGTGGCGGCGACCGCCTGGCTGCGGCGTCGGGGGCTGTCCCGCGGGGATGCCGTGCTCGTTTTTGTCCCGATGTCCCTCGAGCTGTATGTGGCGCTCCTGGCCATGTTCCGTCTCGGCGTGGTCGGGCTTTTCCTCGATCCGTCCGCCGGGGTGGAGCACATGGAGCGGTGCTGCGCGCGCTGGGCGCCCAAGGCGTTTCTGGCGATCCGGAAGGCGCACCTGTTGCGTCTCAAGTCCGGCGCGCTGCGTCGCATCCCCCTGAAAATCTCCGTCGGGGGATGGATGTGGGGAGCCCACCGCTGGCCGCGCGAAGTCATCAACGACGTGGGGGCCGCGGAGCCCCCGGGGGAAGCGGGTGTCGGCGAGGCGGATCCGGCGCTGGTCACGTTCACCAGTGGCAGCACCGGTGTTCCGAAAGGCGCGGTCCGGACCCACGGATTTCTGTTGGCGCAGTACCGTGCGCTCGCGCCCAACATTGGGCTCGCCCGCGGTGATGTGGACCTGGCCACACTGCCGGTGTTCACCCTGGCCAATCTTGCCGCGGGTATCTCCACCGTCATTCCGGACCTCGACTTGCGCCGGCCGGGAGCGGTGTGCGGAGCCAACGTCTTCCAGCAGGTGGAAAGGCACGGCGTCACCCGGATCACGGCGTCGCCCGCCTTCTTTGAACGCATGCTGGCGCACGGCAGGACGGCGGGCCGCACGCTGGGGTCCTTGCGGAAACTGCATACCGGAGGCGCACCTGTATTCCCCGGCTTGTTACACGGATTGCGGCAGCTCGCGCTTGCGGCGCAGGTGGTGGCGGTGTATGGATCGACCGAGGCTGAACCGATAGCGCACCTCGGGGCGGACGAAATCTCGGAGGAGGACCTGGCGGCGATGCGAGCCGGGCGTGGCTTGCTGGCCGGACATCCCGTGCCCGAGATTGCGGTGCGGGTGATTGAAGACCGCTGGGGCACGGCGCTTGGGCGGCTCTCGCCGGAGGCGTTTGCCGGGATGGAAATGGGCACGGGCAACGCGGGGGAGATTGTGGTGTCCGGGGCGCATGTCCTTCCCGGCTACCTTGGGGGCGTCGGCGACGAGGAGACGAAATTTCGGGTGGGAGACGTGGTGTGGCACCGCACCGGAGATGCTGGGTGTTTTGACGACCACGGGCGGCTCTGGCTCCTGGGACGCTGTGCCGCGCGGATCGACGATGCGCAGGGTCGGCTTTACCCGTTTACGGTGGAATGTGCAGCGATGGCGGTGATGGGGGTGAGGCGGGCAGCGGCGCTGTCTCTCAACGGACGTCGGACGCTGGCGATTGAAACGGAGTGCACGGGAGCGGCCACGACGGACATCGCCGGGCAGGTCCGCGCGGCCGTGTCATGGGCGTACGTGGAAGACGTCCGGGTGGTCGACGCGCTTCCCCTGGATGCCCGGCACAACGCCAAGATCGATTACGTCGCGCTGCGAAAGCAGTTCGGCTGAGACATAGCCCGCGGCGTACGGCGCAAAAAAAGCCCTCTCTTGCGAGAGGGCTTAAACCGATCGGGAGCTAGGCTCTACCGTCAGTTTTGGCGGGAGGGACGGTGAACCTGCATGCCTTCCGCGAAGTCGCAAGCTGGGCAGCGCGTTTATTTGAACTTTCGTTGCGAAGGCCTGGGTGCGATGCGCACCACCAGACGTCCGGGGTCCAGTTAACGCTTCAGCGGTGGACGCGGGGTGTAAGTCTCCTCGCCGATGCTGTCTGCAATTGTCCTCCACCGACCGGCTTCGGCCAGATCAGGCGCGATGCCTGGTATCACGTCTTCGGTGTAGATCCG
The DNA here is from genome assembly GCA_023428905.1 of Verrucomicrobiota bacterium. GTDB lineage: Bacteria > Verrucomicrobiota > Verrucomicrobiia > Opitutales > Opitutaceae > EW11. The sequence continues at coordinate 27,681 of JAEYWP010000011.1, forward strand.
CTCGAGCAACAATGCCGACAGGTAGTTTCCGCGTTCAGCGGCGTATGTCAGCCAGCGGATGCCCGTGCGGATGTCGCGTTCCCCGTCGATGCCTGCAAGTGCGCGGCACGCGAGGCGATGGGCGTCCGCTTCGTTGCCGTAGGCTGCGGTGCGCTCGATATCGCCAAGCACTGCCGTGTGGAAACGTCGCGCGAGGTCTGGGGCGGGAGCGAGCCCATATGCGCCGGCTGAGAGGATGCGGGCGAGCTCTTGAACGGCATAGCGATCGCCGTCGGCGGCGACCTTGGCGAGAAGTGCGACGCCTTTGAGTGGATCCGACTCGAGAGCGTGCTGGGCGGCGTCGAGCCGGGCGCTTCGTTTTTCGGATGCGGCATCCGAGAGCTCTTCCGGTTTCTTGTTGCGGAAGCCGGCGAACGTGGCGAGGGCGGCTTCGAGCGGCGCCTGAAGATGCGTCGTAGCAATCCGCGGCCCGGGGAGCCGACGCGGCGGCCGGTGAAAGTGCTCCCGTTGTTCCAGCGCTGCTTGAACCGTTTCCCAGTAGAAGACCTCGGTGGCGGAGAGGGCGAGAACGGATGCCCCCTCTCTGGCGAGCGTACCGGCGGCAGTTCCGCTGCCAATGGAGGCGGCGTAACGAAGCCACTCGCTGGCTTTGAATGGATCGGCGGGTGCCCCATGGCGTCCGTTGAGGTAGCCCTCTCCGACCATTTGGGCTGCATAGGTGTCGCCCGCCTCCGCGTTGGCGATCATCATGCGGAAGGCGGCGGCTTGGATCTGATCGGCGAGCGCTGCTGAGCGCGGCAAGCCTCCGTTCCCTTCGCGGAAGTGACGGCTCAGGCGGCCGAGCGCGCTGTGATCACCCTGGCCGGCTGCGGCAAGAAAATGGCGGAGCGCGGCAAGTCCGTCGCCGCTGGCGATGGCTTCCTGTGCTTGAGCGCCCTCGCGTTCAGCGGCCGCGGTCTCCGTGTCACTGCGCGGGTCGTGGGTATTTGTGCCGGGCCAGTCGGCGAGGGCGGCGAGAACGGCGTCAACCTGCGGCTGGATGGCTTTCGCGAGGGCCGCGTCGGCGATGCGCTCCTGACGGTCGAGGTCCCAAAAGGAAAGGTTGTCGAACCAGCGCCGGGCGGCGTGTTGCACTTCGCGGGGAGAGGCCAGGGCATGGACGATGGTCCAATCGGCGAATGCCTCGGGCTGGGCGTACAGTGCAGTCACCGCGGCATCGAGGGAGGCGATGGTTTCAGGCGGAAGATTCCAACTCGGGGGGCGGTCGACTTCGCGGGCCATCTCGGTGCCGACGCGCAGATCAAGCTGAAGGGCAGCGGCAAGCGCACTACCGGCCTGGGCGGCCGCCTCGAGCAGATCGGACGCGGGCTGGTCGCGAAGGAGGGCGTCGACGGCTTTGGCCAGCAAGGCGCGAGGCAGACCGGCGGACTCGTCTCGCGCGCGGCGCTTTTGCGAGATGCGCTGCAGATCGGAACGGTTTGTGGCATCGCCCGGGTAGGTGGGTTGGATGGAGAGGGCGTACGGCGCGTAAGCGTCGCCCAATCGTGCGGCGGCATAGAGATAGTGGTTGCGGACCGCACCTGCCGTGGAGGCCGGGGCAAAGGCCGCATCGAGAAGCGCCGCCGCCTGGACGAGATCGAATGAAGGGTCGTCCACCGCGAGTTGTGGTGACGTAGAGCTGGCTGACGGAGGCTGGAAGGTGGCCAGGACATTTTCCCAAGCAGCGGCAGCCTCGATATTGGCCAGCAGCCGGGGAATGGCTGCGACGGGTGGTGCGGAGCGCTCGCGCGCAACGAAGGCGGCCAGCGCGGCGCTTTCTGCGGCAGCAAGCCGGGCTTGCGCAGCTTTGGACGTTTCTGACGGGCGGACGAAGGCCTTGTTCTTTTGCCAAGCCTGATAGTCGGTGCTCTCGGCGATAGATGCGGCGTACCTCGCGTCGGCCCACGCGTGTCCTTCGCGGGAATCGGGGACCACGAATCCCGCGGTGCGGGCGGCAGGGTTGGCCAGTTCAGCGAGCGCGAGACGGGCGCGGATGCCGAGTCTGTCATCGCGGCGCGCCCAGGTGGTCAGCGCGGGAATGGTGAGGTCCATGTCCGCAAGGGTATCGTAGGGCCTTTTGTACTTTCCGGGGGGGCGGCCGGTATGGAGGAGGCCGAGACGGTCGAGCGTGGCGATCGCGTGTGCGGTGGCGGACCCGGCGCGCCCTGCGGCGGCGATGACGTCACCGAAGTGATAATTGTCGAAAGGCGTTTCGGGGCTGAGGGGGATGGCGCGTTCCGCGATTGCCTCGGTGTAGGCGACAAACAGGTCGTCAGACGCGGAGGGAGATGACCCAACGGCATGGGTGATTTGTTGAAACTGGCGGTCTGTCCAGTGCTGCTGGGCAACCGCGAGGTGCCGCTGGTGACGCTCGAGGATGCCGACAAGAAGGGTGGTGAGGTGCTGCAGCGTGGCGCGGCGCAGCGGAGTACCGTCTCCGAACAACGGAGCATAGTCTGCGACTGCCCATTGGTAACCTTGGGCTGTCAGGGACACGGAGCGGGGGTGATCCGCGGTCTCATGCGACGTGCTCAAAAGACGGGCGAGCAGCCATTTCGCGGGCGCCGACGTTTCAGCGATCTTCTCCAGTTCGCGGCGCGCGTCGAGGGTCGCGGATTCGTCCTGGGAGACGCGCTCCGGATGAGTCGCGCGAAGGTAGTGGTGAAGCGCGAGCGTCTCGGGTCGACCCGGTTCCTCCCCGGGCCGAGCGTGTGTCTGGCGCGGGTCGATAAGGCGGAGGGCCGCGGTGGGATCTCGCTGCACGCCGTTGACGCCATCCATCAGAAGGAGGGCGGCTTGAAACGCTGCCCACGCGTTCGGGCTTTCGGCGTCGTGCGCAATGAGCCAGTTGACCGCATCCTGTCCTGAGGTGAATACGGGCGGGCGTTCACGCGCAGCGAAGCCCCCAACCGATCGGCGGAAGTCGGCCCACTGCACTGCTTCCAAGAGCTCATCTTGGCGTGCGATAAATGCGGCGCGCTGGGCGGCGGCTTGATCTGCGAGACGCTGGAGACGTTTGGCTTCGCGCGCGCCCTGCTCACGGTCCATACGCTCGTTGTACTGCTCGCGTGTTTCGCCAGGGTGATCCCGGGCCCATTGGGCATCGAGACGCTGTTTCTCGAGCCATGCTTCCCGGGCTGCCTGTTTTTCTGCCTCGCGGGCGCGAAGTTGCTGGAGCCAGGGATTGGCGTTGATGTTGAAGTTTGAGCCCGAGGGGAGCGGGGTGTTGCGCCGGCTGCGAAGCTCGTTGACGAGGGCATCGGTGTCGCGCTCCAGCCTGCGCTGAACCTCCGTCGCGGACATGGAATCGTAGCGCTGGGCGTGCGTGGAGCACGGAAACGAGAGAAGGATCGCCAGCACGGATCCGGTCCACGAGGAGGGGTTGCGCAGTGGAAGCCGCATAAGGGTATGGTGTAGGCTCTATTAGCGGGGGGAAGCCCGAAATCGCATTACCTGATGACATAAGGGGTCATGTCTTGACTCTTGACAAATATGGAGGCGTCCGGCGCCGCGCTGAAGTGGGATTCGTGATTTGTGATTTTTGATTCGTGTCCCCGAAAAAGGCCCCGCGAGCGTCGCGAAGAGTCCAATGCTCGGGGGGCCGTCGCGCTTGCCGCGCTGCTGACGCGCGACAGGCCAAAGGAGAACGGCCCACGGAGTGCCGAGGGCGTCAGTGCAAGCCTCTGCCCTGTGCCCCGTTAGGATCTTCAGGAGGGCGGTCGAATCGCTGAATCC
>JAEYWP010000027.1 GCA_023428905.1 Verrucomicrobiota bacterium
CCCCGGTGTTTGGGGGGGGGGTTTGGCCCCGTTTCCCCCCCCCCCCGTATTTCCTAATTATGGACGAATCCGAGAATTCCAGCGCAGACGAGTCTGCCCCCTCCAGCGGCAGCGCCGGCGCGAAGAAGAAGGCCCGCACGCGGACCCGCACGGCGAAGCCGCGCAAGGCGAAGGCCACCGCCGCCGAGAGCGGCAGCGCTCCGGAACTTCCCTTTGAAGCAACGTCCGCCCCCGAGGCCGCTGTGCGTGAGCCGTCGGAGCCGCGTGCACCCATTGTGGAGACTGCGGACACGCCACGGGCACCGCGCGCCCGTTTCACCCCTCGGCGCGAGGCCCCAGCCCCCGAGCCTGCCAGCCAGGAGCCCTCCGCCCCGCTCACGTCCCGCGAAGAATCCTCCGTCCGGGAGGAGAGTCGCCCCCGCACGGAAGACGCCCCTCGCCCCGAGGCGCCGTCGCGAGCGGAGGACGCGCGACAGGATTCAGGAGCCGGCGAGTCGCGCCGGGAAGCGTCGGAGGACGGCCCGCGTTCCGAGGGCGGCGGAGAAACGCCGCCGACTCCCGCCCCCGCCGAACCGCGGGAGGCCCGCGAAGGGCGTCCGCAGCATGGGCACGGCCATAAACACCACGTTGGCCAGGGTGGGGGACATGCTCAGGACCGCGGCCACGCGCATGGCGGTGACCAGGGTGGGGATCGCAACGAACCTTTTTGGAAACGCGACAAGCGCAACAAACGCAAGCGGGGCAAACACGGCGGGGGAGGCTGGCAGCCTGGCGGCGGAGGAGGCGGGGGGGGGGGAGAACCGAAGCACCCGCCGCAGCCGCCGCCGCCCAGCTTTACCCCGGTATATGGCGATCTGCCCGCGCCCGACCGTTTTGCCGATCTCGCGGCGCTGGCTGCGCGCGCCGAGGACGTTTCCTCCAATGGCGGGGATCCACTGTCCATCGAGCATCTCTACGCGCTCAATCTGGGAGAGTTGACCGCGGAGGTGCGACGCCTCCAGGTCCCGATCGATGGCGCTCCCAATCGAAAGCAGCTCCTCGGCGCCATTTTCCGCCACGTTGCCGAAACGAAGCGACCGCTGGTGGACCGCGGCTGGCTCGACCTGACCGACAAGGGGCATGGTTTTATCGTGCACGAGGCGGTGAACTACCGCCTGTATCCTGAAGATGCTTACGTGCCCGAAAGCCTGATCCGGCATTACGGTCTGAAGCGCGGTCATCTGCTGGAGGTGCAGCTCGAGGCGCCGCGCGAGGGCGAACGCTGTCCGTCGGTGGTGCGCGTCAAATCCGTGATGGGGATGCCGCCCGATGAGATTTCAAAGGTCACTCCCTTTGAGGAACTGGTGCCGTACTACCCGCTGCAGCGCATTCTCCTGGAGGCCCCGGAGGTGCATAAGGACGTGTCGATGCGTGCGGTGGACATCCTCACTCCGGTGGGGTTTGGCCAGCGCGGGCTGATCGTCGCACCGCCCCGCACGGGCAAGACCGTCCTGCTGCAAAACATGGCGAATTCCGTCTCGGAGAATTTTCCCGACGCGAAGCTGATTCTGCTGTTGATCGACGAGCGCCCGGAAGAAGTCACCGACTTCAAACGCCACACCCGCGGCGAGGTGGTGAGTTCCACCTTCGACGAATCGCCCGAGAGCCACGTGCACTGCGCCGAGATGGTCGGCGAAAAGGCGCGTCGCCTCGTCGAGATGGGACAGCACGTCGTCATCCTGCTCGACTCGATCACCCGCCTGGCCCGCGCCTACAACGCCCTCGCCTCGAACAGCGGAAAGATCATGTCCGGCGGTATGGAAGCGACTGCGTTGCAGCGGCCGAAGCGCTTCTTCGGCGCCGCCCGCAATATCGAGGGCGGCGGCAGCCTGACGATCATGGCGACCGCGCTGGTGGATACGGGCAGCCGGATGGACGAAGTGATCTTCGAGGAGTTCAAGGGCACCGGCAACATGGAGCTCCACCTCGACCGCGGCCTGGTGGACAAGCGCATCTTCCCGGCGATCAACATGGACCGCTCCGGCACCCGTAAGGAGGAGCTGATCTATCACCCGGAGGAGATGCTGCGCATTCACGGGCTACGCCGCGCGATGCAGGGAATCCCGCCGATCGAGGCGATGGAGATGCTGCTCAATCGCCTGAAGAAGACGAAGACCAACGCGGAGTTTCTCTTCAGCCTCAACCGGTGATCCGACCCCATCGCGTCATCGCCGCAGCGGGCGGTGGCGTGTGGGCGCGGCTCTGCGTGGGCGCTGGCCTGCCGTAAATGCCCCGTAAATCCGGCGGCTGGCGCAACTCGTTCGTCGCCAAGCGTGAAGGCAATGACTCTGATGGTCGTATAGACCTCCCATGAGCTACGAGATGAACGATTTGCTGGAGTTGGTGGTGGATCAGAATGCGTCCGACCTCCACTGCCAGGTGGGCCAGCCCCCGACCCTGCGCATCAGCGGGAGCATGGTGCCGATCGAGGGGCCGGAGCTGACCCCTGTCGACACCGAGAGACTGATGTTGGCGATCACGCCGGACAGCCACCAGCAGGGGGTAAAGCTCAACGGCGGCACCGACTTTGGTTTCGCGTATTTGGACAAGGCGCGATTCCGCGTCAGCATCCTCAAGGCGAAGGGCAATTATGGGATGGTCCTGCGGCAGATCCCGAACCGCATGTTCGGCCTCCGCGACATCGGCCTTCCTGACAAGGTGAAGGAACTGCTGTACCGGCCGCGCGGCCTGATCCTCGTCACTGGCCCGACCGGCTCGGGCAAGTCGACCACGCTGGCGTCGATGATCAACTACATCAACGAGAACCGAGATGGTCACATCATCACCATCGAAGACCCGATCGAATATTACCACCCGCACAAACGCTGCATCGTGACGCAGCGCGAGATCGGGGTGGACGTACCGACGTTTTCCGAGGCCATCCGCCGCGCGCTGCGCCAGGATCCCGACATCATCCTGGTCGGTGAAATGCGAGACCTGGAGACGATCGAGGCAGCGATCAGCGCGGCTGAAACCGGTCACTTGGTCTTCGCCACCTTGCACACCAACAGCGCGCCCAAGACCATCGACCGTATCGTGGACGCGTTTCCCGCCACGATGAAGGAGATGATCCGCACGCAGCTGGCGTCGTCGGTTCAGGCCGTCATCTCCCAGGTGCTCTGCAAGAAGATCGGCGGCGGACGCATCGCGGGTTTCGAGATCATGATCTCGACCACGTCGATCCAGTCGCTCATCCGCGAGAACAAGACCTTCCGTATCACGTCCGACATCCAGACGGGGGCGAACCTCGGCATGATCACGATGGATGCGCACCTGATGAACCTCTACAACCGCGAGTTGATCACCGCGGACGAGGCGATGGAGAAGGCCCAGGATCCGCTCGTGATGCGCGAGAAGCTCGTCGCCGGCGGAGCGAAGCTGACCGCGATCTAGGAAGCGGGCTCGGCGCTGCCTAACGGCAGTTCCGCGATCGTTTGACCAGGCGGCAGCCGCCGCAACAAAAGCGGCGAACTGAGGCCGGGAAGCCGTTCCGAGAATTCCTCGTTTTCCACGCCCTGTCGAAGTGCGCGCTGCACCATGCCCATTTTGGCGTCCAGGTTGTCGACCATGGAGACAAAAACGGCCTCCGGGGTGGCGGCGTAGACCGCCGCGCCCCATTCCGGCTCGCCCTGATGGCTGAGGACAATGTGCTCGAGACGCTCCAGCCGCTCGGGATCCAGCCGCGCCTTCAGGCCGGCCTTGCGCGCAATCTGGTAACCCAGCACCACGTGTCCCTGCAAAAGGCCTTTCCGACTGCGCCGCGTGGAGACCACGCCCTCGTATTCAACCGTCTTGCCCGTATCGTGCAGTAGGATACCGGCCATCGCCAGGTCGGGATCGACTTCGGGATAGACGGGGAATAGCGCCCGCGCCGCGCGGGCCATGTGAGTGGTGTGCTCGAGCAGGCCGTGCCGGTAGGCATGGTGCATCGCCACCGCGGCGGGAGCGGCTCGGAACGTCTCGCCAATCTCGTCGAAGACCGCCCGGACGGTCGCGCGCAGCTCCGGATGCTGGATGCCCTGGATGTAGCTTTCGAGCTCCGCCCAGAGCGCGGCGGGTGACTCTGGCGGCACTTCGACCAACGCCTCGAGGGTCCCAGGAGCCGCCAGTTCCGCTTCCGTCAGGGCGACGACGCGCCCGATCCGCGGGGAGAGCCGGCCCTGATAGTAGTCGCATTTGCCCTCGAGGCGCACCGCCGTGCCTTCGCTGAGTCCGCGAAGGAATTCGAAGCACGGGTGGTCGCCGAAGACAGTGCAGTTAAACGTTCCCGAACGGTCGCCGAATTCCAGTCCGAGAAACGTGTTCCCGTTGGACGCGGTTTTGGCGACCGATTTGCGCACGAGCAAGACGCTGCAGAAAGGGCGCCCGGTGGCGTTTTCGAGCGCCTTGAGTTCGCGGACGAGGGAGAGCGGCAGGGGCTCAGGCATGGGCTTTCACCAGCTCAGTGAAGCGTTTGAAGAACGGGTGTTTGATGTCCTGCAGCAGCGCGTAGAAGACGGTCTCGCTTGGCAGCACGTACACCCCGTTGGCTGCCAGGGCACGGAGGCAGGCCTCGGCGTCTGACGGGCGCCGCGCGGCCACCGCGTCGGACAGGATCGTCACTTGGAGGTTGTTGCCCACGGCGTCGAGCGCGGTCTGGTACACGCAGATCGGCGTTTCCAGTCCGCAGAGGATCAGGTGTTCGACGCCGGCCTCCCGCACGGAGTCCAGGATGCCGTCATCGGCGAGCGCCGAGAATGTATTTTTTGAATACACGACCGGCTTTTTTACCCGGGCGAGGAGGTCAGGGACGGTGCCGCCCAGTTTTTGCGGAGCTTGTTCGGTGAACGCGACCTGCAGCCCGAGCCCGGCCGCTGCCTCGACGGCAAAGCCGCAGCGACGCACCAGGACGTCGGCCTGCGGGATCGCCTTGAGGAAGACGGGTTGGACATCCACGCAAAGAAGCATGGCGGTGGCGTAAGGCGATGATTCGGGCATGGAGGTCACGGATAATAGCGCTTTCGGGCCTTCACTTGCACGAACCGTTTTTCGGGGAGGATGTAGGCGGTGAGGTAGCCGCCGTTGGCGCACCCGGTGTCGATCCCGACCGACCACTTCAGCTTGTAGATCTCAGGCCGGGGTGTGTGCCCATAAACCACGAACGGCGGGCCGCTCCAGAGGTCGGCCCAGACAGGGCAGTCCGGCGCATCTGCGCGTTTGCGCGGTTTGCCTTCGCGGTCGATGACCTGGATCCTGGTCACCACCTGAGCGGGCTGGCGGGCCCAGGGTTCTGTGGGGAGAAACCCGCCGTGGACGAAAACCGTATTCAGCTCCTCGATATGGTGGGTGAGGGGCATGGCCTCCAGATAAGCCCAGTCCTCGGGCCGCAGCCGCTGGGCGGTTACGGCGTCGCCCTCCTTCAGGACGGACGCGTCGCGCGTGCGGTTGTAGGTGAGAAGCCGCAGTTCGTGGTTGCCGAGCAGGGACAGGGCGCGGTGGGTGCGGGCGAGGTCGATCACCTTGTTGCTGTCAGGCCCGCGGTTGACCAAGTCACCAAGAAGAATCAGCTGATCGCCTTTCTGGAGGGAGAGGCGCTCCAGCAGGTCTTCGAACTCCTGAAAACATCCGTGGATATCGCCGACGGCGATGATGCGACCATTCATTTCGGCGGTTCGGAAATTGGCTAGCGTCAGTCGGAACCACAAGTAAACAAGTGACGATGGAACTGCAGCTACAGCCGCTGGCCACGACGTGCTTTGTCTCCGGAGCCGCGTTTGCGGAGGGAGACCGCGTGGCGAGTTTCCTGGTGCGGACAAAAGGCGGCGAGATCGCCCGGTACGACCTTGCCGAGACCGCGGCTTCCGGCTTCGAGCCGGAAGGCGTGGTGGCCTGCCGCTGGGTCCACGTCTTCAAGCCGCGGAAGGTGAACGAAAATCCCGAGCGTGAGCTGAAGCTCACCGCGGAAACACTTTTTGTCACCCTGGCCGACCCGGCGACCGAACTGACCACGGAGAACGTGCGGCTGCTTCAATTTCTCGCGCTGATGCTGGAGCGGAAGCGGGTTTTGAAACCGAAGGGGTCGAGTTCCGACGGTGCCCGAAACGTTTATGAGCACGCCAAGAGCAAACAGCTTTTCGAGGTGCCGAGGGGCGAGTTGAACCCGGAGTTCTTCGTCCAGGTGCAGGAGCAGCTGAGCGTCCTGGTGGGTGCCCCCAAATAACTGCCGGACCTCGGCTACCGCCGGACAGGAATGCCGCGTGCAGCGAGGTGCGTTTTCACCTGAGGGACGGTGAAGGTCCCGAAATGGAAGAGGCTCGCGGCGAGCACGGCGCTGGCGTGGCCCTGGTCGAGGACGTCGGCAAAATGGTCCAGGGTTCCGGCGCCGCCGCTGGCGATGACGGGCACTTCCACCGCATCGGCGATGGCCCGGGTGAGCTCCACGTCGTAACCGATACCGGTGCCGTCGCGGTCCATACTGGTGAGCAGAATTTCACCGGCCCCAAGGGAGACGGCCTGGCGGGCCCAGGCGACGGCGTCGAGCTCGGTGGCATTGCGACCACCGTGGGTGTAAACGCGCCATGACAAGCCATTTGGCTCCCGCTTGGCGTCGATTGCCACCACGATGCACTGGTTGCCGAAGCGTTGAGCAGCATCGGCGATCAGTTGGGGATTTTTGATCGCAGCGGTGTTGAGGGAGACCTTGTCCGCACCGGATTTGAGCATGGCCTCAATGTCCGTCACCGAGCGCAGACCGCCACCGACCGTGAGCGGCATAAAACACTGCTCGGCGGTGGCCGCGACCACGTCGTGCATGATCTTCCGCTCATCGCTCGAGGCGGTGATATCGAGAAAAATCAGCTCGTCCGCGCCCTGGGCGTCGTACGCCTTGGCGCACGCGACGGGATCGCCCGCGTCGCGCAGTTCCTGGAAACGCACACCCTTGACCACGCGGCCATTGGTGACGTCGAGGCAGGGGATGATCCGCCGCGAGAGCATGCCTCAGCCGTCAACCTGAACCACGTCGGGCTCGAAGTTGACGATCAGGCGGTAGACGTTGCCTGGGCGCATGATCAGCGGGTGATCGCGCACCAGGTGCTGCAGGTAGTGGATCTTGCCGTAGTTGGTGCGGTAGGTCGGGTCGTGCGACACCACTTCGGTGTCCTGCCAGACAGCCTGGAAGTCATCCTTCTGCACGGTGCAGCGGTGACCCTGCGGTCCCAGCCCGAGCGATCCGCCGACGCGGTACTTCGAGTGGGGGGCGGCGATGGCGAGGACGTAGCGGAATTTGTCGAGCTGCACCTGCTGCTTCACCGTGTAGGCGAACTCACAGCTGATCTTTGCGCCCGTGAAGTTCCACTGCACCTTCACGCTGCCGAGGTTCTTGATCAGCTCCTCCTTGATGTTGATCAACTCGGGCTGCTCGTAGCGGAAGTAGAAACTGTTGCGCAGGCCGAGGCCGGTCACGCAGTTGCGCCCGTAGAAGGAGGGCAGGGTGACATGCTCGCCGAAGGTGAGTTCGGGAAGCATGATCGGCGCATACACGTTGTTCGGCCAATCGAAGACGCCGGGACAGTGCGGGAAGGCGAGCGAGTCGGCGGTGAGCGAAGGACCGGCGCTGATCAGTGGAATCTGCGCGTGCAGGCCGGATTCGCCGTCGCGGTAAAGGAAGAGCCCCTGCTCCTTGCGATTGCTCTTGTCGAAAATGACAAACCGGCCGGAGGTGCGCGGCGCTTCGGCTTTTGGAGCCGAGGACGGCATCTGGGCGGACTTGGCCAGGCGGGACCACTGGCAGAGGTAGCGGGCGGCGTCGAAATTCGCCATCCGGGTCGTGTGATGACCGTAGGCGGTGCGTTCTTCGTCGCGCAGGTCGAGGAAGCCGTGTTCCTGGTCCAGGTAGGTCTCGTAGAAGAAAACGAAAAGGCGGCGCAGGAGGTCGTAATACTTCGGTTTCTGGTCATCGGCGATCCAGCCATCACGCAGGCCCTGGAGCACGAGACTGATGCAATGCATCTGACCGTAGGCGCCGGCAGCGCGTCCGAAGGCCCAGCCCAGACCGTCCGCGCGGACCAGGTCCGGCATCATGCGGATGTATTTCTCGGCGTAGGTGCGGAGGGTGGGCAGCTTGCGCTCGCGCACCCCGCTGTTGGCGTGGAGCTGCAGGGCGGAGCGGACGAACACGAAGCTCATCACGCCGTAGAGATTGAAATTGCCGCCGAAACCGGACGTCGAGTCATCGAAGAAACCGGTCGAGCTGGTGCGGTCGATGCGGTCGACCATGCGCTCGATCAGGCGCGACGTTTCATCTTTTTTGGATAGCCCGAAGCTGAACCGCGCCACCGCCTTCGCGATGTTGAACGACTGCCAGTGGTTGTCGTAATCGCTGCGGTGAAGCAGCTGCTTGTCGATGCGAACCTTGGTCTCCTCGACCAGGCGTTCCCAGACGGGGTTGCGCTCCTTGGAGGGACCAAAACAGAGGAGGCCCAGCGAGGCGTAGGCGAGGCCGTTCTCTGCCGCCGGCTCAGTGAACATCTGCGCCGTGATGCAGCGGGCCGCAAGGTCGATCAGGTCGTAGCCCTTGAGGGTGGATTCACCCGTGGCGCGATAAAATTCTCCGAGAGCAAATGCGACGTGGCCGGGTTCGTCGGGGCGGGGCTGTTCGCCGGGAGCGGGAAGGATGGTACCGTCGGGTTGGATCGAGTCCAGATTGTGGCCCAACATCGAACGGGCCATGTCGAGACACTGCTCGGAGAAGCTATGCATGAATAAGGTTTACAGGCTGCGGTCTCACGCCGGCGCACCGCGCGCGCGACGGAAAGGGAGTTTTTTCAAGGTTTTTGCCAGGGGAGCAAGAGGGAAGTTGGCTAACTTTCTGTATCCGCTTGAGAACGGTGGATGTGACCAGGGTGAACGCCCCTGGTGAAGTGGCCGTCGGGCCGAGGGCCTGAGGGTGGGGCGTCGTACGGGGCAGTCCTTTGCTCCGGGCGACAAAAAAGCGGGGCTGACGGGCCCCGCTTAGAAAGTGACGAGAGGATCCAGTCGCCTCAGCGGGCGATCAACTTCAGGAATTCTTCGTTAGTTTTGGTTTTCGAGAGGCGGGTGATCATCGTCTCGGTCGCTTCCTCGATCTTCTGCTGGACGAGTGCGCGGCGGAAGAAATGGATACCTTCCAGCTTTTTTGCATCGAGCAGGAGTTCTTCACGGCGGGTGCCGGAGGAGGCGATGTTGATGGCGGGCCAGAGGCGCATCTCGGCGCATTTGCGGTCGAGGACCAGCTCCATGTTCCCGGTACCCTTGAACTCCTGGAAAATCACGTCGTCCATCCGGCTGCCGGTCTCGACCAGCACGGACGCGACAATGGTCAGGGAACCGGCTTCCTCGGTATTGCGCGCGGCGGCAAAAAGCTGCCGGGGTTTCTCGAGGGCGCGGACATCGAGGCCGCCCGAGCCGGTGCGGCCGGAGTTGCGGGCAGAGTTGTGTGCGCGGGCGAGGCGAGTGATGGAATCGAGGAAGAGAACGACGTCCCGGCCGGCCTCGACCAGGCGCTTGGCGCGTTCGATGCAGAGGTCGGCGACGCGGATGTGATTGTCCAGTTGTTCATCATTGGACGAAGCCCAGATCTCCGCCGGGACGCTGCGTTTGAAGTCCGTGACTTCCTCCGGGCGTTCGTCGACCAGCAGGATCATGACGTGACATTCCGGATTGTTTTCGAGAACGCCCAGGGCCATGTCGCGCAGCAGGGTGGTCTTGCCGGTGCGGGGCGGCGCCACGATCAAGCCGCGGGTGCCTTTGCCGATCGGGCAGAAAAGGTCGACCGTCCGCGTGGTCATGCGCCCGTCCTTCATCTCCATCTTTAGGTGTTCGTCCGGGGAGACGGTGGTCAGTGAGTTGAAGTCCATCTTGTGGCGACGCTCGTCGATCTCGAGCCCGTCCACCTTCTCGATGAACTTCATCTTGGGATTCGGAAATTTGCCCTCCGCCGGATAGGCGGTGCCGGCCACCACACTGCCGGAGCGAAGCTTGAAGCGGCGAATCAGTTCCTTCGGCACGAAGGTGTCCGTCGGCCGGCGCTTCCCGGAACGGTTGAGCTCGATCAACTGTCCGTTGCCGCCCTTTTGGGTATCAATGTCGAGCACGCCTTCCACGCGGATCGTGTTGTCAGCGGGAGCCGGCTGCTGCGCCGGGGCGCTGCTGGGTGCCGCTGGGGACGGCGCCGCGGAAGAAGGGGCGGGGGAAGTTTCCATGATATGAGCAATGCTAAAGGATGCGATAAGTCCCGAGCTTGACGCTAAAAACGTCGAGCGAGATAAGAGCCACGAAAGCGCAGACGAGCGCAGCCCTAACCCCGAAAATCAGCCACAAACGTGACGGACCAAACGATTACCTCAGTATCCCGAGAACACCGGGTTTTCAGGCCTTCGGCCGAGTTTCAACGCCAAGCAAACCTTGGGAGTTATGCCGCGTATAAGAGACTGTACGCCGAGTCTGTCAATAGCCCAGAGACGTTTTGGGACCGCCAGGCCAAGGAGCATCTTGTTTGGCGCAAGCCGTATAAGTCGGTTCTGAAGTGGGATGCGCCGCACGCGAAATGGTTTGTCGGGGGCAAGCTGAACGTGGCGGAAAACTGCATCGACCGGCACCTGGGCACCGCCCGCGAAAACAAGGCTGCCATCATTTTCGAGGGTGAGCCGGGGGACGTCCGCACCATCACCTACAAGCAACTGCACTTTCATGTCTGCCGGCTGGCCCATGTGTTCGAAAACATGGGCATCCAGGCGGGGGACCGGATTGCGATCTATATGCCGATGGTGCCGGAGGCGGTCATCGCCATGCTGGCCTGCGCGCGTATCGGAGCGGTGCATACCGTGGTCTTCGGTGGATTCAGCCCGGAGGCGCTGAAGGACCGTATCAACGACTGCCGGGCGCGTCTGGTGATCACCGCCGACGGCGGCTGGCGACGGGGCAAGATCATCGAGCTGAAGTCCGCCGTCGACAAGGCGGTGGAGCACACCCCGACGGTTCAGACCGTCCTGGTTCTCCGCCGCTGCGGCAACCCGATCGAAATGAAGGAAGGTCGCGATGTCTGGTGGCACGAGGCCTGGGAGGGCGCGCCGAATCAGCACAAGGCAAAGGCCTTCGACAGCGAGCATCCGCTCTACATTCTCTACACCAGCGGAAGCACCGGTAAACCCAAGGGCGTGCTGCACACCAGCGCGGGGTATCTCCTCGGCTGCAAGCTCAGTTCCCACTACATTTTCGACCTCAAGGAAAACGACCTGTATTGGTGCACCGCAGACATCGGTTGGGTCACCGGCCACAGCTACGTGGTGTACGGGCTGATGAGCAACGGCGCCACCATCTTCCTCTACGAGGGTGCGCCGAACCAGCCCGAGCCAGACCGCTTCTGGCGGATGATCGACCGCCACGGGGTGACCATCCTCTACACCGCGCCGACCGCCATCCGGGCGTTCATGCGCTGGGGCGACAACTACGTCCTGCGCCACCGGCTCGATTCCCTGCGTCTGCTCGGCTCGGTGGGCGAACCGATCAACCCCGAGGCCTGGATGTGGTACCACACCATGATCGGAAAGAAGCGTTGTCCGATCGTGGATACGTGGTGGCAGACTGAGACCGGCTCGATCATGATCGCGCCCATCCCCGGGGTGGTGCCGCTTAAGCCCGGCTCCGGGACGCTGCCGTTCTTCGGGGTGGTGCCGAAGGTGGTTGACGACCAGGGCAAGGAAGTGCCGCGCGGCAGCGGTGGCAAGCTGGTCATTACCAAACCCTGGCCCTCCATGCTGCGCACGCTCTGGGGTGACGATGAGCGTTTCGAGAAGCAGTACTGGAGCGAATACCCCGGGATCTATTTCACCGGCGATGGCGCACGGCAGGACAAGGACGGGTATTTCTGGATCGTCGGCCGGATCGACGACGTGCTCAACGTTTCCGGCCATCGCATCGGCACCGCCGAGGTGGAGAGCGCACTCGTCTCGCATCCCGCCGTGGCCGAAGCGGCGGCGGTGGGACGCCCCGACGAGCTGAAGGGTCAGTCGCTGGTCTGTTTTGTCACCCTCAAGACGGGCCAGGAGGCGAGCGACAAGCTCAAGGAGGAGCTCCGTTCCCACGTCGGCCGGGAAATCGGATCCCTGGCGAAACCAGACTACATCCGTTTCGCCGCCGGCCTGCCAAAAACCAGGAGCGGCAAGATCATGCGCCGTATCCTCAAGGACATCGCCAGCGGCGGTGAAGTGAAGGGCGACACCTCCACGCTCGAGGACTTCTCCGTCGTTGCCAGCCTGCAGTCGCAGGAGGAGTGACGCTCAGGGAGCGGCAGGTGCCCACGGCGGCGCCTGCTTCTCCGCGGCCGCCCGTGACGATGCTCCGGGCGGCGATCCCGTCCGCCGGTTGCCAGATCCACCCGTCCGCGGTGGACTGTCCGACGAAGGCGCGTCGGTGTTGCCGATCGAGGGCGTAACCGTGGCTCAGCCCCCAATAGATCACCTCCAGCATGCGGGCCTCCTTTGAGTCCGGCAGCTGCAGGATCTCCTCGCTCACGTGAATGCCGTGATTGAACAGCGCACACCGGTTGAGAACGGTGGTGAGTGCCTGCGCGCGTTCCGCCACCGGCACGCCGGGGTCGGCGAGGGTGCGGAAAGAGAGGTCGAGCGCCTGCGAGAGGCGGGGGGGGAGGCTCTTGCGCAGAGCCAGGACGCGTGCGGCGCTCGCCTGAAGACGTGTGTCGACCACCTCGATGGCGAGCCGGCCCTCGTCGGCGCGCTGCTTGAGGTCGCCGATCTCCCGGCTTTCGGCGCCGTATTTCTGTTTCAGCAGGTCGCGGCGCTCGCGCAGCTGTTCGGCGCGCGCTTGCAGGGCGATTTCCGAGGCGGCCAGGACGTCTTTTTCCCAGCGCCAGTCGGCCAGTAGCCGGGCATTCTCGTCGCGCAGTTTCGCCCAGGTCACGGCGAGTTGCTCGGTGGTCTGCAGCGGATCAGCCGCCGGCAGGGAACTCGACAGGATGGCGGCGACGGCCAGGCCCTTGAGTGGATGCGAGAGGAGTGAAGTCGGTCGGAGCATGGGAAAGGACGGTGTTCACTCGATCGCGGTGGGAGAGCGGCGGGAAAGATCGGCGAAACGCACCCGCAGGGAGTCCGCGACGGGCCTGCCGCCGTCCAGGGCGGGGTAAAAACGGAACGCCCTAATGGCCGTCAAAGCCTCGGTACTGAGCGGCCCGAATTCGTTGTCCTCGGGGCGAACATCGGTGACCCGCCCGTCCTGGTCGATCCCGAGCAACAGCACGCGGCGCAGGTCGTTCGGTGGAATCTGCTCCCGTTGGGCCTTCGGGATTGTCGTCCAGAGAGGCTTGGGTGGCAGCGTCTTGCCCCGGTTCTCGTTTTCGTATCCGGCGCGCAGGTACAGGTGGGCATCGTCAGTGCTCAGGACCATGTGCTTTTCGGAGGTGTTGGTGGCCAGTTCGCGCGTGCCGGAGTAGAGGTGGAGACGATAGGTTTGGAGGGTGTACCCGGGGGGGAAGCCGCCTTTGAAGACCCTCACCTTGCGCGGAACCGGGGTCAGTTCGTCGAGGGCCTGGGCATAAATCCAGTGAAACGTCTGGCCCGGTTTCGAAGGATCCAGGAAGTCAGCGATGATGACAAAGTAGGGTTCGGCCACCTTCATCGGGGCGGAGACCTCGAAGGTCAGGTCGATCGCATCGAAGAGCTCATCCGCGAGTTCGCTGTACATCTCGGACATGTGGAAATCGGCATGGCCACCCGGGTCGGTGGCGAAGGCCTTATCCATCTCGCCCAGGGCGGCGGTAAGCTTCGGCGTGTCGTCCGGCTGGCCAATGCCACCGACGCCTCGGGCGGCCATGCTCATCGCGATCTGGATCACCTTCTGTTCCGCCTGCGCGCGGATCATATCCTGGTTCATCTTCACATCGACCATCGAGTCGAACCACTTCCTCCGGGGATCGGCGGCGGGCGTGTAGGTGCGTTCGGCCTTGAGGCCGGCGACCGTCGCCAGCACGTCGCTGACCTTCACATCCGTGTCCATGCGGTACGCCACGGCCTGAGGGTAGGGGACGGGGCGCACCTCCCCGTTTTCCAGGACAAAGACATAGCCCCCCACGACGCGTTGGACGGGAAGGTGCTTTTCTTCCAGGCGCACGAGGAGATTCAAACCAACAAAGACGTGGTGCTGATCCGCGGCGGGAGGCGGGAGTGTCTCGCCTTCACCGCGGGCGCAGGCTGCCGCAAGGAGAAGCAGGCCGAGGCTCGTGGACGTGAGTTTTTGCATGTGGAGCAGGGGAAAAGCGGGCGGGAAGTCGCGGGGCGGACTGGGAGGCCGGGGGGGACGGCTCATCGTGCTTCGAAGGGCGTGCCTGCCTGGTAGCGGACGGTGACGGGGAGCTGGACCCAGGACCGCACCGTCTTCCCTTTTCGGATGGCGGGTCTGAATTCCCAATCCGCGATGGCTTCGAGCAGGAGTTCGTCGTACGCGACGTCCTGCGACGACTGCAGCAGGTGCACGTTCTCCACCTGGCCGTTTTTGTTGACGACAAACATCAACATCACCCTGCGATTGGGCACGCGGGCGAGGTGCTCGCGGGTGACATTGGGTTTTTTCCGGTAGACGACCACCGGCCGCTGGTCGACCTCACTGCGGTCGTAGATGCGATCGACGTCGGCCGTCACCGTTTCGCGCGGGACCAGCGAGGCGGCGGCCAGGTTGAAGCGCGCGGAGATCCCGGGGCGGGCGAGGGGGGCACTGACGTCGATCGGTCGCACCGGCGCCGGTTCGACCTGGATGCGGACCGCGGCGTCTTGAACGGACTCCAGCGGAAAGTGGAAGGGTGTGCCGATCGGCACACTCGCTGCGAGTTCCCGCCGCGGCGGAGGGGGCGGCAGATCGACCGGCGCAACCGCGGCCTCCAAGTCGTCGAACACGGGTGCGCTGTCGGGCGGCGCAGACTCATGCGATTTCGCGAGTCCAAAAAACAGGCCACCGGCGAGGACGAGGCTGCCCGCAACGCTGGCCACAGCACGGCCGATCGGGGCTGGCTCCGCCTCGAGCAAAACGGCGGATGAGGACCGTCTCACGGACGAAAACGATGAAGGTGAACGCAGAGCACAGCCGGATCGGCCGGGCCCAAGGGGTGGGTGAGGGAGCGTCCGCTAAAAACAGGGCGGCAAGGGGTCGCTGAACCGCGCTGGAAAGCAGGAAGACTGATCCCGGCCTGTCCTGGAGCCAAGCTCCGAGTCGCCAGAGCGGGACGGTAGTTCGTCTAATTATCGCACCTGCCAATTCGCCGCCGACGACACGCCGGCCGGAGAGGGAAAAGGCATGGTGCCAGGGGGCGGGATTGAACCGCCGACCAAGGGCTTATGAGTCCCCTGCTCTACCACTGAGCTACCCTGGCAAAAGCCACTGCGCTGCTGTAACTTACGTTACTGCAGCACTTCTCTCGTCGACGTTTTATCAAGCGGTTTTATCAAACGAGAGAGGGCGACGGTGTACGATCCCTCGCAAATTTCCAGAAGATTTTTCAGCCACCCCCGGCAGGGTGCCCGGCGACCGTTTCAGTCCTGGTGGCATGCGACGCACCGCGGCGTTGTTCGCCGACAAACGCCTCGAGCTCTGCAATCGCCCGCGCGGGTCCGTTTTCCCGGGCGAGCTGGTCGCGGCAGCGGCGGGCCTGCTCGGCGTAGGCCGGGCTGCTGAGGATGCGCTGCACCGCTCCCGGGAGTTGTTCGGGCCAGCGTTTGCGGCTGATCCGGAAGCCGCAGCCCAGGCGCTCCACTTCCTTCCCGAAAAAGGTCTGATCTCCAATGTGGGGAACGACGATCTGCGGCACCCCGGCGTGGAGGACACTCGCGGTGGTGCCGGCCCCGCCGTGGTGGATGACGACGGAGGCATGGCGAAACAGCTGGTCGTGCGAAACCTTTCCCAGCACCCGCACGTGGGTCTCGTCACCCAACGCGGGAAATTGGGCCCAGCCCCGCTGCACGATGATCTTCCGATGGCTGGGCCAGGCGCGGATGAAACGCTCCATCGCCTCACCCGGTTGCTCATAGACCATGCTTCCGAAGGTCAGCACAGGAACCTGTTCCCCCGCACAAAACGCGGTCAGGCTTTCCTCCAAAGCGGGGTCTTCCCGGGGTTGCCAGCGGCAATAGCCGGTGAAGCGAAACCTCGGGTCGATCTGCGCGCCGGGCGGACGCATCAAAGCCTCGGATACACCGACAATCACACGCTCGGCCGGAGCGGAAAAGAAGTGCCGGACCCTCGGCAGGCGCGCTGCCCGCAACTCCGCACGGGTGGCGTTGTTGATCACGCGGTCGACGAGCGCATTGCCGACTTTCCAAAGCCACCGGTTCCACGCCCGCCGGGCGCCGACCGGCAACCACTGCGGAGAGGGAATGTCCTCCGGCGGATAATCGGGCGAGGGGAGCACGTGCGGGGCAAACGCGAAGGTGGCAAAGGGCACGCCGCGGCGCTCGGCGATCCCTTTGTTCATCGGGAAAAGGTACGACGACACCAGGAGGTCCGCGTCCGCCAGGGCGGCGTCCATGCGTGAAATCATGTCGGGAATGTGCGCTTTGGCGCCGACGTAGATCTCCCGCAGTTGGTAGATTGGCGTACGGATTTTTTGGAGCCGTCCCATCCAGTAGCTGAGGTCCGCCTGCTCCCAGTTGGGGCACAGGGGATAAAACTCCACCCCGGCCGCCTCAATCTCGGCACGGTAGTGCGGGATGGTCGCAAAGCGTACGGCGTGGCCGGCGTGTTGCATGGCCACGGCCAGGGCGATAATCGGATAAATATCCCCGGTCGATCCGTGCGAGGTGAGTATGACGCGCATGCGATGGCAAAGGTGAGAGGACCTCACGTCCCCGGGCGAGAGAGGTGCCGCAACGATTGAGCAACTTCGTGGGCTATCTACCCCATCTGGAACCGTTGGTTCGGAGCGGCCGCGCATTTCTTTCCCGTGCCCATGGATATCTCGGCGCCTATGGGAGGCGTGGAAAAAGGGCTTGCTAGTGCAAACATACGACAATAGCCACCTAGGCGTAACTACCCAGTCCCTGCGCATGCGCCGTCTCCTCCTCCTCATCTCCCTGGCCGCTCTTCTGGCACCCGCCGCCCCCTTGAGGGATGATGCGCGCGTTGCGGTGGTACGTGCGCCTGCGCTCGGCCTCCAGCTGGCAGTGCAGGATGACGACGTCGCCCAGGCGCAGCAGATGTTGTCCAAGCGGCGGGAATGGACGAGGCCTGCGCCGCGCGTGTGGTCCTCCCGCCATGACGTGCGTTGGTCGGCGCGCTGGCAGGCCGCTCCGCGTTACGCGGTCTGACGCGCCTGGCGCCGGTCATCCGACGGCGGCGCGTCGGTCACCAGGAGGTGTCGCTCAGCAGCGCCCGGAGCTCCTTTTCCGGGTCTTCGTGCTCCTGCTCCACGGCGAGCTTGAGCGCCTCCTGAAGTATCACACGAGCCTCGGTTTTTCTCCCCAGCTGCAGGTACAGTTTGCCCAGAAGGATGCGCGGCATCATCCAGTCCGCCTTCTTCTTCACGCAGTAGGCGTAGTGCTCAACCGCGTCGGTGAAGCGCAACTCAGCCTCCAGTGCCTGGGCCAGGCTGAAGCGGAAAAGTTCGTTCTCGGGTTGCTTCGCCACCAGGGAGGCGAAGGTGTCGGATCGGCGCGCGGGTGTGGTCACGGGACGGAGTCCACAATCACCAGGACGGCGGTGGAATTGTCGAGCCCGCCGCGAAGGTTGGCGGTGTCGATCAGGTCGCGCAGGATTTCCCGGGGGTCGCGGTCCGACATCAGGGCCTGCCCGAGCTCGTCGTCGCGAATCATGCGCGTCACGCCATCACTGCAAAAAAGGTAGCGGTCGTGGTCGCGCACCGGGCGGATCAGAAGGTCCACATCCAGGGGCGTGTTCTGCCCAATGCAGCGGGTGAGGGCGTTCCGGTGCTGCTCATTGACCCAGATCAGTTCCCCTTTGGCGCGCCGCGCCCGGGCTTCGTTCTCCACCGAGTGGTCCATGGTCAGGCAGTCCACCTGGCCATCGCGCGCGGCGTAGCACCGGGAGTCGCCCACATGTGCGAGGTGCAGATGCCCGCGCCGGAACAGCCCCCAGGTGAGGGTGGTTCCAATTCCAAAGTGCGGGCTGCACCGATAGCCGAGCTGGGCAACGGCATGGTTTGCCTCTTTTGAGATCTGGACGAGGTCCGGTTCTCCAGAAGCGTGCTTGACGCCATGATGCACCACCTCGATCGCGCATTGCGCCGCTTCGGCACCTCCCGGCAGACCGCCGACGCCATCCGCAACACCATAGAGGTGAAGCATTTCGTCGCGCAGTAGCCGGTCCTCGTTGGTGCGTCGGATTTTTCCTATGTCGCTGAGGGCGGCGCTGCGAATCTGCATGGTATGTGCAACAGGGAGTGGAACTTGGTCTCGCGCGAACTCAAGCAAAAGGGTGGAAGCACCGGTCGCGGTTTTCGCGCGTAAGTCGTTCGAAGTGCGGGTGGGGCAGGCACTCAATGAATTGGCGTCCGTAGGGCTTGGCAAGGACCCTTGAGTCCAGAACGGTGATCAGCCCGCGGTCACTGGCCGTGCGGATCAGTCGGCCCACACCCTGGCGGAATTTGATCAAGGCGTCGGGCAGGGTGAGCTCTGCGAAGGGATTTCCGCCGCGATCGCGGATCCACTCGGTCCGCGCTTCGAGGATGGGGTGGGTGGGAACTTCGAAGGGCAGGCGAGTCAGGATGACCTGGGCAAGAGCCTCTCCCGGTACATCGATCCCCGTCCAGAAACTCTCCGTCCCGAACAGCACGGCATTTCGGAGTTCTCGCATCTGCCGCGCGAGCTCGGTGCGAGAAATCCCCGGGCCCTGCATGAGAAACGGGCGTCCTTCGGCCTGCAGCACGGGTTCCACCGCTTGGGCGACGGCTCGCATATCGTGGTAACTGGTGAAGAGGACCAGCGACCCTCCGCGCACGCGGGTGGTGCAGAAACCGACGTAATCGGAGAGGACCTCGATGGAGAGGCGCGCCTCCTTTGGGGTCGGCAGGGGCACATCCGCGGCGATGTACACGCGCATGTTGCGCTCGAAATCGAAGGGAGAACGCACGATGCGGGCGCGCACGGCCTCCGCCCCGATCCGCGCCTGAAAGGGCTCGATCTGACCGCCCATGGCCAGAGTCGCACTGGTGAACAGGACGGAGGTACTCTTCTCCAGGAGCGCTTCCCTGAGATAAGGGGCAACGTCAATGGGTGCGCTGCGCAGGGTGACGATGGTCTGGCGTTTGCCAGACCGCTCCGCCCAATACACCGATTTCTCGTCCGCCAGATTCAGGAATTGCCGCAGGGTTGTCTGGTAGGTCTTGAGGCGGCCAACCTGCTCCAGGAGCTCCTCGCGCTCGCGCCCCTCGTCGAGACGGTCGGCCAGCGTACGCACTGCCTTGATCAAGGCCAGCAGGGGGCCATCGAGCCAGGGTTCGGCCACTCCCTCGTTCCGCACGCGCACCACCGGGTGCTTGTCGAGCACGCGCTCGGCGATGAAAGAGAAAAACTGCACCGAAGCTTCCAGGGCGTCGACGACCAGCTGGCGCTCGATCGGTGAGCCGTATTTTTGAAGAAGTCCGCGTTTGGTCTTTGGGTTGTAGAGGTATTTCAGCAGGCGCTCCGTACCATAACTGCTGAGCCGGATGCCAAAGTGCTCGGTCGCGACTTCGGGCACGGTGTGCGCCTCGTCCAGGACGACGAAATCATCGGGGAAAAGCACCCCGCGGGAGCCGCCTTTCTCCGCCGCTCCCCCGGCATTGAGGTGGGTGAAGAGAAGGGAGTGATTGACAATGATGACGTGGGCCTGTCGCAGGCGCGCGCGCGCCTTCTGATAGAAGCAGGTGTCGCAATTGCAGTACTTGCGCGAGCAGCCCGAGGAGTCCGCGTTTACCAGCTCCCAGACGTCGGGCGACACAGGCGGTGAGAGCTCGTGGCGCAAGCCGTCGCGCGAGGTGCCGGCCCAATCCGCGATCCGCTGCAGCTCGCTGTGTTCAGCGGTGGGAAACAGCTCGTGTTTGTCCCGCAGGGCATTGGCCAGCCGGGTGGTGCACAGGTAGTTCGCCTTTCCCACCAGCACGGCGCTCTTGAAATTTGAATACGCCTTGAGTTCGGGGCTGGCGCCGAAGACGCGGCGGCAAAGGGGCAGGTCCTTGGTGTCGATCTGCTCCTGCAGGGCGATGGTGTGGGTGGATACAACCAGCTGTCGCGCCTGGTCGACGGCGTGGATCACTCCCGGCAGCAGGTAGGCGAGGGATTTTCCGACTCCGGTGCCGGCCTCGAACAGCAGGCAGCTGTCGTCCTTCATCGCCGCCGCCACCGCGCGCGCCATCTGCTCCTGCTCGGGACGGTGTTCGAGTTGCAGCCGTTCGTGCAGCCACCCTCCCTCGGCAAACAGCTCCCCGGCGAACTCGCTCGCCCGCGAGTGCGGCGGCGCAGGGGCGGCGGAAGTGTCGTCGTTGAGTCCGATCATCGCGGGGAGAAAGCAACCATCCGGGCCGCCAGCGGCAGCGCAATTGATATTTGCGCGACCTACGGCCGCTGGCATCGTCGGACCCATGTCGCAGACTGCTTCGGACAACTGGGCCGAAACGCTGGCGCGCTTCCTTCGGGACGCGCCGGGAGTGGGCGCGGTGCGCCTGGATCCCTCGCACCGGAAAGTCGCCATCGCGACCTTGGGGGACGTCGACCTGGCACAGCTGGAGCGCCGACTCGCCGAAACGATCACGGCGGTGGAGCGTTCGCTCGCCGAGCACGCCCGCGCGCCGCAGGGCTACACCGTGACCCAAGCGGGAGGCTTGACCGAGATGAAGGCACCCACCTGCACGACTGCTCCCACGTTTTGGAAATGGAGGGAATTCGAGTGGCCCGACACCGCCGCCGAGGCGGAACAGCCCGAGGCGTCGGAATGGAAGGAGCTCAGTGTTCTCGCCGCCGCCTGCGCCGTCTTCGGCGTCGCCGGGTTCGCGGTGGAACGTCTCGGCGTGGGGCCGGACTGGTTGAGCCGCGCCTTGTATGGCGTCGCGCTGCTGGCGGGGGGCTGGGACGCGGCCAAGGACACATGGGAGAACATCCAGGAGCGAAAGCTCGACATCCATTTCCTCATGCTCGCGGTGGCGGTGGGCGCGGTTTCGATCGGGGCGTGGGGCGAGGCCGTGCTTCTGCTCTTTTTGTTCTCCGCTTCCGGCGCGATGGAGGAGTTCGCCCTCGACCGGACCCAGCGCGAGATCGGTTCACTGCTCAAGACCGCACCGAAGACGGCTTCGCTGGTCCTCCCGCAGGGAGGCGAGCGGGTGGTGCGGGTTGAGGAAATTGGAATTGGCGATCGGGTGCGGGTTAAACCCGGCGAGGCCTTTGCCGCCGACGGCATGGTGGTCCGCGGCAAAAGTGCCAGCGACGAATCCGCTATCACGGGTGAGGCGCGGCCGGTGGAAAAAGCCGTGGGCGACGCGGTGTTCAGCGGCACCCTCAATCTATGGGGCTCGGTGGACTTTGAGGTGAGGCGCCTGCCCTCCGAGAGTACCCTCCAGAAGATCATCCGCCTGATTCAAACCGCGCAAAAGCTGCGAGCCCCCAGTGAACGCTTCACCGACCGCTTCGGCGGCCGCTACACGCTCCTCGTGCTGGGCCTGTGCGCGGTGATGTTTTTTGTCTGGTGGCTCGGAGCGGGACTGCCTGCCTTCACCAATGACGGGGAGCGCACCTCGGCGTTTTACCGCGCCATGACCCTGCTGGTGGTGACGAGCCCGTGCGCGCTTGTGCTGTCGATTCCATCCGCCATCCTCGCCGCCATCGCTTGGGGCGCGCGGCACGGTGTCCTTTTCCGCGGCGGCGCGGCGATCGAAAAGCTGGCCGAGATCGGCGTGGTCGGCCTGGACAAAACGGGCACGCTCACAACCGGTGAACTCGAGGTCGCAGGCCATGAAAGTTTTCCGCCGGGGCGCGAGACCGAGGTCCTGGAACTGGCGTCCGCGCTCGAGGCCAATTCGCAACATCCACTTGCCCGGGCGATCACGCGCCATGCCCGGGCCTCCGGTATCCGCGAACGCCTTACCGATGATTTTCAGTCCCTGACCGGGCAGGGGGTGCGCGGTCGGGTCGACGGCGCCCAGGTTCTCTTGGGCAGGCGAGAACTGCTGGAGTCGGGCCCCCTGGGAGAATGGGCGCGCACACTGCCACCGGCGCCCCCGGAAATGAGCGAGGTGTGGGTGATTGGCCGCGACCTCGTCGGCCGCATTCTCCTCCGAGACCAGATTCGCGCCGAATCGCGCGGCGTCCTCGCGGCGTTGCGGAAGGCCGGTATCCGCAGCGTCATGCTGACGGGTGACCGTCGCCACGCCGCCGAACAGGTGGCGAGGGAACTGGGCCTCGATGAGGTGCGCGCCGGCCTGACGCCCGAGGGCAAGGTGGAGGCGATCCAGGCGCTGCGTGCCGCCGGGAAACCGGTGGCGATGGTGGGCGACGGGGTGAATGACGCCCCCAGCCTGGCCGCCGCGGACGTCTCGGTCGCCATGGGGGCGCGGGGCAGTGATGCCGCCCTCGAGCAGGCGGAGGTCATTTTGATGCACGACCGGATCGAGAACTTCCTCGCGGCGCTGCGACTCAGCCGGCGGGCCAAGCGGGTCATTCGCCAAAACCTCGCCATCTCCCTGGGCGTCGTCGTGGTGATGGCCCTCGCCTCGATCTTCGGGATTGTGCCACTTGCCATCGGCGTCGCCGCGCACGAGGGCAGCACGGTGGTGGTCTGCCTCAATTCGCTGCGCCTGCTTTTCGGCCGCAACGCCTAGGCTCAATCGACGATCATCACCAGGTCACCGGCGCGCACCGCTTCGTAGAGCTCCACGATCTCCAGGTTGCGCATCAGGACACAGCCGCCGCTTTGCGGCTGTCCGATCCGGTCCTCATGGTTGGTGCCGTGGATGTAGACGTAACGGTCGTACGTATCCACCGCGCCCCCACGATTTACACCAGTTTCGAGGCCGCGCAGCCAGAGGATGCGGCTGGTGATGAGGTTGCCCGTGTCTGCTGAAGGCGGCAGCTCGCTGAAATGCTGGCCGGTGGGGATTCGCGCCTTGAAAACCATACCCGGCGGCTGGCCTGCTCCGACGCGTTCGGCGATCTCGTGGAGCCCCCTCGGGGTGCCGAGGGAACCCTTGAGGTTCGACGGTGGGCGCAGGGAGGTGGAGATGGCGAAGCTGCGCACCAGGACACCCTGCCGGAAAAACTGCAGGGTCTGTGTGCTTATACGCACGAACAGGAGTCGTTCTGCGGGCTTGATGCCCAGCCTGTGACAGGTTTGCATGACCTGTTCCCAAGGAGAATCCATTGTGAAAACCTCACTCACTGTAGGTATCGTCGGCGCCACCGGTGCCGTGGGTCAAGAGCTGGTACGGCTCTTGGTCGAACGCAACTTCCCGATGTCCTCGCTGCGGCTCTTTGCCTCGGCCCGGTCGGCGGGCAAGACGGTGGAGCGGGCCGGTAAAACCTACACGGTGGAAGAGGCGGCACCCGGCGTCTTTGCCGACGTCGATGTGGCGTTCTTTGCCGCCGGTGGCTCGGTCACCCGTGCGCTGGCGCCGGACGCGATCAAGGACGGCTGCCTGGTGATCGACAAGAGTTCGGCCTTCCGCATGGACCCGGCTGTCCCCTTGGTCATCCCCGAGATCAATCCCGAGGCGCTGCTCACCCACAAGGGCCTGATCGCCAATCCCAACTGTTCGACCGCGGTCACGTTGATGGGCCTTTGGCCGCTCCACCGCCGCTTTGGGTTGAAGCGGTATTTTGCCGCGACCTACCAGTCGGTTTCCGGCACGGGCGCTGAAGCCATCCAGGAGCTCGACTCCCAGAGCGCAGCCCTCGTCAACGGGCAGCCGGTTGTGCGCAAGGTTTACCCGTACCAGATCGCCTACAACTGCATCCCGCAGGTGGATACGTTCGGCGCCGATGGTTATACCGGCGAGGAGAACAAGATGATGCTGGAGAGCCGCAAGATCATGGGCCTGCCGCTGCTGAAGGTCTCGGCCACGTGTGTCCGCGTCCCGGTGGTGCGCGCGCATTCGATCGCGGTGAACGCCGAGTTTGAAAAGCCCGTCAGCGTGGAGGCCGCGCGTGAGGCCATTGCCGCCTTTGAAGGCGCGCAACTGGTCGACGATCCCGCGGCCAAGGCCTATCCGACTCCCCTGGATTTTGCCGAGAAGGTGAAGTGTGGGGTGGGGCGCCTGCGCGTCGACACAGCCTTGGACAACGGGTTGTCGTTCTGGGTGTCGGGCGACAACCTTTGGAAGGGTGCCGCCTTGAACGCGGTGCAGAACGCCGAGCTGATGGTTCGCAACGGCTGGCTCAAGTCGAAGCGCGCCCTCGCCACCGTCTGAGGTTTGCCTCACGCCGGGCCGCCCGGGCTTACCGGCCGGCCTGTTCCCGATTAAATTCTTGTCAGAGGCCCGCTCGGGCAGCTTATGTCACCGTTTCCGCCCGGACGCCTAGCTCAGTTGGTTAGAGCATCTCGCTTACACCGAGAGGGTCGGGGGTTCGAGTCCCTCGGCGTCCACCAGCCTTTGCTCGCTGCGCAGCGAGAGCGAAGGTTGTCAGACTGAAACCGCCCCCCGGCGGCGACGACCGCCCCGCTGCGATCCAGGTCCGGCCCCGCCGCCCCGGTTTTGCTCCACTTTCCTCCCACAACCACAACACGAAATGCGACACACGATCTCTGTCCTCGTTGAGAACAAGTTCGGCGTTCTGGCCCGCGTCTCCGGCATGTTCAGCGGCCGCGGCTTCAACATCGACACCCTCAACGTCGCCCCCACGCACGATTCGTCGTTGTCGCGGATCACCGTCGTCCTGAAGGGCGACGACGCCGCGCTCGACATGGTGACCAAACAGCTGCGAAAGCTGGTCAACGTTGTTGAGGTCGTGGACTTCAAGGAGGGCCAGGCGGTCCAGCGCGAGCTGCTCCTGGTCAAGGTCAAGGCCGACTCCAAGACCCGTTCCGAGATCATGCAGATCTGCGACATCTTCCGCGCCAAGATCGTGAACGTGGCCCACGAATCCGTCATCGCGGAGATCACCGGCGACGAGGGCAAGCTGGCCGCGTTTCTCAAGCTGATCGAGGTGTTCGGCATCATCGAGATCGCCCGCACCGGCCAGCTCGCCCTGATCCGCTGACCGCGACACGCCGCGCCCTTTCCAACGACCCTGCCCCAATCCAGAACCCTGAATCCCTTCCATGCCCGCTAAAGTCTATACCGACAAAGACGCCGACCTCGGCGTGTTCAAGAACAAGACCCTCGCTGTGCTCGGCTACGGCTCCCAAGGCCACGCGCACGCCCTCAACCTGAAAGATTCCGGCTGCAAGGTCCTGATCGGCCTGTATCCGGGCAGCAAATCGAAGTCCGTCGCTGAGCAGCACGGTTTTGAGGTGGTCGAGACGGGCGAGGCCGTCCGCCGCGCCGATGTCATCATGGTCGGTCTGCCGGACATGAAGCAGGCTGCAATCTACGAGAAGGACATCCTTCCCAATCTTTCCAAGGGCAAGACCCTGCTCTTCAGCCATGGCCTCGCGGTCCATTTCAAGCTGATCAAGCTGCACCCCGAGGTCGACTGCATCATGGTCGCCCCGAAGGGCCCGGGCCACATGGTCCGCCGCCTATATGCCGAGGGCAAGGGCATGCCGGCGCTGATCGCCGTCGCCCAGGACAAGTCGAAGAAGGCCAAGAAGAGCGCGCTCGCCTGGGCCCGCGGCATCGGTTCGACCCGCGCCGGTGTCCTCGAGACCACCTTCAAGGAAGAGACCGAGACCGATCTCTTCGGCGAGCAGGCCGTCCTCTGTGGTGGCGCCAGCGCCCTGGTGCAGGCCGGTTTCGAAACCCTGGTTGAAGCCGGGTACCAGCCGGAGATGGCCTATTTCGAGTGCCTCCACGAGCTGAAGCTCATCTGTGACCTCATGTATGAGTCGGGTATCGCCGGCATGCGTTTCTCGATCTCCGAGACCGCCAAGTACGGTGACATCACCCGCGGCCCGCGCGTCATCAACAAGGACACCAAGAAGGAGATGAAGCGCATCCTGAAGGAGATCCAGTCCGGCCAGTTCGTGAAGGAGTGGGTCGCCGAGCACAAGGGCGGCCTGAAGAAGTACAACAAGCTCCTGGCCAACGGCGCCAAGCACCCGATCGAAAAGACGGGCGAGCGCCTGCGCGGCATGATGCCGTGGATGGCCCGCAAGAACATCAAGGGCGTCCAGGCGGCCTACTGAGATTGAAACGCTGACCGTTGCGATTTGGCGCTACTGGGCTGACGCTCGCTAGCGCCAAATTCGTTTCGGGGGTGGCGCTGATGCGTTGGACATGAGCCGTATCCAAAAAATTGTTCTCGCCACCCGCAAGAGCCCGCTGGCCCTGGCCCAGACCGAGATGGTCGCGGCCCGGTTGCGCGAAGCGCTTGGGGTGGAGACCGAGCTGCTGAAGATCGTCACCACCGGCGACCGGCAGACGGACTGGTCGCTGGAAAAGCGCGGCGGCAAGGGGCTTTTCACCAGCGAACTCGAGCAGGCGCTGCGTCGCGGCGAGGCCGACGTGGCCGTGCACAGCACCAAGGACCTGCCGGGTGAGATGGATCCGGATCTTGGCATCGCCGGCTATCTGCCGCGGGCGGACCCGCGGGACGTGCTGGTCCTGCATGCCGGTGTCTCCAAACCCGCGACCCTTGCCACCAGCAGCCCGCGGCGGCGCCTGCAGATCGCGCGGCTTTTCCCGGCCGCGCAGTTCACCGAGATCCGGGGCAATGTGGATACGCGGCTGCGCAAGATCGGGGCGGACCATGTGGCCGATGCCACCATCCTGGCCGCGGCTGGGCTGAACCGCCTGCAGATTGGCAACTGGCCCGGGGTGGAGTTCCACGCGCTGGGCTTCGAAAGCATGGTGCCGGCGGTGGGGCAGGCCGCGATCGCGGTCCAGTGCCGCGCCGGCGACACCGGCCGGTTTGCGGGCGCCTTTGATCCGGTCACCGCCCGGCACGTCGGTGTCGAACGCGCCTTCCAGGCCGCGCTGGGCGGCGGCTGCCACACCGCCTTCGCCGCGCATGCCACGGCGGATACGCTTTACCTTTTCCATGAGGCGATCGGGCTGCGCAGCCAGCCCCTCGCGCCGGAGGATTTCCTCCAGCCGGCGGCGACCGCCGCCCGGGTCCTTACCTCCCTCGGCCTCCTGGCCTGACCGTTTTGTCCATGAAATCCGGCATCGTTTATCTGGTCGGCGCAGGCCCTGGTGACCTCGGCCTGGTGACGTTCCGCGCGAAGGAATTGATCCAGCGCGCCGACGTCCTCGTCTATGACTATCTCGTCCATCCGGACCTGCTGCACTTTTGCCGTCCCGAGTGCGAGCAGGTCTACGTGGGCAAGAAAGCCGGCTTTCACGCTTTGCCTCAGGAGGAGATCGAGGCGCTGCTGGTGAAGCACGCCAAGGCGGGCAAGACCGTGGTCCGGCTGAAGGGTGGCGATCCCTTCGTGTTCGGGCGGGGAGGAGAGGAGGCCCGCACCCTGGCGCGAGACGGGATTCGATTTGAAGTCGTGCCTGGCGTCACCGCCGCCCTCGCCGCCGGCGCCTACGCGGGGATTCCGCTCACCCACCGCAACACCAGTTCCTCCCTGGTTTTTCTGACCGGGCACGAGGACCCGAAAAAACACGAGTTACAGGTCGACTGGCGCAGTTATGGTTCCCTGAAGAATGCCACCCTCGCGATCTACATGGGGATGGGGCACCTGCGCTTCATCCTGAGCGAACTGGTGGCGGGGGGGCTCGCCCCGGCCACCCCGGCCGCCGTCGTGCAATGGGCCTCCCTTGGACGCCAACGCAGCGTGGCAGGCACGGTCTCCAGCCTGCCCGACCTCGTGGAAGCGTCGAAACTGGGTGCGCCCGCGATCATCTTTGTCGGCGAGGTGGTGCGTGCCCATGAGCAGATCGACTGGTTTGAACACCTGCCTCTCTTCGGGCGCCGTATTGCGATCACCCGCACCCGGGAGCAGGGAAGCGAGCTGCGCGACAAGCTGGAGGTCCTGGGAGCGGAGGTGCTGGAACTTCCCCTGATCAAGGTGAGCAAGGCGGTGGACCGGCAGATCCTGGCGGATTGTTTCCTCGAACTCGGCGGTTACGACTGGGTCGTCTTCACCAGCCCGAACGGGGTGAAGTATTTCTTCGACGAGGTGTATCGAATCTTTGACGACGTGCGGTCCCTCGGCCTGCTGCGGTTTGCCTGTGTAGGCGAGGCCACCGCGCGCGCTATCCGGGAACACCGCATCAAGGTGGAGTGCATGCCCGCGATCGCCACGGGCGAGGCGCTGGCGGAGGCCCTCATCGCCACCGGCAGCCTGGACAGCGCCAAGGTGATGGTGGTGACCGGAAACCTGAATCGCGACGTGCTCGTGCGAAAGCTCGAGGAGGCGCAGGCGATCGTCGACCAGCTGCCGGTGTACCGCACCGAGGGCACCGACTTGTCGGCCGATCCGACCGCCGATGAATTCCGCCAGCGGGGGGCCGATGCCATCCTCTTTTGCAGTTCGTCGGCCGCGCAGGGTTTTGCCGATCAGGCCAAAGCCCTGCAGCTCGCCGATGGCGCCAAGCGCCCGCTCGCCGGCAGCATCGGCGCGCAGACCTCCGAGACCTTGAAGAAGGTGGGGGTACCCGTGGCGTTCGAGGCCGAGACCCCCTCGTTGGATGCCCTTGTCGAAGCGCTCGTGGCAAAACTGGCAACGTCTGGAAAAGCGTCCCGACGCTAAGCCCGCGCCGTCGTCCCGCCCTCCGGGCGGCGGGCGCTCGCTGCCGCTACTCCGCGCCTGAGCGCGTCCTACTAAACGCCTTACGGGCACTTCTCCCTTTCGCTTCAGCCGGCGCCGCGCCAGACTCCTCCATTTCCATGAAAGTCCCATTTCTCGACCTTTCGCTTCAGCACAAGGCCCTTCGCGAGCAGGCGCTGGCGGCGCTGGCCGCTACGTACGACGCGACGCGGTTCTGCCTGGGGAAGGACGTGGAGGACTTCGAGAAGGCATTTGCCGCCACCTTGGGGTATCCGAAAGCACTCGCCCTCAATAGTGGCACGGCACCTCTTCACATCGGGTGCATGATGGCCGGCTTCGGCCCGGGCGACGAGGTGATCGTTCCCCCCTTCACCTTCATTTCCTCGGCCTGGGGCATTAACTATGTGGGTGCTACCCCGCGCTTTGTCGACGTGGAGGAGGGGACCTTCAACCTCGACCCGGCCAAGGTGGAGGCCGCGATCACCCCCCGGACCAAGGGGATTATCGTGGTGCACCTTTTCGGGCAACCGGCGCGCATGGACGAGATCATGGCCATCGCCCGCAAACACCGCCTCTTTGTGATCGAGGACTGCGCCCAGGCGGTGGGCGCACGTTACCAGGGCACACCGGTGGGCAGTATCGGAGATGTGGGTACCTTTAGCTTTTACCCGACCAAGAATCTTGGCGGCTGCGGCGAGGGCGGGGCGCTGGTGGCGAAGGACGAGGCGCTCCTGACCCGCGCCCGGCACATCCGGGTGCATGGCTCTGACCGGCGTTATTATCATGACATCATCGGCGGCAATTTCCGGATGGATGGGTTCCAAGGGGCCCTCCTGAACGTAAAGCTGCCGCATCTGGCGGGTTGGACCGCCCGGCGCCAGGCCATCGCCCGCCGGTACCTGAACGAGATCACCCTGGCTGACACGCGCCTTCCGGAGCAGCCGTCCTACGGACAGTCGGTCTTTCATCAGTTCACGATCCGGCATCCGCGCCGCGACGCGCTGCGGGAGCACCTGACCCGGTGCGAGGTGGGGACCGACCTGATCTATCCGGTGCCGCTGCACCTGCAGGCCTGTTACGCCTATCTGGAGGTGGGCCGTGGATCCTTGCCCGTGGCGGAAAAGGCGGCGTCCACCTGCGTCAGCCTGCCGATCTTCCCCGAGCTTACGGACGCCCAAGTCGATCACGTGATCGCTTCGGTCAATCGTTTCTAGGCAGGGGTCACCGGTCGTGCGACCGGCCGCTCGGAATAGGGTTTACACTCCAGACTCCTGGGGTATCCACGAGGCACGCACGTCGCGCAAGAGCCTCACCCCAAGGAACGCAGCAGTCATGATCAACGGCATACGCCTAAAAGTTTGCGGACTCACCTCTCTCGTGGATGCCGAGGCGGCAGACGGATGCGGGGCGGATTACCTGGGTTTTATCCTCTACCCGAAATCGCCGCGCTACCTGCCACTGGACGCCTTCAAGGCGATGCTGCCCCGCCTCCCCGAACAGCGGAAAAAGGTGGCGGTCGTGGTGGAGCCCGAGGTCGACGACCTGCCCAAGCTCCTGGAGGCCGGATTCGACGCCATCCAGGTACACTTTTCCCACGAGATCCCCTTTTTCCAGGTGGCGTTGTGGGCGGACGCCGTCCCGGCGGACCGCCTGTGGATCGCTCCGCGCGCCGCTCCTGGGCAGGAACCTGACCCCGCATATTTCCCGCTGGCCCAGACGATCCTTTTTGATGCCCACGATCCGCAGGCTTTCGGCGGCACCGGAAAGACCGCCGATTGGGCAACCTTCGCCCGGCTGCGCGAGCGGTTCTCCCGCCCTCAGTGGATTCTGGCCGGCGGTCTGTCCCCGCAGAACATCGGCGACGCGATCCGTGCCAGCGGCGCCAATTTTGTGGACGTGAACAGCGGCATTGAAGCCGCTCCGGGCATCAAGGACCGCGAGAAGCTGAAGTCCTTTGTCGTCGCCCTGCATCGGGCGACCTCGAAAGACAACCCTGCCTACGGGGCCTGAGCGGCGGTCG
This sequence comes from Verrucomicrobiota bacterium, assembly GCA_023428905.1. Taxonomy (GTDB): domain Bacteria; phylum Verrucomicrobiota; class Verrucomicrobiia; order Opitutales; family Opitutaceae; genus EW11. The sequence goes on from JAEYWP010000027.1 coordinate 30,878, forward strand.
TGCCCCTCCCGGGGCCACCGGGGGCAGCCTCCTCGCCCCCCTTCGGAAGCACTCGCGGTGCTCACCGCGGGAACAACCCTCGCGCGGTTGAGGACGTCGCCCGTCGAAACGCGCGCGTCTCAATCCGGAAGAACGGCGGTATGCTCCCCCATGTCGTCAACCTCACTGCCCTCACCCGCCACCGCGTGGAAGGCCCACTCACGGCCTGGCAGACGCCCAACGGCCGCTTCAACGTCGAACACCTCGCAGGCAGGAGTCCGGCTGGCGAATGCCTTGTTTTTTATTGGTCTCCGCAGCGCGACTGGCAGGTGGTCAACGTCACGGCCAAGACCGGGGCGCGCATCGCTGGCGCGCTGACCAGCTGGCAGACGAAAAACGGGCCCTACACCGTCGAGCACCTGGCTGGCCGCGCTCCCAACGGCGACCTGCTGGTTTTCTGGTGGTCGCCACAGCACGATTGGCAGGTGGTGAACGTCTCGGAGAAGACCGGTCACAAGATCGCGGATACGGTGACGAGTTGGCTGACCCCGAACGGTCCCCACACCGTCGAGCACCTGGCGGGTCGTGCCCCGAATGGCGACCTGCTGGTGTTCTGGTGGTCTCCCATCCGCGACTGGCAGGTCGTCAACGTGACCGCCAAGACCGGCCGTCAGATCGCATCCGCGGTGGCCAGTTACGTCACGCCGGATGGACCCATGCTGGTCGAACACCTGGCGGCGCATGACTGCACGGGAGCGCTCCTGGTCTTTTGGTGGTCGCCGGCCCACGACTGGCAGGTGGTCGATGTCACCGGCATCACCGGCCGGCGCGTGGCGGGAGAACCTTGCTGCTGGCTCGCGGGCAATCGCGCCCACCTCGGCGCCAACGGCCCGGATGGCTCGCTTCTCGTCTTCTGGTGGAGCCCCTCTGCCAACTGGCGCGTCGTCAACGCGTCCTCGATCAGCGGCGAGCCGAGCGACGGCGCGCTCTCACCCTATCAGTTGCCGAGCGGAGCAGAGACCGCGGAACTGCTGGCCGGGCGGAAACCCGATGGTTCGCTACTCCTGCACTGGTGGAAACCGTCGCGGGACTGGCAGGCGGTGAACCTTTCCGACGCCATCGGTGGAATCAGGTTCGCCGCGGATCCGGTCGCCTGGGTGACCCCGTCGGCAAACCGGAGGGTAGAACATTGGGCTGCTCCGACCAAGGATGGGACACTCCTCGTCGTCTGGAGCGATTCGGAGCCCCGCGATGTGACGGATACCGTGGGCGGTCCCTTCAAGGAGCTGAAACGGATACGCAACCTGCGCCGGAAGATCGTTGTGATCCTCTGGGACCCGCACCGCCCCGGTGACCCGGCACCGCTGAAGCAGGACGTGGAGGCGACCCTCTTTGGGGTTCAGAATAGCGTGCGCGGTTACTTCCTCGAGAACAGCAATGGCCATTTCACGATCGAAAACGCGGGCGTCGTGGGCTGGTACGACGCCGACCGGCCACCGACCCACTACTGGGGCCCGGTCGATACCAACGACAGCGATGGCGACGGCTGGGTGAATCCCCATGTGGAAAAATGGGCGGAGGCGATTCGCAAAGCCGGCGTGGATTTCGACTTCTCCGCCTTCGACGGAGACCCGCTCGACGGCGTCCTCAAACCCGAGGAGCTCGGGGTCCTCATCGTCATCCCCCAGAATTCTCCCTTCGGCACCAATCGCGGGGTGGTGGGGCGGGAGTATCCAAATCCTCAACCGCTGGTGGTGCGCGGTGTTTCTTTCGGTGTGATCGCGGAGGCCTACATCGGCAGCCCGCCCAACCTCGGGCTTGTCGCGCACGAACTCGACCACCTGTTGCTCCACGGCCCGGACATGTATTTCACCCTGCCCACGCCCTACGCGGCGGGGGCGTATTCCCTGATGGATGGCACCTACCAGGGCTCGCACCTCGATCCATTTGCGAAACTCAAACACGGGTGGCTGCGCCCCAAGGTGATCCTCAAGTCGGGCACGTATTCGCTGAAGGACGTGGAGACGGGACACACCGCCTGGATCCTCGTGAACCCCCAGCGCGGGCTCGACGAATATTTCATCGTCGAGAACCGCTGGCCCGGAACGTCCTACGACCGCGTCCTGCCCGACAGGGGCGGCCTGGCCGTCTGGCACATCATGGAGAATCCGGCGGTGTACGGGACGCTGCCCCCGCCCCCGGGCACTCCCGCGGATAAGTGGGCGTTGATCGCCGCGGATGACTGGGGCCGGCGGGCGATCCGCATGATCCGGCCCAAACCCCTGCCTCCCATCGACGACACCCGGGCGCTGTGGGATGGCACCGATCCGGAAACCGGATACGATCTGCTTTCCGATGATCCGGATCCCAATCACTCCACCCTTCGCTGGGCGGACGGGTCGCCCTCGGGTTTTGCAATCCGGGCGATCTCCGCCCGCGGGGCAGAGATGACGGCCACCGTCGAGGTTCCGTTTTAGGCGCGGGCGACAGGGGGCGACGGACGCCGACCGTTTGGCGCGCTTCGTCGCCCGCTCATCCTTTTGTATCCCGGCAGGGGCGGGAAATGTGCAGAGTGGGTGGCGTCGGAACTTCCCCATAGCCAACCCGATTCCCCCTATGAACCCACTGCCTCGTTCGACGCGTCTACTCCTTCTCCTCTCGTGCTTGACCGCATCCCCACTCTGGGCGGCCGATACGGCGCCCGCAGCGGCCCCGTCCACCGCCGTCTCAACCCTCCTCGAGCGGCAGGACCTCGCACCCTACCGCGGTTGGTTGAAATACCTGCGTCTGCGGGTCGAACAGGAAACGGCACGCGGCGGGGCTGATTCCGAAGCCGCGCGCGCCGCTGCCCAGCGGCTTGCGGACTGGGCCTGGCGGATCGAACAAGACCCGGCCTTGCTCGGAAAACTGCGCGGCGTGCAGGAATGGGCCTACGAGTCCGCGGCAGACGGTTCCGGGCAGCCTTTCAAGATCATGATCCCTACGGATTATGATCCCACGAATCCGCCTGGCATGTCCGTCTACATGCACGGGCTCACCGGCGACCACCTCAAACACTCCACTGGGATCAAAGACCGGGCAGGCGACTTTGACATCGCAGTCCTCGGCCGCTCGCGAGGGGGCTCCTACCTGGGCCTTTCCGGCGCGGACGTGCTCGACGTGATCAAGTATGTGCAGACCCATTGGAAAATCGACGACAGGAGGATTCAGCTGACTGGCGGAAGCATGGGTGGAGGTGGGATTTTCAAGTTGGGCTCGCGGTATCCTCATCTTTTCGCGTCCGGGCTGATCACCTGCGGCTTCACCACCCAGGAGCCGATCAACAACCTCCTGACACTTCCCCTGTACGCCACCCACAGCGCGGACGATCCAGTGGTCGGCATCATCACCGCACGCGGCCCTCTGCAGACGGTGCGGGAGCGGGGCGGTCGCAACGTCTTCGACGAGACCAACGGACTCGGTCATGCGGCGTGGGACTTCGCCGAGGGAAATCGCCGTGCCGCGGCCTGGGCCCAGGGGGAGGTCCGCCCGAGGTCCCAGGACGTGCTGCGTATCGATTTCACCGCGCTCGACGGGGAAGCCCGCCGGGGCTGGTGGGCCGAGGTTGCGGAGTGGGGCGCCGAGCCGCGCCCGGCCCGGTTTATTCTTACGGCATCGCGCGCAAATGCGCTCAATGTCGAACTGCGCAACGTGGGGAGGTTGACCCTTCACCTGGAGGAAGCGCCCTTCGACCGAGCCCGTCCTCTCGTGCTCTCGGTCAATGGCCAGCCCGCAGTGACCGTGCCCGCACCGCTGCCCGCCAAGGTGGATCTGACGCCTACCGGTATCGCCGCGCCCACGACAACCACACGCCGTCTGCACGCGCCCGGCGGCGCCTATCAACTCTACAACGGTGAGCCCCTCCTGATCGTTTACGGCACGCGCGGCGCCGCAGCGTTGAAAGAGGCTGCTGAGGCGGCGGCCCGCAGCTGGAACCCCGGCTGGCCCACCGAAGGTGAGGGGCGGGACCCGGGTGATGGCGTACCGTTTTTCCACAACCTGTTTGGCACCCTCCCGGTCAAGGCGGACCGCGATGTGACGGCGGAAGACCTTGCCCGCAATCACCTCGTCCTGATCGGCAACGCCGAGGAGAACAGTGTAGTCGAGCGCCTGTCCGCGGGCTTCCCCCTGCGCGTGACGGCGACGGAAATCGTCTGCAGCGATGGCGCGTCATTTCCGCGGGCCGGAAATGTCTGGGGTCTTGTGCACCTTAACCCGGAGGCCCCGGACCGCCTCGTCTTCTGGGTGGGCTCGGATACACCGGTCGCTTACGCCGCCGGCGCGGTGATTCCTGCCCTGCACGGCAGCGGCTTCCACGCAGCGGATCTCGTTATTGCCGACCCGGCGAAACGTACGGTGATCGCCACCCGCAGCCTGACTGCCCAGTGGGAGTGGGCGAAGGATCGGGGTTTCGCCAAGCTCCCGTCTTCGCTTACGTCCCAAGCCAGCCTGGCGAATGCAGTGGCCGAGGCCGCGCGTCGTGCGGCTGGCTGCGACTATGCCATCGCAACCTCGTTTGAACAGTTGGGAGCGACCCCGTTTGATCCCGCCACGGCGTCAGTCCGGGACGTGGCAAACCTGGCCTACAACGACCTGATCGACGTGCTGGAGCTGACGGGTGCGCAGCTCCAAACACTGGATACCAAGTTCCGCTCGCCGCAACCCGGCCCTCCGAGGCATCTGGCTGTGCAGCCCGCCCTGGACCCGGCTGCGATTCAGCCGGACAAGGTCTACCGTGTCGCCGTCTCGGCCCTGACCGCCTTCCACGCGGGCCGGGTGATCCTCGACATGCCGGTGCGCCAGCAGCGCACAGAGCTCACCCTGGCGGACGCGATCGAACGGTTTCTTCCCGGACGCCGGGGTTGAACCCCGTGCCTGGCCTGCGCCTGCCCTCAGGCGCGTCCACTCCTCTATCCTCTCCGTTCCCAGGACGATCGGCGGTGTCGCTGTTGAGTAGCCGGCGTTCTTGGGAAACCTTCGCTCGATCCATGGGAGGGCGGCGGCTACTTCGCGCCGTGAGGCGCGCGGGTATTCCTTTCCGTCGTTGCGGTACGCCTCCACCAAACCGGAGCCGCAGTCCCGGCATCCCTCCCGATATAGAGAGCCGAGTGCTCACGGCGCGGCGTATTGAGTCCGATATTACCCGCAGCGATGTCAGGGAGGCCGTCCTCATTGAGGTCCGCCGCGGCAAGGGAGGTCCACCAACCGATCCCGGGCAGGGCAAACCCTGCCGGCTCCGTTCAGATCGGTCGTGCCGTCGCCATTTAGGTCGGTCTGCAGAGCCGCGGTCACGCGCCCCGCGACCTGCCGACGGAGAACTCCAAGGGAAAAGGGTTTCACGCGGAACCTCACAGCCGGCCAGCCTGCCGTGTCTGGCGAACGCGGCAAGCAGCCGGGCTGATTCCGCGGATTAGGACCCGGCGATCTTGCAGCCGATCCTTTCGGAGGCCGTGGGGTCGTTGACAGGTTTCCGGCGGCTGTGAGACAGTCCGGGCTCCAGTGTTTCGCCCGATTTCCAGCTTTGCGGGCGTGTCGGTGGCGGTGCTCGGAGTTTCCACGTTTCTCGGAGCGCCGGCTGCCTCTGCGCCGACCGACAGTTCGCTCGAGCAGCATCGCGCGCAGCAGCGCGAAGCGGTGACGGTGATGGAGCTGCTTCAGACGCACCACTACTCCGATCGCACGTTTCAAGAGGTATCCGCGTCTGAGCTGCTCGATGCTTATCTGAAGGCCCTGGACCCTAACCGGCTGTTCTTCACTGCCGCCGACGTGAAATTCTGGCACACGCGTTTTGATCGCAGCCTCAAGTCCGTGTACCTGCTTCGAGGCGACCTGGGACCTGCGGTCGAGATCTATGACAGGTTGCTGAAACGTGCCTTGGCCCGTATCCACTGGCTTGAGCAGCGGCTCGCGTCACACGCGGATATTTCGGCCGCCCAGGCGTGGGAGGCGGATCGGTCGAAGGCAGACTGGCCCAAGGACGACGCGGAGGTGGAGGCCTTGTGGTCAGGCTGGTTGAAGCACGGGGTTGTCCGGGCAATGGCGTTGGGTGCTGACCGGGACCTCGCTGCGGATCTGGTGCGAGGCCGCCTGTCCCGGTGGCGAAAGAGCCTGGAGCGTCGCGAGCCGGATGAGATCCGGGAAGTGTTCCTCAACTCGATCGCCCAGGCCTTCGATCCCCATAGCGGCTATTTTGGAGCAGCCAGCGCCACCCGTCTCGAGAACAAGCTGGCCAGTGGCGCTGTCATGCTCGGACTGGAGTTTGAGTTCATCCAGGGCAAGCTGCGCGTCCAATCGATCGCCCCGGGCTCTCGGGTTGAGCAGGAGGGGCGAATTGAACGGGGCGACGAGGTGGTTTCCATTTCAAGGGTCGGAGGCGACGAGGTTTACCCGACAACGGGGTCCATCGAGGCCGCCCTCGCCAAACTCAACGCGCCCATGGGCACTCGCTTCCACTTGGAATGCCGGCGCGGCGATGAGCCCCCGATTCAACAGGAGTTGGAAACCGAATGGCTCAGCGTACCGGACCATCGTGCCTCGGGCCGTTTGCTCACGCTCACGATCCACGGGGGCGCCAAGGTCGGCGTCGTCCGACTCCCGGCCTTCTACGGGAGCGGAACGCGGGAGGACGGCCCTCGCGCAGAGGACGACGTTCGCGAACTTCTGGCGGACTTTGAAACGCGCGGCGTGGTCGGCATCATCCTGGATTTGAGGCAGAATGGCGGAGGCTTGATCGACCAGGCGGCTCGGCTGAGCGGCCTTTTCCTGGGGGGCGGTCCGGTCTTGTTGACCCGAGGTTCCGGGCCCCAGGTCGATGTGCTCTCGGACGACGATGGGAGCGTCCAGTACGCAGGCCCCCTCGTGATCCTGACCTCCAGCCAAAGCGCTTCCGCGAGCGAGGCCCTGGCGGGGGTGCTTCAGTCCTGTGGACGTGCGGTGGTGGTCGGTGAGGAGACCACCTTCGGAAAAGGCTCGGTGCAGGAATACCTCGATCTGGCGCCCATCGGCCAAAAGGTCGGGGTGAGTGAGCGCTTTCCGTGGGGCAAGATGCGATTGACCCGCAGGCTCTATCACTTGCCGGACGGTTCATCGCTTCAGCGGGTGGGAGTAGTGCCGGACATCGTCGTTGAAATGGCCAGACCGCGGTCGGCCCGGCTGGAGGGGGAGCTTCCTCATTCCCTGCCGAACACACGGCTGGAGCGTCCCGGTGGCGATCGGCCAAAGGTGGTATCCCCCCTTGCGGACTCGGTGCGGGCGGAACTTGTCGACGCCCACCGGCGGCGTGCGGCGACACGGCCCGAGTTCGCTCACTGGCATGACCTGATCAAGCTCTGGAACGAGACCGAGAACGAAGGCGCCGGGTCGACGGAGCTGACGGATCTCCTCGCCTCGTTCCAGTCGCAGTTCCAGCTCTACGAGGACAAGGCGCGCGAACTGGTCCAAGTCTTGGACGGTGAACCGTTGCAAGTCGAACGCGTGGAGGTGAAAGACATCGCGGAGATCCGCCAAAAACAGCGGAATGCATTCACTGCACGCGGCATCGAAGCGGGCGGGACACTCGCGGGTCGCACGATGGCAGCCATCACCTACCTGAAGGAAGGGGAAGACATTATTCCCGTTGATCTCCGCTCCGTTGAATACGACCCCGTGTTTTTCAAGGTGCAGGAGCTTACCGAGGTTTGGAATGCGGCGACCGGAGGCTCTGCCACAGAGACTGAGATGGGAGGGTTGGTAGCCAGCCTGGCGATGGAGCAGGACGCGCACGACGTGTGGACCGCGCTGCCGGGGCTTTTCAGCCGGAGAATGGGCCTGGTAGCGGACGATGAACGGCTGCTCGCCGGCATGCAGGCTGTTTGTCTTCGAATCGCGGAACTGCACCGCGCGCGCGAGCACCGCCGGGACCGCCTGGATCTGCCGCTGCGCGAAGCCTCGCGGGTGGTCGTGGAGTGGGCCCGAACGGGCTCACCCGCGTCCCCATGAATTACATGAATCGATGCATTGTCTGGGCGGCGGCGCTTCAACTTTCATTTGCGATCTGCGGTGTCGCCCAGCCGGACAACGAGGGTCCGGACACGGAGGATACACAGGTCTCGGCCCCGGTGTCGGCCGCACAGGCAAAGGCGGCTGCCAGCTATCGGGCGGCCCTTGAGCTCTTCCGCTCGGGAAAGCAGGACCAGTGGGAGCGCGGCAGGACGCTGCTCACGTCCGCGGCTGAGGCAGAGTATCCGGATGCGCAGAACGAACTCGGTGTCTGCTACCTGGCGGGTGCGTTTGGGTTTCAGAAAAACGCGAAGAAAGCGGTGGCGCAGTTCAAGCTCGCAACGGCGCGCGGCCATGCGATGGCGCATTTCAATCTGGGCGTCTGCCACGCGCACGGAAAGGGCGCTAAGGAGGACTACAAGAGGGCGATCGAGCTACTGCTCGTTGCTGTGTCACCGGAAGCGAACTACGCGACGATCGATCCTGCGAACGCCCCTGAGGCCTCTGGCGCCCCGGAGACCGCCCCGGCGAACGTCGACCGTGGGGTAGTGAAGGAAAGGACTGTGGCGAGCGTGGTCAGCATGGACCTGGGGACGCGCGTGCGGGCGAATGCGCACAGCCTGCTGGGTGTTTTGTACGCTGCGCAGAACAACGTCGCGAAGGCGCAGGAACATGACGTCCTGGCGGCGATGTCGGGGGAAGGCGGCCGAGCCGGCGTGTATCCGTCTGCGGTTCGGGCGGCCGTGCGGTACGCTTTCGGGCAGGGCGTGACGAGGGACATGGCCAAGGCGAACGAGATGCTGGAGCACAGCCGGCGTCTCTCCCGGCGCCTCGGGGTGAACTACGCGCACAGCCTTGTTGAGCAGAAGCTCTTCGACTCGTTTGCGCAGGGAGATCTGGAGGAGCAGATCGCGAAGCACGCCGAGGAAGTGCAGACCAACGTGCAGTTTGAGATCGCCGGCACCTTCGCGGATCCGAACTCGAAGGACTACAATGTCCAGGAAGCGGTGAAGTGGTACGAGTTAGCCGCTGAGGGAAAGCGGGAATGGGCCATGCTCTCGCTGGCTTTCATCTATGCGCAAGGGAAGCTCGGTGCGCCTGATGCGGAGAAGGCGTTTCATTGGTTCAAGGAAGCAGCGGAACGCGGAAACCACCTTCTCGGCTACGGCAACCTCGCAATCTGCTACCAGCTCGGCTACGGCGTGAAGTCCGACGGGGCAAAGGCGCTCGAGGTGGCCCAGGCTCACCGTGACCAGGATATTATTTGCTACCTTGTGACGGTGGGCTCCTGCCCGGCCGGCGTCGTTACCTATGAGCAAGCCGTGAGGTTGAATGAGGAGTGGGCCAAGAAGGACGTCCATGCCCAGTATTTATTGGCCAAGCGATATTTTCGCGGCGACCTCGGGGTCGAGGCCAAGCCACACAAGGCAATCTCCCTGCTGCGCAAGGGCGCCAAAGCCGGGCACGTCCTATCGATGTACGAACTCGGGCTGACCTATTGGCAAAGCCCGTACAGCTTCAAAGAGCCTTTGGCTCTCTGCCGCCACTACGCGTTCGACTACTCCTTGGAGGCGGCAAAGCGGGGGAATGCGCGGGCGGCGCACACAGCCGGATATTTCTACACCGAGGGCATAGGAACGGACCGCAACGCCGAGGAGGCAATCCGCTGGTACGAGGAGAGCATTCGGCTGGATCCAAAGTATGCCCCGCCGCGAAACAACCTGGGCCTGCTCTATTTTGAGAAATGGAAAACGGCGCACGAAAAAAGCGATGCCGCGGCCGTGGCGTTGTACCGGCAGAACACACTCGAGCAATACATACGGGCGCACGAGCTGGGCCAGGAGCATGCATCCTACAATCTGGGAATGCTCTATCATGACGGGGTGTATGTGAAGCGAGACTACGACCAGGCGTATCTGTACTTCCAGGCTGCGGCGGAAAAGGGGCACAATACCGCCCATTTGATGCTCGGCCGGATGCATGAGAGTGGATGGGGTGTTCCGGTCACGCCGGAGGAGGCCGCCTACCATTATCGCCTGGCGGCGCTCGACGGGAACATCGAGGCGCTGCGTCGCCTTTGCCGGTACTACCTTTCCGGAAAATCCGGAGAGCGGGACCTGGATCGCGCGCAGATTTGGCTTCTGGCGCTCGCCCATCGGGGCGACCTAGAGGCGATCATGTCCATCGCGAACCTCCTGATCGAAAAGGCTAACTACAAGGATGCCCGCATGTTGCTCGATCAGATGCAGGAGGTAAAAACACCGGCATTGCAGTATTTCGTTCACGAGCGACTGGCACATCTCCATGCAAACGGACTGGGAGTGAAGCAGAACGCCCAGAAAGCCGCAAAGTATAGGAAGAAGGCCGAGTCGGTCGAAACGCCGCAGGTCATGCACGAGTGCGCATTGATGTTGCTTCGCCAGGGGAAGCAGCCGGAGGCCGTCGCGTTGTTGGAGCGTGCCGCGCCACAGTGGGCGGACGCTGCCTATCTGCTGGGCTGTATACATTTCGCCGAGGACTCCGGAGTGAAGGACGAGGCGTGCGCATGGAAGTATTTCCGGATGGCGGCGGCGACTGGGCACACCGAGGCCTGTTTCAATCTGGCTGCTAGCACCTACAACCGAATGCCTGGCGCGCCAGAGCTGACCGAAGCGATCGAATTCGCCAAAGTGGCGGAGGCGAAAAAGTTCCCACGCGCCGAGCAGGTCCGCCGCAAACTCGAGGAGCGGAAAGCCCGTTTGTAGCGGATGTCTGGTGAGCGGGCGGGGCCGGGCACTCGGCCCATGGCTTCACCCTGCGCGCTAGGATAGACTTGGGCATGCGTTTGAAACCCGGATTGATTGCGTGGATGATGATGGCGGCGGTCGCGCTGCCTTTCCACGCGAAGGCGGACGACCAGGCGGCCCAGGAGCTCGATGCCGCCCTGCAGAAACTCGAGGGTGCGAGTTGCCGGATGAGCGAACAGGTTTACGGCGTGATGGCGCAGGCCATGAAGGGGCCACCGATGATCACGGAGGTCTAGGGTGATTGCACGCGCTTGGCTGGCAGCTGGCGTCCGAGGACGAGGAGGAGGATGTACCGTTCGCCACGGAAACCATGTCTGATTCAGGGGAGTTCATGTCCGTCCAGAAGGAACAGCTGAAGGACGGAAAGACCGTTCGGTACACTCGACGGCTGAAGGCAGGAATGCCAGGAGCTGACGCCGTTTACAGCGTGCACTTCGTCGATGTGAAGACCCGCTTGCCTGTGGCGGAGGAGACGTTTGTCCAGGGCGAGCGCATCATGCGGGCGGAGTACTTTGACGTGGGTGCCTCCATCGAAATCGAACTGCCCGGCTGTCTGAAGCAGGCGGGTGGAGGGTCGGCTCCCCACCACCTGAATGAGCCCGGGCGCGACTAGTCGCTGCGCAACGCCGCGATTGGGTTGATGGAACCGGCGCGCAGCGCGGGTATCCAGCTCGCCGCGACGCTGACTAGGGCGATGATGCCAGCCACGGAGAGAGAGACGCCCAGACCGGGTTCGGTGACACGGGGCAGGGTGGACTCCCGCACGCGGGTGAAGCCCCAGGCGCCGGCGCACCCGCAGACGACACCCGCCAGTGCCAGGCGGCCTCCTTGCCCCATCACAAGCGCGGACACTGCAGCCGGCGTGGCACCGAGCGCCAGGCGTATGCCAAATTCGGTGCGGAGCTGGACCGCTGCGTGAGCGACGACGCCGTACACACCAAGCGCGGCCAGCAACAGTCCGGCGGTGGCAAAAAAAACGAGGGCACGCACGATCACGTGGAGGTTGCGCTGGCGCTCGTGACGCTGCGCGGGACGTCGGTCAGTTGCTGCACCGGAAGGGTGGGGGTCGATCGAGCCCACTGCCTTGCGAATCGCGTCCGAAAGATGGGCGAATCCCCCGTGCCGCGCGCACGGCAATGGTGATGTACGTCCACGGATCGCGCGTGTAGTGCTGGTACACCTAGTAAGGTCCAGCCCGGTTTCGGGCTGCGGGCGGCCCGTCTGCGGGACGCTCTCCGCATCGCATGTGATCAACTAGGAAAGCGCCCGCTCTTTTGCATGGCTTCCATCTGGCGCTGCAGCTTTTTGCCGCCCCCGCCCTTGAACATCTTCATCATCTTCTGCATCTGCTGAAACTGCTTCAGCAGCTGGTTCACCTCGACGATCTTGACCCCCGCGCCGTTGGCGATGCGCATGCGGCGGCTGCCATTCAGCAGCTCGGGCTTGCGACGCTCCTGGACGGTCATCGAACGGATGATTGCCTCCGTTCGCCCCATGGCCTTCTCCGCATCGCCGTCGAGCTTTACGCCGTTCATCCCCGGCATCATTCCGAGGATGCTCTCCATCGAGCCCAGCTTCTTGATCTGCTGCATCTGGGCGAGGAAGTCCTCCAGGTTGAAGTCCGCCTTGCGGAGCTTCTCCGCCATCTTCTCCGCCTCTTTCTGATCGATGTTTTCCTGGGCGCGTTCGACCAGGGACACCACGTCACCCATGCCGAGGATGCGGGAGGCGAGGCGGTCCGGATAGAAGGTGTCGAAGTCGGCGGTCTTCTCGCCCGTACCGACAAATTTGATTGGTACTCCCGTGATCGTCTTGATCGACAGGGCGGCGCCACCGCGGGCGTCACCGTCCAGTTTTGTCAGGATCAGGCCGGTCAGCTGCAGCGCGTCGTGGAACGCTTTCGCGACGTTGACCGCTTCCTGGCCGAGGGCTCCATCGGCGACCAGCAGCACTTCATCCGGCTGGATGCGGGCGCGGAGCCGTTTCACTTCCTCGATCAGATCAGCATCGATCTGCAGGCGTCCGGCCGTGTCGAAAATGACCGCGTCCGCCGTGGCGGCCCGGGCTTCGTCGAGCGCCTTGGCCCCGATGGCCGGCACATCCTTGGAGTCGCGGTCGGCGTAGAAACCGAGCTCCTCCTGCCGCGCAAGGATTTCAAGCTGGTCGATCGCCGCGGGGCGGTAGATGTCGCATCCGACCACGAAGGGTCGGTAGCCGCGTTTTTTGAGCAGCTTGCCCAGCTTGGCGGACGAGGTGGTTTTGCCCGAGCCGTGCAAGCCCACCATCAGGATTTTGAGGGGGCGGGCGGTGGAGAGGAGGTTGGTACCTTCGCCGAGCAGCCGCACCAGTTCATCGTGGATGATCTTGATGATCTGTTGCCCGGGGGTGACGCCCTTGAGGACGTCCTGTCCGGCGCACTGCTGCTGCACGCGGTCAACAAACTCGCGCGCGACCTTGAAGTGCACGTCGGCCGAAAGCAGCGCCGTGCGCACCTCCTTGAGGGCGTCGGCCATGTTGTCTTCGGAGAGCTTCCCCACGCCACGCAGATTGCGCAGGGCGTTGCTCAGCTTGTCGGTGAGGGATTCGAACATCGCCCGATACCTTGGGCGGAAGCCGGGCGGGTTGGCAAACGGGGAGTGCGCTGCCGACCGACTTTATCGGCTCAGTCCGCAGGCTCCATCTGCTTCTGGGCGCGCCGGACTTCCAGGTCCAATTGCTCAAAGAGCGGCGCCATCTGGGCAAAGAGGAGAGGGGATTGCTGACCTTGTGACGCCGCGGAATCACTCACCACGGTAAATTCGATCTCCTCCAGCCGGGTCACGACCGAGTTCAAGCCGAGGGTGGCACACGCGCCGCGGAGTCCCGGCGCCCGGCCGGCGAGCTTGGCAAAACGACCGAGTTCCGCCGTGTACCGCGTGAGCTGGAGCCACCGGTGGATTTCCTCGAGCAGTGCCCGCACCAGAACGCGGTACGTCTCCTCGTCCGTCTCGAGCCGCTTCAGTACGGCCTCCCGGTCTTCCATCCCAAACTTGGCGATCTCCCGCTGCACGGTCTGCAGTTTGTCGAGAATGACCGCCTTGGTGTACGGTTTGACGATGTAGTGGGAAACGGACAACGCGCTGGCCTTGCCCACCGTGTGACGGTCGGCAGCGGCAGTGCAGAGGATGGCGGGAATCTCACGAAGGGACGGGGTGGAGCGCATCCGCTCCACCAGACGCAAGCCGTCGATCTTCGGCATGTTGATGTCGAAGATGACGACATCGAATGTCTTCTCACAGAGATGCTTCCACGCCTCCTCCCCATCCGCCGCCACGGTCGCATGGTAGTGCTCCTCGGATTCGATAATGCGGCGCATCATCTCGCGGGACATGCGATCGTCGTCAGCCACCAAAATGTTCATGGTACAGGGAGCAGCTTTGCCCATCGACACAGCGGGTCCAGCCTTGAGTCCGTCTCCCGGATTTTCGTTCTGGTCATCGGGACCTGTCTTACGATATGTCCCGACACTTATGAACCCTGTTCTCAAGCTCTTAATCGAAGGCGGCAGCCTCAACACGGCGCAGATGGCGCAGGTGCTGGGTTTGTCCGAACAAGAGATTAACAGTCATCTGGAACAGTTGAAGAAGGAGAAAATCTTCCTCGGCTGGCGTCCGGTGCTCGACCTTTCGAAGGACAGCGCCGCCGCAGCAGCCGTGCGTGCCGTGATCGAGGTGAAAATCACTCCGGAGCGCGGCGGCGGTTTTAATCGCCTGGCGGAGCGCATCAGCCGCTTCGACGAGGTGGAATCCTGTTTCCTGATGTCGGGCAGCTACGACCTGCTCGTTTTCGTCAGCGGAGAAAGCCTGCAGAAGGTCGCGAGTTTTGTATCCGAAAAGCTCTCCACCATCGAAGGCGTTCTCTCGACCGCCACCCACTTCATGCTCCGCTCGTATAAGGAGCAGGGCTTCCTGATGGACGTCGGCGGCGAAGAAAATGGCCGCCTGAAAGTCGCTCCCTAACCTCCCAAGGGCGAGGCAGCCTTGGTTGCTGCCACGCGCGGCCACGCCGCGCGTCTGCCCGCGACGACGACCATGGACCCGAAACAGTTTATTGCGCGGCACGTCATCGACCTGCCGAAGTCCGGCATTCGCGACTTCTTCGAAATTGTCGCGAAGATGAAGGACGTGATTTCCCTCGGCATCGGAGAACCCGATTTCGACACGCCCTGGCACATCCGTGAGGCCGCGATTTACGCCCTCGAAAAGGGCAAGACCCATTACACCTCCAACCTGGGCTTGATCGAGCTCCGGCGGGCGATCAGCAAGTATGTGGAAAAGAACTTCCACGTCAGCTACCGGCCCGAGGACGAAGTCATCGTCACGGTGGGTGTTTCCGAGGCGCTCGACATCGCCTTTCGCGCCCTGATCAACCCGGGCGACAAGGTGATGTTTCACCAGCCGTGTTACGTCAGTTACCACCCCAGTGTGACCCTGGCGCACGGAATCGCAGTGCCGGTCCCGACGTATGCAAAGGACAACTTCGCGCTCACCGCGGAGGCCCTGCGCGAAGCCTGGCAGCCGGGCTGCAAACTTCTCGTCCTCAACCTTCCCTGCAATCCGACCGGCGGCACCTGCTCGCGGGCTCAGATCGAAGCCATCGCGGCGTTTGCGCGGGAGAAGGACCTGCTCGTCCTCAGCGATGAGATCTACTCCGAGCTCACCTTCGAGGGCGAACACGTCAGCATCGCCAGCCTTCCCGGTATGCAGGAGCGGACGATTTTCCTGCACGGTTTCTCCAAGGCCTTTGCCATGACGGGCTGGCGCATCGGCTACGCCTGCGGCCCGGCGGACCTGATCGAGGCAATGATGAAGGTGCACCAGTACTCGATGATGTGCGCGTCCATCATCAGCCAGGAAGGTGCCCTCGAGGCGCTGGTCCGTGGCGAGGACGGGATGAAGGCCATGCGCGAGCAATATCACCGCCGTCGCGACTACATCGTTCGCCGGCTGAATGGCTCGGGGCTTGCCTGCCATCTGCCGCGCGGTTCGTTCTACGCGTTCCCCTCCGTCGCCCAAACCGGGCTGAGCGAGAAGGATTTCGCCGTCGGCCTCCTTCAGGCCGAGCGCGTCGCGGTGGTCCCGGGAGCGGCCTTCGGTGCAAACGGGGTCGGCTTTGTCCGCGCCTGCTTTGCCACCAGTTACGAACAGCTGATCGAAGCCGCTGACCGGATCGACCGCTACGTCCAGACCTTGCGTCGATAAACCGCCCGTTGATGGTTTGCGATCGATGATCTATGACAGGCGGCCTCCTAAAAAGGGGGCCTTCCTCGTCCGAAGTCAGACGTCATAAATCTCCCGATCAAAAAACTCCCGATGTCCCGTACCGTTGCCATTGTCGGCCGACCCAATGTCGGCAAAAGCCGCCTGTTTAATCGACTGGCCCGGAAGCGCATTTCCATCGTGCACGATCAGCCGGGTGTCACACGGGATGTGATCACCACCGAGATCGAGGAGGGGGCGTTTACCCTGCTCGACTCCGGAGGCATCGGGTTGAAGGGCGGCGACACCCCGTCCCAGCTCATCGCCGCCTCGGAGGAGCAGGTCGACTTCGCCATGGAGACGGCGAACCTGATCCTCTTCGTCATCGACGGCCTCAGTGGCGTCACCTCGCTGGACGAACTGATCTCCTCCCGCCTGCGTCGCAGCGAGAAGCCCGTCCTCCTGGTGGTGAACAAGGCGGACTTCAACGACGACAAGATCGAACTGGCCGATGCCTACAAGCTCGGCCTCGGCGAACCCCTCCGCGTATCGGCCGAACACGGACGCGGGGAGGAGGAATTGCGCGCCGCCATCCTCGCAAAGCTCGGGCCGGCACCGGCGCCGGAGGCAGAGGTGACCAAGACCGCGGACGACCCGCTCTGCGTCTGTTTTATCGGCCGGCCCAATGTCGGGAAATCCTCCCTCAGCAACCGGCTCCTGAAGAGTGACCGCCTGATCGTGAGCGATGTCCCAGGCACCACCCGCGACGCGGTGGAACTGCCGTTCACCTTCCGCGGACGCGACGGGAAAATGTATCCGTTTCGCCTGATCGACACCGCCGGCATCAAGGCCGCGACCAAGCTGGCATCGCCGGTCGAATATTTCTCACGCCTGCGGTCGCTCGATGCGATCAAGCAGACGGACGTCGTCTTCATGGTTCTCGACGCCATGGAAGGGGTCACCCAGCAGGACAAGGCCATCGCCGGCGAAGTGATCAAGGAGGGCAAACCGATCGTGATCGTGGTCAACAAGTGGGACCTTGTTCACGCCGCCTTCCGCCAGCCGGAAGGCGTCCAAGGCTACGAAAACGAACGTGAGTTTCGCGAGAAGTTCGAGAAGGCGCTGTTCGACCGCCTCTTTTTCACCCCCGGTGCGCCGGTGGTGTTTGTCTCTGCGATGAGCGGTTATGAAGTCGACCGCATGCTTAACGCCGCGGTGAAGCTTAACCGGCAGCTCGATACAAAGCTGTCCACTGCCCGCCTGAACCAGACCTTGATCCAATTGGCGGACCGCACCCCACCTCCAGCGATCGCGGGCCGCCGTTTCCGCATCTATTACGCCACCCAGACGGGCAACCGTCCGTTCCGCATCCGAATCTTCTGCAATCGCGAGGAGAAGCTCACCGAAAGTTACCGGCGCTATCTGGAGGCGGGCATCGTGTCGGAATTCGGCCTCAACGGATGTCCGATGTATTTCGATCTCGTTGGCAAAAAGCGCGACGACGACCGCCGCGGCGGGCGAGGGGGCGGCGAAGGCCGGTCCGAACGCCCCGCCAGAGCCGACGACGACAGCTTCGACACGATCGAAGACTGAAGTGGGAGATTATGATTTAGGATCTTGATTCTTGATTTGGACAAACGCGGGTGCGGGCAGCGAAAGCAAGAGGTCGTGTACGCGATCCGCGGAGGTTCGCCGCAGCGAAACTCGCATTATGCCCAAACCATAAATCATACATTGTAGATCATATATTCCCGGATGTTTTCTCCTTTGCGCGTTGTCTTCCTCGGGTCTGATCCGATCGCCCTGCCGATGCTTGAATGGCTGGTGGGCCAGGCGGAGGTGCCGGTCGCGCTGGTGGCGGTGTACACCCAGCCGGATCGTGCAGTCGGGCGCGGACAGCAGATTGTGGCAAATGGGATCAAAGTCTGGGCCGCCGCGCGGGGGGGGCCGGTCCTCCAGCCGGAAAAATTGACGGACGAGGTGCGGGATGGATTGGCCGCGTATCGACCCGACCTGGCGTTGGTGATGGCTTACGGGCATATCCTCAAGGACGCGTTTATCGCCACCCCACGCCTGGGTACCCTCAACTTTCATGCGTCCATCCTGCCGAAACTGCGCGGCGCCTCGCCCATCCAGACTGCGGTGGCCACGGGACAAACGGAGACGGGCGTTTCACTGATGCGGATCGTCCGGCGTCTCGATGCGGGACCGGTGGCCGACGTGGAACGTGTGCCGATCCATCGGCTGGATACAGCGGCCGACGTCGAGGCCAGGCTCGCCCAGGCGTGTGTGCCTCTTCTGGCGAGAAACCTGCCCGCCGCCGCGGCGGGTAATCTGCGGTTTGCCGATCAGGACGACGCTGGGGCGACCTACTGCCGGCGCCTGGTGAAGGCGGACGGCGTGCTGGATTTTTCTGCCCCCGCAATGGAGCTGGCCGCGCGGATCAACGGACTTTTTCCCTGGCCCGGGTGTGCGGTCGCGATGCGGGATCAAACGATCAAACTGGGGCTGGCCGAAGTCGGCGAACCAGGCCCCACGGGCGTCCCGGGCACCGTGCTGGGCGAGCGCGACGGAGCCCTTGAAGTCGCCACCGCCCAGGGCGTCTTGCGCCTGTTGAGGCTCCAGCGTCCGGGCGCACGAATGCTGGCCGCCCGCGAGTTTCTGCGAGGATTCCCGGTCCAGCCAGGCACGGTCCTTCCGTCCGCAGCCATGCCTGCGCTGACTGCCCTGAAACCCTCGGCCTTTGTGACGCCTCAAACCTGAGGCGATCGGGTGCCGAGTTCGCTGTGAGTTCGCTGGGAGGCTGAGCGTCGCTGGGAGGCTGGATTCGGACGTTGCGATCTTTCTGTTCACTGCCAACGCCTGGCCGACGCAGCGGCTTGGCGGCCGAGAATTAGCCTAGCCTAAATTTATTCTTTGACTTTAATTCGCACCGCTCTTTCTTCGGTGCCATGTCTCGCACCGGGATTCTGATTTTCACCCTTTTGGCTTGGTTGGGGACGGGTGTGGCGGGTTTCGCCGCTCCGCTTCGGGTCGCTGCCACCACGGGCATGGTCGGAGACCTCGTGCGGCAGGTGGGCGGGAGCGAGATTTCTCTCGAGGTCCTGATGGGGCCAGGCGTGGATCCGCATCTCTACAAGGCGACGGCCTCCGATGTCGTCACACTCCGGCGTGCGGATGTGATTTTTTACAACGGGCTGCTGCTCGAGGGAAAGATGACGGAGGTGTTTGAGCGGATGGCCAAACAGAAGGAGCGGGTGCATGCGATCACGGAGGAACTGCCCAGGGACCGGCTTTTGGGATCACAGGACTATGCGGGCCACCCCGATCCGCATGTCTGGTTTGATGTGGACCTTTGGTCGCAGTGCCTCCCGCTGATCCAGCGGCGGCTCACGGAGGCCCGTCCGGAAAAAGCCGCCGTGTTTGCCGCTAATGCAGCGGCGGCGCGGGAGCGGCTCGCCGCCCTCCATGCTTGGGCACAGGAGACCGCAAGCTCCCTGCCGGCGGCCCAGCGTGTGCTGGTCACCAGCCATGACGCCTACAACTATTTCGGTCGTGCGTACGGTTTCGAGGTCATCGGGCTGCAGGGCATTTCCACCGTGACCGAAGCGGCACTCAGCGACATGGCGCGCCTCACCGACCTCATTCGGGAACGAGGAATCAAGGCCATCTTCGTCGAGTCGAGTGTGTCCCACGGGACAATCGAGCGGATATCCGCCGACACGGGGGTGAAGATCGGCGGCGAGCTGTTCTCCGATGCCATGGGGACTCCGGGTGAAATGGAAAATGGATACGACCTCGGCACCTACGAGGGCATGATCCGCCACAACCTGACGACCATCCGCAACGGGCTGCGATGAAGGCACCTCTTTTAGACGCCGCTGTTGCCCGCGCCGTCCTTCTCGCCGGTGCGACCGCCTGCGTCGCGGTCGCGGCGGAACCGCCTGAGGAGACATCCGCCATCAACCCGTTCGCAAGCTACACCCTCGATGGGCTGCGCGTTTTCCACGGTGGGTTGTCGGGCGGGGAGACGCTCGCCGGGCTGGTCGACTTTGGCGCCACCGTAGACCTCGCTCGGCTGTGGCAGGGCGGCCGGGGTGAACTGTTGGTACATGGCCTTTACTTTCACGGCGACGACCCTAGCGCGGAGCTGGTGGGTGACTTTGCCTACCTGGACAACATCGTCGCCTCCGGAGGAGTACGGCTGTATCAGCTCGTGTATCAATGGGAAGACGACGCGGGGGGATTCCGTGTCGGACTCACCTCGGTGGACGAGGATTTTGGCAGCTGTGAAACGGCGGCGCTTTTCATCAACAGTGCCTTCGGGCCCATCCAGACGCTCAGTGTAAACAGCGGTCTCGCCATCTGGCCGCTGAATGCGCTCGGAACCGTGGTTCATCGCCATGTCGGGCAAGGCGGCTTTGTCCGCGCCGGGGTTTATGACGGCGTGGCCGAGCCGGAGGAGGGGAGCAACCGCGGCACACGCCACCACCTGAATGCGAAGGACGGCTTTCTCGCCCACGTGGATCTCGGCCATACCTGGGGATCCTCCGATACCCCGGGGGCCGCGAGCCTCGGTGGCTGGTGGCACACGGGCCGGACCGAGCGCCACGGCGACGGGCAGACGGTGCGTGGAAACTATGGGCTGCACGTCACCCTCGAACAGGCGCTTGACCGTGACGGAGCGTGGCGCGGGTTTGCCCGCGCCGGGTATTCACCGCGCCAGGACCGCAGTTACGTACGGCTCCAGTTCGACACCGGCGTGGTCGCGACCGGGCAGTGGTTTGGCAGGGAGGAGGATCAGATCGGCTTCGGCCTTTTCCATACGTCCTTCAGCGATGATTATGTCAGAACCCGTCGCAGCGCGGGTGATGCCGTCGCTGCGACCGAAACCGGGCTGGAGCTGACCTATTCGCTTTCCCTCGGCCGCGGCGTCACCCTGCAGCCGGACCTGCAGTACCTTTTCTCTCCGCATGAAGGCGGCGACGATGCGCTGGTCGGCATCCTTCGTTTTTACGTGGAACTCTGAGCCATGACCTCTCCGTCCTCCATTCCCACCCTCGAAGTCCACGACCTCACGGTGGCCTATCACAAGAAGCCCGTCCTTTGGGGCATCGACCTCGCCGTGCCCGCAGGCCGTCTGGTGGGGATCGTGGGACCCAATGGCGCGGGCAAATCGACCTTCATCAAGGCCTGCATGGGCCTGCTCCCGCTGGCGAGCGGCTGGGTGAAGTTTTTCGGCGAGCCTCTGGCCCGCTCGGCCACGCGGATCGGGTACGTGCCGCAGCGCGAATCGGTCGACTGGGACTTTCCAGTCAATGTCATGGATGTGGTCTTGATGGGCCGTTATGGCCGCCTGGGCCTGTTCCGACGGCCCCGCAAGGCGGATCGGGAGGTCGCGCGTGCGTGCCTTGAGAAGGTCCAGATGCTCCCGTTTGCGGACCGCCAGATTTCCAATCTGTCCGGCGGACAGCAGCAGCGGGTTTTCCTCGCCCGGGCACTCGCGCAGGAAGCCGAGCTCTATTTTATGGACGAGCCGTTCGCCGGGGTGGATGCCACGACGGAGGCGGCGATCATTGCGGTGCTGCGCGAACTGCGGGACCGGGGCAAAACCATCCTCGTCGTGCACCATGATCTTCCCACCGCGCGGCAGTACTTCGACATGCTGCTGTTGTTGAACATGCGCCTGGTGGCATTCGGTCCCACCGCCGAGGTGTTCACCGGAGAGTATTTGCAGCAGACCTACGGAGGACGCCTCAGCATCCTCGCCGAGGTGGCCGAGGCGCTCGGAGCGACCACCACCCGAAATCACCCGTGACGATGAGCCGCTTTCACATGGGCTGGGTTGGGGTCGCCTTCGTCGCCCTGCTCCCCGTCAACCTCCTCGCTGCCCGGGTGGCCGACGTGACCGACGTGAGCACGATGAATCAGTTCCTCCGGTTCATCTCGCTGCGCGACCCGTCCCTGCGGTTTGCCCTTCTCGGCGCCGTGCTGCTGGGGGTGGGCTGCGGGCTGCTTGGCAGTTTCATCGTGGTGCGCAAGATGGCCCTGATGGGGGACGCCCTTTCGCACGCCGTTCTTCCCGGCGTGGCGGGCGGCTTCCTCTGGAACATGACCAAGGACCCGCTGGCGATCTTCGTTGGGGCGACGATTGCGGGCTTGCTCGGCACGGCCACGGTCAGCGCGATCACCCGGACAACGCGGATCAAGGAGGACGCGGCGCTGGGCCTGGTGCTGGCCTCCTTCTTCGGCATCGGCCTGTGCCTGCAGTCGATGCTGCAAAACCTGCCCACCGGAAACAAAAGCGGGCTGGACAA
Organism: Verrucomicrobiota bacterium; assembly: GCA_023428905.1. Lineage (GTDB taxonomy): Bacteria > Verrucomicrobiota > Verrucomicrobiia > Opitutales > Opitutaceae > EW11. The sequence goes on from JAEYWP010000027.1 coordinate 53,213, forward strand.
GTTCATGTTCGGCCAAGCGGCCGCGATCGATCGTGCCGATGTGCTGTTGATGGCGGTGGTGACGGGAGCGGCGATCGTGCTGGTCACCCTGTTCTACAAGGAGCTGCTCTCTACCAGCTTTGACGAGGCCTTCGCGCGGGCCAGCGGCCTGCCGGCTCGGTGGGTTCACCATGGCCTGATGACCCTCCTGGCAATGGCGATCGTGGTCGCTCTCCAGGCGGTCGGGGTGGTTCTCGTATCTGCGATGCTGATCACCCCGGCGGCTGCCGCCTACCTGCTCACCGATCGTCTGCACCGCATGGTGGTGTATTCGGCTGTCTTCGGGGTCGTTGCGGGCATCCTCGGCGCGTTTGTCTCCTTCCTTGGTCAAGGCCTGCCGACCGGCCCCCTGATCGTCATCGCGGCGAGCACGATCTTTCTCGGAGCCTTCCTCTTCGCCCCGCAGCACGGGATCCTCGCGCGCTACCGGAGGCAGCGCCACACCGCCGGACGTACCCGCCGGGAGAATACCCTGAAGGCCATCTTCCATGTCTGGGAGGACGACGGCGCCCGGGAGGAGGGTGTCACCCTGCAGGCGCTGGCAGAACGGCGTCGCGGCACGCTGGCCGAGGTGGAGGCGGAAGTGAGGCAGCTGACCCGGCACGGTCTGGCGACCCAGGTGGGGCCGATGGTCTATTTCACCCCTGCCGGCCGGCTGCGCAGCGCGCAGATCGTGCGCAATCATCGCCTGTGGGAACTCTACCTCACCCACAGCGCCAACATCCCGGCCGACCACGTGCATGAGGATGCCGAGCGGATCGAACACGTCCTCGGCGAAGACGTGGTGCGGCAGCTGGAGCGCAAGCTTGGTTACGCCGCGCGTGACCCGCACGGCAAACCCATCCCGAGTTCGCGCGACATGCACCGCGACGCCGGCCTTTCCGGGGAGGCGCGACCCTGACATGAACCAGCTGATTCCCGCGTTTGACGCCCACCGCGTTTTTGTCGAGCCGTGGACGGACCAGTTTGCCGGCTTCGGGACGGTCATGCTGATGGGATTTCTCGTCGCCGTCTCCTGCGGCCTCGTCGGCAATTATCTGATGCTGCGCCGCATGGCGCTGATGGGAGACGCGGTGAGCCACAGCGTCCTGCCCGGTCTGGCGGTTGCCTTCCTCGTCACCGGCGTGAGAAGCACGGGTGCCATGCTCCTGGGCGCCCTTCTTGCCGGCGTGGCGACCACTGTGATCGTCGAGACCATCCAGCGAAAGACGCGCGTCAAACAGGACGCTTCCATCGGGGTCACCTTCACCACCTTGTTTGCCGCCGGGGTGGTGCTGATCTCGCTGTTTTCAAGCCAGGTCGACCTCGATGCCGACTGTGTGCTCTACGGCGACATCGGCATGCTGGTCCTGGAACCGATCGCCTCGTGGACGGAGTGGCCTGCCGCGCTTGTCAGAACCGCGGGCGTGACGCTCGGCCTGGTCGGGCTGGTGGTGCTTTTCTACAAGGAACTGCTGGTCAGTTCCTTTGACCCGGGACTGGCCCGTTCACTCGGGATCCGGCCCACCGTGGTCCATTATGGGTTGATGCTGGTGCTCTCCGTCGTGGTGGTGACCGCGTTTGAAGCGGTGGGCTCCATCCTGGTCATTGCCATGCTGATACTTCCCGGCGCGACGGCGTCGCTGCTCACCCACCGTCTCCCTTGGGTGCACTGGCTGTCCGTGGTCCACGCCGCGCTCAGTGCCGTCCTCGGGGTACACCTTTCACTGATCCTGGAATGTCAGATCGGCCCGGCGATGGTGGTGGCGGGGGCGGCGGTTTTCGGCGCGGTCTGGGTGGCGGCGCCAGAGCACGGCCTGGTGGCGCGTTGGCGGCGCGAGCATCGTCCGTTGATCCAGCCGCCCGCGGGGGAGAGCGGCCAGACGGGAATGTCCTGAGCCTGGCGCGGGCGGCTCAGCCGACCCGCGCGAGCGCTTCCTGCCGGCGGGCGATCGCCCGCTCGTAGGAACGTAGTTGGGTGGGGACCACGGCAGAGGCGGAGAAGCGGCGAAGACCCTCGGTGCGGGCGCGGCGGCCCATCTCGTGGCGCATCTCCGGGCTGGCGAGCAGGGCGTTGACGCGGTCCGCGATATCCCGGGGCGACTGGGGCGGCACCAACATGCCGTATTTGCCCTGGTCGACCAACTCAGCCATGCCGCCATTGCCGGTACAGACCACGGCGCGGCCCGCCGACATGGCCTCAAGCACGACAAAACCGAAGCTTTCCCAGCGGCTGGGGAAGACGCAGATGTCGGTGTCGGCCAAATACAGCGGAATTGAGGTAAGAGGCACCTTGCCGGTGAACTCGAGCCGGTCGTGATACTTCGGATCGATCTGCGAGCAGAGGAAATCCCGCATGTTCACCCCGGCCTTTGGCGACGCGCTCCAGGCGCCGACAAAACGAAACCGCGCCTGGGGGTTGCGCTCAAAGATGACGGGGATCGCGGGGGCCAGATCCTGGACGCCCTTACGCCATTCGAGCCGGCCGACAAAACTGATGCGCTGGGTGTCGGTTTCAACCGGGATGCAGAGCATCTCGGCGGGCGGTTCGTATGTGTACGGCACCAGCGAAACCCGAGCCGGATCCGCGCCCCACGCGCCGATGATGATGTCGGCAATCGCCTGGGAGGGGGCTGCGATCTCGTCGGCATCGAGCAGGTGGTTGCGCTCCTCGCGGAAGATCGGGTCGTCCGTGCCGGCGAGGGCTCGGACATTGCGCGTCTTCGCGACGTACCACAGGAGCCGCATCTGGTTGCGGAATTGCTCCCGGGAAAAGGGAAAGCGTCCAAACTTGCGGGCGAAGAAATACGGCGTGTGCAGCTTCACCACGTAGGGAAGCTGGGGAAGGGCGCGCACGACGTACCGTGCCTCGGCAAGGAAGTCCGGCCCCTCGAGAACGTCGAAAGGCTGCTTGCGGTACTGTTGTATGAAGCCCTGCACCACCGCGGTGGGAAACGCGGAGCGGGTGGATTTCACCCGGTGGACCACAACCCCTGAGGTTTCGATCGAAGTCTCCGTGCGGCTGGTACTGCCGCAGAACACCTCCACGTGAGCTCCGGCCGCGGCGAGGCAGCGCGAAATCTGGGCTACGTACGTCGCGATACCACCGAGGGCGGTATCGGGCGGGTACTCATAGCTGACAAACGCGATTCTCATGGTGCACGGAAACTTCATCGGCGATGCGGACGTACCCGTGGCGGCTCTGGTAGGGCCACATTCCCCCGGCAATCACACCGGCATGGACCTCAAAGCCCATCGCGTTTTCGGCGTCGAGGTAGCGGGTGTTGTCGTTCGGGCGGAAAACAAAGACGTCCAGCGAATACCGCCCGGGAAACAGACGGAGGGGCTTCAGGTTGATTTCAACCTCGGTCTCCTCGCGCAGCTCGAAGGGCTTGATGCCTTCCTCGGGCGTGCAGATCGAACTGATCAGTTCCCCATAGCCATTCTTGATCTGGATGACGACGGCGGAGCGGGTGAACGCCTCCTTCGAGGCGATGCGGACGCGCAGGCGGTAGTCTTCGCCGAAGAGCAGCTGGCTCACGACCAGATCGTCCTTCTCCTGGTGAAACTGCGCCGAGACCAGCTTGAGTCCGTGCACCGAGTCGCGGCTGACGGCCTTCGTCGTGGTTTCGTTAAGGTAGTCGACCACCAAGCGGTCGGCCGGGCCCACGGCGCGGACCTTGCCCTTTTCGAGCCAGACCACCCGATTGCACAGGCTTTTCACCGCCGCCATGTTGTGGCTGACAAAGATGACCGTGCGCCCATGCGAGCGGGAGACCTCGCGCATTTTTCCGAGGCACTTGGCCTGGAACTCGGCGTCGCCGACCGCGAGCACTTCGTCGATGATCAGGATCTCGGGCTCCAGGTGCGCCGCCACCGCAAAGGCGAGCCGCACGTACATGCCGCTCGAATACCGCTTCACCGGCGTGTCGATGAACTTTCCGATTTCGGCAAAGTTCACGATATCGTCGAATTTCCGGCGGATCTCCGCCCGGCTCATGCCCAGGATGGCACCGTTGAGGAAAATGTTCTCGCGGCCGCTCAGCTCCGGGTGAAAGCCGGTGCCCACTTCCAGGAGGCTCGCGATGCGCCCGCGAATACGGATTTCGCCCGTCGTCGGCTCGGTGATCCGGGAGATGATTTTCAGGAGCGTGCTTTTGCCGGCGCCATTCTTGCCCACCACCCCGAGCACCTCGCCGGGATCCACGTGGAAGGAAACGTCGCGCAGGGACCAGAAGTCCGTGGCACGCTCGTCCGTCTGGGCACCACCCTTGCCTCGGGCGATATTCCACCAGCGCTCAAACTCCTCGCGGAAGGAGGTAGCGCCGATCTTTCCCAATCGGTATCTTTTGGAAATCCCGTTTACTTCGATAATTGAGCGTCCCATGCGGTGTGTGATGCGGGGCAGGTTGAGCGGAATGGTAGCCTGATGCATGCCGGAGTTCCGTGCGTTTCCGCCAACCGCTTTCGGTGCGGAAATTTCCCGACCCGGCGGCAGGGAAGCGAGCGCCCGGTTAAGGTCAAGTTTCCGCTTGCCGGCCCCCCTGAGGTTCGAGACTGTCGCGGTTTGCGGCATTTTTCTCGGTCTCGATCCGCGCGCCGCATTGCTCCCGCGGATCTTACGTCAGGTAAACCTTCAACCACCGTCCCGCCTCTGTGGGACATTGCGAAGGGCCTTCGTCCCGGAGCAAGGCGATGGCGCTTCGATCGTCATCATGAGTTCGATAATGCAAGAGCTGCTCGCGCAGTCCTCCTTCGATAAACTGAAGGAAGGTTCGATCGTCCCGGGCACCATCACCGAAATCCGCCAGAACGAAGTTGTCGTCGATATCGGCGGCAAGTCCGAAGGTGTCATCCCGGCAAACGAGTTCATCGATCTGGGCGAACTCCAGATCGGCTCCTCCATCGAGGTCTTCCTCGAGAAGCTCGAAGACAAGAACGGCAACCCCGTCCTTTCCTTCGACAAGGCCGAGCAGAAGAAGAACTGGGACAACATCCTCACCAAGTTCCCCGAAGGCTCGATCGTCGCGGGTCGCGTCAAGGCCAAGGTCAAGGGCGGCCTGATCGTCTCGATCGGCGTCGACTCCTTCCTCCCGGCGTCGCACATCGACGTGCAGCCCCCCAAGAACCTCGATCAGTACGTGGGCCAGACCTACGACTTCAAGGTTCTGAAGATCAATCTCGACCGAAAGAACATTGTCCTCTCCCGCCGCGAGCTGATCGAACAGCAGCGCACGGAGAAGCGTCGCGCCCTCCTGGATACGATCCAGCCGGGTCAGGTCCGCAAGGGCGTGGTCAAGAACATCACCGACTTCGGTGCGTTCATCGACCTCGATGGCATGGACGGCCTGCTCCACATCACCGACATGAGCTGGGGTCGCATCTCGCACCCCTCCGAAATGCTCAAGCAGGGTGAAGAGGTTCAGGTCATGATCATCGAGGTCAACCGCGAGAAGGAACGCGTTTCCCTCGGCCTGAAGCAGACCACGAAGAATCCGTGGGACGACATCGAGCACAAGTTCCCCGTCGGCGCCAAGGTCCGCGGCAAGGTCGTCAACCTCGTGCCCTACGGCGCGTTTGTTGAAATCGAGCCCGGCGTCGAAGGCCTCGTGCACATCACCGAGATGTCCTGGACGAAGCGCATCTCCAAGCCCTCCGAACTGCTCAAGGTCGGTCAGGAGCTCGATGCGGTGGTCCTCGGTATCCAGAAGGAGGAGCAGAAGATCTCCCTCGGCCTGCGCCAGCTGGAGCCGAATCCGTGGGACATGGTCCGCCACAACTACCCGATCGGTGCGCGCGTGCGCGGCAAGGTCCGCAACATGACCACCTACGGCGCCTTCATCGAACTCGAAGAGGGCATCGACGGCATGGTCCACGTCTCCGACATGAGCTGGACCCGCAAGGTCAACCACCCGAGCGAAGTGCTGAAGAAGGGCGACGAAGTGGACGCGATCGTCCTCGATGTCGATCCCCAGCAGCAGCGCATCAGCCTCGGCATGAAGCAGCTCGCCACCGATCCGTGGTCGGACATCGACGCCCACTTCAAGATCGGCGACGTGGTCAGCGGCACCGTCACCAAGATCACCTCCTTCGGCGCCTTCGTGGAGCTCAAGGACGGGATCGACGGCCTGGTGCACATCTCGCAGATCAGCGAGGACCGCATCGACAAGGTGAAGGACGTGCTCAAGCCCGGCCAGCAGGTCACCGCCCGCGTCATCAAGATCGATCGCGACGAGCGCCGCCTGGGCCTCTCGATCAAGGCTGCCAACTACTCGGAGCAGCAGCTCGCGGCCGAGACCGCGACCTACGAGGCGCTCAACCGCAACTCGAGCAACGATATGATGAACCTCGGCGACATCCTCGACGAGGCCTCCCGCAAGGAGTAAGTCGTCCCGTCGCAAACCCTTCCAAGGCGTCCCGCATCTCGCGGGGCGCCTTTTTTTGCGGCCTAGGGTCGACTGGGCGGGGGCGGCGCCGGTGCCGCGGCCGCGCTGGCGCGCACCCGCTGGAGGGCCTCGAGCAGGTCCTCGGCGGTGAAAGGCTTGGGGATAAACTGGACCCGCGGATCATCGGGCAGGCGCTTGCGTGCGTCCTCTTCACTGAACCCGCTCATGATCAGGAAGGGCAGGGCGGGGTTCATCGTCCGCAGCTCGGTCAGCGTGCCTGGTCCGTCCAGCCCGGGCATGGTGAGATCGAGGAGCACCGCAGAAAAACGGCCCCCGTGCGCCAGCCCAAGCGCCAGGGCCTCGTAACCGTCCGCCGCCATCGTCACCGCGTAGCCGTGCCGCTCCAGAATGGCACTGGCAATGCGCCGCACACTCGCCTCGTCGTCGACCACCAGGACGGTGCCGCCCGTCTCCAGCTTGTCCGTCTGGCGCGGCGTGGCGCTTATCGGAGTTTCGATCTCCTTCGCGGACCGCGGAAAAACGATGCGAAACGAGGTGCCGCGTCCGACTGCGCTCCGCAGGAAGATCGCACCCTTGTGCGCGCGGACCACACCCACCACGGCGGCAAGGCCTAGGCCCCGCCCGGTGAATTTCGTGGTGAAAAAGGGATCGAAGATTCGGGCGGCCGTATCCGTGCTCATCCCACAGCCGTCGTCCTCCACTTCCAGGCCGACGTAGTCACCGGGAGGGAGATCCTGGCCCAGTCGCGCCTCCCGCAACTGTTCCCGCGACATCGTCATCTGCGTGGTGAGGACACGGATCGTGCCGTTCCCGCCGTTGAGGGATTCCGACGCGTTGATCACCAGGTTCATCACCACCTGGCGGACCTGGGAGGGATCCGCTTTCACCGGAAGCGCCTTGGGGCAGAGGACGAAGTCCAGCTTGGCGTTCTTGCTGATGGAAAGTTTCAGCAGCTGCACCGTGTCGGCGACGACGGTGTTGAGGTCGAGCAGCTCGATGTTGAAGCGGCTCTTGCCGGCGTAGGCCAGCATCTGCCGGCAAAGGTCGGCGGCGCGCTGGCTGGCGATCTCCACCTGGTCCAGGGCGTCGGCCACCGACTTCGCATCCTCCCGCGCCAGCGTGGTGTTGCCGAGAATGACGGTCAGAAGGTTGTTGAAGTCGTGGGCGATCCCGCCCGCCAGCACACCGAGGCTCTCCAGCTTTTGCGCCTCAAGCATCTTCAGCTGGAGCTTCTGGCGTTCCTCGTCCGCATGCTTCTGGCGGGAGACGTCCTCGTAACAGCCATGGAGGCGGATCACCCGCGCGCCATCCCAGTCCGCCCTCCCGGCGTAACGCACCCAGATGAGCCGACTGTTTGCTGTCACCAGCTCCACCTCCAGGTCAAAGGGTGTGCCGTCCTTGAGGGCCCGCTCCACCGCGGTGCGGACCACCGGCTGCGCTGCCGGCGCAAAAAACGCGATCGCCCGCTCCAGTTCGAGCGGCGGCGCCTTCGGATCCATGTCGTGAATACGATAGGCCTGCGATGTCCAGAAAAGGATGCCGCTGCGCAGGTCGTACTCCCAGCCGCCGATCTGGGAGGTCTCCTGCGTCTGCTCGAGCAGTTTCTGGCTGCGGATCAGCGCCGCCTCGGTCTGTTTGCGCTGGGTGATGTCGGACGCGATGCCCGTGACGCGCGTGGGTTCGCCGGCAGCGGTGCGTGACACCACTGAACCGCGGTCGAAGATCCACCGCCAGCTGCCATCCCGGGCTCGCAGGCGGTATTCGACTGTACCGTGTCCGAGGAGAAGCTGGCGTTTGAAGGCCTCGACGCGCGGGAGATCCTCGTGGTGCAGCCAGGGCAGGAGGGCGTCAATGTTGGCCGGGATCTCCGCCGGGCTGCAGCCGAGGATGCCGGCCCAGCGGTCGCTTCGGACCACCTGGCGAGTGAGCAGATTCCAGTCCCAGAACGCATCTTCACTTCCCTCCAGGGAGAGGCTGAGTCGCTCCTCGCTGTGGCGTAGCGCCTCCGACTGCCGCTGCACCCGCCGGAGCAACTGCCGCTGTCGCAGGAGCGCGATCAAGAGGATCAAGGCCAGGCCCACTCCAGGTATCCAATAACGGCGCAGGTCCCTCAACGTCAGTTGGGGTTCGGCGATCGGGCCCAGCCACCGCTGATGCAGGGCCTGGTAGGTGCCGTCCACGTGGACCTGGGAAAGCGCGTGGTTGATGCGGTAGAGCAGGTCAGCCTGTCCCTTCGCCACTGCCATGTGCAGCTCGTAGCGGATCTCCGGAAGATCGGTGGAGGCCACCTTCACGTTCTTGAAGCCTCGTTCGCGGATCATCTTCAGCCCCACGGGGAGGACGGCAAAGACCGCGTCGGCCCGGCCCGCCTCCAGCTGCATCAGGCTGTCCTCGAGAGACGCACTAAAAACGAGCGCGTTGTCCAACTGGTGACGCCGGGCGATATGGTGCCCGACACCCTCCTGCGCCACGGCCAGGCGGGAGCGCGCCAGGACCTCGCGGCTGATGAAGTCCGGCGCCTTGCGATGCACGAAGACCGCACCTGGCAGGCTCGCGTGCGGGATGGAGTAGTCGAAACGGGTGACCCGCTCCGGCAGGTAGGCGACGTTTGCCAGCAGGTCGATTTCACCCGTCTCCAGCATAGCCAGCACATCCGTCCAGGGGCGCACATGGAACTCCAGCTCCAGCCGTTCTGCCCGGGCCATCGCCTGCAGCAGGTCGACGCAAAATCCCGCCGGGCTTCCGTTTTCATCCAGATAGGTGAACGGGGCCGCGGCAGGTTCGATGCCCACCCTGACTTTCCGCACCGCCTCCAGGGCCGTTTGCCCTGCGGGTTGCGCAGTGACGGGGAGCGCAAGTGCTACAAGCAGAAGCAATCGGCGCCACGGAAGGGCAAGGAAGAGGCCGCGCACGGTCACGCACCGGGCGCCGGAAGAGGCTGGAGAGACGAAGTACAGACTTTCGGGTTTAAAGAGCCCGCCCTGGATTGGCGAGTCGCCGCTTCGGCGCGGGCGTGGGGAAGTTTCCCCAAGCACAGTCACCGGATTGCCCGACCGATCAAATTAACGCCGCCCGTCGCCCCGGTTGGTTTTGTTCAACTGGGAAAGCAACGCTTGGATCTGCGCTCTCACCCGCACGTCGCTCAGCTCCTCAGCCAGCGTGTGGATCAGGACCGAGACCAGCGTATCGCGCGCGGCCAGGTTCCGCTCGCTGGTCGCCGCAGGCACGGCATCGGAGCCAAGCCAAAGGCGGATTTCTTCGCGGACAGCGCCGAGGCTGTCGAAACTGACGTCGTGGAGGAGGGACATGATGCTGGAAGGAAGGGACCTGTTGCCACTGCCCTTTTCCCGGTTTTCGGGCGCGCGTTTCAGAAAAAGAGGTGCTCTTCCAGAAAAAGCCTGAAACCGCGGCGCCCTCGATCGCCGCACGGTTTCGGTTTCGAAGTCGGGTTCGCGGGTGATCGCGGCGGTGGGATAAGCGCCGGCACGGCTTCTCCACGACCCAGCAAAAAGCCCGTCCGGCAAAGGACGGGCTGCTCGGCAGAAACTGAGGCCAGGCTCAGCCCTTTTTGCCCTTGGTTCGGCGGGTCTTGACGATCTTCTCGCCGCCGCGGAGGTGCAGGTCCAGGGCGAGCTCCTTGATCGTCTTTTTGATCTGGGCCAGATCCGCGGTATCGGGGAGCTGCTCCGCGAGCTGGAAGATGGCGGAACCCAGCATCGCCTCACGCAGACCCGGGAAGTGAGCGGACATCGGCGGGCGCGAACCCGTGATCACGACCGGGATGCCGTCGCCGGCATGCAGGTTGGCGTTACCGAAGGCTGCGGCGGCGGCCTTGTTTGAGGCGGCTCCGACGCTGCGCGTCGAAGACGACGCGTCATTGCCGGCGAAGTCGTTGACCTGGCCGACAGTCGAGCTGATCGACGGATTCGAGAACGCGGGAGGATAGTCTGAGTTACCGGGCATGGGATGTATCGTGTTTAGGATTGTGTAGACATTACACAAAAGGGGCCGCTACCAGGCGAGCTTCAGCGCACGGAGGCGCTCGCGCAGGGCTTCGAGGTTCCAGAGGCGCAGCGAACCATCCACGCCCTGTGTCGCGAGCTGGCGCCCATCGGGGCTGAACCGCACGCGGTACGTGTTGCTGGCCTGCTGGCGGCTTTCCAGGACAGCCAGCAGCTGGCCCGAGGGAATGGCGACCAGGTACACCTTGTCATCCGCCGAACAGGCCAGGAGGGCACCGTCGGGAGAAAACGCGGCCCGGCCCGCCTCGGCTGCAACGACGGGGGGCAGCCAGGACACGGCCTCCCACGTTTGTGTATCCACCAGCAAACATCCGCGGTCACCCGTGCACACCAGCCACCGCTCGTTCGGGCTGAGGGTGAGGGTACTGCCTGGACCGGTGGGCAACGCCTTTGCCGCCGAAGCGCCACGGGTCAGGATCTCGACGCTCCGGCCACTGACCCCGCTGTAGGCCACGGCCAGCCAGGCGCTCGCGCGCGGCGCAACGGCATCCCACACTCCGGGACTGACCGGCACGGTTTCGCGCACCTCCAGGGTCTTTGTATCCAAGGTTTGGACCTGCGGGGTCGTGGAGTCGTTGATGCAAAGGAGCGCGCCCTCCGGGCTGACGGCGGATCCCCAGATGCCTGGCAACACCGCCACCGGGAGCCGCTGCAGCGTGGGTTTTGCGGTGTTCTCCAGGCGCCACAGGCCGCTGCGTTTCGACGCGAGGAGAAGGGAACCATCGGGAAGGTAGCGGACGTTTTTTTCCGCCTTGGGGTCCAGCTCCTGTCGCAGGAGAAGTCTGGCACTCGCGCTCTCCCAGAGCGACACGCCGGTGAAGGAGGCGACGGCGAGCGTCTTTCCGTCGGGGGCGAAATCGAGGCTGCTCACCAGCGTGGCCCAGTCGTTGGCGAAGGGCGAGCGGCGCGGTGCACACACTTCCTCCAGGTCGGTCAAGCTGAGCACCTCGGCGGCGGTCGCAAAATCCGTGGCCGCGATGCGGCGTCCATCCTTCGAGAACGTGAGCACAGGCTCCGCGCCCAGGCTGCCCACCGTCAGCTGCTCCGAACGGGTGCTCACACTCCAGAATCGCAGGGTCCGGTCCTGTCCGGTGGAGGCGAGCAGCCTGCCATCCGGCGCAAAGAGCACCTGGGTGACATTCTGACGGTGGCCGTCGAGCCGGGTGATCTCCCCGTCCTCCAGCGAAGCGAGGTAAACGCTTCCGTCCGCGCAACCAAACCCCAGGAGCTGCCCGTCGGGACTGAACTGCACCGCTTTCACTTCGGCCGCGACCTTCAGCCGCTGGAGCAACCGGTTGCTGGATACGTCGAGCACGAGCACCTCGGTGGAATCGCTCAACCCCACGGCGAGGCGCCCGCCCGGAGCATCCATGGCGAGGCACAACGCCGGTGCGGGAACGGGGTGGACGGCCTCGTTGGCGGTGCCCGCGAGCAGCCGGGTGCGGACCGTGCCGTCGTGTGCGGCGTACGCCAGGCGCGATCCGTCGGCGGCAATGCAGAAATCGAGGAGCGACCATTCCGGGCGCGGACGCAGCGGCGCGGCGAGCGCGGCGGGAGGCTGGGAGAAAACCCACGTGGACGCGCGCAGGTCCCAGACCCGGAGTGCATGATTGGAGTAGCGGACTGCCAGCAGGTCGGCGGTGACTTCGATCCGGGCGATCTCACCGCCGAGCGCGTCGCCGATCTGGACCGGCTCACCTCCCACGATAGGACGGCGCACGATCCGCTGACGCTCTTCCACCACAAAAACGGACTCGAGAGTGCTGTCGAAGGCGAGGCGCTGGCTGCTGTCGGTGCGAACGGTGCGCCGGCCCGATGACTGGACGTCGAGGAGGGTCAAGGCTGCGATCGCTTCATTGCGAAGATCCAGGGTGGAATGAATGGCCGCCGCCTCCTGGAGGGCCCGGAGGGCGTCCAGGCGCTGGCCGGGGCGTCCGGTGAGGCGCGCGGCGCGTGCCTGTGCCAGCAACGCGGTGTAGAGCTGTTCACGGGCCGCCTCCGCCGAGGTGGTGGCCGCGGCTTCCGCGGCGAGGGCCCGGTTGCGCTCTCGGTCAATCCGGACTGCTGCGAGGGTGGAGCCGAGGGCGATGGCCACCAGGGTAAGGAGGAGCAGGGCGACCAGGGTGGCGGGGAACGGGTTGCGTTTGGCCCAGCGCCAGAGTTGCTCGGCGGCCCCGACGGGGCGGGCCTGGATGGGACGCCCCCCCAGCCAGGCCTCCAAATCCTCGGCGAACGCGCGGGCGCTCGCGTATCGATTGTTTGGATCGTGCTGGAGCGCCTTCAGGCAGATCGTCTCCAGGTCCCGGGGGATGTTGTGCGCAAGGGAGGATGGACGCTCCGGCGTCTTGTCCTGCGAGGCGACGAGGGTTTCCAGGACGGTGGCGCCGACAAAGGGAGGCCGCCCGGTCAGCAGTTCGTAGAGGATCGCACCGAGGCTGTAGATGTCCACCGCAGTGGTCAGTCCCTTACTGCCGAGCGCCTGCTCGGGAGCGATGTAGTGCGGGGTCCCCAGGACGGCTGCGGTGAGGGTGAGTTTTTTGTCGTCCTCGATCCATTTCGCGAGGCCGAAGTCGCACACGTAGGGTTCGCCCGCCGCGTCCAGCAGAATGTTCCCGGGCTTCAGGTCGCGGTGCAGGATTCCGCGTTCGTGCGCGTGTTGAACTCCGCGGGAAACCTTGGCGAGGAGTCGCGCCGCCTCGAGGGGGCGCCCAAGGTAGCTGCCGAGGTTGTGCGCAAGGCTCCCGCCCGTCGTCAGCTTCATGCTGAAAAAGGGGATGCCGTCGTGTTCACCGACCTCGTGGATCGGCAGGACGTGCGGGTGGTCCAGGCTGCTGACGGCCCGCACCTCCGAGCGAAATCGCTGGACCAGGTCATCGACCTCGAGGTGATGGGCCTGTAATACCTTCAGCGCTACAATCCGCTCGGTGGTGAGGTCGCGGGCGCGATACACCACGCCCATCCCTCCCCGGCCCAGTTCATCCAGGAGATCGAAATGCGAGAACGTGCGCCCCGATGTTTTCGGCGCGGGCAGGGGATCTTCCCAGAAGGCGGGCCCCTCGTCGGCGCCGGGAGGCTCGGCCGCGAAGGTGGCGTCGATCAGGCAGGCGGGGCACAACCCTCCGACTTTGTCCGGAGCGACCGGAAGACCGCAACGGGTGCACGTGACGGTGGAGCCCATGATCAGGCGACGTTCGCCGCGCGCGGAAGGCGACGGCGGACACCCGCGTCCGGAGGGCGGGCAGGTGCGGCCCCCGGCCTGAGGGGCGGGGTGGGCACCGGAGCCGGAGGGCATCGGGGAGCGAGCTGAGCCGGATCAGGTCGCCGGGTCACGGTTCAGGGTTGGGCGCCCAGCGTCGTCCGCAGGTGGCGCATTTCCTCTTCGATCTGGTCGGGAGAATCGACCGTCTTGGCGACCTCACGGCGGAGGTGCAGCCGAAATTCATGGCGCAGGCGGTGAACGCCGGTGCGGACGGCGCCGGCGGATAGACCGAGTTTGGCGGCGGTCTCGTCATAGGCGCCCTGCGGTTGGTCGCCCAGCAGGTAGGGCTTGAGCGTGAGGAAGACGTCGCGTTTACCGCGCTTGACAAAATCCTCTTCCAGCCGCCCGAGGGCCGCGTCGACGGCCGCAACCGCCCATTCCCGCTCGAAAATCATCTCCGCGGGGAGGGAGCCGGCCGGAGTCGAGGCGCGGAATTTGGCGTCCGCGTTTTCGTCGTCGAGAGAGACAAACTGCAGGCCACCCCCGCGCTTTTGCGCGTTTTCGCGGGTATGCTCGCTGGCCATGTGGTTTTGGAGCGAGGCCAGCAGGTAGCTGCGAAATTTCCCCTTGTGCGGATCCACCCGTGAAAGCGACTTGCTGGAGATCAGGCTGAGGAAAAAGCCCTGGATCATGTCCTGCGCGCGGTGATGATCATAGCCGCGTCGCCGCGCAAAGGAGTAGAGCGGCTGCCAATACGTTTTGCAGAGCTCCGAAAGGGCGGCGTTCGCACCCGGTGCCTGCGTTTGGGCCGATGCGAGGACCACGCTCCAGCGCGTAGGTTCAAACCACGCGGGGGACGGCGCTGGAGGGGTGGCGTCGGTTTCCACGACCCGCAGATTGGTCAGGGGACGGCGGGTTGTCGATAAACGACTTACGCTGCGTTTTTGCCAGCTGCGAGAGGGCGCGGGCGTGAGGAGGAGGGTGGCGGAGGCTGCCATGATGCGGAGGAGTTGAGATCGGCGTTACAGGACGAGAGCGCGAGCAGCCGGACTGTTCCTCCCGCCTCTAGGGGCGACAGTGCGGAGCGGGGCATGGCCGCGTTTTCACCACCGCAACCGGAGCAGAAACCCGATGCCGCGGTTGCGGCATCTTGACGGCGCGGAGGGCGGGGAAAGGGACCATGCACGAGGAAAGGATACAAATCCCTTGCCCCGTGTTACGCATCGGAGTGTCGCGACGGAAAAAATCGCAGGTCACGCCTCCCGCACGAACCGCGTGTCGTGCGCCGACGCTGCGTCGCCCTGGCGTCTCAGCGCAGGAAGAACGGATTGTTCCGGCGTTCCTGGACCACGGTGGTGACCGGACCGTGACCGCATGCGAGAACGGTGTCCGCTGGCAGCGTGAGCACCTTGTGACGGTTATTGTCGATCGCCTCGACATAATGTTCAGGCGCCGCGCCTCCCATGGAGGAGGCAAAGATCGAATCACCGGCGATCGCGAGGGGGTAGGAGAGGCCAGTCACAAAATAGGTCGTCCCGCCGGGAGAGTGTCCGGAGGTGAGCAGTGCCTTGATGGCAAAGGCTCCGACATGGAAAAATGCGTTTTCATTAAAACGCTTTAGGCCGGGAAACTCCAATGGCTCCAGCGCGGAGCACCATACTTCAGCGCCCGTCTCCGCTGCCAGCCGGGGAAGGTCAGCGATGTGGTCCTCGTGGCCGTGGGTCAGAAAGATGGACCGTACCGTCAGGCGCTCGGCCTGAATAAGGTCGAGGACGGGGGTGGCGCTGGCGCCCGTATCAAAGACCGCCGCATGCCGGGAACGCTCATCCCAGATGATGTAATTATTCACCGTCATGTCGCCGTACGTTGTATTAAACGCGGCGAAACCAGCGGTGAAGGGGGCGTAGGAGGGATACCAGCGCTTCTGCGCCAGCTGTACGAGCGCGTCGCGGTGGAGCCGGAGGTGCCCGGCCATCCGGCGGGCCACCGGCTCATTAAACGTGCCTGACTTCACGGCCAGCAGATCCTCCATCGAGACGCCGGCGCGGCGGCACAACTCTTCGTCTGAGAGACCAAGCCCGCGCTGGGCCTTATTGAGGACGTCGTTGTAATTGTCTTCCAGCGGAATTCGGCCCATGTCGCCTCGAACGCTTGCCGCCGGGACGCAGAGCGCAAGGGCCAAAACACCGCGGACGCGTCGCGGCTTGGGCCGCGGCGCATTTATGATCCATGGTTGATGATCTGTAGTCTGTTGAAGATTGAAGACAGAGCGCACCCATTGCTGGGGGCGAGTGGTCTCGGGTGAGTTGGGCGGGGGAATGGCCCGCAGGCCCGTGGGACGAGAGCGGAACGAGCGGCCCTTGTCCGCGTCCCGAGGTCACGTGTCCGAACGGACTTGCCCGCGCCGCCACCGCGCGCTTTCTTGCGCCACACATGAACACCCCCGAATACCTTTCCTCCCTTTTTTCTCTCTCAGGCAAAGTCGCAGTCGTGATCGGCGGCACCGGTGAACTGTGCGGCGCGATGGCCCAGGGCATGGCGGGTGCCGGCGCCGAGGTGGTGCTGGTCGGCCGAAGTGAGGAGAAGGCAAAGGCACGCCTGGACAAGATCGCTGCGGCGGGCGGCAAAGGCTATTTTGTCTCTGCCGAGGCCAGTTCCCGGTCGGCGGTGCAAGCGCTCCTGGAGACAGTCCTGGCGAAGTCCGGCAAGGTCGACATCGTGGTTAATGGCGCCGGTGTAAACTCGGCCACGCCTTACCTCGACATCGGCGAGGAGGAGTTTGACCGCATTGTAAATATTAACCTCAAGGGGGTGTTCCTCGGCTGCCAGATCTTTGGCAAATACCTGGTGGAGCGGGGCGGCGGCGGTTCTATTATCAACCTCGGCTCCATGTCGGGCTTGGTGCCGCTCTCACGCGTGTTTACGTATTCCGCCACCAAGGCGGCGGTGCATAATCTCTCCAAGAACCTGGCCCGAGAGTGGGCGCCGCGAGGTGTGCGGGTGAATACACTGGTGCCTGGCTTTTTCCCCGCCGAGCAGAACCGCAAGGTCCTGACGCCCGACCGGGTCGCCAGCATCATGGGCCACACCCCAATGAAACGGTTTGGCGAGGCCAGGGAGCTGGTGGGGGCGACGTTGCTCCTGGCCAGCGACGCGGCCGGTGGTTTTATCACCGGCTCTGAGATCGTGGTCGACGGTGGTTACCATGCCATGACGATCTGACCGGCGTTTGCTTTGGGGGAATATACTCAATAGTAAATCGCTATATAGACCTTGCGACCGGGCGGCGGGTGTGTTCACTCCCGCCTTATGGTCACCGATGTCATCAAGGAACTAGAAGCTGCCAAGGCGAAGGTCGTGGAGCTCGAGAGCACGCTCGCCAAGGAGCGGAAACAGAAACTTGCCGGTCTCTACAAGGAGTTCGGATTTGATAATGTTGAGGAATTCATCTCCGCGGTGCGGCAGGCTGGCGGCGCTTCCCGCCGCGGCCGTCCCGCCAAGGCAGGTGCAAAGTCGCAGAAACGCAGCAAGCGCGCGCGTATCACCCAGGAGCTGAAGGAAGAGGTGAAAGCCGCGGTGCAAGCCGGCAAGACCGGCGCCGAGATCGCAAAGGCGCTCGGGATCTCCGTTCCCAGCGTGCAGAACATCAAGAAGGAATACGGTCTGGTGCGCGCACGCGGCTGATCCCGCCCACCGCGTCCCCCCCGCAGCCACGTACGTGTGCTGTTCGGGTACATTCGCCCCGGTGCTGATCGCCCCGGGGTTTTTTTGTGCGTTGCGCCGCGTCCTACATCCGTAGGCTGACCCGCATGGGCAGCTACGTGCAGGCAAACACCAACGGCCGCTTACATCCGGCCTCCGAACCGTCTCTCTCCCCGCTGAACCGCGGTTTTCTGTATGGAGACGCGGTCTACGAGGTCTGGCGCACCTACGGGGGCGTTCTCTTCGCCTGGGAGGAGCATTGGGAGCGCCTCGAGCGTTCCGCCGGCGCGGTCCACCTGGCGCTGCCGTGCACGCGCGCGAGCATTTTGGCGGAGATCCAGCGCACCGTCGCCGCCTTCCGCACCGAGACCGGCTCGACCGCCGACGTCTACGTGCGGCTGCAGATCTTCCGGGGCGAAGGTACGATCGGGCTGGATACGGCGCTGGCCGAGACGCCCGGCTTCATCCTGCTCGTCCAGGAGAACAAGCTCTACTCCGAAGCGGTGTTTGCAGCGGGCCTCCGGCTCTCGATCGCCCGGGACCTGCGGCGCAACCTCCGCGAGGCGCTCAACCCCGCCTGGAAAACCGGCAACTATCTCAACAATATCCTCTGCCTGCGGGAGGCCCGCGCCCGCGGTGCGGACGAAGTGTTGATCTGCAATCAGCAGGGAGAAATCACCGAAGCGGCGGTGAGCAATGTGGCCTTTGTCAAAGGCGGGGTGGTGGTCACCCCGCCTCACGACGCGGGCATCCTCGCCGGCGTCACCCGGAGGCTCCTGCTGGAACAGGTCGCGCCCCGCGCCGGTATTCGCGCCGTGGAGCAGGTGGTCCGCCCGGAGCAGCTGCCCGCGATGGACGAGTGTTTCCTTCTCTCCACCACCAAGGACCTCACCCCGGTGGCGTCGGTCGATGAGACTCGGTATTCGCTGCGCGATGACAGCGTGACCCTGCGCCTGAAGCAGGCCTTCGCGCGGTACGTCGCCGATTACACCGCCTCCCACCCGGAACTGCGCCTGCCCTGAGGCTTCGGCGATGCAGCTGCCGACCATCGTCCACCTGGACGCCGACGCGTTTTTCGTCTCCGTCGAGCAGGCGCGCAACCCGGAGCTGCGAGGGCGCAAGGTCGCGGTGGGGGGACGCGAGCGCGGCATCATCTCCTCCGCCAGCTACGAGGCGCGGGCCTGCGGGGTGTACACGCCAATGCCAACCCAGCGCGCCCTGCAGGTCTGCCCGGATCTGATTCTTGTCCCTCACACCTCCGGCCTTTATGGCGACTATTCCCGGCGGCTCTTTGACCTCTGTGAAACCCTCACGCCGCAGGTGGAGCGGAGCTCGATCGACGAGGGTTACCTCGACGTGTCCCCCTGCGGGTTTCGGACCCAGGCCGCACTCGAGAAGGCGGTGCGCGGGCTCCAGACCCGCATAACGCAGGAACTCGGTATCACTCTGTCCTTCGGGTTGGCGCGCAACAAACTGGTCGCGGCAATCGCCAGCAAACTCCACAAGCCGCGCGGCTTTGTCGTCGTCATGCCCGGCACCGAGACCGAGTTCCTGGCCCCGCTGCCGATCGGCAAACTGCCGGGCGTCGGCGCCAAGACCGAGGAGTCCCTGGCCAGCCACGGCATCCGCGTCGTGGCCGACCTGTTCACCCGCAGCCAGGCTGAACTCGAAGCTGCCTTCGGCAGCGGCTGGAGGTCCATGCTGGCGGTGGGCAGGGGCGAGGATGACCGGCCGGTCGATCCGGAGCCCTGGGACGCGAAGTCCTATTCCCAGCAGGAGACGTTCGGCGCCAATGTGGCGGACCGTGACGAGATCGAACGGGTGGCCAAACGAATGCTCGAAGAATTGATGCGCAAGGTGCGTGCAGATGGGAAACGGGTTCGCACCGTCACGGTGAAGGTGCGGTATCCGAACTTTGAACAGGCGTCCGCGGGGCATTCGCTGCCGGAATCGAGCGACGTCGAAACGCCCTTCTTCCCCTGGGTTCGCCCGCTGCTCGACCAAGCCTGGAAAAAGCGCCAGCCCCTCCGCTTGGTCAGCGTGCGTCTTTCCAATGTGGATGCCTCTCCCCAGCAGCTCGATATCTTCGGTCAGACGGAGAAACAGCAGCGTCTCGCCGCGGCCGTGGATGCCCTGAAGGCCCGTCAGGGGGAGACTGCGGTGGTCCACGGCGCCGCCCTCGATGCGGGACGGCGGAAGGATCAGCGCCGCGCCCCCAAGCAGGACTTCAGCCGGGAGTAAGGGGTCGCCGCCGCAGGAGGGCTTGAGAAATGCCGCAGTGCGGCTACACAGCGCTCGTATGCCGATCTACGAGTATTACTGCCCGGAAAATCATACGATCTATCAGTTCTACGCGAAGACGCTGGCGCAGGGGCAGACCGTTCCCCGCTGCCCCGACAACCCCGCCTTCAAACTCCAGAAGATGGTATCCACGTTCGCCATCACGCGTGGCGATACGACGGACGAGGGCGCACCCGACGCCGGTCCCGGAGCTGACTCGGCCGATGATCCGCGCCTGGAGGCGGCCATGTCGGAGATGGAGCGTGAGTTCTCCAATGTGGACGAAAACGACCCGCGCGCGATGGCGCGCATGATGCGACGCATGGCCGAGCTCACCGGCGAGCCGATCGATGGGGAGATGGAGGAGGTGGTGCGGAAACTCGAGGAGGGGACCGATCCCGAGGCGCTGGAGGAGCAAATGGGCGTCGGCTCCGATGAAAGCGGGGGCATGGATGATCCTTATGGCGACCGGCCGCCCGACGCTTCCCCGGAGGGGCCGTCGAAGGAAAAGAAGTACAAGTTTCGGCTGCGCCGCACCCAGCCCCGGCGCGATCCGCACCTCTACGACTACGAGTGACACCGTCGCGCCGCGCTTCGGGATTCCCATCGGGCCCCGAATGCGGCTGACTTGTGTCACGCATGCCATCGACTGATCTTACCGCCCGCATCGAAGCCGGAAAAGCCGCAGTGCTCGCCCAGGTGGAGCTCCTCCACCGCGAGTTCGGCAAGGCGCATAGCCGCTGGAAAAGCGATGGCACGCGCGTGACCGCGGTCGATATCGCCATTTCGGAGAATATCGTTTCCGCGCTCCGTGCCCATTTCCCCACCGATCAGTTCTTCAGTGAGGAGCTGGCGGATACCGACCAGCCCATCGCCGTCACGGCACGGCATGCATGGGTGCTCGATCCCATCGACGGCACCAATAATTACGCCACCGGCATAGCGTATTGCGCCATCTCGCTTGCGCTCCTGGAAGAAGGCAGGCCCGTGTATGGCATTATTTACGACATGGGGCGGCGGGTCCTGATGCACGGAGGACCGGGTTTCGGCCTCTGGGACGGGGATCGGCAGGCCGTGGTCAAGGCCGACGCGCCATCCCCGCAGAGCATGCTCGGCTTCCACAGCCCCTACGACAAGACGTACTCGGGCCATGCCCAGATCCTGGTGGAGAACTTCAAGATCCGAGGGCTGGGCAGCAGCACCCTGCACCTCGCGTATGTCGCGGTGGGGATCCTCGACGTGACGATCGACCACAACGTCAAGATCTGGGACATCGCGGCCGGTGTGCCGCTCTGCCTGGCCGGCGGGGGCGAGGTGATCTTCCTTAACGGCGAGCAATTTCCGATGCGCGTGTTCGACCTGAAAATGAAACGTATCCAGTACATCGCGGGCAATGCCGCCATGTGCGCGCACGTTCGCAGGTTGCTCAGCCTCTGATCCGCGCCCGCACCCGCAACCCCTGCCGGATAATAGGGAGTGACAGAGTAAGACGTTAGGCCGCCGGTTTCGACGCCGACGCCAGCACTGTTTCAAAAAACGGCTCTGCCGTTTCTTTCGCCACGGTGGTGACATCGACCTGCTGGAAACCTGCGGTTTTCAGAAAGCCGTGCAGCGCACTTTCAGTGAAGCCGAGCCAGACGTCCGCATACAGCTCCCGCGCCTTCTCGAACGTGTGTTCCTTAAGGTCGAGGATCAACAACTGGCCCCCAGGGCGCAGGATTCGGAAAGCTTCGCCCACCGCCCGCTGCGGATGTGCGGCGTGGTGCAGCGCCTGGCTGAGGATGGCGAGGTCCACGGACCCGTCCGGCAAGGGCACCTGTTCGATGTCGCCCAGTTTGTAGGCCAGGTTCGCCAGCCCGTTTTTCGCGGCCAGCTCCGTGCCGACCTCCACCATGCGCGGGGAATTATCGATGCACCACACCTGCTCGGCCTGGCGTGCCAGGAGCTGTGAGAGCAGGCCCTCGCCAGCGCCGAGGTCGGCGATGGTGATGCGCGGGGCCAGGCGCAGCGCGAGGTGTCCGATCGCCTCCCACGAGCGGCCCGGACAGTAGTTTTTACCGAGCTTTCCCGCGATGAGGTTGAAGTAGGCCTCGGACGCCTGCCTCCGCTTGGAGATGATCCGGTCCAGGTTATTCACGTCGGCCACAAGTTCGGGCGCTTGGGCCACCGCCTCACAGGCGGCGTAAATCAACGCGTAGTGCCGCTCCGCCAGTTGGGGGCGCAGCGAATAGTAGGCCTTCTTGCCCTCGCGCCGGTCGACCACCAGGTCTGCCTGGCGAAGAAGGGCGAGCTGGGACGAGATGCGCGACTGCGCCATCCCCAGGATCTCCTGCAGCTCGGCCACGGAAAGCTCCTCGCGGCGAAGGAGGGCGAGCAGGCGCACACGGGTCGGGTCAGACAGAACCTTCAGGGTGTCCCAGGACGTATTCAATGGTTGGAGAGGGTGGATAACGGGCGGGGAAGGTCAATCCAGCGCGTGGCGCCGGAATGTCGAAGGACGAAGCGCGAATGACGAATGGCGCGCGCCGCAGGCGTGCGCAGTGACCAATCGGACTTCGCAGGCGGTGTCCGCGGTCGGACAAACCACGAATCAAGAATCCTGTCTCACGACGTCTCGAAAAACCTCAAGCTCACGACCTCGGCGAGTTGATAGACGCCGATGGAAATGATGACGGCTCCGGCGACGAGGTTGATGACGTGGAGTGTGTTTGGGCCGAGGCGTTTGCCGAGCCAGCCGGCTCCGGTGCTGAGGACCAGCCACCAGGTGGCGGAACTGGCGAGGATCCCGGTGATGAGGAAGGCGGTGTTGACCGGGGTGAGTTCGCGGGTGCCGACGCCGGCGGCGGCGCTGACGAACATCATGCCGAAAAACGTCATCGGATTGGCGAGGGTGAGGGCGCCAGTGGAGAAAAACGCGGTGACGAGATTGCGCGCGTGGATCGGGCGTTTTGAGTCGAGCGGCACCCGCGCACGCAGGGTGTGCAGTCCGAGCAAGATCAGCACCACGCCCGCAAAGAGGCGCAGGAGTAGCGCGTGGTCCTCGATCAGCGACATCACGGCCGACAGCCCCAGGGCGGCGATCGTGCCCGCAATCGCATCCGCCGTGGCGGCCCCCAAGCCCGACACCCAGCCCGCCAACTTGCCGTCGCGCAGCGACCGGCGCATGATCAGCAGCGCGATCGGTCCCACCGGCACGGATACCGCCAGCCCAATCACCATGCCTTGCTTGAGTTCGGGGAGCATCGCTCTGAAAAGCAGATCGGAACGGTAGATTCCGCCCTGCGCGAACACAAAAAAAGGGCGCCCATCGGCGCCCTTTGCGGAAGAGGCTTATTGCTGTGTATCCACGTAGCGGCTGATCGCCTTGATGGTGTAGCTTTCCTCGGAGGTTCCGATTTTCACCTTCACCGTGTCCCCGACCTTTTTGGAGAGGAGGGCCAGGCCGAGCGGGGTCTTGTAGGCGATGATCGCCTGCTCCGGGGAGCTGTCCCAAGCGCCGAGGATGGTGTAGCGGACGGTCTTGCCGCCGGCACCAATGGTCACGTCGACCACGCTGCCCACGCCGACCTGCTCGGTCGAAACGTCCTTGAAGTCGGTGATGCGCGCGCGTGCGAGCTCGCGCTCAAGCTGCGATTTCTGGGCCATCAGCACCTGCTGGTCCTGCTTGGCCATCTTGTATTCGGAATTTTCCTTCAGGTCGCCGTGCTCGCGCGCGACCGCAATCGCCTTGGAGTTTTCCGGAATCTTCTTCGAGACGATGGTTTCGTATTCCTCGCGCTTGCGCTCAAAACTGCCGCGCGACACGAGCAACTGCTCTTCCTTGCCCTCGGCGTCGGCTGCGACGAGCGACTGGATCGAGGGGAAGATCTTGATGAAGCGGGCGAGCAGCGACTTCTTGGTCAGCTCCTCGAAGCCCTGGTTCAGCATCAGCGTGTTGGCGAGGTCGCGGGCGGTTTCCGGATCCGCGGTGGAGAGCAGGTCGGCGATCAGGTCTGGATCGTCGCTCAGAATTTCGCCGAGGGGGATGCGGCGGGAGCCGGACGCCTGCAGCGCCTCGTAGTCGATCGCAAAGAAGATCGCGCTCAGGAGGCGCGGGGTGATCAGGTCGTTCAGCAGCTTGGCGAACTTCTTTGAGTGGCGGTTCTTGACGATCCAGAGCAGGACGGGGGCCCGGAGGTTCTGCTCAACCTGCCAGCGCTTCAACGCGGCGGCGAGTTCCTCGGAATGACCGTTGT
>JAEYWP010000018.1 GCA_023428905.1 Verrucomicrobiota bacterium
AAAAGAACTCGAGGACAGCAAACGCGATCGGACTCAGCACCACCGTGGCGCGGTAGCGCCTAGCTCAACCCTCAATCTCTGAGGATTGCCGAACGTTAAAGATCAGCCACGGCTGCGGCTGGCGGGCATCCTGCGTCAGCAGGATGCATGACAGCCGTAGCCGTTGGCTGTAGCGCCTTGTTCGGCGACTTGGATTCAAGAAGTAAGTGCGACATTTCTCCCGGATGGCTTACACACAGCTTTCTGATGAGGAGAGATATGAGATAGCGGCTTTGCGCAAGCAAGGCTTCCGTGTCTCTGCGATCGCGGTAGCACTCCAAAGACACCGCAGTACCATCTATCGAGAGCTAAAGCGTAATCGCTCCGTACACGACGATTTCTACCGGCCCAGCCACGCCGGAGAGAAGACCCGCGCGCGGCGATCCCGGTCCAGACGCAATCGGCGATACGGTCCAGAGGACTTCGAGCTGGTCGAGCTCCTGCTAGAGGAGAGACTCAGCCCCGAGCAGATCGTTGGACGTGCCAAACTGGAGGGCGTAAAGCTTATGAGCCACGAGACGATGTATCAATGGATCTGGGCGGATAAGGCAGGCGGTGGATCTGTGTGGTCTCATCTACGCGGTGCACGCAAACAGCGTCGCAAGCGCTACGGCCGCTATGACAGCCGCGGGCGTCTAGCGGGCAAACGCATGATCGGTGATCGTCCCGACATCGTCGACAAGCGCACCCGCATTGGCGACTGGGAAGCGGACACCGTGCACGGTAGCGGCAAGGCCGCCGTTCTCACCCTGGTCGAACGCATGACCGGCCTGGTGCGTATCGGCAAACTCGCACGGGCAACCGCCGAGCTGACAGCACAACGCGTCTACGAACTGCTCCAGGTCGATAAAGACCGAGTCCACACCATCACCGCGGACAATGGTTCCGAGTTCCACTCCTACAAAGACATCGAAGCTAGCCTGGGCATCACCTTCTACTTCGCGACTCCACACCACGCATGGGAACGCGGCTCGAACGAAAACCTCAACGGTCTGCTTCGGCAGTACCTACCCAAAGGCACCAATCTGAATAACCTCTCCCAACAGGACTGCGATCGTATTGCCGAACTGCTAAACGACCGCCCCAGACGCCGCCTCGGATATAAAACCCCTAACGAAGTCTACTATCCGAAGATGATACCACGCCAGTTTGTCGCTTCCTGCGGCAAGCTTTAGCTCCTGTCCTCGGAAGCGACAAACCGGCTACCCGTCCCGCCTCTTCTGTCGCACTTCAAACCTGATATTTTCGCGCTCAACAGCGAGCGGGACCTGCTCGTCGGCTACCGCTACCGCACCACGGAGACGTCGGTCGACACGACCGACGTGGACCATGCGGTTTACCTGGGGATCACCGGCAAGATCATCACCAAGCTGAATGGCAATGCCCGGATCGGCTGGCAGCGCCGGGAGATCGACCCGTCCCAAGGCGGGCGCACCACGCACGACGGTCTAACCGCGTCGGTCGCGACCACCTGGACGGTGACCAATCGCTTCAGCATGACCGGCAATGTCTCGAAGGATGTGTCCACGGTGGCGACAGACGACAGCGTGGACATCACCTCCGCGTCACTCGACTTCCAATACGGCGTCAATGGTCGGACCATGGCCTTTGCGGCCCTGAGCCACACCCACCTGCGTTTCCTTGACGGGGGTGACCGCACCGACGACGGGGTCGGGCTTTCCACCGGAGTGACTTACACCTTCAGTGAACGGCTCCGCGTGACGCTGTCGTACCTGTATTTCCAGAACTGGTCCACCCTCCCGACCTCCGATTACGACCGCCACTCGATTTCGTTGAATGCCAGCACGCGCTGGTAAAGACTTCGCGCCACCCCTGATGACCCGCTTTCCGTCACCCTTCCTCCGGTGGTGCCTCTTGGTCTGGCTATCATTTCTGCCGCTTGCGGGCCACGGACAGACCGAGCCCACCCGCCCTTCCTACACGATCGCAAACACCGACCGGCTGCGCATCGCCGTATTCCAGGAGGATGACCTTTCGGTCATCGCCCGGGTGGACGCCAAGGGTGCGGTCAACCTTCCCCTGGTGGGAGAGGTGCCGATCGCGGGAAAGACAGTGAGCGAGGCTCAGGCGCTGATCGAAAGCGCGTATCGAGACGGCCGTTACCTGAAGAAGCCCCAGGTCACAATCAACGTCGAGGAATACGCCCCCCGCGAAGTCTCCATCGACGGCAAGGTCCGCAATCCCGGTCGGTACGCGCTGCCGATCGAGGCATCCATGACCGTGCTCGAACTGGTGACCAAGGCCGGCGGCTTCAGCGACACAGCGCGCGGCACCGCGGTCTCCGTCACCCGCCTGACTCCGGACGGCAAAAAGACGGTCTTTACGGTGGACGTCGAAAGCCTGATCAAGGGCCGCGACCGTGCCCGCGCCACGGACAACTCCCTTCTGCTTCAGCCCGGCGACATCGTGTATGTTCCGGAGCGCATCATTTGAGCAACCGGGACCACCACCATGGCTGAAGGCTCGATGCGCAGCTCTCCGCAGCACACCACCCCGGGTGAAGCGCCCAATGAGCGCCGCACCCTGCGCGATTACCTCATCATCCTGCGTGAGCGATTGTGGATCGCGCTGCCGCTGGCGCTGCTCGTGGCCCTTGGCTTTGGATACTACAAGGCGCGGCAGACGCCGCTCTTTCAGAGCGCGGCCACCCTGCAGATCGAGAAGCCGGAGAAGATTGTGACCAGCCAGGAGGTGGTGGACCTCTCCGTGACCAGCGATCTGGACCTCAACACCCACCTTCAGGTCCTCAACAGCGCGCGCCTGCGCGGCAAGGTGCTCGAATCGCTCACGCCGGACGAGGTCAAGGTCCTGCAACGGCCTTACCTGCGAACGGCGGATGCCGGCAAGCCCCTGCCCTCCCTGCCCGACATGCTGGGTGGCTTTCGGGTCGAATCGGTGCGCAACAGCTTTATCATTCGGATCGTCACCGTGCACCCCGATCCAGAGGCGGCCGCATTGGTGGCCAATCGCTATGTCGACCAGTTCATGCAGTACCTGCTGGACAGCGTGAGCGGGAAAAACGAATACGCGGTCGACCACCTCCGGCTCAGCGCGGAACAACTGCGCAAGGATGCCGAGGCCGCCGATGCGCGTCTGCAGGCTTACATGCGGGAGCACAATCTCGTCTCGCTGGACGGGAGCGTGAATATCATCACGGATCGCCTGAAGACGGTGAATGCTGCGCTTCAGGCGGCGCGTCTGGAGCGGCTCGGGATTGAAGAGCTTTCCAACCAGGTGGGCGCCTTCCGGCGCGACAACCGGGACCTCCTGGAAATCGCGGCGATCTCGGGGCACGGGACCATCCCTGCGCTGCGCGCGCAGCTGGCCGAACTTCAGCGGCAGGAATCGGTCCTGAGCGAGCGTTACCTCGAGCGTCACCCCCGGATGATTGAGATCAGCCGCGCCATCGCCGTGGCCCAGGAGCAGCTCGGACGCCTGATCGCCCTCGCCATTGCCGACCTTCAGGCCAGCCTGGAAAAGGCCAGGGCAAACGAAAAGTCATTGGAGAACGAATACGCACTGCAGGAAAGGGAGCAGCTGCGGCTCCGCGACCTGGCGGTGGATTTCCGCAGCCTGGAGAACCAGGCGGTGGTCGCAAAAAGCAATTACAGCCAGATCCTCGACCGGCTCAGCCAGACCACCACCAGCAGTAGGCTCGAGAAGGTCCCGGTGCGGCCCCTCGATCGCGCGGTCCCCGCCGGTGCGCCGTTCTCCCCTCATCTGGCCAGCGTGGTGCGCACCAGCCTGGCCCTCGGCCTGCTCGTCTTCCTCGCGGTTGCGATCGGCCTTAGCATGATCGATGACCGGATCAAGAGCGCCTGGGACGTCGAATCCTACATCGGCCTGAATTTGCTCGGGATCATCCCCGACCTTTCCGGCCTGAAGGACTCGGACAAATACCAATTGGTCCTGAAGGGTGAAGAGGCGCCAGGGACCGAGTCCTTTCTGGGTGTATACAGTGCGGCCAAGATTCACTCGAAGCTGGATTTTCCAAAAGCGATCCTTGTCACGAGCACCATTCCCGGGGAGGGCAAGACGCTCGTCTCCTGCAACGTGGCCGCGAGCTTTGCCCGCCACGGCAAGCGCACCCTGCTGGTCGACTGCGACCTGCGTCGGCCGATGCTGCACCGCCACTACAACCAGGGCAACCAGGCCGGGATCATCACCTGGTTCGAGAACGGCGCCTCCCTCGATGGTGACCTCTCGGCCAACCCGCACCTGGGTATCACCAAGCTGGGTGAGAACCTTTCCCTGCTCTGCTCGGGGGGGCGCTCCAAGGTCCCGACCGAGATGCTCGAGCACCCACGTTTCGGAGAGCTTCTGGCCACATTAAAAAAGCACTACGACCTCGTGGTGGTGGACTCTCCGCCGCTCGGAGCGGTGACCGATGCGATGCTGCTCGCGGAGCGCACCGACGAGGTGATTTATGTCTGCCGCTTCAATCACGCGGGGCGGAAGCACATCCGGCTCTATGCGCGCGCCCTCGAGAACGGGAAGCACGACGTCCTCGGCATCGTCCTGAACGGCATGTCGACGCGCCGGATCGAATATTACTCCAACTACCGCTATTACCGCAGCTACAAGAAGTACTACGGGACGCAGACCTGAGCGTCAGCGCACCGTCAGGGACTGGCCGTTGTGCTGGCGGGATAACTTGAGGATAAAGGGCGCTGCCTTCTTCACCCACTCCTCGGGGGCCGGGTAGCTGGCCGCATCGTCCGCCCACGCGGTGCGCAGCATCGGGGTGTCGATAATGCCGGGGTTGAGCGGAATGGCCGCGAGCGGCTCGGGCAACTCCTCGGCGAGCGCCTTGGTCAGGCCCTCGATTGCGTACTTGGTCGCGCAATACGGGGCGACCTCCGCAGAGACCGACCTGCCCCAGCCCGAGCTGAGGTTGACGATAACGCCGCGCCGAGCCTTCAGCATGCCGGGCACGAAGGCCCGAATGACGTTGGCCACGCCTCTGATGTTCACGTCGACCAGCCGGGAAAACTCCTGCGCCGGCACCTCCCACAGCGGGGCGGGCGTGTTCATGAGGGCGGCATTGTTGATCAACAGGTCGGGAGCCCCGTGGATACCGACCACGCGCTCCGCCCACATGTCGACCTTGGTTGGCTCGGCCACGTCCACCACGGAGAAATCCTGGGGCGCGGGATGCGAAAAGCGCAGGTCGAGGATCCCTTCCGCACCGCGGCCGCAGCCGATCACGGTATGGCCCTCGCGGATGTAGGTTTCAGCCAGGGCGCGACCCAGCCCGCGGGTCACGCCGGTGATGACGATCTTGAGGCTCATTGTGCCCGGCTCTGGAGGCTGAACTTGTTGAGGCCCGCCTTACGGCAGGCATCCATGACGAAAGTGACGTGTTCGAGTGCCGTCTGGCGGTCCGCGCTGATCAGGACAGGCATGTCGCGGTTCAACTGGTTCAGCTGCACCAGCAGGTCCTGAAGCTGGTCGCGCGAGACCACGCGGTTGTTGAAGGCGATGGAGCCGTCCGGCCCGATACCGATGCTGACCGCCCCCTGGAAGACGTTCTTACCCGCCGTATCCACCTTCGGCAGGGTGATGTTCAGCGTCTGGGTGGACGCAAAACGCATGGTGACGAACGAGAACAGAACCAGCATCACCAGCACATCGATCAGCGGCACCAGCGGAAGCTCGGGCCGGTGCCGGCGTTTGACGCGGAGACCGTTCATGAAATCAGTTCCCGGGCGCTGGTGGTCGGACCCGTGGGAGCGGCCGGAAGGCTCCGACCGGAGCGGTGGGCGAGCAATCGTTCGAGCAAGACGTCGAGCCGCGCCGCGTGGTGATCCACGCGGCGTTGGAGGTAACCATTGCCCACCAAGGCCAGCACGGCGACGAGCAAGCCGAGCAGGGTGGCGCTCAACGCATAACCGACACTCTCGGTGAACTTGACGGGATCGGGCATCCGGGTGTTCGGATCGATCACGGAGAAGGCGGAAAGCAGGCCGAAAACGGTACCGATCAGACCGATCAAGGGTGCCCCGGTGTAGATGGTGTCAAGGTAGCTGACCCCGCGCTCCATCTTCATGACCTCGAGGCGGGCATATGCCTTGGCGCCGTCTTCGTCACCCGGATGGCGCTCGGTGAAACTGATGATGCGTCCCAGCGCGGAATGGGTGCCGCCCGGCGACGTACGTCCCTGGAGCACCGCGTCCGCGAGGTCTTCGGGAATGATGGCGCCGTCGCGCAGGGCGTAACTGCGTTCGCAGATGATGAAGACCGCAACCACCGAGGCCAGGCCAAGGGGATAGATCAACAGCCCGGCGGACTGGACGATGCGAAGCGCGTCGACGGCAGAAAGCAGCAGCATAGGTACAGGTGTGACGTAAACCGGCTGGAAAAGGTCCACTAAAACCCGGCTCGGTTGAGAGCGCGAACCAAAATCCGCGGCCGGCCGACCGGACAGAACGCGCGGCGTGGGGTGAAACGGCGTCGACCCGGGGCACAAAAAAGGCGGGGCCAAGCCCCGCCGAGTGCGTGCGACGCCTCGCTCAGGCGGCGAGGTAGGGCAGTTTCGCCGCGGTGGTGAGGACGGCGGCCTTCCCGTCGAGCAGTTCGCCGATTGCGTCCCAGCGACCGTTCACCAGTGCATCGCGAGCCGCCTCGCGGAAGCTCGCCGGCACCGTCTGGCCGCCGAAGCGGATCTGCTGCTTTTCGACGTCGATCACGACCTCCACCTGCGGGTCGGCTTCGACCGCGGCCGCAATGCGGGCGATGTCAGCCCGGCTGGCGGTGGCGCAGGGGATGCCGAGCGTGGTGCAGTTGCCAAAAAAGATCTCGGCGAAGTTTTCCGCCACGACCGCGCGGAAGCCATATTTCTGAATGGCCTGGGGCGCGTGTTCGCGGGAGGAGCCGCAGCCAAAATTGGCGCCGGACAACAGGATGGTCGCCCCCTTGAAGCGGGCTTCATTGAGCGGATGGGCACGGTCGGTGCCGTCCGCATTCTTGCGAACGTCGTAAAAGAGATATTCGCCGAGTCCGTCGAAAGTGACGCACTTCATGAAACGCGCCGGGATGATGCGGTCGGTGTCGATGTCATTTCCGGGCACATACACTGCGCGGCCGGCGACCTGGGTGATTTTTGCGAGAGCCATGTGGGGAGTGAGTTAGACGGCGGCGGGGAGGGATTTGACGTCGAACACCTCGCGGGCGTCCGAGACTTCACCGGTGATCGCGGCGGCAGCCACCATCAGGGGGCTCATCAGGATCGTGCGCCCCGTGGGGCTGCCCTGGCGTCCCTTGAAGTTGCGGTTGGAGGAGCTGGCACAGAGCTGATCGCCGATCAGCTTGTCCGGGTTCATGGCCAGGCACATCGAGCACCCGGCTGCGCGCCACTCAAAGCCGGCTTCGCGCAGGACCTTGTCGATCCCGAGTGATTCACAGATCAGGGCGACGCCCTGGGAGCCGGGGACGGCGATGGCCTTGACGCCGGGGGCGACCTTCTTGCCCTTGATGTATTTGGCGACCTCCTGGAAGTCGCTCAAGCGCCCGTTGGTGCAGGACCCGAGAAAGGCGACATCGATACGCGTGCCCTTGATCGGGGCACCCGGCTTCAGCTTCATGTAGGCGAGTGCTTCTTCGATGGACGCTTTCTCGTCGACGGCGGTGGCCTTGCTGGGATCGGGGATGGTTTCGCCGATGCTGATCCCCTGCCCCGGGTTGATGCCCCAGGTCACGGTCGGCGCGATGTCCTCGGCGCGGATATTGAACACGTCGTCGTAGTGACAGCCCGGATCGGAGGCAAAGGAACGCCAGCGCGCGACCGCCGCATCCCACTCCGCCGCCTTTGGGGCGTACGGACGGCCCTTGAGATAGGCGAAGGTGGTGTCGTCAGGATTCACATACCCCACGCGGGCGCCGCCCTCGATGGACATGTTACACACCGTCATGCGCTCCTCCATGGTGAAGCCATCGAAGACGCTGCCGGCGTATTCGTAGGCAAAACCGGTGCCACCATTCACGCCGAGGGTGCGAATGATGTGGAGGATAACGTCCTTCGCGTAGACGCCCGGACGCAGCCGGCCGTCGACGTTGATGCGGCGCACCTTGAGACGGCCCAGCGCCATCGTCTGTGTGGCCAGAACGTCGCGGATTTGGGTGGTCCCGATGCCGAAGGCGATCGCGCCGAAGGCGCCGTGGGTGGAGGTGTGGGAGTCACCGCAGGCGATGGTCGTACCCGGCTGGGTGATACCCTGCTCGGGGCCGACGATGTGCACGATGCCCTGCTTGCCGGTGGCGCGGTCGAAGAAGGTGATGCCGAACTCCTGGCAGTTCTTGCGCAACTCCTTGATCATCGCGTCGGCCAAGGGGTCGGCGTAGGGCTCCACCAGCTGGTCGGTGGGAACGATGTGGTCCACCGTGGCGAAGGTGCGGTGCGGCATCAGGACCTTCAGGCCGAGGTCGCGCAGCATGCCAAAGGCCTGCGGGCTGGTCACCTCATGGATGAGGTGCGTGCCGATCAGGAGTTGCGTCTGGCCATTTGCCAGGGTGCGGACGGCATGGGCGTCCCAGACTTTTTGAAAGAGTGATTTGGCCATGGAAAAGAGGGTAAGGTTTCCGGAAACGGCGGGAGCCGTCAACGCCCTGATCTTACCCGACCCTTGCGTTGCCGAAAAATACTTGTTTCGTCTGCATTGATGCCTCGCGAGTATCAATTTCCGTATGAGTTGCGGCACCTCGTCTATTTCCTGGAGGTCGCCCGGCAGCTCCACTTCAGGAGGGCAGCGGAGGCGCTTTCGGTCGCGCAGCCCGCGCTCAGCCGTCAGATTGCGCAGTTGGAGAAGTCCCTGGGGTCACAGCTCTTTGTGCGTACCCAGCGACGGGTGGAACTGACCCCCGCCGGGCGTGCGTTTGCGGACCGGATCGAGCCCTTGCTCAAGTCGCTCGCGGGCGCCGCGCACGAGCTCCAGGCATTGACCGAGGGGCAAAGCGGCCATGTGCGCGTGGCCTTTACCGGTCTCGCCATGGCCACGGTCCTCCCGGGAATCCTGCGGGAGTTCAACCGGCGGTTTCCGGGAATCCGGGTGGAGTTAAATGAATCCCCCACCTCGGCTCAACGTGCGGCCTTGCTGGCGGGCGATCTGGGCTGCGGTTTTTTTCACCCGGATGCGGAAACCCCGGGGCTGAAGACGCGGTTGCTCCTTCGGGAGCGAAACGGCGTGCTGCTGCCGGCTGACCACCCGCTGGCAAGCCGGGCTCGTCTCCGGCTAAAGGATCTCGCAAACACGCCTTTTGTGCTCTTTCCGCGGTCCCACAATCCGGGCTTTTACGACCGCATCCTCACCGCCTGTGCGCAGGCGGGCATGACACCGCGGATTGCGGAGGAGGTGTGGCCGCGCGCCAATGGCATCGGCCTGGTACGCGCGGGCATCGGCGCGACCTTCATTACGCCCTCCGAGGCGCGGCATGTGCCGCCTGACGTGTTGTTCCGACCTCTCGTCGGCCACGCGCCAGAGAGCCGTCTGGTGCTCGGTTGGAGGGCCGGCACGCCGCCCGACCCGGCCCTCGCCGCGTTCCTCAGCGTGGCGGAAGAAAAAGGCGAAGAAGGGATCATTGGCGATTCATGATACTTGATTCGTGATTCTTGATTTTGGGACGGACGTATTGGGGGATGCGTTACGGAGGGGGCGCTCGCACGGCGCGCCGAGCAAGGGGGGCGGCGTCCAAGGCGCGGGGTGAGGGCACCCCGCCTACAACAGGAGGGTGGTCATTGGTCATTGGTCATTGGTCACTCGCGCGCGTTGGGCGCGCGCCATTCCGGCGCGGAGCGCCGGCGCTTCCTTACCAAACTGTAATCTTCGACAGCCGTTTTTTGCTTGCGGCGGGATGGGTGGGATTTGTTAGCAGCTAGCCTTCCCTTCCCCATCGAGCGACGGCCGCCCCGGACGTCCCGGAGGAACGGTTCTAACTCTGCCTGCTTTGTCTCCATGATTGAAGTCAAAGGTCTGGTGAAACACTACGGCGCAAAACGCGCAGTCGACGGCGTATCCTTCTCCGTGCGACGCGGTGATATCCTCGGTTTCCTCGGCCCCAATGGCGCCGGGAAGTCCACCACGATGAAGATGATCACCGGTTTCCTGCGGCCCACCGACGGCACCGCGTGGGTCGACGGGCACGACGTCACCGTCGACCCGGTGGCAGTCAAAGCGAAGATCGGCTACCTTCCGGAGAGCGCGCCCGCCTATGGCGAGATGACCGTGGAGGAATTCCTCACCTTCATCGCCGAATGCCGCTCGCTGCGCGACACCGGCGCGCGGGATGCAGCGGTGAACCGCGCCATCCAGCTCACGCATCTCGCTCCGGTGCGGCGCCAGACAATTGAGACGCTCTCGAAGGGCTACAAGCAGCGGGTCGGTTTTGCCCAGGCCCTGCTGCACAACCCGCCCGTCCTGGTGCTGGATGAACCGACGGATGGTCTCGACCCAAACCAGAAGAACGAGGTCCGTTCGCTGATCAAAAGCATGGCGGCGGAAAAGGCCGTCATCCTCTCCACCCACATCCTCGAGGAGGTGGATGCGATCTGCACCCGGGTCATTATCATATCCCAAGGCCGGGTGGTGGCCGATGAAACCCCTGCCCAGCTGCGCGCCCGAAAGCCGGGCGCCCGCCTGGACGAGATTTTCCGCGAACTGACCCTCAGCGACGTCTGAGCCCGCGCCCAGCAACGCCCGTATCCGTTCCGCCATGTCACAAGTTTCCCCCGTCTTCAAACGCGAGTTTCTCGGCTACTTCCGGTCGCCGGTCGCCTACGTTTTCCTCATCGCCTTCCTCGTCCTCTCGGTTGCCCTCGCTTTCTCCCGCTACGGCGCGTTCTACCGGGCGGGCCAGGCGACACTCGAGGGCTACTTCCAGTTCTTCCCCTGGCTCTTTCTTTTCCTCGTGCCTGCCGTGGGAATGCGGCTCTGGAGTGAGGAGAAACGCTCCGGCACGGTTGAACTGCTTTTCACCCTCCCGCTGACCACCCTGGACTGCGTGCTCGGTAAGTTTCTTGCGGCGTGGGCCTTCCTCACTGTCGCGATCCTGATGAGCTTTCCCATGGTGATCACGGTCGCATTTCTGGGTGATCCCGACTGGGGTGTGATGGCCGCGACGTACACCGGGGCGATCCTGATGGCGGGCGGCTACCTGGGGGTGTGTTGTCTCACGTCGGCGCTGACCAAAAACCAGGTGATCAGTTTTGTGCTCAGCTTTCTGGCCTGCGCACTGCTGGTTTTTCTCGGGCTGAGCGCGCTCGGCGAGTTCCTCACCGCTCTCTTCCCCACTGCGGTGGTGGATGCGATTTCGAACTTCAGCTTCATGACACATTTTGAGGCGTTTACCCGCGGGATCATCGATCCCAAGGACGTGGCGTTCTTTCTCTCGCTGATCGGCTTCACCCTCTTCCTCAACGTTGTTGCGCTGGAGCGCTGACCCTGCGCCGCAGACCCATGAAACTCGGAAGCAAACTCACCGCCGTCGTCCTCCTTTTCGTCGGCCTGGTCCTAGTCAACTACCTCGCGTCGTCCCTGCCGGTGCGTATCGATGCCACCGCCGACGACATCTACACCCTCTCGCCCGGCACCAAGGC
Organism: Verrucomicrobiota bacterium; assembly: GCA_023428905.1. GTDB lineage: Bacteria > Verrucomicrobiota > Verrucomicrobiia > Opitutales > Opitutaceae > EW11. The sequence goes on from JAEYWP010000018.1 coordinate 11,648, forward strand.
GCTCCTCGGCAAGCTGGAGGAACCGGTCGAACTGGAGTTCTATTTCACCAAGAGCCTTGAGAACCTGCCGATCGCGTACAAAAACTTCGCGACCCGCGTGCAGGAAATGTTGCGCCAGTATGTGCGCGCTTCCGGCGGGCGCGTGCAACTGACGGTGCTCGATCCCAAGCCCGACACCCCGGAGGAGGAACGGGCGACCGCCGCCGGACTCAGCCCGCAGATGCTTCCCACAGGGGAACGGGTGTATTTCGGCGTCGTGGCGACCCAGGCAGACCAGCAGAAGACGATCGCAGCCTTCACCCCGCAGCGTGAGCAGTTTCTCGAGTATGACCTCTCGCAGCTGATCCACACCGTCCAGCAGGTGGAGAAGAAGAAGCTCGGGCTGCTCACCAGCCTCCCCCTGCGCGGGAGTCCGGCCAACCCCATGATGATGATGCGCCAGCCGCAGGCCGAGCCCCAGTTTGTGATGAGCGAGTGGGAGCGGACCTTCGAGATCGTCACGGTGGAAGGAGCGGCCTCCACCCTCCCCTCCGACCTGGATGCGTTGGCGATCATTCACCCGCAAGGTGTGTCACCGGCACTTCACTACGCGATCGACCAGTTCATCCTGTCCGGAAAGCCGGTCTTTATCGCGGTTGACCCCGCCTCGCAGCACTTCAAGCGCCAGGGCGGGCAGATGGCGATGTTCGGCGGGCCGCAGCCGAATGTATCCAGTGATCTCCCCGACCTCTTCAAGGCCTACGGCATCACCTACAACCCACAGATGATCGTCGGTGACCTGGAAAACGCCGCCCAAGTTGCCACCGGTGATGGTCAGGTCGTCCGCTATCCCATTTGGCTCTGGCTGACCCAGGACAACGTCGACGCCCGGGCGCTGCCCACGGGGCAACTGGAAAAGCTTTGGTTCATCGAGGCCGGCAGCCTATCTGTCACTGCCAAGGAGGGAGTCACCGTCACACCCTTGGTCGAGACTTCGCCGCAGAGTGGCGAGCTGGCGGCAGCCGCAATCGGCTTCGCACAACCGGAGGAAGTGACCCGTCAGGTGAAGCCGACCGGCAAACGCACGCTGGCAGTGCTGATGCAGGGCCGGTTGCCATCCGCATTCCCCAATGGCGCTCCGAAGGAGGCGACACCGGCGGACCCGAAGGACAAGCCCGAGAGTGCGGCCCCGACGCCGAACCACCTCTCGGAGTCAAAGGAAACCTCCACCCTGATCGTCGTCACGGACAGCGACTTCCTTCTCGACGACTACAGTGTGCGCCGCATCCGTATCCCCGGTCTGAATGCGGCGGAGCCTCTCAACGACAACCTTTCCTTCGGCAGCAATGCCCTGGAGTTCCTGGCGGGTTCGGAGGACCTGATCACCATCCGTGGCAAAGGAAGTTCCGACCGTCCCTTCACGGTGGTGAAGGCAATGGAGGTCCGCGCCAGCCAGCGTTACCAGGAACGCCTGGCGGAACTCGACGCCAACCTCGCCGAGGTGCAGCGTCAGTTGACCGAACTGCAGGGTCGGAAAACCGAGGGCAACCGCCTGGTGGCCTCGCCTGAGGTCAGCAAGGCGATAGAAGATTTCAGGCAGAAACAGGTGCAGATCAGTGCCGAGCGCCGGCAGATTCGGAAGGCGCTGCGCGAAGAAATTGAGTCCCTCGGCAACCTCCTGCTCGCGGCCAACCTGCTGGCCAGCCCGCTGCTGCTAGTCGGGCTCGGACTCTGGTACAACCGCCGCCGCAAAGCCTGAAGCTCGCCCGTCATGAAACTGAAGACCCTCGCCCTCGTTGTTGCGGTCCTGGCGGTCGCCTCGGCCGTCGTGTTTTATGCCAACCGGCCCGCTCCCCGGGCCTCTGACGACCCCCGGGTGGGAAAACCCCTCCTCGATCCGGCAGCAGCTGAGAACGTCGCCACGGTCACGGTGGAGGGCAGTGGCAAGTCCGCAGTCTTGGCCCGCCAGGACGGCGGCACCTGGCGTGTCACCAACTATCACGATTTTCCGGCGGACATGGCCAAGCTCGCCACCCTGATGGGCGAGGTGACTGGCGCGAAGATCGAGCAGTTTGTCACCGGCAGGCCGGAAAAGCTCGCGCGACTGGAGTTCAAGGACACGCGTATCCAGATGGGCGCGACCGGCGCGGGGGACCTGCTCTCCCTGACGCTCGGACGCAACGCGGACGCCGGCGGTCGTCTTGTGCGTTTTGGAGACGAACCCAAGGCCTACCGCGCGGGACTAAACGCGTTCCTCGACGCCGAACCCAAAAACTGGGTGCAGTCGTCACTCGTGCCTTTGAAAGCGGATGACGTCGCCCGGGTGGAACTCCGTTTTTCGGACGGAGGGCCGGTCATCGTCACGCGCGCGAAGAAGGAGGATGCGTTTACAGCGGAGAACCCGCCGGAAGGCCGGCAGCTGGACGCCGGCAAGCTCAACGCATTGCTGTCGAGCCTTACGGCATTGCGGTTCACGGAAACGGCGGACCCCGGCGATGCCCGGGTGCAGGAGGCCCGCGCACATGCCCGCGTTGCGGTGCTCACCACCTTCGACGGAAAGACCGTGACCGTGAGCCTCGGACGTAAACCCGAGGAAAAGCGCCTCAAACCACCCGCGCCGAAGACCGATGGCAGCACAGGACCTGCGTCACTTGGCTCCGTGGCGGACCTTTCCCAGCCCAACCCGGCGGCGTCCGCAAACGGGGAAACTGCTGTGCCGGAAAGGCTCGCCCCGGAGATGGAGACCATTCCGGCCGGCCCGGTGTTTGCCACGGTGCACCATTCGGACGCGGACGCACCCATTAATGCGATGATGGGCAAACGCGCCTTCGAAGTGTATGAATGGGCGTTCAGCAGCTTCCCGGCAACGCGCGACGAACTCTTCACGGCGAAGCCAGCTGAGATTCCAGCCGCGCCGTCGGCCACCACGCCTGCCGGCCCAGCTGCGGCGTCAGAGCCTTCCGCGAAGGAGACACCTTCCGGAGACAAGTAGAGGGCGTTCGGCGAGGGGGGGGGGAAGCCGGGGAAACGACCACACGATCTCGCTGTTGGCTTCCCAGACCGAAACCCGAGCCGTGCGGTCACGCGAAGGACGCGAAGAACAGGCAGACGGACGTTTGAGAAGGGAGCCATTTCGAAGGGCTCCCTCTTCGCATGCTTCGCGCTCTTCGCGTGACCGGCTGCCCTTCTGCCGATGCCACGCCTGCAGCTTCCGCCGCGCAGCCGAAGGTTCTCCTTTACTTCATATCAACGAATCCGCATGCGTTGATACGTCATGCACCCAGACCGGACCATTTCCCAGCTTTTCGCGCTGAATCGCCCGTTGCGTTCCCTTGAGTTTTTCCCACCCAAGGACGAGGAGGGGGTGTCCAACCTGCGCGCCACGGCGGAGGTGCTGAAGCGGATCCAACCCGACTTTGTGTCCGTCACTTACGGCGCCGGCGGCAGTACTCGGGAGCGCACGGCGCAAGTGTCGGCCATCCTGAAAAACGAGTGCGGCTTTACGGTGATGCCCCACCTCACGTGTGTCGGCTCGACGCGCGACGAGATCGCACAGCTGGCTGACAAGATTCACGCGGCTGGATTTCGCAATATCATGACCCTTCGTGGCGATCCGCCGAAAGGTCAGGCGACTTTCGAACCGTATCGGGATGGTCTGTGTTATGCCGCCGACCTCGTGTCGCTGCTCAAGTCCAGGCATTCGGACTTCTGTCTCGGGGTGGCTGGGTATCCAGAAAAGCATCCGGAGGCGGCTAGTTTTGAGAGCGATCTGGACAACCTGAAGCGCAAGGTCGACGCGGGCGGCGCGTTTGTCACCACCCAGCTCTTCTTCGACAACACCGTCTATTATCGCTTCGTGGACCGCTGCCGCGCGGCCGGCATCACCGTGCCGATCGTGCCCGGCATCATGCCGGTCCTTTCGCTCAAACAGATCCAGCGCTTTACCCAAATGTGCGGGGCGTCACTTCCGGAGAAACTGATTCGGCGCCTGGAAGCGGGCGGTGACCACGCGGACGCGCTCGAGGCGGTGGGCATCGACTGGGCCCTGACGCAGATCCGCGACCTGCTAGCACAGGGCGCGCCGGGCTATCACCTCTACATCCTCAACCGCGCGAAGGCCGGTGTGGCGCTGGCCGCCGGCCTTGCTGCGTGATGCCTCGCGTCGCGGCGCTTATCGCCGCGCGTGAGCGGCAGAAACGTGGGTGTATTTTTCCGCCCACTTCTTCAGTCCCTGCTGTTCCTCTTCGGTGAGGGCGCGGACAACCTTCGCCGGAGCGCCCAGGACCATGGAGCCCGGCGGGATGATCGTGCGCGGTGTGACCACGGCGCCCGCTCCGACGATGCTGCGTGCGCCGATGCGCGCGCCGTCGAGGACAGTCGCGCCCATGCCGATCAGGCATTCATCCTCGATCGTGCAGGCGTGAACGATGGCGGCGTGGCCGATGGTGCACCAGCTGCCGATCACGGCGTCGAGGTCGTCCGCCAGGTGCACCACGGCGTTATCCTGAATATTGGTCCCCTCGCCTACAATGATGCGGGCGATGTCGCCGCGGAGCACCGCGCCGTAAAACACACTGGTTTTGGGACCGAGCGTGACATCTCCGACCACGGTCGCGTTGGACGCGACCCAGATGGCATTGGCAGTGTCCGGCGTCTTGGTCAGGTGGGTGGCGAGGCGATCTTGAACAGTCATGTGTTTGTTTCTCGCGCCACCCTCCCGTCCGGGCAAGCTCGCGCGACCTGCACCGCGTCGCGTGACGCCACTATATGGATTCATTAAGCCACGTATTTCGGGGCCTGTTCGGATTTCTGGTCTTTCTCGCGCTGGCCTATGCCTGCTCCAGCAATCGCAAGGCGATCAACTGGCGCCTGATCGCCGCCGGTGTCCTGCTGCAATTTGTGATCGGCGGGCTCGTGCTGCACGTTGACGCCGTGCGGGGTGTCTTCGACGTGGTCGGCTCCTGGTTTGTCAGCATCCTCGACTTCAACAAAGCGGGGGCGGAGTTCCTCTTTGGCGGCTTGGTCAATGACCCGAAAACCTTCGGCTTCATCTTCGCCTTCAATGTCCTGCCCACGATCATCTTCTTCTCCGCCCTCACCTCGTTGTTGTTCTACCTCGGGATTCTGCAGAAGGTGGTGCTCGCGTTTGCCTGGGTGCTCTCAAAGACGATGAACCTTTCTGGTGCGGAGAGCCTTTCTGCCTCTGGGAATATTTTCCTCGGGCAGACGGAGGCGCCGCTGTTGATCCGGCCGTATCTCAACACGATGACGCGCTCGGAGCTCCTGGCTGTGATGGTGGGCGGCATGTCAACGATCGCGGGTGGCGTGATGATGGCCTACATCGCACTGCTTGGCGGCGAAGATCCGGCCCAGCGTTTGTTGTTCACGAAGCACCTGCTCACCGCGTCCGTCATGTCGGCTCCCGCGGCGCTGGTGGTGGCAAAGCTCCTCATTCCGCAAACAGAGGAGGTGAATCGCGACCTCGAGGTGAGCCGCGAGCGGATCGGCGCAAACGCACTCGAATCCATCGCCATCGGGACGACGGATGGGGTGAAGCTCGCGGTGAATGTCGGAGCAATGCTGCTGGTCTTCACCGCCCTGATTGCACTCGTAAACGGCATGCTCTCCGGCTCGCTCGGAGAATGGACCGGGCTCAACGCGTGGATCGCGGAAACCACGAGCGGCCGCCACACCTCCCTTTCCCTTCAGTACGTCTTCGGCGTGGTTTTTGCGCCCGTTGCCTGGCTGATGGGCGTAAGCCCGCAGCATCTCACGGCGGCAGGCCAGTTGATTGGTGAGAAAACGATTTTAAACGAGTTTTACGCCTACAACTCCCTCGCGGTCGCAAAGAACAACGGCACACTGCCCGAACTCCGCGACCAACTCATCGTTACCTACGCACTCTGCGGCTTTTCCAACATCGCGTCGATCGGCATTCAGGTCGGCGGCATCGGAGCGCTGGCGCCCGAGAAACGGAGCGAGCTCGCCCGCCTCGGCTGGCGCGCGCTCCTCGGCGGAAGCCTGGCCTGTTTCTTGACCGCCTGCATCGCCGGTGTCCTGAGCTGACGGCGGGTCGAAAGGCCAACACCTCGCAGGCGGGCGGGCGCAATAAAATGGCGTATCCGTTTTTACACTTCGTTTAGACAAGAAGCTCTGGCCAGGCCCGGCAGGGTGGTCCCATGTGTCGATAGGGAAAGAGCCCTGGCCATGATCAAACAGTTTCTTGTCTACACCCTCCCTGTGGTTGTCACCCTTCTTGGTGGCACACGTTACGATCGCCCGGCGACCAAGCCGAAGCCCGCGACGCCTCCGCCTGCGCAACCCGCGGCCGAAGGCTCGATTTTCCGTACCGACGGCACGGTCGATCGCGAGGCCTATGTGCGCTACACCGGCGCGTGGGACAGCGAGACGGTTGACCGTCGCCTGGGGCCCAGCTTCGAACGCCTGAGTCCCCTGGCGGTGGACGACCGTCCCACGCACTTCCGACCGGAGTCGAAGGAGTGCAAGCTCTCCTTCGCCAACAAGATCAACCCGTATGAGCTGGGACAGGACGGCTGTATCCGGGACGGGGATTATTGGAGCGACTGCGGCCAGGTCGGATATGTGCCGGATGACCTCGTCAACGACCCCGGTCTCGATCGGATCCAGACCTTCGCGTATTACGACCGCGTCTTCGCCCTCAGCCCCCGGCTGGATTATGCCAGCGGCACGCCGCACCCCGATCCGCAGACTCGCGACGGCAACTACAAGACAATGCTCGGCGGCACCGCCCCTAAACACCCGATTGCGATGGTGCGCAATTACGCCATGCTCCAGAACGAGGCCCTCGTGCTTTACCGCGGCGGCCTCCTGGCGGTCGCCGGCACCCAGACAAGCCGGGCCGGCAACGAACGTCCCTACCCCGGGCTGCTCTTCCCGGCCCACAAGGTCCCGACCGCCCTGGCGGTGACGGCCTCGAACGAGTTTGCCGTGGTCACAGTGATGGACACCCAGACGCTCAAGGGCCAGCTGGCGGTTGTCGCCCTCGAGGGCAAATTCCTCCCCTTCCATACCTGGCCTTACATGGCCTTCCCCAATCAGGGGAGCTGGTCATCCCTCAAGCTTCTCGGCTACATCGATCTCCCCATGGCCGCACCCAACGCGGTCGCCGCTTCGAGCAACGGCTGGTGGCAGGGCCCGTCACAGACAGACAACAAGGTCCTCAGCCAGCTCGATCTGAACAACGCGGGAACCCGCAACAACCTGCTCAAGGGTGACCAGGTCTGGCAGATGGTCGTCGCCACCAAGGGCTATGCGATCGTCTCGTCCAAACAGGACAACAAGGCGGTGATCGTCGACCTCTCCGCGCTGCTTGCGTATTCACGCGATAGTTACCTTTCCTCCGAGGAGAGCTTCAAGTCCACGGTGGCGAACCGCGGAAACGGTCCCGGGCAGTGGCCCGCCACCTTCCAGGAAAAACCCGAACTGACCCCGCGCGTGGTCTGGCAGAAGTCCCTGCCCTCACCCACCGCGGTGCTGGCCGGCCTTCACCTCGATCGCTGGTCGTCTGACCGCCACAAGGCTTACGTCGCCCGCGAGGATGGCACGATTCACATCATCGACACCTCCTCCCTGATGGCGCGTTTCAGCTACGAGAAATCGGGCGCCCTGACGGAGATGGGCTCGTTCAAGGTGGGCCGCAACCCGGTGAGCATGAGCTTTGCCCGATTCAACGCCAGCGGCCTTCCCCTCCTCCCCGCGGGCAAGAAGCCTGATCCGCTGAACAACTACTTCTACGTCGCCTGCCGCGGCGACCGCTCCATCGAAGCGGTCATCACCTACGACGGCCAGGGCGCGGTGCACCGCCGGATCACGGACTCACGCCTGTCCGACCCGGTGGCGGTGAGTGTCGCGTTCCGCGGCAACATCCTCACGGTTGCCGATTTCAACGGAAAAAAGATCCACAGTTTCCGCATCGGGGCGATCACCAGCCGGCACAATGTCACCTACGGCTGCGGCGCCGACGGCAAACAGCCTTACGAGTACACCGGCGAACTCGCCCTCAAGGGAAAACCCTTCCTGGTCAACTCGACCAATCTGAACTGAGCCGCGCAGGGCCGGCTGGCGGTCACCCGCAGAGCCGGACCAGCTCGGCCTCGTACCGCCCGATGATCGCGTCCCACGTGATCGTCTGGGTGGTCGCACGCGCCGCCAGGCGCACCGCCTCCCAGCAGGGTCGCTGTTCCATTACCCGGCGCGCCTGCCGGACAAAAGCGTCCGGGTGATTGAACTCGGCAACGAAGCCGTTCTCGCCGTCGCGGAGGTACTGGCGGGCGGCGGCGTAATCGTAACTGAGCACGACCAGCCCGCTGGCCAGACCCTCCGTGATCACGTTGCCGAAGGTTTCGGTCACGCTGGGGAAAACAAACGCGTCGGCCGACGCGTAATGCGCGGCCAGGTCCTCGCCCCGCCGGACCCCCGCGTAGTGAAACTGCGGGTACTCCTGACGGAGCGCGGCCGCCTCGGGGCCGTCGCCGACCAGGACAAAACGAGCCCGGGGCTCCACTGCCTGCATGGCAAGGAAGGCCTGGACTGCGAGGCGAAGGTTCTTTTCCGCCGCGATCCGGCCCACGTAGATAACGACCGGGTCCGCGTCCTCCGCGCCCCAGCCGCGGCGCAGCTCGACGGACCGGCGGGTCGGGGAGAATAGCGCGGTATCCACACCCCGTGCGAGGATGGCGAGGCGCTCGAAGCCGCTCCGCTGCAACTCGGCCTGCATCTGTTCCGTCGGCACGAGGGTGCAGCGCGTCCGGTTGTGAAACCAGCGGAGGTAGCGCAGGGCGACGTCCTGCCCGGCACGAAAGCCATAATGGCCCCCGTATTGATGGAAGTTGGTGTGGAAGCTGGAGCTGACGGGAAGGGCGAAGCGTTTCGCCGCGTAGAGGGCAGCGAGGCCGAGGGGGCCCTCCGTCGCGACGTGCACGACGTTGGGAGGCTGCAGTTTCCAGTGCCGCGCGAGCGACGGGGCCACGGGGAGTCCCAACCGGAGGCTTTTGTACATCGGGATCGGCATGCCCGGAACCAGCCAGTGGCTCACCCCATTGGCACCGCAGAAGGCAGGCGCAGCCCGCTCGTCCTCCGCCGCCTGCCGCGGGCGGATCACCTCCACCTGATGGCCCCGCTGCACCATGCCCGCCGCCAGCCGGTCGAGCGTCATGGCGACGCCATTGACCTCGGGAAGATAGGTCTCGGTGACAAGCGCGAGTTTCACAGCGGGAAGAGAGCGGGTTATCCACGGTGCCCCGGGTGGGGCAAACAAATTGGCTGAAACGAGTGTGACGAAGCCGCGCGGCGGCGAAAAAAAACCCTCCACCATCGGGTGGAGGGTCGTCAAAACGGGAACGCGGCGGGCGTTATTTGGCCGGGGCCGGCGTGGGGGCGGGAGCGGGAGCTCCGGCGGCGGCCGGGGCGGGCTCGGGCGTGTCAGCGGCCTTGATGTCGAGTACCTCGACGTCAAACACGAGGGTCGAGCTCGGCGGGATGCCGGGCTTCGGGTCGTCCCCGTAGGCCAGGTGCGGCGGGATGTAGAGTTTGATCTTACCGCCCTTATTGACTTTCTGGATACCCTCGGTCCAGCCGGGGATGACCTCGTTCAGGGCAAACTCAGCCGGCTCGCCGCGCTCGCGGGAGCTGTCGAACTGGGTGCCGTTCACCAGCGTGCCGGTGTAGTGGACCTTGACGATGTCGGTCGCCTTCGGGAACGGGCCGGTGCCTTCCTGCACCACCTCGTACACCAGACCGCTGGGGAGCGACTGCACGCCGGGCTTGGCCTTGATCTCGGCGAGGAACTTGGTGCTCTCCGCCAGACCCTGGTCGCGGAGCTTACCCATATATTCCTGCTGCTTGGCCTGCATGAACTTGTCCATTTCGGGCCCGATCTGCTGCAGCTCGTAGGGGGCGTCCTTGCCGGCCGCGGCCAGCACGATGCCCTTCATGATCGCGTCCGTCTGCGCCTGGTCGAAACCGAGTTCCGCGAGGCCGATGCGCTTGCCGATGATCCAGCCGAAGGTCTCGAGCAGCTGCGGCTCGGTGAACTGCGGGGCGGGAGCGGCGGGGGCGGCCGGTGCGGGCGTCGGCTGCGCTGGCGCGGGAGCGGCGTCCTGCGCGAGGGCGGAGGAGCCGAGGCCGAGCACAAACAGGGAAGCCGTGAGCGTTGAGGTGAATTTCATAGGAGGTGCTAAAGAAACGTCCGCAGCTGTTTTGTGCCGACGTAAAGCGTTGGTGAATGACGTGCGGGCGGGCGGAGCGCAATAAAATCCGCGGGGGCATCTGGTTGCGTTCGGCAGAACTTGTCAGGCCGGTCTGGGGCGCCTTCACTTGGACGCGATGACCCCTGATCAATTCTGGACCAGCCAGGACGGACAAATCCTCACCGTGCGGCCGACGGACGAGCACGCGGTGGAGCTGACACTAGCGTTCTGGCCGCGCAACCCGACGGAGTTCGAGTTCCTCAAGGCCCGGCTCAACGATCTCCATTTCACCGAGCGAAGCACCCTCGCGCGCATCGGGATCGAAATGTTGGTGAAGGGGAAACCGGTGCTGGACGGCAACCGCGTGCTCCTGGAGGCCTCCGCCTTCCTTTTTGACGGCACCTTCCCCAACGCCCCGTACTGGAAGAAACTCCTTCGCTCGGGGACTCCCGTCGGGCGCCTGTTCTATGCTCCCGAGTCCGCCAAGCTTTCCACCGCGGAGATCTGGGAAGCGGTCCAGACCAACCAGCTGAAGCTTCCCCACACCATCAGCATCGACCGGGCGGGGCGTGTATTCCTTACCCCGCATTCCGTTCGCTACACCCTCCACCCCAAGCTGCAGCGCCCTCAGTTCGAGCGCCTGGTCAGCGGCCTGGCGGGTCGCAGCTACCTCGACAAGGTCCAGGTGCGTCAGGAGACAGACCTACTGATCATTCCGCCGCGTTCCGGCCTGTTGACGAGCTGCTCCATGTACCTAAAGGAGCACTACGTCCTGCTCAATCGCGGCGAGGGCAACTTCGGCATCCACACCAGCGCGGTCCTGCTGGATCCGATCAAGACCTTCGGTACGAACATCATGCTGGAGATCTACAACACGGGCGACCAACCGGTGGTCAACCCGGTGGTGTCGGTCGAGGTTTTCCGAGCCCCGGTGGCAGAGGACCAGGAATCCAAGACCCATCACAAGCGCCGCACCCGGCTGCTGGCCGGCGCAAGCGAGCTGTACCGCGCGCTCGACGAAAATCCCCCGCGCGAAATGCCGGACGCCAAGCCGCGCACCCGCCTGACGGTGAAGGGACAGAGCTCCACGATGGAGAACTACAGCGTCTTCATGAACGGCGGGGACGTGTCGAACCTGAAGGCCCGCCTGGAGAACCGCGCCACACCCTACGCCTTCCGCACGATGATCGAGGCGTTGGACGCCGCTCCGGACGACGCCGACACCCTGCTCACCGATTATTTCCCAAACCTGCTCGAGGAGCTGGAGCTGCTCAGCCGACTGCAGCAGCTCAAACTGAAGCGCATCATCTTCCGGAAACCCTCCCGAACCCACGGTTTCTTTCTCTCCAACAACGCGCATTCGCGGCTGGAGACCTTCGACGCGCTGGGTCTCGACGTGTACTGGTACAACGAGGGGATGAAGGACCTGTATCTCCACTCCTACAAAAAGGACCACGGGTTCTTCATCCGGGAGGAAATGGTGAAGAAATTCCACGAGGCCACCATTCTCGCCTTCTATGGCTCGGCCGTGGGTCTCGATCGCATGGATACGGATCGGATCTCCGCCCTGATCGAAAAACTCACCGCCTTCATCGGGCCTTCGGTCGGGGTGCTGACCGGCGGCGGCCCCGGGGTCATGCGTCTCGCAACCGACCAGGCGCGGACGAAGGGGGCGCTGACCGGGGCCTGCTTCCTCGAACTTGAGGCCCAGCCACCGGAACTCGGCGTGGATTTTTTCAATACCTTTCAGGAGACGGCGCGGCACAACCGCCAAAAGTGGTTCGAAATCGCCGATTTCTGCATCTTCAACGTCGGAGGCGTCGGCACGCTTGAGGAGATCGGAATCGAGCTCTGCAACCTCAAGCTCGGGATCCGTCCGCGCACGCCCTACATCTTCTACAATGCCAAGTTCTGGGGGGACCTGCGGAAGCAGATTCGCGAGATGATCCGGCTCAAGCGGGCGCCCGCCTGGATGAGCGACTACATCCTCTTCACCGACGATCCGGATGAGGTGGTGGCGTTTTACCGCAAGGCGCTCCAGGTGCTGTGAAATTTTTGATTTATGACTTGTGCGTTATGATCTGGATACTTGGTCATGCCGGCGCCCAGGCGCTCGTGAAAGTCTGCCGACCGTGCACGTAATCATCATCCCGACGGACCATCGGGACCGCGTCGTCGCACACACTCGTCCGTATCCAGCTCGCAATCCTCACTCATAACTCATCAATCATAAATTCCGCATGTCCCTTCCCCGCTCTCTCCTTGTTGTCGGATCTGGCGGCCGCGAGCACACGCTCCTGCGCATGCTGCTCGCCTCGCCGGCGCAGCCCCGCGTGGTGGCGGCCCCGGGCAATGCCGGCATCGCCCAGGAAGTCACCTGCTTTCCGATCGCGGCGGACGACGTGGCCGGGCTGGTCAGCCTGGTCCAGCGGGAGAAGATCGAATTTGTCGTGGTCGGCCCCGAGGTGCCGCTCTCCCTCGGGCTGGTGGACGCACTGGCACACATCGGTGTCCCCGCCTACGGTCCGAAGGCGGACGGCGCCCGGCTGGAGGCGTCGAAGGTGTTCACCAAGCAATTGCTGCTGAAGCACCGCATTCCCACCGCGCCGGCGGGCTTTTTCACCGAGGTTGAGCCCGCCCTCGAGTATCTGCGGTCGCGGCCGATCCCGATCGTGGTAAAGGCGGACGGGTTGGCCGCCGGCAAGGGCGTCGTCGTCGCGCAGACCCTGCCCGAGGCGGAGGAAGCGGTGCGCTCGATGCTCGAGGGTGGGCGGTTCGGAGCCAGTGGCAGCCAGATCCTGATCGAGGACTGCCTCTATGGGGAGGAGACCTCGATCCTGGTGGTGGTCTCGGGACGCGACTATCTGATCCTTCCCACCTCGCAGGACCACAAGCGTATCGGTGACGGCGATACTGGGCCCAACACCGGAGGCATGGGAACGTATTCACCGGCCGAGGTGGTCACCCCTGCGCTGCTCGACCGGATCGACCGCGAAATCGTGCGGCCCTCGGTCAACGCCATCGCCGACGAGGGGATCGATTTCCGCGGCACCCTGTTCATCGGCATCATGCTCACGCCCGACGGCCCGAGCGTCCTGGAATACAACACGCGCTTCGGTGACCCGGAAACCCAGGTGGTTCTACCGCGCCTGAAGACGGACCTGCTCGCCCTCCTTTGGGCGGCGGCCACGGGTAAACTCTCCGGCATGACCCTGGAGGTGCGCCCGGACTACGCCGTCTGTGTGGTGGTCGCGGCACGCGGGTATCCCGACGCCTTTGCCAAGGGCGACCCGATCCGCTTTCCGAGCGCACTCCCCGAGAGCACCACAATCTATCATGCCGGCACGGCCAAGGATGCCCAAGGCCGCATCGTCACGAACGGCGGGCGTGTCCTCGGTGTCACCGCCCTGGCGCCCAGCCTGCGCGAGGCGGCGCAGCGCGCCTATGCTGCGTGCGAGGCGCTGGAGTGCACGTCGAAGTATTACCGCCGCGACATCGGAGCCCGGCAGTTGAACCGCCGATGAAACCGCTGCGCATCTGCACCGCCCTCATTTTCCTCGTCACCTCCACGTGGGCCCAGGCCGCACTCAAGGCAGACCTGGGCAAGGACCTGCAGTACCTTCGTGTCACCGCGCCGTCTGAGGATGCGGCAGCGGTCCAGGCCCTGGACCCGGCGCAGTCCGCGGTGGTGGACCTGCGGTTCCTCACCGCGGATGCACCCGCCATGGAAGCCATCGCACGGACATTGGCCACCACCCTGCCCCGGCCGGGGACCGTGCGCGTACTGCTTGTGAATACGGAGACGGCTCCCGCCCTGCGCGAGGCGCTGAAGCCCGCGCCACGCCAGCTGGTCCTTGGACCGGCGCGCGAGGGGCTTCGGGTCGATGTCGCGGTCAAGGCCGAGGAGAAGGAGGAGCGGCGCGCGTTTGAGGCCCTGCCAGCGGGCACCGCGGCCGAAAAACTCATCAGCAATAATGCGGAGAAGCGCCGCTTTGATGAAGCCGCCCTGATGCGGACTCACAATGGAGAGGGAGCGCTGCCAGATCCCAGCGAGGACGCGCAGGCGCCGTCGTCGGCTCAAAAGACGGAAGCGGCGCCCGCGGAGCCACCGCCCTTCGACGCCGTGCTGCAGCGGGCGGTGCAGTTGCACCGGGCGCTCGTCCCCGCGTCCTGAGGGGCGCACTCCGGCTTTGCCTTTCACGCAAAAGCGTGTCCATTGCCCGTCGCCGCGCATGGCTCACCACGGTCACATCCTCACAGTTTGCACCGCCAACATCTGCCGGAGTCCCATGGCCGAGGCACTGCTGCAGCACGCGCTGCGCGGTCAGGAGGAGCCGTTGAAGTCACTCAAGGTCCTCTCCGCGGGCGTGGCCGCCCGGGCGGGCGAACGTGTATCCGAGAATTCCGTCGTCGCCTTGAAGAAGGTGGGCATCGATGTGGCCCGCCACGTGGCGCAACCGCTGACGCAGAAACTCGTCGATGACGCCCTCGCGATCTTCTGCATGACGGAGTCCCACCGCGCGATGATCGAGCTCTCCTTCGATCCGATCCCGAAGAACCTTTTTCTCTTCCGCGAGTTCATGCCGCGCCCGGCCGAAATCGAGATTGTCGATCCCTTTGGCGGTTCGCTCCGGCACTACGAGGCCTGTCGTGATGAGATGGTGGAGGCGGTGCCCTCCATCATCGAATTTCTGAAAACGCTGACGCACGCGCGCGCCTGAGGCCCGCGGGCGGCCGATGGCCACCGATGGCGGCCCGTCGCCGGAGCCTTCAACCGCGCCCGGGCACTGGGAAGCGCCTGCCGGGCGCACTGCCACGCCGAGGAGCCCGCTGCCAGAAAATTAGCTTTCCGTCCCGCGTCGTTTCGCAGACGTTTTTTCCTTTCCATGATCAACGCCTCGCCGCTCAAAACCCTGGATCCGGACATCTACGCAGCCATCTCGGCCGAGCTTTCCCGGCAGCAAAGCCACATCGAGCTGATTGCCTCGGAAAACTTCACCTACCCGTCGGTGATGGAGGCTCAAGGCAGCGTCCTCACCAACAAGTACGCCGAAGGTTATCCGGCGAAGCGCTGGTACGGCGGCTGCGAGCACGTGGACAAGGTCGAGACCCTCGCGATCGAGCGGGCCAAGAAGCTCTTCGGCGCCGAGCACGCGAACGTGCAGCCGCACTCAGGCTCGCAGGCCAACTTTGCGGTTTACACCTCCGTCCTGCAGCCCGGCGACAAGGTGCTCGGGATGAACCTCTCCCACGGTGGCCACCTCACCCACGGCAACCCGGCCAACTTCTCCGGCAAACTGTACCAGTTCTGCCAATACGGAGTTCGCGAGGACAACGGCCTGATCGATTACGACGAACTGGCGGCGGTCGCGGCGCGCGAGAAGCCGAAGATGATCACGGTGGGCGCGAGCGCCTACTCCCGCACGATCGACTTTGCCCGCATGGGCCAGATCGCGCGTGACAACGGCGCCCTGCTCTTTGCCGACATTGCCCACATTGCCGGTCTCGTCGCGTCGGGCTGCCATCCCTCTCCGGTGGAACACGCCGATTTCGTCACCACCACCACGCACAAGACCCTGCGCGGCCCACGCGGCGGGCTCATCCTGTGCAAGGCGCAGCACGCGAAGGCAATCGATTCAGCCATGTTCCCGGGCGGCCAGGGCGGCCCCCTGATGCATGTGATTGCGGCCAAGGCGGTCTGTTTTGCCGAGGCGCTTAAGCCCGACTTCAAGACCTATTCCGAGCAGATCATCCGCAATTCCAAGGCACTCTGCGCCGCCATGATGACGCGCGGCTACAAGATCGTCTCCGGCGGCACGGACAATCATCTCTTCCTCGTTGATCTTCGCGCCAATCTCCCTGAGCTGACCGCGAAGAAGGCGCAGGAGACCCTCGATCTCGCCCATATCACCTGCAACAAGAACACCGTTCCCTTCGAGACCCGCAGCCCGTTCCAGGCGTCCGGTATCCGTCTGGGCACGCCGGCGGTGACGAGTCGCGGCTTCCGCGAGGCAGAGATGGATGAGATCGCTGCCTGCATCGACATCGTGTTGAAGGCCATCGGCACGCCCAACGAGGCGAGCGCGATCTCGGATGCCAAACAGCGCGTCCAGGGAATCACGAGCCGTTTTCCCCTGCCCTACAAGCAGCTCTAAACCGCCTTTTCGGCCCGGTAAAAAAGGGCTGAAAAGTGCGTCCTCCGGGCCCGTGGGCGTGTGCCGAAACCACCTGTGGTCGGCGTGAAAAACCGCCCATTTTCAGAGGGAAACGGCCCCATTGGGCGGGGCCGCCCCGCCCGAACGGGCCCATCAGGTGTCCGGCCGCGCGCCGGATTTTGGATTTAATCGCGCTGCGAAGTATGTGAGCGTTCGGCGGTTGTCCCTCCCGGCGAGAACGGGTTGGCCGCACGATGTCGTTACGCCCACGCAGTCTCCTTTTTCGAAGCTGGTTTGCTGTCGCCGCTGTCCTCGCGATCGGCGGGAGCTTGTCGTATCTCACCTACGACCGTGCGCGAGCGCACGAGCAGGTCGCGCTCGAAGACGAGGTGCGCGAGCGGGCGAGCCTCGAGGCGCCCTTGATCCTGGCCACTGCCGAGCAGCTCCCCGGGGCGCTGCAGGAGGTCGCCGGTCTCTTCGCGTTCCAGCCCAACGCGGACGCGGTTCAGTTCCGACGCCACGCCATCGCTGCCCTCGATCGATCGCCGGCATTGCAGCGGATTGCCTGGGTGCCCCAGGTGGTGGATGCGATGAAGGCGGACTACGAATCGCGCGCGCGGGCGACGGGCTCCCGGGAGTTCACGATCCAGGGTCCCGGTCCAGAGCTTACGGATGCCGTGGGCTACCTGCCCTGGCGTTTTGTGGAACCCGCCCACACCGGTTTTGCGGCGGGTCGCGATGCCCGTAGCGTGGCGCTCCAGCCAGCGTTCGCCAGGGCGTCCACCCACACCGGAGCCTCCGTCGGTCCCGCCGGTACCGGCGTCGCAGAGTCCACCGCCGGCGTCTTCACCCTGATCCAGCCCGTCTATCTGGGCGCACTCCACACCACGGCAGACGCCAGGATTGCAACCGGGTATATCGTGGCGGAGGTGTCCGCGTCCAAACTGATCAGCCAGGCCAGGCAAAGCTACACCGCGGTCACCGAGCTGCTTCTGGTCGACACCACGCCGGGCCTTCCGCGCGAGTCGCGCGTCCTTGCCTACGTCACGCCCACGGGCGCCTCCAGTCACGCGCCCGCGGAAGAGGATTTTCGGTCCACGTATCACGTCGAACTTCCGCTCGAGTTCGGAGGCAGGGAGTGGCTCCTGATCGCCCGGCTGGATCCGCTTTATATCCTGACGGCGCGTACGGTATATCCGCCCATTGTCCTGGGAGGCGGCATCCTCCTCACCCTCCTGGTCGCCGCCTACCTCGCCGGAGCGCTGCACCGCGGCGAACTCGTGCAGAAAGAAGTGGAGGAACGAACAACCGAGCTTCGCCGGGTGAAAAAAGCCCTGGAAGAGGATGTCGATCGACGCCAGGAGACGGAATCCCTGCTCCGGCAGCGCCAGCACCAGCTGAATGCGCTGATGGAAAACAGCCCGACCGCCATCTTCATTAAGGATGGCGACGGCCGCTATGTGATGGTCAACCGCAGGTTTGCGGAGATGCACCGCCGGAACCGCGAGCACTTTGTCGGCCGCAGCGACTTTGATCTGTTCCCCCCGGACATCGCCTCACGTCTCCGGTTGAGTGATACACGGGTCCTGTCCAGCGGGCGCCCCATCGAGTTGGAGGAGTCCTTCCAGCTCTCGGATGGCCCGCACACCAGCATCATCCAGAAATTCCCGCTGCTCGACGAAGAGGGCGCGGTGCAGGGGCTCTGCGGCATTTCCACGGACATCACCGAACGCAAGCGGGCCGAGGCGGAACTGCGCGAGAGCCGCCGCCAACTCGAGAGCCTGCTGGGACAGTTGCCGGGCATGGCCTTCCGCTTCGTCAACGATGGGGCCTTCACGCCGGTGTATGTCAGCCGGGGGGCGCTTACCCTCACCGGTCACAGCGCCCGGGATTTCATCGAAGGGGTGATCAAGTTCGACGAGATCGTCCACCCGGAGGACCGCGAGCGGTTCCGCAGTGCCATCACGACGGCGGTGAAACGTCGCCGCGGTTTCGAAGTGGAATACCGCATCATCGACCGTGCCGGCCAGGTGAAGTGGGTCTTCGAACGCGGCCAGGGCATCTATGATGAGGACGGCAAACTCCTCTCAATCGAGGGCCTCGCCATCGACATCACCCAGCGCAAGGACGCAGAGGCGGAAAAATTGATCGTCGAGCGGCGACTGCTGGAAGGCCAGAAGCTGGAGAGCATCGGTGTCCTGGCAGGGGGCATCGCCCACGACTTCAACAATCTGCTCACCGGCATCATCGGGAACGCGAACCTGGCGGCCCTCGAATTGCCACCCACCTCGCGTCTGCAGCAGAACCTCAAGCAGATCGAGATCGCGTCCCAACGCGCGGCCGAACTGTGCCAGCAGATGCTGGCGTATGCCGGCAAGGGCCGGTTTATGGTCCACCGGGTCGAGCTCGGCTCCCTCGTGGAAAACACGGTGCCGCTGTTGCGGGCGTCGATCAGCAAACGCGCGCAGCTGCGGTTTGAATTGGCCCAGGGGCTGCCTCCCGTGCTGGCGGATCCCACGCAGATGCGGCAGATCATCATGAACCTGGTGATCAACGCCTCGGAGGCCTTGGGCGAGAGCGACGGCGAGATCGCCATCACCACCCGCGTGATCCACCCCACCCCGGATTATTTCGGCGGCGCCGTCCTCGCTCCTGCCGAGACCGATGCCGACTTTGTCGTGCTTCAGGTGCGCGACACCGGTTGCGGCATGGGCGGAGAGACCATCGCGCGCATTTTCGATCCCTTCTTCACGACCAAGTTTGCCGGCCGCGGGCTCGGACTGGCCGCCGTCCTCGGCATCATCCGCAGCCACAAAGGTGGTATCACCGTCACCAGTACGCCCGGCAAGGGTTCCACGTTCACCCTCTTTTTCCCTCCCGCCTCGGGTGCCAACGAGGCTGCGGCCGCCCGCAAAGGCACCTCTCCCCCCTGGAAGCAGGAGGGCCTGGCCCTGGTGATCGACGACGAGGACCATGTGCGTGGTGTCACCGCGGGGATGCTGAAATCCTGCGGGCTTCGTGCCGAGACGGCGCGCGATGGTTACGAGGGCCTCGATCTCTTCCGCGCACGACCGCAGGACTTCGACATCGTGCTGTTGGATATGACCATGCCCCGGCTAAGCGGCGAGGAGACCCTGACCCTCCTGCGCGAGGTGCGCCCCGACGTGCGAGTGGTTTTCATGAGCGGCTACAACCGCCGCGAGGTTGTGGATTCGCTCGCGGCGGGCGGGCCCCTCTCGTTCATCCAGAAGCCGTTCACCCTCGATCTTCTGCGCGACCAGCTGCGGCAGATCATGGCCTGACCCCCCGGCGGGGCGGTGAATCTCGCTTTGCGCCTTGGCGTCTCGGGCCAAGCGCTTATTGGTGCACCTTTTACCTGTGCCGCCGCTTTCCGCATCACCCGCGCCCACCAGGTCTGGCGCGCCCACCAAGCTCTCCCTCGGGGTGATTTTCCTCACCCTCTACATCGACCTGATCGGCTTCTCCATCGCCTTCCCCCTGGCGCCGCGGATGCTCCAGTATTACCTGGAGAAAGAGTCCGCCAGCGGTCCCCTCGCCTGGCTGATTTCACGGATACAGGCGGTCACGCCCCCCGCGGCGGACAACACCCTTTTTGTCGCTGCCCTGCTGGGCGGTGTCCTGGCCTCGGTTTACGGGTTCCTTCAGTTTATTTTCGCGCCCATCTGGGGAGCGTACTCCGATCGGATTGGGCGGCGTCCCGTCCTTCTGATGACGGTGGCCGGCACGGCGGCGAGTTACCTGCTTTGGATCTTCAGTGGTTCCTTCTGGCTTTTCATCGTCTCCCGCGTCCTCGGAGGAGCGATGAGTGGCAACCTTTCGGTGGCAACGGCCGCGGTGGCGGATGTGACCACCCGCGAAAACCGCGCGAAGGGCATGGGCCTGGTGGGCGCGGCGTTTGGATTGGGTTTTATCACCGGGCCTGCCATCGGCGGCATCATCGGTGCAGTGGAACCGGGGGCCGACCTTGCCGCCTTCGGGATCAACCCGTTTTCCGTGGTCGCCGCGGTGGCGCTGGGTTTCTCGCTGTTGAATCTGGTCTGGATCGCCCTGCGGTTCCGCGAGACGCTCTCGCCCGAAGACGCCGGTCGCGCCCAAGCGGAGCGGTCCCGCAATCCCCTTGGCGCGCTGCTGACACTGGGGAACGCGGCCACCCGGCGCGCCAACATCGCGTATTTCCTTTTCGCCCTCGTTTTTAGCGCGTTTGAGGCGACGGTCAGTTTTCTCGCCGCAGAGCGTCTCGGTTATGACGAGCGCGGGCTGGTCTCGGTCTTTGTCTTCATCGGCTTTGTCTCCATTCTCACGCAAGGCGTGCTGGTCCGCCGACTGATGCCTCGCATCGGCGAGCGGACGGGAGCCCTCGGCGGCATGCTGCTGATCGCCCTTGCGCTCGCCCTGCTGGGGCAGGCGCAGCGGGCCCCGATGCTTTACACCGGGCTCGCGCTCCTCGGCCTGGGTTCCGGTTTCGCCAACGTCGGCCTGTCCTCCTTGGTTTCGCTCTACAGCAGTGCGGCTGAGCAGGGACGGGCGATCGGAATCTACCGCTCCCTGGGGTCACTCGCGCGGGCGCTGGGTCCGCTCTGGGCCGGACTGGTTTTTTGGTGGTACAAATCCGCGCCGATGTACACAGTGGCCGCCCTTCTGATGCTCGTGCCGATCCTGGTGGGGATCGGGCTGCCAAAACCCAAAAAATGAGACCGCTACCGTTCATTCGGTGGTTCTTCCTCTTCTCGCTCAGCTTTCTTTGCGGCTGCCTTTCCTACCGCGACCTCGTTCCTGGAAAGACTGAACTCGGCCGGCGGACCCTGACCGTTCCCGCAACCCTGGTCGGAAGCCACTTGGTGGTCGAGGGCCGGTGGGATCGCCATGGTCCCTGGCGTTACCTGGTGGATACGGGGTCCTCCGTTACGTTGGTGTCTCCTGAATACGCGGAACGTTATGCCACGTCCAAGGCGGCCCTCGCGCCCCCGTCGGTACGCGTGCGCGCCTCCAGTGGCGACTCCACCCTGCTCCCCCAGGCGACGGTCCGCCGGATTGGTGTGGGCGAAGCGTATTTCGACAATGCAGATGTCCTGGTGAAGGATCTCAGCGACATCTCCGCCCACCTCGGGGTGAAGATCGACGGTATCCTCGGTTTCCCGCTGTTTCGAAACGCAATCCTCACCCTCGATTATCCCCAGAGTCGCATCGTCCTGACGCCGCCGCACCTGGCGCAACCCGTGCCAGGGACGACGATCAAATTCAACGACACACGTCGAATCCCGCTGATCCCCATCACGGTGGGCGGCACGACGACCTTGGCCCTGATCGACTCGGGCAGCGATGCCCCGCTGATCCTCAATCCCTACGGCATGGACCTGCCGTACGCAGTGCCGCCGCGCTCGGGCAATCCGGTCGGCACCCTCGCCGGAGACCGCGTACCGGAGATCGGCCGCCTGGCGGTCCCCTTGCGCATCGGGGCCTATGCCTTTCCCCAGCCGATCGTGGACCTCACCACCGAACTCACGGCGGTGGGCGGCGATATCTTGCGGTATTTCACGGTCACCTTCGACCAGACACGCAACCAGGTGACCTTTTCCCGGCCCGACATGGAACCGATCCAGATGGGCCCGGTGCGCAGCGCGGGGATGGCGTTCGAAAAAGGAGCGACCTACTGGCGGGTGGTCGCCGTGGTGCCCGGCTCTCCAGCGTCAGAGGCCGGCATACAACCCGGAGACCTGGTGACACGGATCAACGGCGAATCCATCGCCCAATGGCCCCTGCAACGCCTGGAGCCATTTCTTCGCCGCAGCCCCGAGGTGATTTTCACGTTCATCGACGGCGCGCGCGAACGGCCGATGGTCATCCCCACGTTTGAACTGGTGCCCTGACGGGCGCTCCGCGCCGTCGCCGCTTGGCGCCAGCGGATGGCGTGGCGGGAGGTCCGCCCTTAGTGCCGACGAAACTCAGGAGCGTCGTTCGAAAACGAAGGCGGCGGCGCCGTCGTGGCCTGCCTCCCAGGGCAGAGAGAGCACCGACTTCATGAGGGTGTAGCGGCCTTTGGTGCGTTCGACGAAGGCGTTGACCACCTTCTCGTTCTCTTCCGAGTCGAGGCTACAGGTGCTATACACCAGGCGACCCTGGGGTGCGACGAGCCTGGAGGCGGCATTGAGCAGATTCACCTGCTGGCGAGCATGTTTTTCGAGGTCCGTTTCCTGGAGGCGCCATTTCACATCCACCCGGTGGCGCATCACCCCGGTGTTGGAACACGGCACGTCGACCAGGACACGCGCGTACTGCAGAGGCAGTTCGTGCAACTTCAGAATCTTGCCGGCCTCGAGCACATCGGCCTGCACCAGCGCCACGTCGACGCCCTTGATCTTGTTGAGGTTCTCCTTGAGCCGATCGATCCGTTTGCCCGGAAGGTCCAGCGAGACAAGCAGTGTGCCCTTCGCGGCTGCACCCTGTGCGGCGAGCAGGTCGGCGATCGCCACACTTTTTCCGCCCGGAGCGGAACAGGTGTCGATGATCGCCTTCCCCGGCACTGGGTCGAGCAACTCAATCGGGACTCGGGTGGAGGGATCCTGAAGGTAGATAACACCCTCGTCGAGCAGGCGTGTGATGTCGGCCCAATGGCCGGGCCGGACCTCGAAATAACCGGGCCAGGCGGTGGGGGTGAGGAAAACCAGTTCAGCCTCGCTCGGCGGGCGATCGGTCAGCCGCCAGCGGGCGTACATCGGGCCGGGTTTCTGATTCCATTCCAGGAGCGCGCGCGTCGGGCCGGCACCGAACTGGGCTAGCCAGCGGCGCACGAGCCATTCGGGATGGGAATAATAGGCGGCCAGGACCTCGGCCGGAGCCAGTTTGGGCGGCTCGGCTTCGGTGGCGAGGGCGCCGGCGAGTTTGCGCACCACGGCGTTGACCAGCCGGGCTTCGGCCTCACTGGCCAGCGTCTTGGATTGCTCCACCGCATGGTGAACCACGCGGGCGACGTGGTGCTCGTCCCCGCCCTCGAGCAGTTCAAACCCCGCCACCAGCAGGATCGCCTGCAAACGCGGACGCGGGGTGCGGGAAACGAGGCCGGTGAGGTGGCGATTGAGGCGGCCGAAGTGGCGAATGGCCCCAAAGAAAAGGCTCTGGGCCCGCGCGCGCTCCTGGCCGACGATGCCCCGCGGTATCTGTTCGAGCAACACGTCTGACCGTTCGCCCGTCTCGATCCACTGGGTAAGCAGCATCACGGCTGCCGACCAAGCACTGACGGGCGTTTCACGGGGCGATCCAGAGGACATGGCGCCACGCTCGGAGGCGGGCATGGCTTTGCAAGAACTAACCTCGCGAGCCGCCGGGAGTTAACCTGCAAAAAACGCGTTGGTTGACATCGCCCACCCCTCTGCCCTCAACTCGTCCCCTTACGACTCGTCCCACCTATTTATGAATTCGGAAGCTGTCTCTGCGCTCGTTGCCAAAAACCCGTCCTTGAAGACGGCGAAAGCCAAGCTGGAAGCTATGGAGCCCGGCAGCTACGTCATTCACCGCAGCTGGGGTTTTGGACGTATCCAGAGCTACGATGAGACGAGCCAGCGCCTGATCATCGATTTCCAGGGCAAGACCGGTCACACGATGGATCCCGCCTTTTGCGTGACGACGATGGACGTGTTGCCCGGCAACCACCTTCTCGTGCGCAAGCAGACGGAGAAGGACGTGATCCAGAACCTGATCGACACGAATCCCGCCCAGCTCGTGGTGGAGGCGCTCCAGTCGTATCCGAACAATGCGACGACCGCGATCGATCTCGAGCTCACGCTCGCGCAGGTGATCGGCGAGGAGAAATTCAAGAAATGGTGGTCGAACGCGAAGAAGCTGGTCGCCAAAGACCCGCGCGTCGCCGTCCCGGTCAAAAAGACCGAGTGTTATGTGCTGCGTGAGACGCCGGTCTCGGCGGTCGACGAAATCGTCGAGCAGTTTAACGGCACCCGTTCCGCCCGGCGACGCATCGCCCTCGCGGAAGACCTCCTTACCGCCCACGACGCGAAAGACACCGGCACGGACCTCAAGACGATCCTCAACCAGGTCGCCGAGGCGGTGAAGGACAGCAATCAGCTCGATGCTGCGGAGCGTCTGTACGGCGCGGCGGTGCGCGACGACCTCGCCAAAGTGGCGGGGGTCGACGCCGCCACGTTCGAGCCTTCCCAGGCCACGTTGATCGGGAATACCCGCGAGCTCCCGGAGATCGCGGAAAAGATCCCGGTCCAGTTCCAGAGCCGTTTCCTCGAGCTGGTGAAAGAGACCCATCCGGTCGAAGCCCGTGACATCGCTTTCACCCTGCTGAAGACCAGCCAGGGCAAGTTCACCACCGAGTGCATCAATTTCCTGGTCGACAACGGCCACGCCGAGGAGCTCGCCGCCGCGCTGAAGCGCTGGCAGGTCGAGCAGAACCTGCGCGCCCCGGTCCTCCTCTGGATCGTCAAGAATCGCCATTCGAAGAAGTTCGCGAAACTGCTCAACGACCTCATCACGCCGCGCCTGCTCAGCGCTATTTTCTTCGCGATCGATTACGAGGCGCTCCAGGCCGCCAACGCCCGCCGCATCCCGCTCGCCGAAATTCTCAGCGACGACACCGAGCTCATCGGCGATCTCCTCTCCACCGCTGACCCCGAGACCGCCCGCGATCTCGCCAACGCACTCCTGCTCAACCAAGGCTTCGAGGAACTCACCAAAAAATCGCTCCTCGCCCGCTTCATCAAAATCTTCCCCTCCATCCAGTCGCTCGTCGCCGCCGATGCCGACAGCAAGGAAGAGCAGCTCCTCGTTTCCCGCGAGAGCTACGAACGCCGCCGCGAAGAATACGAGCTGATCGTCACCAAGAAGATCCCCGAAAACTCGCGCGCCATCGCCACCGCCCGCGAACACGGCGACCTCAAGGAAAACTCCGAGTACAAGATGGCCAAGCAGGACCAGCAGGTCCTCATGGCGCAAAAATCCCTCCTCGAAAAAGAACTCGGCCGCGCCCGCATCACCGATTTCAAGGAAGCCTCCTCCGAGCAGATCAGCGTCGGCTCCATCGTGAACCTCACGCTCGGCAACGGGAAAACCGCCCGCTACACCGTCCTCGGTGCGTGGGACAGCGTACCGGATAAAAACATCATCTCCTACAAGACGCCCCTCGGCCTCGCCCTCCTCGGCAAAAAGGCTGGCGATTCCGTCAAGGTGAAGATCGGCAACGCCGAGGAAACCTACACCGTCGGCAGCATCAGCCGCTACGCCGACGCGTAACGGACTGCCGGGCCCGCCCGGTTCCCGCAGATTCACCAAGCCGACGATTCCTTTCGTCGGCTTTTTTATGCGCGCATCTCGACAGGGCGGCGTCTTGACTCCGTCCGGCCATGTCCCTGCTGTTTGCGTTATGGATACAGCTTCCGTCCCCCCACCTCCGCCGCCTGTCGGCTCCCCGGCTCCCGCCGTTCGTACTTGGGAAATGCTCGCCCACCTTTCCGCCCTCGCAGGCTTCATCATCC
>JAEYWP010000028.1 GCA_023428905.1 Verrucomicrobiota bacterium
GGCCAAGGGGCCGCGGCCGCCGTCGTAGTCGTCGTCGATGCGAGGTGTCAGTCCGCTCGGGTCGGAGTACGTCGTGGGGTTGTTGTTGGCGTAGGCGTAGGCGTTCCACTGTTGTGGGTCAGCCAGGTCCAGGACGGGGTCGACGGAGATGAAGCGTCCGTTGGCCTCGTCGTAGTAGCGGGCGCCGACCATCGTCAGGCCGGTGGCGCTAGACCCACCCCGACCACGTCGAGACATGCGTGAAGTCGGCCACCCACAGCCGATCCGGCGCCAACGGCGCGAACTTGCGCCCGACCAGGTCCCCGGGGCGCCGAGCCGCAGGGTCGGCGATCGTGGTCCGCTTGACCTTGCCGCGGACCGCGCCACGCAGCCCCAGCTCACCCATCAGCCGCTCCCCCGTGCACCGCGCGACCGGCTCGGCACCGGCCGCCCGTTCCCGGTTCAACGCCAACCAGACCTTACGGGCCCCGTAGACGCCGAAGTTGTCCGCGTGAACCTTGGCGACCTTGGCCTTGAGGCCCTCGTCACGCACCTGCCGGGCGGTCGGCCGACGGCCGCGGTGCTCGTAGTAGGTCGACGGGGTGATCTTGACGCCCAGCTCGCTGAGCTGGGCGCAGATCGGCTCGACACCCCGTCGCAGACCTCCGTCGTGGCGAGGCCGCCTTCAAGATCGCGTTGGCCCGCTTGAGCTCGGCGTTCTCCCGCTTCAACCGCTTCAGCTCGGCCGACTCCTCGGTCGTGACCCCGGGCCGCACACCCGCATCGACATCGACCTGCCGGCACCACCTACGCACCGTCTCCGGCGTCCTGATCCCGAGCAACGACGCCACCTGCGTCATCGCCGCCCACTCCGAGTCGTGATCGGCCCGGATCTCGGCGACCATCCGCACCGCCCGCTCACGCAACTCGACCGGATACCTCCGCGACGTGTTTCCTGACATGACCCCATCCTTCCCAACGAACGGAGTCTCCGGACATGCCGGGGCGGTTCAGTCATCGCCGATACGGAAGGTCCAGCCCGCGCTCGGCCATCATCTCCTCATACGCGGCCAGCCACTCCCTGACGGTCCCTAGGGCGAAGGAGTCGGGAGCCTCCTCCTCCAGGAGCTCCAAGAGAGAGGCGAGCGTGTCGCCCTGCACAAGAAGACCCGGAAACCGTCGCTCATCGGCGTGGGCCAGCTGCAGATTCCCGCGAGCCCCGAGCGCTCGAATCACCTTCATCACCCCCCACTCGGGAAGAACGTGATGTGCGGCAACGTGTCGTCCAGGGGGCCGGTGAAGATGTCGATCTGACGCCCGACCCCCAACTCCGTCGCCCCCTCGGCAGAGAACTCGACACCGAGTGCCTGGTCGAACCGTTGATCCCCGTGATCACGTAGTCCCAATCTGAGTACGCCCCAGCGGTCCCCGAGGCGCTGCTCCCAACCAATGAGATCGGCTCACCGATGCGGTTCGCCGCGTTCTGGATGCGCAGAGCCTCACTGGCACCGATGTTCTCGAGCGAAGCACCAGAGCCTACCCGCGCCGTGGCCCTGCCCGCGGTGTTTGCGGCAGTGCGGGTGCCTGCCCCCGCGGCACCGCCGGCTGCTGCCCCACCTACCCCAACTCCGGATGACACCAGGCTTCTGGCTGCGGCGAGGCTCTCTGCGGCCTTGAATGCGATCCCCGCCCCCGCCCGACCTCGGCCTTCTGCTCCGGCGGGAACTGCCGGTACTTGCGCTGCTCGCTCATCAACCCTCCTAGGGCGATCAGAGCGACGATCGTCCACAAGCCAGACGGATCAGGGAAGTGACAACGAGCGAGCGGGTTCCTCGTCAGACTGCTATGGGTGCGGGCGGCGCTCAGCCGTCCACCGGGTCCTCAATCTGACCATCGGGTCCGCCTCCGACGAGGAACATGACGCGATCAGGTGACGACTCGGGCCCGCACGTCATGACCCCAATTTTGGACCAGACCTGATCGCCGAGCCAGACGCTCGGCCACACGGTGACCTCCCGGCGGTCCGGCAGAGTCATCGTGAACCCTCTGTCCCACTCCCAGGTCGCCGGACCGGAGTAGAGCGACGGCTCTTCGTCCTCACACTCGCCGTCACCGCTCCACACCCGCACGTTTCGCAGCATCGCACTCTGATCCGGCTCAATCCTCACCGATGCGACGATCGACATGTCCCACACGCCTTCGCCTTCCCACTCCGCAGGAAGGCCCGATCGGATGTCGCGCTCAGATGAGCAAGCCGTGGCCGATGCCACGAGAGCAACGCTGAGGGCGAGGGCTATCGAACGCCGTGACCACCGACTCCTCGTCGCGATGTTCATTTCATGGCTCCCGCCCAATACAACCTGTCTCGATTCTCGACCAGAAGGAAGCGATAGAACTCAACCGAGTTAAGATCCCGCGGATCACGTGCAGCGAGCTCGTATCCTAGGGTAACCGAAATATCATCGCGCGTGTCACCAACTCCCGTCCCTGGGATGTTGAGATTTGCGGCCGCGATGGCATTCGCCTCCGTCACGCCGGCGTACGAGAGCATGTATCCGTAGATCACGTTTCCAAAGATGTCGTAGTTCGCGTATGAACCGTCACCCGTTGGCAGCCATGAAGAACTCCTGTCATGGACTCCGAACTCTTCACCGAGTGGCACCTTCGCATCCCATTCCCCCTTGTCAGGGAACTTGGTGCGAATCGTTTGGATGATCGACACCGCCTGCCAGTCGCCTGACGTTATGGGAACCTCACCCACGGTACGCAGCCAGTTCTTGACTCCGCCCTCAGACTTGGCTCGGATAATGGCTGAGAGCATGGAATTCACTCGGGACGAGTTGGGTGGTCCGTAGATCGTAAGGGTTCTCCCGGTGTCGCTCGACATCCACGTGCTCAGGAGGTTGAAGGCGGTATCCGCCGCCCTCCGCGCGGGCGACGCTAGCCGCGGCGACCGAGGGTACGTCATCCAGGGCGTTGTTGCCTGAGCGGGCGGCCGCTTGGCGAGGGGGCCGCGGCCGCCGTCGTAGTCGTCGTCGATGCGAGGTGTCAGTCCGCTCGGGTCCGAGTACGTCGTGGGGTTGTTGTTGGCGTAGGCGTAGGCGTTCCACTGTTGTGGGTCAGCCAGGTCCAGGACGGGGTCGACGGAGATGAAGCGTCCGTTGGCCTCGTCGTAGTAGCGGGCCCCGACCATCGTCAGGCCGGTGGCGTTGTCACGGGTCTTGTCGAGGAACTGACGGCCGCCCGGGATGCTCGCCGCCGTGCCGCGCGCCGCACCGAACGGGTCGGTGTACTGCTTGATGACGCTGTTCGCCGCCCACCTGGTGTTCGGGATCGCGGCCAGCGTCGTGCCGTGGGGGTCG
>JAEYWP010000021.1 GCA_023428905.1 Verrucomicrobiota bacterium
CCCCCCCCCCCCCCCTCCCGCCCGATCTCAGGTCTTGCCCAGCTTTTCGAGGGCAGCCAGGACGTCATCAGCCTGTTCCTTCGTGCTGGCCTTGAGGTCGCGCCAGATGATCTTGCCCTGCTGGTCGATGAGGAAGGCCTGGCGGCTCGCGAAGAGGAGCGCGTCTTGTCCGAAACCGCGCATGACCTTTTTGTCCGTGTCGGCCAAAAGGGTGAAGGGCAGCCCATGTTTTTCGCGGAATTTCTTCTGTGCCTCCACGTCGTCGGTGCTGACGCCGATGACGGTCACGCCGCGCTTGGCCAGCGTGTCATAGGAGTCTCGCAACGAACAGCCCTGGGCCGTGCACCCGGGGGTGTCCGCCTTCGGGTAAAAATAAACCAGGGTGAGGCCTTTTTCGTAAACGTGTCCGAGGTCGAGGGTTTTGCCCTCGTGGGTCAGCGCGGAAACGCGCGGGGCGGCATCGCCAACGTTGAGGGGTTCGGCGCGCGCGGAGGTGAAGATGCTCATGGCAAGGGCAAGGAGGGAGAGAAGGGGAAGACGCATCGCTCCTACTTAACCAGCAGCCGGCCTTTCGCAACACGCCCGCACGCACCGCCGCCGCAGGGGACCGCCGAACCCGGGTGCCCCCTCAACCCAAAACGCGCATGCCGTCTCTGCCGGCCCACTTCGCGCCCTTAGCGTGCCCCTCTTGCGCTCAGCGCAGCCCCGCCCACCGCACAACGCGGCCGCTTCACCTGCCGCGCCTCACCACGCGTCGCTGCGAAACGGAACCGCCGGCAGACCAGCGCCGTTGTAAAGATTGGCCTCCGGCGCGTTGCTCCAGGCATACCGCACCGCCACGGGCTCCGGGACCTCGGGTGCGGAGACCACCAGCGTTTCCCGATCAATACGGGCGGTGGCCGGGAAAAACCGGCGGTCCGCCCCCGCCACGAACAGCGACTGGACGGGTTTGTTGCGGGCAATCAGTCCGCTCCCGGCATGGTCGAAGCGCACGCGCAGGGTGCGTCCCTCCTGGGTCGCGCCGGCGAATAGGGGACCGGAATGGTCCACGGTGGAGCCATACACCCAGGCGCGCGCGAGCAGTCCGAGCCGCCGCGCGACCTCACGCTTGTTGCGCGGATGAAGGTCGTTGGGGTCGCCGAGGTCGATCGCCACCGCCTGGCCGGTGAGGGGCAGGGCCAGGGCCGACGCTTGTGCCTCGCGCAACGCCGCCCAGTCCTGTCCTTCCGGAGCGCGATAATTGGGCAGCTGCACCCAGAGGACGTGCAGGTCGGGCTGGGCCAGGTGCCGCCGCCACGACGCGATCAGCTCCTGGAAAAGCGGGCCGTATTCATGCGCCCGCGACGTGTTGCTTTCGCCCTGGTACCAGAGCAGTCCCCGCGCCGCGTAGGGAAGCAGGGGATGCACCATGCCGTTGAAGATCCCGCTGGGGGTGGCGACGTGCCCCGGTCCCCAGGGCTCGCGGGGGCGGGGTTTGGTGAACGGGGCTTTCTTTTTGGCTGCGGCTTCCTGGTCGGCCTGCCATGCGGCCAGGTTGGTCTCGTAGGCCGCCTTCGCTTCCGGGAAATCGTGGAGCGCCTGCAACCAGCGCTGGTGCACGGCTGAAAAGCGCGGATCGAGCACGAGGGGGGCCGGGCTCAGCCAGCTTTCGATCGGTGATCCGCCCCAGGTGACCTGGATGAGTCCCACCGGGATGCCCAGGCGTTGCTGGAGGTCGCGACCGAAGGCGAAGGCGATCGCGCTGAACCCGCCCGCGGTTTGGGGCGTGCACGGCTCCCAGGTGGCGAGCGTGGTGGCGACGGGAGATTCCGCCAGGCGGTGCGGCACCCGGAAGAGACGGATCATCGGCTGTTGCGCCGCCGCGAGCTCAGGCCCGGCGTCGGCCGACCCGGAAACGGGCCACTCCATGTTCGATTGTCCGGCGCAGAGCCAGACCTCGCCGACCAGCACGTTGCTCACCGTGACCGTGGTCTTGCCGGCCACGATCAGGTCCGCGGGGCTGGTGGACGCGGTCAAGGGCTCGAGCAGCGCCATCCAACGTCCATCCGCGCCAGCCGTGGCTCCCACGCGCTGGTCGCCGAAGCGCACCTCGACGCGCTCACCGGGATCCGCCTGGCCCCAGACCGGTGTGGGCTTGCCCTGCTGGAGCACTGCATGATCGGCGAACAATGGCGCCAGTGTCACATCCCCACGGACCGAGACGGCGGCCAGGAGAAGCAGGAGGAGGGTTCGCATTGCTCCCACCGTGTCGGCGCGCGGATTTCCGCGCAATCGGGATCGTTGCGCGCGGACGGAACGTATGCCGCCACGTCGCAGTTATCCCAGCCTACAGCCTCCACGATCGCTCGCATGGGTTGGAGGTGTGGCCCCCCGCCTGACCACACCGCCGCCGCAACCCGGCTCAGCGCGCGGATTGCGTTGCAGGGCTGCCTTCGCTGCGATGCCCGCATGCAGCGTCTCGACCAGCGTACGGTGATTGTGACGGGCGCCTCCTCCGGGATTGGCGAGGCCGTGGTCCGCCGCCTGGTCGCACGCAGCGCCAACGTTGTCCTTTTTGCCCGTCGCGCCGCTCGCCTCCAGGCCCTGGCCGCCGAGGTGGATCCGGCGGGCGAACGTACCCTGGCGGTCGCCGGGGATATCGCAGTCGCGGCCGACCGCGAGCGCCTTGTCACCCGCGCCGTGGAACGCTTCGGAGGCGTGTACGCCTTGGTGAACAATGCGGGTTACGGTCAGCGCGGCCCGGTGGAGAGCGTTCCTCTGGAAAAGGTCCGGGCAAATTTCGAAACCAATGTGTTTGCGCTGCTCGGGCTGACCCAGGCGGTGGTCCCGCACCTGCGGCAGGCAGGCGGTGGGCGCGTGGTGAACGTCGGTTCGGTGGCGGGGCGGATCGCACGGCCGCTGACCTCCGTGTACGACGCGACCAAACACGCGCTGGAGGCGTTTACCGATGGCCTGCGAGGGGAGCTCAAGCCTTTCGGTATTCACGTTTCCCTTGTTCGGCCCGGGTTCATTCTGACCGAATTTGTCGAGGCGGCCGACCGCGTATCGAAGGACCAGGTACAGGCGGCCGGACCGTACGCGCCCTTTGCCCAGAGCATGAGCGGCTCTGCCCGGAAACTGAGGCGCATTGCCGGGAAGCCCGACGATGTTGCCCGCGTGATTGAACACGCAGTGGCAGCAACGTCGCCACGCAGCCACTACGCAGTGCCCGGGCACGCGCGGGTGTTCCTCTTCCTCAGATGGGTGCTTCCCACCCGCCTGCTGGATCATCTGGTGCGGTTGCGTCGCGGCTGACCGCCGGGGGGGCGCCTGCGCGCTCATTGCGACCGGGCAGAGCAGCGTTCAGCGGTAAACGAAGCGGCGTCGAGGGCGGTGCCGGAGAAAAGGTAGTCGTTCCGGAAGCGTGTATGGGCCAACTGGAGACAGGAGGCCGAATGCAGGAAAAGGGCGAGGGCCTTCCGGTAGGGTGGGCTGCCGGTCTGGTATCTGAACCGGTGATACCAGCCAGGAACAGAGCCACATCTGTGGTTCAGATGCGCCTCACAAAATCCTTTGAAAGGGCTGTTGCCCCGTCACCGCTGGCGTGACGGGCCCGGCGTCCCCTGACCCGTCTCGCTCTTCCCCTCCGCACCGGGTGCGGCTGACATCTCAGCTGCTGCCTCCGGCGGGATGGAGTAGTCGCCGCGCAGGAGCCGTCGGATCGAAATCCGCCTTGGGCCCGTCCGTACGGTTCAACCCGTGGGTGAAGATCCGCCCGGGAGCGGATCCGACGCGGCCCCAGGGGGACCCCAACGTGCGAGAAATTCAGGTAGGCGGCTCAGCCATCTGGCGCCCCCCGCGATGCTGGACATGCGCAGCGACGCTTAAGCCTCTCGAGGAGCAGAACCGTACGCTGGGAGGCAACGGAATTGGAGGCAACGGAGGGGGAGGCGATGGAGTGGGAGGCAATGGAGTGGGAGGCCCTACTTGCGCTCGGCCGCCTCTACCGCCTAGGGGCCCCGAGGGCACTGCTGATTGAAAAAAAACTGCGGCAGCGACCGATACGGCGCGGTCTGCCCACCACGAACAGAGAGGATTGTATAAAGGAAGATTGACACCGGAAAGGCAGCTCCGAAGGGTTCGGCCATGGATGCGAACAGGCGAGGAGGGGGAGGGTTGCGCGTGTTGATCATGGCGTGCGCGCTGGCAGTGGTTCCAAGCCTCTGTGGCGGGGAGACCGACCCCGGGCCCTTCGACCCGTACAACCGGGAAAGCGCCCGGGCCTGGTTCAATCACTGGTGGCCGAAAACCTACGGTGAGCCGATGGGTTTCACCGGAGATCCAAACACCGGGGCACCTGGAACCACTGCCTTGGCATACCAGCAGCAGCTCGTCCTGCGCCTGAACATGTTCCGGCGTTGGGTGGGCGCCGCCCCCGTGGTGCTCGATCCCGATGCCTCCGCAAAAGCCCAAGCTGCCGCCGTCCTCTGTGCCGCCAACGACGCCCTCAGCCACAACCCTCCCACCACCTGGCGTTTCTACTCCGCCACCGCCGCCCAAGGCGCCGCCGCCTCTCAGCTCGCGGGCGAAAATTCCTCCTCCAGTATTCTAGCTTTTGTGGATGATTTGGGTGCGACGTCTACTGTTGTGCCCCATAGAGCGGCTCTACTTGAACCATCTCTCACTTCGGTAGGTGTGGGCAGCTCACTTTCGCGGGGCACAGGTGCACTTCTCATACGAGGAGTGACAGCCCTCCTAACAGTCGGTCTGGCATCACAGGATCAGGCCCGCAGGTTTAACGGAGATAGTCCAATCGTGTTGTGGCCTCGTGGGCATGTTCCCTACTACCTCATTCCGAGCAGGTGGTCCGCCGGGATCTCTGATGCCGCCACGCAAGGTACGCTCGATTTCTCCGGGGCGTCCGTAACGGTTACGAGGGACGGCCGTGCTTTGGCCACTAAAGCATGGAGGACGAATGGCGGCGCCTCCATCGTTTTTACGGTCGATGGAACCGACTCAGGAGTAACGGGATTCGGCGAGACCCATATTCGAGGAGAAGCGATTTACGGCATGAAGGGGCCGGTCGACACATCGCGTTTCCATGTCGTGATCAACGGAGTCAAGGTCCACGCCACTGGCGCCTTATGGAACGGTACCGGCGTCTACGAATACGATGTGATAGCTTACGATCCCGGGCTGGGCGTCGGGGGCGGCTCAAATCTCATTAACATCTCCACCCGCGCCGTCGCGGGCTCGGAAAGCAGCACGTTGATTGCAGGGTTTGTCCTTCGTGGAGCCGCTGAGCGACGCGTCCTCGTCCGCGCAGGCGGTCCGTGGCTGACGCAGTTTGATTTACCCACTGTCGTGTCAGACCCCGTCGTCACGATTTATGAGGACCGTCAGCTGATCGCATCCAACGATGATTGGGAAGCCAATGGCCTTGAGGTGCTCGCAGCCAGCAAAGCGGTCGGCATCGAACCCTTCCCAAACGGGAGCAAAGACTCCGCCTTGGTGTTGCGCCTGCGGCCGGATCGACCCTACACCGCGCATGTTTCAGGAAAGGCAGGCTCGGTTGGTAACGCCATTGTTGAAATCTACGATGTCGAGCAGGGCGGGGCAGCGAAGCTGATAAATATTTCAACGCGTTCCTTCGTTGGGCGAGGCGTGGAAGTGCAGATCGGGGGCTTCATCATGCGTGGCGAGGGGCCGCGCAAAGTGCTTCTCCGTGCCAGTGGGCCGAACCTCTCGAAGCATGGGGTCAAAGATGTGCTCGCCGATCCCGTACTAAAACTATTCGAAGGGTCGCAGCAGATTGCCGGAAATAATGACTGGGGAGACGACGCCGCGGTGATTGCGCAAGCGGCGTCGAGCCTCGGTGCGGAGGCCTTCGATCCAGGTAGCAAAGACTCAGCACTCGTTGCGGTACTTGATCCAGGAAAGCCCTACACCGTTCAAGTTAGCGGCCGCTACGACACCACGGGCAACGCGCTAATCG
Organism: Verrucomicrobiota bacterium; assembly: GCA_023428905.1. Taxonomy (GTDB): domain Bacteria; phylum Verrucomicrobiota; class Verrucomicrobiia; order Opitutales; family Opitutaceae; genus EW11. The sequence goes on from JAEYWP010000021.1 coordinate 5,975, forward strand.
AGATGTTTGCCTTCCCATGAGCGCACGTGCGATCACGACCGGCCTACTGGTGTGGACCGTCTGGGAGGTAAACGTCGCCTCTAGGTCGAGGGCTCCTCAGGCACCAGCTTGGTTTAAAGCAGTGATCAAGTGGATCATAGTGCTTGCGGGGTTCTTGGTTCTCCCCTTCTCAGCCCGTCCGCAAGACTTCGTATCTCCGAGCGGCGGGGTGAATTCACTCGAGATGCGCACGAGTTCTGGTGCCATCGAACTGGCATGGCGGACGTGGCAGATCCAGGCCCCCGGAGGAGGAAGTGGTTCCGGTTGGCTCCACATCACAGTCACCAACTTGGAGGACGGCGCCACATACACCGAGACAGTTGTGGCTCAGTACTCGACGAAAGTAGATGGAGCTGTCCATAGCAGACGACTTCCACTTCAACGCCCCGGGCGGTATCGAATCACTTGGCTACATCCGTATAACTTCCTTACCTATGGCATTGCGCTGCAGGAGATGGCTGCTTGGGAGCCTGCGCCGGTTGGCGCGGCCATCACCGTCGATCCTCCGTCTGTGACTCAGAACGAGCCATCACGGGTCGAATGGATCACCAATAATGCTGCCACAGCCAGGGTGTACTATGCTCGCCTGGACTATCGTGGAATTGCGGGAGCGCCGAACGAAATTAGTAGCGACCTGGCGGGATTTAGGTCTGTGGAACTTCCATCAGGGAAATACCGCTTTTCTATCGTTGCTACGGGGAGAGGCGGTGAATCTGCCTATCGCGAAAGTGAGCTGCACGTGCTCCCTATCGACGAACGAGTCATGGTCGTACCGATCACCCCTTCGGTCAGCGTTTCACCGCTCTCGCAGTCGATAGCCGCCTTCTCGAGGGCTTCTTTAACGCTCGCGCGTCAGAATGCCAGTTGGTCGAGGCTCACCGGTTCTAACGGGACCTCCATCCCCAATCCAAGCGCGGTCACCGAAATCGTTGCCCCTGCTTCAGGCGTTCATACCTACGAATTCTCTGCGAGTGGCTTTGTGCGATTTACGTGGGTCACCACGGCCGACGCGGTGATTGTAGAGACACCCGACGGCACCCGTGTCGACGTCACCCACCGCCGCCACTACGACGCCGCGCTTAATGGCACGTACACCTTCCGTTGGATCGTGGAGGGAGTGGAGCTTCCCGATTCATATGACATCGTGCTCCCCACCGCGTCGGTCACCGCTACCGTCACGGTGACCGCCGGTCCGGTGCCTCGCACCGCGACGTTAGGCGGCGGGCGCCTCGTCTTCGGAGACGAGTTCGCCCTTGCCGCTTCCAGCAACGGCGACGGCGCACCCGTTTATTCCGTCCTTCAGGGCCCCGGTACCCTCAATGGCGCGCGTCTTTCGGCAACTGCGGTCGGCACCGTGCGGGTCCGCGCCGATTATCCGGCCACGGCGGGGTTCACGGCGGCCTCGGCCGAAGCGGAGATCGTCGTCGATCCCCGTCCGGTGAACTTCACCCTCGCGGATCAGGTGTTTGACTTCGATGGCTTGGCCAAAGCAGCCGTCTTCACCGCCAGCGAACCCGCCGCTTTGGTCGCCAACATGGTCGAGCTTTCCCGCCTGCGCGTCGGCCCGGATGTCGGCATCCACCCAGTGACCATCTCAGCGCACGGAAATTACACCGGGCGCGCCGAAGCCACCGTGCGTATCCTGCCGGTGATCGAACACGCCTTTGCCGCGCCTCCACCACCACCCGAGGTCGTGGATTTCGATATGCCGTCCGTCGTCCAGTGGCCCGCCCGGGGTATCCTGCGTTGGGCGACACGGCACGCCGGCGTTGTCGAAGTGGGCGAAGCCGAGGGAGGCGTCTTTGCGCACAGCAGCGCCGGCGACCAGCAACTTCCGCTCCTCGACGCCCGGGAAGCCCCCTACCGCTACGCCGTGGAAGCCCACCCGGTGGCTGCCACGGCCTCGTTCGCTCAACGCGGCGCCACCCATGCCCGGCTGCAAGGACCGTCCGGACTCGACCTCGACGTCACGGGACGGTCCCAGGTTTCTCTCACCGCATCGGGCCGCTACACCTACACCGTGTCCGCTAACGGCCTTTCGCGGACGGCAACGTTTAACCTGATCATGCCGCCACCTGCCCAACGTGCCGCTGCCCTGCGGGTAACCCCCGCCACCGTGCGAGGCATCTGGGCGGACCGCAGCCTCGACGGGCCCTATCGGATACACGCCGCCGACTCCCCATCATGGGTTCTACACACCGGCGAGACCGTGACCGGAGTTACCGCGCCCTTCACATGGCGACGGGCGGACGACGGTGCGGCCGGCTCCGTCGGTGTAGGGGATCATCTGCTTCCCGGTACGCAGACTGTCACGGCGCAGTTCCTCCCGCCCAACACCAACTATGCGCCAGCCACAGCGACCGCCACGTGGCGGGTGACCGTGCCGATTTCCGTTCATGCCTCGCACGCTGCCGTGAGCATCGACGGCAACGCAGTCCCTGGCGGCTACATGTTTCGAGCGCTGCCGGGCACCTCCGTCCGCTTTTCTGCCGCACCGCACACCGACTATGATTGGGGGACCGACTGGGAAGCCTCCGCCAGCGTGTGGTCAGGCTCGGGTGAGCTGCTGGTCGCGCCGGCCTCGGCCGCGTTCACAGTGAAGATTCCCGCCGGCACCGGTCCGCTTTCGCTCACCGCCTCCGCTTTCCAAGTGGCACCGCGCGTCACCGCCCTGGCGCCTTTGGAGTCGAACCATCGGGTGACGTCCGGCCCTGCGGCGGGTCGGAGTTATCCCCGCTGTTGGGCCAAAGACGGGATGTGGTTTGCCTACCTGGGACGCGACGGTGTCGCCTTCGAGGCCACCGGCCAGGTGAGGGAATCGGCCGTCGCGGAATTCGAACTACAAGCCCGTGCGCCGCAGGCGGAATGGACCACCTTGCTGCGGGGCTCCCCCTCACCGGATGTACCCAACGGTCCGCGCGTCCCCGTCTCCCAGCGTTTCAGCGTCAAACTCGGGGACTCGCACCCGCAAAAGCCGCTTTTGCCCGCGGCACCGGGCCTGGCTGGAACCTGGCATTTTCGGGTCCGCGCCCGCAGCCAGGCGGGCCAGTGGTCAGCCTGGAGTGCGGAAGTTCCTCTCTCTGTGGTGATGCCGGTGCAGACGGTTCATAAGCGCGGCCGAACCCTTCCGCCGGTGGACGAGGCTGACTGGTACGAGGCCTCTGAATACAAGGACTATGCCTTCCAGGTCCTCGTGCCTTGAGGGCCTACTCCGTCAGCGGCACGTCGTCGGACGGGTCTTCCGCGGCCAGCTGTGGGACATCCTGGCCGGGCGAGACGGTGTCCTTTCGCGCGCTGCGGTGGAGATAAGCGTGTAGTTCCGCGGCCAGCTTCGGTCCGAAGCCATCGACTTCCCGGATCTGCTCTTCCGTGGCTGCCCTCAGGCGGTCGATGTCTCCAAAACGGGCCATCAGGGCGGCCCTCCGCACATCGCCCAGGCCGACAAAGTCGTCGAGCACGGACTCCCGGATCTTTTTCGAACGCAGGGTCGCATTATACGTGTTGGCGAAACGATGCGCCTCATCGCGCAACCGCTGCAGCAGCTGCAGCCCGGGGTGGGTGAGGGGAAGGTTCAGCGGCGCACGCTCGTCGGCGAAGATGATCGTCTCATGTTTCTTCGCCAGGCCGATCATGGCGGGTGGGTCGATGCCGAGCGCCACGAAGGCCTTGAGCGCGGCGCCGATCTGACCCCGCCCGCCGTCGATCACGACCAGATCCGGCATGGGTCTGTTCTCCTCGTGGAGCCGACGGTAGCGCCGGCCCACCACCTCCTCCATCGCACGGAAGTCATCGTTGCCAACGAAGCTCTTGATCTGGAAACGTCGGTAGTTGTCCTTGTCCGGGCGTCCACCGGAGAAATGTACCATCGAAGCCACTACAAACGTGCCGGAGATGTGGGAAATATCGAAGCATTCCATCTCGGAGGGCAGGCGGGGCAGTGCGAGCGCGGTCTGCAGCGCTTCCACCGCGGCCGTATCCACTCCGGGCAGCGGCCGCTCCCGTTCGAAGCGCCTGGTTTTCGCCAGAGTCTTGTCGAGGGCGAAAACCACGTCGCGTAGTTCCGCCGCCTTCTCGAACTCCTGCTTTTCCGCGGCCACCTGCATCTCGTGGCGCAGGGTTTCCAGCCACTCGCGCGACTTGCCCTCGAGAAACTGGCACGCGTCCTCCACCCGGCGCCGGTACTGGTCGGTGCTCACCTCATTGGGGAAGCCGTACAGCTCCTGGCGCACATCGTCGTAGAGCTGCCAGCGTCCATCCGGCAGGCGCTGGGGTGTGGCATCGCCGAGAAGGATGCCGTACTGGCGCCGCATTTGTCCCAGCGTTTTTCGCAGCAGCCCGGAGTGCGCGAAGGGGCCGAAATAACGCGAGCGGTCGTCTTTCTTGATGCGGGTGAGCCGGAAACGCGGCAGTTCCTCCTGCAGATCCAGGCGCACAAGGAGGAAACGTTTGTCGTCGGTGAAATCCGTGTTGTACCGCGGCTTCCACTGCTTGATCAGGCGGCCCTCCAGCAGGAGGGCTTCGGGTTCGGATTTCACCTCGATCGTGTCGAAGTCCGCGATCAGGTCGATCAACGCGCGGATCTTCGGGTGCAAGGTGGAGAGTGGGCGCGAGGGTTGAAAATACGAGGACACCCGCTTTTTTAGGCTCTTCGCCTTTCCCACGTAGATGATCCGTCCCAGACGGTCCTTCATCAGATAAACGCCAGGTTTCTCCGGCAGTCTCCGAACCTTTTCCTTCACGGTGAGCGGCTCGCTCTTATCTGGTTCGTCGGCTGGCATTTTCCCGAGATTACCCTAATTTCGGTATCCGCAAGTATGGTTTCACCTTTGCCTCCTCCAGCGACGCACAAGCGCTTCGAGCTCCTCACGCTTGGCGACGAGCTGCTGCTCGGGCTGACGGCGAACTCGCACCTCACCTTCATCGGCGCACAACTGAGCCGCCGCGGCGTGGCTCTTGGCCGCAGTGTCACAGTCACCGATGATGCCGATGCGATCGCCGAGCAATTTGCCGAGAGCTGGGCAAAGGCGGATGTGGTGATCACGACGGGCGGCTTGGGGCCGACCTGCGATGATCGCACCCGCGAAGCAGTGGGGCAGGTCCTCGGGCAGGCCCTCGTCTTTGACCCGCTGATTGAGAAGGCGATCGCCGAACGCTTTGCGCGCCTTGGGCGCAAGATGACGGAGAACAACCTCAAGCAGGCTTACCGCTTCGAGCGTTGCGAGGTCCTTCCCAATGCCAACGGCACCGCGCCCGGCCTCTGGGTCCAGCAGGGCGGCAAGGTGCTGTGCATGCTGCCCGGGCCTCCGAACGAGTTGAACCCCATGTTCCTCGAGCAAGTGATCCCGCGACTCGCCGGCCTCGGTTATCTTTCCGAGCGTGAGGCCTACGTCCAGGTCCGCACGGTCGGGGTGGGGGAGTCGATGCTGGAAACCAAGCTGCAGCCCGTGTTTGACCGCTTCGGCGACGCCCTGAGCGTGGCTTTCTGCGCGCACCAGGGGCAGGTGGATTGCCGGCTCAGTTCGCCGTCCGACCGGCTTTCCCCCGCCGAGTTGGAGGAAATCGCACGCGAATGTGCGCGGATCCTCGGGGAGGATTTTCTCTGCTTCGGGCACGATAATCTCGCAAAAGTCACGGCCGACCTGCTCCGCACCCATGAACGGATGCTCGCGGTTGCGGAGACTGCCACGGGGGGCTTGCTGGCGAACTGTTTCACCGAGATCGCGGGGGCGACCAAGTTCTTCGCCGGTGGGGTGGTCTGCTGCAGCAATGAATCCAAGATTCAACTACTGGATGTTCCCGAGTGCCTGCTGGACCAGCATGGCGCGGTCAGCCCGGAGAACGCCGTGGCGATGGCGACGGGTGCGGCCGAAAGGCTGGGTGCCGATTATGCCATCGCGGTCACTGGCTATTGCGGCCCCTGCGGTGGCACCGCCGAGAATCCCGTCGGCACAATTTACCTCGCTCTGTATTCACCGCATGGAGTCTGGTCGAAGAAGCTGAGCTATCCCGGACCGCGCACCACCATCAAGGTGCGCGCGGTCAACGCCGCCCTGGACTGGCTGCGCCGCGAACTGCTCAAGCACTACTCCCGGAGCCCGCTGGCGGAGAAGCACGTCCCGCAGTGAGCCGTTCTTCGGCGCCCGTCCCGGCCTGTCCTCTCTGGTCTTTGACGGCACGACCCTCGACTCCACGGACTTGGACGAGGCCTGCAGAAAAGTCCTGAGCGAGTGAACGCCCGCCTCCGCGGCCGCTTTTCGCATAGGAGACTCTCCATAATGAGGGTCACGCCGCCATCTCCGGGGAGATGCTCGCGCGAAGACGCCGCGCCGCGCAAAAAAACACCGTCGTGCACCCCTCTCCCTGCCCCGCCCCGCACCCCCGCCCTTCGCCGCATTCCCGCCAGGGACACGCCACCTCGCTGCTCAAAACCCTGCGCGACCGGAACTGCGCTCGAAACCCTGCGCGACTGGAGCTGCGCGCGAAACCCGTGCGCGACTGGAGCTGCGCGCGAAACCCGTGCGCGACCGGATCTGCGTGCGGATCCAACGTCTGACGGGGTCGTTTTTTCTGTAGGCGGGTGGCCCTCACCCCGCTCCTGCGACGCCGTTATCCCAGCAACGCCCGCAGGGCGGTGAGGTACTTGTCCTGCGTGCCGCGGATCACCTCGGCCGGCAGGCGTGGCGCGGGTGGCATTTGATTCCACTGGATCGCCAGCAGGTGGTCGCGCACGAACTGCTTGTCGTAGCTCGGCGGTGACTGGTCGACAGCGTATTGGTCGCGGGGCCAGTACCGCGAGGAGTCCGGCGTCAGGATTTCGTCGATCAGGAAGAGAGTCCCGTTGGCGTCGGTGCCGAACTCGAACTTGGTATCCGCCAGGATCATTCCGGCCTTTTCCGCGCGGTCATGGCCCAGCCGATACAGGGCGAGGCTTGCCCTCTTGACCTGTTCATACAGGGCCGGGCCCACCGCGGCTGCGCCTTCTGCGTCGGTGATGGGGGCGTCGTGTTCGCCCTTGGGCGCCTTGGTTGTCGGGGTGAAGATCGGTTCGGGCAGGCGTTCGGCTTGGCGCAGGCCGGGGGGCAGTTTGATTCCGCAGACCTCACCGCTTTTGCGGTAGGAGGACCAGCCGCTGCCGGCAAGGTAGCCGCGGACCACACATTCGATGGTGAGCGGCTTCAGTTTCCGCACGACCATGCTGCGCAGCTGCAGATCGCGCGGCAGGGCGTAGGTGTTGGCCAGCAACCTCTCCTGGTCTGGCAGCAGGTGGTTGGGCAGAATGCCCCCGGCCTGGGCGAACCACCACAGGCTCATCTGGTTGAGGATGATTCCCTTGCCCGGAATCCCGTCCGGGAGAATGACGTCAAAGGCGGAGAGCCGGTCACTGGCGACGATCAGCAGTGCGTCGCCCAGGTCGAAGATATCGCGGACCTTGCCCGAGGCGATCTTGCGGTAGGGCAGGCCCTCGATCGTGGTCACGGCGGTGGGGGGGAGCGACGACGCGATCTCATGGAACGTCATAGGCAGCGAGATTTCGGGCGAAACCTAGACCGGTGCGAGCCAGAATGTCGCCCTGCTGCGAGAGTAGACCTTCCCGGCAAAAAAAGTGCTTGCGAGCCGTTCTCAGCGCCCTACCTTTCGCCCCTCTTCCGAGGTTAGTCCCCATCGTCTAGCCCGGTTAGGACACCACCCTTTCACGGTGAGAACCGGGGTTCGAATCCCCGTGGGGACGCCAACTTAGAAAAGCCCGCCACTCCAAAGAGTTGCGGGTTTTTTGTTAGCCCGAGTGTCCGCAGTGACGATGTATGTGAAAATAGGTGCGAGGGAGTTCGGCCATCTTTTCTGGTGACGCCTAAGCTCGCATTGACCCAGTCGAAATGTCACAGCCGGCCAAATACCAGCCTCCGCCGCTCTCTTGCAGTCGGCTCTCTGTATGGGTTCATGGTGAGGTCGCTTGTAGGTCGGAGACATCGTCACTCACGCGCAAAAAGCAGAAAGGACAGCCGGCATCTTGCCTCCTTTGGGCCCCCTTCTGGACAACTCCGTGCCCCCTAGCCGTGCGGCCCATTTCGAAGGTTCATCAAAGCGGTTAGGGTGGCGGGGCAGTGCGCATCACCACTGCTCTGTTTATGAAATTGCTTAAATTTATCACACTTGCACTCGCCCTCGCGGCTTCCGCACGCGCTCAACTCGTCATGACGATCAAAAGTCATCTCGTCGAAACGATGGGCAGTCATCTGCAGATCGGTGACGAGGTCGTGACGACTTACACCGCGACGAGCCCAATCTCGGATCTGAATGGAGACGGATCGTTTTTTGGTTGGTCCGAGATGAAACTTCTCATCACCAGCGGATCGACGACCATCCTGGACACTTCGCTGGCTGGTGCCGGCTTTATCAACAGCGGCAGCGCGTTCGGGTTCATCGGAGCGTGGGCAGATCAAGGGCTCATGTTCGAGTTTTTGACCGCGCTCGACGGGAGCGTCCTGGAAAACGGCATTTTGAAGAACGGAGTCCCCATCAGTTCGTTCGATAGCCCGATGGGAGCCTTCAACGATTACAGTTCTACGCTGGTGTGGGAGATCGACTCGTATGAGGTTTCCGGAGACCTGCTGCCGCCTCCCACCTCGTCGCCCGTTCCAGAGCCGTCAACGTTTGGTTTTCTGGCCGGTGCGGCGTTACTGGCTGGGGCCGCGTGTAGAAGGCGACGGAAGGCTTACGTTTGAGCGCTCGCGCATGTCGCGGTTGTAACTTCGGAGACGCAGACGGAATGAGAACGCCGCGATCGGCGGGACGTCGTGTCATAACCGCGATGTGCGCAAGCGGAGGGCGTTTGCGATCACGGACACGCTGCTGAATGCCATCGCCGCACCCGCGAACATGGGATTCAGAAGCCACCCAAGGATCGGGTACAGCACGCCGGCGGCGAGGGGCACGCCCGCTGAATTGTAGGCAAACGCGAGGAAAAGGTTCTGCCGGATGTTCTTCATCACACGGCGGCTCAACGAGAGCGCGTTGACGATGCCGCGGAGGTCTCCCTTCACGAGCGTGATCCCCGCGCTCTCGATTGCGACGTCAGTGCCGGTTCCCATCGCAATGCCAACGTCAGCCGCTGCGAGCGCAGGTGCGTCGTTGATGCCATCGCCGGCCATCGCCACGACATGTCCATCGCGTTTTAGCTCCTCGATGATTCGCTGCTTGTCTCGCGGGGTCAGCTCGGCGCGGACATCGTCGATTCCGAGCGTCTGCGCGACCGCGTGAGCTGTTCGCCGATGGTCGCCCGTGAGCATCACGATTTTGATGCCGAGGTCGTGCAGGTGCCCGATGGCTTCGGCCGTTGTCGCCTTGACTGGGTCGGCGAGGGCAAGGAGTCCGGCGACCTCGCTGTCAATCGCCATCCAGATCACCGTGCTTGCGCCAGCGAGGAGTCCTTCGGCGCGTGCGTCGAATTCGGAAGCGACCTTCACACCGTCGCTATCAAGCCAAGTTCGTTTGCCCACCCGTACGCGCTTGCCTTCCACCGTGCCGGAGATGCCTGCGCCGGTAACGGAATCGAAGTCATGCACGGGTGGGAGGGTGAGCTCCTGCGCCTGCGCCGCCTTGACGATCGCATGCGCCAGCGGATGTTCGCTGCTCTTCTCGAGTGCCGCGGCCCAGGCCAGGAGACGTTTTTCGCCCACCGCCTCTGAGGCGAACACGTGGGTAAGTTCAGGGCGACCCTCCGTGAGCGTACCGGTCTTGTCGGTGACGAGAAGGGTGACCTTCTCGGCGCGTTGGAGCGCGGCAGCGTCGCGGATCAAGACGCCGAGTTGCGCGCCACGCCCGACACCGACCATGATCGACATCGGGGTCGCGAGTCCCAGCGCGCATGGACACGCGATGATCAGCACGGCGACGGCATTCGAAATTGCGTAGGACAAAGCCGGTTCCGGTCCCCACGCGAGCCACGCGATGCCCGTTAAGGCCGCGATGCCGATCACGGCGGGGACGAAGTAGGAGGACACTTTGTCAGCGAGCGCCTGGATCGGTGCACGACTCCGCTGGGCCTGCGCGACCAGGTGGACGATCTGGGACAGCAACGTGTCGGCGCCGACTTTCTCGGCGCGCATCACGAACCCGCCGGTCTGGTTCACGGTTGCACCAATAACGCGATCACCGTCTTCCTTTTCGACCGGCACTGGTTCGCCCGTGAGCATCGATTCGTCTACGTTGCTGTGGCCTTCGACGATGAGGCCATCGAGCGGGACCTTTTCACCAGGACGAACACGGAGCAGATCCCCCACCTGAATCTGGTCCAGTGGCACGTCTGCCTCGTTCCCGTCACGGATTCGGCGCGCCGTTTTCGGCGCCAGTCCGAGCAGGGATTTCACGGCCTGACCCGTGCGCCGGCGCGCCCGTTCCTGGAGATATTCGCCCAGAATCGCGAGCACCGTGATCACCGCCGCGGCCTCGAAGTAGAGACCCGTCGCGCCGCCATGACGCATTTCTTGCGGGAACAGGTTGGGCGCAAGAAGCGCAACCACGGAAAACACGTACGCCGAGCCGATGCCGAGGCCGAGCAGCGTATACATGTTCGCATTGCGATGGCGAATCGAGTTCCACGCCCGGCGCCAGATGAAACTTCCCGACCAAAACAAGACGGGCGTCGTCAGCGTGAACTCCATCCACCTGAGCCACACCGCTGCGTCCCCTCGGTTGAGCGGAACGCCGGGGATCATACCTGCCATTGCCGAAAGGAAGACCGGAAGAGCAAGCGCTGCTCCGACCCAGAGCTTACGCGAAAACGCCCGCAACTCCGCTTGCTCGTCTTCTTCGGCAACTGCCACGTGCCCTCGCTCGAGCGGCATTCCACACTTTGGACAATCCCCGGGATGGTCCTGCTGCACCTCCGGGTGCATAGGGCAGGTGTAGCTCGTTGAGGCGGAGCCGACCCAAGCGGGGTTTCGCTCCAGCGCCATGCCACATTTGGGACAGTCGCCCGGCTTGTCCGATTCTACACCAGGGCACATCGGGCAGAAATACTTCGCGCGTGCCGAAGGGATTACATCCCCATGGTGATGGCTGGCCTGACTCTCGCCGTGGGAGCATGAACCGCTCTTCGTGGGCATGTTCAGTGGCTTCCCGGTAGCAGGGTGGGGTTCTTGGCCCGACGGAGCAGTGTCGCTGTCGCGGTGCAGGCCGTTCGGCAGGGAATGGCAGTGGTCGCCGTGTTCGTGCGAGGTGGTGCTGTGTGGTCGGTGACAGTCGTGGCCATGTTCCTCAGCGCGGTGGTGTGGCTGGGCGTGGCCGGATGGTTTGCCGTGGTGCTTCATACCCTTGCTGACGGAATCGTTTCCTCAGACTTACACCTTAAGTTGCGAGGAGGTTTTCGCGATAGGCACGAACGCATTCATTTAGGTGACGATCCGCGCGTTGGGACACGGCTGCCGACACCACGTAAACCCGCCAGCAAACATCGTCCGTTATCTAACAAGCAGCCGGACCGTTGCGGCGGAACGCGCCCGCCGCCCCTCTCGGAAGCTAGTCACACTCGCAGTTATCCAAGCACCGACAGTCTCCACAGAAATCCATTAGCTTCGTGCGCAAGGCTGCGCGTGCCCGGTGGAGTGTGACGCTGGCATTGTTCGGCGTGATGCCCAGTGCCGCGGCTGCCTGCGCAACCGACTCGTTCTGCAGTTCCACCCGACGTAGGAGTTCAGCGTGCAGGGGTTTGAGTGCCGGCAGCATTTTTTCGAAGCAGGCACATATCTGACGCTCTGCCGCGAGATCCTCGCGGAGTTCGAGCGTCTCAAGCGCCCAGGCTTCCTCGCGCTTGGCTGCTGCCAAACGACTGCGCACATGATCAACGATGGTGTTACGTAACACTCGGTAAAACCAGGCCACCGTCTTCTCGTCTTCTCTGACCTCGCCGGCTCCTTTGAGCGCTTTGACCAACCCGTTTTGCAGCAGGTCCTCGGCATCGGCGTCGCTGCCAACCCGTGAGGCAATGAAGGCCTTGAAGACGTCTCGGTGCGCGAGCAATTTGTCGGCGACGCCGCTGGAGGACCGTTGAACCATTCGAGCATGATAACTCGGCAGGTCGGTGCGTAAAGCGCAGCACACGTGCTTTGCGGCTGAAAGATGCCTAGCGAGCCATGAAGGGAACGTCCGCCGCCCGAAAGCGGGGCATTTTCGTCGACCGTTGGATCGCGCAAGCGCACCAGGGCCGGCTGGGAGAACGACCGGAGCGGCTCTCGGGGGTGAGCGTGGACGAAGGCAGGAGGGACGCTCCCATGCGCGACTGGACGGCTTCCCAAGCGACTGTTGCAGTGCGGGTTGCAGTAAGGCCCAGACTGATACGGCCGCGGCATGTTCTGGAAGGGGTTCAGGCGATGGGAACACTATGGCCACAGGTGGTCTAGCGGCTAAACCGCTCTCCCTCAGGAGATCAGGCGTACTGAAGCTGACGAAAATGTCAGCCAGCGCCGGATTCCGTGCGGGAGATGCTCCACCACCAACTCGTCAATGAGAGGAAGTCTATGTCACACGAACGTTATGAACACTGCATCGAGGAATGCCTCGCGTGCATGCAGGAATGCGAACACTGCGCCACCGCTTGTTTGCAGGAGAAGGATGTCAAGATGATGGCTAGGTGTATCCAGCTGGATCGTACGTGCTCGGAGGTTTGCGCGTTCGCGGCCCGGGAAATGTCGAGGGGATCGGAATTCGCGGAACGAGTCTGCCGCCTTTGTGCCGAGATTTGCGAGGCCTGCGGCAACGAATGTCGCCGACACAAAATGGATCACTGCCAGCGCTGTGCCGACGCCTGCGAGCGATGCGCGGAAGCGTGCCGGGAAATGTCCGGAGCGGAATCGCACGCGTGAACCCGAAGATCCTGCATGCACGCCGTATTTGGCGGGCGTGTTCTCTACAGTCATCACCAAACCCCAGAACCTCATGAATCCGCGGTATCTGCGGCCATCGCAGTCGAGTGCCTTAACCAAGCCTATCACCCTGAGATGCTGAACAGGTGTGCGCTGATGCTCGGCATGCAGGGCGATGAGAGCGCGCAACTGCGGATCTGGCTCCAGCAGTGGTACGGAATCAACGATCTCGATCGAAGCGATCGGACCTGATTCACCGGTTTGCGCCCGCCTTCGAAAACGGGAGGCGGGCGCTTTCGATCGGCGGCGATAGGGAATGGCTGCTCGAAGGGCGGCCCGATGCAACGGTTGGGAGTTGAGACGTGACCCCCTCAGGTGGTTCACGCTCGCGCTACCCGCAATGCTTGTCAGTCTCCCCTGCCACCTCAACCCCCGCCTATGCCCCTTCGCTACTTGCCCTGCCTTGGTCTCTGCGCACTGGTCTTTGCGTCATGCCTCCGTGCCCAACAGGCCCACGTGAACCTGGATTGGGACCCACACCGCAACGCGGAGAATCTCACGCCGTTCAGCGCCTCGCTCAACTCCCCCGAAGTGCACGCCGATCGCACGGTGACGTTTCGGATCCAGGCGCCCGAGGCCAAGAGCGTGGAGCTCAACGGCGCGGTTCTGGCCGCCCTTGGCCGCAATTGGGGAGAGACCCTGCCCTTCACGCGTAACGAGGCGGGGCTCTGGACGCTGACTCTCGGACCGCTACGGCCCGATATCTACGCCTATTTGATCCGAATTGACGGTGTGCAGGTGGCTGACCCCAACAACGCCATCGCCGCCTCGACGGGCATGCCGCCGTACAGCCAACTGGTGGTCCACGGTGACGCGCCGGCCTACTACGATGCGCGGCCCGTGCCCCACGGTACCACCACGCGGCACATCTATCATTCCGACGTCACCGGTGGGGCGCGGGATCTGTACGTGTATACGCCACCCGGCTACGACCGCTCGAAGGTATACCCCGTGCTCTATCTCGTCGGCGGCAGCGGAGAGTTGCCCCACAACTGGATCCATGACGGGCGGATCAATTTCATCCTGGATAACCTCCTGGCGGAGAAGAAGGCGGTGCCGATGGTGATCGTCATCCCCAATAACCAGGTGGTGCACCGGAACCATCCGCGGCACGTGGAGCTTACCTTTGAGAAGTTCGGTGCCGAACTGCGACAGCACGTCCTGCCGTTGGTGGAAGGCTCGTATTCGGTTCGTCGCGACCCGCGCGGGCGGGCCCTCGCCGGCCTCTCGATGGGCGGCCGCCATACGATGTTCGTGGGCTTCAACGCGCTCGATCTTTTCGCGTCGTTCGGCGTGTTGAGCGCGGGGGACACGGACAGCGAAAGCTCGCTCGACCGGTTTCTGAACACACCTGACGTTAACGCGAAAATCGACTACCTCTTTGTCGGGCTGGGAACCCTTGAGGCAGCCGGACGCTTCGGCGAGCGCAGTCAGAACCTCCACGCCGCACTGACGAAGCACGGCATCGAGCATGAGTATTATGTGGGCGGCCACGGCGCGCACGACTGGTCGACCTGGCGCCACCTCATGCACGAACGCTTCCTCCCAAACCTTTGGCGTCAGCCGTGACGCGCGAGTGCTTCCCCGCTGCGCGGCATTAAGGGGTCACGTCTTGACTCTTGACAACTATGGATTGGGCAAGGCCTTTATCCATGAAGAAAGCAAACGGTATCCGGTTGTTGGCGACCTCCCTGACCGGCCTTTTACCTGGTGCTCCACTCGATGCGGCAGCTCGGCAGCACGTCATTTGATTTCCAGCCTTCTTTTGTGGAGAAAGACCCATGTTTTGACCCCAGGCGCGAGGTGCCCCGGTCAGGGCCTTGAAGATCCGATTTCGCACCCTTAGGCGGACGTGCAACCCAACCTCCCGCCTGCCACTACGTCTTCCGAAGGCGCAGGCCAAAATGCCAGGGCGGGAGCAAAAACGGTGAGGCCTCAACGCGCAGGCTGGGAACCTCGCGCGCCCAGGCCTCGATCTGTGCGGGGGTCGGCCGGATCTCCCGGCTGGGTCCGCGCGGTGTCTCGATGTCGCTTCTCCAGTGAATCACAGCGACGAGTCCCCCACTCACCAGAATACGCGCCGCCTCGCGAAGCATCCCCACGGGGCGCTCGCCGTGAAGTATGTTAAACAGCACGACAGCGCCGCAGGCACCCTCCGGCAGTCCAAAGCCGCTCGCGAATACGTCGCGTTGCTCAGCACGAATGTTCAACACGCCACGCTGATGCGCCCGCAGCCGGGTGGCTTCGACCATCACAGGGTCAATGTCGTAGGCGTGAACCGTGACACGGGTGCGCTGCGCGACCGGCAGGGTGAAAGTGCCATAACCACAACCCAGCTCCGCGACGGCTCCGGTGCTCGTCCCGATGGCAAACGCGTCCAGAATTCCCTCAACGTTGAAGAGCGTTTCCCAGTATGCCTGCTCGGGCATCCCGCTTTCACGGTATTTCATCGTTTGCGTCCTGGTAGGCCTGCCACTGCGCCTCGTCGCCGAGGGTACCGTAGGTGCGCTCACCGATGCACGGGTTCAACACTTCCGCCCTCATTGCGGGCGTTTTCCTGGAAGGGGGAGCGTCAGGGGGACGGGCTGAATCTCCACCGTAATTGTGTCGGTGTAGACTCCACCCGTGCCGAGTTCGAATGTGCGCTGTGTCTTAAAGCGAAAGATCCATTGGTCGCCCTGGCCCTCGGTGGTGGCGCCAACACCCGGCGGACGAAAACCTCCGAGTCCCGGAAGGGTCTCCTTGGCGGCCGTCATGTCGTAGAGCATCGCCAATTGCTCGTCTCCAGGGCGTTCACCTAACACCGGGAAAATCGTGTGTTCCCCTTCGCTCACAAAGCCTTCGTCAGCGTCAAATTTTACGGGAGTTGGCCAAAGCAGGATGTGGTCAGCTTCCTCAACTCCGGGCATACGGGGGTAGTCACTCTTTACGACGCCTCGGAGATGCATTCGCGCGGTGAACGTCGCTAATAGCCCCGGGCCGAAAAAGCCGGCGGGTTTTACTTCCTTGAGCTGCAGGTCGCTCTCGCTCCTCAACTCCGTGCGCATCACCGCCGTGGCGGTGTAGGTCCTGGGACCATCCTCTTGGGTGACGTCCGCCTCCAATGTCGCTTCGCCGCCCAACCCGATTGAGGTCTCGTAGTCATCGTTGACGTAATACGCGGGCAGCGTTTCTCCGCCTCGCGGCTTCACCCGGACCATCACCTGGTCGAGCGTCGCGTGCATCGAGAAGACAAACTTCCCCTCGCGCGCCGTGGCGCTGGTACCCGCGCGCGTGTAGGAGATCACCGCGCGCAGCTGCACCCAATCCACCCTTTGTCCGACGGCCGTGGAGATGACGACTGCCTGGACCAGGAGCAGTTGCGCCGAGAGTTTGCACCAACTTGAGACGGTCATGCGACTCGCCGGATGGCAAGGCACCGGAGGCGAGGCAACAGGATTCGACGGGAAGGGGTCATGCCTTGACCCTTGACAAAAACGCGTATGAGACCTCCCCACGGCATGGATACAGACGGTGTGGCGAGCCCGTCGTCTCGTTGTGCCTTGTCATGCGTTCAGGAACGCGTGCACGCGAGTCTCTTCTCCGAACAGGACCAAGAGGTCTTCCTGCTCAAAGCGGTAGTCGGCAGGCGGGACGCCGATCAGTTCATGCGCGCGCTCCCGGGCAAAAATTCGCGCCGCCGGAGCAGACGCCTTCTTTACCGTGACGAGGTTGATTTTGTAGTTCTTCCGCAAGCCTGCCTCCTCGAGGGAGCGCCCGATCAGCCAGTCGGGAAGCTTGGCTTCAACAATGATAAAACCGCCCGTCAGGTCCAAACTGTTGAGCACCCCCCGCACGAGCGACTGCGCCATACGCTGCGCGGACTCGGCCTCGGGCATGATGAGCTCCTCGATCTTCATCAAGCGAAGCAGCTTCTCGTGAATCGGGTTGATTACGCGTGCAATGATTCGCTTCACGCCGCACTCCTGGAGATTCCCGACGGTCAACAGCGATGCCTCGAAGCCTTCGCCGATGGCGACGACGACAGCGTCCATATCGGCCAGTGGAAGACGGTCGAGGGTCTCGCGTTGGGACGTATCTGCGATGACCGCATGGCTGACGTCGTCCTTCACCGCGTCCACTTTGGCAGGCAGGATGTCCACCGCGAGTACCTCGACCCGCGCTCGCGCTAGCGTCAAAGCGAGGTTCTTGCCGAAGTAGCCGAGTCCGATGATGCAGAATTTCATGGTCAGGAAATGATGAGGGAGCCTTCGGGGTAACCGATACTGGCGGCGCGGTCCTTGCGCAGGATGCCAAGGGCGATGTAGAGGACGCCGATTCGCCCCACGAGCATGCTCGCCATGATGATCGCCTTTCCGCTCACCGGCAGCTCCGCCGTGATGCCGCGGCTCAGGCCTACGGTGGAAAACGCGCTCACCACCTCGAAGGCGACGTCGAGCGGCTTGTGCGTGGGCATGGCCCAGGCGAGCAGGATCGTCGATGCGGCGATCCACCCCAGGGCGAGCAACGCCACCGCGAAGGCCCGATTTGCCATCACCGCTGGAATTTTCCGGCGGAACGCGACCAGGTCGCCGTCGGGCTCCTTCATGATCCTTAACGTGTTGAGCAGTGCCACGGCAAACGTAGTGGTCTTGATGCCCCCGGCGGTGCTGGCAGGGCTACCGCCCACAAACATGAGGGCGATCATGGCAAAGACCGTAGATGGCAGGAGAGCGTCGATCGGAACCGTATTGAAGCCGGCAGTACGTGCCGTGACGGAATTAAACAGCGCTGACATCCAGGCGGGCGCCTCACCTCCTCCGGCGGCGCCCTTCGGCTCGAAAGCGTAGATGGCAAGCGCACCTCCCACGACCAGAAGGGCCGTCGTTGCGAGCACGAGTTTGGTGTGCAAGGTGAGGCGCAGGGGCCTCTGGCCCCGAGCCCCGGATCTGGAAGAAAGGTGGTCCCACAGGTTTTTCAGCACGGGGAAACCCAGGCCGCCGACTATAATCAAGACCATGATCACCCCTTGAAAAGGCAGGTGTGAGCGCGTCAGCGGATCCTGCAGGCCCGCACTGTAAACGGAGAAACCCGCGTTGCAGAACGCCGATACAGCGTGGAACAGGCTCACAAACCAATCACCGGGCACACAGGCGTGAAGGAGCACAGCGCCCACCAGTTCGAATGCGAGCGTCATGCCCACGATGGCGAACAGACTTCCGGTGACGCGTCCCACGTATTCCTCGTTGAGGAATTCCAGCAGGAGGGCGCGGTCCTTGATCGTGATCCCGCTGCCAAAGATCGCGACGAAGAAATAGGTAAACGTCATCAACCCCAGACCGCCCAGTTGAAAGAGCAGCATGAGGATGCCGTGGCCGAACGGAGTGAAGGCCGTCGCGGTGTCGACCACGATAAGCCCGGTGACACAAACGGCGCTCGTGCTGGTGAAAAGCGCGTCCAGCCATGTCAACTCCCCCGTCGCAGCGTTGGGCAGCTTCAGAAGGAGCGTGCCGGCCACGATCAAGCCCACGTAGCTGGAGATGAGGATGACACGTGGAGAGATTCGGGCGAAGGCAAGGAACTCGTTGAAATGCAAGATGCGCTTTGCCAGCGCCACCAGCACCACCAAGTGCAATGTCGTCAGGTAGAGAGTGTCCCAGCCAGCGATGGCAAAGGTTCCCCACGCCGCTGCGAGTCTCGGCAGGAGCGGTTGCTCGAAGGCGAGGAGGAGGAACAAAGCCGCAAAACCTGCGACGCGCCGCAGCGTCATCCACCGTGCGCGCAGCAAATCCAGGTCGAGGATGGAGCGGAGCAACTGGACGGTGACAATAATCCAAAGCGTCACGCGGACCGCGAAGAGAATGCGGAACTGAGCATCCGGGGGGACGGGGAAGCCAAACTCGAACAGGAGAAGCCCGAGCGCACCCATTCCGCTCACGAGCGTAGAGAGGTCGAGAGCACGGCGGAGCGTTCGCGCTTGAGATAAATATGCCATGGAGGTGGGTGTCGCTCGGTCCCACGCCTGGGTGCGTGCCGAAGCCGAGATCTGTAGGGCGACCACCGCGACACGCTGCGGGCGGCAGGTGCTGGCGTGGATCACCTTCCTAATGCCGACGAGGTTAGCTGACGGGTTAGGTGCTAGGAAGTCACCCCGGCCGTGGTGGCCGTTCACCCCTGCCGCAGCCCGACGGGCGCAGCGATTTGGGTCCCCCGCGCCGACCTCCAGGAAGCAAGGTCGACTTAGGCTGCGTATCCAAAGAACTCCGCCACCTGATGCGGCGGGCGGCTGACGATCAAGTCTACGTGCCTCGGAAAGTCAAAACCCGTCACACGAACGGCCGATGTCCGCGCCGCTTGAGGAATAGCCGTCCGGCTGTATCGCCAGCGGGGACAACATCTTCCGCCCCATGCATCCGCAACGGATCCGTATCGACGCAGGGTCCTCCCACTTGCCTGAAAGCCGCTTCGGGATGAATTGCGCTGCAAAGCGCAGCAACCATGCAAAAAAACCTCCATCCCTACGATCTCACCCAGCGGCCGCCGCGCAGTTGTTATGTCCGCCTTGGCGGATACGTCATTCTCCCGCGGTTGATCGATAAAGCCCGCGCCTCCCTCGCTGGAAAGCTGGGCGCTTACTACGATGGCCCCGAGGGCATGAACGGACATTTTCTGCGCTTCGTGGGCATCGACTACGCTGACCTTAGGCGCGTGATTGCCGACGGGCTCGGCGACGCAGAGATTCTGGCTTGGATCACCGAACACGCCCTCCACCCGCGTCAGCCTTGGGAGATCGCGGCGTGGAGCGCGTACCAGGCCAACCGGCCTGTCGACAGCGACGCCGAAACGCTCGAGCAGTTCGCCCAGTCCATGCGGCAGCTGCACGCCGATCGGGAAGACATCAAGACGCGCTTCGACTTCCTGGATCTCGACGATCACTGCGCTTTCGGCGGACCAGCTTAGCCTAAGGGGTCATGTCTTGACTATTGACAAACGATATCCCAGCGGTGTCGTTCCCGGTCTGAGCAATCGCGTGACCGCCAGAACCCGTGCACCCTCCTGCTATGTCTGCGCACCGGGAGCACTGTATTCACTTTCCCGTGCGCGTGGCCCACGCGAGGAAGCGCTCAACTGCATACGTTGTCAACTGGCCGCCCGGCCCATTGAGGTTGACCTCAACGGCATGCGTCGCCCACGGAAGGGGCACGACGACGTGGGGAACGGCGGCGGCGGCCAGCCGCCCGGCCAGCCGCTCCGTGTGTCGATTCCAGACCAGGGTATCCAGCCCGCCATGCACGAGCAGCGTGGGCGGTACGCCGGGCGCGACGTGTGTCGTGGCGCTGGCGTCATCGTACTGCACTGGTTGCTCAGCCGGGGTGCCACCGAGGTACTGGCGGAGCAGCTGTCGTGAGCTGAGCTGGTCGTCTTCCCGCCCGGAGGCGTACCCGAGGTGGAGGTCCGCCGGCGCGTAGAGTCCAATCACACCACGGATCGAAGGATCCTTGAGGGTGTAGGCGGCGTTCAGCGCAATCTGTCCGCCGGCGGAACGACCGAGCAATACCACCCGGTTTGCGTCCACGCCGAGCGACGCGCCCTGCGACGTCAGGAAGGCCAGGGCCGCCCGGACATCCTCACGTTGGGCGGGCCACCGGTGCGCGGGCGCAAGCCGGTAGGAGATTGCCGCCACGGCGTAACCGCGGCCAGCCATCCAGGCGTTAAACCCTCTCAATTGATCTCGGGCGCCGCTGTCCCAACCGCCACCATGGACAATCACCACGCATGGCGCCGGCACCTCCCGCGTTGGCGGGAGGTAGAGATCCATCTCCAGTCGATCGGCGAACGTGAGGGTCTCGACACGCCCGGAGACCGCCCGCGGGCGGAGTGAGTGGAGCAGGGAAAATGAAGGGCGCTTGACCGGCGGTGCGCCCAACGCGTCCAACGCCCGCTTGGCGTCGCGACCCTGCTGATACGCCTGATAGCTCGGCTTCAGCAGGAGTACCGCGGCCAGCGATGCCACCGCGGCTGCGATTCCAGACGTCCGTCCGGAACCAGACCACGCCACCGCCGCGACCAACAGCGCACCCGCCGCGAGCAGGTGCCCCCATTCGCCCGCAAGAACGGCCAACCGCCACGGGCTCCAGTCCGGAGACGGTCGGCAAGTCAGCAAGCCGAGGGCAAGAAAGGTGAGTGCGACGATCAGGAGTGGCCAGGCCATGGCGTCAGGGAAGACCGGCTGCGGTTGCGACGCGACCCCGCCGGAGCTGACCCAGGTTATGGGTCCAGCCTGACTGAATGTCCACGTTTCAGGGAGCCTGGTCGGCCGGCAGGACCCTGAGCTTTCGCCGCGTAACCGCCGAACGGGTGAGCGGCTTGCCGACTCCTCTAGGCAAGGTGGGACGGCTGTTGGTATTCGCGAAGTAATGACTCGAGCTGATGTTGCCGGGGGCGTCCTTTGCGGGCGTCCTCCCACCGAAGCCAGCAGATCATGCCCAACGCATAAAGGGGGTAGAGGACCAGCGCGGGAATCAGGATCTCGTCGCCAGCCTTGCCGACGTTGCGAAGCTGATACACAATCAGGAGCAGGATCGGGACACTGACGGCCAGCAGCACGGTGACCACCCGGTGGCGAAACCGGTTCGCCCGGTGCTGGTCCAGCAAAGCGGTCACGCTCGACACCATGGAGTTTTCATACGAGGGATGCCGGGCGGCATGCCGCCGCTGCCGCCAAGCCAGAAGGCCCCAGCCTACCCAGGGCAGGATGAAGAACGGAAGGATGCCCCACTCCCGGCTCAGATTCACCGGTGTCGTGTGGGGCTGCGGCTCCTGCAGGTGAAGCACCACTTTGACGGTAAAAAACAGCAAGGGACAAAGGGTCAGTACCAGCAGCCCAAGGCTCTGGCGCCGCTGCCGTCGAAGTTCGTTCACAAGGTTGGTTTTCATTTGGTTGAGTTCGAGCCCTGAGGGGCGGTTGTGTGGCGACTGCCACGTTTGCTGAATATCATCGAAGTTCACGGGATACCTCCTTCATCGCATCACACAGTTTTTGTTTTAGACGCGTGAGCCGCGTCCCGACATTGGCCTCAGATAACCCATGCACCTCCGAGATTTCGGCGTAACTTGCCCGGTCCAGGTAGAGCAGGACCAGTGAGCGGTCCACCGGGGGGAGCTTTCTGATTTCTGAATACAGAAGGTGCAGGGCTTCACTCTCCCGGGACGTCGCGGGGTCGGCTGCGCCCGCGGTTAGCTCGGCGGAAAACGCATCCACGTTTTTCTGGTAGTTTTTTTGCCCGCGCTTCCAGGTCAGGGCCACGTTGTGCGCCACGCGGAAGATAAAGGTGGAGGGACGTGACGCCTCGCGAAACGCCGGAAGCGCTTTCCAGACCGCGAGTAGCAGTTCCTGCATCAGGTCGTGGCGATCGCTCGGTTCCGCGAAGCCGTTTGCGACGTGGTGCAAAATCGCGCCATGGGCGGCGATCCATTCATCGAAGCGGGCATTCTGTTCTTTCGGCGTCACGGTGTTCGCAGCATTAGATGCAGGCCGACGAAATTCCTGACACGCAAATCGCAGGGCACACCACGGCGCCGGGGACACATCACGCTCGTGAGCGAAGAGACGATGTCGCCATCAGCGCGGCCACGCCCCGGGCGTAGCGGGTAACTTTTCCGCTCCCGCGCCGCGGTCGCGCTCCGTTTTGTCAAGAGTCAAGACATGACCCCTTAAGGCTCGGGATCGTCTGTCGTGGTGACGGTCGGGCTCCAGCTTCCGCCTGCTCCCTTTTGGCCGCCGTCGACGTGGAATCGCACGTTTACGAGATCTCCGGTATCGGTGACAAGGCCCGGCCCCGCCGGGGAGCCGGCGCCGGAGCCGTCGGGGGGCTGGCCTTTCCCGATGGCGCGGAAGACGTGATGGGTCGCGCGGCCGCTGAAAGGAGGCAGGGCGGCACCTTGCCAGACGAGTGGACTCTTCTGATTCGGCGAGGGGTACCAGGAACCATCGTTCGCCGGGATCACGTGGTCCTGGTCGTTGAACGGAATGGTGAGGGTGCGCGAGCGGCCATCCGCTGCCACGATATCGACCTGCACGCCGCCGCCGACCAGCAAGGCGGTGGCTTGCGCATGACGCCTGGGCAGAGAGAGCGCGTAGCCCGCTTTCACCTCCGTGCCTTCGCGCACGTCGACCGGACGATGCATCGACATCACGATCTTGCCCTCGCCCCAGGTGTAGTCGTTGGGAAACTTCGGCTGCGGTTTGCCCCACCACCAGGTCCAGCGCGCGTAGTCGAAGCCGTCGTACAGGTGCTGCTTCACGTCGGTGTTCGCCGCCGCGTTGTTGAGAAGAAACCGGTCAATGAAAGCGGCGATCGGTTCGTATTGGCTTTCTGGAATCGCGCAGTGGCCGTGGCCCGTATCGATGATGAAGCCAAACCGATCGCCGATCCCGAATTGTTCATAGACGCGCTGCGTCGCCCGTGCGGCCACGTAGCCGGCCTTGCTGGAGAGCCAGCGTTGGCTGGCATTGGACGTCGTGAGCAGCGCGCGGGGCGCCACCATCGCCATGATTTCGTGGTGATCGATGGGGAGCTTGTAGATGTCGTTTCGGCTAAACTGCCGGAGGGACGCTGCGAACCAGGAGTAATCCGTCCGCGTGGCGGTCTCCACCTCGGTGTCGCCCTGGATCTCCTGCGAAACGCGCCAGGCGGTGGCGCCACCGCCGCCACTTTCGATGGGAAGCGTGAGGGCGATGCGTTCGTCCAGCGCCCCGGCAAAAAGAGCCATTTTGCCTGCATAGGAGCAGCCGGTCACGGCGAGGCGGCTCACATCGATCGGTAATGGGTTAACCGGATCCTTTGCGGCAAGGATGATTCCGTCGATCAGACGGCTGATACCCCAGGTCCAGGCCGCGTATTTGCCGAGGTTGCCCGGGACGGAGGCGTCGTATTGCGCGCCGAAGTTAAATTCCGGGTACAGGCGGAGGAAGGGGTGGTTTGGCGTCCCAAACGAGAAATATTGCGCCACCTCGTCGTGTTTGAAATCGATCGTTGCAACCGGCCGGCTAGAGAGGACGGCCGCGGGCAGGCTCCCGTAGTTGGGACCGGTGCCAGAGGCGAACCAGGTCATCGGGATGAAGGCTGGGTAGGGACCGTGCCCCCAGATATCCGCGTTCGGCAGCCAGACGCGTTCGGTGAGTGTCAGCGACTCGCCGTTGGAGTTGCGGGTTACTGTAACCTGGAGCGTCCCACTCTGGGAGCCGGGCGCGGGCGGCGTATACGTCGCCGTGACGGTGCAGTCGGAGCCGTCGGGGCGCGGGCCAATCTCGTAGCCGAGGAAAGCGGCCTTGATCTCAGCGCGCCGGCGGTTCCAGTCCGCAAAAGAGGTGCTTCGGGTCCCGTCGAAAAAGCGGAAGGGGTCGGGCAGAGGCCGTACGATCGGAAGGAAGTCGAAGGCGGGAAAGGTGGGCGCCGGGTAACGGCTCGCGGTGCTTTCCACGGAATAAACCAAGGGAGGCGGGGTGCACACGGTGTGCGCGATTGCCGGAACGGCAACGGCTGATGCCAGCAGGAGCCACAGCGCGGAACGGTGACGTTTCATGGATCGGACTTTCGGGGTTCTTGTTGAAAGGCCTCGGGGCACGATGGGCCTAAAAGGGCAGGGGGAGGGGCAGTTGGGCGCTCTGCTCGCGGGGAAGGTCGAGTGGCAGGCGACCGCCGGGGGCGGGTAGACGGGGGCGGGGAGACGGCGGTGGGGTGCGGATGAGGTGTTAATACCTGCGAGGCTCAGGGGACAGGGACACCGCAGGGAACGGATGCACAGAGGCGGCGGTTTCAAGTCGCGAGGTTTCTCACATTGAAGAGCTGAACGGGGTCACGTCTTGACGTTTGACAAACTCTGCCCTGCTCCACGCTCGCGGCCAAATGAGCCGCCCGTTCTCCACCCCGGGCCGATCCGGCGTTGTGTGGCGCGAACGGCGCGTTTCATATGCGCCATGGCTTCGACTGCGTATGGCAAGGCGTCACGTCACTCGACGCTGTGGGTTTTGATCCTCCTCGGAGGTGTGCTCGGCATGATTGTGCTTTATGCCACCCTGGATCGGAACGGCTGGGCGGATCGGCTGGGGGGATGGATGCTGCTGGTGGGCATTGGCCCGATCGCCGGGGCGGTCCTGGCCGCGCTGTTCGTGACGACGCGGCTGAATCGCGCGCGCGTGGGCGGATTGGCGAGACCGCTTGAGTTGGCGGGTTTTTCGATGACGCCGCAGCCGACCACCGAGGAGAAAGCCGCGTTCGGCGCGCCACTGGAGGCAGTGATGGTCGCGCTGGCCTTTCGCTACGGAAGCGCGGGGATCCAGTGGTTTGCCGTGGAAACAAGAGGAAGTCCGCCGGCGTGTCTGTTTGAACACGAATTCGTCACGGGGTCTGGCAAAAGCACGCAGGTGCACACGCACACCGTGCTGGTGTGGCCTGCTCAGCATCCACACCTGCGCATGCGAGATCTCGCAACGCGGCGTGCGTTTGGGCTCGGCCGGTTTTCCTGGCTGGTGCGTCGGACATACCAGGACCGCGAGCTGAAGGACCAGGCGTTCGCCGCACTCCGGGCACGCTGGGTGGCCTTTGGCAGCGCGGACACCGGGAAGGCGTTCCTCCTGCCGCCGGTGC
The DNA here is from genome assembly GCA_023428905.1 of Verrucomicrobiota bacterium. Classification (GTDB taxonomy): domain Bacteria; phylum Verrucomicrobiota; class Verrucomicrobiia; order Opitutales; family Opitutaceae; genus EW11. The sequence continues at coordinate 31,563 of JAEYWP010000021.1, forward strand.
CGGAACACTTAAAACGCGCCCCCGCGGGGGAGCAGTGGTACGTGGGGGAAGGGGTGATCGCATGCTGCTTCCGCGGCGTCCTGGACGGGGAGAATATCAGCCGGTTTGTTCAGCACGCGCGAGCCGTGGCGCTGATCGACATGGCCGATACCGCTGCGGGCGCCACGACGGCGGGCGCATAGTTTGTCAAGAGTCAAGACATGACCCCTTAAGCTTGTACGCGGTGGTGACGGGCACCCGCAAGACAACGGTGTGACCGCGGTTCTGTGAATCACGAGTCGACGGCTCCCGAGCCGCCCTCGCCTGCGGCGTGCGCCTGCCCGTCGCGTAGACGTTGGACAAAACGCTCCGGTCGGTCCGGGCGGAGGCGGAGATTCGTTTGCCCAGCGCGCAGGCGCAGGGTGCCGTCAGCGCCAGGCGGGGAGGTCAGTTTGACCTCACTCAAAGGCCAGGTGCGGTCAAAGGCCACGCGATGGACGACCAGCCGGCCCCGTTCGATGGACGTGGCGCAGATGCTCAGGCAGGTCCATGCCAGCGCCGTAAGCGGCAGCGTGACAGCCAGGCCAACCAGCAGGAGGAACTGCGCAAGTGAAACGGCCCCGTCCAGCCCAGGGCCAGCGACACTCGCGACCGTCCCCCAATAGAACACGGGCGGCAGGATCACCGCCGCGGCAAAACCGCCGGAGGTCGGCTGGATCTCAAAGGTGACGTTGTCGGCGCGCATCGGCCCATTCTACCGCCTGTCCGTGCGGCAGGTGTTGATTCCGAGGGCATGCGAAACGGGGCAATACCGCAGGGCGCCGGTGATAACCTCCATCGCTCCCAGCGCCATCAGCCCGAGGCGCCAACTCCGACCCACGGGTGCAAAGGCGGCCGCCGCGAGCATCGCGCCGCCGGCCACAAAACGGACGGTGCGTTCGCCGGAACCGACGTTGCAGGGCAGCTCAAATGCAGACGGCTCCGCCCGCCGCCGTCGAGTACGACTTCCTCGATCATGCGTCAGCTCCATCCGCGCGGCGATCTGTTCGCCGACGTTGGTGCCAAAGGTTTCAGTGGGAGTGTCAGCGGCCAGGGATTCCAGAACCGCGCCAGGCTGGGGTGTATTCATCCAGCAACAGATCGCGCGAAGGCGCGCCTGTGCCGCGTCGCTGACCCGACGGGACCCAGGGGAATGGTGCCAGTGTCGGTGCCCTCCCGCCCCCCGCAGGTGCACAGGGGCGGCAACCCCTTATTCAGCCGGTTTTCTCCGGGCAGCACGTGGTTTGCGACGCTGGGCGCCAGATGTTCTTCCCTGCTCCGCCGGCTTGTCGGACTGGGCCCGGATTTGCGCAATTTCCGTCTGCGGGATACCGAGGGATTCCAGGAAATCCTGGTGTGCCTCCGGCGAGGTTCGCTCGAATTCCTCGTGCCAACGGGCGCGGGCGGGCGCGTTCATCCCGGCCGCCTGCAGCAAGGCAACCCAGCGCTCTTTGGTCAGGATCCGGGTCCGCTGCGACGCGCCTTTCTGCCGCAGCAGGGTGACCACCACCTGCTGCTGCCGGCGCAGGGCCGAAATCTCTGTATTCAGTGCCTGGAGTCGCCGGTTGAGCGCGTCGGCCAGCGGGGTGCGGTAGGCCCCGTTGGGTTCGAGCACCGCGTCGATGTCCTTGAGTGGAAGTCCCGCCTCCCGCAATTCGCAAACGCGGGCCAGGCGTTCGGCATCCGCTTCTGAATACAAACGATGCCCGGCGGACGTCCGGTACTCCGGCTTCAACACACCGTAGCGATCGTAATACAGCAGTGTGCTGCGGCTGAGGCCAAAACGTGCCGCCAGTTGACGAATGGAAAGCATGCGGGATCCAGGGAGGTTAGGGCAGGGTGGGTGAGGACGACAAGCGGAGCGCGCCACGCGGGCGCGCTCCGCGGAGGCGATCAGCGCGCCGCCGAGCGTATCCGTTTCACCTCGTCCGGGGCCGCCCCCAGCGACTCCAGGAATGCCTGGTGTTGCTCGGGGTGCTTTTGCTCGAACGCACGGTGAAGGCGTGAGCGCTGCTCAGCGGTGACGCCGGCGGAGTCCAGGAGGACGACGAACTGATCGATGGTGATGTTTTTCATGGCGCCCGAAACGTCGCAGGTGAAGCCATGGTCACCTCCAGAGGAAACCGCCGCCGCCCCCCGCGGGAGTCCGCCTTTTTTCGTGATTTTTTCTAAACTGGCGGGCGGCCGAGCCGCTGTAGGAAGGGCGCTTTTAAGCACCTCTTCTATGCCCGATCAGGACGCGTTGCCCCCTTCCACGAAAAAACCGACTCGCGCCTGGCCGTGGGTCCTGTTGGCGATGGCCGGTCTGGGGGTGGGAGGCTATTATGCGGCGGATGGGCCCAACCGCTTGAAGGCGGCGGGTCTGGCCAAGGAAGCTCAATTGGCGCTCCTCTCCTCCGACTTCAAAACGGCGCTGACCCAGTATCGCCTGGCCCTCACCGCGCGCCCCACGGATTTTGAACTCCACCGCCACTACACCGAGGTGCAACGAAGTTGGGTCCGCACCCTTCTTCAGCAGCTCGAAGGCAAGTCCCACCGCGACGCGCATCTGCACCTGCAGGGAATCGAGGCGGAGTGGGTCCCGCTTCTGACGGAACCGCAGGTCGGCGAAGTCCGCCAGCGGGTCGGCGCGCACCGCGCCGGCTTTGCCCTGGAACTTCAGGCCTCTGTCGCGGACGCGACCAGGAAGGCGGACGAGGGGCTGCACGATGAGGCCTTGGCGCTTCTGCAGGCTCTTCTGCCCCACGCGGACTTGCTCCCTGAGCTCGCCCAGCAGGTTCGCGCCGTGCAGGTCGAGAAGGTCCGCAAGGTGATGACGCTGGCGGAAGACTACGTCGGTGCCGGCATGTACAAGGATGCGGCCCACGCGCTCAAGGCGGTGAGCGATCTCGCGCAAGGAGTTTCCGGATACGCCGAGTTGCTTGAGAAAAACCGGCGTCTCGACCTGGAGAACACCGTCGGGACCGCGCGCGATGCAGCCAAGAATGGCGAGTATGAGGACGCAGAAAGCTTGCTGAAGGAGGCGCTCGAACTTGGCGGAGCCCCCGACGACATCGAATCCCTTCGCCGCGAACTGATGAACACCGCCCGCCACAATGCCTCCCTCGGGCTGGTGCGTTCGATTCTCCGCGACAGCGTGGAGGGGGTGCGCTTGAACCTGGAGCACCTCCGCCGCCATGCGGGGTTGCCCGAGTCGGGAATCGTGCCGGAAGACCTCGCGGGCACGCTCCGGTTTTCCACCCTGATGGAGGCGCTCGGCAAACTCGGGATCGTGGGGGGCGAAGCGACCTCTGATTACCGGCTGGACGCGCACCTCGTGTATTTGCTGGTGGACCGTTTTGAGGATACGGAGCCAGCGCGCGCCTTCCTGGCCGACGCCCTCCGCCACTGGAGCGCAGCCCAGGCCGCTGCGGGCCGTCCCGGCGTCGCTGCCGAGCTCCTGCGCCTCGCGCACACCTACGGCCATGCCGTCGATGCCGAGGCGCTCGCAACGCTCGAGGAGGCGATGCAGGCGCCCTACCGGGATCTCGAAATTGTCATCCGACCTCCGGCCGCTTCACCGAAGCACCACATCGACGGGGATCTGGTGGCGCTCGCCTTGTCCAAGGGGTTGAACCAGCAGGCCAAGGGGTGGCCGCTGTTTCGCCTCAGTTCGGATAAAGCGCGGATGGAAACGCAGCCGCTGGAGCTGGAGCTGCGCTGCGAGCTGGTGGTGGACCACAACGATTCCCCGTCCACCCAGACCCGCAGCGTGCAATACCAAAGCGGCACCCGCCGCTTGGTGAACGAACAGCGGCAGCGACTGTTCGCTGAGTCGCGTGCACTCGAAGCGCGCGCCCGCCAGGTCAGGTACGAGATCCAGGACCTTAACGCACGCTCGCAGGCGGCGTCGCAAGACCCCTACCTCAGTTACGAGCAGCGCGTGAGCGAGGTCACCGCGGCTGAACTAGCGGCGGTGGCAAAAACGATCGAGGCCGGGCGCCTCGAGCGCGAGTCCGGGGAAGCGGAGTCGGAAGCCCGGTCCCTGCCCGAGGAACTGCTGGAGCCGGTGTATTCCACGGAAAACTACAAGGTGATCACCCACCGCCACACCTACACGGCGGATTGGACGGTCCAGGCATTCCTTGGCCAGACTCCCTTCGATGGGCAGTGGCACACCACCCAGGATGCCACCCGCCAGACGGAGGAAATCGTGGGCAACCATCGACGGGGTGTACCGGTGAAGAAGGAATCGCCGGTGGACCTGATGGCGGTGGGACGCGAACTCATGCTTGATCTTTCCAACGACACCCTGGCCTCAAAGGTCTGGTCGCACCTGCCGCACATCATCGCGGACCTGGTGGCGATCCGGGCTGACGCCGAAAAGCGGCCCAACCTGGAGTCCGCAGAGATCCTCTTCGGCCTGCGTGCCGCCTGGAAGCAGCGGACCGGGGTGGAGATCGACACCGAAAACGCGGAACGCGTCGTCCTGTTCGCCTTCCTGCCGCCCTTCGACGACAAGGACGCGTAATCACTGTGCGGCTACAGAGCGGCGGTGACTGCGCGCTGCAGCGGTGCAGCGAGGGCGTGCGGGTTGACGCCGCCCTCTGTTTCTCAGACGAGACCGCCGTTGGCAAAGAGGGTCTCGCCGTTGACCCACGCGCCGTTTGACCCCACGAGCGCGGAGATCACGTTGGCGATGTCCTCCGGCTCTCCAATGCGGCCGTGTGGCGTTCTCTGCGCGAACTGCGCGATATCCTGCTCGGTCCGCCCGGGCGCGTTGAGGAAGAGCGGGGTTGCGACGACGCCGGGAGCGACGGCATTGACTGAGATCTGTCGCCCGCGCAGTTCCTTTGCCAGGCAACTGGAGTAGATTTCCAGCGCCGCCTTGCTGGCCGCATAGGGCCCGTACGTGGCGGTACGCAGCTTGGTGATACTCGACGAGAGCGAAATGATCCGTCCGCCGTCGCGCACACGTCGTGCCGCCTCACGCAGGACGTTAAAGCCACCCTTCAGGTTTACCGCGATGACGTGCTCGAAATCCTCGTCGGTCATGCTGGCAAAAGGCGCGAGGCGCATCACCCCCGCATTGTTGATCACCACGTCCACCCCTCCAAAGCGCGTTTCAGTTTCTTCGAAAAGCCGGGTGACATCCGCCGGTCGGCTGACGTCCGCACCCACGGAGATCGCCTTTGCTCCTGCTGCTTCAAGCTCACGCACGACGTTGGCCGCCAGGTCGCGATTTTTGACATAGTTAACCGTGACGGAGAACCCGTCCCGCGCGAGGCGACGGGCGATGGCCGAGCCGATTCCGCGGGACGAGCCGGTCACAATCGCGACGCCGCCGTGGGTGGGCGTCGCCGTGCCGGCGGCCCCGAGGTTTTGTGGCAGCGTTGCCAGTGCCAGTGACCCGAGTGCCAGGCTGGCCACGGCCTGACGGCGGCTCAAGAGGGGAGAGGTCGACGGGAGGGGAGCGGAAGGAGTCATGGTAGGGATGATTTCGTTTTCGTGCCGCGCTTCGGAGATATGGTTTTCGGTTGGAACCTGCGACGGGCCGAAGCCGGCACCCGTCGACGGAGCATAAGCCGAACGGGGCGTTGGCGGAAGGAGGCACCTTGTTGTCCGTTACTTACCCGCGGGTGAGTTATTTGAAGGGAACGCGCTTAAGGCGGTTTTTTCCGGTATCTTTTTTTAACGTACCAAGCGGGCGGTGGCCCTTCGGTGAGCTTGCGTTAGCAGGTCGCCGAGATTCTGTGCGTCCCATGCCGATCAATCTGGCCGCTCATCTTGAGGTGCAAAAGCAGCTCGCGGAGGCGGAGCCGGCAGATCCCCGCGTCGAGGCCATGGTGACCGACGTGATTGGACGCATCGCCGACAAGTGGACCATGGTGGTGCTCGATGTGCTTGCCGAGCACGGGGAGCTTCGCTTCAGCGAGGTGGAACGGCATGTGGGCGGCATCAGTCAAAAGATGCTCTCGCAAACGCTGCGGGGGATGGAGCGGGAGGGGTTGCTTGTCCGCACCGTGCACCCCGAGGTGCCTCCACGCGTGGAGTATCGATTGACGGACCTCGGCCTTACTTTGGGGGCGGCGTTTTGCGGCGTGTGGATCTGGGCCGAGCAGAATCTTGCGCGGATCGAAGCGGCGCGCGCGGCCTTCGACCGAGGGAAAACTCGGAGGCGTCGCCGTTGAGTCCGACGCTTCCCAAAGCGCTCGCTTGTGCCGCGGGGCGCTGGCCGTCATGCTGCGGGGACATGCTTCACCACCCCGATGAGCAGTTCGATCACGCGGTGCTCGATCTGATCGAAAACAGTCCGACCGGCGCGGTCCCCCATACCCCCACGTACCAGGATGCCCTGCGACGGCTCTCCGCCTCGTTCCAGGTGTATCCCAGCGCCGATCATCCCGGCGCCTATGTCACGGCGCGATCGCTTGCCGGCCGCGCTTCGTTTTTCGCCGAAAACCTGGACGTGCTCTCAAACGGCGACGTCGACGCGATCGAATCGAACACCGCTGTCTTTGAGCGTTATGTCCGCAGCCTGTCTCCGGCGCTGCAGCCCAAGGCCCAGGCACTCCTCGCCACCGTGGCGGGGAAACCGGCGAAACATCGCGCCAAACATGGGTTGGTCGCGTCGCATGATCCCGTGCACACCCTTTTCCTGGTGCCCGGTTCGGGGGCGCATCCCGGGCTGCCCGGCAATTATCTTTTTGGCTTTCTCGCCGAAAAAGGGATGGCGGGCGCGGGGACAGACTGGTCACTGCACCTGCATGATCGCGAGGACGGCGATGCCACCTGGCATTCAGCGAAGCTGCAGGAGGCAATCACGCTTTTGCAGGAGCTGACGGCATCCGCCCCGTTCCACATGCGTGAACTGGAAGCGTTCGGTTTTGTCGTCGGTTGAGCCTCTGGTCGCACGCGGCGGGGCGCGCGGCACCGTGATGGTGCGGGTGATACGCGTTGGGCGTGTACCCGCGTGCCGGTTCAGGCCGGCGGTGTGCTCAGAAGCTTGGCATCGCCACCACAAACGCGCCCTCGGGCAGGTTGTGGACCATGCCGCCCTCCCCATAACTGGTCCAGCCGGAGGCCAGCAGCTTGGGATAGATCCGCCGCCAGTCCTGGCGTGTGATGTCCACCACCACGCTGCGGTAGTCGGGGCCGTGGGCATCCGGCTGAAGCTCGCCGACGAAGGCATTTCCGCCATTCGCAGAAGCGATGGAGTCGAGCTGATGGATGAGTGCCGTGGCGGCTTGGACGGGGTAGGACAAAGGGCGGAAGAGGGCTTGTCGGTAACATCGACACGTTGTGCGTTCACTTCAGGCGAAACGGCACCCGATTTTGATCGAGGCGGCGCTCCGTCACAGGGTCGACGCGTCGAGGGAGAATCCGTCCTGGGTGCGGCGAACGTCGATCAGGCGCTCGACCAGAGCCTGGACCTGGCCCGCCTGGATCGGCTTTGAAATGTAATCGTCCATGCCGGCATCGAGGCATTTCTGGCGGTCCTCAGGCATGGCGTAGGCGGTGAGGGCGACGATGGGGATGGTGCGCTTGGCCATCCCCGCTTCGCCACAGCGGATGCGGCGTGTGGCCTCGTAGCCGTCCATCACCGGCATCTGGCAATCGGTCAGGACAAGATCGTAGGTGTTCACGCTGAGACGCTGCAGCAGGGTGGCGCCGTCGGGCACCAACTCCACCGTGTGGCCCATTTTCTCGAGCAGCCGCTGCCCCACCATCCGGTTGACCTGATTGTCATCCGCAAAAAGGATACGCAGGGCCTGGGTCGAGGCGCTGATTCCCGGCGCGCGGGCGGCGGGTTTGGCCTCCAGACAGGCGAGGGATGTGCGCGGCAGGTCCAGTTCAAACCAGAAGATGGAGCCCACCCCGACGGTGCTTTCGAAACCCATCGTGCCCACCATCAGTTCGATCAGCTGGCGGGAGATCGCCAGCCCCAGGCCGGTGCCGCCGAAGCGTCGGGTGGTGCCGGCATCACCCTGTTCGAACGGCCGGAAGAGCTGGGGTTGGGTCTCCGGCGCAATCCCAATGCCGGTGTCGCGCACCTCGACCCGAAAACGTATTCGAAGGGCGGAGACTCCGAGGGAGACAACCTTCACCCGCACCGAACCGGAGGCGGTGAACTTGATGGCGTTGCCGACCAGGTTGATCAGGACCTGGCGCAGGCGGCCCCCGTCGCCCTGCACCTGGGTTGGAAGGCTGGCGTCAAATTCACAGTGCAACAGCAGCTGCTTTTCCAGAGCGCGCGGGGAGAGCAGGACGAGGGTTTCCTCGACCACTTCGCGCAGGTCGATGCTGGCACTTTCGATGCGCAGCTTACCCGCCTCGATCTTCGAGAAATCCAGGATGTCGTTGAGGATGCTGAGAAGGCTCTCGGCGCTGGACTGGATGACCCGGCCCATCTCGCGCTGGTTGGCATCGAGCGTCGTCTCCATCAGGAGCCCCGCCATGCCCAGGATGCCGTTCATCGGCGTGCGCACCTCATGGCTCATGTTGGCGAGGAACTCGGATTTCAACCGTGAGGCCTGCAGGGCGCGGTCGAGGGCGGACTCGAGCTGCTGCTCGAGCTGCTTGCGCCGGCGGATGTCCTGGATCTGGGCGACAAAATAGAGGCAGCGGTTGGCGCTGTCGCGCACGACCGAGACGGTGAGTGCGACCCAAACCATCGAGCCGTCGCGGTGGATGTACCGCTTTTCGAAGTCGTAAACGTCACGGCGTCCCTCCTCCAGGTCGTGTTTGTAGGCGAGGTCGGCGGCCAGGTCATCCGGATGGGTGATGTCCTGGAAGGAGAGGCCGAGCAGTTCCTGTTCGGAATAGCCGACCAGGGCGGTGAGCTGCCGGTTCACCCGGATGAACTTTCCGTCGATTGCGACGATCGCCATCCCGGTGCCGGCGTATTCAAAGGTGCCCCGGAAGCGTTTTTCGCTCTCGAGCAGCTTTTCCTCGCGGCGGCGGCGGATCGTGAGGTCGGTCACCAGCACATAAAAGCCCTCCACCCGGCCGTCCTGGCGATCGTCCGGAATGTATTCGCAACGGACATACCGGGCGTTGTCGCCCGAGCCGATCTCCCGGTCGAAGGCCACACGTTCTCCCGACAGTGCCCGCCGGACGTGCCCCTGAAGATCCTGGTAGACCGCATCGGTCATGACCTCGGCGATGCTGCGCCCGATCAGGTTCTGGGGGGCCAGGCCGTACCAGCTCTGGAAGGTCTGGTTGGCAAAGCGGTAGCGCTCGTCCGTGTCGATGTAGGCGACGAGCACGGGCAGGCAGTCGGTGATCCGCTGCAGGCGCTCGCGGCTGGCGGCCAGCTCGGTCGTGCGTTCGGCGACGCGCTGCTCGAGCTTTTCGGCGTTGCGCCGCTGTTCGTGGATGTCGGTGCAGCTGCCGACCCAGCGGAGGATGTGGCCGTGCTCGTCCCGCTGCGGCTGGGCCCGGCCGATGTGCCACCGGTAGCAGCCGTCGTGGCGCCGGAGGCGGTATTCGATGTCGTAGTCGCCGCCGGACAGCACCGCCTGGGTCCAGGCGTCCTCGGCCCGTTGCACGTCGTCGGGATGGATCACCTGCAGCCAGCCCTGGCGCATGGACGCCTCGGGGCTGAGGCCGGTGTAGAGGGTCCAGCGTTCGTTGTAGAACTCCACCTCGCCGCGCGGATTTGCGGTCCAGAGCAGCTGGGGGATGACATTGCCCAGCACCCGGAAGCGTTGTTCGGACTCCGCCAGCTGGCGGGTGCGTTCCTCAAAGCGGCGTTCGAGGTCGTGGTTGAGCTTTTTGAGTTGGGCCGGCCCGGCGATGGCGAGGATGTTCTGAAAATTTGCCACCAGCACGGCGGCGGTGGTGAGGGAGGCGAGGGCGGTCACTGCCTTCACCGCGCCGGTGAGCCAGTAGGTCGCATGCCAGACCGCCCAGATTTCCAGGGCGTGGGTGAGGCCGCAGGCGAGGATGAAGACGGCAAAACAGGTTGCGATCCACGGCATGTGGATATCGCGCCTTCGTCGCAGGACGGCGATGAGGACGAGGGGAATGGTCAGGTAGGCGAGCGCAATCAGCCCATCCGCGACCACGTGCAGCCAGATCAGCGGTTCAGCCCATTGATAGCAGTAGCCGTGGGGCATAAACCCGGCGATCGGCGGAAGAAAAGTCTCCATTTCAAGGGCCACGCGTCGCGGACGACCGGAAGCGCGGCCACAGCTTTATCGGAAGAAAGGGGCGCGGGCTTTAGCCCCGGCTTGCATCGATCGCGCCGTCGTCGGCGGCGGGCGGGGTCCCCGGGACGGCCTTTTCGCCCTCGGCGCCACCGGTGGCGCGGGCGAGTTCCGTCAGGGCGGTGGCGATCCTGGCCGCCTGGTCCTGGAGGGTGGCGGCGGCGGCGGCCATCTCTCCCGAGCGGGCGCTGCTTTCCTGGGAGCTTTTTTCAATGCGCTGCACGGCGGTGGCGATTTCCGAGATGCCGGTGTTTTGCTCCGCCGCTCCCGTGCAGACATCGCGGACAACCACGTCCAATTGGCCGAAAAGGGCGGTGCCCGAGGTGATTTTGCCCGTGATTTCGCCGGCCACGGTGCGGCCCTCCTCGGTGTCGCGGGAGGCGGTGTCGATCAGCTCGGTGGTTTCGCGGGCGGCGGCGGAGGCCCGGGCGGCGAGCGCACGCACCTCGCTGGCCACCACCGCGAAACCGGCACCGGCCTCGCCGGCGCGGGCGGCCTCAACGGCGGCATTGAGCGCGAGAATATTGGTCTGAAACGCGATGTCCTCGATATTCCGAGCGATTGTCGTAATCGCGGCGCTGGAGGCGCCGATCCGCGTCATCGTATCGTTCACGCGGGAGCTGGACGCCTCCATTTGCCGCAGAGCGCCCTGCATGCCGGCAAGCTGTTGCTCCCTTGCCTGGCTGAGCTGGCTGGCGCTGCGCGAGGACTGGGCGGAGAGTTCGTGCAAGGTGGCGCTGATCTCTTCCACCGAGGCGGCCTGGGCGCTGGCCTGGTCTGCGACCGCGGAGCTGGCGGCGCCGAGTGCCGATGCGGTGTCGCGCAGGCTGTTCCCGGCCTCGTTCAGCTGCCCGAGCGCCTCGGCGACGCCGATCACATAGGAGCGGAAGACGCGCGCGAGGAACATGCCGGGGACGGCGGCGAGCACGACAAAGAGCGCGTGTATGCAGAGTGTCCAGAGGGTGGGCTCGTAGTTGAAAAGTCGATCCGGCGCCCAGAAGAAAAAGGCGACGTGGTGAACGGCGGCGGTGGCTGCTCCGATCAGGACCACGGAGGGCGCGCCAAAGATGGCGAAGAGGGGAATGAGAACGAAGATGTGGAAGTGCATTTCGATCATCCCGCCGGAGAGGTGGATCAGCTGCGCGCTGTAGGCGATGCCGGCCACGCCGATCGACAGGGCGGACAGCAGGCTGCCGCGCTGAAGCCGGTGGAGCAGGGCCGGACCCGCGGCAATGCCGAGGGCGATGAGCAGATGCTCGAGTGGCGCGTGACCCCAGTGGGCGGCGAGCGCGGCTAGCACGGGCACGTGCAGCGCGTAGGCGGCGAGGAACCAGAGGGAATAACGCGCGATGTGACGTTCGCGGTGCGAAAGGGAAGGATTGACCATCATGGCGCAGAAGAGGGGAGGGGGCGGCAGCCGATCGGCACGGTCGGGGGGAGGCTTTGGCCGCGTGCGGTGGCGGAAAGGAGGGCCGTCGTGAGGAGGGCGGCGCCCGGTTCCTCCAGCCCGCGGGAGTCGTAGGTGCCCGACCACCTCTGTTCGCCCGTCGGAGCGTACACCTGGAGGAGGGAGCCCCTCGGGCCGCCCGACTCGGTTTCGCGCGAGAACTGCCATCCTGCCTGGGCGAGGCGCTGTTCGAGCGGAACGGCATTGCCCTGCAGGATCAGGCGTTGCCCCCGACGTTCGAGGGTTGGGGTGGCGGCGAGGAGGGAAACCACTGCGGCGGCGGAAGGCTCGCGCAGGTCGAGGCGGTGGACCGCCTCCCACCCCGCCGAGAGCGGGGGGAAAACGACATCGGGCGTTGGGTTGCCCGAGGGAGGAGGGTGGTGTGCTCCCAGCCAGGCGACCAAGGACAAGGCCGCAGCCACCCATCCGCCAAAAACGAAGGCGGAGGCGCGCGAGCGAAAGGCGTGAACGTGGGAGGGCGGCATTCTCGGTCGAAGAGGCGGCCCGCGTTACATCGACTCCCTGCGACCGCGGTTTAGCCGGCTCGCCTGCCTCGCCCTCACCCTACTCCACCGCAACGGGTTGCGCGTTCCGGACGGCCCGGGCGAGCGATCGGCGGGAAACGCGCCGCGTATTCGTCGCCCGGTGACGCCGCGAAGCGCCGGGGCGGTTTGCCCCGGCACCTTCCTGCACCGCGGGTGTTATTTGCCGGCGTTGGCGGCTGCTTCCAGGATCACGCGAGCCACGGCCTCGGGCTGGGAGAGGAAGGGCACATGGCTGGCGTCCACCTCGCTCACCCGGGCGCCGATCCGTTCCGCCATGTGGCGCTGCAGCTCCGGTTTGATCGCGCGGTCGCCGGTGGCAACGAGGTAGTAGGACGGAATGTCCTTCCAGGCCGCAGCTTCCACGGACTGCGCGAACGCGCTGCCCGCGATCGGCTTTTGGGTCGCCGCCATCACCGCTGCGTCCTCGGGAGACACATCGTGGGCGAAAACCGCGTGGAGTTTGGCGGGATCGATGGAGAGGAATCCGGCGGAGTCGGGGACCAGGGCGGGGCCGAGGTCCGCGGGTCCGAAGGCGTTGTAGAGCTCGCCGAGGACTTCGCCGGCCTCCGGGGCAAAGGCGGCCACATAAACCAGCGCCTTCACCTTGCTGCTGCCTGCGGCGGCGCCGGTGATGACCGCGCCCCCGTAGCTGTGGCCCACCGCGATGACCGGTCCGGGCTGGCTCTCGATAGCCCGCCGGGTGGTTTCCACGTCGTTGGCCTGCGAAGTGAGGGTGTTTTGGACGGCCACCACCCGGTAGCCCTTTTGTTGCAGCAGGGGGATGACCCGGGACCAAGCCGAGCCGTCGGCGAAAGCACCGTGCACGAGCACGATGGAGGTGGGGGCGGCGGGCTGGGCCGGAGCGGCGGGCGCCTCCGCTGCAGGGAGCGGAGCGGAGGAGAGGGCGAGAGCGGCGGCGGCGGAGAGCAGGGAGGATTTCATGGTCGTGTTGTTTTTTTGGTTAAGCGCCTCGAAGCAGGACCGGGAGGCCGGTGCTTCGATTGAAAACAACTATATCGTGCGCAATCGGTATGACCAGATAAATTGTTCGCAACCTAATTTGACTTAATGCGGTTGAACGATTTAGGTGCGAAGAAATCTCCCCCAACATGGCTGCCACCTCGCCCCCCTGTTCGCTCCAGCGCCTGCTCTGTCTTGACCTGTACGCCGCCTCGCGCGCCGTCATCAAAGCTTACGGTCCTTTGCTGGCCAAGATGGAACTTACTTACCCTCAGTATCTTGTGATGTTGGCGCTCTGGCAGCAGGCGCCCCTTACCGTCTCGCAACTTGCAGCCCACCTCAGCCTGGATTCGGGCACCCTCTCCCCGCTGCTGAAGCGGCTGGAGGCTGCCGGGTTGGTCAGCCGCACGCGCAGTCGGAAGGACGAGCGGGCCGTCGCGATCGGTTTGACCGAAAAAGGTCGGGCGCTGGAGAGCCAGGCGAGCGGGGTGTGCGGGAAGATCGGGGAGGTTTTCGGCCTGCCCGGGGCGGAGATCGCACAGCTGCAGGGGACACTCCGGGGCATTGAGGCGCGGATGGAAAAAGCCCTCGACGAGGGTCTAGGCACCCGTTGAGCGGCGAGCCCGGACCGTGATGAACGTGCTGCCGATCAGCGCCGCCCAGGCGCGCCGTTTTGCCCTGCTCGCCACCCGCATCCTCAGCCCGATGGCTGGCGCCGGGGAGGCGCTCCAGCACCTCGGGTATGTGCAACTGGATCCACTCAATGTCTGCGGGCGGATGCACGACCTTGTCCTTAGAAACCGGGTACAGGATTACCGGCCGGGTGCCCTCCTGGAGGCGTTGCATGGGTCCGCGGGCGCACGTCTGGGCTTTGAGCACTACATCCCAGGGCGCGGCATCCTGGTGGCCTGGCCGCTGTCGGCGTACCGCTTTATCCGCGCGCACCTCTCCGTGCCGGCGCCCGGGAGCGCCCGCCGCACCTTCAGCCCGGAGGAGCGGAGGATGGGCGACACCCTGCTCGAGCAGGTGCGCGCACGCGGGACGCTGCGTTCGGAGGACGTCGAGCACCCCGGACGGGCCCAAACCGCCTGGGGCACGCAGGGGCGGCTGGTCAAGGTGGTCCTCGAAAAGCTGTTTGCCGCGGGGGAGCTGGCGATTGTCGCGCGGCGCGACTTCCGGCGGATCTACGCGCTTCCCGAGCGGGTTTTCGCCGCCGTCGCGGACCAGCCGCCGCCGACGCCCGAGGAGTTCCGGCGCTGGGCCGCGGGCGTGCGCCTGCGCCAGCGGCGCCTGGCGGTGCTGCGTCCGTCCGATGCCGCCCTGCTCGGCGACGTGGTCCAGGCGCTCCGTATTGAGAAACGTATGACGGTGTATTGCCTGCGTGAGGACCTGCCGCTGCTGGACCGGGTGAACGCGCCCCTGCCCGGGGAGGAGCGGACGCGGCTGCTCGCGCCCCTGGATCCCGTGATCTATGACCGGGGGCTCACCGCCCGGCTCTGGGAGTTTGCCTACACCTGGGAGGTTTACACGCCGGCCCACAAACGGGTGCGCGGGTATTATTCGCTGCCCGTGCTGCGGGATCTGGAAATTCTCGGTGACGTCGAACCGCGGGTGGACTGGCAACGCCGCCGGCTGACCCTGCGCTCCCGCCGGGTGCGACGGGGGGTGGAGACCCGCGCGGCGCTGGCGGAGCTGGCGGACTTTCTGGGCGTATCCGCGGCGCGCTGAGGACGGGTTGGCGCCGCAGCCCGGGCTTGCGCACCGGGCTGCCAGCGGATCACCGTGGCGCGATGAAACCGAGCGGGATGTGGTTCTGGTTTTGCGTGACGTGTGGGCTGGCGGTGGTGACGGGGGCGCAGCCCTCAGTCCCCCGGTGGTACGTCGGTTATCCGCCGCCGCTTCATCCCACGATCATCTATGGCACCTTCAAAGGCCGCACCCTCCCCATTGTCGGCGTGGCGGGTCAAACCCCGCAGGTGGAGGTGGACGGTGCGCTCAAGCGACTGGGCACCGGCCGCAAGGTCCGCTTCGAACCAAGGCGGGGGAGCGACTATGCCCCCGGGGAAGTGTCCCTCCGCAATCTGAGGGCCAGTTCCAGCCGGACCAACCTGGTGCTGATGTTCTCGAATGGCGGCCAGGTGAGCGGCGGCACGTTGAACGCGCGCAGCGACTTTTCCGCCACCGTCGTGCCGACCCAGGACTACACGGACTGTTATGTCGCGATCGTCTTCTTCGACCAGGCCTACCTCGACGGCGACACCCCGGTCCACAATGCGAGCGTGCAGTTCGCGCGGATCCCGGACCTGAAGGCGGGGGTGGAGAACGAGGTGACGTTGAATTTTAACTACATTGACAACACCGGTGGCCGGCTGGGTTTTTTCCCCCTCTTTTTCACCCGCGGCCTCGAGATCCGATCCGACCAGTGCCTGGTAGTCGCGCAGTTTTTCCGGCGGATGGAGGATCGTTTGCACGATGCCCTGGTCGCGGCCTACCTTGAGAAAAACGCGGGCAAGTCCGCCCGTCCGGAAGCCTACCTGCGCATCCCGCCCCTGTTCCTCGGCGCGGATGACCTGGACCGTGCGCCGGCTGAGGCGGAGGTGAGTTTTATGGTGAGCGAGGAGGGGCGGGTGGAGAACCTGCAGTTCGATACGCCCCTGCCGGGCGGCGTGCGCGACGTCCTGCACCGCACCCTCGGCGCCTGGCTCTTTTTCCCCCGGCTGAGTGAGGGCAGGCCGGCCCGCACGATGGTGCGCATGCCGCTTTCGTTAAAGGCCTCGGCCGGTAACGGCGGCGCCGACACCGGCGGCGAAGCTGCGGCTGCGGCCGGCAACTAGACGCGGTAGGCGGCGCGCATCGGGCGCGTCAGCAGCGCGTTGGCTTTTTCGTCGTTGAGGATGCGCTCGGAGGCGGGATCCCAGTCCAGCGAGGAGCGGCCGAGCCGGATCGCGATGTTGGCGAGGTGGGAGATGGTGATGGAGCGATGGCCCACCTCAATCGGGGTAATCGTTTCCGCCCCGGTGTAGATCCCGTCGACGAAATTGCGCTCGTGAAGCCGGCTCTCGTAGAGCCGGATCTCGCCGTCGCGAATACGCTGGCGCCTCAGCTCCTCGGGCGTGGTGGTGAGGCCGTTGCGATCGACGGTGAGGGTGCGGCCGTCCTCGCCGTGAAAGACGATGCCGTTGGGCCCCTGGTTTCCGACCTGCACCCGGACCCCTCCCGGATAGATGACGTCAAAGTTGAACTCCGGCACGGTGTTGTAGACGTCGGTTTCTGGCGGGAGCACGGCGGAGCGGATCTCCACGCGTGAAGGGCCGGAGCGGTCCATTCCCAGGGCCCATTGCACGATATCGAGGTGGTGGGCGCCCCAGTCGGTGATCATGCCGCCGGAAAAGGCGAAGTTGTGGCGCCAGTTCAGCTGGAAGAGTGCGGGGATGTAGGGCCGTTCTTCCGCGGGCCCGAGCCAGAGGTCGTAGTCGACCCCGGCCGGTACCGGTTCGGGACTCTTGCGCGACCCGAGTTGGGACCAGTCCTTGTGCCCTCCGGGCAGGGCCACCGTCACATGGGAGAGTTTGCCGAGCCGCCCGTTGCGGATGAATTCCGCGGCGGTGCGGAAATAGGCGCTGCTGCGCTGCTGGCTGCCGGTTTGCCAGATGATGCCGGCGCGCGCCACCTCGTCGGCCATGCGGCGTCCTTCGCCGACCGTAAGGGCAAGGGGCTTTTGTCCGTAGATGTGCAGGCCGCGCCGGGCCGCCAGCACGGCGGCGGCGCAGTGCCAGTGGTCGGGCGTATTGATGACAACCGCGTCGAGATCTTCGCGGGCAAACATCTGCCTGAAATCTTCATACACGCGGCAACCGCGGTAGCCTCCCTTGGCCTGTTCGGCGTAATAGGCTTCCACCTGGCGTTTACCGACGAGGCGACCGCCCGTGCGTTCACCCTGGTAGCCGTAATTGGGCAACTCGGCCACCGGGTCTGCCACGGCGATCACCTGCACGCGCTCGTCGCCCAAAAAGTTGTAAATGGTGTCCTGGGCGATCGTCCCGAAGCCGATGATGCCGAGATTGATGCGCTCGCCTGCCTTGGGCCGGCGCGGGGTCTTGGGACCGTAACTCGCGCAGCCGGCAAGGCCGCTCAAGGCTGCGCCTGCGGCGAGCAGGGCGGACGATTTCAGGAAGGTGCGACGGGGTAGGGGGAAACTCATATGTGCATTTAAGTGCATCGTTGGTGACGCACGACAATGCGCCTTGTCCAGACACATTAGAGCGACGGGAGGGTGTCGGTTGGGGACGGGGCGAACGGAGAACGGAAGCCGGGCCATTTGCAGCCGGCGTGCGTAACGCATGGGACGAAAGTCGTATGGTGGAGGGGTACGCTCTCGGGCATCCTCGAGGCGTTCTCAGCCATGACCTCCACTGCCTTCATCACTCGACTGCCGGCGGTCTACATCGGGACCCAGCGCGGCTTCCGGAGCATCCCCTCGCTCGAGCTCTACAACCTGCTTGCACCCCTCGGGGAGCACCCGGTGGGCTCCACCGTCTCGCGCGGCACCCTCGAAAAGCATGGCTGGCAGGTCCTCGCCGCGCGCAAACGTATTGGTCAGCGCCCGCGCGCCCGCCCCGTGCTGGATTTTGCGGCGGACGGCGGGGTGGCGGCGGCGACGGCGGCATGAGCCGGTGACCGTTCGGCGGGCCTGCCCTTGCGGCGTGGCGCGGTCGATCCCGCGACCCAATGGCCTTCGATCATGCTGTAAACGGGGCGCTGGGGCAGCCCGAGTTCGTTGTGGTAAAGCTGGCTGGCGAGGATGTCGATGGCGGTGGCGCCGATCAGCGGCTGGTTCTGGTTGATGCCGCTGACGTCCTCAAAGTGCGCAAGGCGCATCTGTTCGACGTCGAGGGCGATAAACGCGAGGTCCTGGGGGATCGCGCAGCCGAGGTCGCGCAAGGCGCGGTACTGGCTCGGGCCGAAACCGATGACGGCGTCGGGACGTGTTTTGCGAAGCCAGGCGCGCAGCGATGCCTGACCTGCTTCGGACGTGGTGAGGAGCGGTTCGAGGCGCGCGCCGTGTGAGGTGTTCTGGGCGGCGAGGTAACCGCCGAGCCAGCCATAGTTGACGCGGCTGTTCTGCTCCGACTCCAGCATCAGCGCGATCCGTTCGTAACCCAGCGCGAGCAGCTGCTGGTAGGCGAGCAGCGCCGCGCGAAAGTGGTTGTGGGTCGCGCGGTGAAGGGCGTGCTGGTTGAACACATAACCGAGTCCCACGCAGATCAGGTGAGCCCAGTCGAGCTCATGGGCATACACCGGCACGGCGAAGGGCGTGATCAGGTGACCCCGGATGCCGCGCGCCCGCAGGATCCGGCAGGTGCTGGCGGAGGCGGCGCCGCCCGGGCCGAGCCAGAACGGCTCCAGCCGCATGCCCAGCTGCTGGGCCCGTTTGCGGGCCCCCTCGTAAAAGCCCACGCTGGCAGAGTGGTTCTGCCATTCGTCCGGGGTCGGGCCGCCGGTGAGAAACCCGACCACCTCCGGGGCGGTTTTGGGCTGCTTGAGCCTGACCTGGCTCATCAGGGCGGAGACGAGGACGTTGGAACGGTACCCCATCTCGTCCGCCAGCCGCCGCAGGCGGTCGCGGGTTGCCTCGGGGATGGAGGGGTCGTTGCGCAGGCTGAGCGAGACCGTGGTGTGGCTCACCCCCGCGCGGCGGGCGATCTCGCGCAGGGTCGGCGGCGTGACGGGTGCGGTGACCTGGGCCATGTCCGCAGGCAGCCGCAGCCCCCGCGCGGGGGCAATTTCATTTTACGTGGAAAGTGGAGGCGCCCTTGGCCGGCGCGGCGGCCGGTGCCACACCAGCCCGCGTTGACGCCGCCCATCACGGCGCCGACCCGCGGCAGCAGCCCCGACCGGGCCGCGCCCCCGCCGCGGCTCACCCCACCCACCCTCGCTGCCCCATGAAAACATTGCTTCCCGCCGGAGGCCCGGACCGTCGTCCGGAGCCCGCCGCCGCCGCCGCCCTCGCCCTCGCGCTCGCCCTGCTTTCGCCCGCGGTCTCCCTCGCCCAGTCCGCACCCGCCGCGGCTTCGCCGGAGGAGGAGACCGTCGTCCTTCCGCAGTTCACCATTTCCAGCGACGCGGCGGACCGCTACCGCGCGACCGACGCGATCTCCGCCGTGCGTGTGCGCGCGCCCCTCCTCGACACCCCCAGCTCCATCACCGTGCTCACCCGCGAGATGATGGACGACCTCGCGCCGACCCGCATCTTCGACGTCACCCGCTATGTCGCGGGCGTGCAGGACGGCCGCGGTATCCAGTTTCAGGATCGCATGATCATCCGCGGCTTTGAGAGCAACGGCCAGCGCACGGTCGACAACTTCCTCCAGCCGGCGGACGCCGACAACATCAACGAGGCGGTGGTTGATCGCATCGAGGTGGCCAAGGGCCCGAACGCCATCCTCTCCCCGTCGGGCGCGCCGGGCGGCGCGATCAATATCATCACGAAGTCGCCGCTTTATGCGCGCAAGCGCAGCGTCACCGCCACCGTCGGCCTCTATGACGCGCAGAAGATCAGCTTCGACGTGACGGGTCCCTTCTCGGAGGGAAGCCCGTTCGCCTACCGTGCGATCGGCTCCTTCCAGGACTCGCAGCGGTACTGGTCCAGCGACGCGCGGCTGCGCAACAACGCGATCGCGCCGATGTTCTCCTGGAAGATCTCCGACAAGACGCTCCTGACGGTGAAACTGGTGGCGGCCGAGTTCTGGGCCTTCCGCGAGCCGTTGCTCGTGATCGATTCTGCCGTCAACGCCGACACCAAGGACCCGTACCTCGCCCCCGGAATCGACAAGAAGGGCATCAACGGCATCCAGCCGTGGAGCCATGTCGGCACCCACACCGCTGACCTGTTCACCCAGCTGACCACCAGCCTGACGGACAACATCAGTCTGCGTGTCGCCGCCAACGGCCGGTATTATTTCGAGGACTCCCACCAGAACTTCCTCTCCACCCCGAGCCTGACCAACCGGTACAATCCCTACACCGGCGAACTCACCCAGGACTTCACCTGGGCGCTGGATCCGGCGTCGGGCAACTACGTCTCGACCTTCTCCCGGTTCTTTGACCCGACGGCGGTGCCGAACCGCGGCGACATCCAGTGGAGCCGCCGCAAGACCGCCAACCTCCAGTCCGACCTCGCCGCCACCTACCGCTTCGGCGAGGTGAGCAGCCAGACCGTCGCCGGTTTCGCTTATGGCCGGCAGACCGGCTACACCCGGGGCAAGAACGCGACCATGCCCGCGATCAACCTGCTCGACCCGGTGCGTGTGTATCCTACGTATGGCGACACGCTGGCCGTTCACAACAAGACGGCCTTCACCAACATCCAGGTCTATCTCAACGAGCGGCTCGGCTTCCTCGAGGACCGTGTGTTCCTCACCGGCGGCGTCCTCCGCTATGACACCAAGACCCTCGGGCAGAATGCGCTGAACAACTCCGCCCCGAGCATCCTCGACGACGGCAAGACCATGTATTCGGTCGGCGCCCTGGCGAAGGTCCGCTCCAACATCTCTGTCTATTACAGCCACTCCACGAACTCCTCGCCGACCATTGCCAACAACGTGCCGCTCTGGCGCGACGGCGTGCAGGACGAGTTTGGTTTCAAGACCGAGTTTTTCAACCAGCGCCTGGCCTTCAACGGCGCCTACTTCGAGATCGACCAGACCAATGTCACCATCCCGAACCCCGACCGGCAGACCAACCCGTCGGCGCCGGAGCAGCTCGTTTCCGACTTCGGCAACAAGGGTTTCGAGTTCGAGCTGATGGGAAGCCTGACGGACAACCTCTCGGTCATCGCGACGTATTCGCACCTCAAGATGCGGGACAGCCTTGGCCGCCACGTTCGCGGCGTGGCCGACAACAACGCCGCCCTGCTCCTCAACTACCGCTTCACCGACGGCCCGGCCAAGGGCCTCACGGTCAACGCGGGCGTAAACTACACGGGACGTCGCGCCGGCGACACCCCCATCAACTTCACTCCGCTGGGCGTGGTGGGGCGGACCAGCTTCTTCCTCAAGCCGATGTACAGCACCACCCTGGGCGCATCCTACCGGCTGAACGAGAAGTACTTTCTCCGCCTGATTGTGGACAATGTCCTCGACGACAAGGGCTACATCGCGGTCGCCGGGGGCCGCGTTTCGGGCACCGGCATCACCACCGCGCCGGGCATCAACGTGAAATTCTCCACCACCTTTGAATTCTAGTTCCCCAGAGCAGAGCGGCCTGTTCAGCGTGCGCCATTACGGCGCCGCGGGCGACGGGCGGACGCTGGACACGGCGGCGATCAATCGTGCGGTCGCCGCCGCCCATCTCGCCGGCGGGGGAACCGTCGTGTTCCCGGCCGGCGAGTACCTCAGCCACTCCATCCGGCTTCGCAGCCACGTGTGCCTGAAGCTGGCATCCGGCGCCGTGCTGGTGGCGGCGGAGCCTCCTCCGGCAGGCGAATGCGGCGGCTACGACTCACCGGAGGACGGCGCGCCCAACGTGTATCAGGATTTCGGGCACTCGCGCTTTCGCAACAGCCTGATTTGGGGCGAGGACCTCACCGGCGTGGGAATCGAGGGGCCGGGCCGCATTTTTGGCCGCGGCCTGAGCCGCGGTAACGGGCGGGTGGCCCTGCCGGTGCGCGAGGTGGCCCCGCAGCCGGGGAATCGCCTCCCGGATGTGCTTGAGGCGGACGGGGAGATCGAGCCGGCGGCGCTGCCCGCCGGCGTCAAGGCCGGCCCGTTTGGGTATCCGCACGGGTGTGACACGCTGCCCGCCGGGGTGGGCAACAAGGCCATCGCCCTGCGCGGGTGCCGCAATGTGATCTTGAGAGACCTCGTGGTGCTCCACGGCGGGCATTTCGCGGTGCTCGCGGCCGACTGCGACAATGTCACGGTTGACAACCTCCTGATCGACACCAACCGCGACGGCATCGACATCGATGGCTGTCGCAACGTCAGGATCTCACGGTGTTCGGTCAATTCGCCGTGGGATGACGCGATCTGTATCAAGTCGTCCTGTGGTTATGGTCCGCCGCGCCCGGTGGAGAACATCACCGTGAGTGATTGTTATGTCAGCGGTTTCGAGGAGGGCACCCTGTTCGATGGAACCCGCTCCCGCGCCGTCCGCCATCGGGGAGGGCCGATCGGCCGGATCAAACTGGGAACCGAGGCGAGCGGGGGTTTCCGCAACATCGCCATCAGCAACTGTGTCTTCGAGTTTTGCCGCGGCCTCGCCTTCGAGCAGGTGGACGGGGCGGGGATGGACGACATCGTGGTCTCCAACGTGGTCATGCGCGAGGTCCAGAACGCCCCGGTCTTCATCCGGCTGGGCGGACGACTGCGGGCCCCGGGGGTGACGGTGCCCGGCACGGCCCAGCGGATCGCGATCACCAATCTGGTCGCCTTTGATGTCGCTCCCGAGCACGGCATTTTTATCGCCGGCCTGCCCGGCCATCCCGTGCGCAATGTGCGGCTCGATGGGGTGCAGGTCTTCAGCCGGGGCGGCGGCTCACCGGACGATGCGAACCGCGAAGTGCCGGCCCTGGTGGCAGCGTATCCGGAGCCCCTGCTTTTCGGCACGCTGCCGGCGTGGGGGTTTTATGCGCGGCATGCGGAGGGCCTGGAGGTGCGGGACCTCGCGCTCCACACCCTCACCCCGGACGCCCGGCCCGCCGTGCGCCTTGAGCACGTGGTGAACGCGCGTTTTGCCGGCGCCCGCGTCGTCCCGGCCACCGCCTCGACCGCCACCACCAACGCCATAACCTCCACCGCCGCCGCGACCGCGACGACAACCGCGCCCACGACCACCGCCGCGCAGTGGCAGGTCCGCGACTCCCGCGGCGTCCGCTGGATCGACTGCGACGGCATCGGACCGCCCCTGGACCCTTCCGCCCGGGCGGAAGAGCGTTCCTGAGCCAATATACTTTCTGCTGGGTAGCGGCGCCGCCTGTGGGTCAGGCGGCGCCTTCTTAAGGGGTCATGTCTTGACTCTTGACAATATCTTCAGCCCTCGGCCCTGTCGGTAGACGTGGCGGTGGCTTACGCAGCTGTGCCCGGTTTCCACCAGCACTGGCGTTTTCGTGCAGGGGTCGTGCGGTTTCGCGGTCGTCTTTGCCGCACCGGGTGCGCAGTGCAGGGCACGGGTCGTGCGTCTAGAGGGAGCAAATTTGTCAAAGGTCAAGACGTGACCCCTTTAGGGGGAGGGGGCTTTTAAGGGGCATGTCTTGACTCTTGACAGTATTTCCAGCTGCCGGCTCTGCCGGTAGAGGTGGCGGTGGCTTACGCCGCAGTGCCCCGGTTTCCACCAGCACCGGCGTTCTTGTGCAGGGTTCGTGCGCTTGCGCAGGGTTCGTGCGCTTGCGCAGTCGCCTTTGCCGGCCCGGGTGCACGGTGCGTGCGTCTAGGCGACTCGATTTTGTCAAGAGTCGAGACGTGACCCCTTTAGGGGAGGGGGCGCCAGCCTTCGGCGCGGATGGTCCAGCGGCCGTCCTTGGGGAAACCCGGGTGGAGCTCTTCGCAGCCGTCCCAGCCGGCGACCATCAGGGCCACGGTGGCGAGGAAGGCGCCGTTGGCGGGCAGATAAGCGGCGATCTCGGGGCGGGCTCCCGGCGCGGGGTCGGATACGGCAGCGGTCGTCACCGTCTGTTCCGAGCCTGTGCCGGCGGCAGGGGCCGCGCCGGCGGCGACGTCGCTGCGCTGGGGACAATGTCCGTTCGGAAGGTAACGATTGTTCGGACCGTCGCGGAGGAGGATCTCCACAGCCTGCTCAGGTCGGCCGAGGCGCGTCGCGGTCATCGCGATCATGGGATAATCCCAGCCCCAAATCTTGGTCTCCCAGTCCCACTGGTCGAGCACGGCGTCGAGCGTGCGTTCCATGGTCGCGCGGTCCACCGCTGCCGTGTAGGGAAGAAAGCCATACGCCATCAGCATCTGTGGGTGGTCGTGCCGTGAGGCGAGGGTGCGCCAGGTGTCGGGATGCGACTCCAGAGCGACATAGCGCCCTCCATCGGTCGGCAGGGGAGTCAGACGCCGGATAATGTCATCCCAGTGCGTTTCGCGCGCCAGCCCGCGCCGTTCGCGCCAGGTCTGCGCGACCTCCAGCGCCCAGCGCCAGTAGGCCAGTTCGAAGCCCGGGTTCTGGCTCGTTGCCGGGTCATGGATTTCCTGGGCGATCCAAAGCGGTGGACCCAGGACATAGCGGTCCCGAGCCGGGTCGAGCCAGAGCATCGAGGCGAGGCCGGCCGCGGTGTCGTCGACCAGTTCCGCCCAGGCGTCCAGCACGGCCTTCCTCTCGCGCCCGTGTTCCTGTTTGTCCGGGTCAGGCGTTCCCGGGACGCGTCGGTGACGCGACGCCTCGCGGAAGAGCAGTTCCGCGAGGTAGAGGGTGTGTGGCTGATTCCAGACGATGAAGGGATTGCCGCCGGGGCTTTCGCGCAGATCGGGGCCGACCATCTTGGCCCAACGCGCGCCGCGGAGGCCGCGCTCCTGGGCGAGGGCGCGCGCGGCGGGTAGCTGGGCGCGGTACCAGGCGAGGTTTCGCTCCAGCAGGTCGGGGCGCCCCGCCAGCGCAAAGTGGGCGGTGTGCCACCAGATCATCTCCGTGTGGTGTTTCCCGTACCAGGTGTTGCAGGTCAGGCCGCTCTCCTGCGGAGGCACCTCCCCCGCCGACTGGATTGCGAGGAGGTAATGGGACAACACCACCCGCCGCTCGATGAGGGCGGCCCTGGGATCGGTACTACCCGACAGGTCCAGCGCCGCCACGCGCCTCCAGTGCCCCCGCCAGTGTGTCGCGGCCGCGCTGCGAATGGCGGCGGGGGTCAACGGCGGCCTGGCTCGCTCAACCGTCTCCGGTGAGACCGTATCGGCCGCAGGCATGTGAGAGAACGGCTCGCCCGCCGCGGTCGCGGGACCTGCCGCCGGGCCGAAGCGAAGGCTCAAGCTAAGGGTGTCCCCGTGACCGGTGATCCGGAAGATGTGCGCCTCTCCCCCGGGCTCGATCGGCCGTGACGACTCCACCTCGTAGGTGAGGGATCCCACCTCGCGCCTCAGCGTATGCGGCGTGACGATACGACTGAGATGGGCACCGGGCTCGGACCAATCGAAGGCCGGCGTATTCTTGACCGCGGGATCGTGACCACGCGGGAAGGCGAGGCGGACTCCAAGCTCGCCGCTGGCGACGAGGGCGGAGTGGATTTCAATCGCGAGGGTGTCTGACGACGGATCGCAGGCGGTGAGCACTTCGACCTGCACACCGCGCAGGCGGTAATGGCTGGTGATGACCCCGCTCCACAGGTCCAGGGATTGCTGGAGGTCGGTGACATCGCCCGGCACGAAGGCGGACCCGTCCGGTTTGATCCAGTCGAGCCCCACGACCCCGAGCGGGTGCAGCCGCGGGTTGCGCCGGAGCCACTGGCCTGCAGGAGTGGCGGCGTTGCTGGGGTAAGCCTGTGCGCGGCCGTCGGGATGGCGGTAGGTGCGATAGGTATCTGAAAGCTGATACCCGTGGGGGTTGTCGTCCCGGACCCACGCCCACCGGGCCAGGGTCTCGAGGGGAAACCCCGCGCGGTACGCCTCAACGGCAAACGTCTGCAGTCCGGTGGGGTCGACGGTGAAAGCGAAGCCCCCGTTGCCCACGGAGAGAGGAGAGCGCAGTTCGGTGGCGGAGAGATGTGGCGCGCGATGGCCCGGGGAGTGGCGCTGCACCCAGGCGCGGCGGTCGATGGTCCCGGCGGCGGGGACGTTTCCGGCGTGCATGCGCCCCGCGATGCCACAGAGGAGGGCGAGGGCGCAAAAGGTCGTACGCAGGCGCCGGGCGGGGCGGGGAGAATGCGGGCGGGGCATGGCGGTCAGAGGGGGGCGACGTAGCCCGTCGGCCCTCCGTGCGCCTGCCAATGCTTTTTGATGCGCGACAGTCCGAACCAGGCGGCGGCGTAGAGCAGCCCCATCATCACGTTGACCAGGCGGTAGGGACCGAAGTTGACGTCGCCCACGCCGGGCAGGGCGACGGTGTGTTCCCAGCCATTGAGGGCGTCGAGGATCCAGCCGGCCCCGGGGCTGATGAGTGCGGCGATCAGGATCGACTGCACGATGGTGTTGGCGCCGGCCAGCTGACTGTAGCGCTGCGGGTGGAAGATTTCCTGGGCGAGCTTCAGCTGCGCCAGCATCACGATCCAGAACGCCACCCCGGTGACCATGGAGGAGACAAAGAAGGTCCTTGGGCCGACCACGAAAACGAAGGAGAGCAGGTAGCCTGCGGTGATGAGGATGAGGCCGAGCCGGAGGACGTAGAGAGCACCGCGGGTGTCGACGAGTTTTCCCACCGGATAGGCGATCACCAGCCAGACGAGTGAGGGCCAGGAGAGCATCTGGCCGACCTCGGTCAGGCTCATGCCCAGCTCGTATTGGGGGAAAAAGATGAGAAAACCGGAGAGTCCCAGCAGCGCGCCATAGAGGCAGACGCGCACGAAGTAGACCCAGAGGTAGATCGGGTGGCGGTAGGATTCGGCCACGAACGTCCTCACTGCGCGGGCAAACCGGGTCCAGCGGGAGTCGGAACGGGCGGCGGGCACCGCGTCCTCCACCGGAGGATACGTGCCCTCCCGCACGAAATAGCAGATGGCGCCGAAGCCGACCAGGTTGAGGACAGCGACTCCGATGAAGATCGGCTTGCTGTGGGTATCCGCGTGTCCAAGCAGCCAATACGTGATGATGAAGGTGCCGGCGGCGCCGAAGAGGCGGAAGAGGGCGAGGAACCGGCCCATGTGCGTGTCCGGCACGACGTCCCGCAAAAGTCCGAAGAAGGTGACGTTGACCACGGTCTGGACCGCCCGGTAGGCGATCACCAGGACGGCGAAAACCAGGATGACGGGGTGGACGGGGAGGGACTGGATCCAGGCACCGAGTCCGTCGGAGGCGACCAGCCAGTTGGCAAATTCCGGGGCGAAGGGGGTGATCGCGAGGAAGAGGCTGGCGAAGGGTGTTGCGAGGAAGAGGAGGGGGATGCGCCGGCCCCAGCGGGTGCGCAGCCGGTCGGAGTAGTACCCCAGCGGCGGCATGATCAGCAGCTGGAGGATGGCGTTGAAGGAGCCCACGATCACGCCGATCTCCTTGTCCGAGGCGCCGTGCATCTTCAGGAGCACCGGCAGCACCTTCGGCTCCAGCATGTCGATCAGGGTGAAGACGATTTCACCGGCGAGGAGCCAGGCAAAGACGGCGCGCAGGCCGCCGGCAGTGTAGGTCAGCGAGCCGGCACGGTAAAGCGCCGCCGGTGCCGCGGTCGTACTCGGGGCAGGTGTCATGGTTCGGGGGTTGGGGCCTGACGGGCCGGAAATTCGCGGTTCCGGGCGGCGAGACCGAGCCAATTCCTGCTTTCCGCGTAAAGTGGCGGGCAGGAACCCACGGCTACCTCGGGGGAACGTGCGCAGGGGAAGCGCGCCTGTCGGGATGTGGGCGGCCCGCCCTCACACCGCGTGCCGTGGGGGGCAGGCAGGCCACGCCCGCCGTGCGACGCACGCGGGTGACCACGGATGCGCACGGAGGGACACGGATACCAGACAGGGAAACGAAAGACCCTCGGGCCTGGCGATGAGCCCAGCCGCCGGCCTAGGGCAGCACGTAAACCTCCAAAACGACGATGCCCGTGGTGCGATTCTTGCCGGATACGTTGAGGGTGAAGCCGCCTTCGGGGAGGCGGATGATCATGGCGGAATCGGTGCTGCCGAAGGGCAGGGCGGGGGTGGCGCCCACCCGTTCGGTGGCAGCCGCGATCTCCGCCGCGTCGCCCGCGCTGCCCCAGTTGTCGTTTGTGGCCAGCGCGGTCTGTCCGGAATAGATGGTCAGGACAGGGTCCTTGAGAGGGTCCGTGATGCCCCGGCTCGCCAGGGGCGGTCCCACGGCGCGCACAAGGAGACGCGCGGTGCCGCCTCCGCGGAGGACCACCCCGGAGATCAGGACGTTGGCGTCGGTACCGACCTGGGCGCGGGTCGAGAGATTGACCAGGCTCGAACTGCGGTCGTCCGGGTTGGCATCAAAGGCCTCGACCAGCACCACACCGGTGCCGCCGGCGAGATCCTGCGTCAGGGCGGTGCCTCCTCCCGTGGTGAAGGCCAGGGCGGCGTCTTTGCTTCCGGGCGCAAGGGCGTCGGCTCCGAGGGTCTTCATCTCGTCCGTCAGGCTGGCGGGCCAATCGTCATTCGACTCGGTGGTGGCGCCGCTGATGTAGGTGAGTTGTGGATTTGTCATCCAGCCGGGCACGTCATGCTTGGCGAGGCCAGGGCCGACGGCGCGCACGAGCAGGCGCCGTTGTGCATTGGGCGGGCAAACAAAGCCGACAATCATCTGACGCTCATCGCGGCCGCCCATACCGCGCGAAGCCATGTTAATGGGCCGGATGTCGCCGCCGGGCAGGGTGCTCATGAGGTTGACGATCCGGCTCTCGGCGATCGCGCCGTCCTTGACCGCGTCCACCACCACGGAGGTGTGGTCCGCTCCCGCGTGCACGCCGGAGATCGCGCCGGTCGCGGGGTTGAGGGTGGCCCAGGCGGGGAGCCCGGTGGCGCGGTAGGTGACCTGTCCTGACACAGTGAATACCGGTTGGAAGATGGTGGAGGTGCCGCGGACGAACGGGGCCCAGTCGTATGCCGGGGTGGGGCGTTCAAAACCCACCAGGCCGGCGAGGGCGTAGGCGAGGGCGCCGTTCCAGTTGATGGCGATCTCGTTTTGTTCGTAGTCGCTCTGCACGTCCTTCCAGCTGCGCCCATTGGGGTGGCCGCCGCCCACGAGGTAACCCGGCCAGGCGGGTTCGCCGCGCCGGTCGTGCGGATGTTCGGGAGGCTGATGGCCCAGCCCGGTGACGTAGGAGCGGTTGTGATAATTGCGGCCGAGCAGGTAGCCGATCGTCTCCTCAGCGGCGGCGCGGTAACGCGCGTCGGGCTGGAGGCGATTGGCGAGGTGCAGGAGGTAGGTCTGGCCGGCGACAGAGCCGTTGACGCCCCACCACCAATTGGTCCCGCCCATGCCGCGGCCGTAGGCGTGGGTTTCGACTGTCTGGACGATGGAGCCGGCCTGGGCGAAGAGATTGGTACGCAGGCGCTGAAGGAGAGCGGTGTTGCGGGCTGCGGACGGCGTTTCCAGGTAGGTGCCGAGGGCGAGGTCGAGCACGTCGCTCCACCCGGGTCCGATGTTGGAGAAGCTGCGATCGGCGGCGCCCGTCTCGAAGAATTGAAGGAATTTCGCCTCGCCGGTGGTGGCGTGGAGTTCGGCCGCGGCCCAGAGGCGGTGAACGGCGTCGTTGGTGACATAGCCGCCGGTGTCGAAGCCCGTCTGGTTGGAATCGACGTTCGTGGGGTTCGCCTCGAGCGCACCCCAGGCAAGTCGGGCGGCCGCGAGGCAGCGGTCGGCGAACGCGGCGTCGTACCCGCGGAAGTGCCGGGCGCCCAAAGCCATCATGGCGGCGAAGTCGGCGGTCGCAGCGGTGCTCCACGGGACAAAGTAGCGGAGGCTTGGGTCTTTCTCCGGAACGCCCCAGTAGTCAAAATTGCGGGCGCTCAACTTGTGGTACACGCGGCCATCGGCCACCTGCATTTTGAAAAGCCATTCCAGTTCCCAGCGGATTTCGTCGAGCAGGTCCGGCGTGGCGTTGCCGCTTTCCGGCAGATCGAGGGGGAGGACTGCGATCTGGGAGCCGAAGTGTTCCCAGGCCTTGAAAAGCAGCCCGACGGTCACGCCGGCGTTGACGACGTATTTGTTGTAATCGCCCGCGTCGTGCCAGCCCCCTGTGCCATCGGCCTTGGCGCTGCCGCCGCCCACATAATCCAGCCAGCCATCGTCGAGGTGGCAGGCGGCGTGGCTGAAGACGCGGCCCTGCCAGTTGCCGCTGACGGCGGTGCCGCAACGCCAAAGGTAGAAAGCGCGGACGCTGGCGCGGTAGGCTTCGTTGAAGACCGCCTCGCGGATGGAGAAGGGGGCGGAGCGCCCGACCCCGGGGATGTCGAGCTGGTAGTCACCCGGCGTTTCCAGGGCGGTGAAGCGCGCGATTTGGACCGATTCGTCCGTATCCGCCACCGCGGTACGTATGGCGGCGCCTAGGTCCCCTTCGAGAACGACCGCATCATCGGAGACACGGAGCACGCGGAAGCGCGTGGCGGTCGCGGCGATTGTCGCCTCCTTGGAGGCGCGGGGAGTGAAGCCGATGGAGTTGAGGCGAACGCGCGTATCGACCGGTCCGACCGCGGCAAACGCGGAGGGGAGCGGCGAAAGCGCGAGCAGCCCGGCTAGAAGCGGGAGCAGGCAACGCATGGGTGGGTAGGGTATCGGGAGAGCTGGACGCTCGGGGCGGGAAACCGGCGCCAGTCCATGCGATCCGCCTGGGCTTGGAAAGCCGGAAGCGCAGCCGGCTGACGCTGCAAGCGAGCAGGCGCTGGGCCTTGGCGTTTTTCGTCCTACCCTTCCGGATGGGATTCCCCGCGAAGTGCGCGAAGGAGGGGAAGGGGGAGACGAAGAGGGAAGGGAGACCGGTTGGCGGGCTTAGGGCGGTGTGAGCAGTTGAGGGGCGAGACCGAATTCCTGCGTCGCGTGATCGCGGAGCCAGCCGATAAAACCGGCGCGATCGCGGCCGAAGAGTTCCGGGAAGGCGCGACGCACGTCGGGACGCAATCGATACACGTGAGACCCCAGCCGCGTGATGCGGTAGGCCGAGTCGGGATGTGGCTCGGCGCGAACGGCGGAGTGAAGCCAGCGATAGAAGGAGGATGGCCCGGTTGAGGATGCCCCCGTCCATTGGTCTGCGATCACCTGCGGCGCTGAATAATACAAGCCGGTGAGAACGGGGGCGAAGGGGACCCTGTTGTCGAAGCGACCCACGCCATCGAAAGGGAAGATCTGGTCTGGCCCCCGTGCGGCGGTCCACCCCCGGCCGTAGAGCGCCATGCCGAAGGCCGGGTGCAACTGATGGTCCTCCAGCCCGTGTCGCAGGAACCACTCCGCAAAAGCCCGGACCTGCGCTCCTAACGCATCGGGAAGCGCGGCCTGCACGTCTTCGCGCCGCTCCCACACCAAGCGCGCGAGGCGGGTGAGCCCGAGCCGGTCCGGCCCGCTGATGTCCTGGCGCTCCACCGCGTTGAGCCAATCGTAAAACGTGCCGGGCCCGGTCGCAGCAGATTCGGGCCATTGGTCGGCCTGACGCGCGGGTTGTTCAAAGTAGAGTTCGCGCAGCAGCGGGGCGACGGGCACGCCATTTGTGAACGTGGACGCCCCTCGGAAGGGGTTGCGGAGGCGCGCGGGCTCGATTCTCCGCACGTTTGATGGAGCGACCGGATCGAGCGTGTAGCCCAGAAGGGCGGTCTGCTCAGGCAACGGGGGTTCACGGCGCAGCACGCGTTGCAAGGCATCGGGCAGATCGGCAACCCAGGAGCCCGTGCCGCCCTTGCGGAAGAACTCCTGATGCACGGAGGCGGCGCGCCGCAGTTCACCCAACTCCGATTCCGCGAGCGCCTGCCGGATCCGGCTCGCGGGCGTGGGCAGGATGAGCCGACAGAGCGCGCCGAGCGTATCGACCGGCCGCTGGCACAGGTCCTCGTATCGGATCACGACGGAGCGGCGTGACTGCATCCACGCGAGCGAAAGGTGGAGATGCTCGCGAAAGCCCGCTCTCAGGAATGCCTCTGCCCGCGGGCCGAAGCGGCCGCTGTCGGCCTGCATATAACCGGGATCCCGTGGATCGTCGCTGGGCTCGCTGACGTTTTGGGCGTGGTGGAAGAGGGAGACAAAGACGTCGCCCGGGTGGCGGATGGTCGTGACAAACACAATCCCGCGCCGCTCGCCCTCCGCCAGGAGCTCAGGGGTAGGTAGGAAGTGTTGATGAGCGACCCAGCGGTCCCCGAGACGGTCCCAGTCGACGTCCTCTACCGCCGTCGGCAGGTCGCGGGCGGGCAAACGGTAGGCACGCGCCAGCAGGTGTTTCAGCCAGGTGTTGCCGGTCTTGGGAGTGCTTACCACCAACACCTTGAGCGATTCGGCGGACCGGCAGGGCAGCGGAGAGTGATCCTCCATCAGCTGCCAATCCGGCACCGGGCGAGCCGCCGCTGGGCGCGGCGCGGCCAAGCCCTCATAAAGGCCGTAGGAAGGAGTGGATGAAACGTGCACCTCGTCGCCCTGCATCGGCCGGATAGACGCAGAAAAGACGGATCGGTTGCGTTCTAAATTCGCCGTCTGCTGGCGCTGCAAATCACGGCCCCACCGTCGATTACAACGTAGGTGGCCTCCCCAGCCGTGGCGAGGCTGACCGGCCGCGGAAATCGACGTCAAGGGCGGCTGATTCGGGCCGATACTAGGACAGCGGTCGGAGCGGCTTCTCCGCCCCGCAGCCTGCGTATTTCCACCCCCTTTCGGTCCCTTGCTTGTCGAATCCATTCCGTCCCCGACTTCGCATTCAACGGCTCCCACCTGCGCACGCGCCAAGCAGCTGCTCTACATCGAGGATAGCACGACAGCGCAGATGCTAATGCGAAAGTACATCGGGGATCTGGGTGAGCTCACGATCGTGCCCACCTTGCGGGGGGCGTCGGAGGTGCTCGGACGCAAGGCCTTTGACCTGGTGATCGCGGACTTTCTTTTCCCGGAAGGGGACGCCCTCGGGGTGATCGAGGAGATCCGGCGCGGAGCGCCGCCGCAGGTGCTGCCCATTGTGGTGGTGAGCGGCTCGATGGACGCCGCTCTTCTCAGCCGGGTGCTGAAGGCCGGGGCCAACGACGGGTTTGCCAAGCCGCTCCACGTGGAGGACTTCCGGACCGTGCTGCAGCGCATGATGTCGGACCCGTATGTGCGGGAGCAGGACGCCAACCTCAGCAGTGTCACCTGCCTGCAGTGGGAGCAGGGCGAGCGGTGCTACCAGTATTGTCCCGAGCTGGACCTCAAGCTCTGTGGTCCCAGCCGCGAGGCCGTGGCGGCGCAGATGGTGGACGCCCTACGTCAGCGGATGCGTGAGCATCGGGCCCTTGGATACACCCGCCGCGAACGCGTGGTGACCCACGTCGTTTCCGTCTAGTTCAGAAACTCGGCCTTGTGCAGGGCGTCGAAGGCGAACTGCACCGCCACCGCCCCGAGGAGCAGGCCCATCAGCCGGGTGACCAGTTTTGTGGCCAGCGGACTCAGGATGTTCGCGCCGCGTGCGCCGATGCGCAGCACCAGGTAGCTGACCACGCAGACCACCGCGATGCTGACAAAGAGGGCGCTGACCTGACCTGCGCCCTTGGCCTGGTTGAGCAGGATCAGGGCGGAGGAAATGGCGCCGGGGCCGGCCAACATCGGAACACCCAGCGGGGCGATGGCGATGTCGTCCTTGGTCGCGCCCTCCTCGACTTCCTCGTCGGTCTGCTGGGCGCCGGACCGCTTGGCGTAAAGCATGTCCAGGGCGATGCGGGCGAGCAGGATGCTGCCGGCGAGCTGGAAGGCGGGCAGGGTGATGCCCAACAGGCGGAAGATCCAGTTGCCGCAGGCGGCAAAGGCGGTGAGCACGCCGAAAGCGACCAGGCAGGCGAGGCGCGCCATCCGTTCGCGCTCTTTCGCGGTGTCGTTCGGCGTCATGGCGATGAACACCGGCACCAGCGCGAGCGGGTCGACGATGACGATCAGGGAGCTGAACGCCAGGAGGGCAAATTCCAGGACGTCGTTCATGGGTCGAGGGAAGGTGGACTATGCCGCGCCGCCTGGTAACTTGCGAGCGAGTTTGCGCAAGCCGTTGCCCAGCCGCACCGAGGCCTGCATCACCGACTCCGGGATGATCCGGTGTCGGCGGATCGAGTCCGCCGCCGAAACCAGGTAGTTGAAATACGCGTGGGGAGCGAAGAACGCCTCGTGGGCGCGCAGGGCCTCGCGGCCGCGTTCGATGAACTCGCCCTCGTGCGCGGTGGCGATCTCCTCGATCCGGTCGACGTCGCCCTCCTTCACAAAAAGGGCGAATTTCTCCCAGTCCGGCCCCTCCGGCGGGATCCACGCGTCGGCGAGGATGATCGGCGCGATGCCCAGCTGCAGCGCCTCAAAGAGGCGGATCGAATTGGGCCCCACGCCCCGCGGGCAGAGGATGTATTTGCAGCGCAGCGACAGCTCGAAGTACTCGCGCTGGGCCGGATCCTTGCCCTCGGCCGAGTGTTTGAAGGCGTCGAAGGTGGAGGTGTCGCGCACCAGAATGTCGGGCCGCTGGAAGCGCAGCTGGAAAAGCCGTTCGCGCACGGGGTGGCAGTTGCGTCCGGCGAAGGAGAAAAGGATGTCGCGGCGCTCCGGTGGCAACCCCTGTGTGGGCTGATAGGCCTGGACGTAGGGATTCTTGAAATCCGGGTGGTGCAGCGCGTAGGAGGCGGTGCGGAAACGGCCTTTCCAAAAGGCGCCCCGCGGGGCGTTGGCGTAGATGCCGGGATAGCGGATCGGCGTCTTCCAGTCGTCGTGAAGGATGAAGGTCTTGTTCGGAAACCGCCGGCGGAGCGGGTGGGCTCCGGAGGTGTCGCCCTGCTTCTGGATCGGGTTGCAGAGGAGGATGAGGTCGGCCTCCTCCGGCGAATCCACCCAGGTGTGGAGGCGCGGCTGCGAGGCCTCGTGGAGGGTCTTGAGCACACCATAGGCATGTGCCCAAGCACCCGGACCCTGTGCGCACGGCTGGCAGTGTATTTTCATCCTCGTGGCTGATGCGCGCCCTCCACGATGGCCGGGCGGCGTCGGCGCGGACCTTGGGAAACTTTAAAAGTGCCGGCAAGCTCCGCGTCGCCCCACCCCCGGAGCCCTCTGGTAGCCTCTGCCAGGCAGCCCTTCGCCGGAGGGCGGTCTAGAACTGGCTCAGGAACCAGGACGGCCAGAGGCCGAGGCCCACGGTGGCGAGCGCCGCTGCCGCCAGCGTGACGCGGGCGGCGAACGGGACGGCGATCGGGGCGTCGTCGGCCTTGGCCGGGACCACCAGCGCCTGTTTCAGAATCAGGAGGTAATAATACAGCCCGACCGCGCTCATCGCGATGGCGAGGAGCGTCAGCCAGCCCGCCGGGCCGGCCAGTCCGCCCAGCCGCAGGGCGCCGGCAAAAACCGCAAATTTCCCGAAAAAGCCCGCCAGCGGAGGTACTCCGGCGAGGGAGAGGACAAAGAGCATGAGGCACCCGGCCAGCAGAGGGGAACGGCGGGCCAGGCCCGCCAGGTCGGAGAGGCGGGCGCAACGGCCGCCCCGCTCCACCACCCCGATCACCCCGAAAGCGCCGGCGGTCGCGATCCCGTAGGTAAAGACATAATACACGAGCGGGCCCGCCCCCGTCTTGCTGTAGGCCATCAGGCCGAGCAGCATCGCCCCCGCGTGCGCGATGGCTGAATACGCGAGGAGCCGTCGGACGTTGTCCTGGGCGAGGGCGGCGAGGTTGCCGATCAGCAGAGAGGTGCCGGAGAGGACGGCCACGGCAGGAAGCCAGCCGCCGGCGCCCACGGTGTAGGAGACGTTGCCCGCCACCGGCCCGAGCCCTGGCCAGAGCAGCCGAACGAAGAAGATCATGCCGGCGAGCTTGGAACCCGAGGCGATCAGGGCCGCCGACGGGGTGGGTGCGCCCTGATAGGCATCGGGGGCCCAGAGGTGGAAGGGGGCAGCGGCGGCCTTGTAGCCGAAGGCGACCACCACCATCACCAGCGCGACATAAAGGAGCGGCGAGGGCCCCTGGGTGGTCAACGCGGCCGAAAGCTGCGCCAGCTGGATCGTGCCGGTCAGCCCGTAAAGCAGGCTGAAGCCGAAGAGGAGAAACGCGGCGGACATGCCGCCAAAAAGGAAGTACTTCAGCCCGGCCTCGGCCGACTCCGGGCTGGTCTTGTCGAAGCCGGCCAGGATGTAGAGCGAAAGGCTGGCGAGTTCGAGGGCGAGGAAGCCGACCAGGAGCTGGTTCGAGGCCGCCATCACGGTGAAGCCCATCGTCGCGAGAAGCAGGATACAGACGTATTCGGCCGGGTTGCGCAGGACCCGCGCGCCGGTCGAGAGACCGAGGACCAGGAGAGTGAGGACGAGCGCGCCGCCGCGGCCCACCACCGCCAGGGAATCAAACAACAGCGTGCCCGCGAACACCGGACCCAGCGCACCGGCGCGGCAGTTCAGCCCGAAGGCAATCGCGACCGCGAGCGCGCCCACGGCGGCGGCCGCGTTGAGGCGGGCCTGGGTGCCCTGGCGACGCAGGGCGGTGAGGTCGAGGGCGAGGACCGCGAGCGCGCCCGCAACGAGGGCGATTTCGGGTGAAAGGGCGCGGGCGAGAAGGAGGAAATCGGCGTTCATGGCGTGCCTCCCTTCAGGGCCGCCTGCATCAGCGGCGACTCGAGGCTCGGCAGGATCCAGTTGAGGAGAAGGTCAGGCTTGAGGCCGATCAGCACGGTGGTGGCGAGAAGCAGGAGGGCGCCCGCCTTCTCCGGGAGGGAAATGGGGGCGTAGCCGTGTTCGCCTGCGGGCAGAGGCGCGTGCGCTGAAACATCGGTGCGTCCGAAGAAGGCCACGTGGACGGCGCGCAGGGTGAAGGCGGCGGCGACCAGGATCCCCACGGCGGCGAAGGCGGCCCACCAGGGGGAGACCTGCCAGGTGCCGACGAGGATGGTGAGTTCGGCGGGAAAGCCGCTGAAGCCCGGCATGCCCATGGAGGCGAGCCCGGCGAGGACGAAGACCACGGCGGCAAAGGGCAGCAGCCGGTGCAGGGGCAGGGCGCGCAGGTCGGCAAGCTGGCGTGTGTGGGTGCGTTCATACACCATCCGGCCCACCACGGCGAAGAGCAGTCCGGCGATCACACCGTGGGAAAACATCTGCAGCACCGCGCCCCCGACTGCCTTCGGGCTGGCGGCGGCGAGCCCCAGCATGACGAAGCCCATGTGGCTGACGCTGGAGTAGCCTATGACGAACTTGAAGTCCTCCTGCACGAGCGCGACAAACCCGGCGTAGAGAATGCCGATGATTGCGAGCGCGGCGATGACGGGCTGCCAGAACTCGAGGCCCACGGGAAGGAGGGGCATCGCCACCCGCAGGCAGCCATAGGCGCCAAGTTTCATCACCACGCCGGCGAGCAGCATCGAGGCGGCGGTCGGCGCCGCCACGTGGCCGGTGGGCGCCCAGGTGTGAAAAGGAAAGAGGCCGGCAAGGACGGCGAAGCCAAAGAAGATCAGGGCAAAAAGACCGATCTGCTGGCCCCGGGTGACGTCGGCCGCCGCGGCGGCGAGGTCGGCGAGGGCGAAACTGGTGCCACCGCCGAGGGCGAACAGCCAGACCAGCCCGGCGAGGACCAGGGCGCTGCCGGCGAAGGAGTAGAGCACCAGCTTCATCGCGCCGTACTCGCGATTGCCGGAGCCCCAGTTGGCGATCAGGAAATATTTCGGGACGATCGCGATCTCGTAGAAAACAAAGAAAAGAAAGGCGTCCGCACTGAGAAACACCCCGAACACGCCGCCGATGAGGGTGAGATAGAACGCAAAAAATTCACCCACCCGGTGCTCGATGTTCCAGGAGAAAAGAATGCCCGCGGTCGCGGCCAGCCCGGTGAGGACCAGCAGGGTGAGGCTGATGCCGTCGGCCGACAAAGTGTAGCGCGCGCCGATCTGCGGTATCCACGGCAGGTCTACAAGGGAAACGGCGGTGGCGGCCGGCGCGAATTGACATGCGGCGACCAACGTCACCACCAGGGTCGAGGCGGCGGTGAGCAGGGCGGTCCAGCGCGCGGCGGCGGCGGAACGCGAGCCCGCCAGCAGCGCCGCCAGCGCTCCGGCGAAGGAGAGATAGATGGTCCAGGGCAGCAGGCTCATGGCAGGACGAGGGCGGCGGCCCAGGCGGTGACGAGCGGGTTGAAGAGCCCGATCAGGAGTTGGGGGAGCAGGCCGAAAAGAAGCATCAGCGCGGCGAGGGGGGCGAGGAGGGCCAGTTCAGCGCCGCTCACATCCGCGAAAGCACCGGTGGCCGCCCCGCCCCGGGGGCCGTGGAACACCCGCTGCCAGAAGGTGAGGAGGAAAAGGGCGGTCGCCAGCAGGCCGAGGCACGACACGGCGGCAGCCGCGGGAGCGAGTCCCCAGACGCCGCGGAAAATGAGGAACTCACCGACAAACCCGTTCAACCCCGGCAGGCCCAGGGAGGAGAAGAGGGCAAAACCGGAAAGCCCGGCAAAGACCGGGGCGGCGGTGCGGACGCCGCCGAAATCATCGAGGCCGCGGCGTCCCCCGGAGCGGGCTTCCAGCACCCCGATGCAGAAGAAAAGAGCCGCGGCGGAGAGACCGTGGTTGAACATCTGCAGGAGCGCGCCACCCAGGGCGGCGGTAGTCGCGGCGGGATTCGACCCCCCGGCGGAGGCCACCGCAAAGAGGGCGAGCAGGCAGTAGCTCAGGTGGTTGATCGACGAATACGCGACCATCCGCTTCAGGTCCTTCTGCTGGAGCGCCGCATACGCCCCGAAGACCACGCCGCCCACCGCGAGCCAGAGCAGCGGCTGCGCCGCGGCCTGCAGCTGGGCCGGGAAGAGGGGCCAGAGGATACGGAGAAACCCGTAGACTCCCATCTTCGACATCACCCCGGTGAGGAACATCGAGGTGCCGGTCGGGGCCTCGGCATACGCGGCCGGCAGCCAGGTGTGGAAGGGGAAAAGCGGGACCTTGACGGCGAGGCCGAGCAGGACGCCGACAAAAACCGCGGTGGGCCAGAAGCCGGCGAGGGTCGCTAGCCTGGCGGGAAGTTCACCGCTGCGTGCCAGCGCTGCCAGGGCGGGGAGGTCGAGCGTACCGGTGGCGGCGTAGAGCGCAGCAAAACCCATCAGCATGAAGGCGCTGCCGGAGATCGTATAGACGACAAACTGGTAAGCCGCGCGGGTCGCCTGCGGACCGCCCCAGAGCTTGATGAGGAAAAACGCGGGAACCAGGCTCAGCTCCCAGAAGAGGAACCAGGGGAAAAAATCGAGGGCGAGAAAAACGCCCAGCGCGCTGCCCTGAAGGAGGAGAAAGAGAATCCCGTGGAGGCGGGCGTCGCGGTCATCGCGCCAGGAGGCGGCCAGCGAGGCGGGGGCCACCAGTCCGGTCAGGAGCACCAGCAGCAGGCTCATGCCATCGAGGCCGAGGTGGTAGTGGACATTCAACGACGAGATCCACGATGCCTTTTCCACCAGCTGGTAGCCGGTCAGCGCAGGGTCGAAGCGCAGTACGAGCAATCCTCCCACCAGCAGGGTGGAGGCGCTGAAGGCCAGGGCGAGGCCGCGCGCGGCGCGGACGCCAAGCCCGGGCAGGACGGCCAGCAGGGCGGCGCCGAGCCAGGGCAAAAAGAGGAGCAGCGTCAGCCAGGGCAGGGTGTTCATCGCACACCTCCCGCCGAAAGAACCAGGAGAAGAATCACAAAACCGATCGCGATCGCACGGAGGTAGCCGTGGACGTCGCCGTTCTGCCGGCGTGAATACGCGCGGCCCGCCCGGCGAACCCCTGCGCTGCCTGCATCGAAGCCACCGTTCAGGCCGTCCTCGTCACCCTGGCGCGAGACCAGGCCGGCAAAAAGTCCGAAGCCGCCGAGGAAGGAAACGATGCCGCCCCAGACAAAACGATCCAGGCCATCGGCCAGAGCGGCGCCGGCGCGATTGAGCCTGCCAGCGGTGGCAGCGTAGAGCTCGTCAAAATACAGGCGTGCCCCGAGCGCGCGGATCACACCGGGCACACGCGCGTCCAGGGGGTCGCGGCTCGAGGCCGAGGACCGCAGGCGCCGGCCGTAGAGAGCCCAGCCCGCGCCGATGCCCGTGGCGACGAGAAGGATCGACAGGACCATCAGCCCGGCGCCTTCGAAGAGGCCGTGGGGATGCACGGGTTCTCCGGTCAGCATCGACTGCAGCCAGGGCCAGGCCGGCGTACCGAGAAAACCCACGCCGATGGAGCAGATCGCCAGCAGCACGAGCGGGACGGTCATCACCGCCGGACTTTCGTGGGCGTGTTCGGCGGCCGCGCTCCGGGGCTTGCCGAAAAATGCCTCAGCGACGAGGCGCGTCATGTAGAATGCAGTCAGCACCACCGCGACCAATGCCACGACCAGCGGGAGCTGGGAGACGGGCCAGGCGTGGGCGGCGTGGAGAATCGCCTCCTTGCTCCAGAAGCCGGAAAAAAGGAAGGGCACACCGGCGAGCGCCATCATTCCGATGGCGAACGTCGCAAAGGTGGTGCGCATCTTGGGGCCGAGCCCGCCGAGGTGGCGGATGTCCTGCTCGTGGTGCGCGGCGTGGATCACCGAGCCAGCACCGAGAAAGAGCAGGGCCTTGAAGAAGGCGTGGGTCAGGAGGTGGAAAATGGCTGCGACCCAGGAGCCGACGCCCAGGGCCAGCATCATGTAGCCCAGCTGGGAGACGGTGGAGAAGGCGAGGACCCGCTTGATGTCGTTCTGCGCCACCGCGATCACGGCGCCGAGCAAGGCGGTGATCGCACCGATCAAAGCGACGACGGTGAGGGCGTGCACCGGCGCGTCGGCCAGTGCCTGGTCTGCGCTCATCAGCGGGAAGACCCGGGCGATGAGGAAAACGCCGGCGGCCACCATCGTGGCGGCGTGGATCAAAGCGCTGACCGGCGTCGGGCCCTCCATCGCGTCCGGCAGCCAGACGTGGAGCGGAAACTGGCCTGACTTGCCGATTGCCCCGCAGAAAAGCAGGAGCCCGATTGCGGTGGAGGCGGCCAGCCCGCCCGCCACCACGGTGGACGAAAGGGACGCGAGCGCGGCGGGTTCGAGCACCCCCTGGCCGCCATCGTAGAACAGGAGCGTGCCGGTGGCGTCCTGAAGCCAGAGCAGGCCCAGGAGCAGCCCGAGGTCGCCGATGCGCGTGGTGATGAACGCCTTCTTCGCGGCCGCGGCGGCCTCCGGCTTGTGAAACCAGAATCCAATCAGCAGATACGAGGCGAGGCCGACCAGTTCCCAGCTGATGAACAGCAGGAGGAGGCTGTTGGCCACGAGGATGCCCAGCATCGCCCCGGCGAAGAGGCTGAGGAAGCAGAAGAAGCGGGTGACGTTCGCGTCCTCCTTCATGTAGCCGAAGCTGAAGACAAAGATCAGCGTGCCGACGAAGGTGACCATCACGCACATGAAGGCGGTGAGCGGGTCGAGCAGCCACCCGAGGCGCAGCGGGCTGGTGCCCAGGTCGAACCAGGCGAAGTTGGCGGCGAGATGGGCGGACGGTTCGCGCAGGGCGGTGACCAGGGCGAGGCAGGAGAGGACGAAGGCGCCCAGCATCGCGGTGATGGCCGCGGTGGAGGCGAGCATGCGGCCCCCGCGCGGCGTGAGCGCCCCGATCGCCGCGGCGACCAGGGGCAGCGCGGGAATCAGCCAGAGATGCTGCGCGTCGAGATTCATGCGGGGACAGAGGTGGGCAGGGGAGCGATCACCCTTTCAGGCGGTTCGCCTCCTCGAGACGGATAGATTTCTGGTGGCGGTAGACCGCGATCACCAGGGCCAGGCCAACCGCGGCCTCGGCGGCGGCGATGGCGATGGAGAAAAGGACGAAGAGAAGGCCGGTGGCGCTGCCGGAAGGGGCGGAACCGAACTTCCAGAAGGCTATAAAATTGAGGTTGGCGGCATTGAGCATCAGCTCGACCCCGAGCAGCACGAGGATGGCGTTGCTCCGTGAGAGCGCGCCCGCCAGACCGGCGCAGAACAACAGGGACGACAGGACCAGGCAGAGCTGCAGCGGCGTCATGGCGCGTCTCCCTTGTGTGTATCCGACGAAGCGATCACGACGGCGCCGACCAGGGCGACGGTGAGGACGACCCCGGCGAGGAGCAGGGCGATGGCATGCGGCCCGGCGAGCAGCAAACCGATGTCCCGCACGCTGACGGCAGAGGCGGCGGGCTGGCCGGCGGGCAGAGGCGAGCCAAGGACTGCGCTGACGAGCAGGGCGGCGACGGCTCCGGCCACCAGCACCGCGGACACGGCGCGGGTGCGGGACTCGGGCGCGAGCACATGGTCGCCCTCGCTCCGGCGGGTCAGGAGGACGGCGAAAAGCACGACCATCGAGACGGCCCCCACGTACACCAGCACCTGGGCGAAGGCGACGAACTCGGCTCCGGCCCAAAGGTAGAAGAACGCGATGCCCAGCCAGCTGCCGATCAGCAGCAGCGCACTGTGGACCAGGTTTCGACGGGTCAGGGCCGCGACCGCCGCGACCAGGATGAGCAGGGCGATGAGGACGAGGGCGATCATGGCGTGGCGGTGCCGCCGCGGCGGGTGGGGGCGGGGACGGTGCGCCGGCGGCCGGCGGTATCCACAAGGCGGATCATCGGCGGGCGGTTCCTAGACATAACGGTAGGTGCGCGGCCCGAGACCGGCGCTCATGCGGCGGCCGATCAGGACAAAGGGAAGGACGACCAGGATGACGCCGACCGCCCAGCGCACCACCTGGAGAGGGAGGCTCCAGCCGGAGCTGAGTTCCCAGAAGGCGACGTTGGCGAGGTTCACCAGCGCGAGCGGGACGAGGAATTTCCAGGCCAGGCGCATCAACTGGTCGATGCGCAGGCGGAGCAACGTGGCGCGGACCCACATCAGGCAGAAGATCACCGCCAGGAGCTTGGCCATAAACCAGACGTAGGACGGGACAATCTCGAGGAAGGGAAGGGGGGCCTGCCAGCCGCCGAGGAAGAGGGTGACGCCGAGGCCGCAGAGGGCGCACATCCCGAAATACTCGGCCATGAAAAAGAGCGCGTATTTGAAGCCGGAATACTCGGTGAGGTGGCCGGCGATCAGTTCGCTTTCGGCCTCGGGCGAGTCAAACGGGCTGCGGTTGGTCTCGGCCACCGCGGCGATCATGAAGATGAAGAAACCGGCGGCGCCCCAGGGGGTGAAGACGTTCCACTGGGGGAGGAAGCCGAAGGCCCAGCCGCCCTGGGCGAGGACGATCTGCTGGGTGGAGAGGGTGCCGGCGACCATCACGACCGGGACGAGGGAAAGCAGGAGGGGCAGCTCGTAGCTGATCAGCTGCGCCAGGGCCCGCATCGCGGCGAGGAGGGCGTATTTGTTTCGGCTGGACCATCCTGCCATGAAGATGGCGAGTTCGGTGGCGCCGCTGGCGGCGAAGAAATAGAGGACGGCGGCGTCGAGTTGGACCGGAAGCAGGTTCCGGCCGAAGGGAAGGACGGCAAAGGAGAGAAGGGCGAAGGCAACGACGACCACCGGCGCCAGGAAGTGGAGCAGATAGTCCGCGGCGCGCGGGACCACGTCCTCCTTGGTGAGCATCTTCACCCCGTCGGCAAACGGCTGGAACATGCCGAACGGGCCGGTGCGATTGGGGCCGGGGCGGTTCTGGAAGCGGCCGAGCAGCTTGCGTTCAGCCAGCGTCAGGTAGGCAAACAGCAGGCCGAAGACCGCGAGGATGGCGACGATGGTGACCAAACTCGACACGAGCCATTGCAGGGGAGCCGGGAAGAAGCCCACGAGGGCGTCGCGTGCCAGCAACGGGAGCCGCTCGAGCAGCGGTTCGGCGGGGTTCATGCGACGGCTTCAGGAGCTTGGGGCGCGGCAGCCACGGGCGCTGCAGGCGGCGTTGAGGGGGCGGGGGCGGCGCCGACAGTGGGGGCGGCGGCGGTTTTGCGGGGTGGGGGCACCCCGCCTGCATCGGAGGAGATGGAGGCCTTGGCGGCGGCGGCGGCCTTCGCTGCCGCCGCGGCTTTGGCTTTTTCGGCGGCGACGCGTTTCTCTTCTTCCAGGCGCGCATCGACCTCGGCGGCCTCGGTCGGGCGGATCTGGTGGTAATACGTGTTGGAGCGCGCGAGCTG
This sequence comes from Verrucomicrobiota bacterium, assembly GCA_023428905.1. Lineage (GTDB taxonomy): Bacteria > Verrucomicrobiota > Verrucomicrobiia > Opitutales > Opitutaceae > EW11. The sequence continues at coordinate 75,496 of JAEYWP010000021.1, forward strand.
CTCGCGATGCACCAGCAGGCCGCCAAAGCGGTTCGTCGCGGTGAGCTCGAACACCTTGTCCATCTTGATCGAGTCGAAGGGGCAGACCTCCACGCAGATCTGGCAGCCCATGCAGACGGACAGGTCGATGTCGAAGATCCTGGGCTTCTTCACCGGCTTACCCTTCTCATCGCGCTCGATCACGATGTAGATGCACTGCGGCGGGCACTCGTTCTCGCACATCTTGCAGGCGACGCAGCGCAGGCCGTCGATCGGATCCTCGCCGTCGAAAACCAGGAAGGGAAAGGCGCGGTAGTTTTCCGGCAAGGACGCCCGCTGCTCCGGATATTCGATCGTGGGCAGGCGTTCGGGATCGTGGAAACTCCCGACGAAGTTTTTCGCCGTGACTGCGAGGCCTTTGAGGATGCCGGAGCCGAGCATGGGGTTAGCGGTCCACTTCTCCGAGGACGATGTCGACGCTGCCGAGGATGACGACGGCGTCAGCGACGGTGTGGCCGAGGCACATGTCCTCGAGCACGGTGAGGTTGATGAAGGAGGGCGGGCGGACCCGGTAGCGGTAGGGATTGGGCGATCCGTCGCTGATTAGGTAAAAGCCGATCTCGCCTTTGGGTCCCTCGATCCGGCCGTAGGCTTCGCCGGCCTTCGGCCGTAGGCCACGATTCTTGGCCTTGGGGTCGATAATCGGGCCGGCGGGCAGGTCGCGGAAGGCCTGCTGGAGGATTTTGACCGACTCGCGCATCTCGAGGACGCGCATCATGTAGCGGTCGTAGGTGTCGCCGTGGGCGCCGATCGGAACGCGGAAATCAAAACGTGAATACACGCTGTAGGCGTCGACCTTGCGGAGATCGTAACCAACGCCCGAGGCGCGCAGCATCGGGCCGGTGATGCCGGCGTTGACCGCGAGTTCGGCGGAGAGGCGGCCGACGCCCTGGGTGCGCGCGAGCATGATCTCGTTGCCGGACAGCAGCTGTTCGAACTCGTCGAGGAAGCGCGGGAAGGCGTCGATCAGCGCCTTTGCCTGGGCGAGCCACTCGGGGGACGGGTCCACGCGGCAGCCGCCGAAGCGCAGGTAGTTGCACATCATGCGGGCGCCGGTCAGCGCCTCGAAGAGGTCGAGGAACTTCTCGCGTTCGCGGAAGGCATACAGCAGCGGGGTGAAGGCGGTCCCCAGGTCGTTAAAGAGGAAACCGACCAGGCAGCAGTGGTTCACGATGCGGGTCATCTCACCCACGATCACGCGGATGTACTCGGCGCGTTCGGTCACGGGCTGGCCGGCGAGCTTTTCCACCGCCAGGGCGTAGGCCCAGTTGTTCGTCATCGAACACAGGTAGTCGAGCCGGTCGGTGTACGGCATCGACGCGAGGTAGGACGTGTTTTCGCCCAGCTTCTCGTGGTTCCGGTGCAGGTATCCGAAAACCGGCTTCAGCTTGACCACCACTTCGCCGTCGAGGGTTGCCACCATGCGGAAGACACCGTGGGTGGACGGATGGTGGGGGCCCATCGAGACCTCGAGCAGGTCTCCGTGGAAGGCGTCGTGGACGGCGCGGACGGTCGCACCACCCGGGAGTGTGGGGGCGGTGGTGCTCATGGCGTCGGAGGGCGGGCGGGTTGGGACCCGTTGGCCGCTGCGGCGGGGCGGGCGGGCGCGGGGGCGGCGGCGCTGTTGCTGTCGGGCGACGCGGCGGGGGTGGCCGGATAGTGGCTTCGTGCCTTGGCCAGCACGGTATCGTGGGGAGTCGGTTCCCACTCGTAGTCGTCGGGCTCCACGTAGTCCTTGCGCATCGGGTGGTCCTTGAACTCGTCCCACATCAGGATGCGTCGCAGGTCGGGATGCCCCTCGAAGCGGATCCCGTAGAGGTCGAAAATCTCCCGTTCCTGGAAATCGCAGGCACGCCAGACCGGGGTGAGGGAGGGCAGGGTGACGGCGTCGGTGCGGTTGGCGGTGCGCAGCCGCACGATCACCGGGCCGTGTTTCAAGGCCATGGAATAGAGGTGGTAAACCGCCTCGAGGCAGCCGGGCTGGAAACGTTTGGTCTTTTGCTCGACCAGCTTTTCGGTGCCGTCCGGCTGGGCGACCTTCACCTTGGTGGTTTCGACGATCTCGCGGTCCGGCCAGTCGACGCCGGTGGCGTTGGAGCAGTAGTCGAGGCGCAGCGCGGGATCGTCCCGCAGGAAAAGCGCGATGTCGCGGGCGTGGGTGGCGCCCAGGAGTAGGCTGTGCTGGGCGGCGGCCCCGGGATTCGTCACGAGGGTCACCTCAGCGCCGGGAAATGCGGCGACAATACGGTCACGGAGCTGCTCGAGCGTTTCCATTGCGAGCGGCTTACGGCTTCTCCGGCCGGGTGAGGACCGGCGGTTGGAAAAACTCGGGATTCTTGGGCGGCACGAGGTCGTGCTCACCAAACTCAGGGATGGGGTATTCGCCGGTGTTGTCGTCGCGCAGGTGGCGCGGCGCGGAGGGACCGGTGAGGTGCTGGTGTTTGATCTTTTCCTGAAGTTGGATGAGCCCGTTGAGCAGGGCTTCGGGGCGGGGCGGGCAACCGGGGATGTAGATGTCGACCGGGATGTAGCGGTCGACGCCCTTGAGCACATTGTAGCCCTGCTTGAACGGACCTCCCGAAATAGCGCAGGCGCCCATCGCGATGCAGTATTTGGGCTCGGCCATTTGGTTCCAGATGCGCACCACCTGGGGGGCCATCTTTTTGGTCACCGTGCCGGAGACGATCAGCAGATCGGCCTGGCGGGGGGACGGGCGGAAGACCTCGGAGCCGAAGCGGGCGATGTCGAAGCGGGCGGTGGCGGTGGCGATCATCTCGATCGCGCAGCAGGCGAGACCGAACTGGAGCGGCCACACCGAGTGGCTGCGTCCCCAGTTGTAGATTTCCTCCAGGCTGGTGAGGAGGATGCCCTGGCGGCGCAGGTCCTCGCGTTCGCTTTCGGAAATGGCGGGCGCGTCGTTCATTTCCATTCGAGGTGCCCGCGGTTCCAGGCCCAGACGAGGCCCTCGGCGAGGAGGAACATAAAGATCGCCATGGCCAGGAGTGGGCCGATGGAGAGGTCGGTGAAGGCCGCCGCAAACGGCAGCAGGAAGAGGACCTCGACGTCGAAGATCAGGAACAGGATCGCGTACAGGTAATAATGAGCCTTGAACTGGACCCAGGTCCCGCCGTTGGACGGGAGGCCGCATTCGTAGACGTCGTTCTTAACTGCGCTGGGTTTAGGGGGTTGGAAAAACCGAAACCACAGGCGGGCAACCGTGAGCATGACCAGCGGGAACGCCACCGCAACGGTGAGGAACAGCGCCAGAAAAGCGTAGGGTTGGGGAGTCATGCGATCGTCCTGCAGTTTTTACAGGAAGGGCTTGGGCTTAACTCTATGTTTCTTGGCAGAAGCTGCGCATCCCTTGCTCAAGCGCAATGCCGGCGGGCCGGGCCTGTGGCACGGAATGACGAAGGACGAAGCTCGAGTGACGAATGGGAATGACCTGTGACCAATGACCTGTGACCAATGACCAATGACCAATGACCAGCGATCAATGCATGACGGATGATGTAGGTGAGGTCACCCCGCTTACATGATGTACGGGCCATGACGTACGGACCATACAGAGTTGAGACGGCGCAGGGATCCGAATCACCGAGTCACGCGTCTCCCGAATTGCCAACCTCCCGGGCGTTTGGTCATTCACGCTGAGCCCCTCGTCATTCGCACTTCGTCCTTCACGCGCGTAGCGCGCGTGCCTGCCCCATGCGTTCTCCTGCGCGTCCCCTGTCCTTTTTGTCTCTCGTCGGCTGGTCACTCGTCGGCCTCGGTACCGTGGTGTCCCTCGCCATTCTGGCCTGGTCGCGGGGTGAACCGGTCAACGCGCTGTGGGTGGTGGTGGCGTCGGTGTGCGTGTTCGCTCTGGCGTACCGGTTTCACAGCGCCTGGCTGATGGCCAAGGTGCTGACCCTCGACGAATTGCGGGCCACACCGGCCCTGGTGCACGAGGATGGTCGCGATTATGTGAAAAGCAACCGCTGGGTTGTTTTCGGCCATCATTTCGCCGCGATTGCCGGGCCGGGGCCTCTGGTGGGTCCGGTGCTGGCCGCGCAGTTTGGTTACCTGCCGGGACTGCTCTGGATGCTGGTGGGGGCGACCCTGGGCGGCGCGGTGCATGACTCGGTGGTGCTTTTCTGTTCCGTCCGGAGGCGAGGCAAGTCCCTCGGCCAGATGATCCGCGAGGAAGTGGGACCCTTCGCCGGGATCCTCGCCCTGGTCAGCATCCTCGCCATCATGATCATCCTGATCGCGGTGCTCGGGCTGGTGGTGGTGCGCGCCCTGGCCGAAAGCCCGTGGGGGCTGTTCACCATCGCCGCCACGATGCCGATCGCCCTCCTGATGGGCTGCGCCATCCGCTACTGGACCGGCGGGCGCGTCGGGCTGGTCAGCGTGCTCGGTTTCCTCGGCTTGCTCGCGGCGGTGGCGGGCGGGCAATACGTTCACGGATCCTGGCTGGAACCGCTGCTCACCCTGCAGGGCACCTCCCTCGCGTGGTGGATCATCGGATACGGACTGCTGGCCTCCATCCTGCCGGTCTGGCTCTTGCTGGCACCGCGCGACTACCTCAGCACCTTCATGAAGATTGGCGCGGTGGCGCTGCTCGGCGTCGCGGTGGTGGTCCTGGCGCCAGACCTGAAGATGCCGGCAATCACACCGTTCATCGACGGTTCGGGTCCGGTGGTGGCGGGGCCGGTCTTCCCGTTCTGTTTTATCACCATCGCCTGCGCGGCTGTCTCCGGTTTCCACTCACTCATTGCCTCGGGGACCACGCCGAAGCTGATCACCCGCGAAAGCGACACCCGGGTGATTGGATACGGCGCCATGATCACGGAAATGCTGGTCGGCGTGATGGCTCTGATCGCGGCCTGCGCGATGGAGCCGGGTGAATATTTCGCGGTGAACATGAAGGGCGCGCCCGAGGTGGTGGTCAGCACCGTCACCGCCATGGGATACCCGGTGACGGAGCGGCAGATGGCTGACCTTGCCGCCAGCGTCGGTGAAAAGACCATGATCGGTCGCACGGGCGGCGCTCCCACCTTTGCCCTGGGCATGGCCCACATGTTTGCCGGGGTGCTCGGCAGCAAGGCTGCGCTGGCGTTGTGGTACCACTTCGCGATCATGTTCGAAGCACTCTTCATCCTCACCACGATCGACGCGGGCACGCGGGTGGGCCGTTTCCTGATGCAGGACTTGCTCGGGCTTGTATGGAAACCGCTGGGACGCACGAGCTCTTCGCTCGGCAGCCTGGTGGCGAGCGCGGTGTTTGTCTCCGCGTGGGGTTGGTTCCTCTACATGGGCGTGGTGGATCCGCTGGGCGGAATCAACAGCCTGTGGCCCATCTTCGGCGTCGCGAATCAGCTGCTGGCGGTGCTGGCGCTTTCGCTCGGCACCACTGTGCTGATCAAGATGGGGCGGCAGCGCTACCTGTGGGTCACGCTGGCGCCGCTGGCCTGGCTGCTCTGTGTGACCATGACGGCGGGGTGGATGAAACTCTTCGCCACCGATCCGCGCGTGGGCTTCCTCAGTCAGGCTGCCGGGCTTCGGCAGAAGCTGGCTGCGGGAGGAACCGCCCAGCAGGTGGGAGAGTGGGAGCGGGTGCTTTTCAATACGCAGGTGAACGCGGCCGTGACGGCGGTGTTTCTCCTCCTCGTCCTGCTGGTGGTGCTTGTCTGCAGCCGCCAGTGGTGGCTGCTGCTCAGCCGCCGCCGCTCCGCCGCTCTGACGGAAGAACCGTATGTTCGGGTGACCGCGTAGCAGGGGCGCGCGTCAAGTGCTTCGCGTCCTTCGCGTGGCACTATCCGAGGAGGTCTCCCGCGAAGGTCGCGAAGAGGGCGGAGGAGAGCTGGCCATGCTCAGGGGGTGAGGGGTAGGTCGACAGTGACCTGGAGGCCGGGTTGGTCGGGCCGCCTCTCGGCACGGATTTCCCCGCCGTGGAGGCCAGCGATACTCCGACAGATGGCGAGGCCGAGACCGTGGCCACGCCGGGGGGCGCCGTCGGCACGCTCAAAGCGGACAAAACGCTCAAACACCCGCGCGAGTTGGTCGGGAGAAAGGCCGGGGCCCTGATCCGTGACGACCAGCCGCCACACGCCACCCGCGAGGATGGAGTCGAGCTGTACCCGTCCTCCCACCGGGGAGACGCCAATCGCGTTGCTGACGACGTTGAGCAGCAGCTGCCGGATCAGGTTTGGCTCGACCCGCACCGCGCCGGTGTCGCTCCGGCCCACGGCAACGTGAACGCCGGCGTCCTCACCGAGGGCAGCGGCGTCATGGGCGAAATCAGCGATAAACCGATCCGCCGCGACCTCACGCCGCGAAACCGCCAGGGCACCGCTCTCCGCCTTCGAAAGGAAGAGCAGGGTTTCGATGATCTGCTGCAGCCGTGACACCTCCTCCAACAGGTCCTCCACCGACGACACGGCGGCGTCGTCGGCCGCCACCTGAACGCGCAACTTTTCCGCGTTGAGACGGATCAGGGAGAGCGGGGTTTTCAACTCGTGCGACGCATCGGCGGTGAACCGGCGCACCTGCTGGAAGGACGTCTCCAGCCGGTCAAAGGTCTGATTCAACAGTTGCGACAACTGGTTGATCTCGTCCCCCGAGGTCCGCACCGGAATCCGCTCGCTCAAATTGTCCGCCCCAATCCGGCTCGCGGTCGCAGTGATCGCGCGCACCGGCTGCAGGGTGAAATGGGCAAAGCCGGTGCCGAGCACGAGACTGCCCGCCGCCGCACATCCCAGGAGGAGCACGCTCACGCTGACATACTGGCGCAGGAGGCGGCGGGTGGGGTCGAGCAGACTCGCGATCTGCACATGCAGGTCTCCGGTGATGAACTCGGAAATGTGCATCTGCCCGAAGGGAGGGACGGTGCTGGTCCAATGCTGTTCCCCGACGCGCATGCCCATGGGCAGGATCGCCTCTCCGAGGTTTTGCGAACGGTAAAGGACGGTGCCGTCGGCCCGGTGTACCTGGGCGTAATAAAGCGAGGCATCGAGCACCATGTGCGCATCAATGCGGTCCCGGATCGCGGCCGCGTCCAATCGCGCGCCCGGGGCATCCAGCCGCTCCTCCAGTTCGTGAAACTCCGCCTCGTTCAAAAGCTCGATGCCACGCACCATCTGGCGGGAGAGAAGCCAGCCACCGAGGAGCAGCAGGACCGCGGTGGTGACCGTGACCAGGGCGGAAAACCCGAGGGTGATGCGGACCGAGACGGAGGTCATACCAGCTGGTAACCGGTCCCGCGCACGGTGCGGATCAGGGGCCGCTCCGGATCGCGCTCCAGCTTTTTGCGGAGGCGCCGCACATACACGTCGATCAGGTTGGTCTCCATGTCGTAGGCGGCGTCCCAGATTTTTTCCGCGATCAGCGTGCGGGTGAGAATCCGGCCCGGGTGATGAAGAAAAAGTTCCAGCAGCGCAAATTCCCGGGAAGTGAGGTCCACCGCCGCGCCAGCGAGCGTGGCGGTGCGGGCGAGCAGATCCATGCGGATCTCACCATGGGTCAGAGTTGTGGATTTTGCGGGCGTCTGCCGGCGAAGGACGGAGCGGATACGCGCGAGCAGTTCGTCCACCGCGAACGGTTTGGGAAGGTAGTCATCGGCCCCTAGATTCAATCCCTGGATACGATCCTGGACGGCATCGCGGGCGCTGAGGATGATGACGGGCTCGGTGAAGCCGTGCCGCCTCCACTGCCGGAGGAGGTCCAGCCCGTCGCCGTCCGGAAGGCCGAGATCGAGGATGATGACGTCGTAGGCGTCCTCGGATAACACGGTGCGGGCCTGCGCGGCGGTGCGCACCAGTCGCGTGGTGTAGCTCTGCTCCTGGAGGGCCTTTTCCACGAAAGAGCCCACCCGCCGTTCGTCTTCGACCACGAGAATTTTCATGGGACCCTGTTCCCTGCGCGCAGGGCCCGGACCTGGCCGACCAGGTCCATCACTTCCTGGTCGCTCAGGTATTCGTGGCCGGCCATCGCCGTCCCCGGAACGCCAAACTTTATGATGCGCGCGAGGGAACGCGTTTCGTCCTGCGGATCCACCCGCAGCCACGGTCCGCGCAGGTTGGCCGGCCGCGAGCCGAGCCGGGTGGCGGCAGGGCCGTGTCCCGCCGCGTCGGTGCCGTGACACTGGGCGCACAGCTGGGTGTAGAGCGCGGCGCTCCTTGTGCCGGCGGGTGTGTGCGGCGCTGTGGGAGCGGGTTCCCACGCCGCGATCTGGCGCAGCCGTTCCTCGAGGCGTCCCTCCCCCAGGCTGGCGAGGTATTGCACCAAGGCAGGCCCTCTGGGATCGCCCCCGCTGAAGAGATGCGCATACGCGGGCATGCGTGATCCGGGACTGAGAAGGCGCGGGTGCTGCAGATGAACCTGGTTCCACTCGGGCGTGCGGCGCAGGCCGACATTGCTGAGGTCCGGCCCCATTCGCCGGTTCCCAAAGAGCGGCGGCTTCTCCCGCAGGCGCTCCGCCAGCGCCGCCACCGGCCCCCAGGCCAGGACGTCTTCCGTGCCGGGCCGCACGTATTGGGAATGGCAGGACATGCAGCCTTCCGCCACGTACACCTCACGGCCCAGACGCACCTCGGGGTCGACGTCCGCGGCGGAGGCAGGCGAGGGGCTGGCGGCGAGAAAAAGCAGCGGCGCTCCCACCAGGAGGGCCGCGGCGGCGCGCACCCGCGCCACCGTGCGGGTGGTCAGGCCCGCGAGCATGAGGGCGCCCGCGGCACCCACCGCCCAGGCGGGGATGCGCTGAAAGTCCTGAGCGATGCCGATGCCGATGGCGGAGCCGATCCAGCCCGCCACGCCATAGATCACCACCCCGTGCCAGACCCGGCCGCTGCGCGCCGGATAATAAACCAGGGCGGTGGAGTAGGCGGAAACCGCGACGACATACAGCACGCGCCCCAGTTCTCCCCGCCGGGCTCCAAAGAGAAGGCAGGCGGAAACCAGCAGCACGCCGGCGACCACCACGGTGAGGGGGAAGCGCTGCCGCGAGAGGGCCGCTCCCGCCAACACGGCACTCAGCGCGTGCAGAATGGCATTGCCGTAAAGGGTGAGGTCCCCGGCCCAGCTCGCCGCTTTCAACGGCTGCGTGTGCTGGATGGTGTAGAACGCGGCCGAATCGAGCCACACCAGCGCCAGGAAAACCGCGGTCCAGCCGACGAGAGCGGTGGGGCGGAAGTCCACCGCGGTCGACGAACGCACCGGCTCTCCCTGGAGAAAGAGAGCGGCGACCGCGCCAAAACCGACCGCCACGATGCCTGCCAGCGCTTGGTCGGCGGGGGCGGCCTCAAAGACGATGGGCAGGTTGCAGATCCCATACGCCATGCCCGTTCCCACCCCGCACACCAGGCCGAGGTGGCGGGTATGGAGGGAAGGGCGCAGGGCGCGCACCAACCCAACGGTAGTCCAGCCGACCGCCAGGCCGGTCAGCAGCGCCGCCACCGCGGCGATTCCAGCTGAACCCATCAGCAGGGCGAGCCAGCCAGAGAGGGCACAGCCGACAAACCCTCCCGCCAACAGCCACCGCGCCTGGGCCGGCCGAAAGAGGAAGCCGTTCAGGACGCTGCCCGCGAGGCCACCGAGCCCGAGTGCGAGCAGAGGGAGCGGCGGCCGGGCGTCTCCTGCGTACGGCAGCACGAGTTCGAGGAAGGCAAATTCCACGTGGATGAGAAAAAACACGTAGAGGGCGGCGACAGACACCGTCGCCGCGAACACGCGCCGCCGCGACGCGGGGAGCGGTGGGTTCGGCTCGAGCGGTGGCGTGGTGTCGTTCATGCGGTGCGCGGCCAGCGGGCGAGCAGCCACGCCTGGAGGGCGACGAGGGCGAAGTCCGTCGCAGGCACACTGCTCCAGGCCGAGTGCAAGGTTCCGGTGAGGATTGCAGCTGCCGCATAGGCCCCGGCGGCAAAGCGGAAGAAAAGGGTGAACTCCAACAATGCGCGCACACGGGCGGGGGCGGGCCGCAGCGCAGTCCAGAGATAAACCGCCCCGACGGCTGCGACAAAGGCTCCGACAAAACGCAGGAACACCCAGCCGTCCCCGTCCAACGGAGGCACTCCCATCAATCGGAGCAGGAGCGCGGGCGCCGCCACAAGGCCCAGGCCGGTGCAAAAATCCAGCGTGCCCGCACCCAGGCACAACCATCGCGAAAGCTTCAGGGGGTCGGGCATACGCTGGGGTGTACCGTTGTGCTCCTTTCAGTCGCCCGCAAGCATCCCGCGTAGTCGGCCCACCAGCGCAGCGAGGTGAACGCCATCAGTGCGCCGCCCGCCAAGCGCAGGGCAAGCAGGTGGTCTGTCCACGGCGCGGCTCGGAAGAAATCGCCGCTTCCCGTTTCAAGGACGCCCAGTACCGCCACCGCGCCGATGTGGACGGCGGTTCCCAGTTGCCAGGCCCAGAACCCGCGCAGCGGCCGCGGCCCGTTTTGCTGGAGGATGGCGAGGAGCACGCAGGAAACAAAACCCGCCATCGCGAGGTGGGCGTGCGCGACCAGGGCGTGGGTGAATTTGAGGCGCTCCGAGACGCCGGGCAGAAACGTCACCCACCCGGTGGACACCAGCAGCACCCACCACACTGCCGCCGCCGTCAGCCAGCGCGCCGTCAGCGGTCGCCAGGCGAAAAGGCGCGCATGCTGGATGCCGAGGGGAATCCAGACAAAGAGCGTCGCCAGGCCCGCCACCTGGCTGAAGCGGTGATGGCTGACATCTCCGTGGCCCAGCGCGGCGGTGAGCCCGGCAGACAGGACCCACGCACTCCAGAACAGGCGTCCCTGCCGCCGGGCGCCGACGGTGCGCGCCGGCCGCAGCGGCACGCCGAGCAGGTGGGGGATCAGGGCAAAGAGCGCGACGATCGCCAGGGTCGAGCCGAGCAGACTGGTGCCGGTCGCTCCCCCGCTGTGGGGATTGACCGGTGGGAACGCGCTCCGTCCGCTCGCCCACCCGATCGCGAGGGGCACGGGGGCGAGCAGCACCAGGCCGGCGGCGCGGGCGACGCGGCCGGGCCCGGCCTCACCGCGGCGTATCCACGTCTCCCGTACCAGGACGAGCCAGAGCGCCAGCATGGCCAGGGGAAGGAGGGGCCGCGCCCAGGCGTGCCATTCGAGGAAAAGTTTCCCGCTTTGGTATCCGGCCAGCCAGCTGATGCACCCGAGGACGAGGGCGGCGGACCACCCGGCGAGGGCGAGGTGAAGTCCCGCTCCGGCCCCGCGGGACCCCCGGTAACCCTGATGGAGCGCCCCGATCAGCGGAAAGGAGCACCAGCCGTACAGCTGGGCGTTGGTGTGGACCGGCATCCAGCGACCGTAGGTGAGGGCGCCCAGCGCGTCGCCCAGCTCCGGCCAGAGGAGGAGGAGGGAGAGCAGGACGCCCACCGTGTTGGCGAACGCGAGCCAGGTGAGGGCGTGAACCGCGGCCGGGTCCTGTATTCGATCACTCATACGGGCAGCAGCCGCCCTTCCGCCACCTGTTCGATGCGATCGCAGCCCTCGGCGAAACGGCGCTCGTGAGTGGCGAGGACAATGGCGATCCCATCCCGCTCCGCCAACTGGCGAAGCAGGGCGAAGACCGTCCCGCCGGTGCGCTCGTCGAGGGAGCCGGTGGGCTCATCCGCCAGGATCAGGTCCGGCGTATTCATGAGGGCCCGACAGATTGCGGTCCGCTGCCGCTCGCCGCCGGAGAGGTCCTGGATGCGGTGATCCAGCCGGTGGTCCAGGCCGACGCTGGCGGCCAGCTCCTCAAGGCGCGCCTCGGTCGCGGACCGGCCCGTCCCGAGGGCGAGCGCGGGGACGCGCAGGTTTTCCCGCACCGTCAGGTCGGCGATGAGGTTGTGCAGCTGGAAGACAAAACCGAGGTGTCGGCGGCGGAGCGCCAGTCGGTCCTGTTCCAGGCGCGGGTCGAGCCCGCAGACCTGGAGCTCGCCGCGGTCGGGCAGATCGAGGCCGCCCAGGAGGTGGAGCAGGGTGCTTTTGCCCGAGCCGGACGGTCCCCACAGCGCCACCATCTCCCCGGCGTGGACGGAGAGACTGGCGCCCTGGAGGACGTGGATACGTCCGCGGTCATAACTCTTCCAGATGTCGCTTGCGCGCGCCACCACCGCGGTGGCCCGCGTCGTCCGCCTGCTGCCGGGCTGGAGCTCATTCATACCGCAGTGCCTCCGCTGGCTGGATACGCGACGCGTAGTGGGCTGGATAGACGGCGCCCGCCACCGCGGTGACGAAGGCGGTCGCGATAATCCCGAGGAGGACTCCCGCCTGGAGCGAAACCTGGACATAGCCCTGGAACTGCGGGGTGTGCTCGAGCACCGCAAGGACCACCAGGCCGAGGGAAAAGCCCACCACCAGGCCGAAGGCGGCGATGACGGCGGCCTCGCCGAAAATGAGCGCGCCCACCTGTCCGGCGGAGAATCCGCTGACGCGGAGGATCGCGATTTCCCGGATACGGGTGAAGACGGAGAGCAGCATGGTGTTGGCGACGCCGAGGCCGCCGAGGAGAAAGGCGCAGATGCCGACGGCCCAGGCGGTGAAATGCAGGATGCGAAACTGGGTGTAGCTCTGGTTGAATTCCCGGTTTTCGAGTGCGATCAGGCTGTTGTGCCCGGCCTCGACCGCGCCCTTGAAGGCTGCTCCTTCGGAGCGGTCTCGCAGTTTCACCGCCAGCACGGAGGAGATCCCTTCCCGGTGGAAAAACTGCTGGGCGTCGCGGAGCGGCAGGAACACACCTCCATCTTCAAAGCCGTTTTCCGTTCGGAAAATGCCGCCCACACGAAAGGTGGTGCGGCCGATTTCGATTTCCTGGCCCTGCCGGGCCTCGAGGAATTCGGCGGCGCGCGAACCGAGGAAGATCTCGTCGGTGCCGGCCCCAAATGCCGCGCGCTCGCCGGCGCGCCACTGGGCGCGCGAAAGCCGCGGGTCGTCGCGCTCGAGCCCGAAGCAGGTGATGATCGGGTGGCCGGGGGAGGAGACGATGCCGAAGAGCATGGCATGCGCAGCCTCGACCTGCGGAAGGTGCCGCACGGCGTCGACCTGGGCGTCGGTGACGGAACTGAAAAAGAGATCGGAGACGTTGCGCTCGAAGACCAGGTAGTGGCTGTCGGTCGCGAGGATCCGTTCGAACATCGAGATCGCGCCTGTCACGATGGCGAGGATGGTGAGCATGGCCGCGACGCCGAAGGCAATGCCGGCCACGCCGATCAGGGCGCGGATGCGGTGGCGGCGCAGGCTGGTGGGAACCAGGAGGAGGAAGCGCATGGGCTCGGGGAGAGGCCTGACTCAGGCGGCGGCGGAGCCGGCGCGGGCTTGGTCGAACAGCGCCTGGTGGAGGGCGTGCAGGTACGACCAGCGGGATCCTGCTGCGCCGAGTCGGCCGATAGCGCGCTCCGCCTGGGTGGTCAGCCGCGCAATCCGGCGGCGCGCGAAGGCCACGCCCCCCAGGAGGGCGAGGTTGGGCCGGGCCAGTTGCCGGTCGCGCTGGGTCGGCTTGCCCAGCTCGGCGGGCGAGGCGAGGACATCCTGCAGGTCATCGCACGCCTGGTAGGCAAGGCCCCAATACACGCAGACCGCCTTCAGGTCGCGCCGTTCGGCAGCGGAGGGCTGGCCGGCGAGGGCGGGCAGGAAAAGGGCGAGGGAGAACAGGCTGACGGTCTTGCCCAAGGCGACGCGCGCGGAGGCGGCGGTCGTCTGCGGACCCTCCGCGAATCGCAAATCGCGCGACTGCCCGCCCAGGATGCCGGAGGCGCCGAGACAGGCGTCGATCACCAGGTGCACCTGGGCGCGCACCAGCCACGGCTGCTCGGCGAAGGCCAGACCCAGGATTCCGTAGGCGCGGTTGATGAAGGCGAGGGCGGCGAGCACGGTGGTGGCCTCGCCGCTGACGGTGTGCAGGGCCGCACGTCCGCGCCGCGTATTGGCGTCATCCATACACGGGAGATCGTCGAGGAGGAGGGAGGCGAGGTGGTAATACTCCACCGCGCACGCGATGCGCAGGCCGGCGTCCGGGTCCAGCCCGTGGGCGGAGGCACCGGCGAGGACGAGGCGGGCGCGGGAGAGGCTTCCGGTTCCGGTGAGGGCGTAGGCGAGGGCGCGGCCGAGGTGGGGTTCGGTGGTGGCGGTCAGCGGGGCGTGTTCCAGCAGGGCGGCGCGGAGCCGGGAGGCATCGTTGGCGGGCATGGGACGTTTCAGCGGGAGGCGAGGGTGCCCTGGAGGTGGAAGCGCACCAGGACGACCGGGTTGACCTTGAGGACGCCGAACTTGCGGATGACGCCGAGACCGTGCTCGCGGGTGTCGAGCGGAACCTCGCCGTCGATGGAGTAGGTGGTGCGGTCGGCGATCGCGATTGAGACGGGGAAGGCGATCTCCCGGCTGGTCCCGTGAAGCTCCAGCCGGCCGCGCGCAGTGTATTTCCCGTCGGCCAGCGGTTCCAGGCTGGCGAGGGTGAAGGTGACGGCCGGGAACTGGCGGGTGTCCTCCCACTCGCGCATGTGCCGGTCGCGTTTCTCGTCACCGGTCCCCAGGTCATCGAAGAGGAAGCGCAGGGTGGCGCGGTGGATGCGGCCGTCGTCGGGATCGGCTTCGATCCGTGCCTCGTAGGTTTGAACCCGGGCGGAGAAGGTGTGGAGCGAGGCCCGGACCTCGGCCTCGATATCGGAGCGGGTGGGGTCGATGGAAAGCGGCCGCGGCGGGGCGGCGTGGGCGGCGAGCGCCGCGGTGGCGGCGGTGGAGGCCGCAAAGAGGAGGAGGGCGAGGCGTGTCATGGGCGGGGCGGGAGGACGGCGTCCACGGTGCTTGCGTTGAATGAACCCCACGTGAACCGCGGATTAATTCTTGTTCATCTGAGGGGCCCGCCCATCGTGCCCGCTGATGGCCGGTGCGAAACCCTTCATCTTCATCTGCGGCTCCGATGACTTCCTGGTCAATCGGCTGGGCAAGGAGCGTTTCGAGACGCTTGCGGCCGATGTGGCCGACGAGTTCTCCCGTGAGATCCTAAGCGGCTTTGCCGGCAACGTCGCCGAGGTGGAGGCGGCGGTGAACCGTTTTCGCGAGAGCGTACAGACGGTGTCGATGTTCGGCGGCAAGCGCGTGCTCTGGCTGAAGGACGTGAATTTTCTGGCGGACACCGTGACCGGCCGCGCGGAGAGCACCCTTGCGCTGGTCGAGGACCTGCAGGCGCTGCTTGGCGCGCTCAACCCCGAGGAAACGGCGGTGGTGGTGACAGCCGCGCCGGTGGACCGGCGGCGCAGTTTTCTGAAGTGGGTGGAAAAGACTGCCGACTTTACGCTCATCGGCGGTGATGCGGACGCGGCGGGCGATGCCCTCGGCGCGGTGGTGTTGACGGAGGCGCGGGCGCTGGGCGTCAGTTTCGGCGACGGCGCCCTCAACCTGTTGCTCGCCAAGGTCGGGGCGAACACGCGTCTGCTGATTGAGGAAACACACAAACTCGCGACCTACGTCGGCGACGGGAAAACCATCGAGGAGCCGCATGTCGCCGAGCTCACCCCGAATGTCGCGGAGGGGGATTTTTTCGAGGCGGCGGAGGCTTTTTTCAGCGGCGACCTGAAGTGGACCCTGGCGGCATTGCACCGGCATTTTTTCAGCGGCGGTGATGCGCGGCCGATCCTTTCGTCGCTGCAGAACCGCAACCGCATCCTCTTGCAGATTCGCGCGCTGGTGGAGTCGGGCGAGGTGAAGCTCGGGCCCCGCGGGTTGGACAAGGGTGGGTTTGAGCGCGCGACGGCCCTGTACCGTCCGCATTTTGTCGGGGCGACGGAGAAAAACTCGTTCAACGTCTTCACGCAGAATCCCTGGTATCTCGGCAAACTGGCCAGCAGCGCCAAACTGCCGAGCCTGCGGCGGCTGATCGACAACCAGCAGGAATTCGTGCGCGCCTTTGAAGGCATCATCCAGCGTCCCAACGAGCAGGAGGACGTGCTGCGCGAGATGAGTGTCCGCTGCCTGACCTAGGTGCGCGCGGTCAGGTGTGGGGGGGCGAAATCCGCTATCGCGCCGGGGCGACGAAGTGGTTTTCCTGCCCTTTTCCCATCATGGCTACTGCTCGTCTCAAGGCTTCCCCGGTGTCTGCGGTCGCGCCGGTTTCCATCCCGAATGTGCTGGCGGAACGGTACGCCTCGCCCGAGGTGAGGGCGGTCTGGTCCCCGGAGGGACGGATCACGATTGAACGCGATTACTGGATTGCGGTGATGAAGGGGCAGCGCGACCTCGGCGTCGCGATCCCGGCGGCCGCCATCGCGGACTACGAGCGGGTCAAGGGCACGATCAACCTCGGTGCGATTGCGGCCCGCGAGCGGAAGACCCTCCACGACGTGAAGGCGCGACTCGAGGAGTTCAACGGGCTGGCAGGGCGGGAGTTGATTCATCTCGGACTGACCAGCCGCGACCTCACGGAAAACGTGGAGCAGCTGCAGGTTTATCGCTCGCTTCAGATCGTGCGCATGAAGGTGGCGGCGGCGCTTCTGGGGCTGGCAAAACGGGCCAAGGAGTACCGCGGCCTCATGCTCACGGGGCGGACCCACAACGTTCCTGCCCAGCCGACCACCCTCGGCAAGCGCCTCGCGATGTTTGGGCAGGAAATGCTGGTGGCGTTCCGCCGCCTGGACGAGCTGGTTGCCCGCTACCCGGTGCGCGGCCTGAAGGGCGCGGTCGGCACGCAGCTCGACCAGTTGACCCTGCTCGGCGGTGATGCCCGGAAAGTGGCGCGGCTGGAGGCACGCATCCTCAAGCACCTCGGCTTTAAGGCGGCCTTCAACGCCGTCGGCCAGGTGTACCCGCGTACCCTCGATTTTGATACCGTTAGTGCGCTCCACCAGGTCGGGGCGGCGGCGGCGAGTTTTGCCACCACCCTTCGTTTGATGGCGGGCCAGGGCTTGCTGACGGAAGGCTTCCAGGAGGGCCAGGTGGGCTCCTCGGCGATGCCTCACAAGGTGAACGCCCGCAACTGCGAGCGCATCTGTGGTTTCTCCACGCTCCTGAGCGGTTATGTCACCATGACCGGCGCGCTCTCCGGTCACCAATGGAACGAGGGTGACGTTTCCTGCTCGGTGGTGCGGCGCGTGGCGCTTCCCGACGCGTTTTACGCGATCGACGGGTTGCTGGAGACCTTCGTCACCGTTCTTCGCCAGATGGAGGTTTTTCCGGCGTCGATTGCGGCCGAGAGCCAGCGCAACCTTCCCTTCCTCGCCACGACGACGATCCTGATGGAGGCGGTCAAAGCCGGTGCGGGGCGCGAGACTGCGCACGAGGCGATCAAGGAGCACGCTCTGGCGGCGGCGCGCGCATTGCGGGCGGGCGGGGGAGATCCGGATTTGATGGGCCGCTTGGCGGCGGACACGCGCCTGGGCCTGAGCCGCAAGACGTTGGAAGCGGTGCTGGCCGACAGCCGGCGTTTTGTCGGCGCCGCCCCCCAGCAGGTCGACGCCTTTGTGGCGGAGGCTCGCGCCGTGGCCCGGCGGGTGAACGGCGCGGCGGCTTATGTTCCCGGCAAGTTGCTGTAACGCCGCGCTGTAGCACACAGATGCAGAAATCACCTACCCGAACTCCCGGGAAATTTGGGTTTGCCACCCGGTGTCTGCGGCCGCTTCTTTGACTCTTCACGTTATTTCGAACCTCTACACACATCTGTCATGGCTGAACTCGTAGGAAACGTTCTGGTGGGGCAATCCGGCGGACCCACCGCTGTCATCAACGCCAGCGTGGCCGGCGTGGTGGCCGAAGCCCTGAATCACAGCTGCATTGAGGAAATCTACGGCTGCCTGAACGGCGTGCTCGGCATCCTGCAGGAAGACCTGATCGACCTCGCCTCCGAGTCCCAGCAGACCATTCGCGGACTTCGTCACACCCCGGGCGCCGCCCTGGGCACCTGCCGTTACAAGCTGAAGAAGCAGCAGGACTTTGACCGCGTGCTCGAGGTCTTCAAGGCGCACAACATCCGCTATTTCTTTTATGCCGGCGGTAATGACTCGCAGGATACCGCGGATCGCATTTCCAAGCTCGCCCAGCAGCAGGGTTACGAGCTCCGCGTCATCGGCGTGCCGAAGACGATCGACAACGACCTTCCGGTGACGGACCACTGCCCGGGCTACGGCAGTGTGATCAAGCACGTCGCCACCACCGTTCGCGAAATCGCCTGCGACAACGAGGCGATGGGGCAGAACGACCTGGTCTCGATCCTCGAGGTGATGGGTCGCAACGCCGGATGGATTGCCGCCGGTGCCTCCCTGGCAAAGCGTCGCGACCACCCGCATGATGCGCCCCACCTGATCTACCTCCCCGAGGTCGCGTTCAGCACGGAGAAGTTTGTCGAGGACGTGAAGCGCGTCCTGAAGCGCGAGAAATACTGCATGATTGTGGTGGGCGAGGGGCTGATCGACTCCGATGGCAACTACGTTTCCGCCGCGGAGGCGACCGATGCCTTTGGCCACGCCCAGCTCGGTGGTGCCGGTGATTATCTGAAGAGCCTGGTCGAGCAGCACCTGCCCGGCATCAAGGCCCGCGTCGCGCGGCTCGGCATCGCCCAGCGTGCAGCGGCTCATGGCGGTTCCAAGACCGACTCCGACGAGGCCTTCCTCGCTGGACAGGCCGCGGTCAAGGCAGCGATCGACGGTGAAACGGACAAGATGGTGACGCTGCTCCGCGGTGATGCCGACCACTACACCTGCGAAACCGGCCTCGCTCCGCTCAGCGACATCGCCAATGGCGTGAAGAAGCTGCCGCGCGAGTGGATCAACGAGGATGGCGTGAGCATGAACTTCCAGTTCCTGCGTTATGCCCAACCTCTGATCCAGGGCGAAACCCCGGTCCCGTACGAAAACGGGCTGCCGCTCTTCGCCAAGCTGGACAAGGTCCGGGTCGACAAGCTGCTCCCGGCTTACGAGATCTGAGCCTCCTTTCTCTTTGGGCCGGTCCTCTGGACCGGCTCTTTTTTTTAGCCCTTGCGCCGTGGATTGCGCCCTCGGGTGCAAACGCCTTGGGTGGAGCCCGTCATGAAGCCTTTTCCGGCGTTATCCTGCATTGCCCTCCTCGCGCTGCTGCCTTGGTGCGGCGTGGCGCAGACCGCTCCGGCTCCCGCGGAGCCGGTGGCGCCCGGCAGCGGGGACCAGGTGCCGGGCGGTCCTGGGGCGACGCCGGCGGTGCCGGCCGCGGGCGAGCTTATGGTGCCGGCGGACCCCGACGACTACGCTGCCTTTATCCGGGCTTTGATTTCGCGTGCCCATGTGACGGACCTCGTCGTCCTGATGGATCGCCTGATCGATGACGCGGAGGCGCAGCAGGCGAACAATCTGCCCATGCGTGCGGTGGGCACGAGCCGTCTTGGAATTGCGCTCGAACTCAGGGTGGTGGAGTCAGAGCAGGCCATCCTCTACCAGCTGACCCTCTCCCGCGGCGGGCGGGCGCTGCGGTATGACGACGCGGTGAAGATTGCAGCCCTCTTTGTGGAGCGGTGCGGACTCACCCATCCGCTTTCGCTCAAGGAGGGAGAACGGCCGGTTTTCTACAGCCAGTGGTTGTTCAAGCCCGAGGACTGGAAAGCGGTGCGGGAAGTGATGCTCGAGACGCGGCGGCAGAACCGCGCCCAGCGCGACCTGCTGAAGGTGTTTGCCACCGCGATTACGCGCGAACTGAACGCGCGCGAGCAGTTTCACCAGCCGGCGCGGAAGTGACCCCGGCGGCAGCGTGGCTGGGCTCTCCGAAGAGGGCGCGCACACCGCGAAGCTTCAATACCGTCCATCCCAGCACGCCGGCGTAGAGGAAACTCTCGGCCATCTCCAGGTCCTGCCAGAGGATGACGTCGAAGCCGTGGTAGTACGGGGCGATGAGCGGATTCAGGTATTCGTAGATAACATACACGCCGGTGAAGACGGCGAAAAATCCGAGGGTCGGAAGTTCGGTGGTGAAAAACGTGGCGAAGGGCCGGCGCCGACGGCGAAGGGCTTCGTGAAGGAGAGGCGAGAAGGTGGCGTAGAGACCAGCGGTGATCAGCGTGGGATGGACGACGTACTTCAGGCGGACGTCATTGTGGAGATTGGTCTCCTTCTGCATGTTGACCGACTGGAAATACTCGCTGGAGCTCCAGCCAAAGATGCGCTGACCCCAGCTGATCTCCTCTCCAAAGACGACAAACGTGAGGAGGGCGAATCCTCCCATCAGGAGGGCGAGGACCCGCTGCTTGCAGGCCTTGAGGCGGAAGGCGGTGAAGGCCGCGGTGACGCTGGCGCCAAGGACACAAAGGGCCTGGAGCGTTTCGGCGGGGCCGTCTTCCTTGACGAAGAGGTAATAGGCGTCGCGGTGCTGACTGCGCAGCGCATAAAAACCGGCGACCATCACGAGGGGAACGCAGGCGATCGCCCAGTCCGCGAAGGTGAAGCGACGGAGGGCGGAAGTGAGGGTGGAGATCATGGGAGCCGCGCGAAGGGTGGGTGGCGATGTTACGAACAAGTGACATCTACGTGCCGCGCACCCAGGACCCAAGCTTCTTGTTGCTGACTGGTTGCAATTCAGGGTTTCCCTCGCAACCGCACACGGGGCATCCAGCCGGGCGTGAAGGGGTCATGTCTTGACTCTTGACAAGACTCACCCCGTGCCGGTCGGCGACCGTTCTGCTTCATCTGAGGAAATTCTGTCAGGAGCCAGACACGACTCCTTTGCTCCCAGCGCAAGGGGTCACGTCCCAACTCCCAACACATCGTCGAACGGTGTCTTCAGGCGAGCATCAGACGGCAATGCCAAGGCCATTTCTGCTCTTCCCCTGTCGATGAGCTCCGTGGCCGCCGTGCCCTCGGTATGTTGAGGCCGGGGCGTGAAGGGGTCATGTCTTGACTCTTGACAAAACTCACCCCGTGCCGGTGGGCGACCGTTCTGCTTCATCTGAGGAAATTCTGTCAGGAGCCAGACATGACTCCTTTGCTCCCAGCGCAAGGGGTCACGTCCCAACTCCCAACGCATCGTCGAACTACCAGCCTAAGGGGTCACGTCCCAACTCCCAACACATCGTCGAACGGTGTCTTCAGGCGAGCATCAGACGGCAATGCCAAGGCCATTTCTGCTCTTCCCCTGTCCGATGAGCTCCGTGGCCGCCGTGCGACCTCAAGTGCCCCGGTATGTTGAGGCCGATGTCAGAACAGGCATCGGTGTACCCAAAGTCGGCTTCCGAGAATGGGCCTGCAGCTCGGCGGAGGACGCCGGCTCTGTGCTCCAAGCCGTCCCGGGCCAACCGTAAGCCATCCGGTGCGTGTGCGGCGCCGCCTTGAAAGGGCGCGATGGAAGCCGCGGGTCGGGATTGGGTTTGTCAAGAGTCAAGACGTGACCCCTTAAGTTGGAACTTGATCCTTGGGGCGGGAGACTGCCATCACGGTCGCTCCTATGGCCACTCTTCCCACTCAATTCGCCGGCGTCAGCGTTGTCACCAAGGCTAACGTGTATTTCGACGGCAAGGTCGTCAGTCATTCCGTCCTCTTCGCCGACGGGAGCAAAAAGACCCTCGGGCTGATCTATCCCGGGTCGTATCACTTCGGCACCGGCGCCCCGGAACGGATGGAGATCGTGGCGGGCTCCTGCACCGTGACCATCGACGGCCAGTCCGGGACCAAAGTGTACGGAGCGAACGAATACTTCGACGTTCCGGGAAACAGCGGTTTCGCGATCGAGGTGTCGTCGGGGATCTGCGAATACATCTGCTCCTTCCTTTCTTGAGGCGGGTGGCAAGCTAAGGGGTCATGTCTTGACTCTTGACCGCCGCCGTTTGTCAAGAGTCAAGACATGACCCCTTAGGCGCGGGCGGCTTTGCCGTCGGGCAGGGCGAGCTCGACGACCTGGGTGGTGCCGCGGCCAGGTTCGCCCTGGGACCAGAGCCAGCCGTCCATCGCCTTGATCAGGTTGTGCACCATCGCGAGGTTGAGGCGCGCGCCCAGGTGGTGGAAGGGAGGGCGGCTGTTGCCGGAGTGGTCGAGCAGGGCGGCCTGGTCGTCGACCGCGGCTCCGGGACCTTCGTCACTCACCGTGATCAGGACCCGGTCGGAAGTCTGGTAGATGGAAATCGAAACGGTGCCTCCGCGCGGGGTCACCTCGACGGCGTCGACGATCAGGTTCTCCAATACGCGCCGGAGCACGTCTGCGTCCGCCCGCCCCATCGATGTCTTGCTCGGATCGGGAAGGGAAAGGCGCACCCCCTTGTGCTCGGCGTGGGGCTGAACCTTGAGGACGGCCTCGTGCAGCACCGCGCCGACATTGAGGGGGATGGCGTTGACGGAGCGGCTCCGCGCCTCCAGCGCCTGCAGTTCGTCCAGGCCTTTCAACGCCTCCTCGACCCGTGTCATCGCCGACTGGAGGCGCGCCACGATCTCGGCGTGTCCGGCGGGAAGGTCCGGGGCGGCCGCGAGGGTGGAGACATCCAGAGCAGCCTCACGGAGCGGGGTCGCCACGGTGTGCAGGGCAATGCGCATCAGCTGGTTTTTCTCTCCGCGGGAACCGGCGGCGCGTTCGTTGGCGTGAGTGAAGTCGCCGCGCAGTTTCTTGAACTCCGAACGCATGCGCAGGAGCTGGCTTTTGAGCCGGACGGCGTAGATGCCGGCGCCCACCGCGGCCGCCCCTACGGTGACAAGAGGCGCCCAAGCCTGCGGCGGGAGTGCCGCGAGGAGGGGCTGGGCTGACGCGAGTGCGTGCAGGGTCATGGGACGAGGCGGTCCGGCTGCAGAGGTTGTCGAAACCTGAGAGGCGGCCGCCCGCTGGGCAAGGCGGCATTTCCGGGGTCTGCCGACAGGAAGGCGGGAGGGGTCTTGGTCGCCCACCTTCGCAATGTTGGCCGCCGGCGAGGGTCTCGATCGCCTTGTCAAAGGCTTCGCCCCCACGGACGCGTGCGGGTTGAGGTCAACCGTCCCCTGGCGCGCCGCTCCAGGACAGGCTGATGCGCTGCGCCCTCAGTCAGCGGTCTGAGCGCGGGAGGTGACCGAAGGGGACTTGCCCACCAACACCTTGTCCACCCGGTGGCGGTCCATGTCCACGACCTCGAACCGCCAGCCCGCGTAGTCGAAGTGTTCGCCCGCGGTGGGGATGCGGCCGAGCCGCGTGACCACAAAGCCGCCAACCGTCTGAAAGTCGGCGCGGTCCTCCTCCGGCAGCGTCTCCAGTTCCAGCAATGTTTTCAGTTCGTCCGCCGAAAGCGTCGCATCGATTAACCAAGAGCCGTCTTCCCGTTGTTTGGCCGCGGGCCGGGTGCGTGCGCCCGTCCCAGGCAGATCTCCCACGATGGCCTCCAGCACATCGATGAGGGTGACGATGCCCTTGATGGCGCCGAACTCGTCGGTCACGAGGGCGATGTGCTTGCTGTTCTTTTTGAAGGCCTCGAGCAGATGGATGGCCTTCATCGTTTCGGGCACGATCAGGGGCGTCACCAGCAAGTTCTTCAAGCTGGCGGGAAGTCCGATGGCAGCGTGAGCCCAGAGCGCCTTGACTGACACCATGCCGAGCACCTGGTCGCGACCGCCCTGGAAGACGGGGAAATAGGAGTGCCCGCTCGCGACGATCCTCCGCCAGTTGACGTCGTCGGGATCCTCCGCGTTGAGAAAAACGATTTTTGGCCGCGGCGTCATCAGGGCGGTGACGGGCAGCTGATCGAGTTCGAGAACTCCCGCCACCATCTCCGTCTCTGCCTGGTTGAAAACGCCGGCGCTCAGACCCTGCTGGATCAGACGGTTGACCTCCTCTTCCGACACCGGCGCCTCCTGGGCCGGCGGCTTGAAACCGACCAGCGCAAGCAGACCCTCGGTGGCAGCGGTGAGGAGCGAGACAAGCGGCGAAACCAGCCGGGAAAACCGGTTGATGATTGGGGTGAGCGTGAGCGCGATGCCCTCGGGGTGGGCAAGGCCGATGCGTTTGGGAATCAACTGACCCATCACGACTGACGCCATCGTGATGCCGACCACCACAACGCCGACGGCGAGGGTGCGTGCGTAGGGCGCCAGCAGCGCATTTTTTTCCACGTACGGGACCAGTTCTTGGGAAAGGCTGGCGCCGCCCAAGGTGCCGGCGAGGATGCCGATCAGCGCAATGCCCAGCTGGAGGGTGGACAGGAACCGGGTTGGCTGCTGTGCGATATCGAGGGTGACCTGCGCACGCTTGTTGCCGGCGTCCGCCAGCCCTTTTAGGCGGGCCTTCCGCACGGTGATGACCGCGACTTCCGCCATGGCGAACACGCCATTGGCCAAGAGCAGGAGCGCGAGCAGCAAGAGTGCGTTGGAAATCGCGGACATCGAACGACAACGGGACTTTATGCGGACGTTTGGGGACTGGCAATCCATCGCTCAGACGCCGCGGCGGGTACCGTGCAGGGGGCCGATCGACAGGAGGTTGGCGGGGTAAGCAGTTGTCGGGCGTGCGGGAAGCTGGCGCGGCGACTTCGGATGACTGCTGGAGCCTGCATGAGGGCCAGCGGGAAGCGGGCAAGCCTAAGGGGTCATGTCTTGACTCTTGACAACCTTTGGTTGTCAAGAGTCAAGACATGACCCCTTAGCGATCTCAGCTACCTTCAGATGGACAGCAGGGCGGCCCGAGGTTTGCTTGGCACCCGCATGAGTCTTGGATCCCAGCAGTTGGCCAATCGCATCCTCCTTGGAGTCGGAGTGGGGGCCGTGGCTGGCGCGGTCGTCGTGGGGCTGGGCGGCTGGTTTCCCGGGCTGCTCGGCGCCTCACAGGCCGTGGCGACGGAAGTGTTTGATCCCCTGGGTCAGGTCTTCCTACGCATGCTCTTTTTTGTGGTGATGCCGTTGGTGTTCACCTCGCTGGCTGCCGGCGTGGTGCAACTGGGGCGGCTCGATCGGCTCGGCCCCCTGGCTGGGCGCACGTTCTTTCTCTTCTTCCTCAACATGGTCATCGGCGTGGGCCTGGGGCTGGTGATGATGCACCTCCTGCAGCCGGGCAATCGCCTCGCGCCGGATGATCAGGCGCGCCTTCTCGCGGAATACGGAGGGTCTGCCCAGCAGGCCATCGCCGCCCAGGCGGCGCAGCCCACCCTGACCCTTGCAACGGTGGTGGATATGTTCATGCCGCGAAATCTCCTCGGTGCGGTGACCGGCACTTCACGCGTGACCCTGGGAGAGGTGCTCCCGCTGATCCTCTTTGCCCTGCTCGTCGGGGCCGCCGGCACGACGCTCGCGCCGGAGCGGCGGGAGCGGCTGATGGAGCTGCTCGGCCTGGTGAGCGATTTGATGACTGGCATCGTCCACTTCGCCCTGCGGCTCGCGCCGTATGCGGTGCCGGCGATGATTTTCAGCGTGGTGGTCAAGGTCGGGGTTGGGGTGCTGCTATCGCTTCTGGTGTTCGTTCTGGGGTGTGTGGCGGTGATGGCCCTGCACCTCTTTGGAACGATGTCGCTCTTCCTCACGCTTGGCGCCCGGCGTTCACCGCGGGTCTTCTTCCGGACGATCTCAGATGTGTTGATCACCGCCTTCTCAACCAGTTCGAGCAACGCCACGCTCCCCGCCTCGTTAGCGGCCGCGAAAGAGCGGCTCAATGTTTCCCCCGGGGTGGCGGGGTTTGTCCTGCCCCTCGGCACCACCCTCAACATGAGTGGAACCGCGCTTTTTGAGGGCTGCGTTGTCCTCTTCGTCGCCCAGGTGTACGGGGTCGACCTGAGTCTCGCCCAACAGGGCATGCTCTTGTTGCTGTCCGTCCTCAGCGCAGTGGCGGTGGCGGGCATCCCGGGCGGTTCACTTCCCCTGATCGCGGGTTTGCTTGCGACCTTTCACGTCCCGCCCGAGGGGATCGGCATCATCCTCGGCGTGGATCGGATCCTGGACATGTGCCGGACGACGGTAAACGTCGGTTGCGACCTCGTCACGACCGTGGTGGTCGACGCCTGGACGGACACGCGTGTCGAGTGATGCGCGGGCGGGGGCCGCAGCCGCGGTGCCCCGCAACCGCGACGTTCAGGACTTCACCCGGCGCTGATCGACAAAAAGGATCTCGGCGCTGCGTTGCACGCGCTTGAAGAGGGCGGATCCGGTCCCGCGCGCGCTGATATAAACGGGCCGGGCGGCGGCGCCACCCTCCAGGGCCTGAAAGACCACCTCGCCCTCCGCGGTATCGATTTTTGCCATACCGCCGAGGATCCTGATCTCATCGGTCAGGGAGGCGGACAGGCGGCGAAGCGTTTCGGTGCGGCGGTCGACCTCCGCGATAACAATAAAGTTTTCCGTTGGAACCATCCGCTTGATCGTCTGCTTGCGCAGGGGCACGGCGTATCGGACACGGTCGGGCGACTCGTCAAAAAAGCGCGCGTTCTCGAGGTCGAGGGCTTGGACCATCGCCTCGGCGTCGTTGTTCACGTCCTCCTGCATGCGTCGTTTGCACCACCGCGAGGCTTCCTCCGTGCTCGGCTTGCGGCCGCGCAGCAAGACCAGTTCCCACTGGCGCTCGCGCGGGCGCGAGGGATCAAAGCGCGCCACGGTCTGCGCGTCCGGCTTGTCGGCGCGACGGTAGACCTGGGTGTACGCCCATTCCGCCTCGGCGGCGACAAACTTGTCGAGCGCGGTGGCGAGAGGTTCAGGCACCGCGGTTCCGGCCTGAAGAGAAACGGCGAGCAGGAAAAACAGGCCGGAGAAAAGGGCTGATCTAACATTCATGCGAGAGCGCGAAACGTGGCGGTTCATCCCACCCGTGCAAACGCCGGGCGCGAATAGCGCAGGCGGCAGTATTTACAAGCTGCCTTTGAGGGCGTCGAAGGCTGTAAGGGTCGACTCCGTACACTCCTGGATGGCTGCGGGCGTGAGACCCACCGACTCCAACCGTGCGGGTGAAATATCCCAGTACGACTGCTCGCCTTGAAGTCCGAAACCGGCGTCGCGCGCGATCGCGTTGGCCACGTGGAGAAGTTGCGTGGCCTGCACGTGGTCGGGCGAGGCCCCTGTGGTGACCACATGGTGGCGGACCGGTTGGACAATCGCGGCGGGGAAACGCCAGGCGCTGAGGACCGTGTCGGCCACCTCGAGGTTGGTGACACCGAGGTGGGTGCGTTCCCACCGCAGCAGGTCCAGACCGCCGGAAAGGATAAAGGGCTCGATGCGCGCGCCGCGTTTAGCGTAGCGATCGAGCACGAGTTTGCCGGCCGAGCGCAGGAGCCCGACGGTGTAAACAATGCGCGTGTCGGCGCCGGTGAGGGTGGCCAGCATTTCCGCGGCGAGTGCGGAGACGAGAGTGTTGTCCCGCAATTGGGTGCCGCTGAAGCCGTAACTGTGCAGGTGTTGGTCGGCCAGGGCGGCGGCGTTGGCCAGGCCGACGAGCCGATAGATCTCAGCGTAACCCACGCGGTTGACCGCATCCTCGACCGAACCCACGCGTCCGCCCATGCCGTAGGCGACGCTGTTGCTGATGCGGATCACGCGGGTGGCGAGCGCGGTATCCCGGCGCAGCAGCCGGGCCACGTCATCCAGCCCCGAATTCACGTCCGTGAGCAGGTCGCTCAACTGTACCAGCACCTGCGGAGATGCAGGCAGTTGCTGCGCAATCTGGAGCAGCGTTTCGCGGGTAGGGGCGGTAACAGTCATCGACAGAGGTTGAATCGGCCCCGGATGGGCCCGCTTGAGCGGAGGTCCGAGACTTCTTCGAATGATGTGTAAAAACCTTCAGAAACTGATGGCCAGCCGGCGAACACAAAGATGCCGGGCCCTTGCGGGCCCGGCATCAGCACCACGGCGCTGGTGTGGTGCGTCACGACCGGCTACTTCTGCTCACAGCCGGTAATTGGGGGCGCGACGGAGCCTCAGCACGCCCGAATGCCTGGGCACACGGAGGCGCGGAAAAGGTCGTCGACGGGCGAAAGTGATACGCGAAATCAGAGTCGGCCGCTGCGTGTAATCTGTCTTTGAGCGCGCGTGCCTTGTCCAACCGCCCGCGTGCGCCGCCCGCCCGGGGGTGCGGAAAATCCACCTTTCCTGCACTTCCTGCTTTTGGCCGGCCGACGTCTGGCCAAGCCTGCGGGGATGCGCCTCGACCTCAGTTCGATGAAGCCGCGCGATTCCTACGCGTGGCTCACCAGCACGATCTTCCCGCGCCCCATCGCGTGGGTTTCGACCATCTCGGCCGAAGGGAAGACCAACCTCGCTCCCTTCAGCTTTTTTCAGGGAGTGACGTCCCAACCGCCCTCGCTGCTTTTTGTCGCGGTGAACACCCGCGATGGTTCGCCGAAGGATACGGTTCGGAACCTGGCGCTGGTGCCGGAGTTTGTCGTCAACGTGGTCCCGTATGCCCTCGCCGAGACGATGAACTCCACTGCCGCCATGCTGCCCTACGGCGAAAGCGAGTTTTCCGCCTTTCAGGTGGAGTCGGCGCCCTCCGAAACCGTGCGGCCGCCCAGGGTGGCAAAGTCGCCGGCGAGCTTTGAGTGTGTCGTCCACCAGATCGTGCCCGTGGGCCAGGGGCCGGCCGGCGCCAGCGTGGTGATCGGCTTGGTGAAATCGCTGCACATCGATGACGCCGTGCTCGGTGCCGACGGTTTGCCCGATCCGGCCAAACTCGACCTCATTGGCCGCATGGGCGGCGAACTTTACGCGCGCACCACGGAGACGTTCACGATCGCACGCCCGGACCGAAAGAAAGCCTGACGCTGTCGGATGCGCCCCGCCTCGCGAAAACCGCCGCCACCGCCAAGCTTGGAGGCGTTTCGTCCCGGCACCCTGGTCGGGCGGTCCGGTTTTTACCGGCTGGGGCAGACGCGTTCCGGGCAATGGTGGTGGCTCGACCCGCAAAACCGCCCGTTCTGGCTGCGCTCGGTCGCGGCGGTCAATCGCTCGGGCTGGTCGGACGGGCGGTCCTCCCAGCCCGGGGCCTACAGTGCGGCGGTGGAGCGTTTGTATTCGGAAGACCCAGACTCCTTTGTGCGCAGCGCGCTCCAGCGGCTGCGCGGCTGGGGTTTCAACGGCCTGGGCGCCTGGGCCGCGGCCGAGTTCTACGAACGGGATTTCGGATACACGGAGCTGGTCGAGTTTCGCAAGGTGGGCCCGAGCTTCCACTCTGGCCGCGCGCTGCTGCCGGATGTCTTTGATCCAGCCTGGCGCGACGCGGCCGACGCGTGGGCCCGCCAGATCTGCGCCCCCCGGGCGTCGAGCCGCGACTTGATGGGCTATTTCACCGACCACGAACTCGGCTGGGCCCAGCCTGCGCCGCCCGACACCGACGGTATCGTGCCGGTGGATGCGAGGGCGGAGGAGCCTTCGCTCTTGCAGATCTGCCTGAGTCTCGAGCCGGGGTACCGTGCCTACCATGCCGCCTGGGAGTTTGTCCTCGCGCCACGTCAGGGTTCGCTGGCCCGCCTGGCGGCGGACTGGGGGCTCGACGGACCGCACCGCGAGACGGTGCGACAGCTGACCCAAGCGGAGCGTGCGCTGGTTTCGCCCGCCTACCGGGAGGACCAGCGCCAGTTCACCCGCGAATTTGCCCGGCGGTATTTCTCCACCTGTGCGTCATTGATACGGCACTACGACCCGAACCATCTGATCCTGGGGTGCCGCTTCGCCCAGTTCCCGGGCGCGGCCGTGCTTAAGGAATGCGCCGAACCGCATGTCGATGTGGTCTCGATCCGGCCCGGCCGCGAAGCCTGGGAGCGGATGGTACAGGCCTGCGCCGGGGTGAACGGCCGCCCCGTTCTCCTCACCGGGGTGACGTGGTCGGATCCGACCTTTGCACGCATGCCCCTGCGCCGGGAGGTGCGCCGCCTGACCTCGGTGGAGCGCATGCTGATGAAGGGGCGCATCCACCTGGAGCAACTCGCGGGACAGCGTTTTGCCGTCGGTTACGAATGGTCGGCCTGGGCCGATGCCGAGGACGACGAGCCGCCCTTTGGCCGGGGCCTTGTCCGGGTGAACGATCGTGAGGCACGCGAGCACACGGAACTGCTCGCCGACTTGAATGGACGGGC
This sequence comes from Verrucomicrobiota bacterium, assembly GCA_023428905.1. Lineage (GTDB taxonomy): Bacteria > Verrucomicrobiota > Verrucomicrobiia > Opitutales > Opitutaceae > EW11. Next base: position 105,438 of record JAEYWP010000021.1, read on the forward strand.
GGAGCGTCTGCGGGCGAAGTCCCGGTGACGAAGGACTGACGGAAGCCTTAACTCGCGGGTGGCTTTGGCAGGAGTTTCGCCACCACCAGGAGAAGGACGGCGACGGCGGCGGCCAGTGCGCTCCAGAGGATCCACCCTTGCGTCATCAAGGCGCCGCGTGGCGCCTCCGTCTCCACGGTCGGAGCCAGGGTGGCGCGGTGGTGCTCGCTGCGGACCAGCAGTGGCGCCATCAGGCCGAGGTCATACCGCGGCGCCGTGGCGCGGGTATTTCCGACCAGGAGCGTAACTGGCTCCGGTGTCGCCACGGGAAAGAGTAGATGGGTGGCGGGATACGTCACCCGCACTCCGCTCAGATCGAGGGGAGGGTTTCCGCCGTTGTCGGTCTCGATCACGAGCGTGTCCCCGCGGGGCCGGTCGAGCGTCAGGGTCAGGGTCGCCGGACCCGACTGGGACGGCGTTCGGCGCCAGGCACCCGACGCGAGGAGATGGTGTTGCTCGACCCCGTTGCGGTCGGCCCATCGGTCATAAACCTGGACATGTCGTTCGAAAAGCGGACTGGTGCTCTCGAGGGTGACGCCGGCGATGGTGGCGGCACGTGCCGGCAGGGTCACGCGCCAGCGGCTGACGGTGGGATGCTTGGGCTCGGACTCGGGAACGAAGGGAAGTGCGAGTTGCCGGTGGACGCCGCTGCGTTCCACCACATACGGGATCTGGCGGTCTCCGCGGACGAGGCGCAGATCCTGAAGGGTGGTGCCGGCCGAGGATAGGGCGGGCAGGTCCAGTTCGAGGCGTTGCACACCGGGAGACGTGATCTCGACCGCGCGTCGGGTGGACCACTGCGAGGGGTCGAGGGCGGCGCCCACGAGGGAAAGGCTGGCGAGCGGGTCCGCACGGACGAATCCGGGATGCTCCTGCAGGGCGCCGCGGCGGGGCGATGCGACCGGCAGATCGTAGAGGGTCTCCGCTCGGGCGGCGATGTCGTACTGGGGCTCTGAGGCATCCGGATTGCCACTGAGAAAACGGTATTTGCCTGGAGCGGAGGCGTGAAAGACCGCCTGTACCACGCGATGGATCACGGCGACCTCCCGGACCGGCAGCGCCGGGCTATCCCCATTGTGGATACGAAGGACGAGTGTGCGCCCGGGAATATCGTGTCGCACGGAGAGGGTGGTTTTCTCCGTCGCCGGCGCACCGTCGCTGGTGGGCGGCACCCGGGCGATCAGGTCGGACGCGAGGGTGGCGAGTTCCACCTCGTCATCCCGCACCGTGTGTTGGGCGGCGTCGACGCGCCGGGTGAAGAAGGGTGCGTCCGTGGCCAGGGTGACTGCTTCGAGGCCGAGGTTGGCCGCGGGCAGGGCGAGGGTGAGCAGGGTATGGCCGGCAAAGGAATCCGTTGTCTCGATACGCGCGGGGAGGCGTTCGAGGGTGACCCGGTCGCGACCCGGTGCGCGCACTCGCACACCACTGAGGATCAGCGGCGCCTCTCGGCGATCGTCGAGGGTGAGGCGGAGGCGCAGGATCGGCTGGGGGCGCAGCGGAATGACGGTTTGCTGGACGCCGGCGCGGCGATACACCGGAGTGTCTCCTGCCCAGGTCTCCCAGCGTGAACCGTCGGCGGAGGCCTCGACCTGCACCGGCTTGAGGAAGTCCGCGCTGGCGGTGAGCAACTCCACCGCCTCCCAGGCACGCGGGTGGGTGAATTCCATGGTGACCACGGTGGTTTCACCGCGCAGCGCGACCTCATGGGAATACGGCGTTTCCCAGGCGGCAGGGCGCTGGCTGCCGCGGAGGAGGGCGAACGGCAGTTCCGTCCCGGCCGCGTCGACCAGGCGCAGGTCGCGCTGGCCCGGCTCGGTCCGGTCGAGCGTCTCGAGCGGCACGGCGACGCGGGTGAGCCCCGCCTCCGCCACCTCGAACTCCTGGGCGAAGCGCCACCGTGCGGTGTCGACGGCGGCGTGTGTCCGGGTCGCGGCGCCGGCGATGGCGCAGACGAGGCTGAGGACGGTGTGCGCGGCGTGGCTACGCAGAGGGCGGGGGAGGCGGAGCTTTGTCATCCGGAGGAACGAACCGTTGGTAGAGGAAGGAGGTGAGGATCGCGATGATCGCCACGCCGAACAGGGCGCCAATCTTGTGCAGCGTGCCGAGGGAGGCCAGGTCGTGGAAAAAGAGCTTGGCGAGCGCGACGGCCAGCAGGCCGACGGCGGCGTAGCGGGGGCCGCGCTGTTTCTTCCAGATGCCCACCACGAGGAGGGCCAGGGCGTAGAGCGCCCACCCGATGGTGTAGGACATGTCGCGCGCGAAGTTGCCCGAGAAGTCGAAGGTGAGGCGGTCGTAGGGCTCGGCGAAATAGTCGGCGATCTCAATGTTGAGAAGGAGGAAGAGGAGGATCCCGGCCAGGGCGGAGAGCCAGGCCCGTGCATTCAGGCCCAGCACGCGTTCCCGCGGCGGTGCCAGGAGGCGGGCGCCGGCGAGGAGGCAGAGGGCGGTGACGCCGTAGGTGTAGAGGTAGGTGTTGAAGATCCGCGCGTCACCGCCGTGTTGATACGCAAGGACGGCGGGGTTGAAGGCCAGGCGGACGAAGGCGACCGCCAGGAGCAGCACGCCGGCGATCGGCAGGCCGCGGTGCGGCACCCGGTGGAAGAGCCAGAGCAGCGCCGCGCCCTCCAGGGCCCAGGCCAGGGTCAGCCACTGGCGATCGAACTGGAGGGGGAAGATCAGGGTGATAAAGAGCAGCGCCACGCCGCCATAGAGGGCCAGGCGCCCGAGGCGACGCGGACTGCCGGCCGGCTCCCCGCGGAGGGTGGCTACGAGGGCGCCAAGGGCGGGCAGTGCGAGCAGCGCGGGCACCAGACCAGGGATTGCGGCGGGCCAGCCCAGGCGGACCGCGCTGTGGATCAGTGGAAAAAAAGCCGGCAGCGCGAGGGCGGAAGCGAGCCAGGTCAACCGCTCCCCGGCAAAGGTCGCGCGGTACACAAACGGGAAGACCAGGAACAGCAGCCCGTATCCAAGATACCACGCCAGGGCGCCGGCGGCAGATGCTTCCGTGGACTGCCAGTTATGCCAGGTGTAGGCGACGGCGAGAACGCCGGCGAGGGCGCAAAGGGCGAGGGCTCCCCGCTGAAGCAGGCGGGCCAGGCCGAGGGCGAGGGCGGTGAGCAGCAGGGCGAGACCGAGGATGCTGTGCGGGGTCGGCAGGGGCAGCCGCGAGGTGGCCATCACCAGCAGGACAAAGGGCAGCAGGGAGGAGAGAACCGGCAGCTGCTGGCGGAGCCGATCCTGGGGGGCGCTGGCGGCATCCGCGCCGCCGAAACGCCGCACAAGGGCCAGGCCCACCACAAAGAACGCCACCGCGAAGCCGGCGATGACGAGCAGCAGGACGCTGCCCGAGTCTCCGGCCGGGAGGCGGAAGAGGGCCTGAGCCGCCGCGATCAGGGTGAGGATGAAGACGGCGATGACGGCGAGGATGGAGGCCGAGAACCAAGCCAGGACGATGGCGATGAGGTCAATCAGCAGGATTGCCGGCCAGATTGCCAAGGTGGCGTGGCCGGAGTTGAGCACCGGCCCGAGGACGAGGAGGAGGGCGAGCGGGGCGAACGCCTGACTTCCATTGCCCACCTCCGCGTCCGGGTGGAGTCGCTGGAGGAGGAGGGGGAAGGCGGAGTGCAGGGCCGCAAAGGCCAGGTAGGCTCCCAGCGCCCAGCTGAGGAGGTCGGCGTTGAGGCGCGCGAACGTCCACGCCGCGAGCAGGAAAAACACCGCCATGCCGGCGAGTGCGTGCAACCGCGCGGTGCGCGGGTCGAGCAACACCAGGCCGAGCACGACCAGGTCGGCGAGAAAGACAAACGCCAGCCAGCGGGCCGGCTGGAGCCCGACGGGAGACTGCGCGCCCAGATAGGCGGCGAAGCCAAAGGAGAGCAGGACCATGCCGGCGACCGCCAGGCCGAGCAAACCGTCGCCCTGGCCGCGCCGACGCGCCAGGGCGAAGACGGCAAGGTAGAAGACGTCGAAGCCGAGCGACACCGCCATCAACACGGGAGTGTTCGCAGCGTAAGGGAATTTCAAGTACCAGCCCAGCAGCATCAGGCCAGTCCCGAGGGCGGAGAGCGGGACGAGGTAATGCCAGCGCCGATGCAGGGCGACCGCGGCCAGGCCGAGGTCGAGCAGGGTAACGTAGGCAAAGAGCGGCAGGGGCGCATCCTGCCCGGTGGAGAGCAGAAGCGGAGTGAGAAATCCGCCCAGCATGCCGAGGAGTGCGACAACCTGGGCCTCCAGCCGCACGGCGAGAAGGAAGGCCGCCGCGGTGATCAGGGCCATCAGGCCGAAGGTCGGGACGACCCCGAAGAAGGCGAAGTGGTAGATCGACCGACACGCAAAGGTCACGGCGTAGAGGGTGACAATGCCGGTGGCGCAGAGGGTCTGGGCGGTTACGGCGTAACGTCTGCGGGAGAGCATGACACCGCCGCCGACGAGGCTGGCGCCCAGGAGGAAGCCCAGCGCCACCCGGACCTCGGGGGGGATCCAGCCCTGCTCGATCGAGTGTTTGACAAAGAAAACCGCGCCGAGAAACAGGGCGAAGCCGCCCAGCCAGGCGAAGAGTTTCACCCCCATGAACTGCTCCAGGTTGAGCGACCGGTGCGGCGGCGGAGGAATAGCCGGCGCGCGGGTGGGTACGGGGAGCGGGGGTGCTGCCGCAGGCTCCTTGGCCGTGCGTGCGGGAGACGTGGCCCCGGCGGCGGCTGCGGGCGACACGGCGATGGGCAACGGCGGCGGGAGAAGGTCGGGTGGCACCGGCGTGGTGGGCAGGGGCGGTGTTTCGGGTGCGGCCGAGGCCGGCGGCGGGGGAGCGGGGGGGAGCGGTTGCCCGGCATAGGCGGGCGAAGGGACGGGCGGCACCACCGCGGTCGGAGGCGCCGGGGAGGTGGCGGAGGCCGCGGCTGCGGCGAGGGGCCCGCCGGCCGCGGGTGCCTGGGTCCGTCGACGCAATTCGTCCTGCAGGTCCTTCAGTCGAGCGCGCAGATCGTCGAGGTCCTGGCTGTTGCTCCGGATCCGGACAAACGCCCAGATCGGGAAAACCACGAGGGCGGCGAAGAGGAAGAGGAGAACAAAAACGACAAGTGCTTCCATGGGGGGAATGGCCCGCCTGGATACGCACACTCCGGCACGACGGGTCGTTGCTTCGGCGTGATGCCACCGACCGCACGCGGAGGCAAGGGGGCAAAAAGAGGTTGGCGTTCGCACAGGGGCTCGGGTTGCCTCCGGGGCCGTGCGCGCCTCCGACCTGATCAAATCCAAAATCCGCACTGTCCGTGACTGGCCCAAGCCCGGGGTGAATTTCCGGGACGTGACCACGCTCTTTCATGAGCCCGAGGCGTTCCGGCTGTTGATCGACACCTTCGCGGAGGATTGCGCCGCCCTGCAGATCGACATCATTGCGGCGGTCGACGCGCGCGGGTTCATCCTTGGCGGCGCCCTGGCCTACGCCCTGAACAAGCCCTTCGCACTCGTGCGGAAGAAGGGGAAACTGCCGTACAAGACGGTTTCGGAAGACTACCATCTCGAATACGGCAGCGCCGCGGTCGAGATCCACGCCGATGCCTGCAAACCCGGTGACCGTATCCTGATTGTGGATGACCTGATCGCCACCGGCGGCACCCTCTTGGCCGCGACCAAGCTTTTCCGGGTCCTTCAGGGAGAGGTCGTGGGCGTGGCCGCGATCATCGACCTGCCGGAACTCGGTGGATCGAAACGCCTCCTGGAAGCGGGTCTGCGGGTCCATGCGGTCTGTTCGTTTTCGGAGTCGGAATGAAACGCATTTCACATGCCGCCGGCGTTGCTGGCGGCTCCTCCTGAACCTCACAAGGCCCGGTCTCCATGGTCATCTGGTCGAATGCCAGCTTCAGCGAGCCCGCGACCGCACTCCTGCGGGAGGGCCTCCGTGGGCATCAGTGGGTGGTATCGGCGCAGGCTTCCGCCTCAGTGCTGCAGGCCGGGCGGGAGGATCCTGCACTCGACGCTGCGGAGATCGCGTTTGGCCAGCCCGATTCTGCCCAGGTGATGCGGCTGCGCGGGCTGAGGTGGGTGGAGGTGACCACGGCAGGCTACACCCGTTACGATACCCCTGAGTTTCAGGACGCCCTGCGGGCGCGTGGGGCGGCGTTCACCAATGCGTCCAGCGTGTTCGCCGATCCGTGCGCGCAGCACGCGCTCGCCATGATGCTCGCGCTCGGGCGACAGCTGCTGCCGTCGTATCAGGACCAGCGCACCGATCAGTCCTGGCACTACACGGAGCGGCGCTACCATTCGCGGCTCCTCACGGGCGGCACCGTCCTGATGCTCGGATACGGGGCGATCGGGCGACGTCTGGCCGAACTCCTGGCTCCGTTTGGGATGAAGCTCTTTGCGGTGCGGCGCCGGGCCTACAGCGAAAGCGGCGTGCACATCATCTCGGAGGAGCGACTCAGCTCGGTGATCGCGCAGGCGGACCACGTCGTGAATCTTCTTCCGGACAATGCTTCCACCCGGAACTACGTGAACGCCCGCCGGCTCGGCTGGTGCAAGCGCGGCGCGATTTTCTACAACGTGGGCCGCGGCACCACCGTCGATCAGCCGGCGCTGGTGGACGCCCTGGAGAACGGCCGACTGGGCGCGGCCTACCTGGATGTCACGGATCCGGAGCCGCTGCCCCCCGGGCACCCGCTCTGGACTGCGAAAAATTGCTTTATCACGCCGCACACTGCGGGAGGAAGGCGGGATCAGGACGAGGCGCTGGTGCGGCACTTCCTGCGGAACCTGGCGGCGTTCGAGAGTGGTGAGACGCTGGTGGACCGGGTGGTGTGATACGCGGGGGGGCGAAGGCGGGCGGGAGGGGTCGCTCGGCCCGGAGCGCGCAGGTCGGTGGACGTGTTGCTCCCACAGCCTTGCCTCGGCGGGCGCGGTGGCGGACGCTCCGGGCTCGCATGTACGATTTTCCTCTCACCGGCGCACAAAAGACCTACCTCCGCGGCCTGGGCCAGACCCTCGAACCCGCGCTGAAAGTGGGCAAGGGTGGGCTGACACCGCAGTTCTACACGGAGCTGCAGCGTGTGCTGAACCAGGACGAGCTGGTGAAGCTGCGTTTTCTTGGCGCCGATCGCACGGAGCGGGCCGCGTTCTGCGAGGAGATCGCGGACCAGGGCCGTTGTGTCTGTGTGGGCGCGGTGGGTCACACGGCGCTGTTTTTCCGCCGGCAGCGCGATCCTGAAAAACAGTCGATCACACTGCCGGAGCGCGGCTCGGAATAGGCGGGGGCCTGCGGCCGACGCGGCGTGGGGGGGCACGCCGCCTACATCCGGAAGGCGGCTGGCAACAACCCCACAGGGTCCGACGGAAATCGAACGGCAGGGCGCGCGCCGCCTGCCTGCGGGTGCCCAGAGGCCCTACTTGAAGGCGGAGTGCCCTCAACCCCGCACCTGCGACCCTGTCAGGCTCCGCCAAACGTAGCCAAGGGCAGCTCGCGCCACTGGCCGGGAGCGAGGTCGCCGAGCTCGAGATGACCCAGCCGGGAGCGGTGCAGGGCGAGGACCTCGCAGCCCTGGCTGGCGAACATCCGGCGGACCTGGTGGTACCGACCCTCCGTCAGCACCACTTCTGCAGTCGTGGGGCCGAGGATACGCAACTCGGCCGGCTCGCACGGCTGTTTTTCGCCGGGGAGCACGAGGGTGCCGGCGGCAAAAAGAGGCACGAGGTCAGGGGAGAGCGGTTGGTCGACCTCTGCGCGGTACACCTTGGGAACCTTGTTTTTGGGCGAGGTGAGCCGATGAACCAGGTCGGACTGATCTGTGAGCAGGAGCAGCCCGGAGGTGTCCTTGTCGAGGCGCCCCACGCTGGTGATGACCGGATTCCGGCGCCGCCAGCGGTCAGGGAGAAGCGAATACACGTTAGGACCCTCGCGCTCCTCATGGGAGCAGACAAGGCCGAGGGGCTTGTGCAGGAGGAGGAGCAGGCCGCCGGGATGATCCAGGGGTTCGCCATCGACACGCACGGCTTCGGCCTGGGCCTTTTTCCCCGGGTCGTCGGCCGGGCGCCCCGCGATCTTTACGCGTCCGGACTCCACCCAGGCCCGTGCTTCACGGCGGGAGCAATAACCGAGATTGGCCAACCATTGATCAAGCCGACGCATGCCCGACTGCAGTGCGCGCGCGGTTCGCTGACAAACCCGATCTGCCGGCTGTCGGCAGAAATGCGTCGCGCTCGCGCGTCGAGCCACGGTGGTGGGAAAGTAGCACAGAGCAGCGGTCTCAACCGGCAAGGGCAAAATCAGGTTTAGTCATCAGACGATGGATGACGTGAAGCATTTTTCGCATAACGGCGATGATGGCGACTGGGCCTGGTTTGCCGCGTTCGCGAAGG
>JAEYWP010000023.1 GCA_023428905.1 Verrucomicrobiota bacterium
CGATCACCGGTACCCACCCGGCCGAGTACGAGGACCTCGATCTCGACCGCTACCTCGCCGACCTCGAGGACGGCGACCTCGCCGCCTTGACGCCAGCACTTCTGAGATCTCGGAAGGTCAAGGTGCGATACACGCGGTCGTCGAACTGGGATGCGCGGTGGCCGCTCTACAACGCTCTTGTGAGCGAGCAGGAGCTGGACGGCGCCCTCTACGTCCTGATCGAAGGGCGGTGGTTCGAGGTCAGCAGGAGCCTCGCGGATCGCGTCGACCAGTTCGTCGGCCGGCTCGACTCCTCGCCGCTGACCTTCCCTGCTTCGCTGCCCGGCGAGACGGAGCCGGAGTACAACCTGCGTGTCGCCGCTGTCGACCCTGAGCCACCTCTTCGCTCAAGGCACCGTGGCGGCGACGACCTTGCTCACGGACGCGGAGTTCCGAGCGCGACTGCGTGCCGAGATCGTCAGTGACGCCGGCGACCGTGCGGGTTGGTCGGATCTCATCCCCGGGCCTGGCGAGGCTCCGGATCGCTCGGCGTTCACCGTCAGTTTCGTCGTCGTCGCGAACTCGAGTCGTGTCGGCAACAACTGGCTCCCGTTCTTCAGCAGGCTGAACCTGATGCAGCAGGGCCGCACGCTCGACAACCTTGGCATCCGCTACACGCTGGATCGCGTCGACGCCGCGTAGCGTTGGTCATCGACGCGCGCGCAGTTCCCGGGACGGTGCCCTCGACGCACGACCCACGGGGCCTGCCCCCGCTTCTGCGTGCTCTCCTCGAGTCGGTCGAGATAGGCCGAGTCAGCCGGCCGTTGGCCGAACGCGCTTGCCGGCGTGCGCCACCGGAGACGGCGTCGATCCGCTCGCTCACCGGCCGTGTCGCCCGGTGGCTTTCCGCTCGGCCACTTCGTCGGACGACCGGCGACGCGTCTGGGAGCCCAGAACGAGGGGTCGGAGGAGGTTGCCGTAGTTCGTGATACTCCAGGCGCAGCTCCTGCTGACGCCCCATCCGATGGCCAACGCAGCCACCGACACCGCCACTCCCGCAATCTGGCCCCGCGCGGCGCCCTCCGGGGCGGCTGACTACGCCAAGGCGTTCATCGTCTCGAACGCGGCATCGAGATGCTCCGCGCCCGTGCGGTAGTACCGCGTCTCGACGACCGAGCGGCTCTCCCATCCGCCCACCTGGAGGAGCTGGCCAGGCGGCATCGCCGCCGTGTCGATCATGTCGCGGGCGAACCGGTGACGCAGCGAGTGCCAGGTGTGCACCATCGGGGTGAGCTTGACCATCGCGCGTGTGCCGTTGTTAAGGTTCCGAACCTCATCGACCACCACGTACTCCCAACCGGCGTCCTTCTGCGCGCTGACGATGAGGTCGTTCAGGTTGCTCGACCACCACATCCCGCCGCGCGCGGCGGGGAACAGGAGCGCATCGGGGTTGCGTCCAGCGAGTTGTTCCTGGCGCGCGACCTCGACCCGCGCCAGCAGTTCGTCCCGTAGGTCGAATCCGTAGTCCGGCAGGATCCCGACGGGAACAGCGCGGCGCTTGCCGTGCTTGGGGAGTGCACGCCTCGACTTGCTCCCGCTGTTGTTGTCCCACTGCCAGTCGACAGCGATCTGCCAGCCGCGCGCGACGCGGACGACGTCATCGGCCGTGAGCTGAATGAGTTCGCCGATTCGCAAGCCCGTCGCCACCGCGAGGTAGACGGCGAGTGCGCCCCAGCCCACGCGCATCTGCATCTGCTTCGCCAGAGCAACGACCTTCGAGGGCGTCGGGCAGTCTTCCTCGCCGACGTAGATGTCCGCACGCCCCTGAACTCGCACGTTCCGGTGTCGTCTTGGTCTGCGACTGGGCTGCGGGAATCGTGGGTCGAGCACCGGCGCGTTCATGGGCAGGAACTCCAGCTGCTCACGTGTGATCGCACGCGCCTCGTACGCCCAGCGCAGGAACCCGCGCACGTGCCGTGTCGTCTCTCGGACCATCCCACGGGTGCCGCACGCTGAGCGCATGAGGTCGATCGTTCGACCGTCCAAGGCCGAGATTGGCATCCGTCGCTGGTCGTCCGACAGGCCGCTGATCGCACGGTTGAGCCCTTGCCGCACCTTCGTCCAGTGGTTCGGCGTCCAGTCCTCGTCGAGTGGCTGACCGGACTTGTCACGCTTGCGGCCACCCGGCGTGGAGACGTACCGCGCAACCATCGTCGCCAGATCCTCCTGATCGTTCTCGCCCGCTGCGCGGGCCAGGTCGAGATTCAGGCGCTCGGCCTTCGCCAGGGCCGTCGCCGCGTCGAGGCCGGCGTTCGGGTACTTCCTGCGTCCGTCGCGGTGGGTGTAGATGAGCCGGTAGTAGGGCTTGCTCGCTGTGGGCTTGAGGATCGTCACTCGCCCGAGAACGTGTCCCGACGCCCGGCTCATCGGTGTGCCAATCGGTGTGCCACAGACGGGCGCGTGGTCGGAAGCGATGCGAGAAGCGCTTCGGCATCGGTCTGGGCGGTCGACGGCGCCGCGGGATCGACCGTCGGCTCGCGGAGCGTCGCCGGTCCGGCGAGGGCCGGAGTGTCGGCAGCGCCGGTGAGCGCGCTGAGGAACGACAGAACCTGGGCAGGCATCCAGTACTTGCGTCCGTTGGACGCGGCGCCGAGCCGAAACGGCGACGGGAACCCGTCAGTGGCGGCGAGCGCGCGAGCCGAACGGACTGACTGCCGGACGGCAAGGGCGATGTGCTCGATCGTCCAGATCGGGTCGCCGAAGGGCGGTGGGGGCAGGGGAGTGGTGCGCTTGTTCATGCGGTGGACGGTGCGAGGCCGCGCCCAGCGCGCATGCGGAACCACAGAGTTGTGGCAAGACAGTGGCAGCCCAGCCACCGCGAAGGTGGCTGGGCTGCCGTTCCTGCAGGTCACCGCCTCACGGGAGCAGCCGTGAGGCGGGACGATCACACGTCGTAGTAGAGCTCGAACTCGTGCGGGTGCGGACGCAGCCGGATCGGGTCGACCTCTGCCGAGCGCTTGTAGTCGATCCACGTCTGGATCAGGTCCGGCGTGAAGACGTTGCCGGCCGTGAGCCAGTCGTGGTCCGCCTCGAGGTTGTCGAGCACCTCGGACAGCGAGCCCGGGACCTGCTGGATGAGGGCGTGCTCCTCGGGGGGCAGCTCGTACAGGTCCTTGTCGACCG
>JAEYWP010000031.1 GCA_023428905.1 Verrucomicrobiota bacterium
TCGACCAGGGCCGCCACAACGAGGCGTTCGACCTCTGCAGCGAGCTCAGGGACCTCGGCATTCCCTATATCGGCTGCGTCGCCCCACACCGGCTTCAACGGGCTGCTATGAGAGCACGCGATGCTGATCACGTTGTGGGGCAACTGCAGAGCAAGATTTTCGAGCAGGTTCAGACGCCGCCCGAATTACGGCCGCCCAGGACACCGCCGAGAAAGCCGGAGCTTTCTTGTGCGTGATCGTTCCGATGAGAGGGCGGCTTTACCAGGCCGAATACCCGCTTGGCAGAATGGGGCTTGCCGCCATGGTGCAGGGAGGGTGACAAGCTCACCAACCACGCCCTCTATCAGCAGCCCGCCGCACAAAGTCATGGCGTCACCTAAAAGCGCTTGACGCCCGCGCGCATCAGCTCGTCGCGAGCCGCCTCGGCTTTGCGCAGCATCTCGTGGCCGGTCCGAGCCCTTGCGGTTCATAATTAGCCGCCGCGACATGTCCGCATGGGCCGATGCCTCGTTGAACCTTCGATGCAGATCGCCTGTCGTACTCCACCATAATCGACGTCCCGAACGCAAAGCTGCTTCCAGCAATGCCGGGTGGAGATCGCGTTCCGGACTACGGATGGGAATCTACGGGACCAACCGGCGGCGGCACAAGCCGATGCAGCAGTTCTGGAGGCGCTAGAGCCTGTGCCGCCGCCAACCTTATGCGGCCGGGACTGCCTTCAACCAGCGCGCCTTCCGCAACGCCGCCAGCGCCGCCCGCTTCTCGGTTTCTGCCTGCTTCAATTTTCCGAGCAGTTCCGAGCAGTCGAACCCGCGTGACTGGCGCGAGTGGATAAGCTGGCCGAGTTCTTCGGCGCGGTCATACGCCGCGTCGAAACGCTGGTGCAGATGCTCGACCGGGCACAGGATCGCCGCCATCGCTGCACCCACCGCCGGCGCAGCGACCTGATCGTCGTGGATATCGACGGGTTGAATGCTAAGCCGGGCCATTACTCTAACCTCTTGCTTGGGGATAACCGCCCGAAGAACGCGGCTTCATGCGGACGGTTCCCCTGCCGTCCGCGAAAAGAGGCCACTTTGAGCGCTGTTGGAGCTCGGCGGACGCTCCAGATAGGGATGGAGCCAATGACCGCTTTTGGCCCAGACCGTCAATAATCATGACGGAGCCTGCACTTCCCGGACACGTCCGGTTTAGGTAAAATCGCGGAAGAGGCAGAAAGATGGGAAGAACGCAAAGACCACAGTGCACCCGCTTGCGCAGGCGCCCATGTTCCAGGAGGGACCAAGATCAGCGATACCGCCGCTTGAGTAGAATGCGGCATGGTTCAATTAGAGATACGGCTTCCCATCCTTGGTAGCCAAGATAATTGACTGCCCGCATTGTTGTCCACTCAGTCCACTTAGAGTCGGGTGGAATTCTTAGCGGCCGGACTTCAAACTCATTTCCGTTTTGGCGATAGAGGCCCTCTAACTCCAGAATTGGCTCCACTTCGGTTGAGAAATTTAAGACAACGTATTGCCACTGAGGCAGGGCCTCCATCGCAGCCTCCCGTTGTTAAATGAGACCAGCTTTAGTGAAATCATCCGGCGGCGTCATCGGAGTTCCGCCGACACCACCTATCGCCATAACCGCTGGCGTCGAAGCAATAGCGACTGCCGCAGCTGCGACCACAACAACTGCTGGACCTGCCTGCGGATGGTTCCCAGGTCCGGCGCCGCTCGGAAGCTGTACGCCGCCAGGAAGAACTTGATTCAACGGGTCGCCTCCTTGAGCGATATACTTTTCAAGGGACTGACCAGCCGCCCGGGCGGACGCATCGTCTGGCAGCTGAATTCCGTGATCCTCAAAGACTTGTTTAGGATTAGCTTGGAATGAGGCTTTAAACTGTGCATCGTTAGCAATGCGCTTCACGAAGTCCCCTAGCTTGTCGGAATCCGAGTCAATCGTCACTGTACCAATGTTTGCTTTAATTGGATCATTAGCCATAGCATCTTCTCCTAGTGACTGGCGGTAGCGTCTCTTAGGGTGCGAAAGCCATCATTGCTGCGATCTCCAAATGTGCTGTGGAGCACTTTTGGAATATTGTAAGCTATCGGCTCGAATGAACCCCGGGCCGCTTTCAATGCCCATTTTATGGTATTTATTGTGTCCGATACCTCCCACATTTGATCTGGGCTTAAGTTGTTCTGCGCAAAGAACAAGTACGGATTCGTGAAGAAGCCAAAATCTTCATACGCAGACGCATTCACAAGCTTTGCCGCTCGCGCTTCCGCCCAAAGGGTCGACCCCGGTATCTGGTAGTACCACTGCAGGAGCGCCTTAACTCCGTATTCACCCGCCAAATAAGCGGCGAAAGAGACCGTCTTCTTGACCTCGGTGAAACCTTCCCACGGCAACCCCATAATAAACGAGAAATGCGCCTTTTCCGCTACGCCATACTTGGCCAGGGTCTTTGCGGCATGCTCCAGAGAAGCAATGGAGGTTCCCTTGCCGATCTTAGCGAGCCCCTCGTCGTAACCGCACTCAGCGCCGACCAAAAACTCGAAGGTGTGAGGGTGCAGCAGGTCTACTAGTCTCTCGTTGTGCAAATCGTTGGCCCTGCTATCATACGAAAATTTTACATCTATACTGCGTTTGTTTATCTCCTCCATAATGGAAATGGCGCGCTTGTTGTTCATTGTAAACTCATCGTCCACAATGTGGATCATTTCACATTTAGACTTATGGACATAAGGGATTATTGACTGGAGGTTGTTGACAAATATTTCAGGGGAGAACGAGCGGTAAGATTTTCGATAATTGGTGCTGCAGAATGAGCAATCATAGGGGCATCCGCGGCTTGATTCAATGCTCAACCCCTGATACACGCCAGCTGGCAGATCATTGAAATTGGGCGGAGGAAGTTCGCTAATGAACTGCTCCCGCAGCAGCCTGGCTTGAGCGTTCCGCTTTATTTTATTTTCACGCAGATAACTTAAATTCGGGATTGCCTCAAGACTAGCCTTGCCTTCCAAGTACTGCAAGAGTGCTGGCAGCGAAAGCTCCCCCTCGCCGCGGACGACATAATCAACGTTATGATTTTTCAGTATATATTCATCGAATAACGTAGCATGAGGTCCACCCAACACAATGGGTATTGTCGGAAGAAACTGTCTTAGCTTCTTGATCGCATCACAAACGGTGGGGAAATTCATCGATGTGCATGTTAGTCCTATCAAATCGCAAGATGCAAGTGCCGCAATATCTCCCCATCCAAGAGGCTTGCCATGTGCAATAAGGTCCACTAGGTGGACATCATAACCGCGCGATCTTACGACTTCGGACAGCCAATAAATGCTGAGTGGTGGACATTCGCGAATGAGGTCCATCGAGATCGGATGTAAAAGGCCGTTTGCCCCCCTATCCATCACTGGGCATGCAACAAGTGCTACACGCATGTGGTGCCCTCATATCGCGTAAAATCGGTTGATTATAATTCTGCTCAAACGTCAGCTATACTACCCTTGAGCGGCCAAAACGCAAGCCCACCTTCGGCGACACGTGGATGTCAGCTTATGGCCCTAAGCGGAAATCAACCGTCCGGCCAGTCCCGGAGGACTAGCGGACATTCGCACATGGGACGGGTACGGCAAGGCGGACAAGCCAGTCCGGCAGCCAAACGTTGTGTCTGGTGCTCGGTGAGCGCTCGCCGGAGGAGCCGAGAGCTGACGGTATGCTCAATCGACGGAAGCCCACCTTCGCCTTCTACATCCCGGCGGCCGCCCATCGCAGAGCTATCGAAGAATCGCGCTGCGTCACATTCCTTGTGACGCGGCGGATAGTGCTCTGCATGAGCTCGATCGCATTGGCGCAGGCCAGAGATCAGCGCAGCTCGGGCGGCAGGCAGAGATGGTTGAGACCTACTAAGTTGTTGCCGGACACTTCGGGCGCTTCCTTCTCCATGCGTCGGGCCAGATCCGGAATCAGCCGCTCCGCATCGGCGGCAGCAATGATCCAATAGGGCGAGGTCTATTGGATAAACACTACCTAGCTCGTTTAACCAATAGGCGATGTTCCACTAGCTGTTCCAAAGGCCATGTGCTTGAATATCTATGGCCTGGACTCTATTGGAACATCTGCGAAATGTCTTACGTCATCGGCTATGCCCGAACCAGCACCGTCGATCAGGCTGCGGGCTTTGAGGCACAGAAGCGCGAGCTCACCGCGGCTGGTTGCCGCCGGATTTTCGAAGAGCAGGTAAGCTCGCTTTCCCAACGCGCTCAACTCGAGGCTGCCATCGCCTACTTGCGAGAGGGTGACGTGCTCGTTGTCACGTCGCTCGACCGGCTCGCGCGCTCAATGCGCGACTTGATCACACTTGTAGATCGGATCAGGGAGATCGGCGCTTCACTGCGCATTCTCAACATGAACCTCGACACTAGTAATGCCACGGGCGAGCTAATCCTCAATGTGATCGGCTCGGTGGCGCAGTGGGAACGAATGCGGATGCTCGAGCGGCAGGCCGAAGGCATTGCCACCGCCAAGGTCAAGGGTAAGTACAAGGGCCGTGCGCCGACAGCCAGACGCAAAGCCGATCAAGTCCACGCCCTCAGTGCACAAGGGCTCGGCATGACGGCCATCGCGCGCCAGTTAGGCATCGGACGCACAAGCGTCTATCGCATCCTGAACGGCGACGCGTTCTAAGAAATGCACTCTAAGAAATGCACCCGTTGCAGGCCGCACTTACGGCGCCAATCAAAAACCTGACATTGTGACCGTTGCCGGGGGTGGGTGCCCATTCGACTTGCGCTTCTGGCCATGTGAGCCGGCGCGCGTGCAGCTAGCTGGAGCAAAGCCGCAAATTTGCACTTTTGCAATAAGCTGCGTCCGGCCATGCGCACCATCCCTCGGTACTGCACTTCGGTCGTGGCGCTCGTATCCTGAAGAGCCACTTCAACGCAATGCCATGAGCTTCAACCAGATGAGCCGAACCCTCGCTTAGATCACACGCCCAACTGTCCCGAAAAACCTGACGACGGACAAAAGGCGGCACTCAATATTCAAAGCTGAAAATCAGACGCGGGCTCGCTGTGGTTGCTTGCGCTTCAAGCTTCCTCGCTTCGATGATTTCGGTTGTTGTTTGAAACGGCCGGACAAGCGGACACTCGTGCTGAGCAGCGAGCGCACTACCGCCTCCATCACGGGAGGGCAGACGCCGTTCCCGAGGATCTTGATGCGGTCACGCCTTGAGCCGTGGGCTAGGGCGTATGAAGCGTCAAAGCCCATTGCGCGGACGAGCTCCGGAACCTGGAGCATACGGAGCATGGGCGTCCGCCCGCTCCAGGTCACGAGGCCAAAGCGGTCGAGCGTGGTAAGCGTTCGAAGCGGACGGTTCAGGGGTTGCCAGCCGCCGCTACCATCCGAACCGTAGTAGACAATCAGGAAGGGCTGCCCTTTGCCCAATTCCTTCATGGCGCGTTCGGCCCTGGCAATCGTGTCAGGGGCCCGCCGCTCCGAATAAAGCTGTCCGGATGGCCATGGGCCATCGAGTTGAACTACGTCAGCGGCTGTAAGCACGCCGCGCTTGGCCGGCAGCTCAACACATGAGGGGCGGGCCTCACGATCACACAAGAGGAAGAGGCGTCTGCGCGTCTGCGGTACGCCGAAATCCGCCGCGTCAAGGACTTGTGGGACGACATTGTAGCCGAGGGCCTGCAGATCGCCGATGAGCGGAGTGTATCCGTCCCAGCCGCGCATTTGCACGACGTTCTCCAGGATCATCCATCGAGGCTTCAGTTTATCCGCAAACCTGACGATATAGTTTGCGGTGCGCCGGCTGGCTTCGTCGCGCGGCCGGCTGCCCTTGGCGCAGGTGTGATTGGTGCATTCAGGCGAAGCCAGAATCAGATCGATCTTGCCAATGTTTCCCACAAGCGAGGGACAGGAGGTCTCGTCGAGTGTGGCGTTGATGACCGAGGCGCGCGGAAAGTTCGACCTGTACGTCTCGACAGCGATGGGCCATGCGTCGACCGCGCAGGCGATCTCCGCTCCTGCGTTCCGTGCGCCCCAACTGCTTCCGCCGCCGCCGCAGAAAATGTCCAGAACTCTCGTCGTCATGACTTCCGACTACCAGGTTGTTTCCGCTCTGGCCAGGCAGGACGTAGCGGTTCCCTCGCAATTGCGAGCGTGCGAGTGATGCGAAGGACACAGGCGTCGTTGTCCGACCGGACCTGATGTTCCCAGATGCGCAGCACCTTCCAGCCAGACCGGCGGAGCCTACGGTGGTTGCGCAGGTCCCGGCGACGGTTGGCATCGATCTTGGCTTCCCACTTCTCAGACAGCTTGTCGCGCCAAGCCGGGAATCTCCAGCCGTGCCAGAAATCACCGTCAATGAATAGCGCCACCCTCTCGCCACGGAATACGAAGTCGGGACGGCCCGGCAGATCGCCGGGATGGCATTCGTAGTGTAGGCCGAGCCCGTCTAGGGCCGCAGCAATGCGGCGCTCGGGCCCTGTATTCTTGCCCTTGATGCGGGCCATCAGGGCGCTTCGCTTTTTCGGCGACATGATATCGCCCTTGTGGCGCCGTGGCCCGGGCGACGGTATGCCTACCATGACCGGCGCTCACCTGACCTCTGGAATATTGCCAAGCGGAGCCGAGAGCGGATGCCTAAGCACGGCATCCCAGCACTCCGGCTTCTTGGCCCATTCGGAAACCATCCGCCCGCCAGATGTTGCGTGCAGCAGCTCGCTCGCTTCCCGGGCCCATACCTGGATCTGCTCCTGAAGCAACTGCGAGAGCGCCTGATGCTGCCAAATCCTGTCGAGGTCGATCCTGTCGCCGAGTTTTTCCGAGAGGAGCGAAACCGTGTAGGCGGCTACATTCGCCTGGAACGAAGGAAACATGGGTCGGATAAGCTTATGCGCGGTCTTGAAGATGATCGCCTTGGCGATCATTCCTTTGTAGCTTGCGACATCTGGCAATGGCTTGGCCGAGGCTTCATCTGCGTCGCCGAGCCCGGTCATGAACCGCTCGAAATTCTTCTGGGAGCCCAGGCTTACGAGATGGGGCTTTCGCTCCCAGGCCGTGATGAACTTGGCCAGATCGGTTTTCGTGATCTTGCGCGATGAGGGAATGTCGGTCTTCAGCTTCTTGAGGCGTGCGGGCGTGTTCCCCTCTCGCGCCAGCATGGTGTTATAGCTGCCGGCGGCGCGCTCATAGAACCAGCGGCTCACGCCATCAGGGCAATAGGTGGCGAGCGAAAGCTGTTCGACCTTGACGTGGAACGGCTTGTTGGCGGACAGGTCCGACAGTTTCACTGCATTCTGGCTGTTGGCGTACTTGGAGATGTCGGCAATCAGGCCTTCCTCGGCCGCAGGGTCAGTTGTCCGGAGCACAATGATCTTCGCTGGCACCCTGACGCGCCTGAGATCGGTCTCAGGCACCTTCTTCTTGGTGAAGTAGAGGGACGCAGTGGTCTGGCCTCCGTTCACGATCTGCATGCCCTTCAGCCAAGCGATGCCGGGAGAACCGCTCTCGGTTCGCGCCATATGCATTTCATCTGCGACAAGGACGATACCGTTGTTGTAGGCCATGAAGTGCGCAGGCGCCTTTCTGAGCGTTTCGGCGATGCCCTTGTTGACCTTTCCGGTGGCGCTGAGAAATGAGCGAACATTGGCCTCAAGGAGACGCGCACCGTACTTCTCGTAAAGTAAGCGCAACGCCTCACCCGGAAGCGCAGTCAGCGCATAGTCGTAGTCCGCAGACTCCCCCGGCACATAGACGCATGGAAGGGGTGCGCCCGAGACTTCCTCAAAGTTGACCACGAGTTCGTCACGGGGTTTTCCTTCCGACCAGTGGCGCCACAGGCGCTCGATGTCCATGACCTCGAGTTTCACGGTTCTGCCCTGGACTTCGCGGGCCTTGAAGCTCTTGGCCTTGGCCTGCCTGTCGGTCAGTACATAGATGCGGATCTGGTCGAGCGATGGATAGGCCTCCTGGATCGTCAGCGCCAGACGATAGGCGTCGTTGGACTGATCCATGGTGTTCGCCAACCGGCCTTCCGCGCAGCGCGCCAGGAAGCGCAGGCACTGCTCGGCGGCGGCCTTGGTCTCGGAGTCCGGAACTGGGGTGATCTTCTCGGCGCCTTCGTAGAGGCTGACGAAGAGGTCCAGCTGATCGGCATCCTCCGAGACGGCGTAGCCGCTCAGGCGCAGCCTCGCATTGCCAACCGTCGCGGAATAATGGCAAACCTCGGGTTCGAAGGTCATGCCGACCTCCGACATGTGTTCCATCACGACTTCGGTGAAGATCGTCTCCTCATAGGGAAAGTCACCAGCGGGTCCCGAGAGGCGTTCTGCGATGGCCTCCTTCACTTCCGCCTGAGTCTGCAAAAGAAATTCTTCGAGTTCCATTCAGAGTGTCTCCAGGAGCTGGAGCGCGCGCGAAAGACCTATGTCGGATGCAACGGAAAGATCGAGGTGCAGGTCGTAGCGGGCTTTGCGGATGGCAGGATGAACATTAGCGCGAGTCAGACGCGGGAACTCGTCTCGTACCGCAATAATGGTGGTGGAGACGTGCCGGAACCGTCGATGGTAGCGGTCATAAGCCCCTGGCAGAAGCCCGGCTTGAATGAGGCGGACATCCAGCAAGTCCCTGGCGGCCGCGTGCGCCGCGAGCTGCTCGCGGATTTTTTCCGCCAGCTCGGAAAGCGTGGCGCCGGCTGCGTCGAGCGCCAAGCGAACCGCTGCAAGAAAGAGCGGCTGGCGAAGATTATCGTCAAGCTGGTCAAGCGATGTGATGACGGCTGGAAACTCGCCACCGGCCAGGGTCGACTTCACTTCGATGCCGCCGGCACCCGGCATGAAATCGTGAAGGCCGTCGAGCGGTCCTTGCCAGATTTCGAGCGCGGTCTGCGGCGGCATGCCCGCAGCGAAAATATCGCCAAGTACCACCAGCTCACCGTACAGCCCTAGTTCGGCCTCCGGAGCGAGCACCCCTTCCCTGTGGCGCTCCATGAAGTCCTGCCACGCGCGTATGCGGGACAGAAAGAGCAGAAGCAGGATATCGCCGGAATGAGATGCAGATTGCCGAAGAAGACCCAGCAGGTCCTCGGCCATCATGGCAAACAGTTCTAGGCTTCCGCCGGATCTGCGGGCAAGAGCCATCCAGAAGCGGTCATCTTCGGTAGGGCCGGCGGGAAGGTGGGCGACCTCGAAGCCATGTCCCTGCGGAAACTGCTTTGCCAGGGTTGTGACGATACCGCAGAAGCCGACGAGCAGGGCCTCGTCATTCCCCGGCAGCCGCCGTCCGGCGAGCACCATGCATGGCGCCTGGGCGCGGACAGCAATCGTCCTCCAGCCTTCGCCGCCGCTGGCGCCGTCAAGGGCTCGCCAAGCCGCGCGCAATTCTTGTGCGTCAGTCGATGCCACCATATTCCTGTTCCCAGAAAATATTGTTGACACGGTACTTGACGCGCACGCCGGAACGACTGGCGGGGAAGCTCGCAGCGAACGCCATGACTGGCGGCAAGTCCTTCGGCAGCGCGGCATCAGGACCCGCTAGGGCCGGGTCGATCGCGTAGACGAACAACACGCCCCGCTCCTTGGGGCGCACCCTTCGGATTGCCGGACCATTGGGAACGTCGGGCTCGTCCTTGGTGGCGTTCCTGCCAGGATCGGCCTGGAAAGCTTTCCGCGTCTCGGCCAGAGCGAGGAGCCATGAGGCCTCATCGAGGTCGATCGCTTCGTCCCTGGGAGACATCAGGCGCCGGATCGAGTAGCGATCGGAATGGCTTCCATGCGCTGTACGCTGGAGCATCGAGACCGAGACGTCCTTCCCGAAAGACAGCGGCGATCCTTCGCCGCCGCCGATGAGGGCCACCGTCCAATGCGTCAGTTCGCGCTCCAGATTTAGCGAGCGGATGAACTGGGCCAGAAGCAGGCTGTTGGCCTTCCGCGCCTCGGGGTGGCTGCGGTACGATTCCAGAAAATCGAGAACATGATCGGCCGGGATACTATCCCAGAGATAGCCTTTCCAGACGTGTTCCTTGCCGTCCCGCTGACGGCGGGGATCAGTTTCTGAGTTGCCAAGACCGGAGACCAGTCGCTGGGCCGCTTCCAGGTTGCGCAGTAGGATGGGTGGTTCCCGGTGGAAGTTGATCGTTTCCGAAAGGCCACCGCTGAAGGAGAGTTCGAGTTCCCTGGCCGTTCGCATCTTGATGCTGGACGTGACCACGAGGATCGGGTGCGACTGCACCTTGAGGCCGTATTCACGCGGCGTCGCGCCGCTTGCGGCCATCAGATCGAACTCCTCGCGGAGTTCTTCCGAGGCATCCGCGATGTGCTCGAACCACTCAACCAGTTCGCCTGTAGTGTAGAGACGACTGAGGTCCAGATATCCAGGGCGATAGCCGAACCAGCGGCCCATTTGCATCAGGGTGTCATACATCCGCGAGGCGCGCAGGAAGTAGCTGACGGTGAGACCTTCCAGCGTTAGTCCGCGCGCAAGCTTGTCACCGCCAATGGCGATGACCTTGAGACCGGTTTCATTGTTTTCGGCGTAGTCGAGCGCATCCTTGGCTGTGCCATTGATTATGCGGATCTGGATGTCCGCCACGGCATCGGCCAGAACAGATTCGATCTCGTCCCATGCCGGACTTGGGAGGCGGCTATCTTCGTCGGGCCACTGATCAGAGATGGCGGAGGTGGTTGGCGCGAAATCCCGCTCCCAGAGACTTCGCAAGGCGGCAAGTACGGCCTCGTGGCCAGCGGTGCGCCGCTGCAGACGTTGCCGCACGTGGCGAACGCGTTCCTCGACCTGGGCGCGAACAAGCCCCTGAACCGAAGTAAAGCGCGTCACGTGAATGAGCATCGAGGAATGATCAGCCTCCTGTCCGCGCAGACGTCGCAACGCGCAGGCCAGGACGAAGGCATCGATGGCTTCATTCAACGAGGGCGGCAATTCATCCCGGCCCTCGTGACGCGGAATATGGCCATTCTTGTGGGATGAGGGCATCCACTCTTCATAATCGGCGATCTTGCGCACCAGCGGCAGGCCAGTGGCGCGTCCCTGCTCCGAGCGCGTCCCGAATAGCTTCGCCGGGCCTACGTAGTTGGATGGCGCCGCCAGACTGATGATGAACGCAGCGGGGAAAAGATCAGGGCCCTCGTCGCGAGTGGCGGCCTGCTCGTGGATGAATATATTGGCGAATGGCGTCGCCGTATAGCCAACGTAAGCGGATCGCGAAAAGCTGTGGAGGATGCGACGGACACGGCGGTTAATCGCAGTGGGCTCGTGCTCCTCGTCCGGTTTTCCATTCTCGTCCAGAAGTATTTCCCTTGTGTCGACGCTCGCGTGATCGGCCTCGTCGTCGATGAGAAGGAGAGGTAGGTTGGTGACGATCGGCCGCCCCGTCTCCTTGTCTCTTGCATTCGCGACGTGGTTCCTGATCCATCCAAGAAGACGTTCCAGAACGGTCTTGTTTTTCTTGACGACGAAAAGCCAGGGCCGCTGCTCCGGGGTGATCCCGAGATTCCGGGCGATCTTCGTGCTGAAATCGCCATTCTCTGCGCGATTGGTCGCGTAGTTGGGCTTGATCTCGGGATCAGCATCGATTTCTCCGACGCCGAAGGGCGCCAGCGCCTCGCCGTCGAAGGCGGTCGTCTTGTATCCAAGAAATGCCTCATCAAGGCGAATCTGGGTCTGGGAGCGCAGGTTGTTGTGCAGGCCAGCGAGGATGATGATGATCTTGTAGCCGGCATCTGCGGCCTTGCAGATGATGCCGCTGTAGTGGCTGGTCTTTCCGGATTGAACGTGACCGACGACAAGCCCCCGGCGATCCCATGGGCCATCGCGCTTCGGATCCTCTAGCAGACTGAGCACCCCGTCTGTCGATGCGTCGAGCGCCTCGACGGCCCTTACGGAAAGTTTGCGTTCCAGCCATTCGCGGTAGCGCTGCCAGTATCGCCAATCCTGCTTGCGGGCAGCCGTAAGCCAGTCCTTGTGCCCTTCATTGTTCTCAAGAGTCGCGTCCCGGCCGATCCAGAGACTGAACCGGCGGATGAGTTCGTCAGTGACTGCAGCCCGATCGAGGCCCTCGCGCCATTTCGGGTTCATGGCGAGGACGACGCCGATCTTCTCGTCGATCAGGCCAGGCGTGATCGCTGCCCTGTCGCCTTCGTCCAGAAGGAGCTCCTGGACGAACTTGACTATCCGTTGCTCAGTTACGGACGCCATCCTCGTCTCCTGATAGTGGATCATCGGGCAGCGCGGCGACGAGATCCGGGTGATTGTTGAAAGGCTCTGTGTGGACGAGCTGTTCTCTGGCGAGAATCGGCGACATGCCCTTGCGGTGGACCAGATTGCGATACATGACCATGAGCACCGCGCGAACCTCGGAGGGAGGCTCTCCGCTGAAACCGGTGCGGGGTGTCTCGGTGGCTTCCGTAGTATCGAGCCAGATGCGCTGAACGGGCACGGTTTCCTCGATCACGCGAAGCATCGCCTTCAGTCGCGCGACGAGCGGACCGGCGTCATCGAGAACTCCGCGGACGGCTGGGTGCTCGTGATCGATGCGGTAGCGGATGCCGCCGGCAGAATGTTCGGTGCGCCAAGCCCGCGCGACGGGCCGGTTCCCGCCGGTCGTGACGGGATGCCCCCGATGCGCGAAGACCCTGCGTGCTCTGGCTCGGGTTTCTTCGGCCAAGCGCGTAAGCAGTGGGCGTAGCGAGACAGGCGGGCTTGCAGTCGATTTGCGGATGTCGATCTTCCAATCCGCGTCGGCAGAATTCGGCATGTCGAGCCGTATCCGGGCGAGCCGGTGCGCCTCTTCCTTGGTCCACGACCGGCCCTGGCCAAGACCGAGCCAGCTACCCGCAAGAAGAAGGCGCCGGTTGCGGTAGACATAGAAGCCCTGCTGGGCGGTCCACCCGTGCGGGCCTGCCGCGGACTGCTCCAGTTTCGAGGTTAGGTGGTCCTTGTGCGGCAGGACATGGCATTGCACTTCCAGCACGCCCGCCGCGGAGCGGACCCTTTCCACTGGCGAGGACCAGGTGGCGGGATGGTCGCGAAGAAATGGGTCCCACGCTGAGACTTGGCGACCGTTGATTGTCAAATGGAGATCGCCGGCATCGAGGTAGCGGTGAAAGACCATTGCGAGGTGTCGCTCAACCTCATCGATCACATCGAGGAAGTCCTGTTCCGTGAAACCGTGAGTGACAATCCTGTCGAGACGCTCCCACAGCACCAATGTACCCGTGGCGACAGAACGCAGGGGTTCCAGAAGATGCGCCGATCCGTCGGCGGGCCCCTCCAGAAGGTGCCAGCCGTGGTCGGTACTCGATGCAAGAAGGTCCAGATCCCAGCGCAGGCAGTTGATCTGATCGCCGTACGTGCTTGCAACCGTCAGTCTCCGACACTGGGAGAACGATGCAGTCTTGAGGCCCAGGCCGAAGCGGCCGAGATCGCTTGTCACGCGATCGTCGAGCGGCGATCGTTCGCCAAGGCGCATGGCTGCGTCGAGCCCGGGAGCGTCCATGCCGTTTCCGTCGTCTAGGACGGAGACAACGCTTTTCCCATCATCCCAGGCAAACGTGACGGCTACCGATCCGGCTTCGGCTGAAATGCTGTTGTCGATGATATCGGCAAGGGCTGTTGCCGTAGAATACCCGAGCCCGCGGAGAGCCTCGACCATTGCCGAAGCGCGAGGCGGCGCGAGGCGGGAACCTTGATGCAGTCGCGGCGCCGAAGGTGATGTCATCGCAGGAGGCTCCTCAGGCGCCGGGCGTGAGCGGGGTTGCCCAGCTTCCTGAGCGCATTCCCTTCGATCTGCCGGATGCGTTCCCGCGTGACGCCGTAAGTTCTGCCGATTTCCTCCAGGGTCTGCTCATCGCGGCCCATGCCAAACCTGCCGCGAATAACATCTTGTTCCTTCGGGTCAAGGATTGCCAAGTGCTCGCGCACCAGCGACCGCATTTCCTCGGATATGAGCGCTTCATCGGCGGTCGCTGTCTTTTCATCCGCGAAGTTCTCGATAATCAGCGCCAGCTCCGGATCAATCGGGGAGGGCTCCTCTGGGGCGCGAAGCAGTTTCCGAACCTGATCCTCGGACAATTCCGTCAGGGTGGCGATCTTCGGAAGATCGATTTCCGATCCTGTCTCGGCATATATCCGCTGCCGCGCCTTGACGATCCTGCGGAGATTGTCGTGAACATGAACGGGGATGCGTATGGTCCTGTCCATGTCGGTGACCGCACGGGAGATCGCCTGCCTGATCCACCAGACGGCATAGGTGGAGAATTTTGCCCCACGCCTGTGATTGAACCTTTCGGCAGCGCGCATCAATCCGATGTTGCCTTCCTGTATCCGGTCCATCAGCGTCAAGCCGCCATAGCGTCTGGCAACCCAGACGACGAGCCTGAGATTGGCCCGCACCAAGCGCTCCCGCGCTGCTCCCGCCTTGTCCAGCGCTTCCTGCATGCGCGCTCGCACGTAGCCCGTTGGATCGCTGGCAGCGGCGGTCTGCTGCAACTCGGCAAGGTACTCTTGCGGGAGGTTGGCGAAATACAGGCTCGCAGCCAGTGGCGCCCTGTCCCTGGCTGCGTGCAGGCATCCGTCGATGACAGCCTGCAGCGAAGCAATCACAGTGGCGGGCAACGAGGCTGGAACATCGGCCGATGCTTGCCCATCAGCGTCTTCTTCTTCGGCGTCTTGGCTGCTGGCATCTGCGCCTCTCTCAAGCATCAGGCGCGCAGGTCTTTCGCCGCGAAGAACAGCCTCCGCATCAGCACGAAGCTTCGCAACCACATCCGGGCTCGCCGTGATGATGGTGAGCATTTCCAACATGCTCTGCTCGACTGTTTCTCCGAGCAGTGAAACGTCCTCGCGACTGAGGCGTTCTGAGGGCAATCCCTTGAGGTAAATCGACAGGAGCTCGGAATCGCTGGATTGCAGGTTCCAGAAGCGCGCCAGCGCCAATGTAGCCGCTTCACCGAACCTTGCTTCATCAGTTTCGTCAGGGGTGAGGAGGCTGTCGGGCGCATCAATGTCGTTGTCTATGATGACACCAAGATCGCCGAGCACAAGTCGAAGGCTTGCCGCTGCTTCCGGTCGGTCAGGCTTGTCATCCTGCGTATCCGGAAAAGTCGCGGTGATCCGGCCGTCGTGAATACGGCCGTCTCTCAATGCTTCAAGCAGAACAAGCCGCAGCGCCCGCTGATGTTCGACCGTGGTTTGTCCATGGCATGGCTCGATATCCGGCAGTTCGATCTCGACTTCCTCCCAGCCCTGGTCCGTGTCGATGGGAAGGTGCCGGGATATGAGATGCTGATGCGTGGCAGAATGATCAGCACATGACGGATCGTCTGGAGGTGTGGTCGGCTCAATCTCCTGCTGCCATGCGCCGAAGTCGATGGCGTCATCCGGCGCATCGAGCGTGGAAGCAGATGCGGGTGGAGCCGGTTCTGCGGGCTGGGCAACAGCCCGGGGATCATGATTGAGATTGGGGACAGTCGGGGCGGCGCTTTCAAGTTCATGGGCATCCAGCGGATTGGTCGTCGCCGCAGGAGCAGTTCCGCCGTTGGGCCTTGTTTCATCTGGGCCAGGTTCGGGGGATGCGCCGCACGCGGAGGCTGAAAGCAGAGCGACAATTTCGGGATAGCCGCAGATACGGGCCGCCGCTATCGCGTCATTGCCCTCCTGATCCCTGAGGACAGGATCAGCGCCTTCCTGAAGCAGGACCCGGCATAAATCCAAGCGGCCCCTGGATGCCGCCAGGATCAACGGAGATCGGCCCTTTTCGTCGGTGGCATTGGCATCGCCAATCGACTGAACATGGAGACGGACCGAGTCAACTGCGCCCGTCAGGATGGCCATCCGGAAAGCGGGACTGATCGGTTTGCGAGTGGTGGCAAGCCCGTTGGAAGGCTCGTCCGACGGAAGGCGCGCATCGGAGCCGCGAGCAGATTGGGAAACGTGGACGGAGGACAATGCGGGCTCCTCACCCTCCTGCGAACGCCGCAGCAGGAGCCTCATCAAGCCGCCCGTAATTTGCCCCACCTTCATGCGCTGCCCTGATTCGCCCGCAGCGTGAGCTTAGACAGTGGAGCAACCACTTTGAAGAAGTTAGCGAGAAACGGGCAATCTCCCCTGTCGAGTGATCCAAGGAACCAGCCGAGTTTGCGTTGCCGACCAGTCGCCTGTACTGCGGGCGCTCGTCTGCGGGCTGCAAGCAATCTCTTAGGGGTAAACGTGAGCTAATCTGTCCCACGAAATCAGTACCTTGCAGTCCATGATCGATCCGGCTGTCGCCGCAGGCTGGTCGCCCCGGTCACCGCCGCCATGACGTCCTGTCGTTCGTCGGCCGCCCGGGCAGGCGCAGCGGGTCAACCCTAAGCGCGTGCGGCCGATGCGTATGGCCAAGATCATGCGCCTCAGCGCGGCCGGCGAGCGCGAGCTCGAGCCCATGCGATGGGGCTTCGCCGGGCGCAGCGACGTGAACCCGACTCGTCCCAAGCACATGCACGCGCGCGCCGAGACGATCGACAAGCTGCCGACCTTCCGCGAGTCTTTCGCGCGCCTCCTGCCGCACGATGCATGGCCGCTGTGGCTGGGCGAGACGCACGCACCCGTCGAGATGACCGTCTCCTCGCCGGGCTTCGCGCCGAGGGGCTGCGAAAACGCGTGGACGTCCTGCCAGGATGCGAGCTGACTGAACTTTCCGCATATGCTCTGGCTCCGTCAGCTTCGTCGGCGCAATGGCGCCTTATTGGGCCAGCGCGGACGGTCCTTGGGGTCGATGAACTCGCCGCCGAATCTCTTCCGGAACCGCTCGGTGTGGTCGCGCTCCGTGAAGCGCCACTTGGTGCGGCCAGCCCTGGTCGATCGTGCTACCCATGCGTCGCCTCCATGCTTCTGCGGCGAAGAGTAGAGAACAGACAGGGAACAAGTCAAGGGGCGGCTGAGGTGATAAGGGGCGTGGACCGCATTCACGGCAGGAGGGGGAGGATGGCGGAAAATGGGGACTTCGAGCGGCGGAAGCGCCAGTTCGAATTGGACATGCGGCTCGCGGAACGCGCGCACGATGAGATGAAAGAGTACGGCGACGGGGTGAACAAGGCAGCCGTAGAGAGCGGGCACAAGGCGCTGCAGGCGATCATGGTCATCAACGGCGGCGCCGGTATCGCGCTGCTGGCGTTCATCGGCTCGATCGCATCGAAGGATGGGATAAACGCGGTCGCCGGCTTGGCGTCGACGCTGCATTGGTTCGCATATGGCGTTGGGCTGACGGCGCTCGCGATGGGCGTGGCGTATCTGGTGAACTATTGCTACGCGAATTCCGCCTCGGAAATGCGTCGGACGTGGGAGCATCCGTATGTTTCGGATACGGCGTCGTCGATAAGCTGGCGCTGGGTCGGAATCTTCTTCCATGCGGTGACTCTTGGGGCGGCGCTGCTGGCGTTGTGGTTCTTCGTCTTCGGAATGCTGCAGGTGCAGGATGAGGTCGCGACGATGCGCGTGAAGGTCTCATCTTCGGCAGCGGTTCCCGCTGCGACGAAGAAGTAGGTGGAGCATGTCTGAAGTTCGCCATCAGGTATTTATCAGCTCGACGTTCCGAGACCTCGTGGAACCTCGGCGCAAGATCGCTGAAGCGCTTCTGGATATGGATTGCATTCCTGCGGGGATGGAGCTGTTCCCGGCAGCGGATCAGGAGCAGCTTGAGTACATCAAGCGGGTGATAGATGACTGCGACTACTATGTCGTGGTCGTCGGTGCGAGATACGGCAGCGTGACGGCAGAAGGGCTGAGCTTCACCGAGCAGGAGTATCGGTACGCGAGGGAGAAGGGCGTGCCGGTTCTGGCATTCATCCACGGGGCGCCGGAGAAGCTGTCGTTCGAGAATTCCGAAGCTGATCCCGAGCTACGCGCGAAGCTGGCCGCCTTCCGGGCGGAACTGCAGAAGGGACGGCTGACGGCGCAATGGAATACGACCGAGGAGTTGGTCAATCAGGTGTGGAAGGCGGTGACAAAGGCGAAGAAGACGCATCCGCGGCCGGGATGGGTGCGTGGCGGACTGGCAGCGACGAATGAGGTGTTGGATGAGCTCGTCAAGTCGCAGCGGCGTGTGCTCGAGCTCGAAGGGCAGCTTCAGCTTCATGCGAAGGTTGAGGCCGAGCTATCGTTCCCTCGCATGAACATCGCCTATGAGACGTCAGACAGTTTCGGCCACGGTCTGATCCGGTTGGATGATATTTACCTGGCGCTGAGTGGCGTGATTGCGACGCCGACCACATGGGCATCGATCAGCAACGCGGTGACGGACATCGTGGCGAAGAAGATGGAGGTCAGTCAGCGCATGAGCCTTGTGTCGGGCGAGGTGAATAGAGTCATTTCATATCTGTACGCAAAAGGTCTTTTGTTGGTTGAAGGCGAAAACAGTGATCGCAAATATCAGATATCGGATCGGGGTCGTGAAGTAGTCGCTGGGCTTATCGATCGAATGGATGACGAGCCAGACACGCTGCCGTTCTGAACGCGGAGGGGGGATGCTGACGTTCGTCTATGATGCCTTCCACCGGCACCCGAATGAGGCTCGGCTCTTGGCAGTGCTGCTGGCCGGATATGGAGAGCTGGAATACGCGCTCAGTGATTGCGTTGGCGATGTGCTCGGCAGCCAAGTGCATGGATTGAAGCTGCTGTTCCGCATTCGAAGCGAGACCCAACGCCTCGATGCAGCCGATGCGGTGTTGCGGCCTGCGTATTCGAAGACCGACTTAGCTGGTCCGTATTCGCGCGCCATCGGGGCGATCAGGTGGTGCAAGACGCAACGGAACACGTATGCGCATTGCCATTGGGTCGAGAGCAACGGGACGCTCTGGTATACGAATATGGAGGAGATCGGGAGGCAGGAGAGCGACAACCCGCAGCTGAAGTTCCTGCCGGTGCCTAAGGCGATACTCGAAGAGCAGGTTACGTACTTCAACTACACGATGCAGTGCTTCTGGCATCTGCGGAGTTCGTACGCGAGGGCCATTGGCAAGAAAGACCATCTGGACGGATTTGCGCTACCGAAGGCCTTGCAAGCGCCTCAGCGACATGACGATCCGGCAAAGTACAATTTCAAGCTGTCGTAGATTGCATCACTCAAATCACGCTTCGCTGCCATCCGGTGCAGTGTAGCTACTGGCCTGCCCCACGAAGCGGTGCCAAGTTCTAAATTAGAATCCGGCTGTCGCTGGCCAGCATCTGATCTGGCCGCGCCGCACTGTAGGAGCCGAAGCGCTGAAGCAGGATCAGTTCCGCTCACGTTCCGCACACCGAGTCTCGCGGAACGTGGTTTCTACTAAGACGCTGAATTATTGGTCGGAGCGGCGAGATTCGAACTCGCGACCCCCAGTCCCCCAGACTGGTGCGCTAACCAGGCTGCGCTACGCTCCGATCCGACCCCGCCGGCCCATTCAAGGATCCTGCAAAGGCTCCGGCCGCTGGTTCCATGGCGAATATCCCGCCTGGTCAGCCGGTGTCTGCCGCCGGTCCGTGGACCTGCAGCGATCGCCGACACGGGTACTCGACACGCCGCAACCCGTCAAGGAACTTGGGGCCGGGAGGGCGGTTGCACCAGAATGAGCCCGCGCGATTTACCCCATACGGATAAGCCACCGCGCCAGGCTGGCGGCGAGACGCCATCCAGGGTAAATCGACGGACGCCCAATTCACCGCCCACGCGGCCATCCCCATTATGCGGAGGAACAACCATGACGATGACGCTTGAACAGGTTGCAGAGGCCATGGTCGCCCCCGGGAAGGGCATCCTTGCCGCGGACGAAAGCACCGGGACCATCAAGCGCCGCTTCGACAGCATCAAGGTCGACAACACCGAGGACAACCGCCGCGACTATCGCGAGATGCTGTTCCGCTCGACGGATGCCATGAAGACCGCGATCTCGGGCGTCATCCTGTTCGACGAGACGATCCGCCAGAAGGCCAAGGACGGGACGCCCCTCGCGAAGATCATCGCTGACACCGGCGCACTGCCCGGCATCAAGGTCGACGGCAGCACGAAGCCGCTCCAGTTCTGCCCCGGTGAGGTCGTCACTGAGGGCCTCGACGGACTTCCGGGTCGTGTGAAGGAGTATGTCGGCCTCGGCGCGAAATTCGCGAA
>JAEYWP010000016.1 GCA_023428905.1 Verrucomicrobiota bacterium
AAACGCATCGCGCTCCCAGTGCAACGTCGCCAAAGCCGGCTTCCTCCGACGAGCTTTGCGCCCATTCTCGGAAGCCGCCTTTGGCTGTACCCTTTGCCGGCTTAAACACGGGGCTGAACATACAAGACCACAGAGGATGAAGAATGCACTGATACGGGTGGAGCGACGGGCGCGACCCTTCAGGGATGCGACGTCCTGTCACCGGACGCTCGTCCCGTCCGCATCCGCCCGCTCTTCCGTCACAAATCGGGAATCAAAACATCTGTCAGGGAAACAACCCCCGGCTCTGCTTGGCTTCCGCAACCCGGCCAATGCCCAGGGTCAGGGCCGCGAGGCGGCGGGAAAACTGAAACCTTTTCTTCTGGCCGTCGACCGCCGCCTTGGCCCGGTCCAGCTGGGTGAAGAGCTTCTGCATGACCTCGTCGCGGCTCCAATAGTAGTTCTGCAGGTTCTGCAGCCACTCGAAGTACGAGACGATCACACCGCCCGCGTTGCAGAGGACGTCGGGAATCACCTCGATGTCGCCGCGTTGTTCAAGCACCCGATCGGCCGAATTGGTGGTGGGTCCGTTTGCCGCCTCCGCCAGGAGCCGGCAACGGAGCCGGGACGCGTTGTCCTGCGTGATCACCCGCTCGAGGGCAGCGGGCACGAGAACCGTCACCTCGAGTTCGAGCAACGCCTCGTTGCTGATCGGCTCGCCTCCGTCGAAATCCTTCAGCACGCGCGCGTATTTGACGTACTCGAGGGCCCGGCGGACGTCGATGCCGCGCGCATTGTAGATGCCGCCGGTATAGTCGGAAATCGCCACGATCTTGGCACCATATCCGGCCAGGGCCAGCGCGGCTTCACCGCCGACATTGCCAAAACCCTGGATCGCCACCGTCGCATCCGTCACCGGAATCCCGAGGTCCTGCAAGTAACCGCGAATCAAATACGCAACGCCGGCCCCGGTCGCCTCGCGCCTGCCCTCCGAACCGCCGAGCGAGACAGGCTTGCCGGTGACCACGGCGGGCTCGTGGTGGCCGACATGATTGGAATACGTGTCCATCATCCAGGCCATCACCTGCTCGTTGGTACCCATGTCCGGGGCGGGCACATCGGTGTGGGGACCGACAAAATTGATCATCTCCTGCATGTAGCGCCGCGAGAGCCGCTCCAGCTCCGCGACGGAGAGTTGGCGCGGATTGACGATCACCCCGCCCTTGGCCCCGCCGTAGGGCAGTCCGACCAGCGAGCATTTCCAACTCATCCACATCGCCAGCGCTGCGACCTCACCAATGGTGACGTGTTCGTGAAAGCGGATGCCGCCCTTGGAGGGCCCGGTGGAGAGGTTGTGCTGCACGCGATAGCCCTCGAAGACGGTGACGCTGCCATCGTCGCGGCGGACCGGGAGGGCAACCGCGAGGCACCGCCGCGGGTATTTGGTGCGATCCCGGATGTCCTCCGGCAGGTTGATCGCGTCGGCGGCCTGGTCGAACTGGCGGCAGGCCTGTTTGAAGACGTCGGAATTGTAGAGCGAAGAAATGATGACCTTCGACATGGGGTGTTTTTTCGAAGCATAGCCCGCCGGCGGGGGAGGGCAATGCAGGTCCGGCGGGTCGATGGCTGTGTCGGCGATTGAAAAAGGCGCGGCCCCTGCTCCACTCTGCGGCGTGGTCCCGACTTTCCTACGTGCCGCCTGGCGGTTCCTCCGCCGCGCCGCCTTCGTCGTTTTTGTCCTTTGCCTGATCCTGATGGGTGAGGCGACACGCCGCTTTGTCGGAGATCCGCTCTTGCCGGCTGACCGGCTCGCCGCTGCACGGACCGACCTCGAGGCGCTTCAGCTCCGGGCACAGGCCAGCATCGCGCAGGAAGAGGGCGAACTTGCCGGACAGGTCGCCCTCCTAGACGCCAAAGTACATGAGCTGGCGCGCGCGGGGCGGGTGGTGGACACCCTGCGGTCCCTGGAAAACACCTGGGACCGCTGGTTTGGAGCGCGCGAGCAGCAGCGGCTCAACGCCGGCGCGATTGAGCGCCTTGAGGAGCGCCAGAAGGCGCTGACAAAGGAGATCCAGGCGCTGGGGCGGGAGCGCGACACAGTCCAGCGGCGGGTCACCGCAGCACAGGCGCGTGCGGAAACCCTGGGTGAGGCATTGTCGCACGTGCAACCCGACAGCTCCGTGCTCTATTTCTATCTGTGGAACGCCTGGCAGAGCTTGGGACGGGTGCTACTGATCGCCCTTTTTGTGATTCTCCTCGGACCCGCCGTTGGCCGCATCCTCCTTTATTATGTCCTGGCGCCGCGGCTCGCGCGGGGGCGCGCGCTGCGCCTCGGAGAGGTCCCGGAGGTCTGGCCGCAGGTGTCGGTTTCCAGCCCCTCCCTGGAGGTCGCCCTCTGGCCGGGCGAGATCCTGCGCGTGCGGCCCGACCACGTGCGCAATGTCGACGACGACCTGGCCGTGACCACGCGGTGGCTGCTGGACTGGAGCCTGCCGCTTTCGAGCCTCGCGTGCGGATTTCTCCGCACGCGGGAGATCCATCACCGGCACATCGGCGGACGGAGTTGCGCGCTGCTTGCCGGAAACGCTCGCACCGAGTTGACGGAGGTGTCGGTGCCCGAGGGGGGATCCTTGGTGGTCCGTCCCAGCCAGGTGGCGGGGTTGGTGACGCGGTCCGGTCAGCGCCTGTGCGTGCGGCGCCGGTGGCGTCTCTTCCACTGGCAGTCGTGGACCACGGGGCAGTTCGCGCATTTTGAGTTTCACGGCCACTGCAGGGTCATCCTCTCGGCCAGCGCCCCGCTGCGGGTGGAGCGCCTGGCCCCGCGCCAGGAGCGCCGCGTTCCCCGCGAAGCGGCGGTGGCGTTCACCCCGGGCGTGCTTCGCCGCCCCATCCGCTCCGAACGTTTCTGGCGGTATTACGGCGGCCGGAGTGCGCTTTTCGACCAGGCGCTTTCGGGGGAAGGGCTGGTCCTGGTGGTCGACCCCGCGAAGGCGCGCGCCTCCAGCCGGCTGAAGCGGCTGAAAAGCCGGGCTCTCCGCGCCTTCGGACTCTAGGCACCTTTGCCTCGCCGGTCCGTTTGCCTGGGAGCGGCTTTTGGTCCAACGTCCGTCCTCTTTTTTCATGCTTTTCAAGCTCAACGCGGACTACCAACCCACCGGCGACCAGCCCCAGGCGATTGAAAAACTGGTCTCCTCCATCCAGGCGGGAAACAAGCACCAGACCCTGCTGGGTGTGACCGGCTCGGGCAAGACCTTCACCATGGCGAATGTGATCGCCCGCTGTGAGCGGCCGACCCTGATCATCTCGCACAACAAGACCCTGGCGGCCCAGCTGTATTCGGAATTCAAGAATTTCTTCCCGGAAAACGCGGTGGAGTACTTCGTCAGCTACTACGACTACTACCAGCCGGAGGCCTATATCCCCTCAAGCGACACCTTCATTGAGAAGGATTCCTCGATCAACGACGAGATCGAGCGCCTGCGCATCTCCGCCACCAGCGCCCTCGTCTCCCGCCGCGACGTGATCGTGGTGGCGAGCGTCTCCTGCATCTACGGGCTGGGCTCGCCGGAGGACTTCAGCGAGATGCGCATCCCGCTGCGCAAGGGGGCGACGCTCGGGCGGTCCCGCCTGCTGGAGCGTCTGGTCGACAACCTGTATGAGCGGAATGACTACGAGTTGAAGCGTGGGCGCTTCCGGGTGCGGGGCGACGTGGTCGACGTCATGCCGGCCTACCTCGAGCACGGACTGAGGATCGAGCTCTTCGGCGACGAAGTGGAGTCGATCACCGAGTTCGACCCCCTGACCGGCGGAATCATCCGCAGCCTCGACCAGTTCGACCTGTACCCTGCCAATCAATACGTGACCACCCGCGGAAAGCTCGACCTTGCGATCCAGGGAATCAAGCGGGAGCTGGAGGACCGGGTGGCCTATTTCGAGGGCAAGGGCCTCTACCTCGAGGCGCAGCGGATCAAGATGCGCACCAACTACGATCTGGAAATGATGCAGGAGATGGGATTCTGCAACGGGATCGAGAACTACTCCCTGCACCTCTCCGGCCGCCGCGCGGGTGAGAGGCCCTTCTGCCTGATCGACTTCTTCCCCAGGGATTTTCTCATCTTCCTCGACGAGAGCCACGCCACTGTGCCGCAGATCGGT
Source organism: Verrucomicrobiota bacterium (assembly GCA_023428905.1). GTDB lineage: Bacteria > Verrucomicrobiota > Verrucomicrobiia > Opitutales > Opitutaceae > EW11. The sequence continues at coordinate 4,135 of JAEYWP010000016.1, forward strand.
GCGATGTATAACGGCGACCGGGCCCGCAAGCAGGTGCTGGTGGACTTCGGGTTCCGCCTGCCCTCCGCGATGGACAACCGGCCCCAGTCCTTCGAGGAGTTCCAGCGCATCGCCGGCCAGACGCTCTACGTCTCCGCCACCCCGGCCGCCTTCGAACTCCAGCTCTCACCCGTTGTCGCCGAGCAGCTGATACGCCCGACCGGCCTGCTCGACCCGCTGATCACGGTGCGCACGACCAAGGGCCAGGTCGAGGACCTGATCGGAGAGGTCAGGCGGGCGGTGGAGCGGAAGGAGCGGGTGCTGGTCACCACCCTGACCAAGCGCCTCTCCGAGGACCTCACCGCGTACCTGCGCGAGGCGAAGATCCGGGTGGAGTACCTGCACTCCGACATCGATGCGATCGAGCGGGTGGAGATCCTGCGCAACCTCCGGCTGGGCAACTTCGACGTGCTGATCGGGATCAATCTTTTGCGCGAGGGGCTGGATCTGCCGGAGGTGGCGCTGGTCGCGATTCTCGACGCGGACAAGGAGGGGTTTTTGCGCAGCGAAACCAGCCTGATCCAGACCGCTGGCCGGGCCGCCCGCCACGAGGACGGCCGGGTCATCTTCTACGCCGACCAGATCACCGATTCGATCCGACGCACGATCGAGACCACGACCTACCGGCGGGAAAAGCAGATCGCCTACAACCTCGAGCACGGGATCACGCCGCGTTCCGTGAAACGCGCGGCCCAGGCGAGCCTCCATGTCTATGACGGCAGCGGCAAGGACGGAGAGGAGGAGCAGGTGGCGGAGTCGGCCGACGATGTCGCCGCGGTGGTTGCCGAACTGGAGGACGAAATGCAGGCCGCGGCGGCACGCCTGGAGTTCGAACGCGCGGCGCTGCTGCGCGATCAGATCAACGCGCTGAAGTCTGGCGACTACAAGAAGGGTGCGGCAGCCAAGGCCAGGGCCTCCGGCGGGAGTGCAGGGAAACGGAAATTCCTCGGCCCCCAGGCCGCGCGCCGGCGCCGCGTGTAGTCGTCCGGCGTGCGCCCCCGGCGTGCGCATCTTCTGGATTGCCCGCGCCTTCCCCGCGGGCACACCTAGGCGCCGTGCTGATCGCCGCCCTCGCCGACATCCATGGAAACCTTCCCGCGCTGGAAGCTGCGTTGACTGAAATCAAGCGACTCGGGGCGGACCGCCTCCTGGTCCTCGGAGACATTGTGGTCGGAGGTCCGGATTCACTGGCGTGTTGGGAGCGGGTGAAGGCCCTCGGCTGCCCTGTGCTGCGTGGAAACCACGAGCGTTATGTCTTCGATTTGAACAGCGAGCGTGCGCCACCGGAATGGCGGACACGACGCTTCGGTCCGGTGCAGTATGCCGCCGCCCAGCTGGGTGAAGAACGCCGCCGCGAACTGGCCGCACTCCCCATCTGGCTGACCCTGCCGGAAGCACCCGACGTGCTCTTCACCCACGGATCGCCACGCAACGACAATGACCTCGTTTTTCCCTACACCAGCGACGAGGAACTGGTGCCAATGTTCGCGGGGTTCGAGCAGCCCTGGATTCTGCGCGGGCACAACCACTTCGCGGGCGTCCGCCTCTGGGGCGCGCGGAAGATTGTCACGGTCGGATCGGTGGGCCTGCCGCTCGACGGCAAGCCGGGCGCTCAGTTCACCACCCTCAGACAAACCGACGCAGGTTGGGCGGTGCAGCACCGGCTTGTGCGGTACGACCTCGGGGCGGCGCTGCGGCGGTTCTCAGAATCCGGATACCTGAAGGAGGCCGGGCCGATGGCGCGGCTGTATTACCGCGAGGTGGCCTCCGGCGCATTTCAGATCATTCCCTTCCTGCAACACTACACCCGCTGGCAGCAGCGGGATCCCAAGCTATCCCTCGACGCCGCGGTGGCGCGGTTCTGCGGAGACGCCTGGTGAGGCGGGGTCCGCCGGTCACACGTTCCGTCCTAGCGGGCCTCAGGCCCACTCGGGCGGATTCTGCAGCTGCGGCTTCAGCACCCCGATGCAGGACAGGTTGCGGTACCGTTCGGCAAAATCGAGGCCATAGCCGACCACAAAACGGTCAGGGATCTCGAAGCCGACAAAGTCGGCCTCGAAATCGACCTCGCGCCGGCCCTTTTTGTCCAGAAGCACGCAGGTGCGGACGCTCGCGGGATCCTGCTTGCGTATCAGGTCCACCACCACGGAGAGGGTCTTCCCGGTGTCGAGGATGTCGTCGATCAGGAGGACGTGGCGGTTGGTGATGTCCAGCTGGAGACTGTGCAGCAGCTGCGGTTTGCCATGTGAGCGCGTGTCGTTGCGGTAGCTCGAGATGCGCACGCAGTCCAGGCGGATGGGATTGGTGATTGTCCGCATGAGGTCGGCGGTGAACAGGATCGCGCCATTGATGATGGCAACCACCGTGATCTCCTCGTCGCCATACGCAGCCGAGATGTCAGCCCCGAGCTTCTTCAGCCGGCGTTTGATCGCAGTCTCGCTGACGAGCACGGTTTCGAGGTCCGCATGGCCCACGGGAAGCTTCTCTTTCGGCATATCGTAAAGGCCTTGGTTATGGAATCGCCGGGCCCGAAAGCAAACGGGTTTCCGCGGGGAAAAGGAGGTTTATTCCTTTGACTCACCAGAGGGTGGAATCTTGTTTCGCCAAGCCCTTGCGGCGGCATGATCTCCATCCGCGTCGAAAACCTAATCAAACGCTTCGGCAACACGGTTGCTCTGCAGAACCTGAGCCTGACGATCGAGCGCGGGGAGCTGTTTTTCCTCCTCGGACCGAGCGGTTGCGGAAAAACCACGCTGCTCCGTACCCTCGCGGGTTTCTACATCCCGGAGGGCGGCCGGGTCTTGTTCGGTGACGACGACGTTACCCGGCTGGAGCCGCACAAGCGGAACACCGGCATGATGTTTCAAAGTTACGCGCTCTGGCCGCACATGAGTGTGGCCCAGAACGTCGCCTTTGGCCTGGAGGAGAGGCGGGTCGGCAAGGAGGAGATTCGCACCCGGGTGGCCGAGGCGCTGGCGGCGGTGAGGATGGAGGCCTACAGCGAGCGCAAGCCCAACCAGTTGTCGGGTGGCCAGCAGCAGCGTGTCGCACTGGCCCGCGCGCTGGTGATCCGTCCGCGCTGCCTTCTGCTCGACGAGCCGCTTTCCAATCTCGATGCCAAATTGCGGCTCGAGATGCGCACCGAGATCCGCCGGGTCTGCAAGGAGCACGCCCTGACCACGGTGTACGTCACGCACGACCAAAAGGAGGCCCTGTCCATTTCCGACCGTATGGCCATTCTGGATGCGGGACGTGTCCTCCAGGTGGGTACGGCAAAAGAGGTGTATCGCCGGCCGCACACCAGGACCGTGGCGAATTTCATCGGTGAGACTGACTTTATCCCGGGCACCGTCCGTTCCCTCGAGGGGCCGAGGGCTGTGGTGGACACTGCCGTCGGCTCCTTTGAAGGTGTGCTGGGCGACCCATCGCGCCGCCCCGCGGTGGGCTCGGCCGTCTCGCTCTCGATCCGTCCGGAATGCTGGCAGTTGGGCACGACCGCCCGCCCGATCAACACCGTGCGCGGGCGGATCGGCGAGGCGACCTACCTCGGTGAACTGGCGCAGTATGAATTCATCCCCGGCTCCTCCCCCGACCAGGGGCTCAAGATCGTGGAGATGAATCCCCGGTTCGTCGGCGATGCGGGCGAGAAGGATTTGTTCGCCTCGGCCGAGCCGGAGGACGTGGTGGTCCTGATCGACTGAGCCATTCGCCGCCCGACTCACACCGCCATGCGGGCCAAGCTTTTCATTCTCGCCGCGCTGGTTTGCATCGTCGCCCTCCCGTTCGCGCTGCGCCCACGCGGTGAGGCGCCGGTGGGACGAGCGGACGATACACTGGTCATCATCACGCCGCACAACGAAGCGATCCGCTCCGAGTTTAGCCATGCCTTCGAAGCGTGGTACCGGGCGCGGACCGGTCGCACCGTCTTTGTCGACTGGCGCGTGATCGGCGGGACCAGTGAAATCACCCGCTTCCTCGAGGGCGAATACGTCTCCGCTTTCCAGGCGTATTGGACGCGGACCCTGCGCCGACCCTGGAGCCTCGACGTCCAGACCACCTTCCAGTCGGCGCGCATACCGGCCGACGCGACGGAGGAGATGAAAGCGGCGCGCGCGGCCTTCCTCGCGTCGGAGGTGAGCTGCGGGATCGACCTCTTTTTCGGCGGCGGCACCTACGACTTTATCCGTCAGGCGCAGGCCGGACGCCTGGTGGACAGCGGGCTCCTGCAGAAGCACCCGGAGTGGTTTAACGAGGCGGTGATCCCGCGCAGTTTTTCCGGGGAGGAATATTGGGACGAGCGCGGGCTCTGGTTTGGCTCCGTGCTCAGCAGCTACGGACTGATCTACAACGAGGATTCCCTGCGGAGGCTCGGGCTGGACCAGCCGCCGCGCCAGTGGGCCGACCTGCGCGATCCCCGTCTTTTTGGTGAGGTTGCCCTGGCGGATCCGACCAAAAGCAGCTCCATCGCCAAGGTATTCGAGAACATCGTACAACAGCAGATGCAGCTCAGGCTGCACGCCCTCCAGCGCGAGGACGCCACCGCTGGGGCGGAGGCGGTGGAGCGGCGGGCGGTGCGGGAGGGATGGATCGAGGGGCTTCGCCTGCTGCAGGTGGCGGGAGCGAGCGCCCGGTATTTCACCGACACCTCCCAGAAGCCGCCGATCGACGTCGCACAGGGCGATTCGGCGGTCGGGCTTTGCATCGACTTCTACGGGCGCCAGCAGGCGGAGGCGGTGCGCCGCCGCGGCAAGTCGGAACGCGTCCACTACGTGGCTCCGGTCGGAGGGTCCGTCAGTTCGGTCGACCCGATCGCGCTGATGCGCGGTGCGCCCAATCGCGACGTCGCGATCGCCTTCATGGAGTTCACCCTCTCCATGGACGGCCAGAAACTGTGGAATTTTCGACCCGGAACGCCCGGTGGCCCCGAGCATTTTGCCCTGCGGCGTCTGCCGGTGCGGCGAGACTTTTATACCGAGGCCTCCTTCCGGCCATATCTGACCGATCCCGAAGCTTCGCCTTTTCAGGAGGAGGATCGACTGATCTATCGCGCCGCGTGGACCAGCGGTTTGTTTCGCGAACTCGCCTTTGTCATCCGGGTGATGTGCCTGGATTCCCATGGCGAGCTGGTGCAGGCGTGGCGCGCGATCATCGACGCGGGAATGCCGGCCGAGGCGATCGCGGTGATGCAGTCCCTCGACGCCGTTGCCTACGATGAGGCGGCCGGGCGGATCAAGCGTGTGCTCGGCTCGCGCGACAAGGCGGAGGAGTTGCGGCTCGGGCGCGAGCTGGGTGAACGTTTCCGGCAGCAGTACCGCCGCGCGGAGGCGGTGGCCCGGCAAAGCGCGGGCGCGCGTTAGGCCACGGTCCGCGGTCTCACCAGCCAGCCACGGTGCGGGCGAAATCCGCGCGGTCTTTCGCTGCGAAAAAGGCCGTGCCCGCAACGAAGGTGTCGGCGCCGGCGCGGCGGCACTCCGGCCCGGTTTGCAGGTCGACGCCGCCATCGACTTCCAGTCGGAAGCGGAGCCCGCGGGTGGAGCGCCACCGATCGAGCTCGGTCAGCTTGGGCAGGGTGTCGCGGCGGAAGGACTGGCCGCCGAAGCCGGGCTGCACGGTCATGACGAGCGCGAGGTCGACTGCATCCAGCAGCGGTTCGATCGCGGCGGAGGGTGTGCCGGGATTGATCACGATGCCGCACTGGCAGCCGAGCTCTCGGATCCGGGCGAGGGTGGCGCGGTGATCGTAGGCGGGTTCGATATGGACGCTGATCAGGTTGGCCCCGGCCTTGGCGAAGGCCTCGATGTACCGGTGTGGCTCCGCCAGCATCAAGTGGACATCGAAGAAGAGTTTCGAGTGCTTCCGGAGCGCTGCCACCGTTTGCGGCCCGAACGTCAGGTTGGGCACGAAGTGCCCGTCCATGATGTCGAGGTGCAGCCAGGAGATCCCGAGCTGTTCCACCTGGGCCGCGCTGGAGGCCAGGTTGGCGTGATCGCCGGCGAGGATGGAGGGTGCGAGCTGGGGGCGGTGCATGGCAGTCAAAGCGAAGCGCCGGCCTGCCGCGTCACCACACATCCAATACAGTGTGGGCCACCCGGTCGGCGAGGGTGGCGGCGAGCAGGGGCATGGTCTGGTATTCGGCCTGGAGTTGGCGGCTGACAAAGACGGGTTCGCCCGCCGGACCCTGTTCGACCGTGCCGTCGGAGGTGAAGACCTCCCGGACGGCGCGCACGGGTCGTTTGGTGAAGAGCAGTTTGCCGGAGCGATTGTCCCGGAGGGTGCAGACCGCCTGGAGTTCCAGGTCGAAGCTGCGGGCGAGTCCCGTGTCGCTGCGGCGCACGGTGGCGACGCGGCGATCGTAGGCGACCAGTTCGACCAGGAGGGTGACGTCGGCGCCGGTGGGGGAGCTGGTCACGCTGACCCGGCCGTCCTTGAGCAGCGCCTCCCGGACCTGCGTGCCGAAGAGGGCGGTGGCTTGGGGGAGGTTGACGGTGTTTTCCACCGGTTCGACAAAAACGGAGGCAAAGCCCGGTTTGGCCTCGGTGCCGAGCTGGTAGTTGGCGCACCCCGCCAGGCAAAAAAGCCCGGCAAGAAGCAAAAGCACAGGAATGAGCCGGGCGCGCATGCGGAAGCGGCTCAGAATAGCAGGAAACGCTTCTTCTTCACCGAGCCGGGCTGCTCCGCCGCCGCCTGGGCGGCTTCGACCTCGGCGAGGCGCGCGCGGGCCCGGTTGGCGACCGGTGAATCTGGATACACGGTGATGGCCTCGTTGTAGAAGACGCGGGCGGCCTTGTAGTTGTCGCGCTTGAAGAAATAAAAGTCGGCCATCTTGATCTTCGACTCGGCCAGGACCTCCTTCATTTCCGACAGGCCCTTCTCCGCCTTCCCCACGTTCGCGTCGCTGGGGTAGAGGATCATGAAATCCTCGAAATAGGTGACGGCATTGCGGGTGGACTCCTGGTCGTAATAGGGGCCCTCCACCAGCGAGGCGTGGGTCTCGGCGAGCTTCAGGTACGCGTCGGGCGCGAGCAGGCTCTGCGGGTAGTTGTTGATCATCCGGTCGAGGGCGTCGATCGCCTCCTCGGTGTTCTTCATCCGCTGGTGGCCGCGCGCGATGTTCATCAGGGCGAGGGGAGCGTAGTCACTGTAGGGCGCGTTGATCAGGATGTATTCAAACATCTCGATCGCCTTCTCTCGGTTGGTGAACCCGGGAAGGACCCAGAGGATCCGGCCGCGCGCACCGTCCATCAGCGCGCTGGCAATGCGGTACTGCTCACCCACGATCTCGTTGAAGCGCGGGGTGTTCGGGTAGCGCATCAGCACCGCCTGGTAATCCTGGAACGCCTTGACCCACTGGCGCTTCGCCAGGCGCAGGCCGGCGGAACGGTAAAGGGCCTCGGGTGCGTAGATGGAATTCGGATACCGCTTGGCCACCCGGGTGTAGAGTTTGATGGCGGAGCGGCGGCTGCCGCGTTCCTCGGCGGTGCGCGCGCGGTTCATCAGCTCGACCGCGTTGCGGCCCTCGGGGCCGGTCAGGCCGGAAAGCACGCCCCCTTCCACGCGCCAGCCGGACTGGGGTGTCCAGACCAGGTCCGCACTTAGGCGGCTTGGGAGCGCGGCGACGCAGGCGAAGAGGACGAATGCGAAGGCGACAACCCTGCGAAAGGCGGGAAGAGACATCATTGGAAGGAGTTACCAGCGAACCAGCGAGGCCCCGTAGGTCAAGCCCGCCCCAAACGCGACCAGGAGCGTGGTTTCTCCGTGCCGGATGCGTCCGGCGCGGCGGGCTTCGTCGAGGGCGAGGGGAACCGAGGCGGCGGAGGTGTTGCCGTAGCGGTCGACGTTGATGAAAAAGCGTTCCAGCGACACACCGAGGCTCTTCGAAATCGCATCGATGATGCGCAGGTTGGCCTGGTGTGGGATCACGCAGGCGATCTGATCGACCGTCAGTGCGTGTTGTTCCAGGATTTCCTCGATCGCGTCCTCCATCTCGCGGACCGCGACCTTGAACACCTCGCGGCCCTTCATCTTCACAAAGTGGTTGCCGGCGGAGAAGGACTCGGCGGTGACGGGGGCGTGGCTGCCGCCGCCGGGAATGCAGAGGAGATCCTGCATGCCGCCTTCCGAATAGAGGCGGGTGCCGATGATGCGGGCGCCGTCTCCGCGGGAGGGCCCCAGGACGACGGCTCCGGCGGCGTCGCCGAAAAGCACGCAGGTGCTGCGGTCCTTCCAGTCGAGAAAGGAGGACATCTTTTCCGCGCCGATCACCAGGGCGTGTTTGTACCGCCCTGAGGAGAGCATGGCCCACGCGGTGTCGAGCGCGTAGAGGAAGCCGGAACAGGCGGCGTTCAGGTCGAAGCACGCGGCATGCTGGGGCACCCCCAGTTTGTGCTGCACGATGGTCGCGGTGGCGGGCATCGGCATGTCCGGCGTCAGGGTGGCGACGATCACCAGGCCGATGTCTGCGGCGGTGAGTCCGGCGTCGGCGAGTGCGGCCTGACCGGCGCGGGCCGCGAGGTCCGAGGTGGCCTCGTGGGGTCCGGCGATCCGGCGCTCCCGGATACCGGTGCGGGTTTCAATCCACTCGTTGGAGGTGTCGACCCACTTGGAGAGTTCCTCGTTGGTCAGGATCTTTTCCGGGGCGTACGACCCGGTTCCGAGCACTGCAATCGTGGGAAGAGCCATGGCGGCGCGGGCAGGGGGTGGGGCAGGTGGCCCCGCTCAGGCGACGACCTGGCGAAGGGCATCATTGGCGCGAGCGACGTCGGCCTCGATGCGTTGGTTCAGGTCGGTCTTGATCATCTCGCTCGCGTCGCGAATCGCATTCTTGAGGGCCTGTCGGTTGGCCGAGCCGTGGGCCTTGAGCAGGGTGCCGCGGAGGCCGAGCAAGGGGGCTCCGCCGTAGCGCTCGGGCTTGATGCGGTTGCGGAGGGCGTCAAAGGCGCCCTTGGCGAGCAGCCCGCCAGCCATCCGCAGGGGATTGGCCTGGATCTGCGCCTTCAGCTCGTTGCGGAAAAATTTCGAAAGGGACTCCCAGCTCTTCAGGCAGATATTGCCGACAAAGCCATCACAGACCACCACGTCGACCTCGTCCGCGAAGACCTGAAAGCCCTCGACCGGCCCGATGTAGTGAATGATGGGATCAAGTCGCTTCAGCAGGTCGTGCGTCTCGGAGATGAGGGCATTGCCCTTGCCCTCTTCGGTTCCGATGGTGAGCAGACCGACGCGGGGTTTTTCCACCCCGAGTTCCATCCGGCAATAATGCGTGCCGAGGACGGCGTTGTGAGCCAGGTGTTCGGGCTTGGCCTCCGGATTGGCCCCGGCATCGATCAGGATAAAATGGCCGTTAGCGCGAGGGATGACGGGCGCCAGGGCGGCACGATCGACGCCGTCGAGCGTGCGCAGCTTAAGAATCCCCGCGGCCACCAGACTGCCGGTGTTGCCGCAGCTTAGAGCGGCGCCGGCCTCACCGGACTTCACCAGCTCGATCGCGCGAAACATCGAGGCATCCTTCTTCCGCTTGATCGCGGTCAGCGGTTTGTCGTCCATCGTGACGACCTCGGAGGCATGCAAAAAGGCGAGCTTGGCGTGTCCGCCAAGGCCCGCCTTTTCAGCGAGAGGCCGCAGGACGGCCTCGTTACCGACAAGTGTGATGGGGCTGACTTCGGGAAACTCGCTCAGCGCGAGCTTGACGGCTTCAACCACCTCGGGAGGCCCGAGATCGCTGCCCATCGCATCGACTGCGATGCGCCCGGCTGCGCCGTTGCTGGATACCATCAGCGACCTGCCTGTGAAAAAACGCGAAGTCTTAGACCTCGACGTTCAACACCTGACGACCGCGGTACATCCCGTTCTTGGGGTTGACGCGGTGCGGGCGGAAGGCGCTGCCATCGGTCGGATCCTTCGCGATCTGGGGAGCTTTGAAAGCGTTGGCGGCGCGGCGGTTGGCGCTGCGGCGTTTGGACTGCTTGCGTTTCGGATTGGCCATGTTGAGTGCGGTTTGAAAGGAGTGCGCCAGAGGTCGTTGGCGACCGATCTGACAAGTGCGAAAGGGGAGCGAGTAAAGGGTCGGCGGGGGCAGCGTCAAGCGCGTTGACGCGTGCTTCTTGTTCAGGCGAAGAACCAGACCGCGAGCAGCGCGGCGAGCACGACCCGGTAAATGGCGAAAACGGCGAGCCCGTGGCGGGTGAGGTAACGCACCAGGAAACGGACCGCCAGACCGGCGGAAAGCGCGGCGACCACCGCGCCCACGATGATAGGCGTCCACCCGAAGACCGCGATCATGGCCGCCCCGTTGCCATAGGCTTTGAGGAGTGCCGCGCCTGCCAGGGTGGGCAAGCCCACCAGGAAGCTAAACTCGGCGGCCTTGGCTGGGGTCAGCCCGACAAAATAGCCACCCACCATGGTCATCATCGAACGGCTCATGCCGGGCCACAGGGCAAAACACTGCATCACGCCCACGGCCAAAGCCTGCCCGCTGCTCAAATCCGATGGTTCAGGCTTCACCCGCGCGGCCGGCTGCTCCTTGCGCCACCGTTCCGCCGCAATCATGAGAACGGCGCCACTCAGGAGGGCGACGATGACGGCCTCGATGGAGAAGAGTTTGTCCTCAATCCACTCGTGGAGGAGCAGGCCGATGGTGGCGGCGGGGAACACGGCGAGGATGATGTTGCGCAGGAGGCGCAGACCGGCGGCATTCTGCCCGGCCAGACCGCGAACAATCCCGAGCAGTTGCCCGGCATAGAGGATTAAAACGGCGGCAATGCCGCCGATCTGGATCACGACGGCGTAGGTGTCTGCCGCCAGCTTGATGGTCAGCGGCACCCCCGCGGGGTTTTCCGGGGACGGCGCTTCGGCGTACAGCGGGGCCCCTTCGGCGTCGGACAAGGGCGTGTCGACGTCCAGGCCGAGCATGTTGTTGGCAATGATCAGGTGCCCGGTGGATGAAATCGGGAGGAATTCCGTGATCCCCTCGACCAGGCCGAGGACGACCGCCTCGCGGAGGCTCAGGCGCGCCACAGCGCCATCGGACGGCGTGGCTGGCGCAGGGCTCAGGGGCGCGGCTGCTTCCGGGGCTTGGGCGGGAAGGACCCCGGCAAACCAGCAGACGGCGGCAAACGCGGCGAAGAGTCGGAGACGGACATGCACGCCGGGTTCGTTCCAGATGCCGATCAGTCTGTCGAGTTTAGGCTTTTCTCGCCGGCGGCTTTTCCGATTCCCTGTCCCCTCATGTGCGCCCTTGAGCCTTACACGCCCCGGATCCGTGCGGGAGTCGAACTGACTTATCCCGAAATCCAGCAGGCGGCGCACGCCCTGACCTCGCCCGAGGTTTCGGACGCGTCCAAAGCCGATTTCCTGCGCGCCTTGGCGGTGCGCGGCGAGACGGCGGCCGAACTCGCGGGCTTTGCCCGAGTTTTTCGCCAGCTGGCGATCGATCCCGGGGTGCACGACCTTGCGCCTGCGGCGATCGACGTGGTGGGTACCGGCGGCGACCACGCAGGCGGGTTCAACATTTCTACACTCGTGGTCTTAACGCTGGCCGCCCTGGGAGTGCCGGTGATGAAACACGGGAACCGGGGCGTTACCTCAAAGTGCGGCAGTGCCGACCTGTTTGGTGCACTCGGTTACCAGCTCGATGCCCCGCCGGAAAAACTGCGCGGCGCCCTGCGCGACCTGGGTTATGTGTTTTTCTTCGCCCCGGCGTTTCACCCGGCCTTCCGGCACATTGCACCGGTGCGCAAGGCACTGGCGGCCGAAGGGCAACGCACGTTGTTCAATATTCTCGGCCCGATGGTGAATCCGGGAAGACCGGCGCATGTGCTCCTCGGCGTTTTTTCGCGAGCGTGGGTGTCGCGCCTGGCCGACGCCTTCGACACCCTCGGCGTCACCGCAGGGTTGGTGGCCCACGGGATCATCACCGAGGAGCGCGGGATCGACGAGTTGACCACGGCCACGTCGAACGTGGTGCGTGGACTCGGCCGGTTGCGGGAAGTCGATGCCATTTGGACCCCGGAGGAGCACGGCCTCCCGCGCTCGGACTTCGAGGACCTGAAGGGGGGAGACCTCGCCACCAACACGGCCATTGTCGAGGCCATCCTGGAGGGGCGTGGACCGGCGGGCCTGGTCAACACGATCAGTTTCAACGCCGGGTGCGCCCTGTGGATCTGTGGGCGCACCGCGTCGGTTCGCGACGGTGTGGCGGCGGCCCGCGACCAGCTCCTCGGGGGCGGCGTTCGTGCCAAGATCGCTGCGACCCGCGACTATTTCCGAGCATGAACCGCCGCTATTTCGGCACCGATGGTGTGCGGGGCGCGTTTGGCGGCCCGTTGATCAACGAGGTGTTTGCTGAAAAGCTCGCCGTGGCTGCCGGCCGATTTGCCTCACGCGGTTCGGTTGGCGGGCCCTTGCGCGCCTTTGTCGGCAGGGACACGCGTGCGTCCGGACAACCGCTTGTGCTCGCCGTCGCGTCCGGCCTGAGTGCGATGGGCCTCGAGTGTCGGCTTCTCGGCGTGGTGCCCACCCCTGCGGTCGCGGCCGCGGTAGCCCGCGAGACGGGCGCGCTCGGTGTCGTCGTCACCGCGTCGCACAATCCGGCTGGCGACAATGGCATCAAGTTCTTCGGCCCGGGCGGGGTGAAGCTGACCGACGCGGAGGAACTCCAGATCGAGTCGCTCATTCCCGACGAGTTGCCCACGGTGATCTCCCGCAGCGCCCAGTGGGGCGAAGGGCTCAATGCCTATCTCGACTGCGTGGAGCGAATGTTACCCCGAGGTGGACTGGAGGGATGGAAGATCGTCCTCGATACCGCCAACGGCGCGACCTGTGTCAGCAGTCCCGAGGTGCTTCGCAGACTGGGCGCGCAGGTCAACACCCTGGGCAGCAGCCCCGACGGCACCAACATCAACGCCGGCGTGGGCAGCGAGCACCCCGAGCGCATGGCGGACCTGGTCAAGGCGCACGGCGCGTGCGTGGGCATCGCGCACGACGGCGACGGCGACCGCTGTGTCCTCTGCGATGAGCGCGGCGAGGTGCTGGACGGGGACGAGATCCTGACTCTGCTCGCTCTCGACCGCCTTCGCCAGGGCACGCTGCCGAATGGGCTCCTGGTCGTGACGGTGCAGAGTAATCTTGGAGTGGACGCGGCGGTGAAGGCAGCGGGTGGCCGGGTGGTGCGCACCGCCGTGGGGGACCGTTATGTGATCGAACGGATGCGTGCGGAGGGCGCGCAACTCGGCGGCGAGTCGTCCGGTCATATCATCCTCTCGAACGTGTCTCCGACGGGGGACGGCTTGGTGGCGGCGCTGGCTGTCCTCGAGGTGATGCGCCGTACGGGCCAGCCACTTTCCGTGCTGCGCCGCGGGCTTCGCAAGTTTCCGCAGGGCACCCTCAGTCTCAAGGTGCGGGAGAAACGGGAGCTCGCTCAGCTGCCGCATCTTCCCTTTGCGATCCAAGCGGTGGAGCGGGAACTGGCCGGCGAGGGCAGGGTGCTGGTGCGTTATTCCGGAACCGAGCCGAAGCTGCGCCTTTTGGTGGAAGGGCCGACGGAGGCGACGGTGGCGGACCTGCTCGCGCGCCTGGAAAAGATCGTCCGCGCCGATCTCGAGGTACTCTGAACGCACCCGCGAGAGTTCTGATTTCAGTACTTGCGGATACGGATCTTTTTCTGCAAGGTCCGCGCTCCTTTTGAAGAGGGCGCGGTAGCCAAGTGGTAAGGCCGAGGTCTGCAAAACCTCTATGCGCCGGTTCGATTCCGGCCCGCGCCTCCAAAGGAAAACCTCACGCGGTGGCGGGCCGCCCGAAGGTGGCGGCGCGGGCGGCGGGTGCGCCCACTTCGACCGGGTCGCTGGCGCGCTCGTAATCGGCCCGCAGGCTGAAACGGAAGGTGGAGCCGCGGTTCAGTTCACTCTCCACCGCAATGTTGCCGCCCATCAGTTCACACAGGCGCTTGGAAATGATCAGTCCGAGGCCGGTGCCCCCGCGGCGGCGGTGCGCCGAGGTGTCCACCTGGCTGAAGGGTTTGAAGAGCATTCCCAGTTTTTCGGCGGGAATCCCAATCCCGGTATCGGTAACGGCGAAGAGGAGGCGCACCTCGCGGCAGCCGTTCACCTCCGGGGTGGACTCGCGCGCCGCGGAAAGAGAAACGGTGATGCCGCCGCGTTCGGTGAACTTGATCGCGTTGCCCACCAGGTTGACGAGGATCTGCCGGAGCCGGTTGGCATCGCCATAGACGATCTGGGGGACGTCGGGGTCGATCTGCGTTTCCAGGCGCAGACCGGCGGCACGGGCCTTGGGCGTGAAGAACGCGACCACCTCCTCGACGGAGCGGCGCAGGCCGAAGGGCGCGCGGTCGATCTCGATCTTGCCCGCCTCGATCTTGGACATGTCCAGGATGTCGCTGATCAACGATTCGAGGGTCAGTCCGCTGGTGCCGATCATCTCCACAAAGTTGAGCTGCTCGGCCGAGAGCGGCGTCTCGCGCAGCAGTTTGGTGAAGCCGATCACCCCGTTGATGGGTGTGCGGATCTCGTGGCTCACCACGGCGAGAAATTCGCTTTTCGCCCGGTCGGCGGATTCGGCGGCGTCCTTGGCCCGCAGCAGGGCGGCCTCGGCCTCCTTGCGCACCGTGATGTCGTGGCCCACGGCCTGAAATTCCATGACGTTGCCATCCGCGTCCTTGATCGCGCGATGCGTCCACTGGTGGGTCACGCGCTGTCCCTCGGGGGAGACAAGGCCGTGTTCAAACGAAACCAGGTCGGAGAGCCGCCCCAAGGTATCGAGCGCGGGGATACCGGCCTCATGGAGGGCGAAAGCCTGGCCGATCAGCTCCTGGCGTTTGCGGCCGAAAAAGCGCGCATAGGCGCCGTTGACGAAGGTGAGGCGACCGTCGGCGCGATAGCGGCAGATCAGGTCGAGCTGGTCCTCGACGATGGCGCGGTAACTGGCTTCCACCTTCTGCAGGGACTGCGCCATGCGTTCGATCTGACGGGCGACGCCGATCACGTCGTCCATCTCGTCCTCGGTCGGGGAGGGGGCGCGCGAGGCGGAGTCTTCCACCGCCACCGTCGTGCGCGCGGCGGTGGTGCTGATTTCCTTGAGCTTTTGATGGACGGTGCGGTCCCAGGTGTAGCCCGCGACCACGACGAGGATGCATCCGATCAGGGAAAGGCAGATGACATAATAACTGTCTCCCAGCTGCTCCTGCATCGACTCCTGGGAAATGATCGCTGCCAAAGCCACGAGGAGGGCGAAAACCAGCGAGAAGATCAGGATCGTTTTCCTGCGCATGGGGTTGGGCATAACGGCGTCGTCGTTCTGCGCCCGGCCGCCGCCGAAGTCTAAACAAAAAACGCGCAGCGAGGGGCTGTGAACAACGCCAGAACTGCGCTCCGGAAATGAAGTTCCGCGCTCGCCGCTTGTTTTCACAGCGGAATTTGCGCAAAGTTCGCGCCCATGGAAAAAGCCTGTCTGCGCGGGTTTCTAATGACCGTCGCGCTTGTCTCTTTAGCGCCGTTTTTACGCGCCCAGTCCGCCGGGTACGAGATGGCCAACCTGCGTGAGGACGTGCGGTTGCTCACCCAGCGGATGGGTGAACTCCAACTTCGGGTGGAGCAGCTGGAGCGCGAGAACCAGGACCTGCGGACCCGCGCGAACAGCCAGAACCTCGCGACCGTGGCGCAGCTGAACGAGGCGGTGGCCGACCTCAACCGCGCGATCCGCTCCGGTGACGTAAACACAAAGTCGGAAACCCTTCAGCAGGTGAGCGTGCAGATGGAGAAGCTAGCGGTGCAGACCAATGCGGCGATCGATTCGCTGGCCCGCGGAATCAGTGCGGCGCGCTCCCCGGTGTCGGCCCCGACCTTCACCGATGATTTCCCGCGCGAGGGCATCACCTACACGGTGCAGCGCGGCGACAGCCTGGCCGGGATCGCGAAGAAGACAGGAGCCTCGACCCGCGACATCATCAATGCCAACAAGCTTTCCGATCCCTCCCGTATTCAGGCGGGACAGACACTCTTCATCCCCGGAGGCAAGTAACGATGGCTGCACCCAAATCACGTCTCGGACGCGGACTCGGCGGTTTGATCGCCAACGCCGTGCCCGCATCCAGCAAGGCCGAGGCGGCGAAATCCGCCCCCCAATCCGCGGCGACGGCGCCGGCGGGCGCTCCTCCCGCGCCGCCACCGGCCCCCGGCTTCCAGGAGGTCGCGGTGCTGGCCGTCGAACCCAGCCCCTACCAGGCCCGGCGCGAAATCTCGGCGGAGCAACTCCACGAGCTCGCCGAGAGCATCCGCTCGGAGGGCCTGCTGCAGCCGATCGTGGTCCGCAAGACGGGCGACAAATTCCAGCTGATCGCCGGCGAGCGCCGCTGGCGCGCCTTCCAGCTCCTGAAGATCAAGACCATCCCGGCACGGGTGGTGGAGGCCAGCAATGCGTCCTCCGCGGCGCTCGGCTTGATCGAGAATCTGCAGCGTGAAGGGCTCAACCCGATCGAAGAGGCTTATGGCTATGCCAGCCTGATCCGCGATTTTGACCTGACCCAGGAATCGGCGGCCGAGCGGGTGGGGAAGGGCAGGGCCTCCGTCGCCAATGCCCTCCGCCTGTTGTCGCTGGACGGGGAACTCCAGGGCTACCTTTCCAAGGGCCTGCTGAGCGTGGGCCACGCCAAGGTGCTGCTCGGGATCGAGGAACACGCCCAGCGCGCGATCCTCGCCCGACGGGTGATCGAGGAGGGACTCAGCGTCAGGGCCACGGAAAAGCTCGTGCTCAACCACAAGGCGGGCGCGCCGGCCGGCGGGGCCACCACCAGCCCCGGCCGCGCGGTTCCTCCGATGGAGGCGGCGGCGATCGCGAGTATCCAAAAGAAGCTCACGTCGCATCTCGGTGCCCGGGTGGCGGTCAAGCACACCCCGAAGCGGGGCCGCATCGTGATCGAATATTCGGGCAACGAGGATCTCCAGCGCCTGCTCGAGAAGATCGGAATCGAAGCATGAGCCGGGAATGACGCCCGCGGAGGCCACGAGCGGAGCGGTCGATCAGCTGCAGCGTTATTCGCGGCGGTGGGTCCGGCAGCGGTTCCCGCTGCTCGACGAGATCCGGAACTACAATTGGAAGAAGGCGAAGGCGGACACCATCGCCGGCGCCACCGTATCCCTCGTTTCGATACCCCAGGCGATCGGTTTTGCCCTCATCGTCGGGCTGCCCCCGCTGATGGTGATGCTCTGCGTCATTGTGGGAGGCCTGGTCAACGCGGTCTTCAGCTCGTCGCGGCACCTTGTCTTCGGGCCGACCAACTCAATCTCGATCATCCTGGCGGCGACGATCTATTCCTTCAGCAATGTGGGGCTGACCCCGGCGGAGCTCACCCTCCTGCTGGCGCTGATGATCGGGGTGTTCCAGCTCGTCGCCGGCGTGGCGCAGCTCGGGAAGCTGACGCAGTTTATCTCCCGCTCCGTCATCATCGCCTACGGCACCGCGGTGGGCGTCCTCCTGATCGCTGGGCAGATCCCCCATCTCTTCGGCATCGAGGCGGGGGAGCGGGGAAGTTTTCTCCAGTCGCTGGGGCAGTCCCTCCTCCATCTCGCAGCGATGGACTTCAACCTGTACTCGGCGGCGATGGGCATCGCCACCCTCCTGATGTTCTGGGCGATCGAACACTTCGCCCCGCGGGTGCCGGCGGAGCTTTTTGTCCTCGTCTTTGTGAGCCTCTTCACGCGCTGGGGCGACATCGCTTCGCTCGGGGTGCGCACGATCCGGGATGAGGGCGCCCTGGCGGTGGCGATCCCGTCCTTCACCGGTATCCCGATCAATGCCGCCAACGCCTCGATGGTGACGCCCCTGATGGGAGCCGCGCTCGCCATCGCGATCCTCGGCATGCTCGAGGCGATCTCCATCTCGAAGACGATGGCGGCCAAGTCCGGCCAGCGCATCGACCCCAACCAGGAGTTGATCGCGATGGGCCTGGCCAACGTCTCGGCCTCCATCTACGGCGCGATGCCGGGTTCGGCGTCCTTTGCGCGCAGCGGGGCGAACTACACCAGCGGAGGCAAGACCCAGTTTTCCGGGATCGCGAGCAGCCTGATGGTTCTGGCCGCCCTGGCCTTCGTCACTCCACTGATCAACTACATCCCGGTGGCCAGCCTGGCCGCCCACCTGATTCGGATCGGTTACAAGATGATCAACTGGGAGCAGATCCGGATCGCCTGGCGTTCGACCCGTTCCGATGCCGTGGTTTTTGCCGTCACGATGGCGGCGGCGTTTTTCCTCAAGCTCGACACCGCGATCTACGTTGGCATCGGCATCTCGCTGGCGCTTTTCCTGCGCAAAGCCAGCGCCCCTTCGCTGGTGGAGTATGGCTTCGACACCGCCGGGAATCTGTCGGAACTGGAGGACCGGGGGCAGCGGCGCAATGCGGCGATTTCCATCGTGCACGTGGAGGGCGAACTCTTTTTCGGCGCGGCCGACCTTTTCCAGGAGCAGGTGCGCCTCCTGGCCGACGACGACAACATCCGGGTGGTGATCCTGCGGATGAAAAATGCACGTCACCTCGATGCCACCTCGGTCATGTCGCTCCTCCAGCTCCACGAGTACCTGGAGAAAACCGGCCGGCACCTACTGGTGAGCGGGATCAACCCGGACGTGGAGCGCGTGTTGCGGGCGAGCGGCTCGCTCGACCGGATCGGCCGGGAGAACATCTTTCCGGCGGAGGCCAACCTCACCGCCAGCACCCGCAAGGCGCTGCTCCGGGCCTCGCACCTGCTGCAGACCCGCAAGGCGGACGTCCGGATCTTTTACGACCGCAAACGGGAGCGTGCCTCCGACACCAACGCGCCCGCACCCCAGGCCGATCACGGGAAGCCCGACGATTATTCCATCTGACGCCCCCGGGGGCGGCCGCCGGGCGGGCGAACCGCCACCTCGCGAATTGACAGGGCGCGGGCGCTCCTGCTCTGTTCACCCTTTCAAATGAGCATTCTCATCTACATCGCCACTTTCGTACTGATCCTCATTTCCGTGTTTCTCATCCTCGTGGTCCTCGCCCAGAAGGCGAAATCCGACGGCGGCATGGGCGCGGCGATGGGCGGTGGCATGGCCGAAGCGGCCTTCGGGGCCGAGACGGGCAACGTCCTGAGCGGCGCCACGATCAAAGCCTCGATCGCGTTTTTCGTCCTCAGCTTCCTGGTTTACCTCGGCCACGTGTACCAGCACAAGCACGCCGGTCCTTCGGGCGGTGCGCTGCCCACCATCCCGGCGGTGAGCACCCCGGCCGCTCCCGCGACCGCCCCGGCGGCGGTGGAGCAGAATGCCACCGCGACGGAGACGGCGCCGGCGCTGCCGGCTCCCGCCACCAAATAACCCGGCGATGAACCGCGCCGGACGTGTTTCCGCGCAGCTGATAAGGCAGGCCCTCCTGGTGGCCTGCCTTTTTTCCGTCTGCGCCCCTTTCGCTGGTGACCTCCGGGCGCAGTCGCACCGCAAGCGCCCGCTGCCGGAGTACGTGCAGATCGGCCAGCCCGACCAGGCCAAGGGCCGGCGGATCCTGGAGGAGTTCCGACGCCGCGGTTTGTATGCGGGAGACAACTACTTTGAGTTCGAGCTGCGGGTGATGCCCCGGCGCGGGGCCGAGCGCACCGTGCCCGGCCGGATGTGGACGGGCGACAGCCCGGAGGGCCCGGTCTCCCGCTTTGTCCTCCAGCCCGGTCTGGCCGGGTCGGAGCGACGCCTGCTCCTGCGCAGCGCCCCCGGGGCGCCGGTCTGGAGCTGGGCGGGGCAGTCCGGCGGTCCCGGGGAACTCCCGGCGGCGGAGCGGTTCAGCGGGCTGGCCGGCACCGACGTAGCGGCTTTCGACCTACAGCTGGGCTACCTTTACTGGACGGAGTTTGTCTACGAAGGGGTATCCAAGGTGAGAGGACGGCCGGCCGACACCTTCCTGATGTATCCCCCGGAGGCGGTGTCCACGGCCTGGCCGCGGCTCACCGGCGTGCGCGTCCACCTCGATTCCCAATACGGCGCACCGGTGCAGGCTGAATACATCGGAGAGGAGGGGAAGCCCTTCAAAAGCGTCTCGGTCATCGATCTTAAGCGCGTTGATGAACAATGGGTTGTGAAGTCCATTGATTTCCGTGACGAAACCACCCGCAACAAGACGCGGTTCAGCCTGACCGGCGCGGCGGTGGGTTTGGATACGGCCCCGGCGGTCTTTGAGCCGGGGATGTTGGGGGAGCTGATACGCCCCCCGGCCCAGGACCGGATACAGCGCGTCGCACCTTAGGAAATACGCGGCGGGAGGCACAACCCGTTCTCTTTCCTGCATCTTCCTGCAGTTTAGCGTTGATTACGACGCGGCCGGCTCCTTCTTGTAGTGCTGCAGTAAGACAAAACCCAAAGGTCTGAGACTGTATTGCCATGGCTAAAAACAATACCACCGCGCCCTCTCCGCTGACGTTTGATCTACCCCTGTCCCTGATCAGCAAGCTGACCACACAGCAAAAGCAGCTCGGCTTGAAGTCCACCAGCGAGGTCGTTCGCCTCGCGATTGAGCAATACGACTACGACAAGTTCGAGGCGTCCTCCGAGGAGCATCGCCAGATCTCGGTCCGCCTGCCGGGCGAGATGAAGTCGAAGCTCGGGAAGTACGCGAAGAAGAAGAAGGTCAGCGTGGGCGAGCTCCTCCGGGTCGCGATCGACTCCCTGGAAGCGAAGTCCTCGAAGAAGTCCGCCAAGCGCGGGCGTTAATCCACCTCCGTTTTGCACGAGTGAAACCGGTCCGGGTGACCGGTTCTCGCGCCACGACGCACCCCTGCGATTGCAGCGGAAAGGGGCGCTTGCCTTCGGTGCGGGCGGACCTTTAGTCGTCGCCCCTATTCGCATGAGCATCCAACCGTTGCCACTGTCCTCGTGGGCACAGAACATTGCGCCGTCGCCGACGCTTGCCGTTGATGCGAAGGCCAAAGCACTCAAGGCCGCAGGCGAGGACGTCTGCAGTTTTGCCGCCGGTGAACCGGATTTCGACACTCCGGAGCACATCAAGGAAGGCTGCATCAGCGCCCTCAAGGCGGGACGGACCAAATATGCTCCGACGCCCGGCATCGATGAGCTCCGCGCCGCCATCGCCGAGAAATACCAGGCAGACTATGGCCTGAGGGTTGCGCCCGGGCAGGTGGTGGTCAGCCCCGGCGGCAAGTTTTCCTGCTACCTCGCCATCCTCGCGCTCTGCAGTCCGGGGGACGAGGTCATCATCCCAGCGCCCTATTGGGTGAGTTATCCGGAAATGGTGAAGCTGGCGGGTGCCACCCCGAAGTTCGTCCTCGCGGACGACCGCTCCGGCTTCAAGTTGACCCCGGCCCTGCTGGAGTCCGCCATCACCCCGCGTTCGAAGCTGCTGGTGATCAACTCGCCCTCCAACCCGACCGGCGCCGTTTATTCGCGCGGGGAAATGGAGGCGATCATCGCCGTGGCGGTGAAGCACAACCTCTATGTCATGTCGGACGAGATCTACGAGCATCTCGTCTACGACGGCCAGCAGCACGTGTCTCCCGCCACCTTCGGCCGTGAGGTGGAAGCACGCACCGTGATCGTGTCGGGTTTCAGCAAGACCTACTCGATGACCGGCTGGCGGCTGGGCACCCTGGTCGCGCCCGCTCCGATCGCCAAGGCAGTGAGCGAACTGCAGAGCCAGATGTCGTCCAACGCCACTACCTTTGCCCAATACGGCGCTCTCGCCGCCCTGAAGGAAAAGGCGAAAACCCAGGCCGCCCTTGGGGAAATGCTGACCGCTTTCGACCGCCGGCGGCGGTTCCTTCACGAGGAACTCAACCGCATCCCCGGCGTGTCCTGCCTCCTGGCCCAAGGCGCCTTTTACCTTTTCCCGAACATCTCTTCCTTTGGTCTCTCCTCGCAGGACTTCTGCGCGCGGCTGCTCGAGACGGAAAAAGTGGCCGCCGTACCCGGTGGCGCTTTTGGCGCCGAGGGCTACCTCCGTCTCAGCTACGCCACCAGCGACGCCGTGCTGGCCAAAGGCGTGGCCCGACTCGCGAACTTCTGCAAGAGCCTCTAGTCCTTTCTGTTCATGGCCTACACGACCGTCACACCTCCCGCCGGCAGCAAGATCACGATTGCCAACGGCAAACTCTCCGTCCCCGAAAATCCTGTCGTCCCGTTCATCCGCGGTGACGGCACTGGCCCCGATATCTGGGCCTCTTCCGTGCGCGTCTTCGACGCCGCCGTGGCAAAGGCCTACGGGGGCAAGCGCAAGATTTCCTGGTTTGAGGTATTTGCGGGCGAGGAGAGCTTCAAACGCTTCAACAACTGGCTTCCCGACGACACCATCGAGGCTTTCCGCGAGTACCTCGTGGGTATCAAGGGGCCCCTGACCACCCCGGTCGGCGGCGGCATCCGGTCGCTCAATGTGGCCCTGCGCCAGATGCTCGACCTGTACGTCTGCCTTCGCCCGGTCCAGTGGTTCACCGGCGTGCCGTCGCCAGTGAAGCACCCGGAAAAGGTCGACATGGTGATTTTCCGTGAAAACACCGAGGACATCTACGCCGGCATCGATTTCGAGGCGGGCAAGGAGCAGGCCACCAAGACCCTCGAGTTCCTCAAGGCCACCTTTCCGAAGGAGTACAAAAAGATTCGTTTTGGTGACACCCCCGAGGTGGTTGGGATCGGCATCAAGCCGGTCTCCAAGACAGGGACCGAGCGCCTGGTGCGAGCCGCGATTGAATACGCGATCGAGCAGAAGAAGAAATCGGTCACCTTTGTCCACAAGGGCAACATCATGAAGTACACCGAGGGCGCGTTTGCGTCCTGGGGGTACGAACTGGCTAAGAGCGAGTTCGGCGCCGAGCTCCTCGATGGTGGCCCCTGGTGCAAGATTCCCGAGGGCAAGCGCGGCGCGGGCCTGATCCTGAAGGACGCCATCGCCGACATCACCTTGCAGCAGGTGCTGACCCGTCCGACCGACTTCGACGTGATCGCCACGCTCAATCTCAATGGTGATTACCTTTCCGACGCCCTCGCCGCGCAGGTGGGTGGCATCGGCATCGCTCCGGGCGGCAACATCAACTACGTCACCGGTCACGCCATCTTCGAGGCCACCCACGGCACCGCGCCGAAGTACGCCAACAAGGATGTCGTCAATCCCGGCTCCGTCGTTCTCTCCGGAGAGATGATGCTGCGCTACATGGGGTGGAACGAGGCGGCCGACCTCATCGTAAAGGGCCTGAACGGTGCCATCGGCTCCAAGAAAGTGACCTACGATTTTGCGCGGCTGATGGAGGGCGCCACCGAGATCAAGTGCTCGGCTTTCGGCGACAACATCATCGCCCATATGTGATCGTTTTTCAGGGAGCCCCGGACGACACGTTCGTCCGGGGCTTTTTCATGTTTGGCAGGAGGCTGCCTGCCGGCTTAAGCACTGCGTCCTATGCCCACCCCGTCCTGCGCCAATCTTTACCTGGTGGGCTTCATGGGCACCGGCAAAACCACCATCGGTCGGGCGGTCGCGCAAAAACTGGGCTTTCAGCTGCTCGACAGCGATTTTGAGATTGAGCGGGCGCAGGGACGGACGATTCCGGAGATTTTCGAGCAGGAAGGGGAGCAGGCCTTTCGTCAGCTCGAGCGCAGTTTCATCGAGACCGGTCATCCGGCAAACGGCTGCGTCGTGGCGTGTGGCGGCGGCCTGGTCGTCCAACCGGGGATGTTGGACCTCCTCAAAGCGCGGGGGGTGGTGATCTGCCTGCACGCCTCCCTAGAAACGATCCTGAAGCGAACCCAGGGGAACCGGAATCGCCCGTTGCTCAACGTGGAGGACCCGATGGAGCGGATCCGGGTGCTCTACGCGGCGCGCGAGCCCATTTACCGTCGATCGGGGACCCTTTTGTTGACCGATGGACGCCCACTGCTGGACATCGTCAGCCACGTTCTCCGGATCTACCGGCGCGAGGCGGCGGACTTCCGCCCGCGCGGCCCGGGATGGGCGGGATGAACAACGTGCGCGAACAGCTGCGCGGCCGGATGCTTGCCCTCGGTTTCGACGAGGTCCGATTTGCCCGGCTCGGTCGTACTCCTGACGCGGAGGGTGATGCACTTACCCGATGGATCGCCGCCGGTGGACACGCGGACATGGAGTGGATGGCGCGCTCGGTTCCCAAGCGACTGGACCCGGAGCGTGTCCTGGCCGGGGCCCGGAGCGCAGTGCTGCTCGGCATCAACTACACCACGACCACGGACCCGGCCCCGGCCGGACCGCGCTGGGCACGTTACGCCCTGTATTCCGATTATCATGACACCCTGCGGCCCGCGCTGGCGTCGGCGGGCAGGGTGTTGGAGGAAGTCTGCGGGCTGCCACCCGAGGGTTACCGCTATTACACGGACACGGGCCCGGTGCTGGAACGGTCCTGGGCGGAGCGGGGCGGGCTGGGTTTCATCGGAAAAAACGCGATGCTGATCTCCCGCGCCGCCGGTAACTGGCTCTTCCTGGCGGAGATCCTGACCACCCTGGATCTGGAGCCGGATCCGCCCCTGGCCCCGGGGCGCGCCGGGGCGGGCGCGGACGGTTCCCGGGTGGGTCTTTATTGCGGGTCTTGCACGCGCTGCATCACCGCGTGCCCCACCGCGGCGATCCGCTCCCCCGGGGTGGTGGATGCCCGGCGCTGTGTTTCCTATCAGACGATCGAAAACCGCGGGATCATTCCCCGCGCATTGCGACCCCTGATCGGGGATCGGATCTACGGGTGCGACACCTGCCTGGAAGTCTGCCCGTGGAACCGGTTTGCCCGGCTGGGCCGGAGAATGCTGCTCCAGTCGCGCGACGCGTTCGCCCTCCTTTCACTGAAGGACCTGCTTCACCTCGACCCCGCGCGTTTTGCCGAGGTCTTCCGCGGCACCGCGATCAAACGCACCAAGCTGGCCGGCATCCTCCGCAATGCGTGTATCGTCGCAGCCAATACCAGGGCGCGGGAGTGCCTCGACCGTCTGGTGGAGCTGGCCGCACACCCCTCGCCGGTGGTGCGGGCCCACGCCGTCTGGGCCACGTTTGTCCTGGCCGGCCCCTCCGAGGCGGCACAACGCCTGGCCCCGGCCCATTCCGCGGAAAGCGATCCGTCGGTACAGGACGAATACAGGGCAGGCCTGGCGGGAGATGTCCGATCGTCGTAACCCGCGGCACACCTGTTCGGGCGCCGCCTGGGCGCGGACTCTGGCGCACGAACCGCGGGCTCAGCCCGGAGGGGATCAACCCTGCGGGAAAAGCTCGTCCATCTTGCGACTGAAGGCCGGCGGTGGGCGGACCGGTTTTCCCGCGCGGTCGATGAAGGCGTGGACGGTCGTTCCGGTGGCGAGCAGGACACCCTCTCTCAGGACCTCGTACGACAGTCGGATCCGCAGGGTGGGTTTTTCCGCCATGCGCGTGCGGATGACCAGGGTGTCGTCGTAGAGAGCGGGCCGCAGGTACCGCAGGTTAACCTCCAGGACGGGGAGGAAAAAACCGTCCTGCTCCAGCTGGCGATAGGGGAGGCCGTGGAGCTTCAGCAGGGTGGTGCGACCAATCTCAAACCAGGGCAGATAGCTGCCGTGGTAGACGATTCCCATCATGTCCGTCTCGGCATAACGGACGTTCACCTCGGCGGTGGCCTCAATCATGCCGTCACCCGTGCCGGCGGGAAGGGGGTCTCTGTTTCATGCGGCCCACTGAAAAGGAGGCGCGCGGCGTAGTCCCAGTTGTTGTGACTGGCCCATTCGCGACCCGCCTGACCCAGCCTGGCCCGCAGAGACGCGTCACTGATCAGTCGTTCGAACGCAGCCGTGAGCTGGGCGGGGTGGTTGGGTGGAACGAGGAGCCCGGTTTTTTCGTTCAACACCGCTTCGGGCACTCCGCCGACATCGTGAGCCACGACGGGAAGGCCATGTGCGGACGCCTCCAGGTAAACCAGGCCGAAGCCTTCCACGCTGTGGCGGAAATCGATGCTGGTCATCGCAAACACGTCGGCGCGGTCGTAGACCGCATCCAGTTCGTCGTCTGGGATGTTGCCGAAAAAGCGCACGGTGAGATCGGACTGTGCGGCGGCCGCTCGCAGCGCGTGGTCATAACCGTGCTTGGGCTGACCACCCACGATCCAATACTCAATGCGTTGGCGAAACTGCGGAGCGAGGGCCTGAAGGGCGCGAAGCGTGATCAACTGACCCTTGCGCGGATGGAGACGTCCCACCGTGAGCACCACCAGCTTGGTTTTGGAGCCCGCTGCCCGTGCCGGAATCACCGCAAAGTCGGAGCGCAGCGCCCCAGGGGTGAGGTAGGTCTTCGACCGCGCCTCGGGAAACCGGCTGCAAAGCAGCTTGTGCGTGTAGTGGGTGAGGGTGGAAACGCGGTAGGCCTTGTCGATCAGCTTGCGGGTCAGCCGGCGGGTGAGGGGATTGCGGTGGAACTTCAGGATTTCCGAACCGTGGAAGGTGAGGATCAGGCGGTGCGGCCGGAAGGCCTTGTGAAACTGCAGGAACATCATCGCCAGCATCGGCCCGGGCTCCGGCAGGTACACGGTCGCATAACGCAGGCGACGGCGCGCACGGATCAGCTGCAGGGCCAGCCGGGCCTGGCAGCCCAGGTCGTGGCTGCCCTTGACCGGGAGGCGGTGGAGTTTGAAAGGCCACGCTTTCTCCACGTCAGGCGGAGCGGACTGGGCCCACACCTCCACATCATAACCCAGGCCGGCTCCCGCTTTGGCGATCTCCTCCGTGAATGTGGCGATGCCGCCGCGCTTCGGATAGAACTCGTGGGTGATCAGGAAAACGGAATTCAGCGGCGAGACGGCGCTCATTCGGTGGTGGTCGGCGGGCGAACGGTTGAAATAGAGGCTCCCGCGGCAGTTGCAAGCGTAGCGACGTGGGGGCAGAGTGGCGCCCGGGCGAACGGCGTTCCCTCTCTAACGGCAAAAAATCTAAAGCGCGAGGGCGTTGCCAAAGGAACAATGCCGGCCACCGGACGACATCGAAGCCTCCCCTGCGACCACTCCGCGCACCCCTCCACGGGCGGTGGGCCTCTAGGGAAGAATAGCGTTTACATTAAAAACGCGGACAACTTACTACGCACCAATCATGGCAGATGCAGTTCAGAACGGCCAGGGGCACCGTGCCCCGCTTTTGGCCTCGGCAAAACCCTTTACCGCAGAAGACGAGACAGCTCTGCGGGATGCGCTTAAGCGCTGCTCTGCCCCGACCTTGGAGGCCGCTGTCCAATTTCGTAAGTCTCACGACATTACACAGGTTCCGGTGGTGGTGATCGGTGTGATTGAACGGTTCGTGGAGCCGAGCCTGAGGGCGAAATTGAAAGAGGCGGACGACGAACTTCGCCTGGTTGACGATCTCGGCATCGATTCCCTGACGATGATGGAAATCGTCATCCTCGTAGAGGATGTCCTGCAGATGCAGATCAACAATGACGAGCTGCGCAACCTGAGGACAGTGGGCGACGTTAAGACCTTCATTGACTGCAAGGTGAGGGGGCTTCCGCCGCCGAAGCCGACCAAGTTCATGCCGATTGAGCAGGTGCTCGCGGTGATGCCGATGCAGCCCCCGTTTCTCTTCCTGAACGAGGCGTCGATCAACAGCCACGGCGCGCAGGGCAAATACAAGATCACCGGGCAGGAGTTTTTTCTCCAAGGGCATTTTAAGGACAATCCCGTGATGCCGGCGTCGATGATGCTGGAGGCGCTCGGTCAGCTCGCCGTCCTGTCTTTGCTCGAGGGTTTGATTCCCACCGAGGACGGGCGCGCGGTGGACCCGAAAACGATCTATTTTACGTCGTGTGAAGGAGTGCGCTGCCACCGCATCTGCAAACCCGGGGATGTGCTCTCCCTGCAGGTAAAGCCCAAGCGTGCGAAGATGCCCCTTGCCACCTTCGAGGGGTCCATCCGTGTGGGCCAGGAGAAGGCCGTGCTGGCGGAGGAAATCACCCTGACGTTCGGTTATGCGGCCGCTGCGGCTGAACCCGCGCCGGTGAGCGTATCCAAAGACGAGACCGTCCGCACGCCCGCCGTGACAACGACTCCGTTGGCCGCGGCGATCAACGCCTGAGCTAGGACCGGACGACGGCGCGTCCGGACGCGACAAAGCACGTCTCCCGCGTTGACCGCGGGGATGCTGCGCGGCTTGATACTTCCCCTCGAAACGCGCATGCCGTCCAGGCGAGCGCCTTTCCCCAAGCGTCGCATGCCCAAAGTTTTCATCACCGGTCTCGGACTTATCACCAGCATCGGCAATGACCTCCCGTCAGTGACCCAGAGTCTGCGGGAACTGAAACACGGGATGGAGTTGTATCCACCGTTTCAGAAACCGGAGGTCCCTGTCAAAGTGGCCGCCCCGGTCAAGGGCTTCCAGACAGACTCCCAAGACTGCGAGGACTGGGTGTATCCGGAACAATACCGGCTAAAGCGAGAGACCCTCCGCGGGATGGGGCCCAACGCGTTGTACGCGTATTGTGCGATGGTCCAGGCCATCGCCGATGCAAAGCTGAGCGAAGCCGACTTTTCGAACGAGGACACCGGGCTCTACGCGGCGTCGGCCGGTTCGCCGTACCTCATGAGCTACATGCTGAACCGCATGCATGCCCAGGGCGTCATGCGCTGCTCGCCCTTGGGCATTGTGGCCTCCATCGCGGGCACGGTGAATTTTAACCTCGTCGCACACTTCCGGATCAAGGGGGCGTCAACCGGGTTCTCGTCGGCCTGCGCCTCGTCCGCCCACGCGCTCGGTTTTGCCTACGACGAAATCATGCTCGGCCGCCAGAAGCGCATGTTCGTGGTGGGCGCAGAAGATGGAAACGTGGAGAGCATCCTGCCCTTTGCCGGAATGAGAGCGCTGTCGCTGCAGCCCAATCCCGATCTCGCCTCGCGGCCTTTTGACACCGGCAGGGATGGCTTTGTCGGCACGGGAGGAGGCACGGTGCTTGTCCTCGAAAGCGAGGAGGAGGTCCTCCGACGCGGGGTGACACCGTATTGTGAAGTGGCCGGCTGGGGCCAGGCATCCGACGGCCATAATGTCGCGATCTCGCACCCGGAGGGGACAGGCTTAAGAAACGCCATCACCCTCGCCCTGCGTTACAGCGGCGTCCGGGCGGAGGAGGTCGGCTATATCAATGCGCACGCCACCTCGACGCCGATCGGCGATGTGTCCGAGGCGAAGGCCATCCGCGCGGTCTTTTCGCCCAGCGCCTCGCGCCCGTACGTGAGCTCCACCAAGGCGTTGACTGGCCACGGGCTCTCGCTCGCCGGGGCGATGGAGACGGCGTTCTGCGCGATTGCGCTGCGCGATCGCTTTGTCCCCGGGGCGGCCCATTTGCGCCAAGTGGACCCCGCCTGCGCGGACCTCAATCTGCCCCTCACGAGCCTCGATGTCCCGGTGGACGTGGTGCTGAACAACAGCAGCGGTTTTGGCGGCGCGAATGTGTGTTTGGTTTTGCGGCGGGCGTAGCCGCTCACGGTGCGCACCCTTTCCTCGCTCTATCCCACCGCGTTGGTGACGGGTGCGTCCAGCGGGCTGGGTGCAGCCTTTGCCGCGATGCTGCTGTCCGAAGGGGTCAGGGTCTGGGGCACAGCCCGGGCGGTGGAGCGCCTCAGCGGCCTTTCCGGCCATGCCGGGTTCACACCCCTGCCGCTCGATCTCGGAGAGACAGCTTCGGTCGAGCGGGCCTTCCTGGCCATGCAGGAGGGGGCGGGCGCTCCGCCCAGCCTCGTCATCAACAATGCCGGCGCCGGGCTTTTTGGCCCCTTCCCGGAGAGGCCTTTTGCGGATTGGGAGGCGCAGGTGCAGGCGGGCCTGCTCGGGACCGCCCGCGTCGCCCACCTGGCCATGCAGGGCTTCCGCGCGACGCAGGGCGGCTGTCTCGTCAACGTGTCCTCGGTCGCGGCGGTGTATCCACTCCCCTTCATGTCGGGCTACAACATGATCAAGGCGGGCGTGTCGGCCCTCAGCGAAAGTTTGCTCTTTGAAACCCGGGGCACGGGTGTCACTGTCCTCGACTTCAGACCGGGCGACTTCCGGACTGCTTTCAACCACTCCATGCAAGCCCCCTCCTCGCCCCTGCCGCCCAGCGCGGATCCGCGCCTCGCGCGCACCTGGAGGGTCCTGGAAGCGAACCTCGCGGCCGCTCCTGCGGCGGACCGCGCCGCGCGCGACCTGCGCCGGGCGCTGGCCGCCCGCCGCCGCGGCACCGTCTATTCGGGGAGTTTTTTCCAGACCCGGCTTGCCCCCCTGTTTTCGCGACTGGCCCCCGCCAGCCTGCGTCGCGCTGTCGCCGCGCGTTATTTCGGAGCCTGCTGACAGTGGGCAAGGTTCGTATCCTGGTTCTCACGTCGAGCACCGGTGGAGGGCACGACGCCCGGGCCCAGGCCTTCGCGGAGTGGTGTTTCCAGCTTTACCGGCACAAGGTCGACGTGCGCATCGAGCAGATGCTGGAAAAGTCCTCGGTGGTGAACCGCTCCGGGGTGAGTATCTACAACTGGATACAACGGAACCTGCCGATGCTGCACACCGCGTTCTACACGGTGGTGGAGGCGCTCAGTTTCCTCAATCGCCGCACCGTCATGCTGGGGCGCGGCTATTACCAGCGGGTGCTGGAGGACTACCGGCCCCACCTTGTCTTCAGCGTCCACGACTGCCTCAATCGCGGCTACTTCCAGGTGGCGCGCCGCCTCCTCGGGGCGGAAAACGTGCGCTGCGCCACCTACTGCGGCGAATTCTCCGGCGGCTGGGGCTACAGCATCAACTGGATCGAGCCCTCGGTGGATCTCTACATCTCGCGCACCCCCACCGCCCGCGATTATGCGGTGAAGAAGGGCGTGCCTCCCGAACGCACCCGCGTGCGCGGACACCTGATGCGGCCGCGCTCGCACCTGGAGGTGATTCCGCGCGAGGAGCGGGCGCAGTTCCGAGTCAAACAGCTGGGGCTCAAGCCGGATCTTTTCACCGTCTTCCTCGCGACCGGGGGGAACGGGGCAAACAATCATTTCGCCCTCCTGCCCGCCCTCGTGCGCCATGCGGACCGCTGCCAGGCCATTCTTGTCTGCGGGCGGGACCGCGAGACCTACAATGAGCTGATTCACTGGCGTTCGAGCCACCCGGAATTCAACTGCTACGTGGAGGGTTATTCCGAGGTGATGCACCTGCACATGCAGGCCAGCGACGCGATCGTCACGCGCGGCGGCACCACCACCTGCGCCAAGGCGCTGCACTTTCGCTGCCCGATCATCTTCAATGCCTTCGGCGGCATCATGCCGCAGGAGAACCTGACCTGGAAGTTTTTCCACAATGGCGCCGGTTCGCGGAAGGTGGAGCGGGGAGAGGACTTCGCCGAGCTGATCGACACCTGGATGTCGGACCCGGGCCACTACACGACGTACCTGGAGCAGTTTCTCCAGCTCCGCTACGAGGAGGATCCGACGCTCGTGATCGACGAGGTGGTCGACCTCGCCTGCGAGGCCGCCCGCACCACCGTGCCGCGGCAGGCCTTTCCCCCGCGCAATGGAAACGGCAGCAGCCAGGGTGGGCCCGCATCCGCGTCCGGGAGCCGGTCGCCCCTGCGCTGAACGTGCACCATGGTGATCGCCTACCTTTTCACCACGTTTCCCAAAGCGACGGAAACGTTCCTGCAGCGCGAGATCCTCGCGATGCAGGCGCGGGGCGCGGAACTGCGGATCTACTCGCTCTGGGGCGGCGGGGGGCGGTTCAACGGACATCCGGTCCACACGTTTGGGAAATGGCATCTGCTGCGGCTCTTCTGGCTGATCCCCTGGGTGGCGGTGACGCGGTGGGACGTGATGGGGGAGTTGTTGCGTGGCCTGCTCACGCGCCGCCCTCCGGGTTGGATGAACTTCTGGGAGAACATGCTCGGCGCGGGGTTTGCGGGCTGTGTTTACCACGCCTTCCGGCGCGACCCGCCCACCCTGGTACATGCCGCCTGGAGCGGCGCGCCCGCCACCGCGGCCTACCTGCTGTGGAAATTGAACCGCACACCGTACAGCAGCGCCGCGCACGCCTACGATATCTACGAACACGGGGGCGACTGGTGGCTGCGTGAAAAGCTGGCACCGGCGCGCTTTGTCCACACCTCCACCGAGATGGGCCGCGCCACCCTGATCGACTACGGGGTGGACGCCGAGAAGATTCACTGTATCCGGCGCGGCCTTGCCTCCTTCCCCCCGCTCAAGCCGCTGCGCTCCCTCCGCGATCCCCTCCGGATCCTCTGCATCGCGCGGCTGGTGGAAAAAAAAGGCCTCCGTCACCAGCTCCGGATGTATTCAGCCCTCCGCGACGAGGGCGTGGCCTTCGAGGCCCGGCTGGTGGGGGAGGGACCGCTCCGCGCGGAACTCGAAACCCTCGCGCGGAACCTGGGCATTGCAGCGTCGGTTCAGTTCACCGGACACCTGCCGAATCCCGAGGTGTGGCGCCAGCTGGAGTGGGCCGACGTGCTGGTGCACAGCGGGGTGGTCGCCGCCAGCGGCGACCGCGACGGGCTGCCCAACGTGATTCCCGAGGCGATGTCGATCGGGGTTCTGGTGCTGACCTCACCCGCCGCCGCCACCACGGAGGCGATTCATCACAACAGCACGGGCCTGGTCGCCGACGTGGCCCAGCCTGCAGAATGGGTGGCTGCCCTGCGCCGCCTGGCAGGTGACGATGTGCTCGCCGAGCGGCTCCGGGAGGGAGCCCGGGCGTGGGTCGAACAGAACTTTGACGCCCATCACAACGCGGCGCGCCTTCACGCCCTTTTTGAAGCAGCGGTCCGTCCATGATCTACCTCGATTTCACCAAGGGCGGTTCGGGCCGGCACCAATCCGGGCTGATGCGCGTCAGCCGGCGCTTGCGCGAAGAGTTGGGGGCGGCCGCCACGGCGGTGCGCTGGAGCGAGGGCGGGTGGATCGATGAAGGCGGCCGCCAGCCCTCCTTCACCGCCCGGGACTGGTTGCTCACGCCCGAGCTGTTTTCGGAACAGGAACGCCCGGGCTTTCGCCGCTTCCTGGAGGAACGCCCGGTGCGCTGCGCGGCCCTCTTTCACGATGCCATCCCGCTGAAGCTTCCGCACGTCACCTGGCCGCAGAGTGTCGCTCGACATCCTGAATACATGAAGCACCTCGCCACATTCGACCGTGTATTTGCGGTCTCGACGGCGAGCGCCGAGGAACTGGAGGGCTTCTGGCGCTGGCAGCGTGTTCGGTCGCGCTGTTCGGTTGTACCGCTTCGCCTGGGCGCGGATGGGGACGGCAGTGCCCGCGTGGTGAGTCCGCCGGCGCGAGGGAAAACCTCAGCCATCCACCTGCTCTGCGTCGGTATCATCGAGCCGCGCAAGAACCAGGCTCTGCTCGTCTCCGTGGCAGAGCGCCTGCGTGAGGCGGGATGCGCCTTCCGCCTGGACGTGGTGGGACGGATTAACCCGCACTTTGGGAAGCCGATCGCCGCCGCCCTGCGCTCCTTGCAGCGGCGGGTGGAGGGAGTCCGTTTTCACGAAGCGGTTTCGGATCGCGTGCTGCAGGGCCTGTGGGAGAACGCCGACGTGAGCGTCTTCCCGACGCGGGCCGAGGGCTGTGGCCTGCCATTGCTGGAATCGCTCTGGAAAGCGGTACCCTGTGTCTGCTCGGATCTGCCGGTGTTGCGCGAGAATGCCGATGGCGGCGGCTGCGTCCCTGTGGCGGTGGACGATCAGGCCGCGTGGGTACGGACCTTGCGCGACATCATCGCGGATGGCGCGCTGCGTGCGCGTCTGGCACGAGAGGCGACGGTGCGGGCATTGCCTGCCTGGAAAGACACGGCGCGAGAGATCAGCCTGGCGCTCGGTCGTTGAGCGGTGCCCGCGGGAGCCGCTGGCGCCCTACATTTTCCGGACCGCGTAGGCCATCGCCTCGGCAATCCGTTCGAGCTGCTCCTCCGTGTGCATGGCGGAGACGGCGGTGCGGATCAGATCCTTGCCCGGAGGCACCGCCGGCGCGATCGACATGACGGTGAAGACGCCCTTTTCCAGCAGGGCCTGCCAGAAGCGGTAAACGAGTTCCTTCGAGCCCAGCACGATCGGCACTGCCGGTGTCTCGCTCCCCCAGGTGTCGAGGCCGAGGCCATGGAGCATCTCGCGGTAGCGCTTGGTGTTTTTCCAGAGTCGCTCGAGGTGCTGCGGCTCACTCTGCATGAGCTCGAGCGAGGCTTTGGCGCAGGCAGCCTGGCTCGGGCTGATGGCGGCGCTGAAGATGGTCTGCTTCGAATTGGTGCGCAGGTAATCGATGACCTCCTGGGAGCCGGCCACAAATCCGCCCGTGCTGGCGAGAGATTTTGAGAGGCTGCCGCAGATCACGTCCACGCGGTCGTTGACGTTAAAGTGGTCCACCGTGCCGCGTCCCTGCCGGCCCAGCACGCCGAGGCCATGGGCGTCGTCCACCACGGTGAAACACCCGTGCTCGTCCGCGACGTCGAGCAGCTCCGGCAGGCGGGCCACGTGTCCTTCCATCGAATACACGCCTTCGAGCACCATCATCTTTGGTGCCGAGGTGTCGACGGTCGACGCCACCTCGCGCAGGTCGAGGGGGTTGTTGTGGGAAAAGCGTTCGACGCTCGCCATGGAAAGGCGGATGCCGTCCCAGAGGCAGGAGTGGATGTTTTTGTCGGCGAGGATCACGTCGCCCTTGGTCGCAAAGGCGGCGACGCTGGCCAGACACGAGATGTACCCGGCGGCGTGAATGTGGCACGCCTCGCGCCCGAGGAAGGCGGCGAGCCGTGCCTCGAGGTCCAGGTGATAAGTTCGTGACCCGTTCGAGGGCCGCGCACCGGTGGTGCTGGTGCCCCAGGTCTGCATCGCCGCGCGACCTGCCTCGATCACCTTCGGGTGGAAAGAGAGCCCGAGGTAATCATTGCTCGAAAGCATGACCATGTCCCTGCCGTCCAGCCGGATGCTGGTGCCCTGCTGCGCTTCCATGGCATGGTAGTAGGGCGCGTACTTCAACCGCATCTTGGTCGCGTAGTCATCGCGACAGCGGTCGAGCAGGGCTTTCTTGTTTTTCGAGAAGAGGGAGAACGCCATGGGTCAGCCGGCAACGTTGCTTTTCCCGGTCACGCTTAGCAAATCCAAAGCCCTTGCCGACGGGGGAGTGTCTGCATCCAACCGGTGAGTTCGTCGGCGTAGGCATCCCATGTCTTGAAGCGGCGACGGGCCGCCTCCGCGGCGAGGTGTTCCCGGGTGGGGGCGTCGTCGAGCAGGCGCCGGATCGCGCCGGCCAGGAGGCCTGCGGTCATCGCCGGAAGCGTGAGGCAGCCTCCGCCTCGGGCCGATTCACCCAGGGCGCCGTGACCCGAACAGATGCACGGTTTGCCGCGTGCGACCGACTCGAGTACAGGCAACCCGAACCCCTCCACGAGCGACGGGTAGACGGTGAACGTGCAGCGCGCGTACGCGTCCTCGAGCGTTGTATCCTCCACCGCGCCGTGAAAGCGGAGTGGCCGGCCGGCGGCGCGCAGGGACGCGATCCGCTGGAACGCGGGTTTACCGGTGACGGCCTGGACGTGACCGATCAGCTCCAGTTCAAAATCGGCTCCCGCCTGCCAGAGCGACTCGCAGGCTTCAAGCAGGGCGAGGTGGTTTTTCCTTCCCTCGATGGAGCCGACGGAAAGCACCACCGGCCGGGGCGTGGCGGCGGGCCCGGCGGCCCAAGGCTTCGGCACGGGAAGGGAGAGTGTCCGTACCGGTGGGGTGTGGCGGAGCCCTGCCCAGCGCCAATACGTTTCAAGCGCGGCGCGCGAGTCGTCGGATACGGCTGCGATGCCATCGAACGCGGTCAGCTCCTGAAGGTAGGACGGGAAACGCGTCACCGTGGCGGAGGGTGTCAGTTCCGGGTGGCTCAGGGCGATCGCGTCGTGGAAGAGAGCCACCCGGGGGCCCGTGCAGTGCTCAAAGACAGGGCGAAGGTTGGACCCGACCTGTGGAGAGAAAATCTCGGGCACGATCAGACCAGTAGCAGGGGGAAGGGGAGCTTCCACGCGCCGCAGCAGGCGCGAGAGGTGTCCGGACCACCGCGCGCGCGCCGGCCAGCGGGAGCCTCGTTTCCGCGAGGGGGCGGTGGCGGCCAGGGTTTGGTTTTCCCAGGCTTCGAGCAGGCGCCAGCGCCGCCTAAACGGGTCGAAGGTAATGGCCTCCGCCTGGCTCCGCGCCGCAAGGGTCCGGAAGAGGCCGCGGCACACCCGCTGCACTCCGGTCTGCGCCCGGGTGTGGCTGGTGTGGGACAGGTCGATCAGCAGCATGTGCTATTGGACCTGCGTTCCTCCGTTCTTATCGTTCGGAACTGTTCGAGCAAAATGATCTCCCAACAATCTCGATAGCCCCGATTCCCGCAGGTGATCACCGTCCGTAAAGTGTGTTTCGTCAACGCGAGCGTTCTCCGGATTGTAAGAGCCAATCACCGGAATATTTGACTCAGCTCCGAGCGCCCGAACGCGTGCTTCGATGGCGGCGAGATGATTCTGCGGATGGCTCACCATCTTAGGGTAAATGGCAGGATGGTAGGGGGACAGGATGAGGACGACTTTAGCCTCGCTGTGCAGAAATGCGATCCAGGCTGCGAAGATCTCCCACAAATCTTCGTCCACCGCAGAATACGTTCCGTAGCGGTGTCTGTCGCTATTTTGTGAATACTGGCGGATTGCCAAGGAGCGTGCTTCGGCCGTGCCTACCTCATTGTGCCCGCCAACGAGCTTGATGGCTCCGTCGCTAAGAAGGGCAGTGCCTAACGGATCCGTTGGCGACGTTTCCGATACGGAACCCCAATAATGGTGGAAAAGATCGTCCAATCCCTTGAGCACGGCGTCCATGCTGTACTCCTGACCAGCCCTGGGCTTGACTACGTCTTTCACTCGATCTCGGAAGAGTTTCGGAAAGGGCTCACCTTGCCTTGTTGCAAGCCTAGTCTCCGCGGCCGTCAATCGGTCGGGGCGCGTTCTCCACATCAAGAAATCCAGGTTGCGGTCAAAGAACCATGGATCCACGATAATTGCCCACATGCGAGGACGTAGGCTCCGGGATTCGAGAGTTTCGGTGGTGACGAGATGGTCGGGCAAACCTCCCCCTGAGATCGAGAAATTCTGCAAGCGAAAGGGCACAGTGTATTCAGAGGAAATGAGCAGGCCGTGGCTAGAACCCAGCAGTGCAATGTCGGGAGCGCCCGCGAGTTTTTCGGCGGTAATCCACCGAAGTGTTGCCTCATCCACCTGAGGGGGAAAAAGCACCGTGCGGCCTGCAACGGTAGCCTCGGCTAAACGCTGCTCGGTCCATGCGCCTCCCCGAACTCCGTCGGGTCGTAGCCTTGTACTCAGCAGCCAGAGCCCTGCGGCTGTAATCAAAGCGGATCCAACGGCGACGGAGACTGCAGTCGTAAAACGCACGGCTCAAAACTGAAAGTAGAGGAACGGGGAGGAGCGCGAGAGCGCAGCGATACTGGCCGCAAAGCAAGCACCGGAGACTGCCATTCTCACGTAGTTGAATTCTTCTCCAGAAGCACTCAGGTCCTCGTTCCGCACAGTGCTGGAAGACACGACGTCGTGTGCGGTTGTACCAAGCCATTTGAGCAGCCACGGTCCGCGTACGGACAAGTATGCAGACACGCAGAGCACGATCAGCGCGGTCGGTGCGATATGTAGCGTAGGGAACACCCCCCTGGGCCGCACCACGGGCGCGAGATCTTCAACCATGCGCGCCCAACTTACAGGGACCGATACGCCGTGGAGCCCAAGCAGACTTTCACTGAGGAGCCTGGCCGTCCCAAGCTCTTCCGCGCGAAACAATACCCACCCGAAGGATACTACAATGACGGTGGCGGCAGGCGCCCACCAATTTTTTCGGGACTGCGAGTGATCATTTCTCCAGCGTCGCCACAGATGATTGATCACAAGGGCGAGGCCATGACCAACCCCCCAAAGTACAAAGGTCCAGCCTGCTCCGTGCCAGACTCCAGCCAGCGTCATCGTAGCTAAGAGGTTTATCAGATGTCTTCCGAACCCCCGTCGACTACCGCCCAAAGGAAAATACACGTAATCGCGCAAAAATGTAGATAAGCTGATATGCCATCGTCGCCAAAATTCGATTACACTCCGGGCGGCATAGGGCCCCATGAAATTGATCGGTAACCGGAAGCCAAAGAGGAGAGCCAGCCCAAGTGCCATGTGCGAGTAGCCAGCGAAATCGAAAAATAACTGCAGGCTGTAGGCGGTAACACCCGTCCAAGCTTCGAACAACCGCAAGCGGGAGCCCATTGCCGCAAGCCCGAACGTGCTGTCAGCCACCGGCGCCAGGGTGTCGGCGATCACCGTTTTTTGAAATAATCCGAGCGAAAAGAGCACGGCACCAAGCAAGAACTTTCGCTTTCTGAATGCCCACGTGTCGGGGTCTCGCAACTGAGGGATGAACTCTCCGTGATGAACGATGGGGCCCGCGATCAGCTGCGGGAAAAAAAGTACAAAAAGACAGAACTCAAGAAACCGCACGTCTCGCACCTGCTTCCTCCACGCATCGATGAGAAAGGCGATCTTTTGGAAGGTGAAGAATGAGATGCCGAGCGGAAGGACAATCCTTTCCAACGTCCAAGAGGTGCCCCACAGGATATTAAAATTGTCGACGAAGAAATTGGCGTATTTGAAATAACCGAGCAGACCGATGTTCCACGTCAGCCCAACTCCTAAAAGAAAACGCTTGGCCCACATGGACCCGCCGACGGAGATGCGACCACCGATTAAATAGTTTACGACGAGAGACGTGGCTAGGATAGGAACAAATTTCCAGTCCCAATACCCATAAAAGAAAAGCGAGGTGAGGCAGAGCCACGTTACGGCCGATCGCCGGCGGCCGCGTGCAACGAGCGCCCACCATCCGATCCAGACCGTCGGCAGGAAGAAAAAGATGAATTCATAAGAGTTGAAACGCATGTGTGGCAGGCCGGCGTATGTTGCGGAGCCTACTGCAGAGCGGCTTCACCCGGGACGCAAGCAGAGTCCTTGAAAGGAGTGTTCGCGGTCAAAGCCCTCACGCCCGCGCCTGCGTCACGGCTTGGTTTCCCTGTTGCCCTCAAGGCTACAGGCGCCCTCGTCCAGATGAGGAGTGTTCGCACTCGCCAGCGCTCCGAACACCGAAAATCGTGGGCTACCGTGTCCACGAATCCGGGCCCACGTTTGTCCGGCCCTGGGAAAGTGTTCCTACCTGGGCTCTTCGCTCGCGACCCGGGTGACATTGATCCGATGCATTTTGAAGAGTAAGGTTCGGACATCGGCCGGATTTGAAGCCTTGAACAACTCGGCTTGCGCACGAACCGCTAGTTTCGACGTTCCGGTGGATACGTCGAATGGACCTATATGGATCGCGTCTTCCCCATAGTGGATGGGAACATTTGCTGAACCTAGCGTGGCTATCAACAATTCCGGACGGGTTAGGAATCGACCTACAAGAGTTATTACGATCGGTTGTGGATTGGTGCACTCCAGGGTGAAGCCGAAGTCTGTCCCGTCCGCTCCCGCCCATCGATGGGTGCCTTCGTGCGGGTACCATCCGTTGTCGAAAAATATCCGCACCTCCGACTTCTCATTGACGGGACGAACAATGAGCCGATCCCCAATTCTAATAGTACTAGGCGAATAAATGCCGGCGGTCGAATCTTCCAGCATCCAGGTGCCACGGAGCGGAACGACACCCCGCGTTATGTAAGAGTCGTCAGCGAAATATTGCTTTTTCTCAGCAAGCAGACTGCTTGCCCAAATCCGGTCCCAAGGGTGAGTCGCAACGATATTCACTCCATCAATCCGTGCGTCCTTCTCAAGCACCGACAGCTTCTGGAGTTCGCCGCCGGCATGTAGCGGAGCTCTCGATACGGCATTCCAGAAGGGAACGGATGAATAGAGAATAATGAAGATGAGGAGAACGCCGTGGCTCACCGTAAGAATCCAGTTTCTCCGGTCATCCGAGGGACCAAGGCAGACAAGAGAGGTGAGCAGGAGTGGCAATAATACCGACGCCAGCTTGTAGAGCTTGTAGCTGCCAAGGCCGCTGTCTGATGGATCGAGTAAACTCAGAAGTTGGCGGGCAAACAGGAATGCCACCAATGCCGAGAGTGCTACTGCAAAAGAGATCTGGCTCACCTTCCACCGAGCATAAATGCTCAAGAGCGTGAGTAGTACGGTCAAAGCCATCACCGGCAGACCTATGGCGGTGGGTGCCGGAAGCAGCAGGGCGCCCGGCGTGAGACCCAGTATCGTGGAAATGGGAATATCTGGGATCTGCCACCCGAACGCGCCACCTCCAAAGAAGTGCATGCCCTGAATAAGCCCGAGCGATCTGCCTGGCGCGGCGACAGCTGCCAGAATCAGCGACGCGACAAGCCATATCAAAGTGTTGGCAATTGGAATCCAAGAACGGACACGTATACAGTAGAGCCCAGTAGCCACCAGCATGATGCACGCCACAGCGGGTAGCATGAATGCATAACTGCTGATCATGAGCCATCCCACCAAGGCTCCGATGAATATATGGCGCCATGTCGGTTTATACCGCGTCTGGCCGGCCAAGTGAAACCCGAACAAAAGGAGGGTGGAGCTGGCGAGGGTACCGACGAGCTGCCCTGCGGCAACGTGAAACACAGCATACAGAGCCAGGGGTGAAATGAGAAAGTGAAGCCCGATTAAGTTAGCTTGCAGCAATCCGACCCGAAATATGGCGCGCGCCAATGTCAGGGTGACCGAGGCTGTTGCTACAGCCCAAGCGCAGCACACCGCCGATTCGATACCCCACAAGGGAAGCTTGAATGTGCTCGAAGTGAAGGCAAAGACTGCGGCCGGTCCAAAATGATTAAGTCGCGTCCAGTATGTCCACAGATCCATCTCCCCCAATTGGTGCACGTTAGACTGGGCCCAGAATCCTCCCTCCAGCGGTCGAGACTTCTCCATGATTAATCGCGCGCCGAGAGCATAGTCAGGCGCGTCGCAGCTGCCTAACGAAACCGTCGCTAGGTAGCTATCGGAACGATCGCTGAAAGCAATCGGGCTGGTAATCAGGAGCGCACCCAAAAGTGCTGAGCACACTGTTGAGATCGTCTCCTTTGTCTTTAACGTTACGAGCAGCTGATGTCGGAGGTCTTTACGCCAAACGCACGCAACCGTTGCGGCGATTGCAGCGAGATTCAACAATGGCGCAGAGCTAAGCAACGGAATACCGACCGACATCGATGCCCACGCCGAAGCAATCTGAACCGAGATTCCGATCGGAATACACAATGTCCATGTGTATCGACGCCATCCCCGGGGCAGCAGCAGGCAACCAGCCCCAAGCCCCCATAACGCCCAAAATAGGAGTTGGAGTAGTGCAACGAATATGACTCCCATGTTCGCAAACAAAATCATCCTGGAGGGACTCGGAGCAAGCGAGAAGCCTGTGCGCTAGGAGGAGAAGTGTGGCGGCCGACTCCCGAATTCTTGAGCGTTCGGTGGGGAGGATCTCGGCCCAGACCTGCGAGGCGTGTGAAAACACCCTTTTCGGCACGGGCGCAGAAGAAACGCACCGGGCTTTTGACGGAGGCGACCCACTTGCAGTCGTCTCCGTCGGAGGCTTAGCTGAATTGCGACTATCGCCGACGGCTTAACGGAAATAGATCGTGAACTGTTCCCACTCGCCAATCCCGTTCCGATTGCAGTTTACAGCGGAATTTCCGCCGTTTTCTGCGACGAGGTAGAATCCAGCCGACGAACGAAACGCGACGCGATCCCCATCTCTGATGATCGGGTCTCCTGCAGAGGTCTTGACGACCGTGAATTGTTCGGAAGGCGAAACCGAGGTGCGGTCGCATGCAACGCTGGCACCGCCATTATTGAGCGCAGTCAAGTAGTGGCCATTGTTGCTCTGCAGAACGACTGAATCCCCAGATTTGAGGCCTGGGCCCGTTTGATTTGCCAATGAAAACGTTTCCCATGGCCCCGTGCCAAGGGCGGATGCATTCATTGTGGATCGGCCCCCCAATGTAGCCTGCAGAAAATATCCTCCGGAGGTCCGCAGCACGATATCATCGCTTGTCTTTTTGCTAAACAGCCAGTCAATCATGATCCCAGGGCTGTCGCACTCGAGCCTGATGTCATTACGTCCGTGACTTACGAAGTATTCACCTAGGGTTATCGTCTGGAAGCCCCCTGCCGGGACCGGGGACCACGCTCCAGCGTTTGAACCAATCCAGAGTCGAACCGATTTACCTGCGCTCCCCGCCGCAGCTCTCACGCTGAACCGATAGCGTCCATGACTCAGAAGGACCTGACGATATTGAATCCATGCATTGGGTTGGGAGCTCTCCACAGCCCACTCTCCAAGTCCGATGCTGACTGTGTTCACACCATCTTGCCGAAAGGGCCTATTACTCACCCCGACGGAAGGCGAAAATGAGTCACATGCCTCCGCTTGAAAACGCAATGTTCGAGTGCTCCGGTCAGCGTACTCACGTACGCTATTTATATGCTGATTGGGGTAAGTCCAAGAGTTCGACCTGTAGTAGCCCGCGTTCTCTGCAAAGTTTGTCCAGCCTTCAAGAATAGTATACTCGGCTGCTTGAGAATAACTTTGTGCAAGCCCGTTTTGAAGAGTGAGACCTGCCGCCTCTGGTATCTGACCGAGGGACAGGGGCCCCGGCCAGGGATAAAAGCCCGGAACCACCACACCCCACTTCTTTCCTTTATAACTGGGGTACGGGTTGTTGAGCGACGGAACAAATGTGTAACTGAGACCTGAAGAGGGACGAAACCAGTCATTGAAGCCGAGTACATCGGGGTGTGTCGCCACTCCTGAACAGCTTGACCACGAGCCATCAAGGTGGAACACCGGTCGCACCCCAAAGTGCGCCTGGAACAGATCGGCCACACGGGTGAGGGTGCCCGCTGCTCCCTGGATATAATTTTGCGCAAGGTTCGGCGATAGAGCCCAAATAGTGATAATTGGTCTACTGGCCGGCCATCCCGGGGGCGCATAACAATGCCAATCCGCCTTGTCATCGCGGAATTGATTGTAAAACGGAAGGATGAATCGATCCCACAAGACCTTCGCGGCAGAATCTTGGAAGGTAAAGTCGTATTTGGGTGGTCGGCTTGGGCCTGCAGGGAAGGCCATGTTGAATTGTTCTGTTAACGCCGCCGTATCGATGAAGCAGTGTACCTTGAGGAGTCGCTCGCTCTTCGACCGTTTGATTGCATCCCGATACATGTATAGAACTTGAGGGTCTGCTTGCGGAGTGGATCCATGGCCGATCCCGCGGTTTAGAAACATCACTACTTGAATCTTGGAGAATAACAGTTCGTCGACAGCATTGCTCCACCAGCCCGGATCATTCCGGTTGTATGGCTGAAATATGGGTTGAGGTGCTGCTGGGAACGTGGTGGTGTTAACCATTTCATATCCAAAGATTGTTCCGAAGACCGTTGCTTGGCTATCAATTGGACTTGGGGTAAGGCGGACGTCGTCAGGCGCGGCAAGATTTCCTGTTACCTGAAACGTGTTGTTAGTAGCAATGTGGGAGAAATCGCCCTGGGAATCATAAGCGATGATTGAAAAAGTGTGTGTGCCCGGTGTTTGATATCCCATTTTCCATGTTACTGTATATCCAGATTGAGCATATGCCGGATTATTGAAAGCTGCAGCGACGTCGGTTCTCGAGCCTCCTAGTTGGGCGGTTGCAACGAATTTGTTGTCTACGTGTAGTTGCACCGAGGAAACGGGGGACCCGGTGTCCGGATCTACAGCCCATCCGCTCGCGCTAAATATTGAATCTTGGGCGAGTGTCTGAGAGTAGCTATCGAGCCACCCAAAAGGTGATGCTGCCATAGCGGCCAGTTGACATAAACAGGGAAGAGCGATCCCGAAACAGACTTGCTTAATGAGCGACGTAGTTTTCATTTGATATTACATTTCAAAACAGGCGTGGCCTCCCGTGGGCCCCCGCCCTCTCAAACAGTGTGCCGGTGCGGGATACTGTTCAAGATGGCTAATGAAGACATATCGCCTATTAGACGAATTTGTCTTAACAAAAGATATTCTTAGACCATTACGCCGTTCCTTTTCTGGTCGTCCGAAAGTGCCCGTAAGATCTCGCAACTCCTCCTGCGCCGAGGCGCTCCGTGATGAGCTTTTTCCGTTCTCGTGCCTTCGGTGCTAGGGACATGCCTTCGGAAAAACAGCATACCGTCATGGGTCGACGGTCCTGTGTAGGTATGCGGCTGGCGAGTGAGTGGTCACATTTACGGACG
Source organism: Verrucomicrobiota bacterium (assembly GCA_023428905.1). Taxonomy (GTDB): domain Bacteria; phylum Verrucomicrobiota; class Verrucomicrobiia; order Opitutales; family Opitutaceae; genus EW11. The sequence goes on from JAEYWP010000016.1 coordinate 48,442, forward strand.
GTAGTCCGTTGCATATTAAGGTCGCAGCGATGCCGGATACCCCCGTTCGGTTGCTGGTCTACCCTGATCTTAGCGAAAAAGGTTGTACTTGAAAACCGCGTAGAGGGCGCGCACTCCGTCGCGCAGCCCGACCTTCTTGCCCTCTGCGTAGGTCCGCCCGTGATACGAGATGCCGACTTCGTAGATCGGGACCGCGAGCTTGGCCACCTTGGCGGTGATCTCGGGCTCAAACCCGAAGCGGTCCTCCTCGATCGTGATCCGCTGCAGCACCTCGCGCCGGAACACCTTGTAGCAGGTTTCCATGTCGGTGAGGTTCAGATTGGTCAGCATGTTGGAGAAAAGCGTCAGCACCCGGTTGCCGACCATGTGCCAGAAATAGACCACGCGGTGCGGTTCGCCACTGACGAAGCGCGACCCGAAAACCACGTCGGCCTTTCCGCTCGCGATCGGGCCGAGCAGCCTCGGGTATTCAGCGGGGTCATACTCGAGATCCGCATCCTGAACGATCACGACGTCGCCGGTGGCGCGGGCAAAACCGGCCCGCAGGGCCGCGCCCTTGCCCTGGTTGTGCGGCAGGTAAAGGACCACATCCACCAGCGGCTCGATTTCGGAATGGAGCAGATCGCGGGTCCCGTCGGTCGAGCAATCGTCGACCACGATGATCTCCTTGCTCTCCACTGGAGCGGACCGGATCGCGTCTACCACCGCGCGCAGGGTGGACCGTTCGTTGTAGCAGGGAACGACGATGGAGACGCGCATGGGAGCCTCACCAGCTGGCGATTGCCTCCAGGCGCCGCCGGTAGCGTTCCCCGATCGCCTGGTGCGAAAAGCGCCGCTCGATCGTCGCCCGGGCCGCCGCGCCGAGCCGCCGCCCCAGTTCGCGGTCCTGGAAAAGGCGGGTCATCCACTCGCTTGCATGCGCGACACTGGGTTCAGCCCAGCGCTGGCCCTTGGAGTAGGGGCCGTGGTTGCGCTCGAGCGTGACCAGTTCGAAGTCGACCGGCGCGCCGTTGTCGGGCCCGAGAAACTCGGCCGTGCCCGACCAGTTGGTCGCAATCACCGGTTTGCCAAGGTACATGCATTCCGCCACCGCGAAGCCGAAGCCCTCACTGCGGTGCAGCGAGACAAAACAGTCGCAGGCGGCCTCCAGTTCATAGACCTGCGCGCGGGAAAGCGCGTCGGCCAGGATGGTGGTCCCAGGCAGGTCGCGGACCGCGGCCCGAAGGGCCTCGAGGTCCGCCTCGTTGCCTGCGACCCCGTGCACCTTGATGACCAGGGAGGCCCCTCGTGATGCCAGGTTGGAGCGGCGGAACGCCTCAATCACCGCACGCGGATTTTTCCGCTCGGTGTAGCTGTTGAGATCATACAGGAAGAGGAAGAGGTAGCGGTCCGCGGGCAGGCCGAAGGCGGAGCGCAGGGCGGCGGGCGGCTGGGTCGGCCGGGAGAAGGCGACCGCGTGCGGCATGGTGACAACCGCCAGGGGGGATTTGTCCGCGATCGCCTCCCGCACAAATTCCGAGGGGCACCAGATCTCGTCGAAATAATCGAAATACGAGAGCCAGGCGTCGGGGAATTCGGGGAGCTCCCAAGCCCAGTAACCGACATTGTATTTGCCCGCCCGAAACGCGGGTCCGTGATGGGTGTCGATGTCGCGGCTCGCGGGAGCGTCGAGATGAAAAACGTTCACCGCGTGGGGATTGTGGTCCTGGACAAAGGCCGCGAAGGTCTGGTCGCCCAAGCGGGCCTTGCAGTGGAGCTTGAGCGGGACGGCCGCCGCCGGAATCTTGACCGCGTCGGCCGCGCGTATCATCGAGCGGGCGGACTCCCCAATGCCGAGATCAGCGGTGAGGAAACCGACCACATTCATCCCGATCCGGGCGTGCTCGCGGGCGAAGGTCGCGCTGTAGGGTGCGTGCCGGTTGGAAAAATCGAAGACGGTTTTTCCGTCCGCCACGAGCCGGGTGATCCGGACCTGGCGATTGCGGTTCTGCTTGCGAAAGCGCTGCAAACCCTCGCTGAGCGGCCAGTCCTCCGTCACGCGGCCCAGCCAGGCCAGCAGATTCGTGAGGGCGACGCCTCGCAACTGCAGGCGAAGAGTCACACCTTCAGCGGCCAGGGCCGGTGGCACGTCGATGTCCACCGTCCATACTTGTGGGTTCGGAATGGATACGGTGGCGACGTGGCGCTCGGCGAGGAAGACGTCGACCTCAGGCACCCCCTCTTCCCGCCCGCGGACATCCGGGTGCAGCCGCGTTTCCCCGTGGAGGGTGAGGCGGCGGAGGGTGGGCAGCGGTGGCAGGTGCAGCGCCGCCCGGTCGCGGATCCAGGCGGACTCCGTGGCGAACTCATCGTGGAAGAGCCCTTCCGTCCGGGAGGAACGTCGCACGTAGTGTCCCTCTTGGGGCGTATTGGCCTGGGAGCGCATCGGCAGGGAACCGTTTGATAAGGCGGCCGACCGGCTTGGCAAAGCCTTTGTCGCGTGCGCCCGCCGGGCGGGCGCGCCCTGCTTCAGCCGCGTCGGTATGTCACCAGATACCGGTGACTGCCGGGGGAGGTGGCGAAGGCGGTGGGAGTGATTCCGTCCAGGCCGAAGCAGATGCGCAGGCGGTCGCCGCGCAGCTGGACGATTGCGCGCAGGGTCCGCCCGGCGTTGGCCCCGCGCGTGCCATTTATCACCAAGGTCACCGGATCGCTCCCCGGCTCCATCGCGCAGGTACCCTGGTCGGAGGCCTCACGGCCAAAATGGACCACGTACCGTTTGGCAGTGAGGGTCAGCTTCATTTCGGTGAGGGCGAGGTCGGGGGCCAGTTGCGAGTCGAGCTCGGCCCGGATGGGAAGCCAGGTGCCGTGGTAGTCCGCGTGGAGGTCGTCACTCATGGTCAGCTGCGTTTGGATACATCCCGGGCGGTGGTGTCCACCACCGTGGGAGGGGCGAGTTCCCGGGCGCCGCGGGCCCCGAGGTCGTGGAAGCGGCGGGCGGAAGGGAGTAGGGAGGACTCAAAGCTGCCGACTGCGCCGTTGTAGCTGCGCACCGCCGTCTCAAGTCCGCGTCCTACTTTTTCAAGATGCTCGGAGAAAACGGCGATGCGGTCGTGAAGCTGGCGTCCCACCTGACTGATTTCCTCGGCGTTGCGGGACACGGAGTCCTGCCTCCAGCCATAGGCGGCGGCTTTCAGCAGGGCGATGAGGGTGGTGGGAGTGGCGAGCAGGACCTTGCGGGAGAGGGCCCGGTCCAGGAGGGTGGCGTCGGCTTGCAGGGCAGCGGACAGGAAGTGATCGCCGGGGACAAAAAGTACGACGAACTCGGGCGCGGGCTGAAATTGTTCCCAATACGCCTTGGCCCCGAGGGCATCGATGTGGCCCCGGATGCGAGCCGCGTGTTCTGCGAGCTTGCCGGCGCGCTGGGATTCGTCGGGCAGGTCAAGGGCGTCGCGGTAGGACTGGACCGGAGACTTGGCATCCACCACCAGGCGCTGGCCTCCGGGTAGCCGCACCACCAGATCGGCACGAAGGGCCCCCTCGGTTTCCTGTTCACAAAAGTCGCAGTAAGGCAGCATGTCGGCCATCTCCACGACGCGGCGGAGCTGCAGTTCGCCCCAACTGCCGGCATAGGCGGTGGACCGCAGGGCGGTGGAGAGTTTGGCCGCCTCGGACTGGAGCTGCAGCTGCGCGGAGTTGAGTGACTTCAACTGCTCCGCCAGCGCTCCATAGGCAGACTGGCGCTTCTCCTCCAGTTCACCGATCTTCCGATCCACCCGTTCAAGCGAATCCTTGAGCGGGCGCACCAGGGCGTCGATTGCCGCCTGACGGGCGGAGAGTTCTCCCTGAGCCTGGGACTGGTATTGTGCTAGGGTGCTTCGAGCCAGTTCCAGGAAGGCCGTGTTGTTGCTCCGCAAGGCGTCGGACGAAAGGGCCTTGAAGGCGGTGGTGAGGCGTTCCTGCGCCTCGCCCAGCGCGGCCAGACGCTCGGTGGCCGCGGAGCGCTCCGCGGTGCGTGCGGCCTCGGCCGTGGCGCGTGCCGTCTGGGCCTCGCCCAGTTGTCCGCGGAGAGCGGCAAGCTCCTCCTCGAGCCGCGACCGCTCCCGCTCCAGGCCGCGGGCGCGCTCCAGCAGCCCGGCCTGGGACCGGCTGAGCCAAAGCCCGACGATCACGGCCGCGAGCACCGCGCTGCCCAGCGAGAGAAGAACAGAGGTCACGGCGCTGACTAACGCGGCGTGTGGCGGGTGTGGCAACCCTGGAGGTCACCCGTGGTGCGTGACCCCTTGACAGCCGGCAGTGCGGGGGCCAAACACCCGAGGTGTATGCTCACCCCGGCTCTTCCAGCGAGCCCGCCGGCGCACGCCACCTCCCTGCTGCCATGCTGACTCCCACGCAGGCCGCCGTTGCTGCTCCCGAACGGCCTTCCGTCCTTGTGGTGGACGATGAATACGGTCCGCGCGAATCGATCGCCTATACCCTCAGCGCTGAATTCGACGTCGTCACGGCCGACCGCGCCTCGGAGGGGTTGAAGCGTATCCAGGAGCGTTCGTTTTCGGTCGTGATCCTGGACATCCGGATGCCCGAGATGGACGGGATCCGCGCCCTTGAGGCGATCCGCCGGATTGACCGGGACATCTCCGTTGTCATGCTGACCGGATACGGGACGTTGCAGACGGCGCAGCAGTCGATGTTGCACGGGGCGAATCAGTACCTGCGCAAGCCGCCCGATATTGCGGAGCTGCTGGCGGCGGTGCGCAAACAGGCCCAGGCTGCCACGGTCCGGCGGCACCAGTCCCGCCTCAATCAGGAGATGGAGGCGATGAATGCCGCCCTCCATCGGGAGATCAGCGAAAAGCAGCCCCACATCTGGCAGGCGCGGGCCGCGGTGGAGCTGGTGCATGACCTGGCCAACCCGCTCACGGTGATGATTGGATACGCGTCCCTCCTTTCGCAGGAAGCGAAGCGGATTTCGGTCCGCGATCCGGGCTGTGGGGAGAAACTGATGAACTATTCGGACGTGGTCAGCCGGGCCGCCGAGTACTGCCACCATCTCGCGGAGAACTGGAAGCGGACCAGTCGCAGCAGTTCCGACTTCGCCGACCTCGACCTCGTCCACCTGATCCAAGAGGTCCGGGACGTGATCTTCTTTAGCAATGCCTCCATCCAGCTTTCCGGCGCGGCCTCCGCGTGGGTGAAGGCCTCGCCCTTCGAGCTGACACGCGTTTTCCAGAATGTATTCAAGAATGCACTCGAAGCCGGTTCCAGCCGGGTGCAGGTGCAGGTCGGCCTGGCGGCGGAAACCGTGGAGGTCGTGATCACCGACAACGGCTCCGGCATGGATGAAGAGACCGCGGCGCGCGCCCTCAAGGGAGGCTTCACCACCAAGGCCAACGGCACGGGGCTGGGCTTGGGCATCTGCCGTCACCTCCTCGGGGCCCATGGCGCACGCATGGAGCTGACCTCGCAGCCGGGGCGGGGCACGACGGTGCGGATTGGATTCCCTGCGGTCCCGCCGCCGGCGCAATGATTGCCTTATCAGCCGCGTTGTGGGCGGCGGTGGGGGCGCTTGCGATTGCAACCGCCGCGCTGATGGCCAATCCCGGCCGGGAAATCAACCGCACCCTGGCCGCGGTGTCGGTGGCCTTCTCCCTTTGGTTCGGGGCGCTGCACGGCTTCCTCGTTAACCCCAGCCAGGTCTGGCTGCTGCGCCTGGCTTGGATCGCGTTGGGCTTTTCACCGCCGATCCTCGCCTGGCTCCGGCATATCCTCGTGCGACCGCGGCTGCGCTGGCGGGACCGGGCAAAGGCATCGCGTCGCTGGTCCGCCTATACGGTGGGTTTCGTGGGACTGGCCTCGACTCCCTGGTTCCTGGAGGCCGATCCCTTCACCGGCGCGCCCTCGTACGGACCCCTTTACAGCTTCATGGCCGCCGCCGGGGTGGCGGTTCATGCCATCTTTGCGGTCAGCAGTTTTTCCATGATGCGTAAGGAGCTTGGGGCGCCGCGGCTCGATCTCCAGCTGCTTGCCCTTGGCGGCGTTCTTGGTGCCTCGGTCACGCATGCCCTGCTTGGCCTGGCTCCCTGGTTTGGGAGGGCAGTGTGGGACCGGGTGATGCCGCTCCTGGTGCTCGCTCTGTTTGGCGGCACGGTCTGGTCGCTCCTCACGACCCGGGTGCTCGACGCCCGGCGCATCGTGACCTTGGGTATCGAAAAAGCGGTTTTAGTGGCGGGCGTGACGGTTTTCATCTGGGGCATCGATCAGCTCACGTCGGAGTTTGTCCCGTCCTGGTTGTCGCTCGGACTCTCCGTGGCACTCGGCTTATGGTTTGCAGCGGAAGTGCGTCCCTGGCTCCAGGAGGTCTCGCAACGCAAGGCGGCGGCGGAGCAGCTCCGGCGGACGGCAGTCGAGATTGCGCGGGAAGACCTCCGACCAGACGCGATGGAGGATTCCTTTGCCCGGCTACTGCGAGAGTGGGCGCACTGCGACCGCGCGGTGATCCTGATGGCGTCGCACGGCAAACTGACGGGCGGTGGCATCGAGTGGGACGTGGACCGACCGGAGATGAAACTCTTGCACTCACTGCGCTGGGCGACGCCGGAGCGACTTGAGCGCGAGCGGCGTCGGTTGCATGGAAATGCCCTCGCTGCGCTGATGCGCAGGGAGGGGCTGGGGGCGATGGTGGCTAGCGCCGGTCCGTCCCTTTCCTTCCTCGTCGCCGTGGGCGTCCCCCGGCACCACCGGCCTTTTACCTTTCCCGAGATCGGGCAGTTGCTCGGACTGGAATCGATCATCGAGAGCGCCTTGGCGCGCGCCCACTACCTGATGAAGGCCCAACACGCAGACCAACTCGCGACCGTGGGGCTGTTGGGGGCGAGCATCGCCCACGAAATCCGCAACCCACTCGTCACGATCAAGACTTTCGTCCAGCTGCTGCCCCACCATCACCAGGAGGCGGCTTTCCGGGATAAATTTTTCCGCCTGATGAGCGATGAGGTGGGCCGGATCGACCGCCTCACGGAGCAGCTGCTGGACCTCTCCGCCCCGCGCGCGTTTAACCCGCGGCCGCTCGCTTTGGCCCCTTTGATCGAGGGCTGCGTTGAGCTACTGAAAGCGAAGGCGACCGACAAGGCGACGGACATCCAGGTCGATTTTCAGGCTTTCCCCGACATTGTCTTTAGTGATGCCGACGCCCTCAAGCAGGTAGTCCTCAACCTCGGCCTGAACGCGCTCCAGGCGGTGGAGGCCGAGGAAGGCGTCCGATGGATACGCCTCTCCACAAGGAACTTACAGGATCAGGTTGAACTTGCGTGTGAAGACAGCGGCCCGGGTCTGAGCAGCGAAGTGGCGGAGCGGCTTTTCCAGCCCTTTCACTCCACCAAATCGAGTGGCTTCGGCTTAGGGCTAGCAATTTGCAAAGACATCCTCTCTAGTTTGCAGGCAAGCATAACGGCGGACCCGCCCCTCCCGGGGCGTGGTGCCACGTTTCGCGTGATCCTGCCATGCCAGCCACCTACCTCCTAGCCACTGACGATCCCGAGCTTCTTCGGGCCTGGTGGGTATTGGTTCCGGCAGGCCGCCCGGTGGTGACGTTGGACAGTCTGGAGAGCCCGTCGCGATTGGCGCCCGGGTCAGCCATGGTGGTCGTGGCTGACGTTCTCGTGTGGGACCGTGTCCCGGCGATCTTTCGCCGCAGCCCGGTGGTGGTGGTCGGCGAGCCGGGGAGTTCACTGCTGGAACGCGCGCGGGCTGCGGGCGACGCGAAGGTCGTCCTCGGGTACGAGGAAAGCCGTCACCGTCTGGCCGTCTTCCTTCCATTGCTCGACGAACTGGCAGAGAAGGGAGCGGGATTGGAACTGGCCATTGACCGGGAACGCAGACCTTCCCCCCCGCCCGCCCCTGTGCAGGCCGTGCCGGACGCTGGCGAAACTGCCTGGTACGCGATCGACGCCCTTGTTGCTCGGATCGGTGAGCGCGCCGGGTTGGTGGACGAATTTCGGCGGCTGATGCGTGTCTCGTGTGGCGTGGGAGCGGTGACCGTATTTGTGCGGGAAGGACACGTCTTTCGTTCCGACCGGGGCGATCTCAGCTGCGGGACGGACGATGCGCTGGCGCGACTTTGGGAGGACCATCCGGTTTTGCTCGACGGTGAGACCTGGCCATCGGGGCTGGATGTCCTCAGTGAGGTCGCCCTTCGCCAGCGGATGCGTCAATGGCGCGCCAGGCTGCTGGTACCACTCCACGACAACGGCTCCCTTTCCGGCTTTCTCGCGCTCGGCGTTCGCGATTGTGGGGAGGCCTATGGTCCGGCGGAACGGGCCCGGGTGGTGGCGTTGGCACGCGTGTTCCGTCAATGTCTCGACCACACGCGACGGTTGGCGGACCTGTCCGCACAAAAAGACCGTTGGCGACTCGCCGAGCAGTACCTGCCCAATGTGCTCGTGCTCGACGAACAGGAAGCAGCGCCCAAGCACGTGCCCGCGGCGGTGCGCGGCCTGATCGCTGAGACAAGAATTGCGAATGATTCCCGGAAACTCTTCCCCGTGCAAGACCAGCCCTACCGCGCCACCGCAGGAATCGTGGCCGAGAAGCTGGGGGTGTGGGTTTATTGGGAGGACGCGTCCCAGGAGATCCGTGAGGCGGTGCAGAAAGACCGTGCGGCGCGGCTGACCCTGCTTCACGACATTGCGCTGACGCTGAACCATGAGCTGGGCAACGCCCTGATGTCGCTGACGGCGCTCCGCCACAGCGGTGGTTCCGACGTCTCGCCCGGCCTGATCTCCGCCATCCGCCGTGATATCGGGAATCTCGAGTCGATGAACCGCCATCTTTCGTCGATTCCCACCTTCAGCGAGGTGAGCCCGGAGGAGGCGGACGTCCGGGTGCTGCTGCGCGAGGTCGCACGTCGGACCGGACTCAGCCTGGATACCGGCGGGCCGTCCGTGCTGCTTTCGGTGGTCCCGAAGCTGGTGGATTTTGCGCTCGAATCCATCATCGAGAGCATCGCTGAAAACCGCCCCGAGCTGGGCAAGAACGAGCTCAACCTTCGCCTGCGGGCCTCGGGTGAGGGCGACCAGCTCACCGCCCAGGTGCTGATCAAGGGGCCCAGGCTGGCCCTCGAGGGAATCTGGCCGCCTCCCGCCCCCGGCGATGTGCCGAGCCAGGGACGGATCAGTGTCTTTGTCGCCAAGGAAATCATCCGCCTGCACGGCGGTGATATCCGGGCGAATCAGACGACCCTCGGTACCGAGATTTCCATTACACTGCGAAGCTGGTGATTTCCCCAGCCTCAGGGCGCCCGCCCAGCGGGTCTGACTTCCAGAAAGACGGTGCTGGCGCAGCGCCCGTCCTCCCCCGCTAGGAGGAACGGCGTCAGTTGCTCGATCTCGGCAAAACCGTACGACGGCGGGCCCACCCAGATCTGCGAAAGGTATCCGTAGTCTGGTGACTCAAGGGGGATGCCCGAGGCCGGGCCCGGATGCAGGTGGAGCTGCCAGCCTTTGTCCTCCACGGTCAGCGCCTGTGGGAAAAAACCGAGTTTGGCCGTGTCAATCCCGCTCTGGGCCCGCGCCCGATCGCCGGAAACCGTCACGGCGGGGTGGGGAAGGGGATTGTCGACGTTGGGGGTGTCACCGCGGATTCCGACGACCCCGAGGGGCACCCGGTCCCAGGCGTGCAGCCGGCCCTCGAGGACGGTGGGCGCATTCACCGCCACGACGTGCATCGCGTAAAACGGTTCCCGCCCGCCGGCCCAGCGCACGGTGCAACGGAGACGCGCACCCTCCCAGGCGTATTCACGCCTCATTGCGGGGTATCGTTTTTCCGTATGGGGGTGATCGAGGTGGAGAATCCCGTCCTCCACTGAAACCCTGGCGGCCGCGGAGAACTCCCAGTCTGCCACCGGCGGCCATTTCCAGCGACTTTGGGGTCCCAGCCAAAAACGGTGTCCTCCCTGGTTGGGCGCCGGGTCTCCCGCATTGGCAGTGGCCGGGCGCGCGGGGGCGGACAGCAGGTTGATGGGCTCGTCCTCGGGCCCGAGATGGACCAGGCGACACCGCTTTTCCGATACGATGGCGCGAACGCCCGCGTGGGTGGAGGTCCAGGCCGGCTCGTCGTTCCAGCGCGTTTCTGTCCAGTTCACGTCGGCCCGGGTGGCGGTGCTCATGGAAAAGAGAAGGAGAATCCAAGCCGCAGGTGGCAGGAGAGAGGTGCTCATTTTCGGCAGGCGGAGACTCGTCTGGCAATGGGGGCGGGGGCAAAGAAAAAGCCGCCCGGAACGGGGCGGCTTGCGTGCGGTGGTGTGCGGCCTCGTGCCGCACGAGATGTCGTCAGGCGAGGGCGGCCTGGTAGTTCTTCTCCGCTGCATCCCAGTCGACCACGTTCCAAAAGGCGGTGATGTAGTCGGGACGACGGTTTTGGTAGTTCAGATAATACGCGTGCTCCCAGACATCGAGGCCGATGACGGGCTTGCCCTCGAAGCCTGCGACGGCCTTGCCCATCAGCGGGCTGTCCTGGTTCGCAGTCGAACCGATGGCGAGTTTCTTGTCGGGAGTGACGACCAACCAGGCCCAACCGGAGCCGAAGCGCGTGGTCGCGGCCTTGCCAAATTCTTCCTTCATCTTGTCGAAACTGCCAAAGGTGCTGGTGATCGCCTCGGCGAGTTTGCCCTTCGGTGCACCGCCCTTGCCGGGACCAATCACCAGCCAGAAGAAACTGTGATTGCTGTGCCCGCCGGCGTTGTTGCGGACACCTCCGCGGATCGCCTCGGGAACTTTGCTGAGGTCGGCGATCAGGGTGTTCACGTCCAGGTTCGCGAGGTCCGCGTGCTCCTTCAGGAGGTTGTTGGCATTCGTGATGTACGCCTGGTGATGTTTGGTGTGGTGGATCTCCATCGTCTTCGCATCGATGTGCGGGACAAGGGCGTCGTAGGCGTAAGGCAGTTTCGGGAGTTCGTAAGCCATGAGGATGATGGGTTTAATTGGACTGAAGTGCGCAAGGTGCGAAGCCAGCGGGCGGCGTCAAACCGGTTGCCGCGAATTGCCCTGCGCTCGTGCGCGATCAGGTGTCGAGGTTCCGTTTGAGACGGAAGAAGGTCTGCAGCAGCTCGCGGCACTCCGGCTCCAGAATGCCGCCCGCGGTGATTTCGAGGTGGTGGTTGACGCGGGGGAGGGCGTTCAAATCGGTCGCCCCTCCCAGGCACCCCATTTTGGGATCCGGCACCGCGTAACAGACCCGTTTCAGCCGCGACATCAGCGTGGCCCCCGAGCACATCGGGCAGGGCTCCTTGGTCACGTAGAGCGTGGCTCCTTCGAGCCGCCAGTCGCCCAACTGGTGGGCGGCTTGGGTGATCGCGATCATCTCCGCATGGGCGGTGGGATCGTGTGCGCCCTCGACCGTATTGTGCGCGGCGGCGATCACCTCGCCGTCGCGCTCGATCACACACCCGATCGGCACTTCGTCCTGGCGCCATGCGTCGATGGCCTGGTTAAAAGCCAGGCTCATGAAAAAAACGTCATCCCGCACCAACTGGGAGGGGAAGCGTTTTGAGAAGGGGCACTCGGGCGGTATCGGTGAGAGATCCATGGGCTGGGCCGCGGCGTTGCAGGGCCGTGCGCGGGGAGGAAAGCCTTGACTTAGGAGGGGGTTTTCGGGCTTACAAGGACCTTCCTTCCACCGCGTTAACCTTGTGTAGATACATGGCGTACTCCGGCATCTTTGCTTTCTATGTCTGACGGCAAGTCGATCGAAGTTGAGGGGAAGGTGGTGGCGGTGCTTCCAGGCACGATGTTCAAGGTCGAGCTCGCAAACGGGCACACCGTGCTTGCGCACATCTCTGGAAAGCTGCGCAAGAATTTCATCAAGATCGCCGCTGGCGACATGGTGAAAATGGAGATGAGCCCCTACGACCTGGAGAAGGCGCGCATCACCTACCGGATGAAGGACGAGCGGGCCAGTGCGCTGCCGCGCTTTCGCCGCCGGTATTGAGGGCGGCATTTTTGGGCGTGAGTTGAGCCGCAGCAGGCCCGACTCTGGGTCATGCCTCGTCCCTCTGCCGCTCTCCGCCTTTCCGCCAGCCAGGCGCCCGGTGGCTTTGCCGGGGACATCGACGACTTCATCGCCTTCCTCTCGCTCGAGCGCGGGCTTTCCGTCCACACGCAGTCGGGGTATCAGGGTGACCTGGATCAGTGTTCCGCCTTCCTTGACCGGAAGGGGGAGAAGGACTGGCGCACGGTCGCGCCCGCGGTGGTTGGGGAATGGATACGCTCGCTGGCCCGGGCGGACTACACCCAGTCGAGCACGGCCCGCAAGCTGACCGCGCTGCGGATGTTCTCCCGCTACCTGGTGCGTGAGAAACGCCGCCCCGACGACCTGACCGCGCTTCTTTCCGGCCCGAAACTGAGCCGCCGCATTCCGGAAACGCTCACCGAGGAGGAGATCACACGGTTGGTCACTGCGCCGTCGGGCGGCACCCCGTTCGATTTGAGGGATCGGGCGATTCTCGAGCTCTTTTACTCCAGTGGTCTGCGAGTGTCTGAGCTTTCGCTGCTCCTGCTCCAGCAGATCGATCTTGAGCAGGGCTTTATCCGGGTCTTCGGCAAGGGCTCCAAGGAAAGGATCGTGCCGGTGGGCGATACGGCCCGCGCGGCGCTCACCCGGTACATCGCTTCGGCCCGCGCCCACTTCGTCAGGCCAAAAACCGGAAGCCACCTTTTCCTCAGTGAACGGGGCACTGCGATTTCGCGAAAGATGATCTGGGTGCTGGTGCGCAAATACGCCAAGCGGGCCGGCATCACCAAGCCGGTCAAACCCCACCTGCTGCGGCACTCCTTTGCCACCCACCTGCTGGGCGGAGGCGCCGACCTGCGTGCGATCCAGGAGATGCTCGGGCACGCCAATATCGCCACCACCCAAATCTACACCGCCGTGGAAGAACGCCGGTTGCTCGACCAGCACGCCCGCTTCCATCCCCGCAACCGTGAATGACCGCCTTGTTACCGCCACCGCGTCGCGCGCTGCCAAAGCTCCCGGAGCTTCCTGGGAAAACCCTTGACGCAATTTTGTTTCACGCCGTCATGCATGCCTTTTAACGGCTGTGAAACTCCCTTCGCATGTCTGATCGTATCACCCACGAATGCGGGATCGCGCTGGTCCGCCTGCTCAAACCGCTATCGTACTACCAGGAGAAATACGGGTCGCCCCTCTGGGGCTTTACCAAGCTGTTTCTCCTCATGGAGAAGCAGCATAATCGCGGGCAGGACGGAGCCGGCGTGGCCTGCGTCAAGCTCGATGTCCCCCCGGGCGAGCCCTACATGTTCCGCGAGCGGTGCGTGAAGGCGAATCCGCTCGACCGGATATTCAAGACGTTGCTCGCGCAATACAATGCGAAGGTCCAGGAGGGGACCATCCATCCGGAGTTCGCCGACACAGTCCGCAAGCATTTTGACTTCGGGGCGGAGCTCTTCATGGGCCACCTGCGTTACGGCACCTCGGGTGGCTACAACCAGAGCTCGTGCCATCCTTATTTCCGGCGCAGTCCCTGGCCGACCCGGAACCTGGCGCTTTGCGGAAACTTCAACATGACCAACACGGCCGTGTTGAACGACAGCCTGATCGCGATGGGCCAGCATCCGATCTTCGCCACCGACACCCAGGCGCTGCTGGAAAAGATCGGCTTTTTCCTCGATGAGGAACACGAGGACATTTACCGCTTCCTGCGCACCCGCGGCCTGGCCGGCAGCGAGATCTCGCGCCGGATCAGCGAGGACCTCGACATTGCCCGCGTCATCACCCGCGCCTCTGGGAAGTGGGATGGTGGATACGCCCTCTGCGGCCTGATCGGGAACGGCGACGCCTTTGTCGCCCGCGATCCCGCCGGCATCCGCCCGTGCTTCTATTTCCAAAACGACGAAGTCGTCGCGTTCGCCTCCGAACGGGCCCCGCTGATGACGGTGTTCGATCTCTCCCTCGAGCAGGTGAAGGAGGTCGAGCCCGGCCACGTGATGGTGATCAAGAAGCGTGGCACGGTTGCCTCGACCCGCTTTGCCGCCGCCCTGCCAAAGGCGTCGTGCTCCTTCGAGCGGATCTATTTCTCGCGCGGCAACGACATCGACATTTACGAGGAACGGAAGGCGCTCGGCGCCCAGCTCGCGGACCAGGTGCTCGGATCGGTCGGACACGACTGGGGGAACACCGTCTTCAGCTTCATCCCCAACACCGCCGAGGTGGCGTACTACGGCTTGCTCTCCGCCCTGCGCGAACGCCGCCGGCACGAGGTCAAACGGGAGGTCCTCGCCGCATCCCAGAGCGGCCGCCTGACCGAGGCTCTGCTTGACGAACTTATCCTGCGCAACTGGCCGCGCGGGGAAAAGGTGGTCAGCAAGGACATCAAGCTGCGCACCTTCATCGGCCAGGAGAGCCTGCGCAACCAGCTCGCCAGCCACGTCTACGACATCACCTACGGTTCGGTGAAGCCGACCGACAATCTGGTCTGCGTCGATGACTCCATCGTTCGGGGCACGACTCTGAAGCGCTCGATCCTACGGATCCTGACGCGCCTCAACCCGCGCAAGATCGTGATCGTGTCGACCGCCCCTCAGATCCGCTACCCGGACTGTTATGGCATCGACATGTCCGAACTCGGCAAGTTTATCGCCTTCGAGGCTGCCGTCTCCCTTTTGAAGGAGCGCGGGCGTCAGGACCTGCTCGAGGAAGTCTATCAGCTCTGCCGCGAGGAAGTGGCGCGCGAGGGGACGACCAATCACGTCCGCAAGATCTACGAGCCGTTCACCGCGGAGGAGATCTCGGCCCGGATCACCTCGCTGGTCTCCCCCGCGAAGGGTGCCTGGAACGGCACGATCGAGGTGATCTTCCAGACTATCGGCAACCTGCATGCGGCGGTGCCCAATCATGCGGGCGATTGGTATTTCACCGGCAAATACCCCACCCCCGGCGGCTACCGGGTGGTGAACCAGGCCTACGTGAACTACTTCGACCAGAGCGAAGGCAGAAGCTATTGAGAAAACCCATGTCCCTCAGCTACGAGTCCTCCGGTGTCCGTTACGATCAGCTCGATGCCTTCAAGCGCGCCTGCCAGAAGGCGGCACGCGGGACGGCGGGACTCCTCGCGGGGCACGGCTACCGGGAGCCAGCGTCGATCCGGGGCGAGAGCGCCTATCTGATCGAGGCCGAGGACCACTTCCTCGCCCACGTCGAGGAGGGACTGGGGACCAAGAACCTCGCCGCCGACGCGGTCTATGCGCAGACCGGTCGCTGTTTTTACCGCGAGATCGGTATCGACACCGTCGCTACGATGGTGAACGACCTGATCACCTGCGGCGCCCTTCCCATCTCAATTGCGATGCACGCGGCAGTCGGCGATTCCGGCTGGTTTGCGGATGAGCGGCGCGCCGCCGACCTGGTGGCCGGCTTTGCCGAAGGCTGCCGCCAGTCCGGTGCGGTCTGGGGCGGCGGAGAGACCCCGACCCTGCGCGGCATCGTTGATCCCGGGACCATCGTGCTCGCCGGATCTGCCATCGGGAAGATCGCCCCCAAGTCGCAACGCATTGTTGGCGACGTGCAGGAGGGCGACGCGATTGTGTTTCTCGCCTCCTCCGGCGTACAGACCAACGGCCTCACCCTCTGCCGCCAGATCGCCGACCAGCTGCCGCAGGGGTATGCCACGCCGATTGGCGACGGCCGCAGCTACGGTGAGGCGCTGCTCGCTCCTTCGGTCATTTACGTCGCGTTTGTGCGCGAGTGCCAGCGGCGCGGGATCAAGCTCAACTATGTGGCCCATGTCACGGGGCATGGTTGGCGCAAATTGATGCGTCTCGAGGAACCGTTCGTCTACGAGATCACAGAGCTGCGCCCGGAGCCCGCCCTGTTCCGCTTCTTGCGTGAAGCCGGTCCGATCGATCTTCGCGAAGCGTACGCGACCTTTAACATGGGGATCGGTTTTGCCGCCTACGTGGCGCCGGAGCTCGCCTCGCAGGTCGCCGAGATTGCCCGCAGCACGGGTTACGACGCCTGGGTGGCGGGGCGGGTGCACAAGGACGGCCAGCGCAAGGCCGTGGACGTTCCCGGCCTCGGCATCACGTTCGACGGCGAGACGCTCCAGGTACGCTGACAGGCGAGGGTGCCTCCGCCACGCACGCCTGGTTTCACCAACGGTGGGCCGCGCGAACATTTCCGCGACTGGGTGCGAAAAGCGGCGCCCGACCCGGTGGCGTCGGTGCGATCGCGGGCGCCCGCACCGTTGCCGATTCGTGACGGCGGTCAGCTTGACAGTGATCTGCACGGCGGATACCTCCAAGGCCCGAGATGGAGGCCGCTCTCGATCAACCCGTGCTGGTCCTCAACCGCCTCTGGCAGGCGGTGAATGTGATCGGCGCCAAACGCGCCTTCGCGCTGCTCGCGCGAGGACACGCCCACGTCATCCACCATCACGACGAGGATTTTCGGATCTTCTCGATGTTGGACTGGATCGACTTCTCCCGGAGCAATCCGCCGATTGCCGAACTCGAGACGGTGCGCACGCCGAGTCGCACCATCCGGCTGCCCCGGGTGATCCTTCTCACCTTCTTCGACAAGCTGCCCTGCAAGGAACTGAAGCTGACGCGCAACAACGTCTTTGAACGCGATAAAAACCAGTGCCAGTACTGCTCGCGGGTTTTTGTGCGGGAGGAACTCAATCTCGACCACGTCATTCCTCGGCACTACGGCGGCAAGACCACGTGGGAGAACATCGTCTGTTCCTGCATCAAGTGTAACACCCGCAAGGCGAATCGACTGCCCCACGAAGCGGGCATGCGCCTCATCCGAAAGCCCGGCAAACCGAAGTGGAGACCGGTGATCAGCCTCGTGCTCGGCAACCAGCACCGCGAGATGTGGAAAGACTTTCTCGATCTCGCGTATTGGAACGTCGAACTGGACGAGTGAGGCCTAAAGCAGGCGAATGGGGTGGGTCCGAATCACGATCTTCTCCTGACGGAAATCCGCCTCCAGTTCCCTGCGAAAGCCCGTCCACCACGCCTCATCGAGGGTTTCCGCCATAACCTCGAAGATCACGATCTCGTCGCGGGTCGCGGCCTCAGCGGGTTCACCATCCGCCCACAGTCCCTCCGCCGGAGCCCGGGCATAAACCGTCAGCCCCCCGAACCGATCGATCAGGCGTGTGCGCACCGGTGCATAGGCATTACCGGGAAAACGCCGGCCGTCGTTATCGGTCAGGGGAAGCAGCGCTTGGATCAGATGCACCCGGGCGCCGACCTCATCCGCGACCTCCGGTTCGAGCAGGCGGGGGCGGCAAAGGCGTCCCGAAATCGGGATGGCTGCGTCCCAGCACCGGCGCCGATCTGCGGCGGTGCGATGGGCAGAATCAATGTAAGCTGTACCGGTGTAACCAGAAACGAAAGTGGACTTTAACGGCACGCTCCCTGCGATGGAGGCCGGGGTCGCAAGCCTGGGCCGTCTGACCCATGCCATCAGTCCCTCGAGCCGTTATGTTTATTCCCGTGAGCACCACCTGCCTTTCTTCCACCGCCGGACGCGTCGACTGCCGCGATGCGGGTCCGTCCGTTGTCCTCAAGGAAAAGCTGCAGTCGCTCCATGACGAGCTGGTGGAGCGATCGTACCTTTTTGATTCCCTTGGCCAGGCGGAGGCCTCCGATCAGCTCAACGAGGTGGCCTCGCGCCTGCGCGCATTGATTGCTGACGACGATTCCTGATCATACCAGCGGCAGCACGATCCGCATCGTGGTGCCCGTCGGATTTGTCTCCACCAACTGGATATCCCCGTGGTGACTCTGCAGGATCCGTTTGGCGATAGCCAGGCCGAGGCCAGTGCCGTCCGGACGGCCCGAGAGGAAGGAGTCGAAGATCCGGTCGCGCAACGCCTCGGAAATGCCACAGCCGGTGTCCCGGATGTCGATACAGAGGAATCGCACGCCGCTGCGGTCCTCCGTATGGCAGCGGATGTGGATCTGGCCGCCTTCCGTCATCGCCTGGGTGGCATTGATCAGGAGGTTGAGCAGCACCTGCTGGAGCTGCCCCTTGTTCACATCAACCACGAGGGAGCGCGACGGGGCCTCAAAGTGCAGGTGGATCTTTGACTGCGCCAGTTTGAGCCGGATCAGGACGATGGTGTCCTCGATGATGTCGAGGATCGGCCAGCGTGAGTGCAGGCTGGAGGGAGCTTTGGCAAAGTTCAGGACGCGCGAGACGATCGCCTCCAGCTGGTCGAGCTTCTCCGAGATCACGCGCACGTCGGTGCGGCGTGGATCGTTTTCCGGGAAGTCGAGCCCCAGGTATCCATACAGCAGTTTGATCACCGTGAGGGGATTGCGGATCTCATGCGCAATTTCCGCTGCCAGCAGGCCGAGCGTGGTCAGCTGCTCGTTCTTGCGGAGCGATTCCTCGCTCTGGAAAACGCGGGCGTAGAGCCGCGAGTTCTGGAGGGCCACCGCGGCCAGACCTGCCAAGGCGGAGACGAGCCGTTTTTCATCGTTGTTGAAGCGGTGAACGTGGTCAGTGAAGACGGACAGGGCGCCGAGGATCTCATTCTCGAAGATCACCGGCGCGGAGAGCACCGTCCGCAGGGCGGGGTCGCGCGGCAGGTCGAGCAGGTCGAAAAACTCCGGGCTTTGGATGTTCGGATAATCGATTTGCTTACGGGTGTGAATGACCGAGCCGATCAGGCAGGAATCCAGCGGAGCCTCCACGGCGCCCGTTTCCGAGGGCTGGGAACTGGCGAGTGAGGCCAGACGCACCAAGCCGCGCGGCTCGTCGTAAAGATAGAGGGTGCAGGCGCGGCACTGCAGGATCTGGCGGGCGTCGCGCGTGACGGTGTCGAAGAGCTCCTGCTGGTCCAGTTTGGTGACGAGCGTCTGGCCGATCCCGATCAGGGATTCCAGCTGGCGGGCCTTGCCTCGCAGCTGTCTCAGTTGCCACAAACGCGAGACCACCGCGGTGGCCTCCTGGGTACAGAGCACAAGGAGCTGCAGGTCGGCCTCGCTGAAGCCACCGACCTGGTCGTGATCGACGTTGATGACCCCCAGGATGTGCCCGTTCTCCTCCATCGGCGCAGCCATCTCGCAGCGCACCTCCGACCGGATCGCCACATAACGGGCGTCGGCGCGCACGTCCGCCACCAGCTGGGGGCGGCCGTGGAATGCCACCCAGCCCGTGATGCCCTGGCCGGGCCGCAGCGCCACCTCGTCGATGTCGACCGGCAGGCCTTGGTGGACCTCGAGTTCGAGTTTGCCCGTGTCCGGGCTCAGCAGCGCGATGGAGCCGGAGTTGGCATGCAGTGAGGCAATCACCTCCCCCAGGATATGACGCAGGGCGAGCCGGGGGTCCTCGGTCCGGCCGATGACCGAACTGATCCGGTAGAGGGCAGGAAGCGTCCGGGGATCGAAGGACCCGGCCGGACGCGGGGAAGGGGGGAGCGGCGCGTGCGCCGGGAGACTGCTGTCCACGGGGCTGGTCCTAGCGCGCGCCCTGCGGCGGCGCCAGCACTTCCTTGCGTTGTGCTCAGGAGGCCGCGACGGCCGGTGCGGTCTTGGCTGCCGGCAGGGCGATCACCGCGCTGAGGGAATCGCGCAGCGCGTGGAGCCGGGAGGTGTCCTCCGTCGTCTCGTGGTTCGCGCTCTCGATGTAGAACGTGTCGAGGGCGATA
This sequence comes from Verrucomicrobiota bacterium, assembly GCA_023428905.1. Lineage (GTDB taxonomy): Bacteria > Verrucomicrobiota > Verrucomicrobiia > Opitutales > Opitutaceae > EW11. Next base: position 68,093 of record JAEYWP010000016.1, read on the forward strand.
CCGCGCTCCGTGCCGATGCGGGCGAAGGTGATGTCGAAGCCGTGATCGTAAATGGTCTTGGCTAGCCGGTGAAGCAGGCCGATCTGGTCGTGGGCCTGGACCTCGACAATCGTGCGCTGCATGGAGAGTTCGTGGTAGACCTCCACCGTCGGAGGGAAGGAACTTTGCAGGATCTCGCCGCTGCCCGAGGCGCCGTATCGATTGGCTCCATACTTCTTGGCCTGGGCCAGGATGTCTGGATACAGGTCCTTGTTGGCGATGAGCGCGTTGTCCACCGTCTTGGCGAAGGTCTCCATCGCGCCCTGGTTCTGGACCACGCCCCGTCCGGGCTCGACCACGTAGAAGGTGTCGATCGCGATATGATCGGTCCGGGAAATCACCTTCGCACCCAGGATGTTCAGTCCGGCGACGCTGAACGCACCGGCAAGCTTGTAGAAGAGTCCGGCCCGGTCCCAGGTCACCACATTGACCACCGTGAGGCTGCGGTTCAGGTCATCCTTCCAGTCGATCACCGGCTTGAGCGAACCGACGGAGTCGGCGGCCGAGATCGAGTGCAGCAGCTTGTTCACCATCTGGATGTGCAGGGCGATCTCGCTGGTGTCGGTGTGGATGAAATAGCGCTCCGGCAGCAAATTGAAGTGGGCGGAGATCTCGTCGGTGCTAATGCCCGGAATCTTCTTCGAGACCAGCTCTTGATGCTTCATTTGGGTTCGTTCTGTGTTCCTAGATTCGATCGCCTCCCCGTGAATCAATCGATCTAGGGTAACGCGAAAAAGGGTGGAGTGTAGGGTGTCTTTGTATCCGTTCCAGAGACTGGCCGAGGTGCCGCGGGCGTCGCAGAACGTGTGGACGTAGAGATAACGTAATTTGTCGGCGTCGTCCACCTGTTCGGCGAATGCAATGGCAGTGTTGGGATCATCTACGTCCCGCCTCTGCCAAAAGCGTGCCATGATCAGGTGGTTTTTTATGATAAACGCAACGATCTCGCGGCTGGCGGGTTCAATCTGCAGGCGTTCGAGGATCGGTGCGGCGAGGCGCACTCCGCTTTCCGCGTGCCCCTGGATGCCCTCGGCTTTGCCGATGTCGTGGAGCAGAAGGACGAGGTAGAGCAGCGTTGGGTCCGGGGTCTCGTGCAGTTCCTTGCGGTACTTCAGCGTGATGGGTTCCGCCTCGGAAAACACGCGATCGAGTTCCCGGATGGCGTGGAGGGTGTGAATGTCTGCCGTGTACCGGTGATAGAACTCGTGCTGGACCAGGCAGGTCAGGCGTGCGAACTCCGGGATATAGCGCCCGAGCACGCCGAGTTCATGCATCAAGTCGAGGGTGGGGTAGACGGCGCCCGCTTCGCTGAGAATTGCTCGGAAACTGATGTTGGCGTCGGCCGAGTGGTGCACGCGGCGGGTGATCAGCGGCACCGACTCGCGAATCAGGGCCTGCAGCGCAAAATCCGGCTGCGCCTCCAACTGCTGGCAGTGGCGGAAGACGCGGATCAGGCGTGCAGGATCCTTTTCGAAAACGTCGGGTTTATCGGCTGCCAGTTCTGTGCCGCGGAGGACAAAACCATCGATGTGCTTGGCTTTCTGGTGACGGTAGGCGCGCAGCGCGTCGCGGAACGAGAGCTTGAATGTCGCCGACTCATCGAGCGTCAGCGCCAGCCGTTTTTCCAGGATGCGCGAGGTGCGGAAGATAATTTGTGCCGACCGGTAATAGTCGTGCATGAACTGCTCCACACGCCCGAGCAGATCGGAATTTGTGTACCCGAGGCCGAGCGCGACCCGGGGCTGGGCCTCCAGGTTGAGCAGGTCTGTCGGATGGCGGCTGGTAAAATGCAGTTCGTTGCGGACGCGCAGGAGAAAGTCGTAGGAGCGTTTCAGATCGCGGATTTCGTTGCGCCGCAGGTGGCCCTGGGCGGCGAGTTCGTCCATCTCCTTGATCCCGAGTTTTACCCGCGCCATCCAGAATGCATTCTGGTAATCGCGGAGGCCGCCCACGCCATTCTTGATGTCCGGCTCCTGCAAGAAAACGGTGTCGCCAAATTTAGCGCGTCGCGTGGCCTGATCCTCCAGGCGGCTGGCGATGTAGCCGCGGGGGTTCTCGTTGCGATAGAAGGTTTCGTAAGCCTTGGCGAACGACTCGAAAAGCGAGTCGGAGCCGGCGAGAAGGCGCGCTTCAAGGTAGGCCGTCTTGCTCTGAATCTCCCGCCGCGCCTCGACGAAGGCGTCGTCGACCGTGCGCGTGGAATGACCCACCTTGAGGCCGCAGTCCCAGAGCAGGTAGAGGATCTCGTTGACGAGATGCTCCTGCAGGGGCTGGACCGACGCCGTCTTCACCTTGGACGGGAAGAGAAACATGATGTCGATGTCGCTCAGCGGGCTCAGCTCGCTGCGTCCGTACCCGCCGAGGGCGACGAGGCACACGGGGGAGGGCAGGGGGCCGTGCCGCTGCGTCCACGTCTCGACCGCGTAATCAAACAGGTGGGAGAGAAGGACATCCACCGTTGCGGCCCGGGCATGAACCACAGCGAGGCCGGATTCCCCGGCATCGTGCCGCATGCGCATCATCGCCGTCTCGAGGCGGAGGAAGGTCTTGCAGGCCGAAAGCCGCTGGGCGACGGATTGGCCCGGCGCGAAATTCAGACGCTCCAGGGCGTGCTTCAGAATCCGTCCACTCATGAGGGTGACGGCAGCAGAAGCGGAAACCGTTCCGCGGCAAAGCGTGAAATGTAGGGCTAGCCGAAAGTCGCAGAAGTCCGGAGCCAGCCACCTTCCGATGCGGGGATATGAACCGCTCGCTCATTTTCAGAGGTTTTTACCTTATTGCCGCTCGCCTGCGCTTGCCCGCCCAAGAGCGGCGTTGCAACTTCCTGGCTGGATGAAGCCGATCCCCTCCTCTGAGGTTAAGCCCGTGAACCGGACCCGCGGATTGGTTCTGGTGGAAGTGATCGTGGCGGCGGTTCTGCTCCTGACCGTGCTCGGCGTCACGGTGGGTACGCTGGTGCGAGCCAGCACCACCGTTGCGCGCTCCGAAGCTTCTGCCCGTGCGACCGCGCTTCTCAATCGGAAGCTGGCCGAGCTCAGGGACGCGGACGAAACCACGTTACTCAAAATGAGCGAGGCGATGGGGACCGAAACGGTCGAGCGCCCGCTGGCCGGTCGGCTGATTCTGCGTTGGAAACGTCGGGTGTCCCCGACGGACGATGGCACAAAGGCCTGGACGGTCACCTACGAGGTGGAGTGGCCGGCCGCGGATGGCGTGCACCACGTGAGTGCGACGCGCACCGTCGGTCCCGCCCAGCCCCTCGCAACGGCGGCGCGCTGACCCTGCGCCCAGGGAGCGTCGGGAGGAGCCCCTTTACCCGATCCCGGCGCGCCCGGGTAAACCACTTGCCACGGTCGTGGCCCCTTGGTTGTTTCCGCGGTTCCCAACGACCATGGCTGAAATCACCAAGAGCTACGAACCGCGCGACGTTGAAAAGAAGTGGTATGCCGAGTGGCAGGCCGCTCACGCTTTCGCCGGAAAGGTCGTCGCCGGCAAGAAGCCGTATTCCATCGTGATTCCGCCGCCCAATGTCACCGGCGTGCTCACGATGGGCCACGTGTTGAACAACGCCCTGCAGGACATCCTTATCCGACGGGCCCGTCTGGAGGGCCGCTCCGCCCTCTGGATCCCCGGGACGGACCACGCCGGGATCGCCACGCAGACAGTGGTGGAGCGTCAGCTCCGGAAGGAAAAAATGACACGCCACGACTTCGGCCGCGAGGTGTTCGTGGACAAGGTCTGGGAGTGGCGCCACGAAAAGGGGAATATCATCCTGGAACAACTCCGTCGCCTCGGTGCGTCCTGCGATTGGGACCGTACCCAGTTCACGATGGACCCGGCGTATTCCCGCGCCGTCCTCCACGTTTTCGTCGAACTCTTCCAGCGCGGCCACATTTACCGGGGCAAACGCATGGTCAACTGGTGCCCGGTCTCGCTCACCGCCCTCTCCGACGAGGAGGTGATCATGAAGCCGTCCAACGGCACCCTCTACAAGGTGCGCTACGAGCTGGTGGACCGCCCCGGCGAATATATCCAGGTTTCCACGACGCGCCCCGAGACCATCCCCGGCGACGTGGCGATCGCGGTCCATCCGGAGGATCCGCGCTACACCTCCCTCGTGGGCACCAAGGTCTGGCGTCCGCTCAACCGCGCCCAGATTCCGATCATCGCCGACGCGGCGGTTGACCGGGAGTTCGGCTCTGGGGCGCTCAAGATCACGCCTGCGCATGACAAGGTCGACTACGAGATCGGCCAGCGCCACAAGCTGCCCCCGATCGACGTGCTCAATCCGGACGGCGTGCTCAACGCCTTCGCCGGTCCCGGCCTGGCCGGGCTGGAGCGTTTCGCCGGACGGAAAAAGGCCGCCGAGCTCCTGCGCGAGTCTGGCAATCTCGTGGGCGAGGAGGCCTACGCCAACAACGTCGGGTATTCCGAACGCGCCGACGTGCCGATCGAGCCCCGCCTGACCGAGCAGTGGTGGCTGCGTTACCCCTGTATTGAAGAAGCCAAGACAGCGGTGCGCGACGGGCACATCAAGTTTTACCCGGAACGCTGGAGCAAGGTCTACCTGCACTGGCTGGAGAACATCCAGGACTGGTGCATCAGCCGCCAGCTCTGGTGGGGACACCGCATTCCCGTCTGGTACCGCAAGGGCCTGGACCGGAGCACACTGACCGAGGACGACCTGCGCGACAGCACCAAGGTGCATGTGTCCGTGGCCGGACCGGTCGACCCCGACAACTGGGAGCAGGAGGCCGACGTGCTCGACACCTGGGCCTCTTCCTGGCTGTGGCCCTTCGCCACCCTGGGCTGGCCGGATACCGAGGAGATGAAGAAGGCCGGGTTCGATTATTTCTATCCGACCAGCACCCTCGTGACCGGGCCGGACATCATCTTTTTCTGGGTGGCCCGCATGATCATGGCGGGCTTGGAGTTTATCCGCCCGGGCGAGCCGCTCGCGCGCCGGATCCCGTTCGAGAACGTGTATTTCACCGGCATCATCCGCGACAACCAGGGCCGCAAGATGTCGAAGTCGCTCGGCAATTCCCCCGACCCTCTCGATCTCATCGAGAAGTACGGCGCGGACGGGCTCCGTTTCGGGATCATTTCGATCGCCCCCCAGGGGCAGGATATCCGCTTTCAGGAAGACCGGATCGAGACCGGAAAGAACTTCTGCAACAAGCTCTGGAATGCCTGCCGCTTCCGGCAGATGAGCGGAGAGCAGGGGGACAACTCAGGCCTGGCCGCGATCCTGACGCGCATCGACGGGGCCAAGTTCGACGCCGACGACCAGGCGATCCTCGAGCGCCTGGTGTCCACCACTCGCGAGGTCGGACGCTGTTTCGAGCAGTTCGAATTCAGCGCCGCGGTGCAGGCGCTTTATGGGTTTTTCTGGAATGACTTCTGCGACTGGTACGTCGAAGTATCCAAGGCGAAGCTACAGGACCCCCTGCTGAAGGCGAACTGCCTGGCGATCCAGGATCTGGTCCTCCGCCAGACCCTGCTTCTGCTCCATCCCTTCATCCCGTTTATCACCGAAGAGCTCTGGCAACTCCTGGGCTATTCGACGGCCGGCGCCTTTATCGAGGAAAGCAGGATCGAGGATGCGCCGGCACTGCTGGACGCCCTTGCCGCGCGCGGCCTGGTGATCGACAGCGCCGCCGCCGCCGCGGTGGAAAAACTGAAGGCGGTGGCCTCCCAGGCCCGCGCCCTCAAGGCGGAGTACAACCTCGCCAGCCGGCGCGACGTGCGCTTTTTCGTGACCGCGTCGGACACCGACTGGACCGTCCTCCAAGCCAACCTCTCGAAGCTCACCCGCATGGTCGGCGCGGCGGAGATGGTGCGCCGGGAGTCCGTGGAAGGTGCTCCCGCCGTGGTGACCCCGCTCGGCACCCTCTACCTCGACCTCGCCTCCACCGTCGATGTGGGCGCGGAGAAACAGCGCCTGGCCAAGGAGCTCGAAAAACTCACGCAGCACATCGCCGGCACCGAGGCGCGCCTCTCCAACCAGGCGTTCGTCAGCAAGGCGCCACCCGCCGTGTTGGAGGGCGCCCGAAAACAGCTGGCGGACCTTCAGGCAAAACAGGCCGAACTTCAGCGCCTGATCGCCTCCCTCTGAGGCACACGTCGCCTGCTTCGCGTGACCCGAGTCGAGACGGTCACGCGAAGAGGACGAAGAAGAGTGTGACTGGTCCTGCCGAACGACCTCCAGCGCACCACGTCCTCAGAGGTTCCCCAGTGCTTGTAGAAGGTGATGTGCGCAGGACGCGCAGGGCGTCGACATCGGCGTTCTTTGATTGTTATACATTGAGCTAAAGCCACTTGCTAGAGCGGGCGGCCCACGATGCGTTCTCAACTTTACTTAGGACATAAACGAAGTAAGAGTTTCGAACCTTATTATGAACGTGATTGCTCCTGAGGCTCGCGCCGATGCACCGGTGACGGATTTAGACAAGGCCAGTGCGGAGGAGCGGGTCCGGTGGGCGGTGGAGACGTTTGGCGAGGGGCTGGTCATGACAACCAGCTTTGGCATTCAGGCGGCGGTCATGCTTCACCTGGTGACCCGGATCGCGCCGCGCATCCCGGTCATCTTCATCGACACCGGGTATCTTTTTCCCGAGACGTACCGGTTTGCCCGCGACCTGACGGAGAAGCTCGACCTGAACATCAAGAAGTTCGTGCCGGCGATGACGGCCGCCGAACAGGAGGCCCTGCATGGCAAGCAATGGGAGCAGGGGCTCGATGGGCTGAAACGCTACAACTTCATCAACAAGGTGGAGCCGATGGACAGGGCAGTCAGAGAACTCGGCGCTACCGCCTGGCTGGCGGGCCTTCGCCGTACCCAGTCGTCCACCCGCGAGGCCCTGCCCGTGGTGCAGCGGCAAAACAAGATCACTAAGGTCCATCCCATTCTCGATTGGGATAACCGCCGCATTCATCAGTACCTGACGCAGCATGGGCTGCCGTACCATCCGCTGTGGGAGGAAGGTTATGTGTCCGTGGGCGACTGGCACAGCACCAGCAAGCTCCTCGACGGTATGAAGGAGGAGGATACGCGGTTCGGTGGGTTGAAACGCGAATGCGGCCTGCACGAGGTCAGCGGCCGTTCCGACTTCCAGATCTGATCAGCGCTTCCCAGCCTTTTCCGCGTTCTTCCGCTGGGCTTCCTCGTAGGCCTTGCGCTGCTGGATGCCGATCTCAAGGAGGTCGCTGACCAGCATCCGGGCCTCGCGCTCCTGCTCGGCCTGGGCCGGGCTCTGAACCGCGGAAGGTGCCGGTGCCGGGGCAGGCGTGGAGACGGAGGGAGTCTGTCGCGCCACCGGCGCGTAAGGGGGAAGGGGGGCTGAAGCGACGGGGGAGGGGGCTCCGCCGCCGCCGAAGCCGCTGCGCATCACCAGGGTCTTGAGTTCGCCGGCGATGCGCACGACGGCGCGGTCCCGCTCCGGCTCGCAGCTAACCACCTCAATTCCCTCGACCGTACGCCCCAGCGGAATCCAAAGGCTTTTGCGTGAACTGCGCTGGGTAATGCCGACGAGCGTCTGTCGGCTGGTGGCGATGATGCCGACCAGTTCGTGATCCCCTCCCTCGACCTGGGGCGCCGGGGCGGCGCCGCCCGCGGGGAGGAATGGGGAAGTCCCGGTGACTTCCTGGGCCGCCACTGTCGCACCGCCCGGCCCGGGTATGGCGAGGCCGAGAGCCAGGACGGAGAATAGGCGGGGGAAGCGCATGGTACGACCCGTGGGACGCCTGGGCGCGGAAAAAGTTACTTCGCCTGACGCCGCTGCCAGGCTTCCACGATTTCCCGGATTGTCTGTTCGAGGGACTTGGTGATGTCCCACGACGGGAAATGCGCCCGCATCTTTCGCAGGTCGCTGTAATAGCAGATGTGGTCGCCGGCTCGGTTCTGGTCGACGTAGGTAAAGACCTGCTTCTTCCCGGTGAAGCGCTCGGCGATCTGAAAGGCCTCCAGGATGGACGTGCTGTTGGCCTTGCCCCCGCCGAGGTTGTACACCTCGCCGGCGCGGGGGGTCTCGACAAAGGCGGCGATGAAGCGCGCCACGTCGAGGGAATGGATGTTGTCGCGCACCTGCTTGCCCTTGTAGCCGAAAATGCGATACTCACGCCCCTCCAGGTTGCACTTCACGAGGTAGCTGAGAAACCCGTGCAGCTCGACGCCGGAGTGATTGGGGCCGGTCAGGCAGCCGCCGCGGAGGCAGCAGGTGGGCATGTTGAAATACCGGCCGTACTCCTGGACCATGACGTCGGCGGCGACCTTGGAGGCGCCGAAAAGCGAGTGCTTGGACTGGTCGATGGTGAAGGTCTCGGCGATGCCGTGCTCATAGGCGGGATCGGCATAGTCCCAGCGCGTATCCAGTTCGCGCAGCGAAATGGTGTTGGGCGCGTCCCCGTAGACCTTGTTCGTGCTCATGTGCGCGAACGGCGACTCGGGGCAGGCCTGGCGTGCGGCCTCGAGGAGGTTCAGGGTCCCGACCGCGTTGGTGTCGAAATCGTCGAACGGGATGGCAGCCGCCCGATCGTGCGAGGGCTGGGCCGCGGTGTGGACGATGGCGCTCGGCCGGACGGACTTCAGCAGGGCCAGCACGCCGTCGCGGTTTCGGATGTCGAGCTCGTGGTGGACAAACCCGGGCAGCTCGTGCTGGAGCCGCTGTTGGTTCCAGCGGGTGTCCCCCTGGGGTCCGAAAAAGACGGCGCGCTGGTTATTGTCGACGCCGTGGATCGTGTAGCCGCGCTGCGCGAAGTAGGCGCAAACTTCGGAGCCAATCAGTCCCGAGGAACCGGTGACCAGGAGGGTTTTGGACATGGGTCTCACTGAAGGCGGAGCGCCGTGGGGCGTCCAGAGCGATTTGGCCGGCTCGTCACGGGCGGCGTCGCGTCAGCGGTCCCCCCGGCCCGTCAGAGGCGACACAGCCGGTATTTGAACAGAGCCCACATCCAGGTCACCGGGTCGCGGAAAAGGGAGATCTTTTTGCCCTCCTTAAAGGAGCGGGACCGGTAGCTGATCGGGATTTCAATGGGGCGGTAGCCCCGGCGGATGAGTTTGATCAGCAGCTCCCAATCGAAATCGAAGCGGTTGGCTTCAAACGTCAGCCCCCGCAGGCAGTCCCGCCGGAACACCTTGTACATGGTGAACGGGTCTTTCAGCCAGACGCCGCAGGCCACGTTGATGCAAAAGGTGAAGAACCAGTGTGCGACGTTGAGGACGAACGCCTGCACGGGCTGATCGGTGAAGCTGCGGATGGCCCAACCGCCCTGGCCGTGCCTCGACCCGAGGACGAAGGCTTGGCGGCCGTGGGCAATTGGAGCCAGCAGGATTTCGTAGTCATCGAGATCATATTCGAGATCAGCGTCCTGGATGAGGATCACGTCCCCGCGGGCGGCTGTCAGTCCGGCCCTGACCGCGTGCCCCTTTCCCCGGGGCGTTTCCTCGAGAAGGATCCGGACCTGGGGGAACCCCGCGTACGATTCCACCACTGCACGGGTCCCGTCGGTGGAGTTGCTCTCGACGATCACCACCTCGATCTGCCAGCCGGGCACCTGCTTCGAGACGATGGCATTCAGCGCGGTGCGCGCGGTGCCGATTTCGTTGTAGATCGGGACGATCACGGAAAGGGTGGGCGTGGGGCCGAGCGACATCATGAAACGCACGATCTAGGAGGCAAACGGAAGGTCTGTCTGCCTCTAAAAATGGGCCGCGCGGGAAGGCGCTTCAGGGGCCCGCGTCGTCGCGCCGACGGTACACCCGGGCGTTCTCGAGGTCGGAAACCAAGGTGTAGTGCCGCGCTATATACGACCGGAGTTCGGGAACGGACTCATGACCCTGGGAGACCCGATCCTGGAAGGCGAAGGCGCCCGGACCGACGGCATCCACGAACCAGCGCGGCTCTCCCGTCCGCAGATCCCGCAGGAAGCGCTGGCGGTTTTGCTCACGCGCAGGATTGCGCTCGATCGCGCGCTGGGTGTGCGCGTCTCGTGTCGCTTGGGGCAGCCCGGTTTCCACGTAATATTGGCTGGCCCAGCCCCATACTGAGAGGGTGTCACCGGGCGCCTTTCCTTTGGCCAGTATCTCCCCCACGGCGGTGTACGGTTTGCGCCCCAGCAGCTGCCATTGTCCCATTCCGTACGGCGCCGGCTTCAGCGCGCGCTGCGCGACCAGAAGAGCAGCAGGCAGGGCGACGAGGTAGATCAACCTCCGGCCCCGGAGGCTGTTCCAGAGTACGGCCAGGGCGGCTCCGAGGGCCAGGGTGAGCGGGACGAGGGAAAGCAGGAGGTAGTGCTGAAATGCCCGGCCCGGCGCAAGCAGGCAGAACCCGGCGCAGCCCAGGGCCAACACGGCGGGCAGGGCGAGCGGGCTGCCACCCACCCGGCGCACTCGCGCCAGGACCGCAGCCACGCCAGCGAGGATCCCTGTCGACAGGAGAAGGATCAGGTAGGACGGGCTCAGCAGGGTCATCCGCCAGAGCTCCTGCGCCGTCTCCCAGGGGTTCATGCCCTTGCCCACATAGTGACGGCTTCCGTGCACATAACTGAGGAGAAAGGTCGTCCATTCCCCTTCAATGAGCACGGTGCCGAGGATGAAAAAACCCGGCCCGAGGAGTCCGCACGACCAGAGCGTGAGGTCGGTCCGTGCACCGGCCCGCTCCCGGGAGCGCCACCAGATCCAGCTGCCCACCAGTGCCCCGAGCGCGCCGAAGGGCGCGGCCTGGAGCTTTGACCAGGGCAGCAGGCCGAAACAGAGGCCGGCGAGGCCCCAGGCGAGCCAGCGGCTCGGAGTCTGGCGTGCGGCCGCCACCGCCAGGCCGAGCGCGCCACCCGCCGTGAGGGCCATCGGTAGGTGCTCACTCGATACATGGAGGAATTCCCATTCTGGAACCAGGGCGAGGAAGAGGGCGGGGGTGGAAAGACAGAGGCGGGCGAGGTCGGGCCCGTGCAGCACCCGCAGCAGCTGGTGGCCTGCGGCGAGGGTCAGGAAAACGAGCACGAGGGCCACTGTCCGCCCGGTCGCATAATCCACCGGCAGGCCGATCCAGGCCGGGAGGGTGAGCACATAAAAGTTGGCCGGACCGGAGGTGTGGCCGTCGACCGCCTTCCAATAGACCGGATCCTTGGCCAGGGTGAGGGCACCTGCGAGCTGCTGACTTTCGTCAGGGCCCAGCTCGTGCCCAATCGTCAAATACGGCCACCTAACGGCAAATAGCAGGAGGAAGAGTGAGAGAAGGAAGAGTGAATCACCCCGCAGGTCCGGCTCACCTGTCGCGACCCGCGCCCGCCCGAGCGAACGTAAAACCAGTAGTACAAACCAGGCGAGGGCAGCGCCGGCCGGCAGCCAGTAGGTCCCGGGATGGTGGTCGATAAAATCCATCATTCCAGCTCCCTCGTCCGAGTGGCCAACCCGCTTGCAAGGACGAGCACCAAAAGGAACATCGCGCCCACCCAGGCCGCGACCAGCCCCCCCTTCACGAGGTGACGCGACAACCAGCTGCCGAAGGGCAGTTCGACCGGCGAGGAAAAGGCAAAACGGGCACCGGGAGCCGCCTCGGCGACGATCTGATATGCCTCGCGGGGTGCGTCCACCACCACGCTCCGCCACCGTTTGCCGGTGCCTTCGGGCGTCACCGCCTGCTCGCCCGATCGCGTGCGGAGCACCAGGCGGCCCTTGCGCCCGTCGAGCTCGCCCTGCACGAGGAAACGCAGGAACCGCGCGGAGGGTGGCGGCAGGAGCGGGCTCTCAAACGACGTGTTCCTCTGCAGCGGTCCGTAGTTGTGCCAGACCGACACGCCGGTGGGCGGGGTGTCCTGGTCAGGAGGCATCATCCCGGTGGAGAACCCCGTGCCGCCGTGTTCGTTTTTCAGGTCGGCGGGGCGTCGGACGGAAAAAGGCAGGATCCGACGGATGTCCTCCCGCCCCAGCAGCAATGCGAGGCGTTCCGGATTCGGGTAGGGAATATCCACATACGGAGTGACGTCGCCAAAGCGACTGGCGCCGCTCGCAACCAATTCCCGGACATGATCGACACGCCGGCTCGCGATGGTGGTGAGGGGATCAAGGTAGTGTCGGTGGATCTCGGTGGTCTGATGCTGGTAGCCGGCGACGATCAGCCCAATCCAGCCCACGAATCCGATCCCCAGCGACCGTCTCGGCCCGCTGGATTGCTGGAGCAGCCGCAGCCAGACCAGCAGGGTTGTAACCACACCAAAGACAAAGATGTCCAGGTAGCGCGGCGAGAGCACCATGCCGTTGGCCCGGCTGTAGGCCACCGCCGCCGCCTGGAGGATGCACCAGCCTCCGAGTGCGAGCACAAACAGGTCCAACTCCCCCCAGTCACGCGTCCGAAGCAGTCGTGCCAGGTACACTATCCACGGAAGCGCGACGCCGACAATTCCGGCCGGCACCCAGGGGCTGGGCCAGGCGATGATGGTCGAGAGCGCGGAGACAAACTCGCCCACACCCTGTGCCTTGAGGGCGTCATGCGCCGGGTTGGGTGCCATCAGCAGCAGCCCGCAAACGACGAGGATCACTGCGCCGGCGCCGGTGGCGAGTCCTCCGCGGTCGAGGCGCCGGGCGGAAAGCCAGCGCACCGCCAGCCCCGCCAGCACGGCGCTGGGCGCAAGAAAGCCGGAGCCCATCGAGAGCAAACCGCAGGCGCCGGCGACATGGCCGAAGAGCCACCGGCGTGACCCGAAAGGGTGGAGCAGCGCGCCCGCCAGGTAGAGGAGAGTGAAGAGGAGGAGGAAATAGAACTGCGACTGGAACCCCGAAATGGTGTTTTCGGCGGTGAAGGGGAGGCCGAAGGAAAATGCCGCCGCGACGCAAAATCCCGCAAAGGCGCGCCGGTCGAGGCGCGGGCCGAGGGTAAGCAGAAACACGCCGATGCCGGCCAGGTGGATGAGCGTGTTGGCCAGCGTCTGGAGGCGCGCATCCCAGTGGCCGTTGGCCTTGAAAAGCCCAAGCGCCAGCACGCGCGTGAAAAAAATCCGGTGTTCGTTGTGAGGCGCGACGAGATCGGCCGCCGTCAGGTCGCCACGCTGGAGCTTGGCATAGAGGAGGTCGCCCTCCGCGTCCCACTGGTCCCAGAACGGAAGATCAGACCCGTAGCGCTGAATCAGCGACACCTTGCAGCCGAGGATCGTCAGCAGGGTGGCTCCCACCAGGAGCAGCACCAGTCGCCGGGGATCCGCCAGGCAGGAGCGCAGGAAGGACATGACGCGGCGGGGCCGATCCGGCGATCAAGGCGCGGGTGCCGTCACGCACGCTGCCCCTGCCAGGGTTTACGGGTGCGCGGCAGGTAGGCCGGCGCAAAATCCTCGCCCACCAGGGTGAGGTTCGGGTTGTAGGCCGGGTCGTTGGCCAGGAGCTCCGGCCAGGTGGCCATCATGTAGTCCACCTCCGACTGGAAACGCGCCTTCTTCTCTGGCGTGTCCTCGATGCCGCGGGTGGCGGACTCGTGGTGGTAAAGTTCGGCGTAAGGGGTCCAGACGTTGCGGTGGCCGGCCTTGAGCAGCTTGCAGCAGAAGTCGACGTCGTTGAACGCGACCGCGAGGTTCTTCTCGTTGAGCCCTCCCACCTCCAGGAAGATGTCCTTGCGGATGACCAGGCAGGCCGCCGTCACCGCGGAATAGTTCTGGACCAGCCGCAGGCGGTTCTTCTGCCCCTGGTCGCCGCGGGGGAACTCCTTGAAAGGATGACCGGCCACCCCGCCGAGCCCGAGGACCACCCCGGCGTGCTGCACGGTATTCAACGGATAATACAACATCGCCCCCACCGCGCCAATTCCCGGGCGGAGGGCGTGGCTCACCATCTCCTCCAGCCAGTCGGGGTTGATCACCTCGATGTCGTTGTTGATCAGGCCCACCACCGTCCCCCGCGCGTGCTGCACCGCGAAATTGTTGATCGCGGAATAGTTGAACGCGTGAGGATAGGGAACCACGCGGATCGTCACCGGCAGCCCGTTTGGCCGCTGGGTGGTGCGCTGCACCTCCGCAAAATAGGCCAGCGCTTCCGGATCGTCGGAGCCGTTGTCCACCACCAGCACCTCCAGGTGGGGATAGGTGGTCTTCGCCACGATGCTGCCGATCGCCTGCCGCACCAGCGCCACGGCATTACGGGTGGGTATCAGGAGGGAGACCAGTGGCGCCGGGTCGGGAAGGGGATATTTGATCCGCCAGTGGTCGCCCGGGACGGTGAGAAGCTCCACCCCGAGGCCGCGACGCTCGAAGTGCTCGGTCAGGGCGCGCCGCGCCGCCTCCAGGGGGTAGCTTTTCTCCGCCAGTTGCAGGGCGGTCGATCCGGGGATCGCGCGCCAGTGATAAAGCACCTTCGGGATGTGGCGAATGGCCGTCTCTGGTATCCGTTCTATGATACGCAGGGTGAGGTCCCAGTCCTGGCTGCCTTCAAAGCCGGGACGAAAGCCCCCGACCGCCCGAATCAGCTCGGTGCGGAAGACGGACAGGTGCGAAGTGTAGTTCTGGCCGTGGAGGAGGTCGGGGTTCCAGTCCGGTTTGAAGTAGGGATCGAACCGCCGGTCCTCGCCGTCAATCTTGTCCTCGTCGGTGTAGAGGAACTGCGCCTCCGGGTGGGCATCGAGCTCGGCCGCAACTTCGTACAGTGCGGTCCGGGCCAGGACGTCGTCGTGATCGAAGAGGGCGACGAACTCGCCGGTCGCAAGCTCGAGCGCAGTGTTGGAGGCGTGGGAAATGTGGCCGTTCTTCTCCCGGTAACGCACCTTGATCCGCTGGTCCCTGGCGGCAAAACCGTCCAGCACGGCCTTGACGTGCGGCTCCGTGGAAAAGTCGTCGGCGACGCAGAGTTCCCAATGCGGGTAAAGCTGGTTGCGGACCGACTCGATTGCCTTGACGAGCAGGGGCTCCGGCGGGTTGTACACCGGCATCACCACGGAGATCAGGGGCCGGCTCCGCAGCCGGCTGATGTGCACCTCGATCGCGCGCAGGTCCTCGGGGCTGAGGCTCTCGTGCTGCTCGCACCACTTCTCGTATTCACTGAGCTCCGACGGATCGCCCGGTTTGCCGACGTGGACGGTGGTCTCGAAATAGACGTTCCAGCCGTCCTCGTGCAGGACCTCGATGAAGAGGGCATGGTCGCCGAGTTCGGTCTTGATCTCCAGCTTGATCCCGCAGTGTTCGGCCTGTTTTCGACCCCCGACCGAGGCGAGGACATCCAGGCGCTTGGAGCCATAGATCCCCTCGATCACCCGTCCACCAAAGCGCGCGCGCAGACCCTTGATCGGCGCTCCATCGTTCTCAAAACACCAGCCGAGGATCAGCAGCTTGTTCGAGGACGTGTTCCAGGAGCGCGGATGATCGAAATTGTAGGTGTAGGTGTAACGCCGCGGTGTTGCGATCGGCGACGGCGCCGGGGCGGCGGGCGCAAGCGCCGCCTCGGCGGCGGACGCCGGAACCGGGCGCTTACGCGCCAGGGGGTCCAGGAGCAGGCGCCGCAGGGAACGCAGGGGTGCCGTGACCTGCCAGGAAAATGAGGCCTGCATGCGCCGCACCTTTTCGTCGCGCTGGCGCAGATCGGATTTCAGACGCTCCAGGCGTTTGTTGAGCTCAGCAATCCGGTCGCGTGCATTCACCTCGAGGTCGGCGGCACGTTTGTTCGCCAGGAGCAGCCGCCCCTCGCTGCCGCTGAGCGCATTGCGGAGCGACTCCAGGCTGTGTTCGAGATTGCGCGTGTGCTGGCGGCTGAGTTCGCGCGTCAGCTTCAGGTGGCGTTTCTTCTCGCGCAGCAGCTCCTCGATATTGGCCACGTGCTGCTGGGCGAGCGCAGCCTCGGCGCGGAAACGTGCGGCGTCCTTGCGCTCCTGTTCAGCCTCGTCATTGGCCGGCCGACTCGCTTCCTGCCGGGCGAGGAGGGCGAGGTCGGCCAGGGTTGCCGCGAACGCCCGGAGGTCCGTCGCCCCCGAGGTGGCCAATCCGCGGGCCTGTCGTTCCAGTTGAGCCAGGACCAGCGGGGTCTCGCTGCTCGGCCCGGCCATGCGGGCAGGCCAGGCGCGCGAGGGTGCTGCCACGGATTGGGAATAAAAAGCAGCGAGGGTGCGGCTGTTGACCTCGAGGTCAAAGTGTCGTTTTGCCACGGCACCCGCGGCGGCACCGAGGGACGCTGCGAGGGCATCGTTGGCGAAGAGCTCCGCGCAGCGGTCCGCAATCTCCTCCGGGCTGCCGTCGCGCAGGACGATCGCCTCGGCCCCGTCCTTCACCGTCAGTCCGAGATTGGAACGTGGCAGCACGACGGGACGTCCGGCGGCGAAAAACTCCGGCAGTTTGGAGGGCAGCCGGTAGTCGTTGAAGCTGCCCGGGCGCCCGGGTTGGACGAGGACGTCGGCGAGGGCGAGGAGACGCGGCAGGCGCGCCTTTTCCACAAAGCCAAGGTCGAGGATCCAGGAACGTTCGAACGCGAGACCGTTGAGGAAGGAAGGGGTGTTGAAGCCCGTTCGAATCAGGCGAGTGGGCAGGCCGCGTCGATTGAGGAGCGCGACGGCGACGTAGAGGTCGCGCATCTCGGCCTCGTTGGCGAAGGTGACGCTGCCGGTGAAAACGATCACACGCTCGTTTTCCAACAGGCCCAGCTCACGGCGAAGCGCAGTATCCGGCGCCTGGGGACGGTGGAAGCTGAGGTCGAGCCCCGGAGGCAGGAGCTGCGTCGGCACCTCGCTGGGCACAAAGGCACGCAGGGCGTCAACGATGACCGTGACGCCATCGGCGACTCGCAGGAAATTGCGGTAGCGGACCGGATGCGGCAGGCTGTCGCCGAGCGTGGCGGCGAGGGTCGGTCCGTCGAGGTTTCGCAACGCATCCAGGGAGCGCCCGGTGAAGGCGGTGACCAGGTGCTCCTCATTGTCCTCGAGGTGAATCACCAGGCGGGCCGGTGTGGCGAGGAGGGCCTGGTAGGCGAGGACAAACCGCCGGACGCCTTCACGTGGGGTCCAGGCGTGGATCACGTCGGCGGCCTGGCCGTTGGGAAAAAGGTTGGGGCGGGCGAGGGCCTCGTCGTACAGCGCCGGGACGAAGAGCGGGTCCCGGATATGCCGCAGCGAATCGCGGTTGGCGGGCACGGCCACTACACAGGCGTGCCCCTGGGCGCAGAGCGCGTTCGCGAACGCGCCGATATGATTCAGGCTGTTGGTGGTGAAATCGCCGTAGTTGACGAAGAGGATGTTCACGCGCGCGTGGCAGGAGGTTTCGTCTCCAGCTCAAAACGGATTCGATGTGGCCGATGCCTCACCCACCTCCTCAGATTCGGGCAATGGCAGGTTCTCGAAACCGGGCATGAACTTTCGGACGACACCGTCGTAGGGACTGGGTCCCCGGATGGAGCGATTTGCCGTTAATGACCATTCCATGATTGCCTTGGCCAACACCAGTGGATCGTCGATGCGCAGTTCCACGAACGTGGGCTGTCGAACGATGAGCGGTACAACGTCGGAGACCATTCTGCCTCTAAATTCGGCAAGCGCTGCCTCATTTGTGAGTTCGCGGTCCCTCAGGGAGGACTGGATACGGACGGCGTCCGCGCCCCTGTTTTCCTGGGCAAGCAATTCGATCGCCTTCATCTCACAGGCGGTGCGCGCAGGCCCACTGGCCTTACGTGCGTATTCCGGCAGTTCATCATACGCCTGCGAAGCAGCAAGATGCTCCATGAACGCTAGGTGCACCTCAGGTGCTGCGCCCGCGGGTGGCTTCTGCCCGAACGCGGCTCTGTGGCGCTGCAAGGCTTGAGTCCCTTCGGCCGTCATCTGCGGAAAAAGAATACGCGCGCTTTCTTCGACAGGATAACGCACATCCGGATTGAGGACCGAGTAGTGCGTTTTCTGGACGCCTTTCTGCACGTCCTGGCGAAGCGTGGCAGCGCGCCGAAGCGCGATGTCTCGATCGACGATTGCGGAAAGGATGGCGAGACGCACAGCAGGATCACCGTGATCCTCGGCGAAGGCCTGGATTTCGTCCCAACGCTCGCCGGTGAGCACCATCGCCTCACCGAGAATGGGCCAATACTGGGCGAGAACCGCCGGCTTGGCGTTTTCGATCATGTCCTCGACCAGGCGCTGCTGTTTGTATCTGGCCGCAACCCGAAAGACGGTGGTCAGCAGAAGATCACGCTGCGCGTCCAGAACGGGAAAGGACAGGGCTTCACTCCAGCGCTGTTGGCGTGAAAGGACTTCAACGATGCTGGCAAGAGCCTCGTCGCGACGCTGATCCCAACGCTGCGGCTCCAGATTGTAGAGGAAGATGGCGCAATTGACGGCATCGTACGCGGCGATGCGTTTTTGCTCCAAACGCGGCAGAACCCGCTCCTTGTAGTAGGTGAGGGGGAAAGGTCCGACCTGTATTTCTTCCGCGAGTATCTTACGGCCCACCTGCGTTTCCGGGTAAACACGAACGATCCGGTCGATGTTCGACTGCGCGCGTTTCCAGTAAAACTGGATGTAGGCATAGGAATAACCGTCTTCCGTGATGTTGGAGACGTACTCATTTGCCCGCGCATAAAGACGCTCCGCCTCGGCTTCCGCTTCGGCGGCACCATTGTCCGCCCGTGCGAGCAGACCGTTGAAGCAGAGGAGGGTGGAAAGTACGATAAACGAACGCCGTGTCCGGAAAAGCATAGTCAAAAGGCAGACCTCGCACGCTGCGAGGGTCTGCCGGGAAGGTAAAGAATTTAGCTCGGCCGGAGGGGGCTCCGGCCGGGCTGCGGAAATCAGAGTTTGTAGCCGGCGTCAGCCGCGTCCTTCGCGAACATCTTCACGGTGTCCAAGGAGAGGGCGGTGAGGTCGTTGCCCAGCATCTTCACCGCCTTGTTCAGGATATCGTGCGGCACGGTCACGATCTCACAACCGGCCTCGTCCGCCTGGATGATATTGAGAACCTCGCGGACACTGGCCCAAAGGAGTTCCGCCTTCGGCTGGCTCTCCAGCAGGGCCTTGCTGGCGCGCATCATCGGCATCGGGTCGACGCCGGTGTCGGCGATGCGTCCGGCGAAGACCGAAACCACGGACGGGACGGCCGGGTTGAGGGCCGCGGCGACATCCCGCACCTGCGCCAGTGTGAGCAGGGCAGTGATGTTCAACTTCACGTTCTGCTGCGCGAGCTCGGCGATGAGCGGGATGGCGGACTCCCCGTGCGAGTTCGTGATCGGGATTTTTACGTAAACGTTGGGGCCCCAGGAGTTGATCTTGAGGGCCTGACGACGCATCTCGGGAAAATCGTCGGAAAATACCTCCAGGGAGATCGGCTTGGCCGTGACGGCGGTGAGGATGTCCCGGGCGAACGCTTCGTAGTCCTTGATCCCCACCTTCTTCATCAGGGTGGGATTGGTCGTCAGCCCCTTGATGAAGGGTTTGGCGTAGAGGTCGAGGATGCCAGCCTTGTCGGCGCCGTCGGCATAGATTTGGACACGCAGGTTCTGGAGGGATTTCATGGGGGGAAGTCAGTTTGGCTGGGAATGCTGGGCAAGGATAATCCCGGCGGCCTCCGCCAGGGAGCGGACGGTGAAGTCCGGCCGGGCGCGCAGCTTTTCATCGTATCCCCAGTCAATGAATACGGTGCGGACGCCGGCGTGGTGGCCGCAGTCGATGTCGCGCCAGCGGTCGCCGACCATCCAGGAACGGCCGAGGTCGAGGTCCAGCTCCCGCGCTGCGCGCAGGAGCATGCCCGGCGCGGGCTTGCGGTCCGGGGAGGGCGGGTCTTCACCGCCGGGGGAATAACTCACCTCCACCCGGTCGATGGGCAGCAAGGCGCACAGTTTCGCATGCATCGCCTCCACCACCGCCTGCGACTGCGTGCCCCGACCGACGTCGGGCTGGTTGGTGGCCACCACAAGGACAAAGCCGGCCGCCTTGAGGGCGGCGCAGGCCGCGTCCACCCCGTCGAGGAGCACAAACTCCGCGGCGGTGGCCGGAGGGAAGGGTTTGCCCTCGCGAACGACGGGCGCATTGAGCGTCCCGTCGCGGTCGAGAAAGACGGCAGGGCGTGGCATGGGCGGGGAGGTGCGGTGCCGCGGCGGACGGTCAGCGCCGTCGCCGGATCAGGGCTTGGCGACGCTCTCCCACTTGGTCTGGTTCACCTTCACGTCGGGATGGGACACCCAGAGGTGCCAGATCACGGCCTGGAAAGCTTCGGAATGGGGGGTGATGTTATTGGCGTTGACGGTCGGCACGATCACGCAGGCATCGGCCACCTTGGCGGTGTAGCCGCCGTCCTTGCCCACGATCCCGATCACGCGGGCGCCGACCTCTTTCGCCAGCTGGAGGGCGGAGACCAGATTCGGACTGACGTTCTTCTCCATGTTGCCGCCGCCGACCGAGAGGACGAGGATGGCATCCCGGCTGCTCAGGCGCGAGCCGCGTAGCCACTCGACAAATACGCTGGCCCAGCCTTCGTCGTTGGTCCGGGCGGTGAGCTCGGAGACATTGTCGGTCGGGGCGTAGACCTCGAGTCCGCCGATCTTGCGGAAGTCATTCACCGCATGGGAGGCATTGGCAGCGCTGCCGCCGACCCCGAGGATGAAAAGACGGCCGCCGCGCTGGCGCACGCCGACGAGTTCGCGGACGCATTTTTCGCAGTCGTCGGGATTGATCTTGGAAACGATTTCGGCCGTCTCCTTCAGGTGTTGGATCGAGTAGGACATGAGGGTTTTGTATCCGATTAATGGGTGCGCTGGCCGCCCAGGAGCTGGTTGAGCTCCTGCAGGCCGGCGTGCGAGCCGATCTCGTAGAAGCGCTGGGCGATCTCGAAGCCGGCAAGCTGCCGTTCGGCGACCAGTTTCTTGTAAACTTCGGCGAGGTCGACGACGTCGTTGCGCGGCCAACCGTCCAGGGCGGACCGTTTGAGGAGGCCGAGACCGTAGTCGATATGGTGCATCTGAGGCACCTTGTTCTTCTTGTCGTAGACCTTGATCTCGCCGTCGGCGAACCAGACGTTGCTCGCGTCGTACTGTTCGTGGTTTTCGAACACCGTCATCAGTCCCTGCTTGCCCGAGCGCAGGAAGCTGTCTCCGCAGGCGAGGTAGTCGATTGGCAGGTAACTGTCCCCGTAGAGGATGTAGAACGCGTCGCCCAGCTTGGGCAGGGCCTGGATCAGGGCGCCGCCGGTCCCGAGGAGCTTCGGCCCGTCGAAGGAGTAGTCGATCTGGACGCCCCACGCTGAACCATCGCCGTAAAGCTCCACGATCTTTTCGCCCAGGTAACCGACGCAAAGGACGAGGCGGGTGAGGCCGGCTTTGCGCAAGAGGCGGATCTGGTGGGAAAAGAAGGGTTCACCCGCGACCTCGACGAGAAGCTTGGGCACCTTCTCGGTGATGGGTCGAAGCCGGGTGGCGAGACCGCCCGCGAGGATGGCGACGGGCAGGTCGGCGGATGTGGGGTCGCTCATGCTCAATTCTGGGCGACGACCTTGCTGCCCTCAAAATCGAAGCGGAAGCGGACTTCCTGCAGGCCTTTTTCGCGCATGGCGTGGCGCAGGCGGGTTTTGTCCCCGGCGTAAAACATGAGGAAACCGCCGCCGCCCGCGCCGATCAGTTTGCCACCGAGGGCGCCGTTCTGCATCGCGTGGTCGTACCAGTCGTTGATGTGGGCGTTGCTCATGCCGGAGCTGCGCGCCTTCTTGCGCTGCCAGTGGACGTCCATCAGCCGCGCAAACTCTTCGAGGTTGTCGGTCTCCAGGCATTCCAAGGACTTGTAGCCGAGTTCCTTGGTAAAGTGGAGGTTGTCCAGCATCGCCTGGTCGTTCTGCTTGGAGCGCTCGTTCTGGTCCTTGAGGATGGCGGAGGCGCTGCGGGAATAGCCGGTGAAAAAGAGCAGCAGATTGTCCTCCAGGTTAAAGAGGGTCTCCTCGGAGATACGGCAGGGACGGTATTCCACCCGGCCGTCCTTGTGGAAGGTGAAGGCGGTGATGCCGCCGACAGCGGCGATGTACTGGTCCTGTTTGCCGATGGGCTCACCGAGTTTGTTCAGCTCGATCTCGCAGGCTTCCTCCGCCAGTTCGGCCGGCGAGACCAGGGTGCGTTTGGAGGCGTGCAGTGCCTTGAGCAGCGCGGTGGTGAAGCTGCCGGAGGAGCCCAGGCCAGTGCCGCCGGGAATGTCGGCCATCGACGTCAGCTCAAGGTGCGGATCCGTCACGCCCGTCAGTTTCAGGGCCTCGCGCACGATCGGGTGCTCGATCTGGTCCACTGCCTGCACGCGCTCCAGCTTGGAGTATTTGATGATGATCTCCTGCTGGAAGGTGCGGTGCTGGGTGATGTACACGTACTTGTCGATCGCCGCCGCGACGAGGAAACCGCCGTGTTCGCGGTAGTACGACGGGAGGTCGGTGCCTCCACCGCCGAGGGAAACGCGCAAGGGAGATCGCGTGATGATCATGGGAGACGAAAAAGGTAAGGGGGCAGGGAGGTGAAGAAGAAAAAGTGTTTAAACCCTCGCCCGGCAGTAGCGGGTTTGGCGTTCACTCCTGTCCACGCGCGGTGCGGCGTGTCAGAGACCTGCGGTAGAGACCGGGAAGCCGCTGCGGCGATAGATCTCCTCCACTGCCTCCAGCGTGCGGATACCCTCCGCCAGACCGGGGGTGGGTTCACGTCCCAGGCGGATGTCCTCGATGAACGTGTTGGTTTCGACCGCCCACGAGTCGTCGCCTCGCGGATACTCGTAAATGGTGGTCTCGGGCGGACCCATTTCCGGGAGCATGCGGTAGTGGGCGAGGCGCTCGAGCCCGTAGCTGCCGCCGAGTCCGTCGATCGCGAGCTTGGCGTCGCGACCGTAGATCTCGAGGGAGAAGAGGTTCTTCCACTCTGTGCAGCTGACGTGGAGCCAGGCGGTCTGGCCGGCCGCGGTGCGCAGGCTGACAAAGGCGTTGTCATCGACCTTCATGTCCCAGAAGTAGGTCGCGGCGTGGCCCTCCACCGTGGCGATGTCGCCGAGGTACCATTGGGCGAGGTCGATCAGGTGCACCCCCTGGTCGATCAGTTCGCCGCCGCCGGAGAGGGCTGGGTCGGCGCGCCATTCCCGGTCGTAGCCCCTGCGGCCGCCGTGGCCGTAACGGGCGCGCAGGAACATCAAGGGACCCAGGACGCCGGCGTCGAGCAGCTGGCGGGCTTTCTGCAGGGCGGGGTGAAAGCGGTGGTTGTAACCGATCCGGACCTTCGCACCGGTGCGGACGGCGGCTTCCCGGATGGCGCGCAGCTGGGCTGCGTTGAGGGCGCCCGGCTTTTCCACCAGCACGTGTTTCCCCGCTTTGACCGCCGCCAGAGTAATGGGAGCGAGGGCGGCGTTGAGGGTGGCGACGATCACGGCGGTGACCTGGGGGTCGGCCAGGATCTCTCCGTAGTCTGTTGATGCGCGGCATCCAGGCACAAGGCTCGCGAGGTCACGGGCCCGGGTCGCGTCGAGATCGCAGGTATAAAGGATCGTGGCGCGCTGCTTCATCGCAAGAAGCCGTTTCCGGCCAATCAGGCCACATCCGACGATTGCGAACCGCAGCGCAGGCATTTCTGACATATGCGCTGAAGATTCATCTCTCTCAGGGCGGCGCGGCAAGGACGAAACCTGCTCCCAAGGTTCACCGATCGGCATCCAGAATCTCTTGCCATAAGTCCCTGGGGAACCGCCGAAAGCCCAGGATCTCCGCGTCCAAACGGCCGATGGCGGTGGAAGCCCCGATCAGGTTCAGGCCGTAATGGATTTCTGATGACGCGTTGGCATGGGCCACCACTTCCTCGTCCAGGACGCGTTCACCGTTGAAGAGCACAACCAGCCTGCGCTTCAGCGGCTCCAACTCCGGGGCACTCTCGAACAGGGCATCAGTCCCTGGAGGATAAAGGGAGCCGAGGGAAACCACCAACTTTTGTGCGGTGCCGCGAGAGAGCGGAAGCGCCTTTGAGACCAGATGTGGACCACCCCAGTGATCCAAGGCGAAACGAACGTGCTCCGCGTCTTCATAGAAGGCGTAGAGCAAATCCCCAGCTCCAGGTCGCCCCGTGGACAGCAGGGGCTCCGGCTGAAAACCCTTGGGTGTGGCCTCCCAGCGCAGGGTCAATTCGACCGGCCCCGGAAACTCTCGCGAGGTGGGGCCTCCCGCATCCAGCCGAACGATCCTCATGGACAAATCGCGATCCAGATAGCGGCGCCGCGCCGCCTCTGAATAACCCTCGTAAAGGTACGGAATGTATTGAAATGGATGTGCTCGTCGCAGCACGACCCGGCCCTGCGCCTGCTTGGCGGGAGCCCAGTCAGGATTGTGCAGGAATACATCATTCTCGACGCGGTACGGTCCATGGTCGGCGGCGACTAATCGTGGGAGCTCGCGATAACACATCGCGCTGAAATCCGTCGGAAACATCTGCCTTAATGGCAGCGCAAAGTTAAGGGCCGTCACCAAGATGAGGGCGATTGTTCCATAACCGGCGATCCACCTCGGGCGGTTATGTCCACGCCAAAGTCGAACGACAACATGCGCCGCAACTAGGCACATGAATGGTGCGAGAATTCGGACGTGCCGCGCTGCCACCGTGAAGCGTGGAATCACGTCAGAGGGGATCACCAGGGCGGCATAAAGCAGGACGGTGATCAATACGGAGACACAGAGCGGCGAAACCCTGCGCTCCCGCGCGCAGAGGAACACAGCCACGATCAGGGCAACTGACCAGCCCACGAAGATCAGGCCTTCCGTCTCGAGAAAGTACTGCGGGATGAAACGCCATGCGATCCCGAAGTCTCCATGGTTCACGGTACCGGCAAACTTCACGTAGGAGGTGATGAGGTCCACACCAAGAACCCGCCCCACAAGCAGTGTGAGCAGAATCGGTGCAACAAGTCCGGCGAAGGCAAAGGACGCTTTCCTGAACGCATCGCGGACGCCCTGCCACGGTAGCAGGGTGTGGACGACCAGCAGCACCCCGCCCAGAACCCAATATCCATTGTACGACAGGAATCCAAGGCTCGCCCAGACACCGGCCATCAGGCTGCGGCGCACCAGGCCCTGAGCAGCATTCTGGCTGGCAATCAGGGAAAAAAGAAAGAACCCCAGTGATAAGTCGTACGGGAAGAGATGTCGGCTGTAGTAAAAGAGCGAGGCGCTGCAGGCGGCAAAAACCACCGCGAAGAAAACTTCCGTCTCATCGCCACCGAGGGCGCGCGCGATTCGTCCGATCAACCACAGCGTCCACACCGAAACGGCGGCGAACGCCAGTGTCGGCACCATGATCGAGGTCTTGAACCCCTCCTGCACCAGGGCAGGCAGCACAGCCACGAGTTTAAAGAGCAGATGGTCGGCCCCCTCGAACACACGCAGGAGCGCCTCGTGCACGTGGCCTTGCAATACCAGAGCCGCCGCTTGCCGCGACGTTTCGTAGCGGGCCTCGTCCGGCCAGAAATACTGACCCCCGCCGAACACCAGCACGCAGCGAAGTAAAAATGCAGCGGCAAGGACGATCCACGTCATGAGCCTGACGGGGTAACGACGCGACGTGCTCGCCGGGGGCGCCATTGCGCCGACGTCCCCGGATGCGCCAGCGGAGTGTTGCAGCTTGTCAGGCATGAAGAGGCGCCTTTTTCTGGGCGGTTTGATGTTCAAGCAAGAGTATATCCGGCGGCTCCTCCGGTTTGGTACCGTGGGGGTGCTGGTGATGTTTTTTTTCATGGGCCTGAACGGGCTTCTTGCCCGCGTGGTTTCCGCCCAGGCGGCCTTCTTCCTGGCGTACCCTCCGGCACTGCTTGTCCACTTCCTGCTGAACAAGGTTTGGACGTTCCAGGATCGCCGCACCACGAGCGGGCGTCACATCGCCGAGTATCTCTACACCGTTCTGGTCACCTTCCTGATCCAGTGGCCGGTGTTCACCGTCTGCCACGCGGTGTTCGGTTTTCCAGGATGGCTGGCGGCGGGGGCCGCCAACCTGCTGCAGATGTGCGCGAGCTTTCTCCTGATGCAGGTGCGGGTGTTCGGACCGCCGACTATCGGCAAGGATGAGTCAGCCCGGGGAGCGTGGCGTCGTCTGGCCGTTCTCGTGATCGGGCTGTCGGTTGCAGCCGTCCTGGCTTGGATCGCTTTCGGACAACAGGGAATTCCCTGGGACGCTAGATGAGCGGGACTCGGCCCATCAGGCTTGCGTTTCGACAGGCCCGAGCGCCTGGCTCGACTGTCGGTGCGCTGGTCGTGGTGGCGATTCTGGCCTGGCTGTGCTTCCACGGCAAAGCGCCGCCTCTTCCAGCTTCCGAGCACGGAGACTATTTTAATCTCCTGGTGGACGGGCTCCTGAAGGGGCACACGTACCTCGACCTCCCGGTGCCCGCAGAGCTGGCGGCGTTGGAGTCACCCTGGAATCCTGCGCAGCGTCCAGACTCCATTCCGGTTCCGGCGGACATCAGTTATCGGGACGGGCGATATTTTCTTTATTTTGGCATCACCCCGGTGGTGGTGCTCTTTCTGCCTTTCCGCCTGCTCACGGGTGTGGATCTACCGATGCAGGTGGCCGTTTTCCTTTTTGCCGGGTCTTCCGTCTTTCTGTTGGGTGCGGTGTGGCAACGGCTCCTGCAATGGTATGCCCCGGCTAGCGCCGCATGGCTGCTTCCCGCCGGAACGCTGGTCTGCGGGCTGGGGGGCGGATTGGTGCCGGTGGTTGTGCGCTCCAGCGTCTGGGAACTGCCGATTGCGGCGTCGCAGTGTTTTGTGGCCGCCTTCGTCCTGGCGGTGTTGAATGCGTCGCGAGGGCTGCGCTGCACGAGGGCGCTCGCCGCGGCGGGCGTGTTCCTCGGATGCGCGGTGGGTGCGCGGCCCACCATGGTCCTCTTGGTTCCTCTTCTGTTACTGGTCGCATTTCGCTCTAGCGGTGGCACTTCGGTGGGCGCCCACAAACCTGGCTGCCGGTGGCGACGTATCCTTGCCGCCGGGATACCGCTCGCCGTGATCGGTCTTCTTCTCGCCGCCTACAACACGGTGCGCTTCGGAAACCCTGCCGAATTCGGACTGAACTATCAGCTGACCTCGCGGCACGAGGCCGCTGCCCAACATTTCAGTCTCGGTTATGTCCCGTACAATTTGCTGGCGTATTTCGGAACGGCGCCGAAAGCAGCAACCCTTTTCCCTTTTATCAGCGCGGGCTCTCTGCCGGAGAGTCCGACCGGGTACTACATTGCCGAATACCCGTTCGGATCATTGTACCTGGCCCCCGTGCTGTGGTTTACCTTGCTTGTCCCGGTACTCGCCATGACCGGCCCACGCACATCCCAATTCAACCGTGGTCTTCTTCCGCTGGCGGGTGTGGCGGCTATCACCACATCGATCCTTCTCTGTTTCGATACGGCTACGCCGCGCTACACGGCTGATTTCCTGCCTTGGTGGCTGCTTCTTGGGTTGGTCGGATTTGCGGTCCTCGGATCGCGCCTGACATCCGCGTGGATGCGGCGGGCCATGGATTGCATTTTTGGCATCGCGGCCGCTGCCACCTGCATCCTCGCACTTTTTGCCGGTTTCACCTACTACGGAATCCTCGAGTTCAACAACCCGAGGCATTATGCGGTCATTGCGCGCGCATTTAACCTTCCGATCGCGTGGTATGAAGCCCTGAACAGGACGCCACGGGGCGGTGTCGAGCTAACGCTTCGATTCCCGCCATACGCTGGGGGCGTGACGGAAGAACCGCTCCTGCGCCTGGGGCGTGATACGGGTGATCACGCCGAGCTATGGGTTCGGTACGAGGAAGCGAGTCGTGCGCGCCTCGTTTATCGGCGATCCGACTTGCCCGCTCTCGAGTCTCAGCCCTTCCGGTTCGTGAGCGATGCCGAGGCCACCTTGCACATCGAATCTGGCGCCTTGCTCCCTTCGGATTATCATCCCGCGCTCGCCGACCTGACGCCCGTTGAGTCCCGCTGGCACCGCCGGTGGGTCACCGTCCGGCTCAATGGTGAGTTGCTTCTCGACGCGGTGCAGCCCGAGGGGCGAGTGGATGCCGGGGCGGTCGAGGTAGGCGCCGATGCCGGTGTTCCGCAGGGGCAGGAGTTTACCGGGACCATCCTGGGGGTGCGCAGGACCGGAATCCCCCGCAGTCTTCGCTCTGCACGGCAGGTTGCGGACGTTCGACTGGAAATGAATCCGCCTCGTTTTACCGCCCCGTATTCACCTGTCCCGGAAATCGAAGTGCCGCAGCCAGGCATGCCGCATCCACTGGTGGGTACGGGCCGGGCAGGTCGCTCCGATCTGGTGACCCTTCGCCGCATTGATGAAACCCATGTCGAGTTTGCCTACGAACGATGGGGTGCCGGCCGCTTCACCAGCGAGCCGGTGCCAATCCCTCCTGAAGCTGCAGTCGTGGTGCAGGTCCGGCTGGGGTCGCTCCTCGACCTGAGTGAAGGCTCTCCCCTGGCAGTGCTGCGCAACACGCTCGCCATATGGCTGGGCGATAGACCGGTATGGTGGCAACGCCTTGCCGAGCCGTTGTCTGCCGCGGAACCCGATTTTCTCGCATGGAACCCCCTCCGTTCCAATGCCGCCGCCGAGCAGTTCCATGGCCGCATCGGGCGCTGGAGCGGTGCCTTGCGGCTTGCCCCCTGGAAGTCTGGCAGTTTCCCCGGCGTGCGGCTGCTCGTGGGGGGGAGGGGAACAGGCGTGGATCCGTTGCTTGCCGTGGGTCAAGCCGGCAAAGCTAACACACTGGCGATCCGGTGGGTGGGGGAGGACCGGGTGGTGCTGGTGTATGACCATTGGGGATACGGCATGTACGAGAGTAACGCGGTGGAATGGCGCGCCGGCCAGGCGCGCCAGGTTGACATCCGGTGGTCTGCACTCGACCTTCTGGATCGCGGAGAGAGCGGCGCAATCGCCTCCGGTCAGCTCGAGGTCTGGCTCGATGGTGCGTCCATCTGGAAACGGGATGTTCCGTTTTATGTCAGCGCCTCCGCCACCGTGGCGTTGGGAAAAAACCGCGCCGGCTCGTCGATCTGCGCTCCGGAAATGTCTGCGGTTATGCTCGACATCGCTCAGTGGGATGGCAGCCCGGGGGATGCAAATCGGTGATGGATGCTGAAATGACAGCGGTGCAGGGTGGAGACAAGGGACCTTCGAGGGCCGTGCGCTGGGCCGTGATGGGAGCGGCTTTGCTGTGCGCCTGGTTTTTCCATTGGACGGTATCCACCAGCGGCGCATCGCTCACCGTGAGCGGGGAGCAGGAAGACTATTACAACCTGCTGGTCGACGGCTTTCAGCGTCGGCAACTTGCCATGAACGCAGAGCCTCATCCGGAGCTCCTGCGCCTGTCCCCTCCTGAACGCCCCGGTGACGCGCCCTTTCTTCTCGATGCCAGCCTGTACCAAGGAAAGTACTACCTGTATTTTGGTGCCGCGCCGGCCGTGCTGCTTTATTGGCCGTTCGCCAACTTGATCGGTCACGATCTTCCACTCGCTTGGGGTGCGTTGCTGGCGTCGTGGCTCGCACTCGCTCTCATGGCCTCCTGGTGGCTCGCGGTGCGCGCCGCCTTCTTCCCACGACTGGGCGCATTCGCCACGGGACTGGGCATGCTTGCCCTCGGCGGTGGCACCGGCATGGCGTCAATGCTGCGTCGGCCGTCTTTTTATGAAGTGGCGATCGCGTTTGGCCTGCTTGGAAGTCTGCTCGCCATCCGCTGCCTGACGGGGGCGATCCTTCAGCCCGAGAGGCGCGCGCGATGGCTGCTGGTCGCCGGACTGGGCGTCGGACTGGCGGCCGCCTCGCGATCCAGTCTGATTCCCGCCGGGATCGCCATGCTGGTGGTGGCGGCGATCGGAGTCGCGTGGAATTTGCACCAGCGGTGGCCGCACCGCCTGCGTGAAGTGGCACGTTGCCTCGCACTGGCGGGGGCATGCACCGCGCTCGTCGGGGGCGCGATGGCCCTCTACAATCAGGCACGCTTCGGTGATCCCCTGGACTTTGGTTATGCTTACCAGCTTGGACCCCGCACCCAGCAGCCCTTCAAGGCAAGCAACGCGCGGCATAACGTCCCGCTCTATTATTTCACGTCGCCGTCCCTAAATGCCTACTTCCCCTTTGTCGCACCCGGTGATGAAGGCATCGTTCCGGCAGACTATCTGAGTCACGAGCACGTCCACGGCCAGGCGGTCTGGCTCCCTTGCTTTGGGTTGGCGGTGCTCGCCGGAATCAGGCTGATGCAGTCCGGGAGGCGGGGCCGCGGCCTTGGTCTCATCGTCGGGCTGCTTGTGCTCGCGTTTGCCATCAACCTCGGCGTGCTCTCCCTCGCCAGTTTCCGAGCGAACCGCTACATGCTCGATTTTCATCCGCTGGGGGTGATGGCGGTGCTTCTCGCGGCATACGCCGCGCTTGCGACGCTGCGTTATCCCGCCTTGCCGATGCTGGCAGTGGGCGCACTCCTGGCCGTGTGCATTGTTTTCAACTCAGTGGCTAGCATGCAGGTCCACGGTTTTTTCCGGGAGACAGCACCGCGGGCGTACCAACGGGTGGCGCAGGTCACCGATCAGCTTGCCTGGCCGTTGCTCCGTCATGTGACCTCGACGGTGGGCGATCGCGTACTCCGACTGCAATGGCCACGTCACAATCCGGCCCACCCGCGTCAGCCGATCCTCGCTGCCGGAAGCACGCACTTCAGTGATGTGCTGTGGATCGAATGTCTTTCCGACCGGCGGGCGCGCTTCGTGTACCAGCATGGTGCCCACGGAGAGGTGCGGGGTGACGCTTTCGAGTTCGCTCCAGAATCCTCCAGCGAGGTGCGGATATCAGGCGCGTTGCTCCTGCCCGCACCGCATCACCCATGGTACGGCGACGCTGCGGAAATCGAGCGGTTGATGCTAAAGCGCGAACTCAAGATATGGGTGGACGGCGAACTCCGCTTTGAGCGGGACGTGCCGAGCTACGCCTCCTCGCCTCACCTGCTGCGGGTAGGCGCTTGGAAGGATCCTCAAGGCCGGACTGTGCGATCTGCCGGACCTGTTTCCATGGTGGCGACTCCAGCTCTCGCTCGCCCCATCCGAGCCTATGACTCACCGGAGGCAGGCCCCTGGCGGCTGCGACTTCGGCTTCCGAGTGGAATGGAGGGTGCGGCGGAACCGCTGGTAAGCACGGGGACAGGCGAGGCCTTCGATGTGCTCGCCGTCTGGTACGTGCGTCCAGGCGTCGTGCGCTTGATGCATGACAAGGCCGGCGCCGGCGCACGTTATTCCGTGGAGTTCGCCGTCGACCCAGCGGAAGAGAATTTTGTGGAGATCAACGGCCCCATGGCGTTTGCATCCGTCCACCTTTCCACAGGGAGACCCCACCTGAGGACCTTGCCACCCATCCGCTTGAGTGTGCGCTGGAATGGGCGCGATGTTTTCGAGTCGGTGGAACCTCCGCATCCGATCCAACCGGGGCAGGTCTATTTTGGATACAATGCTTGGACCTCCTCGGGCACCCGCCGGGCATTCTCGGGCGATGCATTCACGCGTTTGAAGAACAGCCCTCGCTACACACTCGCGGCAGGCGCCCTGCAGGTCAGCTTGGAGCGCGCCCTCCTCGCGGGTCTGGGCGGCGGCGATCTCTTGAACCTGGTGAACGCAGAGGAGGAGCGCGCCGCGCTCGTATGGTCTTCGCCGGCTGGTTCCAGCACCTTTCAATTGGGCTGGCTCACGGCGGAGGCACAAACGTGGACCGACCCGCTGGCCTGGCCGGAGGGGGGTCAGATCGAGCTTCAATTGCGGATTCCCGAGTCCACGGCTGACGCGAATGGCTTTTCCACCCCGGGTTGGGTGAACGTCGATGTTGCGCACCGTCCGGTTCTTTCGGTGCGCACCGCGCTTTTCGAGAAACATCCGGTGGTTGCGGGATCACTGGTGGCGGTGGACTGGAGGGGATCGGGTCGATCCACGTCCGCAGCACCGATCGTCTCGACACCGGCAACGCTGGCACTTCCTGGCCGAATGGAAATCAGGTTCGCACTTTCGCGGCAGCGCGCGGTCGTTGGGAGTGACCCGCTGCTTTCGGTCGGGCGAACGCAGGCGGCAGACTCCGTTTACCTGCAGGCTCTCGGTGAAAACCGCTACCGTCTCGGACTCGATCATTGGGGAGTCGGCGCAATCCACAGCGAGGCATTCGAGCTTGAGCCGGAGCGGATCTACGCGGTGATGATAGAACTCGGATCGCTCAAACCCCAGGGCGTGGATCAGGCCGACACCGTCCGGGTGAGCGTCGACGGCAAGGTGCTCCTGGATGCACGGGTGCCTTTGTATCCGGTTGATCCAGACACGGTCGTGGTGGGTGCAAACCCGCTTGGCATGTCCACCAGCTCCCCTCGCTTTAGCGGGGATATCGTTTCCATCCGCCGGCATCTCCCGCCGCGAGCGGACCAACCGCCTGGCGACTTTTAGAAGGAAAGGCCGCGTTCCTCCGGCACGATCCGGCGGAGGGTGTACACGTCCGAAGTTCTCAGGCCCTCTTTGTTGGCGGCCAGGCGTTCCCACGGGTCCCAAGGCGCACTGATCAGCTTGCCCGAAATGCCATCGCTCGCCCCGGAGAGGAGAAAGTCGACCAGCCCGAGCACGCGTTCAAGCGATGCGCCTCCGGTGTTTTTTTGCTTCACCGCCGCCGCATACTCCGCCGCACCCACGACGGCGGGTCCGAGCCGAAGCACCTCCTCCGTCAGGCGTGTGTTGATGGCGCCCGGCGCGACCGAGTTCAGGTCGATGGCTTCCCCCTGCATTTCTTCCGCGAGTGTCTCGACCAGCCGGACAACCCCTGCCTTGGCCACACCATATGCCGAGAAGTTGGGGCGCGGTTTTGTCGCGCCTCCGCCTGAAAAGCACACGACCTTGGACCGGTGCGCTGCCTTCCCCAGCAAGGCGTGGAAAGCGCGAATGGCGTAAAAGGTGCCATCAAGATTGGTGCGAACCGTCGCCGACCACGCGAAGGGGTCCAGGTCGACCGTGCGCCCCACCGCTCCCTGGAGCCCCGCGCACGTCACGAGGCCCTCGACCCCTTCCCATGCGGCAGCAACCTCGCCGGCTACCTCTTCGACGCGCGACCAGTCCGCCACGTCGCAGGTGCTCTGGCGAAACTGAGCGGGGTAAGCCGCGGACAGTTCGTCCTGGACGGATCGCGCCAGGCCCCAGATTTGATGGCCCTGCTTCAAGAGATGCTCAGCGAGGGCGCGCCCGATTCCGGAAGAGC
Source organism: Verrucomicrobiota bacterium (assembly GCA_023428905.1). Lineage (GTDB taxonomy): Bacteria > Verrucomicrobiota > Verrucomicrobiia > Opitutales > Opitutaceae > EW11. Next base: position 101,294 of record JAEYWP010000016.1, read on the forward strand.
TGCCAGTGATCACAATCCTCATGACAGGAATGAACGACGCTTGCGCTTTGGACGGCAAGCCTTGCCGCCGCCGGTCATCCTTTGACGCGCCGCGCCGCAAACTCAGGCAGTATCGACGGCGCCCGCCCCTGGGATTCCGGGCTGTGGTCCATGATGTAGTAGGCGTCCAGTCGCGGATACTTCCGCTCTGCCTCGTTTTCCAAGAGCACTTCAAAGGTGATTCGAGTGGAATCAGGACTTCGCTCACGGCGTACGGAGACGATTCGAAACCGAGATCCCGCCTTGCACGTATCCAGGATGCGCACGCCTCGCGCTGTCGTTCCGACTTGGGCGGCTGAGACCAGCTCCGGCAACTCAGCGACCCGCATGGGAATACCGGCCGCATTGGCTCCAATCAGCGGATAGGCGGTGTCGTGTGCGTCCAGCTTAAAGAGGTAGCAGTCCTGCTGGAGGATGTACTCCTGGCCGGGCAGATCGCGATAGAGCGGCAAACCGTTGATGTATTCGGTTTTTGTACCGCTTCGTTGCCAGAGAACGAAGGAGACCGTCGCCAGGGTGGCCAGGCCGATGAAGATCCAGCGATTCATTGACCCTTCATAGGAGAGGCAGGCAGGGGAGGAAGAAAAAACATTACGGCGAAGCCTGTGGGTGGACGGTCAAAGTCTCTCTTGTCCCCACCCTGGGACTTTGATTGCCTCAAAGGTTCATATGTCCACCTCTCCACTACGCCTGCTTGTGGTTGGTGCGGGACCCGCCGGGTTGACCGCCGCTTACGAAGCCCAGAAAGCGGGGCTCAACACGCTGGTGGTGGAGAAGGACGAGCGTTATGTGGGGGGGATTTCGCGCACCGTGGAGTACAAGGGCTACCGGTTCGACATCGGTGGCCACCGTTTCTTCAGCAAGAGCCCCGAGGTCACCGCGTGGTGGAAGGATCGCCTTCCCGATGATTTCATTTCGGTGCGGCGTATGTCCCGGATCTTCTATCGCCGAAAGTATTTCGACTACCCGCTCAAGCCCTGGAATGCCCTGAGGGGGCTGGGGCTTTTTACCAGTATCGGCTGCGTCGCGAGTTACGCCTGGGCCCGTGCTTTCCCCAGAAAACCAGAGCAGTCGTTTGAGGATTGGGTCAGCAACCGTTTCGGCAGGCGCCTCTTCGCCATCTTTTTCAAGACCTACACCGAAAAGGTCTGGGGCATCCCCACAGATCAGCTCAGTGCCGACTGGGCGGCGCAGCGTATCAAGGGGCTGTCCCTCTCCAAGGCCATCATCAACGCGTTCAAGGGGCCGCAAAAGGGAGGAAATGCGTCTGTGATCAAGACGCTGATCGACACCTTTGAATACCCTCGCCTCGGACCGGGGCAGATGTGGGAAAAGACCGCTGTCGACCTCCAGGCTTTGGGCGGCGAAATCCGTATGGGAACGCGCGCCCGAAGGATCCTCCATCGGAATGGGCGGATCACGGGAGTCGAACTGGAGACCGCTTCCGGCGCCCTGGAAACCGTGCAGGCCGAGCAGTACATCCTCTCGATGCCGCTGCGCGAGACAGCGCTCGCATTCGATCCCCCCCTGCCCGCGGCTGCGCGAGAAGCGGCGGAGAAGCTCGCCTACCGCGACTTCCTCACTGTTGCCCTCGTCGTCGAGGGCGAGAATCCGTTTCCCGACAACTGGATCTATATCCATGACCCCGGGGTAAAGCTGGGGCGGATACAGAACTTCAAGAACTGGAGCGAATCGCTAATCGGTCGGCCGGGGACCACCTGCCTTGGCCTCGAGTACTTTTGCTTCGAAGGAGATTCGCTTTGGTCGATGCCGGACGCAGAGCTGATCGCGTTGGGCAAACGTGAGCTCGCCCAGCTCGGGCTGGCACGCGCGGAGCAGGTGACCGACGGCGCGGTTGTCCGGATCGAGAAGGCATATCCCGTTTATGACCCGGGCTATCAGGAACGAATTCAGACGGTGCGCCAGGCGTTGCAGGCAGCGGCGTCCAATCTTCAGGTCGTAGGCCGTAACGGCATGCACAAATACAACAATCAGGACCACTCGATGATGACGGCCCTGCTGGCGGCGAAGAATCTCCAGGGCGGCACGTACAACCTTTGGAACGTCAATACGGACGCTGAATACCACGAAGAAGTCGGGGCAAAAGACACCTCCGGGCGCCTGGTCCCCGAGCGACGGTCCGGCGGCTGACATCATGCGACTGCTTGATCGGGTTCATGGGGACTGGATCTTCCGCCGGCGCGTACGCGTCCTGGGTGAAGCGGGTGCCCGCGCGGTTCAACCGCTGCCCATCGCTTCGCTGCTCGATGTGGGATGCGGCGATGGGCAGATCACGCACACCATTTCCAGAGCGAAGCCGGGTCTTTCAGTACAAGGGATTGATGTGTTTGTGCGGAAGGATGCACACATCCCGGTCAGGGTATTTGACGGTTTGGCGCTCCCTTTTGCTGATGCAAGCTTTGACGCCGTCATGGCGGTGGATGTCCTGCACCATGCCGCGGAACCACTCAACCTGCTGCGTGAGATGGAGCGGGTATCCCGCCGTTGGATACTGATCAAGGATCACGAGGGCAATCGTCCCCTTGCGCGTGCCATCCTCCGAGCGATGGATTGGGTCGGCAACCAACGCCACGGTGTGGACCTTCCCTACAATTACCTCAGCCATACCGAGTGGTCGGATGCATTTCGTTCGCTTGGTCTGCGCTTGGTCAGCCGAGATCCGGTCTCTAGTCTTTATGCACCCCCGCTCAATTTCGCCTTCGGGGGAGACCTTCAATTTTTCAGTGTGCTGGAAAAACAGCCGGCCCACGCCTGATTCATGTCCACCCACGCGCTCGAACTGACGATCCTGATGCCCTGCCTCAATGAGGCCGAGACAATCGAGACCTGCGTCGCCAAAGCCTCGGGCTGGCTGCGTGACCGAGGCGTTGAGGGCGAAGTGGTGATTGCAGACAACGGCAGCACCGACGGTTCCCAGGAACTGGCGATGGCCAAGGGAGCACGCGTGGTTCCGGTGGCCCAAAAGGGCTACGGGGCCGCTCTGGCCGGAGGCATCGCGGCGGCGAGAGGCCGCTTTGTCATCATGGGCGATGCGGATGATAGCTACGATTTTTCCCGGCTGGACGCATTTCTGGACCGCCTTCGCGCCGGTGACCAGCTGGTGATGGGCAATCGTTTCCGTGGGGGAATTGCTCCAGGCGCCATGCCGCCCCTGCACTATTACCTCGGCAACCCGGTGCTCTCTCTCGTGGGACGGGTGTTTTTCCGAAGTCCGATTCGCGACTTCCATTGCGGGCTGCGCGGGTTTGACCGGGAGGCAATCCTGCAACTGGAGCTTCAGACGACAGGGATGGAGTTCGCTTCCGAGATGGTGGTGAAGGCAACCCTGCAGCGGCTGCGTGTTTCCGAGGTGCCCACGACACTGAAGAAGGATGGACGCTCGCGCCCGCCCCACCTTCGCAGCTGGCGAGATGGCTGGAGACACCTGCGTTTCCTCCTGATGTACTCGCCGCGCTGGCTGTTTCTCTTGCCGGGCCTCTGCCTGATCATCGCCGGTCTCGCAGGTATGATCTGGCTGCTACCCGGCCCGCGGCGCATCGGAGGAGCGGAGTTGGACATCCACAGCCTGCTCGCGAGCGGCGCGGCCATGATCATCGGATTCCAAGCGGTCATCTTCGCTGTCCTCACGCGGGTGTTTGCCATGACCGAGCGGTTGTTGCCACCAAGCGCACCGCTCCAACGGGCGTTGTCCTTCATCAATCTTGAGATCGGCCTGGTTGCGGGCACATTGCTTTTTCTTGGCGGAGTCGCAGGAGCTGCGGTCTCGTTTTGGTCCTGGCGGGACTTGGGCTTCGGTCCCCTGGAGGTCAGTCGGACGATGCGATTGTTCATCCCGTCTGTCGTGGCGGCTGTGGTCGGATGCCAGGTCATCCTTGCGAGCTTCTTTCTCAGTATCCTCGGACTAAGGCGCAAATGAAGGGGGAGGCAGCTAGTGGCGCAAACGACGTAGGCCTCCCTTCCGGTCGTGCGGCCGCCGCTCACCTTCGGCCGCGCTGCGTTCTCCTCTACGGCCTGGTCGGCGCGATCGCCGTCGCGGCGTGGCTCGTGTATCTTTGGTGTGCGCTCCAGCCCGGGCACAGGGCCCTGGGTGAGACGCCCTCGGGCATGTACGGTCTGCTTCACGACGCGTTTGCCGCCGGCCAAACCCACCTCAAGGTGGCTCCGGCGGCGGAGCTCCTTGCACTCGAGGATCCCTACAATCCGACGGCAAACGCACCTTATCGGCTGCACGACGCGTCCCTGTATCAGGGCAAGTACTACCTTTACTTCAGCCCGGCCCCTGTGCTGACGCTCTTCCTGCCATGGACGCTCCTGTTCGGGTCACATCTGGGGGAACAGGCGGCGGTGGCGCTGTATTTGGGACTCGGATATCTGTTCTCCATTTTTCTGCTTTGCTCCCTGCACCGCCGGCATTTTCCAGGCCTGGGCGGCGGTTGGTTGATCGTTTCCGCACTGGTCCTGGGCTTTGGCAACATGGTCCTGATCCTGGTCCAGTGGCCCGGGTTTTATGAGCTGCCGATCAGCGCGGCCTACGCGTTCACCATGGGTGCGTTGATGGCGCTGCATCGCGCCTGCCTCGATCCGAAGAACGAACGCGCCTGGCTGGCCCTGGCGGGTGTGTCCTTTGGCCTGGCGATGGCGGCGCGTCCCAACTTTGTGGTGGCGGCGTTTATCCTGTTTGTGCCCGTCCTGGGGTGGAAGGCCGCCTGCGCCGGGGGACGTCGACCGGGTCGGTGGAAGCACCTTCTTTCACTGGCTGGTTTTGCCTACCTCCCTCTGGCGTGTATTGGCGGCGCATTGTTGCTCTATAATCACGTGCGCTTTGGCTCGCCGCTGGAGTTCGGGGTCAAGTACCAGCTCGCGGGCCAGTCGATGCTGGAGGCTCCGACCCTCAGTCTTGGCGCGTTTGGCGCGAACGTGCGGCAGTACCTCTTTGCGACGGCCAAGTTCGGACCCTATTTCCCCTTTTTCATTGGCGGCGAGGAACGGCTGGTGGGACTGGTTTGGGGAATTCCTCTGCTATGGCTCGTGCTCCTCGCACCCGTTGCTGTCTGGAGGTCGCGGATCGGGCACAAAGGGACCTTCCTCGTCATGATGGTCACCGCGGGTCTGGCGGTGGTCGCCGTGCTCGGTCTCACCTGCGTTTACGTTTTCCGCAACGAGCGCTACATCGTAGATTTTTATCCGCTGTTCACGTGGGTGGCGGTCCTTGCGATGCTCGCTGCCGTGACCGCGGTCCACGGCGGCGGGTGGGCGGTCCGCCTGCCGGTCAACGCGTTCGCGTGTGCGGCGGCGTTTGCAATGGTCGCGTTGAACCTGGCGATCTGTGCCGCGCGTTTTGCATCGCCGCAGAGGCTTGAAGCCATGGCTCGTGTGCTGACGTATCCGGCGTCCTGGTGGGAAACCGCGCAGGGTTCGCGTCCCGGCCCGATTCAGCTCTCGGTGGTGTTTCCGCGTGGTGCAAAGGGCCGCGTGGAGCCGCTGGCGACGACGGGGATATGGCCGACGCAGTCTGATATCCTGTACGTCGAGTATCTGGACGACGAGACGTTGCGTTTTGGATATTTCCACGTCGGCATGGGCGGTCCGGTCAGCGCTCCGGTGAAAATCACTCCAGGCGCTCTGCACCAGGTTGAATTCACCTTTGGCGGGCTTTTGCCTCCCGCGTTTCACCCGGTGTTTGCGGGCTGGAAGCGACGGAGCATCGACGTGGCCCATCAGACGGTCCGAGTGACGGTGGAGGGGACGCGGGTTTACGATATTGCGATCGACGCCTTTCGCTCCCGCCCGTCCGACCTAAAGATCGGCACCTCCCATACCGGCTATTATTTTGTTACGCCGGCGTTTTCGGGGGAAATCCGAAACCGGACGGTACTTCCGTTGCTCGAATCTGACTTTGCCGAGCCCCCGGTTCCCCCCACCACCGCGCTGAAGCTTTCGCTCGTGCTGCCCTATGAGCGCATTTGGAAGAACGACCCGATTTTGGCGACCGGCTCCGGGACGCAGCACGACCTGCTGTATGCGGTGTTCGGCACCAGGGGGCGGATCAAGTTTGCATTCAATCACCACGGCGCGGGTGGCCCAGTGTCACCAGAATTTGAGTACGACCCCCTGGCCGTCCATACCCTGGTGTTGTGGATGGACAACCTCGCGTCCGCCCCTGTGGGTGCGGGTGGTCAGGAAGCCTGGCGCAGCCGGCTCTTTCTCACCTTCAACGGCGCGATCGCCCTGGATGCGCAACAGGAGTTTCATCCCACGACTCCGGGAGAGCTTGTCTTTGGGGAGAACCTCAATGGCGCGGGTTCGGCGGAGCCCCGTTTCCATGGCCGGGTGGTGGAGGCGCGCCCGGCGCTTAAGGAGGACCTGCCCTTGGATCTCGGGTCCCCGCCTCCTCCAGGTGAGCTCGAGTTTCACCTTAGGATCCCCGACAAACCCGAGTTCAGCGCAGAACCGCTGGTGGTCACCGGAGTGACCGGGGCTGGCGACCTGCTCTACGTGCGGTATCTCGGCGACGGACGGGTGCGTTTTGGTTTTGACCACTGGGGGGTGGGCGGCGCGGAGAGCGAGCCGGTTCAGCTTGATCCTAAGGCGATCACGCAGGTGCGGATCGCCCTGTCGCCGCTGCTCTCACCTGCGCAGCGGGCCCGCGCCCAAGCCGAGGGCCGTCCCAATGCCGCCGAGGTCTGGGTCGGAGGCAGGTCCGTATTCCGGTATGAAACCGCGTTTCACCCCACCACACCCGAGCAGATCTCGATCGCCCGAAACCCCATCGGCGGCTCCACCTGCGGCGAACGCTTCTCCGGCGAGATCAGCTACCTCTTTGTGCACCCTTGAGTGGAGGGCGCTTGTCTCACCTTCGCGTTACGCGGCGACGACGGGCGGGTGTCTGAATTGTAAAGTTGACGTATTAGCATTTTGGATGAACCGCACAGACGGAGATTTTCCGTTGACGCCAGTGTTTGGCTCCTGAACCGTCCGCGTGCTCGTCCGCTCTAGCTGTTGGTCGTTACGTGCATCACAGCCAAACTGTGGTGAGGGGTGACGGACGCGCAGATCTATTCGCGCGAGAGCTCGTGTCCCGCTGCGGCGTGGTCTGGTCCAACCGGTATCTGCTTCAACTTAGCTCATTTGTACTGCCCCAAAAAGGCAGAGCGACGCCTGCGTCGGAGGGCGGAGCTTTGCCGTCGTGGCCGCAAGAACGCAATTGCATGAACAAACTCACAACCTTCGTGATGGGTGCCGCCCTCGTTGCTGCGACATTGATGCGCGGACAGACGATTCGCGTGACGGGCGGAAACGTCGGTATTGGCGATGAGCCGGGTACCGAACGTTTGCTGGTTCAAGGCAGTCAGCGAATCACCGGCCATCTCAAGTTTCCAAGTCCGTCAGCCGACGTGAATGACGGTCGGCTTGGGACCGCATTGTTCGCCTCCGGCCTGAATATCGTCGGAGCGAATACGGATGCGACGCTGCGGCGGCTCACCGTCTGGGGCGAGATTGTCCAGCTGGAGAACGGCGGGACCAACAAATGGATGGGGCCAAGTTCATTCACGGGTAATGTCACGGTGCCCGCCATCCTGGACGCCGACAACGTCGGTTATTACCTAAACCCGAACGGCACGAGCCGGATGAATGGGGTCCACGCGGACAAGGTCGTGGCGTTTTCCGGCAGCACCGGAAATTCCGGCGTCGCCAACAGCACTGGGTTTCTCGGTTCGATCGAACTCCAAAGCAATGGTCCGGGCGCCGCGATGATCGCCTTTCATCGACCGGGCAACTACGCGACCTATTTTGGCCTGGATACGGATAACCGATTTAAGGTGGGGGGCTGGTCTGCGGGCGCCGCGGCGAATCCAGTGGCGTTGATGAACGTCTGGAACGGGCGCATCTATTTCGATGAAGGCCAGGGCTTCGTGCACGCGACGCGTTTTTACGATCGGGAGGATGGGAGCTTCGTCGTGGATGCAAACGGCGCATCACGCCTGCATGAAGTCCTCGTCACCTCCATGATGGGCACCCATGTGGGTTACGATTCCGGCCGGACCGGTGCGCGTGCCTACGAGTGGGGTTATCAGGAAGGGGGGCCTTGGTCGTCGCCGTATCCTGATCTGGTTTTTGGATACCATACCGGCCTGAAATTTGGCGCAAATGTCGGGTTCGGTGGCAGTCGCTTTTACGCAGATCACCCCTCGATGTCGACCGACATGCTTTTCTCCGTTGGCAATGGAGACCGTCATGTCCGTGTCACCGCGGATCTCTATGTTGGAGGTCAGGTGCAGGCAACGACGGTGAGAAGCACGTCCTCTCGGCGATGGAAGGACGATATTAAACCCCTCGGGGCGGCACTCGATCTCGTGCGTTCGTTGCAAGGCGTGACCTACACGTGGAAGGCGGGGACAGCCCTCGCCGGAGAAAACGATATCGTTTCGTAGCGGAGGACGTAGCACAGGTTTTGCCCGCGATTGTCGGGAAGGATCCGGACGGCAGGCCGGCCAGCATCGATTATGGGCGCGTCACCGCCGTGCTGGTGGAAGCGGTCAAGGCCCTCGAGGCTAGGAACTCAGAGACGGCGGCAGAACTCGCCTCGCTGAAGCAGGAACTCGCCACACTTCGCAAAGGCTCCGAACCCGCTACCTCGGTCAAACGCTCGCATCTCGTCATCGGATTCGGGTTGATCTCTGGATCGAACCAGTCGGCCTGCAGGACCGCCGCCTTCAGGTTGTCGACCACGATGGTCTTGGGCACCCCGCCAAAGCTGCGGAACGCGTTTTCCAGGCAGCGAAGGAATGTCTCGGTGTCCTGGCGCCACACGACCTCGCTGTAGCCTTTGCGAGAGAAGCTGAGCGTCACCCGGAACAGGTGCGGCCGCCGTCGGCGGCCGTCTTCAATGACAGCTGCCCCTTGGCCAAAGTCCACCTGCAGCTCCTCACCGGCAGGCTGCTCGATCCGCCGGAACGGCAACGGTGTTGCTGCCGTCAGCGCCCGAACAAAGCGCTTAACCGATTAGTAGCCGCCTTGGTAGCCATGCTCCGATTGGAGATCCTGATGGATACGCCGCGCGGTCAATCCCTGCGCGAGCGCCACCTCGATCGCCTCGCGCCACTGCTCGCACTGGCTCCGACTGCGCAGAGCAGACCCGAGGCTCACTTTGGCCGGTTTTGACTCACTACCTCCTTCTGAGCCGGGGGTCACTTTGGCCGGTTCTGGCGTAACATCGCTCTCGGACCCGGGGGTCACTTTGGCTGGATTTGAGCGTTGCAGCTCCCGGCCCACCGTCTCGCGGTGCACGCCCAGTTCGCGCGCGATCCGCCGGGCGGACCACCCACGCTCATGCAAGGTAAGTATCGATTGTTGAAGGCTCACGGAGAGGCGGTTCATCAGCTCCAGTGCGACTTCCGTCACACCGAGCTCAACCCCTCAAAGTGGCCGGTTTTGAAGTGACCCTACCTGGCCGGTTTTAAGTGACCCCTGACACGGTGGTTTCGCACAGATGACGGTTACCGCCCCGCCAGGCAGCGTTTTTAATGTCTGGGTCGGTGAAACAGGCACCTACGAAGGGAGTAACACTTTCGGAGGTGGCGCGGGGGCTGTGCTGGCGGGTCAAGGGCCCGGGGGAGGTCGGTCCGAGTTCTCGAATGCTGGTCGGACCATCCGGTTGGTCGCCGGAGGCGGCGGAGGAAGCGGCGACGCCAATGGGTCGGGTGGGTCCTCCGCAGGGGGCGCCGGAGGCGGAGCCAACGCGTCCGGGGGGCAGGGCGGTTCGACCGTGCTTGGCGAAGGTGGCGGCGGGGGAACACTTTCCGGCGGCGGCTTCTCGGGCATCAACTGGGGTATCAATCATCGTGCACCCGAGGGCAGCGGGCGGGCCGACAATGGAGGTGTCTGGCCATTCAAGGTCGGACAGGTAGGCGGCGGAGGAGGAGGGGGCTATTTCGGAGGCGGTGGGGGAGGTGGGAATGGTGCGGGCGGTGGTGGCGGCTCTGGCTGTGCCCTCGGCGGGAGTAATGTGGTCGGGTTTGACCATAATCATACCGCCGATCCCGACTACATTTCACCCACCGGAGCACCCGGTAATCACGGGTGCGTCATCGTCATCGCGAGCTTTAGCGTTTACCCGTGATGCAGGATGTCGAGAACGGCAATTACCGGCTCGAACTCGCAGACGTATCCTGCTGAAATCCCCGTGGCAGGAGGAGGTGGTGCATCAGAACGGCTGCCACTGTGGCCAGCTTCCATGAAACACATGAAAAATTCGCGGGTTGTTCTCGAAAGCATAGCAGCGGTTCTCCTTTGGGGACTCGCCTCTTCAGCCGCAAAGGCTGAGTCTTACGTCGCCGATAATGTGTACGGTTTCGCCCGGGTGGAGAACCCGCTGCCGAATGGCGCCTCGATCCGTATTGGAAGTACGGTGACGTATCAGCTCAGCATTGGTTCCAAAGCCGGCCAGCGTATCGACGTTGGGACGGGCTTTGTCCACCCCGCCGACCAGGTGGTCTCCGCACCCTCCTGGCTCACCTACGGTTTTACCGGAACCGGGACCTTTGGCCCGGACGCGTGTACCATTCGTTTCATGGAGCGCGGTCAACGCACCTTGTACCTGCACGCCACGTTCTATCCGTCTTACGCCGAGGCGAATGCCGGGTTTTTCACGGTCAACGTTCAGGGGCCGTACGCGGCTTTCACTACGTTGCCGGCTGTCATCAGCCAGGGGGCCACCGTCATTATCACCGCCTCTGGCGGAGACGACGGGGCCGCGCTGTCGTCCATGACACTCCAGTCCAGCGTCAACGGAGGAGCGTGGTCCACTCTGGCCACCGGCGGTCGAGGCAACGGCAGTGCCAGTTCCGTGACAGGTAGTTTTGTCGCGGGAGCTGCTGGGACAACCTACCGATTCCGCGTGTGGTCCACGGACACCAATACGTATTCCTCAAAAGTGGTTGAATCCAACAGCTACACTGTGGAAGCGCCGCCCGTCGTTACGGGATATCAGGTTCCAGACGGCACGGATATTGGGATGCTTTTCCGAAGGCACACCGGCGGCGCCAAAGTTGCGGCGACTGGCCTGCAATGCACAATCAATGGCACGGTCTATGACCTATCGGATCTGCTGATGCCGCGGGTCTCCGCTGCACGCCCGGCTGTCGGTTTGCGTGCATCCACCGGGACAGATCTGTCGCAGCTTTTCGAAACGCGCTGAGGCAGCGCCGGTATCCCGCTCATTGGGCCGAGACCGGCCGCCTTGCACGCTACGGAGCTGCGCGAACGCTTAGGTTCGGCGCAGCGTTTTCAGACGCGCGACAGCGTAGCGGAGGGAAAGGCCGGCTCCGGAGAGCAGGAGCAATACGGCGGTGGAGGCCGAGAGCCAGAAGGCGGCGCGCAGGGCGGCCGGGCCGGGATAGCGGAGTTCAAAACGGTGGCTGCCTGGGGGAACCTTAAACATGACAGCACCCTCGGGGGAGCGCTGCGTCTCCGCCGCCGCGCCGTCGACCCAGGCCTGGTAGCCGGGGATGAAGCGGCGGGGTGTCTCCACCCAGCCGGCTTGCGTCATGTCCACCGAACCGGTCATGGGGAACAGGCGCTCCACCCGCACCGGCAGGCGAGCCTCCTCCACTTCGAAAAGTTTGAAGTCAGCAAAGGCCCCGGCGAGTTGCTTGCCCACGTTGGCCCCGGCGAGACGGAGGCGCAGTTCCTCACCACTCGGATATGTGGTCCACAACGGCAGGCGGTGGTCGTTGCCGGGCTGAGTCCCAAACCCCGACGCCGTGTTGCTCGAGGGTAGCGAATACTGGCGATAAAAACGTTCACCCGCGATCACCAGCAGGGTGCGGATGGCCGGATTGTGAAACTGGAAATCGAGAAGGTAGCGCTTGCCCGGGCGAATCTTGATAGCGGGGCCCAGCGGCACCTCTTCGCTTGAGCCGCCGCGCACCGGGCGGAATGTCCCCGTCGCGCGGACCGGTCCCGGGTCCGGCACTGTCCAATTGTTCGCCTTTTCCGTGCGTCCGTCTTCCGCAAGGATGCGAAACCACCGGGTGGCATCCACCACGCCATAGGTGAAATACGACGGCACCCCCAGCATCGCGTAGGAGATGATGGTGGTATCGAGGTTTTCGGAACGATGGAGGTCCTCGCTGGCGATCCGCCCCTTGAGAAACATGTTGCCCCGGTCGAGATACGGCTGCGCCTGCCAGGCGTTCCACCCGACTGCGAGCGCAAGAAGGACGAGCAGCACGCGGCCGCGGAGCTTCGACTTTGCCGTCCACGCCTCGGCATAGGTGCCAAGATAGCCTGCAGCCAGGACAAGCAGCAGCAGTGTCACCAGGTAGAGGCGCTGCATCGGCCAGATGTTCGTCAGGTTCGCAAAGACCCCCGGAATGTGCGTCCAGAGCCAGGGAGTGAGGCCGCCCACCGGCAAGGTCAGCACCAGGTAGAAGGCGCAGAGGATAGTCACGACAATGAGCGGAAGTCGGCGAAGCAGCACCGCAGCTAAGGCAAGCAAGAGCAGGACGGCCCACCCGACGTATCCAAGCTGGAAGTCACTCAACTGATCGGCCCGCTGGCTCACCGGGAGGAGCGCGGCGGGGAAGACCCGCTGCAACTCCACGAACATGGGAGAAATATCCTGGTGGTTCAGCAACCCACCGCCACCTTGCATCGTCAGGGTGGAGGCAAAACCAAAGGCGACGAGCCCAGCGGCGGCGGCGACTCCTGCACCCAGGGACCCGAACGTCCGCAGTGAGGGTCGTTGCGACAGCCAGGCTGCTGCCTGCAGCACCACGGTGCTGGCCGACACCCAAAGGGCGATGGGAGGATGACAGAGCCAGGTGAGCGCAAGCGCGACCCCCATCAGCAGGTAAACGCGAACCGACTTTTCCTGGAAACTGCGAAGATTCGCACCGATCGCGAGGGGCGCGAAGGGCAGGGTCGTGACCGTCATGAACAGGTCCATCGAATACGTCACGGCCAGCACAGCCGGGGATAGCATCCAGAGGGCCGTGCCCCAAAGTGAAAACCGGCGCGACGCCCCGACCAGATAGTGAAGGGCGGCGTAGCAGGAAAACGCCGACCCGATCAGACTGAGGGTCAGCAGGAGCGACTGGAGCTCCCAGAAGGAGAGGGTGCGCAGGGTAAGGCTGTCCAGCACACAGGCCGCATACACGTAATAGGGGGCAGTACGCAGGGGATGAATACGGCCGTTGAAGGCATATTCCGTCTGACCGACCAGGACCGGAATCTCGCCAGCGCGGAACTGGGTGACGCCATCGGCGATCGCCAGGCTGTAGTTGAAGGCTTCACCCGTGCCCATGCCCGTCCCGGCGAGGAACGGGTTCGCCACGTAGGCACCGAGTCCGAAAAGGAGAAGGACCGGTTTGAGGTGACCCTTCCACTGTTCCCACGTGCGGGGCAGGTCGCGCAGGCCGATCACGGCGAGCGCGAACAGCGGAATGGGCAGAGCCAAAAATAGCATCTTCATCCCAGGTCTCCCGTGTGAGGGTTGTGGCGGATCAGTGGCGCGCGTCGTAAACCCAGCGATTGGCCTCCAGCCAGCGGAGCGTCCGGATGATGCCCTGCTCGATCGTCAGCTTGGGTTTCCATCCGGTGGCCTGGATTTTCTTTGTATCCAGGAAAATGAATGGGTTGTCACCGATCCATCCCCGGTCGCCGCCGGTAAAACGAAGCTCCGGCTTTAGATTCAGGGCGCCGCAAATATAGCCCACGCTGTCCTTGACCTGGACGTATTCAGGGGTCCCCAGATTGTAGATCTGCGTGCGATGCTTGGCGGTGGCAGCGGTGCCGAGACGGACCACATGGAGGATCGCATCGATGCAATCCTGCACGTAAAGGTAGCTTTTCCGCTGCGAGCCGTCGCCGAGGACTTTCAGCCAGTCGGGATGCTCGGTCAGCTGTTTGTGAAAGTCGAAGATGTGCCCGTGGGTGTACCGTTCCCCCAAGATCGAGACGAAGCGGAAGATGTAGCCTTCGAACCCGAAACCCTCGCAATAGGCGGCGATCAGTCCCTCACCCGCCACCTTGGAGGCGCCGTAAAGCGACGTCTGGACGGGAAACGGCGCGTCTTCCGGCGTCGGGATGGTTGCCGCCTCGCCGTAGGTCGAACCAGTGGAGGAGAAGCCGATGCGCTTGATGCTGTTGGCCCGCATAGCCTCCAACACGTTGAACGTCGCAATCGTGTTCTGCTCGAGGTCTTTTCTGGGATGCTCCGTGCCGAAGCGTACGTCGGCGTTCGCGGCGAGGTGGAAAACGACATCGCAGCCCTTCATTGCCGCCGTGAGAGCCGGCAGATCGAGGTTGTCACCCCGCACCAGCTTGAAATTCGGGTGCTTTAGGGCGCCCTCGAGAAACCGTTCCTGGCCGGTGACAAAATTGTCCCAGCCGGTGACGGCCACGCCGTCCGCCAGCAGGCGATCGACCAGATTGGACCCGATGAAACCGGCAGCGCCGGTGACGAAGACGTTTTGCATGGAAAGGGGCCCTCAGATGGGGAGGGGGGCGGGACGCGGTTTCAGGGCGATCCCGATACAGAGATTGTTGAAGATGAAGGGAAGGAACGGCAGCGGGAAGAAACTCCGTTTCTCGATTGTGAAGTAGGGGTGGAGCTCCGCCAGGATCTCGTGCGGGAGGTTGATGTGCTCCCGTTTGATAAAGACGTCATAGGACATCTTGTACGTCTTCTCAAAAACCCGTTGTGCGGAGATCTTTCGCGCGAGCGAGTAGGCGGGGCTGCCCTCGCACGGAATAACGATCAGAAGCTGGCCGCGTTCCTTGTGGAGCAGGCGGTAAGCCTCCCGCAGACAGGAGGGAAGATCCGGAAGGTGCTCCAGCACGTGCACCGCGATATAGCGATCGAAATGGCCGTCCGGGAAATCGAGCTGCGCCTGGCAGTCGCCGGTGATCGCCTGCACCCGGGGGAAATTCTCCCGGATTTTATCGGCCATGGCGGAGCGAAGTTCGAGGGCGTGGTAATCTTTCTCCTGCTCCGGGGTGAGTTTTTCGTAATGAAGATGTTCACCAAGGCCGGCTCCGATCTCCAGGGTGCGAACGAAGCCGGGGCGCGATGCCTTGACCGGGAACGAGTGATTGAACGTTTCGATCATCCCATAGCGGTTGGGAAGGATCTCATGCCACCGCTTCATGAAATCGTCATTGATCCGCTTCTGCTCCGGAGTGAGCGGAGGCAATACCTTGGGCCATTTCGCAGTCTGCATGGAAAGGGGGAGTGAAGAGGAAAATGCCCGGGTGAAAAGACCAAACGCCACTGGCTTTCGGCGGCGCTCTGGAAGGCAGGGCGCTGGCTACCAAGCCGGTAACCGGGTGATTTCCACGATCGTACCCGTGAACATGCCTTGGGCGCTTCCCGCCCCCAGCGCATTGTATCCGAAATCGCATTCGCCCGGACGCGCGGGATTGAAGGAACGCTCCGTATCGATAATCACCTTGCCATTGAGCCGGATACGCAGCCGCCCGGTGACTAGGGGACCGGCTTGGGGCACCGGGTAAAGTGAGGGCATGTCCACGTCCAGCACATGTTCGTCCTGTTCCGGCAGAACCACAGGGTCGGAAATCAGACCTCCTCCTCCCCAGCAGTCGTGCTGAAATCGCACGGTGCCGTCGGTGGCCAGTTGAACGGAAATGAGATCTCCGGCCGTCGCGCGTCCCGTGGCAATCAGGGGAAGAAAATGCTCGTTTGGCGCCGGGGGTAGACGCAGTCGAAGGCGAACCGGGCCTCCCTGGGAAAGGAGGTCGAGTCGCGGGGCAGGTGGGAAGGCGGTCCTGCGTACGGCGAGGATGCGCCCGCTGAAGGATTTGGCAGAGACATCGGATGCGAGCGTGTTCTCGCCGGGGCGGACACCTTCGGGCGTCGACGTGTAGAGGTCGGCGCGAGCCTGAAGGACGACACGGCCATCGATCAGCACCTTGAGGTCACGCTTCAGCCATGACACCTGCTCCTCCGCCCAGCCCTTAAATCGGGGATGGAAGGCGGGCGGATAGAGGGACCCGATTTCGATTCGTACGCGATAGGTCTTCCCGGAGACGATCGGGACCGGCTGGCCTACCGGTCCTCCTGCGCCCAGATGGAAGAATCCAAACTGCGCTGATGCCGCGTCCGGGTAGGTGACGTAAAGGATGTCTCCCGTACCCCGCAGATTTCCCGTGGACAACAGAGGGTCGCGGACGCCGGGAGTCGGGGTGAACACGACGTCCATCTCAAGGGGCCCGTACGCTGCACCCAGGATGTTTTCGAGCCTCGCGGCTACACGGTTGGAGCTGCGCTCAAGCCAGGCGTGGAATGGCGTGGCGGGTTGCTGACTCACCCCGAAACCGACGCCGTTTCCGATCGTCCACAGCGCAATCAGCCCAATGACTCCGAGGAGTGCGGTGCGCGTCCAGTTCGCCTTGATGTTCGCACTCCCCGCCAGGCAGACTGTGCACGCGGCTCCCAAGGCAAGAGCTGCAGGTGCAAAGTCGACCAGGTATCTGTCCTCGCCTCCAAAGAAGAGGCACAGCAAGGCGAGATTCGCCGCGCAGGATCCCAGCAAGACGACTCCGGGTACAATCCACTCTGCACGGCGCATCGGCCGGGCCAGGAGGGTAAGCGGAAAAAGCGAAGCCACGGCCACAAAGGTCAGGTGCGGGAGCACTCCAAAGGGACGGGCGTTGGTGTGCAGGAAGGGATAAAAACGGATGAACTCTGCTGCCTCGAGCAGGTAGAGCCGCAGGTTTTTCGGGATGAACTCCGGTCCGACTAGGTGAGCTTCCCGGAGATCGCCCGACGCGAGTGAAAACCGGATTCCAAAGTCCAGTGGATTGTCAAAGCGGGCGAAGTTATGCCACGCGATCGCCACACCCACCGCGGCCGCGGGCACAATGGCAGCGACGACCAAGGCCAGAGCCCGCCTGCCCCTCCTTTCAGTCCGCGGGAGCCGCGCCCAAAGCGCGATCATGGGAACCAGGGCCATTGGAACGGACATGACATAGATCGGCCGGGCCCCGACGGCGAGTCCGAGCGCCAGACTGCACGCGGCCAGCCAGCACAACCCGCTGAACCCGTGCCTCGCCCCGACCGCTTCCGATGCTGCGAAGACGGCGCCGGCCAGACACAAAAACGCTCCTGCGATCGGCACTGCGTAGAAGGTGTAGTTGGTGGTGAGAAAAAACACCGGTGAGCCGAATCCAAGCAGTAGAATGCCCAACGTCACCCAGCCGAAAGCGCACGACGGGGCGAGGCGTTTTCGGAGCCTTATTAACCAAAGGGATAAAGTCGCTACGCCGATGAAACACGACAGGCCCACCAACCCGGCCTCCGTCAGATAGGAACCGAACAGGAGGTGCCAGGGAAGGCCCAAGAGCAGCACGGGCGTCGTGCCATAATAAATGTAAAACCGCCCCCCGTAATAACTCATGTCGTGCGGACGGGAGGTTCCCTGCGGACCCGCATACGGGTTATCGAGGCGGTAGAACGCGTCGTCCACCTTCACGGGGACATCAAGGCGGCCCTGGGCAAATGCCGCGACCTGTAGGCCGTAGTAGCTGGGCGGATGCACTGAGACAAACCCCCGGTTGCTCAGGTATGCCGTCCCGATCAGAGCCAGGAGCACCAGTGTCAGCACCGCTTCGATGAAAGAACGGCGATGCGAAGGGATGGGTGCCGGGATTCTCATACGCGCGCACCCTTCAACGAGACTCCGGCACACCGCAAGCTCGCGAGACTTGAGTGTGGGCGCGGCTTGAAGCGCTTATTGCTCACCGAAACCTGCGGCTCGATCGACGATGAACTTCGGGCGCGACCGCACCTCCTCGTAGATGCGGCCGATGTATTCGCCGAGGATGCCGACGCTGATCAGCTGGATGCCGCCCATGAAGAGGAGCAGGATCACCACCGTCGGATTGCCGATCGGGAAGGGGAAACCCGCCAGCTTCATCACCAGGTAGGCCATCGCGATCAGGAAGGAGGCGCCCGCGATGAGGAAGCCGAACTGCGTGCTAAGGGTCAGCGCGTAGGTCGAGAAACAGAAGATGCCGTTAAAGCCGATGCGCAGGGAGCCGAGAAAGCGGTTGTAGTTGGTCTCACCAGCAAAACGCGCGGGGCGGTCAAAGGGGATCAGCACCTGGCGGAACCCGACCACCGCCACCATTCCGCGCAGGAACCCGTGGGACTCTTTCAACTTCACCACCTCGTTCACCACCCGGCGCGACATCAGCCGGAAATCGCCTGTGTTGGGCGGGATCTTCACGTCGGCGATCTTGTTGATCACCTTGTAGCCGGTCTCCGCCACCAGCTTTTTGACGAACGGTTCTCCGGTCCGCTGGCGACGCTGGGGAAGGACCACATCATAGCCCTCCCGCCATTTCTCCACCATCTGCCCGATGAGCTCCGGCGGATCCTGCATGTCCACGTCCATCACGATCACGGCGTCGCCCGAGGAGTAGCTGAGGCCGGCGAGGTTGGCCATGGGCTGGCCGATGCGCCGCGAAAACTTGAGCAGCTTGATGCGCTCGTCCTTCGCCCGCTCCTCCAGGATCACGTCCTCGGTCCGGTCGGGCGAGGGGTCCAGGGAAAAGATCAGCTCATAATCCTCGGTGATCACGGACAGGATGGGCCGGATCCGGCGGAGGTACTCCGGGATGTTTTTCTCTTCCTTGTAGACCGGGACAACGATGCTGAGGAGCATGGCAAAGGGACACTCATGACCGGAGCACGCCCCGGACTCCAGCCTTGTGTTTCAGGAGTCCGCTTTCGCGACCCGCCGCACGGAGTTCGGCCGGGAGGATCTCATTCGAAGTCGATATTGACGATCCGGAAGGAGCGGGTGCGCGTGTCAGGGGCGGCGAGCGGGAAGCGTTTTTCCGTCTCGATCGAGAGCGACGTCTCGGCGGTGGTGGAAAGCGGCACGCTGATGCGTTCGGTGGTGTTAAGGCCCAGCGTTCGCTGGGAGGTCCGATCCCCGAGCGCAACTCCCACGGAGTAGTCAGACCGGGAGGGGAAACGGATGACTTCGATATGGGCCAGCTTGAAGTGAGCGGTCGCGGGAAAGCGGAACACTGCGCGACGGTCCACCCACCCATCGGTGTCGGGTTGTTCAAGAGAGAAGCGGTAGCCCGACCGATGCCATCCGTGCGTGAAGAGATCGGTGCGACTCACGTTTTCGAACGAGATGTTTTTCACCAATAGCGCGCGGCTTCGCGTCTCATTCGGAAGTTGAAATGTCGCGGTCGACTCAATCCGCACCTCGTTGGCGGCACCGGGCGCCAACGGCACGAAGAGGCTGGAATAGGTGCCCTGGCTGACACGGACGGACTCGAAAGGGCGACCGTTGAGGAAGACATGCAGGGTATTCTCCGAGACCTCAGCCCAGCCTGGCATTTCGAAGTCGAGTTTCAGCACCTTGAAGTCCTTCAGCACCGGCGTGGAAATGACAGCCTTCTGTTCAAGCCAGCCATCCGGATCCAGACCCGCGAGGGCTGCCTTTTCGCCGCGCTCGTTCGCGAGGTGTGAAAAACTCTGGAGGTCGGGGTTGTCCTCGATGGAAATCTCGCGGACGAACGCGGAGACGGGGCGCTTGTCGCGCGCAATGTCGTAAACACGGGCGTCGGAGAAATGGAGCGAGATGGTGGTGATCTGGGCCGCCTCCTTGATTAGCCGAGTGAGGCTGAACTCGCCGGACTTGAGGGTGACGATCTCGGTCGGCTTGTCGTTGATCGAAATGGTGAGCTCCAGGCCGTGCTCTCGGAACTGTTCGATGTCCGGGATATAGCCTCTAAAAACCAGGACCTGCCCGGGGCGTGAGGAGCCCATCTTGAAGTAGGCGTCATCGGCAACCCAGCCGTCTTCAAACAGCCCCGAGTATTCCAAACCTGGATAACGTGCGAGATCCTCCGGGAACTCCGCGATTCGCGTCGGTCGCGGCATGGCGAGGTACTGTTCGTTCGTGATGACCGAGATGTCCCGAGTGAAACCGACCAGGCGGCGATCATCCAAGTTGAACTTCACGCCGTAAGCGCGCATCAGACCGGTTTTGTCCTTCAGGATGGGGTGGGGCGTCTCGCCAAAATCCACGGTTAGGTAGGCCTGCTGTTCGAAGTACTCAGGCTTGAGAATGGGAGACACCACGCGGGCGGACCCATGCCCCACAAAGGGAAGGGCATAATCGTCTTCGCCGATCACGATCGCCTTGGAGGGAAGCTTGGACCGACCATCTCCCAGCGACGTGCGGGAAAAGTCGATGACCATGCGCAGATCGGGGGACGGGTTGATGACCTGAAACAGGTTGTAGCGGCCGGTGCCGTGGAAATACTGTTCGCCGCCAGTGATCGGCTCGGGCTCGCGCTGGAAGAAGGCGGCCTTGAAGCGGGCCGAGGAGTAATAGTGGGGACTGAGTTCGGAGTGGATGAAGACCAGGCGGTCCTTCAGTTGGCTCTCCAGCTTGTACTGGAACATGTTTTCCACCGTCCATCCCGTGCCCGGGTTGGCCTTGTTGAAATGGTCGAGGTCGGTGCGCACCGCGACGAACAGGCGTTCGCCGAGGTCGAGATGGCGCGAACTGGTCTCCGTCCAGTTGTTATCGAGCTTTTGGATCGACATCACCCGGTAGTCGGGCACGTCGCCGACCATGAGTTCGTCGGGCAGGAGGAAGCGCAGGAGGGATAGTTTCTCGATGATCCGCGCTTGCGGGCCCAGGTCGGGGTCGGGTGTGCGCAGGAACTTCAGGACCGCGATGTTCGCGATGTTGTCCATGTAACTGCGGGAAAGGAAACGCGTGTCGATACCCTGGGTGTATTGGGCTAGCATCTTTGCCGTGACCACGTTGCTGATATCGCTCTCGATCCCTCCGAACTTCAGATCCGCGGGCGGGTTGAACTTCACGCCCAGTTCGGAGGCGCGCACAACCTCCGTGAGCCCGCCACCGTAGGTGCCGAGGGAAGCGTGCGAATAATACACATGGGAGGGAATGGTGCAGAGGAGGTAAACCGCGACCGCGACCGCGCCGACCCGCTTGGAGGTTCGCGCCATCAGCCAAAGGAAGCCCTGGGCAAGGAGCAGGGTGATCACCGGTTGGGCAAACATCGCCAGTTTGAAGAGACCGAAATCCTGTCCCTTGAAGAAGAGGAAGAAACCAAGGGGAAACATCACGGCTCCGAGATAGCCCACGGGAGCATCCTGAAGAACGTTAACGACCACCCGTCCGAGCAGGCACACGAGGAGTAGGGCGCCCAGCGCAATCTGAATTGAAATCCAGGGATCCACGCCGACGACGCCGAACGCGTGTAGGCCCACCAGCATCGGGATGAAGGATGGCACCAGGGTCCACGGGAAAAGGACCAATCCGCCACTTTGGTCGTTGATCTCTGTCATGGCTCCCAGACCGGCCGAGCCGACCGACTGCATCACCAGCGTATTCACAAACTGGTATGTGCTGGTTCCGAGGAAGAGAAAGGTCAGGAGGGCCGCGGCTCCGATAAAGATGGCGTACGGCTTGAACCGCTCGATGCGCGTGAAGCGAAGCCGCAGGGCAAAGAGGAGAATGGAGAGTGCGACAAACGGCGCCACTTCCGGATACAGGATGCCGAGGCAGCAGGTGAGCAGCGCGGCCAAAACCAGCTTCCTCCAATGAAGGGAGCGGGTGTTCAACAGAATCGACGACGTGGTGAGGAGGAGCGCGATACCGCCGACCTGCGCGATCAACTGATAGAGAGTGCCCAGGCCGAAAAGCGGGCTCATCGCAAAGATACCCGTGGCCAAAAGCGCGACCTTTCGGTAGCGACCGCGGTACACCGCAATCGCCCCCATCGCAAAAATCTGCAGCATGCTCAGCATGAGGATGGTCGGCATGAAGACCTCGTGGGGGTTCAGGCCCGTGAGGGATGCCACCCACGCCACCGTCAGCTCGGATCCTGGGCGGATCTGCTGAAGGGCATGCATGTACCAATAATGCTGGGAATAGTCCGAGCCCTCCAGGTGGGTTTGCAACGGAATGTCGTAGTAGCCGTTCTTGAGGAATCGGTCTGCCGCCAGGCAGTAGTTGGCCATGTCGTCGTTGCCATACGAGATCCAGTCGAAGCCGAAGCGGAACAGCGGCCAGCCCGTGTATAAAACATACCCACAGACGATGAGGAAGAACGGGAGGAGTTGTCGGTAGGGCAGAGTGGGGCGCCTCCAGACGAAAATGCCGACTGCCATCACAAAAAGGCCCAACGTCAACCAGGGGCCAAAGTCTTTAACGGGTATTCCCCAGATATTCAGGCGCGCAGACAGAGCCACCAGCAGGGCCAGGCCGATGGTGGGCGCGACAAACCAACTCCAAAGTACCCCCAGCCGCGGCTTCAGCAGGCTGACGACGGACTGGCCGACGAACGTCAGAAAAAGGAACAATCCGATTACGAGCAGGATGGCGATCATGCGGTCAGAGGGAAATGGGAGGGCCGAAGGGCGCGGCTGCGGTCGCGCAAGCGCGTGCAACAACGGCAAAACAATGAGAATTGGGCGATTCCACCAACGGCATCAATAGCGGATCCCCATGCTGGCAAGGCGTGCGGTCAGAGCGCCGGTGAAACGTGCCTTTCGCGCAAAGCGGTTGATGGTCTCGAAGTCGCTGTGGCGGTCGCCGTGGAAGCGGCTGCGGATCTTGATCATCTCCTCGTTGCCCACGGTGTGGATCTGCTGGCTGGTCTTCTGCTCCTTGTGGACCCGGAAACACCCGAGGAAATAAGGCAGGCGTACAACCCGCGCATTGGCCTGCTGAAAACGCGCGAGCAGGTCCCAGTCGAGGGCAAACTGGAAGGTGGGGTCGATGCCGCCGACTTTGTCCCAGATCCGACGCCGCCAGAACAAGGTTTCCTGCGGCACATAGTCGATCCATTCGAGGGTCTGAGGGTCGTGCCTGGGCATGATCCACCGCCCGACCTCGCGGTCCTCCCCGTCGATGATGATGCGGTGGCCGTACACCACATCCACCTCAGGATGACGGGCGAAATACTCCGCCACGTACCGCAGCGCCCTCGGCGCGATAAAGTCGTCGGAGTTGAGCCAAGCCATCAGGTCGTCCGCGCCGAGATGGCCGTTGAGGTGGGCAAATCCCTTTCGGATTGCATCCGCCTGTCCCTTGTCCCGGACCGACTCCCAGTGGTGAAGCCGGTCGGCGTAACGCGCGATGATCTGCGGGCTGGCATCCTTCGATCCCCCGTCCTGCACCACGTAGCACAGTTTAGAATACTTCTGGTTGAGCACGCTCAACATCGTGCTCTCCACATACGTCGCCTGCGCATAGGAGGGGGTGACAATGCCGATCCGAGGGAGGCGGCTCTCCGGCAGCCGAGGCTTGGGAAAGCTGTCCCAGGCGATCGGGCGGGGCTCATAGTGCTGGAGGATGCCGATCTGCATCCAGTATTCCTCCACCACCTTCTTGAAGAGCCAGTCCTTGAAGGGGGTCCGGTACTTCAGATCGACATGCTTCCTGGTCGCGTACCAGAGCTTGTTCAACCACCCGAGCGGTCCCACCGCATCCAGCGCCAGCTGCTTGATCACCACCTCGCGCTCCACGCACGCCCGGTGGAGCGTCTGGATCACTGCCTCCTTCTCGGCGAGGAGCTTGCCATAGTGCTTCACCTGCTCGAGAGCGCCATAGCCCTCGGCGTAATTCGAAACGGAATCGCGCAGGGTCGTGATCTGGCGCTCCCGGTCCGCGAGCATGTTTTCCAGGTTCTGGATGTGCACGTCCTTGTCGCGGAACTGGAGCGACCAGGTTTCCGCATCGGCCGGCAGGCGCGAGAACACCGTGCGCAGCCGCTCAAGCTCGGCCTCAACGGCTGAGGAGGCGGTCTGGCGCTCCTCCAAATCCTTGCGCAACTGCGCGACCGTGGCCTGGAAATTCTTGATATGCGCATCCTGCTGGATGATGAGGCGCTCTCGCTCGTTGCAGACATCTTTCAGCGAGGCGATCTCCGCGTCTTTGGTCGTGGCCTCGCCCTTGAGTGCGTCGATCTCACGGTCCTTTTGCGTGCACTCGTCCTCAAGCTCTGCCTTGATCGCTTCCATCTCCGCCTTCCGATCATCGGCCGCGAGTTTCAGGCTTTCGATTTCACGGGCGCGTCCGTCGTTGGTGGCCTTGAGTTGCCCGATCTCGCGATCCTTTTCGTTGGCGGCGTCCTTCAGTGCGTCGATTTCCGAATCCTTCACGTCCGTCTCGCACTTTAATGCGTTGATTTCCGTGTCCTTGATGTCCGCCTCTCGCTTCAGCTCCTCGATCCGGTGCTGGCGTTCGACGCGATCGGCCTGCAGGCCGGCGTACCGCGGGGTCACCGCCGCGATAAACCGCTCGGTCTCCTCCGAGAGGTGCTTCACCTCCACCACGTGGTCGAGCGGCTGTTTGCGGTCCCACAGGAGCTCGACCCCCTGGATGACGTCATCCGTGGCGAGGAGCTTCACGCAGGGGGCGTCACCAAAACGGCAGTCCCAGTTGCAGCCGAAACAGGGCATCGGTTGGACGATCGATACCGCTTGCGGGCCCACCGGCCTGAAGCGGGGCCAGTGGCCACCCCCGAAGAGTCCCACCACCGGACGCCCCACCGCCGCCGCGATGTGCATCGCGCCGGTGTCGTGCCCGACGTAAAGGCGACAGAGCGACAACAACCCCGCCAGCCAAGGCAAATCGCCGTCCCGCCCAAGCCACGCCGCCGGCGTTTCGCCGCCCGCCTTCACCGCCTCCGCTGCCACGCTGCTGAGAATGTCCTGCTCGGAGATGTGCCCAAGAAGGAGCACCCGTGCGCCTTTCTCCCGCTGCAACCATCGAATTAGTTCGCCGAAATTTGGATACGGCCAGGCTTTGATCGGCACATTCGCCAGGCCACCAGGAAACACTGCCACAAACTCCCCCGGCACCAGCCCCGCCGCGCGCAAAAAACCCCCGGCGTCGGCCGCGGCCTCCGGAGGAACCTGCAAGCGCGGAAACTCCCGCGGCGCGGAACGCCCGAGCAAATGGTCGACCAACCGGTGGTTGTTCTCCCAGTCCAGCCTTCGCTCATCTGCCGGCACGATCTCTCCAAAGGCGCTGGTCGCTTCAATGCCCAGTTCGAGCTTCAACCGGTTGGCAAAAAGAGGGTCCACGGCCCCGCGCCCCAGCACCACCCGGCGGGCGTTGGGATAGCGAACCGCGATCGCCACCTCCAACCAGGTCCGGTTCAAGGTCGGCGCAACAATCGTGTCAGGCGCCAATCCATCCAGCGACGCATACAGCACCGCCAACGCCTCCCGCGACGCACCCGGCTGCTGGGTGAAGGGGTTGATCGGAACCACATGCCAGTGCAGACCCGCGGGGAAGAGCGGGGCCAACGCCTCGTATCCGGGTCGCACCACCAAGGTGTGGCGGGCATCGGGCCATGCCGCCTGCAACTGGGCCAGCGCCGAGGTGAAGATCACCAGGTCGCCAATGGTGTCAGGGCGGATGTAGACGATGCTCTTCGGCTGATCGGGCACGGAAAAACCCTCACCTGAAGGCAAGCCCGCCCGTGATGCGAGCCTGTTTTGGACGTACCCGCGGGAGGTGTGTCAAATTTACCCAGTGCTTGACCAGCTCACGCTCCTGAGCCTTATCAAGCGCATGGTGCCGAGCGTCTTGATCGTCGACGACGAGAAGCATACCCGCGAGGGACTGCAGCAGGCTTTGGAGGATAATTATAACGTGTCCGTCGCCGCCAGCGCCGACGAGGCCTTCAACCTGATGGAGGCCGAGGAGTTTGATGTGATCGTAACGGATCTGCGTATGCCCGGCAAAAGCGGGCTCAAGGTGATCGACAAGGCCCTGACGCTGCCGAACAAGCCCGCCGTCCTGATGATGACCGCCTATGGCAATGTGGAGAGCGCGGTCGAAGCGATGAAGCGCGGAGCGGTCGATTTCCTGACCAAGCCGGTGAACATCGAGCGACTGGAGGTGCTGATCCAGCGCGCACTCAAAACCAAGACGCTGGAGGTCGAGGTGCGGCAATTGCATGAACGGCTCGACGAGAGGTTCAGCTTTGAGGGCATCATCGGCCATTCGCCCAAGCTGCAGGAGGTGATCGACCGGGTCCGCCTGGTCGCGCCGTCGAAGGCGACTATCCTGATCGAGGGCGAATCCGGCACGGGCAAGGAATTGATCGCGCAGGCCATCCACCAGGCGAGTCCGCGGCAACGCGCTCCGTTCATCGCCGTGCACTGCGCCGCCCTCTCCGAAAACCTCCTCGAAAGCGAGGTCTTCGGCCACGAGCGGGGTGCCTTCACTGGCGCGACCGAACGCCGGATCGGCCGTTTCGAGGCGGCCGACAGCGGCACACTCTTCCTCGACGAGATCGGCGAAATCTCCGCCTCCACCCAGGTAAAACTGCTCCGTTTCCTCGAAACCAAGGCGATCGAGCGGGTGGGGGGCACCAAACCGATAGCCCTCGACGTCCGGCTCGTCACCGCCACCAACCGCAGCCTGGAGCAGATGGTGCGGGAGGGGAAATTCCGCGAGGACCTCTTTTTCCGTCTCAACGTGGTGCGGATCGGACTGCCGCCGCTGCGGGATCGGGTGGAGGACATCCCCATTCTGCTGGCGCACTACATCAAGGTCTTTAGCGACGAGAACAAACTGCCTCCCATCACCATCGAGCCCGGCGCGCTCCGCTACCTCCAGGGTTACGCCTGGCCGGGCAACATCCGTGAGTTGCGCAATTTCGCGGAAAATGCCGTCGTCCTCCACCGGGGCGGACGCATGACCGAGTTCGACCTCGAACCGAAATTCCGGGGCGAGGTGCTGCTGCGCGCGGGTGCGGTGCTGAGTCCGACCGCCAGCGCCGCCACCCCTGCGCCGTCCTCCGCGGCCGCGGGAGGGCCACCGACTGCGCCCGCCGATCCCTCGCTTTCAGTCCAGCAGAATGAAAAGCGGCTCCTGCGCGAGGCCCTGCTCAAGGCGCGCGGCAACCGCACCCGCGCCGCGGAATTGATGGGCATCAGCCGGCGCACCCTCCATCGCAAGCTGGCCGAGTGGCCGGAACTCGACGTGATTGACCGTTGAAACGCTCGCCGCACCGCCGCCTTTCCGCGCCACCGGCCGCCCCGGTCCGCCCCTGACCCTCATGTCGCGCTCCTTCCAGGAATGGGTGCACTGGCTCGAACTCGGCACCGGAGCCGCCTGGATCCGCCGCACCGCCCTGTGGCTCGGCATCGTCCTTTTGTCATTGCTGGTTTGCTACAAACAGTTCCGGGGACCGCGCACCGAGGTGACGCTCCGGCAGGCGGTGGTGGCGCGCCAGCTGGCGCACGGCCAGGGCTACACCACCTTGGTCAACTATCCCCAGACCGCCGCGCACCTGGAGAAGCACGGGGTGCGCTGGGACCAGGGGGCATTTCCTGAACTCCACCAGGCGCCGCTGTATCCGGCCGTGCTCGGCGCCGTCTTCGGCGTCATGCCGGAGTGGGTACGCGAGCCTCTCTTCGAGGCTGCGCCGGAAGAGCCGAACGGTTTCCCTGCCGACTACGTGCTGCTGGCGGTGAACGTGGCCCTGCTCTGGCTCGCAGCCATCCTCCTGCACCGTCTCGGTTGCCGCCTGTTTGACCCCGCCGTCGCCCTCGTGAGTACGCTCGGTCTGGTGCTCTCCGCCCCCCTCTGGCAGTCGACCGTCGCGGTCAACGGCACCCCGTTGGGCATGGTCCTGGCCCTGGTGCTCATGCACCTGGCCTTGCGGGTGGAGGAGGGGCGCACCCGGGGCACGTTGCCAGGCCTCTGGCTGGGCCTCGCCGGCGCCGCTTGCGGTGGGTTCTTCCTCCTCGATTATTCTGCAGGCCTGGTGGTGTTGCCGGTGCTGGTGTACGCCTGGCTGCGTTTTGCCGGCCAGCGGGGGGCCGCGATCGTGCCCGTGGCCCTGGGCTTCCTCCTTGTATCCGGAAGTTGGTGCGCCTGGTACGCCGCCCGCACCGGTGCGCCGCTTGGGTTCGCCTGGCAGGAGGTGGCGCTGCGGGTCGACGGCAGCGCCGCGGACCCCGCCCTGGTCCGCAACACGCTGGACACGGCCGTGCCGCCGCTTTCGCTCGCCAAGCTCGGCAACAAGGGACTGAGCGCGCTCCAGGCCACGCTGCAGGAGCGGCTGTGGTCCGCCGGCGGCCTCCTTTTTGCCGGTTTTTTTGTCGCGGGCCTGCTGCACCGGCACCGCCAGCCTCGCCTCAACGCCCTGCGCGCACTCTTCCTCGGCATCCTCGCGGCCCAGGTCGCGGCGCACGGCCTGCTCACCTCCGGCGAGGGCGAACGCGACCCGATCGCCTGGCTGGCGCCGCTCCTGATCCTTTTTGGGGCCGGCTTCGCCGCCGTCCTGGTGGCCAGTGCCGACCGGCTGGCCGAGCATGGACGCTGGGTCCTCGGCGGACTGGTCGCCTTGCAGGCACTACCGCTGGCCCAGGACGTTCTCGAACCGCGCTCGTTTCATTTCTCGTATCCGCCGTATTATCCCACCCTGTTCCTGGGCATGAAACCGGAGATGCTCCGGCGCGGCGGCGAGAACCCGGGCTGGATGGCGGACGTGCCCGCCGGCGCTGCGTGGTATTCGGGACAGCGGGTCTGGTCGCAGCCGGCCACCCTGAAGGAATTTTATGCCATCGGCTCCGAGCAGCCCATGCTCGCTTTGGTCCTGACCGCAAAGACCCTCGACCGCCCTTTTTTCACGGAACTGGGACGCCGCACTGATGCGCAGCGGGTGGGAGACTGGGCGGATATCTACGCTGGCCTGCCGAGCGGACGCATGCCGGCCACCTTTCCCCTCAGCCTGCCGCAAAAGGTGTCGGATAACCTCCACGTATTGATCGACCCGCTTGCGCAGCCGGTCCGCCGCCCATGAGGGGTAACCGAGATGTCTGCGCGCCCCTGGTCCCGCGCCGCCTATCTGGGGCGCGCGCGTGCCTCGTCACCGCCCTGTGCGCCTCGGCCCTCGCGGTGCCGCTCGCCCGAGCGGTGTACGCCCCCATCCCCGCACTCGAGCAGGGCCGGCCCGTCACCGTCTACCTGGGAGCGGCGACGTATTACGATTCCAACGTCTTCGGAGCCGAGGAGGGCGCGGTTGACAGCATGGTTTATCAGTTTCAACCCAGCCTGGTCTTCAACGCCTCCCTCGGCGGCCAGACCTTTGCCTCCGCGTCCTACCGGCTCTCCCTCGACTATATTCCCGACCGCCCCGGCGAAACCGTGCTCGACAGCCACGAGCTCACCGCCCGTCTCGCCCACACCTTCACACCGCAGACCGAGTTCGATTTTTCGCAGAGCCTGCAGGTCTCCAAGAATCCGGAGTCACTCCTGCCCGGCGTGGGAACCCTTAGCACCGACCAGTCTTTCCGCCGCTCCCAGACCGACGCCCGCTTTTCCACCTCGCTGACGCGGCGCACCGGGCTGCTCTTCAAGGCGCGGTATGGAGTCTACGACTACGACGACCCGGGTCTCGGCCGGGAACTGGACCGCGGGGAGGCGTTGGCCGGCGTCACCGCCATCCACTCCCTCCTTCCCACCTGGAAGGCGTCCGCCGAATACCGCCACCAGCGTATCCAGTACGACCATAACGGGGGTTTCAAAAACAAGCGCTCGCATTTCCTGCTCGCGGGAACCGATTACGCCCTCAACGACCGCACCGCCCTCAGTATCCGCTTGGGAGCGGAATTCCGGAACCGCGAAGGCGAGCGCAACCAGACAAGCCCGTACGTGGAACTCGGCGCGAAGCGGGACTACGCCCGGGGCTCCTTCGTATCGCTCGGTTTCAGTCACTCCGTCGAGGAGACCTCTTCCGTCGCCCTCTTCACCGACGCGCGCGTAAATCGCGTGTTCGTCAACTGGAACCACGTGCTCACCCCGAAGCTCACCGGCAGCACCTCTGTGGTCTGGGAACCCACCACCCTCCAGGGCCGCTCCGGGGTTTCGCCCGACCGGGCGGAAACCAATCTCCGCGTCGGGCTCGCCGCCATTTTTCGTCCCCGCGAGAACCTGACCCTCTCGGCCACGGTGGATCTGGACCGCATCGCCTCGGACCAACCTGGCCGGGACCTGCGGCGCAACCGCATCGGCGTGGCGGCCAAATACGCGTTCTAGCCGACGCCGTTCGATCCCCGCGCCCATTTCCCGCGCGCCCGCCGTCCCAGGCGCGCGGCACAAAGAGCTTGCTGCGGCCCCCGGGCGAACGTTCGCTGGGCCCGGTTCAATGGCATCCACCCACGCCACCCGAGAAGGCGCCTCCCTGGCCGATTTCTTCCAGCTGCTCCGGCAGCGCAAGGCGCTCATCTTCCTCATCCTCGGCCTGGTCGTGATCACCACCGCCGCGGTCACCGCCGTGCTGCCGAAGTGGTTCATGTCCACCCTGGAGGTGCGGGTGGAGGCTCCGGGCTCCGGCGTGAAGCTTTTCCAGCAGCAGCAGAACGCGTATTACGACCCGTATTTCCTGCAGGATCAGTTCAAGATCATGCAGTCGGCCAAGATCATGTACCCCGTGATCGAACGCCTCCAGTTGAGCGAGCGGCTCGCTCCCTTCCTCGAGAGCTCCGCCCCGCTCCCCCGCGATGTCACCTACCGCTACCTCGTCGAGGAAATGCTCGTGCTGGAGTCCCCCCGCGGTTCCTCGCTGATCCAGATCGGGGTGAAGGCGCAGGATCCGGAGCTCGCCGCCGCCATCGCAAACGAAATCGCGGCGGTGTATTCGCAGGACCGCATCGACTTCGCCACCGCCGAGCAACGCGAGGGCCTCGCCCAGCTGCGCAAGGAACTGGAAAACCAGGAGCGCATCGTCTCGGGCCAGCGAGACCTGGTCGAAAAACTGCGCAACGACCTCAACATCTCGGGCGTCGACCTCAATGCCCGCTACAGCGACATGGACGTGGAGACTCTGCGTCAGATGCAGAACTCCCTGATCGCGCTGAGTGTCGACGCGATCGGCCGCAAGACGCGCTTCGAGCGTTTCCGCAGCATCCCGCCGGAGGAACGGTTCAACCTCGTCAACTCGGAGCTGATCCAGGATGCGAACATCCAGAACCTGCTCCAGGCTTACCTCATCGCCGACCAGACGGTGACGCGGCTCAAGGGCCGGCTCGGCGAGGCGCATCCGGAACTGATCGCCGCGACCGACAACCGCGCGAAGATCCGCGAACAGCTCGACGGCCAGCTCCGCGGCTACGAAAGCGCCCTCGAAATCTCCTTCAAGGAGGCGGAGGCGCGAGTGGCGGAACTGCAGAACCAGCTGTCGCAGGCGAAGGTCGACCAGATCCTTTCTGCGCGGGAACGCATGCGGCCCTTCGAGGAGGCGCTGCAGAAGCTGGAGGACGACACCCGGGTTCTCTCCACCACCAAATTGACCCTGCGGCAGCGCGAGATCGATTTCCAAGTGCCCAAACGCACGATCGAGATTCTCAACCAGGCCGAACCTGCGCGGCGGGCCTTCCGCCCAAGCTGGATGCTCAACCTGATCTTCGCCTTCGGCTTCGGCGCCGTGCTGGGGATCGGCACCGCCATCCTGGTGGAATATTTCGACACCAGTTTCCGTAATGTGGCCGAGGTGGAGTCGCGGCTCCAGCGCCCCGTCCTCGGGGTGGTCCCGTTCGCCAGTGAGCCGCTCAAGGGCGCGGCGGACGACACGGATCCGGCCGAACTCGAGCCGCTTCGGGTGCTGCACACCAACCTGAACCTCGCGCTCAAGACGGACGCACGCGGCCGGAGTCTGATCATGCTGTCCGCCGGCCCCGGCGAGGGAAAGTCCACCACACTCCTGCGGCTGGCGCGTGCCATGGCGTCGGCCGGGGAAAGGGTTCTTTTGATCGACTCCGACCTTCGCCGACCCACCCAGCACCAGCTTTCCGGGGTGCGTCGGGAACCCGGGCTGGCCGACGTGCTCCAGGGTCGGGTCAAAGCGGATGCCGCCATCCAGCGGGAGCTTCGCCCCAACCTCGATTTCATTCCCTGCGGGTCCGTCGGCTCCTTTACCCTCACGCTCCTGTATGTGGAGCGCCTCAAGGCCCTGCTGGCGGAATTGGGCGGGCGGTACGACCGAATCGTTTTCGACGCACCGCCTGTGATCGGAGTGAGTGATGCCAGTGTCCTGGCCAGCGTGGCCGACGACGTGCTCCTTCTGATCCAGCACCGGCGCAACCCCCAGAGCATGGTGCTGCGGGCGCAGCAGGTGATCGAAAGTCTGGGCAAAACCATCGTCGGCGTGGTGCTGAACCGGGTACCGCTCAACTCCAGCGAGGATTACGGGTATTACACCCGCAACTACGCGTATTACAGCTCTCGCGGGAAGTCCCGCGGCGGCTCGCCGAAGCGGCGCGACGACGACACGCCTCCGGGCTCCGACCGCATCACCTTCAGCGAAGGCGAAGAGCGGCGGCGCTGAAGCGTGTCGCGCGAAGGAGGAGGGAGCGTCCCTGTTTCCCGACTCTGGCCCCACCAAGAACGCGGTGCCCCCTCGGAGGCCTCCTTCGCATCCTTCGCGAGGATCTCTCTGGAAGTGACCCCGCAAATCACCGCGGACCGCTTTACGCCGCTTGAATTCCGCCGACAGTAAGGCTGTTCCCACCCGGGCGGCTGACTCCGGCATGCCGCCTGCAGCGGGTGCTTTCCCACGCCATGGCCTTTACTGCCCGCTCCCAGCCCCTTTCGGACAACCGTCACCTGCTCAAGTGGGTGCAAAAAATTGCCGAACTGACGCGGCCCGCCGCCGTGCACTGGGTCGACGGTTCCGAGGAGGAATACCAGGCCCTGTGCGCCTTGCTGGTCGACCAGGGGACCTTCACGCGCCTTAACCCCGACCTCTGGCCGGGCTGTTTCCTCGCGCGCTCCGATCCGGGAGATGTCGCCCGAGTGGAGGATCGCACCTTCATCTGCTCCCTCTCGCGGGACAGCGCCGGCCCGACCAACAACTGGGTCAACCCGCACGAGATGCGCCGGAAGCTAAAGACGCTGTTTTCCGGATCGATGGCCGGACGCACCCTTTACGTCCTGCCGTATTGCATGGGGCCGATCGGGTCGCCGATGGCGCAAATCGGCGTGGAGCTGACCGATTCTCCCTACGTGGTGGTCAACATGCGGATCATGGCCCGGATCGGCCTGCCGGTCTTTCGCGAGATCGACCGGGCCGAAAAACGCGTGGTCCCCTGCGTCCACTCCGTGGGAGCTCCGCTCGCCCCCGGCCAGGCCGACGTGCCCTGGCCCTGCAATCCCGAGAAATACATCGTTCACTTTCCCGAGACGCGCGAGATCTGGTCCTACGGTTCTGGATACGGAGGCAACGCCCTGCTGGGCAAGAAGTGTTTCGCCCTGCGCATCGCGTCCAACATCGCCCGGGATGAGGGCTGGATGGCCGAACACATGCTGATCCTGGGCGTGGAGAATCCGGCGGGAGAAAAGACGTACGTGGCTGCCGCGTTTCCCAGCGCCTGCGGCAAGACCAATTTTGCCATGCTGATCCCGCCGCCGCATTTCCAGCGGCAGGGGTGGAAGATCTGGACGGTGGGCGACGACATTGCCTGGCTGCGGCCCGATGCGCAGGGACACCTGCATGCGATCAATCCGGAGGCGGGCTTTTTCGGCGTCGCTCCGGGCACGTCCGCCCAGACCAATCCCAACGCGATGGCCTCCCTCGCCAGGAACACCCTCTTCACCAACGTGGCGCTCACCCCGGAAGGCGGCGTGTGGTGGGAGGGCATGACGGAAACACCACCGGCTGAATGCATCGACTGGCGCGGGCAGCGCTGGACGCCAGAGATCGGCCGCCAGACCGGAGCGAAGGCCGCCCATCCGAATTCGCGCTTCACCGCACCTGCCTCCCAGTGCCCGACGATCGATCCCGCCTGGGAAGATCCGGAGGGCGTGCCGATCGGCGCGATCATCTTTGGCGGCCGCCGCGCCAGCACGATGCCACTGGTTTACCAGGCGTTCAGCTGGAGCGCGGGGGTGTATGCCGGGGCCACCATGGGCTCGGAGATGACCGCCGCGGCCGCCGGCACCATCGGCGCGGTCCGTCGCGATCCCATGGCCATGCTGCCCTTCTGCGGCTACAACATGGGCGACTACTTCCGGCATTGGATCAACATGCAGCGCCTGCTCGCGGACACCCCGCGCGTCTTCCACGTCAACTGGTTCCGCAAGGGCGATGATGGGACGTTCCTCTGGCCCGGGTACGGCGAGAACATGCGCGTCCTCAAATGGATCGTCGAGCGGGTGCAGGGCAGGGGGCGCGCCGCCGAGACGCCGGTGGGCTGGCAACCCCATTACGACGACCTTGACTGGGGCGGCCTGGATTTCCCGCGCGAGCGTTACGACGCCCTCCAGGCGGTCGATCGGACGTTATGGCGGCGGGAAGTGATCCAGCACGAGGAGCTCTTTCTCACCCTGCACGACCATCTGCCCAAAGAGATGATCTTTGAGAGGGAACTGCTGATCTGCCGGCTCTAGCGACGGCCGCCGTCCTGCTGTTCCAGATACAGCGCCTCCACCCGGGCCCGGGCCCATGGCGTTTTGCGCAGAAAGGTCAGGCTGGACTTCACGCTCGGGTCGTGGAGGAAACACCGGACCGGTATTCGACGCCCCATCTCGTCCCAGCCGAGGGTGGCCGAGAGTTCTGTCACGATTTTCTCGAGCGTGACGCCGTGGAGCGGATCCTTCGAGGAGGGCATGGACATGCCGAACGGTGGCGACCCGCAGGGCCGCGCGCAAGAGGCGCAGCGCTTGAACTTGCCCGCGGTTGCGGATGTATTCGGGCGATGCCGCACGCAACGCTTGAAGTCCGTCCCCTCGCCAAACCCCGTCACGTGGTGACCACGGAGGGACGCGTCCTGCCGGTGCCGGAAGGATGGGAACTGCTGCCCCCCGGCGACGCCGCGCTCAGCCGGCGCATCAAGCAGGATGGCCCGACCTGGACGGTGGTGGAAGTGAAGGGACGAAAACGCTTCTCCCGCGGTATCTGGGCTCCGGCCGCACGCATCGAGGCGCTGCGTCGGGACCTGGCGGCCGAACGCGAGGACCCAGCCTACCAGAAAAAACTCGAGGCGGGCCGCAGGCGCCGGGCTGCCGAACAGGTGGAATATGCCGGTGAGTTTGAAGACGCCGTGCGGAGCTTCCTTGCTTTCCATCCATCACACGCGGAGGACGCTCGCACCTTGGCCGCGCGAATCGCTGCCCACGCGGTTCCGGTGGGCAGCGGCACGGTGGCGCGCACCGAACGCATCCCGATCGAGGAGCGCGCCGAGGCAGCCACCATTGCCTGGCTGCGGCACCAGACCACCGGCTACGACGACATGGTCATCCCCCGGATCAAGGGGAAACGCCGCGAGGTCCGCCGATCGCTCGCAGAACGGTCGCGTCTTCTCCTCGAACGCTATCGCCGGGGATCGTTGATCGACCGGGAGCATTGCCCGCTGCAACAGGCGCTCGGCGGTGCGAAGCGCAGCGCCGCCGCCACAAATCACCGGTTCCCTCCGAACGCACAGCAATCCGACCTGTCCCTGGAGTGAACCCATGACCATCGATCCCGCCACCCCGCGCAATCCCGACCCGCTCTTCGACCGCATCGGGGGACGGCCCACCTTGCTGAAGCTGCTCAAGCATTTTTATGCCGACGTTCGCCAGCACCAGGAAATCGGCCCCGTGTTCAATGCCCGGATACAGGACTGGCCTGCCCATATCGAGAAGATCGCCGACTTCTGGACGAATGCGACCGGTGGGGCGCCGCGCTACTCCGGGCCGATGCCGGCCCGGCACCTGTCTCTCGGGCTGGAGGACAGGCATTTCCAGGCCTGGCTGGACCTATGGCGGCGCCAGTGCCGTATCCAGCTGCCGCAGGTCGAGGCGGAAGAGCTGATCGGCGTGGCAGAGTCGATCGGCGACCGCCTTCAGCAGATGATCGCGTGGAATGCCGGCCGTCCCACCCCGGGTGGTCTCTGACGTCGCGCTTGGGCCGAGACCTGCATCTCCCCGAGGGGGAGTGCAGTGAGGTGCACAGCAGTGACCCCACTAACCGACATTGACGAGCCGGAGCGGAAGCACCACCCGG
This sequence comes from Verrucomicrobiota bacterium, assembly GCA_023428905.1. Classification (GTDB taxonomy): domain Bacteria; phylum Verrucomicrobiota; class Verrucomicrobiia; order Opitutales; family Opitutaceae; genus EW11. Next base: position 137,390 of record JAEYWP010000016.1, read on the forward strand.
ATCGCGACCGGGTTGCCGTCCTTGTCGCGCGCCGGCGTGAAGGTCCACTGGGACAGCGCGGGAACCACGCGGGAGGCCAGGTCGGAAGGCAGGGGTTTCTTCCCGCGGATGTCGCGGGGCCGGCCCTCGGCATCGATCGTCATCTCGACTTGGACGATGGCGTCGGCAAAACGCTGTGGGATGTTGTGGAAACGCACGACCTTGACCGGCTTGGGCAGGGCTGACCAGAGCTGGGCGGCTTCGTCGTGCGGCAGGGTGAGGGCGGTGGCGTGAGCCTGGGCGCCGAAGCCGGCGAAAAGCAGAGCGGAGAAAAAGAGGACCTTGGTTTTCATGTGAGCGTGAGTGAAGGGAGGTGCTGGAATGATCCGACGGGAGGAAAACCCGCGGGGAGGCGGAAAAGTTACAGGAAAGTTTTCGGGCGGATACGGGTCGAATGGCGAAGCCAGTCCAGGCGGAGCGTCTGTCGTCGATGTCCGGATACGCCTCGGCGATCGGGCGAAAGGTAAAGCGGCTCTGCGCCGCCGCCGCAGACGTGCAGGGTGAGTGCGGATGTCGGAGCGGGGCGCAGAGCCTGGCGTCCTGGCTGTCGCCCTTAGCATGCTCAGGACACCTCAGGCGCGGGGTGGGGGCACCCCCGCCTACAAGAGAACATCCTAGGCCACGTTCCGAATGTGGGCCGGGTGTCCTCACCCGGCACCCCCTGGCTCTGCGCCGGTCCGGCTGTGCTTCCAGAGCGTGGCCCCCTCATCTCAGCCTGGATTTACCAACAACCGTCGAGGTGAGGTCGATGGCCCACCGGCAACAAGGAGCGCGAACCTGGATCGAGTTTGTGTAAGTGCGCTTAAATTAGTTGTTTAAAGGCATTTGGCCTTTGGTACGCGCTCACCCCGGCGTGCCGCCTCCGGTGTTCCCAAAAGCCGGGAATTAGCTAAAGCGACCGGCTCCTCGTGCCGTTCTTTCCCCAGCGTCCCCTTCGCCGCATTCCGCCTAGCGAAGCCCCGCCCTTTACCCTTCGCCGACATGGTCCGCGCGTTCCTCCGCCAGGTTGTCCTCCGTGGGTCGCTGCTCCTCTGCCTGGCTTCCCTGAGCTTGGCTTCCACGCCCCCCGCCCCCCTGGTGGGCTACCCGGTGGGCCGCGACTTTGTCTACCCCGACAGCGCCCGCCCTGGTCGGGATGTGCGCCTGACAGCCGACCCTCTCGGCCGGCTCACTGCGGTGGGGGATGGGGTGCACCTCGTTCAAGACGGAAAAAGCTGGCTGACCTTGGGCAACGAACGGAGCGACCTGGACCGGCTCCTGTGCGTCGACTACGTGTCCGGCGGCGGAGGCTATTTCGCCTCCACCAACGCCTGTGGGACGCTCGAATTTCTGCCAGGCGGCGGGGTACGTCACCTCTCCCGGCTGCCTTCGCCCGCCCCAGGCTGGACCGCCAATGCGCAGTTCACCCAGCTGGTCGCCTACCCCGGAGGAGTCTGCGCCGTGTCGTCGCGGGGCATCGTGCTGATGGATCAGAGCGAAGCAGTCGGCCGCGCCCTGCCGTTGGACAATGTGCTCACCGCCTTCGTGGTGGGCGATGTCCTCCACATCACCTCAGGTTCCCTGGGTATGTTCCGGGTGGATACCCGGGCGGGACGCCTGGTCCCCGCTGGACCGGGAACAAACCCATTGCTCTACCGTGCCGCGCGGTGGGATGCCCGCAGCGTCCTGGGTGTCACCGTCGCCAACGAGCTCGTCCTCTTTGACGGGGAGCGCACCCAATCGATCGGGCCGGCCCCGGATCAGACCACGGGTCTCTCTGTTTCCGATATTGTGAAGTTGGGTGACCATCTGATGGCTGTCGCTGTGAAGGGGGGCGGGCTGCACTTTATCGATGTGGAGGGAACGCCCGTCCTCAGCTTGCGGGAGCCGGAACTGCAGACCGTCAGCGACCTTTTTGTGGGCGAGCCGGGCGTGCTCTGGGCTGCCTGTGCAACGGGCGTACGCAAGATCCACTACAACGTCCCGGTCGCCGCCTTTGACCACCGCTCCGGCCTGAACCTGCTCTGGCCTGTGCTCGTGCGGCATCGCGGCGAACTCCTCGTCGTCAGCAATGGCAGCGTCTACAGGGCGACGCCGGGCAAAGTGGCCGAGCCGACGCGTTTCGATCCGATTCCGCTGCCGGCCGCGCCGGGCGTCTGGGCCGCCGCCTCCGTCGCCCAGGGACTCCTGGTGGGCAATGACGAAGGCGTGCAGCTCTGGGACGGCACCGCGCTCAGTCCGGTCTTCAACCGATTTACCGTCTACCGAATCGTACCCCTCGGACCGGAGACCACCCTTCTCGTCGGTCAGAAGCGCGTTGCGGTCGTAAGTTGGCGCGACCAGCGCTGGGCCGTGTTGGCAGAGGCCGACGCGGCGGGGTTCCCGCATCATTGTGTCCGCTACAATGCCGAGATCGTCTGGGTGGAACACGGGGGCGGCAGCGTCTCCCGGGTGCATTGGGACGGAACCGGCCTTCAGGTGCGCGACTTTTCACCCTGGGGACGGAGCGGCTGGACGCACCTCGGACTGATTGACGACATCGTGGTGCTCTCCGGGGGAGGCGGCCACCGCGCCTTTTTCGATGAAGGCAAGGGAGAGCTGGTGGCCAAGCCGGAACTGGAGGCGATTCTCGACCTTTCCCCACGCCGCGCCCTGCGGATCGTAAAGACGAAGCGGGGTACGCTCTGGCTCACCCATAACGGAGGGGTCGACCGCCTCAGCCCGACACCGGAGGGTGGATACGTTCGCAATTATGCCGGATTGGATGTCGTTTCGCAGACCTACCCGGCCTTGCAGGCTCCGACCGAGGACGAGATCTGGGTGTCGAGCGCCCGCGATCTGGTCCGCCTTTCCGACAAGCCCGGAGAGGAGTCGTCAAACTCGCGGCCCGTCCTCGTCTCGGTGGTGCAGCGCGACACCGAGCTTCCGCTCTACGACTCCCTTCGGCCCGGCCAGGGCAGCCTGTCGGAGATCCCTTACGCCAGTGGCGGACTCGTCTTTCGGGTGTTCGCCGGAGGCTACGCGCGGATGGTGTCACCGGAATTTCAGTACAAACTGCATGGCGATCTCGACCAATGGTCCCCGCCGCAGACCGATTCGGCGATTTCCGTCGGGCGCCTGCGCGAGGGACGTTACGAGCTTTTGGTCCGGATCGTGGAATCGGGCCAGCCGCTGGGCGAACCACTCTCCGTCCGCTTCACCATCGCGCCGCCACCCTACCGGACCTGGTGGGCGTACCTCTGCTACGGGGTCGGCATCGTGGCGCTGACGGGTGCGGCCGTGTCCTTTTTGGTCTTCCGGGAGCGCCGCCAGCGCGAGCGCCTGGAAGAGTTGGTACGGCTGCGCACCCGGGACCTCGAGGAGGCCGCGGAGGAGGCGAGGCAGGCGGCGCGGGCGAAAAGCCAGTTCCTCGCGAACATGTCCCACGAGATCCGCACCCCGATGAATGGGGTGATCGGAATGACCCACCTGTTGATGCACACTCCGCTGACCCCGGAGCAACGGGAGTTCGCCGAGACCATCCAGACGAGCGGAGAGTCGCTGCTGGTCGTGATCAACGACATCCTCGACTTCTCGAAACTGGAAGCTGGCAAGCTTGCCCTCGAGCAGCGCCCCTTCGACCTGCGCGAACTCATCGGCGACGTGGTCCGCCTGCTCGGACCCGCCGCCCGCGCCAAGGGCATCACCCTCGAGGCGGAGGTTGCCCCGTCGCTGTCGCCCTGCTACGCCGGGGACGCCGCCCGGCTGCGCCAGGTTCTGCTCAACCTTGTCGGCAATGCGGTGAAGTTCACCGCCCATGGGTTCGTCCGGCTCCGCGTTCGCCCCGGAGTCTCGGTTCCGGGCGCCCAGGGCCACCCCTTGCGTGTTGACGTGGAGGATACAGGCATTGGCCTGAGTGTGGAAACACAGGCGCAGTTGTTCCAACCTTTCATGCAGGCGGATGCCAGCACCACCCGGCGTTTCGGCGGCACCGGGCTGGGATTGGCGATCTCCAAGCAGATCGTCGACCGCATGGACGGAAAGATCGGGGTCGAGTCCACTCCCGGTTGCGGCGCGCTGTTCTGGATCGAGTTCGTCCTGACTCCCGCCGATTGCGACGTCGTGCCCTGCGTGGCGGCTCGCACCGGGGGCGAGGACACATTCCCTCTGCGCGGCATCCGAATCCTCGTGGCCGAGGATAATCCCGTGAATCAGAAGGTGGTCGAACGCCAGCTGGTGGGCCTCGGGTGCCAGGTGACGTGTGCCGGCACCGGCCGGGCCGCTGTCGACGCCCTGCGCACGTCCGCCTTTGATCTGGTGCTGATGGATTGCCACATGCCCGAAATGGACGGTTACGAGGCCACCGCGCGTATCCGCGCCGAGGTGTCGCCTAACCTTCCGATCATCGCCTTCACCGCCAACGCCCTTCCGGCAGAGCGGCAGCGGTGCTTTGACGTGGGGATGAACGCGTGCCTGACAAAGCCGGTTCGCTTCCACGAACTCAAGGCGGTCCTGCTCCAGGTCGTATCCCAGCAGTGCACGTCCGCCGAGGCCGGCCCGCCGCTCGCGACACGCGCCTGAACGACAGGTCATCCGACGACCGCGTGGGGTGGCCAAACGGCTAGGGGCTTCGCGCCTCCGGGATCTTGCCCGGCCGGCCGTGAACCGCATCGTGCCTTGCCATGAATGTCCTGTCGTGCGCCACGCCCCGGTTCCTTTGCCGACTGTTTTCCGTCCTGTTGCTCGCTCTCTCTCCCGTGGCTGCACAGGACGAAGACGAGATGCCGCGTGAGGACATCCCGGCAAACCAACCCGTCCCCGGGTACGACCTCGACACACGCGCGCTCCTGCTCGCGCGCCGCTACATGCAGGGAGGTGAAGACGGCAGGCAGGCTCTGTATGAGGCGCTCGACCTCATGGGCTGGAGTGTCCGCGACGTAAAGAACCGGGTCCTGCGCGCCCCGCCGGCCGGCGCCAATACCGGTCTGGCCATGCGCGACCATGAACTGGAAGAGCTTTTCATCAATCCGGCGGAACAGCCCACCGTCCGCTTCATCTCCGTGGCCCAGGCGCTTGCGGTCCCGTTCGAGGACGCGGACCCGGAAGAACTCGCGCAGGACCTCCTCGAGACGATTCGCACCAGTGCGGAAAGCTCCCAGCCTCAACAGCGTTTCTGGGCCCGCTTCATCGTCGCCCTTGGCCGCGTCAGCCAGGCCAACTACGACCTGATGGGCGCCGCTCCCGTGCCGTTGATGCAGCCGGACCCAAGCCGGCTCAAGGCCCTGGAAAAGGCGGGCGTGGTCAACCCCTTCCAATTGATGAAGGAGATGCAGCCTCGCCCCGTCTGGGCCGAGGATGATCCTGTGCTCGCTCCCTCCAAACGCCCGGAACGTACGGAGGACGACACCCGCGAGAGCATCACCGAACGCGACGAAAAACGCTTCAATGAGATCTCGCGCGAATACGGGGACCTGGCTGCAAAGATGGCCAGCAAGGACCCGGCGGTGCGCGCCGCCGCGCAGGAACGGATGGAAACCCTCGGCGTCGAGATGGCACGGATCTCCCAACGGATGCAGGCCGCTGCGCTCCAGCAGAGCGCCGACTCGATGAAGGCCTTCAATCGTGGGCAGGACGAGGAGGAGGAGGACGACGACGAGGAGGAAGAAGACGACGATGAGCAGCGTTTCCTCGCCGAATTCCGCGATCAGCCCCTCTCGCTTCTGCAAATCGGCCTGATCAGCCGGGTGCTCGCCGCCGACGTGCGCCTCCGGGCGACCGGCGGCCGTTCCTCGAAACCGCAGGCCCAGATGGCCTCGCGGCCCTTGCCCTTGGCGATGTTGTTTTTCGCCCAGGCGCCGACGAGCTTCGGCGACCAGGTGGCCGGAGCCGGAAGCGACATTTGGGCGACCGGCTGGGGCGCATACACCGGGGCGGTGCTCGAGCACCACTTGCCCGACAGCAAGTTCAGCAAGGGTGTCGCCATCGCGAACACGATTATCGCCTGGTTCAAGACCATCATGACGGTGGCGCAGCAGAAGATCACCATCGAGGTCGAGAATGCCCCCCTCATCCGCACCAAGACCCGTGCCGCCGGTGAACGGCGCACCGCCCGGGCCAAGGTCGTGATCGATTTCCCAAAGAGCGACGTGCTCAAGGCGATCCGCGCCGCCGGCAATCTCACCACGGTCGATCTGCAGATGCCGGACGGCGGCCCGGTCAGCGGTGCCAAGGTCGTGTGGCGCCTGAACGAAGGCAGCTATAACAACAAGTACCAGACGGCCAATGGAGGGTGGACCTACAAGCCGGAGCTGGCTGTGGTCCAGTTTGCGGCTGCAGGTGGAAAAGATGCCTATGTATCTTTCACCAACGACAGCGGCGAGGCCACGATCACGATCGAGGGTGTGCCGCAGCGAAAGAACCTCTCCAGCCGGGTACGGCCGTATCCGCGCCGGGCCGCGGTGGGGGTGGAGGTGACGGTCAAGGTTGGAAACCTTACGCAGGATCTGAACGATGCGATCAACACCGCGATGGGTGGGCCAATCTTTGGCGGCCTGGGCTTCATCGCCGACATGGTGCTGCGCACCTCCTTCTTCTTCCAGGCCAGCAAGCCATTCGAAGTCCGCGACTGGAAGGAGCCGGCCTGGGAGGGAGACTTCAAGATCACGGTCAAGGCCTCAGGCTCCAAGCGGCAGAAGGGCGACAAGGGCGGTCCGGATACGGAATACACCTGGTCGATGGACCGGGTGATGGAGGGCCGCCTCCACACCCCGGAGTGGGAGGAGGAGGCGGAGCAGGAAAAGGATTACGACGCCGACGGTCGCCACCGCCTGGAGGTGGACGGAGACTCCCGCTATTTCAGCCTCAACGATTCCTCGAGCGCACGTTCGCGCCAGACGCACAACCGCTATGAGGCGACCGGGCCGATGCAGACCCGCCCGCCTGGGCCGAACCAGCTCGCCCTTTACTCCCGCTCGGAGCCCAGCGGCAGCGCAGAACTGGTCTTCACCGGTGGGAAGATGATCCTCGACCTCAAACCCTTCTTCGGTGCCGAGTGCATTGTCGGGCGGTTTGAGCAGAACGGCCGGCGCAGCAGCAGCAAGGCCGGACCGGAATTTCTCAGTCTGCTCGGCGGTGTGTATCCGGAATCCTTTACCATCATCGAGGACAACGACGGCAGCGCGGAGACCATCGAGGGGAGCAAGACCTTCGACTACACTGGCAACCTCCCGTACGTGCTGAGTTTCGATGTCACGGTGACGGTGGAGTACCGCCTCTTCAAGAACGGGCCTCCGCCGAAGAATCGGCCGCGCTAATTGGTCACCGGCCCCTTAACCCAGGCGCCCCGTTCCTCCGACGGGGCCGGCCTCCCGGGACCGGAAACGGTTCCGATCGATGCCCACCGGCTGCGGATGGTGGGCGCCTCGATCGCGGCCGGCCTCGCCCTGCTCGCCGGGTGGGTCGGGCACGCCCAGCTCAGTCGCACCGACGCCTACCTCGAGCAGGAGCGGCGACAGCAGGTGCGGCGGGTGGCCTTGCCTCCGACACGCGGTCTCATCCTCGATCGCAACGGCCGTGTGCTGGCAGAGGATCGGCCGGACGCCGGCCCGGCGCGACACGGCGTGTATCGTGCCTATCCCTACGGTTCACTCGCCGCCCACGTTCTCGGCCATGTTGGGCTCGCGCGGGTGGTCGTGCCGGGTGGAGCGGAGGACCGGGCTCTGCGCATCGACCTTCCTTCGGGCCGGGCGGGGATCGAAAAGGCCTTTGATGCTGTGCTCGCCGGTCGGCCCGGCTACCTGCGTTCCCGCTTTGATGCCGAGGGCAGGCCGGTGGGCGAGCCGCTGGAGACGGTCGCCCCGGAACGGGGACGCGACGTGGTCCTCAGTCTCGATCTCGACCTGCAGCAGGCGGCGGAGCAGGCGCTCGGCGCATCGCGTGCTCCGCGCGGCGCGGTGGTCTGCCTGTCCGTGCAGACCGGTGAGGTCCTCGCCCTCGCCAGTAAACCCACCTACGACCTGAACGCACTCACCCGCGGACTCGCTGAGGAGGCGAGGGCCCGGGTGGAGGCCGAGGGTGCCTGGTTGAACCGCGCCACCCAGGGGCTTTATCCGCCGGGCTCGAGCTTCAAGATCTACACCCTCGCCGCCGCCATGCGGGCCGGTGCCCTGAACCCGCGCGCCCGCATCGACTGCGCCGGTTGGCGGATGATCGGCGGGCGCCGCTTTGTCTGCCATCGGCCGGAGGGGCATGGGCTGGTTCCCCTGCGTGATTCGCTGGCCCAAAGCTGCAACGTTTTCGCCTACGCAGCGGGCCTGGGGGCGGGGCCTAGCGCCCTGGAAGCGGAAGCGCGTAGGTTCCACTTTGATACACCGACGGGTCTTAACCTGCCCGGTGAGACGCGGCAGATGCTGGTTCCCGGGCCGGCTTGGCTGAACGCGCGGCAAGGTGCCGCCTGGGGCGAGATCGACACCGCCAACCTTGCGATCGGGCAGGGATTCCTGCGCGTCACCCCGCTGCAGGCCGCGGCCGCCCTGGCCTCCCTCGCACGCGGCGAGACGCGGACGGTCCCGACCCTGCTTCATGAACCAACCCGTGCGCCCTCCGGGGCGCTCCCCCCGGAGCCCCTCGGATTGGACGCGCCGGCCGTCGCCGCCTTGCGCGACGCAATGGAGGCCGTGGTCGCGGTGGGTATCGGCCGGGAGGCCCAGGTGCCGGGTGTGCGGATGGCGGGAAAGACCGGCACCGCCCAGATCACGCGTCCCGAGGGCAGCGTGAACGTCGCCTGGTTCGTCGCCTTCGCCCCGGTGGAGAAGCCGGAGATCGCCCTGGCGGTGGCCCTGGAGGCGCCCGAGGTCGGCGTCGAATTTGCCGGCGCAGAACATGCGGCTCCGGTGGTGTCGGAGCTCGCCGCCGCATATTTTGATCACCGCTAGCTGACCTACTCGAGCAGGGCCTTGAGCGCTGCGTAGTTGAACGGTTTGGCGAGGAAGCCGGCCGGGCAGGCGCCGGCAAACCGATCCCGGCTGAGTTTTTCCGAGTATCCGCTCATCAGGACCACGGGTACCTCCGGGTTGAGCCGGTGCATTTCGTGAAACGCCTGTTCGCCGTCCATGCGCGGCATCGTCAAGTCCAGCAGCACCAGGCCGAGTTTGCCCGCGTGTTCCCTGAAACGGTCCACCGCCTGCACGCCGTCCTCCGCCAGCAGGGTGGTGTAGCCGAGGATTTCCAGAGTGCGTGACACCATCTCGCGCACGCCGGGTTCGTCATCCACCACCAGGATGGCGCGGTCTTTGGGTACGTCCACGCGTGCGGAGCCGAGCGGCGTGCCCATCTCGGCATCGATCGGCACCGCGGGGAAAAACAGGCGGAAGACGGTGCCCCGGCCGGGTTCGGTCTGCACCTGCAGGGCGGCGCTATGGGTGCGCGCGATCCCCATCACAACCGGTAGCCCCAGCCCGTGGCCGGTGAATTTCGTGCTGAAGAACGGGTCGAAGATGCGTGGCAGTTGCTCCGGGGAAATGCCGCCACCGTCGTCTTCGACCTCCAGGACGACCGCGGGTCCGGGAGCCGGCACCCCACCGACAAAACCCGCGGATGGCAGGCCCGGCTCGATCGTCAGCGCGCGGGTGCGGATGGCCACGCTGCCATTGGTCTTCTCCCCAATCGCTTCCGAGGCGTTGAGCACCAGGTTCATCACCGCCTGCCTGACTTGGTTGGCGTCGGCCACGATCGTCGGCAATGGCAGGGCGAGGTCCAGAGCGAGGGCATGGTTTTTGCCAATCGAAAGTTTGAGCAGGTCGCCGACCTCCTGGATCACGCTGGAAAGGTCGAGCGCGGCGAAGGCGAGTGGGCTGCGGCCGGCGTAGGCGAGCATCTGCTGGCAGAGGGAGGCGGCACGGTGGGCCGCGTTTTCCACCTGGGCGAGCGCATGCTGTACGGGTGAATCCTCCGGCAGGTCCTGTCGCGCGAGGCTGGCGTAACCCAGCATGGGAGTGAGGAGATTGTTGAAGTCGTGGGCGACGCCGCCGGCGAGAACTCCCAGGCTTTCCAGCCGTTGGGTCTGGAGCATGCGCCGCTCTTGTTCGATGCGATCGGCCTCGGCCTCGTTGCGGCGCACCAGGCTTCGCATCGTCAGCGTGATCGTGCCCGCCTCGAGGGCGACCCGCTGGTGGACCAGGGCCACGAGTGAAACCGGGACCTCCTTCGCGTTTTTGTCGAGGAGCGCGAGGTCGCCGTGCCAGACGCCTTCACGCAGCGCCGCCGGCATGGCCTGGTTCGAGAGCAGGCTGGACGCCCACGCGGGCATCAAGTCGGCCAGGGCCAGTCCGCGGAGGGAGGCGGTGTCGCGACCGACCAGGTTGGCCAGGGACGTGTTTCCGTAGCGGATACGCGCATTGGAGCCGCTGATGGTGGCGACGTAATCGGTGGTCGCCTCCACCACCTGCAGCAGGAGTTCTGTCTCCGCCTCGGCACGCTTGCGTTCGTTTACGCTGGCCGAAAGCGACCGTTCGGCCAGGAGACGGCGGCTGGCGGTGAAACCGAGACCAAGGCCCACTGCCGTGACCGCCCAGGCGAACAGGACAAAGTTGACGATCAGGTAGGGCGTGCTTCCGAGCAGGTGGATCGCCAGGAGGCCGCTCATGGTCACGACGACGCTGGCGAGGGTGGCGCCCCGCAGGCCGTGACGGAGGCAGATCCAGATCAAGGGCAGGAAGGCGAGGTAGAAGGCGTTGTAGTTGCGCAGGGGAGCCCAGGTGAAAACCACCGCCATGGTCCCGACCAGGGCGAGCGACTGCAGTGCGACCACCACCGGTGAGGTCCGGCCGGACGAGCGGAGCAGCGGCGAATACTCGGGCCCGTGGAGCCAGGGGCCGCCGAAGGCCAGCACGAGCGGGACGACGGTGAGAATGCCGCTTACGTCGCCCACCCACCAGAGCAGAACCGCGCGGCCGAAACTCTCGCCGCCGTGCAGGCCGATCATGCGCAGGAGGGCCGTCCCGGCCACCGCCAGCAGCGCGGGCGAGATCACCATCACAAGCGTACAAAGAGCCAGTTGACCGGGTGTGTCCGGCATCCGTCCCGATCCGGTCCAGCGCCGCACCCACCAGGCGGCCCCGGTGTAGGTGGCGGTGATGAGCGCGGGAAACGCGATCGGCGCCCACCAGGAGTGGAGGGAGGAAAGCAGGAGCGCGGCGGCGACGTTGGCGGCAAAAACGAGGGGCGCGGCGCGCGGTCCAATTAGCAGCAGCAGCCCCAGCGCGAGGCCAGCCGGCGCGTACCAGGTCGAAATCCCTGGCGAGACCTCGAAATGGCGGGCGGACGCATGAGCCGCGAGATGGGCGACGGTGTAAACGACGCCGGCGAGAACGGGCCGGGAAAGCGGGAACATCGGTCCAGGGGGAGTTGAAGCTCCGGCGACGTTGAGGTGGCTCCGCCATAGTCGCAAGACACTGCTCAATCCGGGGATGCAAAAAAATCCGGGTCGCCGGCCGGTGCATGAAGCACCGGGAAGACGCCCGGATCGGTTCCAAGGTGCCCGGGGTTCCCGGGCGGAAGTTATTGGCCGCTGCGCACGCTGGGTCGCCCGTGGCCCTGCTTCGCGGCCTTCTCGAGCTTCCGCACAAAGCCCTGGTTTTCGATGGCGGAGAGGTCGAAGAGCCAGACCGAATCACCGAGGCCGTTGGGGACCACGGAAAGATCGGTCGAACTCGGATGCTGCACTGCCACCGCGAACTCCAGCGGATTGGCCGGATTAAAGATCATCCCAGTGGCCTCCGAACCATCCACCCGGATGCTCATGAAATGGTCGAGCGACTCCGCCTCGCCGTCGTTGTTGGCGTCGCGCGCAAACCAGATGTCACCGCCGGTGCTGGAGCCATTCGGCGCGTCCTCAACGATGTAGATGTTGCCGAGCGCATCCTGCGCCAGATTATCGGGAGAGTTGAGTTGTCCGGTGGTGGCGGGGTGACCGAGATTTTTCGGCGTGGAGGGTGAGATCAACTTTCCGACGCGCACGCGATTCTCGCCGACAATCTCGAAGGAATAGACGGAGTTCTCGCTGGTCATCGCGACGTAGAGGACTTCGCGCCCGTTGCGAAGGCGGGTCACCTCACTGTCCTCAGGGCGTCCATACGGGGTCGCACCCACGCTGTCTGCCGCGGCGCGGCCGCCGAGGGTCGCATTGTCGAAGGGATCAGCGACATTGGGCAGCACCCGGCCACTGGCATCGGTCAGAGGCACCCAGGTGGCATCTCCGGTGCGCGGCTGGTTTGCGTTGGAGGCGGCATTGTAGTCTTCCGCCGCGTTGCCGGCATACCCGTCGACCTTCAGCACGAAGGTTTGCCCGGCGGTGTAGTCGCCGGCCTTGCGCATCACGAATTTGTAGATCGAGCCGGAGTTGTTCTCGTCGATGTAATAAATCACGCGCGGGTCGCGTGCGCTGAAGGTGATGCCCTCATGGGCGACATTGGCGATGCTGTTGAGTTCGCGCGTCTTGATCTCGGACGGCTCTGCGAAGGGATTGAGCACCTCGATCACGCGTCCCTGTCCGGCCCATTCCTCGGCGAGGAAAAGCGTGCGATTCGGCGTGAAGCGACAGGGATCGAACGCGCCATAATCCGCGCTCCAGTCACCCGCCTGGCCCTGCTGGTTGCCCTGGAAGAGGACCTGGGTGACACGCGCCCGGATGTCGTGGCGCGAGACCCCCGCGCCGAACGCGGTTTCGTGGGGCAGGAACAGGAACTCCCCCGACGGATCGTAGGCGATCATATCGATCATCGATCCGCTGGATCCGAGAGGGACCCGGACGATGGACTGCTGCGGGCTGAGGACCTGGTCCTCCACTTCGCGCAGGCTGAGGAGATTGGTCTGGAGGATGCCCGCCGGCGTGGTCCAGGGCGCCATCAGCTCCGCCGTCGCGTTCGGCGCGACCACCGGGGCCGACTCCGTCAGGGGAGTGAACCAGAGGTCGCTGCCGGCGCGCAGGTCTGCCCCGGCCAGGGCGAGGGTGGCGGCCGCGGCGGCGGCGCGCAGGGGAAGGGGACCGTAGATCGAACGATGCATGGATTTTCTGATACAGGGTGGTTGGATCGGCTGAAGCTGGCGGGGGGTGAATGGCGGACCGGATGCGCCGGCGGCAAAGCCAAACTGGCCCGGGCGGGTAACGTTCTTGTGTCGCCAGCGTTCAACTACCGGATCGTCACCCCGCCTTCACCTCCGGCACCGAAATGGCACAATTTCTCGCTTGGCCGGGCGCCGGTCGGGCGGCAGCGGTTCTGGCGTGCCCACTGCATCCCGCCCCCTGACCCTGGTCCGCTGGACCGCCGCTGCCGCCTCCGTCCACGCCGTCCTGCTCGGCCTGGCCCTCGCCACCGGCCCGGCTGCTCCGGCGCCACGCTCCGCCGCCGGCCACTCTCCCGCCGCCGCGCTGGTCGAGGGGCTTCGCACCAGTGGGTCAGTCCGTCCGCCCTCGCCCGCCGGCCACCCTGTCTCCGCCGTCTACAACCGCGAGGCGGTGGTGCCGCCGCAGTGCTACACCCGGACCGATGCGTATTTTAATCCCTGTTACGTCTGCCATCAGGACGCCATCCCCGGGCGGGAGAATCTGATGAATGACCGCGATCTTCAGGAGGCGTATTCGTTCAGTGAACTCGGCATGACCAATCACTGGGCCAATCTCTTTGAGGATCGCTCGGAAAGGTCGGCTCGCATCAGCGATGCGGAGATCCTCGCCTACATCGCCGGCGACAACTACACCGAGCTGCCCGGGCGGCTGCGCGAGGCGGCATTCGCCGGGTGGATCCCCGACCTCGCCGGCCTGCAGGAAGGGGGCGCCGCTTTCGACGAGCACGGTTTCGCCCGCGACGGCAGCCACTGGGTCGCGTTCAACTACAAGCCGTTCCCCAGCACGTTTTGGCCGACCAATGGTTCGACCGACGACGTCGCCCTCCGGCTGCCGGCGGAGTTCCGATCCACCGCGGACGGCGCCTACAGCCGGGACGTGTATTGCGCCAACCTCGCGATCCTCGAGGCGCGGATCAAGGGGGTGGGGGAGATCGGCTGCCTGCCGGTGGAGGAGACGGTGGTCGGGCGCGACCTGGACGCAGACGGACAGCTGGGGCTCGCCCGGGTCATCCGCAGGGTGGACGCCTGGGTCGGGGCCGCCCGCCACCGGTTCATCGATTCCCATCTTTATCCCGCCGGGACAGAATTTCTCCACACCGTGCGCTACCTCGGCATCTCGACCGAGGGGGAAATCGGCCCCTCGCGCCGGATGAAGGAGGTCCGCTACATGAAGAAGTGGAAGGACATCGCAAAACCCGTTTACGCCCGAAAGTATCAACTTGAGGCCTACGACAAGGAGGCCGGTTATCTGCCGGGCTACCTCAGCGTCGGGGACTGGGGGCTGGACAACGGGACCGGTTGGTCAATCCAGGGCTTTATCGAGGATGGGGCCGGCCGGCTCCGCATCTCCACCTACGAGGAGAACCTCGCCTGCATGGGTTGCCACAACTCCGTCGGGTCCACCATCGACAAGACCTTCAGCCTGGCCCGCAAGGTGGATGGCGCCGAGGGGTGGGGGTATCTCAACCTGCGCGGCATGCCGGACGCGCCGAGCCGGGGTGAGACAGCGGGGGAAATTGCCACCTACCTGGAACGGGTCGGCGGCGGCAGCGAGTTTCGCAACAACGACGAAATGGCCCGGCGGTGGTTTCACCCGGACGGCACGCTCAATCGGGCGAAAGTGGCGGCCGCCCCAGACGTCCATGCGTTGATCAGCCCGTCACCGGAACGAGCGCTGGCCCTGAACAAGGCCTACCGCGTGATCGTGCAGGATCAGGATTTCGTGAATGGGAGGGACGCACTCCTCGACCCTCCGGCCAATGTGTATCCACACGTCGACAACGCGACGTCGCCCCGGCTGCCGCCGGAGCGGGTGTTTCGCTACGACATCCTGCTCGACTGGCAGAGGCGTTAGCCCGGGCGGCAGCGCCTCAGGTCCGCCGGCGCGTTCGTTTCTTCGCTCCGGCTTTGAGATCCTGGCGGGCCTTCTTTCGGGACGCGCCCGTTGCCTTGCCTTTGGCGGGGGCCGGCAGTTTGACCCCGGAGCGGCGCGCCTCGGAAAGGCCGATCGCGATGGCTTGTTTTTTGGAGGCGGCGTTGCCGCGCCCCTTTTTCAATTCGTCCATTTTCTCGCGGACAAATTCGCCGGCCTGGGTGCTGGGGCTCTTCCCCTGGCGCGCGTCGCGGCGGGCGCGCTTGATCGTGGTGGATTTGGGCATGGCTGCGGGATTCGCCCCAGCCTATCACCCCGGCGGTGGCGGTGTATCCGGCGGATCCCTTCACCGGCCATACGTGCACCCGGGGTGAGCGCCGGTCGGAGCCGGCTCCCACCCCGCCGTCCGATCACTTCTGGGTGCTGAGTGGCCAGGCGTCCGTGCGGAAGGGCATTGCGGGCAGGCCGGCACCGTCAAAGAGCGTGGCCGGCGGATTTGCCTCCCAGGCATAACGCGCCGCCACGGGTTTGGGTACGTCGGGCGAACTGACCACCACGGTGTTGCCCTCGATCCGGGCCTTGGCCCACACCCAGCGACGATCCTCTCCGGCGACGGCGAAGCCCTCGAGGGTTTCACCCTTGGTGACCAGGCCCCCGCTGACATGGCTGAAATGGAGGCGCAGCGATCGCCCGACCGATTCAACGCGCTCGTAGCGCGGACCGGCATAGGGCACCTCGCGGCCGTAGTGGCGGGCCAGTGCGGCGAAGGCGAGACGCTCGCCCACCACGCGTTTCTCCAGCGGATGGATGTCGTCGGCATCGCCCACGTCGATCGTGACGATGGTCTCGACGCCCGGCACGGTGCGCGCCGCCAGCGCCTGGGCATCTCGCAGCTCGGCCCAGCCGTCGGTGGCGGGCTCCGTCTTGCGCTTCATGAAAGCGGGCAGGCTGACCACCAGCACCGGCATCGTCGCGTTGCGAAACTGCTGGCGCCAGTCCGCGACCAGGGCGGGCAGGAGCGAGCGGTATTGCCAGGCGCGGGTGAAATTGGCCTCGCCCTGGTACCAGAGCACGCCGGTGAGGGCGGAAGGAACGAAGGGCGCCACCATGCCGTTGTAGAGCACGGTCGGCATGATGGCGTAATTCTCATAAGCCAGGGGCAGGGGATGCGGGGGCCGCGCGTCGACGCTCAGTTTACCCACCCACTCGCCGGCCAGCGGTACGGAGGTGCCGTCGCCAAGGACGAGGCGCAGGGCGTCAGCCGGGCTCTGGAACCCGCCCTCAGGTTTCAGCTTGAAGACACGGACGGTGATTTCATTGCGGCCGGGGCGCAGGACGTCCGCCGGGATCGCGTAGTTGCGCGGGTTCTCAACCCAGGAACTGGCTCCGACCCAGCGGCCGTTGATGTAGGTTGTATCCATTTTCTCCACGACCCCGAGCTGGATCCGGGCGGTGCCCGCAGGAAGGGGATCGGGCAGGGTGACCTCGCGGCGGAACCAGACCACACTGGGATGCTCGGCCACCCCGAAATCGGCGAAGCCGCCGGGAATCGACACGGGTTTCCAATCCGACAGGTCGAGCCCCGGGGCGGCCCAATCGGCACCGTCGCGGGTGCCAATCTCGTAGGTATCAAACCAGTGCGACAGGTAGTTGCCGTACTCGGGCGCCCCGGCGGCGCGGTGGGCGGCGATCTGCTGCAGGGCGGGGGCGAATTCGCTAAACGGCTCGAGCGCGCGGGCCGACATCCAGCTTTCGATGGGCGAGCCGCCTACCGCCGCTTTCACCAGACCGACCGGCACATCGATGTCCTTCTGGAGTCGTTCGGCGAAGAAGTAGGCGACGGCGGAAAAGCCGCCCATGCGTTCCAGGTTTTCCGGCGTGCATTCCTGCCAGCTGCCTCCCACCGCGTTGCGCGGCGCATACGCGGGTCTGTTTTCCACCGAGAAGAGGCGGAGCCGGGGATGCGTCGCGCGTTTCAGGGCCTCCGGGCCACCGTGGACGCGCGCAAGGCCGATCTCCATGTTGGACTGGCCGCTGCAGAGCCAGACATCGCCGACCAGGACGTTGGTAAGGGTGATGGTTTCCTTGCCGCGCACCTGCACCTCGTAGGGGCCGCCTGCAGCCGGCGGCTGCAGCGCGACCTGCCAGCGCCCATCCGGCGCGGCGACGGCGGAGGCGCGTACGCCGGCGATCTCAACCTCGACGGTCGTGCCCGGTTCGGTCCAGCCCCAGAACCTGTTCTGCTGGTCCCGCTGCAGCACCATGTGGCTGCCGAAGGCGGGACTCAAAAACGGTCTTGTCGCTCCGTCTGCCGCCGCCGCGGGCAGATAAAGGCAGACCAAAAGCGAAAAGAGCAGGCACCGGAGGGGGACGGGTATTAGCATGGGCAAAGGGTAAAATCCCGAGCCTGCAGCCCGGTTCGCCCACCGCCATGACCTCCCTGTTCACATTGTCGAATGCGTTCGCCGCGTCCTACGCCAGCACGGGGTGCGGGTTGTCGTTATCGACGGATACGCCGCTGGTGGATTCCCAGGAACCAGCCTCTACCGGCGGGAGCGAAATCCCGTCGACCCAGCCTCCTTTCACGTAGGTGGCAGTCGGGGCATCGGGCAGCCCGAGCTGGTTGAACTGCAGCTGGGACGCGAGCTGTTCCATCGCGATTTCGCCGACCCGCTGGCAGTTCTGCTGAACGCCTGCGATCCGACCGTCGTTGGAAAGGACAAAAAGGTCGATGTAAGCCACATCGGCCGGGAGGCGCACGCGCAGCTCCCGGAATGCCTCCTCGACGAAGGGAAGGTGGCTGATGATCACGTCGGGTTTGTGCTGCTCCATCCAGAGCCGGAGGCACTGGGTGGTCTCAGGTCCAGCGAGCCGGGCGTCTGCCACGGGGACGGTATTGGCCGGCTGGGGCAGAAGGCAGATCGGGACGCGTTCGTCGCGGGGGAGACGGCTCTGTTCGGCCAGGAAACCGGAGGACCAGCCCAGGTCCACGTAGTCGTCCCACCACTTCGGCATGGCGAGGCCGATACGGCGGTATCCCGCGGCGGCCGCCTTCTGTACGGCAAAACGGATCAGCGCGACCTGGTGATTGGTGACGGAGTTGAGCGGCAGCGTCCGCGGATGGCAGTCTATCTTCACCGCGGACAGGCGCGTCCAGTCGAAGTCATAACCGTCCTCGGGCACGAGGTGGTGTGAGGCAAAAAGGACGCCGCAGATATTGCGGTGGAAGAAGATCTTGTTCAGCCGCGCTGCACTCATCTCGCGTTCGCCGAGCCAGAAATGCTCCAGCTGGTAACCGAGAGCCGTCGCCTTGCGCTGGGCGCCGATGAAGAAGTCGGCGTGCGCCGACATCGCCTGCCAGCCCCAGCGCGTCTGCCAGTTGGTCACATACGCCACCGTCTGGGTCCGACGGTTGGGCATGGTCTGGGACCGATAGGCCATCAGGGCGGAGAGGGCGGGATCTGGGTGGTAGCCCAGTTCGGCGGCGGCCTGCTGGATGCGCTGCCGGGTGGCGAGCGCGATCGAGGGCGAGTTGCGCAGGGCCAGGGAGACCGTGGTCGAGTGGACCCCGAGCTTGCGGGCGACGTCTGCCTGGGTGACACGGGCGTTCATGGGGGAGGAAGGGCCTAGAGACGGGTGCTGACGCTGAGGAGGGCGTGGCGCGGGAATCCCCAGCTGCTGGACGACGCATGGTAGCGTTCGTTGGCGAGGTTCTTGACGTGGAGTGTCGCATCCCAGACCCGCCCGAAGGCGCGGATGGGATACGAGACGTTGAGGTCGGCAGTCGTGTAGGCTGGAAATTCGAGGGCCGGGTTGTTTCCCACGTAGGACATCGGCCCGACGTGGTTGAGGCCGGCGGCAAGGGTCAGGCCGCGGAGGGCTCCGCCCTGCACCGTGTATTTGCCCCAAAGATTGAAGGTGTATTCAGGCGTTGCGACCAGGCGGGTGCCGTTAAACGTCGGATTGACCGGATGGGAAACGTAGATGGCGTCGCACCAGCTGAAGCTGGTGATCAGCTGCAGGGCCTCGGTCGGCCGCAGGTGGAGGTCGAACTCGAGCCCCTCGCTGCGTTGCAACCCGCCCTGCAGGTCGGTGAAGAGGGTGGTGCCGTCTGGGGCCACCCCGGTGGTGACCGTGACCACCCCGGTGGGGGACGATTCGATCCGGTAGGCGGATACCGTGCCCGAGAGCGTGCCCTCCCGCAGGTCCAGTTTCACCCCCGTCTCCCAGCCTTCGCCGCGCGAGGGGGAGGCGGGCAGGGTCGGCACATTGTTGACCCGCAGCAGGGAGGTGTTGGCGAGAAAGGACTCGCTGTAGGAGACAAAGGTGGAGAGGGCGGGCGTCAGCCGGTACAGCGCCCCCAGCTGCGGCACGCGCGCCGAGCGGCTGCTTGCCGGAGTACGTGTGCCTCGGATACGATCGATGCTCGGCTCGTTGTCGAGTTGGTGGTGGGCGAAGCCGGCGAGGGCATGCAGACGCTCGTCCCAGGCGGAGACATTGACCACGCCATAGACCGAGGAGCTGTCGTTCTGGGCCCGGGTCTGGGAGGTGGGGACGAGGGCCTCAGGGCCAAACGGCACGCGGCGCGACCAGGTGGCGGGGTTGCGGAGGTCCCAGGGGGCGAGGTAGGCCGGATCGCCCGGGAGGTTGGGATTGTTTTTCTGCAGGCCGGAGTAGCGGCTGCGGAAGAGACGCCGGGCCCCGGCCAGCGGGCGGATCACCAGGTTCCGCCAGCGATGGGTGCCGGTGAGGTCGACCTGCAGGGTCTGCTCGCTGCCGGACTGCAGTTCGTAGCGATTCCTGCGATACATGGCGTCCGCCGGCGTCAGCCCGTACGCGCGCGGGTAATACGCGTCGATCGCGGCCTGCGAAATCAGCCCGGTGCCTCCCTGCCCGGTGGCGCGCCACTCCATCTCCCACGACGAATGCAGGAAGGCCGCCCGCAGCGTGATGGCCTGTGTCAGCTGGGCGGTCAGCTCGGCGGTGAAGGCGGCGGAGCTGAAATTCTGGAAATCACCGTTCCCCGCGTAGTTGAAATCCCACGGCAGGCCCGGGTAGGGGACGGTCGGCACCTCGTCCACGAAGGCGAGGACCACCCCGCTGGTCGGCATGCGCTCCCGCCGGGTGAAGTCCTCGTATTCAAGGTGGAGGGTGACGGCCTCGCTGGGCCGCCAGGTGAGGCTGGGTGCGGCCAGCGTCTTGCGGCCGCGGGCGGGATCCTGGAACTCCTGGATATCCTCGCGCATCGCGATCGCCCGGTACAGGAGGACGCCGTTGCTCTCTGGCACCGGGCCGGTCGCATCCACCAGGGCGCGGGTGTAGCCGTGGCTCCCCACGCTGGCGCCCAGCTGGAGGCCGGGCTCGGGCTGCGGGCGTTTGGTGATGTAGTTGATCACCCCGCCGGGGTTGAGCTGCCCGTAGAGCAGGGAGGCGGGACCGCGCACCACCTCGACACGCTCGACGTTGGTTGTATCCACAAAGCGGAACGACGAGAAGCCGTTCCGCTGGACCGCGGCGGAGGTGAAGCCGCGGATGTTGTAGCGGATCCAGCCCTGGGGGGAAAGATTGTCCTGGTGGACCCCGGGTGCCCACTTCACCACGTCGTACAGGTCGTAGGGCGCCTGGTCGGCGATGAATTCGCCGGTGAAGGCGGAGATGCTCATCGGGAGGTCGCGGACCGGCACCGCCATGCGCGTCGCACTCACGGCGTTGGCCGCGCGGTAGCCGCGGTCGGTGCTGCTGCGCACCTCAAAGGGGGAAAGCTCCACCAGTTCATCGGCCGCGGGCCAGGCGTTGTTGATCGCCGCGCCGGGTGCTCCGCCTGCGTTTGCTCCCGCTTCCGGGCGCGGGGGCGGCTCTGGGGCGGACGCGCGCCGGATGGCCAGTGCGCCCGTGGTGGCGTCCTCCACGACCCTGAAATCGGGCCCGAGCATTTCTTCCAGCGCGGCCTTCGGGGTGCGGTCGCCTTTGACCGGGCGGGTGCGCAAGCCCCGGATCAGTTCGGGAGGATACAGCAATTGCTCGCCGGATTGGGCGGCAAAGGCGCGCAGGGTGCGGGCCGCCTGGCCCGCGGGAATGTCAAAACGCCGCGGCGCCGAAGCGCCCAACGCCCCAGAAGCGAGCAGGGAGCATAAGGTCAGCCAGCAGACGCGGTGGAAACGCGGCAGGCCGGGGAATGCGGCGAGACGGGGCATGGGGCATTCCTTAAGACGAATGGCCCCCGGGTTTCCATTAGAACGATTTTTGGCAAATCCCTTTACCGATCCGACCGAGTTTGTTAGTTCCTGCGCTGCAGCAGGATCGTATCTCCCTTATCACTCGCGGCGATGTCGAAGCCAACGTCCAGGAGGCGGACGAACGCATCGACGTTATCCGCCCGGAAGGTACCTGCCACGCGGACGGCGCCGGTCTGTGCGTCGGCCACGGCGAGTTTGCGGGTGTTGTACCGGTTGAGCTCCGCGACCACGTCGCTGAGGGGAAGATCGACAAACTCCAGTCGGATGAATTTCCAGCCGAGCGCGCGTTCCATCTCCAATGGTTTGAGCTCACTGCGGATCAGGGCTCCGGTGGAGGGCTGTATCTCGGCTTTCTGTCCTGCCACCAGGAAGGTGGGGGAGAGGGATGCGATTTCTGACGTGACCTCGACGGTTCCCTCCGTGACCAAAACGGACACTGCGTCGTGCTGGGTCTGGACGGCGAAGGCGGTGCCGACCGCACGCACGTCGATTCCGTGCGCCATGACAACAAAGGGGCGTGCCGGGTTTTTCGCGACGGCGAAGTGGGCTTCCCCAGCCGTGAGGTGCACGCGCCGCTCCGCCTCGCTGAACGCGGGCTGGACCCGCGCGCCCTGGTTCAACTCGACCACGGAGCCGTCGTCCAGGGTCAGGCGGTCGGGGGCGGGGTGAAGCCGCGCCTGGGTGGCGACCGTTTCGATCGGAGTCGGGGTGCGCAGGAGCGGCAGGGCGATCCCGATCGCCGCGGCGGCCGCGAGGGCACTCCACCACAGCCACCGGTGGGAGCTGCCCCGCGGGGCGAGCAGGTCGGGGTTGGGCGAAACGCTGTGCGACGGGCGCCATTGCGCCAGGGTGTCCAGGCGACCCCAGGCGCGCTCGAGGCGCCGGATGGCGGCGAGATGTCTGGGGTCGCGGCTCAACCACTGCAAATACGCGTCCTGCTCGGCAGACGTGAGGCCGCGGTCGCGCCTCGCCATCCAATCAGCGGCCGTCTGATCCACCGGGGTGTTGTCTGAGGGAGGGAGGTTCACGTCAGAGGAGCCCCATTTTTTCGAAAAACGCAGCGCAGCGGCGCATGCCATTGGCCACCTGGACTTCGACGGTGTGTTCGCTGATCCCGAGTTCGGCGGCGATCTGCTTTTGGGAGAGCCCGTAGATTTTGCGAAGGGTGAGAACGCGGCGACAGCGTTCGGGCAGCGACTCGATCGCCTGGGTGAGTAGCTCGAGCTCCTGCTTGTGGGCGGTGGTCGCGGCAGGGTCGGGTTGCTCGTCCTCCCACGGTTCGGGATAGGTCGCGGGGAGCTGTTCCCAAGTCACGATCTTGCCCCGTCGCAATTGATCGAGAGCCAGGTGCTGCGCGGTGGTGAACAGCAGCGCCTTGGGCGAGGCGATCGGTCCATGCCGGTAGATGCCCCAGATCCGTGTCACTGCCTCCTGGGCCACATTCTCCGGATCGGTGAGATCGGGATACCGCCGGCTCAACCAGCCCGTGAGCGCTCCCAGGTGAGCATGGACTTGCTCCAGGAACCAGCGGTCGTGTTGAGGGGTGTCTGCCATGGCTGGAAAAGGCGACACGCAGGCCAATCGCTTTTGGGCGTGTTTTCAATGGAATCTCTGGAGGAGCACCGCAGGAATCGCAGGGACATCGTTCCGGCGAAAGCGCAGCGGCGTTCATATTGCTTAATCCATGCCCGAGCCACACCCGCCCTGCAGCCCGCGCGCGGGTCGCACCCGCGCTTCTGGTTCTCCCCTTCCTGCCTTGCTTCGCGTCCTTCGCGTGACCTCCCTCCCTTCAAAATCCTTCCGTACCTTCGCGAGACCCTTTCTGAAAATGTCCCGCGAAGGACGCGAAGAGGACGAAGGACGGAGGATGTCTCGCAAAGGTACGGAAGGAGAGGAAGGGATGCTGTTAAGACCTGCTGTGCCTGGGCGCGCATCCGATCCTCCACTTCCTGCCTTGCTTCGCGTCCTTCGCGTGACCTCCCTCCCTTCAAAATCCTTCCGTACCTTCGCGAGACCCTTTCTGAAAATGTCCCGCGAAGGACGCGAAGAGGGCGAAGGACGGAGGAGGTCTCGCAAAGGTACGGAAGGAGAGGAAGGGATGCTGTTAAGACCTGCTGTGCCTGGGCGCGCACCCGATCCTCCTCTTCCTGCCTTGCTTCGCGTCCATCGCCTGACCCCTCTGCATTCAAAATCCTTCCGTACCTTCGCGAGACCCCTTCTGAAAATGTCCCGTGAAGGACGCGAAGAGGGCGAAGGACGGAGGAGGTCTCGCACAGCTTCGGCGCGCTCCAGGAAGTGACCTCCGGCTGCTGGTGGCCTGGCTGTCCGAATCCGATTCGTGTGAATTCGTGTCCATTCGTGGTTCATTCTTTGCCACGAATGAAATCGAAGGGCCACTGCTACGGAGGTGCCGCAAAAAGGAGCGCCCTCGTGATCGTCAAAGCTTGAACTCGATCGGCGCTCGCAGGCGGACCATCGCGGGCTTGCCGTCCTTTGTCATCGGCTGGAATCGCCAGTGCGAAACAGCCTGCACCGCGGCAAAGCCGAGCGAAGGGTGGTCTGCCGAGATGATGCGCGGCATCTGCACCACTCCGTCCCGGTCGACGACAAACTCCACCAGCACCTGGCCCTCCTTGAGGTTCTCGGGTGCGTCGGCGGGGATGATGGGCGGGCGCTGGGACACCACCACCGGCTTGGCGTCGACCTGCTTCGGCGAATAGATCGCGGGCGACGCTTTCTTCAGCTCGCGCAACACGTCGCGCGTACCCTCGCTCACAGGGACAAATTCAGTGCCCGACGGTTTGAACACGATTTCGATGTTCAGCAGCCCCCAGCTCGGCTGGCCTTCTTTCGAAGCCGGGGTAAATTGATACTCCTCCAACATCGCGCGCGCTGCGCGGTCAAACTCGTCGGCATCCGCCGGAAGCGCCTCCGGGAAACGCACGCTGCCATCAGGAGCGACGAGAAAACGCAGTTTCACCGTCTTCTTTTTTCCCTCCAGCAGCGGCTGGTACGGGTACACGCCGAGCGCTGCGTTGAGCACCTTGGGCGGGGTATCGTAGCGCAGTTCCTCCGGCAGTTGGTCGGAGAGCTTTTTGCTGGTCACCCTGAACGGTTCGCTCGAACCGCCATTCAGCTCAAAGATCATCGGCACCATCATCCGGGTGTTGACCGCCTGCCCGCCCACCTTGCCTGGGTTGAAGCGCCAGGCCGAGACGGCATCGAGGGCGGGCTGATTGAAGGCGGGGTTGTTCGACCTGACGACCACGGGGTTACGCACGTCACCGCGGGTATCGACCACAAAAAGAACCACAACCTCACCTCCCAAGCCGGTCGCCCGCTGGGACATCGGATACTCAGGCTTCTTTTGAGAGCGCACCACCGGAGGCGTATCCAGTTGCTTGATGTCGAAGGTGGTCGGCACCACCAGCACCACCGGCGCCCGCAGGGAGGCCTCGACCGCCTCACCCGCTTTGCGGGCAGGCTCAAACGTCCACGCGAGCGCCGCCTGCTCCGCCACGAGTCCCAGCTCGTCCGGCGCATCCACCGCGCGCGCACTCCGCACCACGCCGGACGCGTCAACCTGCAGATCAACGTCCACCACCAGATCGCGGTAAGGCTGCTTCCGCTCGGACTGCCGCTGCATGTACGAAGAAGGCAGATACGCGGCCTTGACCCCGACCAGGCGCGGTCCCGAGTCCGCCGCGCCATTCCGCACGCCCTTCGGATTGAAGATCAGGAACAGGCGGGATTCCTGCAGCCCGGAAGCTCCCAGCGAAGGCACGGACACACGCAGGTGGAGCGTCGCTTGCTCGACCGCCGTTGCGAGGAAACGGTTTGTCGCCGAAACGGTGCGCGCTACCCCTTTGTCACGGCCGGAGGTCAGCATCGTGACCTGGGCGTAACCATAGGTGCCCAGCTTCTGAAGCTCTTGCGGCAGCTCGGGCCGCTCAAGGCGGGAGACGGAGGCGGGCGGAGTGTCCGCCGGCTGCACCGTCTCCAGTTCAGTCCAGCGCAGTTCCTGCCCAAGGCAGGCTGTGCCAGTCATCACAATCCCCACCGCCGCGATGATGAAACGCATGGATTTCGTCTACGCGTCACCCGCCCCCGCGCAAGCCGCGAATCACTCCGAGCTTCGCGCCCATCGCGTGACCCTCCTGCCTTCAGAATCCTCCCGTGCCTTCGCGAGGCCCGTCCTAAAACTTACCGGAAAGCACGGTGGGCCCACCGATCGCGTCGCATCCTCCCACCGCGGCCTTGCCCCGCTGGTCGCTCTGCCTACGGTGCGGGCCATGATGAAGCGACTTGGCCTGGGCCTGCTCCTCGTGGGTGGTGGGTTTGCTGCCGGTGTGGGCACCGCCCGCTGGTGGTGGCCCGCCTCGAGCCCGATGGTCCGGCCCGTCGTCTCCGGGGGGGGCGCCGCGCCAGCCACCGCCCAGGCCGGCGCAGCGGGCGACCGCGCCGAATCGCTCGTGCGCACGTTGCGGGAGGAGACGCGCCGGGGCGTGTGGGTTCCGGGCAAACGATGGACAGATCAATTTGAAGCCCTTTCCGCCCAGGAATTGGGACAGGTGATCCGCCGCGGAGCAGACTTCATCGGCGCACGTGCCCAGGGAACCCTGCGTACTCAATTGTATTTCCGCTGGGCTGGCCTCGATCCGGATGCCGCCTATTCTCACGCCGGCGGGCTGGCTGATGCGGCAGTCAAACGTTCCGCCCTCCAGGCCGTGGTCAGCGGATGGCTCTATGCGGATCCGGTCGACGCCCGGCGCCGCATCCAGCGCATGCCCGACGGCGCGGCAAAGTCCGACGCCCTCCTGCGCCTGCTGCGCGAACATCCCCCCACCGAGGAACTCGCCGCGGTTGAAATGCTGGAAAGCCTCGCCCCAACCGCCCGGACGAACGCCTACCAGGGCCTGTTCGCCGGCTGGGCGGCGCGCGATCCGCGCGAGGCGCTGGCGAGGTTGGAACAAATGAATCTGAACGGCCAGGAGCGCACCCACGCCCTCTCGGCCATCGCGGCGGCCTGGAGCGATCCCGATCCCAAGGCGGCTGCGGCCTGGGCCCAGTCGCTGCCCGGGGCGGCCGAGCGGAGCAACGCCCTCAACAGCGTGATGTGGCGCTGGGTCGCGTCGGAACCGGAAAACGCGGTGCGACACTTCGAATCGCTCCCCGCCAGCCCGGAACGGCAGAATGTGCTGCGCTCCCTCCTCGGCACCTGGGTGGGCAATGACCCCAAGGGTGCGGCCCGTTACGTGCGCGGGATGTCTCCCGGGCCGGATCGCAACAGCCTGCTTGCCCAGCTGGCGTCCGCCTCCGCCGCGGAGGATGTCGACCTCGCCATCGAAACCGCCGAACTGCTGCCGGCCGGCCCTCTCCGCAGCAACGCGATGCAGTCGATCGTCGGCCAGCTGGCCCAGCGCGATCCGGAGGCGGCCCTGGAGCGTATCAAGAAGACCGGTACGTCGTCCGAACGCGACCAGATGCTGATGCAGGTGGTCTCCAGCCTCTCTTTCTCCGATCCGGAGCTGGCGGGCGCCTTTGCCGAGGCGCTTCCCGCCGGGGTCCAGCAGACCAATGCCATCATGCAGGTGGTGAACGGCCTCGCCCAGCAATCGGTGGACAAGGCCGCCACCTGGGCGAACCGCCTTCCCCCCGGCTCGGCCCGTCAGGCCGCCTTCGGCCAGATCGCCTCGGTTTTCGCCCAGAGCGATCCGGCGGGCGCGGCGCGCTGGGCGGCCTCCCTGCCGGATCAGGGGCAGAACGCACCGCTCCTCTCGGTCATGGGCCAATGGATACAAAGCGATCCCGACGCCGCCCTCGCCTGGGCGGGCACCCTGCCGGACGGCGCCCTCAAGCGGCGCACCCTCGAAAACGCCGCGATGAACCTCGCCCACAGCGATCCGGAGCGTGCGTTCACCCTGGCCAGCCAGATCGACGCGGCGGGCGGCAATCCCCGCGGCGCGATGAACCAGGTGGCTTTTGCCTGGGCGATGGAGAGCCCGGAGAAGGCGATGGCCCGTGCCGCCCAGTTGCCGGCGGGGGCTGCCCGCGATGCCTTCCAGGGCGGCATCCTTTCCGCCCTGTCCAACACCGCCCCGGCCACGGCGGCCAAGTATGTCGGTAGTTTGCCGGCCGGCGAACAGCGCCAGCAGGCCGTGCAGATGCTCGCCGCCCAGTGGGTCTACAATGATCCGCAGGCGGCGGTGCGATGGGCCGGCGGGCTCGATGCCTCGGAGCGCGAGCGCGCCATTCCCATGCTCGCCGGGGGCTGGACCACCACCGATCCCGCGGCCGCCGGCAGCTGGCTCGCCGGGCTCCCACCCGATGAAAGCCGCGATCGCGCTTATGTTGCCCACGCGGAGGCCCTGGTGCGCGAGTCCCCGCAGGCCGCAGCCCGCGCGATCGACGCGATCGCCAATCCGCAGCACCGCATCGATGCCGTCCAGCGCGTCGCCAGATTATGGATGCAGGACGACCGCAGCTCGGCCCAGGCCTGGCTCGCCACCCAGGACCTCCCGGAGGAGGTCCGGCGCGGCCTGCTCAACTAGACTTCAACACTCCGCGCGCAAGGCGCCCAGCGCGTCTTCGCGGGTGGCGCGGAGGGCCGGCCACCAGCAGGCGAACAGCGCCACCCCCAGCAACAGGAGCAGAGTCAGGCCGATCACCCAGGGATCCAACGCGCTCACCCCGAAGAGGTGTTGCTCCAGCATGCGGGTGACAAAAAGGGTCAGGACGAGGCCGAGGAGGAGCCCCCCCGCCGTCAGCTTGAGGCCGTCCGCCAGGACCAGCCGCAACATGTCCCAGCGATCCGCCCCCAGTGCCAGGCGGACGGAGAGTTCGCGCCGGCGCGTGTTCACCGAATACGCCATCACGCCGTACAGCCCGATTGAGGCGAGCAGCAGGCAGGCGCCGGCAAAACTCGCGATCAACGCAAGTACGATTCGGCGCAGCGAGAGCGACCGGTTCATGGCCTGGTCCAGGGTCCGGAGGTCACCCATGGGCAGCCCGGGATCGAGCCGCTCGAGGGCGCCGCGCAGGCCTGCGGTGAGCTGCTCAGGACGACCGCGGGCCCGGACCACGACGGAAAACGAGTCGGGGCTCCGCGCCTGAGGAGCATAAAGAAAAAGGGGCGCGGGCTCGTCCTTCCGCAGGTTGGGCAGACTGGCGATCACGCCGATGATCTCGTGGCGCTTGCCATTCACGATCACGGTCTTTCCGACCGGAAGCGCGCCGGGGAAAAGCTGCCGCGCCACCACGTCGTTGACCAGACCGACGCTCGGGCTGTCCGGCCGATTGTCCTGTTCGGTCATCCACCGGCCGGCGAGGAGCCGCGCGCCGAGGGTCGGGAGGTAGTCGGGCGACACAAAGTCCACCCGGCCACCCGGATCGTCGTACGAAGGCGTGCGGTCGCCGGGGCAGAACATCTCGCCATAGCCGCCGCCGGCAAACGGGAGGGACAGCCCCGTGCCCACGCTCTCGACCCCGGGTACCTGGCGCATGGCCTCCCGCAGCGTGTTGGAAAACTGGAGACGCGATTCCGGCGTCGGGTAGCTTGTCGCGGGCAGGGACAGGTCGAAAGCGAGCACCCGCTCCGGTTCAAAGCCGGGGTCGGCAGCCACCACCGTGGCAAGGCTTTTGAGCAGGAGGCCGGCCGCGCTGAGGAGCACGACCGAGAGGGCGACCTCGGCAATGATCAGCCACGATTGCGCCCGGGTGCGGCCCGCAGTCGACGAACGCCCGCCGTCCTTCAGGGTTTGGTGGAGGTCAAGCCGCCGGGTGCGCAGGGCGGGCAGGGTGCCGAAGAGGATGCCCGTCACCACCGAGACCAGCAGGGCGAGGGTCAACACGCGGAGATCCATCTGGGGAGCGAGGGCGGGCGGCAAGGTGGTCGCGGTCGCCGCCCGCAGGAGGTCGATCGCCCACGCGGCAAGCAGGACGCCCGAGAGCCCGCCGAGAAGAGCGAGGACGATACTTTCAGTGAGCACCTGACGGGCAATCCGGCTGCTGCTCGCCCCCAAGGCGCCGCGCAGCGCGATCTCCTGCTCCCGGCGTGCGGCGCGCGCGAGGAGAAGATTCGCCACATTCGCGCAGGCGATCAACAGGACAATCACCACCGCTCCTCCCAGCAGGGCGACGACCGGGCGCGTGTCCTCCGTGATCAGCGGACGCGGAGCGCGCACCGCCACGCTCCAGTCCTTTTTCCAAGTCGGATAACTCGACGCCAGCTGAGCCTTGATCGCCTTGAGTTCGGCTTCCGCCTGCGCCATCGAGACTCCCGCCTTGAGGCGGCCCACCACCACTGCCCAGTGCTGGGTTCGGCTGTAGGGACCCTGTTCGGCGTGCACCGCAACGGCAGGCACGTAAAAGCGCGTCTGCGACCGGATGAAGTCGTCGGGCACGACCCCGACGACGGTGTGCGGTACCTCGTCGAGGAGCACGGTCTGGCCGAGCGCGGAGGGCGAGGCCGCGAAGCGTGCGCGCCAGTAACCCTCAGTGATCACGAGGACCTGGCTCGCGGGACCCGGTTGATCCTCCGTCGGGCCGAACGTGCGGCCGAGGAGGGGGCTGATGCCGAAGATGGAAAAGAACTCGTGCGTCACCTCCGTGCCATGCACACGCTCCAGGTGACGGCCGTGCCTCACGTTGCGCGATAAATCCGACGTCAGCGCAATGCCCTCAAACGAGGTCTGGTGTGTCCGCCAGTCGAGGAATGCTCCTCCGGAGGCGTTGTTGATCTGGTTGCCCGGCAGGGTTTCCATCAGGAGCACCAGGCGCTCGGGATCGGGGTAGGGCATCGGTCGGAAGAGGACCCCGTCGATCGCGCTGATGATGGCGGTGCTGGCGGCGATTCCAAGGGCCAGGGTGGCAATTGCGATGGCGGCAAAGCCGGGGGCGTTGCGCAGCTGTCGGAAGGCGTAACGCGCATCCCGCAGGAACTCGTGGAGCCACCGGCCGAGGCGGCGATCCCGCACCGTTTCCTTGTACGCTTCGGCACTGCCAAAACGCACGGCCGCGAGTCTCCCGGCCGTGGCTGGATCCAGCCCCTGCTGCTGCAAAGCGTCCGCTTCCATCTGGCGGTGTGCCTTCATCTCCACCTCCATTTCGGCATCAAAGCGCGCCGGCCGGAGGGCGCGCCCCACGCGTGTCCACCAGCCGGTCAGGCGGTTCATGCCAGCTCCCCCCGCTTGGCCCCGAGGACCTGATTGATGGCGGCGGACAAGCGTTCCCAGTTGGCGGTCTCGGCCTGCAACTGGCGGCGCCCCAGCGCCGTGATGGAATAGAACTTCGCTTTGCGGTTGTTTTCGGAGGTGCCCCATTCCGAGCTGATCCATCCCTGCTCCTCCAGCCGATACAGGGCAGGGTAGAGCGAGCCCTGTTCAACCCGCAACACGTCGCCGGAGATCTGCCGGATGCGCACGGAGATCCCGAATCCGTGCATCGGTTCGAGCTGGAGCGCCTTGAGGATCAGCATGTCGAGGGTCCCTTGCAGAAGATCGGATTTATCGGCGGGCATGGCTTTCCTAGATGTCCTACAGGAGATGTTGTTCCTGTAGATTGTCAAGGAGAGCGAGGTGAGGCGCTCGGCAACTGGACGGGGCTGACCGCCACCGCTGGCGGACGCTGGGGCAGGCCGGACGGATTCTGGGGCAGGGCGACCGGCGGCCCTGCAGGATCTTCCGGACGCGGTGTCATGGAACCGCCGCAGGCCGGCTGATAGGCTCTGCCAGACATCAGGACGCCGTGCGTTTTTTGGTTCAGGTGAGCCAGACAACCCGGCGTCCGCCACCACCTCCATGAATACGTTTGTCTCCTCCTGCCGGCGGTTTGCCGCCCGCGCCACGTTCTTCGCCACTGCCCTGGCGGGGAGCGTTTTTGCCTCGGAAGTATCCCACTGGAACGCGTTCTCCGTCGGGACCACCTCGGCCGCGATGCCCGATGACCCGCTGAGCGAATCGCGCATCCTCGCGATCGTTCACCTGTCGATGCACGACGCCCTCAACCGGATCGAAGCGCGGTTCGGCAGTTTTCTCGATCATCCGGGAACCCCCGTCAGCGCCTCGCCGGAGGCAGCCGTGGCCTCCGCCGCGCGGCGTGCCATGGTTGAGTACCTCCCGGACCAGGCGGCGGAGGTCGACGCCGAATTCAGCGAACGGATACAAAGGCTCCCGCAGGGTGCTGCGGTCGAGCGGGGGATCGAACTTGGCCGCGCGGTCGCCGAACGCGTGATCGCCCAGCGCCGGGATGATGGCTCCGCTCACGCCTCTCCGCGGGCTGCGGGTTCCGGCCGGGGTGAATACCAGCCGACCCCGCCGGATTTCACGCCCGCTGTCGCTTCGCATTGGGGCGACATCGTGCCTTTCGCCCTACGCTCTGCGGTGCAGTTCCGCCCCGCTCCGCCACCGGCCCTCGAAAGCCTGCGGATGAAGGAGGATTGCGACGATGTGCGCGAGGTGGGGGGACTGGTTTCCCATCGCCGGACACCGGAGCAAAGCGAAATCGCGAAGTATTGGTACGAACACTCCACCCGCGGGTGGAACCGGATCGCACGCACGCTCTGCTCCAGCCGCGGCATGGATCTGTGGGACGAGGCGCGGTTCCTTGCGCTGGTCAACGTCGCGATGGCCGACGGCTTTATCGCGGGATTTGAGGCGAAGTACCACTACTACCGCTGGCGCCCGGCCACCGCGGTGCGCGTGGAGGGAGCCGCGGACTGGCTCAGCTTCCTGCCCACTCCCCCCGTCCCGGACTATCCGTCGACCCACACCGTTCTCGGGGCCGCAGCCGCCACCGCGATGGCACGGCTGCTCCGGACGGATTATGTGACGTTCGAAATGACCAGCGGGGCGCCGTATCCAGGCATCACCCGGCGCTTCTGGTGCCTGTCGCAGGC
Source organism: Verrucomicrobiota bacterium (assembly GCA_023428905.1). Classification (GTDB taxonomy): domain Bacteria; phylum Verrucomicrobiota; class Verrucomicrobiia; order Opitutales; family Opitutaceae; genus EW11. Next base: position 169,512 of record JAEYWP010000016.1, read on the forward strand.
CGCGCGCGAAAACGGGGCGTCACGCGTGCTCGCCGGCCTGCATTTTAACTGCGCGGTCGAGGCCGGCTACACGCAGGGCGCGCAGGTGGGTGAATGGGCCGTCCAGTCTCTCCTGCAACCGCTGCGTCCGGTGGGAGTGTCGGTGACGCTGGGGGAATGAGGTTCCTTGCCGCGCCGCCCACATGATTGCTGGGGGATCAGCTCGCCAGGCGCAGGGCGCGTTCGTTGCGGACGCGCCAGGTGCCCGGCGTGTGTCCCGTGATCTTCTTAAAGGCCCGACTGAAGGCGGCCTCGGATTCGTAGCCCACCTCGAAGGCGACCTGGGTGACTTTGGATCCGTGCTCGAGCAATCCCGCGGCCAGCTGCATCCTCCAACGCGTCAGGTATTGCAGCGGAGGGCGTCCCACCAGGTAGGTGAACCGATCCGCAAACGCGGAGCGCGAAAGCCCGGCCTCGCGAGCAAGCTCCTCGAGTGACCAGGGATGACTAGGCCGCCGGTGCAGTACCGCGAGGGACCGACCAATATGTTCATCCCGCAACCCCGCCAGCCAACCTTGATCGGTGGGGCCCAGCGTCTCGAGATGCCTGCGCACCGCCTCCACAAACATCACCTCGCTGATCCGAGATAGCACGGACTGGCCTCCCGGTCGCCGGTCGCGGGATTCCGCGAGCGCGACCTGGATGAACTGGTTCAGCCATCCCCGGGTGGAGCCGGCGCGGTCAGCGAAGTGGATCACGCGGGGCAGGGTGGAGAGGAGTGGATTGAACGGACGGTCGTCGCAGCCCAGGAAACCGCAAACGAGACCGGCGCGTTCCTCCCCTGTGCCGCCCACATTCACGGAGAGAGGAAGGGACGTGAGGGAGGCAGCCTCGTACATGTGTAGTTTCCACTCCGCTGTCATGCCTGGTGAACTGGAGAGGACATGCGCGTCGCCGTGCGGAAAAAGAATCACATCCCCTGCCTGGAGAAGCAGCGGGGCGGAGCCGTCGATCGAGGCCCAGCACCGTCCTTCCGTCACAACGTGGTAACCCATCAGGTGCTGCACGCCGGGGAAGAGGCGCGGGCCCACCAGGTGTCCTGGGGCGGCCGCCTCCACCCAGGGTGCACAGGCGCGGACCTCGAAGAAAATGGCCCCGGTCAGACGGATGCCATGCAGTACATCAGAGAGCGTATCGGTGTTCACGGGAGAGGAGTGTCCAAGCAGAGCGGGGCAGCTGGCTTTCCTCGTGATCTGAGCGCGGACGCGTGTTTGCCGGTATGGCCGTCTTGGGCCACGGCTCCACTCCTTTCTCGTGGGCCGAATGGCCACCCCCCAGGGCAAACGCGCTCTCCGGTTCCGCGAGATCGAACGGGCGGCCGCGGCGTTGGTCTGCTGCGGCCGCGACCGTCCGACGTTTCCCTAAAACGCCACCGCGTGACCCGACCGCTCGAACCCGCGCTGGTGGAAGTAGGGATACGCGGGCGTGATCCGACTGGCTTGGTCGAGGCGTTCCACTTGAGCCGCGCTCAGCGACCAGCCCACCGCTCCCAGATTCTGCCGCAACTGTTCCTCGTTGCGGGCGCCGATCACCACGGTGGAGACGGTGGGGCGCTGCAGCAGCCAGTTCAGCGCGATCTGCGCGACGGTCTTGCCCGTCTCCAGCGCCACTGCGTCCAGCGCTTCCACCACACGGAAGAGGTACTCGTCGTCCACCGGAGGACCGGCGTCGATCGAGGCCTTCGACTGGAGTCGGCTGTCCGCCGGCATCGGCTGACCGCGGCGGATCCGGCCGGTCAGGCGCCCCCAGCCGAGCGGGCTCCAGATCACGCCCCCCACCCGCTGGTCCACCCCGAGCGGCATCAGCTCCCATTCATAACTGCGGCCGATCAGCGAATAGTAGGCCTGGTTGGCCACGTATCGGGTCCATCCATACCGGTCGGAGACCGCGAGCGACTTCATCAGCTGCCACCCGGAAAAGTTTGAGCAGCCGATGTAGCGGATCTTCCCCTGCTGGACCAAGGTGTGAAGCGCACTGAGGGTCTCCTCCACCGGCGTGAGCGCATCGAAGCCGTGCAGTTGAAACAGGTCGATGTAGTCGGTGCCGAGGCGCTTCAGGCTGCCCTCGACCGACTCGATCAGGTGGTACCGCGAGGACCCGATCGCATTGGGTCCGTCGTTCATCCGAAAGGTGGCCTTGGTGGAAATCAGCACCTTGTCGCGCCGCCCCGAGATGGCGTGCCCGAGCACCTCCTCGGCTGCGCCGCCGGAATAAACGTCAGCGGTGTCGAACATCGTCAGCCCGGCGTCCAGGCAGATGTCGACCAGCCGCCGTGCCTCGTCCGGCCCCGTCCCTCCCCACGACGAAAACAAAGGTCCTTTGCCGGCGAACGTTCCCGTGCCGAGCGTAAGGACCGGAACCTTGAATCCGGAACCTCCAAGCAGTCTGTACTCCATAGAATGTGCGGGGGGAATGCCCCGCCCCACCAAAGCATCAATTGCAAATCCCTCAACCGGGCGCGCGCGTTCTGCAAAAGATTCAGCCCGGTAACAGGTGGCTCACGACAGGGTTTTTGGAGGGTTCACCCCAGGCTCTGGGCGTGCCAGGCGCGCGCGCCTGGGGATTTCTCCCCGCCTCGATTATTCAACGTGTAATGGCAGGGCGGCTACAGCTTATAGGCGCGTCAATTTTGTAGGAAAGTGGCGTTTCGCCCGTAGTCGGTATGTCGCCGATCCGGTTAAGGCCGGGCCGGGGACACGCCCTCACGGGCGTTTAATCCTACAATCAGAAAACAACTCCGCTCCTCACGGGGCTTTTACAAATGAAGTCGTTCATCCTCCTCAGCGTCGCCGCCCTCGGTCTCTGCAACCTCGCCTCTGCGTCCACCACCACGGAGCAGGCCTATGTCGCGCGTTATGCCGGCCGCACCGATGTCCCCGTCCCGGTGCATGTGGTTTCGCCCACCGTGGGCCGCAGCGACTACGGCCGCGTCCGCGTCGGCTTCAAGGTCTCGCCGCAGGGCGAAGTCCGCGAGGTCGCGGTGGTGGCGTCCAGCGGCACCGTTCGCGATGAAGCGATCATCGCCGCCCTCAGCAACTGGAAGTTCCAGCCCCGCCAGAACCAGGCGGTCGACGTTCCGGTCGAGCTGACCGTGAACGTAAACGTGAACTCGTAAGCACTTTTTCAGGTACGGTTCGGATAACCCCGGGTCTCGCGGACCCGGGGTTTTTTTGTCTGCGCACGAGCCCGGGTGCCGGAGGGCCGCTTGGACTTTTGCCGGAAGCGCGCACCTTGCGGGATGATTCGTTTTTCGATCCTCGACCTCGCTCCCATTGTCCAGGGTGGCACGGCGGCGCAGGCGCTTGCCAACAGCCTCGAGCTGGCCCGTCTCGCGGAGCGTTTGGGTTACACGCGGTATTGGCTGGCGGAGCACCACAACATGACCGGCATCGCGAGCTCGGCCACGGCCGTCGTGATCGCGCACATCGCCGGCGGCACCCGCACCCTGCGGGTCGGCGCCGGAGGCATCATGCTTCCGAACCACTCCCCCTTGGTGATCGCGGAGCAGTTCGGCACGCTCGCCTCCCTTTTTCCGGGGCGCATCGACCTCGCATTGGGCCGCGCGCCCGGCAGCGACCAGCGCACGGCCCGCGCTTTGCGCCGGGACCGGATGGACGCGTCGGACCAGTTCCCGGAGGACGTGGTGGAGTTGATGGGATACTTTCGGGCCGAGGGCATCAAACCCGTGCGGGCGATCCCAGGTGAGGGCCTCGACATTCCGGTCTGGCTCCTGGGTTCCAGTCTTTTCAGCGCCCAGCTGGCTGCGTCGCTCGGGCTGCCGTATGCGTTTGCCGGACACTTTGCGCCGGCCTTGATGCTGCAGGCGCTCGAGCTTTACCGAGACCAGTTCCAGCCCTCCGAACGCTTGGCAGAGCCTTACAGCATGGCGGGCGTGACGGCCGTCGTGGCGGACTCGGACGAGGAGGCGCGGCACCATTTCACGTCGATCCAACAGCAGGTGCTGTCCCTGCTGCGGGGCTTTCCGGGTCAGATCAAGCCGCCGGTGCCGGCGATGGAAACGCTCTGGAATGCGCCGGAGAAGAGGGGCGTGGAGCAGTTTCTTGCCGAGGCGGTGGTGGGCAGTCCCACCACCGTGCGCGAGGGCCTTCAGCGTTTGGTGGCGAAGACCGGCGTACAGGAGATCATCGTCACCACGCAGATCTTCGACCACGCCGCCCGACTGAAATCCTATGCGCTGCTGGCCGGGATCCGCGACGCGGGTTTGCAGAGCCGGTAGGCGCGGTAGCTCAGTTGGCGTCCCCGCAGGCTGTTGTAGATGCCGGAACCCTTCACCCCCGCAAAGCCGTCGCCGGCCCGGTGCAGGAAGGACGGCAGGTGGCGCCGCACCAGGGACGAGGATCGCGCGGAATTCGCCTCCATCCCACGCAAGACGCAGGGGCTGATGTCCAGGCACGTATCCACCGCGAAGGGTGACGCCTGCAGCTGTTGCTCCCACGTGTCCAGATCGGCGGCGAAACGAAAATCTGCATACAGGAGCATTCCGCCCGGGGCCAAGACCCGCTCCGCCTCGACAAGAAAGGCGGGGAAGGAGCCGTAGCAGTGGGAGGCTTCGATGTTGATCACCACATCGAAGTGCCCGTCCGCAAACGGCAGCTTTTCCGCGTCTCCCTGCACAAAGGTCAGGCCGCGCTCCGTGTGCCGCTCCTGGCAAAGGCGGACCCCGCGGGCGTTGAGGTCGAGCCCGACATACGCCTTCGGACGAAAGGTGCGCATCAGGTATGCCGCGCCCCCTCCGTGTCCGCTGCTGACTTCTAGGACTGTCTTGCCCTCCAGGGCTCCGAGGCTGGCGACGCGATGGTACAGCTGGATTGATCCGCGGTGCACCTCTGCAGCGGCGGGGAGCGGGATCTGCATCGGGGGCTCCTCCTCGTACGCATAGTTGAGGAAAACCACGTCCTCGTTCTTCAGGCGCTGGGTTAACAGCGAGTACCAGCGCTTCCAGAGAAAACGCCGGACCGAACCGATGGCGTAGAGGCGGTCAACGAGCTGCGTCGTCAGGGCTTGGGGCATGGGCGCCGAAGTTGGCGCGCCCGCCGGAGAAAGACAAACGCGCGCTGCGGTGCACGGGATCCACGCCCTGATCTAACGAGAGAGACAAGGTTCCCTTTGCCGTTCTGCGGGCCCTGGCCACAGTGAGCGAAACCCATGAGTTACCGACTGTTTCCCCGACTCCTGGCGCTGCTGCTTGCAGTGCTGCCCGTGCTGTCTGCCTCCCAAAAACCGGCCTGGATCCCCAATCCCGCCGGTTTCGAGGTGCACCGCGGGGTCAACCTGAGCCACTGGCTCTCGCAACGCTTCGAAGGGTATGATCCCGCCACCTACATCACCGAGCGCGATTTTGCCTACATCCGCAGCATCGGATACGACCATGTGCGGATCCCGATCGACGAAATCGAATTTTGGGACGACCAGGGCAAACCCATCGAGGAGGCGTTTTCCTATCTCGAAAAGGCGCTGGCTTGGAGCAAGGCGCATGACCTGCGGGTGGTGATCGACCTGCACACCGTCCGCACCCACCACTTCAACGCCGAGAACGAGGGCGGAAAAAACTCCCTCTTCACCGATCCCAAGGCGCAGGATGCCATGCTCGACCTGTGGCGCCAGCTGAGCGCGCGCCTGAAGAAGTACCCGGTCGACCAGGTGGCCTATGAGATTATGAACGAACCGGTGGCGGACGATCCGCAGGACTGGAATCGCCTGGTGGCCAAGGCGGCTAAGTTACTGCGCGAACTCGAACCCTCCCGCGTGCTGATCATCGGGGCGAACCGGTGGCAGCAGGCCGCGAGCTTTCCCTACCTGGTCGTTCCGGAGGGTGATCGCAACGTGATCCTGAGCGTCCACACCTACGAGCCTCTCGCTTTCACCCACTACACTGCCGGCTGGGTGCCGAGCGGGGTGTACCGTGGGCCGGTGCAGTATCCCGGGGTCGTGGTCAAGCCGGAGGACGCCAAGCGCGCCGGACTCAGCCCCGCGGTGGTTGAGATGATGAAGTCCACCGAGGCCTTCGAGCACTGGGACCGCGCCCGCCTCGAAAAAACCCTTCGTCCCGCCTTCGAAAAGGCGAAGGCGCTCAACCTCCAGCTTTATTGCGGCGAGTTCGGCTGCCTGCCCACCGTACCCCGCAAGGACCGCCTCGCCTACTACCGGGACATCGTCGGGATCCTCGAGGAAAACGGGGTGGCCTGGGCCAACTGGGAATACAAGGCGGAGTTCGGTATCAAGCAGTACGATACCAAGACGGGCCGCGAGTCCGCTCCGGACGAGGAGCTCATCTCCATCCTCGTCGGGCGCAAGTGAGCGGTGCTTTTGCCGGCCGGCGTCCCAGCGGCGCCGGCCTTTTTTGTGTGCGGGCTCACACCGCGGCGGGATCCGGATGAATCCAGGGGGCGCGGTAAGGGCGGGCCAGCCGGGCCGTCGCCTCAGGATCGCCCACCACCGTGCGTGTAGCCGGGTCGTAGCGGAGAGAGCGTCCGAGGTCCTGCGCCAGGTTGGCGAGGATACAGCAGGCGCTCGAGATATGACCCTCCTCGATGTCCGAAACCGGCTTGGTGCGGCGGGCGCGCGCCTCCAGGAAGGACGCGACATGCGCCTTTTGCACCGTCTCAAGTTCCGGAAAGAGGCGGTTGCCATCGATGTTCTCCAGCGTGCCGTCGGTGGAGAGAAGGTTGAAGCCCTCGTGGGGGCCCCCGTCCGCCGGCGCGAAATGGTAGCCGGTGATGCTGAGGGTGAGGGTGCCTCCGCTTCCAATCAGCCGCGCCCCCCACTGGTCTGTCCAGTGCTTGGGCGGGACTGCCGGCGCCCCCCAGGTGCGATGCTGCCAGGTCAGTTCAACGCCGGGATAACGGAACAGGCTGTACTGCGTATCCGCGATGTTCGAGGTGGCCTCCCGATCGACGTGGATTCCGCCCCTTGACTCGATCGACTCCGGCCAGCCGAGATTCAGCATCCAGCGTGCCGTATCCACCATGTGGACACCGAGATCGCCGATCTGTCCGTTGCCGTATTCCATGAAGGCGCGCCAGGATTTCATCTCGGCCCCGAGCCGGAAGGGACGCAGCGGGGCGGGTCCGGTCCAGAGGTCCCAGTCCAGTTCCGGGGGTGGAGGGGTCTCCGTCATCACCCCGCGGGGTCGGCCGGCCAGGGTCGAGAAGGTTTCCACCAGGGCCACGCGACCCAGCCGGCCACTTGTCACATAACGGTCCCGCGCCTCGGCCAGGCAGCGGGTGCTTCGGCGCTGCAGGTTTACCTGGGCGACTCGTTTGTAGGCGCGGGCTGCCGCCACCAGCGCCTCGCCCTCAAGCACGTCCACGCTGATCGGCTTTTCCAGGATGATGTCTGCGCCCGCCTTCATCGCCGCGAGCGCGGGCAGGGCGTGCCAGTGGTCGGGGGTGCTGATGACGACAATGTCGTGCGCATCCGGCTTCAGCATCTCTCGGTAATCCGCGAAAAGCGCGGGCCGGTGCGTGCCGTGGGTGGCCACCGCCTCACGGGTGGTGGCGAGCGCCCGGCGGTCCGGATCGCATAGGGAAACCACGGTCGCGGGTGTGGCCTTGAGCAAGGCATCCAGCACCACGCCGCCATACCAACCGCAGCCGATCAGCCCCACGCGGGGAGGGCGGCTGGAGACGGCCTGTTGGGCGGAAAGCCTGGAGGAGGGGAGGGAAGCAGCCGCGCCGGCGGCTGCGAGGGAGGTGATAAAACGACGGCGATTCATGGGGTGTGGGGGAAGACGATCGGAGCCGGGGCGCTGATGCTGCGCTTCCGAAGGGGTGGTGTCAGCCCATCGCAGAAACGGGGCGCAGGGCAAGGCGCCAGTGCCCCGGGGGGACCGCCCGCGTGCTTGCCGGGGCTTGAAAGCTGCCGGGGGATCACCGCTGATGACGTCATGCCGGCACCGGCCTTCCCTCCGTCCCCCCACAAAAAACGCACTCGGTTCGTCACCATGCTGATCGAGACCTTCGGGTTCAGCCCGGCGGTAGCGACCGCGATCGCCTTCCTGGTGTTTCTCCTCTGCGCCCTGGTCGTGCTGTGGGTTGTGCGCTCCGCCCCGTCGCGGACCCTTGTCCTCAGCAGCGGCCCCGAGGGCAGCTCGTTTCACCGCTGGGCCAAGGCGTACCAGAAGGCGCTGACCGCCCATGGCGTTGCGGTGGAGATCCGGACCTCCGCGGGGTCGCTGGAGAATTTCGAGCGCATGCAGGACCCGGCCTCGGGCGTCGATATCGCGTTTGTCGCCAGCGGCCTGGTGAAGGATGCAAATCTCACCGGGCTCGTGTCCCTCGGCAGCATCTCCACCCAGCCGATCTGGGTGTATTATCGCGCCGAAAAGCCCATTGCCCGGCTCTCGGAACTTCAGGGCCGCCGCATCACCGTGGGTGTCCCCGGGAGCGGGACACGCCTGCTTGCGATGACCCTGCTGCAGGCCAACGGTATTCAGGGGGCACCTACGGTTTTTCTCGATCAGGATTCCACCGCCGCCGCCACCGACCTCCTGGAGGGGAGGGTCGACGCAGTGTTTCTGATGGGCGATTCCGCATCGTTGCGCACCCTGCGGTCGCTGGGACGGGCGCCCGGGATCCAGCTTTTTAGTTTTGATCAGGCGGATGCGTACGTGCGCCGCCTCCAATACCTGACACGCCTGGAGTTGCCCAAAGGATCGATCGACCTCGGCCAGAATCTCCCGGCGGAAGACGTGGTCCTGGTCGGGCCCACAGTTGAATTGGTGGCGCGGGAGGGCCTCAATTCTGCCCACTGCGACATGCTGCTCGAGGCCGCGCGCGGCATCCATGGACGCCCGGGGTTGCTGCAGCGCCGCGGGGAATTCCCGGCGGCAATCGAGCATGAACTGCCCCTCAGCCAGGACGCCCTGCGCTATTACAAGTCGGGGAGCGGCTTTCTGTACCGCGCGCTGGGTTCCTACTGGCTGGCCAGCCTCGCCAATCGGGTCCTGGTCGCGATCGTTCCCCTCTTTCTTTTGCTGTTTCCGGCATTCCGCCTCCTCCCCATGGCGTACCGCCTCAGCATCCAGCTGCGTTTATACCGCTGCTACCGCCCGCTCCTGCGAGTGGAGCATGAGACCTTTGGCCCCCTCACGCGCGAGCGAATCAGTGACCTGCAGCGCAAGCTGGATGAGATCGAGGCGACCGTGAACGCCCTGAACGTGCCGGCGTCGTTTGCGGACCGGTATTATTGGCTGCGCAGTCACCTGGCCTTCGTCCGCCAGCGGCTGACGAACCTCGCCCCCTCCGAGGCTTGACCCCGGGCCGGCTCCGAGGGCGATCAACCGGGCGACCGGAAGGGAGCATCCCCGTTGGCCCCCGGCGCCGGTCCCGTTCGTTTCCGGCCGGAATCTGGCGTTGCGGCGGCAGCCGCGATGTGCTTGGGTCAGGGCTTGACCTCAAGTTCAACGAATAACACGGAATCAGCGGCCACGTCTCACATCGAAATCGAAGGGAAGGTCGTGGCAGTGTTGCCCGGAACCATGTTCCGCGTGCAACTCTCCAACGGGCACATCGTTCTGGCGCATATCTCAGGAAAACTGCGCAAGCACTTCATCAAGATCGCCGCAGGCGACATGGTGAAGATGGAGATGAGCCCCTACGACACGGAAAAAGCCCGGATCACGTATCGCATGAAGGATACGTCCTCGACCTACCGCCCGCCCGCTCGTCGGCGTCGGTAAGCGACTCGGTCATCCATTATCGGGGCGCTGTGCGCGCCCTTCAGGGCAGGGGGGGCGCGTGCGTGGCGACAAACGTGCTCCCCTCCGCCCGTTGTGTGCATAGACTCCCGGCGCATGACACGTTTCCCCAAACCCGGCCACACCGAGCCTTTGCTGCGATGAAGATCAACTCCGCGGATTTCGTGACCAGCGCTCCGGACTTTGCGTCGTGCCCGGAAACGACCATGCCCGAGTTTGCGATGATCGGCCGGTCCAACGTGGGCAAGTCGTCGCTCATCAACATGCTGACGGGCCGCCGCGGGCTCGCCAAGGTCTCCGCCACGCCGGGCAAGACCGACATGATCAATTTTTTCTCCATCAACCGCACCTGGTTGCTGGTGGATCTGCCGGGCTACGGTTTTGCGCGGGCAACCCGCTCCCGCCGGGAAGGGTTCTCCGAGGCGGTCGATGACTACATCGAGGACCGCGACAACCTCGTCGCGCTTTTTGTCCTCCTCGATTCCCGGCTTCCGCCTCAAGCGATCGATCTCAATTTCATTGCCTGGCTGGAGCGCCTCTCCCGGCGCTGGTACCCGGTCTTCACCAAGGCGGACAAGCAGTCCGCCACCCAGACCCGCCGTTCGATCGACGCCGTGCGCGCCGAAATCGAAAAAGTGACGCGCCGCAAACCGGAGTTCTTCGTCACCTCCACCGAAACCCAGGCAGGCCGCGGCGAGATCCTCGGCACCATCGGCCGCCTCTGCGAAGACGCCCGACGACCGCTCCGAGACCCCCTGCAGCAGGCACCGGAGATCAAGCTTCCGTCGGAGGAGTGAATCGGTGGGCGGTGCGGTCCGAGAGCCTCTCGGTGGCAACTGATGCTGGGCGCCGACCGCGTGGTTCCATCTGCGTATTCAAGGCTAGCCAGCGCCGCCGCCGTCCGTTTCCTAGATGGCAGACGCCCGTCCCGCGGACTCCTTCGATGTGAGGCTGGGCGCCATGCCCCCGCTCCCCCATGAAACTGCCCGCTCCTGTCGCTGCCTCTGTTATCCTGGCCTCGCTTGCCACCTGTCCCGTCGTTGCCGACGTGATACCTGCTCCGCTCTTTCAGGACCATGCGGTCCTGCAGCAGGGAACACCGATACCGGTTTGGGGCACGGCCGATGACGGTGAGCGTGTGACCGTCACCTTTGCCGGGAAAACCGCCGAGGCGGTGGCGAAGGGGAGGCGATGGATGGTCAAGCTGCCCCCGGCGACCGCAGGCGGGCCGTACGAACTCACGATCTCGGGCAAGAATCGGATTGTTCTGAAGGACATCCTGGTGGGGGAGGTCTGGCTCTGCGGCGGTCAGTCGAACATGGAACGCCAGCTGGGTCTGCGCGAAGGCCAGAAACCGATTCGCAACTGGGAGAGCGAGGTTGCGGGAGCGGAGTTTCCCCAGATCCGGCATTTCGGCGCCGCACAAACCCTCTCGCTCACGCCCAACGGCAGCGTCGAGGGCCGCTGGGTGGTCTCCACGCCGGAGACGGCGCATGACTTCACCGCCGTCGGGTTTTTCTTTGGACGCGCGCTGCATCAGGCGCGCGGTGTGCCGGTGGGCCTTATCCACAGCTCCTGGGGTGGCACGCCCGCGGAGGCCTGGATGAGCAGCGAGGGCCTGGATCGCGTTCCGGAGATGGCGGAAAGTGTTTCCCTCCTGCGGCAGTTGGCGGCGGATCCCGCCGCGGCAGAGGCGACCTATGCCAGCAGGATAAACGCGTGGTTCCTGGCCAACGATCCCGGCTCGGCGCCGGCGCAGCCGTGGAGCGCAATCGAGTTGGACGTGGCGTCCTGGTCCACCATGGCCGTGCCGGGGCTCTGGGAGTCGGCCGGTCTCCCCGATGTCGATGCCTTGGTCTGGTTCCGTCGCGACTTCGATGTTCCCCGGTCCTGGGTCGACTCCCCGATCGACCTGCACCTCGGCAAGATCGACGACGCGGATACGACCTGGATCAACGGCGTGCAGGTGGGGACGACCAATGGCTACAACACCCCGCGCCGGTACCGGGTGCCGCGGGGCGTGTTGAAGGCGGGAAAAAACTCCCTGGCGATCCGCGTTGTGGATACGGGGGGCGGGGGCGGACTCTGGAGCGCCCCGCAGGAGCTTCGGTTGGTCAACGCTGCTGTCGCCGGGGAGCCCATTCACCTCGCCGGGGAATGGCGGTACCGTCTGGCGGTCGATTTCCGCGACCGCGCCCGTCCGCCGACCTACCTGCCAGGGAGCCCGAGTGCGCCCACCGTTCTCTACAACGGCATGATCGCTCCCTTGGTCCCCTACGCCATGCGTGGCGCGATCTGGTATCAAGGGGAGGCCAACGCGTCCGAGCCCGGCCTGTACCGCAAACTCCTCCCGGCGCTGGTGGCGGACTGGCGCGGTCGCTGGGGGCTGGGTGACTTTCCCTTCCTTTACGTCCAGATCGCCCCGTTCAACGGAATGCCGCCCGAGATCCGCGAGGCCCAGCTGCTCAGCCTTCCCAAGATCGCGAAGTCCGCGATGGCCGTTACGATGGACGTCGGGGACGCCGAGGACATCCATCCGGCGGACAAGCGTCCGGTAGGCGAGCGGCTCGCCCTGGCCGCACGGGCGGTGGCGTATGGCGAACAGGTCGAGTATTCCGGCCCGCTCTACCGCAGCCTGCACATCGACGGCGCCCGCGCGGTGGTCCATTTCGACCACTTGGGTCGTGGGCTCGTCGCCCCCGGTGGAAGGCTCCGCGGGTTCGAACTCGCCGGCGCGGATGGCGTGTTCCGTGCCGCAGATGCCCGCGTGGTGGGCGAATCGGTCGAGGTCAGCGCGGCCGGGATTACGGCTCCCACCGCGGTGCGTTACGGGTGGGCCCACGTTCCCGACGCGAATCTTTTCAATAAAAACGGCCTCCCCGCGTCCCCGTTTCGCACGGACGCGCGCTGAGCCACCCGCCGGACTCAGGCCTGTCATTTCCTGGGGGCGCCGTGCTCTCCTGGACGTCCTGCCCCCGGCAACGCCGCACGGCAGGGCCTCCACCTCCAGGGCACTGGCGCCAGCTGAGTCCGGATGGCTCCGCGGGCCGCCCCCGGCGGGTTGCCGGGAGGGAAGCGCCGCCCTCCGCGCGGTGGAGGCTTTACTGATGGCCGCGAATCGCCACGCTGCCGCCTCGTCCCGCGGCCGCGCATCACGCGGTGGGACGCTTTATGGCCACCCTCACCATTCAGGTCCCGCCGGCCTTTGAACCGGCGTTGGATGCCCTCGTGCAGATGACTCAGGCCGGTTCCCGCGAACAGTGGATCTCCAATCACGTCCGCGGTGTTCTGTTCGATTATCAATTGAGCCGCGAATTCGGCGCGGCCAAGTATCAGCGACTGCAACAACTCGCGACGGTTTGGCCTGGCCCCCTGCCGCCGCCTCCCTTCCAGCCATGAGCAAGGAACACCTTTGGACGGCTCTGGGACGCATGGGGGCTGACCTGGACTTTAATGCGCACGTCCACCGCGACACCGCCGGGGCCCTCAAGGCCGCGGGACTGGAGCTGACGGAGGAGGAGCGGGCGCTGCTCCGGCAACCGCCTGCGACCCGCTCCCTGGGCTCGCCCTCGCTGAATCCGTTCACCACGCCCGAGGATATCAGCTTTCAGCGGAAGAAAATGCAGGAGCGCTTCAGTGCGCAGGTCGACCGCCTGAACAACCTCGGTGATTTCACGGTGGATACGTTGCGTGTGACCATCACCACCGCCCGCCGCTCTTATCTCACCGTCACCCTGATGAACCTGGTGATGTTCGGGGTGGGGATCGGGCTTTTTGTTGCCAGTGCCATTCACGCCGCGATCTCGTCCAACACCACCAGTTCGCTCCTCCTCGCGGGCATTGGCGCGATCAACTTCGTCACGCTCTTCCTTTCCGAACCCATCCGGCGCACCCAGGGGGCCCTGTCGAATCTCGTGCAGGTGCAGATGGCGTTCATGAATTATTTCGAGCAGCTCAGCATCTGGGACGCCTACGCGATCATCCCCGCCCCCGGTACGCCGCAGGTTCCGGGCATGGGAGGGGGCGCACCGAGCCCCGAGCGTATGCGCGAGGCGAGCGAAGGCCTCCAGCGCCGCACCCAGGAAACGATGCAACTCCTCCAGCGCTACGTCGAGGAACCGCACCCCGCGCCGGAACCACCCGCCAAAGCCACCGCCTGATTGCCGGCCCCGGCGCTGGTGGATCCTGGCTCCCTGGCGGGCCCCAGGAGTGCCTGTTCCGCGCAAGGATCCTTGCGGGACCTGGCCGACGTTATGCCCGCCGAGGAGCATGGCGCGGCGTCGCGGTGACTGCGTGGCGCCAGCACCTTTCTGAGGCGGTGGCGCTCAAGAAGGAGGGATCTGTGTCCGCAAGAATCTGGCTTATAGTCGCCACCCGCCGGGGGGCATCGCCGCAACGGACTTGAGCCGAGTGCGCCGATTCGGAAGAAGTCGGAGGCGGGAGCTATCCGGCTTCCAACTACAACTATGAAACGGATTCTGACCTTCACTGCCTTGCTCACCGCGGCTTCGTTCGCGAACGCCGCTGAAACTGCACCCGACACCGGGTTCTTTCTCGCCGCCGGGCCATCGTATGGATTCTTCGGCGACGATTTCGAGTCCACCTTGGGTGCGAGTCTCACTGTCGGCGTTAAGCTGCGCAATCAGCACTCGATTGAGTTCGAGGCGTCGACCTTCGACAGCGCGCTCGACTGGTCCAGCATCGATGCGACGTTCGTCCCGTTGCTCGGCAAGTACCGTGTGCCCTTCACCCTCGATCAGAAGCTCACACTCTCAGTCGCCGGCGTTGCGGGCGGCATGTACGAGAAGCTTGAGGGGTGGTACATCGACCGCACTGACGGCGCCTTCGTCATCGGTGCTGAGGCGGCGATCGATTACGCGGTGGCCGACCGTGTCAATATCGGTGCAGGCGTGACAGCCCTGTACGCCACTGAGACCGATATCACGACTGACGGAACCATCGCGCTCATCAGCGTTCGCGCGACGTATCGCTTCTGAGTGTGAGGAGGGAGCAGGCAACCTCTGCCCCGCTTCCGATCGGGTGACTCGCCGAGCCTCAGCGCGGCGAGTCCTCCCCAGGGGATAGGAGGGTTGCTTGCGGGTTTGTTGGCATTGCTGCGATTTGGGTAGAGGGTGCGGTTGTAGGCTGGTTTCTGAAACCGCAAGGCGCTTAGCTGTGTTCTCGTTTCATGCAGAAACCTTCCCAATCCCTGACGGGTGTCGCCGCGGGCACGTCTGCACCCGAAGGGAGAGGGGTGCGCAATCTATGGATCGACCATCTTCGGGTGGGGCTCACGTTTCTGGTCATCCTGCACCATGTCGCGATCGTTTATGGAGGATCCGGCGGGTGGTATTGGAAGGAGCTTCCGGACGCGTCGAGTCTGCCCCTGGTCGTCTTCAAC
This sequence comes from Verrucomicrobiota bacterium, assembly GCA_023428905.1. Classification (GTDB taxonomy): domain Bacteria; phylum Verrucomicrobiota; class Verrucomicrobiia; order Opitutales; family Opitutaceae; genus EW11. The sequence goes on from JAEYWP010000016.1 coordinate 184,670, forward strand.
GCGACCAACCAGAGCTTCTTCATGGGCTTCTTTTTCCTGCTGGCAGGGTACTACACCCCGCCCGCCTGGGAGCGAAAGGGGCCGCGGCGCTTCCTGATCGATCGCGTGCTCCGGCTCGGCGTCCCGCTGGCGGGGTACTTCTTCGTTCTCAGCCCGATCACCATTGCACTTGCCGGCTCCGCCTCAGGTGACGGTTTCCTGAGCCGGCTGGAGCACCTGTATCAAAACCGCGTCTTTGAGCCGGGGCCGCTTTGGTTCGCCGAGGCGCTGCTCCTCTTTGCGCTCGGTTATGCGGGGTGGCGCCTGCTCGCCCGCCGACGTGCGCAGGTTGGCGCCGCGCGCGTGGCGTCGCTGCACTCCTGGGTGGTTGCGGGCGTGCTGCTGGTGGGAACGGCGAACGTCGTCGTGAGGCTTTGGATACCGGTCGGTCAGAATGTGTTTGCGCTCCAACTCGGCTATTTCCCGGCCTATGTGCTCCTCTTTGCGGTGGGCTGCGGCGCTGCGGGTTCGCGCCGGCTGGAGTCCGTGACCGCGCCGGAGGCGTTTCCCTGGGGTGGTGTCAGCCTGGTCCTGATTCTCGTCCTGCCGGCTGTGATCGTCCGGGCGAGTGATCTCGGACACTTTGTGGGCGGCCTCAATCCGTTCGCCCTCTTTTATGCGTTTTGGGATCCCGTGGTCGGCGCCGGCGTCATCCTTTTGCTCCTGCACCTGGGGCGTCGTGTCCTGACCGGGGAGTCGGCCGTGATGGCCTGGCTCGCCCGCCGCGCGTTCGGGATCTTCATCCTGCACCCACCCGCGGTCGTGGGGATGTCGCTTTTGCTGCGCGGCTGGCCGGCGCCGGGACTGTGGAAATTTGCCGTCGTGGGCCTGCTCTCCTGCCTCGTCACCGCCCTGGCCGCTGACCTCGCGCTACGCCTTCCGGGTGCGCGGAGGGTGCTCTAGCCGTCCGTGGGGAGGGCGAGGCGTGGGTTGACGCCTGCCAGACCATGTGGGACGGATGCGTCGCATCACCATGGAACGATTCCATCGCCCTTTCCCTGTCTCGACAGGGTTTTGTGTCCTCCTGACCCTCGTCTGGTTTTTGTTCGCCGATCGCCTGGATGCATCCACCCCTGAGCGTCGACACGGCGGCGACGCGGCAGACGCGCAGGTGACCGCATTTGTGGGGGCACGGGTCTTTCCCGCCCCGGGTGTGGCGGTTCTCGAAAACGCAGTCGTGTTGGTCACCGGCGCCACGATCACGGCGGTGGGTCCGGCGGAGACGGTGGCCATCCCCGAGGCTGCGCAGGTGGTGGATGCCCGCGGTCTTTCGCTGCTCGCGGGGTTCTGGAACTGCCACGTCCATTTTACCGAGCCGAAGTGGAACGGGGCGGCCGGGCGACCGGCAGCTGAGCTCAACGGGCACATCGAGCAGATGCTGACCCGGTATGGTTTCACCACGGTGGTGGACCTGGCGTCGGACCTGTCCAACACCGTTGCCCTGCGGGCGCGGATCGAGGCCGGCGAAGTCGCCGGACCACGCATTCTGACCGCAGGCGGTGCATTGTATCCGGAGAATGGAGTACCCTATTATGTGACCGAGATTGCGCCGGAATTAGCCTCGCTCCTTGCCACACCGGGGGGAGCGTCTGCGGCGGCGCAGGTGGTGCGGACGAACCTGGAAGGGGGCGCTGACCTGATAAAGCTCTTCGCCGTGACCGGCGTCCGCGCGGCGGATGGTGCGATACGCCTGCGCCAAATGTCCGCCGATGTCATCAAAGCCGCCGTCGGGGAGGCGCATCGCCATCGAAGGCTGGTCTTCGCACATCCTTCCACGGTGGAGGGACTGGACCTGGCAGTCGCGGGCGGGGTGGACGTTCTCGCTCACTCCATTCAGGACACGGAAAACTGGAATGCAGAAGTCCTGGCGCGTTTGCGCGCCGCGGATGTTGCCCTGGTGCCGACGCTGACCTTGTTCAGCCCCATGGCGGACTTCTCCGGCGTGCTGGCGCAGGTGAAAGGTTATGTTGCGGCGGGCGGTGACGTCTTGTTCGGCACCGATGTTGGCTTCCTGCCCAATTACCCCGCGGTGGCGCGAGAGTTCCAGTTGCTGAAGGACGCCGGTCTCACCTTCCCGGAGCTGCTCGCCACCCTGACCACGGCGCCGGCGGAACGTTTTGGCGTGGCGGACCGACAGGGTAGGGTAGTCGCTGGGGCAGATGCCGATCTGGTGCTGCTGGAAGGCGACCCGTCGCGGGAGACAGATGCCTTTCTTCGGGTGCGTTACACCGTCCGTGCCGGCCGAATCCTGTATTCGAGATGATAGGTTGGGTCCGCGGCGGTTGCCGAACGCGAGTCCGCCGTTAGCATAGCTGCGATGAAACCGTTGACCGACTACGAGCAGAAGCACGATCCGCTCCAGGATCGGTGCCCCGTGCGTGCCGCGCTCGATGTGATCCGGGGCCGCTGGAAACCGTCGATCTTGTATCACCTCTGCTCGGGTCCGAAACGGTTTGGGGACCTGAAGCAGTCGCTCCCGGGCGCGACCTCCCAGGCGCTGACGGTGCAGCTGCGTCAACTGGAGGCGGATGGGATCGTCAGCCGGACGGTGTATCCGGAGATCCCAGCGCGGGTGGAGTACGCGCTCACCGCGGAAGGCTGCAGCCTGTCGGCTGTGATGGACCAGCTGGAACTCTGGGGAATCGCCTATCTGCAGCGGCGCGGCAGGGCGGGGGAGCGGCGTTCCGCCTGACGCGTTGCCGCGAGGGCCGCCTGTGCTGCGTTGGCGCCTGTGACGCGCGACACCCCGTGGAGTTGCTGCCGGCAGAGCCTGGTCACACGACGGTGACCAGCTCACACTTTTGCGACGAAGCGACCGCGCCCCTAGGCTGGTACGGTGGACGCGCATGAAAACACTCCTTGTGCTTAATTCGAGCGGGCGCGTCACGCGTTCGGTCACCCGTCGCCTGACGCACCGTTTCAGTGAGCGTTGGCAGACCAGCGGCGGGGGCCGCGTGGTGGAGCGCGACCTCACATGCCTGCCACCTCCGGTGGTCGATGAGGCGTGGGTGGCTGCCGCGTTCAGGGAGGCTGGAAAGCAAATCCCTGCGGACGTGGAGGCACTGCGGATCAGCGAGACCTTGATCAACGAGCTCACCGCGGCCGACGCCGTGATCATCGGCGTGCCGCTCTACAACTTCGGCATGCCCGCACAGCTGAAGGCGTATTTCGACCAGATCATCCGTGTCGGTCGTACCTTCGATTTGGATCCGACCGCGCCCGTCCCTTACTGGGGCCTGCTTGCGCCTAAACCCGTCGTGGTGGTGACCTCGGCGGGGGACGGGGCGCTTCTCGGTGGAGGCGAATTAGAGCACCTGAACTTCCTTGAACCGCACCTTACCCACCTGCTGACGTTCATCGGCCTGGGCCGGCCAACCTGGGTGCGGGTGGGATACGAGGAGTTTGGCGACGACCGGTTGCGGCGATCGCTTGAAACGGCGGAGGTGGAATTGGACCACTGGGTCGACCGACTCCTCCACAGCGGAGAGGCAGTTCCGACCCACTGATGCACACCCCGCGTTTCACGCCGTCGCCCCCTGCGCCATCGGGGGAGGGGGGCGACGTACCTGGCGCAAGGGATGCGACCTTCCCGCTCGTCTCTGTCTTGCCAGTACGCGATGCCGCAGACGCACCTGGCGCAGGGAATGCGACGTTCCCGCTCCATCTCTGTCTTGCCGGTATGCGATGCCGCAGACGCACCGGGCACAGGGGATGAGACGTTCCCGCGCCTTCCCGCCACCCCGCGGACCGGCGGCTTTAAGCCGGAGGTTCACGGCTTAAAACCTACGCGTTTTTAACCCGCACAATTGTTAAAAAACCTATTGACGATCCGGATCAGAACTCTACTCCTATCCGCCTGCTCTGCGGGTGTAGCTCAGTTGGTAGAGCACCACCTTGCCAAGGTGGACGTCGAGAGTTCGAGTCTCTTCGCCCGCTCCAACTTTGAGAAGCGCCTCTGGGAAACCAGAGGCGCTTTTTCATGCCCAAGCGCGACAGCATCAAGGGCTTTCGCAAGCACCTCCAAACGCTCCGTCGCGCCCTCCAGCGACCGGTCGCACCCCAAAACGTCCCCTCCGAGCGTGCCGAGTTGTGTGTTTTGTGTGCTCAGCGGTGTGTCCGAAACTGACGTAAGTTGTGGCTCGGCCTCATCCCCCTCCGATGTGGGCGGGGTGACCTCACCCCGCATAACCCTCGCTCGCCCAATCCCGCCCGAACTCTCCGATCCGCCCGCCACCTCCTCCGCTCCGTGGCTGCCTGTCCCAAGCAACCCCTCCGCCGCCTCCGGCCCGTCGTGGCTGCGAGCGCCAGCGAGCGGTTCCGTCACCGCCGCCGCCGTCGGCCCGCCTTCCTCGCCACCCTCCTCGCGCCCGTCCTTCGCCCCCACACCCGCCTCCCGCATCACCAAAACCCCATCCACCACCACCGCCCGGGGCCCCCGCTTGCGACTCCGCTGCACCGGCTCCACACCCGCCACCCCGAACGAAGGCAACCGCGCCGCCTCCTGCACCAGCGGCAGCTGCGCTGTATCCGTGTAGGTCTTCATCGTCAGCTTCAGGTCGGAATGCCGCATCAACTCCATCGCCACGCGCGGTGACACCCCGCTGGCCGAGAGCATCGTCCCGAACGTCGTCCGCAGCGCATGGATGTCGACGCGCCGTCCGCGCTCATCCTCGAACGGGATCCCCGCCGCCTCCAGGTCGCGCTTGAACGTCGGCACCCGCGGCACCAGCCCCCGAAACGCGAAATCCCCCGGCTTCGCCGTTGACGGCCGGAACGATCGCAACGTCTCGGCCAATTCCGGCCGCAGGAAATGTGTCGATTCCTTCCGGTTCTTCGAAAGCGACGACGGCACCCGCAGCCGCACCGGCTCCACCGTGAAATCGAAGTCGCCCCACTTGAGCCCGCTCAGCTCGCTCCGCCGCAGGCCCGTGTAGAGAATCGCCTGGTACACCACCGCGCGATGGATCGGCGCCACCTGGAGCAAACGCCCGATCTCCTCGACCGACAGCGCGCGCCGGAACCGCCCCTCGAATTCATCGGCCACCTTCGGCACGCCCTCGAGCGGGTTGGCCGCGATCAGCCGGTTGCGCTTCATCCAATTAAAGAAGGTGATCGCGCACGTGAGGTTGTCGTTCATCGACTTTGGTTTCAGCCCGCAGCCGCGCCGCCAGAGCAGGAAGGATTCGACGGTGACATCGCGCAGCTCCTTCCACCCGCACCGCCGAAACATCTTTGGCAGCATTTGGGTGTATTTCGTGAGCGTGCCCTTGGCCCGTCCGAGCCCCTCCAACTCCGCCGCGTACGCCTGCAGATGCACGGCCAGCGCCGTGGCCGCAGCTTCCTTCTGCACCTTGGGTGTGCCGATCCCCGCCGCCTCGCGCTCCAGCTCCTCGATCAACTTGGCCAGCTTCTGCTCTGCGACGCGTTTGTCCGTCACGTGGAGCGGAAACGTCTTCGGCTTGGCCCAGCCATCGAGCCGCACCCGCGCCGACCACAGCCGCGACTTCTCTCCCTTGCGTTTGTGCTGAAACAGAAAGCGAACCATGGCGCACCTCCTTACGTATTCACAAGCGCGGTACGCCGCGACTCCAGCTGCGCGCAGAACGTATCCACGTCGCGCGCCGCCATCCGCGAGGCCCGACCCAGTTTCAGCGGCGCGGGAAATGCACCCGCCGCGATCAACCGCTCCAGCGTTCGCCGCGAAATCGCCAACCGCTGCGCCGCCTGTCCCAACGTCATCAACAAAGGTGCCTCCAGCACCGCCCCAGCATTCAGATTTTCATCGATGGTTTTCATGAGTGTCTCCGCGCGACACACGATACCCGGCTTCGTCCTCCCGCAACTGGCCACCTCTACCCGAAGAGGGGTAGGTTGCATGTCGGAAGTGCTCCCGCCCTCAGCCGACCCAAACCGCTGCGTGAAACGATTACCGCTCCTGAGCCGTGGAGGACGACTCTGTACGCTTACGAGGGAGGTTTTCCTCGATCAAACGACCTAGGAATGCATACCGGCCGCTCGAAACGAGATCGCGCGGCGTCGTCTCCGATCCCTCAGACTTCAGGAAACCGACCGCTTCCGCAGAGCCTGGCAGGGTGCGGTGCTCCCAGGCGATGCGGAGGACGTTATCGTCGGGCGTCACGCTGACCACGAAACGCTGCTCACATTGGCCAAAACCCGCGAACAAGAGCGCCAAGTCATCGGCCAACTTGGATTCAATCTCCTCCAGGCCTGTCGCGCCAATTTCCTCCCGAAGACGATCGTGAAGGATCTTCTTCAGGGCAGCCCCTTGCTCTGGATACGCCGAAACGTGGGCAACCAAGTTGAACCCATCGGCAGAATGCCGCGTGACTCGAGTCGAGTCGGCTTCGGTTTTCACCTCTAGCACTTCGTTGATGACGGCAATCGCTCGATCCCGGTCTTCATCGGTTAGCTCCACGCGCTTGCTTTCAAATAGGAGCTTCAGGAGTCCTGACCGTATGTCCTCCGCGCTTTCTCTCGGGCGAGTGACGCCTGGGTCCGGAGCTTGATCGGAATGGGACGGAACCATGCCCGGTCGCGGAACGCTTTTGACGGAACCATTCTTTGCCGGGCTCGATGCGTCCAATTGGAGACCCTCCTGCCCTGAGGGACTGTGAAACCAAAGGAAGGTCACCAAAGCCAAAACGACCAAAAGAGTGCCAATGATCCTTTTCACGAGATTCGATTCTCCACTCGGATGGAACGGGTCACGTCTCAACCGTCAACAAGGTGAGGCCTTGCCCGTCCCGATCCGCGAGACCTACGCTCGGTGTCACGCCACGTGGAAAGTTGTCATGGTTGAACAAGTCCACACACTGCGACGCGTGCGCATGACCCTCGACCAGATCGTCGAAGAAACCCGTTCGTTGCCCCCTGACGTGGCCGTGGAACTGGTGGATCGAATCCTCTTCACCATGCATGGTGGGCAGGAACCGGCGCAGGCTGAAGCCTGGTCAGAGACGGTGCAGCGGCGTGTTGCGGAAATCCGCAGCGGACACGTGCGAGGCATCCCAGGCGCAGAAACCTCAGCCAAGATCCGCAAGATCGTGGGCCGGTGAAGCCACCTACGCGGCCGCGGGATTGCGTTCGTTCGCTCGGGATCGCTATGCTGCCCGGACTCGATGGCGGACCCGCAGAAGACCTGGCTGAAGAAACTCGCGCACCTCAATCCCAACATTCGGAGGGACCGCGGTGAGGACAACGGCCGCTACGCACCGCATAAGCCGCTGCTGCTTCTCGCGCTGGTCGATGCGGCGGAAGCCGGCGAACTGACCCGTCGCACCACCGCGCTCACGCCGGGCCTGCGGGTTCGTTTCAACGCGTATTGGCCGATCGTCCTGGACCGCTGGGGAACAAAACCGGATCCGACGATGCCGTTTCACTACCTCTCCAGCCAAGGCTTCTGGCAGGCCCGGACAGACCAAGGCACGCACTCCGAAGCCGTGCACTTGACCCGCGCGATCGAACTTCACCCGGACTTCTTTCTCCTCCTGCAGCAACCCACGTTTCGTGAGCTCGCGCGACGCGTCTTGGTGACGACGTGGTTTCCGCCCACCGAACAGATCGCTCTCAAGACGAGCTTGGGCCTGGCCGCGGACGACCTCGCCGCAATGCTCGTCGCAGAGGAAGCGCGTGCGCCGTACGAAACGCAGGGGCGCGAGGCTCGCTTCCGCATTCAGGTGATCGTGCAGTACCAGTACACGTGCGCCCTCAGCGGCTACGCGCTGACCACGCAGGCCGGCGCGTCGATCGTCCAGGCCGCCCACATCGCTGCGTTCGCAGATACGCGAAACAACGATCCGCGAAACGGCCTGGCGCTCACACCTGATGCGCACTGGAGCTTCGACGAGGGACTCTGGACCACCGATGACGACCTCCGGATTGTCGTCGCGCGCGATGCGTTCTCCGAGTGCGGCCCAGATGGAATTTCGCTCCGAGTCCGGCATGGCCGGCCTTTGCACTTCAGCCGTGGCGTAAACCTGCGTCCCCACCGCGACTACCTCGACTGGCACCGCACAAAACGGTTTGTCGGGTAACGCGCTGCCATGGGCAACGCTGTCTTCGTCGCGAGTGTCGCTTCCCGGTACGATGATGTGCTGGAGCAGCAGTACCATTTTCCAGCGACCTATCTGACTCGCGTGCAGCAAGCCGTGGGAGACTGGATCGTCTACTACGAACCACGCCGCGGCGGCGGACGGCTCGCGTATTTTGCGGTAGCTTTCGTGACCAGCGTCACACCCGATCCAAATCGGTCGGACCACTACTACGCGCACCTCCGACACTATCAGGAATTCGGCGCACCCGTGCCGCTTAATGCGGAAGGCCGGCCAATTGAATCCTTCCTCGGCCGCCGGCTTGGTGGATTCGCCAAAAGGGTGGATGGCCTACGCGACCTCCCTGGAGATCCTCATCAACGATGCCGCGGCTAAGATCGAAATGAGATCTACGCGGCTGAGCCGGGGTTGGTGTCTCGGCACGACAGAGTTCAGGAACCTGGCCGTCGTACAAGTGGAAGAGTGACTACGGAGCCAAACCTGGACTCGCTTCGATGGAGTGGAACCGCAGGGGGTCCAGGAACTGAAGGAGGCGATTTGGGCAGAGCGTCTGAATCGATTCGCGATTGCCGCCTCGATCAATCTGTCCGCACTGCCCGCGAAAAAGGGTTCGTCTCAGAAGGTGCTTCTTGCAGCGGCGATGAAGCGGGTGACCTCTGTATCGAACGCATGGCTGTGTTCGCGCTTACAGATGGGGGCACCTGACGCGTTAAGCGTGCACATTCGGCGCTGGATCGCGTCGCCCGAAAATCCGCGTCGAGTGGAAAAGCTGCTGGAAGCCGGGGGTCTAGGCCCGGCACGTCTGCACTATTGCGGCTTTTGAAACGCGAGGGCATTTCGGTTTGTTGGGAGTTGGAACGTGACCCCTTAGGCCCGGCCCCCTCCCCACCTCTCAACAAAATTGACCCATTTACGAAGACAGTGACCGACGGGATGTGTGTCAGAGCTGGGTGCACTGGCGTGAAGGTCTTCAAGCGAGAGGGTGTCCGCCCTAGGACAACTTCCTTAGACTCTCTTTGAGCGATGGGATTTGGCAGGAATTTCAGGTGGTGCCCCGGGGCTTTCGCTTTGTAGCAGAACTTCTCGAATCCGGTAGCTAACCTTGTAGGGCAGGGCAGGGGGGGCGCTGCCACTTGAAGGAGTTGCGGGGAGCGGTTCATCCTGCGGTTCCAGCTTATGAATCGAATAATGGGGGGACTGTGGATGGTGGTGTTCTACTTCGTCGCCGTGACGCTTGCTTTGGCGCAGGCAGACGTGCCGGTGATTTCCGTCGCGGGAGTGGGGCCTGAGGAAATTCTGCTGAAGGACGGGAGCGGCGGCGTTTCGGTCCACTTTGAAGCGGCCAAAGGCGGGACGGTCCAATGGTTCAAGGATGGCGTCGCCTTCACCGCCGTCGCGCCCTTCAACGGCACCTCCTCGATCTTCATGCTTAATAGTGAGCGGGCGCTCTCCAACAGCGGCACCTACACGGTCAAGCTCGTGAAGGATGCGGTGACCTACACCTCAGCCCCGCGCTACATCAAAATCGCCGACCGGCCTCACATCGACGTTCAGCCCGCCAACGTTTCCGTGGTGGTGGGCACCGATGCCACGATCACAGCAACGGTCACGTCCGAGTCGCCGATCACGTACCAATGGTATCGCGGCACGCCCGGGTTTTCGCGGGAGATCTCCGGTGCAACCCAGGCCTCGCTCACTTTGCCGAGTTTCAAGCCCACCAACGGGCACGATAACCCTCAGTACTACTATTTCGTAGTGACCACGGTTCCAGGGGTCAGCGAGACCTCCAAGGTGGCCAACGTTACGGCGTTGTACCCCCCGCAGATCGTCAAAGAAATCGCGAAGTCGCTGAATGGGGGCACCGGCATGATCAATCAATCCGTGACACTCGAAGTGGAATTCAACGCGGCCGAGCCGTACACACTTCAATGGCTGAAGGATGGCGTTTCCAGCCGCGGTATTGCGTCGAGCACACGCAGCTTGGATGGGCGGCCGTTGTCGCGGCTGAAACTCGAAGCGCTGACGCTCGCTGACGCCGGTAATTACTCCGTCAAAATCAAAAACTCCCTGGGGGAGGTGACGAGTGCGGCCTTCGCTTTCAAAGTGGACCAGCCCCTCGCAATCACGAAACAACCGGTCAACTCGGCCGCTCCCGTCGGCGGGGAGGTGACGCTGTCGGTCGAGGCGGTCGGCGTGGGCAGGTTGAAGTATGCGTGGTACGGTCCGGCCGGACGAATTGCCGGTGCAACGAGTCCCACCCTTAAGATCACCAACCTGGATTTCGACAACGGGACATCTGGCAACTACAGTGTCACGGTCAACGATGAGACCTTCTATGGCGAGTTGTCCAAAATCGCGTGGGTCTGGCCCAATGCCGCGCCCAAAATCACTCGGCAGCCGCAAAGTGTGAAGGCGGGTGTGAATTGGAGCGTTTATATGCGATGCGAGGCCCTCGGGGCGCCTCCACTCAAGTACACATGGAGACACAACGGAGTGGATCGCATCACGCTGGACAGATCGACGTGGGAGCTTCCGATCAAAGGTCCGCAGGAGGGGGGCGACTGGCAATGTGTGGTCAGTAACGTATATGGGGCGACTTCGTCGCAGATCGTCACGTTAACCATCACGGAAGCCGAAACCGCCCCGTATATCACGGTTGACCCCGTTTCGGTCGTCGCCGCGCCAGGTGAGACGGCCACGTTTTCCGTCGCCGCCCACGGAAACCCGGCTCCTACGTATCAGTGGCGCAAGGACGGCGCGGCGATTGCCGGGGCCACGTCCGCCACGCTGACCTTGAGCAACGTCACGGCGAGCCATGCAGGCACGTATACCGTGGTCGCGGCGAACAGCCAGGGGCAGTCGACCAGTCGTCCTGCTGTTTTGACGATCAGTACTCCCACGTCGCTGCCTTCGATTGTCACGCAGCCGCAAGGCGCTTCCGCGGCGCTTGGACAAAGTGTCTCGCTGTCAGTGGTCGCGACCGGCCCGGGGACCCTGCAGTATCAGTGGCTCCACGACGGCAACACGATCGCGGGTGCGACGCAGCCCGACCTGACGCTGGGCGCACTGCAACCCTCCGCGGCCGGGAACTATTCCGTGGTCGTCACCAATTCCGCGGGCTCTGTTGTGAGCGCAACCGCGGTCGTCAAGTTGGACAGCGACACCCCCAGCAGCTCTGGGAAGTTGGTCAACATTTCGTCCCGCGGGCGTTGTGGCGATGGCTCCGAGGTGATGATCGCCGGCTTCGTCTTGCGTGGGCCTGGCGTGCGCACGGTTCTGGTGCGCGTGGTCGGACCGACGTTGACCAGTTTGGACGTCGCGGACGCGTTGAAGGATCCGAAACTAGAGCTCTACCGCGGGTCGGAAAAGGTGCTGCAAAGTGACGACTGGGGCTACGAAACCGGTGCCGAGCATGTGCGTGCTGCGGCCGAACGCGTTGGCGCGTTTCCGTTGGCACAGACCACCAAGGATGCTGCCTTTGTGGCCCAGGTCACGGAGGGGAGTTATACCGCCATCGTGACGCATTCCGGAACGCCCGGCGTGGCGTTGATTGAGGTCTATGATGCCGGCGATACGGGCGCGGAACTAATCAACATTTCCACGCGCGGCGCAGTTGGCACGGGCGGGAATCTTTTGATCGCAGGGTTCGTGGTTCGGGGCACGACTCCCCGCAAGATCCTGCTGCGGGCGGTCGGCGCCCCGCTGTCGAGGCTCGGCGTGGAAGGCAGCACACTGAAAGATCCGCAGCTACGCCTCTTCAAGGGCACGGAGGAGGTGGCATTCAACGAAGACTGGAAAGGTGATACAGACGTGCGAGCCGCCGGTGTGAAGGTCGGCGCCTTTGCCATTCCAGACGAGGGCACGGATGCTTGCCTGCTCCTAACGCTGCAGCCCGGCGCCTACACTGCACATGTCACAGGCAAAAATGGAGTCACCGGGATTGCGCTCGTCGAGGTATACGACACCGGCGAATAAACGAGTCAAAGCCGCGAGAATACGAAGGCGGCGCGATCCGTCTCTATCGTTCCAGGGCGGCGCTGCGTACATCCAAGTTCCCTGTTCGGCTGGAACGGATGGGCGGGGGCGTCGCTCTGCTGGGCATGGTCGCCGTACGGGGACGGACGGAAGGTGTCACGTCCCAACTCCCAACAAAACTGCGACGAGTATGAAAACATTGACTATTAGATCGTCGATGTTTGTCGTCTCTGGATGGGGAGAGCGATTCGGGTCCAATTCCCGGGGGCGTGTTATCACGTCATAAACCGGGGGAACTATCGGCGAAGCTTGTTTGACGGGAAGGGCGCGGCTGCAGCGTTTGTCTGTGCTTTGGGTGAAGCTGCGACGCGCTTTGGCTGGCGCATCCACGCGTACGTGGTGATGCGGAACCATTTTCACCTCGCGCTGCAGATCTCCGAACCGAACTTGAGTGAGGGGATGAAATGGTTGCAGGGAACGTGGGTGCTTCGGACCAACCGTTATGGAGGCCTGGTGGGCAGGCCGTTTCAGGGCCGTTTTAAAGCGCTGCTGGTGGAGCCGGGAATTCGGTTCGCTCAAGTCTGTCACTACATTCATCTCAACCCGATCCGCGCCCGGTTGGTGACCTTTAACACGTATTCAAAGTTTAAATTTAGCAGCTATTCGGCCTTTCGTCGCCGGGGGCGCCCGGGATGGCTGGACCCGACCACGGTGTTGGAGGCCGCCGGCTTGGTGGATGCGCCAAAAGGGTGGGTTGCCTACGCGACCTACCTGGAGATCCTCAGCAACGATGCCGCGGCTAAGATCGAAATGAGATCTACTCGGCTGAGCCGGGGTTGGTGTCTCGGCACGACAGAGTTCAGGAACCTGGCCGTCGTACAAGTGGAAGAGAGACTACGGAGCCAAACCTGGACTCGCTTCGATGGAGTGGAACCGCAGGGGGTCCAGGAACTGAAGGAGGCGATTTGGGCAGAGCGTCTGAATCGATTCGCGGTTGCCGCCTCGATCAATCTGTCCGCACTGCCCGCGAAAAAGGGTGCGTCTCAGAAGGTGCTTCTTGCAGCGGCGATGAAGCGGGTGACCTCTGTATCGAACGCATGGCTGTGTTCGCGCTTACAGATGGGGGCGCCTGACGCGTTAAGTGTTCACATTCGGCGCTGGATCGCGTCGCCCGAAAATCCGCGTCGAGTGGAAAAGCTGCTGGAAGCAGGGGTCTAGGCCCGGCACGTCTGCACTATTGCGGCCTTTGAAACGCGAGGGCATTTCGGTTTGTTGGGAGTTGAGACTTGACCCCTTCGGCACCCTCTCCAAGCGCCCACAATCCTTGTTTTTCCCGCGCCCAAGCCTTCGACGAGCCGTCCCCATCGGCGGCGTCCCTCGCGCTTTATTTATGTCAGACGCAAAACCCTCAACACTTCGTTGAGGCGCTAAGCAGATGACCCTGACCATCCCGCTCGTTCGTCAAGCACACCATTTGTGTATCCGTCGGCTCGCGACACAATGACCAGCGAAGGTCGGAGGTTTGGCAGCCGCCATGCGCTGGAATGCTCCCGGCGAAGCGGATTCCGCCAGCACCATCGTCGGAACCAAAGCAGCGAGGCGGCTCATTCCGGGCCGCCCCTCGCGCTCCTGGCCCGCCCTCCCGCTGCGCGTCCGCGGGCCGTGCGCGGCCCCGCTTCACTGCGTTCCGCGGCAAGCGCGGTGCTCGCTCCGCCTGAATCACTGCGCCTGACCCGTTTCCCCGTGCGCGTAGTTAATCGGCGGATGTATTAATGCAGAGCCACCGAGCTAAACCCTCTAACTGTGACGCGCACCAGTTTTCTCCTTGGGATTGCGCCTTCAAAACCGATGTACTCGAGCCGGCCGTCGCTGCACTCGATTGGACCCACTTCGATGGACGAGAAGCGAGGGCCTTCGAGTCCGTTGATGACGACCATCTCTTCACGTCCCATCCTTGCTACATAGGCCGAGTTTCGGCTGTCGGAGCTGAATACAACCCCTTTCGGACCTATCTCGGAGAAGCTCGGTCCTCGCGTGGCGTCGATGACCGTCCGCCACGATTTCTTTCCCTTTCCGTCACCGTTTTCAGGCGTATCAGCGGCAACGTAGGTTAGGTGCTTCCCGTCAGGACTAAAGGAGAGAGAGCCGGTCCTGATCTCCGAGAAAAGCGGACCGGTTGAAGTGCTTCGCACCACACAGCGGGCGCCGTTCACGTTCCCAACGTAGGCTACGTCGGTGCTGTGTTCGCTGAAGACAAACGAATCTAAGCTGATCTGGGTGAGCTTGGGCCCGGCGACACCGTTTGCAAAAACGATCCAATCCCCGCCGACTTTCCCTGCATATGCCCAACCTCCGGTCTCTGAAGCGAAGACAGGGTGGTTGATTGCCAATGAGTCGATTGGGGGTCCGACAACCCCATCTGCAACCACGCGCCATTTCCCCTCCGAATCGTGGGCAACGTAGGTCAAGTGTCGGCTGTCGGAACTGAAGCGGACACGTTCGAAATCAACCGACCTAAACTCCGGGTGCTCGATCCCGTCGAGAACGACTCTCTGGCCGCGACCAGGCGTTACTTTGCAGTAGGCGACACGACGGCAATCGGGGCTGACGGTAAGCCAATACGCTCCGAGGAATTCTGCAGTGACACACCCCGCTTCGATTAACGCTTTGTCTCCAACGGCATCTCGACTCTTCTCCCCGAGGAAGACGGTTCGTGATCCATCCCCACTGAAATACACTCTGCTGATACGGTAGCCATCCACGGGAGCAACCATGACATCATCCAACACAACCCGATAGCCCGAGCTTTCTACGTACGTGTTGAAAGCGACATGGCTGCCATCCGGGCTAAACCGAAGATTTTCGATGTTGCCGTACTGTCGGCTCGGCTTGCCATCCACCACGATGAAACGCGCTCCGCTCCCCGCTTTTCCCCCGATGTAAGCACGCCGTTTCCCGTCAGCGCTAAACACCAACTCAGATCCACCCTGCTCGGTTTCAGGCACACCATTGAAGACGACCTGTGCATTGAATCCGTTGAGCCCCACATAGGCCACATCTCCGGTGGGACAAAGATGCGCGCCCCAGAACGCTTCGAACTCTGGGCCAGAAATGCCATTCAGCACCACAGCGTAGCGACGTCCTTGTGCGGTCTTCCGCTGTGTCAGGTAGAACACGTTCTGACCATCCGCTGAAAACACAGGGCAGTCACTCCCACCATAGGTTTCCGCTCTCAATGAGGGCAGCCCGTTGAAGGTGGCGGGGTAATGTTTGGTCAGCATCATTCCGCCGACGTCGTCGAACTCTGGCCCCAGCACATCGTTCACGACAACACGCCACCTGCCGTGCATTTGGACGACGTAGCCCAGCTGCTGTCCATCGGAACTGAAGACCAGAGGGCTCCCCGATTCAGTGCCCATGCGACCGATCTTCTCGTAGTTGTTGCCTGCCCGCCCGTCTCGGACGCAGACCTGCTTCCCCTCGCGATTGGCCACGAATGCGACGTGTTTTCCGTCGGGACTCATCGTGAGACTGTGCCACACCACATCATCAAAGCCGTCGACGCGCTTTCCGTCTGCGATCACGTGTAGTTTCGGGCTGTGCGGGCTGTTCGTGACCGCGACAGCGATTCTGCAGCCTCCGGCGGTTTCCTTCTTCACCTCGTCTACGATGCGCCCGACGAAATTCAGGGGGCCCTTGGGGCTCTGCGTCACCTCGCTGCCGAGGTCCACAATACCCAGATCCTCTTTGTGGTGTTCGAAGGCTTGCCGTGCTGAAGACGGAGATGCTGCGGTACCTGCGTTCCCGCTACAGCAGAGAGCAAGTATGAGCACAACGCGCGCGCCGACGGATGCGCTGCGGATCTTCCAGGGGAGAGTTTTCATGAACCGGTTTTCGCGGAGCAGAACCGTCACCACTGAACGCCGAAACAAAGAGCACCGGCCCGCCGCAGGAACGACGATGGTACCCAATGTTTGAGACGTCGAGAAATCAACGCTTGGTCTCACGAACGGTGTTAAACCGACGGCGCCCTGACCTGGCAGCGTGCCGCCTCGTGCAAAACTGCGTGGGCAAAGCCATCCGCGACCGGGGCGCTGCAACGTCCATTCCGCCAGATCCGCTGTCACAGTCCAGACGTGCCCGCTTCCGTTCCACCGGACCTCGTCTGAGCCAAGGTCGCTTAACGTTCTCACCCGACCTGCCCAGCCGAATAAGCGAAGCCTGTTTCAACGGCTGTTCGGCGGCTACTCGCCGCTAGGCCGATTTCCCGCAGAGCCTCGGAAACAGCTTGGCCAGTTCCGTCCTGCTCATTCGCCGTTCAGCGATCGCGATCATGGCACCGTGTCCCTCCTCAGTCGATTCAGGCACAGGCGAGCCATTGCCCTCAAGGAACACGAGGGCCGCGCCCATCCCCGCGCGTTTATTTCCGTCCAAGAAGGACTGTGACTGCGCCAGGTGGAAGGCATACGCAGCGGCCACGTCAAAGATATCGCCTTTGCCGTAGAGCCAGATGTTCCGCGGCTGCATGACAGCGCTCTCCAGCGCGGCCGGATCCCGCACGCCATCTTGTCCGCCGTGTTCTTCCAGCGAGACGCGGTGAAGGAACTCCACCTGCTCGAGCGTCAGGAACGCCGGCGTTTCGGCGCTCATTGGCTGAGCCTGCGCATCAGCTCACGGTGACGTTCGAACACCTGCTTCGTGGCCGGCTCGAACGTGTCTTTTTCCATCACCTTCAGCGGCAGATCGGTCGTGACGAACTCGCGGACCTTCTCCTGTTCCTCTGCCGGGAGAGCCTTGATTTGTTCAATGACATCGCGAGCCGTCATGGCTCTAGGTTGGCCATGCACCGGGGCAAGGCAACCCTCCACAGCGAGGGGGCGGGTATTGCACCGGCACCTCGGAACGGACTGCCCACGCGGCGATTCTCGCTAGATCTCCTGAACGCCCAGTCCCGTCAGGTATTCAAACGTCTCGTTGTAGAAGCCCGGCGAACGGGTGGGATCTTCGCACGAGCCTGGAGGGACAAAGATAGCCATACCTTGGCGGGCGCGGGTGAGCAGGACCCGGTAGGCATTTTTCAGGTAGCGGCGCCGCTCGTGTTTGTTCACGCGCTGCCAACGTGAGCCCCGGAATTCGTGGTACTCCCAGCGATGACGTGCCAGGCGAAGGTCAGCGTCCCAACTCACGCAAGCCCAATCGAGCTCCAGTCCCTGGACCTGGAATTCCGTCGCGGCGTCTTCCAGGTACATGCTCGACCGGGGATCATGCTCCGGATTCAGGAACCAGTGCACGGGATCCACGGTGTAACGGATGTCGATCGCATGCGGCTTCAGGCGGTGAGCCGCTGAGGAGGCCACCATTCCGATCCGTTCGTTGCCACGGGCTTTCGTCCGGACCCACCGCTTTGCCCTGTCCAGATCACGCGTCACCACGACGGGATAGCTCGCGTGGATGGCCTGCAACAGCTCCCGTGCCCGCTGTTCTTCGCATTCCAGCAGCGCGTGAACGAACGAGGAAACGCGCTCAGAACGAAACGAGCGCATGGATACGGCCAAATGCAGTGCGGGCTCGTAAGTGAAATTCACGCTTCCCCGCAACAACTCCAGGGCTCGCGTGGCGGCGTATTCAGGTCCGAGGAGATCGCCAGGTGCATAGACCTGCCAGTGCGGAAAACGCGTGCGCACTGCGTCCAGCCACTCAGAAATACCCGCCTCACCACGATTGATCTCCTGACCGCCCCCGACCAAGCACACGACCACGGCCCAGTCGGGATGCCGGTCTAGATACGAGATCAGAAACTCCGGCTCAGAAGCATCGAAGTTGGGCTGCCCTTTTTTCTGGCGCATGAACTGCGACGTCATCGCGCGATCCCAAGCGCGCTGGGCTTCGTCGAAGATCACCACATGATCGGCCGGCGCATTCCCGTCACGCAGCGCGGCGTCTCGAAAGTGGTGTACGTTTTGGATAAAGGCTTTGATCGGCTGTCCCACTTCAGCTTTGGTCTTGCGCTGTCGTCGGGAGCGGAGTCGTGCGACCTCGTCCCGGGTGAGAGCCTCCCGCAGCACTTTGACCAGTGGGCCATTTCCGGAGAGGTAGACCGCATGCGTAGGCGAATCCTTCGCGCGCCTGCGCGTCGCAAGATTGAGCCCGACCAGGGTCTTGCCCGCGCCCGGTACGCCTGTGACGAATACGATTGAACGGCCTCCGTTTGAGCACGTGCGCTCCACCACGCTTTCAACAAACCCCGTTGTTCGAGCCAGATGTTCTGCTCCGGCATCATTGCGGGTGATCGCATCCACGCCGTGGTTGGCGTAGAGCCGTTGAGCCGCCTGGATGATGGTGGGCGTGGGACAGTAGGACGACTGCGACCACGCGACTGGGTCAACCGTTGGACCACGGACCGTCGCGGCGATCAGCACCAGCAACTCGCGCAGCCCGGCAGCATTCACGCGAACCGGCCGGTAGACGCCATCCTGGTCGCACGGACCTAGCTCGATGCGCTGGGAGGCTGCCTCTGTCGCGACCAGAACCGGCACGATGGCGGTACCGTGGCTTGCGCGGTGAAAGTTTTTTAGGTCGAGAGCATAGTCCAACACCTGGCTTTCGTCGGAACGAAGAAAGTCCTTCGCACCCACCTTGAATTCCAGGACGATGATCGCCGCTCCGCAGACCACCGCAGCGTCGATGCGACTGCCGATTCGCGGCACCGTGAACTCGAAGAAAACGTGACCATTGATATCGGCCAGGCTGGCCTGAAGAAGCTCGATTTCGGTGTGCCATGCGTCGCGTTGGCTCGTCTCGATCGGATACTCGGAGTGCAGGGACAGGTGACCCAGGACCTCCGCAACGCTCACGCGCGCGAAAGCATCCACGGCTTCATGATAGAAGGCGCTGCTAGCTGGAGAAAGGGCCGTCACGTGTCCGGCCAGACTACGCACGCGGCCGCACCTGATTCAAGCGATGACCGTTGAGGGTGGAAGAACTGCATGCAGTGGTACGGTTGGGGTTTCCGCCGATTCACCTTCAGGTTTTTTGGTGCTGTTTTGTAGGCGGCACGACGCCTTCCTCGATGACCGCGCTGGTCTGTAGGCGTACCGCTCCCGTGGCGCCTCTGTGTTGCTTCAGGAACGACCGTTGAGGCGGAGGGAGAGGTACGGCCGGGCGCTGCAACAGCTGCGCGAAATCCGGGATGTAGGCGTGACACCCTATGCGTATCCACGGCCTCCTTCTCAATGCGACCGCCCAGGAACAGAACACCGTCTTCAATCGTTACGTCGTCGAGCTCCGCTATCTGCTGCGGCGAGCGGACGCTCCGGACACCCTTCATGAGCAGGCCACCCGCTCTGTTCTGAAGGGGACCGACAATACGTTCTTCTTCGACTTGGGCGACGGCCGCCAGGTCTCGCTTGAGCAGGAACTCGGGCTGACGGTGTATTCGCCGGAGGGACTGCGCGTGGGCCGGGCGTCGGTGCCGGCCGTCGAGGCACTGCGAGGCACGGAACCCGTCAAGATTCGCATACGCCTGACCGAGAGACCGCCCCAGACCCCACTTTCGCTCCGCGGAAAACTGGTTTGGAAAAACGCCAACAGGCACCCGGAGGACTTCGACGGCTACCTCGTCCTGGTCGGTTACGCTCTCTCCGCCACCGACTCTGAAACCGGAGGTGCTCGTCCCGAAGAGCAGTCATACACGTTGCGACGGTCGGACGCATTCAGCTTTTCGCTGCCGGCCGCGGAAAAACTGGCGCGGCCGTCGATCACCCTGACGGTGCGCTATCCTTCCGGACAGCTGGCCCATCAGCGGTCTGTCACGACCGAGGCACTACGCGAGGAACAGGTCGTGGCGGTCGAGGCCCCGACGCCGGTGGTGGTGAAGGTCGACCCCCGCGCTGGCGAGGCAAAGGCGGAAAAACTGAAGGGCAAGGTGGTGGATGAAGCTGGGCGCCACCCGATCAAGAACAAGCAAGTCATGCTGTGGAGCACGCCGGGCGAGGGCGCCGCACGCCCGATCGTCGTCGCGACCACGGATGGTTATGGGAACTTCACGGCGGAACGGCCCAAGGGACGTTACGCGCATGTGGTCGCGACCGTTGCCGGCACCTTGAACGCTGGCCTGGACCACGCGGTTCCCGTGGATCTGGAGGACGGCGAGAGCGACGAACGCGGAGCGCGCCTGCCCAAGTTCGTGTTCATCGTTGTTGGGGTGGGGGACAGGTTCGGAGACGAAGAGGAGTGCGACTGCCACGGCGGACCCAAAGCGCCCCGTCTCCCCGATCAGGAGGATTTGATCAACAATCCCTCTGCCTACTCGCAGGACATCGGGGGAAGCTGCGTCAACTTTACCACACCCAACCGCACGCTGGAGGAATTCACCTTCACGATGGTCGTGCGAACGACCGATCCCCAGATCAAGGGTACAACGCTCTCTGACCTGGATAAGAAGAAGTCGCCGTACCCGCCGATCTACATCCCCCCGGAGTTCCTCAAGAATGAACCGCAACCGACCGCGCCGACGTTGAGCGATGCCGTCGCCGGGGTCGCAAGCGCGGTGACAGACGCGGCCGCCGGTCTGGTTTCAACCGCGATGATGTATCCGCCAACACCCTTCGTCACGGGTTTCATCAACGCCAACCCCGAGCAGTTTGCGGCGCAAATGTACCTGAAATCCCCGTGGCTCACGCTGGAGGGATACAAGAGCGTGGCCGGGCGTGGCGAACTTTCCGCCAGCAACTCGATTGATTGGGATGGCACGCCCACCTTCTACCAGGCGGCTACCATCTCCCACGGACATGTTCTGTATTATAAACAGGTCTGGAAGGCGGACGGTTATTCGCTCGGCGACCTTCTTTACAGTCTGCCGCTCGCCCCGGGGCAGAAGAAGCAGATCGTGATCTTTGATTGGGACCGCACGGAGTACGGCCGGCGCGACGAAGACACGCACGAGGACGAGGCGGTTAATGCGCACCTGTCGCACAACCGCGATATTCTCGACATCACCCAAGGCAGCGTTTCCGAGAGCATGCGCGGGGGCAGCCAGGCCAAAACGTCGGGAAAGGCCGGGGGCATCGGCGGAGGTATCGGGGCCTTCATCGCTCCCGTCTTCATGGGTGTCGCGGGAGGCTACTCCTCCTCCAGCGGCAGTGCGTCTTCGTCGGCCTGGCAGGACTCCAGTCGCACGGTCTCCGCGAGCGGGCTGAACCAGTTGCGCGACACCATCCAGCAAGGCGCCTCCGCGGTCCGCAACCAGCGCAGCACGGTGGTGCAAACGGCGCGGCAAACGGAACGCTTCAAGGTCCAGACGGAGGTCGTGGCCAACTACAATCACTGCCACGCCCTGACGGTGCAGTATTTCGAAGTGCTCCGGCACTACGCGATCGAGCAGAAGCTCACGCACGTCCAGGAATGCCTGTTCATTCCCCTTCTCATGTCGGAGTTTGACGAACCCAAGGTGGTTCGCTGGAAGGATATCCTGCGCGCGGCATTGCGCGATCCAGGCACCCGAAGTCTGTTTCGTCTTTCGACAGGCGGGTACTCCGTGCGGACCAAGTCACTCTCTGAGGCGTTCGACGCGGTGGAACGACGCTTCAATGCCTATGCAGGTACCGACCTTCCTGCCACCACGTACGCAGCAGAAACGGTTCAAGACCTTTCGGGAGACCTCTACCTGACGCTGTCGTTGAACCGCCCGCGGGACAGCAATGACGATGCGGCCGACAACCCGCTCGATCCCGCCGCTTGGGCACACTACGCCTTCTTCACCGGTTGGACCTGGCACTACATCTACAACACCTACTTCGCCAAGCGCGCGCAACAGGAGCGCGATCGCATCTTCGAGGAGACGATCGCCCCAAAGATTGCGGAGGGTTTTGTGGATACGCTGCGATTTGTCGCCATCGACCACCAAGGTCAGCGCCACGACCTCCCGCTGGACGCGACGCTGATCTCACGCTACCAGCGCGAGGCCAGTCTCTATGTATCCATCCGCCAGAAACCACAGGCGATCGGCCTGCGGCGCGACCAGATCGCCAAGCTGGTCATCTACACCAGCTACGACCTTTCCCAGAGCGCGAATTCCCGGGTGATCGTGCGCAGCGGCACGTTCCGCTACCGCACCGCTCACTTCGACGGCGTGCTGCTGCGCAACGACGCGATCAATAACGACCTGAAGAGCGCCACCATCTCCTTTCCCGGTGGATCGGTCACCATCCCTTCCGATAACGTCGCGCTCCACACGCCGCTCAGCACGGAAGAACTGCGGAATCCTCGCAAGGAGGACGAGGAACTCAGCCGGAAACTCCTGGCCCACCTGAACAGCCACATCGAATACTATCACAAGGCGATCTGGCAGCGGATGGACCCGGACCGACGCTACATGCTCCTCGACGGGTTCACCGCACCCCATTCCGGCGGACGCAGTGTGGCGTCAGTCGTGGAGAACCGGGTGATCGGTGTGGCCGGTAACAGTTTGATCATGCCCGTCGCCCCCGGGTTTAAGCTGGATCCGACGTATCAGCCGGAGCAGGAGGTGGACGAGAACGGCCGACCGCGGTTCGACGAACAGGGCCGGCCCCTCTTCAAACCCGTTCAACTGCTCGACCATTACGAGCCGCTCACCCCGGTGCCCCCCTTCCGCGTCAGCGTGCCGACGCGGGGGGTCTTTGCGGAAGCGGTGATGGGCGCGTGCAACTCCTGCGAACGCAAGGAGGAGGAGCGGTACTGGCGTTGGGAGGAGTCTCCGTTGCCGGATCAGCCGACGCCCATTTCGCCGATCGGCACCACCCCGCCGCAACGCACGAACCCGGGGGAACTCACCCCGACGCCTTTCCCCACGCCGATCGTGAACATCCAGAACGCACCGGGCGCTCCCGAGCCCGGCGCCACGCTGGCCGGTGCCCTCGGCCTGCTCGGGAAATCCGACCTTTTTCCGAACATCACGGGCCTCGATCAAAACCAGAAGAACGCGCTCCAGGCGATGCTCTCCAACCAGGAGAGCGCCAAGCATTATGCGGACAAGGCGTCGGAGCTGGCGGTGCAAGCCAGTGCGATCCGCAGTGGGGGTTCGACCATCGACAGTATCAAAAAATCGATGGCCGATGGCACGCTCTCCAAGGAGGCCGGGCAGAAGCTGATCGAGGACGCCTACCGCGCGCAGATCAGCGGAAAGACCCCCGCCGCGGCGCCGGAGGTCGCGTCGACCAAGGCGCTCGGAAACGCCGCGGTCGAGGCCGTGAAGAGTGGGCGCGAGGTGAAGGCAACCCAGTCGCTGCCCGACGGGACGTTCACCACCGTGGAGCAGAAAGGTGCGGCAGAAGTCACTTCACCCACAGAGACGGTGCTCGCCGAGGTGTCGGGGCTGATACCGACGCTCCGCCAGCCGAATGACCAGGCCTGCTGGGCCACCGTGGCCACGATGATGAAGAGCTGGAAAGACCGCCGCAAATCACCGTACCCGATCGAAGACGTCCTCAGCATGGCCGGCCCGACCTATCTGGAGCGTTTCCGGAGCGGCGAACCTCTGCCGCGTGAAGAGAAGGCAGGGTTTGTTGCCGCGCTTGGGATGGTCGCCGACGGGGGCAATTTCGCGAGCCACGAACTCGATTATTACGTCAACCTGGTGAATAAATACGGACCTGTCTGGGTCACCGTCGATGTGGGCGCAAAGGAGGCTGCGGCCCACGCCCGTGTCCTTTATGCGATCAAAGGCGACGGTTCGCCGGAGCGGACTTTGTTGTCCTTGATCGACCCGGCAACCGGAGGCCGCATTCACCAGAGCTTCCTGGACTTTGTGGAGGCCTATGAGGGCTTGGCGGACAAGACGTCCGCGGAGGAGGATCTGTTCGTCCAGCTCGTTCGTTTCAAAGACGTGGTGGGAGGAGGCGAGGGACTGGCGCTCGTTCCCACCGTATCCGCGACGATGGTACCCGCACTCTACACGGATCCGCTGGTGGCGAGCGCGAAGCTGCAGGCCGCCCTCGACACCGTCGTCGCCGACCTGAGGGCGAGCCAGCCGGCGAAGGCCGGCAAGATCGACAAGCTCGCGCTCACCCTGGTCGAGCTCAAGTCGGGCGACGCCACCCAGGCTGTCGCGGGGGTAAACCAGCAGCTCACGCATTATTCGGCGAGCATGGTCAAGGTCGCTGCGGTGTATGCCGCTTTCGAGCTTCGCGCCGCCGCACGACGGGTGGAGGCGGAGTTGCAGCCGTCGACCGGGGCCGAGTTCTTCAGCGCGGTTCGTGAGGCGATCAATGCCGACATCCGCCTGAAGGTGCCGCTCCTGATCGCGAACGCGTCCAGCATCACGGACAAACATCTTCTGCCCGCGTACGAGACAGTGCTCGATTTCGATGCGACGGAGACCTTCACCAAACGCGTGCGGTTCAAGCCGGCCTATGAGGCCCGCCTCCGCAGTATCTTCGAGAACCAAAACCAGAACGATGGGGCCCATGCGTGTATCCACGGCGTGGGCTACGGTTTCCTCAACGCAGCCTTGCAGGGCGGAGGTTTCTTCTCGGACCGAGCGGCGCCGGACGGCGTGTGGTTGTGCGGGGACTACAAGCGGGATTGGCCTTATGTCACCATTCCCTCGGAGAACGACGGCGCTGTCGCACAGGCCGCGTCCACCTACCAGTTCGCGAAACTCATCACCTTGCTGGCTCTCGGACGTTTGTTCGACGGTCCAGCCGCCTGCAGTGAGATGATGGACCTTTTCGCGCGGGGAGCGCCTTGGTTCAACCTGCATGGGATCTGGCCTGCGAACGGGGACTTCGTGCCCACACACGCCAAGGTGGGTGAAGGGCCCTTGAAGGCGGGTGGGCTGGTTCTATCCGACTGCGTGATCTTCAATGACAACGCCCACAACGCGCGCTTCGCGCTGGTCTGGCAGAACCTGCAAGGAGCGCCCGACAAGAACAACCTGATGATCCCGGCGACGCTCGTGAAGAATACCCTCGCAGCATACTTCGCCTGACGGGTGGCAGCGGCATCGGCGCGTGCCACTGGGGCAGTCAGCCTTTGGCTTTCTGAGATCCCGGCCGGAGTGCTGCTTTGTTGGGAGTTGGGACGTGACCCCTTGCTAACAGCAACGCCACTGGCCGACGCGACGCAGGTGACTTTTCGAATTGCGCCCCGCTCTCGGTTGCAGGTCCAGCACGGCGAGTTAGGCTGACGCATGTCGAACACGCACAAGGAGATTTTGACCAAGGCAAACGAGGCAATCGCGCAACGTGACTTCGACGGTTTCCTGGTCCATTGCACCGACGACACCGTCTGGAATTTTGTGGGCGAGCGGACGCTCAGGGGAAAGGACGCGGTGAGGCGGTGGATGGCGGAAACGTACAAAGAACCGCCCAGGTTCAGTGTTCGGGAGATGATCGCGGAAGGGGAGTACCTTGCAGTGCTCGGGGAGATCACACTCCAAGACGAAAACGCCAGGGAGAGGACGTCTTCTTACTGTGACGTCTGGCGCTTCGAAAACGGCCGTTTGGCCGAACTCAACGCGTTTGTCATCGCGCCACACTAGGAGAGGCCAGCCGGGCGTATCTGAGTTCGACACGCGTCCTGAAACCTGCGGAAACCACCCCCCTCACCGCGCTCAAGGTCGCCGAGCTGCTCCAGGAGGCGGAACTGCCGCCCGGCGTGGGTAGACCCGGCGATGCGGTGCTGTGAAGCTGTCGTAATGTTGCGTTCGTTTTAAATAAGGCTGGTGCCGAAGTGCGGCATAGGGTAATCCTCCTACTGCGGCACGGGGGAAGTGGTCGCGGTGGGAACCCGGCGGCGTTTGTCACATGAGGATCCTCTTCACTTCGACGCGGGGGCAGCACGGCAGGAGCGTGCAGCAGTTTTCCGCCCAGCTCGACGCTTGCGTCGATCGCGACGGCTTTGTCCGGGTGGAGACACCGCAGGAGGCAGAGGCCATCATCTTCTGCGAAGATTACGACCCGTCGGAACTGATTTGGGCCAAATCCTTGAGAGCCCATCCCTGGGTGCGGACGTACCCCGAGCTTTGCTACACGATCAACACCGAGGACCAGCTGATCGGGTTTCTATCCGGGGTGTATTGCTCGCTCGTACGCCGGGACTATGACCCGCGCCGACACCGCACCTGGCAATACCCCAGAACGGCGAATCCCCTGGTGGCCGACGTGGATCCAGAGAGTCTTTTCCCTGCTGCACCCACGCACCTGGCGAGTTTTGCCGGGGCCGCTGGGCAGCGCGTTCGCCGTCGGCTTTTCAAAAGTCGGCGGATTGCGTCAGACGGGTGTTTTGCGCTCCGGGAGACACCACGCAGCCAGTTCAACGCCGAGTGCGCGAGCAGGGAGGTGGAGCGTGCCCGAGAGGACTACGTCTCCTTCATTCAAGACGGGAAGTTTTCACTCTGTCCGCGAGGTTACGGACCAAACACCTACCGTATCCAAGAAAGCATGGCGCTGGGCCGGGCGCCGGTGATCCTGAGCGACGACTGGGTGCCTCCCGGCAGGATCCCGTGGAGCACGTGTGCAATCCGGGTGCCCGAGCGGCAGGTCGAGCGCCTGCCCGAAATTTTGGCGGAACGGGAAAACGAGTGGGAGACGCTGGGACGGGCCGCGCGTGCAGCGTGGGAGGCTCACCTGCGGCCGGATCACTTCGCCTTGAGGGCGCTCCAGTTGATTCGAGTCCTCGCCCAGGACCGTGCGCATGAGGAGCGCCTCGAGATTGATCGCTGGCCGGAAATGGAACGGCGCCGCGCGCGGCGAATGCAGGGCTTCGGCCTCAAGCAAGTGCGAAGCAAGCTGTGGAAGCGTGTGGCTGCGCTGGCGCGCACACCCCGGCGCGGCGCGTAGGCCAACGGGTGACTAAGGACCGGGGAGCGAGAAGAAGCTAACCGTGTGTGGGTCCCGGGGCCCCGTCTTTGGATACCTGGGCTCAGCCGCGCTGGCGCTCGAGGAGGGCGGTCATGAAGAGGGCCATGACAATCGTGATGTCGTTGGGCACGTCGAGGTGCTTTCGGAGCTCAAACTTGCCCTCCAGAAATGCCGGTTTCTTGTGCAGGCTGGATACCAGGCGGTTCTGGGTGTCGAAGACATCGTACCGTGGGTGAAAGAGATACCCCGACAACAGACCGATGATAGGGACCTGTCCAAAGACCCCGTCGGCCATCTTGGTCCAGGGATTGCCTTCCCGAATGGTGTAGGCGAGAGCGCCGCCCTCCAGCACGTCATAATGGGTTCGCCATAACGAACGCAGCCCCTGCCGTCGGATGGCGGCGAAGGGCGCGCCATTCGCATCGGCAATGGTATAGGTCGCCGAAAAATCGATGATGCGGTCCGCATTGATTTCCGCCAGCAGGGAGGTCATCGCGGGGCTGGTATACACCCGGATCTTTTCCTTCAGCTTGAACAGCTGCTGCTTCACATAGCAGACATCCGAGCCCGAGGCATCGCGGATGAAAATTTGCGGGGCAAAGGCCAGGATCTTGAAGCTGAACTGGAGCGGATAATTCATGACGGTAAGCAGCCGGCTGTTTAACAGCGTTTCCGGATTGGTCGAGGTCTTCGCCAACAAAATCCCAGGGAGTCAGGAGGGCGGTCTGGATCTCGGGGGTGGGTGGACGTCGGAGGAGGTGACCGGCGCCGGGATTTCCGGGAGCGCGTTGGCGCCGGCGAAAACACTGGCGCGAGAGCCGCCGGCCGTCGTCGCGGTTCGCTTGGTTCTGTTTTCTGGACCCCGCTGCCACGGCACGTTGTTGTCCGGTTTCCCCATGAAACTGCTTTCCCCTTTGCTCCTTTCCGCCTTCGTCGCCCTCACACCCTGGGCTCTGGGCCAGGCCGCGCAGTCCGCGCCGGCGCAGAAAACGACCAGCGCGCCTCCGGAGATGAGCCGTTTTTTCCCGCCGCCACTGCAGAGTTTCCCGCTCTACGGTGAGGCCGGAATCCCAAACTCCAAAGCGGCGTCGGACGAGGAATCCGGGGGCGACCGCGGCTTTGTGCGGAACGTGTCGCGGCCGCAGATCGACGTTCACCTGCCCGCCCCGAGCAGGGCCAATGGTGCCAGTCTCTTGATCTTCCCAGGCGGAGGGTACGCCGGGCTCACGTTTGACTATGAGGGGACCCAGCAGGCCCGGTTTCTTATTGAACACGGTTTCGCCGCCTTCGTGGTGAAATACCGGATACCGAGTGATCGGACGATGGAAAACAAGGCGATCGGGCCGCTGCAGGACGCGCAACAGGCGCTGCGCTTTGTCCGTCAACGCGCGAAGCAGTGGGGCCTGGATCCGGCCCGCATCGGTGCGATTGGTTTTTCAGCGGGCGGGCATCTGGCTTCGACCCTGGCGACCCATTTCGACAAGGCCTACTCCGACGACCTGAGCGAGGTGAGCCTGCGTCCTGATTTTCTCATCGTGGTCTATCCTGTCATCAGCATGGACGCGACGATCACGCACCTGGATTCGCGCCGGGCGCTGCTCGGTTCCACGCCCTCAGACGACGACGTGACGTTGTTTTCCAACGAACGCCACGTGACCAAAGACACCCCGCCCACGTTGATCCTGCATGCGGCCGACGATCGCCTGGTCGACGTGGACAACAGCATCGTGTTCTTTCAAGCGCTCCGGCGCGCCGGAGTTCCGGTGGAGGCGCGGTTCTTCGAAAAAGGCCAGCACGGATTCTTTCTTCTCCCGCGAGCGACCTGGCAAACGGAGATCACCGACTGGCTCACCTCCAACGGCTGGCACTTCCCGCGGCGCGACGCGCGCTAAGGGGGCATGTCTTGACTCTTGACAAGATAACCCCGGGACCCGGAGCCCCAATGCCGGCTTAGATCGCACAATTGACCGCCGCTCGCTTCGTGTCATAAGGAAGACTGAACGCTTATTCATCACCCTATGAGAATCCGTTTCCAGTCTACCGCTGTATTCCTAACCTTGAACGCTCTTCTGCTGGCTGCTCCCGTTTCTGTGTGGGCGGCCGACAAGGAGCCCGCTGCCGCGAGTGCGGACGCGGAGGAGAAGGAGACGAAGAAGAACACGACAATCATTGTTCTGAACGCCACTCCGGCGAAGGTGCACGAGGCCGCCCTCATGGCTCTTGCCTCGGTCGGGTGTAAGGTGAAGCAGGACACCCCCACACGGATCGAAGGGAAACGCTCGAACAAAGTCGGGCTGGCGGTGGGCTCGGGCGGGGAGAAGCTTTTTGTCGACATCAAGGATCTCGGCGACGGCAAAACCGAGGTCAAGGTGGTGACCAAGAAGACCATGGTCGGGATCGTCGGGCAGAAGCTCTGGAACGAGGAAGTGGCGGGGAAAATACGCGATGCCGTCAAATAAGGCCGCAACCGTACTGGTATTCGCCAGCCTGGTGCTGGCTGGCTGTGCGAGCGTGCAAAGCAACGCTTTCGTTGTGGGAGAGCGGCGTGCGCCGCTCTCCGCCGATGCGGCGATTCAGATCTTCCGCACGGAGGCGCCATCTCGGCCTTACACGCCGGTGGCGAAGTTGAACGTCCACATTGAAAAAACGTTCCTTGTCCCAACCGCATTCGAGGAAGCGCTGCCAAGGCTGCAAGCGCTTGCCCGGCAGCACGGCGCGGACGCCCTGGTCGACTTCAAGGAAGAGCGCTCGCGCCTCAATGAGACGTTCATCTACAACGTCTCCGCCGTCGCCGTCGTCTTCACCAGTCCATAAGGGGTCATGTCTTGACTCTCGACAAAGCTGCCTTGGCCCCTGTTCCGGATCTCACCCGGGCCGGGGCCCCTCAGCTAGGCTGCGGTTGAATCGCCGGGGTTGGGGAGCGTCGCCGGGCTTTTGGCACCCAACCAGCGATGGGCGCAGGCGAGGCGGCCGAGGGCGATGCCGGGCTTTTCGATATAGCTGTGGCTCAGCCAGGAGAGCGCGAGGAGTAGGGGAGTGCCGGCGATGACCATCGCGGCGAGAGAGGTGTATTTGTTCACCGTGATGCCCGAGCGGAGCAGGCATGCCATGATCAGATAAATGACAAAATAGTGGGTGAGGTAAGTGCTATAGGAGACCTTGCCCAGCCACTGTGCGACCGGGTTGAGGAAAACCGCTGCGAGTCGTCGGGAGAGTGCGCTGGGGGCGGGAGCGTGCGTTTCCAACACAAGGGCCAGGGCGATCAACCAGATCGCAAGAGAGAGCCAGCCTCCCACGGTGACGTCATACGGGCGGAAGACGAGATCCCGCAGCGGTTCCGCCATCGCCAGCACAAGGAAGACTGTGAGCAGGACCCATGGAATGGACTTTCGGCTCTCCTGCTGGGCGCGTTTCAAAAATTGAAAGAGGTGGTAGGAGAGGATCCCCAAGAGAAAGAACTCCGCATGCTGGGGAAGGAAGGAACCCCAATCGCCGATGGAAAACCAGCGCTGCACACCCATCGCGATGAGCACGGCGGCTGCGGTCAAAACGGGGTAGCGCGTGAACGCCCAGAGCAGCCCAGGGATCACCAGGTAAAACTGCCACTCCAGCGAGACGCTCCAAGCCGGTGAGACCAAGGCAGCCTGCGCATTGGGTAGCCAGGCCGTCGGGATTGCGCCGTGCAGCATCGTCAGACTGACGAGGGTGTGCACGACGAGATTCTTCTCATAGCCCGCCCACATCTCGGGGGTCTGCGCATCCGATTCCACCAGCGCCGCGAAGCGAAAGTAGTCACCGTGGACCGCGTCAAACGTCAGCAGTCCGACAAAGAGCGCGGCCAGGAAGAGGGGATAAAGGCGGAAAAAACGCCGCGTGATAAACTCGCGATAGGAGACCGGCTGCGTGCAGAGCAGGTGGGTGATGACAAAGCCGCTCAAGATCACGAAGACATCCACCGCGTAACCGGCATTCGTCATGATCCTTCCGAGGGACGGAAGCCAGGCACCCCGGAAACCCGACTCCACCAAAAAATGCCCCAGCACCACCCACCACGCCATAAAGCCCCGCAGCCCCTCCAGCAGGTGAAGACGCTGCGTCACAGCGGGACTCGGCGCGTTCACGGTCTCCAGGATCAAGGGCGAAGTTGGGCTGACACGCATGGACATGGTGGCGACTGGGTCGATCAAGCTTTGATCGTGCCGCGGCGCGCTCAATGACGTCCAGCCACGTATCCGTGCCCTACGCTTTTATTGCGTAGATATACAAAGAAACACTACTGGCAGGTCCTGCAGAGGCTCTAATGCCGGGCACGACACCGAAGAGGCCGGGCCGACTTACGAACTCAACGACAAACCCGGCCGGGCGGAGACTCTGAAGGCGGACGAGACGAATTGGAGCGGGGTGGCATTGTCATTCGCACGGTGCAGCCATCGGTCCCGCTGCGCGTCGACTACCCGCTGAGCGGGCTCGGGCGCCGTGCAAGGATCATCCGTGATCGGAGTCGCAGAGCCTCGGGAGGGCGCTTAGTTCGATGGCATGGATTCCCCAACCCTGCATCCGCCTGCCACACGCGCCCGCACCGCGAAGCGCTTCGGCTGGGCGACCGTCGCGGTCGCTCTGACGCTGGTCTCTCAGGTCCGTTCTGCTGAACGTCCGCCCATCACCGGCCAGCTTGTGGTCGAAACCATCGAGTCGACTGTCCTTCGCGGAACAGCGACGGGGGTGGATCCGGTTCGACAGCCCCGCGTGTATTTGCCTCCCGGTTACGATAGTTCGGGTAAGTCCTATCCGGTGGTGTACCTCCTTCACAGCATCTTCCAGGGCCCGGAGCAGCTGTTGGCGGAACGCAATGTGGTTCCTCTCACCGAACGCGCGATTGCGAATGGGACCATCAAGGAGTTCATTCTGGTGGTGGGAGACTACCGCGGGCCCATGACCGGCAGCCTCTACGAAAACACGGAAAACACCGGGCGCTGGTTGGATCATACCGTGCAGGAGTTGGTGCCCTACGTGGACGGGCGTTACCGGACTCTGCGCAAGCCCGAAAGCCGCGCGCTGGTAGGAGAGATGATGGGGGGCCGCGGCGCGTTCCTGCTGGCGATGCGGCACCCTGACGTTTTTGGCATGCTCTACGCCCTCAACCCGGTGGGGACCGGCGCAGGACTCTTGCCGGTTCAGACGTATCCAAACTGGAATAAAATCCTGAACGCGCGCTCGGCAGAGGAGCTCAATGATGACCACATTTCGCAGATCTTTGTGATGGCGAGTCGCGCGTTTCTGCCAAATCCAGCGCGGCCACCGTTTCAGTGCGATTTCCTGATGGAACTGAAGGACGGCGTGCCGGTGTACCATCCGGGGAATGCGCTCAGGTTCATCCGTGGTTTCCTGATCGACCAGCAACCTGACGAAGGGTGGCGAAACCTGGCTCGACTGCGCGCCATCGCATTTGATTGGTCCCGCTATGATCCGATCCAGGACCACATCGCGGGTTGCGTTTCGCTCAGCCGGACGCTGGAGCGCTTCGGCATCGCGCACGAGGCTGAGGAATACCGCGGCGTGTATTGGTCTGAAAACTGGAGCGAGACGGGCCGTTATACCACCCGCGTGCTTCCGTTCCTCAACCGGCACATGGACTTCACTTCGCGCTAAGGCGACGCAAGGGATGGGTTGCTGTCGGGAGTTCGTGGCTGGACTAGCCGGCGTACGGCGGCGCGAAAGGTGGCCAGGTCGAACGGCTTTTGCAGGAAGGCGACGCTCGTCCTTCCTGATGCCCCTGCTTCCAGTTCCGTCACTGTAAAGCCGCTAACAACGAGCACAGGAAGTCCGGGGTCGCGCTGCGACAAGGTTTCGATCACTTCCCGTCCGTCGCAAACCGGCATGACGAAGTCGACCACCGCCAGGGTGAACTCAGGCTTTTCGGCGTGAAGCGCGAGGGCGGCACGTCCGCCGTCTGCGACGACACAGTCAAAGCCCATGTCCGCCAACATCCGTGACATTGATTCTCGCACCGCGGCCTCATCATCAACGACCAGAACACGCCCTTTTCCTTTCCAGGGCTCGCCGGACGAATGACTCGAGGTTGGCGCCGTTGCGGGAGAGACCTGGGCGAACGCGACCCAGAACGTGCATCCCTTCCCGGGTTCATTGCGGAGCAGCAGGTATCCGCGGTGTGCCTTCACGATCCCGTGCACGGCGGAAAGCCCAAGGCCACGCCCGAGTTCTTTCGTTGTAAAGAACGGTTCGAAGATTCGACCCAGGTGCTCTGGTTGGAAACCGGGGCCGGTGTCGGCAATCTCGATCACACTGAGCGGCCCGCTGTGATCCACCCCAGGTGCGAGGAGCAGGCGGCCCGGCAAGGAACGAACGTTATCACTGGTGAAGGTTCGGACTCGGATCGCACCCGGTGGATGCTCGATCGCCTCCGAGGAATTGGTGAGCAGGTTGGTGAGCAACTGCTGAATTTGAGGTTCGTCGGCGCGGACCGGCAGCGCCTTGGGCGCGGATTCAATCTCGAGTTTCACCCCACGTCCGAGTTGGGAACGGAGCAAACCCGCCGTCTCCTCCACGAGTGAGGTGAGGTTTAGGAGCTGTTCCTCGCGTTGACCTGACCCCGCATACGCCAGCATCTGCCGGCAGAGTCCGCCCGCCTTGCTGGCCGCTTTAAGGATCTCCTCGGTCATGCGCGTACCCTCTTTCCAGCCCGAGTCTGAAGCACTCAACTGGAGAAGGCTCGCGTAGGCCATGATGGCGGTGAGCAGGTTGTTGAAATCGTGGGCGATCCCGCCAGCCAGCACACGCAGACTCTCCACCCGCTGCGCTTGCTCGAGCGCCCGGGCCATGCTCAGACGCTCGTCGTGTGCCTGCCGCACCTCGGTTACATCCACGGCGATGCCGATCATTCCAGACGCCGCCGACGGGCTTCCCGGCACCGGACGCGCCAGCACACGCACCCAGCGTTCGGACCGGTCCGCACCCAGCAGGCGGTGTTCAATGGACAGACTGGTGCCGGAGCGATGGCTGCTTTCAAGACGTGCGAGCAACGCAGGCAGGTCCACCGGGTGGATACACTGTTGCCAGCCTTGGCCGAGGATTTCCTCCGGGGCGAGACCGGTCGCCTGGCGCCACGTTTCATTGGCGAAGATCCACTCGCCGCGAGCGTCCGACATCCAGATCAGCACGGGTGCCCCGTTGGCCATGCGTCGAAACCGCTCCTCGGATTCGCGGGAGATATCCGCCAGTCGCTCCACTCGGCCCAGCGCTTGCGCGAGGTTTTCATTCTTGATTCGAAGTTCTTCGGTGCGCTCGGCGACCTTCTCCTCAAGGCGGTGGTTTCTTCGCTTCAGTTCGCGTTCGCGCAGGAAGGCGAACCCGAACACGGCGGCGAGACCGATCGCGGCGTAACCAATCCGTGCCGCCACTGACCGGTACCACGGTGTGCGGATGAGGATGGGAATGACCAGTGTCTGGTGACGCATGCCCACGCCGTCCACCGCTTCGACGTGAAGGCGGTAGTGTCCACTCGGAAGTTGGGTGAAATCCTTTTCCGCCATCGCGGACCACTCCCGGACGGCAGAGGTGTTTTCCTTGGCCCCAGCGCCGACCGGCTCGCTGAGGGATGGCTCAAACCCCTCCATCCAGATGCGAAATCGGGAAAAACGACCGTAGCGCCTGTCGAGTAGACCGACGCGGACCCGGAGCCAGTTTTCCTCAGGCGCCAGGGAAAGGCTCCGACCCGCGCGGAGGTCTGCGGCCAAAGGGCGCCCGCCGCGGAGGTCCGCCACGACGGAGACAATCAGGGTTTCCTCCTCGCCGACCCGGTCGGTCAAGTCCCCCGAGCAGCGCATCACCCCTCCTTCGTGGCAGATCCAGAGGGAACCGTCGTTGTCCTCGAAGACGCCGTTGGCTCTTCCGTCCCGTCGCCCGGACAATTGCTGGATGGCCGCGAGTGAGATCCGGGCGGGGCGCGGCACCAGCGTCGCGGTGCGTATGTCGCGGCGAGCCAAGGCGGTGCCATCCGGAGCATAAAAGACCGGGTGATAAATATGGGGAGCGACCTGCCCACCCGAATAATCCCTAAAGGTGCTTTCGATGAACCGGCCCTGTACGGGATCCCACTCTTGCGCGAAATTGGATCCCGTGTGGGAGGGAAGGAGGAGGCGGTCGCCGACGATGCCGAGGTCGATCCACCGTGGAGGCACACCGGCGTCAGGACCCAGGATCGCCAGGACGGGTTTATCCGCGTCGAAGGTGAGTCGTGCCACACGGCCGGTGCCCAACTGCCCCCAGTATTCTCCAGGCCTGCGTTCCCCCAAGCTGTAGACCGCGCGACCTTCGGTCGAAAGGGTATGCCGAACGTGCCAGGTGTCCCCGGTCTTCTCCAGGACGACGAAGCCTGTTGTCGTTCCGCAGATGATACGGTCCTGGCGATCGCTGGGCACCAGGATGCTGGCGATGCCCGGAGTCTCGTACGTCACTGCGGTGCTGTCACCGTGGAACGCGGTGAGCCGGTTGTCGCCCACCCAGAGTGTCTCTCCCGTGGAGACAAGCGCCCGCGCCGTCAGGATTCCCGGGACGCGCTGGAACGCATCCTCCCGGCGGGTCGCCTTTTCATTCTGGACAAAAAGGCCTTCCTCACCCGCGACGAAGAGCCGGCCCCGGTGCCGCAGGACCACCTCGCTATTTTCCACCTTCAGGCCCTGAATCGGACCAAAATCCAAAAATCGCATACGGCTGTCCGCGCGCACCACATACCGGCTCGTGGCCACCCAAAGGCTGCCGTCCCGATCCACGGTCGCGGACACCACCGTATCTTCGGGAAGGCCGTTCCCGGCGTGGAGGTGGGCGAGGCGTTTCCCGTCGCGGTCGAAAACGTGCAGTCCGTCCTGCATCGAGCCGACCAGATAGCCGCCCTCTGGAGTCCGGACGATGCACCTCGGAGTGAGCCGGAGGGAAGGCGAGGCAACGTGCCAGGGGGCGGGCGTCAAGGTGCTGCCGTCGAACTGGAATGTCCTCCCGTCATCGCTGATCGCCCAGCAGCGGCGCCGGTCATCCGGCTTTATCTCAACGACGTGGTGCCCGCCCAGTTGCGCGGAGAAGCTCTGCTCCAGGTTGCGGCGTGTCACCCCCTCGCGCGTGATCATCGCCAGCTGGTAGTGCCCTTCGTTCAGGGCGAACACCGTACCCTGTTCAAGGGCAGCGACACCTATGATCCAGCTTCCCAATGGCTGCAGCCGCGCACGACCCGGCCCGTCTTCGAAGAACAGGCCCGGGCCGTAAGCGCCGACCAGGCGTCCTTCCTCATCTTCATCCAGGTACGCGACCGGATCCTCGACCTCCCGCACGCGGCAGCGCAGGTTTGCCTCGTACCCTCGCACCGGATGTTTGCTCAGGGCGTAGATGTTTCCCGCTGACCCCAGGAGCAATTCGCCACGGCGCGAGTGCAGGAGCGTGAACGCGGAAGGCGCCCCGGGTACACGCGCCCAATGTTGACCGTCGAAGAGGTACCCCCCGTCCACCGTCCCGACAAACAGGTATCCGTCAGGAAGTTGGTGGAGGGTGCGGATGGCGCCGGTGATGCCGACGTCGGAGGCCCTCTGGGTCTCCGTCACCCAGGTCCCATGGCGCAGCCAGTGCGCCGTGCTCCCTTCGGCGGGCACCTCGGCGCTCAGGTCCAGGCCTATCGCCTGAACCAGGAGGCATGCGACGGGGAGAAGGGCGCGGAACGCGCGCGCAAGGGACGGGGTAGGGGGCAACATGGACGCTGGGAGCTGCGTTCCCGAGACGGCGGCCCACCCGCCTCACCTCCGGACACGCGGCCTACTGGAGTATCCAGGGGAACATGACAGGCACGGTTTGTCGCGCTTATAGGCACCCGCGGGCGCCGCTGACTGCGGGAATTAGGACCTCCGTCGGGCCCTGTTAGGGAATGCTATAGCAGGCCGAGGGCGGTCGTTTCGTCGCTTCCGGCGGAGGCCGAGTGCTCCGGCGTGACCGGATGTCACGGGTCTTTGCGCGCGACGGCTTCGACCTCGACCAGGGTGGCTTTGGTGGCCAGGGAGGCGACGCCGATACCGGTGACGGCGGGGCGGGACGTACCGAGAAAGGCCCCGAGAATCGGACCGAGCGTCGCCATCTGGTCCTCCAGTTCACCGCGCACGTAGATCCGCACGTGGAGCAGGCCTTCCACGCTCGAGCCCGCCGCCTCAAGGACGATGCGGAGATTGTCCAGCGCTGCCTTGAACTGGTCGCCCACAGTGGCGTGCCGCACCTGGAAGGAATGATCCCAGTCCACCTGACCTGAAACAAAAACCAGGGTCTCACTGCCGACCCCTTGGGAAAGGCCGAACACGCTTCCGTCGTACAGCGCTGAGGGATTGATAAGCTCTTTGGGCATACCGGGAACGGCTATCCCGTAGACGCGGTGATGCAACCGCCCGCACGCTTCCTTTCGTTTGACACATCACGAGCCGGTCGCAGCGCCGTAGCCGGCGTTCAGTGGTCAAGCGAGAGTCTCGCCCCGTGCCTCGGCGCAGCGTGCCCGGAAGGGCCTGCGGCTCGGGTCGTTAGCGCGCCACGCGCCCGCCTTCCACCAGCGAGACCAGTTCCTGGAGCGTGCCCTCCAGCGCGGCGGCCTGGCTGCTCACTTCGTGGGCGGCTGCGGCACCTTCCTCCGCGATGGCGGCGGTGGATTGCGTGACCTGGTTCATCTGCACCACGGCCGTGCTGACCTGGCCGATGGCCTTGCTCTGTTCGTCGGCCGCCTGCGCGACATCGGCGGCGAGTTCGTCGACGCC
This sequence comes from Verrucomicrobiota bacterium, assembly GCA_023428905.1. Taxonomy (GTDB): domain Bacteria; phylum Verrucomicrobiota; class Verrucomicrobiia; order Opitutales; family Opitutaceae; genus EW11. The sequence continues at coordinate 222,389 of JAEYWP010000016.1, forward strand.
GCGCGTCCGATCGGCGATCTGAGAGAGTTCGGTGGCCACGCGTGCGCTGATTTCCACGCCGCGCGTGGTGGTGGCCAGCGCGCCCTGGATCTTGCCCGCCGTGTCCTTGGCGGCCTGGGCACTGCGCTGGGCGAGGCTTCGCACCTCCTCGGCGACCACGCCGAAGCCCGCTCCCGCCTCACCCGCGCGTGCCGCTTCGATCGCCGCGTTCAAGGCCAGCAGATTGGTCTGGAAGGCGATCTCATCGATGGTGTGCGTGATCTTGGAAATGTCGTCACTGGAGCGTTTGATCGCGTCGATCGCCTCCGAAAGCTCCGTCATGTTCTTTTCGCCGTGTTCGGCGGAGGCGCGCGCCTGGCCACCCAATTCCTTGACCCGCTGTACCCGCTCCAGGCTGGTTTTGGTCATGCTGGACATTTCTTCCAGCGATGCGCTGGTTTCCTCGAGGGACGCGGCTTGTTCGGCTGAACCTTCGGCGAGGGAGTGACTTGAACTGGAAACCTGGGCGGATGCCGAGGTGAGTTCGCTCGAACTCGCTCGGATTTCGGCAATGACCCGACGGATCGAACGGCTGATGGAGCGTGCGATGCCGGCGGAGACCGCAACGACGAGCGCGGTCACGGCGAGAAAAACCACCGCCAGGCGCCGCATCATCCCTGCTTCGCGCGCATCGACGGCGGCGGCGACACGACCTTGTTCGGCGGCGACGTCGTCGATGTAGATGCCGGTGCCGATCAGGAAGTCGGTGCCGGCGATGGGCTCGATGTAGCTGAGCTTTGGCTGCACGCCCTGGCCCTCCTTTTCAAAATGGTAGGTCACAAAACCACCGCCGCTGTTACCTGCCTTCATCAATTCCGCCACGAAGCGCACGCCGTTGGCATCGGCTGCGTCCATGAAGTTCTTTCCGTTTCCGGTCTTGTTGATGGGGACGTTTACCCGCACGCCGGTGGCGTCGTAGGTGAAATAATACCCAGTCTTGTCTGGAAAGAAGCGGATTGGGTCGGTCTCGCGTATCATCACGGCGATCTGCTCCTCCCGCGTGGGTACCGCCTGAAGGAGAACGGAGAGGCGTGCGGCCTCCACCTCAACCGCAACCTTCAGGGTGTTGCGATGGCCCGCGAGCATTTGCTCGGAGATCGTTTCGGAAAGGCTTTTCACCGTGCCCCGCTGGAAGGCCAGATTGAATCCCTGTAGTGCTGCCATGGCGACAAGGGCGAGCGCAGGCAGGACGAGCAGCTTTTGCATCAGGCTCAAGCGGCGTCGAGCACCCTTGGACCCTCGTCGCGAAGGCGCCGCCGGCGTGGCGGGTGTGCCCACCGAAGACGGTTCGGACACCGTTTTGGCGGCAGACTTGGTCGCGAGAGGTGAAATGGTACCCATGTGCCAGCCAATCGGCGCGTCTGCTTCGGGCTAAAGTCCGCCCGCCCGCATTGAAGGGTTTCCGATGAGTCCCTTACGGTCCCGCCGAGGCGCGCACCGACGGAAGTAGCTCGGGGGATTAGGCGTCCTGTAGGGAGTCAGTTTGCTGGCTTATTCTGAAAGGACGAGCGGGGAACAGGTTTAAAGGTTCGTTTCGGCGATCGCCCAACGCAGGTAGGCAGGAAGGGCCGCTCGCCAACCTGCCGTTGCGTGGCCGCCGTCGAACACGTGGGTCGTGACGCGGTAGCCCTTGCTTTCGAGCGCAAGGCGAACCGCCTCAATGCCCTCCTGCTGCGACATGACTTCGCCTTCGCGGTCCGTCTCCTCGCTCCCGACGTCAAAATAGAACGCTTGGCGAATTCCCGGCGCCACGGCTTCCAATTCGCGCAGGACCCGGCCGTTTTCCGGCCAATACGCCCCGGACTGTGCGCCCACCGCCTGATACACGCCCGGGTGGTGGAGAGCGGCGAGCAGCGTGGCCAGCCCGGTGAGACTCAACCCGCAGAGGGCGGCGCGTGCGTCAGGAGTGACGAGTTGCTGCTCGAGTGCGAATGCCCGGAGTTCCTCGCAGAGGAAGGCGGAAAACGCAGGGTTGAAGAGCGACTCCGTCATTCGCTGCGCCTCGGTGCCGTGCGAAACGAAAATCGCGCAGATTGAAGGGTCCTCGGCGATGAGGGACCGGAGGGCATCCCGTGCACCCACCCTCTGCAGGTAGATTTCCGCGTCGGTGAAAACCAGGAGGCGCGTGGCCGGCTGGGAGTCGGCGGATTGGAGGAGCCACAGCTTTTTTGGATACCCCAGAGAAAGGCTGGAGAGCAGGTGCGTGCGTTCAGTCACCATGCGCCCATGAAGCGCGCCCTTGCGCCGGGCGCAAGGCGGCGACGGAGTTGGCCGCGCACGGTTGTCGGTCCGGCAGGCCAGCTTGGGCTGCAGGTGCGGGGTGGGGCACCCCGCCTACAACAGAGAAAGAATCACGCCGGTGGAGTTGCGCGTCCGAATGTAGGCACCCGGCAGAAGCCACCCCATCGCAGGCAGGTGTGTGCCATCGCATCGTAGACAACCGCAACGGCGGTCCGGGGGCCGCGGGGAGTACGGGATGGCATGCCGGGCAGGAAACGAGGCTGGTCAGGACAGGCCGTCTGACTAGCGTCCGCACATGCAGCGCTACGTGGCATTCTTGGGTGGCATCAATCTGGGGAAACGCCGCATCTCGATGAACGACCTGCGCGCGATCGTGGAAGAAACTGGAGTGGAGGACGTGGGCACGTTCATTGCGAGTGGCAACGTGGTGTTTCGGACGGGCGCGCGTTCCGCGGCGGCGCTGGAGCAGCGGCTCGAGAAGCATTTTCTCGCACGACTTGGATACACCGTGCCCACGTTCATCAGGACGGACGACGAGGTGATCGCCATCCTGGCAAAACAGCCCTTCAAGAAAGTCGAGCCGGGCAACACCGTCACAGTCATCCTATGCCGTGAGGCGATCCCCGCGAAGGCCGCCGCGGTTCTCCTGTCGGTTCGCTCTCCTGCCGATTCATTCTTCGTGGAAGGGCGCGAACTTTACTGGCGGACGGACGCCGGGATCTCCGCGTCGACGGTATGGACCCTGCCGGAGATCAAGGCGCTCTCGCTGCCCGCGTCCACGATGCGCAATCGCAACACCCTGCATCGGCTGTCCGAGAAATTCAGCTTCGGCTCACCTTAGAGGACCGCAGCCCGCTCGGGCGGGTCGGCTGAGCCATGACTTCGTCGCGTTGAGCGACGGCGGCGGGCCGGGTGGTCGGCGGGACTTTCAGCATGGACTCCGCCCGAGCCGTCGGGGCTGTTCGGCGAACGCGCCATCCGGGCGCTGTGCTGACATCACACGCCGGGGGAGGTCTTCTCGGCGGCTGGCTTGGCTCGGGCGTGCACTTCAACGTAAACCTGATGAGCGCCCGCCGCGGCGATTGCGCCGATTGCCTCGTGCACCTGCTTTGCCTCCAGCGAGGCCGCGGTGGCTGCATCTGGACCCACCCGACAATCGAACTCCCAGCGCTCACATCCCTCTGGCAGGGTCTTTCGTTTTTCGCGGTTCATGTATTTTCCGACTTCACTGCGCACGCGTTCGAGGACCCATCTGGTCGGCTTGTCGGGCGCCTGGAGTGCAAACGTTTTCTTCATATTCTCCAGACTAGCACGACGATTCCGGCCGCGACGATCGTAGAAAATACGTGGAGGCGGATGCCGCTCGGAGTTCACCCATCGAAAGACGTTCACGCAGGCACCAGAATCAGGAGAAACCAGGCTAAAGGCGGCCACACGGGTTGCGTGAGCCATTCGGGTCGATAAAGATGGGCGCGGTGCCACGCCGCTCCTCCGCGCAGACCGTTCCCGAGCCTCCCAAAGCGAAGATCGACCGCGCGTCGTTGCGCGAAACGGTCGAGATCCTGCGGTATCTCAGCCCGTACCGCGTCCGCTTTGGCGTGGGCCTTGTCGCGCTGTTTCTCGGTAGCCTGGCCGGGCTTTGTTTTCCCTTGCTCGCGGGAGGTTTGATCGACGCCGCGATGCACGCCGGCCGTGCCTCCTTGCCTGGATTGGGCGCACGCTCCATCGACCAACTTGCGACGCTCCTGGCGGGGACCATCGCGATCCAGGCTGCGGCAGCCGCGGTTGCGGCGTTGAGCTTCGGGCGGGTGGGGCAGACGGCCCTGGCCGATCTGCGCCGCGATACCTACGGCCGCATGATTACGCTCCCGATGTCGTTTTTCGCACAGCGGCGGGTGGGGGAGCTGACCAGCCGGATCTCCGCGGACATCGCACAGCTCGAAACGAGCTTCATCTATGCCGCGCCCCAGCTCTGCCGGCAGACGGTGCTGTTGACGGGCGGAATCGTGCTGATCGCCCTCACCTCGGGGAAGCTGACGCTGGCGATGCTTTGCACCGTGCCTCTGTTGATTGCAGCCGCGGTGACCTTTGGGCGGAGGCTCCGCAAGCTGGCACGGGAGGCCCAGGACCGTCTTGCTGAGACGAATACGATCGTGGAGGAGACGCTCCAGGCGATCGCCAGCGTCAAAGCCTTCGCCAACGAACCGTTCGAACTCGGGCGGTATCAGGCGACCAACCACGCTGCGCTCGGCACCTCGCTGAAAGCGGTCCGGTGGCGGGCGGCCTTCTTTGCCGTGTTCACCATCTCGATGTTTGGCGGCATGGTGATCGTGCTCTGGTTTGGCGCGGGCCTGCTCCAGAGCGGGCAGATCACGGCAGGGGAACTGACACGTTTTGTCCTCTACAGCACCTTTGTCGCAGGAGCGATGGGACAGGCCGCGGAGTTATACAGCCAGGTTCAGAAGACCGTGGGGGCGAGCCAGCGGGTGCGTGAACTGCTGCGAGAAGCGGCGGAGCCGGCCGGCACCCCTGCGCCGGATGGCCCCGGTGCGATTCCGCCGGCTGCCCGCCTGCGGGGTGAAATCGAGTTTCGCAACGTCACGTTCCGATACCCCTCCCGCCCTGAAGTCACGGTACTGGACAACCTCTGCCTTCGGGCCAGGCCCGGTCAGGTGACGGCGTTGGTCGGTCCGAGCGGGGCGGGCAAAACGACCCTCACCGCCCTGCTGTTTCGTTTTTATTCACCGGAGAAAGGTCAGCTGCTCTTCGACGGCCGTGACGCACAGCACTTTGAGCTGAGGAAATTGCGCGAGCAGCTCGCGCTCGTGCCGCAGGACGTCCTGCTCTTTGGCGGCTCAATTGCCGAGAACATCCGCTACGGCAAGCCGGGAGCCAGCCTGGAGGAGGTGCGGGACGCAGCGGAGCGGGCCAACGCGGCGGAGTTTATCGAACGTTTTCCGGAGCGTTATGAAACCGTGGTGGGCGACCGCGGCGTCAAGCTGTCGGGTGGCCAGCGGCAACGCATTGCGATCGCCCGGGCCATCCTGCGCAACCCGGCTGTGCTGATCCTGGACGAGGCCACCAGTTCGCTCGACAGTGAGAGCGAGCATCTTGTCCAGGGAGCACTCCAGCGCCTGATGAAAGGCCGCACCACGTTCATCATCGCGCACCGGTTGGCGACAGTGCGGCAGGCAGACCAGATCGTGGTTCTGGAGCACGGACGCATCGTCGAGCAGGGGACGCACGAGGAGCTTTTCGCCAATACCGGGGGCCTCTACCGGCGCCTCAGTACGCTCCAGTTCCAGGCAGCGTCGTCGCTGGAAACCGCGTCTCCCTAGAGGCTGAGGCGGGCTCGGAAGTTCCGCAGGGTAGGTCGGGCGTGCCCGCTCGTGCCTCTGGAGACGCGCCCCGATCACCCGTCACCGCTCCGGCGGGTGGGTATGAAAAACGTCGTGGGCAAGGAGGTGCCAGGCGTGCATCGCCTGGGTGAGTTCGGCGAAGTGCTCGCCGTCCGAGGCATCGAATTGTCCGGACTCCAGTCGTTGTTGAGCGTTGCGGAAGCGCTCGTCCAGGGAGCAGTGCTCATTGGTATCCCCCAAGGCGCGCAGGAGCAGCCGCACCTTGTCCGCGCGGCGCCGCGCCCGTTTCACCCGCGCGCGCGCCGCCGTGACGTCCAGCTGGCCGTCGCGCACCGCCTGATACACGCGGCATTCGAAGGCCCGGCATTGTGCCGGCCGGTCCGCGTACACCCGGCAGCGCAGGTCGGAGCACAAGGCTGCGCACGGTTGGCGGAAGCGAATGACGGGCGGGCGGGTGCGCGATACCAGCAGGGGAAGATCCAATGCCTTCAGCCGTTTGGCGTCGTCGGAACCACCGAGCCGGACATGACCGAAAAGGGTGCCGTCGCAGCAAAGCCCACAGGCCAGGCAGAGCTGCTCCCCGAGAGTCGCGGGCGAGGAACTCACGGGCTATTCTCCGGCGCGCTCTCCGCCGCCCGGCGGCTCGGTGCTGCGGACGACGGTACCGGACGCGGGCTGGCTGGCAGGCCGGCCTACCTGCACACCGGCGTCGCGCAGCAGCTGGTCCACGTCGGTCTTCTGCGCCCGCGGGGGTCGCGGTATCTTCACCGGAGGCGGCAGGGCCGTGGGGGCTCCGGTCGCACCGCAGGGCTGCGCGGGCTGCAGGGCTCCGGGCGGTACACCCGGGCGTTTCATGCCGCAGGGCGTGATGTGCGGGGGCGGGGTGACGTCCCGTGTCTCCTTTTTCTCGTCGAGCAGGCGCCTCGCCATCTCCTCCAGGCCCAGGCGCTTCATCGAGGCGCGCAGCGCCGCCTTCATCTCCGGCTTGTACCAGAAAAAGAAGCTGCGCTGCTCCTGCTTTTCCTCCGGGGTGCGCGCGACCTCGACCTGACTCGCATCGTAGGGATGAACGCCCGTGGCGTAGATCTCGGTCGCGACCGTCATGGGTGTCGGGGTGAAGTCCTGTACCTGCTCCAGCCGGAACCCCAGGTCCTTGGTCTGCAGTGCGAGCTCCGCCATGTCCTCGGGCCTCGAGCCCGGATGCGAACTGATGAAATAGGGGACGACCGGCATGTCCGGTTTGCCGGCCTTCCGGGCGGCCTGGTCGAACTTCTCCTTGAACTTGTGGAACAGCTTGAAGGTTGGCTTGCGCATGATGCGCAGGACGTGGTCGCTGGTATGTTCCGGCGCGACCTTGATGCGTCCCGGCACGTGATGCGCGGCCAATTCCTCGATGTACTTTTCGTGGCTCGCCTTTACCTCCGGGGTGGCGCCCTTCTCGTGCAGGAAAAGATCGTAGCGGATGCCGCTGGCAACGTGGGCGTGTTTGATTCCCTCCGTGTTGCGCACCGCCTCGTAGATCTCGAGCAGGGCGGTGTGATCGGTATCGAGATTTCGGCAGACATCCGGCCAGATGCAGCTCGGGCGGACGCATTCGTCACAGATCCACGGCTGCTTGCCCTTCATCTTGTACATGTTGGCGGAGGGGCCGCCGAGGTCGCTGATCGTGCCGCGAAAATCGGGCATCTGCTTGATCGATTCCACCTCGCGGAGGATCGAAGCCTTCGACCGCGAGGCGACAAACTTTCCCTGGTGGGCGGAGATGGTGCAGAAGCTGCAGCCGCCGAAACACCCGCGATGCATGTTGATCGAGTGTTTGATCATCTCGTACGCGGGGATTGGCCCGCGCTTGCGGTATTTCGGGTGCGGGAGGCGTGTGTACGGGAGGTCGAAGGACGTATCGATCTGCTGCTCCGACATGGTCGGGAATGGAGGATTCACCACCAGCATCCGGTCCCCGACGGGTTGGAGCAGCCGCCGCGCCTTCACGCGGTTGGATTCCGTTTCAATGTCCTTAAAATTCCTGGCGTAGAGCGCGCGGTCGGCGTGACACGCCTCATGGGAGTGGAGGGTGAAGTCCTCCCAGGTTTCATTCTTCGGAACCTTGGTGCCGGGCGGCAGGAGCACGGCGGTCTGCGGGAGGGTGCGGAGCGAGGAAAATGGCACGCCGCGTTTCAACAAACGCACCGTCTCCTTCAGTGGCAGTTCACCCATCCCGTAAACGAGCAGGTCCGCACCGCTCTCCGCCAGGATGGTCGGCTTCAGTTTCTCCGACCAATAGTCGTAATGCGTCACGCGGCGAAGGCTCGCCTCGATGCCGCCGATCATCACGGGGGTTTCGGGGAACAGGCGCTTCAGGATCTGGCAATACACCGTCGACGCATAGTCGGGACGAAAGCCGATCTCCCCGCCGGGTGTATACGCATCTTCACTACGCGGTTTGCGCGCCGCGGTGTAGCGATTGACCATCGAGTCCATGCAGCCCGCGGTGACGCCGAAAAAGAGGCGGGGGACCCCGAGCTTCTTGAAGTCGCGCAGGTCGTCGCGCCAGTTGGGCTGGGGCAGGATGGCGACCCGCAGGCCCTCGGCCTCGAGCAGGCGGCCGATCACGGCGGTACCGAAGGCCGGGTGGTCGACGTAGGCATCGCCCGACACGATGATCACGTCGAGGTAGTCCCATCCGCGGCTTTTGACTTCCTCGGCCGTGGTGGGCAGCCAGCGCCCCGGGTCCCAGAGGGGTTCTCGGGAATAGACCTTGGTGGACGTGGAGGTGGTTTCGGACACGCGGGGCGCACCTTCGGCGAGCCCGGGCTGTCGTGCAAGCCCGGGTACGCGGGTAGGGAGGCCTCTCGCGCCGGGCGGCGGTACCGGCGGCGCCCCGGGGGAAGGGAGGAGGGGCAGCCTCTCACCTTGACGCCTGCGGCGGATCGGTCGTGTTGGCAGGGCGCATGACCGCACACCTACCGCACGGTTTGTTCCCCAATGGCCAGGTCAGGATCGTGGGGAGTTTCGAGGAGCTGGTCTCGGCGCCTTGGTCTGGAACTACTAACGCACTCTGCTGGCCGCGTACCCTGCCGGGCGCGTTTGGCGAGGTGGCAGGCAGCCTGCCGACCGACGAGTCCATTCTTTCCCTGGACGAAGCCAGCCTTCGGCGGCTGACCCTGAGTGCGGCGGGCCGGGTGGCGGTCGAGACCATGCTGGGGGACCTCGGGGCGCTGCAGGAGCGGGACCTGTTGCCCGAGCTCAACTGCATCCAGGCCTATCCCCGGGAGGAGACACCGGGCATTGTGCCCCTCGACGTGTATTCATTCCATGCCGACAGTGCCACAACTGCGGCCGACACCTACCTTTGCACCTATTTCGGGGCCGCCAGCGAGGCAGTGCGCAATGACGAGGCCTTTCGGTATGTCGATCGCCCGGAGATCCGGGCCGCCCTGTTGGCCGAGTTTGGCGGCCGTGACGACGCGGCATTCCAGGAGTTTCTGCGGGAATCCGGTTATGCCCTGCATTACGGTGCGCTCCCGGGTGCGAGGCCGTTCTCCTTCGGCGTGGGCAATCTGTGGCGCATTGCGACGGAGTGCCCGGGCAGCCCGGTTCCACCCTGCATCCACCGCGCCCCCGCGACGGCGCCCGGGGACCCGCCGCGTTTGTTGTTGATCAGCTGAACCTCCGGAGTTGCGGCGCCAGCGCGGGGGAGTCGTCCGCTGTGCGCTTGCGACAACGCGGGAAGACGGGCCACGTTATCCATGATGAAAGCAGGTGACCTTTTTGTGTTTCCCGAATCCCTGGCGGCCTTTGCAGCCTCCTTCCCGTTGGACGCCGCCCCCTGGGAGTGGCTGAAGGCCATCGGTCCGGCGCTCAAGGCGTATCCCTTTCGGGCGACCGGGGACGCGCCCATCCCGGCGGGAGTCCACGTGTCCGGTTCGGTCTTCATCGACCCCTCCGTGCGCCTTCCCGGCTATGCCACGATCCAGGGGCCGGCGTGGATTGGTGCCGGGACCGAGATCCGGCCGGGAGCGTTTATTCGCGGCAACGTGATTGTCGGCGCGGGGTGTGTGCTGGGTAACGCCTGTGAATTCAAGAACTGCCTGCTGATGGACCACGTCCAGGTGCCGCACTTCAGCTATGTGGGCGACTCGATCCTGGGCAATGGCGCGCACCTGGGCGCCGGGGTGATCCTCTCCAACCTGCGCCTCGACCAGCAAACCATCCCGCTCCGACTCCCAAATGAAACAGTGGATACGGGGCTGAGGAAGTTTGGGGCGATCCTGGGGGACAAGGCGGAGGTGGGTTGCAACGCGGTCCTCCAGCCGGGCACGATTCTCGGGCGGCGATCCCTGGTCATGCCGACGGTTGCCTATGGCGGTGTCCTGCCCGACAACAGCATTGCCCGTGTGCGTGCCTCGGTGGTGGTCCAACCCCGGCGTGATTGACGAGCCGGGTCCCGGCCTCCACCGTCTTCCCTCCCACTCCTCCATCATGCGCATCCTCACCGGTATCCAGCCTTCGGGCACGCTGCACATCGGCAATTATTTCGGCGCGATCAAGCCGGCGGTTGAACTGCAGGAGCGGGGGGAGGCGTATTATTTCATCGCCGACTACCATTCGATGACGTCGCTGACGGACGCCGCCCAGCGCCGGAAGAACACCCTCGACGTGGCCCTGGATTTCTTGGCCTGCGGGCTGGATCCGAAGCGCAGCGTGTTCTGGCGGCAGAGCGATCTCCCGGAGGTCTGTGAACTGACGTGGATTCTTGGCACGCTCACACCGATGGGCTTGCTGGAGCGCGCCCACAGCTACAAGGACAAGACCGCAAAGGGCATCTCCCCGAACTTCGGTCTGTTTGCCTATCCGGTGCTGATGGCGGCCGACATTCTTCTCTACAACGCGAACCTCGTGCCGGTGGGCAAGGACCAGAAGCAGCACCTGGAGATGACCCGGGACATCGCGATCAAGTTCAACCAGCAGTACGGCGAGACCTTTGTGGTGCCGGAGGCGGAGATCCGCGAGGAGGTGGCGGTGGTGCCCGGACTGGATGGTCAGAAGATGAGCAAGAGCTACGGCAACACCGTGGACATCTTTGGCGACGAGAAGGCCACCCGGAAAAAGATCATGGGCATCGTGATGGACAGCCGTACCCCGGCGGAGCCGAAACCCGATGCGGACAAGAACCTCGCGATCCAGCTGCTGAAGCTGGTGGCGCCCGCAGAGGTGGCGCGCGACCATGAGGAGCGGCTGCGTGCGGGTGGCCTCGGCTACGGCGATCTAAAGAAGGCACTCTTTGAGCACTATTGGGGTTATTTCGCAGCCGCCCGCGCGCGCCGTGCGGAGCTCGCCAGCAATCTCGATTATGTCGATCAGGTGCTGGCGGACGGGGCCCGGCGCGCACGCGAGCAAGCCAGTGCCACGCTGAAGTCGGCGCGTGTCGCCTGTGGGCTAGCGTGACGCGCCCTCAGGCGGCGGCACGCCAGCGTGTCCGCCGCAGGTGCGGGGGGGGCAGCCCGCCTGCAGGAGAGGGAAAGCCGCGGTACGGCGCGGGGCGGCTAGACTACCGGGACGACGGGCTTCTCGAGGGCGGCGATGGCGGCCATGATTCGCTCGGAGGCGCGCTGGTAGCGTTCCTTGCCGTCGGCGGGGTGGTCGTAACTGGAGGGGGGCAGGGGTTTGCCGAAGACCACGTGCACGGGCGTGCCGAGGCGGAGATGGCTGTCGCGTCCAAACGCCTCGAAAGAGCCATAGACCCGCGCGGGCACGACCGGTACCTGGGTGCGGCAGGCGAGCAGACCCACCCCGGGTTTGGGCGGCTGCAGGTTACCGTCCGGAGAACGTGTGCCCTCGGGGAAAAGGATGACGGGCTTCTCGTGCTTGAGGGACTGCAGGACCCGCTTGATCGCAGTGACGTCGGAGCCACCGTCGCGGTCGACCGGGATGGTGCCCACCCCGTCCAGCCACCACGACGCGAGCCCGGGTTTCCAAAGGGTCTTGCGCGCAAAAAACGCCATCTGCATCGGCAGTTGGCAGCCGACAAACGGCGGGTCCAGATGGCTGGCGTGATTGGAGGCGATCAAGAACGCGCCGCGGCGCGGGAGGTTCTCGACGCCCACCACCTCCCCGCGAAAGAAGGCGCTGTAAATCTGCCGCAGGATGTAATGACAAAAGCCGTACAACGGCGTCATCTTGAGATGGTCGACGTGGCGGCTCATCGGAAACGTTATGGAAGCGGAAGCTTGCAGGCGACCAGGCCGGCCAGACGGTCCACCACCTGCTCAAGGGTGAGAAACGTGCTGTCGATATCGATTGCCCCGGCGGGGCAGGTGAGGGGAGCCGTCTTGCGTTGGGTGTCGAGGCGATCCCGCTCCGCGATCTGGTCGGTCTGTCCCTGTTCAGCCCGGCGCCGGGCGCGTTCCGCCGGATCGGCGTGCAGGAAAAAGCGAAAATCAGCCTCGGGGAAGATGACTGAACCGATGTCCCGGCCCTCCATCACGAGTCCCCGGAAAGCATGCGCCCGGGCCACCTCCACCTGTCCCCGCTGGTAGGCCAGCAAGGCGGCGCGGACGGCGGGGATCGCAGCAAAGTGGGAGACGGCCGCGTTGACCTCGGGGCTGCGAATTTCTTCGCCGGCAACGCGCCCGTCGATCTCCATCGACGCTCCGCGCCCCTGCACCCGCGTCGTCAGCCGCAGGGCTGACACCGCCCGCTCCACCGCCGGAGTGTCGTCTGCGGCCACACCCCGGCGCAGGAGCTCCGCCGTCACCGCCCGGTAGAAGGACCCGGTGTCCACGTGCAGGAGGTGGAAACGCTCACTGATCGCGCGCGAGGTGGACGACTTGCCGGAAGCTGCGCCGCCGTCGATCGCAACGATGATAAAGGGTGAACGGGCCATTCAGGTTTTGACGCTCCGGAGACGTACGCTCTCCAGCAATTCAAAAAAGTGGGGGAAGGTTTTCGCGCAGCAGGCCGGGTCGTTGATCGACAGCCAGGGCGAACCGTCGCCGCGCAGGTCGAAGGAGCCGAGAATGCCGAAACTCATCGCAAACCGATGATCGTGGTAGGTTTCGATCGTCTGCCCCGCGCACAAGGGCCGCGGGTCGATTGTCAGGCTGTCCTCCGTTTCGACCACCTCCTGGCCCAGCCGGATGAGCTCGCGCGCCATGCCGGCGACACGGTCCGTCTCCTGTTTGCGGGTGTGGGCGATACCCGTGATGCGGGTCGTGCCGCGCAGCAGCGGTGCGATCGCCGCCAGGGTGAGGAAGGTGTCTGAAAAGGCACTGAAATCCTCGTCCACCCCCGAACGGGGATGGCCCGAATGGAAATGCACCTCCAAGCCCTGGGCGGTGGCGTCGACCGAGAGCCCGGCGCGCTCGAGCACGCTGACAAAGCGTGTGTCGCCCTGAAGCCCGGACCCGGGCCCTCCGAGGGAGGACAAGGTGAGGCGGCCTCCGCAGACCAGGGGCAGGGCGAGGAAATAACTGGCGGCGGTGGCGTCCGGCTCCACCACCCAGGTGTCACCTGCGAGTGAATACGCCGAACCCTGCTCCACCCGGATGCGGTCCTCCCCCTGCCGGGTGACGGGCGGCTGGCCAAACTGCTCCATCAGCCGGGTCGTCATGAGGATAAAGGGCCAGCGCACGCCCCCGACAATCTCGATCTCGATCGGGCCCGCCGCCAGGGGCGCCACCATCAACAGGGCGGAGAGCATCTGGCTGCTCTCCCGGGCGTCGATACGGACGGCGCCGCCCCGGAGCCCCCGGGCGGTGATCTCGATCGGGAAAAAACCTTCCGCGCCGACGCAGCGGATGTCGGCGCCGAGAGCGCGCAAGGCGTCGATTAATCCCTTCATCGGCCGTTTGCGCATTTGCTCGACACCATCAATCCGGTAAACGCCCCGGGGGGCGGCCGCGCAGAGCGCGGTGAGGAAGCGCGCCGCCGTGCCTGCGAGCCCGACAAAAAGGTCGACCCTGCCCTCGGGAAACCCGGCCGCTTGGCCCGAGACCTGGAGGCGATGCTCCGCGGGAGCCGCCCGAACGGTAAAACCCAGGGTGCGGAGCGCCTCCACCATGAGGTGCGTGTCCTCGCTGAAGAGTGCGCCTTCCAGGGTGACCGGCCGCTGGCAGAGGGCGGCGAGCAGCAGGGCGCGATTGGTCAGGCTCTTCGAACCGGGGACAAGGACCGCGCCGGCGCACGGGCGGGTGAAGGGAGAAATGGGAAGCACGTCGGGAAGCGCCATGAAGCGGATATGCTCCACGGGGCCGAGGCGGTTGAGCAAGCGGCAAGTGGCGCCGCTACCGGTTGCGCGTCAGGACAAAAACGCCGCAACGGCCGCCGCGCCGTCGGCGTTCCTCAGCCGCTGTCCGCGATCACCCGGGCGTCGAAGAAAAGGGGCTCGGGCTTTCGCCACGTGATCCTGCCAAAGTCCGCGAGCGCCGGGTTGATGACCACGTTGAATTCCCCCCGCGTGACCACGCTCGGAAAGCGGACCGCGACGTACTGCCTGTGCGAGGCAACCTCCGTGCAAAAGCCTCTGGAAACGAAAAATCCCGCCGGAGTGGCGGGAGAAATGGTGGACCCTACTGGACTCGAACCAGTGACCTTTTCCATGTCAAGGAAACGCTCTAACCAACTGAGCTAAGGGTCCAAATCGAACGAGTCGTGAAGTAAGCACGAGGTGCACGGCGGCGTGCAAGAAAAAATCTGACCCGGAATGGTGTTCTTCCGGGCTTCTGCGGCGTGTGGAGCGCGGGTGCGGACCGGGGCTGGACGGAAGTGCGTGCCGTGCAGACCGAGGTCTTGATGCAGGCGGAGGATCCCTGTTACTCGGTGGCATGCTTCAATCGCTTCGGATCCGGAATCTCGCGCTGCTGGAGGAGGTTTCCCTCGAGTTTGAGGGCGGATTCACGGCCGTGACCGGCGAGACCGGCGCGGGCAAGAGCATCCTGCTGGGCGCACTCAGCCTGCTGGCGGGCGAACGGGCGGACAAGACCCTGATCCGCCAGGGGGCCAGCGCCTGCGAAGTGGAGGCGTCGTTGTTTTTCAAGGACACGTCCAGGATCGACGCCGTGCTGGGCGAACTCGACCTGCCGCCGTGTGAGGAGGGTGTCCTGATCCTCAAGCGCAGTCTTCCCCGGGAAAAGGCCCCCCGCATCAGCGTGAACGGCGGTCTCGCCACCCTGGCCTCCCTGCAGCGACTGGGTGAGCACTGGGTCGACTTTCACGGCCCGAGCGAACCGCGGAGACTGCTGAAGGAGTCCTGCCAGCTCGAGCTGCTCGACCTCTACGCGCGGGCGGGCACGGCCCTCCGTGCGTATCAGGAGACGTATGACACGTGGCGTGAGCGGGTGGCGGCGCGCGACCGGATCGCGGGCGAAACGCGGCTTTCCGCCGACCAGATCCAGTTTCTCGAGAACCAGCTGGCGAGGCTGGATGCCCTGGACCTGACGGAGGAGGCGATCGAGGAACTCGAGCGCGACTTCCAGCGCCAGAGCCGAGCCCAGGAACTGATCGGACTGGCAACCGCGCTCGAGGCCGGCCTGACCGGCGAGGACGGCGTGACCAGCCGGATCAGCGCGCTGGTCAAGGAGGCGCGCCAGCTCGAGGCGGTTGACCCGGCGAGCAAGGCGCTGGCCGACCGGCTGGCCTCGGCATCCGTCGAGCTGAGCGACCTCGGTTCAGAGTTTTCCGCCCTCAGTGGCGAGTATCAGTTCGACCCGGAGCAGGCCGAGGCGCTCCAGGAGCGGATGGATACATGGCTGGATGTGAAACGGAAGCACGGCGGGGAGGTGCGGCGGGTGATCGCGGCGCGGGATGAGATGCGCCAGCGCCTCGAGGTGCAGGGCGACCTGGAGGGCACGCTCGCCCGCCTGGGGAAGGAGATCGCCGACGCGGAAAAGGCGGCGTGCAAGGAAGCGCAGGCGCTCCGGACCCTGCGCGAGAAGGGCGCCCGCGAACTGGCCCGGGTGGCGGCCAGGGCGATCGCCCAGATTGGGTTCAAGAAGGCGGATTTCCAGGTCAGGCTGACCTCGCTGCCGGGTCTCGCGCCCTCCGGCGATTGCAGTGCCGAATTTCTCTTTTCACCCAACGTCGGCGAGGCGCCGCTGCCCCTCAGCCGGATCGCCTCCAGCGGCGAACTTGCCCGCGTGATGCTGGCGCTGAAGACCGTGCTGGCGGACCTCGACGATGTGCCCGTCCTGGTCTTCGATGAAGTCGACGCGAATGTGGGCGGCGAGATCGGCCGCATCGTCGGCGAGAAGATGGCGGAAATTGCGAAGGGTCACCAGGTCCTCTGCGTCACCCACCTGCCGCAGGTGGCGGCGCAGGCCGCCGCGCACCTTGTGGTGGTGAAGGACCAGACGAGGGACCGGGCTGTTGTCACCATCGCCCCGATACACGAGAACCGGAAGGCCCGGGTGAGCGAACTGGCCCGCATGCTCGGCGATCGCAGCGCGAAGAGTGCGCTGGCGCATGCCGAGGAAATGCTCGGCTGAGGACGGGCACCAGGGGGACAAAACGTCCGTCGACACGGGCCGCCGGTGAAGGCGGCTCGCGCGAGACTCAGGACTTCGCCGAGAAACTTCTCCAGCGATTGATCGGGACGGCGGACCCGAGGGCAATGATGACGACCTGGGCGATGACAAAGCCCAGAAGCCAGTGGAAGGCTGCGTCCATGAAACCGTAGCTGTGGAGGCCGATGCCGAGCATGTTGGTGCCAAACCAGCTCCAGGCCGTGACCACATTGCCGAAGACAGCGAGGCACATCAGGCCGCGCGTCTTGACCAGTCCGCCCCAGCGGGCGTGGAGGATGAGGGCGTTCCACAGGACGATGATGAGCGCCCCGTTTTCCTTCGGGTCCCAGCCCCAGAAACGGCCCCAGGACTGATCGGCCCAGATGCCGCCGAGGATGGTGCCGATAAGGCTGAAGAGGGTGGCAAAACAAACGATGCCGTACACCATCCGGCCGAGCGCGTCGCCATTGGTTTCCCGCCTGGGTGCGTCCGCGTCGCCGGCACGCCGGTCGAACTGCCTCGGCAGCCAGCGGGTGAACAGGCCCATCAGGATGTAGATGATGGCGAGGAAACCCGCGAGGAAGGTGGCGGCGTAGCCGAGGGTGATGACGACGACGTGTGTCGCCAACCAGAAGTTGGAATCGAGCACGGCTCGCATCATCTCCAGGGTATCGCCGCTGAGGGAGAGGTGATGGGCGATGAGCAGCGCGCAGAAGCCGATCGCCCCTCCGGCGACCGTGCCGACGGCGTTTTTATAGATGCCTTCAAGCAGGAGGCACAGGCCGACTGCGGCCCAGCCCACAAAGAGGGCGGAAGAATACAGGTTGGTGACGGGTGGCCGGCCTTCCAGCCACATGCGGATACCGATGCCCACGGTGGTCGCGACAAAGGCCGCGAACAGGATGAAAAATGCGCCGCGACCGAGTGCTTCCGGCCAGCGCAGCCAGGAGACAATCCCGATCAGGAAGGCGGCCATGTAGAGGTGCATGCTCTTCCAGAACGGTTCGGCCTGGTTGAAGACCTCCTCCACCTCGCTCTTGTGCATGCGCTCCCCGAGCGAACCCGCAACGAAACCGTTGTAGCGGGAAACCAGTTCGTTGAACTGCTCCGGTTTTTGATTGCGCCAGGCATCACCCATCCCGGCAAAGGTGAGCACGGAGAGATTGACCTGGCCGGTGTGGAACGTGTCGAGCAGGGCCTGCCCCGCCTTCTGCCAGGCGGTCGGGGGGGCGCCGGGTGCGGGGGGCACGACCAGGAGCGAACCGAAACGTGACATGAGGTCGAAGCGGTTGACCGCCTCGATCATGCGCTGGGCGACGGCCTCGTCGTGGGCCTGGTCGGCCTGCTTGGCTCGGACAGCCTCGATCCCGGCGGGAAGCTCGGCCTGGAATCGCCGGAGCTCGGCGTGAAAGTCCGGGGCCTCGGGGAGGCCAAAGCTGTATTTCAGTTGCTGATACGAAATGAGGTTTCCGTAAAGCGTGAGCACCGCTTTCTGGAAAGGGTTCCGCCCCATCGCATCGACCGCCTGGGCGAGCTGGGCCTGGCGTTCCAGTTCCGCGAGGTGGGGGTGGAGTTCGTTATAGGCGAAACGCCGGTGGCGGCTGGGCAGGAAGCCGAGCACGGCGAGTGCCTTTTGCGCGGTGGAGGTGTAGTCGATCCGCAGGTTGTCCTCCGTCTTGCCGATCAGCGTGAGCAGGTCGGGATTGTCGATCTTGAAGGTGCGGTAGGTGTCGGCGCGCTCCGGCAGGAAGGCGACGTCGAGCAGCCACTCCATCGGCAGCAGGCTGGCGCCCTCGGGGGTGCGGACCCGCTGGCGGTCCTGGAGGGTGAGCAGGGTGGTGCGGGCCACTGTGTCCAGAGGTTTGATACGCCCGTTCACCAGCACGGGGAAATGGGCCATGCCCTGCACGTCGAACGTGCCGGGATTCTTGGGGGCGCGAAGGCCGCTGAGGAGGTACACGGCGGCCAGGCCGAAGATCAGCCAGGGAAGAAACCTTTTCATGCGGCGGCGGGGGTGCCGGCGCGCTTCTGCGCGCGGCGGGAGGAGAAGTTCGCGAGAGAGAGGATGAAATGCCAGGTGAGCCCCAGGGTCATCAGGATGCAGGCGATGTAGGGCAGCAGCCAACCCGGGTTGCGCACCACCTGGAGGATGGTCGTCTTGTCGTTGTTTTCGAAGCCGGCCTGGTAATACGTCAGCCCCTCAAAACGCAGGGGATTGTTCATGTAGATCAGCGCTTCCCGGTCGGTGCGGCCGTCGTCGCTCTTCAGGCGGACCTGGCTGGAAAAGTTTTTTGGAATTTCCGTTCCCGGATAACGGTCGTGGCTAAATTTGATCAGAGAAACCGTGTACGGCGTATAAAAACGCTCAAAGCGGAGCGAGAGGTGCCAGCTCTTCCCGTCATAGTCGAAGCGCTGGGGTTCGTTCAGATGGGCCGCCACCAGCCAGGTGCCGATGGAGCCCTGGGCGCCGATCAGTTCGACGAAGGCCGCCGGTAGGTTCCGCTCGTCGTGCTTGTAGGTGATGGGCAGGGGGAAGGCGGCCACCTGCGGGCCGATGCCGGCGGTGGCGGGCGAACTCGGCGCGTTGGGCACCTGATTGCGCATCTGCAACGCTGCGTTCGGGTAAAACTCCCGAACCGCGACGCGGAAGGGGAGCTTGGGATGCTGGATTTCCTTCCCGGGCTGGAGTCGCTCCTGTGGGATCGCGACGACGTCATCGAAGGCGGGATCACTCCCGTTAACGATGGCGAGCTCACTGCGCATGGAACTCTCCGAATAACGCTTGGTTTCGCCCTCATCGAGGCGCAGATGCGAGTCCTCCTGCAAAAGGCCGGTCAGCAGTTCGCCCACCAGCAGCAGCAGCAGGCCGATGTGGGTGAGGAAGATGCCGGCCTTTTTCCAGGAGAGTTTGAAACGGGCGATATGGGCGGCGATCAGGTTGAGGAAGAGAAGCCCGCCGAGGAAATAGCCGCCGGGAAACACCGGGATGGGGAAGCCGTTGTAGGCGTGCAGCACGATGAACGTCCGGAACCACTTCTGCTGGATCCCCCAGATGCCGAGCTGCTGCTGGTCGAGGGTGGCGAAAAAGACCAGGAGGATGGAAAGCGCCAGCAGGACAACGGTGAGGCGCAGCGAGACGAAGAACTGGAGGAAGGCTTTGCCGACTTCGCGCATGTTAGTGGGTCTTGATCGACTTCAGGAATTGCAGGAAGACGGGTTTTTGCTGCTCGAGCACCGCGGTGGGACCGACCGCTTTGAAAAACACCGTTTCACCGTCGAACGAGAGCACGGCACCAAGGAGGCGCGTATCACCGGCGGGAGAGGTGTAGTCCACCACGGTAAAGCGGAAGTCGCCGCTGACCAGAGTCGAGGTGGCGTCGCCCAGCTCGGTTTGCTGGAGAGGCCCGAGTTGGAGCTGGCCGCGCCAGCGATTGAGATTGTCGAGCAGACCCCCGGCCTCGCCGGGGAAGGATGTGATCGAAAGGTCGGCCTCTGCGCCGTCCGCACCCTTCAGGGCGTAGCTGCCCTTTCGCATCTGGGTGAGCGGCTTGGAGGACCAGCTGGCCGGGACGTCCCACGTCAGCCGGCCGAGGTGGGGATGGTCGTGGTGACTGTGTGCGTCCGCGCCGGTTCCGGATGCACCCGCCGGGGCTGCCATTGCGGCGGGCGACTCGAACGCGATGGATTCCAGGAAGGCGTGGAAGGGCGCACGCTGCGATTCCACGAGGGTCGCCTCACCCGCCATTTTGAAGAACCAGGTGCGCTCCGGTTGCTTCAGCCAGGCACCGAGGATGGCTGCGTGTTGGGTCCCCTCGATCAGCGGCGTTTCGCTGCGCATTTCCGTCAGGAGAAAGGCCCCGGAGGGGAGGGTGACCGTTCGAACATGCTGGTTGAAGTCCGCCTCCGTGAGGGGCGCGAGCTGCACCTGGCCCCGCCAGCGGTTCACGTTGGCCAGATCGCCACCGACATCCCCGGGAAACTGCGTCACAGCCATGTCGGCCTTTCGGCCGTCGGGGGCGGCAATCAAGAAGCTGGCCACGCGCACGCTGCCCGTTGGCTGCACGGTCCAGCCTTCCGGGGCGCTCCACCGCAGTCGCGGCACGGCGGCGTCTGCCTCCGCGGTGCCGGGCAGACTGCCCGCCGGACGAACCGCTTCCTTGGGAATCCGGTAATAGGAAACCTGGGCTTCGCGGCAGCCGGAAAGGGCGGCGGCGAAGATCAGAGCGAGCGCCAGTGGACGGGACGACATGAGAGGGTCCAAGGGAACGGTTTGGCCGACGATATCAACCCTAACTGGAATATGGTCGGCCGGGCGGCGGGCGGACCTTGCGCCCTGACGTGCGAGGGAACTGTTCCCGCGAACCGTGCCGCGTTCAACCGGCGAGCTGTAACTCCCGGTCCTTCTCGGTTTTCAGGCGGAGTTGACCGCACGCGGCGTTGATGTCGTGCCCCTTTTCGCGGCGCAGGGTGACGGAAACATCGGCGGCGCGGAGGATCTCGGCAAACCGGTCCTGCCGGGTGAGGCTCGGCCGTTTCCAGGGTAGACCTTCCACGGTGTTGTAGGGAATCAGGTTCACGTGCGCGTGCAGGTCCAGGGCGATGTCGCGCAGTTTTTCCGCTTGATCGAGGGAATCGTTCACATCCTCGATGAGGATGAACTCGAGCGTGATCATCCGCCCGTGCCGTTCGGCGAACACCTTCACGGCGGGGAGTAGTTTCGCGAGGGGGAAGGCCTTGTTCACCGGCATGATCTGCTCGCGCACCTCGTCGGTGGCGCCGTGCAGGGAGATGGCGAGTCGGAAGCCCAGGGGCTCCTCGGCGAGTTTGAGGATCTTCGGCACAAGCCCGCTGGTGGAAATCGTGATGCGCCGGGCACCGAACCCCAGGCCCCACTCGGCGTTGAGGATGGTGAGCGCCTGGATCAGTGCGTCGTAGTTGGCGAGCGGTTCCCCCATGCCCATGACGACGATGTTGTCGAACGAGGCCAGTTCGGTGCGAGCGCGCGGCGTGCGTGCGTCCTCGCGGTAACACACCTGAAGAAGTTGAGCCACGATTTCGCCGGCGGAGAGGTCGCGCTTGAGACCGGCGAGCCCGCTGGCGCAAAAGCGGCAGGCCATCGCGCATCCCACCTGGGTGGAGATGCAGATGGTCTTGCGCGAATGGTCGACGCCCACGCCTTCCTGGGGCGCCCGGATTATCACGGTCTCGATCAACGAGCCGTCGCGGAGCGCAAGCAGGAGCTTGTCGGTGACATCGGCCGATTGCTTGTTCAGCACCAGCTGCGCTGGGGAGAAATCGAGGGTCTCCGCCAGCCAGGCACGCAGCGGTTTTGGCAGATTGGTCATGTCATCCCAGCCGCGCGCACGCTTTTTGTAGATCCAGTCGAGGACCTGTTTGGCGCGAAAAGCCGGCTCACCGTGTGCCTGCAGGCGCGCGGTCAGGGACGAAAGGGTCTCGCCGGTGATCGGCGGCTTTTCTGGCGTGAACTTCATGAAGGGAAGGGCGGCCGGACCTTGAGGTCCGGAATGACGAAGGGCGAAGGCGAAATGACGAATGAGAGAATCGGGACGGCAAGGGGGAGGACGGTGGCCAATGAACCCTCGCCCATCTGCAGGTGGCTGCGGGTGGTGACTCTTGATCACCGGGTGTGACGGTGGAGTAATGACGGCTGGGAGTGGGGGATTGTCGAGTGATGAAATGGGGGGGGGCGCCCTGCCACACCGGGGGCCCTCGAATCAGCATTCCTGAACCAAGAATCACGAACGATGAATGTTTTCGGGTATTCACGCTCATCCATGAAAATTTTTTATCCGAGGCTGGCGCCTTGGCCTAAATGTTGCTTTCTCGCAGGTCGCCTCCGGGTCTTTTGGTTTGGGCACGGCGGCCTCTTCCATAAACCCTTCCACTATCCATGAGTGTCAGTCCCGCTCGTCTCGCTGCCATTTCCGCTGCGAACAACTACCGCACCACGAACACGCTGGCTTTCACCCAAAGCCACTCTGCCGCCCTTTTCGGCAAGAACGTCTTCAATGAAAAGGTCATGCAGTCCCGCCTGCCGAAGGCGGTCTACAAGTCCCTGAGGAAGACGATCGAGACCGGCGCTCCGCTCGACGGCAGCACGGCGGACATCGTGGCGACGGCCATCAAGGACTGGGCGCTCGAGCACGGCGCGACGCATTACTCCCACGTTTTCCAGCCCCTGACCGGGCTGACGGCGGAAAAGCACGACAGCTTCCTCGAGCCGGACGGCAAGGGTGGGGCGATCGCGGAGTTTTCCGGCAAGCAGCTGATCCAAGGCGAGCCCGATGCCTCGTCGTTCCCTTCCGGTGGTATCCGCGCGACCTTTGAAGCGCGTGGTTACACGGCGTGGGACGTGACCAGCCCCTGTTTCCTGGTCGAGAACGCCAACGGTGTCACCCTTTGCATCCCGACTGCCTTCGTGTCTTGGACGGGCGAAGTGCTCGACCTCAAGACCCCGATCCTGCGCTCGATGAAGGCGCTCGACCAGCAGGCCCGCCGTATCCTCAAGCTTTTTGGCCACGAGAACATCCCGATGGTCACGGCGACCGCGGGTCCCGAGCAGGAGTACTTCCTGATCGACCGCAATTTCTTCCTCTCCCGCCCGGACCTCGTCTCGTCGGGTCGCACGCTTTTCGGCGCCCGTCCGCCGAAGGGTCAGGAGTTTGAAGACCAGTATTTCGGCGTGATCCCGGACCGCGTGCTCGCCTACATGCACGAGTGCGAGTCCGAGCTCTACAAGCTGGGTATCCCGGTGAAGACCCGCCACAACGAGGTCGCCCCGTCGCAGTACGAAATCGCTCCCATTTACGAGAACGCGAACGTCGCCGCCGACCACCAGCAGCAGCTGATGATCACGCTCAAGCGCATCGCCCGTAAATATGGCCTGGAGTGCCTGCTGCACGAGAAGCCCTTTGCCGGCGTGAATGGCTCGGGCAAGCACCTGAACTGGTCCTTGGGCAACAGCGCCCAGGGCAACCTCCTCGATCCGGGTCACACCCCGCACGAGAACATGCAGTTCCTGGTCTTCTGCGCCGCCGTCGTGCGTGCGGTCCACCGCCACGGTGGTCTCCTCCGCGCCATGGTCGCCTCCGCCTCGAACGACCACCGTCTCGGCGCCAACGAAGCACCTCCGGCGATCATCTCCATCTTCCTCGGCGACCAGCTCGCCGACGTGTTCGAGCAGCTGAAGAAGGGCAAGGCCAAGTCCTCCAAGAAGGCGGGCACGATGCACCTCGGCGTCGATTCGCTGCCGGTCCTCCCGAAGGACGCTGGCGACCGCAACCGCACCTCGCCCTTCGCCTTCACCGGCAACAAGTTCGAGTATCGCGCGGTGGCGTCCAACCAGTCGATCGGCGCTCCGCTCGCCGCCCTCAACACCATCGTGGCCGAGTCGCTCGATTATATCGCGACCAAGCTCGAGAAGGCCAAGGGCAAGAAATTCGAGGATGCCGTCGCCGACGTGCTCACCGAAATCGCCACCGAACACAGCGCCGTGATCTTTAACGGCAACGGGTATTCGGAAGAGTGGCACAAGGAAGCCGCCAGCCGCGGCCTGCCCAATCTCCGCACCACGGTGGACGCCGTGCCGGTGATCGCCTCCAAGCAGACCGTCGCCGCCTACGAGAAGTACGGGGTGCTGACCAAGCGCGAACTCGAAGCCCGCCGCGACATCGCCTACGAGCAGTACTGCAAGCACGTGAACGTTGAGGCCAACCTCGTCAGCGAGATGGTCTCGACCAAGTTCCTGCCGACCGCGATGCGCTACCAGACCGAGCTCGCCGCCAATGCCGCCGCCCTCAAGGCCGCAGGCATGAAGCCGGACACTCGTCTCCTGGAAAAGGTGAGCGCACTGATCGCCGATCTGCAGGCCGGCCTCGACACGCTGGCCGAGCTGCGCAGCCACCACGCCGCAAATCTGGCGGACGAGGCTGAGCACTTCTGCCACGAGGTCCTCCCGCAGCTGGTAGCCGTCCGCAAAACGGTCGATACCCTCGAGACCCTCTGCCCGGACGACAGCTGGCCGGTGCCGACCTACGAAGAGATCCTCTTCATCAAGTAATTCGCTGCGACCAGGATACGTTTTCAACCCGCGCCGGGCTCGGCGCGGGTTTTTTATTATTCCAACGGGACGATGGTTCCCGGGGGCCGGTTGTGACACTTCCGTGACGCCTGATTCCAGCGCCTTCTGGCACAGTGGAAGACGTTCCATGAACTCCTCCCGTACCCGCTCTTCCGACTCCACCGCCGCGACTTCCACCGGGCACTTCAGACGGCTCTTTTCCGGCCACTGGACCATCCGCCGGCGCATCACGACCTGCCTGGGGCTGATCCTTTCCCTGGTAGCGATTCAGTCGGCCCTCACGCTGTTCAAACTTCGCACCATGCAGGGCGAAGTTCACACCCTGACCGTCGAGTCGTTGCCCGGCTTGGTCGACATTGGGAACGTCCAGCGCAATGCGGGTGAGATCCAGATCCTGGTCCTGCGTCTCCTGTTACCGCATACGGAAGGGCAGTCCGCGGAGTACGTGAAGGCGATTGACGCACTTTCCGCACGGAATTCAAAGCTCACCGACGCCTTCAAAACGAACCGCAAGGGCGCGGAAATCGAGGCGCTCTTCGCCGCAATGATTGAGCGCCGTGACAACTACCGCCGCGTGCGGGCGGCGTTGATCGCCCTGGTGCAGGAGGGTCGGCGCGAGGAGGCGCTGGAGTTTAACGCATCCGCGCTGCGGCCGGCTTTCAACACCTTCGAGGAGTCGCTCGATGCGCTCGCGCAGCGCACGATGGCGGAAGGCCTCGATGCCGGATCAAAACTCGACGCGAGTGCGAACCTGACGGTGAAGGCGGCGCTGGTTTCCGCCGCGGCCGTCCTGTTTCTCTCGCTCTTTGCCGGCCGATGGATCGTGCACAGTCTCGGTCGCGTGCTCGGCCGGGTGGCCGCGTCCTTGGAGGAGGGCTCCAATCAGGTGGCCGCCGCCGCTGCGCAGGTAGCCGCCTCGAGCCAGTCCCTCGCCGAGGGCGCGAGTGAACAGGCCGCCTCCCTCGAGGAGACGAGCTCGTCGCTGGAGGAGATGTCGAGCATGACCAAGCGCAATTCCGAGAGCGCGGCAAAGGCCAACACCCTGGCACGCGATACACGAACGGCAGCCGACGCGGGCGCGATGGACATGCAGGCGATGAAAGCAGCGATGCAGGAGATCAAACAGTCCAGTGACGACATCGCCAAGATCGTGAAGACGATCGATGAAATCGCCTTTCAGACCAACATCCTCGCCCTGAATGCCGCGGTGGAAGCGGCCCGGGCGGGCACGGCCGGCGCCGGGTTTGCCGTGGTGGCGGATGAGGTCCGCGCGCTGGCGCAGCGCAGTGCGATCGCGGCCCGCGAGACGGCGGACAAAATCGACGGTGCCATTGTGAAGACCACCCAGGGGGTGGAGATCTCCGAGAAGGTGGCCCTTAGCCTGGGCCAGATTGTCGAGCGGGTGCGCCAGGTCGACCAGTTGATCACCGATGTCAGCACTGCAAGTGGCGAGCAGACGATCGGCGTCTCCCAGATCAATACCACGGTGGGGCAGATGGACAAGGTTGTACAGGGTGCCGCCAGCACGGCGGAGGAAACGGCGGCGGCGGCGGAGGAACTTCACGGTCAGGCCGGGGCGATGCGCGATTCCGTGACAGAGTTGGTGCGCCTGCTCGGCAACGCGCGCCGTTCCTGACCGCCACGGCGGGGCAGACGACCCGCAAACTACGCCTGACGGGTGGTGTGTTTTCGCGCCGCCTGGTCAGCCTGCGGGAGCGGGAGCAGGGGACGCAGAGCGGGACTGAAGCGCGTCGTGCACGGCGCCGAAAAGCTGCCCCCGGCTGTAAGGCTTCGCCAAATACACCACGCCCAGCTCCGCCAGGGTGGCGTTGGGCAGGTCCGTCTGGTTTCGGCCGGTGACCAGCACGATCGGAATGCCCGGGCGGATCTGCCGCAGGCCGCGGATCGCACCCAGGCCGTCGAGAGACGGCATCGTCCAGTCCAGGACCACGGCGGCAATCTGGTCCCGGCGGAGGGCGAGCTGGGCCAGCGCATCGACCCCGTCAGTGGCCGGCACCACATGGTAACCATTGGCCTTGAGGGACGCGCAGGTGATTTCGCGGACGGTGAGTTCATCGTCCACCGCCAGAAGCCACTCGCCGTTGCCTCTCGGACCGACGGCGGCTTGAGGGCCCGGCGCAGCGGCGGCTTGTCGAGACGCGGGCAGCAGGACGTGGAATCGCGTGCCGGCTCCCGGCGTGCTTTCCACCTGCAGGCTGCCGCGATGCTCGCGCACGATCGCCTGGACGGTGGCAAGACCGAGCCCGGTTCCCTGGCCCGCACCCTTGGTGGTAAAGAAAGGTTCGAAGATGCGATCGAGCACCTCCTTCGGCATCCCGCAGCCCGTATCCGAAACGGTCAGACGCAGGTAGTCGCCCGGCTGGATCGTTCCCTGGAGGCCGGCGAACGCCGCATCGGCGTGCACGTTCTCCAAGGTGAGGGTGAGTTCCCCACCGCGCTCCATCGCGTCGCGCGCGTTCACGCAGAGGTTCATCAGGAGCTGGTGAAGCTGGCCTGCGTCGCCCAGCACCGACCACAGGTCCGGCGCAAAGCGAAGCTGGATTCGGATCGTCCGCGGAAAGGTTTCTCGGAGCAGGCGCTGCACCTCCCGCGCGAGATGCTCGAGGCGGAAGGGAGTGTGCTCACCCTCGGTGCCGCGGACAAAGGTGAGGATCTGTTTCACCATCGAGGCGCCGCGACGCGAACTGGTCACGATGATCTCGGCCAGGTTCTGGACCGAGCCGGCAGACGGGTCTTCCTCGAGGGACTGCGCCATCATGATCAGCGGCGTAAAGACGTTGTTCAGATCATGGGCGATCCCGCTCGCCAGGGCCCCGACCGATTCCAGCCGCTGTGCCCGGAGGAACTGGGCCTCGACCTGCTTCTTTTCCGTCACGTCGGTGTTTACGATCAAGAAGGACGCGGGCCGCCCGGTGGAGTCGACAACGAGGGTCCAACGAGACTCGAGCACCTGCGCTCGTCCCGTGCCGGTGGACCGATGCAACTCTCCCGTCCACTCTCCGTGAGCGAGGGTCGCCGCCACCGGATCCTCGTCAATCCGTACGGGAACTTCAGATACGAGATCCTGGAAGCGCCTCCCCAACGCCCGCTCGCGTGCGATCTGGTAGAGGCGTTCGGCACTGCGGTTCCAGTACTCAATGGTGCCCTCCAGGTTTCGCACCAGGATGGCGTCGCGCGCCTTGTCGAGGAGGGCAGCCTGGTCGCGCGTCTTTTTCTCCGCCTCCTGTCGCACCGTGATCTCGCGCCGCAGCGCTTCGTTCGCCTGCGCCAGTTCCGCGGTGCGGTCGCGCACCCTGCGTTCGAGCGTATCGTGGGCCTGGCGCAATGCGCGCCGGAGGTGGTCGTTCATCAGCGCCATCTCGATGCAGATCTGCAGTTCCCGCTCGCGAAAGGGCTTGAGGAGGTAGTTGGCCGGCTGGGTTTGCTTCGCCCGCGCCAGGGTCGCCTCATCGGCGTTGGCAGTGAGGAAAATCACGGGGACGTCGCGCTCAGACCGGATCCGTGACGCCGCTTCGATGCCGTCGGCCTCCCCGGCGAGACAGATGTCCATCAGCACCAAGTCGGGACGGACTTTTCTGGTCTCGGCCACCGCGGCCTCGCCGCTGGCCACGGTGGCAACGATGTCAAAACCGAGCTTTCGCAGGCGACGTTCCAGGTCGAGGGCGACCACCAGTTCGTCCTCGCAGATCAAAATTCGGGGTGTCTCGGTCATGGGCGTAGGCGAGATGGGGGTGCCTCGTGGAGTTGCAGCCGGAAAAGCGTTCCGGGAGGCCCCGACACCTCAAGGCTGCCGCGGAGTTGCTGCACCAAGGTGAAGACCAGCTGCATGCCGAGGGAGCCGGTGCTGCGGAGATCCACCCCGGCTGGAATTCCCTTCCCGTTGTCCTGCACCTCCAGAAGCAGCCCGTCCGCGGTCGCGTGCAGGCGTACGGTAATGGTGCCGCCAGTGCCGGGGGCGAAGGCGTGTTTATAGGCGTTCGAGACCAGCTCATTGATCAAAAGCCCGCACGGGATTGCGGTGTCGATTCCCAGGTGAACGGGTCCGGCCTCCAGACAGAACTGCACCGGGGCCGCACCGACTTGGGATCCGACGACGTTGTCGGTGAGCTCGCGGACGTAGTCGGCAAAATCGATCCGGGCGAGGTCGTTCGATTGGTAGAGTTTCTCGTGAACCAACGCCATCGACGCGATGCGGTTTTGCGACTGGAGGAAGAGATCTCGCGTCTCCGCCGAGGTGATGTGTTCCAGCTGCAGACTGAGCAGGCTGGAGATGATCTGCATGTTGTTCTTCACCCGGTGGTGGATCTCCTTCAACAGCACTTCTTTTTCGCGCAGGGAACGCTCCACCCGCTGCTCTGCCTCGCGACGGGGCGTGATGTCCGCCTGGACCCCGATGAAGTGCGTGACCTCGCCCGCCGCATTGGTCACCGGGGAGATTCGTATCTCGTTCCAGAAGGCGCGTCCGTCCTTGCGATAGTTTCGGACCACGGTGTCGCAGGTCACCTTGCGCCGGAGCGCCTGACGCATCTCGCCGAGCCCCGGCTGATCGGCGTCGTCGCCGTGGAGGAAACGGCAATTGCGACCGATGAACTCCTCCGGCAGGTACCCGGTGATCGCCTCGACTGCGCGGTTGGCGAAAATGACGGGCATATCCGGCAGGCGCGCATCAACGATCACGACGCCGTTGTGGGAAGTGTTCACGGCGAGTTCGAGCAGCCTTAGCTTCTGCTGGTGCTGCAGACTGTCGGCCGCCTCCGTGAGGTAGCCCTCGCAATAGGCGCCGCGTGCATCCTTGCGTGTGCGCACGTGAAAACGGAGAAGGCGGGGGATGGGCCCGCAGTCCCTTAGTGTGTATTCAAGGGTTCGGTATACGGCGGGTGTCTCGCCGGGCGCGGCCCAGCCCGCTTCCGCGGCGGCGTAGTCGTCCGGGTTGACCAGATCCCACAAAGAAATGGCGCCGCTGGACACCGCTTGGGCGGAAATGCCAAAACGGGCGATATTGGCCGACGCGTATTCAATCGGCCACCCCGGCTCCAGACGCCAGCGGATCGCCACGAAGGGACTGCTCTCAACGATCTCGCGGAGGAGGCGGTCGGCAGCCACTGCCTCCGCCTGCGTGGAAGAAGGCGCCATGCTCACACATCGGTCCTTTCCCCCATTGGTTTTAGTCAAAACGCCGTCAGGCCTGCGAAGGCGGGGGTACGTCCAGCCAGAAGGCGCAATGCACGGTGTTGCCCAGGCCGGGAATCGCTTCGAGCCAGGCGACGCCCCCGATCAGCTTCAACGCCATGGCGGGGATGGCGAGGGCGAGGTCGAGGTCGGGAAGGGCGGGTGTCTCCGACGGGCTGTCCCGAAACGCGCGATGGAAGCGTCGTTGGAGTTCCGGCGAAACGCCGTCCGAGGTGTCGCGGATGCCCACATGGATGTAGGCGCGGCCCCAGGCCTCCGAGAGTCGGTCACAGGTGATCTCCAGCTCGGTAGACGCAGACTGCTCCACCAGAAAGGTCAGCAGGCGTGACACGACCTGCCGAACGCGCGCGCTGTCGCCGATCAGTCGCCGGGGCACCTCTGGGCTGATGTCACACGTCAGGGTGGTGCCGCGTTCCCTTGCACGCTGGTCGATGGGCCGAAAGATCTCCGAAAGCAGTTCGCGGAAGTCGAAAGGGCGCGGGCTCGATTCGAGCGCACCCCCTTCCAGGTCGGAAAACTCGATCAGCTCGTCGATCGTCTGCAGGAGGGTTCCGGCGCAGGTGTGCATGGTCTGGAGGTAGCCCTGCTGCTCGGTTGAAAGGGGCGTGAGCGCCAGCACCTCGGCAAGGCCGACGATGCCGTTCATCGGCGTGCGGATCTGGTGCGAGATGTTACCGAAAAAGCGGACGCGGCTCCGCGAGGCGGCTTCCGCCAGGGCGCGAGCATGGCGCAGTTCGGCTTGGGTCCGAAGGCCTTCCACGATCTGAACCTGGAGCTGACGGTTGGCCTGGGCGAGTTCGCGCGTACGCTCCTCGACTTTCGCTTCCAGGCCCGAGCGCGCCTGGCGCAGAGCCTCGGCCAGCCGGTGATGGTGGAGCGCCGCCCGGACGCTGATCTGAAGTTCGCGGTCGCGCACGGGCTTTAAAATGTAGTTGAACGGCAGGGCTTCCCCGGCCCGCTCGGCGGTGGCGATATCCGTGTTGCCGGTCACGAAGATGATTCCCGGGCGGGCGTGCCGATGGATCTCATGGGCGACATGGATGCCGTCCAACTCGCCGTGAAGGCGGACGTCGAGGAGCACCACATCCGGTTTCAGACTGAGGGTGAGCCGAATGGCTTCGTCGCCGGAGCCGGTCACGCCCACCACCTCCAAGCCCAATGTCACCAGGCGGCGGCGCAGGTCCAGGGCGACGATCTGCTCGTCCTCGACAATCAGGATGCGGCCCGGAGCGGCAGGTGTCTGGGCTGGGGAGTCGGCGGGTTCAGCGGTGAGACGAGTTTCCACCCACTCAGCGTCTCAAAATGGCCCGTCCGAGATGTCACGGAAGTGTCAATTCCGGGTTCGCCGGGAGGGCAGGTTGACGCAAAGCCGCTTTTGTTTTGCTGGAAATGCGCCGAAGATCCTGAACATGAGCACTCAAGCACGCATCCTGGTGGCGGACGACGATCCGGCCATGCGCGCCGGCATCAAGCTCTGCCTGGAGGGAGCTGGCTACCGGGTGCTTGAGGCGGAGGATGGAGGCGTCGGCCTGCAGCGGACGCTGGAGGAAAAACCCGCGCTGGTGGTCCTGGACGTGATGATGCCCCGGCTGGACGGCGTGACCGCTGCTGCCGAGTTGAGGCGTCTCGGTGTGACCACACCGATCCTGATGCTGACCACGCGAATGGAGGTGGAGGATCGCGTGAGTGGCCTGTCCGCGGGGGCGGACGACTACCTGGGCAAACCGTTTGACCGGCGGGAGCTGTTGGCCCGGGTCCAGGCTCTATTGCGCCGCGACCACCGGCAGGTGGCGAGCCGGCGCCTGCTTCGATTTAATGCCGTGGTCGTCAACCTGGAGAACCGCACCGCCATCCGGGACGGTGTTCCGTTGGCGCTGACCCGTACGGAGTTTGCGCTGCTCGACCTGCTGGCGAAGCATTTGGATGCACCAGTCTCACGGGAGCAGATGCTGGATTCAGTCTGGGGATACACCTATTTTCCGTCGACCCGCACAGTCGACACCCACATCTGGCGCCTGCGCAAGAAGCTGGGCGACAGTGGCGATCAGCCGCGCTGGATTCAGAAGGCGCATGGCGAGGGTTATATACTGAGATGCACGGCGGAGTGATGCCTCTGTCCGGACCCGACGTCAGACCGGCCCCTCCCACCGAGTGGGTGCTCGCCCTGTTGCTGGCGTTGAACTTTGGTTGGACGACGTTGTGTCTCGGTGGCTATCGCCCGGAGACGATGGTGTGGAGCTGGTCGTTCACGGCGGCGACGTTTGCGCTGCAGGTGGTCGGGTCCGCGTTTTCCGGGCAACGGATTCATCCGGCGACGTGGCTGCCGGTGCCTTTCCTGGCCTACGTGGCGGCGAATGCGCTGTGGATCAGTCCGGTGGGCTGGCTCGCGGCCCGCGAGTGGCTCGGCTGGGCGCAGCTGGTGATGGTGTTTGTGATCGTGCTCAACGGCGTCCGCAGCCGCGGACCGCGCAAACTCCTCCTCGTGTCCCTCGTCAGTGTTGCGGTGATCACCGTGATCCTCGCCGGGTACCAACGGTTTCTCTGGCCCGACTGGCTGCCGACGGGCCGAAAGCAGGTCCCACAGTTTCTCACCCGTAGCAGCGGTCCTTTTGGAATTCCCAACAGCCTGGCGGCGCTCCTGGTCGTGCTGATACCGCCCATGCTTGCCCTCGCCCTGCAGCGCGGTGCCACGGCGTTCCAGCGCATCCTCGCCGGGTACGTGGCAGCGGTGCTGCTGTTTGGACTCGGACTGACAATCAGCAGGGGAGGATGGTTCGCCTTGCTGGGGGCGCTGTTGCTTTGGCCCCTCTGCGTGCGCGAGAAAAGCTGGGAGTGGCGCCTGACGCTATCCGTGTTTGCCCTGGCCCTGGCCGTTTTTGCCGGATGGGTGACCTACGCTTCGGTGCCGCGGGTGAAACACCGTTTCGACGCGATGGTGCGCGACATGGGGGAGCGCTCCCGACCGGTGATGTGGACGGTCGCAGGCCGGCTTTTCCTGGAGGCTCCGGCGCTGGGAACGGGAACGGCCAGTTACAACGTGTTGTTTGAAAAACACCGCCCCGCGCATTTTCGGGACGAGCCGCAGTGGGCGCATAATGACTACCTCAATCTTCTCAGTGACCACGGGCTGGTCGGCTTTGTCCTCGCCTTCGGCGCGTGCGCCTGGGGCCTGACCCGCTGTATCCGCGGACCGGGTATGCCTCCGGGGACGGGGGACTCTGCAACCGGGTGGGCCGGCCGGGGTGTGACGCGCGCCCTCGGGGTCGGCCTCGCCGGTTTTGGCCTCGCGCTCCTCACCGACTTTCACCTGCGCATCCCGTCGCTCGGCATGTTGGCCGCGCTGGTCTCCGCCGAAGTCATCCTGAGGTTGTGGCAGCCCCCAGCGCCCGGCGCGGCCGGAGTGGGGCGAACGCTCGGCGCGATGGTGGGGGTGCTGGCCGTCGCGACGCTGCTCCTCGGCCTGGCCCTTCCCACCTATCGGGGTGAAGCGCGGCGTTATGCCGCCCGCCAGGCGATCGACCGACTGGCGGGGCTTCGTCAACCGGACCTCACGACGCAGCGCGACGTCCTAACCCGAGCGTCGAAGGCGCTGGCGGAGGCCACCGCGATCGATCCGCGCAATGCTCAAGCGTGGGCGGACCGCGCCTACACCGCAGCCCTGTGGTCGCGCGTCGCACGCATCCGCGCGAACGACCTTGGCCGGGAGGCGGAGGCCTACGCCCGCGAGGCGCTGGCGCGTTCCGAAGCGGTGCCCGAGTTTTGGGTGCGCCTGGGAGTTGCCCTGGACCTTCAGGGAAAGTGGGGGGAGGCCACACCTGCCTTTACCGAGGCGATTGCCCGGGCTCCTTCTGCTATAACCGTCTGGTATTATTATGCTTACCACCTCAGCCTGACCCCGGCCACCCGCGCCCTCGCCGTTTCGGCCACCCAGCGTGTGCTCCGGCTTGATCCAGGCTATCAACCTGCAATAACGTTGCAACAGGCTCTAGTTTCCGCACGCTAAGCTCAAACCCACTCCCAGCCATGCTCCGTTCCTCCTCCCTTTTTCTCCTCTGGCTCGCGGTGTTGTGTGGCCTCACGGTCTTCAGTGCGGCCCAGCCTGTCGACGCGCCTCGCACCCCGCGCGGTGTCATCAAGGTCGGCCGGATTGTCGGCGAGGTGACCGTGACCGACCTGGCGACGTCGCTCCGAGCGCGGCTGGGGCCCAACAGCCTGGTGGTGGACGGGCAGGTGGTGGAGACGGGGCCGAACGCGAGTGTGGTCCTTGTCCTTTCCAATGGCGCCGTGGTCAACGTGCGCGGCGATTCCCGCCTGGAAGTGAGCCAGTTTCTGCAGAATCCCTTTTCCAACGCCTATCGGGTCAGCGAGGCGACGGCCGAGCCCAGCACCTCGCAGACGCGCCTCGTTCTTCGCAAGGGCGAGATCATCTCGCAGGTGAAGAAGCTGAACCGCGAGGCGGGCTCGTCCTTCACCGTCGAGACCGCAGTGGGCGCCGCCGGCATCCGCGGGACCGCGTTCCGTATTCGTTTTGATCGTACCGGGGCGGCGGGCCGTTTTGTTCTCTCCATGGCCGAGGGCCTGATTCAATTTGTGCCGACGCAGGGCAGGCCGGTCGAGGTACCGGCTGGACGCCAACTCGGTTTTGCCGCGCAGTTCCAGGCGGCAGGCGATCGCGTGGACTCCATGCCCGCAACGCTCGCCACCGCCGAGGTTGGCGCGGCGGAGTTTGCCGGTCTCCAGGGCGTGGTGGCCGAGACCGTCGGGGCGGCGGTCAACGTGCAGTTCACGCCGTTGGCCCAGACTTCTCCCGGAGGTTTTTCGGTCGCCGCCGCCGGCACGCCGACCGCGGAAGAACCATTCCTCTCTGCCGCGCCCGAGCCCGAGGTTGCCGCCCCCGCGGCTGGCACCGGTGCGCTGGCGTCGCCCGCGCCGCTTCCGCCCCCCAGTCGGGTCACGCCGGCTGACGGCGAATAATCGGCGGCGGGGCACCGCCCACACTCCGGGCTGGCGGTGTCGTGACTGAGTCCCTACGTTGGCCCGCGTGGCTAGCCCCAAGCAGCTGACGAAAGTCTGGTGGTTGTTACTCCTGCCCCTGCCCGCGCTTTGGTGCGCGGCGAACGTTGCCCACTGGCTCGATTTCCTGGAGCACCGGCTGCTGGACTGGCGCTTTCGTGCCCGCGGGGAACTTCAGGCTCCGATCACCGTGGCGTATGTGGACATGGATTCGGACTCCATCACCGACCTGGGCGAAGACCCTTGGGACCGCGGGTATTTTGCAGAGGTCTCCGATGCGTTGCTAAAGGCGGGCGGCGTGCGAGCCGTGGGGATCGACCTGGTTTTTTCCCTGAAGGGGCAGCCCGAGCTGCTGGACACCGAGCGTTTTGAGGCGGGCAATCGCCGGCTGGCGCAGCTGCTCTTCGACGGACCTCCGATCGTGCTGGCGGCGGGTTATGCCGCGGCGGAGGACCGCGACATCAACGGCAATCGCATCGTGCGAACCCTGCCGAGGCCGGGGGCCGGGGAGGCGGAGGCGCACCCGCCGGAGCTTCCGGAGTTCCGGGCGGGGCCGGACACCGTGCTCAATCCGCCCAACGTCGGCCTGATCGACACCCATGAGGGAGGCACCCGCCGCGTTCCTCTTTTCGCCCGGGCGGGTGGCCGCACCTATTACCACATGGCGGTGCAGCTGGCGCGTCTGTACTGGGGCCTGCCCGAGAGTCAGGTTCAGGTTTCGGATACGCACCTGGAGATCAAGGCCCGCGACGGCGCCCTGCGCGCGCGTGTGCCGCTGATCGACGGACAGACCGTCGAGGTCAACTGGTTTTCCCGCTGGAGTTCTCCGCGCCACAATCCGCGTGCCAGTTTTGTGGAGGCCCTGGTGTATGCGCGGCATCTGGACTCGGCGGACCCGGGTGAACAAGCCGCGGCCCGCGCGTTTTTCGAACAGTTTCGAGACAGTGTGGTGCTGATCGGGCCGGTCGACCCTTTGTTGCAGGACATCGCGCCCACACCGCTGGACCCTCAGCCCGTACCGCGGGTGGGTATCCATGGGAACCTCCTGAAGACTCTCGTCTCGGGCCTTTACCTGCAACGCCTCTCGCCCGTGGCGGAGGCGGGTGTGATCTTCGGCCTCACCGCAGCGGTCTGCGCCTTGGCGGTGGGTTTTGGCCGGGGTACCCGGCGCGGCTGGATGCGGCTTGGATCGGTCATTGTCCTGGGCACCTACGCGGCCCTTTGCTTTTGGGTTTTTTCGCGCTGGCACTGGGTTTTGCCCATGGCCGCCCCCCTGGGAGCCGCCTTCACCACCAGCTTTGCGGCGGTCGCCTGGCAGCTGGCGCGGGAGGAGAAACAGAAGGGGCGGATCAAATCGATGTTCGGCACCTATGTCTCGCCCCAGCTGGTCAACCGCATGGTCGAGTCCGGAGAGGATCCGAAGCTCGGCGGCGCCGAGGTGGAAATCACGGCGTATTTCAGCGACATCCAGGACTTCTCCTCCTTCTCTGAAAAGATGACGCCGCCGCAGGTGGTGGAGTTGATGAATGAATACCTGACGGCCTGCACCGATCTGATCACCGCGGAGGGGGGGACGCTCGACAAATACATCGGCGACGCGGTGGTCGCGATGTTCGGGGCGCCGGTGGCGTTGAGTGACCACGCCTACCGGGCCTGCCATAGTGCCATCGCCGTCCAGCAGCGGCTGATCGAGCTCAGGCGCAAGTGGAGCGCCGAGGCGGACCGCTGGCCCGCCAGCGTCGGGCGGATGAGGATGCGGATCGGCCTGAACACCGGTGCGGCGGTGGTGGGCAACATGGGCTCCCTGACACGTTTCAACTACACCATGATGGGCGACGCGGTGAACCTGGCGGCGCGCCTCGAGAGCGCGGCCAAGGTGTATGGGGCGGGAACGCTGGTGACGGAGATGACGCGGCGCGCCTGCGAACTCCATGGCGCGTCCTTCCTTTTCCGCTACATCGATCGCCTGGTGGTGAAGGGCCGCACTCAGCCGGTGGAGATTTACGAGCTTCTGGGACGAAAGGCGGACCTGCGGCCGGAGACGCGCCAGTGCGTGGACGTCTTCGAGGAGGCGATGGCCTTGTACCTCAGGAGGGAGTGGGGGGAGGCGCGGAAGGGTTTTGCCCGGTCGGCGAAGCTCGAGCCCGGCCAGGCGGATTTTCCGGGAGAATCGACCGCATCCACCGTGTATTTGGAACGGTGCGACCAGCTGATCGCCCACCCGCCCGGGCCGGAGTGGGACGGCGTGTGGCGACTGGCGTCGAAGTGAGCGGGAGGCGCAAAAAAGGCGCGGCCGGCTGAGCGGGCGCGCCTGAAGGGAGGAAACGTGGTGGCGGGTTACTTCAGGATCATGTCCTTCACCGTCCGCCCGGCCGGGATCATCGGCAGCACGTGCTCGGTGTAGGGCACCACCACGTCGAGGACAAAGGGACCGTCGTGGTCGAGCATCTCCTGGATGGCATCGCGGAGTTCGCTCTTCTTGATCACACGCCGACCCTTGACGCCGAAACCCTCGGCGATCTTGACGAAGTCCGGATAGAGCGCGGAGGGGTTCTCCGGGCCGCCGACATTGGTCTCGTCGCCGAGGATGGTGTTGCCGCGCACGCTGCCGTAAAAGCGGTCCTCCCACTGCACGACCATGCCCAGGTGCTGGTTGTTCAGGATCATCGCCTTGGCGGCGATCTTCTCGATCTTGGCGGTGGCCAACTCCTGGATGTTCATTACGAAGGAGCCGTCACCGTCGATGTCGATCACCTGCTTGTCCGGGCACGCGACCTTGGCGCCAAGCGCGGCCGGGTAACCGTAACCCATCGCGCCCAGCCCGAGGGAGCTGATGTAGCGGCGGGGTTCGTCAAAGTTGTAGAACTGCGCCGCCCACATCTGGTGCTGGCCCACGCCGGTGGTGATGATGGCCTCGCCCTTGGTCAGCTCGTAGAGGGCACGCACCGCCTCCTGGGGGACGATGTGCTTGCTTTCCTCGTACCGGAAGGGCTGCTCCTTCTTCCACTGGTTGATCTGGTCGTGCCAGATGCGCGTGTCCGGTGCGGTGAAGCGGTTGGCCGCAATCAGCTCGTTCAGGCGCGCCAGGGCATGCTTGATGTCGGAGCGGATTGGATACGGGACGCGTTTGTTCTTGTTGTGCTCGGACGCGTCGATGTCGATGTGGACGATCGTCGCGCCGGCCGCGAACTTGCTGACGTCGCCCGTGATGCGGTCGTCGAAGCGGGCACCAAAGCAGAGCAGCAGGTCGGACTGGTCGACCGCCCAGTTGCCATAGGCGGTGCCGTGCATCCCGAACCACTTCATCGAAAGCGGGTGGGTTTCCGGGAAGGCGCCCACGCCCATCAGGGTGGTGGCCACCGGGATGTTGGTCTTTTCCGCAAAGGTCTTCAGGTCACCGTGGGCCTCGGCGCTGATCACGCCACCGCCCACGTAGAGGACCGGGCGCTTGGCTTCGGCGATGAGGCCGAGCACGGTCTTGAGCTGCTCGTCCGTGGCCTGCACCCGCTCGCTGATCAGGGGATTGCGGAACTCCACCGTGGCGGGGAACACCGGGGTGAAGCGCGACTGCTGCACATCCTTCGGGATGTCGATCACCACCGGGCCGGGACGGCCGCTGCGGGCGAGGTGGAACGCCTCCTTGAAGACACGCGGCAGGTCGTGGACGTTCAGCACCAGGTAGGAGTGCTTCACGATCGGCAGGGTCATGCCAAAGAAGTCGGTCTCCTGGAAGGCGCTCTTGCCAATGTACTTTGAATACACCTGGCCTGTGATCGCCACCATCGGGGTGGAGTCCATGTAGGCGTCGGCAATGGCCGACACCAGGTTGGTGGCGCCGGGACCGCTCGTCGCCATGCACACGCCGACCTTGCCGGTGGAGCGGGCATAACCTTCGGCGGCAAAGGAGCCGCCCTGCTCATGGCGCGGGAGAATGGTGCGGATGCGGTCCGTCCGCGCCAGGGATTGGTGGAGCTCCTGCGAGGCACCGCCCGGGTACGCAAAAATGACGTCGACACCTTCCCGAATCAGGCACTCGACGACGCAGTCGGAGCCTTTCATTTCTTTGCCGATTTCGGGCTGCGGAAACGAGGTGGGCGAGGTGGAGGATTTCATGGGCGGTTCCTTATGGGAAAAAGAAGCCGAGAAGATGGCGCCGGGTCGAGGGGAGGCAAGCGTGGAAAACGTGGACGGACGCTCGCCAACTCCACAGTTGCCACACCCGTCCGGGCGGCGAGTCTGGCCCGATGCTTAAGTTTTTGTTCATTGGCGACATTGTTGGGCGGCCTGGTCGCGAGATCATCATGGAGCGGCTTCCGCGGGTGCGCAGTGAGCACGGCATCGACTTCGTCATCGCCAATGGCGAAAACGCCGCCGCGGGGGCGGGCATCACCGGCACGATTGCCAAGTCGTTGCTGGCGTCGGGGATCGATGCGCTCACGCTGGGCGACCACGTGTGGGACCAGAAAGGCTGGGAAAGCGAAATCAATGGATTCGAAAAAGTCTGCCGGCCCGCCAACCTCCCGACGGTGTGCCCGGGCCGCGACCATGTCGTGCTGGAGGCGAAGGGCTTTCGCCTGGGAATCTTCACCGTCGTCGGCCGCCAGTTCATCGGCATGAAGTCCGACTGCCCCTTCCTCTGTGCTGATCGGATGTTGGGCCAGCTGGACGGGCGCGCCGATGCCACGTTGGTGGAGATTCACGCGGAGGCCACGTCGGAAAAGCAGGCGTTGGGCTGGCACCTGGATGGACGCGCCCTGGCGGTTCTTGGCACGCATACCCACGTGCCGACGGCGGATGCGGCGGTGCTGCCCGGCGGGACCGCCTTCATGTGCGATGTCGGCATGACCGGTCCCTATGGCTCGGTGATCGGCCGCGAGGTGAAGCCGGTGATCGGCCGCTTCCTCGACGGCATGCCCCGCAAGTTGGACGTGGCGGAGGGCGATGTGCGCATCTCCGCCGCGCTGGTGGAATTTGATCCCACCACGCGGAAGGCGACCAAGTGCGAACTTCTCACCATCCGGCGCAACCGCTGACGCGGGCGCGACCGCCCAGGACTCAGCTGCGGGTGACGCCCGCCTCCTCGTACATCCCGAGGTGACGGTAGCGCTCGTAACGGGCGTCCAGCAGCGCGGTGGTGTCCAGGCTGGTGAGGGAATCCAGGTGCTTCACCAGGACCTTGCGCAGGGATTTGGCTGAGGTCGCCACATCGTGGTGGGCGCCGCCGTACGGCTCGGGGATGACGTCATCGACCACCCCCAGCCGGGAGAGGTTTTCCGCATTGAGCTTGAGAGCCTCGGCCGCCTTCGGGGCGGCAGCGCGGTCTTTCCAGAGGATCGCGGCGCAGCCTTCCGGCGAGATCACCGAATAATAGCTGTTCTCAAAGATGAGCACCCGATCGGTGACGCCGATGCCGAGCGCGCCGC
Source organism: Verrucomicrobiota bacterium (assembly GCA_023428905.1). Classification (GTDB taxonomy): domain Bacteria; phylum Verrucomicrobiota; class Verrucomicrobiia; order Opitutales; family Opitutaceae; genus EW11. The sequence goes on from JAEYWP010000016.1 coordinate 262,275, forward strand.
CCGAGCCGCCTTCGCCCACCACCACCGCGATCGAGGGCACCTTCAACATCGCCATTTCGCGCAGGTTGACCGCGATCGCCTCAGAGACGTGGCGCTCCTCCGACTCGATGCCCGGGTAGGCTCCCGGCGTATCCACAAACGTGATCACGGGAAGGCCGAATTTTTCCGCCAGGCGCATCAGGCGCAGGGCCTTCCGATAACCTTCGGGTTGGGGCATGCCGAAGTTGCGCTGGATGTTTTCCTTGGTGTCGCGGCCCTTTTGCTGGGCGATGACCATGATGGAGCGCCCCTGGAAAAAGGCGGTCCCGCCGACCAGCGCCCGGTCGTCATTGTACTGGCGGTCGCCGTGGAGCTCCTGGAAGTCCTCAAAAAGAATGCGCACGTAATCGAGCGCGTACGGACGCTTCGGGTGCCGGGCGATCTGGACACGCTGCCAGGGCGTGAGGCTGGAGTAGATCTCCCGCTGCGTCGCCTCGATCTTGCGTTCAATCGCCGTCACCTCCTGCGAGAGGTCGAGATTGTGCTCCAGGGAGCGCTGGCGCAGCTGGTCGAGCTGGGAAGACAGCTCGCGAAGCGGCTTCTCGAATTCCAACGTGTAGGTCGGCATGTCCATGGAGGGCGCAGGCTAAGAATGCGATCAGGTCGCTGTCAACGGACAGGGAGGCCGCCCCGGCTGGACTCCGTCTTCGGCATTGTAATATCGGGCGGCGGCGATATCTGCGATGGTACCGACGTTATGGGCACGTTCGCACTGATCGATCAGGCGGTTTCATGGTGGGGGGAGCGCGGTGTCGCGGAACAGCTGTTCTACGGGATCGGCCTCGCTGCCGGGATTGTCGCCATCATTTTGATGATACTTTCCGTCATCGGCCTCGAGCACGACGACGTCATCGACGCGATGGCCAGCGGCGACGTGGATCACGGGGGCGGGATGTTTTCGATCAAGCCCCTGACCGGCTTTTTCCTCGGTTTCGGCTGGGTGGGCGGCATGTCGATCGCCAACGGCGCGAGCCTGGCGGTCGCCACCGTGCTCGCCTGCGCCGCCGGCGGCGTGATGATGGGGACGATCGTTTTCATGTTTCGCGCGATCATGGGCATGAAGAGCAACGGAACGGCGCGGATCGGCGATACGGTGGGGGCGGTCGGCACCGTTTACCTGACCCTCCCGCCGCGCAAGGCCTCCGGCGGTCAGGTCACCGTATCCTTTAGGGGGAGACAGGAGACCTACGCCGCCCTGCAGCCAGGCGACAGCCCGGTGCCGGCGGGCGAGAAGGTCAGGGTGGTTGCGGTGGTGGACGCACACACCCTCCTGGTCGAGCCGCACGCGTAAGTTTTTTCCGGGGTCGCCGGCCCGCCGGGCGACCCAGGATTTGTCGGCGGGAACACTCACCCCTACCTATCATGGGACTCCTGGACATCATCTTCGTGGCCCTCGGCCTCGTCTTTATCCTCATCGTCGCGATGACGCTGATCTCGCGATACCGCATGTGCCCTCCGGACAAGATCCTGGTGGTGTACGGCAAACTGGCGAACGGCCTCTCTTCCACGTGTTATCACGGCGGATCGACCTTCGTGATCCCGTTTTTTCAGAACTATTCCTACCTCGACCTCACCCCGATCAACATCGACATCGAGTTGAAGGGGGCCCTTTCCAGCCAGAACATCCGCATCGATGCGCCGGCCTCCTTCACCATCGGTATCTCGACCGATGCCGAGGTGATGCAGAACGCCGCCACCCGTCTGCTGGGGCGCTCCCTGGACGAGGTGCAGCAGCTGGCGTCTGAAATCATCATGGGCCAGATGCGCGTGGTGTTCGCCTCGATGAGCATCGAGGAAATCAACAACGACCGTGAGAAACTGATCGCCCTCATCACCAAGGGCGTGGAGGTGGAGTTGCACAAGGTCGGCCTGCGCATGATCAACGGCAACATTCGGGACATCAAGGACCACTCCGGATACATTGATGCGCTGGGCAAGGAAGCCGCGGCCAAGGCGATCAACGATGCGCAGATCAAGGTGGCGCAGGAAAATCAGCGCGGAGCGATCGGCCGGGCCGAGGCCGAGCGCGAGCAGGCGATCCGCGTGGCCAGCGCCCAGGCGGAGGCCCGCAAGGGGCAGAACACCGCGCAGGTGATGATCGCCAAGTCGGACGCCGATCTCGCGGCCGAACAGGCTGAGGCCAAGCGGCGCACCGAGGCGGCGCAACGCGTCGCCGAGGCCCGTGCCCTTCAGGAATCCTACAAGGCCCAGCAGGAGGCGGAACTCGCCCGCGCCGCCCGTGAGAAGGCCGCCCAGCAGGCGGATCAGATCGTCAAGGCCGAGATCGACAAGGAGAGGGTCCGGATCGATGCGGAAGCCAAGGCCGCGCAGACCAAGATCCTCCAGGAGGGCCAGGCGGCGGCGTATGTGATCCAGAAACAGGCAGAAGCCGACGGCATCCGAAAGGTGGCGGAGGGCGAGTCCGAGGGTATCCGCGCACGCCTCACCGCGGAGGCGACCGGTATCCAGGCCAAGCTGACAGCCGAGGCCGAGGGCACACGCGCGCTGCTCGATGCCAAGGCGCAGGGGTTCGAGAAACTCCTGCGCGTCGCGGACGACACCACCGGGGCCACCCAGCTCCTGATCGCCGAAAACATCGTCCGCATCGCGGAAATCCAGGCCGGCGCGATCAAGGGCCTGCAGTTTGAGAAGGTGGTGGTGATGGGCGGCGGCGGGCAGGGTGGAGCCGGACCCGGCCAGTTTGTCCAGGATCTCTACAAGGGTGTCCTGCCCATCAGTGAACTCGCCAAGAGCGTGGGACTGAACCTGCCGGCGTTCCTCGGAACACCGGGAGCGGCGGCGCCGTCCACGGTGGCCGGCCCGGCCGGCGCGGCGCCGACCGTCGCAGCGGCGGTGGCTGCGGCCGCCCCCGACCTCAAGGTCAGCACCCTCGATACCCACCCCCGTCGGACATCGTAAGCGCTCACGCCGCCACCGCGTAGCCCGCACCGGGGCGCGGTGGCGGCACCCGGCATCGCTCCGCCGCCCGGAAGTGGGTTTGAAAATCTGCCGGACAGCGGCATCCTGTGGCCATGAAGATTGGCGTACCGAAGGAGATAAAAACCGGGGAGACGCGTGTATCCATCACACCCAGCCTGGCGCGGCGCTGTATCCAGGCGGGTGCGACGGTGCTGGTGGAGGCGGGGGCGGGGGTCACCGCCGGGTTCCAGGACCAGGAGTACCTGATGGCCGGAGCCAACGTGGCGCCTGACGCGGAAACGGTCTGGAGAAATTCCGACCTGATTCTCAAGGTGAAGGAGCCTCTTGAGGCCGAATACGCGCTGCTTCAGGAAGGGCAGACCCTTTTCACCTATCTCCACCTTGCGGCCGGTCCGGCACTGGCACGCGCCCTGGTGGATCGCAGGGTGCTGGGGGTGGCGTATGAGACGGTGGAGGCGCAGGACGGCACGCTCCCGCTGCTCAAGCCGATGTCGCAGATCGCGGGACGCCTCTCGATCCAGATCGGCGCCTATTTCCTTCAAAGCCAGAATGGAGGCTCCGGAGTTCTCCTTGGCGGGATTCCAGGCACCGCCCCCGGACATGTCGTCATCATTGGGGCTGGCAACTCCGGCGCCCACGCCTGCCGGATGGCCACCGGGATGGGCGCGCGGGTGACACTCCTGGACGTGGACACGCGGAAACTGGAGATGATCGAAGAGGAGTATGGTGGCCGGGTGGTGACGCTCCACTCCAACCCGGCGAATGTCGAAGCCAGTGTCGCCGACGCCGACCTCCTGATCGGCGCGGTGCTGATTCCGGCGGCCCGCGCACCGGTGGTGGTGGCCCGTTCCAGTGTCGCCCGCATGCGCCCGGGCAGCGTGATCGTGGACATCGCAGTGGACCAGGGCGGCTGTATCGAGACGATCCATACCACGTCCCACAGCGACCCCGTCTACAAGGAGTTTGGCGTGGTGCATTACGCCGTCCCCAACATGCCCGCGCTGGTGGGGCGAACCTCAACCATTGCCCTCACGCAGGCGACCGAGGCCTTTGTCCTTCAGTTTGCCGGCAAGGGAGTGAAGCGCGCCCTGGAGGAGCACCGCGGTCTGGCCAAGGGGGTCAACACGAGGGACGGGCGCATCACCAATCTTGCGGTGGCCAAGGCGCTTGGCCTAGCCGGCGAGTAGGCGTATCTCCGCCGCGGCGATCCCCGGACCCGGAGGTGCGGGGGCGAGGGCAGGGAGATCCGCGCCGCCCCTCCCCAGGTCAGGAGCGGGCTCGGGCGCCATCCAAAAAAAACCGCACCCGGGGTGGGTGCGGTGGCAGAGGCTCGGGAGAGCGGGCGTTGTCGTCAGGCCGCGGGGACGATCTCGATGCTCTCGATCGCGACGCGTTCGATCGGGGTGCTCTTTTCACCGCCGCCGCCGCTCTTGGTCGGGACCGTCGCGAGGCGTTCCAGCACGTCGTCGCCGGACACCAGTTCACCGAAGGCGGTGTACTGGCGGTCCAGGAACCGGGCATCGCCGTGGCAGATGAAGAACTGGCTGCCGGCGGAATCGGGGTTCTGCGAACGCGCCATCGAAATGACACCACGCACGTGCGGCTTGGCGTTGAATTCCGCCTTGATCTGGTAGCCGGGCCCGCCGGTGCCGGGCATGCCGCGCGAACCCTCGCGGGTGTTGGGGCAGCCACCCTGGACCATGAAGCCCTTGATGATGCGGTGAAAAGCGGTGCCATTGTAGAAACCCTCGCGCGCGAGCTTCTTGAAGTTCTCGACCGTCTGAGGGGCGACATCGGGCCAGAAGGCGAGGCGCATCTCGCCGTAGCTGGTTTTGATGAGGGCGTGTTCGTTGACTGTGGTGCTCATGGAGGTCGGAGGAAACCGCGAGCGCCTCCGTGACGGCAAGGTTTTTTGCCCAGATGTTGCTCTCGACCTTGGTCGCAACCGTTCCTAAACGTGCGGGCGGTCCTCCCATTCCCCCGCATGCTCCCCTTTGTCCTCGGCCTTGCAGTCGGCGCCCTGGCCATGTTCCTGGTCTATTACCGGGCGCGGCGGGAGATGGAGCGCATCCACGAGGAGAAACAGGTGGTCACGCAGGAGACCCAGATCGTGGTCGACTTCATGCACCACATGGCGGAAGCGCTCGGCGAGAACCCGCGGCGCGAGGAGCTGTACCAGCGGATTGTCCATGCCTCCATCCTTTGCACCGGCGCCTTGAGCGCCTGCATCTTCGAGCGCACCTTCGACGGGCAGATGCGCGGGGTGGCGATCGAGGGGCTCTTCCCGCCACACCGACCCATCTCCGAGGCGGTGAAGGGAAAACTGAATACGCGGGCCAAGTTCATCGAGCAGGTGCTGAAATCCGAGAGCTTCCCGGTGGGCGAGGGCGTGGTGGGGCAGGTCGCCGCCACCGGTCGCGGCGTGCTCATCACCGACGCCACCACCGATCCGCGGATCGTCCGGCACGATGATCCCGCCCTGGAGGTGAAGTCCGTCATCGCGGTTCCACTGACCTTCCGGGACCGGTTTTTCGGCGTTCTGGCGGTGGCCAATCCGGCGGACGGGCTGCCCTTCAGCGAGACGGACTTCTCGCTTGTCCAGTCGCTGTCCGAACAGGCCGCCCTTGCCCTGCACAATGCCGATTTCCTGAATTTCCAGATCGAGAAGAAGCAGCTGGACCTCGACCTCTCGCTGGCCAGCGGCATCCAGCAGATGCTGCTGCCGAAGGTGGCCCCGCGCATCCCGGGTTTCGATGTGGATACACGCTACACCCCGGCGCAAAAGATCGGCGGGGATTTTTTCGATCTTTTCGTGCTTTCCGAATCGCGCCTCGGCGTGGCCGTGGCCGACGTATCCGGCAAGGGCATTTCCGCGTCGCTGGTGATGGCGATCTGCCGGACCAACCTGCGGCAGATCGCGCCGCGCTTTGATTCCCCCGCCCGCGTCCTGATTGAGCTCAATCGCGTCCTCGCGGGAGACCTCGGGCAGGAGCTCTACATCACCATCGTTTATGCGGTGATCGATACGGAATACAACGAGGTGATCTTCGCCCGCGCCGGCCACGAGCTCCCGCTCTTCCTGCGAAACGACCGCGCGACCGGCCAGTTCAACAGTGAGTTCATCGGCGTGGAGGGCATGCCCCTCGGCATGGTGGACGAGGAGCTGTTCACCACCGTGATCACGGACCGCCGCGAACCCCTTTCACCTGGCGAGTCGGTGATCCTCTACACCGACGGCATCACCGAGGCCCCCAACGAGGAGGGCAAGGAGTTTTCGGGGTCGCGGCTGGCCGATGCCGCGCGGCGCCTTCACGGGCGTACCGCGCGCGAGATTAACGACGGGATCTCTGACACCATGCAGCGTTTTTCCGGGACGGCCGCACAGCGCGACGATTCCACCCTGGTTACAGTCAAGCGGGTGTGAGGCCCGGGGTCCGCGGGCCGGGAGGAAAATCGCCCTCGAGGCCAGGGATACTGCCGGACCGGCAATGCCAAAAGCGATTTGCATCCGCGAGTGTACCGGCCTCAGTCTCGCGCAGCATGTCCACCGCCACCCCTTCTTCCGTCGATCGCTTCTCACTGCCCGATGCCGGCGGCCATTTCGGCCGCTATGGTGGCGTGTTTGTGCCCGAGACGCTCATGACGGCACTCGAAGAGCTGGGGGTGGCTTATGCCGAGGCCAAGAAGGATCCGGCTTTCCTGAACGAGCTGCGCCATCACCTGAAGGAGTTCGCGGGGCGTCCCACCGAGCTCTACTTCGCCGAGCGCCTGACCCGTGAGCTGGGCGGGGCACGCATTTATTTCAAACGGGAGGACCTGCTGCACACGGGCGCCCACAAGATCAACAATGCCCTCGGTCAGGCGATCCTCGCGAAGCGGATGGGCAAGAAACGCGTCATTGCGGAGACGGGCGCCGGGCAACATGGCGTGGCGACAGCGGCAGTTTGCGCCAAGTTCGGGCTGGAATGTGTGGTGTACATGGGCGCCGTCGACATGGAGCGACAGGCCCTCAACGTATTTCGGATGCGTCTGATGGGCGCGGAGGTCCGGGGAGTGGAGGCGGGGCAACGCACCCTGAAGGAGGCGATCAACGAGGCGATGCGCGACTGGGTGACGAACGTACGCAATTCCCACTACATCCTCGGTTCCGCGCTCGGCGCGCATCCATATCCGATGATGGTGCGCGATTTCCACCGCGTGATCGGGCAGGAGGCCAAGGAGCAGATCCTGCAGCGCGAAGGCCGCCTGCCGGACGAGATGGTGGCCTGTGTGGGAGGCGGCAGCAATGCGATCGGCTTTTTCTTCGAGTTCCTCGAGGATACCCAGGTGCGTTTGGTCGGCGTGGAGGCCGGCGGCCGCGGTATACGTCGCGGGGATCACGCGGCTCGCTTTGAAGGCGGCAAACTGGGCGTCCTGCAGGGCTGCAAGACCTACATTCTCCAGAACGAAGATGGTCAGATCGAGCTGACCCATTCCGTCAGCGCGGGCCTTGATTACGCCGCGATCGGGCCGGAGCACGCCTTTTACCGCGACCAGAAGCGTATCGAGTTCGCCTACGCCTGCGACGACGAGGTGCTGGACGCGCTTCAAGTTTGCGCGCGGACCGAGGGCATCATTCCCGCCCTCGAGTCGACGCATGCCCTCGTGTACGCGCTAAAACGCGCGAAGGAGATGCGGACCGACCAGATCCTGGTGGTGAATATCAGCGGCCGCGGGGACAAGGACGTGCAGCAGGTCGCGCGGCTGTTGGGCGAGCGGGCCTGAGCAACGGTCGCCGCGCCCGGGCGCGGCGCTCATTCCACGTTGGCGATCTGTTCGCGAATGCGTTCGAGCTCGTTCTTGAGCTCGATCACGTGGCGGGAGATCCCGAGGTCATTGGCCTTGCTCCCGATGGTGTGCACCTCGCGCCCCATCTCCTGGAGGATGAACTCGGCCTTGCGCCCGATCTCCGCGTCGCTGTTGAGGTGGACGGTGAACTGCTCGAAGTGGCTTCGCAGGCGGGTGAGTTCCTCCGTGATGTCGCAGCGGTCGGCAAAGAGCGCGATCTCCTTGAGGACCCGTTCGTCCTCCAAATTGAGTTCCAGCCCCGCTTGCCGCAGACGCTGCATCAGCTGTTCCCGGTAGTTCCGCGGTACCTGGCCGGCGCGTTCCGCCACCGCGGCAACATGCGTCTGGAGCAACTGGACGCGGGCGAGCAGGTCCTTCAGCAGGGATGCACCCTCGCTGGCCCGCATGGCGGAAAAGGCGACCAGGGCCTGCTCGAGGGTGGAAAGCACGAGCGATTGGGTGGCTTCGTCGGATGCGGTCACTGCGTCCTCCCGCTGCGAGTTGACCAGTTGCCAGAGCAGCTCCGGCGTCGGAGAAAAGCGGATACCATTCGTCTCCGCCAGCGTGCGCAGGCGGGAGATGAGGTCGGAGACCGCGGTCTCGTTCCAGACAAGCCCGCCGGCGGCGCCGCGCCCCGTCACCTCCACTTCGACGTGCACCTTTCCGCGGGAGGCGTATTTGCGCACGCGTTCGCCCACCTGTGGTTCGAGCGCTTCCAGGGACTCGGGGAGGGAGACGGTCAGGTCCAGTGACTTCCGGTTAACCGAATTGACCTGGACTGTGAGGGTGGATGTGCCGAGCGGAGCTATCGCCCGCCCATAACCGGTCATGCTGCGCATGGCGGCACCTTACCGAGATGTGACCTTCTGTGACAAGGCTGGGGCGTTTGGTCTTACGTCTCGGACAAAGCGGCGGGATGGCGGAAGGAGTACCAGAGATAGATGGCCACACCCACGCAGATCCCCGAGTCGGCGATGTTGAAGGTGGGGAAGATGTAGCTGCCAAAGTGGAAATCGAGAAAGTCGATCACGTGGCCGTGCAGCAGGCGATCGACCAGGTTCCCCACGATCCCGCCGCAGAGGAGGCCGAAACTCAATTGGACGGGAAGCTGCCGCAGGCCGAGCGAGCGACGCCAGAGATAGATCGCGACGAGGGTGACAAGCGCGAGCAGGGCGAGGAGCGTGCTTCGCCCCGAGAAGAGACTCCAGGCCGCGCCGGTGTTGCCCACGTGTACCAGGTGAAAGAATCCCGGAATGATCGAGATATGACCCGGCGGCCCGAAGGTGCCGAGGGGCAGGGTCCGGTCGATCCAAACCTTCGTCACCTGGTCGAGGATGAAGATCGAAAGGCTGAGGCAGAGAAAAACGCGATACGCCCAGAACCGCTGGAAGCGGCTGGGCGTAACGACGGTCGGCGGGGCGGGTGGAGGCGACAGCGGAAGGGACATGGGTCAACGACGGGCGTCGCTCGGGCCGGGAGGCCGGGCAGCCCATGCGGCGAACTAATCGTCGCCGCCTTCGTCGTCGGCAATCTTCGCACCCTCCTCGCCGAGTTCCCCGAACAGGCCGGCGGACGTGCGGGTGCGCATCCGGTTTTTTTCGATCTCCTTCTGGGCTTCGGCGGAGTAGCGGGTGAACGGGACCGCCAGGAGGCGCTCCTTGGCGATGGGTTTACCGGTGACTTCGCAGACGCCGTACGTGCCGTCGTGGATACGCTTGATCGCGGCGTCGATCTCCGTGAGGGCCTCCTGCTCGCTCGAGACCAGGCTCAGGGCGAAGTCGCGATCGAAGGTGTCGGTGCCGGCGTCGGCCATGTGCTGTCCATAGCTGGAAAGGTCGCCCGAGTCGTCCTTGCTGGAACGCTTCAGGGTTTCTTCGGTGTGGAGATTCAATCCCTCGGTGAGGTGGGTACGGAGGTCGATCAGCACTTTGTAGAAGCGCCGGAACTTCTCGGGGATCTTCTCCTCATCGTGTTCCACCGGTGCGGGGGACTTGCGCGGATTGAAGCCCAGGATGTCGGCGAGGGAAGCGGCCTTGATGTGGTGGGGCTGCGCTGGCTTGGCCAGTTTGGTGACGTCGACGGTCTTGGCCTTGGTGGTCGTCGCCTTCACCGCCTTCTCGGTATCGGCGGCGGGTTTGCTGGCTGCGGCGGTCTTGGCGATCTCGCGCACCTCATCCAGGCTGAAAGCGATCGGCTTTGCAGACTTTTTTCCTCCCAGGATGCGGCTGCGGAGAAGGTCGCGGGCGCTGGCTTTGTCGGTGGATTTGTCGCTGTTGGGCACGGTGGATTTGGGCTTGGGTTGGGAGGCGGCCGGTGGTGGGGGAGGAGGCGCCTCGGGTGCGGGCTTCTTGACGGATTTCGCAGGCGTTGGGGCGTGCTTGACGGTGACAGGCTTGGCCGGGGCGTGCTTGGCCGGAGTGGGTTTGGGTGAGCTTGGCTTGGTTGGGCTGGGCTTGGAGTGGACGGGCTTGGGGTGAGCAGGCTTGGCTTTCTTCGGAGCAGGTTTCGTCGCCTTCTGGACCTTTTTGGCGACGGGGGTGTTTTTTTTGTGCTTTGCCATGAGGTAAGTCGAAGACGTGGTGCCGCGCCTCAGTTTGGTGACTTCAGCGCCTCCGCGCAGCGCGGGCAAAGATCGCCCTGCGGGGATGCCTCAAGCGCGGGCACCCAGCGCCAACAGCGGGGGCATCGTGAATGACCCAGCTCCTGGCAGTGACGGACGGTCACGGAGGGACTCGCGTTTGGAACGGACGCGAGAGCGACATGCGATACGATGAAAAGCTCCGGAAGAAAATCGCGGTGCTTCTCGAGAAGGGCGTGGCGGGCGTCACCGGCCGGACCCGCCAGGCTGACGGCGGCGTCGAGGGACTTGCCGAGTTTTCCGGCGGCGCGGTGCGGCTCAATGGCCTCGTTCACCGATGCACGGACCTGGAGCAAACCGGCGACATCGCTCTCGATTTCCTCATTCAACCATCCGGGTGAAACCTCAGGCCAGTCCTGGAGATGGATGGAGTCGCGCGAATATTCGGCTTTCGAATACGCGAAGGACCAGGCCTCGTCGGAGGTGAACGTGAGCACCGGCGCGAGCAGGCGTGCGAGGCTGCAGAAGATGTGGTGGATGGCGGTCTGGGACGAGCGGCGCAGGGGGTGAGCCGTGCCCAGAGTATAGAGCCGGTCCTTCAGGATGTCGTGGTAGGTCGCGGAAAGCGTGACCGAACAGAACTGGTTGCACAGCTGGTAGACGCGGTGGAACTCGTAAGCATCGTAGGCCGCGGTGCACTCCTGGATGAGCCGGGCGGTTTGGTGCAGGGCCCACCGGTCCAGCGTATCCATCTGATCGAGAGGCACGGCGTCGCGCGCCGGATCGAAATCGAAAAGGTTGGAGAGCTGATAGCGGAAGGTGTTGCGAATCAGCCGATAGGTCTCGGAGACGATGCTGAGAATGCTGGACGCGTCCTTCACGTCCTTGTCCAGGTCCGAAACCCGGATATCCTCGCGGAAATCCTGCGAGGCGATCCAGAGGCGGATCACATCCGCTCCATACTGGGCAATGTAATTGTCGGAGGTCGGCGGCTTCTCGTACTGGCCCGACTTGGAGATTTTCTTGCCGTCCTTGCCGACAATGAAGCCATGGGTGAGGACCCGGCGATAGGGGGCTCCGCCGCCTGCAATGACCCCGGTCCACAGCGACGACTGGAACCAGCCGCGGTGCTGGTCGCTTCCCTCGAGGTAGAGGTCGGCGGGCCACTGCGTGCCGCCCTGGCCGTGTTTCAGCACCGCCATATGGGACGAGCCCGAATCGATCCAGACGTCGAGGGTGTCGCGTCCGCAGGCGAGGGCGGAGGCCGGAGGCCAGCCCGCGGGCAGTGTGACCCCGTCCAGGATCTCCGTGGTGCTGGCCTCGTACCAGAAATTGGTTCCGCGCGAGGCGATCTTGTCCGCCACGGCGCGCACCACCGAGGCGTCGAGGTAGGCGGTTTTCTTCTCGTCGTAAAAGGCGATGATGGGCACACCCCAGGACCGCTGGCGGCTGATGCACCAGTCCGGGCGGGCCTCGACGGAGCTGCGAATCCGCTTCACGCCCGACTCGGGAATCCAGGCGACCTGGTTGATCTGTTCGAGTGCTTCGTTGCGGGTGTTGTTGCGGTCCAGCGAAACGAACCACTGGTCGACCGCGCGGAAGATAATCGGAGTCTTGGATCTCCAGCAGTGCGGGTAACTGTGGGTGAGATTCTGCTTGGCGAGGAGGGCTCCGGCCGCGGCGAGTTTCTTCAGGACCGCCACGTTGGCGGCCGACGTACGCTTCTTTTCCAGGTCCTCGACGGATTCGAGGGTGCTGAGTCCCACGAGGTCGGCAGGCACGCGGCCATCGTCGACATAACGCCCGTCGTCGCCGACCGGGCAATACACCTCGATGCCATATTTCAGGCCCGTCAGGTAATCCTCGGTGCCGTGCCCGGGAGCGGTGTGCACGCAGCCGGTACCGCTGTCGGTTGTGACGTAGTCGGCAAGGACAACCGGGCTCGGGCGGTCGATGAAGGGATGGCGCGGCGCGAGCTTTTCGAGCTCGGCCCCCGGCAGGGTTTTCACCACGGCGGGAGTAGCCTCGATCTTGGCGGCGGCGAGGACGGCGCCGAGCAGGGGAGAGGCGACAATCAGGCGCTCTGCGCCTGTATCGGCGACCACGTATTCGACCTCTGGGTGCACCGCGATCGCCAGATTGGCCGGCAGGGTCCAGGGGGTGGTCGTCCAGATGACGACAAAAAGCGGCTTGTCGGCCGGCAGTCCGAAGCGCGCCGCCTCGTCCGCACTGACCGCGAACTTCACCCAGATCGACGGGCTGACGTGGTCCTTGTATTCAATTTCCGCCTCAGCGAGCGCGGTTTCGAAGGGAATGGACCAATAAACCGGCTTTTTGCTGCGGTAGACGAGCCCCTTCTCCACAAACGCGGCAAAGGTGCGAATGATGTCCGCCTCGTAGGCCGGCGCCTTGGTCTTGTATTCGGAGGTCCAGTCGGCGAGGACGCCGAGACGCTTGAACTGGCCGGTCTGCTTGGCGATCCACGTCTCCGCGAAGGCATCACACTGGGCGCGCAACTCGGCGGTGGAGACCGTCTTCTTCTCCGCCTGCAGGGCACGGGTCACCTTTTGTTCAATCGGCAGACCATGGCAGTCCCAGCCGGGTACATAAGGCGTGCGGAAGCCCCGCATCGACTTGTACCGGAGGGTGATGTCCTTGAGCGTCTTGTTCAGCGCGGTTCCGATATGGACGTCGCCATTGGTGAAGGGCGGACCGTCGTGCAGCACAAAGCTGCGGGCGCCTTGCCGCCTCTTCTGGATGGCCGCATACAGCCCTGTCTTCTCCCAGTGCGCAATCCGTGCGGGCTCACGCCCCACCAGATTGGCGCGCATTGGAAAATCCGTCTTGGGAAGCTGTAGCGTGTCTTTCAGGTCTTGCGCCATGCCAAAGAAAAGCGCGGAAGGCTATGCTGCGGCCGGGGGGAGTCAAGGGAACTCGCCCCGGCTGAGGCCCTCTGGCCGCCCGCTTTTTTCGGGAGGCTTTGCGCCGGGAAAAGGGGCGAAAATCGGGAGGCGACTTTGTCAATAGTCAAGACATGACCCCTTAATCTTAAGGGGTCATGTCTTGACTATTGACACGATCGCCCCCGGTGAGGGTCTTCACATTCCCAAGACTTGCGCGGCAAGTCGGCGGCCCGAGGCCAGGCAGTTGGGCAGTGAGATTCCGTCACGGGTATTTCCGCCGATGAGGAGGCCGGGGAGGTCCTTTTCCGCCCGCGCCATCACCTCGAGATGGCGCTCATACCCGAGTTGGTACTGCGGGATCGCGCGCGGCCAGAAGTGGTGGTGGCGGAAGACCGGATCGCCGCGCACGCCGAGCAGTTTTCCGAGCTCAGGCGCGACCACGCCAAAAACGTCGTCGGGGGACTGACGCGCCAGGTCGGGGCGAAGGGCACCTCCGACCATCACGGTCAGAGCGACGTGGCCGTCCGGAGCGCGACCGGGGAACAGGGTGGAGGAAAAGAGAACGCCGAGGAGATTCAGTTTTTCGGCCGCCGGGACGAGGGCGCCGAAGCCGTCGAGAGGGTGCTCCACCTGATCGCGGCGGTAACCGAGAAAAAGCGACATCACCGGCGGGTACTCAACGGCCTCGAGGCAGGCGAGGGGGCGCTCCGCGAGGGATCCAAAACTCAGTTGCGCGAGCGACGGAGCCGGTATGGCCAGCAGGATGTGGGAAAAGGTCTCGGTGTGGGTTTCGCCCGCGCGGCTCCAGACCAGGCGCCACGGCTTGCCCGGGAGCAGGCTCTCAATCTTCACCCCACACTCGATCGAGTCGCGGGGCAGGCTGGCCGCCAACGCGTCGGTCAGCACCTGCAATCCTCCTCTGAAAGAGATGATCCGGGATTTCGGCTCACCTTCCGCGCGGCGCGTCCGAGCCTGGGCGATCTGACCGCGGATCAGCGACCCGTGGGTTTGCTCACACGCCCAAAGCTTGGGAAAGGCGACGCGGGCTGAGAGCCGGTTGGGGTCGCCCGCGTAGATCCCGGAGACAACCGGATTGAGGGCATAGTCAACGATCTCGTCGCCAAAATGGTCGCGCACGAAACTGGCGAGGCTGACATCACTGGTGCGCCGACGCCGGCGACTGAAGGGCTCGGTCAAGAGGCGCAGTTTGCTGCGAGCGGAGAACAGATCGGTGCGGGCCAGCGCCGCGGGGGACATCGGAACCGCGCAAGCGCGGCCGCCGCGTACGATGAAACGTTTTTTTGCCGCTGGATTTGCTTCCACGCGCTCCGCCGCCAGCCCGAGTTCGGAAATCAGATCCACCACCTCGCGGGTGTTTTCCTGCAGCGAGTTCGGCCCCGACTCGATCAGCCAGCCATCGAGGCGCGTGGTGCCCACCGCCCCACCCAGGCCGGGTCCGGCCTCGAAGAGCCGTACCGCTTTCCCTGCCCGTGCCAGCCGGTGCGCGGCCGCCAGGCCGGTGGCGCCACCGCCGATCACGGCGATGGGGAGCTGGGATGCGGGGCGGGTGGACGGAGAGGGCGTGGACATGGCGCGGGCTGGGCCCGGGCTAATGCTTCCACGAAACCACCGTGTTCACCAGCGTTTCCATGCACTCGATCTTGGCGGAGGGAGTGATGCCATGACCGAGATTGAAGATGTGGCCGCGCGTGCCGCGCATCGTCTCCAGGATGCGGGTCGATTCCCGGCGCACGATCTCCGGCGAGGTCTGCATGATCACGGGGTCGAGGTTGCCCTGGAGCGCCACGTTTCCGGGAACCGCGTGGCGGACCATACCGAGGTCGACCGTCCAGTCGACGCTCAGCGCCCGGACCCCGGAAAAAGCCTGATCGGTCAGGTGCGAACAGGTGCCGCGGGCATAGAGGATGACAGGAAAATCCGGCGGCAGGGCCGCCACCACCTGGCGTATCCAGTGCAGGGATGCCGCGACGTAGTCGGGCCCGGCGATGATGCCGCCCCACGAATCAAAGATCTGGATCGCGTCCACCCCCGCCGCGATCTGCATCCGGAAGTAGCGGATCAATGCCTCGGTGATGCGGGTGAGCAGCGCGTCAAACAGCAGACGATCCGTGTAGAAGAGGCTCTTGATCCGCTCAAAGTCGTCGGAACTGCCGCCCTCCACCATATAGGTCGCAAGGGTCCAGGGCGAGCCACCGAAACCCAACAGCGCGGTTTGCCCGGCGAGCTCGCGGCGCAGGATGCGCAGCGTGTCGGGAACGTACTGGAGCCGTTCGTCCACCGCCTCGGCCGGAGCCAGGGCCGCGACGTGATCGCGGTTCTCGATCCGGTGCGACATCGCAATCCCACCCTGGTCGCGGAATGTGTAGGGCTGGCCCAGGGCTTCGGGGATGACGAGGATGTCGGAGAACAGGATGGCGGCGTCGAGCGGGAAGCGGCGCAGGGGCTGCAGGGTGACTTCCGTGGCCAGGTCCGGCGTCTTCACCATCTGCAGGAACGAGGACTTGGCCTTCAGCTCGCGGTATTCCGGCAGATAACGTCCCGCTTGCCGCATCACCCAGATGGGCGGGCGGTCGAGGGGTTCGCAGGCGCAGGCAGCGAGGAAGCGTTCGCGGGAAGTCATGTCACCACCAAGGCAGAAGGTTCGCCCGGCGAGTGCAATCCTGCGCATTCGCGCCACTTAGGGCAATCCGTCGCCCGGAGGCACCGGCCATGCTCGCCCGTCAGGAGGCGGGCTTAGGAGTTTCTCCCGCCGCCCAATCCCGGGGTGTGAGAAACACCTCGTGGAGCCTGGCCTCGGGGGAGCCGGGCTCGGGCGTCCAGTTGTAGTCCCACCGCACGAGCGGGGGAAGGCTCATCAGGATCGACTCGGTGCGCCCGCCGCTCTGGAGGCCGAAGAGCGTGCCCCGGTCCCAGACGAGGTTAAATTCCACGTAACGCCCGCGCCGATACAGCTGGAAACGCCGCTCGCGTTCCCCGTGGGGGAGGTGCTTGCGGCGGGCCACGATTGGCCGGTAGGCGGGAATGAAATGGTCTCCCACGCTCCGCATCAGGGCGAAACTCCGCTCGAAACCGAGCTCGTTGAAGTCGTCGAAAAAGATCCCGCCCACGCCCCGTGCCTCCCCCCGGTGCTTTAGGAAAAAGTAGTCGTCGCACCAGGCCTTGAAGCGCGCGTGAAGGCCCTCGCCGAAAGGCTCGACCGCCGCCCGGGCGGTGCGGTGCCACCCGACCGCGTCCTCTTCGAAGCCGTAGTAGGGAGTGAGGTCGAAACCGCCCCCAAACCACCAGACCGGCTTCTCCGTATCCGCGCCCGCAATAAAGAAGCGGACGTTGGCGTGGCTGGTCGGAACGTAGGGGTTTCGTGGATGCAGGACGAGGGAGACACCCATCGCCTCGAAGGTCTTTCCCGCCAGCTCGGGCCGGTGCGCCGAGGCGGACGGTGGCAGCCGGTGGCCGGTCACGTGGGAGAACGCGACCCCCGCCTTCTCGAAAACCGCCCCCTCGGTCAGGATGCGTGAGATTCCGCCTCCGCCCTCGGGCCGTGTCCACGCGTCCGACCCAAAGGTGGCGCCTCCGTCTTCCGCCTCGAGGGCGGCGCAGATATCGGCCTGAAGGCCCAGAAGGTAGGTTTTGACGGCGTCGATCGGTGGCATGGCGAAAGAAGAGTCAGTCCTGGCTGTGGATCACACGTTTGCCCTCGCCGCGGTCCGAGCGGAGCCGGGACAGCGCGCCATAACGCGGGCTGACCAGGGCGGAAACGAGGAAGGCCGCGCCCAGCGTGAGAACAATGCTGGGGCCGCTCGCGACGTTCCCGTGATAGCTGAGGAAAATGCCCACGACCGATCCGCCCGCCGCCAGCCCGACCGAGGTAAGGATGAGACTGCGAAGGCGGTCGCACCAGAGGTAGGCGGTCACGGCGGGCAGGAGAAAGAGGCCCAGCGCGAGGACGATGCCCATCGCCTGCAGTGCGGCGACGAGATTGATCACGGTCAGGCAGAGGATTCCCACGTGTGCCACGCTTCCGCGCCCGCCCGTGGCGCGGTGGAAAACCGGATCAAAGGTCTCCAGCAGGATGCTCCGCCGGAAGATGGCGCCCACCAACAGCGTCACGACGGTCGCCCCTCCGGTAAGGGCGAGGTCGGTGGCACTCACCGCCAGGACGTTGCCAAAAAGGAAATGCAGGAGGTCGATCCGGGATCGGAGCGTACTGACAATCGCAATACCGAGGGCGAACAAAATGACAAACAATGCGCCAAAGGCGGCGTCCTCCTTGATCCGGGTGAGTCGGCTGAGCAGGGCGCTGCCGGCGGCGGTGAGGAGTCCGGCGAGGAGGCTGCCGAAAAACAGCGCGGGCAGGCTGGGGCCGAAAAACAGGTAGGCGAGGGCGATCCCGGGAAGCAGCGAGTGCGCCAGGGCGTCACCCATCAAGGCCAGGCGCCGGAGAATGAGGATGGGCCCAAGGACCCCGCTGCTGAGGCCCAGGAGGACGGCCGAGGCCACCCCGCGTTGCATGAAACCGTAGGAGAACGGTTCGATCAAAAATTCGTGCACGCGCATGGCCGGATTACTTCGGGAAGGCGGCGGTGCGCACGAGGCGGAGGGGGTCGTCGTGGACGCAGTGGCCGCCCCGGTACGCACGATCGACATTGCTCTCGGCCAGGACGTCAGACAGCGGGCCCTCTGCGATCAGCGAGCGGTTGATCAGCACGCCCTGGCGGAAGTGAGCACGTGCCAGTGCCAGGTCGTGGACCACCGCGAGGACAGTGCGCCCCTGCGCCTCCCAGGCGCGAAGAATGTGGGCGAGCTCCTCGGTGGCATGGAGGTCCAGCCCGCCGAAGGGTTCGTCGAGGAGAAAGATGTCGGCTCCCTGCGCCAGGGCGCGGGCAAGGAACACCCGCTGCTGCTGCCCGCCGGAGAGCATGCGGATCTGGCGCTCCGCGAGCTCGGTGATGTCGAGTTCGGCGAGCGCGCGTTCGACCCGCTCGGCGTCGCGGGTTCCGAAGCGCTGGTACCACCGGAGGGAAGGGTAGCGGCCCTGCTCGACCACCCCGCGGACGGTGATGGGAAAATCCCAGTCCACCGTCTGCCGCTGGGGCAGATAGGCCAGCCGGGGAAGCAGATGCTGCGTATGAGCGTCCCCAATACGAATTTCTCCGGACTCCAGCGGGTGCCAGCCCAGGATTGCGCGCAACAGGGTGCTTTTGCCCGCGCCGTTCGGGCCGAGCAGGGCGGTCAGGCTGCCGCAGGAAATGCTCACGCTGAGGCGGTCCAGGGCCAGTACTGACCCGTGGCGCACCGTCACGTCGCGCACGCGGAGAATGTTGTGGTGGTGGGACAAGACCGGATCAACCTGTGGGCCGCGACGGCGCGAGGCGAGCCCGGTTCTCAACGCAGGGCGGAGAGGACGGTGTCCACGTTGGCCTGCATCATGCCCAGGTAGGTTGCGCCGGGAGTTCCGGGCAGGCCCAGACTGTCGGTGTACAGCTGGCGAACGACGGACACACCTGCCTCGCGCGCCACCAGCTCGGTCAGTTTCGGGTTGGTGGTCGCCTCAAAAAAAACCGCCCGGACGTGCTCGCGACGAATGAGCGTCACCACGCGGACCAGCTGACGTGCGCTCGGCTCGCGGTCGGGGCTCAGCCCGGCGATCGGCACCAACCGCAGGCCGTAGGCTCGCGCGAAATAACCCAGCGCATCGTGCGAAGTCACCAGGGTGCGGGCCTGCGGTGGCAGCGCTCCCAGCGCTGCCGCTGCCGAGGCATGCAGTGCCTGCAACGACGCGACATAGCGTTGCCGACGCCCCTCGATTTCTTTCGCGGCGTCGGGGAGGCGTTCGGTCAGCGCGCGGGCGATGCCATTCACATAATGCTCCCCGTTTCGAGGGTCGTGCCAGGCATGGGGATCGAGGGCCTCCTCGCCGTGGTCGTGCCCCTCATGACCGTGGTCGTGGTGTGCGGCCTCCAGTGGGTAGGGCAACTTTTCCGCCACGCGCAGCACGGCACCGGCATACCCTGAACTGGCAAGCATCCGTCCGGACCAGGGTTCTAGGCCGAGCCCGTTTTCGATCACCAGGTCGGCGCCTGTCAGTCGGCGTACGTCCGCTGGTTTCGGCTCAAAACTGTGGGGATCGGCGCCGAGCGGCACCAGGCAGTGCACCTCGGCGCTCTCCCCGGCCAGCTCGCGCGCGATGTCGGCCAGAACCGTGTGCGTGGTGACGACGACGGGTCGTGTCGCGTTGGCGGTGCAGGCGAGTGAGGAAAGGAAAACGAGGCCGGCGATCAGACGGGAGAGGAGCCACATGGCGGCACTATAACAAGTCTGTCCAGGGGGGACGATCCGCCGCGACCGCCCAGCGTGCGCACGCGGGCGGGGCAGGACGGAGGTGGCGGCACGCGCTCGACTCAGCGTTGCTTGGGTCGGGTGACGCCGGGGAAGGTCACCGTCGGTGCGGGGGCCGGGGTGGGAGTGGGCGCCGCCGGTGAAACCGGGGTGCTGATGGGATTGCCGGCGGGACGGATCGGCTTTTCGCGACTCGACGGGGTCACCGGCGAGATCGGATTCGATGCGCCCAGCGTTTGCGTGCCAGCGGGCAAGGGAGGCAGCGCGGCGAAACCGCGCTCAATCAATTCTCCGACCCGAAGGTCGCGTGTCACACGGTCGGGGCTGCCCATCACGACGACGATGACCCGACGTCCGTTGCGTTCGGCGGTCGCGGCCAGGCAGAAGCCGGCACCGTTTGTAAAACCTGTCTTGAGGCCGTCTACCCCGCCAACCTTTCCCAGCAGGTGGTTGTGGTTGCGCATGATCACCGGTTCGAGGGCTTCCGGGCGGAACGGCCTTTCCTTGACCGAGCTGTAGCGCAGGACGTCGGTGGTGCGGAGCAGTTCCCGGCTGAGCAGGGCAAGGTCGCGAGGACTGGTGAGGTCGCCTTCGCTGAGCTTGCGGCTCGGAGGCGGCAGGCCGTGCGGCGAGCGAAACGTCGTCTTGCTCATGCCCAGCACCTGAGCCCGGGCATTCATCAACTCGACAAACGCCTCCTTGGAGCCGGCGGCGGCCCGGGCGAGGGCATGGGCCGCGTCGTTAGCCGACTGGATCATCAACGCATACAGCAGTTCCTCAACGGTGAAGACCTCGCCCTCCTTCAGCCAGACCTGGGTGCCGCCCATCCGGGCATCCTGGGCGTTCACCGTGACCTCGGTCCCGGCGGAGAGGTGGCCGCTTTGTATCCGGTCGTGGACGACAAGGAAGGTCATTAGCTTCGTCACGCTGGCGGGCGGGGTGACGATGTCCGCGTTCTCCTCGAAAACCACGTCGCCACTGGCGGCGTCCATCACGATCGCGCCCTTGTAGGGCGCAGCGGCCGCCTTGGGCTTGGCGGCAAACGTCGGCAGGGCCGTGCAGAGCGCGGCGATGGAGGTGAGAAAAAGGCGCCGAAGAAGCATCCGCGCAAAAAGCGGCTTTTTCAGCTGCGGCGCGAGCGAATTTCAGAGCGATTTCAGGCGTCCTGTCCGACCTTGGACGGCTGCTGCTCGAGCGGCAGATCGTGCAGCTTCAGCTCCGGGTTCTTCTCCAGAAAATAACGCATCGTCCACTCGTTGGGGAAAAGCGCGACCGGCTGGTCGAACTTGTCCGTGCCGAAACTGACGCCGCTCGCGACGACGAGGGCGGAGGGGTTCTTGAGCGAGGGATGCGGCTCCAGCCATTTCAGCAGCGTCCACGGCGTGGGCTCGAGCCGGGATTCCGCGTTGTATTCACTTTGTAGGCGGTACTGCACGACCTCGAACTGGAGGGGGCCCACCGCGGCCAGCAGCGTGGAGCCCGGCGGCGCATTGCGCGGGGTGAAGGACTGCACCACGCCCTCCTGGAGCAGCTGGTCCAGACCGGCGCGGAACTTCTTTGCGTCTGCGGGAGTGGGGTTGGAGATGTAGGAAAAAACCTCGGGCGGGAAACGCGGGATCTCGTCGTAACGGATGCTGCGGTCTTCGGTGAGGGTGTCGCCGATGCCAAACTCGCTGTGGCCAACCAGACCGATAACATCGCCCGGCCAGGCCTCATCCACCGTCTCGCGTTCCTGCCCGAACAGTTTGTGGGAGGACGAGAGCCGCATTGTTTTCCCGGTGCGCTGGTGGATCACGCTCATGTCGCGGGTGAACTTCCCCGAGCAGATCCGCAGGAAGGCGATGCGGTCGCGGTGTTTGGGATCCATGTTGGCCTGGATCTTGAAAACAAAGCCGGAGAATTTCGGCGACTCGATCGGCACAATCCGTTTCTCGTCGTTGACGCTCGCCGGCGTCGCGTTTGTGCCGGGGCTGACGGTGACGGAGTGACGCGCGGCAGGCGGCACGCTGTCCTTGAGGAAACCATCCAGCAGGAGCTGGATGCCGAAATTGTTCACCGCGCTTCCGAAAAAGACCGGCGTCTGTTTGCCCGCCTGGACGGCCGCGAGGTCGTAGGGATGACCAGCGCCGTCGAGCATCTCGATCTGCTCCTTTACTTCGGCGTAGGTGTCGTCGTCCAACTTCTGGCGGACCTTCGGGTCTTCGAGGGAGGCGACCTGCACGGGTGCCTGGTAGGCGCCGCCAGGGACACGTTCGAACAGGTGCACCTGCTTGCTCCGGCGGTCAAAGACGCCGCGGAAGGAGGGGCCATTGCCGAGCGGCCAGACCACGGGGGATGCGGCCAGTCCGAGCACGTTCTCCAGCTCATCGAGGAGGGCGAGCGGGTTCAGCGTTGGCCGGTCGCACTTGTTCATGAACGTGAAAATCGGCACCCCCCGGCGACGGCAGACCTCGAAGAGCTTGCGGGTTTGTGCCTCTACGCCCTTGGCGGCGTCGATCACCATCAGTGCAGCGTCCACTGCGGTCAGCACGCGGTAGGTGTCTTCGGAGAAGTCCTTGTGGCCTGGAGTGTCGAGCAGGTTAACGGCGTAGCCGAGATAATCGAACTGCAGCACTGTGGAACTGATAGAAATGCCGCGCTGCTTCTCGAGCTCCATCCAGTCCGAGGCAGTCGCGCGCTGGTTTTTGCGCGCGGTCACCGCACCCGCGAGGTGGATGGCATTGCCGTAAAGAAGGAATTTCTCCGTCAGGGTGGTTTTGCCCGCGTCGGGGTGGGAGATGATCGCAAAGGTGCGGCGTCGGGCGATTTCAGCGGCGGGTGACATGCGGAAAAACGGTGAACGTACAGACGTGCGCGAGCCTCACCATCCTATTTTCGATTTCGTCTTTAGCGGACGTGGGTGGCGCCAGGCGTGCCAGACCGCTGAGGCCCAAAAAAGACCTTGGTCGCCAAAGTCTGAGCAGTGTTTGGGAGTCCCTGCGGAGTCGCGACGGGCGGCGGTAGGTAGAATGCCACCCTCACTTAACAAGGCTTTTACATCCTATTTACGGTTAGTTGCAACCACTTGGCGCGTCGTAAGGGAAACCCCTAAAAAATTAAAGATTCCTAGAAAGAATCCGTAGAATTTCCGGAACACCTATGCTACAAGCTTTCGCAGTTACCCACCCCATTATGGTCATCGCGATTGCCGTGCTTGCTGCTTTCTATTTCACGGGCGTCTACTTGTTGGTCAGCTCGCTTTCCCAAGAACCCGAGTGGTTCGAGGATGAAAATGGCGAACTGCACCATCTGCCCCGTTCACACTGACGCAGTTTAAGCTTCCGCGCCGCGGGGTCCGCACGATGATGCGGGGCCATGTCGGTTTTTTTGAAGCTTAAGGCCAACGCGAAACCTCGGGTCCTTTCCGGACACCCCTGGGTCTTTGCGAACGAAGTCGATGCCCTGCTCGGGCCGCAGCATGATGGCGAAGTCGTGGAATGCCGCGACCGCACTGGTCGGCTGCTGGGCACCGGGATCTACAACAGCAAGTCGCAGATTTGCTGGCGGCGGCTGAGCCGCGACCGCGTAACTCTTGATGCGGCGTTTCTCGGCGCCGCCCTGGACAAGGCGATCCTTCGTCGCAGCTCGCTGCCGGCGGGACTGACGCAGGGCGTTCGGCGTTTGGTCTGGTCAGAATCAGACGGGTTGCCCGGCGTGGTGGTAGACCAATTTGGCGAGGTGCTGGTCGTCCAGCTGCAGACGCTGGCAATGGAGAAGCGGCGCGACCTGATCGGGGGACTCCTGCAGGAGCGCCTTCAACCGGCCGAGATCGTCTACCGTCATGATGGCTCGATCCGGCGACTGGAGGGGCTTCCGCTCGAGGTGTTGACCGCGAGTGGACGTTCGCTCGAGCCCGGCTGGAGGGAAATTGACGGCTTCGACTATTTCCTCGACCTGCAAGGCGCTCAGAAGACCGGTTTTTATCTGGACCAGCGCGAGCAGCACCAGCGGGTGGCGCGGCTCTGTGCCGGGAAGCGGGTGCTGGACGCCTTCTGCAACCAGGGACCGTTCGCCCTCCACGCGGCTCGTGCCGGGGCCTGCGTCGTTCGCGGGCTCGACAGTGCGGAGGAGGCGATTGCGCAGGCGCGCCAGAATGCCGCGCGCAACCGCGTCGCGGCCGAGTTTTCGGTGGTCAACGTCTTCGACTATTTCAACGAGCGGAAGGACGAGACCTGGGACGTGATCGTGCTCGATCCGCCGCCCTTCGCGAAATCCAAGAGCGCACTTGAGGGGGCGCTGCGTGGATACAAGGAGATCAATCTCCGCGCCCTGCAGCGCCTTGCTCCGGGCGGGGTGCTCGCGACTTACACCTGTTCGCACCACATGCAGGATGCAGAACTGCGCCGGGTGCTCGCCGAGGCCGCGGCGGACGCGCGCCGCCAGGTCCGCGTGATCGAATTCGCGCATCAGCCCGCCGATCATCCGGTGCTCATCACCATGCCTGAGAGCGAGTACCTGCGAGGCTATATCCTGCGCGTGGACTGAGTGTGGCGGCGGTAAGCATTTGCGATTCCGCCCGCATTGCGCACTTAAGGAAGCCTGTATGTCCGAACTTGCCTTTGATGCCCTCCGTTCGTCGCTCAGCGCGCAGCCGCTTTTCGAGGACAAGACGTGGCAGCTCTCGCCGGACGCCTGGCCGCTCACCCCGGACCAGGTGACTCAACTGGAGGCGATCGGGGCGGCGTGCCTGGAGTATCACCAGGCGCTCGAGACGCTTTATCTTCGCTCCCTCGCGGGCAAAAATCTTCTGCGGAATAAGCCGCTGGTCACACCCTGGGTGGTGGATTACCTGGACAGGGGGAAGCCCGCGCACCTCCTGGAGCACGCACGCGATCCCAGGAACCGGGGTGCGTTTCCGACCGTGCTGCGTCCCGACCTGCTCCTGACGGAAGAGGGGTTTGTCATGACGGAGCTCGATTCCGTGCCCGGTGGAATCGGTCTGACGGCTTTCTTCAACCGGCTCTATGAAGGCGGCGCCGCGCCAGAGGGGGCGGCCATTCTCGGAGCGGGTGACCTGATGATCCGGCGCTTCTATGAATCGCTCGCGGCGTTGCGCCCGGACCTGCGATCTCCGTTGATCGCGCTGGTCGTGAGCGACGAGGCAGCCACCTACCGGCCGGAGATGCAGTGGCTCGCAGCTCAGCTGCAGCTGGAGGGGAAACGGGTGTTCTGCCTGGACCCGGAGGAAGTCTTCCCGCTCGGCACCTCCCTCTGTTTCGATGTCGAAGGCAACCCGGAGAAGATCGACATCATCTACCGCTTCTTCGAGCTGTTCGACTTGGGGAACCTGCGGTCGGCCTCGTTCTTCTTTGATGCATGGCAGGCAGGCGAGGTGGCGATTGCGCCCCCGATGCGACCGTTTCAGGAAGAGAAGCTGGGCTTGGCGCTTTTCCATCACCATCTCCTTGCCGACTTCTGGGCCGAAACCCTGAGCGGGCGGGCGCTCAAGCTGCTACGGCAACTCATCCCGGCCTCCTGGATCATGGATCCTGCCCCGCTCCCTCCCGGAGCCGTCCTCGACGGCCCCCGCGTGGGCGGTCGGCAGCTGACGGATTGGCGGCAGCTGGCGGGGGCGTCTCAGAAGGAGCGCGACCTGATCATCAAAATCAGCGGGTTCCACGAAACAGCCTGGGGCGCCCGCAGCGTGGTGCTCGGCAGCGACTGCTCGCGCGAGGAATGGCAGGCCGGCGTGGACATCGCGATCCAGGACGCGCCGACCAACCTGCATCTCCTGCAGGCCTACCGAAAGCCGATCCGGGTCAAGCACCCTGTATTCGATAAGGAACAACAGGTCCGCGAAGTGGATGGGCGTCTGCGGCTCTGCCCCTACTATTTTGTGCGCGCCGGCAAGGCCCAGCTCAGCGGGGCTCTCGCCACCTTCTGCCCACCCGACAAGAAGATCATTCATGGCATGCAGGACGCAGCCCTCCTGCCGTGCCGTATCCGGCTACCGGCCTGAGGACCGGACGGGGAGGGCCGCATGGTCGGTCGCGTCGACCTCGGTCGAACCCAGGTCGCGTTTTTTCGATTTGCCCGCGGCGGCAAAGCCTGTCTGTTAAGCGTCACCTCGTTTAGGAGAGCCTGGGGCGCCGGGCTGAGATAGGAACGCGATCCGTTCCCAAATCCCTCGAACCTGATGCGTTTGAACACGCCGTAGGGAAAACAGGAGCCGGCCGCCCCAGAGGTGGCTGGAGCTTGGGCCCCGACCGGTGCGCCGACCGCCCACTCAACTGCTCCGCCGCCCATGTCTTCTCCAGAACCTGTTCTCACCGCGTCCGGTCACACGCTTTTTCCGGCTTCCCGCCGTGTTTACCTGCCCGGCTCCCGTCCGGACCTCCGCGTCCCCATGCGCGAGATTTCGCTCTCGCCGACCCGCCTGCCGAACGGCACCGAGGTTCCGAATGAGCCAGTCCGCGTGTACGACACCTCGGGTCCCTGGGGCGACCCGGATTTTCACGCCGACGCGACCCGCGGGCTGCCCGCCATCCGTGCGCCCTGGATCCTCGAGCGCGGCGACGTGCAGGAGATCGGCGGCCGCGAGCTGAAGCCCATCGATGACGGTTATCTTTCGGAAAAGCACCGCGCGCAGGCGGAGGCGGAGGGGCGACGCACCGCGATCAAGTATTTTGACCGCTCCGCGCGGCAGATCCTGCGCGCCAAGCCCGGCGCGCGCGTCTCCCAGCTGCATTACGCGAGGCAGGGGAAGATCACGCCGGAGATGGAGTACATTGCCATCCGCGAGAATTCGAAGCTGCAGCGCTCGCGTGAGCTGCTCGAGATGACGGCGGAGGGACCGCGCAACTCCCTCTGGAGGCAGCATCCGGGACAGGCCTGGGGCGCCAGTATCCCCCGCGAGATTACGCCGGAGTTCGTCCGCTCGGAGGTTGCCCGCGGCCGCGCCATCATCCCGGCCAACATCAACCACCCGGAACTCGAGCCGATGATCATCGGCCGCAACTTCCTGGTGAAGATCAACACCAACATCGGCAACTCCGCCGTCGCCTCGTCGATCGACGAGGAAGTGGAGAAGATGCGTTGGTCGGTGAAGTGGGGTGGTGACACCCTGATGGACCTCTCCACCGGCAAGAACATCCACCAGACGCGGGAGTGGATTTTGCGCAATTGTCCCGTCCCGGTGGGCACCGTCCCGATTTACCAGGCCCTGGAGAAGGTCGGCGGCCGTCCGGAGGAGCTGACCTGGGAGATTTTCCGCGACACCCTGATCGAGCAGGCGGAGCAGGGGGTGGATTATTTCACCATCCACGCCGGTGTATTGCTGCGCTACATACCGACGACGGCCCGGCGCATGACCGGCATTGTCAGCCGGGGCGGCTCGATCATGGCCAAGTGGTGCCTTTCCCACCACCAGGAGAACTTCCTCTACACCCGCTGGGATGAGATTTGCGAGATCATGGCGGCCTACGACGTCTCCTTCTCGATCGGCGACGGCTTGCGGCCCGGCTCCCTCGCGGACGCCAATGACGAGGCGCAGTTTGGCGAGCTCTTCACCCAGGGCGAGCTGACGAAGCGGGCCTGGGACCACGGGGTCCAGGTGATGTGCGAGGGCCCCGGTCATGTCCCCATGCACCTGATACCGGAAAACATGGAGAAGCAGCTGGCCTGGTGTCACGAGGCGCCGTTCTACACCCTCGGGCCCCTCACCACCGACATCGCCCCGGGGTACGACCACATCACCAGTGCGATCGGCGCGGCCATGATCGGCTGGCATGGCACCGCCATGCTGTGTTACGTCACGCCCAAGGAGCACCTCGGCCTGCCCGACAAGGACGACGTCCGCGCCGGGGTGATCGCCTATAAGATCGCGGCGCATGCCGCAGACCTCGCCAAGGGCCACCCGGCCGCCCAGTACCGCGACAATGCCCTTTCCAAGGCCCGCTTTGAGTTCCGCTGGGAAGACCAGTTCAACCTCGGGCTGGATCCGGAGCGCGCCCGCGAGTACCACGACGCCACCCTGCCGCAAGACAGCGCCAAGACTGCGCACTTCTGCTCAATGTGCGGCCCGCAGTTTTGCTCCATGCGCATCACCGAGGATGTCCGCAAATACGCGGAGGAGAAGGGCCTCGATTCCACCGCTGCGATCGAGGCGGGATTGAAGGCCAAGGCAGACGAGTTCCGCGAGTCGGGCGGCGAGATTTACCACCCCACGCGCCCATGAACGCG
Source organism: Verrucomicrobiota bacterium (assembly GCA_023428905.1). GTDB lineage: Bacteria > Verrucomicrobiota > Verrucomicrobiia > Opitutales > Opitutaceae > EW11. The sequence goes on from JAEYWP010000016.1 coordinate 290,139, forward strand.
GCCATCTCTGAAATTCAAGTCGAAGTGAACGGCGCCGCCCGTTCCTTTGCCGCGCCCGTCACCTTGCAGGGACTGCTGCACGAGCTTGGTTTGGTCGAGCGCCGTGGTATCGCGGTTGCGGTAAACGACAGCGTGGTCCCCCGGTCCCAATGGCCGCTTCGTTCCCTGGAAGCGGGAGAACGCATCCTCGTGATTCAGGCAACCCAAGGCGGCTGAGCCCTTTCTCCGACGTGAAACTCGTCGTCTTCTCCCCGGAGCAGCATCGGCCTGACGAGCCTGCCCTGGTCCGCGCCCTTCTGGCTCAAGGGTTGGAACGCTACCACGTGCGCAAGCCCACCTGGTCGCGCGACCAGCTGCAGGCGTGGCTCTCGGCCTTTACGCCGGTGGAGCGGGCCCGGATGGTGACACACACCCATCACGACCTGGCCGGACCCTTGGGGGTGGGGGGCATCCATGCCCGCGATCAGCCCGCACGTGCAGCGGACGGGGCGGACGCCAGCCGGGTCGGTGGCTTTCGCAGCCGCTCCTGCCACCGCGTCGCCGACCTCGCCGAGGCGCTGCCCGCGAACGACGCGGTCTTCATCAGCCCATTGTTCCCCTCGTATTCAAAACCGGGTTACGGAAGCGGTGCTCCGGTCCTTCGGTCGGAACTGGAGGTGTTTCTTTCTCCCTCAGCGCGGGCGGCGCGTGCCGGCCGCGGAGGCCTGGTGTTCGGCCTGGGAGGCGTCAACGAGGCGAGGGTGGCGGAATGCCAGCGCCTGGGCCTGGACGGCGTGGGAGTCTTGGGGGCGGTCTGGCATGCGTCCGACCCGCTGGAGGCCTTCCGGCGCCTCCAGGCGGTGTGCCGGGCGGCCGCCGGGCTGCACCCGGTGCTTCCGATCACACAGGATGGCCTGCCATTCTCCCACGAGGAGCAGGCGGAGCAGCTCTGCGAGGGCGGGGCGGAGTGGATCCAGCTGCGCATGAAAGGCGCCGCTCCGGAGGCATGGGTCGCCACGGCTCGTCGGGTGGTCGAGGTCTGCCGGCGCCACCGGGCGCGGTGTGTGGTCAACGACAGTGTCGACGTCGCTCTGGCGGCAGGCGCTGACGGCGTGCACCTGGGCAGCCAGGACCTGGACTGGCGGGAGGCGCGGGCGCGGCTCGGGGCGGGCCGCATCCTTGGCGGCACTGTGAATTCGCTGGAGGATGCCGCGCGGGCCGTGTCCGTGCGGGTGCTTGACTATGTCGGTGTTGGGCCCTGGCGCTTCACCACCACGAAAAAGAAGCTCTCGCCCGTTCTCGGGCCGGCGGGTGTGGGCGGGGTGATCTCCGCCCTGGACGGCCTGCCTGCGTGGGTGATTGGCGGCATCACCCGCGCCGATCTTCCAGACGTCTGTGCCGCCGGTGCGGCTGGCGTCGCGGTTTCCTCCGCCCTGCTCGCCGGTGGCCTGGAGCGGGTCGAGGGCGCTTTCCGTTCGTTTTCCGCCGCCTGGCCCCAGCTGCGGGAGGCTCGGACTTATTCTTCAGTATCCCATTTATGACTACCACTCCGCTTGTGATTGCAGGCGTCACGCTCAGCTCCCGCCTGTTTCTTGGCACGGGCAAATACCGGTCCGGCTCCCTCATGTCCGAGAGCCTTGCCGCCAGCGGCACGGAACTGGTGACGGTGGCGCTGCGGCGGGTCCGCACCGACGGAACCGCGGATGACATCCTCGGGCAGCTGGACCGGTCCCGCTACCGTCTCCTGCCCAATACCTCGGGGGTGCGCGATGCGAGGGAGGCGGTCCTCGCGGCCGAGCTGGCGCGGGAGGCGCTCGAGACCGAATGGGTGAAACTGGAGATCCACCCCGATCCGAAGTACTTGATGCCCGATCCGGTCGAAACCCTGCGGGCGACACAAGAGCTGGTGAAACGTGGTTTTGTGGTTCTGCCGTACGTCCATGCCGACCCTGTGCTGTGCAAACAGCTGGAAGAGGCTGGGGCCGCGGCGGTGATGCCGCTGGGCGCTCCCATCGGGAGTAACCGAGGCCTGGAGTCGCGCGCCTTCCTGGAGATCATTCTTGCCCAGGCCAATGTCCCCGTGGTGATCGATGCCGGCCTCGGCGCACCCTCGCATGCGGCGGAGGCGTTGGAAATGGGGGCGGACGCCGTCCTTGTGAACACGGCAGTTGCCGCCGCGGAGGACCCGGTGGCGATGGGGCTTGCCTTCAAGCTGGGCGTTGAGGCCGGCCGGCTGGCCTATGAGTCGGGTCTGGCGGCGCGCTCCACCCGCGCGCTGGCGCACGGCACGTCGCCCCTTACTGCCTTCCTCAGCGAGGCTGGCGCATGAGCTTCATCGACGTTTGGAAACAGCACAGCTTCGAGGGGGTGTCTGCTGCGATCGCGGACCTCACGGCGGCAGAGGTGAGACTGGCGCTGACCCGGGTGCGCTCGGGCCTGTCGGTCCACGACCTGCAGGCGCTGCTCTCGCCCGCGGCGGTCCCGTTCCTGGAGGAGATGGCACAGCTCAGCCATCGTCTCACCGTTGAACGGTTCGGCCACACCATGCAGCTGTACGCGCCGCTCTACCTCTCGAACGTCTGCGCGAACATCTGCACCTACTGCGGCTTCAGCGCGCAGAACCGGATTCCGCGAAAGGTTTTGACCGATGCGGAGACCCTGGCGGACGCGCGGGTGCTGAAGGAGCTCGGTTTTGACCATGTCCTGCTCGTCACCGGTGAGACCAGCCGGGTGGGGGTGCCGTACCTGGCAAATGCACTGCGCCTCCTGCGGCCCCATTTCTCCAATCTTTCCGTGGAGGTGCAGCCGCTGGATCAGGAGGAGTATGAGACGTTGATCGCCGCCGGTCTGAGCGCGGTCCTGGTGTATCAGGAAACCTATGACCCGGCGGTGTACCGGCGCCACCACCTCTCCGGTCCGAAGTCGGACATGGCGTACCGGCTGGAGACGCCTGACCGGCTGGGCCGGGCCGGGGTCAAGAAAATCGGGCTGGGCGGGCTTTACGGCCTGGCCGAATGGCGGACGGAGGCCTGGTTTGCCGGGCTTCATCTCCGGTACCTCGAGCGTCAGTATTGGAGAACACGTTACAGCCTTTCTTTCCCCCGGCTGCGGCCGCACGAGGGGAGCGACATCCCGCTCACGCCCTTTCATGAACGCGACCTCGTCCAGGCGGTGTGTGCCTTCCGCCTCTTTAGCCCGGAAGTCGAACTCTCGCTCTCAACCCGGGAGAGTGTGGCCTTCCGCAACCAGGCCTTCCGCCTCGGGTTCACCTCGATGAGCGCCGGCTCGCGCACCAACCCCGGAGGCTACACCAGTGCTCCGGAATCACTTGAGCAATTTGCTGTCAACGACGACCGCGGCCCCGCCGAGGTGGCGGCTTTTCTGCGCTCAAAAGGTTATGAGCCGGTTTGGAAAGACTGGGATCCGACATATGATGGTTTCCGTCGGGCCGAAGCCATCCCTGCCCAAGGGGTGTCGGTGGTGGGAGCCTGAAAATCACACCTGCCTGCCATGAGCCTGACCCCTGGAGAAGTTGCCCGTTACCAGCGACACCTGTCCCTGCCCGGTTTTGGACCGGCCGCGCAGGAGAAACTCAAACGCGGCCGTGTCCTTGTGATCGGCGCGGGTGGGCTGGGGTCTCCCGCGCTCCTCTATCTCGCGGCCGCGGGGGTGGGGCGGATTGTGATCGTGGATGCGGACAAGGTGGACGTGTCCAACCTCCAGCGGCAGGTGCTGTACGGGGAGGCCGATGAGGGCGTGCTCAAGGTGGAGGCGGCGGCCAGGCGCCTGCGTGCCATGAACCCCTTCGTCGAGGTCGTCACCCATGCCGAGCGTTTTAGCCGCACCAACGCGCTCACGCTGTTGAAGGACGTGGACCTGGTGGTGGATGGTTCGGACAATTTTCCCACCCGTTACCTGGTCAATGACGCGTGTGTCCTCGCCAATCGTCCGCTGGTGTACGGCGCCATCTTCGGATTCGAGGGGCAGGTGAGTGTCTTCAACTGGAAGGGCGGGCCCACCTACCGGTGTCTCTTCCCGGAACCGCCGGAGGCGGGGACGGTGCCCAATTGTGCGGAGGGTGGCGTGCTCGGCGTGCTGCCCGGGTTGATCGGGACCATGCAGGCCTGCGAGGCGATCAAGCTTCTCACCGGCGTGGGCGAACCGCTGTCCGGGCGCCTCCTTCTGTGGAACGCGCTCACCCAGAGCACGCAGGTGTTGAAACTTTCCTCCGATCCCAGGAGCCGTGACATCAAGGAACTTCCGCCGGAGAACTATGGCGCCGTCTGTGCGGTGGAGCCACAGGTGCCGGAGGTGGAGGTCGGCGTTGTTTACGCGGCCACCGAGGGTTCGCATCGACGGAAGCTTCAATTGATCGACGTGCGGGAAACGTGGGAACGCGAACAGGGGGCGATCCTCCCGTCGTTGCATGTGCCGCTGGGCGACCTGGAGAGCGGCGACGGCGCGTCCGTCCTGCGGGGTCTCGAACCCGGCGCGGAGACGGTGGTGTATTGCGCCTCCGGGCGCCGGAGCCTCAGAGGTGCGTCGCTCCTGCGCGAACGGTACGGTTTCAAAGCGCCGAGCAGCCTGCGCGGGGGTTTCAAGGCGTGGTCAGCCGCTGGCTACGCAGCAGGCATTTGACCCGTCGGTGTCAGTGATCTGCGGGGCGCCGTTGCGCCCAACACGGACGCGCCTTGCGGGGGGAAGGATCCGGTGTCAGCCGCCGTCAGGACCGCCGCCGGACGTACCGGTAGAGACCGACGATGGCCGCGGCGACAATCACCGTGCCCAACACCCAGTCCAGGTGGACGTGGGTGCCCGCGATCTCCCAGACGAGCTCATGGCCGTCGTGCCCCGGATGTGCGTGGGCGGCCAGGGGGAGGGCGGTGACCAGCAAGAGCAGGCGGGAAGGATGCGAGAATTTCATCACAGCTTTGGTTTGGATGAGAGGCAGAGCACGTGGCGGGCCAGCCCGGTCAGAGTTTCAGAGTCCCAAGCAATTGCTTGGTGAGGAAGGCGGTCTGAAGCGCGGCCAGCTCCTTCATGCCTTTCTGGGCGAGGGCGAGCAGGCTCTGGAGTTCCTCGTAGGAGAAAGTCGCCTCCTCACCGCTTCCCTGCACTTCGACGAACTGGCCCTTGCCGGTCATGACCACGTTAAAATCGACCGCGGCATCCTTGTCTTCAACGTAGGCCAGGTCGAGGAGTTCGCGCCCCTCGAACATCCCCACGCTGACTGCGGCGACAGAGTCAATCACGGGGTTTTCGGGGATGCGCCGCTCGTCGAGGAGCTTTTGCACCGCCAGGCGGGTGGCCAGGTAAGCTCCGGTGATGGAGGCGGTGCGCGTGCCACCATCGGCTTGGAGGACGTCGCAATCCACCCACAACGTATTGTCGCCCAGCTTGTTGAGGTCCACCACCGCCCGCAGGGAGCGGCCGATCAGACGCTGGATTTCAACGGTCCGGCCGTCGATCTTGCCCTTGGAGATGTCGCGCTGCTTGCGGTCGTGCGTGCTGTAGGGAAGCATCGAATACTCCGCGGTCAGCCAGCCCCCGCGAATGCCCTGCTGGCGCATCCAGGTGGGGACCTTGGGTTCGATCGTGGCCGCACAGATCACGCGGGTGTGCCCAAAACTGACGAGCACGGAGCCGGTGGCGTGGGGCGCGATGTTGGCTTCGAAGGTGACCGCGCGGAGCTGGTCGGGACGGCGCCCGTCGGCGCGGGCTGGAACGCTACTCATTGGCCAAGACAGGCGGGCCGAAGCGGATGCGGCAAGGAGGAACGCGCGCCTGCCGGAGGCGGGCGCGCGAATGACGAAGTTCGAAGCGCGAATGACGAACGCGCGCCGGAGGCGCGCGCAGTGACCAATGAGCCAAGGCCAATGAGCCAGGGCCAGTGACCGGTGCTCAGGAACTTCACAACTGCGCGGTCGAGAGGAGAAGGTGTGGGCGATCGCGAATCGCGAATCGCGTCTCACGAATCACTCCACGTTTTCTGCTCTCGGGCGGCGGCGTTCGGGCGGCAGGACTTCGATGAGTTGGTTAGGGGTGCCGGGGCCGGCTTTCCGGAGGACGAAGGCGTCGTAAAGGCGGCCGACGGCGGTGCGCGCTTCATAACGAATCTCTTCCGGGCTCACCTGTACGACTTGGTAAAGCTGGGTGTCTTCCGCGGTGCGCACGGCGAAGGAGTCGTTGGTGATGTTGTACATCTTGGGTCCGCTGACCGAGACAACGTAGACCGTGCCGATGGCGGGATCGTAAGCCGCGGGCGTTCCCTCCATCACATTCTTCGAACCCACCTTGTAGCTGATGTCGCCGGTGCGCGCATACGTGTGATCGTGGCCGGTCAGGACCAGATCCACCTTGAACTCGTCGAAGAGGGGTTTCCAGAGTGCACGGAGCTGCGGATTGTCGCGATCGCGCGCCGGCGAGAAAATCGGGTGATGGAATGTCACAATCGTCCAGCGCTGCGGATTGTTGCTCAGGACCTCTCGCAGCCATGACACCTGCTCCTTTTGCAGGACGTTCGAATTGAGCGAAATGATCCGAGCCCCCTGGTAGTCGAGGTGGTAAACCGTTTCCTTGAGCGGCTCCGGCAGGTCGACTTCGGGAAAGGCAAACTGCGGCCGCCAGTGCCTGCTCAGCGTGCGAACCCCCGGATTGGCAATGCGGTCGCTGACCGGCCCTTTTTCAAGAGTGAGGCCGCGCAGGTCTTCGCTTTGGAAACCGGTGAGCGCCTGGAAGACGCCGTCCACGGCTTCCACCGCGCCATCGGCGGTCAACGTGGCGGAGGCAACCTCGCCAGACTCCGTCCGAGCCGTCAGTTGGTATCCGGTGGTTTGCCCGGCCGGATCCTTGATCGCCTCGCGCTGAACCGTGAGTGCCAGTTCACCGCCCGCCTTTGTCTTCCAACGGCGCTCGGATTCCGGCCCGGAGCCGTCGTTGAAATACTCGTGGTTTCCTGGGGTGGCCACGACAGGCACGGTGGCGTTCACCCAGCCGGGGGCGCCCAGCCATTCACCCCATTCCACATCGCGGTTGGCCCGGTTGATCAGGTCACCGGCATGCAGCGTGAAGGCGGCGCGCGGCGCGTCGCGAAATGCTTCGCGGAAAACACGCGACCAGTGCGTCTTCAGGTCATTTTGGGCATCCCCGAAATAGACAAAGGAGAACGGCCGGGGCTCGAGACTCGCGGTGCGGAAGTGAAACCACTCCGTCCAGTTCAGCCCATCTCCGACGCGGTAGGCATAGAGGGTATCGGGCAGCAGATCCGCGAAGGTTGCCTGATGCTGGTGGGAGTCACTGAGATCGCTCGAAAAGCGTTCGGTGCGGGCCGTCACGGTACGCGGTTTCAGGTCGCGGCCATTCTCACCCGCGATCGCCACTTCGGCGATTGCCCGTACCACCGTTGTATCCGTCCTCCATGACACGGTCTGGGACCGGGCGGGATCGGCGGTCCAGGTCAGCACCACGCGATCGGCCAGCGGGCGCGGCGCATGAGCGTCGGCGTCCGGATACGCAGTCGGTTTCCAGGCCTCAGGCGCATGATCCTCATGTGCGCTCACGCTTGCGCCGGTGAGCGTGAGGAGGGCGGCGGCCCAGGCGGTGCGCAGGCGAGACCTGGGAAAAAGGAAAGTTCGATTCATACAAAGGGAAAGGGTGCGTGGTTTGAGGCTGATCAGCGGGCCCCCGGGTTTTCGAGGGGAAATTCCGAGAAGCGGTTCATACCCCCACCGCCGAGCGACCCGGTGTCGACGATGAAGCCGCAGGTTCGGGACCCGTCGGAGTGTTTGAGGATGCCCCCACGCACCCACGATCCCTGGATTCCGGCCATGCGCAGGACGGGCGCCTGCCAGCCGCCGAGGTCGGTCGTGCTGTAAACCTGCCCTGACGCGCGGTCCGCGTAAAGGACGAGAAGCGCTGCTCCGTCCGTCACCAGATCGGCCGCGGGCTGCTGGGAATCGACGGCGTGGTTGACCACCGGGTGGGCGGAGATCTTGACCGGATCAGTAAGCACACCGGTCGGACCGACGCGGCGCTCCCAAAGGTGGCCATCGGCGAGGCGGTAGGCGATCACCACGCTTTTCGTCTCAGGCAGATACGCAAGGGGGAGGATGGCGCCATAATGCGGGCGGCCCACCCCCGCCTGCGCACTGAGAAGCACAGGGTCGGAGAGGGTGTTGTCCCGCCTGAGGTGGCGGTGCCAAAGCGTTCCATCGTCCCGATAGTACGCCAGGTGAATCTCGCCGTTCGCGCCGAGGACTGCCTGCGGCCCGGCCAGGATGTGATTCGCGCCGGCTTCAATCTTTGCCCCCGTTGCCCAGTCGCCCTCCTGGGTGCGGAGGGTGTAGGCGAGGGAGGAGCCCACATAAAACGCGGCCAGGGTGCCGTCCTCGCGAAGCACCAGCGAAGCGGCTTGTGCAATCGACCGGTCGGTGACCGCAAGCTCGTCCCGGACGGCCCAGGTGTCGGGCGACGTCGGATGATCCGACGTATGGAAAACGTGATACCTTACGGTGGAGGTCACCTGGTGAAGAAGGTGGAGTGAGCCATTGCTCCACCGCCCATCGACCGCTTCCAGATCGCGCGTTTGCGGACGGTGCTCCGGATCGACCTCGCGCCAGCTTCGGCCACCGTCGCTGGACTTCACCATCATGAAGACGTTGTCCGACTCGGCGGGCTCCATCACGAAATAGAGGTCGCCATTTGAAGCCTGCCACGGGCCGATGCGGCCGGGGGTCTCCACGAAGGTCCCGCCGACATGGCAGTCGGGAACCCTGAGAGTCACCGTGGCCGGGCGCTGGCCTTGAAGCGGCTTGCCGGTGCCGTCCGCCAGTCGAAGCTCGAACTGGTCGCCGGTTTCATTCAGGGCCGCGCCGTCGGAGAACCGGCGGATCACGAGGGGAAATTCAAACTCGTGGTGCCCGCTGGCCGGATACCAGGCAGGTGCCTGGGCGGCGAGGTTGACCCCGGAGCCGCCGGCGAAGGGGAGGGTGGAGCCGGGAAGCAGGTCCGACGCGGGTTCCCCGTGGGAGAAGGCGGTCGTCCCCACGATGCTCAGGCGCGGCGCGCGTGGTTCCTCTGCCTCCGGATAGGGGAAGTCGTGGGCCCCGGCCTCGATCCAGTCTTCGTCTCCATTACGACGATACTGGAGGGCGATGCCGGTCGAGGCGGTGGGCGCCACCGGGCGCTCCAACTCGATGCGAAGGCGAAACGGCCGGTCCGCCTGGACTTCGGCGGCCTCGTTCAGGCCGGCGGCCCAGCCTGAATCCGCGTTGAGGGGAGCGTGGGCGTCGCCGCGGATGCGAAAGGAGGGCTGCCCGGGCTGGCTCGCCGAGCCCTCAGCGACGGAGAGTGCGACGAGGAGGCAGCAGCCAAGGGAAAGGTGGTGGTGAAGCGAGGAACGCATCAGGGGGAGATTAGAAGCTGTACTCGACGCCGACCGTGTATTTGGCCCCGGAGAAGCTGGCGTCCTCCACAAATTGCGGGAAGCCCTGGTAGGACACCTGGGGACGCTCGGTCAAATTGGTACCGGTGGCAAACACCAGCAGGCCCGGGCGCACCTCATAGCTGATCTCCGCATCCACCCGTTCCTCGGCGGCGTAAAACTCGTCCGATTCGATGCTGTCGCCGAGCCCCTCGACGTAGTCGCTGCGGTAGCGGTAGTCGACGCGGAGGCGGAGGTTCTTCCAGGCATAGTCGACCGAACTGGTGAACAGGTAGTCGGAGAAGCCGGGCAGGGGCAGGTTACGGTTGTCGTCACGATTCGGATACTCGGCATCGCTTTCGGTGAAGGTGGCGCTGAGCGAAACACTCAAGCCGCGGAGCGCTCCGGGGAGGAAATACAGACGCTGCCGCGCGATCAGCTCGACCCCGTAGTTTTTCGCCCCGGCTCCATTGACCGGGCGCACATACTCGAAATCTCCCTCATCGTCCCGGATCGGCCTGCCGTTGGCGTCGAGTTCGTTGAAGTTGAACACCTCCTCGAAGGTGAAGTCCTGGATGTCCTTGTAGAACAGGCCGACGGAGTAGAGACCACCGTTGTCGGTGTAATACTCCAGCTGGATGTCGAAGTTGTCGGAGACGGCTGGTTCGAGGTCGGGATTTCCGTCCTCGATGTTGCCATCCTCGTCCACAAAGCGGCCCCGGGTGAGCTCGGAAAGCCGAGGACGGCCATAACTGCGGTTGTAGCTCTCGCGCAGGATGAGATTGGGCTTGAGCTCGTGGCGGCCGTGTAGGCCGGGGAGGAGGAAGGTGTACGCGTCGCCCGTATCCACGGAGGAGACAGACGCCTTGCCGTCGAGGTAGCTGACCTCCCAATTGCGGTTGTCCCAGCGGTTGTGTTCGAGGCGGACACCCGCGATGACCGAGTGAATGCCGCGTTCGTAGGCTCCCATCACATAAGCGGCGGAGGTTTCCTCCTTCGCGTCGTAGTCCGAGACATTGCTGTCCTCGAGCGTATCCTCCTCCTCCAGTTCGAACAGCGCGGGGTTGGTGCGGAGCAGGTCCTGGCCGCGCCGCGGATACACGTCGTAATACTTCGCTTTGCGGAAGAGGGTGGCGTCGGTCCGTTCGACCACCTGCTCGTAGGGGAAGGTCTCGTCCATCGTGTACACGCGCGTGGTGCGGTCGAATTCCGGTGCACTGGAGCGGTATTTTACTCCCGCCTTGAGGGAGAGGCTTCCGGCGGCGGGGGCAAACTCCCGCTCCATGTCGAGGCGCACGCTCACGACCTCCTCGGTCTTCTCGGAGGAAGATTCCGCGAGTTCGCCCTCTGTGACCTGGCTGAGGTCCCGCGGATCCGGGCCGTCGAGCTGGACGATGTCGATGAACCCGACCGGATCTACGATCGTGTATTCAAAAAGGAACCAGGGACTGTTGGGCTCCATCACGAAGTTGAGCTCGGTGTCGTTGCTGACGACGTTTTTGCTGCGAGAGTAGAAGAGGTCGTGGGTCAGGACCCATTCGCCCTGCTCGTGCCTGCCGCCGATGTTGACGCCGTGCAGATCGTTCTCGGCGTCCTCGTCGGTGCCGATCCAGCCCCGCGAACCGCGGCTGCCGCTGTTGCCGGGGGTGCCGCGTCCGGAGGAGGGCGTGAGTGCCGCATAGGTCTTGCGGCCGCCGGGCGCGTCCTGGAAACGGGTGTCGATGTCGATGTCGGTTTCGAACTTGATGCCCTTGCGTTCGAAATGGCTGTAGAGGGGGCGAAAATACAGGGTGTGGCGCTCGCTCAGTCGCAGGTCGATCGAGCCGCTCAGAGCCTGGGTGCGGGTTTCGCGGGTGTCATATTCCCAGTGATTGGCCTCCATGAACCAGACCGGGACACTGCCCTGTGGCAGGTTGAGTCCCGGATTGTTTTCCGGGGTCACCTGCACCCAGTCCTGGTCGGAGTTTTGCGAATAACGGTCCGTGTCGTAGCTGCTCACCGTCAGGCTCACGCCGAGGTTCCGCTCGCCGCCGCGAACACTGAAGAGGTCGCTGTACGAGAGGCTGGCGTTGTGGCCCCAGTCATCCGACAGGCTGTTCATGGTGCCTGCGGCGCGCACCTTGACCTCGCGTCCGTCGCGCTGGAAGGCGGAGCGGGAGACCACGTTGAAAATGCCGCCGACGGCGTCGCCATCACGGTCGGGGGTGGGCGCCTTGATCACCTCGATGGAGGTGACACCATCGGCCGCGAGTTGGCGCGGATCGAAGCTGCGGCTGCCTCCGGAAGTGGGCACGCGGTTGCCGTCAATCTGGAAGGAATTGTACTCACCGGCCACGCCCCGGATGTTGATGCTGGTGGGGGAGCCGTCCTGGCCTTCGTCCACGCTGAGACCCGGCAGCCGCTGGATGGCTGCACCGATGTTTCCGTCGGTCATCGCGCCAAAGGTCTCTTCGGAGACGATGTTGATGATGCCGCTGGCGGTCTTCTGCTGGTTGATGGCGAGGGCCTGGCCGCGGGCCTGCTCGCGGACGGTGAAGGTTTCCATTTGGAAGACGCTGCTCTTGAGCGCGGTGTTATAGGCGACCACCCGACCGGCCACCACCTCCACCGTGGCGTCGACGGGGTCCAGCCCAACGTACTCCACCCGGATGTGCTGAGCACCGGCGGGAAGGCCGACCAGCGAGAAGCGTCCCTCCACGTCGGTGAAATCACTCGCGGCGGTTCCCAGCGCGCGCACGATCGCGCCCTGCAGGGAGCGTCCTGAACTCGCCTCTGACACGCGGCCGGCCACGGTGCCGGTGCCGGACTGGGCGTGTAGCGCGAGCGCAAAGACGCAGTGGAACGCGGCGGCAAGAAGGAGCAGCCAGGAACGGGGGGAGGTGGGTGAATTCATCGAGGCGGAGGAAGGTGCGGGCGTCGCCCTGTTGCAGGGCAGCACCGCAAGGAGGCGGTTGTACCCGCCCTCCGTGACGTTCCTTCGCCGACCGCGTTACGTCCCCGTGTATTCGCAACGCACCTTCAGCGGCGCCGCGGGTGCGCGCGGAGGACGGGCGTCGGCCCTGCGTACCGCGCGGGCGCCCGTGCCGTCGCCGCCTCAGCGGTCGTCCGGCTCGGACAAGCGGATGGTTTTTTCCGTCGTCTCGGCCTGTCGCGTCATAAATGCGATCAGGCGGTCGTTGAAATCCTTCGCTGGATCATGCCCCATCTTTTTCAAAGCCTGGGTGAGGGCGGCGACTTCGACCAGGCGGGCCATGTCGCGGCCGGGCCGCACGTAGAGGACGATGTGCGGGATGCGCTGGCTGAGGATCTCGTAGAAATTTTCTTCCAGGCCGGTGCGTTCCTCGACCACGTCCGGAGTCCATTCCACCAGGGAGACAACCATGTCGATGCGCTTCTCCACCCGAATGCTCTTCACCCCGAACATCTCGGCGATGTTGATGATGCCGATGCCTCGGCACTCCATATAACCGCGGTTGAGAGGACGGGAAGTCGCCATCAGCTCTCGTTCGTCGAGCAGCTTGATCACGGTGAGATCATCAGCGACGAGCGAGTGGCCGCGCTCGATCAGGGCGAGGGCGCATTCACTTTTGCCGACCCCGCTGCTCCCGCGGAGGAGAGTCCCGATCCCTCGGATGTCGAGCATGGTGGCGTGTTCGGTCGTGCCCGGGGCGAACTCGTTGTCGATGCAGAGCGTGGCCAGATTCACGAAATTCATCGTGATCAGTGGCGTGCGGAAGAGCGGCAGGTTGCGGTCCTGGGAGACCTGCAGCATCGCCTGGGTGGGATTAAAGTTGCGCGTGAGCACGAGGCACGGGACCTGGCGGTCCGCCATCTCATTAAGAATCTCGATCTGCCGCGGCTGGGTGAGCGTCTTCAGGTAGGTCATCTCCGCGGCACCCAGGACCTGGATACGTTTGTTGGCGAAGTATTTGAAGAAACCGGTGAGGGCCAGGGCGGGGCGGTTGATGCTGCCCTCGCGGATCAGGCGGTGCAGCCCGGCGTCACCGTAGACCAACTCCATCCTGAGTTTGTCGCGGTAGGTCTCGAAGAAGTGGGCGATCGTGATCCCTTGGATGGCTTTCTGCATGGGGCGAGGCTGGCGGGGAGGGTGACGGGAGACGAGGCGACGGTAACCGACGGCTTTGGCCTGAATCGACACCAAATGGGACGGATTAATAATTTATGATCTATGATTCACGATTTATGATTTTGTCGCATGTGTGGACACGCCGTGGGAGAAGCCGTCCGGCCCCGCGGTTCACAGATCACGAATCAAGAATCACGAATCCCGAATCGCCCAACCCTACAGGTTGAAGTCCTTGCCCAGGTAATATTCGCGGGCTTGGGGGTCGCTGATGAGAAATTCGCTGGTACCCTCGGTCAGGACCTTGCCGCGGTGGATGATGTAGGCGCGGTCGACGATGCGCAGGGTCTCGCGGACCTGATGGTCGGTAATGAGGACGCCGATACCGCGGTGTTTTAGCGCGAGGATCATCTTCTGCACCTCCGCGACCGAGATCGGGTCGACGCCGGCGAAGGGCTCGTCCATGAGGAGGAATTTCGGCTGCGTGACCAGTGCCCGGGCGATTTCGAGGCGGCGGCGTTCGCCCCCCGACAAGGTGAATGCTTTCTGGCGCGCCACATGGGTGAGGTTGAGCTCCTCGAGGTGGGCTTTGACCCGGTCCGCCCGCTGACGACGCGGGAGGTCGAGTGTCTCGACGATCGCCATGATGTTCTCCGACACGGTGAGGCGCCTGAAGACAGACGCTTCCTGGGGCAGGTAGCCGAGGCCGAGGCGTGCGCGTTCGTGCATCCGCAGGGCGGTCGCATCGCGTCCCTGGATTGCGACCTTGCCCTTGGTGGCCGGGACGAGGCCCACGATCATGTAGAACGTGGTCGTTTTTCCCGCGCCGTTGGGGCCGAGCAGACCGACCACCTCGCCGGCCCGGACGGTGATGTCGATGCCGTTGACGACGGTGCGGTCACCAAACGTCTTGACCAGGCCTTCGGTGCGGATTTCCGCGACGCTTCCCGCGGTGGCGGGTGGGGTGGTGTCGGGCGCGGAGGTGGCGATCATTTGGTTTGGGGAGCGGGCGCGGCGTCTGGCTGGGTCGCCGCGGGCGCGGGAGTGGCAGGCGCCGGTGGGGGCTGGCTGTTGTCGAAACCGAGATCCTTGATCGCCGGAAGCACGACGCGGGGATTGATGCCCTGCACGCGACGTTCGCCCCGGAAGAGCCAGAGTTCGTCGCCGATCACCTTTGAGTCGTTGCCGTGGTCGATCACGATCGGGTTCTCCTTGAGCACGATCTTGTCCTCACGGGGAAAAACTTCCGCGCGCCCGCAAACCGCCTCGCGGTCGCCTTGAACGATCTGCACCTTGCCGGAAGCGAGCAGGTAGCGAAACCGCTCGAGCACCGGGATGGTGGAGTCCTTGTCGTTGCCCAGCTGACTGGCGATGATTTCCAGGCGATCACAGGTCAGCCGCATGTTGGTGCCGCTGACCACCACGTTGCCGGTAAAGATGGCGTGGGTTTCCGAATCGGTGCTCCACATCTCCGCGCGCTGGCTGGTGATCTCGGTGGACTGCGGGATCGCAGATTGCGGAGGGGTCAGGAGGGGGGTGTCCGCGGCCCCGGCCGGAAGGGCCAGAAACAGGGCGGCCGCAGCCGCGAGGCACAGACAGGAGGCAGGGGAACGCTTCATTTCAGGAAGTCCTTCAGCACGGCGCGATAAACTACGTGCACGTCGCTTCGGATCAAAAGCCTTTTGTTCTGGTGATCGTACTCCCAGTCCTGCCCGGTCGCATCGACCTCGGGCCGCACCAGGCGCACGGACTGTTTTCCCTCCACGCGGATCTGTTCGCGTTCTTGTACCCGCACGGTTGCGACGGGGGCGAGCAGGGTGGTCTCGAGCGTGCCGGCCTCGTCCCCGGAAAATGTGGAGAGGTGCATCTCCTTGATGTCGATTTGCCCGGCCGAGACGATCAGGGCCTCCTCGCCGGTGAGAAAACCGGTCCTGAACCCCTCGGCGTTGAAGGTCGGCAGCCGAAATTTTTTCACCGGGGCGGTGGGGAGGGAACCGGCACCAAAAACCACCGCGGCGGTGCAGCAAAGGAGGAGGAGGTGTTTCACGGAACGAAGCATAGACCCCGTGCGGCCAGGATATGTTCGCACACTTCTCGCACCGCTCCGCGACCGGCTTCGCGGGTGGTGATGTAGTCGGCTGCCTCGAGCGCGGCGGGCATGGCGGTGGGCACGGAGATGCCGATCCCTGCCCAGCGGATCGCGCCGGCGTCGATGTCGTCGTCGCCCATGTAAGCGCAATTTTCGGCATCGATCCCGAGCTGCGCAGCCAGCTCGCTCAAGGCGGCTTTTTTGTCGGAGCGGCCCTGGATCAGGTGCGGAATTTTTAGTTCGGCTGCGCGCACGGTGGTGGCGCCGGAAAGGCGTCCGGAGATCCATGCGGTCGGAATCCCGGCTAGCCGCAGACGCGCGAGCCCCATCCCATCGAGGACGTTAAACACCTTTGTCTCGGTTCCGTCCGAGCAGATGTGCAGGCTGCCGTCGGTGAGGATGCCATCGACGTCCATCGCAAAGAGCTGCACGCGCTTCCACGAAGCGGCGGGCAGGGAGGTCTGGAGAGGGGGGCGGGAGAGGTGCATCACGTATCAGCCCATCCAGTTGGCGATCTGCTCGATGACCTTGTCGCGGTTGGGGCGGAAGACCGTTTCCAACTCGGGCGCGAAGGGTACGGGCATATCGAGCGAAGTAATACGCAGCGGGGGCGCTTCCAGGGCAAAAAATAGCTCCTCCACGATCCGCGACACCAGCTCCGCGCCGAAGCCGTGGGTGCGCCGGCCTTCGTGAAGCACGATCAGCCGGTGGGTGCGGGCGACGGAGGCTCGAATCTCGTCCAGCTGAAGCGGGGCGAGGCCGCGCAGGTCGAACAGATCGAAGGAGCGTTCGTATTCACCCTCGAAGTAGGTGCAGGCTTCCTCCGCCAGATGCACCATTTCGCCGTAGCTGATGAAGGTGGCATAGTCGCCGGCGCGAACGCGGCGCGGCCGCCAGACATCCCGGTAGTTGGGATCCCACGACACGGTCTGTTTGCCGCGGCGGTAGAGCCCCTTGTGTTCAAAAAGAAGGACAGGGTTGTTGTCCTCGTAGGCGGCGAGAAGCGCGTTGAACGCGTCCTGCGGGGTGCTCGGGTAGAGCGCCTTGAGGCCGGGGATGGCGAGAAAGAAGGAGTCGAGCTCCTGGGAATGGAAGGAGCCAAAGGTGAGGCCACCCCCGGTGGGAAGGCGAAGGACCAGCGGCACGGCGGCGCCGGACCGGAAATAAAAGGTGGCGGCGTTCTGGGTGATCTGGGTCGCGGCCTCGGTCGAAAAGTCGGCGAACTGAAACTCCTCGATCGGGCGGTGGCCGTTGAGAGCGAGACCGATGGCGTAACCGGTGCACGCGCTCTCCGCCAGAGGAGTGCTGAACACCCGGCTGCGGCCGAAATCCTGCAGCAGCCCTTCCGTCACCTTGAAGGCGCCGCCGTAGGTGCCGATGTCCTGGCCGAGGATCAGTGACTCGCCGCGTTCGGCGAGGATTTTGCGGAGGGCCCGGTTGAGCGCCTGCGCCATCGTGAGGCTTTCCGACACGGCGGCACCGGTTTCAGAGCCGAGCGCGGGCACCCATGGCAGGGCGGGGACGACGGGGGCGAAGACCTCCTCCTCCATGCCGGCCGGGTCAGGACGCGGGACCCCCAGGGAAACCTGCACCGACGCTTCGATAAACGCGCCGAGTTCGGCTTCCAACGCCTCGATGCGAGCCTCATGGCCCGCCTGAACGAGTTCGCGCCGGAAGCGCGGGACCGGGTCGCGCTCGAGAAAACCCTCCGCCTCGCCGGGGCGCAGGTAGTCACAGGTGTCATACGCGGCATGTCCGCGCAGGCGCAGGGTTTTCGCCTCGATCAGCATCGGGCGCCGGTTGGTGCGGACCTTGTCGATCGCGGATGCGAGAGCGCGGGCCGCGTTGGCGGGATCGGTTGCGTCCACCACCGCGCCTTCGATGCCGTAGGCGGCGGCGCGCTGGACCAGCTCGCAACCGCCGAACTGCTCACACACGGGGGTGGAGTAGGCGTATCCATTGTTCTCGATCACGAACAGGACCGGGAGGGAGAGGAGAGAGGCGAGGTTGAGCGACTCGTGGATGTCGCCGGTGCTGGAGGCGCCATCGCCGAAGAAGGCGAAACCGACCGCTGGTTTGCCGAGGCGGCGTTGTGAGTCGGCCGAACCCATCACCACCGACACCATGGCCCCGAGGTGGCTCAGCATGGGCAACGAGCGGTTTTTGGGGTCGCCGTGGTGGATGTTGCCCTCGCGCGCCTTGGTGGGACTGAGCGCGTTCGCGAAATACTGGTTCAGGTGGTCGCAAAGATGATCACCCCAGATCAGATGACCCCCGAAACCGCGGTGGGTGAAACTGATGACATCGACCGCTTTGTCGGCCAGGAGGGCGATGGGGATGATCAGCCCTTCATTGCCCTGACCGCCCGTGACGGTGCCCTTGATCAGGCCCTGGCGGAAGAGGTCGAGGATCCGGTTGTCCGCCACGCGGGCGGTGTACATCCAGGCATACAAGCGGAGCAGCGCATCGGCCGAGCCGACGCTGAGTTCTGCACCGTGCAGCTGGCGCTCACTGAGGATGGCGGGAGGGTTGGGAAACACCATGAACGGGCGTCACGGTGAGCACGGCGATTGGAGTCGGCAAGTGCTTAGACCGTGGCCACCCAGAAGCGGCATTCGTCGGAAAATTCCCGCACCGCCTCGGATTCCACGGCAATCTCGCGTCGGAGCGAGTCGAAGGTGTGGGTCCATCCGGTGGCGGCGAGGTCCTCGAGGATCTCGTTCCGGTCGGGCAGGTGCATGAAGGTGCGTCCGGTGTGGTCCTCGAAATAGCGGTCGCCGAATTCCACCAACCGGGGGTCCTGGGTCCCTTGGGCCCAGCGCTCTGCCTCGTCCCGCCAGGCCCGGCGCTCCTGCGGGCTGACGTTGCGGTCGTGCGTGGTGAAAAGAAAACGCGCGCCCGGGCGGCAGACACAGCGCAGCTGTCCCAGGGCGGTGCGGCGGTGCTCACGCCCTGGGATTTGCATCAGTCCGTTGAAGGGGAACAGCACGCCGTCAAAAGGCAGGTCCTTCGCGCGCCGGCGCAGGGCGGCAACCAGGCGCGTGGCGTCGGCGTGGAGAAAACGGATGCGCCGTGCCCCGCGATCCTTCGCCAGCTGGCGCGCCTGTGCCAGCAGGTCCTCCGCAAAGTCGAAGGCGGTGAGCTTCCGAAAGCCGAGGTCCCAGAGCCCGATTGTCACCCGGCCCGCCCCGCAGCCGGCTTCGAGGAGGGACGCGGACGTGTCCGGGAAAAAGCGCTCGATCAGCAGCCGCTCCGATTTCCAGAGGCCGAGAAAGTGCGCCGCGCGTGCATAATACACCACGGTGACCGGGTCATTAAAATCGGCGCGGACCGTGGAGGACGTGAGTTTCACTGCCTACGTGCGCCGCCAGGTGGCAATGAACATCCCGTTGGCCTGGATCTGGTGAGGCCAGAGGGTGACGGCGGATTCAGAGAACAGTTCGGTTGTCCCCACCTCGCAGGCCGGGCTGCTCAGGGCGGAACCGGAGGGCGCGAACACTGGCACGGGTTCAAACTCCGGGTGTGCCTCGGTGAACGCGCTGGCAACTGCGGTGGTTTCGGCGCGGGTCAGGGTGCAGACGGCGTAGACCAGCCGGCCGCCGGCCTTGAGGGTGGGGGCGACGTGCTCCAGCATCTGGCGTTGCACTTCGGCCAACTCCTTCACGTCGTCCGGGCCGGTGGTCCAACGCGCGTGGGGATTACGCTGCCAGGTCCCCACACCGCTGCAGGGGGCATCGAGCAGTACGCCATCGAACTTGGTTTTGGTGGGGAGTTTGGCGGAGCCGTCCCAGGTCGCGGCACGGTAGTTGTAGACCTTGGCGCGGGCGGTGCGCCGCTTGAGGGACTGGAGCCGGCGTTCCGAGCGGTCGCTCGCCCAGATCAGGCCCTTGTTGCCCATCTGGTCGGCCAGATGGAGGAGTTTGCCGCCCTCCCCGGCGCAGGCGTCCCACCACGTTTCGCCGGGTTTGGGGGCGCAGGCGTGGCCGACAAACTGCGAGGCCAGGTCCTGGATCTCGAAGTCGCCGGCGTGAAATTGCGGGGTGAGAAAAAGGTCGTTCGGGCCCTTGTAGCGCAGCGCGGTGGAAAGCGCGTTGGCGGTGTCGGCGCCGGTGGCGTCCGTTTCCGACGCCAACCCGTAGGGTTTGAGGGTGGCGGGGGCGGGCGGCACGCAGTGGCCGAGGGTAGCGGCGATCCCGCGGGTCCGGCCCGGCCTCACGCGGATCCAGAGGGCGGGGGGCTGCTGAAGGAGGCGCAGGCTTTCCAGGGGAAAGGTGGCTTCGGCCTGCAGCCATTCCGGCACGGCGCGGGCGGCGAGAGCCTCGGCTTTGATGCTGGCGGGGTTCTTGTCAAAACGTGCCTGGAAATCGAGCGCCTCTTCGATCCGCTTCTGGTCGGAGGCACGGGTGTCGAGCCATTGTATCCACCGGAAGTACACAAAGACGGCGTTGCTGATCGCGCGCTTCTCGCGCGGGCCGATGTGGCGGGCGGTGGTGAAATAGCGGCGAAGCGCGACGTCGGCATGCAGCTGGGGCGTGATCGTGTGGAGCACGCGAGCGGCGTGATTGAGGGTCGAGGATTCGGCCATGTACGGAAAGGGTTGAGTGGGTAATGGGCGCGTCGCGGTTAGGCGGCGCTCTTTTTTTTGCCCCAGCGGTTGGTTTCTTTGAGTTCGAGGCGCTTGGTCTCGATCTCCACGCCGGCCACGGCGGGGTGGGCGCGGAGTTCCTGGAAGCGGCGGGCGTTGAGTTTCCAGCCCAGGGCGCTGCTGGTTTCAGAGATCGCGCTGACCCGCTGTTCGAAGACAAAGCCGATGGAGATCTTCGTCTCGCCCACCTGCTTGTTCAGGGTCTCCCGGAGGATCTCCAGGAAATGCCCGACCTGGGGGTGCTGGGGGTGGAGCAGCCAGGTGACGCGTTTGACCGCGCCGGCGACAAAATTGTCGAGGGGGTAACACTCCTTCACGTTGATGCGCGCGCCGTCTTCTCCGACGAGCACGTTGCCCTGCACCAACACCAGTGCGTTTTCGGCCAGGTTCTGGCCGTAGGTCGCATAGGCGTCGGCAAACATATTCAGCCCGAGCGAGGCGCGCTTGGTCGCGAGGGTGAAGGAGGCCCAGGGCCGGTTGTCCTTTTTCGAGAGGCGCTTGGCGATGGAGCCGGCGATTCCGCAGAGCCGGAACTCCGTCCGGTCTGCCTGCCCCATCAGTTGTTCGATGGGAAAGGTGTCGATCGCCACCGCCAGGCCGTCGTAGGTGTTCATCGGGTGGCCCGAGACGTAGAAGCCGAGCAGTTCCTTCTCGAACTGCAGCTTTTCCGCGGAGGTGAAGTCCTCCTCGTCGTCCGGTGCGCCCGGTTTTGGGGAGGCTCCCTTGGCGCGCGGCTTTTTCTCCACCGGAGCCGGAGTCTCCAGCATCTCCAGGAGATTGAACTGCCCGGCGGCACGGTCCTTCGCCTGGGCGGCGGCGCCGGCGAGGGCGGAGTCGATGCTGTCGAAAAGCCTCTTGCGGGGCGCGCCGGTGTAGTCGAAGGCGCCGGTCTTCACCAGGTGCTCCAGCACGCGCTTGTTGATCGCGCGCCCGTCGATCCGTCGCACCATGTCATCAAAATCCCGATACGGGCCGTTGCGGTCGCGCTCCTCGATGATCTTCTGCGCCGCCTGCTCGCCCACGCCCTTGATCCCGGCCAGGCCGAAACGGATCATGCCGGCCGTGCCGGTGGCGGCCGGCTGGGTGCCGACCACCGGGGTGAAGGCCTCGCGCGACTCGTTGATGTCCGGGCCGAGGACCAGGAGGCCCATCGCGGCCGCCTCGGCGATGAAGTGGGAGACCTTCTCCGCATTGCCCAGCTCGGCGGTCAGGACCGCAGCCATGAACTGGACCGGGTAGTTGGCTTTCAGGTACGCAGTCTGGTAGGCCACCACCGCATAGGCGGCCGAGTGGGACTTGTTGAAGCCGTATTGGGCGAACTTGTTCAGCAGGTCGAAGATCTCGTTGGCCTTGCCCTCGGTGATGTTGTGGTGCTTGCGCGCGCCCTCGACGAATTTCACCCGCTCCTTCGCCATCGCGTCCGCGTCCTTCTTGCCCATGGCGCGGCGCAGCATGTCGGCGCCGCCGAGGGTGTAACCGGCGATGACCCGGGCGCACTCCATCACCTGCTCCTGGTAGACGATGATGCCGTAGGTTTCCTTCAGGACCGGCTCGAGCAGCGGGTGAGGATAGGTGATTGTATCCGGATCCTTCTTACCGCGGGCGTAGTCGGGGATGAACTGCATCGGCCCCGGGCGGTAGAGGGCGGAGATGGCGTTGATGTCGTCGATGTTGGAGATGCCCACCAGCTTGGAGGCGTTCTGCATCCCGCCGGACTCGAGCTGGAAGACGCCGACCGTCTTGCCGACATTGAGCAGCTCGTAGGTTTTCGGGTCCTCCAGGGAGACCGTCTCGATGTCGAAGCCCTTGTCCGCGGTGCGGCGGACGTTCTCCACTGCGTCGGAGATGACCGTCAGGGTCTTCAGGCCGAGGAAGTCCATCTTCAGCAGCCCGAGCTTGCCCACCGCGTTCATGTCGTACTGCACCGTCACATCGCCCTCCTGGAGGGTGAGCGGGACAAATTCGTCCAGGGGCTTGTCGGTGATGATGATGCCGGCGGCATGTTTGCCGGTGTTGCGCACCATGCCCTCGAGGACCAGGGCCTGGTTGACGATCTTCTTGGCGACCGGATTGCGGTCGATCTCGTTGCGCAATTCGCTCGATTTGCCGATCGCATCCTCCAGCGAGATGTTGAGTTCGTCCGGTATCATCTTCGCCAGCCGGTCGGCCTCGGCAAAGGGCAGGTTGTGCACCCGGGAGACGTCGCGGATCACCATCTTGGCCCCGAGGGTGCCGTAGGTGATGATGTTCGCCACGCAGTCGCGCCCGTACTTTTCGCGCACGTAGTTGATCACCTCCTCGCGCCGCCGCATGCAGAAATCGATGTCGAAGTCGGGGGGTGAGACGCGTTCCGGGTTGAGGAAGCGTTCGAAAAGGAGGCCGAAACGGATGGGGTCGATGTTCGTGATGCCCAGCAGGTACGCCACCATGCAGCCGGCGCCGGAACCGCGACCGGGCCCGACCGGGACGCCGTGTTGTTTCGCCCAATGGATGAAATCCCAGACGACCAGGAAGTAGTCGACGAAGCCCGTGACGTTGATGATCGACAGCTCGTAGCGCATGCGCACCACAAGGAGTTCGCCGCGGTCGAGGCCGTTGTAGTCGGGGGCTGACGGTTTTTGTCCGGCCGGGACGTTGAGCTTTTCCAGCCGCTGCTGCACGGCTTCGTGGGTGACGATCGACGCGTAATCCACGTCGTAGCGCGTCTTCAGACCGGTGATACACAGGTCGAGCAGGTAGCCGCCGCGGTCGACCTTGACCTCAACGGGCAGGGGATAGCGCGGATACCGTTCGCTGCCCTTGGGGAAGGGGATGGCGAGGTCACACATCTCCGCCACCAGCTGGGTGTTGGTGAGCGACTCCGGCACTTCGCCGAAGAGCTGGGCCATCTCGTCGCGCGACTTCAGGTAGAACTGGGTGGAGTCGAACTTCATCCGGTTCTCCTCCTCGATCTTCGAGCCGGTCTGGATGCAGAGCATCGCATCGTGCGGCCCTGCGTCCTCGGCTCGGACGTAGTGGACGTCGTTTGTGCAGATGACCCTGAGGTCAAACTCCTCCGCCAGCTTCAGCAGCCCGGGAATGATCTTCCGCTGCTCGGGGATGCCGTGGTCCTGGATCTCGATGAAGAAATTCTCGCGGCCGAAGATCTCGACAAACCGCGCCGTGGCCTTGCGGGCCTCCTCCCACCGATCGTGCATCAGGTGCTGTGGAACGATGGCAGCGAGGCAGCCGCTGAAGGCGATCAACCCGCTGGCGTGGCGGGCGAGCGTCTCCCAGTCTGCGCGCGGTTTGTAATAAAACCCGCGGAGGTGAGCGTCGGAAACCAGCTTCAGGAGGTTTTGGTAGCCGGTCAGATTTCGCGCAAGGAGCCCCAGGTGGTAATAACTCTTTCCGTCCTCGGCCCGGCCGTTTTTTTCGAGGCGCGACCCCTCGACCAGGTAGATCTCGCAGCCGATCAGCGGTTTGATGCTCTTCGCCTTGGCGGCATTGTAGAACTCGATGGCGCCGTACAAGTTGCCGTGGTCGGTGAGGGCCATGGCGGTCATGCCCAGTCCCGCGGCCCGGTCCATCAGCCGGTCGATCCGGCAGGCGCCGTCGAGCAGGCTATAATCGGTATGGACGTGGAGGTGGACGAAGTTCTTATCGGGTGACGACACGGCAGCGCAGGATGGGTCGAAAAAACGGTTTTTCCAAAGGGGCAAATTACCGTTGACGACGCGATTTCTATTTTGCCTAGTAATCCTTTTTTCCGAGCAAACTCAGATCTGCCACATGTCCATCGAAATCAAGATTCGCAAGAACGAGCCGGTTGATCGTGCGCTGCGCCGCATGAAGAAGAAGCTCGATCGCGAGAACATCATCAAGGGTGTCCGCGCCAAGCGCTACTACGAAAAACCGTGCGAGAAGCGTCGCCGCAAGGACAAGGTCGCCGCCTTCACCCAGATGCTGCGCCGCCGTTACGAGAGCTGAGTTCTCCCACCTCGTATTTTTGCTGGACCGCGCTCTGCGAAAAGCGGAGGGCGGTCTTGTTGTTTCCATGGCTCGCGGATACACGCGGGCATTGCGCATGCGGCTGAGTGGGGGTGTCGTGTCGCCGGTGCGTTTGGTGTTTCACTGACCGGACGACTGCTATCCACTTCAGCGTTCGTCCGCATCCATGGCTGCTTCACCCATCGTCGCTCTTTCGTCCTGCTGGTGCTCCTCCCGGCACACGGATGGATATGCGATGCTGAAAGAGATAGCGGACCTGGGGTTTTCCCACGCGGAGCTGAGTCACGGGATCCGCATCACCCTCGTGCCGGGGGTGCTGAAGGCGGTGGAGCAGGGACTGATCGAAATCAGTTCCACCCACAATTTCTGCCCGCTGCCCACCGGCATCACGCAGGCCGCGCCGAACCTGTTCGAACCTTCCGCGCTGGATACACGCGAGCAGGAGCAGTGGGTGCGCCAGACCAAACGCTCGATCGACTTCGCCGCCCAGGTGGGTGCACGCGTGCTGGTCCTTCACCTGGGCAGCGTGCGTTTCCGCTGGTTTCATCCCGGCCAGAAGCTGGAGCGGCAGGCCGAGAAACGCGGGGGCCGGGCGCTGGGGGCGGACCCCACCTACACCGCGGTGCGCGACAAGGCCCTGCTGAAGATGCTCAAGCGCATGCGCCCCAATTGGGAGCGGGTGAAGCTGAGCCTCGAGCAGGTCCGTGGGTATGCCCACGAAAAGGGCGTGGCGCTCGGACTGGAGAATCGGGAGCGTTTTGAGGAGCTTCCGCTGGACGACGACTTTCAGGATCTGCTGGGCGAGCTTACGCAACCTCACACCGCGGGTTATTGGCATGACACGGGGCACGCCCACATCAAAGAGGGGCTGGCCCTGATCAACCATCGCGAGCAGCTGCAGAAAAATGCGGCTCATACGCTCGGGTTTCACCTGCACGATGTGAATGGCGCGGGCCAGGACCACCAGGCGATCGGGTCGGGCCTGATCGACTTCGAGATGGTGAGCGGTTTTTGGAAGCCGGAGCACCTGCTGGTGCTCGAGTTCAGCCCCCGTCTTCCCACCCCCGACATCGTGCGCTCAAAAGAGCGGGTGGACGCACTCCTCACCCGGCCGAAGCCGGTGTAACCATTTGCGGTGAAGACTGTGGGCCGGGGTCAGCCGAGGGAGAGGAGCTCGCGGCTCCAGCGGCGGTGGGGGCCGGAGAGGGTGACGTCTTCCAGCTGGGTCACAAGCACCCAGACGAGCGTGGCGGAAGCCAGGACGGCGGGAGGTAGTTGAGAAAGTGCTACGCGGTGGAAGGACTCGGTGATCGCATACCGCGTGATGCCCCGCTTGCGCACCAGCAGCGGCGGAGGAAAGGTGGCGTCGGCCAGCCCAACGTCGGCGAGGGTGGGGATCTCGTGCATGTCGGCGAACCGCCGAGCCCGCCCATCCGACCGGTGCAGCAGCAGCCGGCCGTCGTGGAGGCACCAAGCCCGCGCGACCGCCATCCGTTCGATGGTCTTGGGCGCGAGCCTGGGAAACCGTTCGGGGGCGCCGGTACGTCGTCCGGCACACTGGTCAAAGACGGGGCATACCGTGCAAAGCGGCTTCTGGCGCACGCAGACGGTGGCGCCGAGCTCCATCATCGCCTGGTTGTGATCACCCGGTGCGTCTGGGGAGACCAGGGCGTTAGCCAGGGGGGCGAACGCCTTGGAGGCGGTGGCAGAGTCGCGAAACGGTGTCCCATCCGCGGTCAGCCGGGCGAGGATCCGCACGACATTGCCATCGACGCAGGCGACGCGGGCGCCGAACGCGATGCTGGTGACGGCGGCCGCCGTGTATGGACCCACGCCGGGCAGGGGGAGCCAGGCCTCGGGCGTGCGGGGGAGTTCGGGCAGGGCGGTGACAGCGCGGGCCAGACGCTGGAGATTGCGCGCCCGGGAATAATAACCGAGCCCCTCCCAGAGTTTCAGGACCTGTGACTCCGGTGCCCCGGCGAGGGAGGCAAAGTCGGGGAGCGTCTCCATCCACCGATCAAAGTACGGCAGCATCGTTTTCACCTGCGTCTGCTGCAGCATGAACTCGCTTACCACGGTGCGATAGGCCGACGGGTGCTCCCGCCAGGGGAGGCGGCGGCGGTGGGCATGGTACCAATCGAGCAGAGCGGCTCGGAAGCCGGTGGCGTGTGCGATCAGTTCGGATACGGCGGCGGACGGCACGGCGAAAAGGGGCGTCACCCTGGGCGGGGCGGGGCGAGGGGGCAATGGGGAATGCGCGGTCGCGCCTGAAAGTCCCGGAGGTGGAGGACCTCGCGCGGCCAAGGCGGCGGGCGGGGAGACAGGTGCAGAATCGCTTTGCGCTTTTGGTCCGGCGTTCTCTGCTGGGGGCGATGGCCCTGACCACCAACGATGGCGAAAAGCCGAAAAAGCTCGCGACATACACGATCAAGTTGACGGACGCCCAGATGGACAAACTGGAGAGCGTGCTCGAGGGGCGGGGCTGGTCGCCCTTTGACGTGCCGTACTCGCGTTTTGCCTTCCGCGGACCGGACTGCAACGTCACCGCCTACGACAAACGCAAGGTGGTCGTCATCGCCGGAAAAGGCACGGAGGAGTTTGTCTTGAACGTTCTCGAAGCAGAAGTCACCCAGGCGGCCCGGCTCGGATACGATGAAGTCCTCCACCCCGACTGGTTCGAGGCACATGCGGGTCTGGACGAAAGTGGCAAAGGCGACTTTTTCGGCCCGTTGATCACCGCCACCGTGATCGCCGAAAAAGGTGCCATCGAGGAGTGGATCAAAGCGGGCGTGAAGGACTCCAAGCGGATCGCCGAGAATCAGATCTTTCGTTTGGACAAGATCATCCGCGGGACCCCCGGTGTCGTGGTGGAGGTGTTTCCATGGACGATGCCGAAGTACAACGACCTGATGTTAAAGAAGACGGCGAACACGAACCGTCTGCTCGGCTGGCAGCATGCCAAGGGTCTGATGCGCGCCCTGGAGCGGAAGTGGGTTCCGTGGGGACTGCTGGACCAGTTTAGCGAAGAACCGCTGGTGCAACGGGAGCTGGCCAAGAGTGGTCTGAAGGATTTCGACCTGCGCATGCGGACAAAGGCGGAAGAGGACCCCGTGGTTGCGGCGGCCTCGGTGGTCGCGCGTGCCGAATATGTCCGGCAGATGAACGACCTGTCGAAGAAGGCCGGAATGCCGCTGCAAAAGGGAGCGAGTGCCCTCGTGAAAGCGCAGGCCCAGGAGCTGATCACTAAATTCGGCGTCCGATCGCTGGGAGAGTACGCTAAGCTGCATTTCCGCACTGCCTACGAGGTCGTCTCCGCGGCCGGAAAGCTCGACGAGCTGCCGCTGCCGGCGCCCAAGGAGCGGGTGGAGTTTGGCAGTCAGTAGCGCAGGCCGCAGGTCAGGGGACGGGCGCCGGTCGCGTGGGTGTTTCCTTTTCTGCGAGCGAGCGGATGTAGCGCGTGAAGTCCTCGTCCTCGCCTTCGAGCATGGTCGGTAGCGCGTCGCGGAAGTCGGTCCTTCGCACCCATTCCACGATGTAGTCCTCCCACGACTGCCAGAGGCGGCGGGTCTGTTTGTCCATCTCGTCCTCGTAGACCAGCAGGTAGGCGCGTTCGAACAGGGAAATGAGGATGCCGAAAATCGCGGTCTTGCGCTCCTTCTGTTCCTCGGAGAGCTCCTGCCGTGCGGCGTCGCGCCGCAGGAGTTGGAGGTCTGCATTGTCGAGCACCAGCTTCAGGAACTCCCGGTACTCGTCCGACAGGCGTTGAAAGATTTCCTCCTGGTCGTTTTGCCGCTCCTTCTGCTGTTCGGAGATGAAGACATAGATTGCGAACGGCAGACCGATGATGGTGACGAGGTAGCTGAGAAGCTCACACCACTCGAGGAAAGACATGGCACAAGGATAGCCGGGTGGGACGCCTTGGCGAGCGGAGAGGTGGTTAACCCGTTGTGGCGGCGCTGCCTTCATCCGGGCGAGGCGCCCCGAGCCGCGTTTGTGCGCGGGGCAAACCCAGGGATGCCCCGGCGAAAGGGCCCTCTGTTGATGGGAGGACGCCGGCGATCGTGGTTCCGGCGGCGGGGTCGGCGCCGAGCGGCGCGAAATGGTCGCACTTGCGGGAGAGGCGCTCCCGCCTCAGAACTTTCCGGATGAAACGCCGCCAGCTGCGCGGCTATGACCTCAAGCAGATCTATGGGTTTTCCGGCCTCATCGGTGTCGACGAGGCAGGCCGCGGCGCGTTGGCAGGCCCCGTGGTCGCCGCGGCGGTGTTGGTCAACCAGGACTTCCTGGAAAGCCGCTGGGCGGTCACCCGCGCCGGGAGAGTCAACGACTCGAAGCAGCTCACGCCGGCAGAGCGGGAGGAGCTGTGGTTCGATTTCGAGACCCTCCGGGCGCAGAACCAGATCCAGGCCCACTTCGGCGTCGCGAGTGTCGAGGAGATCGAGCACTTCAACATCCTCGGCGCGACGAAGCTCGCGATGCGGCGGGCGCTGGAAGGGATTTATCCGGTTCAGGCCTTCCACCGCCAGAAGGAACCCGACCTGTTTTCCAGCGCGGACGAACTCGCGTCCTACCATCCCCAGGTGTCCTGCCGCATCCTGATCGACGGGCTCTCGCTCAAACACTTCCCGTACCCGCATGACGGTGTGATCAATGGTGACGCCCGCTCGCTGGCGATCGCCATGGCCTCCATCATCGCCAAGGTGACGCGCGACCGCCTGATGTGTGAGCTCGAGGGCACATACCCCGGCTACGGGTTCAGTCAGCACAAGGGGTATGGAACGGAGGAACATCGCGAAGCGCTCGCGCGGCTGGGACGGTGCGCGCAGCATCGGGAGCTTTTTTTGCGCAAGCTTCTGGCGCAGCGGATCGATCCGGCGCAGATCGATTTTCTCGCCAGCGAAGACCTCCAGCCTGGTGAAGAAATCCGCTGACGCACCGCGCGCCTTTTTCCCCCGATCCCCCTTTTCTCCATGGCCGGCAAGAAGCACACCTCCCTTGACCGCGTTCTCGGCCGTCTCGACACGCTCGATACGGTCAATCTCACCTACCTGGTCCAGCGCCTTGCCCGGGAGCGCTCCCTCTTCGAGGACATCTTCAACACGCTCCAGGAAGGTGTGCTGGTGATCAGTGCGGACGGTGAGATCGAGTATGCCAACCAGGCGGCGCACCGGTTGATCGGGTTGCCGGAGGATCAGCTGACCGGCGCCACCCTCTGGCGCCTGGTGCCGGGACTGCGGCCCTCACTCGAAGGGTCGCTCGACGATGGTGCACCGAGCCTGCCCGTGGTTGCGCGGGAGATTGAACTCAACTACCCGGAGACGCGTTACGTGCGCCTCTACATGGTGCCGTTCCAAGGGGAGGGCCGCGGCGCAGCGCGGCGTTTTGCGGTCATCCTCAGCGACATTACCCGCGAGAAACAGACCACGGAGGCCAGGATCGAGGACGAACGCACCTCCTCGATCCTGCTCCTGGCGGCCGGGGTAGCCCATGAACTGGGCAACCCGCTTAACTCCCTGACCATCCACCTCCAGTTGATGGAACGGAAACTGAAAAAGCTGAAGAGCGCGAAAGTGGCAGAGGTGGCCTCCTTTGCCGAGTCGATCCAGATCTGCCGCGATGAGGTCCAGCGGCTGGACGGCATCATCACCCATTTCCTGGAGGCGATTCGCCCCCGAGCCCCCGACCTGGCCGACACCAACCTGGTCGATGTCCTGGCCGAAGTGTTGCGCTTCCAGCAGAACGAACTGGAGGACCGCGGCATCGTCGTGGAGGCGGAACTGCCGGAACTGCTGCCTGTGGTGATGGCCGACCGCGACCAGCTGAAACAGGTCTTTTTCAACCTGATCAAAAACGCGGTCGAGGCGATGCAGCCCGGGGGCACCCTGCGCATCCGCACCCGGGTGGATGACGACCATGTGTATCTGATGTTCGGCGACACCGGTGCCGGCATCAAGCAGGAGAACCTGGTGCGTCTCTTTCAGCCGTATCACACGACCAAGCCGGGCGGAAACGGCCTCGGACTCATGATCGTGCAGCGCATCCTGCGTGAGCATGGCGGCCAGGTTGGGATCGAAAGCAAGGAAGGGGTGGGGACGGTGGTGACGTTGCAGTTCCCCCAGAAGAACCGGCGTGTCCGGATGCTGGTCTGAGTTGGCCCGGGGGCTGCCATCACCGCGACGTTGTCCCGGGGCCCGCTCCCGCGAAGGGTCGGCCTCAGGCGGCGATCATGGCAAAGCGGTGGGCCAGTTCCACCTCCGTGACCGCCTCGGCCGCGCGGACGCTGGCGGCAAACACCGGATTCCAGAGCGCCTCACGCACCCGGTCCAGGAGCCGGTGTGGGACGTCCGGATCCTCCAGGCGGGCCAGCGCGTCGACCGTATCCCGGGAGGCGGGCAGGCCGAGCCATTCCAGCAGCCCATAGACGCCCGCACGCTCAAACACGGCCTGCATTTCCCCCCAGGCCGGGCGTGCACCGCCCCGCAAACCGGCATGAGCACCCACGAAGCAGGCGAGGGCAGGGGCCTCCTCCAAGGCATCCAGCAGGGCGGGATCGCGGGTGAGAACCGCCAGCGCCGCCAGCCGGTGCCAGGTGAACTGCTCCAGCCAGCTCCTCTCCCGCGCCGGAACAAACTCGAGGTACCGGCGCCATTCGGAACGGCCAAGCATCACGGCGGCCGCGGAGAAGATATCGGAGGCGGGATTGGGCTCAAAGGGTGTCCAGCGCCCATCGACCAGGGTATGAAACTCGACCTCCGGCCAGGCAGTGGTCCGATAAAGCACCCCGAGGTGCGACCAGGTGAGCTGAACGGGTGCGGCGGGCTTTTTTGCGGAGGTGATGCGTTTCATGTTGCGCCCATCTTACCCGTGAGGTGGGACATTGGGTGTCCCACCCGCGGAGACTTTGTCTTTCCCGCGCGTCATTTTCTTCCGGTCTCACCCGGAACCCCGCCCGCCCATCGCATGCACACCCCGGCCGTCAAACTTTCCCGTCCTCCCTTGGAGCGCATGCTCCGCATCCATGAGGAGCTGCGCCGCGGGGCGTTCACCAACTGCACGAAGCTCTCCAAGTCCCTGGAGGTCTCGCGCAAGACGATTGTCCGGGACATCGCCTTCATGCGCGACCGCCTGGACCTCCCGATCGAGTTTGATGCGCAGATCCAGGCGTACCGCTACACCCACCCCGTGACCTCGTTTCCCACGGTGCAGGTGACGGAGGGCGAATTGCTGGCCCTGCTGGTCGCGCGCCGCGCGCTTGAGCAGTACCAGGGCACGCCGTTCCACCGCCAGCTGGAGCTCGCCTTCGAGAAGCTCACCAGCGGCTTGAAGGACCGGATCTCCTTTTCGCCGGCGGACGAGTTGCGGGCGGTGTCCTTCAAGAACGTGGGCCTGGGGCGGACCGACCTGGCCGCCTTCAACGCGCTCAGCCAGGCGGTGCTGAAGCAGTTCGAAATCGAGTTCTTGTATCGGAAACCCGGCGACGCGCGCGGGGTGCGCCGGCGGGTTCAGCCCTATCACCTTTCGCACCGCGAGAACCTCTGGTACCTGATCGCGATGGATCCGACCCGCGGGGCGCTCCGCACCTTTGCCCTGCCGCGCATGAGCGAGGTGACGGTCCAGAAGACCCGCTTTGTGCGACCCCAGGACTTTTCACCGGAACGGTATTTTGCCTCCGCCTTGGGGGTGGTTCCCGGGACGGGTAATCACCGGGTGGTGATCCGTTTTGCCGCCGCCGCCGCCGACCGGGTGCGCGAACGCGTCTGGCATGAAACGCAGGAGATGACGGAGCTGCCCGGGGGCGGGGTGGAGGTCGTGATGCAGCTCGGCGCCCTGCAGGAGGTCGAGCGATGGGCCCTGGGCTGGGGCGCGCTGGCCGAAGTCATCGCGCCGCGGCCCTTGCGCGACCGCATGCGGGAGATCAGCAGCCGCTTGGCGGAAACCTATGCCGGCCCTGCGGGCCGGAATGGCGAAGGACGAAGCGCGCGCGCCGGAGGTGCGCGCAGTGACCAGTGACCAGGCGCTTCTGTTTTTGTAGACGGGGTGCCCTCACCCCGCGTGTTGGACGCTGCCCCACCGCACCCTCCGTAAGGGACCGCCGAATACAGCCAAGCAGTTCGTAAATCATGAATCACGAATCACGAATCACGATTCACGACTCAAGAGTCATGATTGGCCGGCCTTTTCCATTTCGGCGAAACTTGCGGCTGCTCCGGTGCTGAGGATCCGCTCGAGGTGCGCGGCGACGGCGGTGGTAAGGCCGGGGATGCGGGTAAGGTCCTCGTTCCAGAGGGCGGTGTTCGCGAGCGTTTTCTCCGCCACGGTTTTTGCACGGGTATCGGCGGAGCTCCAGACGTCGCGGAAAAATGCGAGGACGTCCGGACTGTCCTGGATGCGGTACGTGTCACCCGGGGCGCGCTCGCCGATGAGGGCGCCGTCCTGCAGCTCGGTTCCGCGATAAAACGCGAGGAGCGCCGCGAGCGCGAAGGTCAGCCGTTTGGGCAATGCGCCCCGGCGGCGGTGGTACTCCTTCAGCGAGGTCAGCACCCGGGCGGTGAACTTGCTGGTGGAGTTGAGTGAGATCGAAAGCAGGGCGTGTTTGACGAAGGGATTGGAGAAACGCTCCAGCACGGCGGTGGCAAAGCCATCGAGTTCAGCCCGCGGCAGGTCGAGGGTGGGGATGATCTCCTCCGCCAGCCCGCGCTGCAGGTAACGGGCAATCACGGGGTCATCCAGGCAGTCCTTGACCAGGGTTTTCCCGGCGAGGTAGGCGCCGAGCACCGTCATGGTGTGGGCACCATTGAGGATGCGGACTTTGCGGTCGCGGTAGGGTTTGTAGTTCTCGGTCCAGACCACGTTGAGTCCGGCCTCGGTCAACGGCAGCTCGCGGGCAAGCGAGGGGGGACCCTCAATCACCCAGGCGTGGAAGATTTCACCGGTGTTGAGGAGGCGGTCCTCGTAACCGAGCTTGTGCCAGAGAGCGGTGGCCTCATCGCGCGGGTAACCGGTGACGATGCGGTCGACCAGCGTATTGCAGAAGGTGTTGGCGCTTTCGAGCCACTGGAGGAATGCGTCCTCGAGCTGCCAGCGCCGCGCGGTTTCGAACACGCATTGGCGCAGGGTGCTTCCGTTCGACTCGATCAGCTCGCAGGGCAGCATGACCAGGCCCTGGTCCGGGGAGCCCGCGCACCACCGGTAGCGCTCGTAGAGAAACTGCGTGAGCTTGGCGGGAAAGGACACGGGCGGGCAGTCGGCGAGGCGGTCCTCGGGACTGGTGGCGATGCCCGCCTCGGTGGTGTTGGAAACGATAAAACGAAGCTCGGGGATGCGTGCGCAGGCGAGGTAGGTGTCGAACTGCGTGTGCGGCACGAGGCCGCGACTGATGGACGAAATCACCTCCGTTTCCTCCACCACGGCTCCGTCCTGCACGCCGCGAAGGAGCTGGGTGTAAAGGCAGTCCTGCTGATTCAAGGCGGGCACCAAGCCGGTCGGCAGGGGCTGCACCACGATGACACTCCCGTCGAACACCCCGCGGGTGTTCATTCGGTGGACCATCCAGTCGACAAAGCCGCGAAGGAAGCCGCCCTCACCGAACTGGAGGATGCGCTCGGGACGGGCGCGGCGGTTGGGGAGAAGCGAGGCGTTGAGGGAAATCATGGGGTAAAAACGGTTCTGCGCGAGGGACGGAGGAGGCGTGGCGGTGGCCGGGATTAGAGCGTCACGCCGTCCTTCCAAATTGCGATTTCCCTAAACCCCCGGATCTCGTTGTGGGTGCTGGCGCGCCCGGAGGCGATGTCGAGGACCTGTTGCCACAACTGCTCGGAAAGTTCGGCGCGCGTGGTGACACCGTCCGCCAGCGTGCCCGCGTTGAAGTCGATCCACTGCGGCTTGCGCTGGGCGAGGTCGTTGTTGCTGGAGATCTTGAGGGTGGGGCAGGGAAAACCCATCGGGTTGCCGCGTCCGGTGGTGAAAAGGACGAGGTGGGCCCCGGCGGCGGCCATGGCGGTGCCGGAGACCCCATCGTTGCCGGGGGCGTTGATCAGGCTGAGACCGCCGAGCCGCGGGGCAGCCATTCCTCCGTAAGGGAGCACCTGGCGCACGGGGGCCTTGCCGCCCTTCTGGACACAGCCGAGTGATTTTTCGGCCAGGGTCGTGATGCCTCCCGCCTTGTTACCCGGGGACGGGTTTTCGTCGATCGGCTCGTCGTACCGCCGGAAGTAGTCCCGGAAGCCATTGACCATCGTGACCAGGCCCTCGAAGGCGGCCTGATCGCCTGCCCTTTCCAGGAGCACGCGTTCAGCGCCGAACATCTCCGGCACTTCCGTGAGCAGGACGGTGGCTCCCTGCGCCACGGCGCGGTCCGCGACCTCGCCCACAACCGGGTTGGCGGTTATCCCGCTGAATCCGTCGGAGCCGCCGCATTTCATGCCGAGGATGAGTTCGGAGGCGGGCACGGCCTCGCGGCGAAAGATCTTGGCGTAGTCCGCCAGCTGGCGGACGGCGGCGAGCCCGGCGGCGATCTCGTCCGGGACTTCCTGGGCGTTGAAGCTGCGCAGGCGTCCGGCTGGCTGCGGGCCGACGCTCTGGAGGAAATCCGCGAGCTGGTTGTTCTCGCAGCCGAGTCCGATCACGAGCACCGCCGCGGCGTTGGGGTGGTTGACCAGGGCGGAAAGGATGGCCTGGGTGTGGCGGAGGTCGTCGCCCAGCTGGGAGCAGCCGAACGGGTGATGAAAGGCGTACACCCCGTCGATGCCGCTGCGGCCGCCGGAGAGTTCGGCGTGGGCGAGGCGGGCGATGCGATCGGCGGCGTGGTTGATGCAGCCCACGGTGTTGATGATCCAGATCTCATTGCGGATCCCCACCCGCCCGCCCGGCCGTCGATAACCCTCAAAGGTATCCGTGGACTGGATCGCGGCGGCGGGGGCGGCGGGGGAGAAGGAAAGCTCCTCGATCCTGGCCTCGAGACTCCCCCGGAGATTGTGGCTGTGCACGTGGGCGCCGGGCGCGATGGCGGCGGAGGCCACCCCGATGACGTTGCCAAACTTCCGCACCGGCTCGCCGGCGGCGATCGGACGCAGGGCGAACTTGTGGCCGGCCGGGACCGGCTGGCCCAGCCGTACGCCCCCCGCCTCCTCGCCGGGCCTCAGGTCCCTCAGGGCCACGCCCACGTTGTCATGGCGGTCAATCTGAAGTGCCCGATCGGATACACACGCATGCATGCCCGCGAGGGTCGGGTAAAAGGGCACGTGTCCCAAGAGTATTTGGGTCGTGCAGGCAGCAAAGTTGGCGCCCTTCAGCGCCGGATAAGGGCGGGTTTACGCCACCGTCACCTGGGCAAGGTTGGGCAGGGAGCGCCCGTCGAACCAGGTGCCTTCCACGTAGGTGGTGGTGGGTATCTCGGGCACACCGCGTTTGTTGTGCTGGAGCAGGCCGGCAAGCATTTCGACGGCGAGGGCGCCGACGGTGTTGTGGTTCTGCCGGACGCCGGCGGTCTTGCCGGTGAAGTCGTCGAGGAAGAGATCGGCAAAGGCGATATCCTGGGGGATGCGCCAGCCCATGGCCTTGAGGGTCGGTTGGATGAATTCGCGCTTGCTGATCACGACCTGCGGCCGCTGTTCCCGCAGCCAATCGTCGAGGGGTTGGTCCCGCGGGAAGAGGTAGGGAGGGATGCGGTCCTCGGGCGGGAGGCTCTGCTGTTCCCAGAGGAAACCGGCGCTCCAGAGGCGGTCGACCGTGATGTCCCAGCCCTCGTCCATGACGAAGCCGATCCGGCGGTAACCCGCGGCGATCGTCTTCTGAGTGGCAAGGCGGATGATATGGAGCTGGTTGTTGGTCACATTGGGCAGCTCCGGCTCGTGGGGGAAGTAGTCGATCTTGACCGCGCTGAAGCGGCTCCAGTCGAGGCGGAGGGCGTCGTCGATCTCCCGCACGTGGGACGCGACGATGACCCCCTGGATGCCCCGGGCGTGGAGAATCTGGCTCAGTCGGCCGTGGGTCAGGCCGGGCTCACGCATCCAAAAGTGTTCGAGGTTAAAGCCGAGCTCCTCGGCTGCGCTAGTGGCGCCTTTGAAGAAATCCGGGTGGGCGGTGACCTGTTTCCATCCCCAGCGGGTGTTCCAGTTGGTGACATACGCCAGCGTCGGCGCCGTCCGTTTAGGGGCGAGTCGGCTCCGGTAGGAAACCAGCGCCCGCAACCAGGGGTCCGGCGTATAGCCGAGCCGGCGGGCGGTTTGCTGAATACGCTCGCGCGTCTCCGTCGGCAGGCGGGGCGAGTTGCGAAGGGCGAGGGAAACGGTGGTGACATGGACGCCGCAGAGGCGCGCGATGTCGGCAAGGGTAACCCGACGAGGTGTCATAGAGGGGAGAGACTTGCAAGTAGGGGTCTAACGTTAGACAGACGAGCTTTTTCGGGCGGCCGGGAAGAAATCGGCGGCCGGTTTCATCTGCCCCCTGTTTCCGAGGTGCGCTAAAATTAGCGCACCATCGTTTTTGCGGATAGGGACGGGGCGCCTCCAGTCTCACCTCGTTCGCTTCGATTCCCACCCATCTGTCGGAGCCGAACCTCACCCGACTGCACCCTCAGACTTCCGGCTTTTGCTGCAGGACGGCTGGTCACCCCCCGCCGTCCGACCCCACCGGTTGTCGCCCCGTTCCTTGCCCTTCTTCATGCCGCCTGAGTCCCCCTGCAGGCGCACCCGATGCCGCCGCTTCGTATCCGAAGTATGGCGACCCGAGGGAGTTCACTTTCACGCTAAGTACTAGGTTCTAGCGTGTATGTCTGGGGGTTGGGAGGCGCTGGCGAAAGCTGGCGCCTCCCTTTTTTTTCGCCGAAGGGTCACGTCCCAACTTCCAACACGGCATCGGCGTCCGGCGCTACTCCAGGGCCGAGGCGCACACGTTTCGCGCATCCCATGCTCGCTCCGCGCTGAGAAATTGTCAGGCTGGCCGATCCCGTTCCCGCCTGCTGTCAACGAACGCTTTTCTCATGCTGCGCTTATTGTCCCTTCCCCGCTTTGTTTTCGCCCGTGCCGGCTTGCTCCTCGGACTGATTCTCGGGGCAGCGGTGTCCCACGCGATGGTGGGCCAGCCGCGGTTTGTTGAGTTCAATGCCGAGACGAACCACTTCCCCCTGGTGCAGCGCGGTGCGGCGGCACCGATCTTCGTCGACGCGGCTGATCACCCGGGCGTGCTCAGGGTTGCGCGCGATCTCCAGGCAGACGTGAAACGTGTCACCGGCGTCACCGCCACGGTGGACACCGTCACACCGCGCGGCGACGCGGTAGTCATCATCGGTTCGGTGGACCGAAGCAGCCTGATCGCAGACCTTGCCCGGCGCGGAAAGCTGGACGTGGCGGACCTCCAGGGAAAATGGGAGGCGTCGCTTGTCCAGGTGGTGGAAGATCCCTTCCCCGGTGTGGCCCGTGCGCTGGTGATCGCAGGCAGCGACAAACGTGGAACGGTCTATGCCACCTATGATGTTTCCGAACAGGCCGGGGTCTCGCCCTGGTACTGGTGGGCGGATGTGCCGGTCGCCCCGCGTGAGCAACTTTTTGTACGCACCGGCCGCTTCCTCACCCCCGAACCCACCGTTCGGTACCGGGGTATTTTCATCAATGACGAGGCTCCGGCCCTGACCAACTGGTCGACGGAAAAGTTTGGCGGCTTCAATCACACCTTTTACGGCCACGTCTTCGAACTGATCCTCCGGCTGCGCGGCAACTACCTTTGGCCCGCGATGTGGGGCAGTGCCTTCAACGACGACGATCCGAAAAATCCGATCCTCGCCGATGAGTACGGCATTGTGATGGGCACCTCCCACCACGAACCGCTGATGCGTGCCCATGACGAGTGGCGCCGTTACGGAAAGGGCGCCTGGAACTATCAGAAGAATCCCGAGGTGCTGCAGGACTTCTGGCGCAGCGGGGTCAGGCGGGTGAAGGATTTTGAAAAGATCGTTTCCATCGGGATGCGGGGAGACGGGGACGAAGCGATGTCGGAGGACACCAACGTGGCCCTGCTCGAGTCCATCGTGGGGGATCAGCGGCGCATCCTCACCGAGGTGACGGGCCGGCCGGCGGAGCAGATTCCCCAGCTCTGGGCCCTCTACAAGGAAGTGCAGACCTATTACGAGCACGGGATGCGGGTGCCGGATGATGTCACCCTCCTCTGGTGTGACGACAACTGGGGCAACATTCGCCGACTCCCGACCCCGGCTGAGCGCGGACGCTCTGGAGGGGCCGGTGTGTATTACCATTTCGACTACGTGGGCGGCCCCCGCAACTACAAGTGGCTCAACACCGTCCCGATCACCAAGATCTGGGAGCAGATGCACCTGGCCTGGCGGCACGACGCCAACCGGATCTGGATCGTCAATGTGGGGGACATCAAGCCGATGGAGTTCCCGATCGAGTTCTTTCTCACCCTGGCCTGGAACCCCGGTGCCTGGTCCTACGACCGCCTGACCGAATATGCCCGTGCCTGGGCGGCGCGCGAATTCGGATCCCGCGAGGCCGATGAGGTTGCCGCCCTGATCCAGGGCTACACCCGCCTGAACGGCCGCAGAAAGCCGGAGATGCTGTCGCCCGAAACGTTCAGCCTGGTCAACTACCGCGAAGCCGACCGGGTCCTGGAGGAGTGGCGCGACCTGACTGCCCGGGCCGAGCGGCAGTTTGAGCGCCTGCCGCCCGAGGCGCGTGACGCGTATTTCCAACTGGTGCTTTATCCGGTAAAGGCCAGCGCGATGGTCCACGAGATCCATGTGTCCGCGGGACTCAACCGTCTGTACGTGCGGCAGGGCCGGAGCGAAGCAGGTATCCAGGCGGCGCGTACGCGAGAGCTGTTCGCGGCGGAAGGGGCGTTGTCCCGAGCTTATCACTCCCTGGGCGGCGGCCGCTGGAACCATATGATGTCGCAGGTCAAGCTGGGCTACACCTACTGGCAGCAGCCGGAGATCGAGGCGATGCCGGCTGTGTCCGAGGTGCGTGCCCGTGCCGGTTCATCCCTCGCGGTCGCGTTGGAGGGTAGTGAGACGGCCCATCCCTCCTACGGCGCGCGCCCCGCCATCCTGCCCGTGCTCGACGCGCTCAGCCGCGGCACCCGCTGGATTGAGGTCTTCAATCGCGGCCAGCAGCCCTTCGCCTTTACCGCCCGCGCCAGCCAGCCGTGGGTGACGCTCTCGACCTCCGGAGGCACGGTGAGCCACCAGGTCAGGATCGAGGTCGGAGCGGAGTGGGACGCTGTCCCTGACGGTGCCAGCACCGCCGAGATCGCGATCGAGTCCGCCGCGGGTGAACGTGTGGTGGTGAAGCTCCCCGTCCACAAGCCGGAGTCGCTGGCCGCCCTGCGCGGCCACGTTGAGACCGACCGGCAGGTCGCGATCGAGGCGCCCCATTTCACCCGCGCGATCGGCGACCCGGAGGTGTCCTGGAAGGTGCTGAAGGACTTCGGCCGCACCGTCGGCGGCGTCACCGTTTTCCCCGTCAGTGCCAAGGAGCGGGTGCCGCAGGGCGAGTCTCCGCGTCTCGAATACGAGGTGCACCTCTCGTCGTCCGGCGAGGTGAAGGTGGAGCTCCACTGCGCCCCGTCCCTCGACTACCAGTCCGGCGAGGGCCTGCGCCTGGCGGTCTCTTTCGACGACGCGGCCCCGACCGTGCTCAAGCTCGACACCTGGAAAACCCTCCAGACCTGGGAGCAGGCGGTGGGGGAGGGCGTGCGCAAGGTGGTCAGCACCCATGCGCTGTCCCAGCCCGGCAACCATGTTCTCAAGATCTGGATGGTCACGCCGGGCGTGGTGCTCCAGCGTGTGGTGATCGATGCCGGCGGCGTCCGCCCGAGCTACCTGGGGCCTCCGGAAAGCCCGCTCGTGCGCGACGGGGTGTTGCGCGCTGCCCCGTGAGCTCCTGATCCTTCCCTGATCCCATCATGAAACTTGGACTCGGTTTGTACCGACACATGCTAACCCGGGAGAACTTCCAGTTCGCCCGACAGGCTGGAGCCACGCACCTGGTGATTCACCTGGTGGACTATTTCCGTGGCGGCTCCCACAAGCACAAGGAGGACCAGCCAACCGGGACGGACCGTGGCTGGGGCATTGCGGGAGATCCCGACAAACTCTGGACGCTGGAGGAAATGGTGACCATCCGGAGCCAGATCGAGGACGCGGGCCTGAAACTAGAGGCGATCGAAAATTTCGATCCCGCCCACTGGCACGACATCCTGCTGGACGGTCCGAAACGGTCCCTCCACATCGAGAACGTGAAGACGATCATCCGCCGGATGGGCAAGGCGGGCATCCCGGTGATGGGGTATAACTTCAGCATCGCCGGCGTAGCCGGGCGCACGACCGGCAACTACGCGCGTGGCGCCGCCCCCTCCGTTGGCATGGAAGGTCCGTACGACCTGCCCATGACCAATGGCATGGTTTGGAACATGATCGTCGATGAGAACGCTCCCGCGGGCACACTCCCTTCGATCAGCCACGACGAACTCTGGAGTCGTCTCGAGCGTTTCCTTTCCGAGATCATCCCGGTGGCGGAGGAGGCCGGCGTGCGACTGGCCGCGCACCCGGATGATCCGCCGATGCCGACGGTGCGTGGCCAGCCGCGCCTGGTGTACCAGCCGAGCCACTACCAGAGGCTGATCGACCTCAACCTGAGCCCGTCCAACACGCTGGAGTTTTGCATCGGCTCCCTGGCGGAGATGACGGAGGGCGACATCTACGAGGTCGTCGACCAGTACAGCCGGCAGAACCGCCTCGGTTACGTGCACTTCCGGAACGTCACCGGCAAGGTGCCGTATTACAAGGAGACCTTCATCGACGACGGTGATGTGGATATGCTGCAGGTGATCCAGATCCTGAAGCGGAACAACTTCCAGGGCGTCTTGATTCCCGATCACGCCCCCCAGATGTCGTGCGGCGCTCCCTGGCACGCCGGCATGGCCTACGCGATGGGTTTCATGAAGGCGGCGATGAAGGTTGCGGGCGCGTGACCAAAACGAAAACTCACGCCTCCATGAGTACCCAGTTTTCTGATGTGTTTTCCCTGCGGGGTGAGCTCGCCCTCATCACCGGCGGCGGCACCGGCATCGGCCTCGCCATGGCCCGCAGCATGCAGGCGGCGGGAGCGACGGTGGTCCTGGTCGGACGCCGGGAAAGCGAGCTCCAGACGGCGGCCAAGTCCATCGGCCAGGGCGTCGGTTATGTCGTCCACGACATCACCCAGTTTGACGCTGCACAGACGCTGGTGGACCGCGTAACGAAGGACTTCGGGCCGATCTCGATCCTGGTGAACAACGCCGGTATCCACCTGAAAAAGCCCGCGGTCGACACGTCCGTGGAAGAGTTCCAAAAGGTGCTTTCGACCCACATTTTGGGAGCGCATGCGCTGACCCGCTTGATTGTGCCTGGGATGATCGAGCGCAAACGTGGGTCGGTGCTGTTCACAGCGTCGATGGCCTCGTTGTTCGGCATCCCGCTGGTGATCGCCTACACCGCGGCAAAATCGGCGATGGGAGGGATGGTCAAAGGTTACGCCACGGAGTTGTCCCCGCACGGAATCCGCGTGAATGCGATCGCGCCGGGCTGGATCGAAACGGAAATGTCGCGCAAGGCGATGGACGGGGATCCGGCGCGCAAAGCGAAGATTCTTGGACGCACGCCGATGGCCAAATTTGGCAAGCCCGAGGACATCGGCTGGGCCGCGGTGTACCTGTCGTCACCCGCGGCGGCGTTCGTCACCGGCGTCATGCTGCCGGTGGACGGCGGTGTCAGCGTCGGCTTCTAGCGCGACGCGCCTGCCCAACAAAAACGCAGCCGGGTGCGGCTGCGTTTTTTTGTGGGCAGGGGGCCACGTTTCCTGATGTAGGCCGGGTGCCCTCACCCGGCATCCTTTGATCGCGCGGCCGAGTCGCGCGCTGCGACGGTGAAGCCGGGTGGGGGCACCCGCCTACACGAACAGATGCGGGCTT
The DNA here is from genome assembly GCA_023428905.1 of Verrucomicrobiota bacterium. Classification (GTDB taxonomy): domain Bacteria; phylum Verrucomicrobiota; class Verrucomicrobiia; order Opitutales; family Opitutaceae; genus EW11. Next base: position 332,308 of record JAEYWP010000016.1, read on the forward strand.
GGGTCAGGGTTTTTCGAGGCGGGCGTGCGGGCCGACGGTGGCGCCGACGAAACCACCCGCGGTTTCCGTGGAGATGATGCGGGCGTCGGCGGTAGCGAGGCGGGACCAGGTCGTGGACGAGGCTGCCGCGGCGGGGGCAGGTGCGGACGAGTCGATTGCACCGGTTGCGGATGTCTTGGCCGGGACAGGGCTGGTCGCATGGCTAAAGGTCAGTTCCTCCCCCTTGCCCTCGATCCTCAGCAGCAGGCCGTCTGTCGGGGGGAGCGCAACCTTGGCGATGGTCTCCGGACCCGCCCCATGGAGTCGCTCCACAAACAGTTGCAGACCTTCACCGTGGCGACGGACGCCGGCGAAGAAGTGGTGCTTTTCTCCCTGGAAGAGGGCGAGACCGGACGCGACACCCGCGCTGGTGGGCGGGGTGAGGGCGAGGGTTGCGGAAAACGTCGAATGCTGGAGCCGACGTGCGAGGAAACTTGGCGTGCCCGTGCCGCTCAGGGCGTCGGCCCGGGGCGTGAGGACCAGGTGTCCAGGCGCGGCCGTCAGATCCCACCAAGGCTGCTTCGGCGCGCGCAGCGTGATCCAGAGGCTGGAGAGCGCGGCCGCGTCGAAGTCGTCGCGCCAGGTGAAATTCCCCGTCCAGGGCGTGGCCTGTGCCTGGTCAATGGATACACCCTTGGGCGCGCGGACCTGATAAGGCACACGCTTGCCGGCGGAGAGAATCCGGGGCCAGCCCCCCTGGGGCCAATCCACCGGCAGAAGGAATGTCTCGCGGCCGGTGGCGTAATGATTTGCTCCGGAGAAAGGCCGGCAGGCGAGGAAGACCGCCCACCAATTGCCATCCGGGCCTTCCACCAGGTCGGCGTGGCCGGTCGAGGTCACCGCCTGGGGCGCAGTCGGATCGAGGTCGCGCTGCGTCAGGATCGGATTTTGGTCCCAAGGAATCCAGGGCCCCAGCAAGTTCTCGGCGCGGAAGACCACCTGCGAATGTTCGAGGCTGGTGCCGCCTTCCGCGCAGGACAGGAAATAGGCGCCGTCCTTGCGGTAGATATGCGGACCCTCGATCCAGACCGGCTTCTTTGAGAGGTCGACCCCGCCGTTGATGATGAGAGTGCGCGGGCCGACCATGCGCAGGGCGACGGGATCGAACTCCTGTATCCAGATTGCGCGGTGGCCGCTGTACAGCGGAGTGCCTTCGGGGGCGCCGTTGTTGACCATCCAGGCGCGGCCGTCCTCGTCGAAGAAGAGCGACGGGTCGATGCCTTCAAAATCGAACCAGACGGGATCGGACCAGGGGCCGGCCGGGTCCTTGGCCGTCATGACGAAGTTGCCCCCGGCGTCCACCATCGTGCAGACCACGTAAAAGGTGCCGTTGTGGTGGGAGATCGCCGGGGCAAAAATGGCGCGAGACACGCCCAGTTTCTCGTAGTTGAGCTGATCGGGCCGCGTGATCACATGGCCCAGCTGAGTCCAGTTCACCAGGTCGCGGCTGTGAAAAATCGGAATCCCGGGGAAGTAGGCGAACGTGGAATTGATCAGGTAATAGTCGTCGCCCACCCGGCAGATGCTCGGGTCCGGATAAAATCCTGCCAGGATGGGATTCTGGAAGTGTCCGGGCGGCAGCGGGTGCGAAAACGCGGCATCTTTCCCGGTGTATTCAAACCAGTCGAAACGGACGGGTGCAGCGGGGGTGGCTGCGCCCAGTTGCGAGAGCAGGGACGAGCCAAGGCAGAGGAGGGGAAACAGGATGCGTTTCATGAGGGTTCAGAAAAAAAGCCGGGTGGGGACTTGAGGGGAGGAACATCGCCCGGACCGCCGGGCCCGGGCCAGGAGGTGGCGGCAGGTCAGGCCGGGTCGCCGGGCACAAAAAGCCGCTGGATCCTTTTGTAGTGCTCAAGCGGATGCTCCGGTTTTTCCACGCCCTCGGGAAAGGGTTTCTTTGAGAAGGTCTGGAAGTAGAGCAGGCATGCATTCTTGTACTCGCGGGCCTCGCGAAGCTGGCGGGCGAGCAGCATGCGCACGTGTTCGAAGCGGGCGGCATCGATCCTGGGCTCGAGGGACGCCCAGGCGCCCTGCCAACCGCGGACCGTATCCACACCGTGCTGGTAACGAAGGGCTAGTTCGTCCCAAAGGGTCCGCCCCGACTTCATCGGATGGGTCCAGGGGACGTGGTGGAACCAGAGGAGGAGGTTTTCCGGCACCGCGTCGACGCTCCCCCAGCGACGTTGGATCTCCGGCGCGTATTGCAGGATGGCGCCGGAGCCCTTCGCGGACCTGTCGAAGCCGACGCCGTCGGCGCTGGCCCGGTGGTAATAGACGGACGTCCAGTCGGCGCGACCTTCATCCACCCAAGGTCCCGGTCCATAGTGATGTCCGCGTGCCATGATGTGGTGGAGGCCGAGCGGCATGGAGTAGTCCACCACCGCCTCGCGCGACTGCATCAGCATCGGCACGATCGTCGCACTCACCTGTGCGTCCGCGGAGAATGTCTGGCGGGTCCACTCGTCCGCGATGGCGCGCGAATCGAGTTGATGATTCCAGGCGAGGCGACCGAAGGCGTACCAGTTGGACTGGGCGAGCGGGTGGCCGGTCCAGTTGCGGTCATTGCCGATGTTGGCCACCCCGGCGATGACGGAGAGCGGCCGGCGGTCGAGGGATCCGTCAATCACGCGGGCCACGGTGGAACCCGCGCCCTGCGCGAAGGTATCGGCGTCGAGGACCTCCTCGAAGAGCGGAGCGAGGTAGGCGAGGTGGTACGCACCGCCGAGGTACTCCTGCGTGATCTGCACTTCGAGGCCCAGATTGGACCTGGGCATGGCGCCGAAAAGCGGGTGGAAGGGCTCGCGCGGCATGAAGTCGATCGCGCCGTTCTTGATCTGCACGACCACGTTGTCGCGGAAGGTGCCGTCGAGCGGCTGGAATTCGCTATAAGCCTGTTTGGCGCGATCGTCCGGGACGTTGTGGTCGTAGACAAAGGCGCGCCACATCACGATGCCGCCATGGGGGGCGAGGGCGTCGGCCAGCATGTTCGCACCGTCGGCGTGGGTCCGCTTGTAGTCCTGGGGGCCCGGCTGCCCCTCGGAATTGGCCTTCACGAGAAAGCCGCCGAAGTCGGGGATGGCGGCGTAGATGGCGGCAACGCGTTCCTTCCACCAGGCAGCCACGGCGGGATCGAGCGGATCGGCGGTGGGAAGCCCTCCGATCTCGCGGGGGGCGCTAAAACGCGCGGTCAAATAAACCTTGAGACCGTAGGGGCGGAAGACATTAGCCAGCGCCGCCACCTTGGCGATGTAGTCGGGCGTCAGCACGGTGGCGTTTGCGTTCACGTTGGTCAGCACGGTGCCATTGATGCCGATGGAGGCGTTGGCGCGCGCGTAGTCGCGGTAGCGGGGGTTGACCACGTCGGGGAGGGAGAACCATTCCCAGAGGGAGTGGCCGGCCTGGCCGCGCTCAACAAAGCCGTCGAGGTTGTCCCAGTGATTGAGGACACGCCGCTGGATCTTCGGCGCCTCGGCCAGGTTGATGGTCGAGAGATCGGTGCCCGACTGCACGTGTCGCAGGAGTGCGAATACACCATACAGCACGCCGATATCCTCATTCGCGGCGAGGACGAGGACGTCGCCGCCCGCGCGCGCGACCCGCGTCAGCAGAAAGCCTTCGGTGCCCAGGGTGGCGAGGCGCGGGGCGAGCCCGAGTTCGGCCAGTTGGGGAAGGGTGGCAGGGGTGCCGACAAGGAGCGCGGCGGCGGGTCCGGCCCCGGTGTGCACGGCGGGGGGACGTCCCAGCAGGCTGGAGAGACCGGAGGTCAGTTCCTCCCGCGCCGCGGCGAGGGTGGGGCTATCACCGGGGAGGGCGATGCCGGCGGCAAGTGCGTCGACCGCAGGCTGGGCCAGGCTGGCAGGCAGGGGTTCGTACCGTAGCCAGAGCCGGTAGCCGTCTTCGGCGCGGATGGTCGAAAGCAGAAGGGTGAAGAGGGCGAGGAGGGGCGTGAGGCGTCGCAGGAGCATGGTCACGGGGGGCTGAAATGGAATCGGCCCCATCCGTTGGGGCCGATGTTTCCCCCGCGGAGGCCGCGGGGAAGAGAGGGCAAACCGGGCGGCGCAACGAGCGCGCCGCCGCGCGAAAATCAAGCCTTGGCGTAGCCTTTGCGACGTTCGTCGAGTTCGTCGCGGATGCGCAGGCTGAGGTCCTTGGTGATCGGGTAGGCGAAGAGCACCACCACCGCCAGGATGAAGGGCAGGGCGGCGAAGATCGTCGCCGACATGCGGATACCCATCAGGGCCTCCGGTGTCTGCGCGGTGTTCGCCACATAACCGTAGGCGCCGAGGATCCAGCCGCCGAGGGCGCCGCCGAGACCGAGGCCGGCCTTGAGGGCGAAAACCACGCCGGCGTAGCAGAAGCCGGTGGCGCGGCGGGACGTCTTCCATTCGGCGTAGTCCGGCACGTCGGCGATCATGGACCAGAGCAGCGGGACGGTCGGGCCGTAGAAGATACCCCAGAGGGCGCTGAGGAGGAAGTTCAGGCCGATCGCATCGGGCGGGACAAAGAAGAAGGCGATCGTGACCAGGGCGGTCAGGCTCAGGCCGATGATGTACACGTTCTTCTTGCCGAAGCGGTCGGAGAGGGCGACCGAGCAAAGGATGCCGCCCAGCTGCATGAACGTGCCGATCAGGTTGAAGAGGCTGAAGCCGACGGCGGCCGCGTTGGTGCCGTCCGCCTTCACCAGCAGGCCGAAATAATCGAGGGCCGTCTTCCACCAGGACGGATCACCACCGGAAATCGAGGCGAGGCCGATCTTGTTCACGAATTCCACCACCTTGCCCTGGTCGAGGTAGTAGCTGAAGTAGTAGTTGAAGGCGCCGCCGCGCAGGGCGAGCGTGGTGAAGACAAAGAGGGTGACGAGGAACATCACCACCCACGGGCGGCAGGTGAAGACGTCGGCCAGGTCCTGCTTGAGGGAGGTCTTCTGGTGGGGGTCGGGCTGAACGCGCTCCTTGGTGGAGGCGAAGGTGATCAGGTTGAAGACCACGATGGCGATGGCGAAGATGCCGATCGTCATTGACCAGCCCTTGCTGTCGTTGCCGGCACCGAGCTTGGCCACGAGGGGGAGGGCGAGGGCGGTGATCACCAGCTGCCCGAGGATGCCGAAGAACAGGCGGTAGCTCGAGATCGAGGTGCGCTCGGTCGGGTCCGAGGTCATGACACCGGAAAGGGCGGAGTACGGCGTATTGTTTGCCGAATACACCATCATCAGCATGAGGTAGGTGGTGACCGCGTAGATCAGTTTGCCCGTGTCGCTGATATCCGGCACCGAGTAGGCCAGCCAGAAGAAGAGGCCGAAGGGCAGGGCGGTGAACAGCACCCAGGGGCGGAACTTGCCCCAGCGGGTCTTGGTGCGGTCCGAAAGGGCCCCCACCACCGGGTCGAAGATCGCGTCGATCAGTCGGACAGCGATGAAGATGTAACCTACGGCAGACGCAGCCAGTCCCACCGTATCGGTGTAGAAGCGCTGCTGGTAGAAGATCATCGACAGGAAGAAGAAGTTGGTCGCGGCATCGCCGAGGCCGTAACCAATCTTCTCCCGGGCAGAGAGCTTCTTGTTGGACGTGGTGCTCATTGGCAGGGTTTTAGTCGGGGTTGAAGCGGGCAGAAAGGATTATTCCTGGAGCCAGAGCCAGGCGGTGACGCCGCGCGGATAATACCGGCTTCCGCAGACCACGCCCGTGTCGCTCAGGATCTGGTCGCACATGGCAAAGGCGCCGCAGCCCGGCTGCTGCTGCCAGCGGGCATGGGCTCGATCGGCGGCGGCGGCCTCGGGCGTCAGTGTATCCGGGAAAAGGCGACGCACGACGTATTGCGCGATCGCGATCTTGCTGAACCAGGTGTTGCGGCTGGTGCTGCTGATCTTCCATCCACCGGAGGTCTGGTCGATGCAGACGCCCGGGCGCAGGGCGCCCTTCAGGTGCTGGCGCAGTTGCTCGAAGAGCGGGGCGAAACGGGCCAGGTCCTTCTCCATTCCCAGGTAGAGGGCATAAACAAAGCCCTCCACGGCGGGGAGGATCCGGGAGGTGTTGCCGTTCTCGAAAACCGCGGGGAAAAAGCCGGTGTCCTTCTCGAAGCGGCTCTGGATGGTGCGGGAGAGCCGCTCGATCGCCGCGGTGGAGCGGTCGGCGAGGCCGGTCTTGCCGAGCTTCTGGAAGGTGCGTTCCGCCAGGAACCAGGCGCCCAGGGCCTTGACCGCGAGGTAGAGGTTGTTGCGGGCCTGGCCGAGGGAGACGTCGAGGCTGTCGTAGGTGGTGATTTCCGAACCGCTGCCGCAGCGGCTGGAATCGCATTTCAAGACGCCATCGCGGCGGGCCGGCTCGGGATGATCCCGGGTCTCCATGCTCTCGATACATTTTTCCAGCACGGCCTCATGCTTGCGCAGCCAGGCCCAGTCCTGGGTCCGCCAGGTGTAGGTCAGGGCGGTCAGGACCCAGTTCAGCAGCTGCTCCATCGTCATGTGACTGAAGCAACCGGTAAGATTGTCGCACTCGTAGCTCGAGCGCCCGGGCATGGTGAAGTGATTGGTCACGCCCATGTCGTGGGTGAAGGACAGGCCGCCCGGCACCAGCTTGCCCTCGGGGGTGCGGACCTGGTCGGTGTAGCTGTAACGCTCGACAAAGAGGTCGAGGGCGTTGCGCACCGCCCACGGGTGCCAGTCCACCTCGAAGAAAAGATGGTCCACCGTCAGGTCGAAGGTGTTGATCATCCGGTATTCTCCCTCGTTCACATTCCACAGCAGGGCGCCGTCTTCGCGGCGGAGAAGCTGGGAGCTGCCGAGGTAGCTGTGCGTGGCCTGGGCAACCAGGTACTTCTGGTCGGCGGAGAGTTTCGAAGCCTCCAGCTCGGCGTCCCGCTTGAGGGCCAGCTGGGTGTAGGTCTCGTGGTGCTTCAGGCCGTGCCGCAGCACGTCCTCGAGCGTTTTGAACCACTGGGTGTAGGCGAAGGAGGTGGTCAGGCCGGTCGTGACAATGCCTGGGGTGTGAAAACCAAGGGCGAGGGGATAACTCCGGCGGGCACCGGCGGGCACCTTGAAGACGAGACCGACCTCGGAGCCAAGGATGTGCAAGCCGCGGTAGTCCGACGGATTCTGGTCAAAGATGCCGAAACTCTGGCGGAGCGTGACGTCCGGGCAGGCCGGGGTTGCGAAACCGAAGCTGTTGGCCCCCGCAAAGCCGGTGAGATCGGCGTGCGAGTCTGCCAGTGGACGCATCTGAAGGTCGGGTTCGCTCAGCCCAAACACCACCTCCACCGCCTCGCTGCCGGCGGAGTTATCGAACTCCACATAACCGCAGACAACGGGTGCAAAGTGGAAGGCGGCCTGTTCGGCCGACAGGGTGTCCGCGTTCTCGATGCGGGCGAAGGGGCTGCGCAGCCCGAAGCGGAAGCCCTCGAAGGCCCAGGTGTCGCTGGCCCAGGTCAGCGTGCGGCTGAACTCGTTGGGTCGAATACTGCCCCATTTTTTGACTTGGGCGGCCTGCTGATGCTCGCCGATGAACGTGCCGATGGCCGAGGCGACGGGTTTGAAGAACGGAAGCAGCCGCCAGTGATTTTCGCCGCGCCGGTAACCCACATATAAGTTTTGCTGGGCCGGACCACGAAGGGCCTGACCAAAGCCGCCAGGGGCATCGATCAAACCACAGGTGAAACTGGCGAAGGCGCCAAACGGGGAATGCTGCGTGTGATAACTCTCGTTCATGAGGAGCAATGCGGGCGGCGGGGTTCAGGGGAAGCAGCCGAAGCGGGGTCGTCAGCATAGCGTTTCTGCAGGGAAGTCACACAAAACCGGGTGCGTTCTAACGATAGACTCCTCTCTTAGCAGCGAAGCGGACGGCCACAGCTGCGAGGCTTCTCCTGGGAGATTTTCCGATACGCGGGGTAAGGAATTTGCGCGACGTGCCGATGCCAACGTGTGCGCGCGCTGTTATCCCTTCGACCCTGCCACCGGCTGCACTGGCCGCTGTTCGCGGTGGCGCTGTGCCTGCTGAGTTGGGGCGCGTTGGAGGCGAATGCAGTGACCAAGGAGCGGAACCGTGGCCGGCCGCCCTTTTCGCGGCAGAGTTTTTGCCGCGACATGCCCAAGGCGGTGCGCGCCGATCACCCCGCGATTGTGCCCTTGGCCGAGGCGATCCGCCGTATCACCACTGATCCGCGGGAGCAGTTGATCATCGTCCACGACGTTTCCCATCTTCTGATCGATTATGACTCGGACGAGCGGGTGTATGGTCAGTCCGAATTTCACGCCACGCTCGACGAGATGATCGCGCGGCGACGTCAGGCAGGGTGGGTGTACCTGCGGGACGATTGTGACGGGCGCGCTGTCTTTGCCGCCCACCTGCTGGCCGCCCTCGGGATTCCCTGGCGCCTAGAGGCTTCCTATTGGAAACGGCACGCGTGGATTTCCGCGCGGGTGGACGGCGTTCGTTACGACCTGCTGGACCTGCGGCCGGGGGACAGGGAGTTGAACAACCTCTCCTACAAACTGATCGGCCGGCATTTTGCCGGCAAATCCCGCACGCCTCCCTATTTTCACTGGCGTCGGGCGTGGTTGGAAAAGACCGGCGGAGACCTCGATATCGGGTTGCGCCTGGGGATCCTGGAAGTGGAGTCCCGCCCGGGCATGCCCAAAGAAAGGTTTTCCACGGACTGGCAGAAGAAGCACCCGGACGGGCATTGGTCGCCCCTCGACCCCCGTATGGAGACCGCACCCTACGCGATGTTTCCCTTTCAGGATAAACTGAACTGGGGCGGGTCCGTGGCGGACCTCGGCTCTACCAGCAACGAGGGCCACCGCGCGATCGGACTTTCTGGCGCTCCCTGAGGCCAGGGCGGCGCCTCTGCAAAGTACAGCGGTGGGCTCCACGGTCGCGCCGGACACCTGTCGCGATTTTCATAAGAATGAGCGGATATTTAAAAGACGAACGGTCGCGAATCTGCTAAGGTCTGGCGCGTTGTTCCCCTCTTTCGCGCGGTTGCGCGGACGATCCGGTGTCCCCCCGCCGCGGTTGTTTCCCCCGGTCCGGGCCACGTGCCGTGTCGTCCGTTTGCGTACGTTGGAGTGGGTGCATCACCAACCTCCTACCTATGCCGAGACCTGTCACCCTCTTCACCGGCCAATGGGCCGACCTGCCGCTCGAAACGCTTGCCCCGATGGTCAAAAAAATGGGGTACGATGGCGTCGAACTCGCCTGCTGGGGCGACCATTTCGATGTCGACGCCGCGGTTTCAGATCCGAACTACGTGAAGCAGAAATGGGCCCTGCTCTCCGACCATGGGCTGACCTGCTTCGCGATCTCCAGCCATCTTGTGGGCCAGGCGATCTGCGACCGGATCGACGAACGCCACAAGTCCATCCTGCCCCCGGACGTGTGGGGGGATGGCGACCCGGAGGGTGTGCGCACCCGTGCCGTGCGGAAGATGATCACCGCGGCCAAGGCCGCGCGCGCCTTCCTCAACGCCCGCCCGGACCGCAAGGGTGGCGACGCCTTCCCCGCGGTGGTAAACGGCTTCACCGGCTCGTCCGTCTGGCATTCGATCTACGCCTTCCCGCCGACCTCCCAGGCATACTGGGACGAGGGTTTCGCCGACTTTGGCCGGCGTTTCGGACCGATCCTCGAGGCCTTCGAAGCCGAGAATGTGAATTTTGCCCTCGAGGTCCATCCGACTGAAATCGCGTTCGACATCGCTTCGGCCGAGCGCGCCGTGCAGGCGGTGAAGGGCCATCGCCGTTTCGGCTTCAACTACGATCCGTCGCATCTCGGGTATCAGGGCGTCGACTACGTGAAGTTCATCCGCGTGCTCGGAAGCCGGATCTACCATGCGCACATGAAGGACGTCTGGTGGGGCCACGGCGACGGCTCGGTTGGCGTCTTTGGCGGACACACCAATTTTGGCGACCCCCGACGCTTCTGGGACTTCCGCTCCCTCGGGCATGGCGACATCAAGTTCGAGGACATCATCGTGGCCTTGAACGATGTCGGCTATCGCGGACCCCTCTCGGTGGAGTGGGAGGACATCCGGATGGACCGGGTGCACGGGGCGACCGAGGCCGCCGCCTTTGTCCGACGGATCGACTTCCCTCCAAGCGCGGTGGCGTTCGACGCCGCCTTCGACAAGAAAAACCAGTGATCCTCCGCTGATCCCATGAGCACCAAGATTGCCATCATCGGAGCCGGCGGCATGGCCAGCTACCATGCGCAGGGCTTTCGCGAAGCCGGCGCCGAGATCGTCGCCCTCGCCGACGTCAACGGTCCGGCCGCCGAGAAGGCCGCAGCCCGGCACGGCATATCCCGCCACTTCAGCGACGTGGCCGAGATGTTCCGCGCCTTGCCCGAGATCGACGCCGTTTCGGTGATCGTGCCGAACAAGTTCCACGCCCCCCTTGCCCTGGCCGCCCTGAAGGCCGGCAAACACGTCTTCTGCGAAAAGCCGCCGGCGCTGAATGCCAAAGAGGCGGCCCAGATGGAGGCCGCGGCGGCCAAGGCGAAGAAGGTGCTGATGTTCAACTTCAACAACCGCGCCCGACCGGAAAGCTACGCCATGATGGAGCACATCGCCCAGGGGGCGGTGGGCACGATCAACAGCTGTCAGGCAAAGTGGATACGGCGCACCGGCATTCCCGGCTTCGGGGGTTGGTTTACCAATAAGGCGCTTTCCGGCGGCGGTCCGCTCATCGACCTCCTCCATATGGTCGATCTCGGGCTCCATTTCATGGGTTATCCCGAACCCGCCCACGTCCTGGCGCGTACCTTCAGCGACCACATCGACGACAAGAGTTTCAAGGGGCCGTGGGGCATCCCCGATGTGGTCCAAGGCGTCACCGACGTCGAGGCCGCCGCCCACGGTTTTGTCACCTTCAAGAGCGGGCAATGCCTGTCCTTCGCCGTCTCCTGGGCCGAGATGAACAAGCGCGAGGAAGTGTCCGTCACCTTCCAGGGCTCCAAGGCCGGCGGCAAGGTGCAGCGGCTTTTCGGCACGGACGGCCTCGATGCCACGGCTATCGACGCCTGCGAACTCTACACCCATGAGCATGGACGCCCCGTCAACCGTGACATCATTGTGCCGCAGGATGCGCCCATGGGCCGCGTCCGCTCGGCGATGAACTTCGTGCGTGCCATCGAGGGCACCGAGGCGCCTCTCAACACGCCCGACCAGGCCGTCGCGCTGATGAAGATCATCGACGGTGCCTACAAATCCGCCGCCTCCGGCAAGCCGGTGGCACTCTAGACTTCGGCCTGTCTTTCAACACCGTGTGGCGGCGCCCCTCCTGCGCGCACGCCCAGCTTCTTTATCCTTTCACTCCTGCATCTCTCATGACGTCTCACCGCAAACTTCGCATGGGCATGGTCGGCGGCGGCCGCGGCGCTTTCATCGGCGCCGTGCACCGCATGGCCGCTCGACTCGACCTCGGACTTGAACTGGTCGCCGGTTGCTTCTCCTCCGACCCCAAGGTGTCGCGCGCTTCCGGCGACGACCTCTACATCGACCCGGCGCGGGTGTACGCGAGTTTCGAGGAGATGGCCCGAAAAGAGGCCGCACTGCCGGCCGACCAGCGGATTGATTTTGTCTCGATCGTCACCCGCAACGACACCCACGCCGCCATCGCCCGCGCCTTCCTGACCGCGGGCATCCACGTGGTCTGCGAAAAGCCGCTCTGCTTTTCCCTGAAGGAGGCGCTGGCGCTGCGCAAGGTGGCGAAGGCGTCGGGCAAGCTCTTCGCCGTCACCCACAACTATTCGGGCAATGTGATGGTGAAACAGGCGCGCGAGTTCGTGCGCTCCGGCGAGCTCGGCGAGATTCGAAAGGTGGTGGTGGAGTACCCGCAGGGCTGGCTCGCGACCCGTCTCGAAGACACCGGGCTGATCCAGGCCAAATGGCGGGTCGATCCCAAGAAGAGTGGAGCCGCCGGCGCGATGGGCGACCTCGCGACCCATGGCGAACACCTGGTGCGCTACATCACCGGCCTTGAAATTGACTCCCTCTGCGCCGACCTCACGACCTTCGTGAAAGGCCGCAAGCTCGATGACGACGGCAACGTCCTGGTGCGGTACAAGGGCGGCGCCAAGGGCATTCTCTACGCCTCACAGATCTCGGTCGGGGAGGAAAACAACCTCACGGTTCGAATCTACGGCACCAAGGGTGGACTGGAATGGCACCAGGAGCATCCCAACGAATTGATCCTGAAATCGCAGGAGCGGGCCGCCCAGGTCTGGCGCCGCGGCAACGGTTATGTGGGGGCGGAGGCCAAACGCTTCACCCGTTTCCCCGCCGGCCACCCCGAGGGTTACCTCGAGTCCTTTGGCAATGTCTACGCCGAGGTCTTCCGCGCGCTGCGCGCCGAGCTGGCTGGGGAAAAGCGCCCGAAGGACCTCGATTTCCCGACCATCGACGACGGGGTGTACGGCATGGCCTTCATCGAGACGGTGGTAAAGAGCGGCAAGGCCGGCGCCCGCTGGGTGAAGTTCCCAAAGGTGTGAACCTTTCCCCCGAGCGCCGGACGTGAACGCGAGACCACTTCTGCTGGTGGTCCCGGCGTTCAATCCGGGGCCGGAGTTTGAGCAGTTCCTGCCCGACCTGGCCGGTCAGCTGAAGGCGTCCGGCCATCCCCACCGTATCCTGGTGGTGGACGACGGCAGCGGTGCGGAGCCGCGCGCCCGTATCCAGAAAACGGTGGCACGCGCTGCCACCCCGTCGGGTTCGGTCGAGCTGCGGGTGCTCCCGCGCAACGAGGGCAAGGGAGCCGCGATCATGGCCGGCTGGGCCGAGGCCGACCCGGCGGTGGCCTGGCTGGGCTTCGTCGACGCGGACGGTTCCGTCCCTGCGCGGGAGGTGGTGCGGGTGCTCGCCGAGGCGCGCTGCCTGGGGGACGCCGAGGTTTGCCTGGCCGGCTCACGCCTGCGCATCCTCGGAAGATCGATCGAACGCAAATGGCACCGTCACCTGGTGGGCCGGGTGTTTTCCAATCTGACCAACCTCATCCTTGGCCTCGGGGCGTACGACACCCAGTGCGGTTTCAAACTGGTGCCTCGTGTCGCGTATGAACGGGTACGCCCTCGCCTGGGGGAGCGGCGCTTCTCCTTCGATGTCGAATTGCTCGTCCTCCTGCTCGGAAGCGGCTGCGCCGTGCGGGAGGTCCCGATCGACTGGGCGGACCGGGGCCACAGCACGGTGCGCCTTTGGCGCGATATCCCCGCGATGGCCGCGGGCTTATGGAGGACCAGGCGGCATCTTTGATGCTTGATCCATAAGGCTGATTCGGGAGTTCAAACCGCGGAGGGACGGTGTATCCAGCCGTGGTGGACGCCGAGGGCCCGGCCGATGCGGAGGACCTCGGGTGACGGTTCGGTCCACTGCACCACGGCGCCCGCCTCCGGGCGCTCCGCGCAGACGGCCTCGATATCTTCCCTGGGCAGAAGCATGAAGGCGGTGGAGAGCGCGTCCGACACCGCGGCGCGGGCGGACAGGGCCCACGCGCGCGCAGGAGTGACGGCGGGGCTTCCGGTTCGCGGATCGAGAATATGAGCCCCCTTGACCGCCAGCCCCGAGCATCCGACCGAGCCCTCGGTCAGGCGAAGCAGGGTGGTGCTTGTCAGCCCCACCTCCCAGCCGTCGTCCAAGGCTCCGGTGGCGAGGATCGAACTGCCACCGCCGATCAGGAGGCAAGGCCCCACCTCCCATTCGTCGAGGAGGTCCCGGGCGCGGTCCAGGGCGAAACCTTTGCCCACGGCGCCGAGGTCGAGGGAGACGGGAAGGCGTTCGCACCCGACGCCAAGGGCAGCGGGGTCGAGCACCAGCTGGCCGCGGTTGTTCGGCGTATCCGCCGCAACACCACCCGGGCCCGCCGCGCTCTCCGTTGTGGCCGGCTCCAGGCCGCGGGCGTCGCGCCAACGATCCATCGCGCGCCCGAGGGTGGGATCAAACGCTCCTCCGGTCAGCTCGGACATCTCCAGTGCGAGCGTGAGGCAGGCAAAGGTGTCGGGACTGACAATGACGTGTTCGCCGGGCGCCAGCTGGCTGATGCGCGCCACATCACTGCCTTCCCGGTAACGGCTGAGCAGTCCCTCGAGGTGGTCGATCAGCCGAAAAACCTCCGCCGCTGCCTGCTGGGCGTAGGCGCGGTCGCCGGAGGCCACCCGGATCTCAAACCAGGTGGCCATCGCCTCATGCCGGAAGACAAACGGCGGGGTGAACGTCAATGCTTGCCGCCGCCGAGGACCACGGGCCGGTAACCGCCCTTGCTTCGGAAGTACAGGTACAGGGCACCGTAGCAGAGGAACATGAAGGCGGGGAAGAGGGCCATCTTGGCCAGGGCGTCGAACTGCCCGGCGAGGTTGGCCTCGTCGAGGGCGGCCTTGGCGGTGGGATCGGCGGCGGCGGCGAGGGCAGCACGCTCCGGGTCAATCGCGCGGTAATCACCGAGCACGTAGTTCTTGTCCACCAGGACGGTCTGGGCAACGGCCGGAGCCTGGGCGGTGAGCTCCTGCGTCGCGGTCTTTTCCTGCAGGGCGCCGATGAGCGGGAAACCCAGCACGCCGACGGCGATCATGCCGATGCCTCCGAGGGCGTTGAGGGTCAGGGCGCCGCCGGCGGGCGTCTGCTCCGCGGCCACGCCGAGCATGGTCGGCCAGAAGAAGGACTTCGCCACGCCATAGAGCGTGGCGGCACCGAAGATCGCAATCACCGGGGCGGTGGCGCAGCGCGAGAGCAGGAAGAGGCCCACGACGGCGAGGGCGGAACTCGCCATCAGAAGTCCGATGGGGGAGAGCTTGTGCACGATCGGGCCGGCCACAAAACGCAGGACCATCATGATCGCCGAGGTGTAAACGAGGACCCAGCCGGGATGGGCACCCGCCTTTGCCAGCGGGGCCTCCATCAGGCTGCTGATCCAGCCGTCCGTGCCGAGCTCAGTCGTGGCGAGGGGCATCATGATGATGATGAGGAAGGCGAGGATGCCATGGCCGAAACGTCGGGTGTAGACCGCGAAGATGGCGGCGACCACGGCGGTGAGACCCCACACCAGTCCCTGGCCCCAGGCGAAGACCTGGCCGAGCTGGGCGAAGATCAGGCCGAAGCCCACGATGGCTCCGAAGACGCCGAATTCGCTGAGCATCTCGCGGTACGAAACGCGGTGCTGCTCGCGCTCGCTGACGGGAAACCTCGCACCGACGAGGAGGAAAAAGAAGACCACGGCAGGCAGCGCGATCAGGCCGAGGACCAGGCGCCAGTCGCCCTGGGAGGCCGTGCTGGCCATGGCGATGGTGGCGAGGCCGCCGAACACCAGGCCGGCGGGCCAGCCGGCATGAAGGCGGTTCAGCCACTTCACCTTGTCGCTGCGGAACATCGTCGCGACCACCGGATTTACATAGGCCTCCACCGTGCCGTTGCCGAGCGCGAGGATGATCGAACCCCAATAGAGGAGGTTGTAGCCCTGCTGCTGGGCCGCGTGTAGTGCGTCACCGGTGACACCGTGAACCGCCCCGTAGGCCATCGACGCCATGATCAGGTACACGGCGTAACAGACGAAGGAGAAGACCATCGCGATCCGGTAACCAATCCGGTCGATGATCAGGCTGAAAAGGATGATCGAGATCGCAAAGGGCCAGATGCCGGCGCCCTGGAGCTCGCCCAGGCGCACCTTATCGAGGGCGAAATCCTGCTGGAACCGTCCGAGCAGGAGCATGCGGGTGATGAAACCGAAGGAGGTGGCGATCAGGGCCACAAAACAGCCCCAGAAAAGGGCCATGTTCGGCTTCGTTGAACCAGAGTCAGTCGAAGACATAGGTGGAGTTACGGGGTTGTGGGTACGAAAAGGGGGGAGGGCTTCTCGCTCGCGGGGTCAGCGGGGGTCAGGCGCTGCGGGAAGGTTGTGACGGGTTGGGGAGGCGGGGGCAATCGGCTCGCGGAAAAAAATGAAGACTCCCGGCCGCAGTTCGTAGGGCCGCAGTTCTGCCCCGGGGGGCAGCATTTCCGGGCCTACAAACACGGCGGCGTGATCCGGCACAGGGGTCTCCGGCGCCGCGGACCAGAAACCGACGTGCGAGAAGCGGCGGAGGGTCCACGGCAGCGGCCAGTAGTCGCGAGCAATGACGTGCACCGGCACGGAGCGCCCCTCCGGCGTCGAGGCGGCCAATGCCTCGAGATCCCGTTCGAGTCGCACCAGGTCCGTACTGCTCGGAGAATACGCCAGGGGGTTGTCCACCCGCACTGAATCCCGGTGGCAGCGTGCGTGGGTCTCGGCGCTCAGCGCGACGGTCAGCAAGACGGCGCTCACCACACCGGCCGCGCGGTGGCGCGCGAAAAGGCGGGAAAGCGCATGCCCTGCCAGGACCAGGAACGGCAGCAGCCAGGCGAGGGCGAGCCAGGGCGTCTTGTAGGGGAGGATCGAAAACAACACCGCGAGCATGATGCTCCAGACGCCGAGGGCGCTGAGAAAGCGGTTCTCTCGTGAGAGCCACAGCCCCGTCAGGCCGAGCACGGCCGCAGTCCATCCGGACCAGGGCAGGCCCGGACCCTCGGGCGAGCCGTACCAGGAGAAATAGGTCCACCAGGGATGAGCGTGCTCGTTGCCGAGCCCGCGTCCGACCTGCGGGCCCACCGCGCGGAAGAGGTCGAAGGCGCGCCCGGGCTCGCGGCCGAACCCGCTGTAGAAAAGCAAGGCCACCATGAGTGCGGTGAGGACCGCACCCGCATAGGCGCCCAGCAGCGGCCGCCACGGCCGCGGCGCCGCTGCGTCGCGGTGAGCCAAACGGGTGGCGGCGAGAAAGACGACGCCCGCGGTGAGCAGGAGGAGGGCGCTCGTCTCCTTGGTCGCCAGCATCAGGCCCGCCAGCAGGCCCGAAAGCACCGCCCACGCAGCACCGGGCCGGAGGTGCATGCGCCAGAAGCAGGCCAGGAACGGCACGAGGAAGAGCAGCAGCAGGGTCTCATGGATGTAGATGCCGCTGTAATACACAAAGGGCGCGGACAGGACCAGGAGGCCGGCGGCGAGGTGGGCGGCGCCGGCGGAAATGTAGGGGCGAAAAAGATACACACTGGCGGCCAGGAGCGCGCCCCAAACCGCGGGGAAGAGCCGGAGCATACCCGCCTCCATTGCCGCCGGTTCGGTCTTTCCGACCAGGGCCAGTCCGGCACCGCTCAGATAATAGAGGGTGGGGCCGTGGTGATCATGGACCCGATAACGATAACCCTCGCTGAAGAGTTCCTCGAGGATGAAGACATTGACCGCCTCGTCGGTGTGAAACGGGCGGTCCGTCAGGGAGGGGAGGCGCACCGCCAGGGCAGCGAGCACCACCAGCAGTGGGAGGAGGAGGGCGCGAAGGCGAATGCGGGAAAGCCCGCTTATTGGGCGGGTTTGCCCCACACTTCCACCTCGATGTAGTGGTTCATCTTGTTGCTGGTGTTGCCCGAGCTGTAGAGGCGGACATAGCGGCCCTTCACGCCCTTGGCGTCGATCAGCCGGCCCTCATTGGTCTCGACGTAGGAGGGCTGCTCGCCCTTCCCCATGCCGGCGCTGGCATCGTAGTCGTTGTTGTAGACGGTGTGGACGTCCTTGATGAAATCGGCGTCGTCGGAGACCTGGACGATCACGTCGTGGTACACCCGGGCCTGGGAGTGGAAGTGCCAGACCAAGATCGCGTAGACGCTGGCGGACTGTTCCAGGTCGATCTGGACCCACTGCTTGCCTTCGCCGAATTCGACGTAGTTGCCCTCTTCACCGTCCTTGATGCCGTCGGTCAGCAGGGAGACATCCCCGAGGAGCGGCTCCATGTCGGAGGCCGTCACCGCCTTGTCCTTGGCGAGGTTGACCGTACCGGAGGGCACGAGGAAATCGGGACGCTTTCCCTGCCGGGGTGCCTCGAGATTCGGCACCTTCATCGGCACGGGCGTGCCGACGAAGAGGGGCTTGGGCAACTCGGTCTTGA
Source organism: Verrucomicrobiota bacterium (assembly GCA_023428905.1). Lineage (GTDB taxonomy): Bacteria > Verrucomicrobiota > Verrucomicrobiia > Opitutales > Opitutaceae > EW11. Next base: position 350,268 of record JAEYWP010000016.1, read on the forward strand.
GCGGCACCATGTCCTCGGCAAAGGCGGCGGAGGCACAGCCGAGGGAGAGGGTGAGGGAGAGGAGGGTGCGTGACGTGATCATACGTGCGTTTCTTCGGGAGTGATGGTGAGCATGCGCTGCGCGGCGATGGCGTCGGACGCCCGGTAAACCGCGTATTCACTGGCGAACGACTCGTCCGCCGGGCAGTTGAGCTTCGCCTCGCCGCGGACGGCGGCAAAGAAGTTTTCCAGGTGCGGCTGGTGGATGGCCTTGTTGAAGACAATCGGAATCCGGTAAGCCACGAGGGCGGCGGTTTCGCGCGCGTCGACCTTCTTGGTGTTTTCGATCGCGGCCGCGGTGACCTCCTTCGACTGGGCGAGATAGTTCTTCCGGATGTACTCCTCCCACGACGGGGCATGGGCCTCACGAAAGACGGAGGTGTAGCTGGGGTTTTCCGACATTTTCAGCGTGCCGTCGACGCCCATGAAAGACTCCCAGTAGCCACCGCCCGCGCTGGTCGTGGTCAGCACCTGGTAGAAGGCGCGAGCCGGACCCTCCGCGGTCTCGTATTCATAGATCACCATCGCCTGGTCGTACCACTCGTGGTTCTTGTAGTAGTCCACGCCGCCGCCGGCGATCACGCTCTTGGGTGGACCGCCGAAGAACCAGTTGAAGATGTCGATCTGGTGGGCGCCGAGGTCGGAGAGGGGGCCGCCACCGTAGTCCCGGTACCAGCGCCAGTTCCTGAAGCGGTGCATGTCCGAATACCCGTACTTCTTCAGCGTGTCGGCCGGGATCGCCGCGCTCTTGGGGAAACCCAGATCGGCGGCCACGGCGCGATTCCATTGTGCATTCGCGGCGGTGATACGGCCGAAGAGTTTCGCCTCCTTGATCAGGCGATTGAGGGCAAACAGGTAGCGGGGGTTGCTCCGCCGCTGGTGACCGATCTGCAGGAGCTTGCCCGTCTCCCGCATCGCCTGAACCATCGAGCGTGCGCCCTCGATGGTGTTGGACATCATCTTCTCGCAATACACGTGTTTGCCGGCCTTCAGGCACAGATTGGTGTGCGGGGCGTGCCAGAAGTCGGGGGTGGCGATCACCACGGCGTCGAGCTCCTTCTCCTGTTCGAGCATGTCCTCGATGTCGCGGTAACCCTTCACCTCGAAGCCGCTCTTCTTCAGGTAACGCTCACCGTATTGGCGGGCGTAGTCCCAGATGTCGCACACCGCGACAATACGGATGTTGGTGATCTTGAGCATCGCCTCCATCAGCACGCGGCCCTGGGCGCCGAGGCCGACCAGGCCGATCTTCAGCTGATCGGCGCCGGGATTGATGCCGAAGGCGGGCGCAGTGGTGGCCCAGGCCAGGGCGGCACCGGCCACACCGCCGGTGCGCAGGAAGGAGCGCCGGGTGTAGAGGGGCGAGTCGCCCGGGGAGGAGGAGGAAATCATGTGCGCGTGACCGCGAAGCGGTTGTACTTGTCGAGCTGGAGGGCGAAGACGATCAGACCGAGGTGGATGGCGAGCCAGGCAACGCCGGCGTCCTGTTTGATCAGGATCAAGCCGACGCTGAGCATGGTATACAGAACGCCCATTGCGACCAGCGTCCACCGCGTCTTGATCCCAAGAAGTAGGGTGATGCCCAGAAGGATCAGGATATAACCCAGGCTCGCGTAAAACGGCGTGGCCAAGAAGGAGGGCAGGAGTGGCTGGCCGGCAAAACTGGTCCGGAGCGCGTCAGGCACGCCCTGGTAATAGGAAAAGCCGTACACCTTCTGTTCGATCTCCACCATCGCCCCGCTGGGATCCGGTTGGCCATCGGCACCGAGCAGCGGTTGCTGCACGGTCACTTCACCGCCGAACTTCTCGATGCCGGCGACGAGGGCGCGCAGACCCAGCCAGAGGCGGAGAAGGAGAAAGGCGGATGTTTCGGAAGGAGTGGAGGAGGGGGACGTAGGGTTCACGGGAGATGGCGGGAAGGGGGTGGCGGGGCGGAGGGAAACTGACGGTGCAATTCCTGGGAGAGGCGGGTGATGTCGGGGCCCCAGAGTCTATCCACTCCGCTGATGATCGCCAGACGCTCTTCATCGCGGGTGGCTGCCTTCCAGGCGCGGCGGTAGGCGACCGCCTTGGCCGACATTTCTCCGGGCAGATCGGCGAGGGCATCGAGGTGCCCGCGCAGGGCGAGGATGCGCTCGGTCTCATCCGCTCCGGTCTCAGCAACGTCGATCAGGAGGCCAGATGCCCGGGCGTTGCGGGCGGCGGCAAGTCCGCGGATCGCCTCTTTTCGGCGTTCAACATCGTCCCCGGACAGGACGCGGCGGAGGACGTCCACGGCGCCGTCGCCGGGGAGCAGGGTGAGGGCCTGGGCAAAGGTGGTGCGCTCCGAGGCATTTCCCGCGGGCAGGTGCTCAGCGAGCAGAGCGGCGGTGGCGTCGCCATCGCTGCGGAAGCGCACGGCATTGATCAGGGCTTCGTGCCAGGCACGGCGTTCGGCGGCGGTGCGGAGCTGGGGGCGGAGTTCAAGGAGGACGGGCAAGTCCTCGCCGCGGACGAGGGTTTCCAGGGCGCGGAAGGAAGCCTGCCGGCGTTCGCGGTGATCACTGCGGGCGCCCTCCAGGACCAGCGGCATGATGGCCCGGTCGACGCGCGCACTGGCGACCTCAAGCAACGTGGTCTTGACGGCGTCTTCTGTGGCTTCGGCGGCTTGCTGGCGCACCCTTTCGTCTGTTCCGGGCGCACGCAACTGCTTGAGCCCGGCGAGGACGGCGGTGCGTTCGTCCGGGTGGGCGAGGGCGGCAAAGAGAGGTTCGGCGGCCTGTTGGGTTTCGGCGCACGCGCCCAGAGCGACCAGCGCGCTCCGCCGCGTCTCGGTAGCTTCACTGGCAAGCCCGGCGCGGACAACCGGCAGCAGTTGCGGACTGGCCAGCTGCTCTGCGGTGGCGAGCATGGCGGCCTGCACCGGCGGGGGCAGCGTGGCAAAGCTGCGTTCGAGGGTGGCGAGGGCCTTGCCACTTCCGGCGGTGTCTCCGTCGACTGCGGCGCGCAACCAACGGGAGGCGAAGCGCGGTCCTGCCTGCGGATGGGCGAGGACGGTTTCCGTGGCCGACAGGCCGAGGGGGCCCCCGGCAACGATCAGGCCTTCGGCGGTGGCGACGCGCTGGGCCACGCTCAGTTCGCCGTCGAGCAGCGTGCGGAGCAGGCGCTGGGCGACGCGGGTCTTGCCGTCGTGGGAGAGCTGGTTGGCCGCGGCGATCAGGGCCCAGGTCCGTTCGCCGGACAGCGTGTCAGGCGCCTTCCAACGCTCCAGCGCGGTGGCGGCGTCGGGACGGCCGATGCGGGCAAGGGCCTGGGCGGCCGCAGCCGCAACGGTGAGGTCGTTCGCCGAAAGCAGGGGAATGATGGCCTTCACCCCGGCCTGGCTGCGCCGGTGGGCAAGCGCGTCGAGGACGGCGATGGAACGCGGGGCGGCCGGGTCCTGGAGGAGGCGCACCAGCGACTGGTCGGCCTCGTCGCCCGGGATGGCGGCCAGGGCGCGTATCGCCCGATCCATGACAGCGGGTGTTTCCGCGAGCCGGGCAAGCGGTTTGGCGGAGGCGGCCGAGCCGGCCCAGGCCAGCGTATCGAGCAAGGCCCTACGCGCTTCCACCGGCAGCGTTTCGCGGGCAGCGAGCTGGAGCAACGAGCGCTCCACGCCCGCGCGTTCGGCGCGGGGCAGCGCGCGCAGCGCGTCGTCCAGCTTTTTACCCAGCGCCGGATCGTCTGCCGGAGCGGTGGCCTCGAGGGCGGCGATCAGTTCCGCGGCGGTGGCGGACTTTCCGGAGGCCTGCGCGGGAGCGGCGACCGCCGGCGCCTGCGCCGAGACGAGCGGGGCGGAGAGCGTGGCGAGGAGAAGGAGGAGGGAGGGCTTCATGCGCTGAGGATCCAGGGGCCGCGGTAGTTGGCGGAGAGGAAACGCTCGGCGTCGGGAGCGTTGCTGACCTGACGTCTCTCGGGGTCGTACCGAAGTTCGGATCTCCCGGAGCGCAAGGCGGCGTTGGCGAGATGGGCGACCATGGCGGTCTTGTGCGCCTGGTCGATCGGGGATCGCGGCACCTGGCGCGAGCGCACGCAGGCGAGAAAGTTGGCCCGGTGGTCCGCGGTGCCGCCGCCGATCTGGAAGCCGTTGGATGGCATCGGCACCGAACGCAGCGCGGTGGAGCTGTGCTCGATCACTCCGCGGTTGACGAAGACCCAGCCCTCGCTGCCTTCAATCCGCAGCCCCATCGGGTTGTCCGAGGAGACCTCGATCACCTGTCCGCCCGCGTACTCCGCCTGAAAGGCGTACCGCGATGCGGTGTTGTAGATGGGATTGGGGTGGAACTCGCCGCTCACCTGGCGCACCGCGACCGGAAAGGCGTCGCTCACGCCGAGCGCGAGCTGTGCGATGTCGTAGTGGTGGTTGATCCAGTCAGTCAGCTGGCCGCCGGCGAATTCGTAGCGCCAGCGCCAGTGAAAATGCACGCGCTCCGAGAAGTAGGGAAGCATCGGCGCGGGCCCGACCCAGCGTTCGTAGTCGAGCGACGGCGGGACCTCCTGCGGGGTGGTGGTGGACGGGCGCGGCATACCGCCCATCGAGGGCAGGCCGACCTGAACCCGCTGCACGCGGCCGAGGAATCCGTTTCGGGCCAGGCTGATTGCCCGCAGGAACTCAGGACTGGACCGCTGCTGGGAGCCGATCTGGCAGACGGTGCCGGCGCGGCGCACGGCCTCCACCATCGCCTCGCCCTCGGCGGCGGTGCGCGAGAGCGGCTTCTCACTGTAGATGTCCTTGCCGGCCTTGGCCGCGGCGATCAAGGGGAGCGCATGCCAGTGGTCGGGAGTGCAGTTGAAGATGATGTCGACGCCCGGATCGGACATGACGTCGCGGAAGTCCGCGCTGGTCTTTAACCCCTCGTAGCTGGAGGTGCCTGCTTTTGCGGCGTAGGCGGAGGCGGCCCGCTGCTTGGCCTCGTTGAGGTGGATGCGGTCGACATCGCAGAGCCACGTCAACTGCAGGGAAGGCTGGTCGAGCACCCATTGCAGGTGGCCGTCGCTGATGCCGCCAAGGCCGATAAAGCCGACGGTGATACGTTCGGAGGCGGCTGTTCCGCCGCCGAGGCCGAGGGCTTGGGCGCGGAGGAAACCGGGAGCGGCGGTGAGGGCGGAGGCGCCGCCCAGGAGCGTGAGAAAGCTTCTGCGCTTCATGGGGAAAGCAGGCCGTGGGGCAGCTGCTGGGGGTTGATGAACTCTAACGAAAGGCAGAGTATACACCGGCCGTCCGCCGGGAGTCTTTGAAAAAACCGGCTCATTTTTGTACGAAAACGACAAAATCGCGCGCCGGCCGGCTGGCGAATGCCTGTATCGGTGGACCGTCAACCGGGGTGCGGGCGATTGGCGGAACGGTACTTGCGCGGACTCATGCCGAAGTGGCGGGTGAACTGCGCCGTCATGTGGCTCTGGTCGTAGAAGCCGCATTCCTCCGCGATCGTGGAAAGGGGCTTGTTCGTGTGTATCAGGGAATGTCGTACAGCCTGAAGGCGCACCCGGTTGATGTAGCGGAGCGGGGTGGTGTTGAAGGTTTTTAGGAAATTGCGCTCGAGGGAGCGCACGGACAGCCCAGCCTGCCCTGCGAGTTCCGACATGTTGAGGCGCCGGCGGTAATGCTCACCGATGAACTGGAGCACGCCGAACATGGTTTCGCCGTACTGGCTCGGCGCGCTGTGCATCGCGAGCTTTGAGGTGATCCCCGCGACGCCGATCACTCCGCCCCGGCGGTCGCGCAGCGGGACCTTGTTCACCGCCCACCAGCTGAAGGTGAGGTCATCATCGGGGACCGGTTCGATCAGGTCGCGCAGGGGCTGACCGGTGGACATCACGCGGCGGTCGTCGCTGACATATTTCCGAGCCAGGTCTTTTGGGAAAAAATCGTAGTCGGTCTTGCCCACCACGTCCTCCTTCCGCTTGCAGCCGAGCATGGCGAGAAATCCGTCGTCCATCAGGACAAACTGCCCCTCGCGGTTCTTGGCAAAATAGTTGGTGTCGGCGAGGCAGCTGATCAGCTGCTCGACATGCGCACCGGGCTCGAGGGCGTCCAGGAACTGGCGGAGCTCCGCCGGGGTGGGGGCGGGGCCCCCGCGCCGGGGACGCGCGGGCAGGTCGCTGCTGCTGAGCCGGGCGGGTCTGCTGGGGAGATGCGGCATTCGGAGGACGGTCGAAGCGGACACGCAGCTAAGCAGGGTGGGCGGGGGCGGCGCAAGCATCCCCGTCGCGTAGGGAATTCCTGGGTACGCCACCCCGGGTGCGGCTGTGGGATTGACGCGGTGCGGCGGCGTGGCTTGCGTGCGGCCGATCGCCTGCGTCCAGGCGATCCGCGTGCCCCCACACGACCTGTTCCTCCCCCCCCACGATCATGATCAAACGTTTATCCCTCCTCGTCGGTGCAGCGTCCCTCCTCGCCTCCGCCGCCTTCGGCGCCATGGCGGACAAACCCGTCGAAATCGGCCTGCAGCTGTACAGCCTGCGCGGCCAGTTCCTCACCCAGGTGCCTGAGACCATCCAGCTCGTGGCAAAATCGGGCGTGAAGGAGGTCGAGCTCGCAGGCACCTACGGCATCGCTCCCGCCACGTTCAAGAAGATGTTGACCGACGCGGGTCTCCATCCGGTCTCGGGCCATTTCCCATTTGAAAAGTTCGACAAAGCCCTGCCCGAGGTCGTGGCGGAGGTGAAGGCGCTCGGCCTGGCCTACGCCGGCACCGCCTGGATCCCGCACGAGGGGGGCTTTGACGAGGCGGATGCCCGCCGCGCGATCGAGGTTTTCAACCGCGCCGGCAAGGAGCTGGCCAAACACGGCGTGCAGTTCTTCTACCACTGCCACGGCTATGAATTCCAGCGGTACGGTGACGCGACCCTGATGGACCTGATCATCCGGGAGACCGACGAGGATGCCGTCGCGTTCGAGATGGACACCCTTTGGGTTTACCTGCCGGGCGAAGATCCGGCGGCCTGGCTCCGGAAGTATCCATCGCGCTGGCAGCTCCTTCACCTCAAGGATATCCGCAAGGGCGTGGCCCGCGCCTTTGATGGCGCCGGTCGCGACAAGGAGAACAACGTCGTCCTCGGCACCGGCCAGATGGACTTCAAGGCCCTGCTGGAGGCCGCGCGTGAGGTGGGCGTCCGCCACTATTTCATCGAGGACGAATCCTCCGCCGCTCCCGCGCAGATTCCGCAGAGCGTGACCTTCCTGAAACAAGCGACCGCGCCGGGCGGAGTGCGGTGATGCGGGTCCGACGCCGAGAACGTGTCGGATTCCGGCTAGCGGCGTCCGGATTTGCGGCGGAGCAGATCGGCCTGTGCCGCATCGAGCTTGGCCCGCTCCGCTCGGGTCAGGCTGTTGATCCCTGACTGGGCAATCTTGTCCAGCAGGGCGTCCACTTCCTCCATGGTGGTATCGACCGCTGCCTTGGGCGTCGCCACCGGTGCGCGCCCCTCTCCCTTGATGACTTTGAGCTTGGGCTCGCTGCGAGGGAGGCGAAAAGCGGGGACCGAAAAGCGGCCCTGCTGGTGGCGTACATACGCGACGGCAAAGAGGGCGGTTGCCCAGAGGGAGATCAGGTCTCCGACGTCGCGGCGGCTGATAGCCATCAGCGTGTAGAGGCCAACGAGGATCACCGCCAGCCACTTGGCCAACAGGCCGAAAAAGACCGGGATGTTCGGATAAAACGCGGCGAATGCGATGAAGAGCGCAAACGAGCCTGTCTCGCCGGCCAGCGTCATCGGCAGCCAGGGGCCCAGGATGGTAAAGAGCAGTGGCGTCAGCACATACACGCAGCCGAAGAAGGTGAGGAAACGGCGTCGCCCGAAGACCTTCTCCAGCTCACGCCCGAACCAGACGATCATCAGCATGCTGATCGCAAAGAAGATCGTGGGTTGGTTCACCAACCCGTAGGTGACGATGCGCCAGATTTCCCCCCGCAGCACCGCGTCGCTGGTGAAGACCAGGGCGCTCAACCAGCCGCTGCCGCCCAGGCCCATCGACAGCGCCGTCACGATCATGGACGTGACATAGGTCGCGACGATGACGTGGGCGGAATACAGCGGATAACCGCGCACCCACAGGACAGGTTGTTGTTCTTCGGAAGAGTCGAAAGCGTACATGCTCGGAATCGGGCGCAACGTGGCGTTCAGCGGACCCGTCCGCAAGCCGGTGGGGCCCTTTGCTCGGCGCCCGACGTTTCAGCGTTCCTGGGGGAGCGTGACTGAAAAGGCCGACACGTGCGCGCAGACCTTGCGGAACGCGTCCCAGAGGTGTTCGTAGCCAGCCAGGGTGGACGGTTTCACCAGGTAGGCCGTGGCGCCGGCGACCCGCGCCGCCTCCATGTCGCTTTGGACGTTGGAGGAACTGACGATCACGCACGGGGTTTGCGCGTGGTCGGGCTGGCTGCGCATCCAGGAGACCAGCTCAGTCCCGGTGCAAAGCGGCATCTTGAGGTCTGTGAGGACTGCGTCGGGCAGGGGATGCTGGGCGCGGTCGCTGTAGGGGCCGGTACCTGAGAGGTAGTGCTTGGCCTCTTCCCCATCACGGGCGCGGATCACCCGCAGCGATGCCTTCTGGCGCGTGGCGCGCTGGAAAAAGAAGGCATCGTCGTCGCTGTCTTCAACGAGAAGGACGGTCAACGCGGCGCTTGTCGGTGCACTGGACATCCGGCAAGGCTTCAAAGTCAGAGCACCAGATGCAAGTAACAAACCACGCACTACGTGGACCAATAAACGGGCAGCAGTTGCGGATTGCGGGGCTGCGTATATAGCTCACGTCCCATCCCATGAAAAAGTTCATCCTTACCCTGACCATGATCGCCGGCATGCTGATGCTGCCGGTTGCCCTGAACGCCGCGGGTTCCGCGCCCAAGTCCGTCATCCACGTCGTGACGGTCACCTGGAAAAAGGACACCAGCGCCGAACAGATCAAGGCTGCGCTCGACGGAGCCAAGGCGCTTCCCGCCTCCTTCAAGGGAATCAGCCGCGTCTGGACCAAGACGCTGAAGGCGCAGGGTCAGCGCACACACGCCATCGTGATGGAATTTGCCGACGAGGCCGCGCTGAAGGAGTATTCCGGCAGCGACGCGCAAAAAGCGTGGTACACCGTGTACACCCCAATCCGCGAGCAGAGCACGACGTTCGACATCACGAACGACTGAGGTCTTGCACGGTCTCCTGCGCCGGCCGCTCTTCGGAGCGGCCTTTTTTATTCATGGATACCTCCTCTCTGCTCAACCTGCTCCAGTGGCCGGCCATGGTCGTAACGGTGGCGGCAGCCTGGCTGGTGGCCGCGCAATCCAAGGTCAGGCGGAAAGCGGGATTTTGGTGTTTTCTTGCCAGCACTGTCCTGTGGGTGGTCTGGGGGCTTCATGCCGCGGCCTACGCGCTGGTGGCGCTTCAAATTGCCCTGGCGCTTTTGAATATCCGCGGTGCACGCAAGAACGAGCAGCCAACGGAGGAGGCGTAAGGGCCTTCGCCGAGCGCTGACAAAGGCGTTGGAGATGGCGCTGGCGACTCCGCCGAATGCTGACAAAGGCATTGGAGGATCGGCGCTGATGACTCCGCCAAGGCTGAGAATGGCGGCGCGGGAGGCGCTTGGGGTATCGCGGAGGATCTGAGGTTGAACCCGGGCACGACGCGCTGAAACTTTTGGAGAGGTGCTGTGTTATGTGGGAAACGGCACCTTCCATGAACTTCCTCCTCTCGCTCGTTCTCTGGACTCTTCTCCTCGTGCTTTGCTGGCCCCTCGCGCTGCTGCTGCTGGTGGCCCTGCCGTTCCTCTGGCTGCTCTCCCTCCCGTTTCGGCTGCTGGGAGCAGTGGTGCACGGTATCCTGGCCTTCATCGGGGCGCTATTCCTCCTGCCCGCCCGCGTACTTGGTTACCGCGGCGCCTGAGCGCTCGGGCTTCGCGATTTCGGCGGCGGCACCGGTGCATCACGGCGCGCGTCTGAAGTTTTCGGTCCTGCGGGCTACCTTCTCGGTCCTGGGGGGCCACCATCGGCCCCCTGACGTGGCTCGGCTAAGTGTTTGAACCGCGGGTGCGGGGTGGGGCACCCCGCCTGCAATAAGAACAGGGTCGAGGGGAAGCGACGTAACACGCCTGCCCCCGCGTGGAGCTCACGTTTTGCCGCTGTGAGCGGCGGGACCCCGGCTACAATAGCAATGGCGCTTCATTCAGGGCCCCTTCGTGCGCCAGCAGGGTGTGTTTGATGGGTTCTCCGAAAGCGAAACCGGTGAGGGAGCCGTCCGCCCCGATCACGCGGTGGCACGGCACGATCAGGCAGATGGGGTTGGTGGCGTTGGCGCGGCCAATCGCCCGTGCGGAACTGCCCAGCTGCCGCGCCAGGTCCCCGTAAGTGCGCGTGGTCCCGTAGGGGATTAGGCGCAAGGCCGCCCAGACGCGCTGTTGAAAGGGCGAACCCACCGGCGCGAGCGCGAGCTCGAAATCGCGTCGCTCTCCCGCGGCGTATGCCTCCAGTGCCTCACGGACGTGCCGCGTGTGCCGGTCGCTGGTGTCGGTTTGACCGAGCAAGGCGCGGCGGGCGAGCTGGTCGGCCTCCCCAAAGGCGGTAGCCACGACCGCACCGGCGGCATTAACCGCTACCGAAAAGGGCAGCGGCGCGGAGGACCCAAATCGCAGAGTGAACGTGGAAAGATGGCAGATCATGGGGTGGGGCGGTTGTAGTTCCAGAGATGGGCGGTGGCGAGGCTGCGGAAGGGGGCGAAGACAGACATCAAGCGGCGGGTGGCATCCACATCGGGACGCTGCTCCAGCTTGAAGAGCGCCTGCAGCCCGCTCGTCACGCCGGTGTCGCCGAGAGGAACACAGTCCGCGAACCCCAGGGAGCGCATCATCAGATAATTCACGGACCAGGGTCCGAGTCCTCGCTGCTCGAGCAGCAGTCGCTCCACCCGCGTGGCCGATGCCCGGGCCAGCGTGTCGAGCGGGAGCTTTCCCTCTGCCACCTTTCGGGAGAGATCGATCACATACTCGGCCTTCCGCTGAGAAAACTGGAGCGGTGCGAGCTCCGCCGGAGTGAGGGAGGCGACGCGCGCCGGCGTGGGCAGTAGGCGAAAGGGCGTGCCCTCCAGGCGCTCCCCCGCCCGTTCGATCAGGCGGCGACGCAGCACAAAGGCGAAGGGCAGGTTGATTTGCTGGCCAATAACCGCCCACAGGAGACCGTCAAAAACACTGGTGGTCTGGGAAACCCTCAGGTGCTCGCGCCCAGCGACAAGGCGACTCAAACCCAGCTTCCCAGCGAGCCTGGCGAAGGCCTCGCACGTCTGGCCCAACCCCAGCACCCCGCACGCGAGCGTGTGTGCCGCGTGCGCGTCGCCGTCCGAAAGATGGACCTCCACCGCCTCCGGAGAGAATACCATCGTCAGCAGCGCGGGCGTTTCTCCCAGGCGCACGGCGGCGCGAAAAACGTCTCCCTCAAGTGCCTCCGTTACGCTGGCGGGGTCGCGCCCCAGGCCGCGCTTGAGGTAGGCGAGCGGATAATGCGGCGGCAAGTGCAGGGTGAAGCTGCGGCTGCGGGGAAGCGTCTGGTAGCCGCCCGGGGTCAGACCGTACACGCGCCGAAACTGGTCATGGTAGGCGGAAAGGGACTCAAAGCCCACCGCGAGCGCGGCCTCTGCGACGGAGCGGCCCGAGCGCAGCTGCACCAGGCTGGCATCCAGGCGGGCCCGCACGAGCAGGTCCCCGGGTGTCAGGTGATAATGCTGCCGAAACAGTTCGAAGAGCCGCGTGGTGCCAAAGCCGGAGCGCTGCACAATGGCACCAGCATCAATAAAATCCTGCGGCCTCGCCCGCACCGTCTCCACCAGCGACTCCACCGTTTCCAGGACCGGGTCCGCGCCACGCGCATAATCGTCCGGGTGACACTTGCGGCACGGGCGCAGACCCGCCGCACGCGCCGCCTCGCAGGTGGGAAAGAAACGAACGTTTTCAGCCTTCGGTTTGCGCGCCTTACACGACGGAAGGCAGTAGATTCCGGTCGTCAGTACGCCGGTAAAAAAACGCCCGTTGTAGCTGGGATCGCCCGCGAGGAGGCGGCTGTACATCTGGGCATCGGTCATTCGCATGGGACTCTTTTAGCAAGTACGGCGGCGGTCGTCGTCCGGATCCTTTCGGCGCAATTTCTTCTCCAAATAAAAACCCCCGGGACGGTGACCCGTCCCGGGGGAGTGATTTACTTATTTAGTTAGCGTTCTCGGAGCCTTGCGGTCGCGTGCTGCGATGATGAACACACCTAACACAACGACGTAGGCCAGAGCCATGGTGATGGACATTTTGGTATCCTCCTATGGTCAGTGCCTCCTCCCGAAGGATTCGGCAGTTCTCCCGACACGTTTTGTACCGGGAAAGGGAATGCTAAAGAACGCCTGACGGAGACCACGGTAGCACAGATTCCCCGGACGTCTAGGCGGTTTTCCCTAGCCAAGTGACCCAGGGCAGCACAGTGCCTTGGCGGAGAGGGGCTTACAGCGCGCGTCGACGCGGAAATGTAACGAGCCGCAGCCGTAAAAATGCTGCCGAGGCGGCGGCTGGGCCCAAAAACGCCTGGGTCCCCCAGGGCGGCCGTGGGATTTGCATCAAGAGCGCTCATGGGCAGCATCATTTCCTTTCATGCGGGACCCGCTTACGTGGAGCGCTACCTGCGTCGATGTGGAAGGGCCCCATTATGGTTGCTTCGTCCCACCTCAACAGTGCCGATCGCATCCGGCATCTTTCCACCGAACTGGATACGAGCATCACGCGCGCCGGTTCCGGGATCGAGACGGTGAACAGCCAGGCGCGCCTGCTCGCGATCAACATCCAGATCGAGGCGGCCCGGCTCGGCCTCCACGGACGCGCGTTTCAAGTCCTCGGCAATGAGATGGTTACCTTTTCCGCGCAGACCGGCGTGATCGCCAAGGACCTTCGGGAGCGGACAAAAAACCTGGTGGATGAACTTTCGGCGATCAGCGCCCGGCTCGCGACGGAGGTGAAGGGCACGCGCCTGGCCGACCTCGCCCTCGCCAACATCGACCTGATCGACCGCAACCTCTACGAACGTTCCTGCGATTGCCGCTGGTGGGCCACGGATGGGGCGTTTGTGGCCCGGCTCGAAAACCCGTCGGAGAAGGCGACCCGTTATGCGTCCGAGCGGATGGCCGTCATCCTCAAGGCATACACGGTGTATTTCGACATCGTGCTCACCGACCTCGCGGGGCGCGTGCTGGCGAACGGCAGGCCGGGCGACTATGCGTCCGTTGGGCAGGTTGTGGCGCAGCAAGCGTGGTTCCGCTCCGCCCTTGCGTGCGCCGACGGGGAGAGTTTCGGCTTTCAGTCCGTCCACGACTCCGCGCTGGTGAACGGCGAGCGGGTCCTCGTCTATGCCTGCAAGGTGTGCCGCGGCGGTGATGCCAAGGGCGAGCCGCTCGGGGTGCTGGGAGTGGTTTTTCGTTGGAACGCGCTGGCGGAGAAGATCATGGCGTCCACCGCGGTCGACGAGGCGGACAGGCCGCAGGCGCGGGCCTTCCTGGCCGACCCGGAAGGCACCGTGCTGGCGGATTCGCGTGGCGGGGCCCTTCGCGAGCCGTTTCGCCTGCCAAACGAGGTGCTGCGCGACCGGATCGGCAAGGGGTATTTTCTGGAAGAGGCCCCGGGGGGCAGGCGTCTGATCGCCTATGCCCGGGCTCCAGGTTTCGAGACGTATTCAACAGGCTGGTACTCCTTCGTCACCGTGCACCTGCCGGGTTGAGCGCCAGCGTCGCGCGGTCGGCATGGGGGCTGCTTAGGAGGGGGCGTCATGAGCACGTGCACCCATCGTCCCAAGCGACTCCGCAATGGAGCTCCTTCGCCTGCCTCGGCCCGAGGCGGCGCCTGGCCGGGTTCGTGCTCCACCCAGGGCCTCGTCAGGGCTTTCAGCATGTCGGAACGCAAAGATCCGCTTTCCTTTTCCCTCGCTCATCCCACCCGCCATTCGCGCGAGCGGGAGGCCGTTCTCCTGGCGCAGAAAGCCTTCCGCACTTTTCACGTGGAGTGCTTCTGGTCGTTCGACCCGGAAATGGAAATCACCATCACGAAGGTCGACTGGGTGCTGGAGCGCCTGGGCAGCCACGGGCCGGCCTCCGCCTGGAAGGCCGCCGAGGAGATCCAGCTGCTGCTGGCGCCGTGATGCCTCAGGGCGAAGCCGGCAGGGCGAAGGCCACGTAGGCGTCGCCGCTTCGTGTATTCAGTTTTGTACCGCCGCAGGCGATCACGATGTATTGCCTGCCGTTCAACTGGTAGGTCGTCGGCGTGGCAAACGCCGGGGCCGGCAGCTCCGTTTCCCAGAGCAGTCGGCCGTCGCGGGTGTCGAACGCGCGGAACATGCCATCCCGTGTCGCCCCGATGAAGAGCACGCCGCTGGCTGTCACGATGGGACCGCCATAGTTTTCCGCGCCCGTCTGCGGGATGCCGCGCGCCTTGAGTTCTGGATACTCGCCCAGCGTGATCTTCCACTTGTAGTCCCCGGTGTTGAGATCGATGGCGCTGAGGTGTCCCCACGGGGGCGTCACGCCGGGGTAGCCGTCGCTGGAGAGAAACTTGATGTAACCATCGAGCTTATACGCGGGATCCGCCGCGGGTGCGGAGGGCGCAGTCTCCCCTCCGGTGGCGGTCACGGTCTCGCTGCCCCCAAGGAAGCCCAGCAACGCCTCCTTTTCCGGGGCGGAGAGGTGACCGAACCCGGGCATCATGCCTTTCCCACCGGAGATCAGCCCGAGCAGATAGGGTCGGTCGCGGCGTTGCGTGATGTCGATCAGGGAGGGAAAACCGCTCGCGGGATTGCCGCTCCGGTCGGCCCCGTGGCAGCCGGCGCACTGCAGGGCATAGAGACGTTCCCCCGGCGTGAGGCCGGCCAGTTGTGTCTCCGTCGGTGTCTGCACCAGCCGGACCAGCCAGGCCATGTTCGAGCTGTTGACGTAGAGCGTGCCGTCGGGGTCCACCGCGGGACCACCCCATTCCGCTCCGCCATCAAAGCCGGGAAAAAGCAGGACGGTGTCCGTTCCAAAGGGTTCAAACATCCCATGGCGCGCCCCGCGGAATAGGGCGAGCAGCTGCTCTGCGTCCGGGGCGTCCTTGCGGATGTCGTCCTCCGTCAGCACCTGCCGCGCGTACGGGGCGGGCAGGCGCGGAATCGGCTGGGTCGGCCAGGTGGTCTGGCCGGGCAGGGTCGCGGCGGGAAAGGGTTTTTCGTCGATCGGGAAGAGGGGTTCGCCGGTGAGCCGGTTGAAGACAAAGACGTAGCCGTGCTTGGTTGTCTGGGCCACGGCGGGGATGACCTTGCCGTCGCGCCTGACGTCGAGCAGCACCGGCGGCGCCGGCAGGTCCCGATCCCAGAGGTCGTGGTGCACCGTCTGGTAGTGCCAGAGGCGGCGGCCGGTGGCCGCGTCGAGCGCGATCAGGCAGTTGGCGAACAGGTTGCTGCCCGGGCGGTCGCCGCCCCAGAAGTCGGGTGAGGCCGAACCTGTAGGGACATACAGAATACCGCGTTTTTCGTCGAGGGTCATGCCGGCCCAGGAGTTAGCCCCGCCCAGCCGAGGGTGGCCGGCGGCGCCCTTCGGCCAGGTGTCGTGCCCGTAGGAACCCGGCTGCGGAATGGTATGAAAAACCCAGGCCAGCTTCCCGGTGCGCACGTAGAAGGCCTGGATCGACCCGGGCGCGGCCCCCGCCTCCTCGCTGACGCGGGTCGGCACGATGTAGAGATTGCCGAAAAGCGTGCCGGGTGTGCTCGACACCACCCATTTGTTTTCGCTGCCGGCGCCGAGGCCCTGACGCAGGTCGGCCTTTCCGCCCGTTCCAAAGCCCTCCACCAGCCGCCCCGTCCGGGCGTCCACCGCGCAGAGTTGAGAGGCGAGGGTGAAAAGGATGCGCGCCTCGCGTCCATCCGTCCAATACGTCACCCCGCGCACCGTCTTGGTCCACTCGCCGCTTTTTTCCGTGTAGCGCCAAAGCTCGCGTCCGGTGGCGGCGTCGACCGCAAAGATCTGGTTGGAGGCGGTGGCGCCGTAGAGCACCCCATCGACCACGATGGGATTGCACTGCATTTCGCCCGCGTCGCCGGTGTGGAAGGTCCACGCAACCTCCAGCTGGGAGACATTTTCCCGCGTGATCTGCGCGAGCGTGGAATAGTGGCTGCGGTCCGGTCCGCCGAGATAGTGCCTCCAGTCGGCATCGGAGGCGAGGGCGGTGGCGGCGGTGAGGGCGAGCAGGGCGAGAGTGGGGTAAACCATGAAAGCGGGAACACCCTGCAAGCGCCGCCCCGCCCTGCCACTTTTTTCCAGGAGAATCGTTAGGGTGAACTCCACCCCGGCCGGGCGGCGGGCAAAAGGGGCGTGGTTTTGGCCAAAGGATGAGGCAGGGGGTGGCATATGCGGTGCTCCGCAGGGGCGCGTGAATTCCTGCGCTCGTTGTGGTGGCCCGGACGCCGGGCCGGGTGGAAAGGGTGCCTTTGCGATAGGCTGCCGGGTCCTGCGTGAAATCGACTCGCTGCGCCTGGTCTCGAGCGCGCTCGCGCTGGGCGGCGATTTCAAGGCCGCAATGGGTTCCCTCTTCACGCAATTGACGACCCAGGCCGGCCTGCGCCTTGGGCTTTTGGCCATCGTTGACCGGGAGCGTGGCGAGCTGGTGGCGGACGAGGCCGCGCCGGATTTTCCGGAAGGCTGGAAAAAAGCCAGCGCGCCCCTCGGCCGCGGCCTCCTCGGGTCTCTTGCGACCAGCGGCGAGGCCCTCCTCCTGACCGGAGCCGCGGAGGCGGCCGCCGACGAGCTCACCGCGCTCGACCGCCTCCAGTTGGGTGCCGCCGGGGCCGGAGCGTGGCTGGCCGTGCCGATCCGCCACGGCACGGAAGTGCTCGGCACGCTCAGCTTCGTTTGCGACGCCGGCGAGCGGGAGTGGCTCGAGGCCGAGCTGCGCTTTCTTCTCCTCATGGCCGGGCAGGTGGGCCTGGCGGTGCGCTTCCGGCAGCTCGCCAAGGAACGATTCGATTCCCTTCGCCGGGAGAACGAACGGCTCCACGAGCAGATCAAAAAAAGCTTTGTGCCGGAAGGCATGATCGGCCGCTCCTCCGCCATGCGACTGGTGTACTTTCACGTCGATCAGGTGGCCGACTCCAAGACAACCGTGTTGATCCGCGGTGAGACCGGTGCGGGCAAGGAGCGTATTGCGCAGGCGATCTGGCAGGGCGGCAGCCGGCGCGAGAAACCCTTTGTCCGGGTGAACTGCGCGGCGCTCCCCGAAAGCATCATCGAAAGTGAGTTGTTCGGTCATGAGAAGGGTGCGTTCACCGGCGCGCTGGCGCTGCGGAAGGGCCGCTTCGAACTCGCCCACGGGGGCACTCTCTTCCTCGACGAGATCGGCGAGATCTCCCTCGCCACCCAGGCCAAGCTGCTGCGCGTGCTTCAGGAAAACACCCTCGAGCGGGTGGGAGGAAATCAGTCGATCAAGGTCGACGTCCGGGTGATCACCGCCACCAACCGCAATCTCGAGCAGATGATCGAGGCGGGGACGTTTCGCCTCGATCTGTATTACCGGATCAACGTCTTTCCCATCTACCTGCCACCCCTGCGTGAGCGGAAGAGCGACATCCTGGAGCTGGCCGACTACTTCCTGGAAAAATGCTCACGTCAGAATGAAAAGAAGGTGGTGCGACTCTCCACCCCGGCGATCGACATGCTCATGTCGTACCACTGGCCCGGCAACGTGCGGGAACTGGAGAACGTGATCGAGCGGGCCGTTCTCCTCTCCCAGGACGGAGTGGTCCACGGATACCACCTGCCACCCACGCTCCAGACCGCCGAGGCGTCTGGCACCATGCCGTCCGCCGGTTCCCTCCAGGCCGCCCTGGACCAGGTGGAACGCGAGATGATCCTCGAGGCGCTCAAGACCCACCGCGGAATCATGGCCAAGGCGGCGCGTCAACTGGGCTTGACGGAGCGGATGATGGGCCTGCGCGTGAAAAAGCACGCGATCGATCCCGACGTCCACCGCGACTGAGGGGCCTCAATAAAGCAGGGGCACCACCTCGTATTCGCCCCCCAGGACAAGATATTCCGCTTCGCCCTCGAGGAGATGACGGGGAAGCAGTCCGCTGAAAAACACGATCTTTTGCAGGGGCACCTCGACCTTCCAGACTGCCGAGCCAAACTCCCAGGCGACCTCCCGGTCAGCCGTGAACGAACTGAGGTTGTTCAACAGGACGCGAGGTCGGGATGTCTTTCCGTAGTCCACGAGCGAATACTCACTGGGATCATGGGTGCCGCGGTAGAGGGTGCGCCAGGTTTGCCCGGGAAAGCGGCGCGCGAGTTCGTCCTGGCAAAAGGTGTAGAGCAGGTCCAGCTGCATCATCGCCCCCACCGTCTGGGCCGCGCCGCGCATGGCGTCATGGTGGTAACGCTGGAGCGCGGCCGGGTCGTGAGGGAGACGACCGCCGTGGAAGGTGCTCGCCAGGCCAAAGCGGCTTTCAACCCAGGTCTTGAGGACCGCACCCGCGTGCCCGTTGCTGTCCGCCCCCCAGTTGCGGAGATAACGCAGGTAACTGGAACGCAGGCTGGACCGTGCTCCCGCCTGGTGCTCGGCCCATTCGTGGAGCCTGAATTTGACCGAGACGTAGTCGTGAAAAATCTCCCCGCGGCGCTCCGGCGCAGGGCACTCCGCCAGCAGCTCGAAAAGGCGACGGTCTGCGCGGCGCACGCCTTCGATTTCCAGGGGTTGGGGATGGCGCTGGAATTCAATGTCCCCCATCACCCAGGGAGAGAGGTTGCAGCGGTTGAAAACCGCCGGCGCACTCGCGGGCTTCACCGCCGGGCCTCCCCCACGTTGCACCGGACACCTGCGGTTGGGCCCTGCGCGCAATCCTCACCGGGCCCGACGGCGAGGCGCAGCAGCTGCGCGGTCTGGACGCGGATTTCATCCTTCACCGCCGGATCCAGGCGCCGGAGCCAGCGGGTGGGAATCGCGTTCACCCCGTAGCGGGCCCCGGCGAGTTGACCCACCATCGCGCCGATCGTGTCGGCGTCGCCGCCGCGGTTCACCGCCCGGACCAGGCAGTCCTCAAACGTGGTGGTGCTGAAGAATCCGGCGAGAACCGACTGCAGTGTATCCACGATGTAACCACTCGTATTCCCCGGCCACGGCTCGAAACGGAAGGTGGGGGCGGACGCCACCAGCTCCGCCGCAACCCGTCGCGCCTCGGTCATGTCGCCGCCAAGCAGCAGCGCGCGGGTCATCCGCCCCACCGCCAGGGTGGCCAGGTCGGACAGTGGGTGGTGATGGGTGAGGTGGGCCTGCTCGAGGGCGTGGTGAGTCAACGCCTCCGGCGCGTGGAGGCAGGCGAGGGTGAGCGGCAGGCCGCGCACCGCCGCGCCATTGCCGGCGCTGTCCTCCGCCAGGGGCGCCTCCAGCGAGCCCTCGAGCAGATAGCGCCGGATGCCTCGGCGGCAGGTGTGACCGATGTCCACCGGCCGGCTGCGCATCCAGGCCGCCAGCGCCTCCGCCGCCGCCTCCGGCACCCAGCGCCCGCGGGAGATCACGGCCCGACCGAGGGCGAGCGCCATCTGCGTGTCGTCGGTCACCTGACCGGGGCGAAGCCGCAGCCAGCCCCCGCCGGTCAGGTCCCGGTGGACCCCGTGGATGGCCCTGATTTCATGGGCTGTCATGAACTCCACCGTCGCGCCGAGGGCGTCGCCCACGGCCAGGCCGAGGTAGGCGCCGAGGGCACGTTCCTCCAGGGTGGGTGCGGCCGGGGCGGCGCGGGTGGTGGGCTCGGTCATGACACCGGCGAAGCGGATTGCGTGCCGGACCGGACCCCGCGGGCAAGGGGAGCCCCGGTCTGCGATTTTCCGACCTTTTTGTAGGATTCGGCGGATACAGGCTACGCCGCGGTGGGTGAACGGTCGGGAAGCCGCGCTTCACACCCCCATTCGAGAAGTTTTTACGGGTTGAAGGGAAGGTACTTGCGGAGGCCGGCGACAGGCTGGCACCGCGCACGCTTAGGTCGGTGGCATCCGACAGGAACCTTCAAAACAACACTCCATGAGAAAAGTCGCAATCTACGGCAAGGGCGGTATTGGAAAATCAACGACAACGCAAAACACGGTCGCGGGCCTGGTTGAGATGGGCAAGCGCGTGATGGTGGTCGGGTGCGATCCGAAGGCGGATTCGACCCGGCTGCTCCTCGGCGGCCTGGCCCAGCGCAGCGTCCTCGACACGCTTCGCGAGGAAGGCGAGGACGTGGAACTGGCGGACATCCGCTCCACCGGTTTCTGCTCCAGCCTCTGCGTGGAGAGCGGCGGCCCGGAGCCGGGTGTGGGCTGCGCCGGGCGCGGCATCATCACCTCGATCAACATGCTGGAACAGCTCGGCGCCTATGATGAGGACGAGAAGCTCGACTACGTCTTCTACGACGTGCTGGGCGACGTGGTCTGCGGCGGCTTCGCCATGCCGATCCGCGAAGGCAAGGCGGAGGAGATCTACATCGTCTGCTCGGGGGAGATGATGGCGATGTACGCGGCCAACAACATCTGCAAGGGCATCCAGAAGTACGCCCAGACCGGGGTGGTGCGCCTGGGCGGCCTGATCTGCAACAGCCGCAAGGTGGACAACGAGCGCCAGATGATCGAGGCCTTCGCCGAGCGCCTGGGCACCCAGATGATCCATTTCGTTCCCCGCGAGAACGACGTCCAGCGCGCGGAGATCCAGCGCAAGACCGTGATCGAGTGGAACCCCGCCTGTGCCCAGGCGGAGGAGTACCGCACCCTCGCGCGCGCCATCGATACCAACACCCGTTTCGTCATTCCGCGTCCGCTCGGTATCCAGGAACTGGAGAACCTCCTGATGGAGTACGGACTGCTCGGTAACTGAGTCACCAACCGCCCGTCCCTGCCTCCCCGGGGGCGCCTTCACGCCCCGGGGACCCCGCCAATCACAACACGTCCTTTCCATGCCCGACACCACGTCCTCCTCCGCCGCCCCAGGCATTGACGCCGATGGCTTTCCCGTTCCGGACCGGTCCTTGCCCGACGCCGCCGACGTCCGCCGCGAGATGCTCGAGATTTATCCGCCCAAGACGAAAAAGAAGCGGGAGAAGCAGTTCGTCGTCAACGAACCCTCCTGCCCGCCGGAGATCGCCGCCAACACCCGCACCGTCCCCGGCATCATCACCCAGCGCGGCTGCACCTACGCTGGGTGCCGCGGGGTCGTGATCGGACCGATCCATGACATCCTGCACATCACCCATGGCCCGGTGGGCTGCAGCTACTACTCCTGGCTGACCCGCCGGAACCTGGCGCGGATCAAGCCGGGGCAGCCGGTGAATTTCCTCCAGTATTGCATGACCACCGACATGACGGAGGAGGAGATCATCTTTGGCGGGGAAAAGAAACTGGCCCGCGCCATCCGGGAGGCCCACCGCATCTTCAAGCCCAAGGCGATCTCCGTCTATGCCACCTGCCCGGTGGGTCTGATCGGCGACGACATCCATACCGTTTGCCGCCAGGCGAAGGAGGAACTCGGCATCAATGTCTTCGGTTTCTCCTGCGAAGGCTACAAGGGCGTCTCGCAGTCCGCCGGCCACCACATCGCCAACAACGGCGTCTTCAAGCACATGGTGGGTCTCCTCGACCAGCCGGATCCGCAGCCCTTCCGGGTCAATGTCCTGGGGGAATACAACATCGGTGGCGATGCCTGGGAGATCGACACCCTCCTCCAGAAGTGTGGTATCCATGTGACGGCGACGCTTTCGGGCGACATCAGCTACGAGCAGATCTGCAAGTGCCACACCGCGGATCTCAACATCGTGATGTGCCACCGCTCGATCAACTACATGGCTGAGATGATGGAGACCAAGTTCGGGATTCCCTGGATCAAGGTGAACTTCATCGGCGCGGAACAAACCGCAAAGTCGCTCCGCAAGGTCGCGGCCTACTTCCAGGATGAAACCCTCAGCCAGCGGGTCGAGGAGGTGATCGCCCAGGAGATGGCCGCGCTGCGTCCCGTCCAGGAGGAGGTGCGTGCACGGCTCCAGGGCAAGACCGCCGCGATGTTCGTGGGTGGGTCGAGGGCGCATCACTACCAGCATCTCTTCAAGGATGTAGGCATGCTGACGGTGGCGGCCGGTTACGAGTTCGCCCACCGCGACGATTATGAGGGGAGGGCGGTGCTGCCCAACATCCGCGTCGATGCCGACTCCCGGAACATCGAGGAGCTGGAGGTCGAGGCCGACCCGTCCCGTTTCCGCGCCCGCAAGACGCCCGAGCAGATCGCCGCCCTCGCGGAGGGAGGCTTCAGTTTCAAAGACTATGACGGGATGATGAAGGAGATGAAGGCGTCGTCGCTCGTGATTGACGACATCTCCCACCACGAGATGGAAAAACTCATCGCCCTCTACAAACCGGACATCATCGGCTCGGGCATCAAGGACAAGTTCGTGATCGAGAAGTTTGGAGTGCCCTGCAAGCAGCTCCACTCCTACGACATCGGTGGCCCCTATGCCGCCTTCACCGGAGCGGCAAACTTCTACCGGGAGATCGACCGCATGATCAACACCCCGGTGTGGAAGCTGGTCACGCCTGCCTGGAAAAAACCGGCGGATCCCGCCACCGCCGTCGGCCCCGGGGTCGACAGCCCGCGCAACAAAGCCATCCGCGAAACCGTGGCCGGTCTGGCCAAGGCCTGGAAGCCGGCCAAGGCCGCCCCGGGCGGAGAGCGCGCTGAAAACTGAGCCCATCCCATTTCAATCCTCATCCCTTCTCCCCATGCTCGACGGAACCACTGCGGACGTCCAGGAACGCTCCGCCCTCCGGATCAATCCGGCCAAGACCTGCCAGCCGATCGGCGCGATGTACGCTGCCCTCGGTATCCACGGTTGTATGCCCCACAGCCACGGCTCGCAGGGCTGCTGCTCCTACCACCGCAGCCATCTGACACGTCACTTCAAGGAACCGGTCATGGCCACCACGAGCTCCTTCACCGAGGGAGCCTCGGTCTTCGGAGGCATGGCCAATCTCACGCAGGCGCTGAAGAACATCTTCACGATCTACAATCCGGAGATCGTGGCGGTCCACACCACCTGCCTCTCCGAGGTGATCGGCGACGACATCCCGACCATGATCAAGAAGGCACGCGAGGAGGGCTCGATCCCGCCGGGAAAGGTGGTGATCCACGCCAACACCCCGTCCTTCGTCGGCTCCCACGTCTACGGCTTCTCCAACATGGTGATGGCGATGGTCAATTACCTCTCGGAGAAGACCGGGCAGACACTCAACCAGGTCAACGTGATCCCCGGGTTCGTGGAGCCGGCGGACATGCGGGAGATCAAGCGCCTGGCCTCCGCGATGGGCGTGAAGATTGTGCTCTTTCCGGATACATCGAACGTCCTCGATGGTCCGTTGACCGGGCAGTACAAGATGTATCCGGAGGGTGGAGCCACGGTGGCGGACATCCGGTCCGCCGGCGACAGCATTGCCTCCCTCGCCCTGGGCCATTTTGCCTCCCACGTCGCCGCCGCCACCCTGGAGGCGAAGTGCAATGTTCCGGCCGCCTTCCTCGACCTGCCGATCGGCATCGGCGCCACTGACCGGTTTGTCTCCGCCCTTGCCAACTACGCCGGAGTCACCGTCCCGGACGCCATCGAGCTCGAGCGGGGCCGGCTGGTCGATACCATGAGCGACCTCCATCAGTATTTTCACGGGAAACGGGTCGCGCTTTCCGGCGACCCCGACCAGGTGGTGGCCCTGACCCAGTTCCTTCTCGAACTGGAGATGAAGCCGGTCTTCGCCATCACCGGGACACCGGGCAACCAGTTCGAGAAGCGGATGCACGAGCTGCTGGACGGCCCGGTCCCCGGGGCGCGCATCAAACAGAGCGGCGATCTCTTCGAACTCCACCAGTGGATAAAGAACGAGCCGGTGGATCTCCTGATCACCAACACCTATGGGAAAAGCATTGCCCGGGCGGAGAACGTCCCCTTCGTGCGTTTTGGTTTTCCCATCCTCGACCGCATGGGCCACCGGTTCTTCCCGACCCTTGGATACGCCGGGGCCGTTCGGCTGATGGACCAGATGTTCAACGCGCTCCTCGACAAGAAGGACCGCGAGTGCGCCGAGGAGTGGTTCGAGCTGGTGCAATAACCGCCCTCCGCGATGTCCGCGCCGATCGAAGTGCTTCCTGGTCGCGCCGCCGCGATCTCCATCGCAGGCGGCGAGGGCCGCGCCCCCGCCTGCGACCAGCACTCGCTCGCCGGCTCGGTCACCCAGCGCGCCTGCGCCTTCTGCGGCTCACGGGTGGTTCTGTATCCAATTTCGGATGCGCTCCACCTGGTGCACGGGCCAATCGGCTGCGCCGCCTACACCTGGGACATCCGCGGCGCGCAGTCCAGCGGCCCTCAGCTGCACCGCAACAGCTTCTGCACCGACCTCCAGGAACTCGACGTGATTTACGGAGGAGAAAAGAAGCTCGAGCGGGCCCTCCGCGAACTGATTGGCCGGCACCACCCAAAGGCCGCCTTTGTTTACTCCACCTGCATCGCCGGGGTGATCGGCGACGATGTGGGCGCGATCTGCAAGAAGGTCGCCGCCGCCAGCGGGATCCCCGTCCTTCCCGTCGCCAGTGAAGGTTTCAAGGGCACCAAAAAAGACGGCTACAAGGCGGCCTGCGAGGCGGTCTACCAGCTGATCGGCACCGGCCCGACCGAGGGAATCGCGCGCCACAGCATCAATCTGCTGGGCGACTTCA
Organism: Verrucomicrobiota bacterium; assembly: GCA_023428905.1. Lineage (GTDB taxonomy): Bacteria > Verrucomicrobiota > Verrucomicrobiia > Opitutales > Opitutaceae > EW11. Next base: position 375,061 of record JAEYWP010000016.1, read on the forward strand.
ACATCGCGGGAGAGACCTGGATCATTCGGGACTACTTCAAGCGCATCGGCGTTGAGGTGGTGGCGACGATCACCGGCGATGGCCGGGTCGATGAGATCCGGCGGTGCCACGGGGCACGCCTCAACCTGGTGCAGTGCTCGGGCTCAATGATGCACCTGGCCAGGAGGCTGGAGCGCGAGCATCACATTCCCCAGCTGCGGGTCTCGTTCTTCGGCCTGGAGGACATGGCGGCAGCGCTCTACGACACGGCGAAGTTTTTTGAGGACCCCGAGCTGCTGGAACGCGCCGCCAGCGTGGTCCGCGAGGAGATCGAGGCGGTGTATCCGGACCTTCGCCGTTACCGCGCCGACCTCGAGGGGAAACGCGCCGCCATCTATGTCGGAGGCGCGTTCAAGGCGTTCTCCCTGGTCCGGGCGCTGCGGACCCTGGGCATGACCACCGCGATCGTGGGGACACAGACCGGTGACCGCCAGGACTACGCTCTTCTGCGGGAGATGTGCGACCCGGGCACCGTGATCGTGGATGATTCGAATCCACTCGAACTGGCGAAGTTCTGCCTGGAGAAGGACGTCGATCTCTTTATCGGCGGAGTGAAGGAGCGTCCCATTGCCTACAAGCTCGGCATCGCCTTCTGCGATCACAACCACGAGCGCAAGGAGCCACTCGCCGGCTTCGTCGGCATGCTCAATTTCGCCCGCGAGGTGCACGGCTCGGTGATGAGTCCGGTCTGGGCGTATGTCCCGCGGCGCATGTTCCGGAATGCGTCCGCCCCATCTCTCACCAACGCGTCGATGGCGGGTTTTGTCGGTCTTCCGGGAGGTTTTTTGTGAGCGGCTGTGGCAAATGCGGAGTCACGCCGCCGGGGGAGCCTGCCGACGACCTGTCTGACGGTGAGTTTCCCGGCCCGGCCACCAACGCCTGCAAGCTCTGCACTCCGCTCGGCGCCTGCCTCGCCTTCAAGGGATTCGCCGGCACCGTCCCCTTTCTCCACGGATCCCAGGGCTGCGCCACCTACATACGCCGCTACCTCATCAGCCATTTCCGGGAACCGATGGACATCGCGGCTTCGAACTTTGCGGAGAACGCGGCGATCTTCGGCGGGCGGACCGTCCTCCATCACGGCCTCGACAACGTCGCCCGGCAATACCAGCCCGCCCTGATCGGCATCGCCACGACCTGCCTCAGCGAAACCATCGGGGAAAACATGCCGCAGTTGCTGCATGAATACAAAACCGAGCGCGCCGGCCCCGGTCCGAAACTGGTCCATGTTTCCACCCCGAGCTACCGGGGCACCCACGTGGATGGATTTCACACCGCGGTGAGGGGGGTGGTCGAAGCTCTGGCGGAAAGGTCCGACACGGGCGCGACGCCGGGTTCGGTCGCCATCCTCCCGGGCTTTGTTTCGGCCGCAGACCTGCGCGAGGTGCGGACCCTCGCGGCAAGTTTTGGCCTGAGGGCAACGCTGGTGCCCGACTATTCTGACACCCTCGATGGAGGTTCCTGGCGGGAGTACGAACGGATTCCACAGGGAGGAACTACCCTGGACGAGGTTCGGGCGCTTGGCGCCTCCGTCGGAGTGATCGAGTGCGGCCGCGTCCTGGCCGGGGGAACGCGCACCGCGGGCACGCACCTGGCCTCGCTGGGGGTGCGCCTTCACCGCCTGGGGCTCCCCATTGGACTGCGCGAGAGCGACCGGTTCTGTGCTGCCCTCGCCCAGGCCAGCGGCGGCGCGATGCCGGCGGCGCTGGCGGCGCAGCGGGGACGGTTCATCGACGCGATGGTGGACGGACACAAGTATGTGTCCGCCCGGCGCGCGGTGGTGTTTGGGGAGGAGGATTTTGTGATCGGGCTCACCTCATTTTTCTGTGAAATCGGGGTCGACCCGGTGGTCTGTGCGTCAGGCGGCCGCAGTCGCCGCTTTGCCGCCGCGCTTCGCGCCGCGGTGCCGGAGTTGCCGGAGTCCGCCGTCCTTCTGGAAGGGGCCGACTTTGCCGAGATCGAGGCCGCTGCCTCCTCCCTCAAGCCCGACCTGCTCGTCGGCAACAGCAAGGGCTACGGCCTGGCCCGCCGGCTCGACGTGCCCCTGCTCCGTTGTGGCTTTCCCATTCACGACCGCCTCGGCGGTCATCGCCTCCTCCATCTGGGATACGCGGGGGCGACGCAGCTTTACGACAGCCTGGTCAATCTCCTGCTCACCCGGAAGCAGGAGTCGTCACCCATTGGATACAGCTATCTCTGACTTATGGAAACGACCCGCGATTTTTCGACCCATCCCTGCTTCAGCAAGGAGGCGCATCACAAGCACGGCCGCATCCACCTGCCCGTCGCGCCGCGCTGCAACCTCCAGTGCAATTTTTGCAACCGGAAGTTTGACTGCATGAACGAGAGTCGCCCGGGGGTGACGAGTGCCGTCCTCAGGCCCACCGACGCGGCCGATTACCTGGATGCGGTGATGAAGAAGGTGCCGAATCTCACCGTGGTGGGCATTGCCGGACCGGGAGATCCCTTCGCCAACGCGGTGGAGACCATGCTCACGCTCAAGACGGTACGCGAGCGTCACCCAGACATGCTCCTGTGCCTGGCGACCAATGGGCTCGGAGTTGGCCCGCACATCGACAACCTCGCCGCGCTCGAGGTCAGCCATGTGACCCTGACGGTCAACGCCGTCGATCCCGCGATCGGGGCGCGTATCTACGCCTGGATACGCGACGGTTTCCGCCCCCAGCGGGGCGTCGACGCCGCCCGTCTTCTGCTGGACCGGCAGCTCGCCGCCATCGCCCGCCTGAAGGAACGCGGCATCGTTGTGAAGATCAACACCATCATCATTCCCGGGATCAATGACAGCCACATCGAGGCGGTCGCGGAGACCATGGCGGCGCTGAAGGTGGACCTGATGAACTGCATGGCCTTCCTGCCGGTCGCCGGAGCGGAGTTCGAGTCGATCCCGGCGCCGGAGGGAGCGCTGGTGGCGGGTACGCGCCTGCGGGCCGGACGGCATGTGCCACAGATGACCCATTGCGCGCGGTGCCGGGCGGATGCGGTGGGCCTGATCAACGAACCGATGACCGCTGAAAATCACGCCACCCTCGCGGCATTTGCCCGGGGCGGCGGCCCCGTCACGGGAAAGCCGCACATCGCCGTCGCCACTCAGGAGGGCATGCTGGTCAATCAGCACCTCGGGGAGGCCGCCCGCCTGCTCATCTTTCGCGAGGATCCGTCCACACCCTCGGGCATCCGCTTTGTGGAAGTGCGACGCACGCCTGATCCAGGCTCCGGCCCGGGTCGCTGGTCCGAACTGGCCGACCTCCTGCACGACTGCCGGGCGGTGCTGGTCTCGGCCGCCGGACCGCAGCCGAAACGCGCGCTGGAGGAGCGGGGCCTCTCCCTTGTCGAAATGGAGGGGTTGATCGAGGAGGGACTGAAAGCCGTTTTTGCCGGCCAGCCTGTTCCCGTCGCGCTGAGCCGCCGCCTCACCTCCTGTGGATCCGGCTGCAAGGGCACCGGCACGGGGTGCGCCTGAGGAGAACGCCCAGACTGTGATTTTACCATGGATACGCCTCAACATCATCTCTTTGTCTGCGGGAGTTTTCGCGCCAACGGTTCACCCGCCGGCGCTTGCGTGAAAAAGGAATCCCTCGCCATCGTGCAGCACCTGCAGGAGGAGGTGGATTCGCGCGGGCTGGGCGGCGTCCTGGTCGCGATGACCGGATGCCTCAACTGCTGCGTCAACGGCCCGGTCGTGATCGATTATCCTTCCGGCAAGTGGTACCGGGTCCCCAACACGGACGCTGCCGACGACCTGCTCGATGCGATCGAGAACGGCGGGGTGGCCGAAGCCCACCTCCTCTCCACCTGACCCGCCATGAGCTACGGAATTGTCGAATCGAAGTGCGCCGGCTGCGGCGCCTGCGCCGAAGCCTGCCCGCAGGAGGCGATCCAATACTCCGCCGCCAGCGGTGTGTACTGCATCCGGCCGGAGGCCTGCATCGACTGCGGGTCCTGCGAAAGCAGCTGTCCCAATGGAGCCATCCGTCCCTCCAATTGACGCTCTGCACGCGTGGCGCAGCGTCCAGCCTGCCGGAGGCCTGGGCCGATGACTGCTCCTGCCGCGGTTCCCGTCCTGGTGGATACGACCCTCCGCGATGGGTTGCAGGCTCCGGGCGTCTCCCTCTTGCGGCACGCCAAGGTGGTGGTGGCCCGTGCGATCGACGCCGTCGGCATCCCTGAACTGGAGGTGGGGATCCCCGCCGCCGGCGCAGAAGAAATCGATGACATCCGGGCGGTGGCGGATGCGGTCGGACCCGGCCGGGTCATCCCCTGGTGCCGTGGCACCCGCGTCGACCTGCAGGCAGCGCTGCGCTGCGGCACCCGGGTGGTGCACCTCTCATTCGCCACATCCGCCCTGCACCAGCAGATCTGGGGCCTGTCCGCGAGCGCGGTGCTTGCCGCCGCCGGGGCGCTGGTCGCGGAGGCGCGCGGGGCCTTCGAGCGTGTTTACGTCGGCGCACAGGACGCCTCGCGTGCCGATCCGGATTTTCTCAACGATTTTTGCGGCGTGGTGCTGGAAGCGGGTGCGTCGCGTCTCCGTTTCGCCGATACGGTGGGACGGTTGGTGCCGTCGCGGGTCGTGGTCGCGATCGGCAGATTGCATGCGGCCTATCCCGGACTGCAGCTGGAATTTCATGCCCACAATGACCTGGGCCTCGCCACCGCCAACACCCTGGCTGCCTTCGAGGCGGGGGCGGTGGCCGCGAGCGTGACCGTCAACGGTCTGGGGGAGCGTGCGGGGAACGCCGCGCTCGAGGAGGTTGCGGTGGCCCTGCGGGTGGGCTGCGGGCTGCAGGTGCCCTGGAGGCTGGAGGAAATGGCGAGGCTGAGCGCCCAGGTCGCCGCGCTGACCGGGCGCCCCATCCCCACCCAGCGCCCTGTCGTTGGTGCGTCGGCGTTTCAGCATGCTTCCGGTATCCATTGCGCGGGGCAGATCCGGGACACCCGCGCCTACGAGGCTTTCGCACCGGAGATGGTCGGGAGGGTTCGGGCTGACTTTGTTTATGGAGAAAAAACCGGCGGCGCGGCGGTGCAGGCATGCCTGGCAAGCCGGGGCGTATCCGTGGACGCCGCCGCGGCGCGCGACCTCGCGGCATCGGTCCGCCTCCTCGCACGGGACCGACGCTGCCCGCTCAGCGTTTCCGAGGTGACCCGGCTGGCAACGGGAACCGCGCCTGACTTTTCATCATGAGTTTCAAATCCTATGCCTCGTGTTCCTGCTCCGGGGACAACGCCCTCGTTTTTAGCGATCCCCAGCCGCTGGTCTTGTCGGGTCGCCAGGGGTTGATCGCGCGCTTTGTCCAGGCTGAGCCAGTGCAGGCAGACCGGCCCTGGAGGTTGTCCCCCGAGGACCTGCACCGGCTGGCCAATGCGTCGCTTCATGCCGCCGGTCGCCAGATCGTTTTCGAACAGACCGAGGACGCGCAGCTCGAGCTGCTTCTTCTGCAGAGTGTCACCGGCGTCTCGTCCGACCACACGGATATGATCTTTGCCTTCGAAACCCTGATCGTGGTGGAGCGCGGACCGACGCTGAAAGTCAGACCGCCTTCGCAGCGACGCGTTTACACCGAGGAGCTATCGCTGGAGGGTGGGGTGCTCTGCCTCCGCGGCACCTGGCACTGGCGGAAGCCAGCGCTGGCACTCGGCGGGGTGGTTTGCGGCGGGTCGTCGGGCGTGGGGTCGACCGTCCGCCCGGAAGCCCCCTTCATTCCGCCGCAGCCGGTGCGGTGAGCGCCTCAGTCGGGCGGGCGGGCAGGGTTTCCGCGCCGTCCAGCACGCGAAGCGCGCGGCGGGCGGCGTAGGCGTCACGAAGCGCCACGTACGGGTCGATCGAGGCCTCCTTCAGCATGTCGTAGGCGTCCATCAGCTCGGGCATCTGGTTGCTGATCCGGATCCCGTTGGCGATCGCCTCGTGCTCCCACTTGTCGAGCGCCTCGACCGGGTCGAGGAAGGCCCCGGCGATGCCGTCACCGATGCCGTCCCGAAGGCTGGTCGGCCCGATCACGGGAAGGATCAGATAGGTGCCGTGGCCGAAGCCCCACTTGCGGAAGGCGAGGCCGAGGTCGCTGGGCCGTTCCTGGAGCGAATCGATGCGATCGGCGGTCTTGGCGAAGCCAAGCGTGGTCACGGTATTCACCACAAAACGACCGGTTTCGACCGCCGCGTCGTTAAAATCGCCTTCGAGAACGTTGCCGACAAAACGCCGGGGAAAGGCCAGGTTATGGAAAAACGAGTTGATCCCGCTGCGGGCCTTCTGCGGGACAACCTTGGCGTAACCGCGGGCGAAGGGGCGCAGGGCGAAGCGATAGACGGTGTTGTTGAAGCGGAAGATGGCGCGGTTTACCGGCTCGATTCGGTCGGGGATGCGAGCCGTGGAGGGAAGCTCGGGCTCCTCGTCAAAGATGCTCGCGTCGGTCGTGCCGACGGCGGGCTCACGTGCTGGCTCCGCCGGCGGGGCGTCGGTCTGCGCCGCGAGCGGCAGCAGGCACGCCGCCTGGAGGGCGACACAGCTCACGATGCGGTGGAGGGAAAGAAGGGATGCCATGGTTATTTCACGACGGGTTCCGTCGGATTCTCCTCAATCGGTGCATTCAGTTTTTCGCGAAGCAGGTCGACCAGTTCGATCGCCCCCTTCTTTTCAAAATGGGCATCGAACTGCTGGCGGTAGTTGCCGACCACGCTGATGTTTTCCGCGATCACGTCGTAGACTTTCCAGCGCCCGTCGATCGGGGCCATCCGGTAGACGATGTTGATGGACCGGTCGCCTACCGCAGCATTGCTGATGATCTCGCGTCGCTCCGGCGCGATCAGTTTGGAGGATACAATGGTGACCTTCGGACGCTTGGCGTTGCTGAGCTGGCTGGCGTAGGTGCGGATGATGATCTGCCCGAGCAATTCGATCACGTCCTTCTGCTGCGCGGGAGTGAGCTTGGCCCAATTGCGCCCAAAGGCGCGCTGCACGATGGCGTTGGTGGCAAAGGACTCCTCCATCGTCGCTCGAATCTTGGGAAGGTGGGAGATGATCGTCTCCGGCGGATGACCGATCGTCAGGTCCAGGACGTTGTCGATGGTGGATAGGAGGGCGGGTGCCGGGTCCTCCGCGGGGGCGGCGCCCCGGAGCGGGACGGCGAGGGCGAGGAGAACGAGGGTGAGGAGGCGGACGAGGGCGTGGGGCATGGGTCTTATTTCTTTTCCACGCTGCCGAAGGCAAAGCGCGAGATGAGATCCTCGAGGTCGACCGCCGACTGCGTATCCAGGATGAGCCCACCCTGGGGCAGCGGCACCCCGGAGCCTCCGGGCTGGAGGGAGATAAATTTTTCGCCGATCAGCCCGGCGGAACGCACCGCGGCCGCGGTGTCGTCGTCGAGTTTCACCGCCGGATCGATGGCAAAGGTGACCATGGCGACCATCTCGTCGTGTTTGAGGGCGACGCGGGTCACGGCTCCCACCGCCACGCCCGCGATGCGGACGCTGCTGCCTTCCTTGAGCCCGCTCGCATTGATGAAGCGCGCGGTAAACTCCTGGGATCCCCCGGAGCTGATCCGGCCCTGGCCGATGCGCACGGCCAGAAACGCGAGGGCGGCGAGCCCCAGGAAGACAAAGAGACCAACGGAGATCTCGATTTTACGGATGTTCATGTGGTGGAAGCGGTGGCGATCTCGGCCTGGTCCTCAAGGGTCCAGAGCGCGACAGGGTTGGGTACGTCGGCCATGCGGTAGGCGCGGGAATTCCAGCGGTAGCGGGTGACGTGCGACGCGGTCCACGTCTCGTTGACCGGCCGCAGCTCCGCGTCGACCTCTTCCGACAGGTCGGCGGACTCGGCGGAGTCCACGGCAAAGCCGAAGTGGCGCTCGTCCAGAAAATAGATCTCGCTGCGTTTGCGTCGGAAGCCGGCCATCGCCCCGACGGCGGCCTGGTAGCCGGCAAAACGCCGCAGCCCCAGTTCCGAGCCCGGGCGGCGCCGCTCGGTCGCGCAGCTGACCACGACAAACTGGGAGTAGGTGCGGCGCAGGACCGGCCAGTCGGCAAAGAGTGAGGTGCGCCCGTGCTGGCCCGCGAGGTCGCTGAGCAGTTCGTTGCGATGGTGGACAAATTCCAGCAACGCGGGGTCGCGGGCGAGTTCGAGGTCGGTGGGAGCGCCGATAAAGCGGATCTGCCCGCCATCCATCCAGGCGACCCGGTCGCTCACGAACAGCGCCTCGGGGATGTCGTGGCTGACCATCAGGGCGGTGAAATCGAAGCGCTTGCGGTAGTCCGCGATCATCGTGAAGACGCTGTTTTTCCGCTGGGGGTCGAGCCCCGCGGTGGGCTCGTCCACGAGGATGAGCTGGGGCTCGGTGATGAGCGCCCGGGCGATCGCCACCCGCTTCTGCATTCCCCCGGAGAGCTGGCTGGGGTACTTGCCCGCCACGTCGCCCAGATCCAGTTGCTTGAAGAGGTTGAGCACGCGTTCGCGGATGGCGGAACGGCTGATCCGGGACGTCTCTTTCAGCGGCAGGGCGACGTTCTCCATCGCGGTGAGCGAGTCAAAAAGTGCGTTGCTCTGGAAGAGGTAGCTGAGGCGCGGCCCGTCGCCCCCGCAGTTGGTCCCGCGGCAGGAGCGGCCGTCGATCAGGATTTGGCCTGCATCGGGCCGGTGGATACCCGCGATGCACTTGAGCAGGACGGATTTTCCGATCCCGCTCTTGCCCATGATGGTCGTGATGCTGCCTCGCTCGACGCGCAGGTCGATGCCGTCGAGCACCCGGTTGGTGCCGAACGCTTTAACGACGCCTTTGATCTCGAGGAAGGAATGGGTCATCGGTGGACCTGGACCGCGGTCAGCAGATAATTGAGGGCCAGCACCGCAATGCTGGAATAGACCACCGCGCGGGTGGTCGACTGGCTCACGCCGCGCGCGCCGGGCTCGGTCGAGCGGCGGTGGGTGTTGAAACCCTCGAAGGCGCAGATCGCGGTCACGCTGAAGCCGAATACGACCGCCTTGTAGAGCCCGGAAAAAATCTTCTCCACCGGCACCCCGGTGCGGACGCTCTGCCAGTAGACCCCGTGCTCCTGGGCCATGACCAGGACGCCGCTGATGTAGCCGCCGAGAATCCCGATGAGGTCAAAGAGGGCAGTGTGTAGCGGGAAAACCAGTACCGCGGCGAGGAGGCGGGGGCCCACCAGAAAACCCAGCGGGTTGATCCCCATCGTCTCAAGGGCGTCGATCTGCTCGGAGTTGCGCTGGATGCCGAGCTCGGCCGCGAGGGCGGAGCCCGACTGTCCCACCACCATCAACGCCGCCAGCACCGGACCCAGTTCGGTGACCAGACTGATTCCCACGGTGGCGCCGAGCGCGTATTCAGAACCGAAACGTGCGAGGGTGTAGTAGCCCTGCAGCCCCAGCACCAGTCCGGTGAAACACCCGACGGTGAGCACGATCGGGACGCAGCGGACCCCCATCTCGAAGGCGGCGCGGATCAGTTTCGGAAGGAACGCGTGCAGTCCCCACAGGGAGAGAAGGGCCCGACCTGTGAAGATCGAGAAGCGTCCCAGTTCCTGGAAGTGGCTGAGAGTGTAGCGTCCGGCAGCTGCAATCATGGGTGCGGAGTGGACATGGCTGGCTGCCGACATGCAATGCGATCGTGTCGCCGGGGCAACTGACCCCCTTGTTTTGGATCCCGGCTGTAGGGGTTTACCGGATGGCACGCGCCTAGGCGTAGGTCCGGGCGTCCGCCAACGGTGGCAGAAGGCGGCTGATCTCCGGGCGGGCGTGTTCGTATTGAGCGGGCAACTTCAGGTCGCGACCCAGGCGCTCGGAAGGCTCGTCAACTGCAAAACCGGGGACGGTCGTGGCGATCTCGAAGAGGATGCCGCCCGGCTCACGATAATAGATGGAGCGGAAATAGTTCCGGTCCATCACCGGGGAGACGTTGAGCCCGGCACCGGTCAGGCGGCGGTGCATCAGGGCTTCGCCGGCGTCATCCGCCACGTTCCAGGCCACATGGTGAATCGTCCCGACTCCGCCGAGACCCGGGCGGGTTTCCGCGTCGGCGACCACGTCAATGTACGTCCCAGGCCCGCCGGCACCCACCTCGAAGCGGGACCGGTTGCCCTGATGCGCCACCTGACGGTATCCCATCTCACCCAGGAGCAGCGCTTCAGTTGCTCCGACGGCGCGAACGGTGAGTTCCGCGGTATGGAAACCGCGGATCGCCATGGCAGCAGGCACACCCAGGGCGTCCCGGCCGTGGCGCTCATCATGCTCCGCGACGACAAGCTCCACCGTGATGCCATCGGGATCGCGAAAGATGAGACTCTCCTCGGGCTCCTCCGATCCGATGGAACGGCTCTCCAGGGTGGTTGACACGCCATGACGCTCCAGGCGGCCGCGCCAGAAATCCCGCGCGTCGGACGGAATGCTGAAGCTGAGTCGTGTCATCTGGCCGGGGCCCACGCGGCCACGCCCGCCGCCCTGCGGCCAATAAAAGAAGGTGAGGATGGTGCCGGGGCTGCCAGTATCATCCCCGTAGTACAGGTGGTACGCGGACGGGTCGTCGAAGTTGACGGTCTTCTTCACCAGCCGAAGCCCCAGCAGTCCGGCATAAAAGTTGATGTTGGCCTGGGGGTCGCTGGCAATGGCGGTGACGTGATGGATGCCGAGCAGAGGGGAGTTCATGGGAGGAGTGAGTCGGGTAGCCCCGCGCGACGGTGCGCGGGGCGTCAGAGAGTGTGTCCAACAGCGCGGCCGGTTAAGACCCCGCTGCCACAGGCGGGTTCAGGCGCTCGGAGCGGCGCCGGCGATACTGAGGGCGAGGTGGATCGTTTCGGCCACCTTCTCCGTGTTCTGGCCGGGCTGGATGCCGAAGTCGCTGCGGTTGATTTCAAAGGCGGCACGCAGGACGAGAAGGTCGCCCTTGACCTTGGGATCACCGACACGGGCGCCCAGCTTGTCAGGCAGATGGGTGAAGGTCACCGGCACGGTCACGTCGCGGGTGACGCCCCGGACAGTGAGGGCGCCATCGACGTCCCCAGTGGTCTGGGCACCCTGGGTGCGGACATTGCGCAGCGACTTCGCTTCGAAGGTGATTTCCGGATACGTGGCGGCGTCGAGCCAGTTCGCTCCGCGGAGATGGTCGGTCATGACCGGGTTGCCCACCGTGAGGGTGGCGGCCTCGAGCCGGATGCGACCGCGGGTGGCGGCGGGATTCGCCGGGTCAAACGAGACTGTACCGCTGATACCCGTGGCGGTGCCCGTGATGCTTTCGAGGGGGGCGTCGAGCTTGAATTGGACGTTGTTGACGCCCTTCGGGTCCTTGAAGTCGAAAGACGCTGGCGCCGCAAAAGCGAGCGCGGCGGAAGTGCCGAGGAGGAGAGCGAAACGCAGGGAGGAACGGGTGGTGGTTTTCATGATGAGAAAAATGGAAGCGTGAGGCGGAAGGAGGGAGGGGAGGGCGAATGACCGATGGCCAATGGGCGGTGATCCAGGATCAGTGTCGGGTGAGCAAGGGACCGCGGCGTTGTAGGAGCCAGGCGGCGGCGAGGAGGGCAGCCGCGGTGGCGGCGCCGGCGGCGAGCACCTCGACGCCCGCGGTGAACGCCGGCTCGCGCACCGGAAACTCAATGCCGGTGACGGGGTCCAACTCCAGGCGAACGCGACTGGTCTGAGTCCAGCCCAGGTGTCGCCCCGTGGCGATCCAGGTGGCGGCGGTGGCGAGAAGAAACACCACCGCGCCGAGGCGGAGGAGTCGGGCCGGACGGAGATGCGTTTTCATGGGACCAGCCTACCCGAGAGGGGCCGCTCTTCCTACTGCGCGCGCACGCTTGCCGTCATGCGGCAAACGCATAACCATGGGTGCCTTGAACCTGGAACACCTGCATTCCTTTTTCGCGATCGTGCGCGCCGGCAGCCTCAATAAGGCGGCCGAGCAGCTTCGTGTCTCGCAGTCGACTCTCACGCGCCAGGTGCAGGCGCTGGAAAGTGATGTTGGCGGAGCGCTGCTGGAACGAAGTTCGACCGGCGTGACCCTCACGGCCACCGGAAGCACCTTGGTGCAGCGGGTGGAGCCCGCGTTGCGAGCCCTCGACCAGGCGCTCGGAGAAACCCGTCGACTGGCGCGGGGGCAGAGTTCGTCACTGCGGATTGGATACCTGGTTTCGGCCGGGGCGGTTTATCTGAACCCTGCGCTGGTGCGACTCCGCCTTCAGCATCCCGAGGTGAAGGTGTCGCTCTTCGACCTTTCACCCGGCGAGCAACTCGGAGCCCTGCGGCGCGGTGAGATCGACCTCGCGCTGCTGGGGTGTGCGGGAAAGGTCCTCGGCACGGAGTTCTACATGCGGCGGATCGAATCCATGCCGGTGTACGCGGCCCTGTCCGGGGCTCACCCGCTCGCGGGAGAAAAGGCGTTGCACCTGGCGGAGCTGCGCGGGGAACTCCTGGTAGGTGCGAGGGACGAGGACCTGCCAGGATTCAATCGCTGGCTGGCGCAAGTCTGCCGCCGGGCCGGCTTTCGCCCACGGATGGTGGGTGACGCCGAAAGCCTGATGCACGGCCTCTCCCTGGTGGTGAGCGAAAATGCCGTCGCATTCCTCCCAGAATACGCAACGCGCACCCCGGCGGCCGGGGTGGCTTTTGTTCCGCTTTTGGACACGGGCGTGCGGTGGGATTTGTTTGTCGCCTGGCAACGCGGCCGGGCGTCCGACGCGGTCAGGTCGATGGTCGCAAGCTTGACGGGCGCGGGGAACGAGTCCCCGCGCCGTTGAACCACGCGAACGGCGATCAGTCCGCGCGGCGGTCCATCCAGAACGGCACGGTGGCGAACCAGAGCAGGGTCGAGGCCAGCATCCAGTTCTTCACGACAGGGAGGTCCATCCTCCCGGCGAGATAGGCGACGGGGGCAGCCAGAACGCCGACCAACGCCAGGGAGGAGAGCACTTTGAGGACGGTTCTCATGGTCAGGCGGTGGGTGACGGGGAGGTGGGGGAGCGCGGCGGGAGCGTGCTGGCCCTGCCCTGGATTATTCGGCTCAGCACGATGTAAACGGCGGCGGCGATGAACCACCCGGGCAGGCTGACAAAGAAGATCTGCGTCCTGCCGGTGAGGACCAACCAGAGAGCCACCGCCAGCGTGCCGATCCACGCCACGGCGGCGGCGAGATTGATGGAGGAGCCGGAGCGTTCCGCCCACCAAGGTTGCAGCTTGAGGCGCGGAAATAGCCAGAAGTCGACAAAGAGGACCGCCCCCATCGGCATCAGGACCAGGCCGTAGAGTGCCACAAAATCCAGCAGCTTCATCGCCACCGCCGGGAACATGCCGAAGACGGCCACGATCATGCCGGTGACGAGGGTGACCCGGTAGCGGGACGCCTTGGGAAAGATGGCCTGAAACGCCAGGCCGGCGCGGTAGATGGTGGGGTTGGCGGTGGTCCACCCGGCAATGATGACGCAGATCAACCCGGCCACACCGGCAGCACTGTTGGCGAGGGGGCCGGGCAGGACGTTGGTGTCCGTCGGATCCCGATGAAGCTGCAGTGCGTAGAGGACCGACGCGGCTCCCCAGGCCAGGAAATGCCCGAGGTACATGCCGGCGCCGGTGGCGAGGCCATACCAGGATTTCCGCGCAAAGCGGAAGACGCTCAGGTCGGACATGCCAATGTGCATGGCCATGTTGCAGAACCATGCGAAAAACAGCACGTGCCAGAACGTGAATTTCACCTGGCCGGGCAGCGGCTCGCCACCCTTCCAGATAGCGGTTTCGCAGAGTGCCCACAGGTCGGATGCGCTCGTCACGGTGGTGCCCGTGGCGTCGAGGAACTGCCTGAGTCCGATCAGGCCGAAGGCGACAAAGACCAACGTCATCCATGGTGCGGCGTATCCGGCAATGCGCGACACGACATCAAAGCCGTAGGCTGCCACGAGCGCGACCAGAGTCCCCACACCGAGCACAGCGAGGACCCAGCCGATGCTGTTGGGCAGGTACTCGTTCAGTCCCGGCATGGGAAAGTTGAACCAGACCCCGACGGCGGTGGCTGAGACCGTGACCATCGACCCGGCGAGGAAGCAGAACATCACCCCGTTGACCAGGTTGTAGACGGTGACGAGCTTGCGTCCGCAGATCCTCTCCAGCTGGTAATACAACGTGAGGCGTGCGCGCGTGGCGATGGGTGCGGTGAACAGCGTCCAGCTCAAGACGGCGAGGAGGTTGCCCAGGAGGAGCCCTCCGACGAGGTCCTGTGCCGCCACGCCGGAGGCGACAAAGAGAGGGCCGAGCATCAGCTCGGTTCCTGCAGTGTGCTCGCCGGCGTATTGGCCGAGGAATCGTCGGAAGCCCAGCTGGGCTTTGGGTGGGACGGGTGTGCGCTCGTATTCATTGACGGAGTCGTCCGTCGGCGTGCTTTCGGCAGTGGCCATGGGGTGGTGTTTGGGTCAGCCGGGCACCGGATGCGTGGGCTGCTGGGGAGGGCGCCGCGACCGAGGACACGTGAACGGAATGGGCCGGCGCCGTCAATGCAGGGCAGGGCCGGCCGGCGGAGCCGGCCGGAATTGCGAATGACGAACTTCGAATGACGAATGGCGCGCCCGCTGCGCGCCAGATACCCGTGACCCGTGGCCAATGACCACTGTAATTGTAAGCGCGGTGGCCTCACCCCGCACCCGCGACTCCAGCCGGCGCGCGGACACTCCGCTCTGTGGGAAGCCGCTGGTGTTGCGCCCCGCCAAAATGCGGGATTCATCTCACGCCCCGCCCCTCAAAAAACACACTACATCAACCAAGAATCGTAGAGTTCCCTCGCTGCGTATCCTTCAGATGGATTCCGCTGCGGCCGGAGCGTGCGGATTCTTTGAGCAACCAGGCGAGTTTGGCACCAGCTTGGTCGGGCGGGATTCCCTCGGGGCGGATGTTGGAAACGCAGTTGCGGTCGGCGTCCGTGCGTTCGGGCGCGGGTCCCGCCGTAAAATACGCGCCCAGGCTGTCGGACGTACCGAGGCCGGGACGCTCCCCCAACAGCATCAGGCTGAAGCGCGCTTTCAGGCGCTGGCCGATTTCATCCTGAAGCTTCACGCGGCCCAACCGCACCACAAAGACCGGGCTGAGCTTCCAGCCCGTATCGGCGAGGCCAGCGAAAAGGGCAAACAGAGTTGCTGCCGCGTGCCGTTCCGCCGCGGCGGCGGCCAAACCGTCTGAGACGATCAAGGCCAGGTCCACCGGACCCTCGCGCGCGGCGATGGCATCCACCGTCTCCGCCGAGGCGAGGTCGAGGCGCCTGCCCAGGTCCGGGCGGAGCAGGTAGCTTTGCCGATCCGCCGCCGCGGTGTTCAACGGTTTGGCCGCCACCCCGGCGTTGGCCAGGGGCGTGAGCACCGCGTCCAGGTCGAACGGCGCCAGGACCGCATCCCGCGCCCGCGCGTGTGCGAGGCGGAAATTCAGCACGGCGCGGGTGGGCTGGCTGCCACCCGCACGTCCGAGCGCGATGCGGGCGGCGGTGAACCGGCGCAGATGACCCCAGGGGTCCGGGTCGATGGGACCGGGGCAGGGTGGTATCGGCTCCGCCCGCTGGGCCGGTGAGCGGGGCAAGACGCCCGTGGTTGGACTGGGATCAGCGTTCATGGCCGGCAAGCAGGGCGTGACCTGGGTGGACCGGGAGCAGTCGGCGCCCCTCGGAGACCAGCCCCATGGTTTCCAGCCAGGCTTCGAATTCCGGGGCCGGTCTGAGGTGCAGGGCCTGCCTCAGGTAATGGCTGTCGTGATACGAGGTCGACTGGTACCCCAGCATGATGTCGTCCGCCCCGGGCACACCCATGATGAAGGTGCAGCCCGCCACGCCGAGCAGGGTGAGCAGAGTGTCCATATCGTCCTGGTCCGCCTCCGCATGGTTGGTATAACAGACGTCCACCCCCATGGGCAGCCCGAGGAGCTTGCCGCAAAAGTGGTCCTCCAGTCCGGCGCGGATGATTTGTTTTCCGTCGTAGAGGTACTCCGGACCGATGAAGCCGACCACGGTATTGACGAGCAAGGGGGAGAACTCCCGCGCGACCGCGTAGGCCCGCGCCTCGCAGGTCTGCTGGTCGAGCCCATGGTGGGCATTGGCGGACAGGCAGGAGCCCTGGCCGGTCTCAAAGTACATGACATTGCTTCCAACCGTTCCGCGCCGCAGCGAAAGCGCCGCCTCGCGGGCTTCGCGGAGGAGAGAAAGTGAGATGCCGAAACTGCGGTTGGCTGACTCCGTGCCCGCGATGGATTGGAACACCAGGTCGACCGGCGCGCCGCGCGCAATGCATTGCAGCGTGGTTGTCACATGCGCCAGGATACACGATTGGGTGGGGATGGTGTACCGGTGGATGAGTTCATCGAGGAGTCGCAGCAGCGTCTCCACCGCGGGCACGCTGTCCGTCGCCGGATTGATTCCTATGACCGCGTCCCCACAGCCGTAGAGCAGCCCGTCCAGGGTGGAGGCGGCGATGCCGTGCGGGTCGTCGACGGGGTGGTTGGGCTGGATTCGGACGGAGAGGCGCCCCGGCAGCCCGAGGGTACTCCGAAAGGAAGAGACGACCCGGCATTTGGAGGCGACCAGGATCAAATCCTGGTTCGACATGAGTTTGCTGACGGCCGCGACCATCTCAGGGGTGAGCCCTGGTGAAAGCGCAGCCAGAGCCGCGCCGTTGGTTTCGTATCGCAGCAGCCATTCGCGAAACGCGCCCACGGTCAGGCCCGCCACCGCTTCGAACGCGGCGGGTTTGTGACGATCCAGAATGAGGCGGGTCACTTCGTCCTTCTCGTAGGGAATCAGCGGCTCCTCCAGGAACTGCCGCAAAGGCACGTCGGCGAGGCATGCCTGCGCCGCCGCACGTTCCTCGGCGGACCCGGCAGCCACCCCAGCCAGTTCGTCGCCGGAGCGGCGAGGGCTGGCCTTGGCCAGCAGCTCCCGCAGCGAGGCGAAGGTGTGGCGGCTGCGGCCGACGGTCGTGGCGTAGGGGGAGGGCATGGCGGTGCTTGGTTTCGGGAAGCGGTCAGCGCAGGCGTCCGGTGCTGAGGTAGCGTTCCGCCAGCAGACAGGTGTCATCGGTGAATGTCGGACCCATCTGCCTAGCCTGCGCGGTGTCGGCGTGGGAGCCGACCCACGCAACCAGCAAGAGTCGCCGCAGCAGGATAAAACTGTCGATCGCGCCGAGCTCGCTCCGGCTGAGGGACCGGACCTTGAGGTATCCACTGAGCCATGCACTGACGTAAGAGCCGAGCTCGGGATGTGTCTCGATGAAACTCAGGGCCGCCGCAAGGTCGTAGATGTACCAGGAGAAACCACAGTCATCAAAATCGATCACCGCCACCCTGCCTTCGTGGACCAGCAGGTTGGCTGCGCGAAGATCGGCATGGACCAGCCCAAACCGCTGGCGTGAGTCACCCACGGCGGCGATGGCGGGACGAAGGGCCTCGACCGCGCGAGTGAGCAGGCGACGTTTTGCGGGCGTCATACCCAGGCCCTCGTCCCAGCGTCCCCACAGGGGGCGCTCGCCCACCATGGCGTCAAAATCCCAGCGGTGACGCCGCACGGTGAAACCGGGGCGCCAACCCGAGGCATGGGCGTGGAGGCGGGCGGTCACCTCGCCGAGGAGGGCAAAGGCCTCCAGGCGGTTCGAGTCGTCAGGCTCCCTGCCGGGCAGGAAGGACATGAGCACGCAATTGCGTGGCTCGGGCACCGCCGGATGCCACACGTGCTGCACGTATTCACCGTCTCGACCGGCGATCGGTTCGGCCGTGAGCACGCTCGTGTCCTGCTGGAGGGCCTGGACCCACTGCAGTTCGGAGACGATGTGAGCGCGCGGATGATAACCCGGGCGGTTGATCCGCAGGACGCGCCGCACGGCGTCGGGTGAGGTCACGAGGAAGGTGGCATTCTCCGAGTAGTTCTGGAGCTTGACCTCTGTCGCGGTCGGCAGGCCGTAGAGCGGGAGCGCCTGGCGGGCCAGCTGTTCAACCCGCCTCAGCTGCTGACGCGTGGGCAGGGCGGCGAACTCTGGCGGGCTGATCGGTGCGGCGACAGTGGGCATGGTCAAAAGGCGCCCCGGGCGGCGGCGGTGATGCCGTCTTCGGTGCGGGAGAGAATTTCGTCACATTCCGCCTCGGTGAGGAGGAGTCCGGCCTTGAACTGGAGCACGCGCGGATCCAGTTGGGAAAAGATCGCCCAGATCCCGGTCTGGTAGAGCGCGCTCATGACAAAACGAGCACCTTCCGGGTGGGTGTTGAACTCCAGGCCGAAGATCACGCCCCGCTGCCGGATGCCGGTGAAGAAGCCGCTGTGCCGGGCCTGGATGTGGTCGAGACCGGCGCGCAGCCGGGCGGCGATGCGGTCGACGTTGGCAACGGTTTCGGGTCGCAGGGTGATTTCCAGTGTCTTCAACGCGGCGATACAGCCGAGTTCGGCGCCGCCAAAGGTTGAGATGTGGCCCCAACCGTCCTCATGCAGCCAGCCTCCGGCTTGCGCGTTCACGAGCACGGCGCCAATCGGATAAAGCCCGCCGCTCAGACCCTTGCTGGTGACGAGGATGTCGGGCTCCACTCCGTAGGAACTGACGCCCCAGAGGTGACCGCCGCCGCAGCGCATCAGGCCGGTTTGGACCTCGTCCGCCACATAAAGCGCACCATACTTTGCGCAGAGCGTCTTTACCCCTGGCAGGTATTCGTCGGACGGCAGTGGGAAACCGTAGGTGGCGGGGATCGTTTCCATGATGACGCAGGCGGCGTCGCCGGGACGCAGCGCGTCCTCCATCGCGGCGAGGTCGTTGAAGGGTACCTTCACAAACTCCTCCGGCGCGCCCTCGCTGAGGAACTGCCGCGCGTAGCGGCCGTCCGCCGTGCCGAGAGCGAGGCCGGTATGGCCGTGGTATGCGCGAATGACGGATACGATCTTCCTCCGGCGCGTGGCGTAGCGGGCGCACTTCAGCGCGATGTCAATCGCCTCGCCCCCGCCGCTGGAGAGAATGGCGTGGCGCATGTTGGCGGGACCTGTCTCCACCAGGCGCCGCGAAAGCGCGGCCCGTGCGATGGCGGGGAAGTGGTGGTTGCCGATGTCGAAGTGATCCAGCGCCTCCTTCAACTCGGCGACGATCTCCGGATTGCGGTGACCCAAATTGTAGGTCCCGCCGTTGAGATGAAGGTCGATCAACCGGTGTCCCGAGAGATCGTGGAGATGGTAGCGCTCACGGCGCCCGATCACGAGGTCGACCCCGCGTTCGGCCCAGGCGCGTACCTTGTCCGGATTCCAGTAGATGGCCGAGTCTCGCAGCACGGCGGCTTTGTCGGCATGAACCAGGGAGGAGAGAAGTGGAGACATGGAGGGAGACTAGGGGTGGAGGGCGGCGAGCGTTTCCTCGCAGCTGAGGACCTGGCAGTAGATGTTGTTGAGGATGGTGAGCTCCGCTTGGTGCAGCGCGTCGGTGCCGGCGGCACAGGCGTCGTCCACCACCACGACGTCGTAACTTTCGTCGGCGAGGGACCGCACGGTGCTGGCGACGCATTGGTCGGTGAAGATCCCGCACACCACCACGTGGCGGATGCCCAGATTGTGGAGAAGGAGCCGGAGGGAGGTGCCGGTGAGGGCGCTGTCGGTCGTTTTGGTCAGCACGATCTCGTCCGCGAGAGGCGCAACGTCGGGCAGGATCTGCGATGCCGCCGCATCCTTGGGCAAAAGCAGATTGTTAAAACCCGGCCGGGCCTGGCTGAGCGAGCGGTCGCGGCCTTCCCGAGTGAGACAGGCGATGCGCGCAAAGAGGACGTCCGACCCGGCAGCCCGGAAGGCGGACAACAAGCGGCGGGTGTTGGGCAGCACCGTCTCGCGCATTCGGCGTCTGAACGGGGCCCAGCGGTGCCATTCACGACGGGCGGTGGGCTCGACTGGTTCCTCCTCTGGCAGGTAGCAGCACTGCAGGTCGATCACGAGGAGGGCGGTCTCCCGGGCCGGCAGCACAACCGGAGGCAAGTCGGGGAGGTCCTCGTAATAGAAGGAGCGATACGCGGTGCGCCAGGAGCTCATGCGGAAAGGGCGGCGGGGGATTCGGGCAGGATCTGGCCACCGTCGACCACCAGGGTCTGCCCGGTGATGTATCCGGCCTCGGAAGACGCGAGGAAGGCGGCGGCGTGGCCGATCTCGTCAACCGTTCCCAGCCGGCCCAGCGGCACGCAGGCGGCGGTGGACGCGAGATAGCCCTCGCCCATGCCCTGGAGCGCTTCGGTCAGGATGTTGCCCGGGAGGACGGCGTTGATCGTGATGCCGTCCCGGGCGAGTTCGATCGCGGCGGTGCGGATAAAACCCAGCTGGGCGGCCTTGGTTGCACCGTAGTGGCTCCAGCCGGGGAAGCCAGTGATCGGACCGGTGATCGAAGACGTGACGACGATGCGCGGGGCGGTGCTCTTCCGAAGAGCGGGGAGCACGGCCTGGACGCACAGCATCAGGCTGCGGACATTGGTGACAAAGAGGCTGTCCCAGGCGTCGTCCGTCATGTCGGCCAGCTTGCACGCAGGGAAGGCGCCGGCGTTGGCGCAGAGGACGTCCAGTCCGCCGTGGCGGTTCACCGCCTCGGCCACCATGGCGGCAACATCGCTGCGGCGGGTCACATCGGCGGCGAAGAAACTCACCGTACCCCCGGCGGCGCGCAAGTCCTCGGCCGCAGCGGTGCCTTCCGCGGCGGTGCGGGCGACGAGGAGAACGCGGGCCCCATGGGCGGCGAAAACGCGCGCGATACCCTTGCCGATGCCTTTGCTGGCCCCGGTGACGATGACGGATTTGTTTTTGAGAGAAGCGGACATGGTGGAGATCAGTGAGTCGCGGCGTGGGCGGCGCTGAGGCGACGGTTGCGGCGTTGGGTCCAGGCCACGGTGGCGAAAAGAAGCACGACGAGGAGGATGGCGCCGGCGACCGAGAGCACGCCGACTGCCGGGACAAGCGGCTGGTACCCGGAGGTCATGCGTGCATAAAGCCACTCGGGGAGAGCGCTGTCGGCGCCGGTGGTGAAGAGAGAGAGGGCGAAGTTTCCCCAGGAGAGCAGGACGGCGAAACAGGTGGCACTGATCATGCCTGGAAGCAGGAGCGGCACGGTGATCTTGCGCAGGATCTGCCAGCGGCTGGCGCCCATGTCCCGCGCCGCCTCCTCCAGGGAGTTGTCCAGGCCGTACGCCTGGATGGAGATGATCAGGGTGGTGATCGGCGCGATCCAAACCGTGTGGCCGATGACTGCGGTCCACCAGGCCGGGGTGATGTGCAAGAAGTTGAACCACATCAGCAGGGCCAGCCCGAGGACGGACTGCGGGAAAAAAAGGGGGAGCAGGACCAGGCGCTGGAAGGTCTGACGTCCGCGCCAGCGGTAGCGCGCGTAGGCCAGGGCGGAAAAGAAGCCGATGGTCACGGAGCACAACGCGGTCAGCCCGGCGATCCTCAGGCTGATGCCGACGAACTCGATGATTTGCGGCGAGGCGAGGGCCTCGGTGAACCACTTGGTGGTCATCTGCTCCTGTGGATACGGGAAGGAGAAGAAGCGGCGCTTGGAGAGCGCGGCCACGAGGATGCAAAAGAAGGGAAAGTAGAAAACCAGGAGCACCAACCCCGCATAGAGGCTGAATCCGATCTTTTGGGTGCGGCTGACAATCATGACGTTTTCGGGTCAGGCCTTCCGACCGAGCAGTTTTTCGAGGTCGAAGCGTCCGAGGGCGACGAATACAACCACGGTGGTGAGCGCGATGAAGAGGGTGGAGAGGGCGGATCCCAGAGGCCAATTCTGCGCGTAGGTGAACTCCGACTCGATGTCGGCCGCGATCGTGACGACTTTCTGACCACCGAGGATCTTTGCTTCTGCGATGGCCCCGGCGGAGAGGACAAAGACCAGAAGCGAACCAATCATCACGCCGGGCATGGAGAGCGGCAGGTCGATCTTGCGGAAGACCTGCCAGCGGGAGGCTCCCAGGTCGAAGGCCGCCTCGCGCACCTGGTCGGGCACCATCCGGATCCCGAGGGCGAGCGGGAAGAGCATGAACGGCAGGTAAACGTACACCATGCCCAGGATGATCACCGGGACGTTGTAGAGCAGGGAGCCGACCTCGATGCCCCACAGGCCGAGTGTGCCTCCGACCACGCCATTCTTCATCAAGCCGATCACCCAGCCGAAAAGCCGGATATTCTCGGAGACAAAGAGCGACGTCGCGATCGCGTAGGTGATAAAGGTCGATCCCCCGCGGAAGACCTTGGCGAGGGCGAAGGCCAGCGGGTAGCAGACCACGAGCAGGCAGAGGACGGTGACGAAGGCGAGGGTGAGGGACCAGAGGATGGACTTGAAATAGGTCTGCTGGAAGATGGTGACGTAGTTCGCCAGCGTCGGCAGCTGCAGCAGCTCAAAGGTCTTCGGCGGCATGAAGCCGAACCAGACCACGCACAGGAGCGGGGCCACAAAACCGAAGAGCATCAGCAGGCCGAAGGGCAGCGCGCTCAACAGCCCCAGGGCGGCCGGGGTCACCTCGCGGACGGGGCGGATGGAGGGCGTATTCATGATTCCAGGATCTGGCTGTCGTTCACATCCCAGCCGAGGGTCACCTCGGTCGCGTCCGTGCGCTCCTCGCGCAGGCGCTCCACCGTGAGGGTGCAACCGGAGGCGACCTCCACATGGTATTGGATGCGGGAGCCGAGGGAGAATTCGTTGAGGACGCGGACTGGCACGGCGTTGTCGGCCGTCTCACCCGCGCCGAGAAAACGGAAGGACTCCGGCCGTACGAGCAGCTTGCGCGCAGTGCCGGCGGGGAGTGCGGCAGGCAGTCGCACGGGGGTCGCCCGGTGTCCGGTCTCCCACGCGGCGGTTTCACCGCCCAGACCGGTGATGGAGAGCAGGTTCACCTCGCCCATAAACTCCGCCACGAAAGCGTTGCGGGGAGAGGAGTAGATCTGGTCGGGCGTGCCGATCTGCTCGATCACCCCGGAACGCAGGATGGCCACCCGGTCGCTCATCACCATCGCCTCCTCGAGGGAGTGGGTCACGTAACAAAAGGTCTTGTGGGTGCTGCGCTGGATGTCCTTGAGCTCCTTCTGCAGGAGCTTGCGGAGGCGCGCATCGATGGCGGAGAGAGGCTCGTCGAAAAACAGGATGTCCGGGTCGTAGGCCAGGGCGCGGGCGAGCGCCACCCGCTGGCGTTCGCCCCCGGAGCACTGGGTGACGTTCTTGTCGTAATAGGTATTTGGATTCAGGTGGAGCAGCTTGAGCAGCTCCCACGCGCGGGTGCGGCGGTCGCTTTCGGTCATGCCCCGGACCTCGAGGGGAAATTCAACATTGCGCCCAACGGAGAGGTGGGGAAAGAGGGCGAGGGATTGAAAAACCATGCAGGTCGGGCGCAGGTTGGGCGGCAGGTCGTTGATCACGCGGCCGCGCAGGCGGAGTTCGCCGGTTGTTGGTTTTTCCATGCCCACCAGCATCCGAAGGAGGGTCGTCTTCCCGCTGCCGCTGGGCCCGACGAGGGTGAAAAATTCACCGTCCTGAATCTCGAAGTTGACCGCATTGACCGCAGTGAAGGCGCCGAAGCGCTTGCTCACCTGGGAGACTTCTAGGATGGGCGCGGAGGTCGTGCGTGGCGTCGTGGCAATGGTGTCCATGCGGAGTGGGCTGGGCATGAGGCTTCTGGCGCGCGACGGCCGGAGGTGTCCGGCCCGTCGCGGGCAACGAGCTGTGGTGTGGGGCCGTGCTGGCGGCGCGGTCAGGCGGAGCGCGACCGCTTTGCCTCGTTGTAGATCGAGGTGAGCAGGTCGTTGTCCGGGATCGTCTCGTAGTCGGCGCTGCGGTTCATGTCCTCCTCCAGGGTTTCCCACTGGAAGCAGTCGAGCTCCTCCTTGCTGAACTTCGCGAACACCTCGGGCTGGGACATCTGCGTGACCGGATTGTGGGACGCGTCGGCCATGGCGACGGTGTGGCAGATGTCGGGGCGCTGCACGTATTCGAGGAAGTCTTCGGCCAGCGGGCTGACCTCTGGATTGTTCACCACCGAGGTGATCTCGAACCACTGGAAAGAGCCCTTGCCCTGCATCGGTCCGCGCAGCGGGGAGATGTGGACCACCTCGGAGAAACCTTCCTTGCGAGCCACGGAGCAGGTGTAGGTGCCGCCGCTGAAAATCGCGTCGATCTCACCGTTGATCAGGGCCTGGTTAAGCTGCGCCGGGTCGCCGCTGATCATGGCGGCATTGGCGAAGAGGGTCTGCGCGGTTTTGCGGAAGGTTTCCACCTCCTCCGGTGTGTGTGTCTTGTACGGGGTGAAACCCGACGTGGCGCACATGTGGAGCACGTTCCAGTTGTCCCACGCGAGCAGGCCGAACTTACCTTTCATCTTCGGATCGAGGAACATGGGAAGGCCCTCGTCCTCTGCCAGCTTGCGCGAGATCTTCTTCGTATTGACCACGAAATTCATGGGGCCGAAGCGCTGCATCATCCCGATCAATTCCTTCCCGTCGGGGGACAATGCGAACGGGTTAATGCCGGTCTTCTGGTTGTAGAACATCGGCATCATCTTCTCGATGTAGGGCTGAAAACGCTCCCGATTGAGGGGCTTGATCAGGTTCTCGCCCCACATCTGCTGGCGGGCCCAGCACTGGTTTAAATTGATCAGGTCCCAGATCTTCAGCTCACCGGCGCGCAACTTGTTGATCATGCTTGGGTCGTCGGTACCGGACTCGGCCTTGAGGCTGATCCCCTTGTGCAGGCTGCGGAAGGGGTTCAGCACGTTGTCGCTGTTGTACCCTTCCCAGCAGAGGATGTTGAGTTCGTCGGCGCGTTTGGAGCCCTGGGCGAACGCGCGGGGAACGCCGAGGGAGCTGAAGGCAAGGCCCGCGGCGGCGGCACCCGTGAGTTTGAGGAAGTTGCGGCGATCGAAGTGAGATGAAGGCATGGTGGGCGTGAACAAGTTCGCTCTCTCCCTAGCTGGCATGATGCCAGCTAGACCCTGCCCTCATCTATCCACACCATAGATGCCATCGATCCTGGACGACTCCATCGAGCTTCGACATCTGCGCTACTTTCGCGCCGTCGCGGAGGTCGGTAACTTCACTCGCGCAGCGGCCGCGATCGGCCTCAAGCAGCCCACGCTTTCCCACCAGATCCGGCAGCTGGAGTCGGCGCTCGGCAGCACGCTGTTTGAGCGCGGGCGGCACGCCTGCCGCCTCACTGCCGCGGGGGAGGTGCTGCTGCCGCACGCCCGGCGCGTCCTCGGGGAGATGGCGGCGCTGCGCCAGTCCCTCGATGACGAAAGTGGCATGCGTCGGGGATCCCTGACGCTGGCAGTCCTGCCCGTCCTGGCGGAGCGGGTGGTGGCGCCGGCGGTCTCGGTCTTTCATCGCGCGTATCCGGGCATTCAAGTCAAGGTGCTGGAACTCTCGGTGGACGAGATGGCGAGCGCCCTCTCCACCGGGGCGGTCGACGTGTGTATCGGAACCTTGGAGACGAGCGGCACGGGGTTTGCCTCGCAGCCGCTTTTCGAGGAGGAGCTGGTGGCGGTGGTGGAGACGCGCGCGTTGCGGGACGGTCGGACCTCGCTCACGGTGGCGGAGCTGGCTTCGTTTCCCGTGATCGTGCCTCCCGCGGGTTTTGGCACGCGCACGCTCATCCTCAATGCCTGGGCGCGGGCGCGCCGGAGTCCGATTTTTGCCCTGGAGGCCAACGCCACCGAAGTGGTGCTGCAAACCGTGGCGGCGGGCGGCGGGGTGGGGATTGTGCCCGCGTCCGCACTGTGGGGACGCAACCCGGCGGGCTGGGGTGCGGTGCGGATCACCCGGCCGGTCCTGCGCCGCCAGATCGGCGTGTTTCACGCGCAGGTGGGCAATCGCCGCCCCTCGGCGCAGGCCTTGATGCCATTGCTGTGGCGGGCGGTGGAGGACGCGCATGCCCGCTCTCCCGGGCCGGTCGGAGCGGTGGTCCTTCGGACCCTGTAGTCTCCGGGGGGGAGGTGGGCCGCGGCAGTGAGACTTGTACTCCTGTCCGGGCTGCGATTCTGTGAGCGGCATCCCATGAACCGGCGTGTCGTTTTCGTCACTGAGGAATACCCCCCCGTCCCTGGCGGTGTCGCCACCTCCAGCCAGCGGGTGGCCCAGAGCCTGACGGCCGCTGGTTGCGAGGTGCTGGTCCTGACGTTCGACTGCACGCGCCCCCTGTCGTCATCCGACTACGAGGTGGAGGCGCGGGATGCCGGCGTGCGGGTGGTGAGTTACGGCCCGTTTTTCCATCGCTGCGCGGATGCGCAGGTGGACAGCTTGAACGCCGCCCGGCGGGCCCTCTTTCGGCGGCGGGTTTACGATCGGATGGAGGCGGCGGCGGGGGCGTTCGCACCGCAGGTGGTGCTTTCCTTTTACGCGGAGAACGCAGGGCTGCTCGGGAGCTACCTGTCGCGCAGCCTGGAAGTCCCGCACGTCGCCAGTATCCGAGGCAATGATATCGGCGGCAATATGTTCTCCCCCGAGCAGCTGCCGATCCTGCAGACGGTGGTGGCCTCCAGCGCACATCTCACCTGTGTGAACACCTACCTGCATCGCCGCCTGGGAATCGCCTTCCCCGAAACGCGCGGGCGAAGTTCGATCGTGTTTAATGCGGTGCGTCTGCCCGAGTTCCCAGCCGCGGCTGCCGCCACGGGCGACGTTCCGGTCTGCGCCTTTGTCGGCGCGCTGCGCGAGAAAAAGGGGCTCCGGACCCTGGTCGAGGCGTTTTCCCGCGCGCTTGGGCAGCGTCCGCTCAGGCTCGAGGTGATCGGAGCGGAGCCGCAGCCGGCCGACCTTGCTGGCGTGGCGGAACTCTGGGCCCATCTGCGTGCGGCGGGGCATCTGCGCGTCACGGGGCACCGCTGCCGCTCCGAGGCCCTTGCGCTGGCGAGCCGGGCGGACCTCATCCTCATGCCCAGCCTCGACGACGGCCTGGCGAACGGCCTGCTCGAAGGCATGGCCCTAGGCAAGTGTGTCATCGCCACGGAAATTTTTACCGACGTGGTCGAGCATGATGTCACCGGCTGGGTGATACGGAAGGGGGATCCCCAGGCCCTGGCGGAGGCGATCCTGCGGCTGGTGGCCGATCCGGCCAGACGCGCCGCCCTCGGCACGGCGGCGCAGGCCCACGCCCAGGCGCGTTTTTCGCCCGAGCGGGAGGCAGCCGACTATCTGGAAATTTTCGAGCGCGTGACCGCCCGCGCCTGACGCAGGGGTTGCGGGCGGACGGCCGCGTATCTGACACTTTCCGTGGGCGGGCGGGCGCCGACGCGGGCGGTGTACCCTGATTTTGACTACACAGTGTGGGCGTTTTGAGCCATGGCTGGCTGCTCCTTTAGAAAAGTCCCCCATCCGTGGTGATGGTTCGCCCGAGGCGCGATGAGGACGGCGCCTTCTGCCAGTGTCGCGCTGGCTTCGGCAGGATACAGGCAGGCCTGCGGGCATTCCGGTGGGGTGCCGGGCGGGCTAGCCAACCCTCGTTATGAAGCATTCAACGATATCCTTGTTTGTGTGCGGCGTCCTGCTCGTGGGCGCCTCGTTCGGTCGGGCGGAGTTGATCGTCAATGGTGGGTTCGAGACCGGTGACTTTACCGGCTGGAACACGGCGGGCACGCTGCACAACCAGACCGGCGCTCCCGGGTCCGACTATGTGCACGGCGGAAACCATGGTGTCACCGTGGGAGCGGGATTGCTTTCCCAGACCGTCCTGACGACGCCGGGAAAAGTCTATAACCTGAGTGTCTGGCTCAACGGCATCGTGTCGAGCGATCCGGGCCTCTTCACGCTCAAGCTGAGCCACTACGGTGTGCCCCCGGGGCTCGACTATGGCACGGTTCAGTTGATCGGGAGTTTCGAGAATCCGGATCCGATCACGCAGACGGGCTGGGCGCGGCACGATTTCTCGATCCTCGCGCTCGGCAATGTCAGCCTCCTGGAGTTCGAGTTCTACACGCACCCCGATGTATATCCGGACAATCTCGCGCTCGACGATGTGAGTTTCGAGGAGGCGGGCTACAACTGGACCCTGCCGCTGCTCAATCCGGTGCCGATCGGCGATCCCTCGCCCGAGCTGCGGTTTGCCGCGCCTTATGTGCTGTCGCATTCGGTGACGTATGCGACTCCGGTGCCGGAGCCCTCCACCTATGGTGCCGTCGGGGTCGCCTTGCTGGCGCTCGGCACGGCGTGGATGCGCCGACGCCGTTCCTGACCGCGATCGCGTCCGGGCGTGAATGCCCACGGGCGCAATTCGCTCCGCGCGCGGTTCCCGCAAATGGGGAACCGCGCCTGCGTACCTGAACGGTCAATACGTGTAGAGTTTGAACCGCTGGATGGTGAAGCGGCCTGGTTCCAGCCGGATATGACGGCCCTGGTGGGTTTGGTCGCCGGAGAGCCACAGCGTGTTCTTCCAAGTCCCCTCGTGAAAACGGCCTTCCTCGGCGGAGAGGATGCCTGCACGCTTGCCGCCTTCCGCGGCCTGGAAGGTGGTGATCAGACCCGCGCCCGCGATGACGTATTCGCCCGGGCCGGTGCAGATGAGGAGGCCGCCCGAGGGCGGCGGGGTGGAGGGGGCCGCCCCGGTGGGCACGAGGAACCCGTCGGCCAGGGAGGGTGGCGCACCGCGTTCGAAGGCGACATTCAAGACGAAGCCGCCAAGGTGCAGTTGCAGGGGCTGTTTCTGTTCGGGTCCGTACGAAAGCAGCCCGACCATCGAACCATCGCCCTGGTGTTTGAGGATCAGGGGTTCGAGCTGCTTGATCAGGTCGAAGCTGGCGGCGAGGAACTTTCCTGCCTGATCGCCAATTGCCTCGATACCGAAGGGGGAAAAGCCGATCGCGTCGTGTTCACCAAAGGCATACAGGCCGTTGACTGAGGCTTCGGGGGTGCGCAGCGCCTCTGGAATGAAGAGGGGATTGCCGGAGCGGGTGTAGCGTCGCGTCCAATCGATGAAGTTCTCGAAGTAGATGTCAGGCGCGATGAAGTCGACGGCGGGGGCGGCGGCGCGCCAGACATCGATCAGGTGGGGCAGGGGGCCGGCGCTGGGATACTGGCCCGGCTGGTGGCCGGGCCGGATCAGGGCGGCGTTGGCGAACATCGGCAGCGGGTAGTGCGCCTTGCCGGCTGCCGCCACCGCTTCGGTGAATGCCGCGAAATACCACGCCATGAAAATCTCCTCGGCGGCCGGGGTATTGCCGAAAACATCCGTCCACGTGCCTGAGGTCTTGCCGCCTTGGGACGTCCAGGTGGCGAGCAATTCCGGGGCAAGGGTCTCGCGGTGTTGGACGAGGTAGTCCATCAGCCGTCGTGGCACAGGGGCCTGGAACGCCTGAGTAGCTGCCGGGCTGTGATCGCGTGCGCTCGGGATCATGCCGATCTCGTTCTCCACCTGCACGAGGATCACGGTGTGGTCGGTGCCGTCGACGGCGCGGAGGTGTTTCATCAAGGCGGCGAACGCGCGGGCGTCGACGTCCTGGTTCGTGGAGGAGAAGGGACTGAGGATTTCCTGGGGGACTCCGTTGGCATCGTGGGCGCGGGGGAAACGCGCGACGTCGGTTTTGACCCAGGATGGGGCGTAGCAGGACATGCTGTTTTTCCAGGAGCCAAACCAGAGCACGACGACGCGCATCTTGTGTTCACGCGCCTGCTGGAGGAGGGCGTCGACGGTGGAAAAATCGAACTGGTTTTCCTTGGGCTCGATGAGATCCCAATACACCGGCGCCACCACCGTGTTGAGGTTGAGGGCGTTCAGCTTGGGCCAGAACTGTCGCAGGTAGTCGGGATTGGTGGCGGTGGAGTTATTGAGTTCGCCGCCGCGGATCAGCATGGGCTGCCCGCCGACCATCAGCTGGGTCGCGGTGCCTTGTTTTCGCAGGTGGGGGAGAGAAGGATCGGTCGCGGCCCAGAGGGTGGCGGTGGAAAGGAGCGTGAGGGTGTAGAGGGTCTTGATCATCTGGAGTGGTGACTGTTTCCCGCCAGAGCAGCGCCCGGCGGGCAACCGGCGCATCATTCACATTGAAGAAGACTCCCGGCGCAACCGTCACCAGCAGACGGCTGCGCGCCGCGGGCGCCAACGCGGGGGTGGATAGAGGACACGACGCTGGCGCGAACAAAACGTGTTCCGCTTTCTCCGGCGCGGTGCTAGCCGCCTGAAACGGCGGTGCCCGGAGGGCAGGGCCTTGGCGTGACACCTCTGGCGCCTGCCCGAGGATGAAGAGGGCCGACTCTGGTCTTGCCCTGACCCGGTGGCCCCGGTGACCATCTGCGCCTGTTCTTTCGAAGGCTGCCCATGGCGGCGGCCCAGCAGGTCCGGAGAGGTGGCAGAGTGGTCTATCGCGGCGGTCTTGAAAACCGCTGGGGCGCAAGCTCCCGGGGGTTCGAATCCCTCCCTCTCCGCCACGCCCAGAAGGGGCGTCGCGGCACCAGGAAACGCTGACCAAGGACAACCGCGTCCCGACGGAGGGATGAGAACCCCGAGGGTTCGACGACCGGAGCGTAGCGCAGGGAGAAGGGGCGCGCGCAGCGCGAGTGCGGAGCACCTGAGCGAAGCTCAGCCAATCCCTCCCTCTCCGCCAGTCTTCGCGAACCGCAGGTGAGCGAAGACTGCCTCGCCGAAGCTCGCAGAGCGTCTCGTCCCGTCGAAGCGGTCGCGCGAAGACGGAAGGCGAAGGCCCGTGACTACTGCTCACGTGCGGCCGTCGGCGCCGGCAGGGCGCGGCGGGAATGCCGCTTCAGGACCTTCTGAAAAAAGAGGTTGTTCGGGACTTGGAGCGTGCCGCCGTCATCAGCGCGGAGCGTGGTGTAGACGGGGTTCAAGTCA
The DNA here is from genome assembly GCA_023428905.1 of Verrucomicrobiota bacterium. Classification (GTDB taxonomy): domain Bacteria; phylum Verrucomicrobiota; class Verrucomicrobiia; order Opitutales; family Opitutaceae; genus EW11. The sequence goes on from JAEYWP010000016.1 coordinate 405,886, forward strand.
GTGACTTCTCCCAGCGTCGCCTCGTCACCGACGATCTCCACACGGTCGCCTTCCCGGAAGGGTCGAAAAACAACGATCAGAACCGACGCCAGCATGTGACTCAGGATGCTCCACATGGCGACAAACCCGATCGCGACCAGGCTCAATGCGGCGAGCACCGTTGACCAGAGGCCGTGCAGGTCGATGTCGAGGGCGAGCAAGGCAATCGCCGCCGCGCCGAGAATCGCCATCCAGCGAATCAGACCCTTCGGCACACCCAGCCGTTTACGCACCCGGTCGCGTGCGCCCGTTTGGCGGCTTCCGGCGCGCACGAGGAAGGCCGCGGCTGCCAGAGCAGCGGCAGCTACAGCGGCAGGGCCGGCGGAGGAAAAAGAAAAGGAGGGAATCTGAGAGAAAAGGGTCATGGAAGTACGGGGTTGCGGCGCGACCGGCGCCGCGCAGGCAAAAAAAACCGCGCCCAGTCGGGCGCGGAAACACGGGGGGAAACGGACGCGTGCTTACCCGACGGCCACCAGCCAGATCATGATCACGGCGATGGCGAGGATCGCGATCATGCGAACGGATACGTCGCCGACGGAGGGACCCGCTGGCAGTCGATCGCCATTCCCTGGGATTTCCGGGGGACGGTTGGGCGGATCTGCCCGCTTGAACCACGGTTGGCCCGTGTCAGAGAGCGAGGGATACCGCGGCCGCGGCGTTTCAATCGGTGACGTCCTAGGATCGGTTTCAAGTCGCGGCGCACGCCAAAGGCGGGCCCCAGGTTCCTGCGACCGATGGGAGGCTGACGGTGCGGAGCGGGCACCGCCGCGGGGCTCGGTATCGATGCGGGCCGCATGGATGGAGGGCGCGGATCGACCAGCACCGGGGAAGGGGTGGAGATGCAGGTTTCGCTTCATGCAGGGGATTGTAGCAGGGGCGCCGGACGTGCCCACTGCGACTACCTGAAGGCGACCATGCGCGTTGTGCATGTCCCCTGCTTGCAAGAGACGCATGGCCTGGCACGTTGGCTCTCGTGAACCTCGACGTCCTGCGCTCTTTCTTCCTGGTGGCCGAGTCCGGCAGCCTCAGCAAGGCGGCCGAGCAGTTGCATGTTTCGCAGTCGACGCTGACCCGGCAGATGCAGAACCTCGAGAGCGAGATCGGCGGCAGCCTACTGGAACGCGGTCACAACGGTGTGGCCCTGACCGCCGCGGGAATGACCCTGCTCGACGGCATGCGTCCGGTGGTGGCAACCGCCGACGAGGTTGTCGCTCGCACGCGGAGCCGCGCACGAGGCCAGAGTACGTCCCTTCGCATCGGCTACATTACGTCGGCGGCCGAGGTTTACCTCACTCCCGCGTTGGCGGCCCTACGGCGGTCGCATCCTCAGACCAAGGTCCACCTGGTTGATTTGTCGCCGGGGGAACAGCTCGAGGCGCTACGGCGGGGTGAACTCGACGTGGTGGTGCTGGGCAATATCAACGCTGCGATTGCCCGGGAGTTCTTCGTGCGCCGAATCGCCACGTTCTCGGTGGTGGCGGCTTTGCCGGAGAGCCATCCGCTCGCGGCTGATCCAGAGGTCGATCTGGCCTCGCTGAGACGGGACATGTTTGTGGGCGCGGCGCCCGAGGCCATCCCGGGCTTTAACCCCTGGATTTTGAAGCTCTGTCGCCGCGCAGGTTTTCGCCCGAGGTTTGTTGAAGTTGCAGGGAACTTCGCTCAGGCGATGGCGCTCCTCGTGTCGGAAGATGCGGTGACGCTGCTGCCTGGCTTGGTCCGACGAATCGATGTTCCCGGCGTGGTGTTCCGCTCGCTTCGCGCACCCGCGGCTGAATGGCACCTCCAGGTGGCATGGCATCGTGGCAGGATCATGGAGCCGGTGCGTGAGCTCGTGAATTTGCTGACCCATCCAAGAACACAACCTGACCCCCAGTCCACATGTCGCTGACCCTCTATCTCATTCTTCCGTCGCTCCTGGTCGCGGTGGTCATCGCCTCCGTCTGGCTGGAGCGGTGGAGTGTCCCCGTGATCCTGGTGGCGCTGGGTACCGGCATCGTCTGTGGCAGCGATGTCCTGAACCTGTGGCATTTCGACGACATGGTGCTGACCAACCAGGCTGCGAACCTCGCCCTGGTTTTCATCCTTTTTCACGGTGGCTTCATGACAAAGCGCGCGGACTTCCGCGCCGTCGCGCTCCCGGCCGGTGGCCTGGCAACCTGGGGGGTCATGCTCACAGCCGCCGTCACCTTTGCGTTTTTGCGCTGGGTGCTCGGGTGGTCGATGGAGCTGTCCCTGCTTCTGTCGGTGATCATCTCGTCAACCGATGCTGCCGCGATCTTCTCCATTCTGCGTCGGCAATCGCTGCCGCCCCGCCTATCTTCCACGGTGGAAATCGAAAGCGCAGCCAATGACCCGATGGCGATCCTGCTGACCACGGTGGCGGTGGCGACGCTTGCGTCCGGAGAGAAGTTCGAAAGCACCACCATCCTGCTTTTCTTTTGGAAGTTTGGGGCCGGGCCTCTTTTTGGCATCCTTGCCGGCCGCCTCACCGTGTGGCTTTTCAACCGCCTCATGCCGCAGGACCGCGGGTATTATTACGTCCTTTTTGTGGGCGTGGTGCTCCTGACCTACGGGGTGGCGGAGGTCGCGCAGGCAAGCGGGATGCTCGCTGTTTTCACCGCCGGATTTGTCATGGGCAACCGGGCCTTCGTCCACAAGCAGGGCGTACTGAACTTTTCGGAGGCGCTCTCCACCATTGTGAACATCGGCATGTTCGTGCTGATGGGGCTGCTGGTGTTTCCCCGGCAGTGGTCCGACGTCTGGGTGCAGGGACTACTCCTGTTCCTTGTGCTGACTTTCGTCGCGCGCCCAGTCGCGGTGTTCATCGGTACCCTGGGAATGGACTTTGGGTTTAAGAACAGGCTTTTCGCCTCCTGGGCCGGCCTGCGCGGCGCGGTGCCGATCGTACTGGCCACGTATCCGGCGGCAGCCGGCCTGGAACTCGGCAACGAGGTGTTCAACCTCGTGTTCTTTGCCGTGATTCTCTCCATCCTTTTTCAAGGCTCGACACTCGGATTTGTCGCGGAGCGCCTGGGCCTGGCGGCACCAGCGAGGCCCAAGTCCCTTTTCAGCCTGGAGATGATCACGATGGCGAAGAGTGACTACGATGTCGTGGCAATCGACCTGCCCGGCCCGAAGGGCATGCAGGGCCCGCGTATCCGCGACCTGGCATTGCCGGAGGGAGCGGTGATCACGCTTGTCACGCGAGGCGACCAAGTGGTGCTGCCCACCGGGCAGACGCGCCTTGAAGGATGGGACCAGGTCACCGTCCTGGCGCACGCCCCGGACGAGGACCGTATCCGGGAGGCGTTCGGTCGCGCCTTTCAAACCGTCGAGGACGAGACCCGCCGTGGCTAGAGGGTGTGATCCAGCGGCTGGAGCGTCCCGGCCTCGGGAGACCGCCTCCATCCTCACAGCCAGCGTTTATATTTGAAAATCAAATACGGAACCACGGCTGAAACCAGCATGAGGCCGAGCGCGAACGGGTAGCCCCAGGTCCACCGCAGTTCCGGCATGTGTTGGAAGTTCATCCCGTAAACACTTGCGACCAGCGTCGGCGGCAAAAGCACCACAGCGAGAATGGAAAACAGCTTGGTGATGCGACTCTGCTGACTGTTGATCGCGTTTTGGTCGCTGTTGATCAGACCGAGCGTCGCGCTTAGGAGAAACGTGACCTTGCTGGAGAGAAAGTTCGCGTGATCGGCGAGGGCGAAGACGTCTTTGCCGGCGATTCGCCACGATTCGTCGATCGGTTCCGCGCTCAGGTATCCACCGGTCTCGGTGAAAAAACCATGCATCCGCTGAAGACTGACCAGGCTCTCCCTCGCGTTCGCGGTGCGGATTGCGTTTTGGCCGATCCGCTTCAGCAGGTCGTTGTAGCGATTTTCGCCGGCCTGTCCGTCACCGCCCAGGAAGATGGTGGTGGAGAGGGCATTCAAATCCGCCGCGACAAACTCAAGCACGTCGGCAATGCGGTCGACCACCTCGTCAAACAGGCCGAGGAGGACCTTCTGGGCGGTCGGGAAGACCTCGGGTGACCGTTCGTGACGCGTCGCGAAACTCCGGAATGGCGTCGGGTCGTCAAACCGCAGGGTCACCAACCGCTGTGGTCGGTAGGCGAACGTGACCGGAGTCGTGGCGGGGCTGGCATCCGTCGCCCTGATCATGATCGTCGCGGTCATGAACAGGGCCCGGCTTTCGGTGTACAGCCGGCTCGAGATCTCGATTTCCTGCGCTTCGTTACGGGTAGGCAGGGGGAGCCTCTCCAGCGTTTCGATCGCTCTGATTTCCTCCGTGCTCGGGTCGAAAAGGTCGATCCACGTGACATCCACATGGTTCTCGTGCGGTGCGTCGAGGGCGGTCACGCGCCGTACGCCGCGGCTGCTGTGGAAGGTGATCATGGAGGAAGGGGACCTGACCGTTGGCCAATGTCCCGGTTTCCACGCTGCGCTGACAGCCGCAGACTGGCGAGTGTTTCAGAAGTACGCCCCCTGCGTTCAAGGGGCGCAGCGTGTCTTTCGCTATTTCGTCGTCAGAGTGAGGGTGCCTGCTTCAAGCCCCTTTGCTTTGGCCACCAGGACGATTTCGCCGGGTTCACCGGTCGACTGCACGATCACCTGGGCGAGGCCGTTGAAGGTGGAGCGGCGCCAGGCGGGGGCAGGGTGGAAGCGGCGGAAGGACGCGGGCTGAAACTGCCGCAGGGTTTCTCGCTGGCCCCAGTCGGCGAAACGGACCGCCTGGATGCGCAGGGTGTTGCCCTTTGCGCGGAGACGATCGGCGGCGAGGGCGACGGTGGTTTTTGCCTGCGAAGGTTCCGCATCGGTGTAGAGGGCCTCGCCGTTCAGCACCACTGTCTGTTTCGCCCCGAGGGCATTGAGCAGCAGGTCATAGCTCGCGGCGTCCCAGTCCGGGCGGTCAAAGGTCGCTTCAAAAACGACGGGTTCGGGAGTCGGGGCCGCGTCCGGCGCCGTCCACGCACCGATCGGGTGCGTCGTCACCGATCCCACATACTGGTCGGGCTCGAGGGACGAAGGATCACCGTTGCCGACGCCGAGGATGCGCCCGGGCCCGCGCAGCTCAAAACTCACCGGCAGGTTGGCGGTGGGCACCCGGCGCCCGTTCCCATCGCGCACCTCCACCGCGACGACCGCGGTGTCGTGGCCGTCGGCGGCGAGCCTTGCACGGTCGGGCGCGAGCCCGAGGGCGGCGGCCGAACCGGTGGTTTCAACCGCGGTGCGCAGGCTTTCACGGCCGCCGGTGTAGCCCACCGCCTCGAGCCGGCCGGGTGCATAGGCCACCTTCCAGGCGAGATGCCCGTTGCGCGGCATGGCCTGGCGTCCCTGCGAGGTCCCATTGAGGAAAAGCTCGACCTCGTCGCAATTGCTGTGGGCGCGCACCTCCACGGCCTGGCCCTCGCGGCCGGGCCAGTTCCAGTGGGGGAAGAGGTGCAGGACGGGTTCGTCGCTCCACCACGATTTCAGGTAGTAAAAACTGTCCTTGGGAAACCCGCACGTATCCAGAATTCCAAACTGCGAGCTGATCGCCGGCCAGCCGAACGGAGTCGGCTCGCCGCGGTAGTCGAAGCCGGTCCAGTAGAACACCCCCGCCGCATAGGGCCGGGCGGCGTAGTGCTGCCAGCCGGTCTCGGCATTGCCGCCCGAGGAGCCATCCTCGACCGGGGCAAGGTGGCAGGCGTCGCGATTATCCACATACACGCCGCGCGTTCCCTGGGTGGTGGTTTCCTCGGTGCCAATGATGATTTGCCTGGGAAAAGCCCGGTGCTGCGCGTCGGTGTCGCCGTGCCTGATGTAGTTGACGCCCATGACCTCGACCGTGGTGGACGAGCCGCCCCAGCCGCCGCTGATTGCCACGGTGGCCAGGCGGTCCGGGTCCAGGCGGCGGACGAAATCCTGCATCGTGGTGGTGATGCGCGCGCCCTTGATGTTGCCCTCAATCGCCCACTCCTCGTTGCCGATCGACCAGAGGATGACGGAGGGATGGTTGCGGTCTCGGCGCACCAGTCGCTCCAGCTGGGTGAGATGGTAGGGATTGATGCCCATCAGCCGCGTTTCGTTGATCACGAGCATTCCCAAACGGTCGCAGGCTTCGAGCAGTTCCGGGGTGGGGGGATTGTGGGAGGCACGGTAGGCGTTGCTGCCCATTTCCTTCAGGCGGCGGATACGAAAATCCTGGAGCGCGTCGGGAAGGGCCGCGCCGATGCCGGCGTGGTCCTGGTGATTGTTGGTGCCCTTCAGGACGACATGTTTGCCGTTGAGGAAAAACCCGTGGTCGGGATCGAAGCGCACCGTGCGAATACCAAAGCGGGTCCGCACCTCATCGACGGGTTTTCCATCCACCAGGACGCGGGTCACGAGGGTGTGAAGCTGGGGGGACTCGAGCGACCAGAGGCGGGGAGCGTTCAGCGTCACTTCTGCGGTGACAAGCTGGCGGCCGCCGGGTGGGAGGCTGGGCGGGGCCGCGGTGGTGGTTGAAAGCACGTTGCCGTCGGGGGCGAGGATACGATGCTCCACCACGCCGGCGCGGGGTTCACGTCCATGATTGAGCACGGCGGATTGGATCCGGAGAGTGGCGGCGTCACCCGTATCCGTCACGGTGGTACGCACCCAGGTCCCGTCGGTCTCGAGGTGCAGCGGATCCGACTTGCGCAGCCAGGCGTGGCGGTAGATCCCGGCGCCCTCGTAGAACCAACCCTCCTCGACGGAGGCGTCCACCCGGACGGCGATCACATTTTCACCGCCGTAGTTCAGGTAGTCGGTCAGGTCATAACCCGCGTTGAGATAACCGCTCGGCTCCTCGCCCACGTAGAAGCCGTTGATGAAGACGCGGGCGGCACGGTACACGCCGTCGAATTCGACCCAGATGCGGCGCCCGAGGTCCTCCGCCGGCACGCTGAAGGTGTACCGGTACCAACCCACGCTGTTTTGCGGGAAGCGAGGGCCCACCGCCTTGTAGCCGTGGCTCGCGCTGGCCTTGGCATCAAAAGGCAGTTCGACCGCCCAGTCGTGTGGCAGGCGCACCTCACGCCAGCCGCGGTCATCGAAGGCGGCGGCGGCGGGACCATCGCCGTAGCCGGTCTTGGCGAGGTAGGAGAAATAACTGGTCCCGTGGTTGTAGTCCTGCGCCGGATCGGTGGCGTGGCCGAGGGCGAAGCGCCACCCGGAATCGAGCCGGATGCGTTCGCGCTGGGCCGCCGCGGGCAGTGCGGTCAGCGCGCAGAAAAACGCGAGGAGGAGGGCGAAGGGTGCGGCGCGGAAGGCCCGGCGCCATGGAAGGGAGCGGGTATGCGGGGGGAGCATCTGCCTAGAAGAAAGCGTCTGTGGTAACGGTCGAGCCCCCAAGTGGTTCCTGAGGCCCAAACAGGGCCATTTCCAAACGAGTGAACGAGACGAAAGCTGTGCCACTGGGACCCATTAGCTATTCAATTGCGGCAGTCAGGAGCCCTCGGGTTCCCGGCGATGTTCTTTCCCGTTTTACCTTCCGCGCGGGCATCGGCGCGGCGGATCCTTTCTCCGGGGCATCCCGCTCCGGGGGAAAACCAAAAGATGCAGACTACCGTTAAGCGAACCTTCGCGAATCGAGTCGCCGCCTTCGTGCGTGCAGCGTTCCAGGCCTGGATTCAGACCCCGGCCTTCCCGAACCACTGCCCGATCCACATGGGGCACCACTCGCTTCGCTAAGCTAAATCAGTAAATCCTCCGGCCCAGGGCTCACGCCTTGGGCCGGTTTTCTTTTCGGCCGTGGTGAAGGGTTGCGGCAGGGAACCACAAATGGACGTGAATTCGGAGACGGCATTCCCGTACTCGATTGGGAGGATCGTGGTTCCTTTTTTTGACCACGGATGAAGACGGATTGCGGGTTTCTATTCGTGTGAATTCGCGTCCATTCGTGGTGGGTTTTCTCAACCGCGGATGAAGACCTCACGGGCGGATCCGGAGGGATGCTTATCATCTGTGTCCATCCGTGGTTAAGCGGTTTGGATGAGAACCGGAGTTGCTCCACGCGGCGGCATTGTTTCAGTGCGCACACCCCTATGACCCAACTGTTGACCCGACGGGCCGCGCTCCAGAGCGTCGCGGCCGGAACCGCCCTGCTTGCCTCCAACCCCCTTGCCGCCGTGGCCGCCGCTGAAAAGGCCCTGCCTTCCCATCTTAAAGGGCGCGTGCGCCATTCCGTCTGCAAGTGGTGCTACAAGGACATTCCGCTGGAGGACCTCTGCCGGGCCGCGCCGGGCATCGGTCTGACCTCAATCGAACTGCTGAAGGTGGAGGACTTCCCGACGCTCCAGAAACACGGCCTGCAATGCGCGATCGTCGATGGAGTGCCGGGCGGTATCAGCAAGGGACTCAACCGCCTGGCACATCACGATGCGATCGTCCGGTTTTTCGAGGAGACGCTGCCCCTCACTCAAAAGGCCGGGTTCCCTGCGATGATTTGTTTTTCGGGCAATCGCGACGGCATGAGTGACGAGGAAGGGCTGGACCATTGCGTCACCGGCCTGAAGCGAATCGCGCCCCTCGCGGAGAAGCATCAGGTGACCATCTGCCTCGAACTCCTCAACAGCCGGGTCAATCACCCGGATTATATGGCGGACCACACGGAGTGGGGCGCCGAGCTTTGCCGCAGGGTGGGGTCGGAGCGGGTGAAACTCCTCTACGACATCTACCACATGCAGATCATGGAGGGGGACCTGATCGCGACCATCCGCAAGCACCACGCCTGGATCGGTCACTATCACACCGGCGGCGTGCCCGGGCGCCATGAGATCGATGCGTCTCAGGAAATCAACTACCCGGCGGTGGTGGAGGCGATTCTGGCGACAGGTTACCAGGGCTACATCGGCCAGGAGTTCATCCCGAAGCGACCCGACAAGCTGGCCTCGCTCGCCGAAGGCGTGCGCATCTGCGACGTCTGAGCACGCCAGCCGGACCGCGGCCGCGCCGGCCTCCCTGAGCCCGCCGTCCCCTCCGCTGGGGCGGCCAGCCCAACCCTGCCGCAGCCGCCGCTGGCAGTTTCGCGATTAGTTTTTTCGCTCAAAGGTATTAGCCGGGCTGGCGTTTGCCCGAGTCCCTTCTCTCACTTGCGTCCCTTTCCCATGCCCTCCGTTCCCCTCCGCTCCTGCTTCGCCGGCCTGATCCTTTCCGCCACGCTGCTGCCCGCCCAGTCATTGAAACTGGAGGCGGTGGAGCGGCTGCCCGACCCGGTGGTCGATCCCGCCTCGGACGATGCGCTCCGTGCGCTGCAGCGCTTCAGCCTGCCCGCCGGCTTCAAGGCCCAGCTCTGGGCGGCGGAGCCGATGCTGGCCAATCCCGTCGCCTTCGACATCGACGCCCAAGGGCGTATTTACGTGGCGGAGACGTATCGCTACCGCACCAGTGTGCTCGATATCCGCCACTACATGGGGATGGTCGAACTCGACCTCGCCGCCCGCACGATCGAGGACCGGGTGGCAATGACCCGCCAGGTTTTCGGCGAGGAGGGCGCGCGGCAGCTGGCGATCGAAAGTGAGCTGGTACGGATGGTCGAGGACCGGGACGGGGACGGGAAGGCCGACCGGAGCCACGTTTTCGCCACCGGCTTCAACAGCATGTTGGATGGCATTGCCTCGGGCGTGCTGGCGCGCAAGGGCGAGGTCTGGTTCACGAATATCCCTAGCCTCTGGCGGCTCGAGCGGGACGCCTCCGGCGCGAAGGCCACGAAGCGCGAGGAGGTGCTGCGCGGGTTTGGGGTGCGTTTCAACTACACCGGTCATGACTTTCATGGCCTCGCGATCGGTCCGGACGGTAAGCTGTATTTCACGATCGGCGATCGCGGCACGCATGCACGCGGCCGCGAGGGCCAGGTGATCGATGTGCCGGATGAGGGCGCGATTTTTCGCGCCAACCTCGACGGTTCTGACTTCGAGCTGGTGGCGCGCGGTCTGCGCAACCCCCAGGAGCTCGCGTTTGACGAGCACGGAAATCTTTTCACCGGCGACAACGACAGCGACAACGGCGACATGGAGCGCCTGGTCCATGTGGTCGAGGGCAGTGACAGCGGGTGGCGCGTCGGCTACCAGCATGCGCCCCTGGGCCAGGGTGGCCCGTGGATGACAGAGGGCTTGTGGAAGATGCGCTTTCCGGAGCAGCCCGCCTACCTGCTCCCGCCCGTCAGCCTGATCGAGGATGGACCGTCCGGTCTGACCTACCACCCCGGGACCGGACTCGGCGGAGCGCTGCGTGGTCATTTCTTCATCTGCCATTTCAAGGGAAGCATCAGCCGCAGCGGTATCCAGACGTACGCGGTGCGGCCGCAGGGCGCCGGTTTTGTCGTGACGAGCAGCGAACCCTTCATGGGCGGCATCCTCGCGACCGACGTGAGCTTCGGGCCGGACGGCGATCTCTACGCCCTGGACTGGGTGGAGGGCTGGCCCAAGTCGCGCAAAGGCCGGATCTACCGGGTAGCCGCGACCACGGCGGATCCGGCTCAGGCGGCGTTGAGTGCGGAGGTGCGGACGCTTCTGGCCAAGGGGTTCGAACAGAGCACCGCGGAAGCGCTTCGCGGTCTGTTGGCCCATGCCGACTACCGGGTGCGTCTGGAGGCGCAGCTCGAACTGGCGGACCGCGGTCCGGCCAGCCTGCCGGTCCTGACCTCCGTAGCTCAGGATGTGACGTTAGGTCGGCTGGCGCGGCTGCATGCCATCTGGGGCCTGGGTCAGCTGGGCCGGGCCGGCGCCAACGTGGCTGATACCCTCGTTGCGTTGGCGGCGGACGCGGACGAAGAGGTCCGCGCGCAATGCCTGAAGGTGCTTGGGGACCTGCGTTTGCCCGGTGCGCTCCCGTTCCTGGTCAGCCGTCTGGAGGATGCCGCTCCGCGGGTGAGCTTTTTTGCCGCGCAGGCCCTGGGGAAGCTCACGCGCCCGGAGGCGGCGGACGCGCTTGTCGCCCTTGCCCGCCGGAATGCCGACCAGGATGCCACCCTGCGCCACGCGGTGGTGATCGCGCTGAGCCAGCTCGGCGCGACCCCGGCCCTGGAGAAGGCGGCGCAGGATCCAGATCGCGCCGTGCGTCTCACCGCTCTCCTCGTGTATCGACGGTTGCAGGACGCGGCGATCGCCTCCTTCCTGGACGACGCGGATCCGTTTCTCGTGCGCGAGGCGGCGCTCGCGATCAATGACGCGCCGGTGGTCCCGGCGTATCCGGCGCTCGCCGCCAAGCTCGCGACCGCCCCGGCCGCCGACGAGCCCCTCGTGCTGCGGGCCATCAATGCGGCCCTGCGGTCCGGGGGCCGCGAGCATGCGGAGGCGCTGGTCGCCTTTGCGGGTCGGGCGGATGCCCCGGAGGCATATCGGCGCGAGGCTTTGGTGCAGCTTGCAGCCTGGGCGCGCGTGCCCGAGCGCGATCGGTTGGTGGGTGTGTACCGGCCGCTTCCGCCACGTGATGCTGGCCCGGCGGTGCAGGCGCTGGCGCCGGCGTTTGCAACGCTCGCCGGCACTGGACCCGAGAGCGTGCGGCTCGCGGCGATCGATGCCGGCGTGGCGCTGCGTGCACCGTCGGCGGGCGATGCGTTGCAGGCAGTGGTGGCGGACGAGACCGCGCCGGGTGCGGTGCGGGGGCGTGCCCTGACAGCGCTCGAAACGCTGGGGCACCCGGGGTTGGCGTCCGCGCTCCAGGCGGCGACACGGGGCGCTGCGGTCGAGCCACGTCTCGCTGCGCTTCAGATTCTTGCCCGGAGAGACCCCGGGGAAGCGTTGCCCATCATTGCCCAGCTCGCCGGCAATGGAAACGAGGTTGAACAGCAGGCGGCCTACCGTGCGCTCGCCCAGCTGGACATGGCGTTGGCGTCGAAGGAGCTGATCTCAGCGCTGGATCGCCTGCGCGATGGAAAGGTGGCGGCGGGCGCCCAGTTTGATCTGCTCGACGCAGTGGAAAAAAGCACCGACGCCGGCGTTCAAGCACGTTGGCAGCAGGTCAAGCAGGCATGGGCCTCGAGCGGTGATGCGCTCGCTCCTTTCCGCGGCGCCTTGCAGGGTGGCGCCCCCCACCGCGGGAGGTCCCTCTTTAACAATCATCCCGTCCTCGCCTGTATCCGTTGTCACAAGGTAAATGGCGAGGGTGGGGAGGCCGGGCCCGACCTTACGACCATCGGCGCGCGGAAGTCTCCCGACTATATCCTGGAGGCGATCCTCAATCCCAACGCGCAGATTGCGGAAGGCTTTGATCTGGTGAGCGTCGGTTTTGGAAAAGACCAGTGGGAGGCGGGTACCATTGTGCGCGAGACGCCCACGGAACTGGTGCTGCGGCGCGGTGATGGCAGTGAGGTCGCGCTGGATCCGCGTACCATCAAGGAGCGGAGCTCCGTTCCATCCAGTATGCCGGCGATCTATGGGCAGGTGATGTCGCGGACAGAGCTACGCGATCTGCTTGCGTACGTGACCGGACTGACTGTCGCTGATCCCAGCTTCAAGGCGGCGCCCCCCCGCGCGACCGGCGGGACGTCTGCTGAGGCAAAGAACGGCGGTCACGACTAGGCGGCTGGCGCGCATGCCGCCCGGCGTGGGCGGCGTGCATTCAGTCCTTCCGGCGCCCGACAAAAAACGCCAGGTACAATCCCAGCGCCGCAATCAACACCAGCCACCACAGGTAACGGAGTTCCCGGGAGGCGAGGGCGACGAACGACTGCACCCTCGGAAAAATCACGACCAGCGCGATCACCACCGCGAGGGCGGAGTAGAAGATGAGATTGCGGCGGAAGGACGGGGTCATCGGCGCGGTGAGACCGCAGAGCCCGTCGTGGCGCTCGGGTCGGTCAAGGGCAAGAGAATGTTCGCGCCGCCCGCTCCGGCGGCTCCGCCCACGACCAGGGGCGCCTTGCCGTCCCACTTTTCAACGATCTGCAGCTGGATCAGCCCGGGGTTGTCACGGATCGCTTCGGCGCGGATGCGGATGGCCTCGGCTTCGCCTTTCGCGCGGATAATCGCGGTGTCGGCTTCGATCTGCGCCTTCTGCTGGGTGAAGCGCGCCTTCGCCGCTTCCTGCTCCTGCACCATTTTGGATTCGATCGCGACCTCCAGCTCGCGGGAGAGGGTGATATTTTCCAGCACGATGTCCTCGATGATGAGGATCTCGCCGATCTTCTTGCGCGCCGCCTCGAGGGAGCGGGTCTTGATCGCTTCGCGCTGCTTCACGATCTGCTCGGCGCTCTGCAGGGCGGTGGCCTCTTTAAGCGCTTCCTGGATACGCGGCGCGATCAGGCTGTCGAACGGGTCGCCGGCGTATTCCTTGTAGATCCGTACCACGGACGTCTCTGGTATCCGGTAGAGCACGCGGAGGTTGACGTTCACCTGCTGCAGGTCGGCCGAATAACACTCCGCCTCGGCGGCGCGGATCTGCTGGCGGACCAGAATGGGAATGACGTGCGAAATGAAGGGCGACTTTGTACCGAAGCCCTCCGGCTTGAACGCCTCGCTCACCTTTCCGAGGGTCACCTGCACGCCGCGGTATCCAGGATCCACGACATACGTCGCCTGGGACGCCCCGATCACGAGGACAAGGATGACAAGCGCGGCACCGATCAGTTTGGCTGGGTTCATGCGGTCCGATGTGGGGGCCGCCGGTCGGGCGGGCAAGCGCAATGCCGCTGATTACGACTTTCGGCCTGGTTTCCACGAGGCCGCTTCCGCCGCCGGACTCGACAGCGCGGCTGCGTCGTGGCTGTTTTTCTCCATGCGGGAGGAGATGACTGAGCGTGACGGCGGAGCCGTGGCGGAGATGCAGGGACTTGAAGGCCCTTTTTCATTTGCAGAGCGGGTATTGCAGCGGATCTGGGCACGGGGCGATTTCGATCGCGGTCGCGCATCCACGGCCGAAGGGGAGCCGGTCTTCGTCTCTGCCCTGGGCAAGTGGAACCGCGGGGCAGGGCCGGATTTTGTCGGAGCCCGACTTCAGATTGGCGAACGCAAGGTGGACGGTGACGTCGAGCTCCACCTGCGCGCTGCCGACTGGGAGGCGCATCGCCACGCCGCCGATTCTCGCTACGCGGGCGTGGTGCTTCACGTGGTGCTTTACCCGCCGGCGGCCCCGGTGACGCGCGGGGTGGACGGACGACGCATCCCGATCCTTGTCCTGTTGCCGTTGTTGCGGCGCGCGTTGGAAGAATACGCGGAGGATGATGCGCTGGAGCGACTGTCCGGCCGGTCCGTGACCGAAATGCGCGAGCGCCTCAGCCTCCTGGACCCGGCTGCCCAATGGCAGGCCTTGACGGACGCGGCGGCGCGTCGCTGGCGGGAGAAGGTCCGTTTCGCGTCGCTTCGCCTGGAGCAGTTGGGATGGGAGGATGCGTGCCACCATACAGGTCTGGAGGTGCTGGGTTACCGGGCAAATCGCGCGCCCATGCTGGCGGTGGCGTCGGCGTACGGGCTCGGCTGGTGGGGCCGGGAGGATCGGACGGTGGAGGTTGCCGCTCTCGTGGCGGAGTGCGCGACGCGCTGGAGCGCGCAGGCGGTTCGCCCCGCCAACCGGCCGGCCACGCGTCTGGCGCAATATGCCGCGTGGGCCAGCCGGGTGCCGACGTGGCCTATGGTGCTCGAAGCGGTTTGGGCTGCGCGCCGGGCGACGGTGTGTGGGGCTCGGCGCTCGACAGCGGCAACCGAGCGGCAAGGAACGGGTGAGGAGAGGGACGTTCCTGCGTCGGAGGTGTCGGCGCGCGCCCGCCGCGCTGCGATGGGAGTGGGCGAACTCCGGCAGCGGCTGACGGCGGAGGTGTGTGGAACTGCGTTAGGCGGGGTACGCTTTGATACCCTGGTCTGTGACGGATTTCTTCCGCTGCTCGCCGCGCGCCGGCCCGGTGACGCGGCTGATGCCGAAGCGTTCTGGTGGTTCTGGTTTGCGGGGGACTTGCCCGACAGCCTCGCCCACCTCCTGCCTGTGTTGAAGTTCCCCGGCGCGGGGCGGACGGTGGTGTCGCACGGACTCCTTCAGGGCCTTTACGGCTGGCTCTGGAGCGAGCAGGAAACCGGAGACGTGTGACGATAGATGCCCGTGCAGGCGCGGGACTTGACAAGATTTCCGGGCGAAAGCTACGTTAAGCGACTCGAATAACGTTCACTTTCCAAAAGTGGGCCTCTGGCCCGCTTTTTTTTTCCCACAAAAACAAGCCCTATGAGCAGCGAAATTCTATCCGTCCTTGAGTACATGGAGAAGGAGAAGGGTATTGGTCGCGCGGACATGATCACTGCGATCGTGAATGCGATCAAGACCGCGGCCCAAAAGGGCGTGAACTCCGGCCAGGAGCTCAAGATCGAGATCAATCCGAAGAACGGCCAATTGAAGGCCTGGTCGGTGCTCAAGGTGGTGGATTCGGTCAGCAATCCGAAGACTGAGATTCACGTTGAGAAGGCACAGGCGCTCAAACCCGGTGCTGTGCTAGGTGAGATGTTGGAAAAGGAGATCGACCCCGCGTACCTGGGCCGCATCGCGGCGCAGACGGCCCGTCAGGCGATCATGCAGAAGCTTCGCCAGTTCGAGAAGGACCGCATTTACGACGACTTCAAGGACATGGTCGGCAACATCGTGACCGGCACGGTCCGCCGCAAGGAACGCGCGGACATCTTCATCGATCTCGGCAAGGCCGAGGCGGTGCTTCCGGCCAAGGAGCAGGTTCCCGGGGAGGAGTATCAGCCGGGTGATCGCATTCGCTGCCTTCTCCTCTCGATCGATTCCACCCCGCGCGGTCCCGAGCTGATCCTCAGCCGTGGCAGCCCGAAGTTCGTGCGCCGCCTCTTTGAGGTGGAGGTGACGGAGATCGCGGATGGCACGGTGAAAATCGAAGCCTTCGCCCGCGAGCCCGGCTACCGCACCAAGATCGCGGTCTCCACCAGCGACCACAAGGTCGATCCGGTCGGCGCCTGCGTGGGTGCCCGGGGCGCACGGGTGAAGACGATCGTCCGCGAACTGAACGGCGAAAAAATCGACATCATTAATTATTTCGCGGACCCCAAGCAGATGGTGATCGAGGCGTTGAAACCTGCGATCCCGCGCGACATCGTGCTGGACGAGCGCAACCACCGCATCCTCCTCCGCGTTGATCCGGAAAACCTCGCGATCGCGATCGGCCGCAAGGGCCAGAATGCGCGCCTCACCTCCCGCCTGATTGGATGGCGGCTGGACATCGAGGAGTTCAAAGCGGCCTCGACGGATCCGCGCGAAGTGGCAATTCTTTCCCTCACCAAGGCTCTTTCGATCGAACGCGACGTTGCGGAACGACTCGTGGGCATTGGCATGAACTCGCCGGCCGTTCTCGAAACGGTCGAGTTGAGCGACCTCACCGAAGCAGGCTTCACTGAGGAAGAAGCCCAGACAATCATCTCCCGCGTCGCCAAATAAGCCGATCGCACGACCCTCAAACCTGACTGATGAGCATCCGCATTCACGAACTCGCCAAGAAGATCGGCATGGACAACAAGCAACTGTTGTCCCTGCTCAAGGAGCGCAAGTACGACGTCAAGAGCGTCTCCAGCACGATCGACAATATCTCGGCCGAGGCGCTTGAGCAGGAGTTCGCAGGCCAGGCGAAGGTTGTGACGGCGACGGAGCCGGAAGGTGACGCCGCGACAGGTGAGGCGGCGTCCGTGGTCCCAGCCGCCCCGGAGGCGCCTGCGTCCCCGAAACCCGCGACACCTACTGAGATTCCGCAGTCCTTCACCACGCGCCTGCCGACGGGCATGATGGTGAAATCCGCCCAGGATATCGCCCGCGAGAAGGAGGAGGCTGCAAAGGCCGCCGCCGCCGCGAAGCCGGCTCCCCCGGCGGCGATTCCCGCACGTCCCGCCGCCCCGAGCATGCCGCCACGCCCTGCCGCTCCCGCGGCTCCGTCTTATCCGCAGCGCCCTGTCGCGTCCGCGCCCCAGCCCCCTCCGGTGGTCTCGGCGCCGCGTCCGACGCCCATGCCTGTTTCCGCACCCCGCCCGGTTTCCGCTCCCCCGGCCGCACCTGTCCCCGCGGCCCAGCCGCCGCGCGTGAGCGCCCCGGCGCCGATCAGTGCACCTCCGGCACCTCCGGCGATTGCCAAGGCCCCCGCTCCCTTGCCCGCACCTTCGCCCGCGGCGCCCCCGCCGCTGCCGACCTCGCCCACCGCCCCGAAGCCGCCCCCGGTGGTGTCGGCTCCCAATGCGTTGCCGGCGATGCCGTCCACGTCGAACACGAATGCACCCATCGTGGTGCAGCAGGGCGACTTCAAGATCATCCATCTGAAGCCGCCGATCGTGGTGCGCGATTTTGCGACCGCCCTGAATCTGAAGCCCTTCAAGCTGATCTCCGAAATGATGGAGATGGGGATCTTCGCCTCGATGAATCAAAACATCGAGGAGTCCGTCGCGACCAAGGTCGCGGAGAAGCACGGTTTCCTGCTTGAGATCAAGCACCGCGGCGACGCGGCCGCCCAGCAGGCCGCCAAGGAAAAGGAGAAGGAGAACAAGAAGAAGCCGGAAGAGGACGAGGCCAAGCACCTCGTGCCCCGTCCTCCGGTCGTGTGTATTCTCGGGCACGTCGACCACGGTAAAACCTCGCTGCTCGACGCAGTGCGCAAGGCCGACGTCGCCGGCGGTGAGGCGGGTGGCATCACCCAGCACATCGGCGCCTACCAGATCGAATACAACAGCCGGAAGATCACCTTCCTGGATACACCGGGTCACGCCGCGTTCCAGAAGATGCGCGCTCGCGGCGCCAGCGTGACCGACATCGCGGTCCTCGTGGTGGCGGCCGACGACGGCTTCATGCCGCAGACCGATGAGGCGCTGAAGCACGCCCAGAATGCGAAGGTCGCCCTCGTGGTGGCGGTGAACAAGATGGACGTGAAGGGTGCCAACATCGACCAGGTGAAGGCGCAGATGCAGCAGCGCGGGATCGCTCCGGAAGACTGGGGCGGTGAAACCATCACCGTTCCCGTTTCCGCCATCAAGGGCACCGGCATCAACGAGATGCTGGAAATGATCCTCCTCCAGGCGGATGTGCTCGAACTCAAGGCCAACCCGAAAGCGGAGGCCAGCGGCATCATCATCGAATCCCAGGTGGACGTGGGCCGCGGCCCGCTCGCGACCGTCATCGTGCAGCGCGGCACGCTCCGCGTCGGTGACGCGATTGTTTGCGGCCCGAATTTTGCCAAGGTGCGCGCCATGTTCGACGATCAGGGGCGCAACCTGAAGGAGGCGCCGCCGGCGACGCCGGTGCGTGTGATCGGCTGGTCCGGCACGCCGGACTCCGGCGCGCAGTTCCGGGTGGTGAAGAACGCCCGCGAGGCCGAAAAACTCGCCGAAGAGGAATCGCAGCGCATGCGCAAGGTGCTCACCACCTCCGCCGCCACGCCGAAGGAGGTCTCGGTCGAGAGCCTCTTCGCCAACATTGCCGCCACCCAGCAGCGCGGTCTGAAGCTGATCATCAAGACCGATGTCTTCGGCTCGACCGAAGCGGTGCGCAATGTCCTCGAGAATATCAAAAGCACCAAGGTCTCGGTGGAAATCGTTTCCACCGATGTCGGTCTGGTGACCAAGAACGACGTCCTGATGGCGAGCGCCGCCGGGGCGGTCGTGATTGGTTTCAACACCAAGCTGGAGAACGGGGTCACCCCGCTCGCCAAGCACCACAACGTCCGGATTGAAACCTTCGAGATCATCTACGAACTCGCTGACAAGGTGCGCGAGATGCTGGCCGACCTGCTCGAACCGGAGCAGAAGGAGGTCAAGCTCGGAGGCGCCGAGGTGCGTGCGACCTTCCCGCTGGCCAAGGGCTTCGTGGCGGGCTGTCTCGTCACCGAGGGCAAGGTCACCCGCAATGCGGCCGCACGGCTGCGCCGCGGACGCGAAATCGTCTTCGAAGGCAAGATCGCGACTCTCAAGCGCTTCAAGGACGACGCCAACGAAGTGCGCGCCGGCCTGGAGTGCGGTATCAAGCTCGACGACTTCAACGGCTACAACGTCGGGGATCTCATCGAGTGTTACGAAATCCAGAAAGTCCGCGCGTCTCTCTGAGCCGCGCATCCCGGATCGACGGTTTGTGACGAGAGGGGCGGGACAGCGCGCCGTGGCACGGTGTCGCGGTCTCCGCCTCGCAGTCGCGACCCCCGGCCGCCACGTGTTCCCGCATGTCCAACCGCACTCTTCGCGTCAATGAGCTGATCCAGCGCGAGCTCAGCGACATCCTCCGCAAGAAATATCAGGCGGAGGCCGTCACCATCACCATCACCGGCGTGCAGGTGACGCCGGACCTGAAGGAGGGCACCGTTTACCTCGCCGTCACCGGCACCGAATCGGAGGCCGCACAGAAACTGAAATGGATGGCGGCGAACTCGCAGGCCTTCCGCTTCGAACTGGGGCGGCGCATCGTGCTCAAGTTCATGCCCCATTTTGTCTACAAGCTGGATCACTCCACGGCGCGGGGAAATCGAATCCTCGAGCTGTTGGATGAGATCGCGGCGAAAGAGCCGCCCCGCCCGGAGCAGCCGGCGACGGACGCGTCCGAGCAACCGCCCAAGAAGGAGAAGAACTGACGTGGATGCCTTTTTTCCCAGCCTCACCCCCGGGTTCGAGACCCTGCTGAACGGCCTTGCCGGGCGCCAGATTGCGATCGTCGGACACGCCCGCCCGGACGGCGATTGCATCGGCTCCCAGGTGGCGATGGCGCGGACGCTCCGCGCGCGCGGCGTGGACGTCATTTGCGTCAATCTCGATGCAGTGCCGCGGCGGCTGCAGTTTCTGGTCGATGACGTGCGTTTCGTGAAACCGGACGAGCTGCCGGCAGGCGAGTGGGCTGCGATCTACGTCGATTGTGCCGACCACGCCCGCGCCGGCGAAAAGGCCCGCGCACGTTTTCCCCAACCCCTGGCGAACGTGGATCACCACATCTCCAACGCGGGTTACGCCCAGCACAATTTTGTCGATGTCGCCGCCTCCGCCACCTGCGAGATTCTCGCCGGTATCTTCTTTGACGCGCGGCTGCCGATCGACCGGGTGACCGCCCAGGCGCTGTTTTCCGGGATCATGACGGACACCGGCCAGTTCCGCTTCAATTCCACCACCCGCCGCACCTTCCTGATGGCAGCCGAGCTGGTCAGCCTCGGGGCGACCCCGGCGGACATCGGCGGTGAAATCTACGAGCGCGAATCGGCCGGCAAACTCCAGCTCCTCCAGCGTTTCCTCGCCTCCCTCAAGCTCGAGTGCGGCGGCCGCGTCTGCGTCGGCATGCTGCCCCTCGGCGTCTTCGAGGAGACCGGTAGCGGTGTTGAGGATACGGAAGGCCTGGTGGATTACGCCCGTGCGATCGACGGGGTGGACATCGGCGTCCTGATCGAGGCGCGCCCGGGCGCGGTCAAGGCGAGCCTGCGGGCCAAGGATCCCCGTTTCCGCGTCGACCAGATCGCCGCCGTCTTCGGCGGGGGCGGGCATGCCTGCGCCGCCGGCATGAACCTGAAGAACGTGGATGCGGAACAGTTCCGCCAGCGCCTGCTCGAGGCGATCGACGCGCGCATGACCGCGGTGGGCCAGCCAGAAATCACGCTTTAATGGTCATTCCTCCGAAAGAGCTCGAGGGTGTGCTGCTCGTCGACAAGCCGACCGACCACACGTCGCACGACGTGGTGGCCCGGCTGCGGGGCAAGCTAAAGATGAAACGTATCGGCCATGCGGGTACACTGGATCCGATGGCGACCGGCGTGCTTGTGATGCTGGTGGGCAAGGCCACCCGGGCCTCCCAGTACCTGATGAGCCTGGACAAGGAGTACACCGGCACCGTTTGCCTCGGCAAGGTCACCACCACCCAGGATGCGGAGGGGGAAATGCTGGAGACCCGCCCGGTGCCGCCTCTCACCGAAGCCGAGGTGCGCGCCGCCCTTGCCAGCTTCGTGGGCGACCAGTACCAGATCCCGCCGATGTATTCGGCGATCAAGATCGACGGGGTGCCCCTCTACAAGAAGGCGAGGGAGGGCGAGGAGGTGGAGCGCGAACCCCGCTTCATCCGGGTCTCGAGTTTCGAGATGACCCGGCTGGCCTTGCCGGAGATCGACTTTGTGGTTCGCTGCAGCAAGGGCACCTACGTCCGCACCCTGGCCCACGATCTCGGGCAAAAACTGGGCTGTGGCGGTCACCTCTCCAGCCTGCGACGCACCGCGACCGGGAAGTTCACGATCGACCAATGCCTCACCTTGGATCAGATCCAGGCGCTTTCCCTCCCGGAAATCGAGCGGCGGCTGATCCCCGTTCACCAGGCGGTGCCCAGCTTCGCCCTGTAACCATGGCGTCCG
This sequence comes from Verrucomicrobiota bacterium, assembly GCA_023428905.1. GTDB lineage: Bacteria > Verrucomicrobiota > Verrucomicrobiia > Opitutales > Opitutaceae > EW11. The sequence goes on from JAEYWP010000016.1 coordinate 427,210, forward strand.
AGTATCACGTCGCATCGTTGGCCGACCTCCCGGGACTGCCGGCGAAGCCGCTGCACCTCGCGATCGGGATGTTCGACGGGGTGCATCTTGGCCATCGCTCGGTCATCGACGTGACGCTCCAATCGGCGAGGCGCGCCGGCGGCCTGGCCGCGGTCCTGACCTTCTGGCCGCACCCGAGCACGCTTTTCCGTCCGGACGCGCCGACCCGGCTGATCGCCGGAGTGGCCGCGAAGGCCAGGTTGCTCTCCGCCGCGGGTATCGACCTGGTCATCACACAACGCTTCACCCCGGAATTCGGCCTGATCGAGGCGGAAGATTTTCTCTCCCACCTCCGACAGCACCTGCCGCGGCTCTCCACTGTCTACGTGGGCGAGAACTGGCGTTACGGACGGGGCAGGCGAGGGGACATCGCCATGCTGGTGCGCGATGCCCGCCGGCTCGGCATTTCCGTCTACAGCGCCCCGCGGATAAACCACAATGGGGAGCCCATCAGCAGCACCCGTATCCGCGAGTGTCTGGAGGCCGGGGCGATCGAGGAGGCGAACGCACTCCTCGGTTACAGCTATTTTGCCGAGGGTGTGATAACGCCGGGCAAAAGCCTCGGCCGGAAACTCGGATTTCCCACCCTGAACATTCCGTGGAATCCCGAGCAACGTCCCCGGTTCGGGGTCTATGCGGTGCAGGTGTCCGGTCCGAAGACGGCGGGCCGCTACCCCGGCGTGGCCAATTACGGGCTGCGTCCCACCGTCGAGCAGAGCACCGAACCCAGATTGGAAGTGCACGTACTGGGCCCCTGTCCCTTTGCCGGGGGCGACACCGCCCAGGTGGAATGGCTGAGATTCCTGCGGCCGGAGATGAAGTTCGGCGACGTCTCTGAGTTGACCGCCCAGATTGCGCGCGACAGCGCCGAGGCGGCGGCTTATTTTGCCGTCTAGCGAGCTTCGAAGCAGGCCTGATACCCCGGGCATGGTACAATGTTAGCGCGCAGGGCGAGCCCCTCCCTGCTTGCGAGCCACGAATGAATCTGCGGCCATAACCGGACCCGTCTCCACCCGTTTACCCATGTCGCTCTTTATCGGAATCGATTCCGGCACCCAAAGCACCAAGGCGGTCGTTCTCGACACGACCACCCGTCAAGTTCTCGCGGAGGCTCGCGCCTCGCACGCCCTGATCGAGGGGCTGCCCGTCGGGCATATGGAGCAGCATCCGCAGGACTGGACTGCCGCGCTTGATTCCGTGATCGAGGAGGTGTGTTCGAAGGTCGATCGCACGCGTGTCCGCGGCATCGGGGTCTCCGGCCAGCAGCACGGCTTTGTTCCGCTCGATGAGAAAGGCGCGGTGATTCGCCCCGCCAAGCTCTGGTGCGACACCAGCACCGGCCGGGAATGCGAAATCCTCACCAAGAAGATCGGCGGCAACAAGGCGGCCCTGCGCAAGGCCGGCCTGCTTTTCCTCCCTGGCTTCACTGCACCGAAGATCCTCTGGCTGAAACGCAATGAGCCGGCGAATTTCAAACGGCTCCGCCATGTCCTGCTGCCGCACGACTACCTGAATTTCCACCTCACCGGGAATTATTTCATGGAGTACGGCGATGCCTCCGGCACCGCGCTCCTCGATGTGCGCAAGCGCACTTGGTCGAAGGAGATCTGCAACGCCATCGACAAAAACCTTCTCAGCTATCTGCCGCCCCTGTCCGGATCCCACGAGGCCGCCGGAACACTGCGGCCGGAAATGGCACGCAAGTACGGCCTCTCGCCGGACGTGGTGGTGTCCGCCGGCGGTGGCGACAACATGATGGGTGCGATCGGCACCGGCAACGTGAAGCCGGGCGTGGTCACCGCGAGCTTCGGCACGAGCGGAACGATCTACGCCTACGCCAACCAACCGGTGGTCGATCCCGAGGGTGAAATTGCGGCGTTTTGTTCGTCCACCGGTGGATGGCTCCCGCTGCTCTGCACCATGAACGTCACGACCGTCACCGAACAGGTGCGTGCGCTCTTCAATTACGACCACAATGCCCTGACGGAGGCCGTTCGCCTTGCCCCCCCGGGCTGCGAAGGTCTGGTGCTGCTGCCCTACATGGCCGGCGAACGCACCCCCAATGTGCCGGAAGGCACGGGCGTGCTCCTGGGGCTCAACCAGAAGACCTTCAAACCCGGCTACATTGCGCGCGCGTCGATGGAGGGCGTGACTCTAGGAATGAACTACGGACTGCGCCGTCTCGCTGCGCTCGGGGTGAAGGCGAAGGAAATCCGCATCACCGGCGGCGGAGCGAAATCTCCCGTCTGGCGTCAGATCATGGCGGATGTGTTCGGCGTCCCTGTCGTGGGAATGGTCGAGGACGAGGGTGCTGCCCTGGGCGGTGCGCTCCAGGCGGCTTGGTGCGTGGCCCTGCGCGACGGCAACAAGAAGGCCAAGCTGACAGACTTTACCGAAGGCACCGTTGCGGTGGATGAGTCCACCCGCTGCCTACCGGATAAAAAGAATGTTGCCCGCTACCGCGCCCTGCAGGCGCTTCAGGACAAACTGAGCGCGAGCCTGCGCCCGGTCTTCCCGGACCACCGCGCACTCAGTTAAACAGCCCCGCCCTGACGAAACAGGGTGTTTTGCGACGCCGGCGGCTGCTTTAGGGGCTGCCGTCCGGCGGTTTGCTTAATTTTACATTTCGCAAGTTGCGGTGGGTCGCCTCAGCCATTTGCTGGTGGCGATGGCTTTCGGCTGGGACGAGCTTTCACAGGTACCGGTCGACCGCTTACTGCGGTTGGACGGACGGTGGGTGGAAATGCAGGGGAGGACCATATGCGCCGGCGGCTAGACCTTTTGATTAACTTGGCCCTGGCGTGCGCCTTGGGCGGCTTGCTTTGGCTCTCCTGGGAGGCGCACTGCGCCTACCGGGACACAAGCGTCTCCCGGCGCGAGGTCCTGCAGGTGCGCAGCTCGCTCTTTCAAACGGTCGACCTCCTGGCGCAGCTCGGCCAGGTGGTGTCGCTCGGCCGTGGATATGTCATCACTGGCGAACCGTCCCTGCTGGAAGGGCTGGAGCCCTCTCTCCAGCGGCTTTCTGATCTGACCGAGACACTCGGGACCCAACTGCTGACCGCCGAGGAGCGCGCTGCCCATGAGGTGTTGCGTGGTTTGATCGCGCGCCGGATTGAACTGCTGCGTACGTCTGTCTCGCTGCGCCAGGAAAAGGGATTTGCCGACGCGGAAGCCTACCTCAAGGCCGGTCCCGCGTTGGAAATCGACGATGAAATCCGCTTGATGATCGGGGGAATCCGGCAGCGCGAGGCGCAGGCGCTGGACCTCCGCCTTTCCGAGGCGGAAAACAATGTCTCCCGGCTCTTCCTGCTGATGGCAGTGGCGCTGGTGGTCTCCTTCGCCCTCGTTGCGATGGTCTTCACCCTCCTGCGGCGAGAAATCAACAGCCGCCGCCGGGCGGCGTCGGCACTCGAGCGCGAGGCCCAGCGGTTCCGCAACCTCTACAACCATGCGCCCTGCGGGTACATCTCGCTGGACGCCGCCGGTGTGATCACGTCGGCAAACCACACGCTGCTGCGCCAGCTCGGTCGCTCGCGTGAGGCGGTCGAGCGCCGCCTCAAACTGGAGCAGGTGCTGTCGACGCCTTCGCGCGACCAAGCCGCGGCGCTGCTCGCCCAGGCCGAGGCTGAGCAACGGGCGGTTGAAGGCCCTGCCGAGCTGGTGACCGCCGACGGTACTCACGTTGCGGTCAACTTGATCGTGGCGGCGGCGATCGGCGCATCGGCCCCGGACGAGCGTTGGTTTGTGACCATTGTCGACGCCACCGAGCGCCGGCGTGCGGATGACGTGGTGCGGAAGGCGCGCTACTTTGCGGAGACCATTGTCGACACGGTGGAGACTCCGCTGCTGACCCTGCGCGGCGATCTCACCGTGCAGTCGGCTAATCGCTCGTTTTATGAAACCTTTGACACCTCGGCTGGTGAGACGATTGACCGCGCCCTCGGGGTGATCGCGGAGGGCCGTTTCTCGGAAGCAGCGCTGCGAGCGAAGTTGCAGGATGTGAACGCCACGCGCACGCCGCTGTACGGCCATCGCCTCACCTTTGATCATACCGGGCGACGTCTCGTCTACGAACTCAGCGCGCGGGCTCTGCAGACCTTCGGCGGTGAGCCCGGGAGCGGAGATCCGGGTCTGCTGCTGCTGATGGTGCGCGACGTCACCGCGCGGGAGGCCTACACCGCGGCCCTGCTGGAAAGCCAGCTGATGTTCCGGCGCCTGTTTGAGAACTCGCCCGACGCGATGATCCTTGCCGATCAAGAGCGTCGAATCGTGCGCGCCAACACGCGCGCCCAGGAGCTGTTCGGCTGGGATGAGCACACGCTCTCCCATGCGACAATCGAACATTTGCTTCCGCATCGTTTCCGTGCGCGCCACGCCGCGCATATGGCGGCGTACTTCCAGAACCCGCGGGCACGGCCCATGGGTGCCGGCCTGGAGTTGCTCGGCCTGCGGGGCGACGGTACGGAATTTCCCGTCGATATCATGCTCAGTCCGCTCGATACGGATCAGGGACTGCAGGTCCTCGCCGTCGTGCGTGACATCAGTGAGCGGGTGCAGGCGGACCGTCGCATTCAGGAGCTCAACCGTGACTTGAGGCGGCGCGCGACGGACCTGGAGTTCGCCAACCAAGAACTCGAGGCGTTTTCCTATTCTGTTTCCCACGATTTGCGGGCGCCCCTGCGCCACATCACCGGCTTCGCTGAAATGCTGCGGAGCCACGCCCGGGAGGGCCTGGATGCGAAGGGGCGCCGTTATCTCGACACCATCGGGGATTCCGCAAAGCGGATGGGCGCGTTGATCGAGGACCTGCTGCTCTTCTCACGGGTTAGCCGCACGCAGATCTCACTCCAGAAGGTTCCGTTGCAGCAGGTCGTCGAGGAGGTGCGCCGATCCCTCGAGAAGGAATGCCAGGACCGCACGATTGTCTGGGAGATCTCCCCACTCCCCGAGGTATCGGCCGACCTTGCCACGCTCCGGCAAGTCATCTACAACCTGCTTGCAAACGCCGTTAAGTACACCCGCAAACGGACCGAGGCCAAAATCGAAGTGGGCTCGGCGACCGAGACCCCCGGTGAATTCATTTTCTACATACGCGACAACGGAGCCGGCTTCGACATGCGTTACGCCGATAAACTTTTCGGGGTTTTCCAGCGGCTCCACGGCGCCACAGAGTTCGAGGGCACCGGCGTCGGACTCGCGATCGTGCGCCGAGTGATTCAACGCCACGGCGGCCGCACCTGGGCGGAGGGTGCGGTGGACCAGGGCGCGACCTTCTTCTTCAGCCTCCCCAAAGACCCCAAACCTGAATGATTGCTACCCCTCGCTCCATTCTACTCGCCGAAGACAGTCCGCAGGATGCGGAAATGACCCTCAACGCCCTCGAGTCCTTCGGCGTTGCCAATGGGATCGACGTCGTCAACGACGGCGCCGAAGCCCTCGATTACCTTTTCTGCCGCGGCGCCTACGCCGAACGACCAAAGCAGCCGCCCGTATTGGTCCTGCTCGACCTCAAGATGCCGAAGGTCGACGGGCTCGAGGTCCTGCGCAGCATCAAGGCGGACGAGGCTCTCAAGCTGATTCCCGTGGTCATGCTGACCTCGTCCCGCGAGGAGCAGGACGTGGTCCGCAGTTATAAACTGGGCGTTAACGCCTACGTTGTGAAACCAGTCGGTTTTCAGGACTTTATTGATGCCGTTCGGCAACTGGGCGTCTTCTGGACGGTCCACAACGAACCCTCTCCGGTCGACCTCGAGCGCAAGGACCCCTGATGGGTGTGCCCACCCCCGCACCCGATGTATTTCATCCACGTCGAAGATAACCCCATGGACGCTGAGCTTGTGCAGGAGCAAATCCTGCGCGAGTGGCCGCAGGGGCGTATCGAGCGGGTGGAGTCCCGCGCGACCTTTGAGGCCGTGCTGAAGGCAGGCGCGCCGGACCTCATCCTCTCGGATTTCTCCCTTCCATCCTTCGATGGCCTTTCCGCGCTCTCCGTCGCGCGCCAGCTCTCTCCGGGCACCCCATTTATCTTTTTGTCGGGCACCATCGGAGAGGAGGTGGCGGTTGAGGCGTTGAAAAACGGCGCGGTCGACTACGTTCTCAAGGATAGGATGGGCCGCCTGGTCCCGGCGATCCGACGCGCCATCTTCCAAGCGGAGGAGCAGCGCAAGCACCGCCAGGCCGAATTGCAGCTCCAGGAAAATCAGGAGCGTATTCGTCAGCAGGCGTCGCTGCTGGACAAGGCGCGCGACGCCATCTGTGTCACCGACCTGACGCATCAGGTTACGTATTGGAATGCCAGCGCCGAGAGCCTGTTCGGCTGGCCCGTTACCGAGGCGATGGGCCGCGACGTGCAGCGACTGATTTTCCAGCACGAAACCACGCGGCATGAGGAGGCACTTCGGCATGTTCGCAGCGAAGGTCGCTGGGAGGGTGAGCTGCGTTTGCAAACCAAGGCGGGAGCCACCGTGGTGGTGGAGAGCCGGTGGACGCTGGTGACGGACGCCCGCGGAGAACCGCGTTCCATCCTCCTGATCAATACTGACATCACCGAGCGCAAACGCCTCGAGGTGCAGTTCCTTCGCGCCCAACGAATGGAGAGCATCGGAACGCTGGCCGGCGGCATCGCCCATGATCTCAACAATGTCCTCACCCCCATCCTGGTGGCGGCCCAGGTGCTCCAGACCCATGCACCCAAGGAGGACCGGGTCCTCCTGGAGACGATCGAGAAGAGCGCGCTTCACGGCGCCAGCCTGATCAAGCAGGTGCTGCTTTTCGCCCGAGGGGCCGAGGGAGAGCACACCCCACTGCAATTCCGCCACCTCGTGACCGAGATGGAAAAGCTTCTGCGCGACACCCTGCCGCGCTCGATCGAGATTCACACCCGCTTCGACAAGGACCTTCTCCTGGTGCGCGGCGACGCGACCCAGCTGAACCAGGTCCTGATGAACCTGTGCGTCAATGCGCGCGATGCCATGCCCGACGGCGGCACCATCGAGGTGCGGGCTGCCAATCACGTCGCGAGCGAGGAGTTCTGGCGCGCCCACCCGGAAATGAAACCGGGCCCCCTGGTCCTCCTGTCCGTGTCCGACACCGGCACCGGCATCCCGCCGGACGTGATCGAGCGAATCTGGGATCCCTTTTTCACCACCAAGGAACTCGGCAAGGGAACAGGGCTGGGCCTGTCCACCGTGGTCGGGATCGTCAAGGGACACGGAGGCGCCGTGAATGTCCAAAGCCAGCCGGGGCAGGGGACGCGCTTCGAGATTTACCTACCCGCCGTGGCGCAGGAGGCGAAGACCACGCCCCCCGTCAGCCGCGCCCCGCTTCCACGGGGAAACGGGGAAGGTATCCTGATTGTGGATGACGAGGTCTACATCCGCGATGTGATCGGCACCATGCTGCGTTATTGCGGATACCGGGGCTTCTTCGCCGCGGGCGGTCTGGACAGTCTCGACGTGTATCAGAAACATCAGCACGAGATAGCACTGGTCCTGGTGGACATGATGATGCCGGGACTGGACGGGGGCAGCACGATGCGCCTGCTGCGCGACCTGAACCCGGACGTCAGGCTGGTGGCGATGAGCGGGATGCTGGAGAACGCGTCCCTTGGGTCCGGCTCCGAGCTGGATAATGTGGAACTGCTGCGCAAGCCGATCACGGCCGAGGCGCTCCTCACCACCATCTCGCGGGCTCTCAACGGCTCGGCGGCGTCGTCCGCCGGCTAGGCGGCGCGAAAAAACGTGTAAACGATTTGGCAAAGTGGCGCCCTTCGGGGGCTTTGTGATTGAGGGCCGGTCGCAGGCGGAAGCATCCTCTCCGCAGCTTGCCGGCCGCCCGGAAGCGGCGGCAGGAGCAACCCCCTTTCTTACCATGAACGCATCTCGATGGCTCAGTCGTTCGGTCAGCCTTGCCATGGTCCTCGTGGCGGCCCGGATCTGCATCGCGCAGGCATTGCCTCCTGGCTACACCCCGACGGTTCTCGCCGGCGCGACCGAAAGCCGGAGCCGCGACGGCTCCCTGCAATCCGCTCGATTCACCGGCCCCCGGGCCGTTGCAGTGGACGGCGCCGGAACTGTCTACGTCGCCGACACGCAGAGCAGCACGGTGCGTCGCATCACGCCGTCGGGAAGTGTCAGCACGTTGGCGGGCAGCCCCGGAGAACACGGTTTCGCCGATGGCACGCGCGGCGGCGCCCGGTTTGCCTTTCCCCGCGGACTGGCGGTTGACGTGAATGGCAATGTTTACGTGGCCGACGCCCTCAATCACAGCATCCGGCGCATCAGCCCCTCCGGCGTGGTCCGCACCCTCGCTGGTACCGGTTCGCCAGGGAGTGACGATGGCCGCGCGTCAGCCGCCACCTTCCGTTTTCCCAGCGGCGTGGCAGTGGATGGCAATGGCGTGGTGTATGTCGCTGACACGGGCAATCACACGATCCGCGTCATTTCGACGAGTGGCTCTGTCAGCACGCTGGCCGGCGTGCCCGGGGAAATGGGTTTTGCCGACGGCAACCTGCGCACGGCCCGGTTCCATGCGCCCGAGGGCATCGCCGTGGACACGGGGGGTGGTGTTTACGTCGCCGACACCGGCAACGCGACCGTCCGGGTGATCTCCGCCGCCGAACAGGTTACCACGCTTGCCGGCGCGGCCGGCCTCCCCGGCCTGGTCGACGGCACCGGCACCTCCGCGCGTTTTGCGAATCCCGCCTCGATTGCGGTGGCGACCGATGGTCGGGTGTATGTGGGCGATGGCTCCGCCATCCGCGAGATCGGAGTGAATGGTGCCGTGGCCACCCTGGCTGGACGCACTGACGCTGCGGGACTTGCGGATGGGTCGGGCAGCGACGCGAGATTCTCCGTCCGACTGGGCCTGGCAGTCGGTTCGGGCGGCGACGTGTATGTGGCCGACACTTACAACGATCTGGTCCGGCGTGTTGGTCTGTCTGGAAGCGTCCAGTCCTTCGCCGGGGACGCTAATGCGGCCTCCTGGGAGGGGCCGGTGGAAGACGTCCGCTTTGCGGAGCCGACCTCGACGGTGAGCGACGCTGCCGGCAACGTGTATGTGGCCGATCGGCTGACGCACACCATCCGCCGCATTTCATCCAACGGGCGGGTCGTGGTGTTTGCCGGGGCTCCCGGGCAGCCCGGAAGCCGCGACGCCGCCGGCACCAACGCGCGGTTTTTCCTTCCGGTGGGTCTCGCCCTCGCTTCCAACGGCGACCTCTTTGTTGCCGAGCAGGGCAATCACGTCATCCGGCGGGTGACGCCCGGTGGTACCGTCACGACCTTCGCCGGCACGGCGGGCACCGCCGGCGACAACAATGGCACCGGCCGCAGCGCCGAATTCTACCAGCCGCGCGGTCTCACCTTGGACGCCGCCGGCAATCTCTTTGTCGCGGACAGCTGGAATCATGCAATCCGGCGGATCACGCCGGGCGGGACGGTGAGCACGCTGGCGGGCCGCAGCGGTAGCCCTGGCTCGACCAACGGCTCGGGAGCCTCGGCGGGTTTCACGTATCCACAGGACGTGGACGCAGCGGCGGACGGTACGCTTTATGTGGCCGACGGCGCCCACGTGGTGCGGGCGGTGACTCCGACGGGCGTCACCACCACGCTGGCGGGCTCGGCCGGACGGCTGGGGGCGGTGGACGGCACGGGCACGTCGGCACGCTTTTATAATCCCGGTGCGGTGGAGGTTTCCGGTGGCATGGTGCAGGTGCTCGATGGCAGCGGTTGGCTGCGGCGCATCACGAGCGACGGGGTGGTCAGCTCGGTTGCGCTGCCGGCGTTTAGCGACCTCCGCGACGTCAGTGTCTCCGCGTCCAACCTGCTGTATCTGACCGATGCCGGAGCCGATCTGGTGTGGCAGGCGGCGCCCGACCTGTCCGGCGTCCCCGAGATCCGGTACCAACCGGCCCCGCAGGCGGTTGTCGCGGGCGGCACGGTGACGTTCTCCGTCACCGCGTCAGGGGCCTCCGGATACCAGTGGCTCCGCAATGGTGTCGCGATCGAGGGCGCCACCGGTCCGACCCTGACGCTGAGCGAGGTACAGTCGTCACAAGCAGGCAACTACAGCGTGATCGTCCGCGGCCCATCCGGTTCGGTGGAAAGCCGCGCCGTTCCCCTGTCGGTGGTGGCCCAGTCGTCGGCTCGCCTCATCAATCTGTCGACGCGGGCCCGGGTGGAGGATGGTGAACGTGTCATGATCGCGGGCTTTGTCCTGACGGGCGGGCCGAAGCAGGTCCTGGTGCGGGCGGCGGGTCCCGCGCTTGCAGGGCTGGCCGGCATGACGGTAGGGGCCGTTCTTCCCGACCCCTTCCTCCGATTGCACGACGGCGCGGGTGTTCTCGCGATCAACGACAATTGGGGAGGCGACGCCGCCATCGCCGCGGCCGCCACGCTTGCCGGAGCCTATGAGTGGGTGTCCGCCGATTCAAAGGACGCTGCGCTTCTCCTCACCCTGCCTCCCGGCGGCTACACCGCCGTGGTCGACGGCCAAGGCGGCACCGGAGTGTCCCTGGTCGAGGTTTACGAAGTCGATCGTGAGGGTGGTGCGCCGAAGCTCATCAACCTGTCCACGCGTTCGATCGTGCGGACAGGCGAGGCCGTTCAGATCGCAGGCTTTGTGATCGGTGGCAACGGCCCCAAACGCGTGGTCCTGCGCGCCTCCGGTCCGGCCCTGGTGAACCGAGATATCACCGGCACCCTGTCTGACCCGGTGCTGGAGCTCTATTCGGGGACCGCGCCCATTGCGGGGAATGACAACTGGACCGAAGCGGTCCGCGCGGACTTCCAGCGCCTCGGCATCGACAACTGGACAGCGGGTTCTGCTGACGCAGCCCTGGCGCTCACGCTGGCGCCGGGCGACTACACCGCGGTGGTGACTAGCAAGGATGGCACCGCCGGGGTGTGTCTGATCGAGGTTTACGAGGCCGATTGAGACGGCGCGGTCGCTCAGGCGTCCGCGCAGAATCCGTAGAGCAGGTCGTCCCGCCCCTTGCCCGGCCAGTTAACCTGGTCGACCCCGCGGTGCTGCATCACGTCGAAGACGAGGGCATTCAGCGCCGCCTCGAACCCGAAGATCGAGGTGAGTGGCGGCGCATCAACCTGGACTACGTAGGCCTGCAGCCCGACCCGGTGGAGCATGGTCACACTGCGCTCCACCAGCTCTGACTCGAGTGGCGAGTTGCCCTGAAGGATCAGGACGGGATGCGGATGCGCCGTGGTCTGCTGGAAGGGACCGTGTGCGAACTGAAGGAAATCTGAGATTGGCGGGCATGGCCAGAAAAGGCCTTCCATGAACTTGCAGGCCAGGTTCTGTGCAAAGTCGGAGATTGGTGCGGCGGTCACCAGGTTGAAGCCCCGCGCGAAACGTTCCGGCTGGTCCCGCATTGCGGCGACCAGCGCCTGTGGCGGGCGGGAGTGGAGGAGGGGGAGCAGGTCGGCCGCCGAAGGCAGCGCAAAGCGGCACCCGGCGAGCTGGGCGGTGAACTGCAGGCAGGCCAGGTATCCGGCCAGCGGGCCGACGAAACGGATCAGGGTGGTGTATTCCTCGGCGAGGGGAAACTCCACCAGCTCCCCGCCGCCGGCGAGCAAACCGTCGAGCAGTGCGGCACGGTCTTTTTTGCCCGCTTTGCGCGCCGTCTCGGGCGTGGTGGCGGTGAACAGGACGGTGTGCGCGAAATCTCCGCTGCGCCTCAGTGCAATCTGGGCGTTGGGCGAGACGCCTTGGCTGAAGACCACGAGCGTTTTGCCGGCAAACGCGGGCCGGTGGGCGTCGGTGAAGCCGGAGAGAGGCAAGTACGCCGCGGACCGGTCCGCGTACAGGTTGAGCAGCATTTCCAGGTAGCGCGCGTGAGCCTCCGAACTGCCGGTCCCGGTGATGATGAAACGTTGGGAGGCGACGGTGGCGGGGCGCAGCGGCGCAGGCCCGCGTGCCAGCATCGACTCGAGGACCCCGGGGATCTGCGACAGCCGCGCGGCGAGAAGGTGATGACCGAGTGGATCGGGCGCGACCGCGGGAGAGGTGGGCGTCATGGGCAGGTGAACGTGCGCTCCCCGCTCATTCGCTCAGGGCGTGCTCATCGAGGAAGATCCATTTGTCGACCTCGATGCGATGGTCGTTGAGGGCGGCGGCGTACTCCTTCTTTTTCACCAGGCTGGCCGGCGAGTTCATGACCATCTGGATACGTTCGCTCGGGATGTGATGGCGCAGCAGCATCATCGACGCGTCGTAATCGCGGCTGTCGTAGCCAACCCCGAGCTTCTGGTAGGCCTCATCGCTGCTCAGGGCCTGGCCGGACTCCGTCATCATCAGGTCCGTGGCATAGGCGCCAAAGCCCGCGCCGCGGCCATCATAATAGAGGAGAAGGACGGCGCCGACGCCGTAGGTGACGATGTGTTTGATCGACTTCTTGAACTTGTCGCGGTTGTCCACGCTTCGGAGCGGGAAACGGTTGAAGAGGGACTCGCTCTGCAGGCGCACCACCGGAATGTCGTGCAACCGCGGGGTGCCGTGGGTCAGGACGACAAACTCCTGGCTGGTGACCACGTCGTAATAAACGTGGACGCGGAACCAGTAGGGTGTGGTCAGCAGGTCGACGATCGGATCGTTTGGATTGTCCCGCTTGAAGGCCGTCAGGTTCTCCGCCGCGATTTTCACGAAGAACCGGTTGTCGCGGATCAGCTGATACCCATAGAGGAGCGGGCGCGGGCCCGCCATGTAACGTTCGATCGCCTGTTTCTTGAAGAGGTCCTTGAACTGCTCCTCGGTCAGCAGGATGTCGTCGTCCACCGGCTTGACCGGGAGGAAGTAGCTGGCCGCGTAGATGAAGCGGCGCGCGGTCGGCAGCGCGTGTGGCCGGAAGGGCACCACCGGTTCCGGCGGCAGCGCACGCCGCACGGTGGTTTCGGCCGGGCGTTTCAGGATGTGCCCGCCCGCCGCCTTGGAGGTGAGGTAGGCGAGATTAAAGGGCGAGGGTTCGAACTCGAGCGCCTCTGTACCCGCGACCTGAATACCCTGCGCCTTGAGGGCGTCGAGCTTGTCGGGGTTGTTGGTCAGGACGATGAACGAGGCGGTGATGCCAAGGAGATGGCAGATCTGGGAGATGTTGTCGTAATTGCGGTGGTCCTTCTTCAGCCCCATCGCGGCGTAGGCCTGGAAGGTCGAGATCTGGTCGAGCGAGGCCTGTACTAGCATGCGGTCCCTTGCCTTGCCCACATAACCGACTCCGCGGCCTTCCTGCATGAGATAAAAGAGGATGCCGTTGCCCTTCTCTGAAATGACCTTGAAGGCACCTTCGAGCTGCTGGACGCAGTCGCAATCGCACCCGCGCAGGGTCTCGCTCGTCACGCACGAGGAGTGGAGCCGGGTGTAGAGGGTCCTGGCACTGAGGATGTCGCCGTGGGCGAGGGCGATGATGTAGTGTTTGTCTACGATATCCTGGAAAATGTAGGCCCGGAACGGGCCGAAGCGTGTATCCAGGGAGCACGTCGCGATGTAGAGCGTCTGGCCATACAGGGGGCGCGCGTCCAGCGAGCCCGGGGTGTCGATCGAGCCCGGGGGGGCCTGGATCTGCCGGATCAGAGCCTCGAAATCGGGCGTCCCATCCGGGCGAAGGGCTGCGGTCGGCTCAAACTTCAGGACCTTTCTGGTGGACTGCATGGAGGGCGCGGCTCAGCCGCTGAAAGGGAAGATGTGGAAGAATTCCAGAAAGAAAACCCCCGCCAGCACATAACCCACCGCGCTGAGGGAACGAGCGCGCCCGGTGGCGAGGGCGAGCAGCGCACTGAGGATCAAGCCGAAGCCAATGCCTTCAGCGATGCTGAAGGTGAAGGGGATGGCGAGGAGGGTGAGGACGGCGGGGGCTGCGACGTAGAAATCCCGCAGCTCAATTTCCACGACCGACTGCATCATGAAGATGCCTACCACGACCAGCGCGGGAGCGGTCGCGGCGGCGGGGACGGCGAGGATCAGCGGGGTGAAAAAGAGCGCCAGCAGCATCAGTGCGGCGGTCGTAAGGGTGCTCAGGCCCGTGCGTCCACCCGCAGCCACCCCGGAGGCGCTTTCAATGTAGCTGACCACGGTGGACGTCCCGAAGAGGGCGCTGAGCAGCGTGGCAGTGGAGTCCGCGACCAGCGCCCGGCCGGCCTTCGGAAGGTTGCCCTGCGGGTCGAGGTAGCCGGCGCGTTTGGTCACGGCAATCAGCGTTCCGATGTTATCGAACATATCCACCAACAGCAGGGTGAGGATGAGCGGGACCGCCCGCTGGAAATGGTCGAGATCGGTGAGAAAGCCGAAGGTCAGCTTGAGGAAGAGAGGTTCGATCGAGGCCGGGAGCGAGACGAGCGAACCTGGCATCTGGGTGACCTTGCCACCCGCGCCATCACTGACGAACAGACCGGCGATCGTCACCGCCGCGATCGACAACACAATGGCCCCGGGGACCCGGCGTGCCACCAGCACAATGGCGAGCGCGATGCCGCCCAGGGCGAGGGCGACGGAGCCGCTTTGGAAAGCGCCGTAGGTGGTGAGAGTCTGCGGGTGGGCGACCACGATGCCCGCCTTCTGAAGCCCGATGTAGGCGATGAAGAGGCCGATGCCGCAGGTGATGGCGATCTTCAGCGAATACGGGATCGACGTCATGATTTTCTCCCGCACGCCGGTGACGGACAGCAGGAGGAAGATGACTCCGTTGACAAACACCATGCCGAGCGCCTCGGACCATGGTACGCCTGCCCCAAGGCAGATCGAAAAGGTGAAGAATGCATTGATGCCCATCCCGGGTGCGAGGGCGATCGGGTAATTGGTCAGCAACGCCATCAGCGCGGTCGCCAGGGCCGCCGTGATGGCGGTCACGGATACAAGCGCTGCGCGATCCATCCCGGTGTTCGCCAGGATCGCGGGGTTGACCGCGAGGATGTAGGCCATGGCCGCAAACGTGGTGAGACCGGCCTGGAGTTCGCGCGGCACAGAGGTGCCGTGCTCCGGCAGGCGGAAGAGACGGGAGAGCATGGGTGCGCAGTGTAGGAGAAGGGAACGCCCGGGTGCTAGTGCAGATTGTGTGCCCGTGACCCTTCCGCTGCTGCGTCTGGTGCCTGCCCCTTCCGACATCCGCGGATTGCGGGGGGTGCGCGGTTCTCCCAGCTTTGGGGCGATGCGAGTAATCGACGCCCACGTCCACCTCTACCCCCCGGCGGTCAACGCGGACCCTGCGGGGTGGGCGCGCGACCAGGGTGAGACCCATTGGGAGGTGCTCTGTACGCGCGTACGAAAAAGTGGGCTGCCGGTGCAGGGCTTTCCCACCGTGGACGAGCTGTTGCGGTCGATGGATGAGGCGGACGTCGAGCGGGTGGTCCTGCAGGGCTGGTATTGGGAGCGCCAGGACAACTGCCGCTTCCAAAACCGTTTTTTCGCGGAGGTGCAACAGGCGCATCCCGACCGGATCTCCGCCTGCGGCACCCTGACCGTGCGGGAGGGGGAGGCGTCAGCCCTGGAGGAGCTGCGGTGGTGCCGTGACGCGGGCTTTTGCGGCTTGGGCGAACTGTCCCCCCATTCCCAGGGGTTTCCCATGGATGACCCCGCCTGGCATCGCATCCTGGACGAGGCCGGTGAAGCGAGACTCGCGGTGTGTCTCCACGTGACGGAGCCCGCGGGCCGTGCGTATCCGGGCCGCATCCTCACGCCTCTGGATGGTTTCCTGGGACTGGCCCGGGCCCATCCGTCGACGCAGTTTGTGCTCGCCCATTGGGGCGCCCGCCTGCCGCAGGATCCCGCGCTGGGTGCCGAGGCGCGCGCGCTGCCAAACCTGGCGTATGACATGGCGGCCTCGCCCTTGCTTTACGATCCGGCGGAGGTCGCGGCCACGGCGCGCGCATCGGGTGTGGACACCGTGCTGTTCGGCTCGGACTTCCCCCTTCACCTGTATCCACGCGACCCGGCGGCGACGGGCATGACGGCATGGTGCGACACGGTCCTTGACTCCGGTCTGACCGCGCCGGAACTCGCCGCCGTCCTGCGCGAAAACGCACGTCGCCTTTACCGCCTGCCCTGAGCGGGGGGCGGGGCGGTCAGGCCACTTGTCGCAAGGGCTGGCCCCGCAACATCGCTTCCTCGCTGTCGAGCAGGTGTTGGAGGGGCCGGTGCACCTCGTCGGATATCGCGTCGCGAGTGCGAAGGTCATCGATCGCACTGCGCTCTGCTGCGAGCGCGCGCTGGCGGTAGATGCGTTCCACCGCCAGACGCCGGCGTGCGCTGGTGCGCGACTCGCCCTCGGCCGACAGTTCCGCCAGGCGCCGTTCGTATTCCCCGAGCACCGCGCGCACCGCAGCCTCCTCCTCCGTGGTGGTGGCCTCCTGTTCGATTTGCCGCAGGACACGAAGCCCTGCTTCCACCGCGGTGATGCGCGCGAGTTTTTCCTCGCGCTGCTGGGTGTCGTCCTCCCTCAGGCCGAGGGTGCGAATCAACCAGGGCAGGGTGGTGCCCTGAAGGACGAGGGTGACCACGATCACCCCAAACGAGAGAAAAATGACCAGGTCGCGACCCGGCAGCGGCGAGCCATCCGGCAGGACGAGCGGAATGGAAAGCGCGGCAGCGAGGGTGACCGAGCCGCGCATGCCGGCCCAGGCACCGACGGTGACTGCCTGCCACGGCGGAGGAGTCTCCAGGCGCCTCACCTGCGGGATCAGGAATGGCAGGTAGGCACCGGGAAAGAACCAGACTACGCGCGCGAGGATCGTCACCCCCGTGACCAGGGCGGTGAAGGCAAGCAGGTCGCCCCAGGGGAACTGTGACTGCACCGCGCCGACGAGGCGCGGGAACTCCAGCCCCAGCAGGACAAAAGCCATCCCATTGAGCCAGAAGAGCAGGACCGCCCAGACGGTAAAGGTGGTTTGCCGCGTCTCCACATCCATCTTCAAGGGGTCGCGCCAGCCTGAATACAGGCCCGCCGCCACGACGCTGAGGACGCCGGAAACGCCGGCCGCGTCCGCGCCGATGTACGCCGCATAGGGAGTGAGCAGCGAGAGCGTGACCTCCACCGCCGCATCCGAGTTCTGTGTTCTGATCAGGGCATCGCGGAGTTTGCCCACGGCGAATGCCAGGAGCAGTCCCAAGCCCAGGCCGCCGAGCGCCACCCACAAGAACTGCAGGGTGGCATCCGTGACGGAGAAGGAACCCGCCAGCGCTGCTCCCAGCGCGAAACGAAAGGCCACCAGGCCCGTCGCATCGTTCATCAGGCTCTCCCCATTCAGCACGATCCGGATGCGGGTCGGAACCCGGAGCCGGGCGGTGATGGCGTTGACCGCGACCGCATCCGTCGGGGAGACGACGGCCCCGAGCGCGAAGGCCAGGGCGAGGGGGACTCCGGGGATGAGGGCATGCACCGCTAGACCGACCGCCACGGTCGTGAAGACCACCAGTCCGGTCGACAGCAGCAGAATGGGACGTCGCGCGGCCAGGAAATCGCGGAGCGGCATCAGCCAGCCATCCGAGAAAAGCAGGGGAGGCAGGAAACAGAGGAAGAAGATGTCCGGGTCTAGGATGACGCCCTCGTATCCAGGCACCCACGACGCGGCGAGTCCACCCGCCACGTAGGTGATGGGTGCGGGCCACGGACACCGACGGGCGACCACCCCGAGCCCGGTTGTGAGAAGAATGAGAAGGAGCGCTTGGTCGAAGGTAGTCATTCCGGCTGCAATCTCGCAGTTCGCGCGCCAATCACCGCAACCACCGGCCGGGAGCGATAGGTTTAACGAGGTGCAAGCGGCAGCGAGGGTCAAGGGTCCCGGGTTTCCGTGCCTGCCGCGTTGCCGTCACCCCGCCGGCGTGGGGGAAAACTGGCGGAGAGAGGGGGATTCGAACCCCCGGTACGGTTTTACCCGTACAACGGTTTAGCAAACCGTCCCTTTCGGCCACTCAGGCACCTCTCCGAAAGTGAGGGGGACAGGCAAACTTCGGCCCACCCCGAGCGCAAGGGCAATTTTCAGGCCCCGGCAGAGAATGCTTAGTCCTTCAGTTCGACCACGATCTGGATTTCCACGGTGGAATTCCGCGGCAGCCCGGGCACGGCCACTGCTGCGCGGGCGTGCTTGCCGGCGTCCCCAAAGACCGCGACCAACAGGTCGCTCGCCCCGTTGATCACCGCAGGGCTGTCGGCAAAGCCGCTGATCGCATTGACAAACCCGTTCACCATCACGACCCGCCCGACCTTCTCGAGCGAACCCACCGCCGCCTTGATGTTGGCCAGGGTATTAAGCGTGCAAATACGGGCGGACTCGTAGCCGGTCTGGACGGTCTGTTCCCGTCCCACCTGGCCGGTGTGCGTCATCTGTCCATTCTGCGCACTGATGGTGCCGGCGCAGAAAAGCAGGTTTCCGGTCCGCACCGTGGGCACGTAGTTGCCCGCCACCGGCGGGGCATCGGGGAGCTTGAGACCGAGTTCAGCGAGCTTCGATTCGGGATTCATGCAGGCCGACTGTCCGGGGAACCGGACCCGGAGCGCAAGCCTCGGGGCGGACGGGACGAAGATGCCGGTGATTGCGAATAGGCGGCACTGCTGCACGTTGGTCCCGACATGGCTGAGCATTCGACCCGCACAATCAAGGAATGGCAGGCACTCGCGGCTCGCAGCCCGGGAGAGGCCGCTCGCGTGCTCGCGCGCGGTCTTGAGGCGCAGTTGAACGACACCCAGCGGCGAGCCGCCTTGACCGGCATCGTGGACGAAGCACGCCTGGCCGCGGCCTTCGAACGGGTGGCGAACACCATCGCACCGCTGGCGGGCGCACCTTATGTTCTGAAGGACCTCTTTTTCACCGCCAACGACCCGCTTCGGGCAGGGGGCAAACTCCCCGAGTCGCTGATTCCCCCGCGGCCCCGGGACAGCAAACTGCCGCATGCACTGCGCGGCTTTGGCGCGATCCTTGCCGCCAAGGCGCATTTGCACGAATTCGCCTACGGACTCACGGGTGAAAACCCGCACTACGGCAACGTTGTGCATCCCCGTTTTCCAGACCGCACCAGCGGCGGATCGAGCAGTGGGTCCGCCGCCGCGGTGGCTTCCGGGGTGGTGCCGTTTTCGGTGGGCACCGATACTGGCGGGTCTATCCGAGTACCGGCCGCGTTCTGTGGGCTCTACGGTTTTCGCACGCCAGCGTTGCATCCGCTGATTGCCGATGCCTTTCCGCTGGCTCCTTCCTTCGATACCGCCGGCTGGTTTACGACAGTGCCGGATGACCTGTTGCTCCTCAACCGCTACCTAGTCGGCAAACCCCCCGTGGCGGAACGCGCGCCACGCGGTTGCTTCATCGGTTTTGATGCCTTTGGCGTCACCGCTGATCCGGACGTCGCCGCCGCGGTGCGCACGGTCAGTGAACGCCTTGCCTTTCCCGCGGACGCCGAAACGGCGCAGCAGCTGGCCCAGGCCTTTCGCGGATCAGGGGAGGCCTACGGGGTGCTCCAGAGCATTGAAGCGTATGCCGTGCACGAGGCCTGGCTGGATGCGCACAAAGCGCACTATGGCGAGGCGGTCTGGTCTCGGATCGATCGGGGACGGCGGTGGTCACCGGAGCAGGTGCAGAAGGCCAGGATCCGACACACCATCGTGCGAACGACGTGGGCCAGTTTCTTTCTGACTTATGATTATCTGGTGATGCCGATCGCTCCGTTTCCGGCCCTGTCCCATACGGCACTGAGCCAGGAAAACCGTGACCGACTCCTCAATGTGAATACACCGGTCAGCCTGGGCGGCCTGCCGGTCGTGGTGATCCCGGTCTCGCTCCCGGGAGGTTTGAGCACCGCGGTTCAGGTGGTGATTAACTCGCCCCTGAGCCCGGTCGTCGCCGCTGTCCTGCAGCGTTGAGCATCAGGCGCAGATCGCCTTGGCGACCTCCACGGATTTTTCCGGGGAGATCAGTTTTTCCACCAGCATAAGGCCAAAGTCCAGGGCGGTGCCCGCTCCACGGGACGTGATGATGTGCCCGTCCACCACCACACGCTCGTCGGCCAGGATGGCGGGCAGTTCCTTGGCCACGGACGGGTGGGCGGTGTAACGTTTGCCGTCCAGGAGCCCCGCCATGTTCAGCACCGTGGGCGCCGCACAAATCGCCGCGAGCCAGCGGCCTGCCGCAGCTTGGCTGCGTACCAGGTCGAGGACGCGCGGATCGGTCCGCAGATTGATCACGCCCGGGCCTCCGGGGAGAAATAGCAGGTCGAAGGTGCGGCCCCGGACGGACGCGAGGGTCACATCCGCGTGCACGATGATACTGCTGCGACCTGTGACGTGGAAATTGTCTGCGAGCGAGGCGATCGTCACCTCGACCCCGGCGCGCCGGAGGACGTCGATCGGGGTGACTGCTTCGATTTCTTCAAAACCTTCAGGCAGGAGGGTGAGAACGGTGGGCATCCTGGCAAAGGAACGTGCCCCGCGCCGATAGGCAAGGAGGCGATCCGGGTGCGCGCTTTCCATCCGACGGATGGGCTGTACGCTGCCTTCGTGACCCTCTCCCCGTCTCCTCCTGGTCTTTCCACCGCACCCCGCCAGGTGGCGCTCTTTGGCGCCGGTTATGTTGGAACGGCGCTCGCACGGGTACTGCTCGAGCGGGGCCAGCGGGTGATCGCTCTGACACGCAACCCGGAACGGGCGGCTGAGCTCTCCGCCGCCGGTGCCCGGGTGGTGGTGGCAGATCTGGCCAGTCCTGCCTGGCACGGGGAAATCGGCACGGTCGATGGCGTGGTCAACTGCGTGAGCTCCGGTGGGGGCGGCCCGGATGGGTACCGCCACAGTTACGTCGAGGGCGCCCGCTCGATCCTCACCTGGCTGGCCAGGGTGGGACCTCCCGAGGCGCTGGTCTACACCAGTAGCACCTCCGTGTATCCACAGCACGGTGGCGTGGTGGACGAGGACTCACCGACTGACGCGGCGGTCGGCAACGCACTTTTTCTTCTGGAGGCGGAACGCCTGATGGCGGGCGCCCCTGCGAGCGGCCGGGCCCGGCGGGCCTGTATCCTGCGGCTGGCGGGAATCTATGGCCCCGGTCGTCACCACCTCCTCGATCAATTGAGGGTAGGGACCATGGCCTTCCCCGGGCGGGGTGACCATCGCCTGAACCTGGCGCACCGAGATGACATTGTGGCGGCGCTCCTCCTGGCGCTGGAGCAGGGGCCCGACGGGGCGACGACTCTGAACGTGGCGGACGATGCACCCACGCCCAAGGCAGAGGTCGTCGCCTGGCTCGCGGCTCGGCTCGGTGTGCCAGCGCCCGTCTTCTCGGGTGTGACCATGCCCGGGCGCCGGGCGGAGACGCCGGACCGGACGGTGTGCAACCGCCGAATCAAGCAGGTCCTGGGCTGGCGGCCGCGATATCCGGATTTCAGGGCCGGTTACGAAGCGATACTTGGTGCTTGAGAAATCCCGGCGGTTGCGAGCGACTTGGAGGCTGTCCCTCCGGGACGTCGTTTTCTCATCCTCAACCCTCCCAATTCCATGGCCGGCGTCGGCAAGCTCCTCAAACAAGCACAGAAGATGCAGCGTCAGATCGAGACGCTCCAATCCGAACTCGAGAAGAAAGAAATCGAGGTCACCAGCGGCGGCGGCGCAGTGAAGGTGAAGATCAACGGCGCGGGCAAATTCCTCTCGCTCGAGCTGGATCCTGAGTTCCTCAAGGAAGATCCGAAACTGGTCGGCGAAACCATTCTCGGCGCAGTCCAGGACGCCTCCAAGCAGGCCAAGGAGACCAACGACGCGGAAATGCAGAAGGTGACGTCAGCCTTCCAGATGCCGGGTCTGTTCTAAGCCCGCGCGGCGGGTTTATCCCACACACGCATGGCTGCCCGAGCCGCGCTTTTGCCGACGAAAGGCGCACCCACAGGCGCAGGGCGCCGGCGGACGGTGTTGCATTCCTCCCGCCCCGCCGCAGGGGTCCTTCCATGACGCCGGCATTCGAGAAGCTGCAGAAACACCTCAAGCAGCTTCCAGGGCTGGGTTACCGCTCCGCGGAGCGCATCGCTCTGCACCTCCTCGTCGAAAAACCCGCGAGGCTCGGCACTTTGGTGGAAGCGCTGCAGGAGGCGTCGGCCGCGGTCCGACGTTGCAGCCGGTGTGGCAATCTCGCCGAGGGGGAACTTTGCGCCATCTGCGCCGACGAGCGCCGCGACTCGCGCCTGGTCTGCGTGGTCGAGCATGTGCCCGACCTCGTGGCCCTCGAACGCTCCGGCGCCTACCGGGGTGTTTACCACGTCCTTCACGGCAAGCTGTCGCCCATCCAGGGTGTAACGCCCGAGGACCTAAATCTGGGTTCGCTGCTTCAGCGGCTGGAGCAGGGCAATGTCGGTGAACTCATCCTGGCGCTTTCAAACGACGTGGAGGGCGAGGCGACTTGCCACTACATCACGCAACACCTTGGGCCGTCCTCCGAAGTGAAGGTGACCCGCATCGGCTTCGGCCTGCCGAGTGGGGCGGGGGTCCTCTATGCGGATTCCGTAACCCTCAAGAGTGCGCTCGAGGGTCGACGGACGTATGGTTGAACGTGGGGAAGCCCCGCGCCGCTCGCGGAACGGGTGCCGCCGGGCACCTACGTGTCTTCGTCCTCGTCTTCCTCCGCCGGCGTGCCCGCACGCAGGTCGTCAAAGAAACCCTCGTCTTCCAACACGCGCATGACCCCGTCGATCACGTGCCCGCGCTGTTCTGCGGGAATGGATGCAGAGTACAGGGTCACCATCTCGGAGATCCCTGCGCGCGCCTGTTCGCGGGACTGAACTCCGTCGAGAAAATCGTCGGCCTGATCGGCGATGCGATCGATGATCGGCTTCAGGTTCATGCCCTGACGCTACCGAGTCACGGCGGCCGCGCAAACATTCAGGTGTTCCCGCCTGCGGCGCTGGCGGCGAAGGCGGTAGTCAACGCCGTGGCGACGTTTGCCGGGACAAAATGGGACACATCACCGCCGTAGCGCGCGACCTGTTTCACCAGATTGGACGAGGTATAGCTGTAGTTCTCGTTCGGCATCACGAAGATCGTTTCGATCGCGGGTTCGAGATGCCGATTCATCAGGGCCATGTTGAATTCGAACTCGAAGTCGGAGAGGGCGCGCAGCCCGCGGATGATCGCGACCGCCTTTTGCTGGATCGCGAATTCGACGAGCAGACCGCTGAAGGTGGTCACACTCACGTTGGGAAATTGCGCCACGTTCGGCCGAATCATTTCCAGGCGCTGCTCCGCGGTGAACAACGGGCCCTTTCCGGGATTGTGAGCGATCGCGATGGTCACGTGCTCAAACAGGCGCGTGGCGCGGGTGAGCACGTCCAAATGCCCGTAGGTGATTGGGTCGAAGGTGCCCGGATAGATGCAGTGACGCATGGATGAAAGGATTCTTGCTCGCGAATGGTTTCTCGGTCGTGATCGCGCGATCTGAGCATTGGCCGGGCGACCGTCCGACCATCACAGAACTGACTGCGGTGACGAGATCGTTTTGAGTCCCGCGTCGTGAACCCATGAACCTGCCGAATCTGATCACACTGTCCCGCTTGCCGATGATGTTCATCATCGTGGGGCTGATGTATTGTCAGTTTCGCGGGGCGGCCTCGCTCGCGTTCTGGCTCTTCATCGCCTCCGCCATCGGCGATTGGCTGGATGGATACCTCGCGCGTCGCCAGAACCTGGTTTCAATTTTCGGAAAATTCATGGACGCGCTGACCGACAAGGTGCTGGTCCTCGGCATCATGGTTGCGCTGGTGGAGCAGCAGGTCATCCAGGTCGTGCTGGTCCTGATCGTGATCGTGCGGGAATTCATGATCTCGGGGATGCGGATGATGGCGGCCAGCAAGGGCGTGGTCGTCTCGGCAGAGCGCGGAGGAAAACTCAAAACCGTGATCCAGCTGATCGCGATCGGGGTGCTGCTCTTTGTGCCCGTGATCCACCAGGACATCATGCCTCTCACGCACTGGCCCCTCGCCTCCTTTGCAGAGGTGCTCAATCACCTCGGAGTCGTGCTCTTTATCGTAGCGACCGCCCTCACCGTGAGCTCGGGCGTCAGCTACGCGTTGAAGTACCGGACGGTCTTCAACGAGGTCGCCCCTCGATGAGCCTGGCGCATCCGATCTGGCCGCGTTTTCTTCCGACATCGGTGGTCACTGCCTGCGCCACCCTGGGGCCGATCGGGCGCATCCGGCACGCGCCCGGCACCTGGGGTTCCCTGGCGGGGCTGGCCTACCAGTTGGTGTTCTTCCACGCCCTGTCGTCCTCATGGGTGGGCCACCTGGTCACCGCGCTGCTGATCGGCGCCGGCATTTGGTTCGCGATCGCGCTCTGCGCTGAGGCGGAGTTTCGTCTCGGGAAACGGGATCCCGGGGAGGTGGTGCTCGACGAGTTTGTCGCCATGCCAATCTGCTTCCTCGGCTGGCCGGCGATGCTGGTTGAGCCGCTGGGCCGGTGGCCGATCGTGGTGTTTGTCGCTGGCTTTGTCCTCTTCCGTTTTTTCGACATCTTGAAGCCGCTCGGCATTCGGCGCCTGCAGGACCTTCCGGGAGGCCTGGGGGTGGTGGCGGACGACGTGGCGGCGGCGTTGGCCACGTGCCTCACGCTGCACCTGGCGGCGTGGGCATGGGTACGGTTCGGCGGCTGAGCGGCCGAGTTTGAAGTTGGAACTTGCGGCCGAGCCGCCAGCGTGGGGCGAAACCACGCCATGAAAACGATCGCCATTCTCAATGGGCCCAATCTCGACCGTCTCGGAAAACGGGAGCCCGAGGTTTATGGTTCGGCGACCCTGGCGGATCTGGAGCGGGAACTTCGCGCCGGCTTTGCCGGGGAGGCAAAGCTCGAGTTTTTCCAGTCAAATCACGAAGGCGCCCTGATCGACCGGATCGCCACCCTGGCGGACGCAAAGGTCGACGGCCTTGTGATCAACATGGGGGCCCTGACGCACACCAGTGTTGCCCTCCGCGACGCGTTGATGGGTGCGCACCTGCCGACGGTGGAGGTCCACATCTCGAACATCTACAAGCGGGAGGCGTTTCGTCACACCTCGCTGACCGCGCCGGCCTGCATTGGCGTGATCACCGGCCTCGGATTCGAGGGTTACCACGCCGCGGTGCGCTTCCTGGTCAAGCGCGCCTAGAGCGGGTTTTCCGTCCCGACAAACTCCCACGGCAGCCCGAAGGTCGTCGATAGCTCGGCGGCGAGAGCACTGACGGCATGCACCTCCGTCGCGTAGTGCCCGCATAGGTACAGGTTGAGCTTTTGCTCCTGGGCGACGTTGAACCATTCCTCGCGGAGTTCGCCGGTGACAAGGGTGTCGACACCCTCCTTCACCAGTTCATTGACCGCGCTGTTCCCGCTGCCGCTGCAGAAGGCGATGGCGCGGGGCCGGGAGGACCCGCACTCGACCGCGATGACGCGCGGGTAAAGGCTTTCCAGTCGGCGCCGCAGGGAGGAGCGTTCCTCGCTGGACGCGGCGATCCACCCGATCGCCTCGTTGTCGCGAACGAGAAAGGGGCGGTCGGCCTTCAAGCCCAGCTGTTTCGCCAGCAGGGCGTTGTTGCCGATTTCCGGGTGGGCATCGAGCGGCAGGTGGTTGGAGTAGAGAGCGCAATCTCCGCGCACGAGGGTGGCGACCCGTTCGTACACCGGCCCCACCAGCGGACGCGGCATGTCCCAATACATCCCGTGATGCACGATCAGGAAGTCGACCCCCGCTGCGACCGCTTTTCGGAAGGGCACCAAACCCGCGTCCACGGCGGCTCCGATCCGCGTGACCTTGCCTGAATTAGCCACTTGCAGGCCGTTGTGCGCGCCGGGCGCGTCCTTGAACGCGGCGCGCCGGGTGCGCTGGTCACAATAGGCGACGAGGTCGGAGAGCGTCGGCATCCGTGGCTCAGCTCCAGCTCAGGTCCGACTTGGAAAACGGCATCTGGCGGACGCGTTTGCCCGTGGCGGCAAAAATCGCGTTGCACACCGCCGGAGCCAGGGGAGGCAGGGCCGGTTCGCCCAGCCCGGTGGGCGGGTTGTCCGTTTTCAGGAAGTGACACTCGATGCGCGGGGCGTCGGCGATGCGGAGGAGCAGGTAGTCGTGGAAGTTGGTCTGCATCATGCGCCCACTCTCGTAGGTCATCTCCTGCAGCCAGGCCGCGCTCAATCCGTCGACGATCGAGCCCTCGACCTGATTTTCAGCGCCGCTCAGATTGATGATCTGCGACCCCACGTCGGCGACCGACACAACGCGGTCGACCTTGAGCGTGCCATCCGGGCTCACCGTCACCTCCGCAACCTGGGCAACGTACCCGCGATGGCTGTAATGGAATGCGACCCCCTGGCCCTTGCCCTTCGGGAGCTTTTTTCCCCATTCGGCTTTCCGCGCCACCTCTTCGAGCACCCCGCGCGCGCGCTTGGGACTGAAGGGGGCGCCGCGTTCGCCCGCCGGGGCGGGTTCGGCACCGCTTGCGAGCAAGTCGACGCGAAACTGCAACGGATCGCGTCCCGCTGCCACGGCGAGTTCATCCAGAAAACCCTGCATCGCGAAGGCCACGGTGCAGCTGCCCGGCGCACGCCACCAGCCCATCGGCACGTTGCACGCGAAGACCGTCTGCTCGGAGAGGAAGTTTGGCACGAGCTTGGCCGGGAACTCATCGGGGTGAAGTGATGCCCCGTTGCCCGGCTGCTCGGCGTTGTTGCCCGGGGTGACGAAGTGACAGTGCCACGCCGCCACCTTGCCGTCCGCGTCGACCGCGCCCCGGAAGCGATAGTAACCACCGGGACGATACATGTCGTGCTGCAGGTCGTCCTCGCGGTTCCAGACCACCTGGACCGGGGCGCCGACGCGCTTTGAGACCATGGCCGCCTCGGCCACGTAGTCGTTGAAGAGCCGCCGTCCAAAGCCTCCGCCGATGCGGGTGACGTGCAGGGTCACCTTCTCCTTGGGCAGGTCGAGCACCTTGGCCACGAGGTTGACCGCCTCGCTCGCGTTTTGGGTCGGAGCCCAGATCTCGACGCCGCCCGCCGTGACGGAGGCGGTGCAGTTTTGCGGTTCGAGGTTGGCGTGTGAGGCAAAAGGATACACGTATTCGGCCTCGACCACGCGCGGCGCGGCGGCAAGGGCGGCGGACGCGTCACCGTCCTTGCGCAGGACGGTCTTGCCGGGACCCTTGGAAAGCTCGACCGCCTTTTCCATGAAGCCGGTCCAGCTTTCGTCGGCGGCCGGGCCTTCTTCCCAGCTGACCTGAAGCTGGCGGCGGGCGGAGTAGGCCGCCCAGGTCGAGTCGGCGACGATCGCGACTCCGGGCATCAGCCCGTAAAGGTCCTGCGTGCCCTCCACGATAAAAGCGTCCTTCACATTGGGCAGGCGCTTGAGATGAGCGACATTTGCCTTGATCGGTTTGCCACCGAAGACCGGGCATTTCACGTAAACGGCGTAGAGCATCCCCGGCACCTTCTGGTCGATGCCGAAGAGGGGCTTTCCGGTGACGATCTTCGGATTGTCCACGCCGGTGATGCGTTTGCCGAGGAGCTTGAAATCCTTCGGGTCTTTCAGGGGGACGTCTTCGGATTTCGGCACCGGCAGGGCGGCTGCCTTCGAAGCCAATTCGCCGTAAGGCAGCGAACGTCCGCTGGCGCGGTGAACCACCGTGCCGGCGCTGGTGGTGCACTCTGCGGCCGGGACGCCCCAGGTCTGGGCGGCCGCGGTGATGAGAAGTGCGCGCGCGGTGGCACCGGCGCGGCGCAGCGTGGTGTAGCTGCTGGGGGTCGACGTGCTGCCACCGGCGCCCTGCCATCCGTATTGCGGATCCAGCGGGGCATCGACGACCTGAACCTGATCCCACGCAACATCGAGCTCCTCAGCCACGACCATCGGCAGGGACGTTTTGATGCCCTGGCCGATCTCCACCTTGTGGGCGAGCAGGGTGATGGTGCCGTCCGGCGCGATCTTGACGTACCCGTTGGGGAAAAATGCGCCCTCCTGGTGGAGGGTGCCGGCGTTGACCACGTCGGCGCCCGCGGCGGTCGTGCCGGTGAGACTGAAGCCCAGCACCAGCCCGCCACCGGCGAGCGCGGTGCTGCGGAGAAAGGAGCGACGGTCCATGGAGGCCAGTGAAGGTGTCATGTGCGGACCTCCGTTTGCGGGTGGCTGGCGAGTTCCGAGGCGCGATGAATGCCCGCGCGGATACGCTGGTAGGTGCCGCAGCGGCACAGATTGCCGGTCATGGCGGCGTCGATGTCGGCATCGGAGGGTTTGGGATTGGCCCCGAGGAGGGCGGCCGCGGTCATGATCTGCCCGGCCTGGCAATACCCGCACTGGGCGACGTCATGTTCGACCCATGCCTGTTGAACAGGGTGCGAGCCGCCCTCGGCCAGCCCCTCGATGGTGACGATCTTCTGTCCCGCCACCGCAGACACGGGAAGCTGGCAGGACCGCACGGCGGTGCCGTTGAGATGCACGGTGCACGCGCCGCAAAGACCCATGCCGCAGCCAAACTTCGTGCCGACGAGTTGGAGTGTATCGCGGAGAACCCAGAGCAGGGGAGTGTCGGGCGCCACATCGACCGTGTGGGTCTGCCCGTTAACCAAGAGCTTGAACGTCATAAAAGGCCGGAGAGCGGGTTGAGGGGAAAGCTGCCGGTGAAGGATATGGAGCCAGCCGGTGGGTCAATGGCGCCGGCGGTGAAAATAATGATCAACCGTTAGGGCGGCCGCCGGCCCAGGGCGGCGGAATGACATCCCTCGCAATCAAGAATCACGAATACCTAGCTTTTCTTCACCCGCTTCAGCACCCAGTCGATAATGGCCCGGTCGTTGTTTTCGTTGCGCCAGACCAGCGTCAGGAACTCGGCCGGGTTGATGTCGTTGGTCTTGAGGAAGCGCCGGTCGCCGCCGCAGCAGTACATCAGGGAAGCGGGGAGTTCGCCGCGAAGCTTCGCTTTCGTCTTGGGAATGATGCGGGGAAGCCAGGTGATGCCGTCCACCGCGGCGTCCTTGGGGGGAAGGCTGGTTTCATCCAGCGTGGTCGACGAGGGCCTGCCGGCTTGCTGGTTGAGAAAATAGTCGCGGCGGACCAGCTCGATGGTGAGCGCCACATCGTAGCCAGGCTCGCCGTCATAATTGTTGTGATCCTCCGCGTAGTCGTAGAGGTGCTGCGCGGTGATGCCGTTGGCGCGCAGGAACCCCAGCTCGTCCGCGGTGAAAAAGGTGTCGGCGCCGCGCTGCCCCCTGCCATAGGCGGCGACCGCTTTGTCGTACAATGCTCGAAACGTTTTCTGAAACTCGTAGTGCTTCATGCGAGCCAACGGAAAACGCAGCTTTCAGAAAAAAGCAAAGCCGCGCCGGCCGGGACGCGCGGAATGACGAAGGCCGAAGCGCGAAGGACGAATGGTGCACGCGGTCGACTCAGGGGCTTTGTGGCGACTTCGGGTCGAGGGGAAGGCTCCGAGCGGACAAGAGGCTCCTCTGTGCACGGATTCGGCACCTGGTGCCGTTGGAATTGCGCTTCTTGGCGACTGACGCCTCCTCAGGCGTCCTTTTTCACCCGGAAGATGGCCCGTTTTTGTGCGGGGTTGGCGCTGTCGGTGAAATGCGACTTTTCCGGTTTGGGCGGACGCGGCGCGTGCTCCTGTCCCGCCCGCGAGGGGGGCGCCCCCGCAGGCGGCGTCCGCACAGGTGCAGTCCCGCCGGAGGACGTCCGTGCGGGGCCGCGTTTGGCTCGCGGATTGCCGCCTTTTCCCCGGCGTGCCGCGGGAGCGGGCTGCGGGGCTGTCTCCGCCGGCTGCGACGCGGCGGGGGAGCGCGCCGAGACCGACGCCGGACGCACCGTCCGTGGCTTCAGGTCCAGCACGCGAAAGTCGATCAGCCGTTTGTAACGGTCGACCTTTTCCACCACGACCTCGATGTGGGCGCCGATCTCAAAGGCTTTTTTGTTTTTCCGGCCCACCAGGGCGGAGCCCGCGTTGTTCAGGTTGTAATAATCGTCGTCCATCGTGGACGCGGCCACAAAGCCGAAGGCCATGGACTCGGTCAGTTCGACGAACATGCCATGCTGGCGCACGTCGGTGATGACGGCGTCGAAGGTGGACTTCTGCTTTTTCTTCAGCTCGCGCTCGAAGTACTCGAGGAGTTTGATCTTCACACTCTCCCGCTCCGCCTCCGTGCTGTTAATTTCGGTCAGGCTGAGGTGCTCGCCCATGCTCTCCATCCGCGCCGCGTTGTAGGGAAAGGCGTACCCGGCGGGGGCGGGGTGGGCGGCATGGCGGATGAGGTAATAATCAAAGACCCGGTGCACGACGAGGTCGGCGTATCGGCGGATCGGTGACGTGAAGTGGGTGTAGTCCTTCTTGGCCAGGCCGAAGTGGCCGTCGGGCGTGGAGCGATACGCCGCCTTTTTCAGGCTGCGCAGCAGCTGGGTCCGGAGGGTGTAGCCCTGCGGGTGGGTACGAAGCGTTTCCAGCAGGGCCACGATCTCCTCGCGCCGGTTGAGGTCGCCGACCTCCACCTCGAAGGCGCTGACGTACTTCCGGTATTCGTCCAGCTTGTCCTCCTCCGGCTCGTCATGGACCCGGTAGAGCGAGGGCAGCCCGTGCATGCGGGTGAGGCGGGCGACGGACTCATTGGCCGCGAGCATGAACTCCTCGATCAGCTGGTGGCTCTCGTCGTGTTCGATCCGCTCCAGCCGGTCCGCATAACCCTGCTCGTCGACGAAGACCTTCGTCTCCGGCATGTCCAGATCCAGGCTGCCGTTCGCCATGCGATCGTGCCTCAAGCGGCTGGCGATGCTCCAGAGCCGGCGCACCCCGCTCTGCAGTTCGCTGAGCTCAACATGGGTGAGGGAGTGCAGCGCCCGGCCAGTGGACCCGGTCTGGTGTTTGGGCGGCAGGGGCAGGGCCCGGATCTTTTCCAGATCGTTTTCAAACATCAGCGCGTAGGCCTGGCGGTAGGTCAGGCGCTTGCGGCTGCGGATCACGGTGTTGCCGAAAGTCGTGCCCTTGAGGCGTCCTTTCCGATCGAATACGAGGAAAACCGCCTTGCAGAGGCGGTCCTGCGCCTCGACCAGCGAACAGAGCCCGTTGGAGAGTTTTTCCGGCAGCATCGGCACGACCGTCCCGACCAGGTAGGTCGAGTTTCCCCGCCGCTGCGCCTCGCGGTCCAGCGCGGTCCCCGGCTTCACGTAGGCGCTGACATCCGCGATGTGCACCCCCACCCGCACCTCGCCATCGTCCAGAGACTCGAGGGAGAGCGCGTCGTCGAAGTCCTTCGCGTCATCCGGGTCGATCGTGAAGGTCGGCACCTCGCGGTAGTCCAGCCGGCCCAATAGCTCCGAGGGGCGCACCTCGCCGGGCAGCCCTGCCACCTCGGCTTCCACCTCGGCGGGAAAGGCGGTATCCAGATGATACTTGCGGTAGATGCCCGCCAGCTCCGCGCTCGGCTCGAAGGTACGACCCAGACGCTCGACCATCACGCCCTCGAGCTTGTCATGGCGGGATGTCCACTCCGCGAGTTTCACCACCACCTTGTCGCCGATCTCAGGCCGCGGCTCGATCTCTCCGGTGGCGGGGTCATTGACATAAATCTCGTGCACCATCCGCGGGTCGTCAGGCGTGACATAATACACCTGCCTGACCTTCTGGAGCTGGCCCACCACGGTGTCGCGCGCGCGTTCAACCACGCGCACAATGCGGCCCGACTGCTCGTTGCCGCGGCGGTCGCGGCGGGGTGTGAGCTTGGCATAGACACGCACGGCCACGCGGTCGCCGTGCAGGGCCACCCCCGTGTCCTCGGAGGAGATCTGGATCGCGTCGGGGGATTCGTCCTCGTCCGTTGCGTCGGGGATCACCAGGGCGGAGCCGCCCTGTCGGAAGATGACCTTCCCCGTGATCGTGCCCTCCTCGCGGGTGGCTGACCGGCCCCCCGCGTCGCGCGGCGGCGGCCCGGCCAGGGCGATCCGGTCACCCTCCACCCGGCGCAGGGCCCCGCCCGAGAGCAGCAAGCGAAGTTCATGCTTGAGGCCGTGCCGCTCCTTCTTGGTCAGGCCGAGCTTCCGCGCCAGCCCCTGCTCGTTGAGGGGAGAATACTCGGAGTGTCGGAGGAGGGTAAGGATGCGTTCGCGGAGTTTCATGAAGATGTAGTGGACAACGCAGCACGGGGCCGCGACTAGCTTTGAGATTGGAATGCGCGGGGGTTGTTGCCTAGCGTGCCGCGATGAAGATCGTTCACGCGGCAAGCGAGCTTTTCCCCTACGTGAAAACCGGCGGCCTGGCTGACGCGGTGGGGTCTCTGGCTGGCACTCTGGCGGATCACGGCCACGAAGTCGCGGTTTTTGTTCCGGGCTACCGGGCGATCCTCGACCACAAGGACGCCGCCGCCGCGGAGCGCGTCTTGCGACTGAAGATCGAGATGGGCGACACGTTCATGAGCGGGGATGTTCGGGTCTTTTCACCGCGGACCAACCTGAAGGTGTACCTGATTTGCCGGGAGGAGTTCTTCGACCGCCGTGGGCCCTACGGTAATGGCGAGCGCGACTTCGAGGACAACCATCACCGCTTTATCTTCTTCTGCAAGGCCATCGTCGAAACCCTGCGCACGCTGCGCTTTAGTGCGGACATCGTGCACGCCCATGACTGGCAGACCGCGCTGCTTCCGGTCCTCCTCCGGTATGCGGAGCGGAGGCATGGGGGGACGCTGGCGCTGAAGACAATTTTCACCATCCACAACATCGCCTTCCAGGGCGTGTTCCCGATGCGTTCCTATTACCGGCTCAACCTCCCGGACGAACTGCGCGGGGTCGATGGCCTGGAGTATTACGGCCAGATGAGTTTCATGAAGGCCGGTATCCTGTTTGCGGATCGCATCACCACGGTCAGCCCGCGGTACGCCCAGGAAATCCAGACTCCCGAGTTTGGTTGCGGCCTGGACGGCGTTGTCGCCACCCGGGTTGAGGATCTCTCCGGGCTGATCAACGGCGTGGATACTGCGGTCTGGAACCCGGTGAGCGACGCCCACCTGCCTGCGCGGTATTCGGCGGGCAACCTGGCCGGCAAGGCGGTCTGCCGGACGGATCTGCTGCAGAAGATGGGCCTCGCGCCACTGCCCAGAGGCCCGGTGTTTGGCATGGTCTGCCGGCTGACGGAGCAAAAGGGCGTGCAACTGCTGCTGGAAAACGCCGACTTTTTTCTGCGGCACGAGTGCCGGCTCGCCATCCTCGGCACGGGCGACAAGGCGCTCGAGCAGGGCG
The DNA here is from genome assembly GCA_023428905.1 of Verrucomicrobiota bacterium. Classification (GTDB taxonomy): domain Bacteria; phylum Verrucomicrobiota; class Verrucomicrobiia; order Opitutales; family Opitutaceae; genus EW11. Next base: position 460,446 of record JAEYWP010000016.1, read on the forward strand.
TGAGGGAACTGGCCGGGGCCGCGCCCACCAAAATCGGCCTGGCATCGCGCCTCGACGAGGGGATGAGCCACCTGGTGGAGGCGGGCAGCGACTTTTTCATCATGCCCTCGCTTTTCGAGCCGTGCGGCCTGAACCAGATGTATTCACAAATTTATGGGACTATCCCGCTCGTCAGCCGTGTCGGTGGCTTGGTCAACACCGTGACCGACCTCGACCAGGAGCCGGCGGCGGGCACCGGCATCACCTTTCCGGCCACGGCCGCGGGGCTGCGGAGCGGGCTCGAACGCGCCCTGGCCCTCTATTCGGACAAGGAGCGGTTTCACCAGGTGCAGCAGCGAGCGATGGCCCGCGATTTCAGCTGGCGAAAGGCCGCCGGGGCCTACGAGCAGCTTTACGAGGACGCCCTCTGAGGCGCTGGGCGGCCCGTCGCCACGGCGGCGCGCCCCTGCTTGTGGTTTGGGCCCGGCTGCTTTCCGTTGCAGCCCATGTCCTCCCCCTGCCTCGTCTGGCTGCGCCAGGATCTCCGTCTGGCGGACCATCCCGCCTTTTCCGCCGCGGTGCGTCGTGGCGGGCCTGTCATCCCGGTCTTCATCTGGGATCCGGCAGGGGAGGGGGCCTTCCCGCCAGGCGGTGCTTCGCGCTGGTGGCTGCATCACTCCCTCGCCGCGCTGCAGGAGACGCTTCGCCGCAGCGGATCGTCCCTGATCCTGCGGGTGGGGGACAGCGCCGAGTCCCTCCGGCGGCTGGTGGCCGAGACCGGGGCGGGCGCCGTGTATTGGACGCGCCGTTACGAGCCGGCGGCAGTGGCGCGGGATGTCCGGGTGGAACAGGACCTGCGGTCGGGGGGAGTTGAGGCGAAGGCATTCGGAGGCGGCGTGCTTTTCGAGCCGTCTGCCGTTTCCAACCGTCAAGGTGGCCCGTTCCAGGTGTTCACACCGTACTGGCGGCATTGCCTTGTGTTGACGGTCGCGGATCCGCTCCCCCGGGTCGAAGGTCGTCTGCCAGCGCCGGGCCGCTGGCCCGCGAGCGTCCCGCTGGAGCAGTTGACCCTTCTTCCCCGTATTCGTTGGGATACCGGTCTCGCCCACACCTGGACTCCCGGCGAAGCGGCGGCGCGCGGCCGGCTCCGGGCGTTCTTAAAGGGCTGCGAGTCCTACGCGGAGCAGCGCGACCGTCCGGACGGCGAGACCACGTCGATGCTTTCCCCCTATCTGCACTTTGGGGAGATCAGTCCCGGGCAGGTGTGGGCGGGGGTGAAAAAACTCTCCGCAGAGTCGGGCCTTTTCCCCGCCCATCCCGGCGCCGCGAAGTTTCTTGCTGAAGTGGGCTGGCGGGAGTTTGCGCACCACCTTCTGCACCACTTTCCGGATACGGTGGAGCGTCCGCTCCGGCCCGAGTTCGAGCGTTTTCCGTGGGAACCGGATGCGGGGGGGCGGCGTTTCGCGGCGTGGAGCCGTGGCCTCACGGGGTATCCCCTGATCGATGCCGGGATGCGGCAGTTGTGGCAGACTGGATGGGTGCACAATCGTGTGCGGATGGTCTGCGCCTCCTTCCTCGTCAAACACCTCCGGCTTCCCTGGCAGCGTGGCGCGGCATGGTTCTGGGACACGCTGGTGGACGCGGATCTCGCAAGCAACACCCTCGGCTGGCAGTGGGTGGCAGGTTGCGGAGCGGACGCCGCGCCCTTCTTTCGCATTTTCGCCCCCGTGCTCCAGTCGCGGAAGTTTGATCCGGAAGGCCGTTACCTCCGTCGCTGGATCCCGGAGCTCGCGCGCCTGCCCACTGAACATCTCCACGCGCCCTGGGAGGCCCCCGGCGACGTGCGCGAGCGCGCCGGCGTCCGGCTCGGGGAGACCTACCCTGCGCCGCTGGTGGATCACGGAGAGGCGCGTGACGCCGCGCTCGCAGCCTATCGCACCTTGAAGAGCCCGGGGGACAGACCCTGACTCGTTGAAACCCTTCGCGTGACCTTCTGGGAAGGAGTCTTGGGAAGGTACGGAAGGGAGCGGAAGTCGGCCGCGGCGGGGGTGAGGGTCTTCCCCGAAGGACGCGAAGGAGCGAAGGGGGGATTGAAAGGTTGCGCCCTCGGGCGGTGTGCGTAGTAACTGCGATACTTTTGCACGTTCCCGAACCGATGCCCGTCCAGACCTTCCAGTTCGCAAGTGAGATCAGCCGCCCCGCCGCGGAGGTGTTTCGGTGGCATGAGCGTCCGGGGGCGCTGGAGCGGCTGACCCCTCCGTGGGAGCAGGTCCGTGTGGTGCGCACAGGCGACGGTGTGACGGATGGGCAACGCGTTGTCCTGAGCCAGAAAGTGGGCCCGTTCTGGCGCGACTGGGAGGTCGAGCACCGCGGTTACGTGGCCGGCAAGGAGTTTCGCGACGTGGCGGTGCGGGGACCCTTCGCCTCCTGGGAGCACCGTCACCGGGTGGTGGCGGACGGCTCCGCGTCCTGCTCGCTGATCGATGAGATCAGCTATCGGCTTCCCGGCGGGGCGCTCGGGACCGCCGTGGCAGGGGCCTGGACGCGTCGGAAGCTGGAGCGGCTCTTTGCTTTCCGGCATGCCCGGATCCAGGAGGACCTGCGGCTCAACAACCGGTACGGCGCCGTTCGGCCGATGCGGTTCTTGATTTCGGGCGCCTCCGGTTTGGTGGGCCGCGAGCTGAGCGCCTTCCTTCGCAGCCAGGGCCATGAAATCGTGACGCTGGTGCGCCGCGCGCCGGCCCATGCCAACGAGGTTTTCTGGAACCCATCCAAAGGAGAACTGGACCCGCATGCCCTCAAGGCCATCGATGTGGTGATCCATCTGGCCGGCGCCAACATCGCCGGCGCCCGCTGGAGCCAGGGTCAGCGTGAAGCGATCTGGGACAGTCGGATCAATGGTACCCGGACGCTGGTGGTTGCTCTCGAGCAAATGCGGCACCGCCCCTTTGCGGTCGTGGCAGCGTCCGCGATTGGATTTTACGGAAACCGCGCGGATGAAGAACTGGACGAAACCTCCCCACGGGGCGGCGGTTTTTTAGCCGACGTGTGCGAGGCCTGGGAGCATGAGATCGCGGTGGTGGAAGAGCTGGGTATCCGGCCTGTCATGCTCCGGACCGGCATGGTTCTTTCCCCCCAGGGCGGCGCCTTGGGCCGACTCCTCCCGCTTTTCCGCGCCGGCCTCGGCGGCCGGCTGGGCACGGGGAGGCAGTGGGTCAGCTGGATATCCATCGATGACCTGGTGGGCGCATATTACCACGCCGTGCTCGACCAGCGCTGCCAGGGACCAGTGAACGCAGTTTCAGCCGAGCCGGTGCGGCAAGTGGAGTTTGCCCAGACGCTGGGGCGCGTCCTCGGCCGCCCCTCGGTGGTGCCGGCTCCCGCGTTCGCGCTGCGTGCGAGCCTCGGCGAAATGGCGAACGAACTTCTCCTGGCAAGCAGCAAGGTGGCGCCCGCGCGCTTGGGCGAGGTGAACTACCGGTTTCGTCACGAGCACCTGGAGGACGCGCTGCGTTTCCTACTCGGCCGGATGACGTGACGCGCGCGGAGCTCCGGCATCCCGCCGCCTGCGGCCTTGACTCCGCCGGTTCCGGGCGTGTCGTGACCGCATGGCTGCGATCGCGCTTCCGAACATTGTCGCAGCGGTGGGAAACACGCCGCTGATCAAGCTCAACCGGATTGCAGAGGGGCTGGCCGCGACGGTTTACCTGAAGGCGGAGTTCCTCAATCCGCTTTCCAGCGTAAAGGATCGGATCGGACTGGCCATGATCGAGGCCGCGGAGAAGGACGGCCGCCTCAAACCCGGGGGAACCGTAATCGAGCCCACCTCCGGCAACACCGGCATCGCGCTGGCGTTCGTGTGTGCGGCCCGTGGATACAAACTGGCCCTCACCATGCCCGAGACGATGTCGCTCGAGCGCCGTGTCCTGCTGCGCATGCTCGGCGCGGAGATCGTCCTCACTCCGGGTGCGGAGGGCATGCCGGGGGCGATTCGCCGCGCCAGCGAAATGCTCTCGGAGCGAGGAGAAGGCGGCTTTATGCCGCAGCAGTTCGAAAACCCCGCCAACCCGGACGTGCACCGCCGGACCACCGCGGAGGAAATCTGGGCCGCCACCGAGGGGAAGATCGACGCATTTGTCGCCGGCGTCGGGACGGGCGGGACCATCACCGGGGTGAGCGAAGTGATCAAGAGCCGCCGCTCCATGCACACCGTCGCGGTTGAACCCGCCGCGAGTCCGGTGCTTTCCGGAGGTAAACCCGGGCGGCACCGGATCCAGGGCATTGGCGCCGGTTTTATTCCCAAGAACTGCAACACCGCGGTGATCGATGAGATCGTGGCGGTCAGCGACGAAGACGCCTTCGAAACCGCACGTCTTCTCGCCCAGCTCGACGGCATCCTCGGCGGGATCTCCACCGGTGCGAACGTCTGGGCCGCACTCCAGGTCGCCCGTCGCCCCGAGTTTGCAGGCAAGGTAATCGTGACGGTGGGCTGCAGTTTTGGAGAGCGTTACCTCAGTACACCCCTCGCCGAGAAAGCGCGTCAGGAAGTGACGGTCTAGGCCACTGAAGCGGCCGTCGTCCGTGGGCCCCAGGCCGTGCCTGGGAAAGGCCCTAACGGACTGGGGTGTTTACCAGGGTTAGGTAGGTGAGCCTACGGGCGGGATTGAGCGAAGCCCGACGAAGAATTGAGGCGCTGCCTCAATGGGCGCGCACACCGCTAAACGCTACTCTTTGGCTCATGCAACTGGGCCTTCTCATCCGTCCGCTCCTCGCGACCGTTGCCTTCGTTGTGGCAGCGGCGGTGGCGGGGGCGGTGGAGCGGCCCGTGTCTGCCGTTTCGTGGGACGCCACGCTTTCTGATGCCCATCGGGTGGCGAACCGGCACGCCGATTTGCAGGTGCTGCGCATCGCTGGCTCTTCGATGCTCCCGTTCTTCGGCGAAGGTTCGGTCGTCATCGTAAAACGGATTGAGAGCCTGCACCTCCGCGCGGGGATGGTGGTGGTCTACCAGAATCGTTTCGGCGAAACCGTCGCCCACCGTTTGATCTCTCAAGGGGCGCAGGGCTGGATGGCGCAGGGCTATAATAACCAGGAGGTCGACTCCACGCCGGTGACCGACGCAAACCTGGTCGGCGTCGTATACGCCACGTTTCATTCCTCCGGTGTCCCTTCCGCCCTGGGTCCAATCGCCGCGCTCAACGCGGGCACGCCCGTGGCGCTGGCCGCTCCAGCGCGCTGAGGCGACGCGACAGTCGCCTTTGCGGACCGGCCCAGTGAAGCCGCGACGGGCATGCCGCCTGCGAAAGACGCGTGTTGACAGCGCCTAACCTAAACGCGAGACACGTTCTCTTTTATGCCTACGCAGAAGACGCTCATCATCTTTAAACCCGATTGCATGGAAAAGCGGAACGTCGGCTCCGTCGTCGCCCGTTTTGAATCCGCGGGTTTCACGATCATTGGCTGCAAGATGACCCGGCTCACCCCGGCCTTGCTCCGTGAGCATTACGCACACGTGGCCTCGAAGCCGTTTTACCCTGACATCGAACGGTTTATGAGCTCCCTGCCCGTTATCGTCATGGCCCTGCAGGGCGACGACGTCGTCGCCAAGGTGCGCGACCTGCTCGGCCCCACCGATTCGAAAAAAGCCGCCAAAGGCACGATTCGCGGTGACTTCGGGACCGACATGATGGTCAACGTGGTGCACGCGTCCGACTCCGAGGAAAACGGCCGCATCGAGATCGCTCGCTTCTTCAGGGCCGACGAGGTTTTCGCCTGATTTTGCTGTCGACACGCCGCCCCGGCCTGGCCGGGGCGGTTTTTTTGTGCCCGGTCTAGGCGGCGATCAGGCCATTCGGCGGCCGGCAGAATTCGTCGGATTTGTGTAAACCCGTGGTGTTTCGTGACGTTTCTGGGGGCTAACCACTACGGCCATGAGCAAACACCTGCCGCTTACCGGAAGACAGAGTTCTTTTGGGGACGGCGAAATCATCGTCAGCAAAACGGATACCCGCGGCATCATCACGTATGTGAATGACGTCTTCGTGCGGGTCTCGGGTTATACCGAGGAGGAGCTCATCGGGGCCCCGCACAATCTGATCCGGCATCCCCGGATGCCACGCGGCGTGTTCCGGCTTCTGTGGGAGACGGTGAAGGGTGGGGAAGAGCTATTCGCCTATGTGCTCAACCGCTCGAAAAACGGGGACGAATATTGGGTGTACGCGCACGTCACGCCCAGCCGCGACCGTCAGGGGCGATTGGTGGGCTACCATTCCAACCGGAGAAGCCCCTATCTGGATGCCCTCCCGGCGGTGAAACGCCTGTATGCGCAGATGATGGAGGAGGAGGCTCGGCACCGCACGGCGGCGGAGGCGGCCACCGCCGGTCTCGCCGTCCTTCAGCAAACGCTCGAAGCCGGGGGCGTGACGTATCCAGAATTCGTATTCTCCCTTTCCAAGCATACCACCCTCGCGGGTTCCGCCGAATGAAAACACTTTTTATGCGGGCCTTGCGCGCGGGCGCCTCTCGCCTGCGTGGCCCGGTCCGTCGCGTCTTTCACCGGCGCTGGTTCAAGAGCAATGTCGTGCAGGTGACGGAAATCTGCCGCCGTGCCGCCGCGGGTGATCTCGAGGCGCGAATCACCGGGGTGCGGGCCGGCGGGGATTTTGCCCGGATGTGCCATGCCATCAACGATGTCCTCGATGTATCCGATGCGTTCGTACGCGAGGCGGCCGCCGCGATGCGGAACTGCAGCCGGGGGCGTTTTCACCGGCCCATCCTGCTGCGCGGCCTGCACGGCAGTTACCAGCAGAGTGCGGTGATCATCAATACCGCCGCGGTGGCGATGAAGGGCTACAGCGAGAGCATCGAGTTTGTGGGGGGCCAGGCCTCCGAGACCGCCAACCGCGTGCATGCCGTGGCGGCGGCGTGCGAGGAGTCGGGCGCCACCAGTGAGGAGATTTCGCGTCAGACTACGGACGTGGCCCGGCAGACAGAGGCAGTGGCCAAGCAGATCGCGGCGGTGAATGAATCACTCCAGGCGCTGGAACGCGCGGTGGAGAAGGTCGAGAAGGTGGTCGATCTGATCAACAACGTGGCGATCCAGACCAACCTGCTGGGGCTGAACGCCACCATCGAGGCGGCGCATGCGGGTGACTTTGGCCAGGGGTTTGGCGTGGTCGCGGCGGAAGTGAAAAACCTCTCCCAGGAAACGAGAAACGCCACCGAGGAAATCAGCCACGAGATGAAGCACATCCAGGAGGCGGTGGTCGCGGTGGCGCAAACCGTGTCGGGCATCAACGGCTCGATGAGTGAACTCCAGGCGGCCGCGGCGGCGATCGCCGGTTCCGTGCGTGAGCAGGTGCAGGCCACGGCATCGATCAGCAACAGCATCATGGCTGTTTCACACAACACCGAGCAGGTCTCGGAACGCATCCGACTCGCGCGCGAGGGGCTGGACTCGGCAGCCTGAGGCGCTGACTCGAAACGCGCTCGCCAGCGCCGGGGCGGGTGTGTCACCTCCTCGGCACGCGCGTTATGGCAACCGTTGTCCTGGAGAAGCTCCTCAAAACCTACGTGGACAAGAGTGGGGGGCCCGTGCCCGTGGTGCATGGCATCGACCTGGAGGTGCGCGACCGCGAGTTCATGGTCTTGGTCGGGCCCTCGGGGTGCGGCAAATCAACCACCCTGCGGATGATCGCCGGGCTGGAATCGATCTCCGGGGGGCGGCTTCTGATCGACGGCGCTGAGATGAACCGTGTCGCCCCCAAGGATCGCGATATCGCGATGGTTTTTCAGAATTACGCCCTGTATCCGCATATGACGGTGTTCGAGAACATGGCCTTCGGATTGAAGCTGCGGAAACTGCCGACCGGAGAGATCGCCCAGCGGGTGAGGGAAACGTCTGCCCTGCTGGGTCTCGACCCCTACCTGGAGCGTCGCCCACAGGCGCTTTCCGGCGGGCAGCGACAGCGCGTCGCGGTGGGGCGGGCGATCGTGCGAAAGCCCAAGGTTTTCCTATTCGACGAGCCGCTCTCCAACCTCGACGCGAAAATGCGGGTGTCGACCCGCGCTGAGATTTCCAAGCTGCACCAGCGTCTGGGTGCGACCATGATCTACGTCACCCATGACCAGGTTGAGGCGATGACAATGGGCGACCGCATCTGTGTGATGAAGGAGGGCCGGATCATGCAGGTGGCGGAGCCCCTCGAACTCTACAACCGGCCGGCCAACCTGTTTGTGGCAGGCTTTATCGGCTCGCCCCCGATGAACACCCTGGCCGGCACCCTCGTATCCGAATCGGGGGTACAGTGGTTTGTGGCCGGGGAGGGGGCACCGTTCCTTCGCGTGGCCCTAACCTCCGGACTCGCAGCGCTTGCCGCGCAGGCGACCGGGCCGCGGGTGGTGCTCGGCATCCGGCCGGAGGATCTCCACGAGGCGTCCTCCGCGCCCGCCGCCTGGCCGCGACTCGCGGGCCGGGTGGACGTGATGGAGCCGCTGGGTGCGGAGACGTTTGTCTACGCGACCGTGGGCACGTGGTCCCTCATCGCCCGCCTGCCCCCGAGCGTTCGACACGCCGCGGGAAGCACCGTGGAGCTCGCCCTGGACCCCGCCAAAATGCATCTTTTCGACGCCGCGACCGAGTGCGCCCTGCGCTAGCAAAAAATCCCGCCGCGCTTTTGAAAGCGAGGGGTTGACACCCCCAAAAAAACCGAAACGCTCACCCCTTCACAGCCGCCCTCATCGTCTATCGGTTAGGACAGGGGATTCTCATTCCTCAAAGCGGGGTTCGATTCCCCGTGAGGGCGCCACTTTACCTCTGAAGAGGTTTCTGTCAGACAGATGTCAGACAAAATCGACCTAGTTCGATTCTGACCGCGGGAGTTATGCTGACACCCGGACTCAATCGCCGCTCATAGGCCTGACGTGTCCTAGTATTAGCAATTCTGAACGCCCAGAAATCGGGTCGATTCAAAAGCCGCCGATCTTCAAAAGTTTCCGAAAGTGGAATCGACGAAACTTAAAAAAATTGCCGAAGCAGACGGCTGGCGATAGTTATCGGGTTGATGAGCGTGGAGCCCCGCAACCCTGACCCGTCACTACTAGCCGCAGTCGCCGCCCCCGCGTCGACATCTTACCTCAGGACAATACCAAAGCCGCTGACGGTGATCACACCGCTTGCCGGTTCTTCTACATACCCGGAGGTCCTTGTTTCGCGACGTGAGAAGTACCGCGAGAGGGTCGTTGAATTTGCGCGGCTGGCGCACGCGGCAAGTGACTCTGCTGATCTGCTCGCTCGGATTCGTAATCCATCGACACCTGGCCCAATCCGCATGGCTTACCTGAAGGCTTTTCGGCGGTGTGTTAGCACGTCGCTGGATACGGAGATGGCGAAGAAGATTGGAAAGGTGTCCACTGCGGACCTCTGCGCCACCATTGGACACACCTTTAAGCCGATCGACTTGGTCCGCTCTCAATTTGCGGGGTTCGGAGAGGCTGAACGCGACACGCTTGCCGCTCTCATGGGCGAGAATGACGAACGCGGCAAATCGGGCTACGAACTGACCGAACTCTTCTTCACCTGGTTCGCAGCAAACCGCCCCCTGTTCACAATCGAAGGCCCCCGCGGTGCCGGTCCCGATGTGGAACTCTCCACGCTCTTCCCTGCGTTTGACGGTAGCTTCCCCTGCGATTTCGTGATCCGCCAAGCGGCCACTAGGAAAGTCAGAGCAATCGGCTTTGCGCGCTACGACGCTTCCAGGGGCGGTGCCCAGTCCGACGATCGTACCGGCGGAAATTCTGACAAAGTCTTCAAGGCGCGAAAATTCTGCGAGATCTCGGGTGAAGACTTTCGCGTCATCTTTTTAGCCGACGGCCCCGGGCTGGCGCACAATGACACCTGGGAAGAGGCCTGCCTGCTGGATGGTGCATGGGACGACAATGTCCGTGTGACGACGCTCAAGCTTGCGCCGACTAGGCTATCCGACGAGTGGCTGACTGGCGGGCGGCTCCGATAGGTTCAGGTCTTTGCGAATCCCCGCCCACGCCTCGGAGGCGTCGGACGTCACTGCGACGCTGAAGCTGTGTTCGTGCTTCGGCCGCGAAGGAAATGCAGTGATATCGAAAAGCGTGTCGGGCTTCTTCACGAAGTCTCCCATTGGCTTCAGACCTTCGACAAGGCGAGTGATCGTGCACTTGATTGCCTCTGGCGAACAATCGATTCCGATCCACTTACGACCTGCTTCGCCGGCGGCCTGAAGCGTCGAGCCGGAGCCACAGAAGGGGTCCAGCACGATGTCTCCCGGATTCGAGCTAGCCCGCACAATCATCGCCATCATCTCCTGGTTCTTTTCGGTGGGATATCCGGTGATCTGAATGCTTTGGTGATGTGCGTCGCGGTAGCGGTCCCAGTAATCCGTGATCGCAACGGCCTTGTCTTCGGTCAGGTAAACTTTGCGCCGGGGATTGCCGTTCTTCGACCAGTGGATTTCTCCGGCCTTGTCTAGCTCGTCGAGCTTAGCAGGAGGAAGCTGCCAGTGCTTGCCGGGGGGTGGGTTCATGCCGCGCCACGGTTTTCCCGTCTCGCCATTTCGTGGGCCCGGAGCGTGCACCGGAACAAGCTTGTACTGCCCTTTGCCGTCGCGCTTCGGGTACTCGCGCTGGATCCATTCGGGGTCCGGCGTGAGGGTTGGTCTATTCCAAACAGGGCTCTCGGACTTGGAGTAGAACAGCACGTAGTCGTTTAGGTTCGGGAACTGTAGACGAGTGTAGTTCTTACTGCTGCATTTCTTGCGAACGATGAGGTTTCGAAAGGCACCCGCACCGAACACTTCGTCCAAAACCACCTTCACGTGGAAAAGCATGTGATGGCCGATGTGAAGGTAAAGCGAGCCGTCGTCAGCGAGAAGCTCATGGCAAAGGATGAGTCTGCGCCGGATCCACTCCACATACGCCAACGTACCGCGTTGGTCGTTGTACGCGTGCTTGTTGGTACGAGAGTGAAACTCCAGCCCGGTGTTGTATGGCGGATCCATGTAGACCAGCCGAACTTGGCCCTTCAGCTTTGCAACCAACGAGCCCAAGACCCCGAGGTTATCCCCGAAGTAGAGGTGGTTTTCATCGCTTCCAGCGCCGAATGTGAGGCGGGAGCTGATGCAGGCGCTCGTAGAGGAGATCAGTTCCGCCCGAGAGATCTTTCCCGGGTACGAGAACTCAGGCTGGCAGTCATCAGGCGGAAGTGGAAAAGGCTCGTGCACGATCGCCTTCGTTTCGGCTGTACCCTGAAGAATGCGCTCACCTGCTGACTTTCCTGTGGCCATGAGAAAAGGATGAGTCCTCGGCATGCTCACTCAATTCAGAACTTCTGCTAGCGCACGGAAACGATGATTCCGGGCGGCCGGAGTTCCCCTGCACCCGAGGTGTTCCGTCGTGCCCAGACTTTTCCGCCCTTCCGGCCGTCAAACCTAGCGCCGAGTGCCTGTTCACGCTTCAGAGCCCGCAACTCGCGTGATACTCTTCCGCGATGAAAGGCCCAACAGATGCAGAGCTAAAAGATTGGTTCAAACTCACTCGCGTGCCGCGTGGAGTGCGGCGCCGGCAGCTCGTGTCGATCGCCCGATATCGCACGATCATCATCCCAGGTCACGAAATCGCTGAGCTTAAGTCCTGGTTCGACAGGCGCCTCGAAACTTTTGGCGGAGCGTCACCCCGCGAACTCTGGGAAGCCGGACGCGGCGAGGAAGTCATAGAAGTCATGACGAACTTGATAAACGGTGACGTGCGCGGCTAAGCGGCTTCGCGCAGTCTCTTCCGGTCGCTCTGCGTCTTCTCGTTGTGACACGTCTCGCATAGCATCTGGAACGCGTCTGGAGACTCGGGCGTAAGACGCTCAATGAACCCAGGGATGTCTTCAAAGCACTTCAACGAGCCACACGGGATCCTGTGATCTTTCTCGATGCGGCTCGGGGGAAACCATTCGCCGCAGCACGCGCACTGCACTTCTTTTTTCCGGCGCTTCTCCGGCCCGATGTACGGCCGGGACGCTCTGTCCATCGCCAGTTGTGCCGGCTTCCAGAAGCGGAATTTGCCTCGGAGGGCTGAGCGCACTGCGGACCAAAACTGCGCTTCGGTCCATGTTCCTCCGTTACGGGTCCTTGCGACTTTCGGTTTGCGCGGCATCACCCCGCGGCACGGTGTCAGCTGGGCGACCACGGTGCAGCGGCTTGCCGGTCTTCGGATCCAGCGCAATGACCCTGCCGCCCCTCGACACGTAAACCGGGGTACCGTGCTGCACGGCGACGCGGCGGGCTTCCGCGGCCGCGAGTCGGAACGATTTCCGGATAAGAGCGTGGGGCATTGTGTGTTCCGTAGACATGTCCTTTCGGCCTTCAAACCTTGCGCCGGGGCTTCGTGGACTTTGGCCGCTCTTCGCGGGCGAACCGGGCGAAGCTCCCGAGATACACTGTCTTCCCCGCCGCGCTCTCGGCTAGGCCTCTGCGCAAAGTTTCAAGCAGAGCTGCCGACTGCGCTGGCTTCTTCTTTTTCATGCATGCACCGCGACGCGTGGTGGCGTCAGAGTCAACCGCTGCACGTTTGTTCTGCGAAAACTTTCGGCCAACCCGCGAGGTTTGACGGCCGAAAGCGGCGCGAACTTGCAGCGCGTCGGAGAGAGGCTCAGGTCTGGCACATGGACTACATAACCAGACGATGTATCGCCGCTGCGGGCGTTGTCGGAACGTGGATCGGACCGCGACACCACCCGCGTCTCGCAGCGTTGGGCGTGCGCGTCACGCATGAACACGGAACTTGGACGGTGTGGCGGAAAGAAGCGGAGCGGGTGAATGCTGACCTCGATCTCGGTCTCGTGATTCCGCCCGGAGAGAACGTGCCGGCTGACGAGATCGAACAGCAGCTCGGGTCCCACGCTCCGGGCGAGTTGCGCGAGCGTGCCCGTGCGTTTCTCAAAAGTTTAGCCGCGGCGCGGATAAGCAAATCGCTTTCCCCGCATCAGCTTTACGAAGAGTCTCTGCACCTGGGCATCGAGCTTTTTGGAAACATGGAAGCTTCGATGGTGTGGCACACGACAGAGCAGGAAATCTTCGGCGGGCGGAAGCCTGTCTACGTGCATCGCGAAGAAGGCGAACAAGTCGTCATCGACGTTCTGAGAGATATGCTCGCGGCGAGGGCCCGGCGCATAGAAGCGGTGAAGCTCAAAGCGCGTCTGATTCTCGCCGATGACGACTCGGTCGAGCGGTGGCTAAACACCGAGGCGCCCGCACTCGATGGCGCTAAGCCCATCGACTTGCTTCACTCAGACGCCGGCGCGGCTCGGGTCGAAGCACTCATCCTCGGCCTCGCGCACGGCAACTTTCAATGAGTCACGCCGCTGCGGCGAGAAGCTGCTCTTGCGGCATCGGGATCCAGTGTGCTTCGTGCGCGTTGATCACGACACCGCAGCCAATCGTGGGGCGGTCTGGAGTATCAGCCGCGTACCTGAAGGCTCTCGATTCTTCGTTGATGCCGCACCCGACGTTCAGCGCGAAAATCAAACCGCGGTTGCGGGACATCTGATAGAGCACCCCTGCGTGGCAATGCGTGTGTCCGTGCGCAACAGAGATGCCCTCCCGTAGTGCTCGGTTAATTACCGCCATCCGCCCTGACGTGTTGCCATGCGTGTACAGCACGTTCTCAATTACGAATCGATTCTGCCACGTCCACCGACGCGGCGCTTCGAGCACCTCGCGATAGCCTTTGATCAGACGCTCGGGAATCCCCGCTTTGAATGCGCGGCGGAACCACCGGGCTGAGTGATTGCCTATGCAGATTTTCGCCGCTGGAAAAGCATCGTACCATGGCTGAAGGGCCCGGATCGCTTGATCAAACTCTTCACCCGCCCCGGGCTGGTCCGGATCGGTGTCGTGATCAGAGATCGCGTGCATGTCGATCTCGTCGCCGATGAGGATTGGTTCAGAACCGCAGCCCCACTCTTGATGCACTCGGAGACAGTGAGCGAGGTACTCGGGATGTACCCACGGTGCGTGCAAGTCGCCGATAACCAAACGCGGTTTGCTCATGTGTGTCGTACTACGAGATCCGGGAAAATGTACGTTGCGCGATCGGTGGACCGCGGGAGCTTTGTCCGCTTCGCGTCGCGCAGAAACGCCCGAGTCGACGGCCAGGTGTGGCCTTTGGGAAACCTTGGAGAACCCACGACAGCGATGACGGGCTTCATGTGTGGTTCACAGTGTATTCACCCACCTGCGACGGTGGTTTTTGGAAGAGCCCTCTGCGGTATCCGACATAAAGAGCGGCGGGGATGCCGATGACGCCTAGCCCGAAGAGCAGCGACCAAACCCAATCGGGAAGCGTTGCGACGATTCGCCCGAGAGCGATGAGACCCACGCCGATTCCGCCGAGCGTCGCCGCAAGCATCGTGTGCGTGCGGTAGAGGGCAAATGCAGCGAGCAAAATCATCACGACTCCGGCAGCTGTCAGGCCGATCGTCTGCTTTTCCACGATTGATTTCCTGCTCTCTGCGTCCTCTGCGCGCTTGCGGTCCAGGGCGGCTTGCTTCGCAAGAGCTGCGTTCAGCTCCATGCGTTGCGCTTCGAGTTTAGATTCGAGATCGCGTTGACGGGCTTCAGATGCAGCAAGCGCATCGAGCGCTTTGTTCAGCGATGCCCTTTCACCTTTCACCAGCTCTTCAGCGATCCGTTGCCATTGCTGTTGTGCTTCGACAGACGGCTTCGGAAGTGCGGAAGCGGCGGCCATGTTTGTTTCGCGAGCTGCGTCAATAGCGGGCGGCGTGCGCCCCAGGAGTTCTCCCGTCGCTGCGACCGCACCGGCGGCCTGGTCGATCCGCTGCGATTGCTCCGAGCTGATCTGCTGCTTTGTGGTGTCGATCTGCTCGGGCTTGTGGCGCGTACCCACGCACGCAGTGAGACTGATGAGGAGAGCAAAGAGAAACACGAGGCGCATACCCGCGCCCGGGATGTCAGGTCAGCTCTTCGAGGAACCACGCCGCACCCGGAGCCGCGACGAGGGTGAACCAGTCGCTGGCGTAGCCACCGGCGCCGAGGTTCTGAGAACACGGCATATCGAATGCCTGCTCTTCGAGTACTTCTCCGCCGGGGTTCGCGATCGTGATCACGTCGTTAATTCCCGAGTGATTTCTCCGCAGCCGAAAGACGGCTCTGCCCGCAACGTCCTTCCCGTCGAGATCGGGAATGAAGCCACCCACCGGCCGCTCGATCCTTCCAGCTCGAAGCCTCATCTTTGCGCCATCGAGCTTCGGCACGTCGGCGATCTCGTCGATTACGTAGATCTGATCGTCATATCCGAACAGCTTGTACGTCGCGACGCGCTCAGCGTTGAAACCGAGGGCAACTTGATGCGGGCCGTCGAGCAGATTCCCGACGCTGTTGATTAGCTGCGTCGCGGCCCATGCGCGAAGATCAGCCGCCGTCACTTCGCCAGAAAGCACGAGCTGACGGTTGTCGGCGGGACTGATGCCAGCAGCCATCGTGGGGCTCACCCACGCGGCGCTGCACCCGATCCACTCGTCGCCCGTGGTGTAGATGTCTCCGCTGAGCAACGCGCTTTGATTCAGCAGTGGAATCCGCTTCGTGTATTGCAGCGTAGGCGTTTCCCCGTCGGGTGGCTCCGGGTACGTGGACTTCGGGTACCACGCGCTCGACGTGTAGAGCTGCTCACTAGTGCCGGCCCAAACGACGCGAACGCGATGGACGTTCCACGCTGGCACGTCGGGGCCTCCGTCGAACGATCGCGAGCCGCTCAGTGCGATGCTGCCGTTGTATTCACCGCTCGCGACTGCCGAAGTGAAGAAACGCTGTTTGCCGAACGGCTGGCCAGGCGCTCCGCCATACATCGTCAGCGCAGGCCCGGGGTACGCCGCGATTTCCGACAGCGCGAATCGGCGCGATTGCGCTTCGAGCACAAAGTCTGAAGTGCTCTCAACAAAGATCAGCTTCATGCTCAGTGCTTGCCGAGCTGCGCGATTCCCCAGCCAACAAAACCGGCCACCGTCGAGATAATCGCCCACACCCATCGAGCACCCTTCGCCGTGCTCTCAACAGTTTCGATCTTCACGCGGGCGTCGATGAGCTTTCGCAACTCCGCGTTCTCTTTCGACTGCTCTTCGCGGAACGATTTGAACTCGTGCAGAAGCCCGGCGGCCTGCTCGTTACCGAAGAGAAGACCGCGGCTAGCCGTGACCTCTTGCCTCAGCCCGGCAACTTCATCGATCAGCCGCTGAAGCAGCGCACGGACTTCGGTATCCGTAGAGTCGGTACGCTTTCGGCGCGGTGTCGCTGAGTCGCTCATTGCTCAAGCCCGGCATGTCAGCTCAGTAGCTAGCACCCGCAGCGATCGCGACGCCTTGATTCGTCGTTTTCGCGGTGTCGTTGCCGACGCCGTTGGTGCTCACGTTGATCGCAGAGAAGTTGCGGTCCGTCGCTGCGGCGCCATCGCCACCAATCGCGGTGTCTGTCGCTGCGGCGAGATCAAAGTGCACGTTTCGCAGACGAGTCTTTCCGGCTGTGTTGAGTAGCATGAGCGTCCGGAGCGTCGCCCCAGTGCCGTATTGCTTCACAAGCCCGCCGGAGATGTCGACGATGCACGAATTGTTCTGCCGGCGGATCAGACCACTGGCCGAACCGTAGCCTTGGAGCGTACCGATCGAGATCGTCTCGATGCTGTCGGCGTACCCGCTGCGGCCGATCTGCACGTATGCGTTCGACGCGTTCGCGGGAAGGTAGATGTCCCCGAGTTGCATCGACACGCGGGCGGATTGGCGGGCACCGAATAGAAACACACCCGACGTGGCGCCATTCTGCGTGCCGGTGAAAACGATGCTTCCATGATTTCGGATGTACGAACCGTCGGCGAGGTCCTGCCCGTTCGCGCTCACAAGCCGGGTGTAGTTTCCACCCCACGTCGTGACGCCGAAGAAGTCGACGGCGACGCGAGCGGATCCGTTCACCATGCCTGAAGAGACTTGGATGAGGTTCATCGAATCGGCGCGACTCACGGGCATCAAATCTTTCGCATCTTCGAGCGCGATGCGAACGTCGCCGCTTCCGATCGTAAGATTGCAGATGCTGACGTGATTGTCTGCGCCGACGCCGTCGAACGTGATCCCATTTGCCGCTTTGCCGTGCCGGCGGAGATCGAGCGTGACGTTTAGTGCCGAGGCGGTGCCGGAGGTGTAAACGATCGCAGCGGTGGAAGTGTTGTTGACGCCTTTGTATAGCTCGACCGGCCCTTGAATGTTTATGGTGCCGCCGGTGCCGTCCGCGTTGACGTACACGAGACCCGCTCCGAAGCCGTTTCCGGCTGCCGGATTGTATTCCATTCGGAAGCCTCCTTTCAGGGTGAAGTTCGCATCACGTCGGAGCGCTGCGAAGATCCCGTTCGTCGTCACGTTGAACGTAGACCGGATGATCAGATCGGAGTGTTTGCCGCGGTTGTCCCATTCGCAGCCGCTGCACGTGGAGGTGGTGATGTTCGAAGAGGTGCCGAACATCGTCTTCGCGTCCGTCTGCGTGATCAGCACTTTCGCGCCGGGCATCTGCACGATCTTCACGTTGTATTTGTTGATCTGAGCCGGAGCCCACGCGGTCCCGGTGTAGTCGCCAGGGAGGATGCAAATCGTGTCACCATCGAGCAGCGAGGCAGCGAGCCCCACGATGTTGGCGAATGGCTTGCTCAGGTCGCCCACCGCGCCGGTCGAGTTGTTGCCCGTGGTGGCAATCCAAAAGATGCGCCCGGAGGAGAGCGCGCCGGCGGATGCGGCGAGGTTGTTCACCTGTGTTTGCAGCGCGGTGAGATCAGATTGATTCGCTTTAGCCGCGAGGGCACTCGAATCGGCCTTCTGCGCAACGGCCGTTTGCAGATTCGTGATCGCGGCCTGAGCCGCTGTCATGTCGCCCTGATTCGCCTTGGTCGCGAGATCAGCTGCGTTTGCCTTCGCCGCCAGGTCAGCGGCATTCGCCTTTCCAGCCAGAGCCGTTTCGAGATCCGCGATGGCTTGCTGAGCAGCGGTCATGTCGACCGCCCACGCTTTATCCGAGACGGTGTTACCGAGTGCGACGAGCTGATCGTTCAGCCCGGTGATCGCACTCGCCACCTCGGTGAGATTCACATTTCCGATCTGTGCGTCGAGCTGCTGCACATCTCCCTGCAACGTGGCGATCGCGGTCTGAGCGGTGCTGATCGCCTGCTCTGCGACGGTCAAATCCGCATCGGTAGCCTTTGCCGCGACTGCTGTCTCAAGGGCCGCGAGCGACTGCTCAACGGTCGCGAGGCTGTTGCCGAGCTGAGTGACCGTGGCCTGCGCGGCTTCGAGGGTGTCGATGCGGCTGTCGAGATCGGAGAGCGCTTGAGTTACCGCGGAGAGATCAACGTTACCACCGCCGGACGGGAGCGCCGCAACGGTCTGTTGAAGCGCGGCGAGCTGCGTCTGGAGCGTCGCGATCGACTGCTGCGCGGCAGTAACAGAGCCGGCCGTCGCGTGCGTCGCGATCTGCTGATTAATCGTCTCGATCGACGTGTTGATCGCCGCAACATCTTCAGCGAACTCGGAGAGATCGACCCCGCCCGTGAGCGCTTCGACGGAGTACCTCAGCGCATTGACCTGTGCCTCTAGCGCTGAGACGTCGAGGTCGCTAGCGTAGCGCACGCCCGGAGTCGACGCCGGCAGCGCAGTTTCAATCAGCTCGTTGCGAATCGTGATGCTAGTGCGTTGGATCGACTGGCCGTCGTATTGCACTTCGAGGACGCACGTCGCGCCCTCAGCGGATCCGATCAGCGCGTCGATGCCAGTCGTGCCGAGATCCAGTGTGCCGGTGAGCATCGGAGTCTCCGACGAGACCGGAGCGACGAGAGCGGAGCTGCCGGAAAGTAGCGTCTGCGGGCCAGCGGCAACCCACGTTACGATGTATCCGCCATAAGGTGCGACGTCTGGCGTTGCGGCGAGGACCGTGATGTTTCCGAGCGCCGGATAGGAAAACTGGAGAGCCGTTTTGACGGCCGCGTCGGGAGCATTGAACGGCAGCGCCTCGGTGTGCCCGTAGCCCAGCGTGAGCTGGAACGTGCCGGACGCGGCAGGCTGTGAAAACGCGATGAGCTGCTTTTCTGTGACACTCGCGGCGCCGGCGCGGAGGCGGGTCACAACGATCTCGGGCTTCGTGTAGCGATTAGAAAGCCACGTGTCTTGATACGCCGCCGGATTCCGCGAAAGCTTGATCATCCCGCTCTCACGCACCGCGGCAGAGCCTATCGTTTCCCGAGTGACGTACGCCGTCGAAGCGGGTGCGAGAAAGCCGGCATCGATCTTCAATTCACTGCGCGCACCGGGCGTGAGAAAGACGAAACGATACGCACCGGGAGTCCCCATCACGGCGACGCCACCGGCAGCCGCAATTGTGGAAAGCCCATTGAGCGCAGATGCCACGGCGGCGGGGGTGGAGCCGTTCGGGACCTGAACGCTCTCGCCTGCGTATTCGGCAATCCAATATCCGTCGGTCGGCTTGTCGTTGACGCGACCGAGCGCGACGACAACGCGCTTTCCCGTCATGTCGATGTCTTCGTAGCCCGCGTCGCCGACTTTCAGGAAATGCAGTTCGATCGGGAGCTGCTCGCCCTGGAGAAGCGTCGGGATGATAGCTTCGAGCGAAGAAGACTTCGAAGCGACAAAGCGCTTGTTCGTCGTGTCGAGAAAGAGCGGGAGTGCCATGCCCGAGTGGGCGGTGTCAGGTCGAGAACCAGAGCGTCACCGCGAGCGGTGTCGAGCCAGCGGTGTCGACACGCAGAGCGAGGTAAGTCGCAGATGGCGTGATAGGGGTATCGCCGGCCGGGAGAGAGGAGCGGAGCTGCGTCGCAGGTGTGCACCCGAGCGGCAAGTCGAACGTACCGGTCAGAGCGCTGAGCTGTTGGGGTGCACCGTTCTCGAAGCCGGAACCGATCACCGAGACGACGCTTGTTCCGACAGCTCCGAGTGCACGTGAGAGATAGCATCCGCGGGGCAAGGCCGTCGCGATCGTCACGATCTGCTGCGCCTTAGGTTTCTGAATGACGATCGTCACGGGCTCGACGGGCGTCTCGCGACGCATCGCGGTAAGATCCACTTTGCGCAGGCTCGACGATCCGCCCGCTAAAGCCAGCACGCGATCAACGAGCGCGTTCCAACGAGACGCGGTGAACTCTTCGAGAACGGGCCGCCCGGCCTTAATCTTAAGATCCTCTTCAGCTGCTGCCATAAATCCGAGAGCTGAAGTTGGCCCCGACGAGAATGCGCTGCTCGTTGACCCACACGCCGCCCTTCAGCGTCGACGAGAACGCCATCACGATGGCGTCTTGTCCTTCGTAGCGGATCTTTTTCGGGAGTCCGCTCATCGTCTGCTTCGCGGTAGTCGACCAGCTGCGCACCACCTCCGTCTGCGGGACAAGGTAGGACTTCACACCGCGGAGATCGGCCGGAGCGCCTACCCCAAATTCGATGAACCTTCCGTCCGCGTCCCACTTTGCTCCAGGGTAGTCCGGTGAGTTCTTCCCACTCCCGGCCCATGATGGGAAGTCTGGATGACACTCGATCGGCATTTCCACGAGTGTAGTCGTTTCTGAAAACTGTACTTCGGGATCATCTTTCGTGATCGAATCTCCACCGTCGCCGCCGTCGCCGCCAGTCGCTCCCGGAGTGACCTTGGCGTACGTGTAGCCGTAATACGTCACAGTGACGCGGGCAACACCGCCCGGCTCGATGACCGCTTCGATGTCCTCTGCGATCAGCTGCCGGTACACCGGATGTGACGTGACGCGGCGCCGCGGCAGGTGCTGCAAAAGCAGGTCGGAACGAACCTTAAACGTCGAGCGACACGACGTTGATCCGTCGCGCTCAACGCGAAGAGTTTCGCCGGACTGATAGACCGGCTTGTCGAGAGCTTCTGCCATGCCCTGCGCGGGCGTGTCAGGCTATGGCTGCACGTAGAGGCCCGCCGGGCTCTTCGTGTTCGCCTCGATCCGTTGCAGCATGTCGTATTGTCGCTGCAATACCGAGAGCTGCTGGCTCTGGATGTTCGACGAGAACACCTGGGCCCCTTTGAGCGAGAAGCCCGAGGAAAGCAGGCCACCCGCGACGGTGTTCGCCGTCACCTTCGCTTTTTCGTCACCGATCTTCTTTGAGAGATCCGTTGCGAGCAGAGCACGTTCGCTGCGCATTTCTTCGATCTGTGCCTGGAGCCTCGCGGACTCGGCGGGATCCGAAGACTCAGTGGAAAACGGGTGATACAGTGCATCCTGACGTGACTGCGCGGTGCGAATCGCGTCATCGAGCAGTGCCGCTTTGCGTACCGGGTCTTGCTCACGTGCGATGCGTTGCTGTGCGAGTTGATCTTCGGCCTGCGTCTTGGCTTTTGCGATCTGCTCTTTGACGCTCTCCAACTCGCGTTCCTTTTTTATCAGCTCAGCTTCCGTCTTCGCGTTCTCGTGCTCGGCGAGTTGGTTCCGGAGTCGCTGGATCTCGCGCTCCAGGTTGTAGACCTTATCCGCCGAGCTGCCTTCAACGCGTTGGCCGCGCTCGAAGTCGTTATCTTCGCGAAGCCGCGACGCTTCGAGTTTGTCGTCGCGTTTCTGCTGCTCGTAAGCAGCGAGCTGCTTTCGGACCTCATCGCGATTTGCGACTGCGGACTGAGCGTCAGCCGCCGCTCCAGGGTCAAAGTTCTTCCCGAAGAGACTCGTCTTGAGCGCGAGTGATGCGGCTTTCGCTAGCCAGCTCGTGATCTTGCTCGTGCCACTCTCAACCATAGCCGACATCCCGGCCTGATCGCGAAACTGCGCGGCCTCGCCGGAGCGCCCTTGACTCATCAGCTCGGTGTACCGCTTCGCATTCTCATTGATGCGGTCCCACACCGCGTTTACGACGCGCAGCCCCGCTTGCCAGCCGGCGAGAGCGACACCGGCGCCGACGAGGCCGCTCTTGAAAGCACCCATGGAGTCCCGGCCAAACATGCCTTTCCCAAGCTCTTCCGAGACACGGCGGGCGTCGGCACGCATCTTCCCGAGGCCGGTAGAAAAGCCGGAGTTATCCAGCCTACTTCTGACGGTAATCTCTCTGATGTCGCTCATGTGCCTGTGAGTTTAGCGAGACGCGCCGTGATGCGGCCGCGCTCTGATTCAGAGCTGGCTGTCAGCAGCTCGCTGCGGAGATGTTCGATCTCTACCTGCTTCAAACCCTCTATCTGTGCCGCGCTTTCGTGAGCCGAGTCGATTGCGGCTTGGTCAGCTTCAGTCCTCACTCGACTCGTGGACGTCTGTTCCTCACACGCTGCCGCCATCCACAGAACATGGCCGATCGGACCGGCCCAGATTTCCCGCTGCGTCATGTGGGTTTCGCGTGACACGTACGTCGCAAGGGCCTGCGCCCAATGTGCGCCGAACGGCTTGTCTGATCCGCCAGCGTCTCGCCACATCTCAACGGAAGTGAGGTGGTCGGCAACGTAAGCCCGGAATGATTGAAGAGCGCGGTTGAAGCTTAACAGGCACGCACGGGCAATCGTCAGCCGATGTGGTGCGAGGCAATCTGCGTCGATACAGAGATCCGACCGGTGCGGCCGGGACAGCATACGCGCTGCGAGAACGAGGTCAGCCGGACGAATTTCCCCCGATGCGAAAACAGGCGAGCCTGCTGCCTCCAGCGCGACAAGGTCGAGGAGGCACAGCGGGCGCAGCTTGTATCCGTAAACTCGATGCCGAGCGCACACCCGCGACTCTAGGAAGAGATCGCCGGGGCTCATCGTTAAGCCGGCAGCGCGTTGTCTTCGGCTCGTTCGAGCGACAGAGTGAACTTCGTGAAATCGTTATTCGAGGCCTCTTCAGTGACAGGAGGCATCACGAAGTACTTCACCTCGTTCACGGTAATCTCGTCACCAGGTGCCGGGAGAACCGTGGCATCTTTGATCACGCCAGAAACTTTCAGGGTTCGCGTGAGATTGTAGAAGCTGTATCCGACGATGCTGCCTTTCTCGTCGAGAGTCTTTGCAACGTCAGCATTCGTCTCGCTCGTTGCGTTCTGAACGATGTACCCCGGTAGCGTGTAGCCGACACCCCACTTCAGAGTGACGCCGTTGAGTGATTTGAGAATTGGAGTGCTCATTGCACTCCGCTGCCGTGTCAGGCCTGGCAGTCAATCGTCACCGTGTACGTGTCGACAAAATCTCGATCTTCGTCACTCGACGCGGTCTCCGCACTCGACACTCCGTACACGTGGAACGAATCGGAGCAGAGCAACGACGTCAGCGCAGCGGGATCCGACAGCACGGACTCGACTGCCGCGACGCGTTCTCGGTGTAGCGGGTCGGGATCCTCTGACTCATCCACGGAAGACATAACGGAGACGCTGACGATAGCGCGGTAGATTCCGAGCCCCGGGGCGACAGACTCGCTGGCCTGCGCGCACGAGACGATAACCGCGGGCACTGTCAGCTCAGCAGATCGCTGACCGGCGACGAATGCCACGCCTGCGAGCTGCGGGAACGTGTCGGCGGGAAGTGCAGTTTGCAGCGCTGCGCAGAGCGCCTGTTCGATCGTGGCTTTGATGTTCATGGTAAAAATCCGTTTTCGCGAGCGCGCCGCTTGAGCATCTCCACGAACGCCCGCTGCATTGCTTGAACCCGTACGCGTAGTGCCAGCTGACGTAGCCGCTGTTCATACCCCGGGATGCCAACCGCCCGGTTTATCCCTTCAATCCATGGGGTCACCGGATGAGTCGGATCGCCCGACGCCGATCCTCCCGCTGAGCCGTGCTTCGCGACCCACGCCGCGGTGTTGTAGCCGACCTTCCTTCCGAACGCATTCCAACCGCCGCGAGCCCATCCCACCATCGCCTGCTTCTTTTTGAGATACGCACGCCAGGCGGTCACATCCGCGGTGTACAACCCCGTCGATCTCTCAACACGGCCACGACGGTTGCGAACGCGAGAGTGCAGCTCCGGAGAAAACGGAACAAGCTGAGCACGGCCGTGCGTCACGTTTGCGAGCACGCTCTGAAGCGCTGCAAGGTCGCGTTTACGCATCAGATCTTTGATGCGCTTTTTCAGACGCTCATCTTTCAGCGACTGAAAGAACTTCGCGTCGAGCGGACACACCGCACGCCGTAGATCGCGCTCAACTGCACGTGCACCTTGCGCTCTCGTCCTCGGAAAAGTCAGCTTGTCGATGCTCTCCGCGAATAGACGCATCTGCGTGCAAAACACCTCGGGCGTACTCTGCTCGCTTGCGGCAGCGAGGTTCCGCAGCGCAGCGTCGAAGGCTCTTACGTCTACATCGTACCCGATCACTGACGCCTCCCGCGATCAGCACACGCAATCGTGAAGAGTGCACCGTCGTCTTCGACTGATTCGACCGTGTATTTCCTGCCTTTGAAAACGACCTCTGTTCCGATCGCTGGCTCCGGAGCTGTGTTGGAGATGACGACAGCAAACTGTCGGATGGGGCGCTCACCGCCGAGCACCAGGTCGGCGCCATGAGTTCGCGAAGTAGTGCTGCACGGATACGCTACGCCCGCCACCGTGATGATTTCACCCGTGGCAGCGAAAAACTCGGACGCAGCTGAACGAAACTCGTCGAAAACAGAGCCCATGAAAAAGCCCCGGCTGTCAGAGCCGGGGCTGGAAACTTTAGCTTAGCTCAGCGCTTATTCTCCGAGCGCGCCGTCTTTCGAGACCGCGAACGCACCGGGCTGGAGCACACCGAAATCGGCCATGACGTGTGCCACGACCTTGATCTCGTTGTATTCGGCGCGGCTGATCGGATCCAGGATGATCTCGTAGCCATCGCCCCACAGCGCGAACACCGTTTGCGCGACGTCCCCGAAGATGACGCGATTGGTTTCGCCCATCTGATTCGAGACGGCGGTCGTGTAACCGGCCATCTTCCCGTTCTCCAGGATGAAGCCACCCTGACCAGCGGCCTTCACCGTGCTCATGGCCTTGGCCATGGTCAGCGGATTGATCAGGTAGCGGCAGGAATTGAAGTCGTAGTTCGCGAGCGCGACCTTGCCGAGGAACTCGGTGGTCTTGTCCCAGTTCAAGCCGGTGGCTCCGAACTGAACTTCGCCAACGCGCTTGAGCAGACCTTCGGGCTCATCCTCGCCGGTGCCGGCGATCGCCCAGCTGTCGAGACCCAGCGCGAGAGCACCGTTCAGCTGGTCTTCAAGCCACAGGTCGGCGTCCTGCACTTGTACGAAGAAGCTCTTGTCGACGTTGAACGTCAGACCGAGACGCTTCGGAGCCAGCGGGATCGAGCCCGTGACCGGAGCCGTGCCGGTGACGGCAGCGCCCTTGGCAGCCTTGGCAGCTTTCGCATTCGCGACGGTGCGCGGATAGAGCAGGTTGCCCTGGAGGCCCGTCAGGATCTTGGCGCCAGCGCCGAGGAAGATGCTCTTCGCACGGAGGGCTGGCAGCGTCGCCTGCACATCGGTCTGGATCATCTCACCACCCTTGGTGGCGGAGCCGTCGATCGCGGCGGCGCGGAAGTTGATCTTCGCAGCAACCTTCTCGGTGCCAGCGGAGCGCAACGTCGCCTGGAGCGCCTCACGCTTCTGCGAGCGCGGAGCACTCACCGTCACAGTCGATGTTTCGACCGACCGTTCGGAGAGATTGCTGTTGATGAAGGCCTGGACATCGACGTCGGTCTGTTCGCCGGAGTCGATGGCCGTATCGGCGAACGAACGAAGCGCGGCCTCGTCCTTCACGAGCTTGCCGTATTTAGCGACAAGCGAACGGATCTTTGCGTTGATTTCTTTGCGATTCATATTTGCTGCGGGTTTGCTCTTCGTGCCGGTGTCAGTGCTGCGTTGCTGCACGGCGTCCGGCACGGGGGCCGCCGCTGCCGCCGGAGTTGTTTCCGGCGAAGTCGAAAGAGCAGCCGCCGCGGTTGCGGCCGGAGCTGCTTCAGGAAGTGCGCGACCTACGCCGACGGAGTTGTCGGCCGGGATCGTCACGAGAGAAATTTCGATCGGGAGCCACGTCTCAGCCCGGAGGATCGGTAGGCCGTCTTCGGCGTTCTCACCCGCAATGACGTAGCCGCAGTCGATGTACCCAACGGACACTTTCGTGAGAATCGCGGCTTGAACGTCGCACCACTTTTCCTCACCCAGAGTAGACTCGCTGAACTTCACGAGTGCGCGGCCGACACCGTCAGCATCCACCCACGCTTTGACGATCGTGCCGATGTGCGCATCGCGGTCATGATTGAAAAGCAGCGGCGCGCCGCTGTTCAGCCGCTCAAGATTGCACGCACCCGATGCGAGAGAGAGGATCTCCCAAGCAACTTCGATGTTGCCGATGCCGATGAACTGCCGAGCTGGCGTCTCACTCGCGAAAGCGACGACGCACGTGCGGTCGGCTTTGTTGATAGTCGACGCGTCGAAAGTTGCTTCGCGTTTTCGCGATGCGGCTTTAAGCGCCGCTAGATTTTCTGCGGTGAGTTTCACACTCACCGTTCGCTTGTCAGTCTAAGCAGCCTCTTTCTCGACGTTAGGGTTGCCGGACGTGCCGGGCTGATTCGCGGCCTGGCCGGACACCGTGAAGATTTTCACGCCAGCCGTCTCGATGAGTTCGTTCTCGGTCTTGAGTCCATCGACCACACTCTCGAAGTCTGTATCGTATCCGAGCAGACGCACCGCGGTTTCACGCGTCATGAGTGCGTTGTTGACCAACGTGACGAATGCGTTCGCATCGCCCTGCGGATCAAGCGTGCTCCAGCGGCGCGGAAAATATTCCAGCAAGACCTTGGCATCGACTTCTGCCGCTGAGATTTTGAGGGCCCTGCTGAGCGAGGCCATAGAGGACCAAACGGGCATCAACTGCCGCAGGCCTGTATCGATGATGTACGTCTGAAGCTGCTTAAAATGCTCCCGCTCTTCCGCCATCACTTGTTTGATGACGGCGAGGTTCAGGCCCGAGGGGTCGTTCGCAAGAGATGCATAGGACAGGCCGAGGCCTCCTGAGATGGTTCGGAGCAATCGGTTGCCGACGCTCTCGTAGCGCTCCACGCCGCCGCTGAACTGGAGCGGCTTCATCGACTTGCCGGGCGGAAGCTCCGCGATCATCCCCGTCTCGAATTGAATTTGCGGCGCCGCGAGGTCGGTGTACTCGCTGTTGTCCTCGGGTACAGTCGTTTCGATCACCGCGCCACATTGAGCGGCCATTCGCGCTTGAACGATAGCAGCTTCTTCGTACATGCCGTGCATCCGTAGCTTCAAAACGCCGTGCGTCAGCATCGGAATCCCGAGTGTTTGATCGGCTTCAACCAAGTTAGCGAAGTGGATCACGTCCTCCGCCGGGATGCGCTCCACTTCAGCGTTAACGGTGCCAGATTGGCCCCAAGCTGCGGAGCGTGAATCGTACGGGTTGCGGCTGTAACGCCAGTACGCCACAGGGCGTTTGTCAGAGTCTAGCTCCACTCCCATGCGGACCTCAGTTCCATCGTCATTGACCTCATTCTTTTCGAGGGCGAGCCGGGTGATATCCCAGACTTGCACTGCGATGCCGTGCTTGAACTTCCGATCGCGTTTGATCTGCCAGAAGAAATTACCGTCGACGACAAGGTGCCGCACAGTGAGCCTCAGCACGTCGATCATGCTGTGCCGGCCCGTCACGTCCGGTCGTGTGAAGAAGTCACGCACGGCAGCTTCAACCGTATTGTTTACGACTCGATCATACCCCGCCTCAGTCCGATACTTATTCTGAACCCTCACGCCGTCTGGACCAACCACACCATTGGCGGTGATCAGGGCTGCTCGTTCCACGATCGAGTCGTTGCGAGCAAGGTCACGCGTTCTCTCAATGAGTTTGCGAATGTCGGTACGAATGTCGCTGTCCAGGGTGATAAGCGCGGTACGCCAGTCAGCAACTAGGCGGGTGTGCCGGGCGGCCGCCAGTCTGCGCTGCTTCATGAGTCGCTGCTCGAAGCGCTTTTTCTGCTGCGCGACGCTCTTGCGAACGCGGGCGCTGATTTCCCGCTGCATTTTCTGACGCTTCTCCTTTTTCATCGGAAGGTCACTCCAATCGTCTTCACGCCGCACGACGCCTTCCGCTTCCCGCGGGCGACCTCAGCTTTAAGGCGATCTCTCGCGTCGAGCTTCTCCGCGATCGTCATGCGCGTAAGCGCTTTTCCGGCAATAGTGATTGACTGCCATTCGGCGCGAAGCGTCCCAATGAGAGACTCTTCGATTGCGGCGAGAGCTTGTTCGGCCCAGCTCGGCGGAGGTGTAGTTTCGTCGGCCATCGTTCTTCGAGCGCGTGTCAGCTGAGCATGCAGCTCCAGACGTTGGAGCCTGTACGCACGGCGCCGGCTTTTGCCCACGATGCACGCGGGGCGCTCGCCCAACGGCCGCCGGCCTTCGAACCCGGCTTCTGAGGTTCGGGCGGTTTCTCCGCCTTCGGCGCCGGAGTGGGCGGCGTTGCCGGTGGCGGTTCCGGCGGGCGCACCGGTTCTGTCCTCATGCGCTCTAAATCAGCTCTCGTGATCTTCTCCGGATCCCGCGGCTTCGACTTCCTCGTCTTCATAGTTTCCTCTGTCGCGTCTTCTTCGCGCTCCGCCGCGGCCTTCGAGAGCCGCTCGTTCTCTTCTTCAAGCCGCTTGTTCGAGATGAGCAGAGAGATGAACGCAGCGGCCGCGTACACACGGCAGTCGAGCGCCTCGTTGCGCACGCCGTTAGGTTTCTCCCACTTCGATACCAGCACGCCCTTTTCCCACCTTGCGATTTTCTTTTCGGCGGTGAGCTGAGCGAAGTACGATTGATCGTAAATCGGATCGTCTGGAAAATGCATGAACCCCGGCCCGCGCTCTTCGAACTTCAATCGATTGTAGAGCGAAGACTTGAGCGCATGTGTTCCGACTTCATAGAGCCGGACGCCCTTAATCGTTTTCTTTGGCTTGCTGCACGGGACCGCCGTTCGACGCGTCGATCCATGACACGGATACACCATGTTGCTGCGCTCACGGCAGTAGTCGTAAACGTCGGTGCTGTGGTGACCGCCGGCGTCCATGAACGCTCGCGAAATCTCCATGATGTCTCCAGACGGGTGTTCAAACCGCTGGCACAACCAGCCGTCGAGTTCCGCAGCGGCCGCTTTTGTCCCAGGCGCGGCTGTAGTGACGATGCGACCGAGGCCCCAGGTTTCCTCGCCGACACCGTAACCCACGATCTCGCCTTCCCAGCGATCGTCCTGCGTGTCGATGCCAGCGACGATCCGCACCACACCTGCCGGGATCTTCGTGAGCGAGTAGTTCTCCCTCCGTGCAATCAGTGGATCCGCGGTGAGCACTTCGCCCTCTTCAACGTAGCCCTCAGCGAGAAACGTGTTCACCCAGGCGCGATACGTTTCCGTCCCACCTTTTCGGGCGACCAAGTACTCGCGGACAAATGCTTCGAGGTAACTGCCGGATTGACCCATGATCCGGTACAGGCCCGACAGATGGAAGCTCCTGTGCTTTAGGATCTCGGGGCGCTCGGCTATCCAACGGCCGTGCTCCACAGCGTGGATACGTTGCGCATCCGTCCAAGGTTCGTCGCACGCCTCGCAAAGATAACGCGCAGTCTCCGGCTTGCCTTCGTCCCAGCGCATTTGCGCCCACTTAAGCCACTGCTCGGCGCCGCAATGCGGGCATGCCACATGCCAGCGCTGGCCGTTACCTTCCTCGAATGCACGGCAGATTCGAGAGGTTTCGAGATCTGTCGGAGTCGATGCTTGAACGATAGCGCGGTTCCAAAAGCCCGCTGCGCGTTTGTGCGCCAAAGGCAGCGGATCGCCTTCCTTCGGAATCTTCGACGGATACGCATCGACTTCGTCGAGCAGCACTACGCGGCAGCTGCGACCGCGGAGATCCTTACCGCTGCACGCGGAGGCGGTGAACAAAACACCGCCTGGGTAAATCTTCGCGCCTTTCCTCTGACCCGCCCGTCTTTTTCCGTCGATCTTTCCGACGATTCGCCGGAGGACCGGTGTCGAATCGATCATCTTGTCCACCTTCCCGTCGATCCAGTCGTGGACAAAGTCGGTGCTAGGCCCAACGAGCATCATCGATGCGGGCTCGTAGTGCACAAAGAATCCAACCAACGAGTTTAAGACCTCGGTTTTGCCGAGCTGGGAAGCGATGACGAACGTCGTCAGCTCAACGCCAGGTTGAAGCGGCGCGTCGATCATCGCCCGCTGATAGGGCAGCCGATCGAATTTCATTTTGCCGGGCTCGGCCGTTGCGCTTCGGTCAAGAAAGCGAAACTCCTCACACCACTCGGACGGCGAGAGTGCGGGGCGCGGCTTAAGAATCGAGCACCGCCACTCGATCAAACTACGAAGGCTCGCCGGTGTCTTCATCGTCCTCCGCTTCTTCTTCGGTCAGCGGATCTTCGTCCGCGTATTTGAAATCTGGGGGCGTAGCCAGGGCTTCGCGGAGTTCGCGCAGCTCCGCAGCGATGCGAGCGCGAATTACGTCTGCGGGTCGATTTGCGAGCGGGGCCGCGAGCTTGTCGGGAATATCATCGCACTTGGAAACAAACGTGAGCAGCACGTCACCGATCGCTTTTTTCGCGCTCTCGACGTCGATCACCTCGCGAGCTGCTTTCGCGTTCGCAATGCGCAGTTTTCTCAGACGCTCTAAATCGAGCTTTCGAGCCAGCTCTTCATCGCCAGACGCGACATCTGCTTTCTTTTTGTAGTGCGCGATGAGCCGCCGCAGAGTCTCCAGCGTCGGCCACTCCGCACGGCCAACACGCGCCGGGAGCACGCCGTCAGCGCTAAGCTGGCGCAGCCGCTTTTCCCCGAGACCGGTGAGGTCTTCGAGGATAGAACTATGAATCGTCGGCGGGAGTGCGTCGGGCATCACCCCGAGCGCGGCGTGTCAGCGGATCCGCATCGCGAGGTTTGGCGTCCGAATGATTGCGCTCGCTGCCCGCCAGGAGCGGAGTACGTCGCAGAGGTCAAGCAGCAGCTCGGCGCCGCCGCGCCGAATTACCAAAGGTGGAACGCTGAGAATGAGTTCGCGAATCGGTTCGTCGAGTGCGTGGAATTTAGCTGAAGTGTTCGGTGTTCGGTTTCGCGGGCCGGGAACGAGGTGGTTCCTGGCCGGCCTGCGGCCGGTGTGGGGCGGAGCCCGCGGGAGTGTTGGATTTCCGATTCCTAAAACCCGCGTCAGAGGTAAAACCCATCGTCCCAAACCCTCTCGGAACGGAAACGCCCAAAAACGTGATGGGAACTAGAGACATCGCCGGGGTGGCCTTACCCGCAAGACGGGGGTACCCCAGGGAAGGACCCAACCAGGGGGGCCTCACTCCGTGAAAACCCTCTCATCGCCACACCAGGAAGTGAAAACCCTCACGATATGAACGTTCCCGACGTGCTTTTCGCCCGCGACCTCTAGCAAAACCCTATTCACAGCGGCATCGCGCCGAAATCGTACGACCTCACCGCTCCCACTGAGGCTATCCTGTCGATGCGCGACTGAGCGTAGACGTATCGATCCCACCCTGTGCTCTACGACGGCGAATCCGGGATGCGCGTAACGTATCAGCCCTTTCGCGGCGGTATCGCTCAGCTCGATACTCACGATCTCGCCTGTCCCGTCGTCGTCACCGCGTAGATGTAGCGTCCTCACGCTCTAGAGCTAAACGGCAAACCCGGCGACAGCGCGAGCCATCGCCGGGCGTATGCCCCATCATGATCTACGCTACACGTCCCCACGTGTACGCCTACTGAGTACAACGTGTCAGCGCGTGGGTTCGTTCTCGACGATCCGCAAAACCCACCACGGCGAAACCCCACACCTCCAGCTCGGTCCGCGTTCGGTATTGCCTTTGCCTTTGTCTCTGTCTCGGGAACCCGGCTCCGCCACTCACACGTTCCTGGCCTCGGCGCAACCGCTCATCCGGTACCTCACACAGCTCCCCCAAACATGTTTGGTATATATACTGGCAAGATACCGCGCAAAAACGTCGTGTGGCCCGTTGGCCCACCAGCCAGTTACATCATACCGGGATGGATAAGAGGATCCCGGTATTTGCACCGCATCCCGGTATGGAGTGCACCGCATCCCGGTATCAACTGCGCTTCATCCCGGTATAGCCCGCGCTTATCTTCAAAGCACCCCTTGGCGGTGGCCTTCAAATGACCCAAAGGACACACTCACCGCCCGACGCGGCTGACACCTTCCACTTTCCACCGCCACCATGTTCCTCCCAGCAGACAGATTCTCCGCCGCCACCAATCTCCGCGGAGAAACGACAGAGCTGAAAACCGGGCTAGTCATCGATGAGCTGTCACGCCTGCTCACTGCCGATTGCGTTCGGATCGCGCTCACGCGAGATGCCCGTCGAAACTTTCGCATCTATCAGCCGAAGCAGCTAACCGGTGGGCGCCGAGTATCCGGTCTTTGCGTCGGTGAATTCCTGAAATCCCGCTTTCTCGCCGAGCACACGACGCTCCGCCTCACCGGCGCCGCTGCGCGGTCATCGCGCTGGACGTCCATCGCGGAAGCTGTCGCGCAAGCGTATCGGGCTGAACACGACGAGAGCGACGCGCAACGTTGGGTTTATGATCGCATCGAGAAACACCCCGAAGCCGGCGCTTTTGTGACACGCAGCGACGTGCTCAAAGCATTTCTCATCGATCACCCCGGGGCGGAGGCGGTGCGGGCCCGTGAGCTTTTCGCCGCGTTGCGCCACGAGGGTTTGTTCCTGCCCGGCCCGTCCGGCCGCGTCGTGGAAGACCCGGCGCTGTGGATCGACGGGAGGAAAACCCGCGTGCTGTTCGGCATCCGCTTACGTGCCGCGGTCGTGGCGATGCCAACTCCAGTTTCTCAGATGCCCAGCGCCCAATCCCTTTTCTCGAAAACAGCATGAGCCTTTCATCAATCCTACCCGATCAACAACTCGCAGGCGCTCTCGAAGAAGCTTTTACGCACGAAGACAACGAGTATCGTGGAAAACCATACATGCCGCTGTCTGGGTTTCCTGAAAGCATTGCACAGGCCCGGGCTTGGGCGGTGTGGGGCTCGACGTTTGGCTTTCATCACGACGGCGAAAGGTATCTTGCAAACCCCGAGGCCTGGACGTGGCACCGCCTAGCCCTCCAAGAATTCCAGAGGCTGCACAAGACGATCACGTGGCTGAGAGGGCCCGCTGGCACCGGTAAGACTTACGAGCTGGTTTCACTCAGCGGCTCCTGGGACGGAATGCAGTGGTACCTGTGCCCGTCGAATGTCGCATGCGAAGTCGTGCGCATGCAGATGAACGAGAGGAAAGTGTCGCACGGTGATTCCGTCATGACTCCGCATGTGCGGTTCGAGCTTGCGGGAGCCAACGGCTGGAGTGGGTTTCCAAAGTGGTGGCCGCGCCCGGCGAACGCCGGGAAGATCGCGAAGTCGCGTCTTTACGTGCTTGATGAAGTGTTTTTCTGGGATGCGCGAACCCTAGCGCTGAGCCTCGCGTGTATTCCGACCGGCTCGATCGTTGTGCTCGCTGGCGACCCGCTGCAAAACCGTCCCGTCGATGGATGCGAAATCGCGTATTGGCTGCATACGTACAGCGCTCAGAGCGTTGCTGCGGGATCCGCCTCGGCCGCACAGATGATTCTCGGCCGCGCCGGCCGCGCCGCCGATCTGCCGCTAGGCATGCTAGACGACATCAAGCACCTGGACGCTGGGAAAACCCTATCGATCGAGCTGACGCAGATTCGCCGCAGCGATCGGCCCGCTATCACCGCTGCACGCGAGTATTTGTTCGCAAGGCACCAGCTCCCCGCCGAGGGCGAGGGTTTGAAAATCACTCGATCGGAATCAATCGAAGCTGCGGTGCAGCTCGCCGTGTCTCGCATCCGGCAGGGTTACCGCGTCGTTGCGCCGACGAACGTTTTGTCACTGCGAATCGGGGGTGAGTTTAACCGTGCAGAGAACGTAGAGGGTGGCGCAATGTCGCTTGATCTCGGTGATTCTGGTACGAGCACAGAACTTTCGGATGCACTATATTTCCGTCGCGGCCAGAGCTGCATGGTGCTAGTCAATGATCACCAGTTCGGACTGCATAACGGACTTGTATGCAGGTATTACCGCTGGCACCGCCCGGACGGTCGGTCTCAAAAAGCTTGGCACGAGATCGACGTGCCGGTCCGGGAGCAGAGTGGTCAGCTGACGAGTATCCGGCACCAGCGCTACAAGCTGTACTACCAGCCTGGAAAACACAGCTGGGTAATGAGCCAGCCACTCAGCAAACTGCGTCAAGAGTTCGGCGATGACGTGGTTTCTGCTGATCTTGGCTCTGAGCAAGAGAACGCCTGCGCCGGACTTTTGGCCAGCCCGCACGCGCTCACCAACCATCGCGCACAGGGAAGCACGTTCGAAAAAACCCTCATCGTCATTCCTCCACATCTTGGCCCGTGGATGTGTGCCGAATGGCTGTACGTCGCAATCAGCCGCGCAAAGACAGACGTCGAGCTTGTCTTCGCGACTGATCCGAAGCTCACACCGCAGCAGCAAGAAACCCTCTTCAAAGCTCAGGTTGAGCGTCTCACGACACAAAAACTCCACGCGCCGGACCTGTTCCAAGCCTTGAAACCCGCCGCCGAGAAAACCCACTCGTCGCCCGCCGCGGTCGCTGCGTAGATTATTTTTCGTGTAAGTCGCTGCGGATCAGCGAGCGGCGGTGAGCCCTGAAAGAAAATTACGAGGCACCCTTGGTGGTGCCTTTTTTGTGACCCATATGCGAGGAGTCAGCAGTCACCAAAAACAAAATCAAAACGTCACACATGAACTCGAACTCGAATATCACCCAAGACAACGATCCGCTGCGCACCATCGCGACTGAGTATGCCGACACGCTGCTCGCGGCGTATCGAGACCCAGAGTCCACGGCCCTCCGGGACATCTGCGACCTGCAAACCGGCGAACTCTCCGTAGGCACAGAGATCAGCCAGCACGATCGCGTTGATGGCTACGAGTACGTCGTCACTCCCTGCCAGCAGTACCGGCCTGAGTCCGACGACGAGCGCGACGCGCTGATCGCCGCAACGATCGATGATCTTCGGAGCGCGCTGAACATGACGCTCGTCACCGGGAAAACCCACCACCACCGCAACGCGATCTTCGAGGTCGTCGAGCGCACCCGCAATGGATGGCTCCGCTGTCGTCACGCCGGCCGCCTCGTCGATGGCACCGAGATCACACCGAGCGATACGATTTTCACCTTCCGCGCATCCGCGATGCGCACAATCACATGATCACTCTCATCCTTTCTCTCATCGCCGCGATCGTCATCGCGGCTCAGCACGTCGCGCATCGCAACGCCCTCGCCGCCGCGGAGTCTCGACGCAAGCACCTGCTCGGCGCCTGGACCGCGGAGCGCGATACGATCCTCTCGCAGCAGCGTGAGCGCATCGCCGCGGCACGGGAAGAGGCTCATCGGGAATATCAACGCCTCGTCGATCAGAGCCGCATCGAGCAAGAGCGTGATCATCTCGTCGCGACCGCGGAGCTGATCAAAAAGCACGACGCACAGGTCGCTGGGCTGAAAGCCGATATCGCCGGGCTTGCCGCACCTAAAAGCTCGGCGCAGCGCTGGTCGGTCGATCACCTCGACACGATCAAACGGCTCGTCGGCTCGCAGAAGACCGATGCACAGATCATGGCGCAACTAGGTCTCTCACGTGACGCTGTGCGCTACGCCCGCGAGCGCCTTGGTTTGGTCAGGCGTCGCGGTCGGCCCTCTCGCCGGGTGCAGACCGAGTTTGCGCTCGAAAAGGTGCCAGACGCAAAGGCGGTGCTCGTCTCGTCGATTCCCGCGGGTGCCTGCAAGCGCGTCGCGTAGCTGACACTCAACCCCTGAGCGTATGCCCACCCGCGTCCTCATCGTCATCGGCCGGCCCCGCGTCGGCAAATCGACCCTTAGACACCGCTTCGAATCGCTACTGCACGTTCTCGGAGGCAGCTGCTCTGACGCTATCCTCCCGGTCGCGTCGCGTACGCTCGGGAAGTCCGAAGAGCACATCCTGTCTCGCAAAGAAGCATACCGCCCGCTGCTCGCCGCGCTCGGCGACGCTCTGGTGCTCGATGATCCGAGCTACCTGGCACGCACTGTGTATCACCGCGGGCAGCCAGGCATGACGATGCCGGGGACGTTCATCCTCGACGGGGTGCGGCGGCAGCACGAGTTGCAGGAGTTTCGAGACTATCTAGATCGCATCGGTGTAGCTCACCGCACTGTTTGGCTCAGCCGGCCGGGAGCCGTGGAAGTCGCGGACAATACCGCGGTGTTTCCGACCGACGCTGAAGTGATTCTGCACAGCAGCGAGGATCGCGGAGAACTCGTCGACGCGGCCGGGCTGCTCGAAGCTCTATTCGCACGCGCAACGTATCGCACCGGGCACTACAGCACCTCGGCTTTGTTCAGTACTTTTGCTGCCGCGGCCTGACCCACTTCACCGGCCCCGGCGAAACCCTCTCACAAGAGAAACAAAAACCTAACTCACTATGTCATTGTTCAAATCCAGCCCAGCCGTCGCGACTGCTACGGCCCAGAAACCCACCGCAAAGGCCGAGAAGCCCTCGTTTCTCTCCTTTCTCCGTAAACCTGACGAGACCCAGCGCTACGCCATCGCATCGTTTCCGGTCGGCGCTGAGCACGTCATCCGCCTCATGCCCGTCACGGCCGAAGGCGCCCCGCAGAGCATGGAGGTCGATGTGCTCACGGTGCGACACAACGAAACCGAGGGGAAAATTCTCGCGGGTGACTGGTTCGTGAAAACCGTCCAACCGTGGCTGCTCAAAAACTGCCGTGAGCGTTTTCAACGTTTCGTCGACGGCAAACCCACGGGCGACGTGAAGCTCCGCACGCAGAAGAGGGTTTTGTTCTTCGCGATTCGCACCGCCGCGGCCACTCCCGAGAAACCCGCGCACAAGCAACTCTGTTTGTGCAATTTGCCGGGCACGAACTATCCCGGTGCCAAGGTTGGCGATGGTGAAGATTTTCTCAGCGGCGGGGCATACTGGGAAGACTTCGACCAAGCCATTGGGCGACGCCTCAAGATCGTCGCATCGGGTTCGGACGCGAAGACGCGCACTTTGAAAATCACTCCGGAGCGGAACGCGACCCCGCTCACCGACGATGACATCGCGGCGCTTCCCGTCGCCCCCGACGGCACGCCGTACATTCCGGTCCTCAAAGATACGCTGCGCGAGTCATCGCGGGAAGAAATCGTGCAGTGTTTGAGAGAGACGCTCCCCGCCGATGTGTTCGAAAAGATGATGCGCGAGGTGCAGCTCTGATCATCGCTAGAGTTTCTCTGCAATGTGAGCCCCGGGGTGACGTCCCGGGGCTCTTTTTTTTCCGATTTCCGCGAAGTCGGTCCGAAATTCCGTGTTATATATAGTATGGCAGATGTCTATATCCCCGCCGAGCGAGTCGCAGAGCTGATTGCTCAAGACACGTCGGCGCCGATATGGCTTCTCATTGATCCGCGAGTCGGAACACAAGTCGACTGGGATCACATCCGCGCAGTGACTGAGCGCATGCGTCACCGCGTCGCCCGAGGCGATGAACTCGACGATCTAGTCGATCATCTCGGCGCTGAGCTTGAACGGCACTCCGTCGTGCAGGTGTTCACATCGCGCCCGCGCACGCCCTTCGGATTCGAAACATCAACCGTTTAACATGAAGAAATACTCGTTCGTCATCAGCGTCGTCAGCAAGACGCTCATCACTCGGGGCCTCGGCCCAGAGCCTAAAACTCGTGGAGCGTTCGGCTCCGGCCGTCGCGCTCTCGGTAAGCAGACGAAGCGCACTGCACCCGGGCTCGTGCGGGACATCAAGAAAGGCATTGCTGCGGAAAAGAGCATCAAGCTCAACGCCGCGCAGCTCGCGGAGAAACTCGCGAAGGAAGGACGGGCAGCGTGAGGACTATTCTCATCGGTCTAGCAATTGCCTTTGTCTATAGCTTCGCCGCAGGCTACGCCGCGAAGCATGGCTTCGAGCGAATCGCCATCGGCTTCACGATGGTCGCGTGCTTCGCCGCGGGGCTCGCTATACTGGAGGAAAAACGGTGAAAGAACCATCAGTCAGTTTCCCGCTCGAAGACGTCGAGGCATTGCCAGAAATCCTCGAAGCTCTTCACAGAGCAAACCGTATCGACCTTGTAACTACGTGGCTGGCAGAGCACGGAATCACCGACCGAAGCACGATCGGAATCGATGCGATCCGGCTCGCTCTGGATCCCATTCTAAAAGCGCGGCGAGGAGAGGCACGTCTCACGGCTGATTGCATCGCGCTCGCAATCGGCATGTACCGCGAGGACGGCCGCAGCATCAGCGACATTGCCCGCGATTGGGGCATTACTCGCCAGTCTGCACACGCTCGTGTGCGTCGCATCTGCCGAACGCTTAGGATCCCGGCGACAGACTGTAGCAAACGCTTCGATGCGGGCGACACGTACAAGATCACGAACTTCCGCCACCCCGCTCAGCAACTCGAAGAAGCAGCTTAACATGACTAATCAACTCACACTTGCAGGAGAATCCGGAATCGAACTCGGCGGCATCCGACTCGGAAACTGCGCGCTTAGCGTTCCCGCGGACGCTACAGCAGCAGATCTCGAAGCGATCGGGCGATACCTTAAGTTTTCTGCCCGCGGCAGCCAATGGCATTGGGGTGACTACATCCTGGCTGTCGCCGCTCGACACGAGAATTTGTGGGACGCGGCGAGCGTCGCAAAAGCTTGGGGCCTCGACGAAGAACGACTGCGGGAGAGTGTAGCGACGGCAAGATTCTTTCCGCCAGAAACCCGCCGCGATGCCCTTTCGTTCTCGCATCATGTCGAAGCCGCAGTCGCAGGCACTCTCGAAAAAGCACTCGCAGCACTGGATCATGCGATCGAAAAAGATTGGGGGAAAATCGAACTGCGGGCACACCTCCGCACGAGGGCTTCGGAAGAGGCAAACCCGGACCTGGTGAACGGAGATCAGCGCGACCCAGGGCCGGTGCGCAATCTGTGGGTTTCTGATCTCACTGCGCTCGATCGCGTGGCTAAGAGTAAACTCGCCGAGGGTTGGACCCCCGACGCCGACGCCGCCGCGGAGCTGATGAAGAAGACGAAGAATCTCCGCGAGCTGCTCAGCGCGATCGAAGAGGCCGCCGGCATCGAGGTGTGATATTTTGCGGCATGCTGCGCGGGGAGATCTCGCGAGCGGTCGATTTGATACCGCATGAAACACCGCAAGCCCACCCCACGACGGGGTGGGTTTTTTATGCTCAAAATTCTTCGATTATTTTCGGTGCGCACCTTGGCGGTGATTCGCTTTTCACCCATAGGCACACGTAGAATGAGCAACCGCATCTCCGAGGGTTTTCTTCAACGCATCGCCACCGCGCTTAATGATCGCGGAGATTGGTACACGCCGGCGCGGGAGCTGTGCGTTTCTGCCGCACGTGGGTTTCTCTACCGCACCCGCGGTGCGGCCGCTGCGAAGGCTCACGCGGAGGATCTCGGGGAAGAGCTGTTCGTCTCGTTCCTCAGCCACGTCTGGTACGATGACGAGATCCTCGAAGCGCTCCCGAGGTGGCTCCGGTCGCGTGGACGATTGCACGACGCAGCGTCTCGGATCTGTGAGCCCGTCTACGTCCCGCACGAGGCAGCGGACCTCCACGGCGCCCGGGCGTACGCGGTGACCGAAGAAGTGCTCTCCGTCTGCATCAGCGATGGCGATGATGTGCGCGTCGAGTGTGACGTCACCCTGACAGCCGAGATCACCTGCATGCCACGGCGAGAAGCGCTGCGGGTTGCATCCGAATTTATGTCGAACGATGACTTCGTTAAACTCCTCAAACTCCAGGTCACGCGGGCGGCGCTCGCTGCGAAATATGCGGAAAAGGAGAACCTCCCGTGGCACGTGCAGTGCGAGCGACGGGCCGATCTGCGCGACGCCCGGGCGCTGCTTCGGGCTGGGATGCGAAACGTGAAGCGCGCTGCGTGAAAACTTTCTCTATGCAACTCGATCTAATCCCCACCGCGGCGGCCGCCGTGCAACTAGAACTGCTGAGCGCGAGCACCGCGCCGGCTGAAACGCAGATGGAGCTGGCGCTATGACCGTCATCTCGATCGCTGCTCGTACTTCCATCGCTGCGGGAGATCGCTTTGCTCATCCGAAGCTCGGTGAGATCCGCACGTCAAAACGCTGGGGAGGCAATACGTGGCGTTGCGTGAGATCGGACGGAAACGTTGTGATGCTTCACGAGCGCGAGCTGCGTGCGCTCAAACCGGTGTACCCGGAGGTTCGATGAGTATCCCCGCAACGCACTTTGGCGGCACGCCCTCCCGGCCCACGTTTTTGGGCTGGGAGTATCGCATTGTCGCAGACCATGACGATGACTGCCACCGCTGGACACTTGAGCTGCTCGTCGACGGCAGATGGCAGTCGTGGAGCTGGTGTG
Organism: Verrucomicrobiota bacterium; assembly: GCA_023428905.1. Lineage (GTDB taxonomy): Bacteria > Verrucomicrobiota > Verrucomicrobiia > Opitutales > Opitutaceae > EW11. The sequence continues at coordinate 500,908 of JAEYWP010000016.1, forward strand.
CTCTCGACGAAGAAACCCTTTTCAAAGAAACCCTCGCTGCGTTTGAGCGCGGGGAAATCGGTGAATTGAGAAAGGCAGCATGAGCACGACAACAGAAGGGGCAAAGAAGGTGTGGAGGGCGCAGCCGTGGCCGAGGGATGCGAAAGCTGTGCCTGGGGTGCATCCAGCGCTGCGAGCGCATTCGAGCCGTGGCGGGTTTTTAGTTCAGCTCGACTGGGACGGAAAAGAGATGCTCTCGCGGATCAAGGGCGAACTCGAAGAGAAGGGCGAAACCCACGCGACGAGAAACCTCTTCCTCCGCAGTCCCGACGGCACTGAGGCATGGTGGACGTCGGTCGACCGGGTTTTGCTCTCACGTCTCTCCGAGCTGTCCTACCCGGAACCTATCACACCTCCGGAGCCCGACGAAATCATCTACGAGGCGAAACCACCCGCTGGCGACCCGAAGTCGCACGAAAAGAAGATCGCGGCCGTCGATCGCATCGAAACAGCCCTCGCGGAACTTGAGAGCGTCATCAGCTCTCAGATAGAGAGCGTCACGGACGGGCACTACATCCCGTTCAGCAAAACCCGCCCGGAGCTGCTGACGATGCTCAAAGCTCAGCGGCTGGGTTTCCGCACCCTCCGAGGGCGCTTTTCAGAAACCCTCGATGCCTGCCGCGACGAAGTGTGACGATTACAAACTGAGCCGCTCGGCTGTACTTTGCGGTCCCCGTTTTCCGACCCATAGGCAACATTACCTATGACGAAAAGACAGCTCACACGTAACGCGCTTCGGGCCGCTGGCGACCTGAAGCTTTTAGCCGACGCCATGATCGACGTCGAGGTAGACAGCGACGGCACAGCGTGGGCTGAAGTCGTGGGCGTCGAGATCGTGTACCACCCCAGTGCTGGCTGGAAAGTCGCGCTAAGCGATGCGCCGCACGGCACCCTCGAAGACGCGATGGCCGAGGCCGTCAAATGGGCGATGCGCGACTTAGGCGCCGACCCACAAACAAAACTTCTCAATTGGATCTTCGAACCGAAGGACAACTCATGAGCGCCCCGGTGATCTGGATAGCGACACGGAAACATCAATACGGCCTGGAGCTTCCCGGCTGCGTCGCCGACTCGCTGAGGCAAGGCGAGTTCGTCACGTACCCATCGCTGTTCCCGAGGGAGCAGTGCGACACGATCGCGGCGATCTTGCTCGACGGATACGCTGAGCTGGATCGCGTCGGCATTGACGAGGTCATCGTGCACCGCGACGGCACGTGCATCGTCGCGCTCGACAGCTCAGAGATCACGTACCGCCCTGGGGCAGGGTGGTTTCTCGACGATCAGCTCGTCGATGATCTGCCCACGGCCCTTCGCAGGGTTCTTGCGAAGAGACATTGACGCGGGGCAGGCCTTGCGACACGCTCCGGGGATGATCTCGGAGGGACTCCAGCACCTTCTCGACGCCGAGCTTCAGAAGCTCGACGCAGAACCTAACGATCTTGAATTGATGGCGTGCTTTCGCCGCGTTCGCGAGCGGCACGGCGAGGGAGCCTTCGACGTTTCGAACAACACCGACTTGATCGCTCTGCGGCTCAGTCTCGCAGTGACCGCGTCGCGGTCTGCTCGCGCACCGCGGGTGCTACCGCTGTGACCGAAGCGGGGCGCACTGGCGCCGGCTGTGAAGCAGGCTCTGCGTCCGGGCCGGGCCGTTTCTTCGAGCGGGCTTTGGTGTGGTAGGGTACGGGCTTTAGGCCCTTCTTCGCTGCGACAACTGCCATCGCTTCGGCATCACGCATTTCGCGCCGGGGGCGGCCGCCGTACCCTGGGAGGCTCATTCCTTTCCGCAGCCTACCGATGGTGCGATACGACACTTTCAGCATCCGGCTGATGGCACCGTCAGTCATCTTCTGAGAGTTGAGTTCGACGATCTTTGCTTTCAACTCCTCGGTATCCAGATCGACGGGTTTACCACTGGAGACACGCTTCGTTGCTGGTTTCCGAGGCGTCGAGATCCGCGGCGGCCGCGGCGCATCATCGTCGAGCGCGGCGCGGAGAGCGGTCTTCGCGGCATCGAGTTGTGCCTGGGCGCGATCTACCGCGGCGGCGAGTTCTGTAAGGGTGGGTTTCATTTGAGGCGGTAAGCCTACTCCGAAAGAAACCCGCCGGCTTCGCACCGGTTGGCGGGTTTGATGCGGCCATTGCTGGGTTTCTGTGGCTGGTGAGCGGGTTTGTGAGGCCCGTTTGGAGAAAACCATGACACGCTCACATGCGGAGGAAATGAACAACTCCAGCTCAAACCTGCTTTCCTCGGCAGAAGTGATGAAAACCCTCGGCTACAAGGACCGCGGAAGTTTTTGGCAGTTGGTCTATCGCGAGGGCATCCCGCACGTGCGCCTCAATGCACGCGTGATCAAGTTTCCCGAGGCCGGGCTACACGACTGGATTCGTCGGCGGAGCAGCGACGCTGCTTAGTTTCGCAGCCCGCGCTTTCTCCGCGTTTGCGGTGACCGCGAGGGTTTTCGCTTCGCTCTTCACCAGACCTCCGAGGCGGCCAATCTCGCCCATGTCGGTTGCTGGTGGCGGTAGCTGATCGGGCAGCGCGGCGGCTTTTTCCGGCGACATTTCGAACCAGGCCGCGGCATGGGTCTTGGTCAGAGGCTTTGGACGCTCGAAGTCTACGCGTTCGCCGTTCTCCGCGAACACAGGTCGGCGGTAGTTCCTGTCGATACGTTCGATCGATGTACCGGCCCACGTGGCGACCTTCTGCTTATCGCCCGTGGAGACCACTTGGTACGAAATCGCTGAATGCCGGAAGCAGTTATCAGGGAGCTTCAAACCGGCGTTGATCCCGATCTCACGGATTCGCTCGATGGCACCCTTGTCGCACACGGGGCCTTGGTGCGGCTCCGGGCAGAGCTTCAGCCAGGCGGCGGCCGCAGGGGTCATCTGCACAGTGCGCCAGGACGGCGTGTTCTTCTTCGCGTTGGTGACTGTAACGAGCATTTCTTCGAAGTGTACATCTTCCCAGAGTTGCCGCTTCTCCCGGCCATCTTCGCGCTTCCCGTGAATTTCGTCTGAGCGAATCGCCAGGCCGGCGAGCACCAGGGCGGCGAGGTGGTGAGGGTGGTGCTGATGGATGTAGCTGAGTAGCCGACCATAAGTATCGGGCGTTATGATACCGACCTCGGGGTCCGCTTCTTCCAACTTCTCGGTTAGAGCGATTTCGAGATCTACCCCACGCGGTAGGTATCCTTGCTTCTGAGCCCAGGTGCACATCGATATCGCTCGCTTCCGGAAATCATTGTGCGTAACGCCGTCGTCTTTCCACTGCCGCAGGTACTGCTGCCACTCTGCGGTAGAGATCGTATGCAGCTCCCTGCCGGCGAACGAGGTCTTGATCGGCTTCAGCTTCGACTTGTAGGTGCGGTCAGCATCGGTGCCCGCTTCGTTCTTTGCCGCGATGAACTTGTCGACGCACTCGTCAGCGAGGATCGGTTTGAAACCCTTGGCGTTCTTCACCGCGAACATTTGCGCAGCCGCGAGAACCTGGCCACCCGTGATGACGCGTGCTTCTGCCCACTCTTTGATCGCTGCGAGCGCTGGCGTGCCGTTGCAGAGCTTTCGAATGGCGACCAGTTCGTCGCGGTCGGATGCCGTCAGCTCGGTAGCATCTACGTAGCCCTTGGAGAGTTTGGACGCTTGCAGCCTCGCCTCTTTTTCCGCGTCAGCTTCGACAGCGAACTGTGGCGTCATTCGCTTTCCGTCTGCGTTTCGCCATGCGAGCTGATAAATCGTGCCGCGACTTTTGTGCGTAAGCCGGTAGATTTTGACCACGGCTGAACCTACCTTAATCTCTCTTGGATATTTGATGGCGGCGGGCATGTGTGTGTCAGACAGCGTCAGACAAACACCTCCCTTTTTGACCACACAACTCCAATCTTGTCTCCTCTGAAGCCGGGCTAGCGCATTCCCCGTGAGGGCGCCACTTTTGAAAACCCACCTCGTGAATCGAGGTGGGTTTTTTTGTGCCGAGAGCAATGTCGGTGCCGCCAGCACTGGGCCGGGAGGGTGAGCAGATCTAATGGCCCACCTTCACCAACCCCCGAAAGGCTGTAGGCCGCGACCTCATGCGTTCCCCGGCATGCGGCTGGTGGAGGAGTGCTGGCATTCGGTTCATGATCGAGGCGTGCACCTTTCAGGCGTCAAAAAATATTCTCCCCTTTCTCGCGCGCGCCGTCTTTCGGCGGGCGCCCGCTTTTTGATTGGTTTTGCGGCGGGGTGTCTGCTCTTGGCCGGCTCGCTGCGCGCCAACGGCGACGACGTCAAAATCGAGGGGGAACTCGTCATCGGCGGTCTTCCGCTCCTCGGGCCGGTCGTCTTCGGCGGCGGGGCCTCCTTGTCGCCCGACGGAGAAAACAGGATGAAAACGGACCTCTTCCCCGTTCTCAGGCTGGGTTCGATCTCCGACGTCGTGGAATGGGAAAAACCACCCGAGTACATCGAGGTCACGTTCACCGCCACCAAGACACTGCTGAAGTCCAAGGAACTCGATCTTGCGGCCGATTTTGGCACCACCTGGAGGCTCGAGAAGCGGGAGGAGGGAGTGGACAGCGATGGTCGGTTCTTCGCCTATGCGCGCGCCACCGGATATGTCACCGAGAACCTTGCGTTGGAGGCCTTCGGCGGACCGCAGTTCGATGGGCAGGAAGGGAGCTGGGCGGCTGGGATGACCGTGATCTGGAGATTCGATTCGGGGTGGACGCCATTCCTCCAGCGGGATGATTCCCTGGACGTGCAGGACAACGCGGTGCCCGCCGCGCTGTCACTTATGCCTGAATACACCGGGGTGGCCGCGCCCTCTGGCTCCGGTGCGGGCGTCGTGCTGGAGGATGCGTCCTTCGCACCGCTGCAGGCCGCCGTGCCGTATCGGTATCGCGTGTCGTCCGCGACCATGGAGTTTTCCTTCCAGCGCGAGGTGCCGGAGCCGGCGACCTACGGACTCTGGGCGGGCTTGATCCTCATTGCCCAGGGCATTGTCCGGCGAACACGTCGCGTCCGTGACGCGAGCGATTCCCGCTGACAAAAACACCCCGGAGAGATCCGGGGTGTTTGTTTTTGTCCGCGGAGGCGGTCGATTGGCCGACCCGGCGGGGGCGTCAGGAGTGCTCGGCGGCGGCGGGGGCGAAGCCCGGAACGTCGGAACCCGTGGGGGTGTCGGCCGGGGAGCCCCCCTTGGCCTGCCGTGCAGACGGCGATGCCTGTGAGGCGGTGCCGCCCCGTGCGAGCTGGTCGAAAGCGATGGAGACGTCGCGCAGGCGCTTGGTCTGCTCGCCGACTTCCCGCGCCGAATCGGAGGTCTGTTCGGCGAGGCTGGCATTCTTCTCCGTCACCTGCCGGAGATTGTCCATCGAGCCGGTGACGCGTTCGATGCCTTCAATCTGCTCCTTGGACGCCGCGGTGATTTCCGCGACGAGCGCATCGACCGAACGCACGCGGGCGGTGATGGCGGCGAGATCGCGTGCAACTTTGTCACTGAGGCCCGCACCCTCGTTGCTGCGGCTGGCGGCCTGCTCCAGCTTCTCGGCGGTCTCCCGGGCGGCGGACGCGCTGCGCTGGGCGAGCGCCCGCACCTCATCGGCCACCACTGCAAAACCGGCCCCGGCCGTGCCGGCACGCGCCGCCTCAACTGCGGCGTTGAGCGCCAGGATGTTGGTCTGAAAGGCGATCTCGTCGATCGTCTTGATGATGTTGGAAATCTCCCGGCTGGAGGCCTGGATGGCCGACATGGCAACCGTCAGGGCGGTGACGCTCTGGGCGCCCTGGTCCGCCGCCGAGCGGGCCACTGTGGCCTCCTCGGCGGCCCGACGGGCGCGCTCCGAGTTGGCCTGGGTGGCCTTGGAGAGGTGGGTGAGGCCGGTGGAGCTCTCCTGGAGGGTGGCGGTCGATTCCGCGGCGCCTTCCGCCAGCGAACGGCTGGCTGCGTCAAACTGACGGGCGGCGTCGCTGATGGACTCAGCCTCCGTGTTCACACTGGCAGCGAGATGGAGCACGGGCCGGACAATCGATCGGCGCACGATCAGCGTGATCATCGTGACGGCGACACCGATCACGATGCCGAACAGAATGAGGTCGGCCCGGGTCTGCCGCTCGCGGTCGCGCTGCATGCCCGCCAACTCCTCGTGCAGGTCATCGGTGGCGCGCGTGAGAATGGCGGTGAGCGCGCTGCGCGCCTCCGTGGTCAGTTGGGCCATCCGCGCGATCTGCTCCTGGGCGGCGGCATCCCCCGGACCCTTTTCCGCGACGAGGTCGAAGGTGGGGCGGGCGGAGGAGACGATTTGTTTCACCCCCTCGACCGCCCTGTGGAGCGGCTCCACCGGCATGCCGGCGAGCGAGCGCTTTTCCGCGATCTGCCGGAGCAGCCCGATGGTTTTTTGCCCGCTCTCCTGGACGGCGCCCAAGGCGTCGGCGTCACCGATCATCATCGCGTCGTCAAAACGACGGGAGGCGTCATTGAAGGCCACGAGGGCGGACTGGCTGTCGAGCGCCATCGGCACGGCGAGGGAGGAAAGGTCCGAGAGACGAACCTGCTCCCGCCGTGCCTTGTAGATGCTTACGCAGAGTGAGCCGGCGTAGCCGGCGACCACCAGGCCGACGACGAAGGTGACTTTTGCCCCGATACTGTAGCTTCGCTTCACGATGATGGGTTCTGGTCAGGTCACGGGCCCAGCAGCTTGACCGCGGCCGTGGCGTTCTCCTTGGCGACGTATCCAAAAGCCCCCGGCGTCTTGGCGACGTAGTCGAGAACCTCCGCGTCGGTCTTCACCACTTGGGGCATGATGCCCTTGCCGGTGAAGACCTGCTTTTTCCAGTACTTGTCGAACTGGTCGCTGGTGCGCTGGGTGTAATCCTTGATGACCTTGTCATGCACCGCGCCCTCCGAAAGGACGACCAGCTTGATGACGCCGCCGCCGTCCCACTTGGTCTTGGTGCCGAGAAGGATGCCCTTGACGTCTTCCGCGGACACCGTCGCGTCGCCGACGGAGGGATGCGCAATGAGCGCGGCATCCTGCCCGTGGGCGTGGACGGCAAAGGCGGCGAGGACAAAGGCGAGAAGTGAAAAGAGTTTCATGGGTCCGTGCGGGAGGTCAGAAGCTGACGGTTGTCTTCAGCACCACGTAGTTCCAAGTCGACCTCCAGGTGGAGGCATCGCCATTGGCCCGCGCGGTGATCCCCTTGGTGCCCTTCAGGGCGTGGACCTCCAGTTTCACCAGCCACCAGTCAGCCAGGCTGTAGCTTGCGGCCACCGTGGCGTCCTTCAGGTAGGCGGTGTGCGCCGGCACCACATGGATCTCGCTCCCATCGCGGTCGTCGCGGTTGGCGAAGCTCTCGGCGTAATAGGCGCCCAACTGCAGCTTGTCTGCTGCCTGCCAGGTGACCATGCCGTAGTAGGCGTCCGACTTCGATTCGACCGATGACCGCCCGAGCGGCGCGGGGTTGATCGAGACACCCTCGACGGTTGCCCAAAAGTATTCCGCGGCAAACTGCCAGGCGCCCTTCGTGTATTCAGCGGACAACGTCTGTTGCGGATAGTCGATCTCGCTCCCGGCCGGCTGGCCGGCCACTGCCGTGTCCCAATAGGCGGCGGGAAAGGCGTAGGCAAGGCCGCGAACCGCGCTCGGAGCGCTGGCGAGCTGGGCCCAGGTCTTCATCCGTCCGCGGCTCTTGATGCCCTCGGGCTTCATCAGGGTGTAGCCGAAGCGCAGGCCCTCCACCGGCGTATTCCAGAAAAGGGAAAGATTGAGCAGGGTGTCGGGCTTGATCGATGACGACGCGACCGGGCCAGTCTCATTGACGCCCAGAAGATACGGCGTGCTCGCATCGGGCTCCGGGATCCAACCGTAGTTGACCTGGTAGTCCAGGGTGCCGGCGCTGTCTAGGGAGACGGAACCATACAGACCCGCGCCATCATAGGCGGCGTTGAGCGGCCGCATGGTCTTGCCGTAGATATCGAGCGGCAGGAAGGCGAAGGGGCGGATGACGTCGACGTCCTGGGAATCTCCATACAAACCGAAGGAGGTCTTGTTGCGGCCGGCGCGGATGCCGAGCCATTCCTTGAAGGAGTAGTCGAGCGTCGCAAAATCGAGTGCCAGATCGTTGTACCCGGCGATCTCGTACGCATAAAGCTGCGCGCCCAGGCGGACTCCGTTCTCGAACCGGTGCGCACCGTTGAGCGTCAGCTCGACGATGTTCAGGTCGACGGAATCCCGGGTGTCGCCGAGATAGTTGTACCGGTTTGAATACGCGCTGGTTGCGCTGACCGCCCCGTGGATCGCCACCGGGCCGGCGTCGATTGCATGCGCCGTGGCGCTGCCGGCAGACGTGACCAGGGCCGCGACCGCAAAACCGCGAACGGCGTTTTTCAAGGATGTGTGACTCATCGCCCTTGGTTATCGGCGCCCGCCGGTGCCGCTTGAGGGACCGGCCGCATGTAAGTGATGCCGGCAGACGAGCTCCCCATGTAACCGTCTGGAATTCAGGTAAAAACAGTGTCAAGTAGCGCAACTGATAGCTGATCGTGTTTAAGTGCTTCCAAATCAGGTAGGTGCCCATGGGGGAGGGCGACTAGGCCGGTCCGGGCCTAGCGTGAACACGGTGTGGCTGGCACGGCGCTGGCTATGGTTGCTGTCGCCAATCCTCACCACAACGCACGTGTCCCGGCGCTGCGGCGCCCACGCGTGCCCACCTTAAACTCTGTCACTCGATGTTGCGTTTGTTTCGCGCCTCCCTGCCTGCCCTGTCCCTGCTCCTGCTCCCGCTGCCTTCGCGCGCGCTCGACCTGGAAACCGCCACCATCCCCGAACTCCAGGAAGCCATGAATAGCGGCAGCCTCACCTCGGTGGAGCTGACGCGGGCCTACCTCGCCCGGATCGAGGCCTACGACAAAAAAGGTCCCACCCTCAACACCACCATCACGCTCAACAGCAAGGCGCTTGAAGTCGCGGCTGCGCTCGACGAGGAGCGCAAAACCAAGGGTCCGCGCGGTCCGCTCCATGGCATTCCCGTCGCGCTGAAGGACAATATCGACACCTTCGATCTTCCGACGACGGGAGGCTCCCAGCTTCTCGCCGGTTCGCTTCCGCCCGACGACGCCTTCATCACAAAAAAGCTCCGCGATGCGGGCGCGGTCATCCTGACCAAGGTCAACTTAAGCGAGTGGGCGGGCAGCGGTGGCTCCGTCTCGGGCGCGACGGATCCCGAGATCCTGCGCAAGGGTTTTACGCCCAATGGGTCGAGCTCGATGGGCGGCCAGACCCTAAATCCCCATGATCTCACCCGCGGGCCCTCGGGCTCGAGCGGCGGCACCGGTTCGGCCATCGCCGCGGGATTCGCGCAATTCGGACTCGGCAGTGACACCGGCGGCTCTGTCCGCGGACCGAGCTCAGCCAACGGCATCGCCGGGCTCAAACCAACGCACGGCCTGATGAGTCGCGACGGCATCATTCCGCTCGCCTTGTCCTACGACACGGCGGGTCCAATGGCGCGCACCGTCACCGACGTGGCGGTTTCCCTGGGCGTGATGACCGGCGTGGATCCGGCGGACCCGGCCACCCTCAAAAGCGCGGGCAAGTTTCAGTCGGACTACACCCCCTTCCTCAAACGCGGCGCCCTGAAGGGGGCGCGCATCGGCATTGCCCGCGACTTCACCGGCAAGGACGCTGAGGTTGACCGCGTGGTCAATGAGGCTGTTGCCACGTTGAAAAAACTCGGGGCGGTGGTGGTGGATCCGATCAAATACCCGGACTACCTGATCGCGGGCAAACAGTCGGTGTACAACATGCTCGTGGCTTCTGAATTCAAGGCTCAGGTGACGGAGTACCTCAAGACGACCAAGCCGGGGTATCCAAAGAGCTTCGACGAAGTCGTCGCGCTGTCCAACGACCCCAAGACGGAATTCAAGTCGCCGGGCAAGGCCTTTGGTCTGACTTACACCGCCAGCCAGGCGCTCGACCTCACCGACCCACAGTACCTGGCGCTCAAGAACGAGCAGTTGGCGGCGGTGGAGGCGGGGATTCTGGCCCTGTTCGCCAAACACAACCTGGACGCGATCGTGTATCCAACGTCGCCTCGTCCGGCCACTCTGATCAAGCCGGCAAACCCGCCGACTCCGGGGGCAGGCACGGACTCAGCCACCAGCTTTGCCAACTTCACCGGTTATCCCGACCTGATCGTGCCGGCTGGGATGACCAAGGATGGCTTGCCCGTGACGATCTCGTTTTTCGGCAAGGCGTTTTCCGAGCCCGCCTTGATCGGCTACGGGTATGACTTCGAACAGGAGACCAAGGCACGAGTCCTTCCCAAACACACCCCGACCCTGCCAACTGACACCCTGTAAGCGGCCGCTTCGCCCGTTCAGTAGTGTGAGTGACGAGCCTCTTGGTTCGTGCACCGACGTGGCCAGGGTGGATGCATGGGCATCTCACTCCGGTCACGTCTGATTTTCAGCTGTCTCCTGGTCACCCTGCCGTTCGCCAGTGCGCGGGCATCGACGGCACACTGGGTCTCCACCTGGGTGTCGGCGCAGCAGCTCACGGAGCCGCACAACATGCCGCCCGCGCCGGGGCTCGCCGGCCAGACGCTGCGGCAGATTGTTCAGCCGTCCCTCTCGGGCACACGGCTCCGGGTGTCGATCTCCAATCAGTACGGCGAGACGCCCCTGGTGGTGGCCTCGGCCGGAATCGCGCGGTCTGCCGGCAACTCCACCCTCGAGGCGTCCAGCGCCCGCGCCCTGACCTTCAACGGCCAGTCGGGCGTCACCGTGCTCCCCGGCGCACGGCTGACTTCGGACGCCCTGGAGTTTTCCGTGGCAGCTTTCGAAAACGTGGCGGTCAGCCTCCAGCTCACCACTGTACCCGAAAAGCTGACTGGGCACCCCGGTTCCCGCACAACCTCGTATTTAGTCCCCGGTGACGCGGTGGCTGCGACCACCCTGAAAGGGGCGGTTGGCACTGACCATTGGTACGTCCTGGCGGGAATCGACGTCCTGGCACCCGCCGAAACCTCCGCGGTGGTGGTGATCGGCGACTCGATCACCGATGGGCGCGGGTCGACCACCAATGCCAATGATCGCTGGCCCAACGTCCTGGCGCGCCGCTTGCACGCGCGCCCGGATCATGCCCCCGTCTCGGTGTTGAACCAGGGAGCCGGCGGCGGGCGGGTACTTCGGGATGGCTTGGGTGACAGCGCCCTGCGGCGATTTGACCGGGATGTGCTGGCGGTGCCTGGCGTGCGCACGGTGGTCGTCTTCAAAGGGGTGAACGACATCGGTGGGGCAATTGGCGCGCGCGCGCGCGGTCAAGCCACCGACGTGGTGGGCGAACTTATCCTCGCTTACCGTGAAATGGCGATGCGTGCGCGCAGCCACGGCCTTCGCGTGCTCGGGGCCACGATTCTGCCCTTCGAAGGGTCCCAGTATTACACCCCCGAGAGCGAGGCCGATCGCCAGAAGGTGAATACATGGATCCGCGAAAGCGGGGAGTTCGACGGCGTGATCGATTTTGACGCGATTGCACGCGACCCGGCCCAGCCGTCCCGGCTCCGCGCCGACGTGGACGGAGGCGACCACCTGCACCCTTCGGCCGAGGGTTATCGCATCATGGCCGAGGGAATCGACCTGAGGCTCTTCAACTGACGATCAACGGGCGCTCTGGGCCGCGCGATGCTAGTCCACCCACACGGCCTGGATCCCCGGGCCGTGGACGCCCTCGATCAGAATGCCCTCGACATCGGCGGTCTTGGAGGGGCCGGTGACCCAGATGACATTCGGGTCGGGGGGCAGGGCGGCGATTCCGGCCGGTATGTCCGGCTGGATCGTTTCCGCCTTCACCACCGCAATATGTATCCAGGGAGCCAGCGCCGCCAGGCGGTGGGCGGTGCTACGGTCGGCCAGGACGACCGTGCCGGTTTCGGCAATCGCGCCCTCCGCCAGCGTAATGCCAAACTGATACGCGTCGAGGCGGGTGGGGTCGAAGGTGGTGCTCAGGGTGATGTTCGGACCCAGCACGGGCTGGAGCCGCGCCATCAGGCGTTCGTCGCAAAAGCCGAAGGTGCAGCCCTGCGCCTCAAGCAACTGCTTCAGGTCCAAAGCGGTCGTGAGAGGCACGCCGTTGACCGCCTTCAGCCGCTCGAAAAAGAAGGCCGTCCGATCGGGGCCCTCGGCTCCGGCGCGACGAAGCTGGTCGACCTGCGCTTGCAGGACGGGGCGCGGCGCCCGTGCAGCCAGCGGGGCGAGGGCGGCGCCAACCCGGCGCAGGATATCCTCTCGGGCAGTACTCATGACGTTTTGTGATCCTTGAACCAGCGGCGGAAGGCGCCGCCCTTCCAGGCGGGGAGGGTGCGCGTTTTTAGCCAGGCCTGCAGTGCCGGGTGTGGCACCAGGGAGACGGGAACGAGGTTCATCAGGGCGCCGGCGGTCAATCCTGTCTTCCACAACGAGGGATGGCTCGCGCCAAAGGCGAACGGCGCCATCGAGGGGGTGCCGGCGCTCGCGGCGGCAGCTCCTTCCTCCTTGGCTCGCGCGCGGAGCCTTAGCAGCAGCTCCGGAATGGGGATGTCGACAGGGCACACCTCGTTGCAGGCGCCACACAGGCTGGAGGCCTTGGGAAGGTCGGCGAACTGGGCAAAACGCTCCTTTGCAAGGAGGGGCGTCAGCACCGCGCCCACCGGGCCCGGATACACGCTGCGATAGCCGTGTCCACTGGCCTGGCGGTAGACGGGGCAGACATTCAGGCAGGCGCCGCAGCGAATGCAGCGCAGGATTGCGCGGCAATCGCTGGCAAGTGCATCCGTCCGGCCATTGTCCACAAAGACCACGTGCATCTCCTCCGGGCCGGACGGTTGGGTGGCGGAGCGGGGTCCGGTGATGAACTCGGTGTAAACGGTGAGCTGCTGCGCGGTGGCGCTGCGCGCAAGGAGGTTGAGGAAAAGCGAGAGCTCCTGGTCGGAGGGCACCAGCTTTTCGATACCGACGAGGGCAATGTGGAGCTTTGGGGCCGCCAGGCTGAAGCGGGAGTTGCCCTCGTTGGTCACGAGCACAAGGCGGCCGCTCTCGACCGAGACAAAATTCGCGCCGGTGAGGCCGGCATCCGCCTCCATGTATTTGCGGCGAAGAAACTCGCGGGCGCGGCGGGTGATGGTGCCCGGGTCGTCGTTGTAGGCGCCGAGGCCGTGTTTTTCAAAACTCTCGGCGATTTCCCGCCGGCTCTTGTGGATGATGGGCCGGACGAGGTGGCTGGGATGATCATGGTCGATCTGGACGATGAACTCGCCGAGGTCCGTCTCCAGGCACTCAATACCGCGTTTCTCGAGATAGGCGCCGAGTTCGATTTCCTCGCTGACCATGGTCTTGGCCTTGACGAGTTTCTTCGCGCCCCGCGCCACCAGCAGCTGGTGGACGGCGGCGCACGCCTGCTCCGCGGTCGAGGCCCAGTGGACGTGGACGCCGTTGCGCTGCAGCGCCTCCTCCGCCCGCGGCAGGTAGGTGTCAAGGTTCTCAATCACATGCTGCTTGATCCCTCCCGCCAGTTTGCGGAGCGCATTGGGATCGGAGAAACGGTCGAAGAGGACGCTGGTGCGTTTCTCGTGCGTCGCCTTGGTGCTTTCATACACCGACTGGCGGGTGTGGGCACCGAGCCGTGCCGCAAAGGCGTCGATCTGTTGGCGGGCCATGGTCAGTCGGGTAGAGCGTTGAGCGCGTCGCGCAAGATCTGTGCGACGTGCTGGGTGCGGACGGGCCGGCCCTGCTTTTCCGCCAGACCGCCTAGGTGCATCAGGCAACTCATGTCGACCGAGGCGAGGACGTCGGGCCGCGTGGCGATCACATGGTCCAGCTTCAGCGTTCCCATGCTGCTGGAGACGTGGGGAAAACTGACGGAGAAGGTGCCGCCGAAGCCGCAGCATTGCTCGGCTTCGCCGAAGGGGAGCAGTTCAACGCCGGGAATGCTGGTCAGGAGGGTTGTGGCTGCCGCGCTGCTCTCTGACCCACGGGAGTGGCAGGAACGATGGATGGCGACCTTTGCCGTGTATCGGCCAGTCCAGGACGTGACGCCGAGCGCGTTGACGATGAAGTCGGTCAACTCCCAGGTTTTCCGTCCCAGGTGTGTGATCTCATCCCGGTCGGGCTGCTTCTCGAATTCCAGGTCGACTCCGTGCCCGCACATCGCCGCGCAGGATGCGGAGGGCACCACAATGGGAAGTTCGGAGGCAAAGACCCGCGCGGTGTGGCGGACGACCTGGCGCGACGCGTCCCAGTCGCCAGCGTTGAAGGCCGGCTGACCGCAGCAGGTCTGGCCCTCGGGAAATTCCACTTCGCAGCCGAGATGCTCGAGCACCTGGACGGTGGCCCGGGCGACGTCGTCGAAAATCGCGTCACACAGGCAGGTCGCCATGAGCTGCACCCGGCGTCCGGAGCCGGGTCGGAGGCGGGAAGGCGCGTTCATCGCTGGGTCGCCACCGCGCGCTCGTATCCATTGACGGCATCGAGCCACTCCAGGCCGACGGGGACGTTGGCGCGCCGGCAGAGCTCCTCCCAGACTGCGCCCCAGGGCAGCGTCTTGGCGTGCTCCATCAGCGCGAGTTTCTCATGGGGACGGCCCGCGGTCTCTGCCGCTGCCAGCCGGGCGGACGGGTCCAGCAGGCCCAGCAGGATTGCCTGCCGCGTCGCGCGTGTGCCGATGACATAGGCGGCGGGGCGATTCATCGACGCATCGAAGAAGTCCAGCGCGACGAAGACCCGGTCCCAGGCCTTGCCGCGCGCGATTTCTGCAAAGAGCGCCCGCACTGGATCGTCGAGGATGACGACGTGGTCGCTGTCCCAGCGGATGGGGCGGCTGGTGTGGAGAAGGAGCCGCCGGTGGAAAAGCAGGAAGGCGGAGACCTTGTCGGCGACCGACTCGGTGGGGTGGTAGTGACCGAGGTCAAGGCAGAGCACGAGGTCGCGGGTCTGGGCGTAGCTGGAGTAGAAGTCCTGCGACCCGACCACAAAATCCTCGCTGCCGAGGCCGAAGAGTTTCCCCTCCACGGCGTCGACGCACAGGGAGCGATCGATGCTGGTGTCGGAGAAGATCCGATCGAGTGACTCTTTAAGGCGGGCCCGCGGCGACCAGCGATCGGCCGGGCTGTCCTTGGCTCCGTCCGGTATCCAGTGATTGTTGACACAGGGCGAACCGAGCTCTTGGGCGACCCGGGCGGCGACACGACGGACCGCCTGGGCGTGATTGATCCAGAAGTCGCGGATGGCGGGATCGCGATGGGAGAGGGTGAAGCCGTCCGACGCCTTGGGGTGGGCAAAATAGGTCGGGTTGAGATCCAGCCCGATGTGGCGCTGCTTCGCCCAGTCGACCCAGCGTGAAAAATGTGCGTACTCCAGGGCATCGCGCTCGACCGCGGCGGACCCCGTCTCGGCGTAGAAGGCATGCAGGTTGAGCCGGTGTTTTCCCGGCAGCAACTTGAGCACGAGATCGAGATCGGCCCGCATCTCGTCACCATTGCGTGCGCGCCCCGGATAACTGCCGGTGGCCATGATGCCGCCGGAATCGGTGGCTCCGGTTTTGGTTTCGAGGCCGCGCACATCGTCCGCCTGCCAGCAGTGGAGGGAGATCGGGATGCTGGTGGCGGCGGCGAGGGCGGCTTCGGTGTCAACGCCCAGCGCGGCGTAAGCCTGGCGGGCGTGGTCGTAGGAGGAGGGGGAGGTCACGGGGGAGGGGTTAGCCGGCGGACGGCGCATAGCGCTGTTGCGGCAGGTGGGTGGTCAGAGAGTGGCGCAGGGCGGCGAGGTTTTCCAGCTCTCCCAGTGCGATCAGTTGGCTGCCGACGTTGCCCATGGCGGATCCTTCCAGAGCAAAGGAGACCACGGGAACACCCGCTGCGTCGGCGGTGGCCTGGCAGAGGAGGGCGTTACGGGAGCCGCCGCCGACGATGAGAATGCGGTTGAAGCGACGGCCCGTGAGGCGCTCGAACTGTCTCACGCCATCGGCATGACCGAGGGCCAGGGAGTGGAGGACCAGCCGTATCCATTCCGCGGTGGTTTTGGGGGCGGGCAGACGACGGCGACGCAGCTGGGCCTCGATTGCGGCCTTCATGTCGGGCGGGCTGAAGAGGGAGCGATCGGTGACGTCGAGGGCAGCGGCCGGGGTGCGGGTGGCGGCTGCCGCGTCGATCAAGGCCTTCCAGTCGCGGGCGCCGGCGGGCTTGAGTCCGAGGGAAACCAGCAGGCGCTCCAGCAGCCAGAGGCCGAGGCAGGACCGCAGGGGGCGGAAGCGCCCGTCGCCCATGCGCTCGTTGGAGATGCGGGCGGCGAGTGCG
The DNA here is from genome assembly GCA_023428905.1 of Verrucomicrobiota bacterium. Taxonomy (GTDB): domain Bacteria; phylum Verrucomicrobiota; class Verrucomicrobiia; order Opitutales; family Opitutaceae; genus EW11. The sequence goes on from JAEYWP010000016.1 coordinate 517,246, forward strand.
TCATCTCCCAGCAGGGGACGCTCACTTTCGCAGCCGATCAACGACCAGGTGCCGGTGCTGAGATAAAGGTCGGCGCCCGCCGGGTCTGCGGGCATCGAGGCAAAGGCGCTGGCCGTGTCGTGCCCGGGAACGAGCGTGGTTTTGATGCCCTTGAGCTCGGTCAAGCCGCGCACCGAGCCCAGCCCGCGTGGCGAGGTGAGAGGACGTTTGAACCATCCCGCCGGAATCCCGAAGTGACGGAGGGCGGCGGGTGACCAGTCGGCCTCGGACGCCGACAGGAGTTGGGAATGGCTGGCGATGGAGAGCTCGTTCGCCATCCGGCCCGAGAGCAGGTAGTTGAAATAGTCCGACACGAACAGGCAGTGCCTGGCGGACTTGGCGAGCCCGGGGGCGGCCTCGAGTGTCTCCGCCAGCTGCAGGCTGGTGTTGTACGGATAGTTGGGCACGCCGGTCAGGCGGTAGAGTTTTTTCAGGCCCTTTCCGTCCAACTGGCGGGAGAGCGGGCCGGTGCGCGGGTCCCGGTAGGCGTGGACCGGGTAGACGGGGCGCCCGTCGCCGCCTAGCAGGACGTGGTCGACTGCCCACGAGTCGACTCCGACACTGGCGAGGCGGGGAAAGGACCGCCGGGCCTGGACCAGGCCGCGGCGGACCTCATCCCATAGGTAGGGAATGTCCCAATACGACCGCGCCCCCAGGTTGCGGAAGGCGTTGGCAAACCGGTGGACCTCCGTCAGCCGGATTCGACCCGCCTGAAGCGAGCCGACGATGACGCGACCGCTGGTCGCGCCCAGGTCCACCGCTGCAACGTGCACCGCGCGCATGGCTCAGCGGAGGAAGGCCTCATGCAGGCCGCCGTCGACGGTGATCACCTGTCCGGTGGTCTTGCTCAGGCGCTCCGTGACGAGGAGGAAGTAGGCCTCGGCCTGGTCCGCGGGGGTGATCGGCGCCTTGGTCAGGGTGCGGTCTGCGTAAAACTGGGCCAGCTTGCGGACCAGCGATTCCGTCGCTTCGTCATCGGTGTACGGGATATTGTATTTGGCGAGGGAGCCGATGACGCGGTCGCGCGGGAACATGGCCGAGCCCTGCACCACGGTGGCTGGGGCGACGCCGTTCACGCGCACCAGCGGGGCCAGTTCGATCGCCAGCTCGCGCACGAGGTGATTGGCCGCGGCCTTGGACGTGTCATAGGCCAGCGATCCTTTCTTCGCCACCACGGCGTTGGCCGAGGTGGTGAGGACGAGATTGCCGCGCAGGCCCTGTTCCTTCCAGGTGCGGGCGGCCTCGTCGCCGACCAGGTAACTGCCGGTGACGTTGATATTGAAGGTCAGGGCCCATTTGTCGTCCGGAATGTGACCGCTGGTGTCGCTCGGGACAAAGATGCCGGCGGTGACGCAGATCGAGTCGAAGCCGCCGTAGGCCAGGGCGACCTGGTCGAGCATGCGGCGGATGCTGGCGCGGTCGGTGACGTTGGCGGAAAGGCCGATGGCGGGGCCGCAGGCGGAGAGCCCTGTACCCGCGACCCCAATACCGAGGCCGTATTTGTCGGTGATTTCACGTGCGGTGGCCTGGGCCGCCTGCTCGTTGAGATCGACGCAGACCAGGTGGGCGCCTTCGCGGACGAGCCGGTGGGCCGTCTCCTTGCCGATGCCGGAGCCGGCTCCAATCACGACGATGACGCGCCGGGCCAGTTCTTTCTCCGCGGGCATGCGCTTCAATTTCGCCTCCTCGAGGAGCCAGTATTCGATGTCGAAAGCCTCCTGCTGCGGGAGGGCGATGTAGCGGTCGATCGCCTCGGCCCCGCGCATCACCTCCACGGCGCAGTTGTAGAATTCAGCGGTGACGCGGCTTTCCGACTTGTCCTTGCCCCAGGCGATCATGCCCAGGCCCGGGATCAGGACGACGGTCGGATTCGGGTCGCGCATCGCGGGGGAGTTCGGCCGCCGGCAGGCCTGGTAATACTCCGCGTAGTCCTTGCGGTACTGCACCAGTCCCTCGGCCAGCTTGGTTTTGAGCGCGGCGAGGTCCTCGGTCTGCGGATTCCAGTCCACGTAGAGCGGCTTGATCTTGGTGCGCAGGAAATGGTCAGGGCAGGACGTACCCAGTGCGGCGAGGCGCGGGGCATCGGCGGAGTTGACGAAGCGGAGAATCTTCTCGTCGTCCTGGACGGTGCCGATGAAGCGCTTTTCGCGCGAGACCTGGCCCCGCAGCCACGGCAGGATGGCGGCAAAAAGGGTGTTGCGCTGTTCCTGGGGGAGGGTGGTGAAGCGGGGGCCGCCGAAGGCCTTGGCATCGCCGCCGCGCTCCTGGTATTTTGCCTCGATGTAGGCCGCGGCGCGCTCGATGAAATCGAGGGTTTGCCCGTAACAGACCTTGTCGTCGTCGTGCCAGGCAATGAACCCGTGCTGGCCCATCATGATGGCGCGGACGCCCGGCTGGCGACGGGAGATCTCCTGCATGGCGAGACCCAGTTCGAAGCCAGGGCGCATCCACGGCACGTAGGCCATTTCGCCACCGAAGATCTCGCGGGTGAGGCGCTCGCAGTTGGCCGAGGCCGCGATGGCGATGATCGCATTGGGATGCATGTGGTCGACATGGCGGCCCGGCAGGAAGGCGTGGAGCGGGGTGTCGATCGAGGTGGCCCGCGGGTTGAGGTTGAAGGTGGTGTGGGTGTACATGCCCACCATGTCATCCTCGGCGGCGGACTTCAGCCCCTTGTCCTGGCGCTTTGCATACAGCGCCTGCAGTTCGAGCAGGCGCGATTGGTAAAGTGAGGAGAAGTTCTCGCGGGTGCTGGTGCGCAGGTCTCCGCCCGAGCCCTTGACCCAGAGCACGTCGACCGCGGCGCCGCTGATGGGATCGCGTTCCTGCACCTTCGACGAGGTGTTGCCGCCGCCGGTGTTGGTGATGCGCTGGTCGCTCCCGAGCAGATTGGAGCGATAGACGAGCCGGGCGACCGGATCGAGGGAGGAGGCCTTGGCATCGTCCCAAAGGTAATTGACGAAATGATACGTTTTCATGGGCGGGGGGGCGGCGGTTAGGAACCGGCGAAAAGGAGGCGGGGGCGGGGGAGGACGATCCCCGCGTCGGCAAGGGCGCCGGGGGAGGCGTCCGTGACCAGATGGCCGACCTCGCGCCAGCCCACCACCACGTGCGGGGTGGACCGTCCGATTTTGGTGGCGTCGAGGAGGAAGTAGGCGGCGCGGGCGCGCGTGGCAGCGGTCTGCTGGAGGCGGATGACGTCGGGATGGGAATTCCAGATCGCCTCGGCGTCCATCGCCTCGCCGCCGAGGAAGGAGGCGTCGAGCGTCCAGGTGGTGAGGGCGCTCACCGCATGTTCGCCGAAGAGGGTGGCCTGGCGGTGAAGGAAGACCCCGCCCAGGAGGTGGAGGGTGATGCCGGGTGCTCCGCCCAGGACGGAGGCGACGGCGACGCTGTTGGTGACGACGGTGAGGGCTTGGTCGCGGCGGCGGGTGAGGAGTCGGGCGAGGCCGAGGACGGTCGTGCCCGCGTCGAGGAAAATCACGCCGGTCCGGGGCACCTCGCGCAGGGCGCGCCGTGCGATCAGGGCCTTGCCTCCGCGGGCGCGACGGGCGCGTTCGCCGAGCGAGGCGAAGGAGGTGTTGTAGTCGGCCAGGGCACCTCCGTAGGTGCGCGAGATGTGGCCCTCGGCGGCGATGGCCTCGAGGTCGCGCCGGGCGGTGGCCTCGGAGACCCCGAGGCGGCGGCAGACTTCGGAGATCGGCAAAAAACCATCCTGCCGGACCAGGGTCCGCAGGCGTTCCCGCCGGGCATCCACGATGTGTCTGGGCACGCGCATCGAATTTGGCGAGGGTCCGATTTATATGACGGAGGTCAATCATATAATGGCCGACGATGTCCGCGCCACGGGGCTGCGGATTTCTCGACCGGCCGCTTTCTTGAGGTTGGCCTCGCGCCGCGGGCCGCTCACGCTGTCACGACTCCTGCAACTTTTTCCGCGATACCCGCGTGCAACCGCTTCATTTCCTCATCGTCGAAGACCAGACCATCCTGCGGAAACTGCTCCAGTCTCATCTCACGTCGCAGTTTCCCGGCTGCCGTCTGTCCGAGGCCACCTCCATGACCCAGCTGCACGGCCTGGACCTGGCCCAACTGGCGCCGGACCTGTGCATCGTTGACCTGGAATTGCCGGACGGGAACTCCCTGGAATGGGTGGAGCAGCAGTCCAAGCGTCCGGGGCATCCCAAGGTGCTGCTTCTGACCTCGGTGGAGGAGGACTACGTTCTATTCCGGGCGATCCACTCCAATATCCCGGGTTTCGTTCACAAGAACGACGACCCCACCATCCTGCACCTCGCCATCCAGACCGTTCTCGCCGGGGGCGTCTTTTTTTCTCCCACCGTGCAGAAGATGCGCTCCAAGATGCAGCGGGATCCGCTTTTCTTCACCAAGGTGCTGAGCGACCGGGAGCAGAAAATCCTGGAGTACCTGGGTCAGGGGCTTTCCAACGAGGAGGTGGCGCAACTCTTCGGACTGAAGGTCAGCTCGGTCGCGGACCACCGGAAGAACATCATGTCCAAACTCGGTCTTCACAACCAGGCCGAACTCATGCGTTACGCCATGCTGAAGGGCTTCAGCCGCTTTCCGTGGAACGCCAGCTCAGGCGACGGCGCGGTCCCGGGCCGCAGCGGCGATGTCAGCGATCATGGGGCCTACGACCGCCAGTAGGCGGCGGACGTCCTCGTGCTGCGCGTCGCGGACCGCGTTTTCGAGGAGGGCAAGCTGTTCGGCCACCTCGATGGCGTGGACGGCGAGCACTCGGGAGCGGAAAGCGTGCACCGCGCGGCTGAGGGTGGCGGCGCGTTCCCCTGTCTCCGCGCCGGAGGCGGCCCGGGCCAGTTCGTCCCAGGCCAGGGGCAGCTCCTCCGCGTACTGGGCCAGCAGTTGCCGACCATTCTGGATACGCAGGAGGGAGGAGAAATCGCACGCGACCACGGGCTCCGGGCCCGACGCCTGCCGCATCGGTGCGATCGGACCCAGTCCCTCGATCGCCGCTTCCAGTTTCTGCTTCGACACCGGCTTGGTCACAAAGCCGCTGATTCCGGCCGCCTTGGCCTGCTGCATCTTGTCGGGAGTGGAGTAGGCGGTGACGGCAATGACCGGCGGTTTGGGCTCGGGAATCTCCGCCAGCATGGCCCGGGCGAGGTCGATGCCGTTGGTGTCGGGGAGCGAAAAATCGGTGAGGATCAGGTCGTAGCTGGCCGACCGGATACGCTCCATCGCCGTGGCCCCGTCCGGCGCCCAGTCGACCTCATAACCCATGCGGGCGAGGATGTGGCCGAGGACGAGGCGGTTGTATTGCTCGTCCTCGATCGCGAGGGCGCGGGAGGTGAGGGGGATGGGAACGGCGGAGTTCCGGGTGGCCGGGGCCTCGGCGCGGGGCAGGCAGAGGGACAGGGTGAACTGGGTCACGCCCCCCTCGCTGGTGGCGGTGAGCGTGCCTCCGAGGGCGACCGCCATGCGCCGGGAAACGGCCAGGCCGATCCCGTTTCCGGCAATCCGGCGGTTGACCGCATCCGAGCCGCGCACGAAGCCGCTGAAGATTCGCTCCAGCTCCTCCGCCGGGATGGTTGATCCTGTATTGATCACGGAAATACCCGCCTGCACGGCGTCGCCCACTGCGGGCGAAAGCGACACCCTGATCTCTGCTCCGGGGGGCACGCCATACTTGATCGCGTTGGAGACCAGGTTGGTCACGATTTGCCGAATCTTGCCCACGTCGCCCCGGACCCAGACCGCGCTCTCGGGAAGGTGGAGCCGGCAGTGGGAGAGATCGGCGTCCGCGGCCCGAGCCGCCCCCTCCACAGCCGAGGACAGGTCAAACGTTTCCTCGTGGATCTGGATCTCGCCGCGGTCGATGCGGGCGAAGTCGAGCACGTCGTCGAGGATGGACCGCAACTGGTCGGCGCAGCCCCGGAGGGTGCGCACGAAGACGCGTTCGCGCGCGGCGATCGCGTTTCCCGGCGCCTCCTCCAGGATTTCGCAGATGCCGACGACCCCGTTCAACGGGTTGCGGATCTCGTGGCTGAGGGTGGAGAAAAAGTCTTCCCGGGCCTTTTGCGCTTTTCGGAGCTCCGAGGTGCGTTCATCGACCATCGTCTGCAGCCGACGCGCGCGCCGTTCCAGCTGCCGGGTGCGGAAGCGGACGGAATAATAACCGAGCAAACCCAGTCCCGCCGCGTAGACCACGAGCGCGGGGGTGGCAGCCCACCAGGGGCGGTTGCGGTGTACCTGGTAGCGCGTGCGGGCCTCCAGGCCCGCCCACTCCGCGGAGACGGCGATGGCAGTGTCGCCCCAGGGAAGGCGGGGAATGCGCTGGGAGGAACCGGGCGAAGCCTGCTCGCGGGCCTCGCCGTCCATCTGCACCCAATACACCGGGTTCTTCCAGGGCGGGAGACGCGGGGCGGGGAGGAGCAGGTCGACGGATTCCTCCCTCGCTCCGAGCCGTACGGAGGGGCCCGGAAGAAGGCGTTCACCGGTGGCGACACGCAGTTCCTCGAGGGATGGCTGGGCGAGGGGACGGGGCGCCAGGTCGCGCATCATGTGGTCGGCGCCAAGGACGACGAGTTCGCCATTGTGGTCGAAGAGGCGCAACGGCGCCGAGGGCATGGGGAGATCGAGCGGCTGCCAGGTCTTCGCTGCCGGGTCGATCACCCCGGCCCAGGCCTGACCCTTCTCGAAGCGCGCCAGGACGCAGAGCTGGCCGCGCCATTCGATCGCGTCGAGGGTTTCACCCGAGGGCAGCTGCGCCAGGACCGCCCCGTCGGGCCGCAGTACCTGGCCCGCCGAATCAAAGAGCACCGCGTCATTCCCGAACGGGTACACGCGGGTGAGGCCACGGCCGAGCGTGCGCAGCACCTTGCCGTCCACATCCGTCACCAGGGCCCCGGCCGCGGTGCCGACGACGAGGAGACCCTCCGCGGTGGCCGCGATCGAATTGTGGGTGGTGGGCAGGTTGAGCCGCTGGTGCACCGCTTCCCGGGTAAGGATCGTGACCGCGTGGGGCTGCATGGCGGCGAGGTGGTGATCGCCGAGGGCGACGACCCTCTGAACATCCCGCCCACCCAGGGCGATTCGCCGGTCGCCGAGGTGGACCGCGCCAAAGCCGCCCTGGGCATAGAGGTCGGGCCCGAGCTGGGCCAGGCTGTAGAGGGTGATGGGGAACTCGCGCGGCTGGCCCTGGAAGGAAAACACCCCGGAGGTGAGTCCGATCACGGGTTCGCCACCGTGCCGGGCGACAAAGAGGATTTCTCCGGGAGGCAGGGCGGAAAAGACCTGCCGGTTCGGGTCCGGCAGGACGTGGATCCCGGTGGCGGATCCGATCAGGAGCCCGTCCGCGTAGGGGAGCGAGCAATACACGTTCCCGCCGAGGCGCTCCAGGGGGATGCGCCAGAGTTCCCGGGCGCTGCGCAGGTCATAGGCGCGGAGGCCCCCGTAATAGGTCGCCACCACCAGGGTCTGGTCGAAGAGGGTGGCGCCGATGAGGAGGTTTTTGTGGCTTTCGGCCCAGATCGGCTGGCAGACCGGCTCGGTCACGCCGTCGCGCGCAAGGAAAAGCCCCCGACTCGTAGCGGCAAGGAGCCGGCCCCCGGGCAGCTCCTGAACGGATGCCACTTCGGAGCCTTGGGCCCAGGGAAAGCGCGCATCGGCGGCGACGAGTTCACCGTTGACCCATTCCAGAATCCCGCTGCGCACCGCGAAGATCACGGCTCGACCTCCAATCAGGTGAACCTGCGCGGGCCGGGAGCCCGAGAGTTCGCGAAGCTTCTGGGTGCGCCCCTCGGGATCCACGCGGTACACCCCCTGCTGGCCCACCAGGAGCACGTCACTGCCCACGGCCAGCCCGGACCAGAAATGATCGTCCACCCCGAGATCGGTCCATTCACCCCGTGAATACAGGTAACATTGCCCGAGGCCGGCGATCACCAGCCCCTTGGGATGCGCGGCGGCGACTCGGAAGTCGCGGCCGGAGGGCGGGCGGATCAGCCGGGGAGCCCCTCCGGTGCCGAGGTCCCAGAGAAGACTGTCCGTCGAGAGAGCCACCCAGGACGTGCCCGTGCGCACAATGGAGAGGCAATAGCGGAAATCGCTGGGCACTCCCTCGATCGGAACGGGTACGGGTTGCTGGCCCGCAGCGAGATGCGCCACCGCGGCCAGAAGCACGAAAAACCACACCCGAAAACTGGGGGCACGCACCATGTAAAGAGGGGGAAAGCGGAATGTGAGATCCGGCGCCGTGCTCATCAACCTCTCATTCGTCCAAAACAACCATGACCTCCCATAACGCTTCCAAGTCTCTCGCCAAGTCCGTCGCCGCTCTCTTTCTGGTCTCGCTGCTTTCCGCCAGCGCCCTGACCGCCCGCACCCCGATCCTCGGCGTGCCCGGGGAACCCGACCGCACGCCGATCTTGGGCGTCCCGGGAGAGCCGGACCGGAATCCGATTCTGGGTGTTCCTGGAGAGCAGGACCGCGCTCCGATCCTCGGCGTCCCGGGCGAGACTGACTAAGTCGTTTGATGCTCACCCTGGCTCCCTTGCTATATCGGGGGATCTTCGCGGAACGCGGAGGTCCGATCGCGGAGGTCGAAACCTCGCGCGTCCCGGTTTTTGACCGTTCCTCCTTCGAAGCCACCGCCTACCTGAAACGGGATTTGGGCGGCAAGCGCGACGATCGGGGCGCGGCGGGCACAATGGACGGGATGGGATCGTCGGAAAATGCCGCGGAGGCGCAGAACATCGCGATCTCGGAGGCACTTGAGCGGTGGGCGTTTAGGGAGACGCTCCAGTCCGGCTCGGCTGCCAAATACGGTTTTGACCATGACCGCACGTCCATCGGCATGGCTGCTTTCCCCGGTTTCAAGTGGCAGGCGCGCCGGCGGGCGCGGCTGGAGGCGCTGGAACGGTTTGCCGTGGTCGGATGGTGGGACCGCCAGATCCCTGCGACCGTGCACCGCTCGCCCTACCCGGACGTGGGGATGGTGCGGATCCGCCACAATCAAACCTTTGGCGAGGTGGTGCTGCTGTACCATCAGGCGCCCACCGGCTTTGTGGCCTATGGGCACGCCGCCGGAAGCACGCTGGCGACGGCCACCAGTCGCGCGGCTGTGCGCCTGGTCCAGAGCCAGTACCGCATTGCCCGGCATCGGGCGCGGGGCGGGATCACCCCGCGCATCGATCGTTATGAGCAACGCTGCCTCCACTATTCCGGAGCGGAGGGGCATGCCGAGTTTCAGGAGCGTTTGAAAACGGGCGAACAGGGTCGCGCGCCCGCTTGGAAGCCGATCTTTGATGGCGAGATCCCGGGCCGCTGGTCCCATTGGACCACGGTTTGGCGCTATTGCGTGGAAATGCCGACGTACGATTTTCTGGATACGCGGCGCCGCTTCTTTTTCTGGTAAGGGTGGTCAGTAGCTGACCGCGCGGTCGAGGCTTCGGTACTGGATCGCCTCCAGAAGATGGGCGGATTGGATGCGGTCCGAGCCGGCCAGGTCCGCGATGGTGCGGGCGACCTTGAGGATGCGGTCGTAGGCGCGGGCGGAAAGCGACAGACGCTCCATGGCGTGTTGCAGGAGGTCGCCCAGTTTTGCGTCGATGGCGCAGTGCCGCCGGATCATGCCATGAAGCATGCGGGCGTTGCTGGTGACGCGGGTGCCGGCGAACCGCGCCAGCTGGCGGCCGCGGGCGTCCTCGACGCGGGCGCGGAGGGCCTCGGATCCCTCGCCCAGGGTGTCGGTGCGAAGCTCCCCAATCGTGAGTGCGGGCGCCTCGATATGGATGTCGATGCGGTCGAGCAGTGGCCCACTGATGCGGGAGCGATAGCGCTGCACCTGGGCCGGTGAGCAGCGGCATTCATGCCGGGCGTCGCCCAGGTAGCCGCAGGGGCAGGGGTTCATCGCCGCGACGAGCATGAAGCAGCAGGGCAGCGTGACCTTGCCGGCGCTGCGCGAAATCGTGACCGAGCCATCCTCCAGCGGCTGACGCAGCACCTCCAGGGCGGAGCGCTTGAACTCGGGCAGTTCGTCGAGGAAGAGGATCCCGTGATGGGCGAGTGAAATTTCCCCGGGTCCGGGGACCGCGCCGCCTCCCAGCAGGCCGACATCGGAAATCGTGTGGTGGGGGCTGCGGACCGGTCGCTCTCCAAAATGCACCGCGCCGGACAGGGTGTTACCGGCGGCGGAGTGGATGCAGAGGACCTCGAGCGATTCGTCCAGGGTGGGCTCGGGCAGGATGGTGGGGATTCGTTTTGCCACCATGGATTTGCCCGAACCAGGGGGGCCGATCATCAGGAGGTTGTGCCCCCCGGCCGCCGCCACTTCCACCGCCCGGCGCAGGGCGTGCTGCCCCTTGATCTCGTGGAAATCCCCGTGGGTGGACGCGCTCGGCCGGGTGGCGCGGGGCAGGGGAGCCTCGGGACAAAGCTGAGTCTCGCCGGAGAGGAAGCGGAAGGCCCGGTCCAGGCAGTCCACCGCGTACACTTCCAAGCCGGTGACGAGCGCGGCCTCGCGGGCGGATTGCACGGGGAGGAGCAGTCCCCGTTTGCCCAGCGCCTTGGCGAGCCGCGCCAGCGCCAGGGCTCCCCGGATGGGGCGCGTGCTGCCGGAGAGGCCGAGTTCCCCCGCGATCAGGTAATCTCCATGCTGCGACGAGCGTAATTGCCCGGTGGCGACGAGGAATCCGAGGGCGATCGGGAGGTCGTACATCGGTCCCTCCTTCCGCACGTCGCCGGGGGCGAGGTTGATGGTGGTGCGTCCCCAGGGCAGTCGGAAGCCGGAGTTGCGCAGCGCGGAGATGACGCGGTCGTTCGACTCCTTGACCGCGGTATCGGGAAGGCCCACCAGCACGAGTTTCGGATCGCCGACCTCGTTGGTGTTGACCTCCACACACACCAGCTCCGCATCGATCCCCTGCAAGCCGGCCGAATAAAGCGTCGCCAGCATGCTCACGGGCGGGTCCTTTCCCCTGCGGGCGCGCCCTTGCTGCCACTGCCCCGAGGAGTGCCCCGTCGGGGTCGGGCGGCGTCACCGTGCGCCCGCAGAGCGCCCTTCACCGGTGATGTAAACCCATACGTCTCTCCCGCGTGTGCCCGCCTCATGGCGGAACTCACAACAGATCTGCATCGTGGAGTAAAGAAACATTGTCGTTGTCGACCTGTGTCGCGGATTTGGTCGGTGATCGAAAGCTCGCAGGCTGCGAGTGCCGGGTTGATCCCTCAGGCGCCGGAAATCGACGGGTCGGGCCCGTAGGCAGGCGCACGTCTGGTTTTGCGCGACGGAGCGCCCCCTCACTTCTCGAAGTTGTTCCTTTCCCTAAGTCGAGCAAAGGTGGCCGGCACGTCTGCTGTTTCTGCAAACGTCAGACCGCCGTAGGCGACCAAGTAGTAACGTGCCACAATCGACGGATACACTTTTGTCGCCTCTTCAAGGCGATTCCAGTCTCCGGAGGCACGCCCATGTTCAGCGGCTTCGATCTGCCAGACGTCGAAATGCGGGGCTGCCTTTGTGGGATAAGAGGTGAAAAACACGCCCGCAAAACATGCGAGGTACACGCTGCCCAGGAGGGGAACGGCGACCCGGATCCACCAGGTGTGGGCTTTGAGCTTGGCCAGGATGCCCCCGGTTACCAACGCTGCGAAGGGCCACGCGACACACCCTCGGATGGAATGCGGCAGGCCCTCCCACGTGATCGCGGCCGGGATAAAGCCGACCAGAAAGCCGAGAAACGAAAAGACGAGGGAGGAATCCAGAGAGAGTCCTTTCCGGCGGATCGCGCGCCAGCAGATGGCAGTGAGGCCGCCAAGCAGGGCAAACTGATCCAACCAGCTCAACTGACCAAAACTCTGGGTGGAGTGACGAAGGTTGGGGTCGCCGGACAGGAAGAGAAACCGAAGCGAGAGGTGCTCCATGTAGTTTCGAACGAATACGGGAAGCACCTGCCAATTGGACGAGGCGCCGATCTTTGCCCGAAAGCTCTCGGTGAAGATGCCAACAACATCATAGCGGGTGAGAAGCCGGCCGGAGAGCGTTCCCGCCAGCAGGGGTGAGCAAAGGAGAAGTCCGGTGAGCGTGAAGACTGCGATATTTGCCCAGGGACGCCGAAGTCCTCTCCAGTGCATGAGCATCATTGCCGGAGCGATGAGTGGCAGCACCACGCGGGCTGACGAGTAGGCGTACGCGGCGATGGAAAAGCAGAGGGCGGCGGCGGCGGCGGAACGGAGGGTTCCCCTGCGGGCGACGAAGTAGCTTCCCCAGACAATGCCGCAGAGGCACATCATCGGATCGTCGTTCGCGAGGCGCGAGAACTGGAAGATCCAGGGGGAAAGTGCGCCGGCAAGGGCGGTGTAGGCGCCCCCGGCGCTGCCGTAGAGCCGGGAGCCCAACAGCCAGAGTCCGGCGATCAACAGCGTCGCCTCGAGCGCCGCGTAAGCCCGCATTGCAGCGACCGAATAACCGGCGAGGCGGATCCAAACGGCTTTAGGATAAACGTGCGTGGCGGACGCATAACCTCCACCACCCGCGGGGATGAAAAGGCCGGAGGTTCCAAGGCTTGATTTTCCCGTTTCTGCGAGGCTGATCGCCTCGCCCGCGATGATGGCCTCATCAAAGTGAAACCCCCGCGGAGCGCGCTCCCCGCCCACAAACCGAAGGCAGATCGCGGCGACGAGCACGAGGCACAGACATGCCATGGCGATTGTTGGATTGCGGGGCGCCCGCGCAGCGCGGCTTAAGAGCGAGATTTGATCAGCCATTTTTACAGGCGCCAGACGTCAGGACTGACTCAGCGCCACCTCCGCATGCTTTTCTACAGTCACCAGCCAGGCGCGCAAGTCAGCGCTCACCGTCGATCACCCTGCCTCAACTGGGTGTATCAGGATGCGTCATGCACCCTCTATATTGACGACGTCAGGCCGTTTTTGGAGCGGCACTCCATGTGCGGCGCCCCCGTGCAGATGACGGCGCCGGGCCGGCTGTCACGGCACCGCCAGACTCAGGCGGAGGCGGCGCGGCGGGCGGCCTCGGCGGTGATGGCCTCGATGTTGCGTTCGATCGCGGCGATATACGGGTTTGGGCCGTCGGGGTAGGGGGTCGCGAGGAAACGGTAGAGGCCGAGCAATTCGTTATCGAGACGGGGCAACACCACCGTGCTCCAGAAGCCCGGAGTCTTTGTCACCAGCTCGTCCACCGACCGGTAAAGCCGGTCCGCGGGTGGCACGCCGGTGAAATTGTCGGACTCCTCGAACTCCGCAAAAAGCAGGGGCAGCTCGTCCAGGTAGTTGGGCGCGGACATCTGCCCAAGGTAGTCCGCCGTCGCTACGGCGCAGCCGATGATCCCCTCGATGGGCTGCTGGAAGTGGAGGCGGCGGATCGGTGCGGTGGGATTGGTGCACCGGATCGCGCCGAGCACGCCGTCCAGCTCGTCGAGCGTCACGCCGAGGGTGGGCAGGTACGACGAGGCGACGGCGCAGCTGCGCAGGACATGGGTGAAGGTGTATTTCGCGCCGGTTCCGGCGACATCGGCCCTCAATTTCAGGTATCCGGTGTCGTGCAGCAGGGCGGCAGCCACCCCAAGCTCAAACTGCCGCGCTGTCATGAGCGGTTCGATACGGGCTGCGTGGCGGCCTTCCATCATCAGCACAAAGCAACGCGCCACCTGGAGGGTGTGCTCCAGGTCATGGTAGGGCGTATCGATCGGCAGGTAGTCGAGGTAGTGTCCCTCAAACATCGCCTCGACGCCGGAAAACAGCGCGGGCAGCAACGCCGCCGGCGCCTCGGGAAACATCCGCTGGCAAGCCTGCAACGCCGCCTCGGCGACGGTGGATGTGCTGATCGTGTCGAGCGGAGTGGGCATTCGGTGTCGCTTCTCCAACGCGCAAACGACGCGTGCGGAGGTCTAAGCGAGCCGTCGAGTGACTAATGATTTGCGGCAAAACCGCGCAAGCCCAAAGTCCCCCTCCCAGGTCAACCCATGGTGCTCGGCCTCACAGGTGGAATGGGCTGCGGAAAGTCCGCGGCCGTGCGACTCTTCGAAGAGTTCGGCTACAGGCGCGTCGATTCGGACGCCCTGATCCGCACGCGCGTCCTCACAGATCCCGGGATCATCGCGGCGGTGGCGGAGCGTTTTGGCCAGTCGGTCCTCACCGATGCGGGCGAGATTGATCGCACGCGACTGGGCGCCGCCGTTTTTGCCGAAGCGACGGGTCTGGAGTGGCTGGAGGCGTTGACCCACCCGCCGCTCTTTGCCCTCTGGCGTGCGGAACTCGCTGCACGGGGCGCCCAACCGCTGGTCTTCGAGGTGCCGCTCCTCTTCGAAAAGAGGCTGGAAAATTGGTTTGATTTCACTCTCTGCGTAGCCACATCCTCCGCGAACCAGTTCGCCCGGCTAGCTGAGCGCGGTATGTCCCAAGCGCTCGCCGAGCAACGAATCTCCAAGCAATTGCCCTTGGCGCTGAAAATCGAGTCCGCCGACTTTGTGCTGCTGAATGACGGCTCCCTGACCTTCCTCCGCGAACAAATCGCGGTGTTGGTGGGTCGGCTGGCGGCCCGGCGCTGACGGTCGCACCGCTGAGAGCGGTGCGGGTTTGGCCACGTTTGGGGGGGGGGGGGGGGGGGGGGGGGGGGGGGGGGGGGGGGGGGGGGGGGGGGGGGGGGGGGGGGGGGGGGGGGGGGGG
>JAEYWP010000020.1 GCA_023428905.1 Verrucomicrobiota bacterium
CGGTCGATGGTCAGCGGCGCGACGCTCGAACCCAGCGACCCGCCGCTGATCCTCGGCAAGGGCGCGCGCGACGGCGAGTCCATCGACCTCGTCGACGCCCTGCGCATCGCGCTCGGCGAGGAGCCGCAGCGGCGCTAGGCGTCAGGTACTCCCCGTTCCGTCGGCGCCACGGTTCCGCCTGGTGACGGAGCTACTCGCCAGCGTCAACCCCAGAAGAGCACCAGGTCGTAGTCCGTGGGCTGCGGGATCCCGTGGACCCAGCAGACCCCGTCGGCGTCCCAGGTCGCGTGGCCCTCGCGCGGGTCTGTCAGATGAACGGTGGGCGGGGGTCGGCCTGACACGCCAGCTGGGTGCCTGGCGGGGAAGCATGCAGCATGACCGACACGATCGAGCCCATGGAGCTCGACGACGATGAGAGCAGGCAGATCGCCCGGACGATGGTCGCCCAGGCGCGCTGGTGCTGTCACTGACGGCGCGAGGGCTGACGACCGGTGAGATTGCCGCGCACTTCGCCGAGGTCTACGGTACCCAGGTCTCCAAGGACACGATCAGCGAGTCGCCCTGGTTCTGATGGAGGCTCGGGCTATGGGATTGCGACCAGGTGCTGGTCGGTCCCGTGGGTAGCGTAGAAGGTCGTCTCGAACTCGACGGGCGGGACGTCGCCGAGGTAGCCGTGCAGGCGCGCGGTGTTGTGCCAGTGGACCCAGCCGAGGGTGGCGAGCTCGACGTCTTCTACGGTCTTCCAGGGGCCGGTGCGGGCGGGCCCGCGGATCGGCTCGGCCTTGTAGTAACCGTTGACGGTCTCGGCCAGGGCGTTGTCATGCGAATCGGCGACGGTCCCGATCGAGGGGGTGGCTCCGATCTCTGCGAGACGTTCGCCGTAGCGCAGTGAGGCGAATTGGCTGCCGGCATCGCTGTGACACCGCAGCCCGGTGATCGTCGTCCCGCGGGACCCGCGGGCCGCCTCGATCGCGTCGAGCACCATCTCGGTGCGCATGTGCGGGGCAACCCGCCAGCCCACGATCATCCGGGAGAAGACGTCGGTGATGAAGCACACGTAGGCCACCCCCGCCCAGGCCGGCACGTAGGTCAGGTCGGTCACCCACAGCTGGTTCGACGCCGTGGCGGTGAAGTCGCGCTCAACCAGATCCGGATGACGAGGCGCGGCCGGGTCGGCCTTGGTAGTGCGGACCCGCTTGGTGCGCCGGGCTCCCTCGATGCCTTCGGCCCGCATCAGGCGGGCGACCTGGTCGCGGCCCACGTCCCGGCCGGCCCGGACCACTGCCTTCCAGAGCTTGCGGGCACCGTAGACACGGTAGTCGTCCTCCCACAGCTGGCGCAGCACCGCACGCAGCACCCCGTCGCGCAGATCCCGGGCCGAAGGCGGGCGGGACCTGGCGGCGTAGTACGTGCTCGGCGCCACCTGCAGCACCCTGCAGATGGGCTCGACACCGAGCTCGTCACGATTCGCGTCGATGAACGCCACTACTTCTTGTGTTGGCGGTCGAGCTCCGCCCCGAAGTAACTCGCGGCCCGTCTCAAGATCTCATTCGCCCGGCGCAACTCCCGGTTCTCCTGCTCCAGCTCCCGCACCCGCGCGCTCTCGCTTGAGGTCACCCCCGGCGCGCGCAGGTCGTCGATGTCGGCCTGGCGCACCCACAGGCGCACCGACGCCGTGCCGTATCCGAGCTGGGTCGCGACCCGCTGGACCGTCCCGTGATCGGTCCCCAGCTCTGCGCGCAACGCACGCACCATCCGCACCGCCGCGGCCTTCTCCTCCTCGGAGTACCGGCGCGTGGTCGGCTTCCCCTTCGACACCTCTCGTGGCATGACTCCATCCTCGTTTCCAAGGTCAGGAGCCTCTAGCCTCCCCAGGGCGACTCATGGTCGTCCACAGGCGCTGCTGGGAGCACAGCCGCCAGACCCGCCGCTCGCCGACGTCGTGGCCGGCGCGCTCGAGCTCGTCGGCCACGAACCGGTAGCCGAACTCCGGGTCGTCGCCGTGAGCGTCGATCAGGGCGTTGGTCAGGTAGGCGTCCTCCAGCTCCCGCTCGCTCACGGGCTCGGCGAGCCAGGCGTAGTACGCCTGTCTGGAGTGGCCCAGCACCCCGCAGGTCAACCGCACCGGGATCCCCTCGGCGGCCAGGTCACGAACCAGCGGGGTAGCTCATTTTGGGAGCGAGCCGGCGGCGAAGTAGGCCGCCGCGCGGCGCAGGATCTCGTTCTCCATCTCCAGCCGACGCTTCTCACGGCGCAGCTGAACGAGCTCGTTCTGCTCGCTGGTCGTCTAGTCGGCAGCGACCTCGGCGTGAGTCAGATCGCCGCGGCGAGCAACCCGCACGACATCACGCTTGAACTCAGGCGGGGACTTCTTGTCGGCCAGTCAATTGGGCTCTTGGTGGTTCGTGGTGATCGGGTCGGGTCGCGTCGTTGAGACGTAGGAGGCTCGTGGCCTGCTGGGATGGGTGTTGCTGAGACATCCCGACCAGAAGGACCACGAGCCGTGTTCGAGCCTACGGGCTCGCTGCGTGATGCTGCGAGCACGATCTTCAACTTGCCCGACTACCGCGTGGTCGACGCGGTCGATCTGCCCGACGGGGTGCGCCGGGTCGTGGTGGAGTCCACCGCGCCGCCGGGCTGCCCGGTCTGCGGGGTGATCTCGGTGCGGGTGCACTCCCGGCGCCGGCAGGTCGTGCGTGACGTGCCGGTCGGTGGGCCGGTGCAGGTGGTCTGGGACAAGCGGCGTTGGTTCTGTCAGGAGGCGCGCTGTCCGCGTGGGACGTTCGCCGAGTCCACCGTCCAGGTCCCACCGCGGGCACGGTCCACGTCCCGGTTGCGTGAGGCGCTGGTGGCCGCGGTAGTTGTCTCCGGACGGGCGGCCTCGGAGACCGCACGAGCGTTCACAGTGTCGTGGTGGAGCGTCCAGGCCGCCCTGTCCGCGGTCGCGGTGCTGCTCGGCGACGTCGAGACCGTGGCGGTGCGCCGGCTGGGTGTCGATGAGCACCGCTACCGGTCGGTGAAGTACTTCCGCCGCCCGGACGGGACGTGGGCCCGGTTCGAGCCGTGGATGCCGGGCTCTTCGGATCTATGCGTGGTTGGGTCGCCAGGGGCGGGTGCCGGAGGCGGCCAGCAGGATGCGTAGGCGGTAGTGGGTGAAGGTGCGGAAGCCGTGGGCGAGGCGCCGGGTCTTCTCGATGATCAGGTTGATGGCCTCGGTGCCGCCGTTGGAGACGCCGTCGGTGTCGAAGTAGGCCAGGATCTGCTGGCGCCAGGCGCGCAGGGTCCGGCCCAGGCGGGCGACCTCGGGGATCGGGCAGGTGTGCAGGGCCGCGATGATGTCCGCGGCGACTGCCTTGCCGGCGGCCGGGGTGCGCTGGTGGTAGATCGAGCGCAGCCGCTGGTAGCACTGCCAGGTCAGGGCGACTTCCCCGTGCGGGTCCCCGAGCCGCAGGGCGACGTCCAGGCGGGTCTGCTGGCGATCGGAGAGGTGCTCGACGCCGTGGCGCAGCAGTCCTCGGATCTTGTAGAGCGGGTCGTCTTTGTGGCCGCGGTGGCCCAGGGTGTCTTGCTGGACGCGGCGTCGGACCTCGTCGACGACGTTGGTGCCGAGCTTGACGACGTGGAAGGCGTCCAGGACCGCGACGGCGTCGGGCAGCTCGTCGCGGATCGCGTTGGCGTAGCCGCGGAATGGGTCCAACGCGGCGTGCTCGACGGTGGCGGTGAACGTCTCGGGCTGGGCGGCCAACCACCTCGAGTAGGCGGTCCCGGACCGGCCCGGGACCACGTCCAGCAGCCGGGCCCGCACGCGTCCGTCCTGGTCACGGGTCAGATCGACCATCGAGGTCACCGCCCGGTCCCTGCCGTGATGCGAGGGCTTCCAGATGTGCTCGTCGACCCCGAGGGTGACCACCCCGTCCAGCCGGCCGGGCTCGCTCAGGCGCCGGGTAGCCTCGGCCTCGATCGCGTCCCAGCAGGTGTGCCAGTCCACGCC
>JAEYWP010000030.1 GCA_023428905.1 Verrucomicrobiota bacterium
CCCAGCACCCCCTCCGCTCAATCCAGTAGCGGGGAAGGGGCCAAGCCCCTTCCCCTGCACCCCATCCCTGACTCTTGTCTACGATGTCATGGCACAAAACTGTCCACGATGTGATGGCACTTTGCCCCCCGCCTACAACAAGACAAGGGCACCCGCCTACAACAAAACAGGGGCACCCCGCCTACAAGAAGTCCAGGGGCAGCGGCCGGTCCGATGTAGGCGGCGTGCCCTCACGCCGCGTGCGACGTGGATGGGGCTAAAGTTTCCCGGCGTGGTAGCGCAGGGCGCGCTGGTGCGCGGCCAGGCCAGGATCTTCGCTCGACTCCAGCACCAGGTCGACCAGGGAGCGCACCGCCTCGGCGGACCGGCCCGCGGCCTGCAGGGAGAGGGCGAGGTAAAGTTCGATCTCCCGGTAGGCGGGAAACTGGCGCTTCGCCGCCTCGAGGGTCTCCACCGCGCGCTCCGGCATGCCTGAGCCGCGCTGGCAGTTGGCGAGTCCGATCAGGGCCGAAGCGTGCTCATTGGGTTGAAGGCCCAGCGTCAGGGCGCGCTCGTAGTGGGGAATCGCCTGCTCGATCCGTCCCAGGATCTCGTAGGTCCACGCGAGCTGGAAGGCGATTTCCGCGACGTGCGGATAATGCGCATCCAATGCCGCGAGGCGCGTCGCGATCGCTGAGACCTGGCCGCCATGCCGCGCTCCGACGATGGCGTCGAGTTCCCCCTTCCAGGGCGGGGACACGTCTTGGGTGGGCGGTGCCGTATCTTCCATGGGAGGCGTCGGGGCCGGCGCACGAACTCCCACAGAGTGGGAGACGTGCCGCGCCGCCGTTGAGGTGCTTACTTCGTCTTGCCGGGCAGGGCGCGCGTCGCGACCTCGTGCCGGACGCGTTCCAGGAAACCGTCGAAGGGGAGCACGCCTTCGTCGCCCTTCGCGCGGCTGCGCACACTCACGGCCCGAGCCTCCGCCTCCTTCGCTCCGAGAACGAGGGTGTAGGGCACTTTTTCCAGCTCCGCCCGACGGATCTTTGCGCCGAGCTTGTCGCTGTGTTCGTCGAGCGTCACGCGGACGCCGGCCTGGCGGAACTGCGCAAGGAGTTCGCGGCCGTAATCGATCACCTTGTCGCTGATCGGGAGCAGGCGGACCTGCTCCGGCGCGAGCCAGACGGGGAAGTCACCGGCAAAGTGTTCGATCAACACGCCGCAGAAACGCTCCATCGAGCCGAAGGGGGCGCGGTGGATCATGACGGGGCGGTGGGGCTGGTTGTCCGCTCCGATATAGGAGAGGTCGAAGCGGATCGGCAGGTTGTAGTCGACCTGCACGGTGCCGAGCTGCCACTCACGGCCGATCACATCCTTCACCACGAAGTCGATCTTGGGCCCGTAGAAGGCGGCCTCGCCGGGCTCCTCGGTGAACGGCACGCCCAGGGTCTTCGCCGCCTCGCGGCAGGCGGACTCCGCCTTGTCCCAGTTCTCGGCTGCGCCGGTGTATTTGTTCGAATCGGGATCACGCAGGCCGACGCGGACCCGGTAGTCACTCATGCCCAGGGTGGTGAGGACGATTTTGACCAGAGAGAGACAGCCGAGGACCTCCTGGGCGACTTGTTCCTCGGTGCAGAAGAGATGGGCGTCATCCTGGGTAAAGCCGCGCACACGGGTCATGCCGTTGAGCTCGCCGGACTGCTCCCAGCGGTACACCGTGCCGAATTCGGCCAGCCGCACGGGCAGGTCGCGGTAACTGTGCGGCTGCGAGGCGAAGATCTTGATGTGGTGGGGACAGTTCATCGGCTTCAGGAGGAAGCCGTCGAGGAGCTGGTCGTCGGGACGGGTGCGGTCCGCCGGGATGATCTCACGGCCGACCCGGCCGTTGAGGTCCTGTCGCATTTTTTCGGATACTGCTTCCAGCCGCGAGTAGACTTCGGCGCAGCTGCAGCCCTCGCCCAGTGCCTGGGCCAGCGACTCGTTTTCGATCACGGGCGAAAACTGGGATTCCTTGTAGTAGGGGAAGTGACCCGAGGTCTTGTAGAGAGCGAGCTTTCCGATGTGGGGTGTGAACACCTGTGAATAGCCCTGTTTGCGCAGTTCATCGCTGATGAAATTCTGCAGCTCCTGGCGGAGGATGGAGCCCGCCGGGGTCCAGAGGATCAGGCCCTGGCCGACGTCCTCGTCGATATGGAAGAGTTTCAGTTCCTTGCCCAGTTTGCGGTGGTCGCGGAGCTTGGCCTGCTCCATCCGGTCGAGGTACTGCTGAAGTTCGTCCTTGGTGGCGAAGGCGGTGCCGTAGATGCGCTGGAGCTGCTTGTTCTTCTCGTTGCCGCGGTGGTAGGCGCCTGCGACGGAGAGCAGCTTGAAGGCCTTGATTTGTTTGGTGTACCGCACGTGCGTGCCGGCGCAGAGGTCGATGAACTCGCCGTTCTGATAGAAGGAAATCGCTTCGCCCTCGGGGATGTCCGCAAGCCGGCCGAGTTTATAGCGGTCCTGGCCCATCTTTTGGATGATCTGCACCGCTTCCTCCCGGGGTACCTCGCGCCGGGTGAACGCCTGGTTTTCCTCGATCACCTTCTTCATCTCCGCCTCGAGCTTGGTCAGGTCCTCAGCGGTGAGTTTGTGGTCGAGATCGACGTCGTAATAAAAGCCCGTGTCCGTCGGGGGTCCGATGTCGAGTTTCGCGTCCGGAAAGACGCGGAGAAGTGCGGTCGCCAGCACGTGTGAACACGAGTGGCGGATTTCTTCGAGGGGAGTCATGGACATGGGAAAGTCAGCTTTTCGACGGAGGAGGGGAGTTTCGAGCCACAAATCGTCCGGCGCAGGGGCGCGAAGGGTGGTCAGAAGCGGCGTGGGCGGGACACGTCGGCGTGGAGGCTACGCTTTTTTGGCAGGTTCAAGACTGTAGCCGTCCTTGCGGTCCAGCATCTGCCAGCCGGCCGCGGCGAGTTCCGCCCGGAGGCTGTCGGCCGCGGCGAAGCTCTTCTCCTTCTTTGCCGCCCATCGCTTTTCGGCGAGCGCGACGACCGCCTCGGGTGCCTCCGCCTTCGGGAGGGTGGGTGCGGTGAGTGTCAGACCGAGCGCATACAGGACGCGGCTAAAGCCGGTCTGGTCCACCCCCTGGTTGCCGCGGTTGACGAGTGTGAAGAGCGCACCGAGTGCCCCCGGTGTATTGAGGTCGTCGTGCAACGCGGCGAACACCGGCGCAAAGATCTCCGGCGAACCGCCGCTGGCGGGCAGCCCCGCGGCATAGGCCCGGAGGGTGGCGAGGGCCTTCTCCGCGGCGTGCAGGGAATCGAGGGTGAAATTGAGCTGCTTTCGCGGATGGCCGGCCAGGAGCGCGTAGCGAAGCGCCATCGGGCTGAAGCCCTTGGCCTTCAACTCGTCCAGGGTGTAGAGGTTGCCCAGACTCTTGCTCATCTTCTTTCCGTCCACCAGCAGATGCTCGCTGTGGTACCAGTGGTGGGCGAAGGTCGTGCCGTTGCAGCACTGGCTCTGCGCGATCTCGTTTTCGTGATGAGGGAAGAGCAGGTCGACGCCTCCGGTGTGCAGATCGATCGTGTCGCCCAGGTGCTTTTTGCTCATGGCGCTGCACTCAATGTGCCAGCCGGGCCGCCCTTCGGAGGCGCCCGAGGGGCCCGCCCATTTGTTGGGACCATCCTCCTCTTTCCACGCCTTCCAAAGGGCGAAGTCGCTGCCATCCTCTTTCTCGTCCGCATCTGCCGCGCGCAAGGCCGACCCCATCTGAAGTTCACGCTCCCGCACGCGCGACAGGCTGCCGTAACCGGAAAAGGATGAGACTTTGAAATACACCGAGCCGTCCGCAGCGCGGTAGGCGTTTCCCTTCTTCAAGAGCACATCGATCATGTCGACCTGCTCCTGGATGTGGCCCGTGGCGGTGGGTTCGACGTGCGGTGGCAGGCAATTGAGATCCTCGCAGTCGCGGTGAAACTTGGTCGTCCACTGCTGGGTGACCTCGGCGAGGCTCCGCTTTTCCTCGCGGGAGCGGCGGATGGTTTTGTCGTCCACATCCGTCAGGTTGCGGACGTGCTTCACCTTGCCCGGGAATTCGAGATCGAGCAGGCGGCGGATAACGTCGTTCACCACGAAGGTGCGGAAGTTTCCGATGTGCGCCGGGGCATAAACGGTCGGCCCGCAATTGTAGAAGCGATAGACGCCGTCCGGGTGGGACGTTTTTAGTTCGCGGGTCTCACGTGCGAGCGAGTCGTAGAGCTTGATGGCCATGGCGAGGGAAACGCTGGTCCTAGCGCAAAAGCTGCGTCAGCGGAACAGCGATTTTGCAGAAATCGGCTGGGACGCGGGCCTGTCTCTCGATCTAAAGTGTGGCACCCGATCGCCCTTCCGTTCATTGGTGCTCCTTCGCCATGGCTGAGCCTTTTCTCCTCAACTTGTCGCACCGTCCCCGCCGTCTCCGCCGCAACCCCGCCGTGCGGGCCCTGGTGGAAGAGACCCAGTTGCGCGCCGCCGATCTGATCGCGCCGCTTTTTGTGGTCGACGGCGAAGGGCCGCCGCAGCCGGTGGGCTCCATGCCCGGGGTGATGCGCTTCAGCGTCCCCGACCTGGTCCGGGAATGCGCGGAGCTGCAGTCGCTGGGGGTCCCGGCGGTGGCTTTGTTTCCCAAGCTCGAGGCCGTCGTAAAAGACGACAACGGGTCGGCCGCGCTGCACCCGGACGCGTTGATTCTGCGTGCGGTTAAGGCCGTGAAGGGTGCGGTGCCTGGGCTGGTGGTCATGACCGACATCGCCCTGGATCCCTACACGACCCATGGCCACGACGGTCTGCTTACCGCGGATGGTCGCGATGTCGCCAACGACGCCACGGTGGAGGTCCTCTGCCGGATGGCGGTGCTGCATGCGCGCGCGGGCGTCGATTTTGTGGCGCCGTCAGACATGATGGATGGGCGCATCGGCGCAATCCGACGCGCGCTCGACGCCGCGCGTTGTTCGGACACGGCGATCATGGCCTACTCCTCGAAATTCGCCTCCGCGTATTATGGACCCTTCCGCGACGCGGTGGGCAGTGCGTCCGCCGCCGGCACCCATGCGCTCGACAAGCGCACCTATCAGCTCAACCCGGCAAACCGCCGCGAAGCGGTGGCCGAGGCCCTGCTCGACGAGGCGGAGGGAGCGGATGTGCTGATGGTCAAACCGGCGGGGCCGTACCTCGACATCATCCGGGAGGTGCGGGATGCCACGCGGCGCCCCCTCGCGGCCTACCAGGTTTCCGGTGAATACGCCCAGCTGCACGCTGCGGCCCGTCTCGGCTGGCTCGACCTCGAGCGCACCCGGCTTGAGTCGCTCCTCGCCATCAAGCGCGCCGGAGCCGACATGATCCTGACCTATTTTGCGAAGGACGTGGCCGCGTCCCTCCGCTGAACTCCCAGGCCTCGCTTTTCCTCATGCTCCGCAAAGCTCTTTCCGTCGTCCTCGCCGTTCTCGCCATCGCCTTCCTCGCGCGGGGAGTCCAGTACGGCTACCTCTGGCTGTCCGGCGCGTCGTCTCCAGACGCCAACTACAAAGCGCTCACCGCCTGGTCGGGCGTATACCTGGTGGTGTGCGGGGCCCTCGCCTGGGTGGTGGCGCGCCTGCGAACGGACAGCGCGGTCGACGGAGAGTAGTCCCAGCCGCGAAGATTTTTTCCCGAACCGTATTCACCGCGGATGGACACGAATTCCCCGCGGATAAAGCCCCAACGGGCTTCAGAAGGCGGACTTGGGCACCTGGATCGCGTCGCCGGGGAGCAGGTGGGGATCCTCTGCCGGGTTCTGCTGGGCGAGAGGCACATTGATCGCATAGGCGGTGCGTTCCCGCACGACGCTGACGCGCCCTTCCTTGGCGTAGAGGGTGAACCCTCCCGCCGCCTGGATGGCCTTGGCCACCGTCAGATCCGGGGTCCAGACGATGCGCCCGGGGCGGACCACCTCGCCACCCACATACACGTAGCGCTCGGTGACGGAGACCGACACATCTACCGTGGTATAAAATTTGCGACTGAGGTAGGTCTCGCGGATGCGCTGCGAGAGCGCCGCAGTCGTCAGGCCGGCGGCCTCGACAGAGCCAATAAAGGGTAGGGTGATCAGGCCCTGCTCATCGATCTGGACGTTGTTGCTGCTCGGATCTGGCACGCCCTGCAGCGAGATGATGAGCGAGTCGGCGGGGCGCAGCGCCGCGGTGGAACTGTTTCCCGGCAACCGCGGATTCGAGGCGGTGGGCCCGGTGGAGGTCGTGCAGGCGCTGACCAGAGTCAGCGCCGCAACCAGCAGGATGGAAACAAGGGCGCGGGGCCGGGGGGCAAATGCCATCACGCGAGGTTCACTGGGCTAAACCCCGGCCGAAGGCAATTCACCGTTTCCCGCGCGACTTGCGCTTGGGGCGGTCGTCCTCGTCGCTGTCCTCTTCCTCTTCGTCCTTCTCGTCGTCGTCGTCGTCGTCCTCGTCGTCTTCGTCCTTGTCCTCGGAGTCTTCGTCCTCCTCGGCTTTTTCATCCTCGTCCTCGTCCCACTTGAGCGACTCGTCGTTCTTGAGCTTTTCCTCTTCCTCTTCGTCGAGTTCGGGCAGGTCTTCGTCCTCGTCCTCGACTTCCTTCTCGGAGGCTTCCTCGTCGGTGTCCCAGCCAGCCGGAACGTAGTCGAGGATGGCGGTGATTTCCTCGAAGCCGTGGACAGCTTTGCCCTCGATGAAATTGGTGTTCTGTTCCTCGCGGATCTCGTCCTCGACCTCGTCGACGGTGAGCTTGGACTCAAAGTCGAAGAGTTCGTTGAGCATCTTCACGCGCAGCCGCGTGAGGTGATCGAGGAGGTCGGCGTACGGGCCGTTTTCCTCATCCATCACATCGGGGAGGGCAAAGAGCTTTTCATCGGACTCAAAGATGGAGTCCTTCACGCGCTTGAGGCGAACGCGGCCCTCGCCCAGGTCCTTCTCAATGCGGAACGGAATGAAGGCGGACTCCATCACGTCCTGGTCGAAGCCGTAATCGCGGAGTGGCTCAATCAGCTCCATCAAGTGGGCGACTTGACGTGGGTCGATGATGCTGAGGCCGTCCACATCCCAACGGACCGGATCGCTGACTTCGTGGACCCACCAGTTGTGGTCTTCGCCGAGGCGCACGATGCACCAGTCGAGGGTTGTGGAGGATTTAGCCATGGCTGTATCTTTTTCGGAGCAAATGGCCCTGCCTTTAGCAGAGTCAAATCGGGATGTGTGTTTTGATCAGCTTTCCTCCCGGGGCATGACATGAGCCCGGCCGGGCGGAAATTGGAGCCGCAGCGTGCGGTGCGACTTTCGAAAAACAAGCACAAAAATGACCGCGCAAAAGCAGGTATCTTATCTCGGAAGCGACTGCGGGGGAATGGCCTGAGACGGCCACCGGAGTTCAGGGCACACCGCCGTGCCTTAAGGCTTCATACAAATCAGCGCGCGGCGGCTAATCCCCGGTGCCGCGGGACCCGGCGGCCTTGATTTCTCCAGGGCGGGTTTTCACGCTCTCCCGTTCATGGGTGCTTATTACGAGCGTATGGTGCGTCCCTTCCTTTTCAGGAGTGATCCTGAGCACGCGCACGAGCGCGCCGTTCGGGCGATGTCCCTCCTGGCGCGGGTCCGTCCGGCCTGCTGGCTGATGGAGCGCTGGTCCCAGCTGGACCGCGGCGCATTCCGTCCGGTGCGGACCCTGGGACTCGATTTCCCGAACGCCGTGGGCCTTGCCGCGGGTTTTGACAAAAATGCGAAGGGCTGGCCCGCCGCCGCGGCCATGGGCTTTGGTCATGTCGAGATCGGCACCGTCACCGCCCTGCAGCAGCCCGGGAATCCCAAGCCGCGCGTGTTTCGTTATCCGGCGCAGGATGCCGTGATCAACCGGATGGGTTTTAATAACGACGGCGCTGAGGCCGTCGCCGCCCAGCTCGCGCGGCAGCCGGCGCCCGGCCGGCGAGTGATCCCGCTTGGCGTCAACATCGGCAAATCGAAGGCCGCACCGCTCGATCGGGCGGTCGAGGACTACCTTGCCAGTTTCGCGCTCCTGGCAGACTTCGCCGACTACCTGGTCCTGAATGTCAGCAGTCCGAACACCCCCGACCTGCGCAAGCTGCAGGACGAGGATCGGCTGCGCGAATTGCTCGGCGCGATCAGCACCGCCAACCGCGAGCGCTATGCGCAGCTCGGCAAGCCGCGCAAACCGGTCCTGCTGAAGATCGCACCCGACCTGAGTTTCGCCCAAATCGACGCCGTGCTCGGGACGATCGCACATTTCGGCCTCGATGGTATCATTGCCACCAATACCACGCTGGCGCGCCCGGGGCCGTTTGCCTCCGTCAACGAAGCCGGCGGCCTGAGCGGCCGGCCGGTGAGGGAGCGTTCCACCGCGATTGTCCGCTACATCGCGAAGGCGACGGGTGGTCGGCTGCCGATCATCGCGGTGGGAGGGATCGACGACGCGATCAGTGCAGGCGAAAAGCTCGATGCCGGTGCAACCCTGGTCCAGGTGTACACCGGCCTGATCTACCGCGGGCCCTTCCTGCCGCGGGACATTGCGCAAGGGCTGGCCGACCGGCAGTCGCGGGTTTGGAGCGCAGCCTGAATACCGGCTGGGCCGCGGACACAAAAAAACCCGGGGCCGATGCCCCGGGTGGTTGAAACGCAGCCTACCGGCTCAGCGCAGCGTGACGCCACGCTCCTTGGCCGCACGGATCAGTGCCTCGGCCATGTCGGACGGCGTCGCGGCCACCGCGATGCCTGCCTCCTCAAAGGCGGCGATCTTCGCGGCGGCGGTGTCTTCGGCACCGCCGACGATTGCTCCCGCATGGCCCATCCGGCGGCCCGCCGGCGCGGTGGCTCCGGCGATAAAGCCGGCCACGGGCTTTTTGACGTTCGCCTTGATCCACTTTGCGGCCTCGACCTCGGCGCTGCCGCCGATTTCGCCGATCATGATGATACCGTCGGTCTCCGGGTCATCGTTGAACGCCTTGATGACGTCGAGGTGGGAGGTCCCGTTGACCGGGTCGCCGCCGATGCCGACGCAGGTCGACTGGCCGATGCCACGGACGGTCAACTGATAGACCGCCTCGTAGGTCAGGGTGCCGGAGCGCGAGACGACGCCGACGCGGCCCTTCTTGTGAATGTAGCCCGGGGAGATGCCGATGCGGCAGCCGCCGGAGGAGCTGGGCCCGGTGCCCGGCGTGACGAGTCCCGGGCAGTTGGGCCCGATCAGTCGAGTGCGACGACCCAGCATCGCGCGCTTCACGCGTACCATATCGCGCACCGGGATGCCCTCGGTGATGACGACCACCAGGTCGAGGTCGGCGTCGACGCACTCGAGGATGCCCTCGGCGGCGAACGGCGGCGGCACAAAGCCGACCGACACGGTGGCGCCGGTGGCGGCGACGGCATCAGCGACGGAGTTGAAGACGGGCACCTTGTGAGCGCCGTGTTCGAAGAACTTGCCGCCCTTGCCGGGTGCAACGCCGGCGACGACCTTGGTGCCGTAGTCGAGCGAGAGCTTGGCGTGGCGGCTGCCGAAGTCGCCCGTGATATTCTGGACGATGATCTTCGTTTCAGGAGTGACAAAAATGGCCATGGAAGGAGTGGTTTGACGTTACGTGCGTTTCCCTGGCGGTTCAGGCGACCAGTTTGACGATCTTCTGAGCCGCGTCCGCCATCGAGTCGCCGGAGACGATCGTGAGGCCCGACTTGGCCAGGGTTTCCTTGCCGGCGGCGACGTTGTTGCCCTCGAGCCGGACGACGAGCGGGAGCTTGAGTCCCACTTCCTTCACCGCCTCGACGATGCCGGTGGCGATGATGTTGCAGTCCATGATGCCGCCAAAAATGTTAACGAAGATCCCCTTCACGTTCGGGTCGGAGAGGATGATCTTGAAGGCCGCGACGACCTGGTCCTTCGAGGCGCCGCCGCCGACGTCGAGGAAGTTGGCCGGGCTGCCGCCGAAATGCTTGATGATGTCCATCGTGCTCATGGCGAGGCCGGCGCCGTTCACGAGGCAGGCGATGTTGCCGTCGAGCGCGATGTAGCTGAGCGAGAACTTGGAGGCCTCGATTTCCTTCGGATCCTCCTCGTTGAGGTCGCGCAGGGCCACGATCTCCGGGTGGCGGTAGAGGGCGTTGTCGTCGAACGAGACCTTGGCGTCCAGGGCGAGGACCTCGTCCTTCGGGGTCGTGATCAGGGGATTGATCTCCACCATGGACGCGTCCGTCTCCCAGAACATGGTGTAGAGGGAGCGGATCAGGCGGGCGGCGTTCTTTTGCTCCGCCGGATTGAGGCCGAGCTTGGTCACGAGCTCGCGCACCTGGTATTCAGCGAGGCCATACGCGGGGTCGACGAAGACCTTGAAGATCTTCTCCGGGGTCTCATGGGCGACCTTTTCGATCTCCACGCCGCCCTCGGTCGAGGCGATGATCACCGGCTTCGACGTGGCGCGGTCGAGCAGGAGGGCGAGGTAATATTCCTTTTTGATGTCGCTCGCCACCGTGAAGTACACGGTCTGGACCTTGCGACCGGCTGCGCCGGTCTGGAGCGTCACCAGGGTGTTGCCGAGCATCTTGCCCGCCATCTCCTTGGCCTCGGCCTTGGTCTTGCAGAATTTGACGCCGCCTTTGAAGCCGTCGGTGAACGTGCCCTTGCCGCGTCCACCCGCATGGATCTGTGACTTGACCATGGTCGGCCCCTCCGGGAGCTGGGCCAGGGCCGAGTCGAACTCGGCGGAGGATTTTGCGGAAACACCTTTTGGCACTGTGATCCCGAACTTCTCGAACAGCGCCTTCGCCTGATACTCGTGAATGTTCATAAC
Source organism: Verrucomicrobiota bacterium (assembly GCA_023428905.1). Lineage (GTDB taxonomy): Bacteria > Verrucomicrobiota > Verrucomicrobiia > Opitutales > Opitutaceae > EW11. The sequence goes on from JAEYWP010000030.1 coordinate 10,796, forward strand.
TGGCCTCCACTTGTGACAGGCGAGGTGGGGAGAGCAGCAAAAAAATCCGGCGGCGGACTCCAACCGTTTGAGTGAGGCGCCAGCACCGCGCCCGGAAACGGAGGACGGACCGAGTGGGAAACGCCCATTTCCAGCGGTGGCTTATGTCGCGAATTAGCCTTGGAGAAAGTCGTTCCGAGTCGCTCGCCGCACCGGGCGGAACCCTCGCCTGCAGCATTGCCAAGCGAGCCGCAAATCGGCACGCCATTGCCATGCAATCCCATGAGCTGCTGAAGGAAGTCCTGAAGAAGACCAGTGCCAAACAGATCGCTGCCGACATGGGGTTGTCGCTTTCGCTGATCTACAAGTGGGCCGAGCCTCCGTCCGAAGACGCGGGCAGCGGGGCAAACAATCCGCTCGACCGGATCGACCAGCTGCTCCGCATCTCCAACGACAAGCGGATCGCGCAGTGGGTCTGTGAGCGGGCAGGAGGGTTCTTCATTAGTAATCCGCATGCCAAGCCGCATCCGCATTCATTGATTCCCGCCACCAACGACATCGTGCAGGAGTTTGCCGACATGCTCCAGGTGATCGCCTCCGCCGCCGGGGATCAGCAGATTTCTCGCGACGAGGCGCGCACCATCCGGCAGCGATGGGAGGAGCTGAAGAGCGTCACGGAGGGTTTTGTCCATTCCGCCGAGCTCGGCAACTTCAGCGAACTGGGCAAGGGGCTGAAGACGCAGGCATCACCTGCCTGAGGCAGGTTGGATGTAGCGGGAAAGTCACTACGCGGCGCGGCTTTCGCGCGGCGGCAGGGTCGTATCCATGAGAGACTGACGCCGGGGGGGGTGGGGGGACGCAGGAGCGGCGGAGCGGCGTGGGAGCCTGGTGCCCGCCGGACCCGGTGCAGCTCCGCGCAAACCTGCCCATCCATGACTGGATTAGGGTCTGAGCAGAAATATTATTCATGGTTACTGGCAGCCCTCCTGCTCATGGGGGTGGAAGGTGCAGTGAACTTCCCGATGCCCGGGTAAGACCTCTGCCCCAACTAACAACCTACAACACCCGTTATGACGAATCGTTTCGCCCACCTCGGCGGTCTGGCTGCAACCGTGCTTGCTGCGGCCTCCGCCACGCAGGCTGAAGTTAAGATCAACGAGAACTTCTCCGTCGCCGGCTACGCCGCCGGATCCTACCAGGCCCTTGATAAGGCCGACGTGGACAAATTCGACATCGACGCCGCCAAGATCAGCTTCCTCGCGAACTACGCCCCTGTCACCGGCACGGCCAGTGTCTATTACACCCCGGGCGATGACGATGTCACCCTGCTGGACATCTTCGCCACCTACGATTTCGGCAACGGCCACTCCGTCACCGGCGGCAAGTTCCTCAGTTACCTCGGCTTTGAGGCGTTCGACATCCCGAACATGTACCAGATCACCTATGCCAACGGTGATTTTCTGGGCGCCATTCCCGGCTATCACTCCGGCGTGAAGTACAACTACACCAGCGGCGTCTTCTCTGCTGGCGCCGCTGTCCTGGACTCCGTCTATGGCGGCCTCAAGGGCGATGGCGAGCTGGGTGAGAGCGCGGGCTATGAGGGCTTTGTCTCCTATACCGGCGTCCCTGGCCTCACCCTCTGGGCGGGCTTTGCCTACCAGGGTGACAATCCCCAGGAGAGCGCGGAAGAGACCACCACCTTCAACTTCTGGGCCAGCTACCAGGTGAGCAAGGAGGTCCTCGTCGCCGCCGAATACACGACCAAGGACTCGTATTCGACAGACGGATCCAACTGGCTGCTTTTCCTCAATTACGCCTCGTCCGACAAGTTCACCACCACCTTCCGGGTTTCCGGTGAGGACATCGACCACGGCCCGAGCTTCCTGAAGTACACCGTGGCCCCGAGCTACGCCGTCACCGACAACCTGGTGATCCGTGCCGAGATCTCGCTGTATGACTACGACGACTACGAGTTCAGCAGCGACACCTTCTACGGCGTCCAGGGCATCTTCAAGTTCTGAGCCATAGCCTCCTCCCACCGCGGGTGCGGCTCGCCGCGCCCGCGTTTCAGTTCGTCACGACTTCTTCTGCTCCCCCGGGCCCGGCGCGCATGGCGCCCGGCCCTTTCCCTCCCCATCGGCTCTGTCTCGCGATGCCCCGCGCCCGCCTGCCCGAGCCACTGCTTTGTCCCCATCGCTTCTCCTCATGATGACTAAACTGTCCCGCTTATTCTCCGTCGGCGCCCTGGCGCTCGGCGTCGCCGTCGGCACCCAGGCCGCGGAAAAAACCGTCAAGGTCGGCGTGCTGCACTCGCTCTCCGGCACGATGGCCATCAGCGAAACGTCGCTGCGCGATGTGCTGCTCTACACCTTCGACGAAATCAACGCCGCTGGCGGCGTTAACGGCTACAAGATCGAGCCGGTGGTGGTCGACGGTGCCTCCAATTGGCCGCTCTTCGCCGAGAAGGCGAAACAGTTGCTGGAGCAGGACAAGGTGGCGGCCGTCTTCGGCTGCTGGACCTCCGTCAGTCGCAAGTCGGTCCTGCCCGTCTTCGAGCGCAACAACGGCCTGCTCTTTTACCCCGTCCAGTACGAGGGTGAAGAAGAAAGCCAGAACGTCTTCTACACGGCCGAAGCGGTGAATCAGCAGGCGACCCCGGCGGTCGACTACCTCCTCGAGCAGGGCTACACCAAGTTCTACCTCCTCGGTTCGGACTATGTGTATCCGCAGACCACCAACCTGGTTCTGCTGGAATACCTTCTCAGCAAGGGTATCCCCCTGGACAACATCGGCGGCGGCTTCCGCCGGGATGAGGCCGGGAAAATCATCTCCGCGGGCAAATACACGCCCTTCGGCCACACCGACTACCAGCAGATCGTGGCCGAAATCAAACAGTTCGCCGCCGGTGGCAAGGCCGCGGTGATCAACACCCTCAACGGCGACACCAACGTGCCGTTCTTCAAGGAATACGCCGCCGCCGGCCTGACCGCTGAATCCTGCCCGGTGGTTTCCTTCTCCATCTCGGAGGACGAGTTCCGCGGTCTGCCCGCCAAGCAGCTCGTCGGCCAGCTGGGCTGCTGGACCTACTTCCAATCCATCAACACGCCGGCCAACCGGAAGTTTGTGACCGACTTCAAGAAGTGGCTCAGCACCACCGACGTCGCCGGCATCGTCAAGGAAGGCCGTGTCACCTGCTCGCCGATGGTCCTCAGCTACAATGGCGTTCATCTGTGGAAGGCGGCGGTCGAGAAGGCGGGCAGCTTCGACGTGGACAAGGTCCGCGAGGCTCTGAAGTCCGGCCTCTCCTTCGAGGGTCCCGGCGGCACCGTCACCACCCAGAAAAACATGCACCTGACCAAGAACGTGTACATCGGCGAAACCCGCGCCGACGGACAGTTCAAGATCCTCAAGGAGTTCAAGGGCGTGCAGGGCGAGCCCTGGCTCAAGGGCAAGTTCAACTGAGTTTCCTTCGGATATGGAAGAAGGGTGGGGCGGGGTCCTGCCGCCGGAGATTGATCCGGCTTCATCCCCGCCCCACCTCCTCCACCCGGGGAGTTTTCGTTCTGTTCTGTTTGTAGTCGAAGGGGCGGCGCCCTCGTGCCGCCCCTTCTTTCCCGCCCTTTGAATTCATTTTCTTCATACACGCTCCGGTACCGGTGCAAATGATTCATCGCTTCCTCCGTCCGCTCCAGCTCCTGCTTTTTCTGTTCCTCGGTGTCGCTTCCGCCGGCGCCGAGACCGCACGGGAGGTGATTGCGCGCGCCATCCTGGCGGACGACGCCGCCAGCCAGCGCGAACTGCTCCTCACCCTTGCGGGCACGGCGGATCCGACCGTGGGCCCGCTGCTCGACGCCTGGCGCGAGGATGCGCTCTTTGTCTTCCAGGGCCTCGACGGCGCCCCCATTCCCGTCCAGCTCATCGGTGAAAAGGATGCCAGCGACGCCCAGGAGGCGGTGCGGGTCGCGACCGGCGAAACCCTGCGTGACGCGGAGGGGCGCCCGCTGCGGCTGACCAGTTTTGATCTCACCCCCGTCGAGCACACCGGTCCGCTCCGGCGGGTGATGCGCGAAGTCCTGGATCTGCAGGCCATCGCCGCCGCCATGCCCGCCACGCGTATCCAATCAATTCGCACGTTTGGCTTTGCCCAGGACGCGGAGAAACTCCCGGCCCTGCGGGCGCGCCAGGAGGTCGAGACCGATCCCGAGGTGCTGCGCTCCTTGCGGGAGGCGATCGCGCTGATCGGGCTCAAGAGCAGCTCCGCGGACGAGCAGGTCGCCGCCCTGCGGGAGCTCGCCGACCTGCATCCCCTCGCCGCCGCCGATTTCGTCCAGGCCGCCCGCCGTGCCGCCGCGTCTGCTGCGCGCCCGGCGGTGGTGGCCGCGGCGGATCGCACGCTTTACGCGATCGAATCACACCGGCGCACGGTGGATCTCGTCGGCACGCTTTTCCGCGGCATCAGCCTCGGTTCCATCCTCCTGGTCGTCGCCCTCGGGCTGGCGATCACCTTCGGCCTGATGGGTGTGATCAACATGGCTCACGGTGAGATGATTGCGGTCGGCGCCTACACGACGTATCTGGTCCAGAACGTCTTTGGGCCCGGGGTGACGATTCCGTTCTTCGGCCTGAGCCTTCACCTCCCCGGGCTCAACCTCAGCGGAGGTGCCTACAACGCCTATTTCCTGGTTTCCCTGCCCCTGAGCTTCCTCGCTGCGGCGATCGTCGGCATCGGGTTGGAACGCAGCATCATTCAGTTTCTCTACCGGCGACCACTGGAGAGCCTGCTCGCCACCTGGGGGGTCTCGCTTGTTTTGCAGCAGGTTTTCCGACTGATGTTCGGCGCCAACAACGTCCAAGTTTCCAGCCCGTCCTACCTCAGCGGGAACTGGACCGTGAGCGACGTCATCCTCGGCTGGAACCGGGTTTTTGTGATCGGCTTTGCCGTCCTGATCGTGATCGGGATCTGGCTGGTGCTCAACCGCACTTCCCTTGGACTGCTGATGCGAGCCGTGATGCAGAACCGCCGCATGGCCTCCTGCATGGGCGTTCGCACGGAACGGGTGAACATGATGACCTTCGGCCTGGGCAGCGGCCTGGCCGGCCTTGCCGGGGCCTTCCTCAGCCAGATCGGGAATGTCGGCCCGTCGTTGGGCCAGGGATACATTGTCGACTCCTTCATGGTCGTGGTGGTGGGTGGGGTGGGCAACGTCGCCGGGACCGTGATTAGCGCGGCCGGGATCGGTGGCATCGACCAGGTGTTGCAGCAGTACCTGCCCTCCTGGGCACCCGGCCTGGCGGGTGTGCCCCTGATCGGCAGCTTCCTCCAGAACCTCGCCCAGGACTCGTCGGTTTTTGGCAAGATCCTGGTGCTGATCGGCATTATCCTCTTCCTGCAATGGAAGCCCGCCGGGATCTTTGTGACCCGCAGCCGCAGCCTCGACTGACCCAGCCGTCCCATGATCGCTTCTCGCTGGAAACTGGAATTCGCGCTCGTCGGGGTGATCTCCGTCCTGGTGATCATCGTGCTCCCCTGGCTCAACGCCGCCGGGGTGGTGAGCAATTTTCAGATCACCGTCTGGGGAAAGTACCTGAGTTACGCGCTCCTCGCGATCTCGGTCGACCTGCTCTGGGGGCACACCGGCTTGCTCAGCCTGGGCCAGGCTTTGTTCTTCTCCCTCGGCGGCTACATGCATGGCATGTACCTGATGCGGATGATCGGCGAGCTGGGACAATACAAGAAGCCGATTCCCGACTTCCTCGTCTTCCTCGGCTGGTCCGAGCTCCCCGCCTTTTGGGCGCCCTTCAGCAGCTTCGGTTTCGCCGCGGTGATGGTGGTGCTGGTCCCCGGCCTGCTGGCATTTGTTTTTGGATACTTCGCCTTCCGCTCGCGGATCAAGGGGGTATATTTCTCCATCCTTACCCAGGCGTTGACCTATGCGGCGTCGATTATGTTTTTCCGCAACAACCTGCTGATGGGCGGAAACAACGGGTTCACGGATTTCAAGTTCATCCTCGGCCACTCGCTGGTCGATCCGGTGGCGGGCCCGGCGACGATGCGCGGCCTCTTCATCGCAACGGCGGTGACGCTCCTGCTCGTTTATCTTCTCTGCCGCTGGCTCGGCGGCACCAAGTTCGGCCTCGTGCAGAAGGCGATTCGCGACGGTGAGAACCGTGTGCTCTTCAGTGGATACGCGGCGGCCAACTTCAAGCTGTTCATCTTCGTCCTGGCCGCGGTGATCGCGAGCATTGGCGGGGCGCTCTATGTGCCGCAGGCCGGCATCATCAATCCGGAGGAGATGAAGCCGGAGAAGTCGCTGGAGGCGGTGGTCTGGGTGGCGGTGGGCGGGCGGGGCACGCTGCTCGGCCCGATCCTCGGCGCCGTTGGGGTCAACGCCCTGAAATCGTGGGCCACCACCGGAGCCACCGCGGACTACTGGCTGATCATCCTCGGGGGGCTCTTCATCATCGTGGTGCTGTTCCTGCCGGGTGGCCTGGTCAGCCTTCCCAGGCAAATCGCCCGGCTCTGGAAAAAGCGCGGCACGCCCGAGTCACCCGCCCCCGGCGCCGGCACCCCGGCCGCAAACGCGCGGCCCAACCCTTAACCAGACCGATCCGTGGCCCATCCCATTCTTACCGTTGAGGACGTGTCCAAGACCTACGATGGCTTCAAGGCCATCTCCAACCTCAATTTTTACCTCTTCGAGGGCGAACTGCGCACCGTGATCGGCCCGAACGGCGCGGGGAAATCCACCTTTTTTGACCTCATCACCGGTCGCGCGAAACCGGATACGGGGCGGATCGATTTCGGTCTGGATACGGATCTGACCCGGCTCAACGAATACGAGATCAACCGTCTCGGCATTGGGCGCAAGTTTCAGACCCCCAGCGTATTTTCCGAGCACACCGTCTGGGACAACCTCCTCCTGTCCCTCCGCGGCGCCCGGGGCGTTTTTGCCTCACTGTTCTTTCGGCTGGCCTCGGACGAGCGCGACCGCCTCGACGAGCTCCTCAAGTTGATCCGGCTTTCAGACAAACGCGGATGGAAGGCCGGGCAGCTTGCCCACGGAGAAAAACAGTGGCTCGAGATCGGGATGCTGCTCGCGCAGGAGCCCAAGGTCCTCCTGATCGACGAACCCGCCGCCGGCATGACCGACGAGGAGACGCACCGGACGGGTGAGCTCCTCATCGCCCTGTCCGAAAAACACAGCCTGGTCGTGGTGGAGCACGACATGACCTTCGTCCGCCAGATCGCACGCGACAACCAGGTCACCGTGTTGCACCAGGGCTCCGTCCTCTGCGAGGGCAAGTTCGACGAGGTCCAATCCAGTCCGAAGGTGCGTGAGGTGTATTTGGGGAGGGCGAAGCACTGACGCGCGCGTGCCGCGCACGAATGACGGATGACGAATGATCGAGTGTAGGCGGGGGCCCTCACCCCGCACCTAAGGCTCCCAACCTCGCGTCACTCGGAAACTCCACCCAGTCCCTCCGCCGCCTCCGACACTTACGAATCACGACTCATGAATCAGCAATCCGTCGTCCGCCTCCCCATCATAAATCATCGATCATCCATCATAAACTGATCCCCGCTTCCCATGTCCGCCGTTCTCTCCCTCTCCCGCGTTGAAACCGATATCGGCGGCTCGCGCATTCTCCGCGGGGTCGACCTCGAGGTGCATCCTGGCGAGGTCGTTGCCCTGATGGGGCGCAACGGCGTGGGCAAGACCACCACGCTGCGGTCCATCACGGGCGTGCTGCCGATCCGCGCGGGCCAGATCCTTCTCGAGGGGAAACCCATCGCACGCTGGTCGTCGGACCAACGTGCACGGGCCGGGATTGGCTACGTGCCCCAGGGACGCGATGTGTTTCCTCACCTCACCGTGGAGGAGAACCTGCAGGTGGGATTGGTGGTGCACGGACGGCGTGGCCGCGACGCGCGCGATGGACTTGACCGCGTGTTCAGCCTTTTTCCCGTCCTAAAGGAGATGCTCTCCCGCAAAGGCGGCGTGCTGTCGGGCGGGCAGCAGCAGCAGCTGGCCATCGGCCGGGCCCTCCTGACGCGGCCCAAGCTGCTCATCCTCGACGAGCCCACCGAGGGTATTCAGCCGTCAATCATCGACCAGATCGGCGATACCCTGAAAAAATTGAAAGCGCCCGCCGCGCCGGGGGTTGCCCTCGCCCATGCCGAAGAGGAGGTGGAGCAGATTCGAAACGTAGTCCGCACCCTGAAGGAGGAGCGCGCTCTCGCGATCCTGCTGGTGGAGCAATACGTGGACTTCTGCCGCGAAGTGGCCGATCGATTCTACGCCATGGACCGCGGTGTCGTCACCATCTCCGGTCCCATCGCCTCGCTCACCGATGCCGTGGTGAAGGAACACCTGCAGGTGTGACAACGAAGCTCTCGCCACCGGCTGCGCACTCCCTCCTGATGTCCCTGCCATGCACCTGACTCCCCGCGAACGTGAAAAACTCCTCGTCGTGACCGCGGCCGACCTCGCGCGGCGCCGGCAGGCGAGGGGGCTCAAGCTGAACTACCCGGAGGCGGTCGCCATCATCACCTACGAAATCATGGAAGGAGCCCGGGATGGGCGGACCGTGGCCGAACTCATGAGCTTCGGCACCACCGTGCTCAAGGCGTCCGATGTGATGGAGGGCGTCGCGGAAATGATTCACGAGGTCCAGGTGGAGGCGACCTTCCCCGATGGCACCAAACTCGTCACCGTCCATCAACCACTCCGCTGACCCATGATCCCCGGCGAAATCCTGCCCGCAACCGAGTCCGGAGACCTGGACGCAAACGTCGGCCTGCCCACCCTGAGTATCGAGGTCTCCAATACCGGAGACCGGCCGGTGCAGGTTGGCTCCCATTTTCATTTCTTCGAGGCCAACGAGGCGCTCCGCTTCGACCGGTCCGCCGCCCGCGGCTTCCGCCTCAACATCCCGGCCGGGACAGCGGTGCGGTTCGAGGCCGGGGACGTGCGCAAGGTCGAACTCGTGGCCCTGGCCGGCGCGCGTGAGGTGCACGGACTGAACGCCCGGATCAACGGCAAGCTCTGACTTCCCATGCCTCTACGACTTTCACGCCGCCAGTATGCCGAAATGTTCGGCCCCACCGTGGGCGACCGCGTGCGCCTCGCCGACACCGAACTTTTCATCCAGGTGGAGCGCGACCTGATTGCAGAGAACGGCGGCTACGGCAACGAGATCAAATTCGGCGGCGGCAAGGTGATTCGCGACGGGATGGGTCAGTCGCCGACCGCGCGCGACGCCGATTCCCTCGACCTGGTGATCACCAACGCCGTCCTGCTCGATGCCCGGCTGGGGGTGCTCAAGGCGGACCTCGGGATCAAGCACGGGTTGATAGTCGGCATTGGCCACGCTGGAAACCCCGGGATCCAGGATGGTATTGGATCGGTCTATACAGATCCGCGGACCGGGCGGAAGAACCCGATGATCGTGGGCGCCGGGACCGAGGTGATCGCAGGGGAGGGCTGCATTGTCACCGCCGGGGGGATAGACTCCCACATCCACTTCATCTGCCCGCAGCAGATCGACGAAGCCATTTCCAGCGGTGTCACCACGCTCCTCGGTGGCGGCACCGGTCCTGCCACCGGGACTTTTGCCACCACCTGCACGCCGGGGCGCTGGAACCTGCACCGGATGCTCGAGGCGGCGGAAGCCTATCCGGTAAACCTGGGTTTTCTCGGGAAGGGCAACTGCGCGACCCCGGATCCCCTGCGCGACCAGGTCCGCGCGGGCTGTATCGGTCTGAAACTGCATGAAGACTGGGGGACCACGCCGGCTGCCATCGACACCTGCCTTTCCGTGGCAGATGAGTTCGATGTCCAGGTGGCGATCCACACCGACACCTTGAACGAGGCGGGCTTTGTCGAGGACACCCTCCGCGCCTTCAAGGGTCGCACCATTCACACCTTCCACTCGGAGGGCGCCGGCGGGGGCCATGCCCCTGACATCATTCGCGTCTGCGGAGAGGCCAACGTCCTGCCCTCCTCGACGAATCCAACGCGGCCCTACACGGTCAACACGATCGACGAGCACCTGGACATGTTGATGGTCTGCCATCACCTCGACTCGAAGATCCCCGAGGACGTCGCCTTTGCCGAGTCGCGCATCCGTCCGGAAACGATCGCCGCCGAGGACTGCCTGCATGATCTGGGTGCGATCTCGATGACTTCGAGCGACAGCCAGGCGATGGGCCGGATCGGCGAGGTGATCCTCCGCACCTGGCAGACGGCCCACAAGATGAAGGTGCAGTTCGGCACCCTTTCTGGGGCGGCTCATCCCGCCGCCGACAATTTCCGCGTCCTGCGTTACCTGGCCAAATACACCATCAATCCCGCGCTGACCCACGGGATTGCTCACACCGTGGGTTCCCTTGAGGTGGGCAAGCTGGCGGACCTGGTGGTCTTCAAGCCCGCGCTTTTCGGGGTGAAGCCTGAACTTGTCCTGAAAGGCGGGTTTATCGCCTGGGCCAACATGGGAGACCCCAATGCCTCGATTCCCACCCCCCAACCCACGTTTTATCGACCTCAGTTTGGAGCGGCTGGCCGCGCGCTGGGCTCCACCTGTGTCACGTTTGTCAGTGAGGTCGCCCTTGAGGAGGGTGCGCTGAAGGAACTCGAGCTGCGGCGCCGTCTGGAGCCGGTCCGGCAGTGCCGCGCGGTCAGCAAACGCGACATGGTCCTGAACGACGCCCTGCCCAAAATCGAGGTCGATCCCGAAACCTATACGGTCAAGGCGGACGGCCGGGTGCTGACCTGCGAACCCGCCACCGTCCTGCCGATGGCCCAACGTTATTTCCTTTTCTGACTCCTTTGCCCAGTACCCCCGCCGCGTCGTTGCGCGCGTGTCCCCCGATGATCCTTGTGACCGCTCCGCTCACGTCGTGCGACGAGAGCCTGCCCGAAGTTTCCGTGCAGGTGGAGCGGATACGCCTGGCCAAACGGCTCTGGCGGGGAAAGGCGGGGGACGGCACCGAATTTGGTTTTGAACTGCAGACCCCGCTGCGTGACGCCGACGTGGTGCACTGTACCGCGGCGGCTCGCTACGTCATCCGCCAGGAGCCCGAGCCGGTGCTCGAGGTCAGCCTGGAACTTCCCCCCTCCGCCGCCGCCGGCATCGGCTGGGCGGTGGGCAACCTGCACCTGGAACTGATGGCTGAGGCGACGCGATTGCTCACTCCGGATGAAAAGCCCGCGCGCCACCTGCTCGAGCGACTGCGCATCCCTTACCGGGTGACGTCGGCTGTGTTCCGGCCCGGCCGGTTTGCACGCGGGGCGCAGGCGGTGGCGGCTGCCGAGGAACTTGGTACCAGCCACAAGCATTGAACATGGACGGCACCTTGGACCCGACGGCGCACGGTGTGCAGGACCACGTGAGTGAAGGAAATGAGCGGGGCGAGCCCGGCCTCGACTGGCTGGCGGTCATGCTCCAGCTGAACGACACCTTTTATCCAACGGGTGCCTACGCACATTCGTTTGGCCTCGAGGGGATGATCCACGAGGGTGTCGTGCGCGATCGCGAAACCCTGCGGCACTTTCTTGTCGCCTCCACGCTTCCGTCGCTGCGCCAGGTGGAGATGCCCCTCGTCTGCCATGCCTGGACCGCGCTTGGCACGCACGACTGGGCGGCGGTGGAAGGTCTGGCGCACCTTTCCTCGGCTCTCCGCAGCACGCGGGAGGTGCGCGCGGCGTCGGAAGCGATTGGACGACAACGCGCCGAACTGCTGGCCCGCCTGCACCCCCACGCCCTCGCGCGGGAATACCTTGAAAAGGCGGCCGCCCGGGCGTGGCCACACTCGGCCGCGCTGTCAGCCGCGCTGGAGGCGCGGGTGCTGGGCAGCCCGCTGGAGGCTGCGCTCGCGAGTGTGTATTACGCCGCCGTTTCCGGAGCGGTCGCGGCGGCGATGAAACTGCTGCGTCTGGGACAAAACGCGGCCCACGCCCTTATGGCCGAGCTTCTGATGCAGGCCGCACCGCTGATCCGCGCGGCGCGCCAGGTGCCACGCGGCGAGATCGGCTGGTTCAATCCCTGGCTCGACATCGCGTCGGCACGGCACGAAACCGCCGCGGAACGTCTCTTTATTTCCTGACAACCACGCACGCCGGCGCGCCCACCGTCTTTTTCCTGCCATGTCTGCAATCCGTCCCCCTCGAATCGGCATCGGTGGCCCTGTCGGCTCCGGCAAGACCATGCTCTGCCTCAAGCTGTGCGAGCAGCTGCGCGACCGCTACAGCCTCGGCGTGGTGACCAACGACATCTACACCTCCGAGGACGCGCGCTTTCTCAAGGAGGCAGGGGCCCTGCCCCCCGACCGTATCATCGGCGTGGAGACGGGGGGATGCCCCCACACCGCGATCCGCGACGATGTCACGATGAACGAGCAGGCGGTGCAGTCGCTCGAGCGCGCGTTTCCCGGGCTTCAGCTCGTGCTGGTGGAGAGCGGGGGGGACAACCTCACCGCAACGTTTTCCCCCGAGCTGGTGGACGCCTTCATCTATGTCCTGGACGTGGCCGAAGGGGAGAAGATGCCGCGTAAGGGCGGCCCGGCCATCCGCCACAGCGATCTGCTCCTCATCAACAAGATCGACCTGGCGCCGTATGTCGGTGCCGACCTGGCGGTGATGGAACGCGACGCGCGGGTGCAGCGCGGGGAGCGACCTTTTCTCTTTTGTGACCTCAAGCGTGAATACAACCTCGCGGCCGTGATCGCATGGATCGAGCGCGAGGTGCTCTTCAACCAGAAGCCCGTGACCGCGTCCTGACGAAATGTCGCCGGAATCCCTCGCAGCCCCCACGCCCCTGGCCGCCGTCTCGACGAGCCAGCCGTCTCTCCCGGGCGCGCCGGTCTTTTCCGGTCACCTCTGTTTGCGCGCCGTCGCCGGGGCTGCTGCCACCGTGATTCGCGAGCAGTCATTCCGGGCGCCTTTTCATCTGAGCAAACCGTATTGGGACGGCCAGGCACTCATTCTCCAGGTGGTGAATCCGACCGCCGGGATCCTCGAGGGCGACCAGCTCAGGTCGGACATTGGGGTGGGGCCGGGGGCGGCGCTGCTGGTGACCTCCCCGAGTGCGACCCGGGTGTTTCGCATGAAGGTGGGCGCGGCCTCGTCGCGACAGCGCTTCGCGGTGGAGGCGGGCGGCTGGCTCGAGTTTTGGCCCGAGCCCCTGGTCCCACACCAGGGCTCCGTCTTCCACCAGTCCACTGCGCTTGACGTCGCACCCGGAGGAGCGGCGCTGTTTGCGGACTTCCTTCTCCCGGGGCGGATGGCACGTGGCGAGGCCTGGGGATGGAACCGCCTGGTGCTGGAGTTGGACGTCCGAGTGGGGGGGGAGCGCATCCTGCGCGAACGCCTGGATCAATCGGGAGCGGAGTTGCGGGCCTTGGCGGGCCTGGCGGGGATGGGGTCGACGGCGGCGTTTGGAAATCTGGTCGTGATCGCCCCCGAACTGGAGAACGAGGCCGCGTGGCGTCCCGGGCTGCAGGCCCTTCACGGCGGTGGCACCTGGGTCGGGGTCAGCCGGCTTCGTGGTTCGCACCCCGCCTACGGCATCAAGCTGATTGCCGTCGACGGGGAGCGCCTGAGGCAGGTCCACCGTGAAGTCAGGCGCGTAGTGTCGATTTTGATACCGAGGCTGAAGGCGGATCCGCGGAAGCTCTAGCCGGGTCGGCGGAGCCGGGTCAGATCACCCAGTCGCTGAACTCTTCCAGCAGGGCTTCCTTCTTCTTGCGCGGGCGCACGATCGAGGCGGAGTCTCCCTGGTAGTAGGCGATGCTGTTGGGTGGCATCGACTGCATCAGCCAGACATTCGATCCCACGATGGAATTGTCGCCGATGATGGTGTCGCCGCCGAGGATGGTGGCGCCCGGGTAGACGATCACGTGGTCCCGCAGCTCGGGATGGCGCTTCACGCCCTTCACCGGGTGGCCCTGGTCGTCCATCACGAAGGATTTCGCCCCGAGGGTCACGCCCTGGTAGATCTTCACGTGGTTGCCGATCCGCGCGGTCTCGCCGATGACGACACCGGTGCAGTGATCGATGAAAAAGTGGGTGCCAATTTCCGAGCCGGGGTGGATGTCGCACCCGGTCCGCTCGTGGGCGTATTCCGTCAGCATGCGCGGGAGCAGGGGTACGCCGAGGCGATACATGACGTGGGCGATGCGCTGGAGAGAGATCACCAGCACGCAAGGGTAGGCGAGGATGATCTCCTCGATGCTGCGAGCCGCAGGATCTCCCTGGTAGGCGGCCACCACGTCGGTCTGGAGCACGCGGCGCACTTCCGGCAGGCGCGCCAGGGTCTGCTGGGTGAGGGTGCGGGCGCGCCCCGACGCGTCCTCGGTGCGTGCGAAGCGCAGGCATTTTTCGAGCTCGTCCGTCAGGCGGGTCTCGATTTGCCGGAGCTGGGCGTCGAGCATTGCCGGCACCTCGTCTTTTGCGATCGGGCCATTCTCGAAATAGCCCGGAAACAGCAGGTGCATGAAGTCGCGCGCGAGCTGGTTGACGGAGTCCTGAGACGGAAGATTCACGCCGTCGAGGTGGTTGATCCCACCGTCCGACTCGTACGATTCCAGCAGGGCCCGTTTGATTTCGTCGTGCGTCATAGCCGAGAGGATCGCACAGATGGGAGGCCCCCTCCGGGGCGTCAAAACCCATTTTGAGATTTCTCCACTTCCGGGCTTTACAAGATTCTGCGAATCTCCCTTAGTCCGCCTTCCACGTCAGAAATCGCTCAGGTGGTGGAATTGGTAGACACACACGTTTGAGGGGCGTGTGCCGTAAGGCGTGCGGGTTCGAGTCCCGCCCTGAGCACCATCCTGTTGGTGGTGAGGCAGACAGCCGAATGCGAGGACGATCAATGCGCCGTGCGGGTGGGGGAAATCACGCTTGCCACCGCTTGTTGCCCCGCAAGACTCTGCGCCTCACCTTTGTTCCCGGCGCATCATTTTGCCTAACACTCCCCTCCCGTGGGCTTATGCCCTCCCGACTTAACAAGTCATGGACGACCCTGCCGCTAACGAGAATCCCCAGAAGGATTTCAACAAGATCGATCTGACCCAACTCCAGGGATTCAGCTTCGGCACGCAATGGACCCAGGATAAAAGTTCCGGTCGCGATCAGCGCCGGGACGATCGTCCGCGTCGTGATGACGATCGGCGTGACGGAGGCGCGGGAGATCCGCGTCGCGATCGCCGTGCGTTCAAGAAACCGGCGGGGCCTGCAGGGGATGCTCCCGCGCCCACTGATGGCGGTGCACCGCGGGGTGGACCCGGCGCGCAGGATCCGAGGGGCCCGCGCCGTGAGTTCCGCGGTGGTCCGCGCCGCGATGGCCCGGGCGGCGATCGTGGTGACAACCGAGGTGGTCCGCGTGGTCCGCGTTTCGGCGGGCGCGACAGCGCGCCGATCGAGCGCGGCCCGTACATCAGCCCGTTTTTCAATGTTACGTTTTACCCGGAGGATGTCGGCTTCACCGCCCTGGCGAAGGCGATCCGCACCTCCTGCCGCACCTACGAGCTTTTTGAGATCGCCCGCGTGATCATCGGGAAGAACGACCGCTTTGTGGCTGTGATCCAGCGCAAGCCGGAAGGGGCTCCGGCCCAGGGTTCCCAGGGCGGCGGTACGGCTCCGGCGCAGCCCGCGTCGGGCGCATCGAAGGCTGCACCCCTTGCGATTTCGGTCCCGGACGGCCTGCCCTTCGAGACCGAAGATGCAGCCATCTCCCACGTGCTCGGTCAGCATCTCGCAGCGTTCTTTGACGCCGCCGAGGTGGAGGTCGAACCGCCCAAGGGCAGTTTCCAGGTGATCAACAAGTGCGGGATGACGGGCGAGCTGCTCGGACCTCCGAATTATCACCGCTACAACCAGATTGTTCAGCACCACTTCAACACCCGCATCTCCCGGATGCCGTTTGAGGTTTACCGTTCCCGGATCGAGACGGTCCGCGACCCGGAGGTGGTGAACCAGTGGCTGGAGAAGATGAAGAAGACGACGCGCTACACCTGGAAGCATCCTGCAGAGGGTGAAACGCCGGCGGTCTTCGACAGCCTGGAGGAGGCCCGCGGCTTCCTGCTTTCCAAGGCCCGCGACAAGGTGGTGAAGTTGGTCGATTCCGCCCGTTTTCACGGCAAAAACGTCGAGCAGCTGCCCGGTGGTGAAATCAAGCGGGCCCTGGAGGGCACGCTTGAGCGCCAGCGTCGGTTTCCTCTGGATACGGCAAACGCGCTTCGCGGCCGGCTACGGCGCGAGGGTTTCACCATCTTCAAGAAGGGCTCCAAGGGCGTGTCGTATGTCTGTGCGGTCAAACGCAAGTTCCGGGTCCCCGGTCAGACCTTCTCCGACACGATCGGCGCACTCATCACCTTCATCGAGGCCAACCCGATGGTGCGCGCAAGCGAGCTGCCGGTGAAGTTCCTCGGCATCCACGCCCCGATTGCCGCCGCCCCGGCCGCACCCGCCGGCGGCACGACCTCGCCCATTCCCCCCTCCGGGGGCACGATGCCGCCGGTACAAACCACCCATCTGACCGCTGAGGACCAAGCCAGGTTGACCCGTCTCAACAGCGACCTTCGCTGGCTCGTGACCGAGGGTTATGTGACCGAGTTCATCGATGGCCGCCTCTTCGCCCCGCCTGCCATGACCGAGGCGCGCAAGCAGGAGGTCGAGCGCGACGAGCATGATCCGGAGAACTTCCCCGAAGTACCCGCGGCAGCGCCCGATGCGCACGCCCCCGCGGCGGATGTTCACGAAGAGTCCCCCCGTTCGGAAAATCCGGGCGAGGGCGAGGCTTCACCTGCGGCTGTCGAGGCCCCCGCCCCGGAGCCAGCCGCCGCTGAGGCGCCCGTCGCCGAGGCCGTGGGCGAAGAGCCAAAGCAGAATGCCTGAGTGACGTTTCTCTTTCAAAGCCGCAGCCCCCCGGGGCTGCGGCTTTTTTATTCCTCCCGGCGGGGTCCCGCCCGAGGGAGCAGGTGAAACATGACTTTGTGCTCAGGGGCGTCGCAGCCGCATCCGGTGGCGTTGCGGACCCTCAATCTGCAGTTCGATGTGCCACGCCTCCGCGGGAACCCAATCGGCCACGCGTTCGGGCCACTCCACCGCCAGGACCCAGGGGCTGACGAGAAAATCGTCGAGCATCAGGTCCTCGACCTGCTCCGGCCGGTCCAGACGATAGGCGTCGAGGTGGATCAGGGTTCGGCTGCTGCCGCGGTGCAGGGTAAAGATGTTGAAGGTGGGACTTGTCACACTTTCGTCGATACCGAGGCCGGCGGCCAGACCCTGGACGAAGGTGGTTTTTCCGACTCCCAGGTTGCCGTGCAGTGCAAGCGTGGTGTCCGCGGGGAGGCAGCGGCCAAGCTCGGCCGCCAGGGCGCGGGTTTCCTCTGCCGAGACGGTGGAGATTCCCTCAGCGAGCCGTTCCAAGATGTTCATAACCGGTGAGGGAACGCAGGGGGAGGCTGCCCGGGGGGAGGACCCTGACCGCCGAGACGTATTGGCCAATATGGTACAAGGGGCGCCGGAAACGGCGGCGCCAGTCACGCTCGAGCCGATCGAGGTCGGCGCGCCGCGCAGCCACCACGAGCAACTCGTAGTCTTCCCCGTCGGACGCCGCATGTTCCCAGGCCGGGCGACCGGAGCGCCGGGAGAGCCGACGCGCGGCGGCGGCGATCGGGAGGGAGGAGCGAAAGACGCAGGGTTGTGCGCCTGGCGGCGTGAGCGACCACAGGTCTTTCGCCAGGCCATCGCTGATATCCATCATCGCACGCACCTCCGGTCGCGAGGCCAGCCAGGCGCCCTCCGCCAGCCGCGGTGTGAACCGGGTGTGATGCCCGAGGATACTGCCTCCCAACGGACCTGTGACATAGAGATGGTCGCCCGGCCGCGCACCTTCGCGCGAAAGCAGGCGGGGGCCGACCGCTTCACCCAGCAGGGTGAGCGAGGCCACAAAGGTCCCCGGGGCCTGCGCGAGGTCGCCTCCCACGATCGTCACCCGGTGGGCGCGCGCCGTCTTCGCCATGCCCAGGTAAAAGCGTCGCAGCCAATCGAGGCGCACGGCTGGATCGAGCGCGATCGAGATGACCGCGCTGGTGGGTCTGGCGCCCATCGCGGCAATGTCGCTGAGGTTGCGCTTGAGGAGCTTGGCCCCGACCTCCTCCGGACGGACGGTGTCGTCAAAATGCCGGCTGTGAATCACCGGGTCCACCGTGATGACCTGCCGGTGACGGGACGGGGCCAGCACGGCGCAGTCGTCGCCGATCCCGTGCGGTGCCGGCGGGCACACCGGGCCCAGCCAGTCCCGGATGGCGGCGATCAGGCGACGCTCCCCCAGGGCGGAGACCTTGTCGGCCGACTTGTCAGTAAAGATCGGATACGCGGTCATGTGTTCACACCGGCCAGGATCATCACGATGGTGTTCAGGTTGAAGAAACCATGGGCGATCATCGGCACCGCGATGGTGCCGGTACGTTCATACGAGAGGGAAAACACCACCGCCAGGGCGGTGAGCGGGGCGAGCACCGCGAGATTGCCGTGGAGGACGGCGAAGGCGGCCGCCGGCAGGACAAAGGCGAGCCAGCGCGGAAGTCGGGTGCGCAGGTACCGAAACAGTCCACCGCGGAAAATGCTCTCCTCCGTCAAGGGGGCCAGGACCACCGCCACGATGGTCATCCAGAGGAACCGGCCGGGATTGTCGGTGGCGCGGAAGATGTCGACCAGTTCCTGGCGGACGAGCGGGATACCGAGCAGGTCGTGAACCCATTCCGTGATCACGCCGGCGAGGAGCACGACGGGCAGCGCGGCGAGGAACGTGCAGAACCCCGCGGCCAGCGTCTTGAGGCCGGCGGGGGGCGGGGCGGGTGGGGCGGACAAGGCCGTGGGGTCAGACTCGGACGTGGAGGCCAGCGGTATCTCCGCCCTGCGCTCCGCAAACAGGTTCGAAACGCGCAGGGAAAGGACGACGGCGAGGAGAATGGTGCAGTGGAGCGCGGTGTTGCTGAGGATGAGGGCGGGCACCGGGTCTTTGGCGACGGACTCCGGCACCAGCGAAAGGACGATTCGCGCAAACAGAGTACCTGCCACAAAACCGAAAAGGATAATCACTCCCTTGATCGCAAAACCGCTGCCTGGAATCGCCCAGTCGGGCAGGCGGGGACGGCGCCAGGGAGAGCCAGACCGGTGCGTCCAGTACCACACCCATAGCCCCGCCAACGCGAAAACCGCCTGGATGGCCAGGGCCGCCTGGGTCATGGGATCAAACGTCGAAGGCATGGCGGGCGACGTTTTCAGCATGGTGCCGCGATTTCAAGGTCGCCGGAAGCAGGCTTGCGGTCGCCGGCGGGCGGATGCCGTTAAGTCCCGCCCGCGTGAGCCGATAGAGGGTGAAAGTGATCCCTCTCGAGGCTCCATGAGCGACCCCATTGTCAGCCGTTCGGCGCCTGGCGCCGCCCCTACCGTCCCCACGGAGGGCGGAGCGCGGGGGTTGGATCTGGAAAATCTCACGCCCGGCGGGCTCTGGCGAGGCACCTATCGCATCGGGGATCAGCTGCCCGACATCACGCATGGCAAAAGTCTCAACGCCGTGGTCGAAGCCTCGGGTGAAGCCGTGGTCGTGCGTTCCTTTCGCGTCAACGACGGCGCTAGATCCCGAACCTGGTCCAGGCTGGCCGCCCTGGCGTCTGCCGACGCCCTCGGTCTGGTCGAGGCCGAGGAAGTGGACGGGCGCCGGATCGAGGTCACCCGTCAGCCCAAGGGACAAACGCTGCGCGACGCCTGGAACGGCAGACGCCTCGAGGCCGAGGCCCTGACTGCGGTGCTCGGTGGTTTGGCCCAGCGGCTCGCGGAATTACATGCCGGGGGCGTGGCCCATCTCAACCTGTCCCCGGATACGGTCCGTGTGCTCACGTCGGACGCCGGCGTACAGGTGTCACTGGCAGGGCTCGAGACGGCCATCGATTTCGGCGGCAACCATCTGGTCGCCGTCGCGGTCGATCCATTTTACGCCCCTCCGGAAGCGCTTGGTCTTTTCCAGCACCATGCAGGACCGGCGCTGCGCGCCTGGGACTGGTGGTCGGTGGGACGCACCGTGCAGGAACTGTTGCTGGGAAAACATGTGCTCGCGCTGATGCTCGACCGTGATGTGTCGCGGCGGACACCCGAGTTGATGCTTCGGGCGGACCAGGCGTTGCGGGATCGCTCGTCCGCGCACAAACCGGGGGGCGTCGAACTGATGGGGGACCTGCCCGGGCCCGTCCGTACACTTTTGCGGGGACTGCTCTCCGCCTGCCGTGACGCCCGCTGGGGCCTGGCGGATGTGAGTGCCTGGCTGGACGGAAAACCGGTTCGCGAGCGGTACCACCTCGCTCCGAACGAGCGACTTTTTCTCTGGAAGGATCGTGCGTATTCCGTGCCGGAAGCCGCGGAGCATTTTCTCGTCACTGAGCATACGGAGGCGGTAAGCCAGATTCTGGGATTGAGTGATACAGGGACCCTTTACCAGTTCCTCGGTGAAGACGGGACTTACCGCAAACTACGGGACCGGGTCGACGGCCTGCGTCGGCTCGCGGAGGCCTCCGCCTACGCCGCGTTCGACGCGCAGGTGGTACGCGAGGTGATCGCCGCCCTGGCGCTTGGCCAGCTTGCGGACCCCGGCACACCGTTCCGAATCCGCGGCCGGGCCATCGAGCCCGGTTTTCTCCGGGACTTGCTCTTGCCCGCAGCTCAGCCCAGCGGCCTGGACCTGTTGGAGGTGCTGGTCGAATACACCACGGTCCAGACCCTGGCGCAGATGGACTCGGCTGCCTCCGGCCTCCTTGGCCAGGTCGAGCGTGTCGCGAGCGCCGCGCTTGGCCTGGCGGCCCGACATCACTGGTGCGGGAGGGATAACCGGTCCCATCGCGCGGCCATGCTGCGATGGGCCCTGGAGAGCGAGGCTGCACTGTCCGAACGATGGCAGGCGGGGCGCGCGTTATACGCGGCCACCCGGGATGAGGCGCTGGATGCGGTGTTCAAGGCGGAGAAACCGGGCCACCCGGAGCTTTGCGTGCTCGCGTTCACCCTCGAGACACCGGAAGCGTATTCGTTTGTCACGCACGCCGCCTGGCGCGCGGAGGAGCTGGGGCGACTCCACTCGGAAGCGCGCCGGACGGCGGGCGCACTTTCCTGGCTGCACCTGGGACGCGCGCTGCTCACCGGTTCCCACGTGATCGGGCCGCTGCCCGTATTCCTGCTTTACTGGCTTTTAGTCACCGCCCTCCTGGCCGTCGCGTATCCAAGTCGTGCGAGCGCGGTGGGTGCAATCGTGGTTCTGGCATCGGCCTGGACCCTGCGCGTGGTCCTTCGACGGCGTGTGCGGCGGATCGCGGCCGCCAGTTTGCCCGCAGAGTCGGGGGGGCTGCGTGGGAGCAGGGACTGCGACCGTGCCGCCAGGGAAATGCTCGCTTCCGGCACCCCGCTCTCTGTCCGGGGGCTGCAGGTGCGGCTGGATGAGCTCAACGCCGCGCTGGTGAAGATTGCGCCCGAAGGAGCACCGCGGCCGCACCATCAAGCCGTAGGTTTTGAATCGATACGGACCACCACTCTGCTTGTCGGCGTCCTGTCGGCCATCTCCGCAGGTGTCCTGGGCTACCGCGTGTACCAGTCGCCACCTTCCTGGCCTGACCTCGCGCGCGCGTGGTTTCCGCCTGCGGTGGCCCGGCCGCTGCCTCAGGTCCACGCAGGGGCGCTGGCCGCCGGGGGCCAGACCGCGCAGGTCGATGTCTCGACGCCGGCGACGGGTCGCGTCGGGCCCGCCCCGAAGGCTGATGCCGCTCCCGTGTCCGACGACGATCCGACCGAAGTGATGGAGCAGGTCGCCTGGCGCCACCGCGAACCGGACAACCTGCAGGTCCCGCCGCTGCGAGAGGTGCGCGAGCCATCGCCCGAACAGATGGAGATCGCGCTGCGTCGCGGGGAGTCGGTGACAAAGGCGTTCCGCAGCGAAACGATCACCGCTTTGGTGGCGGTGGAAGTGCCGAATGCCACCGGTCCGGCGCTGATGCTTTACGACGGCCGAAGCCGAAAGCTGGCGGACCGGAAAGTGTACGTGACAGGATCCGTGCCGATGGAGCGCGCGTGGCTGCGGTTGGGCGAGAGGAAGGCGATCTTCCTTTCGCGCTGAAATCCGGCGTCGGCCCAGCTTGTTACCTCAGGCCTGGATCTTGCCGTTTTCGAACACGACCTCGCCGTCAACCACCGTGAATTTGACCCTGCCGGTGAGAGTCTGGCCGTCCCAGGGCGAATTTCGGGACTTGCTGAACCCATTCTTGGTGGAGTACACCCAGCTTTCCTGGGGATCGAAGACGCAGATGTCGGCCGCGGCGCCCGGCGCAAGCGTGCCGGCGGGAAGCTTGAGGATATCGGCCGGCTTGCGGGTCATCAGATCGACCACGAGTGGCAGGGGGAAACCGTTCTGCCGAACCAGGATGTCCAGCGTGACTGGCAGGGCCGTCTCCAAGCCCAGGATACCGTTGGGGGCGTAGTCAAATTCCTTGTCCTTCTCGAAGTCAGTGTGGGGTGCGTGATCGGTGGCGATACAGTCCAGGGTGCCGTCCTTGAGCGCGCCGATGATCTCGAGCCGGTCTGCCTCCGTACGGAGAGGCGGATTCATCTTGAAATTCGTGTCGTAGGTGACGACCGCCGAGTCGGTGAGCGCGATGTGGTGGGGGGTGGCCTCCGCGGTGATCTTTACGCCCCGGGCCTTGGCGCGGCGGATGATTTCGACCGAGTTACGCGACGAGATGTGCTGCAGGTGGATGTGCCCACCGGTGTAGGTGGAGAGGATGACATTGCGTGAGACGATGATGTCCTCGGCGCAGTTGGGCCAGCCGCGCAGGCCGAGGCGGGTGGAAACAATGCCCTCGTTCATCACCGCGCCCTGGGTGAGGGAGGTGTCCTGGCAGTGATCCATCACGGGAAGGTCGAACATCTTGGCGTATTCGACGGCGCGGCGCATCAGCTCGTTGTTCTGGACGCAGTCTCCATCATCGGTGATGGCGACAACGCCGGCGCGTTTGAGCGATCCGATCGGGGCGAGGGCCTGGCCCTTCTGTCCGACCGTGATGCAGCCGGTAGGGAGGATCTTTACCACGGCGTCGCGCTGCACAATGTCCTTGATGAACTGGATGGTGCCGGCGCTGTCGCCCACGGGGGCGGTGTTGGGCATGCAGACCACGGTGGTGAACCCACCTGCCGCCGCCGCGTGGGAGCCGGTCAGGATCGTCTCCTTGTGGGTCTGGCCGGGTTCACGCAGGTGAACGTGGATATCGACGAGTCCGGGGCAGGCCACCAGTCCCGAGGCGTCGAGATGCCGGGCGGCTTTCTTCTGATCCGCGCTGAGACGGTCCACGATTTTTCCGTCGGCGACAAAGAGGTCGCCGATGGCATCACGGCCGGAGGCGGGATCGATCACTCGGGCATTGCTGATCCAGAGAAAAGACATGGGAGGCGAAATGGGCAGGGGTTATTCGTCGCTCTGTCCGGGTACGACATGCTCGGGCTGGCCGCCCGCGCAGAGGTAGAGGACGGCCATGCGAACGGCGATGCCATTGGTGACCTGCTCGAGGATGACGCTGTGTTCGCCGTCAGCCAGTTCACTGTCGATCTCGACGCCGCGGTTGATCGGGCCGGGATGCATGATGATCGCCTTCGGGTTGAGCCAGGAGGCGCGCGTCTTGTTCAGCCCGAACATGCTGGTGTATTCGCCGAGGGAGGGAAAGTGGCTGCTGGTCTGGCGCTCGTGCTGTATCCGGAGGAGCATGACGACTTCGGCGTCGGCAAGGGCGCTGCGAAGGTCGTGCGAGACCTTGACGCCCATGTCGGTGAACCAGTGCGGGACGAGGGTGGCGGGGCCCACCAGGGTGACGTCGGCGCCCATTTTGCCCAGGGCGTGGATGTTTGACCGTGCCACGCGGCTGAAGAGGATGTCCCCCAGGATGACGACCTTGCGGCCCCGGAGGTCTCCCAGGTGCTCGCGCATGGTGAACGTGTCCAGCAGCCCCTGGGTGGGATGCTCGTGGGCGCCATCGCCGGCGTTGATCACGGGGATGTCGAGGATCTGGCTCAGGTAGTGCGGAGATCCGGACGCGGCGTGGCGGATGACCAGCATGTCGGCGTTCAGCGCCTCGATGTTCTGGGCGGTGTCGCGCAGGGTTTCGCCCTTGGTCGTACTGCTGCTCGAGCCATCAACCGAGATCACATCGGCGCTCAGGCGTTTTGCCGCCATGTCGAACGCCATCCGCGTTCGCGTGCTGGGCTCCAGGAAGAGATTGACGATTGTCTTGCCGCGGAGGGCGGGGACTTTTTTCACGCTCCTCCCGAGGATTTTTTTGAAGGCGCCGGCGGTCTGGTGGATCTGGTCGATCTCAGCCAGCGAGAGCTCCTCGAGGGTGATGAGGTGTTTGCGGGTCCAGGGCATGGAAATCAGGAAGGAGAGCGGACGGAAATGTAGTCTTTGGTGGAATCGGAGGCGTCGAGGCTCACCACCACCTTCTCACGGGGAAGGGTTTCAAGGGTGAGGCCGCAGAAGTCGGCGGCGAAGGGCAGCAATCGGCCGCCGCGGTCCACGAGGATGGCGAGTTCGACCTTGGCGGGCCGACCGTGATCAAACAGTTCGTCCAGAGCTGCCTTGACGGTGCGACCCGAGAAAAGGACGTCATCGACCAGGACCACGCGGGCGCCGTTGACGTCGCCGGGGATCTGCGTCGGGGCAAACTCCTTTGGGATCGGATTCCTTCCGATGTCGTCTCGGTGAAAGGAGATATCGACCGTGCCCAGGCTGGCGCGGGGCAGGAAGGCCTTGAGACGCCGTGCGAGCTCAATGCCCCCGTTGGCGATGCCGAGGAGGAGCAAACGGTCTCCCTTCTCGTGTTGGTTTCGCACAGCCGTGGCCAGGCTTTCGATAGCGCGCTGGACCTCGGAGGATTCGATTCGACGGGTTTCGGGCACGAGGATGCGTTGTGCCCAGTCGCTTCCTTCAAGGAAAGCCCTTTTTGGTCCGTATGGCTGGCGTCCGACCTTGGTGCGACTCGTACGCGGTGCTCCGTGAAGCCGTTGCCTTCCCTCTCCCTCGGGTGCGTCGATTGGCCGGCTGCCGGGTTCGGCGTGCTTCGTGCCCCTGGGATTTGGGCACAAAAAAGGCGACGGCGTGATGCTGCCGTCGCCTTAGGCGTGGTTGTGGTCAGTACGCTTTAATAAGCCGTTTTGGGTGGGAAAACCACCTGCCAGGCTGTCGCGAAGAGGATCTTGATGTCCAAGAACAGCGACCAGCTGTTGATGTAGAGCAGGTCGTATCCCACGCGCTTTTCCAGCAGCGAGACTTCGGAAATCTCGCCGCGGAACCCCTTGCTCTGCGCGAGGCCGGTGATGCCGGGCTTCACGTAGTGGCGGGAATAGTAGTTGCGCAGCAACTTCGCGAACTCCTCGTCATGCTCGATCATGTGCGGACGGGGGCCGGCGACGCTCATGTCACCCATGAGCACGTTGATGAACTGCGGAATTTCATCGAGGCTCGTGCGCCGCATGAAACGTCCGAAGGTGAAGACGCGGGGGTCGCCGTTCTTGGCCTGTACCCGCGCCTGTTCCTTCGTCTGGGAGGCGACGTGCATGGTGCGGAACTTCCAGATGTTGAAGCGTCGCTTGTTGATGCCGGAACGGAGCTGCGGATAGAAAATCGGGCCCGGGGACTGCACGCGCTGGATCATCCACACCAGGATGGTCAGCGGCGGGAGGACAAAGAGGACGACCGGCAGGGAGACCGCGATGTCGAGCACGCGCTTCTGGATGCGGTTGACCGGATTCTCCAGGGGCTCGTCGTCGAGGGTGAAGAAGGTGTATTTGCCTTCGTGGTCCACGGTGACGGGATGCTCGTAGAAGCTGTTCAGGTTGTTGTAGAGGCGAACACGGCAACCGGAGCGCTGGGCGGCCTGGATCACGCGATTGGAATGCTCGCGATCCAGATAAAACTGCAGGAGCACGATCTGACCAACGTGCTGTTCTGCGAGCACGTGGCTGATGTCCTCGACCCGACCAAAGAGGGGGAGTCCTTCGATCACGTCGCCTTCGAGCTCGTTGCTCAGGTATCCAACGGGAAGGACACCGAGATGGGCCTTCTGCTCGACCCAGCGCTTGAGCTCACGGACATCCTCGCGGGAACCGATAAAGAGCGTGCGAACCGCATTGTCCTTGAAGAAGACGTGGGAGAGGAAGCCCGGCAGGAAGCAGTTCAGCAGGTACAACACCACCGCGGAGGCGGCGAGGAACGAGCCGAGAAACATGCGGGAGATGTAGGCATCCTTCGTCGCAAAGGCCACGGCGAAGATCACCAGGGCGATGCGGACGAGCTGCCTCTGGGTGAGCTGCGTCAGCTCGATCCAGTTCAGGTACCCCAAACGGCCCGCCATCGTGCGGTAGCTCCGAGAGCTGATCAGCGCGCCGCCGATCGTGGCCAGAAAGTAGAGCTGAAGATTGGTATCCGTTGCAAACGTGACGAATCCCGTCTTCTGAGTGAGCAGCGCCCACACAAAGAAGAAACCCCCAAGGATGGCGGTGACACAAAATCCATGGAGCGAGATCAGTCCTTCTTGGCGATTCTTGAGCATGGCTTTGTTGAGAGTGGTTTGCGGTGTATACCCTATATTAGCTATTCACCTTCCCGCTATGAATCAGGACACCCCCGCCATGCCGCTAGGGGTTTCCCTCAGGATGTGCCGATCTTTTGCGGTAATTCGCCCTATGCCGGGGTAGGGGCGGAAAGATGTAACAGGCGGTAGTGATGCAATTGATTGATAGCGGAGGACTTGTATTGCCAAGGATTAGCTGGACAACAGGCTGGGTTTTCCGCCGGGATGGTGCCCGACCATGCCGCTCCGGATCCTGCACTCCATACGCTCCGTCAACCCGCACGGCGGGGGCCCCGTCGAAGGGGTGAAACAGTTTGCCGCCGTCAATCGCGCTGAAGGGCACTCGGTCGAGGTGCTGTCCCTTGACGCTCCCAGCGACCCATGGACCCAGGAGTTTCCATTGCCCTGCCACGCCATGGGGCCCTCCAAGGGAAGTTATGGTTACTCGGACCGGATGGTGCCGTGGTTGAAGGAAAACCGCTCCCGCTACGACGCCGTGATCGTGGATGGAATCTGGCAGTACAACGCGTTTGGCGTGTGGCGTGCGCTCGCCGGTTCGACGACGCCCTATTTTGTCTTCACGCACGGGATGTTGGATCCGTGGTTCAAGCGGACCTACCCGTTAAAGCATCTCAAAAAGTGGCTGTATTGGCCGTGGGGAGACTACCGGGTGCTGCGCGATGCGCGGGCCGTCCTGTTTACGTGCGAGGAGGAGCGGCGTCTGGCTCGCGAGTCGTTCTGGCTGTACCGATGCCGGGAGCGCGTCGTGAATTTTGGTACCGGGGCCCCGGGAGGAGACGCCGAGGTTCAGCGGCGGGCCTTCCTGGAGCGCTTCCCTGAAACGGCGGACAAACACTGCCTGCTCTTTCTCGGCCGCGTGCACGTGAAGAAAGGAGCGGACCTGCTTTTCCGCGCCTTCGCTTCCTACGTCGCCACTCAGAACACGGACAGGCTGCGGTCGTGGCACCTGGTGGTGGCAGGGCCCCATGATCATGCCTACGGGGAGGAAATGAAGCAGTTGGTGCGCGAGTTGGGGATTGAGCATCGCGTCACCTGGACCGGGATGCTGTCGGGCGATCCCAAATGGGGCGCCTTTCGTCACGCGGCCGCCTTCGTACTGCCTTCTCATCAGGAGAACTTCGGCATCGCTGTCGCCGAGGCGTTGGGCTGCGGGGTGCCGGTCTTGATTTCGGACAAGGTCAACATCTGGAGGGAAATCGCCGAGGACCGGGCGGGTTTCGTCCAGAATGACGACCTCGAGGGGACAATCGCTCTGCTCTCCGCCTGGGCAGAACTCCCGGAACCCGAGAAAGCCTCCATGCGTGCCCGGGCGCTCGACTCGTTCAGGAATCGCTTCGATGTCCGACAAGGCGCGCGCTCTCTCATCCGCGTCCTGGAAGAGCCGGCTGGCGCAAAATGAGGTCGCGCTGAGGCTCGCCTGCTTGGTTTCGCCCCCAGCGGGCCCCAGGGCACGCGCGTGAAGCGCCTCAGATGCCCGGGTTCGAGGTACAATTGCTAACCTGAGTCCGCGCCACACCTAATACCCATCGCCGCGAGGTATGCGCAAATCTTGTTCCCCATTGCGCAAAAACGAAACATGCCCCTAGGCTGCCGGGCATGGAAGCGTCGGAAAATCCTGCCAAACGAAGTCGCGCAATGGTGGCGCAGCTGAAGCAGTCGGCCATCTACCGCGACTACGAACAGGCGTTCCGGGAGACCACCGGACTTCCTTTCAATCTGAGGCCGATTGAGGCTTTCGATCTTCCTCACACCGGCGATCCGAAGGAGAACCCTTTCTGTGCCCTGATGGCCTCGACCAACCAGTCGTGCGCCGCCTGTCTTCAGTTGCAGCGCCGGGTTGAGGAGGAGGCCCGTCTGGGCCCGAAGACCCTGAAATGTTTCGCTGGTCTGTGCGATTCCGCCGTCCCGATCCGCGTCGGCGAAAACCTGGTCGCCTTCCTCCAAACCGGGCAGGTGTTGTTGCACCAGCCGTCGCGTGAGCAGTTCGACAAGACAACCCGTCAGCTCCTGAAGTGGGGGACCGACGTCGACCTGAAGCGGCTCGAGGAGGCGTTTTTCCAGACCCGGGTCGTGACCCGCAAGCAGTACGATTCGATCCTGCGGCTGCTCACCATTTTTGCCCAACACCTCTCGACCCTGAGCAACCAGCTCATGGTCAAGGAGGAGTCCGCCGAGCCGCCCGTGATTGCGAAGGCGAGGGTCTTCATTGCCGAACACCAGGACGACGATCTCACCCTGACGCAGGTCGCGCAGGCGGTGAACACGTCGGCCTTCTATTTCTGCAAGATGTTCAAGAAGACGACCGGGATGACCTTCACGGATTATCTCGCGCGGGTGCGCGTCGAAAAGGTGAAGAACCTTTTGCTCAATCCACACAAGCGGGTCAGCGAGGCGGCCTTCGAGGCCGGCTTCCAGTCGCTGTCCCAGTTCAACCGGGTCTTCCGCAAGATCGCAGGCGAGTCACCCTCGACCTTCCGGGACCGGCTGCACGCGGAGACGTCAGCGCGCTGAGGCCGTCACTTCGTCCCCGCGGACCTGTTCGCAGGGACGGCGCTGGCAGAGTGAGCACAGGGTCTCGATCTCCACGCGTGCGATCGAGTGGAGCGCCTGCTGGAGATCGGCCGCGAAGGTCTGGCGTTCTCCCGGCGTCAGGGGCGGGAGCGGGGAGTCGGCGAGGAACACCGCCTCGAGCAGCGCGCGCTCGCCGGTGGTGAAGTATGCAAGAAGTGGATTCAATCCACATTCGCAAAGGTCAGCAGGCTGTCGGTAATCGTGGGAGGACCGCGTCTTCTGTCTCCGGCGGGCCGGGATCTGCCCAATGGCATCAAACACGCAGTCCAGGGTCCAATCCATCAGGTGTACCAACGCCTCGGGGGTGCCAAGCGGGGAACTCACGGGCTCGGCACGCAGCAGCACCTCCCAACGCTTCCGCAATGTGGGGCGCATCCTCTGCAGTGCGGCCAGGCTGCTCTCGTGCATGGGGCGATGATGGCACAGGCGCGCCGGGCCCGCATCGCATGCCTTGCCCAAGCGTGTGCATTATTTGGGGGGGAGCCGGGCCCAAGCCAAGATATGCACAGTCCTCGGCAAGCTCCGCGGAGCCCGTTTTTTGGCGGCGGAATAAAGTGCGGGCGATAGGCGCTATGAAGGAATCTTTCTGCTCAGAGCCCTCCGATCGTGAGATCCGGGAGGGCGCTTACTTCGTGTACTTGACCCGCGGATGCGCCGTGGGCCGGGACCTGGAGAACTGGCTCGAGGCCGAGCGCCTCCTGAGGCTGCGCCATGCCGATCCGGCGACCGAGCCGGGCGGCGATGATTGTCTCCACTTCCCCCTCAATGCCGGGGCCCTGCGGGTCGATACTCCGCATCCGTTCCCCTTGCGCTAACCCCAGCCCGCACGCCATGTCCGTCGTCCCGCTCACCCTTACGATCAGCCTCTGCCTGGTCTTCACCTTCGTCCTCTTTTTCCTGCGCGAACATTCCCGCCGGCGGTTCACCAGCGCCGAGAGCGACGCCCTCCTGCCCCTGGCGGAGGAGCTTCGTACCGTGCAGGTGAATACGCAGGAAGGCCCCCGCCGCCGCCAGGATTCTCTCCACTCATGAGCGACCGAAAGATAACCATCGAATACAACGACCAGATCGTCCGGCAGTTCCTGCTGGCGAGCGTGATTTGGGGGGCGGTCGGGATGCTGGTCGGCGTTCTGGTCGCGTCCCAGCTCAACTTCTGGAGGCTCAACTTCGACCTGCCCTGGCTCACCTTCGGCCGGCTGCGGCCGCTGCACACCAACGCCGTCATCTTTGCCTTTGTCGGCAACATGATGTTTGCGGGCATCTATTATTCCACCCAGCGGCTGGTGAAGGCGCGCCTGGCGTCGGACTTCCTGTCCAAGCTCCACTTCTGGGGGTGGCAGGCAATCATCGTCGCGGCGGCCATCACCCTTCCGCTCGGCTTCACCCGCGGCAAGGAATACGCGGAGCTGATCTGGCCGATCAACATCGCGGTCGCGCTGATCTGGGTGGTGTTTGCGATCAACTTTTTCTGGACCCTGGCCCGACGCAACGAGCCCAGCCTGTACGTCGCGATCTGGTTCTACATCGCGACCATCATAACCGTGGCGATGCTCTACATCGTCAACCACCTCTCCCTGCCGACCAGCCTGGTGCACAGCTACCCGATCTTCGCCGGCGTCCAGGACGGCCTGGTGCAGTGGTGGTACGGCCACAACGCCGTGGCGTTCTTCCTCACCACGCCGATCCTGGGCATCATGTATTACTTCGTTCCGAAGGCGGCGGAACGTCCGGTGTACAGCTACCGGCTCTCGGTCATCCACTTCTGGTCCCTGGTTTTTGTCTACATCTGGGCGGGCCCCCACCACCTGCTGAACACCGCGCTGCCCAACTGGCTGCAGATGCTGGGCATGACCTTTTCGCTCATGCTCTGGGCACCCTCCTGGGGCGGCATGCTCAACGGCTTGCTCACCCTGCGCGGGGCCTGGCACAAGCTCCGCACCGACCCGGTGCTCAAGTTTTTCGCCGCGGCCGTCACCTTCTACGGAATGGCGACCTTCGAGGGCCCGCTGCTTTCGATCAAGTCGGTCAACGCACTGGGCCACTACACCGATTGGATCATCGGCCACGTCCACGCCGGAGCCCTGGGCTGGAACGGTTTCATGGCCGCGGGCATGACCTACTGGCTCCTCCCCCGGCTCTGGAACAAGCCGCTGTACAGCCAGTCGCTGGCCAACCTTCACTTCTGGCTCGGGACCTTCGGCATCCTGCTCTACGTCGCGGCGATGTGGACCAGCGGCATCACCCAGGGGCTGATGCTCAACGCCACCACCGACGGAGGCACGGTCCTTGCGTATCCAAACTTCCTGGAAACGCTCAACACCATCCGCCCGATGATGCTCATGCGCGTGATCGGCGGCGGACTCTACCTGGTGGGCTGGGGCCTCCTCGGCTACAACATCATCCGCACGCTGCGTGGCGCCCAGCCGGTCAACGCCTCCGTCCAGGTCTTCGTCGAGACGTCCCAGCAGAAGCCACTGGGCGTGACCGGAACCTTCTTTAATCCCCCGGTGGTGTTCTCCGTCCTCGGGACCCTCTCCGCCTTTGCCTGGCTCTTTGGTGGTCCGGTCCTCCAGATCGCCGGCCTCGCCGGCACCGTCCTGTTCGTCATCCTGGCTTTTGTGCACTTCGAGGCGCGCAAGAATGCCTGGGGCCAGTGGTATGACCGCCTTCTCGAGCGTTCCGCCCCCTTCACCGTGCTGACCTTCCTCGCCGTGGTGGTGGGCGGCCTGATCCAGATCGTGCCCACCGTGGTGGTGAACAAGGCGGCCAACGTCGAGGACCGTCTCCAGATTCCCTATACACCGCTGGAACTGGCGGGGCGCGACATCTACGTCCGCGAGGGCTGCTACACCTGTCACTCGCAGATGATCCGCACCCTGGTCTCCGACGTTCTCCGCTACGGCGACTATTCCCGGCTCGGTGAGTCCATCTATGACCATCCCTACCAGTGGGGATCCCGGCGGACGGGCCCGGACCTCGCCCGGGTCGGAGGCAAGTATCCAAACGTCTGGCACTACCGCCACATGGAGGACCCGCGCTCGGTCTCGGAGGGGTCGAACATGCCCAACTACCCGTGGCTGCTCACCAACGACACCGACGTGGCCGCCCTCCGGTCCAAGATCGACGTCCTGCGCACCCTGGGGGTCCCGTATCCCGAGTGGGCGGCCGAGGACATCGCGGCCCAGGTGGGCGCGCAGTCACAGGCGATCGTGGATGACCTTCGCGCCAGCCAGGCGTATGTCGCGCCGGAGAAGGAGATCGTGGCGCTGATCGCCTTCCTCCAGAAGCTCGGAAAATACGAGGCGGTCGGCGCCTCGCGGACCGCGCTGAACCGGGCGAACCCCTGAAGGAGACGCCATGTTCCGCCGCCTCATCTTTGACCACTGGGTCATGATCTTCCCGCTCGCCGCGTTCGCCACCGCCTTTGCTGTGTATGTGACCGTTGGTTACAAAGCGCTGCGCATGCGCCGCGGGCAGGTGGAGAAATTCGCCCAGCTTCCCTTCAACGACCAGCCAACTCCCTCCCATGTCGACACCGTCAAATCCTAACCAGACTCCGGAAGATCCGGTCCGTCATCACACCTACGACGGGATCCAGGAGTACGACAAACGCCTGCCGAACTGGTGGCTGCTGACGTTCTACGCCACCATCGCGTTCTCCGTGGTGTACTGGTTTTATTACGCCCACACGCCCGTTCCCGGCAGCGACGAGGCACGGATCGAGGGTGAAATGGCCCGGATCAAGGAGGCCAAGCTTGCCACCGGCGCGACCGAGGTCGACGACGAGCTGCTCTGGACAATGAGCCGCGACCCCAGGGCGGTGGCCGCCGGGGCGGCGACTTTCAAGGCGACCTGCATGAGCTGTCACGGCGAGGCGCTCGGCGGCGGGATCGGGCCGAGCCTGGTCGACCAGACCTGGCTCTACGGCAGCCGCCCGACCGAGCTTTATGCCACGGTGATGAACGGAACGGCCAAGGGCATGCCTCCCTGGGGACCCACTCTGGGCGCGAAGAAGGTCACTGAGGTGGTCTCCTTCGTTCTCAGCAAGCATGATCCCGCGGCCCAGGCGGCGGCACCCGTATCCACCAACCCATACGCGTCGCATTAGGCCGCGCCCCATCCTCCGTGAGCAGTCCTCCCAAATCCGCCGCCACCCCCCGGCCCACGCCCCAGGGCGGCACTGCGAGGGAGGCACCCCGTCCCAAGCCGGTCCTGCCGAGCAGGGACAGCGTGACCACCATCCGGGACGACGGCTCGCGCCGCTTCCTGCACCCCTCTGATGCTCACGGTCGGTTTACCACCGCGCGGCGTGTCACCGCGGTGCTGCTGGTGGGGGTGTACCTGCTGCTGCCGTGGATTCCGGTGGGTGGCCATCCGGCGCTGTTTCTCGACCTGGCCGGCCGCCGATTCCACCTCTTTGGATGGACCCTGGCCGCCCAGGATCTGTGGCTGACGTTTTTTCTCATCACCGGCCTGGGGTTCTCCCTCTTCCTCCTCACCGCCCTCCTGGGGCGCGTCTGGTGCGGCTGGGCCTGTCCCCAGACCGTTTTCCTGGATCACGTCTATCGCAGGATCGAACGCTGGATGGAAGGGGATGCACCCGCGCGCCGGGCGCTGGATGCCGCCCCCTGGAGCACGACCAAGGTGCTTCGACGCGGGACCAAGCAGGTCCTCTTCTTTGTTGTATCCGCCGGGATCGCACACCTGTTTCTCGCCTACTTCGTCTCGATCCCGGAGTTGTGGGCGATGATGACGACGGCCCCCGGCGAACACTGGAGTTCCTTCGTCTTCGTCTTTGTCGCGAGCGCGGTCCTGTACTTCAACTTCGCCTGGTTCCGGGAGCAGCTTTGCATCGTGATCTGCCCGTACGGCCGGCTGCAGTCGGCGCTGATTGACGACCATTCCCTGATCATCGGCTACGACGCCACCCGCGGAGAACCACGCGGCAGGCTGGGTTCGCCAGGGGCGGCCGATTGTGTGGATTGCAACCGTTGTGTCCAGGTGTGCCCCACCGGCATCGACATCCGCCAGGGACTCCAGATCGAGTGCATCGGCTGCGCCGCCTGCATCGATGCGTGCGACCAGGTGATGACACGCCTGAAGCGTCCCACCGGCCTGATCCGGTACGACTCCGGCGAGGCTTTCGCGGGACGGAAGACCAGGTGGTTGCGGCCGCGCACCGTGATGTACGCGGTGCTGCTCCTGGTCGGGGCTGCGGTGGCAGGGTGGGCCCTTTCAACGGTGAAGCCGGCCAGCGTGGGGTTTACCCGGATGCGCGGGGCGCCGTACTTCGTTGAGGAGACCCGAGTGCGGAACCAGTTTTTGGTGCGCCTGGTGAACAAGCGCTCGGACCCGGTGGCCTTCACCGTCAAGGCGGTTGATGTGCCGAAGGGCGCCGTTGTCA
Organism: Verrucomicrobiota bacterium; assembly: GCA_023428905.1. Classification (GTDB taxonomy): domain Bacteria; phylum Verrucomicrobiota; class Verrucomicrobiia; order Opitutales; family Opitutaceae; genus EW11. The sequence continues at coordinate 45,430 of JAEYWP010000030.1, forward strand.
CTGGATTTGAAATACCGGTCGAGCTCCCCGGCCTGGGCGAGGAGGTCCGGCCGCTGGTGGTGCAGGTTCCACGCGAGCACTACACCGGGAAGGTGCGCATGTACTTCGAGGTGAGCGACGTCGCGCGGAGTTTTGTGATCCAACGTCCGGTGGAGTTTGTCGGGCCCGATGTGCGTCTGCTGGAGGAGGCGGGCCGCCGATGAACACGTCGCCCCAGCCATCGGCCAACCCCGGGAAACCGTCAGAGCCAACCCCGGGAGTCCCGCCACCGCCGGGCAAGGATCGGCTGCTGTGGTGGGTCGCGGGCGCGTTTGCGCTCCTGATCACTGCGTGGGCCACCTTCTTTGTGATCGCCTCGCGGCAGCACGTGGCAGAGGTGCCGCTGGAGCGGGGGCCGGCGCGATAGCGTCACGCCATGGAACTCGCCAGTATTCAATCTCCCGCCGCGGCCTTTGTGGCCGGCCTCGTCACCAGCCTGCACTGCGCCGGGATGTGCGGCCCGATGGCCTGCTGGCTCTCCCCCCGGCGGCCGGAGGATGATGCCACGACGCTGGCCGTGACGTACCAGGCGTCGCGCCTCCTGAGTTATGCCGCCATGGGTGCGGTCGCGGGGGCGCTGGGCGGCGTGCCGCTGGCCTGGGTGGATACACAGTGGTTGCGCGGACTGCCCTGGCTGATGGTGGTGTTTTTTGTCGCGGTGGCGTTCAGGCTCGACCGCCGTGTGCCAAAGCCGGCGATCGCGGTGCGCTGGGCCCTGCGGCTGCAGGCCTGGGGGCGCGGGCGTTCAAGCCTGGTAGCGGCGGGCACCCTCGGCCTTGCCACCCCACTGCTTCCGTGCGGCCCGCTCTATTTTGTGGCGGCGCTGTCGGGTTTTGCCGGATCCGCCGTGGGCGGGATGGAATTCATGCTGGCCTTTGGCCTCGGCACCCTCCCGCTGCTTTGGGTCGTGCAGTCGCAGTTTGGCCGCTTGCGCGCACAGATTACACCGACCACCTATGCCCGGGTGCAGATGGGCACGGCTCTCGTCGCGGCCTGTGTGATCGCATGGCGCCTCCGGAGCACGCTGGGACTTCCTGGACCGAGTCTGGGCGAGTGGGTGTGCCACTGATCGCCATGCCATCGCTGCTTACATCCCGCAAGGCCCCGGCGCGCCGGAGCAATCGGTCTCTCCCGGTCTGTCGCCATTGCGGCATTCCCACGGCCGGGCCGGAGGAAGCGTTTTGTTGTGCGGGCTGTGCCTACGTGCACCGGCTGGTGCACGAAGAGGGCCTGGGTGCGTATTACCAAATCAAGGACAGGGTCACGGCCCCGGCGGAAGCGGCGTTGCTGCCGGCGCGGGATTTCCAGTGGCTCCAGGAGGCCCAGGCGAATGCGGAGCTGAAACATGCCGCCGCGACCCCCGAGCTCTACCTCGATGTCCAGGGGATCTCCTGCGCCGGATGTGTCTGGTTGATCGAGCGCGTCTTCAGCAAGCAGCAGGGGGCGGGACGCATCGATGTGAACGCCCAGACCGGGCAACTGCGCCTGAGCTGGCAACGCGGGCAATTTGATTCCACGGCCTTCGCCCGGTCTTTGCAGTCGTTCAACTACCTGCTGTCGACGCCCTCCACCGCGCGCTCGGCCACCCCGGAGAGCCGGGCGCTGGTGCGGAAGATCGGGCTCTGCGCCGCCTTTGCGATGAACGTGATGCTTTTCACCCTGCCGACGTATTTCGGCATGGAGGCGAGCTTCACCTACGCCCGGCTTTTCAGCACTCTCTCGATGGTGTTCGGGACGCTGAGCCTGCTGGCGGGAGGCGGGTATTTCATCGGGCGGGCCTTCCGCAGCCTCCGGGAGGGCGCCATGAACATCGATCTCCCCATCGCGCTCGGGATCGTGGGGGCGTATGGAGGCTCCTTCGCCGGGTGGCTGATGGAGCGCGAGGTGTACAACTACTTCGATTTTGTTTCGACCTTCATCCTGCTGATGCTGGTCGGGCGGTGGGCGCAGACGGCGGCGGTCGAGCGCAATCAGAGGCGACTGCTGGCGCAGCAACCCACGCCCCCGCGGGTGAAGGCCTGGACGGCGACGGGCACCGAGGTGCGGATCGCTCCGGAAGACCTGGCCTTGGGACAGCGCTACGTGATCCCGAGCTCCCAGACCGTACCGGTGGAGTCGCGACTGCACTCGGACGGTGCCGAGTTCAACCTGTCGTGGATCAACGGGGAGTCGGCTCCGCGAACGTATCAGCGCGGCCAGCGCGTCCCGGCGGGGGCGATCTGCCTGGGCCGCACTGAGGTTCAGTTGGAGGCGATACAGCCTTGGGCCCATTCGCTGCTCGCGGAGTTGATGAAGCCGGTTGCGCGGGCCGAGTACCGCAACCGCGTGCTCGATCGTGTGATCCAGGGGTATCTGGTCGCCATCATCGCAATCGCGACGCTGGCGGGTGCCGCCTGGTGGTGGGGCACGGGTGACCTCCTTCGCGCCGGTGCGGTGGTGACGGCCATTCTGGTGGTTTCGTGTCCCTGTGCGATCGGGCTTTCCTTTCCCCTGGCCGACGAGATGGCGACCGTGGCACTGCGGGCTCGAGGCGTTTTTGTCCGCGTCGGCGACGTGTGGCACCGGCTGCAGAAGGTGCGCACCCTGGTGTTCGACAAGACCGGCACGCTCACGCTCGAAACCCCGACCCTCCAGGACGGGGCAGACCTCCGTACGCTGGGAGCGCAGGAGCGACAGATCCTTTTCACCCTCGTTCAGGACAACCCGCATCCAGTGGCGCGCTGCCTTGCAGAACAGCTCATGGCCCAGGGCGTCAGGGGAATGGTGGATGGCGCGGTCGAGGAGCGGGTGGGGCAGGGCGTCAGCCTGCGCACCGACGACCGGCTCTGGAAACTGGGACGTCCTTCCTGGGCGCTCAACGGTCCCGTCGGAGGCGCGGCGGTGGAATCAACGGACACGACCGATACAGTGTTCAGCTGCGACGGGAGCGTGGTGGCGAGCTTCCGTTTTCAAGAGTGTGCCCGGGCGGATGCCGTGGTGGAAATCCAGCGCCTGCAGCGCCGCGGCCTGACCGTGCACGTGTTGAGTGGAGATCGGTCCCACAAGGTGCGTCGATTGACGGAGGCACTCGGGCTCCGCGAGTCCGCCGGCACCGGTGAGATGACACCGCAGGAGAAAGCACGGTGGCTCGAGGACCACAGCGCGGGCGATGCGATGATGCTGGGCGACGGCGCAAACGACAGCCTGGCATTTGATCGCGCCTTGTGCCGGGGAACGCCGGTGGTGCATCGCGGCATCCTGGCGGAGAAGGCCGACTTTTATTATCTGGGTCGCGGGATCGACGGGGTGCGCTGCCTGTTTGAGGTGGATGACGTGCGGCGCATGACCCATCGAGTGCTGCTCGTGTTTTCGATCAGCTACAACCTGCTCGCGGTGGGACTGGCGGTCGGTGGATCGATGAACCCACTGCTTGCCGCCATCATGATGCCGCTCAGTTCACTGCTCTCGCTGGCAATCGTGGGCTGGGGAATGAAGTCGGTCTGGCGCAAGCAGGGATAGGATGAAGCGACGCGCCGGGTCCCGCCTCCCGGCCAGCGAACGCGCATAAAAAAGCCCGGCACGCGGGGGCGGCCGGGCTCGAAGGAGATTCAGGTCCGCTTACTTCGTGAAGCGGTGGACCAGCGTGTGACGGTAGGTCTCACCCGGGCGGAGAACAGCGCTTGGGAAGTTAGCCTTGTTGGGAGCGTCGGGGAAGTTCTGCGTCTCGAGGCAAAGTCCGGTGCGGAACTTGTAGTTGACCCCATTCTTGCCGGTCACGGTGCCGTCCAGAAAATTGCCACCGTAGAACTGGATGCCGGGTTGATCGGTATAGACCTCCATGGTGCGACCCGAAGCCGGATCCTTCACCACTGCGGCGCGGCGCAGACCGTCGCCCTTGCGCAGAACCCAGCAGTGGTCGTATCCACCCGCAAATTTCAGAGCCTCGAAGGCCTCGTCGGCGCGCGCCCCGATCTTCGTCGGTTTGCGGAAATCCATCGGCGTGCCCTCAACCGGGGCGAGCTCACCCGTTGGGATCAGTCCTTTGTCGGTGGGGAGGTAGGCATCCGCCTCAATCATCAGTTCATGGTCGTTGATCGACTTGGTCGCATCGCCGGTGAGATTCCAATAGGTGTGGTGGGCGAGGTTGACGATGGTGGCCTTGTCGGTGGTCGCACTCACCTCCCAGATCAGCTCGTCCTTCTCCGTCAGCCAATACGTGACCACGGTGGTGAGATTGCCGGGATAACCCTCTTCGCCATCCTTCGCCACGTAGGTCAGGGCCACGCCGCTCGCGCCCGGCTTGTTCACCGGGGCTCCGCTCCAGAGCACCTTGTCGAAGCCCTTTTCGCCGCCGTGCAGATGGCAGGGGACGTCGTTCGGCTGGTTATTGGTGGCGAGCTGGTAGGTCTTGCCGTCGAGCGTAAATTTGCCGGCGCCGATGCGGTTGCCGAACCGACCCACGGTCGACCCGAAATAGTTGGTGTTGGTCAGCCAGCCCTCGTGCGTGTCGTAACCGAGAGTGACATCGACGCGTTTCCCCTTCTCCGTGGGAACCTCCATGCTGACGAGGATGGCGCCATACTCGGAGACTCTGGCGACATAACCGTTTTCGTTGGTGAGCGTGAACAGCTTCACCTCCCGACCGTCGGGCATCTTTCCGTAGGTTGCGGATTTAACTTCAGAGGCTTGCATCGGATTCAGAACCAAGAGAGTCGCAGCAAACGCCGCGAGAAGCTTTTTCATTGGGTAGGGCAGGGTTGTGGGAGACGTTCTGGCAGCCGCCGCCCGTGAGAGCGTTGCGTTGCACACGGGTTCGGAAAACGGGGTGACCAGTGTTGTTCCGACGGTCCTGTGACACCGCGGCAGGGTCCACTACACTGTCTCATGACGGTAATGTACCCTCCCGCTGTCCCGAGTGCCCGCCCCGCAGCTGAGGTCAGCGGGCCTACTTCCACAGAGGGACGAGTTCTTCCTGTCGTACCCAGCCCGTCTGGCCGTTTTCGAACGCAAGCCGGCGCCACCCCAGGAAGGTCTTGTCAGCCACCGCGATGGTGCCCGCCGCCAAGGGCGAGGTCTTCTGGACGGTATCCACCTCGGTCGGAATGGAGCGCAGCACCGACGGCTTCCACAGGATCACCGCGCGCGCATCCGCCGCATTGCCGTAGGCGCCGACGCCGATCCCGCCGGATACGGCGCCTACCAGAGCCACCGCAAGCAAGGTCCAACCCAAAAACCGCGCGGCCCGAGCCGTGCGCTGATACGCCGCGAACAAGAAACAGAAAAGCGCCACCGCTGCGGTCCAGGCACACCCGACGAGCACACGCTGCCATTCCGCAGGGGAGAGAACCCGCGCCATGCTGTGATAGGTCGAAGGCGTGATGAAGGCCGCCAGTGAACCGGGGGCGAAGCCGGCCCGTTCGGAGAAAAGCGTCAGGTGCCAGCGGGTGGAGTCGTGCCTGGGGTGCTGCACAAACGCGGAAGCGGCATGCGCCGCCGCTTCTCCCCATCGGCTCTGCTGGGAGAGCGCCAGGGCGAGATTGTGGTGTGCCGCCCAATCATCACCGCGGGTTCCAACCGCCTGCCGCCAGTGGCGTTCAGCCTCCGGAAAATCTCCTCGCGCATAGGCCGCCAGGCCCGTATCGGCCCGTGTCTCCGACACCGCAAGGACGCTGAGCACCAGCGCCGCCGCGAAAGGCAGAAGATTGCGCGCCCGGAAAAGCTGGAGGGGGGTGAAACGTGGAAGTCGGACTGCCTCGGCTGCCGTATTCGCCCGATGGATCCACTCTGGTGGGAGCGTGGCGCGCGCTCCGTAAAGCGCGGTTTCGGATTCTCGCCAAAGCCCTGCCCACGTACGCCCCTCCGCCTCGGGAAGGAAGGTCTCGAAATACTTCGCGGTGGGAACCGCCGCCGGTACCTGCCAAAGCGCGGCTGTCTCTCGTTGCCACGCTTGAACGAGGGCAGAGCGACCTTCGACTTCGGTCGTGTTAGCCAGCCGACGCAGGGCCTCCCGCAGCTGGTCCCGCGCCGTGCGCCGGTCCCGATACGGGTCTGTCTTTTTTGCCCGCCTCCAGGCGAGGGCCAGCCAGGCTGCCAGCAGCGGTAACAGCGGCAGGCAGAGCAATCCGGTGAGGGTGCTATGGGACCAGGGCAGGGGCGCGTGACCGGAGGCATCTACCGCGTCTCTTGGAATGGGCGCAGGGGCGAGAGGCGGAGTGACCGGTCGAGAGCTGACCGGTGTTTGGCTGGCCGCAGGGCCACCGGGGGGCGTGGCGGTTGGCAGGCTTGCGGTGCGCGCCACCGGTGCTGTCACATTGACGGTGACACGTTCCGTGGTGGCGGTCCGATAGACCCCGGCCGCAGCGTCAAAATAGGACCAAGACACAGGTCCGAGTTGATAAACGCCGGGTTGTGTCGGGATCAGGACAACGTCTTCGGTCAGGGAGCCGTCGAATAATTTGCCCTCCGCAAGCGTGCGCCGCGCCTGGGGCTGCACGACGCGGAAGTCGCGGGACACGTCACGCGCGGGGAGGCTGGCAATGTCGGGCCAGTTCCCCGTCCCGGTCAGCGTCAGCGTCCAGGTGATCGGTTCGCCCACGGCGCTCGTGGCCGGCACCACCTTGGATTCAAGTTTGAAGTTTCCGACCGCACCCTGGAACGATGCCGGGGCGGGGGAGGGCAATGCTTTGACGCGCAGCTCGGGACGTCCACTGGCGATGGCGTATTGCTCGAGATTGGGCCTCGAAAAGAAACCAAAACCCGGACTGCCGGTGGACAAGTTCACCAGCTGCGATGTCGCATTCAGCGTCACCGCGCCCGGTTCCTTTGCGTAAGCGCGGGTGGTGTAAGAAAACCGGATACGCTGTTCTCCACTCACCGCCGTTTCCGCGACCTGCGCTTCGGGCCAGTCTTCAACCGCGAGCGGCGCCGGAGACCACTCGGGGAGATTCGACCGGGAGTGGAAATAGCGGCGTGCCACATCAAGCGAATAACGCAGGTCGAACACCTGCCCGGCCCAGACCTCGGCCGGCGCTTCCAACTGGGCATTTGCGACCCGGTCGAGGGCCACCGCGCCCTGGCCGACGGTGGCATCACCCACCTCATAGGTCGCGGCTGCGACCGGGATTTTTCCTTTGTTGGTCGCGACGGCAAAAGGCGGGATCGTGAGTGTCATTCGCTGCGTGGCCCGCGCATGGAAGGTGATGGTCACGGTTTGGGAAACGCGGCCGTTTACGATCGAGACATTGCTGGCCTGGCCCACGGCCTGGAGTTGCAAACCGGGTACGGCGGGTACCGCGGGATCACCTGCCGGATCGCATCCCTCGAACACCAGTTGCAGTTCGCTGGTCTGGTTGAGCGGCAACGTGCCGGTGGATGGCTCCCACTTCACGGCCTGTCCGTAGGCGCAGAGTGCACCGCAGAGCAGCGAGAGGATAACGAGCGTGAGTCGATTCAATCGCATGAGTGTCACCAATTTTTTCCGACGGGTGCTTCCGCGCCGCCGTCTCCGCGCATGAGTTCCTGGAGCCGGACCGGCGAGTCCTGGTTGCGAACGCGCTGGAGGCGCTCCAGAGGAACGACCAACGATGGATCGACGGGAGGTTCGCCCTTCCCGTCGGGTGCGCCTCCGACCTTCTGTGTCTCTGGCGTGGCATTCCCGGGCGTTGGCGTCGGGGTCGGCTTGGGTGCCTCACCCTCCTTGGGCTGCATGTCTCCAAAGGCGGATTGGGGCGGCGGGGTTTCCGATTCCTTTGTTTGGGGAGGCGAGTCCTTGGGCGACGACTCCGGGTTGGAGCCGTCTTGCTTTTGCTCGGATGAGCCCGGTTTTTCGTCCTTCGGCGGCTCCTGGCCCGACTGCTTTTGGTCCTGCTTCGGTTGCTGCTGCGAATCCTCGGGTTTCTGCTCCTCGTCCTGCTGTTCCGGCTGTTCCGGCGGAGGTGTCGGCTCGGGTGGCTTTGCCAGGAATGCTTCCAACTCCTGGCGCAGACGGTCCCAGTCGGCCGCCTTGTCATCGAGCGATGCGCCCGCCCTGACCGCCTGCAGCCCGTCCCGAATCGCTCCCTCTGCGGGAGGTTCCTGGTTCGCACTGGACCGCTTGGCGTAATCCAAGGTGGTGCGGGCGAGCTCGGCATAATCGCGAGCGGCCAGGGCGTCCCGCGTGGAAAACTGTGCGACCAGCTTGGAGAGGGGTTCAGCAGCGGCGGAAGTCTTCGTTTCGGCGGCCCCCAGGGGCGAATCAGCGGCGAACCACACCAGACCCAGCAGGGCGAGCCCGGCGGCGAGACCCTTCTGCCCCGTTGGCTTCAACTGGACAGTGCGCGGCCTGGGATGCACCGGGAACTCGCGGAGCAGGCTCCAGAGGAAGAGACACAGCGCCGGGGCGAGCGCCCACTGGAAACGCTCGACCAGTCGAACCTGCCGCTCCTCGCGAAAGTCGCCCTTGCGGCCCGCCTCAACCGTCGACTCGAGCAGCTGCGCGAGGTCGACCCAGGTGCTCGCGTCCACGTAGCGCCCGCCCGACAGCGAGGCCAGTTCCTCGAGGGTGGCCGACTGTAGTTTCGAGAGCACCACCGCGCCCGAGTCGTCCTTGATGTATCCGCCCTTCGGATCGGGGAGGATGCTGCCCTCGGCGGTCCCAACCCCAAGGGTGAGCGCGCGGATGCCCCGTTCCTTCAGCGTGCCCGCGGCCTGGCGCCAGCTGTCGTCGGTCGCCTCGCCGTCGCTCAGCACGATGAGGAAACGATCCGCGCTGCCACTCGCGCTGAAGGCGGAGACGGCGTCGTTGATCAAGGCCTGGTAGTTGGAGCCGCCCTGGGGGAGGAAATCGGGGGAGAGGGTCGGCAGGAATTCGTTGAGGATCTCGTAATCGCTGCTGAGCGGGCTCTGGAGGAAGGCGGTGCCCGCGAACACGATCAGACCCACACGCTCGCCTGAAAGCCGCTCCAGCAGGCTGGTAACCAGCAATTTTGCACGGTCGAGGCGGGAGGGCGCGATGTCGGTCGCCAGCATGCTTCGGGACAGGTCGAGCGCGATGACGATCTCACGCGCCTGATCGAAGACCGGCTCGTCCACGTGGCCCCATTGGGGCCTGGCGAGGCTGAGGGCGAAAAAGGCCAGCGCGAGGTGCTGGCGCCAGCGCAGCTGCGTTTTGGGTCGAACCGGCTCTTCCACGGTTCGCGCCGCCTCCAGCTGGAGGTCCTGAGTGCCTGCCTCCGCCCGCCTGATCTTGGGGTGGGTGCTTGCGGCGGCGGTGCCCGGCCTGCGCCGCGCCTCGAGGAGCGCGAGGAGCACGGGCACCACCAGCAGCCAGAGCAGATGGGGCAGATGGAACGTCATGCGCGGAGGGGGCCGGGGGTTGCCTTTGCCGTCACCCCGGGGTGTGCCGGCCGGGGTCGAACCCCGCGGACGCGGGTGCGGGCAAGCGCGGCACCGAGCAGGAAGCAGACCGCCCCGGCGCCGGCGGGCCAGGCGAAGAGCTCGGTGGTGAGGAGATAGGACTTGGCCTGAAACTCGATCTTCTGGGTGCGATCGATGGCCGCAAACGCCTGCTGGACCGTGGCCGTGTCGTCGACCCGAAAATACCGGCCCCCGGTCATGTTGGCGATGGCCCGGAGGGTTGACTCATCAAGGTCGTTAAAGCGTCGCGTGGTTCCAAGCCGCTCCCCGGTGCGCTGGTCAAAAACGGGAACGGGCACCCAGCCCTCCTTGCCCGCGCCGATGGTGTAGACGGGGATGCTCCTGGATTTTGCCACCTCCGCCGCCTGCAGCGGGGTGAGCACGCCCAGGTTGTTCACTCCGTCTGTCAGCAGGATCACGAAGGCGCCCTTGCGGCGACTGCCCTCCTCGTGGCGGGCCTGTTCCAGGCGGCTGAGGGCAACGCCCAGGCCGTCTCCGATGGCGGTGCCGTCCTCGATCATGCCCAGGCGCAGGCGCTCCGTCTGCCGGGCGAGCCAGTCGTGGTCGAAGGTGAGGGGCGCGAGCGTGTAGGCGCGGCCCGAAAACACGACCAGCCCGATGCGGTCATTCGGGCGGTCGTTGATGAAGGCCTGGATGACCGGCTTGATGGCCTGGAGTCGGTTCACCGGGCGACCCCCACGTTCGAAATCTTCGGCGAGCATCGAGGCCGAGAGATCGATCGCGAGAATCAGGTCGTACCCTTGCGAGCGCACCTCGCGCTTGTCCTGGATTTTTTGCGGGCGGGCCAGGGCGACGACCAGGAGGCAGGCGCCGAGGACGGCAAAAAACTGGGGAAGGCGCGATGCAGTGACGAGGGACGGGCGGTACCAGGAGGCGGCAAACGGAACGACCAGGACGGGCACACGCCGGCGACCCCTAAGCCAGACCACCAGGGGCAGGACCAGGAGGGCCAGCAGCCAGAGCGCCTGGGCAAGGCGGTAGTCCTCCCACAACGACAGAGGGATCGACGGGATCACGAAGGCGAGGGTGGTGCCGGCGTTCATGCGCGATCAGGAGGCCCGCGCCCGCATCCGTGCGTGAAAAAAGCGCACCAGCGCGTCGAGTCGGTTTTCCTCCGTGGTGACAACGAGCCGGCTCAAGGGATCGGGGTGGAGCGCGCTCCACGCCGTCTCTCGCGCCTCGCGCCAGGCGGCATGGGCGGAGCGTTGGGCGGGACTGCCGTCGAGCGTGACCAACTGGCCGGAAAGAGGGTCGAAGGCGGCAAAGGTATCGCCCTCGGGCAACTCCCGTTCCCACGGGTCGTCGACGCGAAACCCCATCGTTTGATAGCGGCGTTTCGCCACCAGCCAGCCCTCGGGGGCGGGCCGCGGCGGGAAGTCGCCCAGCCACAAGAGAACGCTGTGTTTGGGCGCCGCGCGGGCCAGCAGGCGCCAAGGCACGGAGGCGAGCGTCGCCGTATCCGGAGTGAGCGCCGTGACGTCGGGCGCGGAGGTGCCGAGGAGTGTCGCGGCCAAATGCAGGATGGGGCCGCGTCCGCGCACCGGCGGACGAAAGGTGTATCCCTGCGGGGTGGCGTGGACAAAACCGACGCGATCGCGATTGACCGCGCCGAGCAGGGCAACGAGCCCGGCCAGTTCCAGGAGCACTTCCCGCTTTGATTGAAGCCCGGAGCCGAACTGCAGGCTGGGGGAGTCCTCAAAAAGGATCAGGATCGTGACCTCGCGTTCCTCGACGAATTTTTTGCGATAAGGTTCACCCAGCCGAGCGGTGACGTTCCAATCGATATCCCGCACGTCGTCGCCGAATTCATACCGCACCACCTGGTCGAACTCCATGCCGCGGCCGCGGAATGCAGAGCGGTACTCTCCACTGAGGACATTCTCGACCGCATGCCGAACGCGCCACTCCAGCTTGCGCAGGAGAGGCAGGGCAGACGGCGACGGCTTCGCGATGGTGGGCTCGCCCGCCATACTAGAGTTTGGGTACAGGCGTCTTCTCAATTACCCGGCCGATCAGGGTGTCCGCGGTGATCTCCTCCGCCTCCGCCTCGTAGGTGAGACCAATGCGGTGACGGAGGACGTCGGCTGCAATCTCCTGAACCAGGGAGGGGCTGACGAAATCTTCGCCGCGAAGCCACGCGAGGGCACGGGACGCCTGGAAAAGGGCGAGGGACGCACGCGGGGAGGCGCCAAACGTCAGATAACGCGTGCCCGGCTGCAGTTGGGCTTTAGGGTCGGCCGCCATCGCGCGCGTCGCCCGCACGAGCGCCAGGATGTAGCCCTGGATGGCCGGTGCGACGTGGACGCGATCGACCTGTTCCCGGAGGGCCAGGACTTCTTCGCCGGAGGACGCTGCAGTCAGGGCGGGCTGCTTGGTCACCTGTCCCCAGCGAAGCATCATTTCCGTCTCTTCATCGGCGGACGGGTAATCGACGAGGAGTTTGAAAAGGAAACGATCGGTCTGCGCTTCCGGCAGCGGGTACGTGCCCTCCTGCTCCACCGGATTCTGAGTCGCCATGACGAAGAAGGGTTTCGGGAGCGGGTGGGTGTGGCCCCCGATCGTGACCTGGCGTTCCTGCATCGCTTCCAGCAACGCGCTTTGGACCTTCGCGGGAGCACGGTTGATTTCGTCGGCGAGGACCAGGTTGGCAAAGATCGGTCCCAGGTGCGGACTGAACTCACCGTTCTTCGGCTGGAAAATCATCGTGCCCACCACATCGCTGGGAAGCAGGTCAGGCGTGAACTGGATGCGCTCGAATTGCACGCCCAGCGCGGTGCCGAGCGAGCGGACCAGGAGCGTTTTTGCCAGGCCCGGCATGCCCTCGAGCAGCACGTGGCCGTTGGCGAGCAAGGCCACGAGCAAGCGTTCCACCACCGCGTCCTGGCCGATGACAGCCTTGCCAATTTCGTCGCGGAGTTTCTGAGACCAGGAGGGACCGTTGATCATGTAAGCGTGTACTGCAGAAGAAGGGGGCAGAGTACGACTCGTGCGCGGCGCAAGAGTTTCGGTGAGAAAAAGCCCACGCCCATGGATTTACCAAGTAAAAACGTCGCCGCGCTGTGGACCTCTCGCACACGGGCGGAAGTCTCTTGGAACAACTCTATTGCGAAAGGTCAAAGCAGGCTGATGAAGCTTCAGATCCTCCGGCTCAGCATTGGGTGCGTCGTTTTGTTTGTCTCCGCCTGCAGCACTCAACCCCGGGGAAACGTGTTGCCCAGCCAGGAACGCCCCGCCGCGCCCACCGCGGACAAAATCACGCCAGAGCGCAAAGGCCGTTTGCCGGAGGGTGAGTTCACCGTGCTGGTCGAATCTGAACCTGCGGGCGCGACGGTCGTGGTGAACGGCATCCCCGTGGGCAAGGCGCCCCAACGCGTCGTTCTTCCGGGCACGAACCGGGGTTTCTTCAAAGACCAGGTTTCCGTGCGTGTGCGTTTCCTTGCGACGGACGGAGCGGAGAGTTCGCAAACTGTCGAGGAAGTGCTCACGCCTCTGGACCGCATCCCGTCCGCCTTGAAATTTACCACCACGGGCGCGCGACGCGTGAACCGCTGAGTGTGCGGCGAGGGCGCGCCCCGGTCATGCCGTTTGCCGTAGCCGGGCTTTCCCGGCGAGGCGCGTGAACCGTCAGGCCGGCTGGAGGGCCGCGCCGACGCGCAAGGTACCGCGTTTGGCCTCGTGAATCAGATTCTGGCCAAAGTTCACCTCGGAAGGATCCGATGACGTGCGGCGGTAGGAGGCCAACAGCCGCAGGGGCTCCTTGCCCCTCTCGCCCGTACGCTGGTCCGTCGTGGTCATGATACATCGTGCACACGGACCAGCCGCGCGCAGCACGGCGTCGCCGGCGCGCACGCGGGTCCAAGTGTCTTCTTCGTACGGCGCACATCCCGCAATCACCAGGTTGGGCCGGAAACGATCCATGGGGACGGCGTCGTGGCCGGCCCCGCGAAGCCTCTGATTGAGGTCGTCCAGCGAAGCCTGGGAAATGGCGAGCAAAGGGTAGGCGTCAGTGAATGCGACCTCGTCTCCCGGCGCCGCCTTGGTGGGCTTCACGGGCCGGTGGAAGTCCGGCCCCGCTCGCACCAGGCGCACGGGAAACCCGACCACCTCGCTCAACCATGCGGCAGGCTCCACCCCGCAGTCCTCGGCCTGGAGCCCCAGGCTGCTCCAGAGGTCGACGGAGCGCAGGGGTTCGCCGCTGCTACCGCGTGGGATGGAAACCTCGCCGACACCTTCCGTTCGCAGGACGAGGGTGGAAGCGGTGAGCACGGTTTCAATCAGCGCCATGCGCGGAACGGTGCGTTGTGTCACGGCCTTTCCCTGCGCGTCGACCACGAGAAAGCGACGGTCGCCGACGAGGCCGCGTTGATCGAGCTCCGCGCTCTCAACGGCGATGCCCCGACAGCTCTTGACCGGATAGAGGTGGATGGATGCGAGGTGCATGAGTCGGGCAGGAGGGTCGCGCCGCCCTGGGAACGCTGCAAGCACACGCCGCGTGCCACCGTCGCAATCGCGAAGGTTTCGGGATGCAGGGCTGTACGGCCCTGGGCCCGGGAGCGCCCCGGCCGGGACCCCCGGGTCCGGTATGTCCCTCGCGGACGCCTTTGCGCTTTATCTCGGGGCGGCGATGGGGTGTCGTGGAAAACTTCCGCTTCTTCTATGCCGTTCCTGTTGGTGGGCTTTGGCCTGCTGCTGCACTTCTTTTTCTGGGGCGCCGGTCTGGCGTTGCTGGTGACGCCCCGGCGCTGGAAAGCCGCCTGGCCCGCGCTCGCCGCGCCTGCGGGCGTGGCTCTGCAATCGGCCGTGGTTTGGTTCGGTGCGCACCTGGACCTGCCCGGCGCCCAGAGTTATGGGCGCATCGCCCTCGCCATCCCCGTGGTGCTCCTCGGCGCCGGAACGTGGCGCTCTGCCAGGAAAGGGTGGCGGCTGGGGTTTGCGCTGTGGCAGTGGCGTGGGGTTGCGCTCCTCACCGGCCTCATCCTCACCGTCCTTCTGCTGCCCTTTGCCCACGCATCAAAAGTCCTGACCACCTCCTCCCTGGGAAGCTGCGACGCAGCGGACTATGCGGCGGGCGCGCGCACGTTGCTCGAGTTCGCGAAGTCGGATCGCAGCGGCTTCCTGGGCCTGACAGAGGTGGTTTCGCTCAACTCGGTCGACTCGTTCTTCGGCCATTGGCTGCGGCTCAACCATTTCACCCCCTCGGCCCTGCTGGCGCTCAACGCCGCGATCCTTGAGCTCCCGCCGCATGCCCTGGTCAGCACCATGACTGCGGTGTTTGTCGCGCTTTCGCTCCCGGTCGTCTTCTGGGTCTGCCGCCGCAGCTTCCGATACGGCCCGGGTATTAGCTTTGTCGTGACGGGCCTCTATGGCCTCAGCCCCCTCGTCTGGTACGCGGTTTATCATGTCGCGATGAGTCAGCTGCTCGCGGCCGTGGCGATCGCCCTCCTCAACGCGATCGGGCTCGATGCCTGGGCCACGCGATCCGGCCAAAAGCCGGGCGGAGCGTGGTTTGGTCTCCTCGCCGTGACGTACTGGATCGTGATGGGAGCCTACAATTTCATCATCATCGTGGCCCTGGTCCCGGCGGTGGCGGTGGTGGGGATCGAAACCCTGAGGCGCGCTCACTGGCGGAAGGTTCTTTCTTGGTGTTTCTGGATGCTCCTGCCACTCGCTCCGGTCGCGCTGCTCTTCACCCAGCGGACCCTCGGGCTGATTGAGCGTTTTGTTCTCTTTCAGCAGACCGACTTTGGCTGGGCGATTCCCGGAGCGGGACCGGAGGGATGGCTCGGTTTGGTTTCAGATCCGAGCCTGCAACCCTGGTCCGGGTCTCTTCGCTGGATCGCCCTCGCCGCCGTGCTTGCGCTCCTGGGGGCGGCCTTGCTGCGGCGGCCGTGGGCCCGGACCAATCGACTCCTCGTCATCGCCGCGATGCCGCCCGTGCTTCTTGGATACGGCTTTCTGCTCCTGCGCGGGCACCTGCGGGGGACCAATGCGAGTTACGACGCCTACAAGCTGCTCTGCGTCTTCCTTCCCCTGCTCCTTCCCGCGATGCTGTATTGGCTCACCTTTTCCATTGGGCCCCGCGTCGTCTTCCGCGCCGCCGCCTGCGCCCTCCTGGTGTTGGTCGTGGCAGGGAATGGGATCGTCGCGCGTCAGTTTTCCGAGCGCATGCGCAACCCGCCGCTATTGGTCGGCCCGGGTCTCATCGCGCTGCAGGGTATCGAGTCGGACCTCGAGGTGGCGTCTCTCAATCTCCGGATCAGCGACTTCTGGTCGCGCCTCTGGGCCAATCATTTCCTCCTGCGACGGGCGCAGTATTTTGAGATCCACACCTATGAGGGCCGCCGCAACACTCCTCTGCGGGGCGACTGGGATCTGAACGGGGATGTGATCCGGGTCTCGCAGGCTGCGCGCCCCACACCCGCGTGCGAGACCATCGCCGCCCCGTATTCACTCGTCGATACGCGGCGCCCGGATTTTGTGCGCGCCCGAATCGGAGCGGGCTGGTACCAGCTGGAGCAGATTGCACGGCGGGAGGAATTCTGGCGATGGTGCGGCGGCGAGGGCGTCATCGTGGTCGACAATCCGCAGTCCCACGCGGTCACCGCCTCGCTTCAGCTTTCGCTGAGGGGGATGGTTCCGCAGGCGGTGCGGATCCGGGTCGGGGAGGAGACGGTGGGGCATGTGGCGGTGGGGCTTGAGCGTGGCCGTCACGTTGTCAGTGGCCTCCGGCTGCGTCCGGGGGAAAACCGTGTGTCCCTCAGTTCGGACCAGGCGCCCGTCCCCGCGGGACCGGCCGATGGCCGGCTCCTGGCGTTCGCCGCCTACGACGTCGACGTGGTGCTACAGCCGTCCCCGCTTGCGGGTACGGAGTCGACGCGCTGACGCTTTCCTGAAAAAACGCTCTTCCGCTGCGCATGAAATCACCGCTGCTGCTCCCGGCCGATCCGAAGGCCAACTTCCTGGCCCACGAGGCCGAGATTCGCGCTGCCATCGATCGGGTGCTGGCCAGTGGCCACTATATCCTGGGCAGGGAGGTGGACGCCTTTGAGCAGGAGTTCGGCGCCTACCTCGGCGGCGCGAATGTCATCGCGGTGGCCAACGGGACAGAGGCGCTCGAGATCGCTCTCCGCGCGCTCGGCGTCCGAGCCGGGGACCTCGTGGTCACGGTGGCGAATACCGTCACGGCCACCGTCGCCGCGATCGAGCAGATCGGGGCGCGCGCCTGCTTTGTCGACGTATCCGACGATCTGATGCTGATGGACCCCGCGGCCCTCGACGCGGCGCTCCGCGGGTCGGCCCGGGGTGCGAAGGCGGTGATTCCGGTGCATCTTTACGGGCATCCCGCGCCCATGCCGGAGTTGCTGGAGATTTGCCGGGCCCACGGAGCCCGGGTGCTGGAGGACTGTGCCCAGGCACATGGGGCCGAGATCGGCGGGCGCAAGGTGGGCTCCTGGGGAGATGCCGCCGCGTTTAGCTTTTACCCGACCAAGAATCTGGGAGCCCTCGGGGATGGGGGAGCGATCTCCACGAACGACCCCGGTCTCGCCGAGACGGTACGGCTGCTCCGGCAGTACGGGTGGCGGACGCGTTATGTTGCCGAGGTGCCGGGGCGCAACAGCCGGCTCGACGAACTGCAGGCAGCGATTCTTCGGGCCAAGCTCCCGTACCTCGAGGAGGAGAACGGACTTCGAAACAAGCTGGCCGACATTTATCATAAGAGACTGGAAGGACGCTGGATGCGCCTGCCGCAGGCCGCTTCCGGTTGTCGGCATGTTTACCATCAGTTCGTCATCCGCACCCGGGAGCGGCCGGCGGTACAGGCGCACCTGCAGGACCATGGGATTTCAGCCTCGGTCCTGTATCCCGTTCCCCTGCACCACCAGCCGGCCTACAGCGACCGCACCCTGCGATTGCCCGTGACCGAACGTGCCTGCGAGGAGGTGCTCTGCCTGCCCTGCCACCCCGGGCTCAGCCCGGGCGACGTTGACAGGGTGTGTGCAACGCTGCTGGACTGGCCGCCCGCCCCATGAGCAGTCCAGCTCCAGCGCTCAGCTTCGTCATACCCCTGTATTTTAGCGCCGCCACGATCGAAGGGCTGGTCCACCAGATCGAGGGCCTGTCTGTCCCGGGCGGTCATGAGATCGTGTTGGTCAATGATGGCAGCGGCGATGCCACCGAGGAGGTCTGTCGCCGGCTTCTCGCCGCGGCGCGCGTGCCGATCACGCTCGTGAGCCATGCCCGCAACTTCGGCGAGCACAACGCGGTATTGACGGGTTGGAGACACGCGAGGGGTGCCTACCTCGTGAATCTCGACGACGACGGTCAGAACCCGCCCGAGGAGGCCCTGAAGCTCTGGGCCCTGGCGAAGGAGAAGTCGCTCGACGTCGTCTACGGCCACTACGGCGAGAAACACCACGCCGCCTGGCGCAACCTCGGCAGCTGGCTGACCAACCGGATGACCGACGTCGTCCTGGACAAACCGCGTGGTTTTTATCTCTCGAGTTTTCGCTGCGTCAGCGCGTTCGCGGCGCGGGAGGCGGCCCGCCATGCCGGCCCCCAGCCGTATATCGACGGGCTGCTCCTGCAGGTGACGCAGCGCATCGGCGCGGTCACGGTCTCCCACGCGGATCGTGTGGCAGGGGAAAGCGGATACACGCTCCGGCGGCTGGTGCGCCTGTGGATGAGCGCCTTCATCAACTTTTCCATCATGCCTCTCCGGATCGCCACCGTCCTCGGGCTGGTGATGGCGGCGGGTGGTTTCGCCGCCATCGGGTTCGTGGTGTACTGGCGGCTGACCAACCAGGGACCCGAGTTCGGATGGGGCTCGCTGATGGCGGCTCTGCTTTTGTTTTCCGGCGTCCAGTTGATGTTGCTCGGTGTGATCGGCGAGTATCTCGGCCGGATGTTCAACGCGATCAACCAGCGTCCCCAGTCGGTCGTACGCGAGGTGCTGCGAAGTCGGGAACGCGCCGCTGACGACCAGCGCTGCAGTCCGTCAGGCCTGGCCGAGGAGGCTTTCCCAGCGCGCGAGCTCGCGGTCTATCGCGTGATGGATGCCTGAGAGGGCTTCCGGCGGCGGGGAACGGCGCAAGCCGAGGGCGTGGCAGAGCACGCGCCAGGCCCCCAGCGGTGACGAGAAAGCGGTGGCGGCGTTGAGGATACGCGCCACGTAGTCCTGGGACCAGGCCCGGCTCCCGCGGAGGGCCAGTTCGTCCCGCCAGCGGAGGACCAGACGGCGTGTATTGGCCTCGTCCCGCAGCTTGCGCCCGGGCGAGGCACTGACGTGGTGCCGGATCACGCTCTCGAGTGCCACTGCGTTGACGTGGCGGTGTGAGGCCGCTCGCAGGCAGAAATCGACATCCTCGCACCCGTTGAGGAATCCCTCGTCGAAACCGCCCAACTGCGTCCATAGGTCGCGGCGCACGAGCCAGCACGCGCCGGTGACGGCATCGACCCTGCGTGAGCGGGACCCACCGGCGGGCAGGCGGCGGTCGTGCTCGGGCTTGCCCTTGGCGTTGATCACAATGCCGGTGTGGTCGAGCTCCCCGCTGCTGGCGGAGACCTGAACATTGCCCACGACGCCCGGACGGGCCAGTCGCCGGTGCAGGGCGAGCATTGGTTCCAGCCACCCGGGGGTGAGGACAAGATCGTTGTTCAGCAGGACCAGGTAGTCGCCGCCGGCGAGGGCGGCGCCGCGGTTGTTCGAGGCGGCATAGCCCGCGTTTTCCGCGTTGAGGTGGACCTTGTATCCGTCCGCGGCTGACAAGCTGCCCAGCCACTCGCGGGTGCCGTCCCGGCTGCCGTCATCCACGAAGATGATCTCGTGCCGAAGACCGGCGGGCACCGTGGCCTGCAGGCTCGCCAGCATCGCCTGGGTCAGGCGAAGGCAGTTGTAGAGCGGGATGACGAAGGAGACCTGCACGGGAGGGCGGCGAGGGGAAGGGGGCGTGGCCTGCTGGCGGCGCTGCCCTTGCGCCGTCCCCGGGGCGCCGATTGACGGCGCCGGGGTGCCGCTAGAGCAGACGCTTCAGGTAGGCGCCGTAGTTCGACTTTCCGAGGCGGGCGATCTGGGCCTCGAGCTGTCCCTGGTTGATCCATCCGGCGCGGAAGGCGATTTCCTCCAGGCACGCGATCTTCAGGCCCTGCCGGTTTTCGATCACGCTGACGAATTGGGCGGCGTCGAGGAGGGAATCGTGTGTTCCGGTATCGAGCCAGGCGGTGCCGCGTCCGAGGAGTTCGACGCGCAGTTTGCCCGCCTCGAGGTAAAGGCGGTTCAGGTCGGTGATTTCGAGTTCACCGCGCTTGGAGGGCTTCAGGTCGCGGGCGAGGGCGACGACGTCGCTGTCGTAATAATACAACCCGGGCACCGCGTAGTTCGACTTAGGTTGGGCGGGCTTCTCCTCGATCGAGAGCACCCGTCCGTCTGGCGCAAACTCGACCACGCCGTAGGCTTTGGGATCCGACACGTGGTAGCCAAAGATGGTCGCGCCGGTGGTGCGCTCCGTGGCGGCGGTGAGGGAGGCGACAAAATCGTGGCCGTAAAAGAGATTGTCTCCCAGCACGAGGGCTGAGGGGTCGCTGCCGACAAAGTCGGCGCCGATGTGAAACGCCTGCGCCAGGCCCTCCGGGCGCGCCTGCTCGGCGTAACTCAGGGAGATCCCAAACTGCGAGCCGTCGCCCAAGAGGCGCCGGAAGAGCGGCAAGTCCTGCGGCGTGGAGATGACGAGGATTTCCCGGATGCCGGAGAGCATCAGGACCGACAGTGGATAATACACCATCGGCTT
The DNA here is from genome assembly GCA_023428905.1 of Verrucomicrobiota bacterium. Classification (GTDB taxonomy): domain Bacteria; phylum Verrucomicrobiota; class Verrucomicrobiia; order Opitutales; family Opitutaceae; genus EW11. The sequence goes on from JAEYWP010000030.1 coordinate 65,646, forward strand.
GTCGTACACCGGCATGAGCTGCTTGCTCACCGCGATGGTCAGGGGATACAGGCGGGTGCCGGAGCCGCCCGCGAGAATGATGCCTTTTCGTGCCATGGTGTGAGGAGGTCGGGTTCAGCCCGTCCCCAGGCGCTCGCGCGCGTATTTCTTCGAGGTGATGTCGGCTGCCCACTCGCGGTGGGTCAGGTACCAGTTGACGGTCTTTTCGATCCCGGTGGCAAAACTCTCGGCCGGGGCCCAGCCGAGTTCCTTCTGGATCTTGGTGCAGTCGATCGCGTACCGGCGGTCGTGTCCCGGGCGGTCGGCCACGTAGGTGATCTGAGTGGTGTAGCTGCGTCCATCGGCGCGCGGCGCGCGGCGGTCGAGGATACCGCAGATCGTATTCACGATCTCGATATTCGGTTTCTCGTTGAGGCCGCCGACGTTGTAGGTCTCGCCGGTCCGGCCCTTCTGCAGGACCAGCCAGATCGCGGCGGCGTGGTCCTCGACGTAGAGCCAGTCGCGGATCTGCATCCCGTCGCCGTACACGGGCAGGGGTTTGCCCTCCAGCGCGTTGAGGATCATCAGCGGGATGAGTTTTTCCGGGAAGTGATAGGGCCCGTAGTTGTTCGAGCAGTTGGTCGTGAGGGTCGGCAGCTTGTAGGTGTGCTGGTAGGACCGGACGAGGTGGTCGCTGGCGGCCTTGGAAGCGGCGTAGGGGCTGTTGGGCGCGAACGGTGTTTCCTCGGTGAAGGCCGGATCGGTCGGGGAGAGGGTGCCATAGACCTCATCGGTGGAAACGTGGAGGAAGCGGAAGGCCGACTTGCGAGGCTCCGGCAGGGAGGCCCAATACACGCGAGCCGCATTCAGCAAGCGCAGGGTGCCCACCACGTTGGTCTGCACAAACGGCTCGGGTGAGTCGATCGACCGGTCCACGTGCGATTCGGCGGCGAAGTTGACCACCGCATCGATCTCGTGCTTGGCCAGCAGTTCGGAGACAAGCGCGCCATCACCGATGTCGCCCTGGACAAACACATACCTCGGATCGTGGGCGAGATCGGCGAGATTGGCCGGGTTGCCCGCGTAGGTCAGCTTGTCGAGGTTGACGAGGCGGCGCAGGGGCGAGCCCTTTTCGGTCAGGCGCTGGCGGACGAAGTTGGAACCGATGAAGCCGCAGCCTCCGGTGACAAGGATGTTCATGGGTGCGGGAAGGTCAGGCGGCGGACTTCTGCCACGAGCGGAGCGCGGTCTCGATGGCGGTGTGAACCTCGGTCATCTCGATGCCCACGGCGGCGAGCTTGGCGGAGGACATCACGCAGTTGGAGCGCGGGGTCTTGGCTGCGACCTTCATGAACTCCTCCTCGTTGGCGAAGAAATCGAAGGTCTTCCGCATCACCCCCGATTTTTCGATCATGGCGACCACCTCGCGGGTGGTGACGTGGCCCGGATTGGTGACGTTGTACGTGCCAAAGGGAACGCGCTTTTCCCAGCAGGCGAAAGTGGCGGCCACAAACTCGTGGAGCTGCGAAATCGAGTTGGCGGCGTCGAGCAGGCGCGAATACCGCATCAGCTTGGTGAGGTAATTGCGGGGGTTGTCGACGTGATCGAAGGGAATGCGCAGCCGCCAGATGTAACAACCGGGCTTTCCAGCGAGGACTTCTTCACCGAGCGCCTTGGTACCGCTGTAGAAGCTGCAGTTATTGGTGCGGAAACTGAAGTTCGGCGCGTCCTCCTCGGTGAAGCCGGTGCCATCGGCCCGCGCTCCCGTGTAGATGCAGCCGGACGAGACATGGCCCCAGGGCACACCGGCTTCGGCGCAGGCGTCGGCGATCACGCCAGGGAGCACGGCATTTCCTAGCAGGCACTCGTGTTTGTGCAGTTCGCACGCATCAACGTTTGGTTTGCCGGTATAGCCGGCGGCATTGATCACAAACGCCGGCCGGTCCGCCTGAAGGGCGCGGAGCAACACCTCTTTTTGGGAATAGTCCACCTCGCTTCGCCGCAGATTGCGAAAAGTTAGACCCTTGCGGGTGAGAAGCGCTTGGTAGGCTTGGCCCACGTAACCGGAACCGCCGAGAAGATAGATCATAAGGCCGAAAGGGCTGAGAGAATGAAAACGCCCGCCCCCAAACAAGGAATTTTCTCCCGCGTTCCCCGGACCGGGCAAACCCTCACCAACGGTTCAGGGGTGAAAAAACCGCCGTTCCTTCGGCAGGAGCGGCGGTATCGTGCTGGGCGGGTGGCCCAGATTTGCGGTCTTGTGACTGCTGATGTGCCCCGCTTGGGGCACGGTCACTCTCGTCCTTTCCGGGGCGGGCGTCAACCGGCGGGGCCGCCCGAAGCGTCTTATTAGGAGACGCGATTGGCTGCAGGACGGCGGGTGCTGGGGCCTCCGACACCGTGCGCGCGGAGCCATTAACGCCGGCGATAGTCGCCCCGGCTGAAGTACTTCTCCAGCCAGACGTAAGCGCAGATAAAGAAGTACCGGCTGCCCATTTCCTTGATCTTGAGCTTCGCAACTCCGTGTTTGCGGTTCTGCCAGGAGATCGGCGTGACGGACCAGGTGAAGCCGCGGGCGATTGCTTTCAGGGGGATTTCCACCGTGAGATTAAAATGCGGCGCGAGCAAAGGGCGGCACCCGTTGATCACGGTGGTGCGGTAGGCCTTGAACGCATTGGTGGTGTCGTTCAGGGGGATGTGAAAGAGAGTCTTGATGAAGAGATTGGCGATGCGATTGACCAGCAGCTTCACCCGCGGGTAATCGACCACCCGGCCGCCCTTGATGAACCGGCTGCCAAAGGCGCACTCGTAACCGGAGTTGAGCATCTTCCAATACGTGACCGCGTCCGTGGGTGCATCGGAGGCATCCGCCATCATGATGACGACGGCGTCGCCCTTCATGTGATTGAACCCATAGATGATGGCTCGGCCAAAGCCATGCGGCCCCGGATTCTGGACCGGCGCCAGGGTGGGAACCTCTGTCTTGAGCGACTCGAGCACGGCCCAGGTGCCGTCCTTGCTCCCGTCGTCCACCACCACGATTTCGTGGGGAATGCCGGCCGCGGTGAAGGTCGTGTAAATGTCCTTCAGGGTGGAGGGCAGGGACTCTTCCTCGTCCCGCGCTGGAATCACCACGGAGAACAGGGTGAGCGGCGGGAGGGTTGCGCTGGGTTCGTTGGCTGGGCCCATGGGTCGAACCGTAAGCCCGTGTCAGAGAGGGGCGGAAAGCTCCAGCCAATTCGGGTTGGCCTCGGCGTGCGCGGCAATCTCCTCGAGGATGCTTTCGACCGGCGTCGTGGGCATCCATTTCCAGAGTTCCGCGGCCTTGGTGGAATCCAGGACGATCCAGGGGATGTCGAAGGGTCGGGGAGTGGAGTCCGACGAGACGGTGTGTTTCCCGAAACGCTCCGCACACCACGCGCTCAGCTGGTGGAGTGACCGCGCGGAAGCGGCGCCTCCGGCGCAATTGATCGTGCGCTGGTCCGTATCCACCGGGGTGGCACGAAACTGCTGGAGCAGCAGCGGAGCCAGGTCGCGGGGATGGAGGCAGTCGCGCACCTGATGACCGTGCCCGCCGAAGCCGATGTACTTGAGGGGCCGGCGGCGGAGGTAACTATTGAGCCAATACGCAAAGATGCCCTGGTCGGGGCGGCCAAACTGGCCCGCGCCGGCGAGGACGCCGCAGCGGTTCACGTAGACGGGGAAACCGAAGGTCTCGCCATATTCGAGCGCGAGCACCTCGGAGGTGAGCTTGGTCGCGCCGTAGAGCGAGACGGGGGCGGCGGTGGAGAACGCTTCCGAAACACCCCGCGCGGTGAGCCCTGCCGGGAGGGGCGACGCGGTATCGGGCATGAACGCGCCGTTTTCCGCCACCACGCGCAGCTGGGCGAGGGGAGGGATGGAATACACGCGGCTGGTGCTGAGGAGCACAAAGCCCGCCCGGTGGGCTTTGCAGTACTCAAGCATGTTCACCGTGCCGGAAAGGTTGTGTTCGATCAGCTGGCGCGAGGACGTCTTCCCATCCACCCCGGCGAGCACGCTGGGATTGGCCGCCGCATCGATCACGAAGTCGACCGGCCCCACCGCCTCGAGATCACTCGCCTGGCGGATATCGCCATGGAGCAGCTTCACGCCCAGCGCCTTGAGCCCGCTCCGATTGGTCTCGCTGCCGGGGCGGATGAAGTTGTCCAGACCAACGATTTCCAGACCGGGTGCGGTTTCGAGCAGGGCACGCGCGAGCGTGCTGCCGACAAAGCCGCAGGCACCGGTGATGAGCAATTTCATACCAGAACCGATGGGGAAAAGCGCTGGCGCGCGCCAGCGCTATTCTCGTCTGGCCTGGAGCGGGCCGTCCGGGCAAGCTGCCGCCATGTCGTTTGCCGGTAAACGTATTGTGCTCGGGGTGACAGGATCGATCGCGGCCTACAAGGCGGCGGAGCTCACCAGTTTGCTGCGCAAGGCGGGCGCCGAGGTGTTTCCGGTCATGACAGAGAGTGCGCAGAAGTTCATCACCCCGCTCACGCTCCAGACGCTCGCCCGAAACCCCGTCGCAACCGACCTGTGGTCCGAGGGTAACGGGTGGCAGCCCGGCCACATCGAGCTGGCTGACAAGGCCGACCTCCTGGTCGTCGCCCCGGCCACCGCGAACGTGATCTCCCATTTTGCCCACGGAGCGGCCCCGGACTACCTCGGCTCCCTGTATTTGGTAAGTCGATGCCCGGTGCTGATCGCACCGGCGATGAACGGCAAGATGTGGACCCATCCCGCGACAGTGAAAAACGTGCAGATCCTGCAGGAGCGCGGGGTCTCTTTTATCGGGCCGGAGGAGGGTATGCTGGCCTGCGGCTACGAGGGCGTAGGGCGGCTTTGGCCGGTCGACGGTATCCTCCGCCGGATGGAAGAGTTGCTCGGCCTGCCCGCGACCAAAAATTAAGTTGCCGGGCGGGTGATTGCACCCACTGTCCGCGTTGGCCAGGCGCCATGCATGGGCAGGCGCGTGAACCCCGCCAGGACCGGAAGGTAGCAACGGTAACGACGTTCTCCCAGTGCCGTGGAGTGCCTGGCCACTGATTTTCCTTCCCCCCGGCGGGCCTTGGGAAACCGACCCGGGATCCGGCGCGTTTTTCGGTTGCGTGAGCAACCGCTGCGCATGGAGTAGCACGCGTGTCCTCCGGTTATCAGGTCATCGCGCGCAAGTGGCGTCCCCAGACATTCGACGATGTGGTCGGCCAAGACCACGTGGTGCGCACCCTGAAGAATGCGATCGCCCGCAATCGCATCGCGCATGCCTATCTCTTCGTGGGGCCCCGCGGTACGGGCAAGACCAGCACGGCGCGCATCTTCGCCAAGGCATTGAACTGTACGGACGGGCCCAAGGCGGATTTCGATCCGGCGGATCCGGCGGTCAAGGCGATCGCCGACGGCACGTCGATGGATGTGATCGAGATCGACGGTGCGTCCAATAACTCCGTCGACCAGATCCGCGACCTGCGCGACGATGTGCGTTACGCCCCAAGCCAGGGCAAATACAAGATCTACATCATCGACGAGGTGCACATGCTCTCCACCGCAGCATTCAACGCGCTGCTGAAGACGCTGGAAGAGCCGCCGCCCCACGTGAAGTTCGTCTTCGCCACCACCGATGTGCAGAAGGTGCTGCCGACCATCCTTTCGCGCTGCCAACGCTTCGATCTGAAGCCGATCGCGCCAGAGCTGATCGTGCAGCGGCTGAAGACCATCGCCAGCGAGGAGAAAATCACCGTCACCGATGAGGCGCTGGCATGCATCGCCCGCATGGCCGATGGCGGGATGCGGGACGCCCAGTCGATCTTCGATCAGATGATTTCGTTCTGCGGGAATGAGATCAGCGAGCCCGACGTCCTCGATGTGTACGGCCTGGTCGCGACTGAAAAAGTCGCGGCGTTGGCGGGCGCGCTTGCCGCGGGTGATCACGCAAAACTGGTGCAGATCGTCGACGAGTGCGACCAGGGCGGGCGCGACCTCGTGAGACTGCTTGCGGATCTGCAGGCCTTGGTCCGGCAGGCCTTGCTCGATGCCATCGCCAAGGGTGGCAAAAGCGAGCTGCTCGGTGGAGTGGCCATGACGACGGAGCAGTTGACCCGTCTCCTCGATGGCCTCCGCGAAGGAGAAACCGGGGTGAAACTCGGGCTCTCCGAGAAGATCAACTTTGAGGTCACCCTGCTCAAGGCGGTCGAGGCCAGCCGCGCGCGTGCGATCGACAGTTTGATCAAGGAACTTTCCGCGCTGGCAGACGAGGCCCCGGAGGCTGGCGGCGAAAAAAAAAAGACCTGATCGATGAACTGGAGCACCGTCTCGGTGCCTGGTTGATGGATACGACCGCCGGGGAGGCCGCCGGCCTGGCGGCGAGTGGAGCCAGTGGAACGGGCGGGGCCATCCCCAGCACCGGGCGCACGCGCCGTCACCCGGACGGTGCTGCCGTTGAAAACGCGACGGACCGCGGCATGGCGCCCGGCGCCGAAGGCTCGGTTTCGGGACCCGACGCCGGCGCCCCCGCTGATGAAGCGTCGCCGTGGCCGGATGATGCGGCCGAGAGCGCCTTCCTCGCCGAGCAGGGCTCCGGAGGAGCGCCTGTCGCCCTGGCGACCGTGCCGGCTCGCGAAGCGTCGTCAGACGTGCCGGCGGAGGACCGCGAGAAGGTGGTGCTGCCGCCGCTGCAGAGCCTGGTTGACCGGCTGACTCCCGATGCGAGGGAAAGGCTCGAAGACCTGTTCCGGGCCAAATTCGTGACGGTGCGGCAGGTGTCGCGCTCCGCGCTCAAGTGAGGCGGGGGAAGACGCCGTTGCCGGCGCCCTCCCCGATGTCGTTTTAATCGCGCCGTGCGGGAGCGCGGAAACGCGCAGCCAGCGGCGGTCCTCAGGCGAGGGAGCGATTCAAGGCGCTGACGATCGCCTTGATCGATGCGAGCTCGATGTTCGTATCGATCCCGGCGCCGAAGTAGGTGTTGCCGCGCGCGGTCTTGATCTGGATGTACGAAACCGCGCGAGCCTCCGCGCCCTTGCCGAGAGAATGCTCTGCATAACTCAGCAATTCGAAAGCCGCCAGCCCGGTCGGGGCCAGCGCGCGGACGAAGGCGTCGATCGGGCCGTTGCCCTTGCCGGTGAGCCGGTGTTCGTGCCCGTTGACCCGGACCGCCGCCTCACAGGTGACGGAGCTGTCCCGCTCCGTCGTCTTGAAGTGCAGCAGGGTGACGGGCTGGTCGCGCTCGATGTATTCACGGAGGAACGTCGCATGGATCTCCTCGGTGGTGAGCTCCGTGCCCTTGGCATCGGCCAGATCATTGATGATGCGGCCGATCTCCTTGTGCATGAGCTTGGGCAGCTGGAAGCCGAACTCGTTTTCCAGGACGTAAGCGACGCCGCCCTTCCCGGACTGCGAATTGATGCGGATGATCGCCTTGTAGCTGCGGCCGATGTCGGCCGGATCGACCGGAATGTACAAGACGTCCCAGGGAGCATCGGGCTTCTGTTTTTCCCACGACTTGCGGATCGCGTCCTGATGGGAGCCGGAGAAGGCGGTGAAGACGAGTTCGCCCGCGTAAGGGTGGCGCGGGGGAACCTCCAGCTTCGTCACCCGCTCGTAGAGTTCGCGGATGCCGTTGATGTCGGAGAAATCCAGCTGCGGATGAATTCCGTGGGTGTAGAGATTGAGCGCCACCGTCACGATATCCAGATTGCCCGTGCGTTCGCCGTTGCCGAAGAGCGTGCCCTCGACCCGGTCGGCCCCGGCCAGCAATGCCAGTTCGGTCGCGGCGACGCCGGTGCCGCGATCGTTGTGGGTGTGGAGGGAAACCAGGGTGTGGTCGCGGCGTGTGAGGTGGGTGCACATCCACTCGATCTGGTCGGCGTGCACATTGGGCGTCGCGTATTCGACGGTGGCCGGCAGGTTGAGGATGATCTTGTTGTCGACCGTCGGCTGCCAGACGTCGGTCACGGCCTCACAGATTTCGAGGGCGAACTCCAGCTCGGTGCTGGTGAAGCTCTCCGGCGAATACTCAAAACGCACCCGCGTCCCGGCGTCAGCGAGTGCGGCGGTGTAGTGCTTCACCCACTCCGTGCCCCGGGTGGCAATTCTCACGATGTCCGCCTTCTGCGCGCCGAAGACGTGATTGCGCTGGGCGGGTGAGGTGGAGTTGTAGAGGTGAAAGATGATGTTCTTCGCGCCGCGCAGCGCCTCGCAGGAGCGGCTGATCAGTTCCTCGCGGCACTGGCAGAGAATCTGGATGGCGACATCATCGGGAATCCGGTTCTCGTCGATCAGGCGGCGGACAAAGTCGAACTCGATCTGCGAGGCGGACGGGAAGCCCACTTCGATCTGCTTGAAGCCGATCTTCACCAGCAGGTCGAAGAACTCGAGTTTCTCCTCGACGCTCATCGGTTGTGCGAGGGCTTGGTTGCCATCGCGCAGGTCGACGCTGCACCAGACGGGAGCCTGGGTCAGGGTGCGGTTGGGCCACTGGCGATTCGACAACGGGACCGGCGGGAAGGGCCGGTATTTGGTGACGGGAGCAGGTTGCATGAACGAAACAAAGGTGGAGTTGCAGACGCGGACTGACGAGGAAACGCACGGGCCTGGCGGTCCCGGGCGGCGGCGCATTCGAATGACGCACGATCAGCCGCTACGCGGCCTTTGCAGATCGTGCGTCCAGCTAAGTCGAAGCGCCTGAGCGGTGTTTCGCATGTAACGGGCCGTCAGCTAACGGCAGGCACGCGGGTGAAGTCAAGGGGCGGCACGGGCGTGAAGGCACAGTGGCATTGCCTAATCGCGGGCGGGCTGTGCCGGTTCGTGTTCCCCGTGGAGGCGCCGGTAGCGGCGCATCACGCACGCGATCGCGGCGATCACGATACCCCAGTAAAAGAACAACCGTCCCAGGTTGGTGGCCCCATTGTAAGCGAGCTCACCGGCGGTGAACTTCCAGCCGAAGGCCAGCCCGAGGAGCGGAAAACTGAGGGCTCCAAGCAGCGCGCCCACCGCGGCGATGCCGGCGGTCCAGAGAAGGAAATACACGAGCCAATGGACACGGTGCAGGGTCATGGTTTGAGAACGGCGTAGCGGAGGAGGAGGGTGTCTGGCGAGAGCGACTCCCGCGCGCGCAAGGTGAGACGCACGTCACAGGTGCCGGAGATCAGCGGCGTACCGGTCCCAAACAGCACCGGTTCTATCGTCAGCCACAGTTCATGGACGAGCCCGGCCTGAAGAAACAGGTGGTGAATCTGCGAGCCACCCAGCAAGGCGCACCGGCGGTGTCCGGCGTCCGCCAGACGTTTTACCAATGCGTGCGGGGTTTCTGAGGTGAACTCAAGCTGCCCCGGCAGGGCCTCCGCCGCGTAGGCCGCCGGGTTGCGGGTCAGGATGGCATGGAACCTCCCATTCGCCGCGCTGCGCCGCGTGCCGTCACGCGTCTGCCGGTAACTGGTGGCGCCCATCACCCGGCAGTCGAACTCCTTCAAGCTGTTGATGAAATGGGTTTTGTCTTCAGGAGAGGTGAAGGCGCTGCCCGGGGTGTCGTGGCGGGTGATGAAGCCGTCCACGCTTTGGGCGGCGATCAGGATGAGCTCCATAACAGCGACCGTAGGCGCGAAAGTGCCGGGGACAAGCCCCCGGGCGGGGGGCCCCCCAGGGAGTCAGGGAAACCTGTAAAAGCGGCAGCAGCCCACCGTGACGCTTGCGCTTGGCTCCGCACTCTTCCTAGCGTCTGCGTCCTCAATGAAAAAAGCGCTAATCACTGGCATCACAGGGCAAGATGGTAGCTACCTGGCGGAGCTGCTGCTCGAAAAGGGCTATGAAGTGCACGGCATCATTCGCCGCGCCTCGACCTTCAACACCAGCCGCATCGACCATCTCTACCGTGACCCGCATGTGAACGGTGTGCGCCTTTTTCTCCATTACGGTGACCTGGCGGACTCCGTGCAGATGGTGAAGCTGCTGTATGATCTCCAGCCGGACGAGATCTACAACCTGGGGGCCCAGTCCCACGTCCGTGTGTCCTTCGACATTCCGGAATACACCGGCGACGTCGACGGTCTTGGTGCGCAGCGCATTCTCGAGGCGATCCGCGAGGCCGGGCTGGTGAAGAAGGTCCGTTATTACCAGGCCTCCTCATCCGAAATGTTCGGCAAAGTGCAGGAGGTTCCCCAGGTCGAAACGACTCCGTTCTGGCCCCGTTCCCCGTATGGTTGCGCCAAGGTGTATGCGTACTGGCTGACGGTGAATTATCGCGAGAGCTACAACCTGCACGCCAGTAATGGCATTCTCTTTAACCACGAGTCCCCCCGCCGCGGTGAGACCTTCGTGACGCGCAAGATCACTCGCGCGGCGACCCGCATCAAGGTCGGCCTGCAGGACTCTCTGTACCTCGGCAACCTGGATGCGCAGCGCGACTGGGGTTATGCCAAGGAGTATGTCGAAATGATGTGGCTGATGCTCCAGCAGGATAAGCCGGACGACTACGTGGTGGCGACGAACGAGACCCACAGCGTGAAGGAATTTTGCCAGGTGGCCTTTGCGCATCTCGGCCTCGACTGGGAGAAGTACGTGAAATACGACGCCCGTTACGAGCGCCCCGCCGAGGTCGAGCTTTTGATTGGCAATCCGGCCAAGGCGGAGAAGCAGCTCGGCTGGAAGCCGAAGGTGCGCTTCCCGGAACTGGTCAAGATCATGATCGACCACGATCTCGAGCTGGCAAAGCACGAGCTCGAGGTCTCGAAGTTGCCAAAACTCTCGATTCGCGGCTGAACCGCCCCGGCCGTCGCCAGTCTACGTGCGCGACCGCACTCCCGTGCGGTCGCATTTTGCCATTTGGCCGCTTCCGGCTAACTGAACGACACGCGTATGAAGCTATTTATTGCAGGACATCAGGGCATGGTCGGCGCCGCATTGGTGCGCCGCTTTAAGAATGAGCCGGGCACAACCCTGCTCCTGCGTAACCGCAAGGAGGTGGACCTCACGTCGCAGGCGTCGGTGGACGCCTTTTACGCGGCGGAAAAACCGGATGTTGCGATCATCGCCGCGGCCAAGGTTGGTGGTATCCACGCCAACAACACCTACCCGGCGGAGTTCCTCTACGACAACCTGGCGATCGCGGCCAACACGATCCACTCGGCTTACCGGCACGGGGTGAAGCGCCTGCTTTTCCTCGGGAGTTCGTGCATTTACCCGAAGCTCGCACCCCAGCCCATGCCGGAGGACTGCCTGCTCTCCAGCCCGCTGGAGCAGACCAACGAGGCCTATGCCATCGCCAAGATCACCGGTCTCAAGCTCTGCCAGTATTACCGCAAGCAATACGGCGTGCTTTACCACTCCGCCATGCCGACCAACCTGTACGGGCCGGCGGACAACTACCACCTCCAGAACTCGCATGTGCTTCCGGCCCTGATCCGGAAGTTCCACGAGGCTAAGGAGGCGGGTCGCGATGAAGTGATCGCCTGGGGCACCGGAAAGCCCATGCGTGAGTTCCTCCATGTCGACGACCTGGCGGACGCCTGCGCGTACCTCCTCACGCTCGATAATCCGCCCGACTGGATCAACGTCGGCACCGGGACGGATGTGACGATCAAGGAGCTGACCGAGACGGTCGCCCGGGTCACCGGTTTCAACGGCCGGATCACGTGGGACACGACCAAACCCGACGGCACGCCGCGCAAGTTGATGGATGTCTCGCGGCTCAGTGCGATCGGCTGGAAGGCCCGGATCGGCCTGGAGGAGGGGGTGGCCAAGACCTATCAGTCCTTCCTCGCAGAAAAGGCCGCCGGCACACTGCGGGCCTGACGCGAGGGCATGGGCGCGGCTGCGCCCACAAATTGCCAAGAAACGCGCAGCCGATTGCGGGTAGGGGAAATAGGATAGGCTACCTCCCCATGTTCGCCCCCATCGCTTTCAATAACACCGTCCTTCGCGACGGCCACCAGTCGCTTGCAGCGACGCGCATGACGACGGCCCAGATGCTGCCGGCTGCACCCATCCTCGACAGCATGGGTTTTGGCGGGCTCGAAACCTGGGGTGGGGCGACGATCGATTCCTGCCTGCGGTATCTCGGCGAGAACCCGTTCGATCGCCTTCGCGCCCTGAAAAAGGCTGCACCCAAGACGCCGCACATCATGCTCCTGCGCGGCCAGAACATCGTCCAGTACACCAGCTTCCCCGACGACGTGGTGGAGGCCTTCGTGAAGGCGAGTGCCGCGGCGGGGTGCGACGTCCTCCGGGTTTTTGATGCGCTCAACGACCTGCGCAACCTCGAGACGGCGGTGCGGGCGGTGAAGGCGGCGAAAAAACACGCACGCGGGGAGATCTGCTACACAACCAGTCCGGTGCACACCATCGACGCGTTTGTCCAGATGGGAGTGGCGCTCGAAAAAATGGGCTGCGACTCGATCGGCATCAAGGACATGTCCGGGGTGCTCGCGCCGCGAATCGCCTTTGAACTTGTCAGTGCCCTGAAGCGCAACACCGCGCTGCCCGTGGCCGTCCATACCCACGACACAGCCGGCCTCGCGCTGGCCACCTATCTCGCGGCGATCGACGCCGGGGCGGACGCGGTCGAGACCTCCATCGCCCCCTTTGCCAACGGTACTGCGCAGCCGGATACCATCCGAATGATGGCCGCACTCGAGAATCATCCCCGCCGGGTCCAGTACGACACCCAGAAGCTGATCGCCCTCCGCCAGCATTTCACCGAGGTGTACCGCGCCCTTTCCAAGTTCACCTCGGCGGACAACGAGCGGGTCGACAGCGACACCCTGACCTACCAGGTGCCCGGCGGCATGCTGAGCAATTTCCGCACGCAACTGCGCGAGCAGAACATGTCGGACAAGTTCGACGACGTCATGCGCGAGGTTCCGGTGGTGCGCGAGGCGCTCGGCTGGATCCCGCTGGTGACACCGACCTCTCAGATCGTCGGCACCCAGGCGATGCTGAACGTGAAGTTCGGGCGCTGGAAGAACGTGGCCCAGGCCACCAGCGACATCGTCCTCGGCAAATACGGCCGCACTCCTGGACCGGTGAATGCCGACCTGCTCGCGCTTGTCCGGAAAAACACCGGGCAGAGTCCCCTGGAGGGCCGCCTCGCGGATTCCCTGCCGCCGCGCATGCCGAAATTGCGCGAAGAATTGACCCAGGCCGGACTTCCGTCGGACGACGAGGCTTGCGTGCTCCACGCCATGTTTCCGCGGGAGTTTGCCGCCCTGCACAAGCCGGCGGCAGCAGCGGCGCCCGCCGCGACGGAGGTGTCGCGGCCGAGCGTAGCCCCGGCGGCGGGGACACCTTCGCCCGCTGTGCGCGCACCCAGCGGAAAAGCCGTGCATTATCACCTCACGATCAACGGGCGAGTGACGGACGCGACGGTCGAGGAGATCTGATTTCCCGCTTGCTCCCCGGGGTTCCCTTTGGCGCGATCTGCCCCTCACATGATCGCTCCCGAAACCTTTTCCCACATCGAGAACATCAAGCGCCGCGCCGGGTACCTGTGGAGGTATCTTTGACGTCGACCAAAAGCAGCGAGAGATCGAGGCGCTAGAGGCGCAGATGGGTGCGCCGACGTTCTGGGACAACCAGAGCGCAGCGCAAAAACACATCTCCAAGGTCAACGGCCTGAAGCGCGCCATCGGCGGGCTGGTCGAGTTCAACAAGCGTCTGGGTGACGTGGATGTGATGCGCGAACTCGTGGAGGCTGCGGCCGGCGAGGAGCAGGAGATGTATGCGGCCGAGTTAGACACCACGGTTGCATCGATGGTCGAGGAATTGGACAAGCTGGAGATCGCCTCCTTCCTCAGCGAGCGGTTCGACCGCAACAACGCCATCTTCTCGATCCAGTCCGGCGCAGGTGGCACCGAGTCGAACGACTGGGCCGACATTCTTTTCCGGATGTACAATCGCTGGGCGGAGCGAAAGGGCTTCGAGGTTGAGATCCAGGATGTGCAGGCCGGGGACCAGGCCGGCATCACCAAGGCCACGATGCTGATCAAGGGCGAAAACGCCTACGGTTACGCCAAGGCCGAACGCGGGGTACACCGGCTGGTGCGGATCAGTCCCTTCGACGCCAATAAGCGCCGGCACACCTCGTTCTGTGCGGTCGACGTGATCGCCGAGGTGAACGACGAAATCGAGATCGAGATCCCGGAAAGCGAGCTTCGGGTCGACGTGTACCGTTCGTCCGGCAAGGGCGGGCAGGGCGTCAACACCACCGACTCGGCGGTGCGCATCACCCACATCCCGTCCGGCATCGTGGTGGTCTGCCAAAACGAACGCTCACAGATCAAGAATCGCGCCAGCGCGATGAATGTGCTGAAGGCCCGCCTGTATGAGAAAAAGCAGGACGAACAGCGCAGCGAGATGGAAAAGTTCTACGGCGAAAAGGGTGAGATCGGCTGGGGCAGCCAGATCCGCAGTTATGTCCTGCAGCCGTACCAGATGGTGAAGGACCTGCGCACCGGCGTCGACACAAGCGACACCCAGGGCGTGCTCGACGGCGATCTGGATCGTTTCATCTACGCCTGGCTCCGGGCCGGGTGCCCCCGGCACCGCAACAAGGACATCAAGATGGAGGACTGAGGCCGCGCTCGCGCGCGGCGAATGGCGCATCACGGAATCCGACGGGAAGGCCCGGGTGCTTCGTCATTCGGATTGCGTCATTTCAGTCGTATTTCCCGCGTGGTGACAAAAAAAGGCCGGGCGAATGCCCGGCCTTTGTTGTAAGTCTGAGGCGACGTTCCCTTACATCTTGCCGCCGTAGATCGCGTTTTCGCCGAGCTCTTCCTCGATGCGGAGGAGCTGGTTGTACTTCGCGACGCGGTCGGTGCGGCAGAGGGAACCGGTCTTGATCTGGCCGGCGTTGGTGGCGACAGCGATATCGGCGATCGTCACGTCCTCGGTCTCGCCCGAACGGTGCGAGATGACCGCGGTGTAGTTGGCCTCCTTGGCCATCTCGACGGCGTCGAGCGTCTCGGTGAGGGAGCCGATCTGGTTGACCTTGACGAGGATCGAGTTGGCGGTGCCGGTGTCGATGCCGCGCTTGAGGAACTGGGTGTTGGTGACGAACAGATCGTCGCCGACGAGCTGCACGCGGTCGCCGATGGCGACGGTGAGCTTCTTCCAGGTGTCCCAGTCACTCTCGGCGCAACCGTCCTCGATCGAGATGATCGGGTACTTCGAGGTGAGTTCGCGGTAGAACTCCACCATCTCGTCGCCGGTGAGGACGCGACCGTCGGACTTCTTGAAGGTGTATTTCTTCGACTTCGCGTCGTAGAACTCGGACGAGGCGACGTCGAGGGCGAGGGCGATGTCCTTGTCGGCGCCGAGCTTGTAGCCCGCGTCCTTCACGGCCTGGGCAATGGCGTCGAGCGCGGCCACCGCGCTGTCGAGCTTCGGGGCAAAGCCGCCCTCGTCACCGACCGCGGTGGCGAGGCCCTTGGACTTGAGGACCTTCTTCAGCGAGTGGAAGACTTCGCAGCCCATCTGGAGGCCCTGCGAGAAGGACTTCGCGCCCACCGGCATGATCATGAATTCCTGGAAATCGATCGGGGCATCAGAGTGCGCGCCGCCGTTCATGATGTTCATCATCGGAACGGGGAGGACCTTCGCGTTCGGTCCGCCGAGGTAGCGATAGAGGGGCTGGCCGAGGGCGGCGGCGGCGGCGTGGGCCGTCGCGAGGGAAACGCCGAGGATGGCGTTGGCGCCGAGTTTCGACTTGGTGCTCGTGCCGTCGAGGGCGAGCATCAGCTTGTCGATCGCCACCTGGTGCGTCGCGTCCTGGCCGACGAGGGCGGGGGCGATGACCGACTTCACATTCGTCACTGCGGCGAGCACGCCCTTGCCGAGGTAGCGCTTCTTGCCGTCGACGCCCTTGGGCAGCGACTTGGCGGGAGCGGCGCCGTCGCGCAGTTCGAGGGCTTCGTGTTCACCGGTCGAAGCGCCGGAGGGAACGGCAGCGCGGCCGAGGTGGCCGGAAGCGAGTTTCACATCAACCTCGACCGTGGGATTGCCACGGGAGTCGATGATTTCACGAGCGGTGATCGCAGTGATCGTTGTATTCATGGGAAAGAGGTGGGACGTGGAGACCCGAAGCAAAAATGACGTGCCTTCCGAGGGGAAGGCCAAAAGCGGGGGTGGCAGAATCTTGCCAATAAATGCGGATGACCAGTCGACTCAGTGGGTGCCGAATCCAAGCCGGCGGGCGAGACGCTTCAAGGGTCCGGGGGGCGCGGGCCGAAGGCTGGGCGGGAGCTGGCCGAGGTGACCCCGGCTGGCGGCGAGGCGCAAGGGTGTCACGCCCTCGTAGTTGCGGACATTCAAGGCCTGCGGGGTGAGCAGGTGGGTGGGAATCTGATCCAAGTGTCCCTCGTGGGCCGCGGCGTGCAGCGGGGTGTCGCCGTGATCATTGCGCGTGAGCAGCAGGTCCCGCGTGAATTCGGATTGGGGGATAACGCTGAGCTGACCTGTCTCCGCGGCGGCGTGGATCACGGTGTAACCGGATTTGCTCGCGCGGGTCAGGTGATCGTGCGTCAGGAGCGCGCGTGGCAGGTGCACGAGGTGCCCGGCGATCGCGGCGGCGTGGAGCACGGTATCACCGGCGGTGGTGGTGGTCAGCAACGCCTCGCGGGCGAGCAATTCGCCCGGAAGCTGCGGCAGATTCCCATTGAGCGCGGCGACGTGGAAAACGGTTTCCCCACTGGCATTCTGGCGGGACAGGAGGGCGGGGAGGAGGAAGGCGCGGGGAAACCGATCAAGTGTCCCATTCTCCGCCGCCTCGTGGAGCAGAGTGTTGCCCAGATCAGTGGTGCTGGACACCACCGCCTCGTTGAGCAGCCCGGCCGGGAGCTGGTTGAGATGGCCGTGCGCAGCGGCCATGTGAAAGACGGTGAAACCGGAGTTGCTCCGGGTGGCGAGCGTCCCCGCGGTCAGTATCTCCGCCGGCACCTGGTCGAGGTGACCGCCCACGGCAGCGTGGTGCAGCGGCGTGTAACCGGAATCGTTTCTGAGCAACAGCGTGTCCTCCGTCAGAGCTCCCTGGGGAAGAAGGGGGAGCCGCCCGTAGCGGGCTGCGATGTGGAGGGCGGTCGTGCCCGCGGCATTACGCGCCACCAGGCTGTCCGCGGTCAGGCGCGCGGCCTCGATCGGGGTGAAGGTGCCGTCGCGCAGGGCGGCATGGAGGGCTTCAACCGTCATGGGAGTTCACAACGTTCTTTCCGCGCGCTGGCGAAGCAATGCAAATTATGGACTCTGCTGGCGGAATTCCGTTTGCCAACGCACCGTTGGAAAACACGCTTGCGCAACATGAAAGCAGACGGAGCACCGCAGGTTGCGTCTTCCGAACACCCCCAGGACGCGATCCTTCTCGTCGATGACGAGCAGGCCCTGCTGGACGCCTTCAGGCATGCACTGTCGACCCGGTTTGAGGTGGCCACGGCCACCTCGTCGCGCGAGGCGGAATTCCTGCTGCACAAACGCGCCTTCAAGGTGGTGGTGGCCGATCACCTGATGCCTGGAGGCAACGGGATGAGTTTTCTCGTGCGCTGCCGCGAGGAACACCCGCACATGCAGCGCATCCTGGTGACCGGCTACATGAAACCGGAGATGCTGCTGCGCAGCGTGAACGAGGCCGCGCTTTACCGTTACCTGCTGAAGCCAGTGCAGATTCCCGATCTCCTGAAGGTCGTGCAGGACGCGGTCCGCGCCCACGACCAGTCGGTCAAATCAGCCGGTTGAGCGGCGGAGCAGCCCCGTCTGCCGCAGCGCTTCATAACAGGCGATTCCGGCCGCGGTGCTCAGGTTGAGGGAACGCAGGGTGGCATCGGCGTGCGGGATGGTGACGCGGCCTCCGTCGGCGAACTGTTCATGAAGCCAGGCCGGCGCGCCCGAACCCTCGTTGCCAAAGACCAGACCGTCGCCATCCGTGTAACTGACATCCCAATACGAAGTGGCGGCCTTGGTGGTGAAGAGCCAGAGCCGGCGGGGGGCCGCGGGGCTGCGGCGAAACGCGTCCCAATCCTCGTGATGGTGGACGTCCAGCGAATACCAGTAGTCCATCCCGGCGCGGCGCAGGTGCCGGTCGGTGATGGTGAAGCCGAGCGGATGGATGAGGTGCAGCCGCGAGCGCGTCAGGGCGCACATCCGCCCGATGTTGCCTGTGTTCTGGGGGATCTCGGGCTGGAAGAGGACAAGGTGGATCACGGGCAGGGAACGGGCGGCACGCGTCCGCTGTGTGGCGTGGCTTACTCCAGTTCAGTGCGAATCCGCTCCAGCAGCGTCTCGTAGCGGTCGTAGGCGGTGAACTGGGGAAACTGCGCGCGGATGTTGTCGGGGGCGTGAAAAAGCAGTCCGACCTCCGCCTGGCCGAGCATGGCGGTGTCGTTGAACGAGTCCCCGGCGGCGATCACGCGGTAGTTCATCCCCTGGAGGGCGGCCACGGCTTTTTTCTTCTGGTCGGCGATCCGTATTTGATAACCGGTGACGCGGTCGTTTTCGACCATCAGCCGATGGCAGAGCAGGGTGGGCCAGTTGAGCTGGTCCATCAGGGGCGCGGCAAACTGCTCGAAGGTGTCCGAGAGGATCAGCACCTGGGTGAGGCGCCGGAGTTCGTCGAGGAAAACGCGCGCACCGTCGAGGGGACGAAGGGTCGCGATCACCGCCTGGATGTCGGAAAGGGTGAGCTGGTGCTGGTCGAGAATGCGCAGGCGCCCCTGCATCAGCTTGTCGTAGTCGGGCTCGTCGCGGGTCGTCCGGCGCAGCTCGGAGATCCCGGTCTTCTCCGCCACGGCAATCCAGATTTCAGGCGTGAGCACGCCTTCCATGTCGAGGGTGACGATCGCTTGTTTTTTCACTCGGCGGACGAGTGTTGGAAGAAACCCGCGGCTGTCCAGCGCGCCCTCAGCGGCGCGACTTCATCGCCTTGTCGATCTCCCGGTCCTGGACCTTCTTTTTGAGGTCCTCACGCTTGTCGTAGGTCTTCTTGCCGATGCAAAGCGCGACCTGGACCTTCACCAACGCACCCTCGAAGTACATCCTCAGGGGGATGAGGGACCGTCCGCTGACCTGCATCTCCTGGATGATTTTCCGGATCTGGTGCCGGTGGAGCAGGAGTTTTCGGATACGCTTGGCATCGTGGTTGTAGATGTTGCCGAAGGCGTATTCCTCGATGTGGGCGTTGTGCAGCCACAGCTCGCCTTTTTCCACGCGGCCGAAGGCGTCATTGATCTGGGCGCGGCCCGCGCGGATCGATTTTACCTCGGTGCCCTTGAGCTGGATGCCCGCCTCAAAGGTCTCCTCCACCGAATAATCGCGGTGCGCCTTGGCATTGCGAATCTCGGAATAACGCGCGGGATCTTTCTTTTGAGCGGACATGGGTGAATGCGGGCTGACCTTGCCCAGAGTGGCACACCCCGGGACCCATCGCGAACGAATTACCGCCGGCTTCCCGTGGGGACGCCGGGGAGGGCGACTCAGTTGTCGCCCGTCTCGAAGCTGATCTTGCCGTCGATGATCTCGCGCAGCGCCACGTCCTCTGAGGAAAGTTTTTCGAGGGACTCAACCAGCGGGCGGCTTCCGCGCCGGAGCTGCTTCACGCGGCGGGAAACCACGTTGATCAGGAGGTTGGCGTCGGGAATGACCTTGAGCGCTTCTTTGAGATAATCGTCTCGCATGGCTAGGCGGGTTGTCGTCGATGAAACCGGAAAGGCCACAGGCACGCCGGAACCCCGTCAAGGGCAATCTTGCCGGCTTGCCTCCGCCGGTAAGCGGGGGGAGTGGTGAGGAATGTTGCTGATTGGATGGACGACAGTTGCGACGGAAGCGGAAGCCCGCCGGCTGGCCGAGGCCTGGGT
This sequence comes from Verrucomicrobiota bacterium, assembly GCA_023428905.1. GTDB lineage: Bacteria > Verrucomicrobiota > Verrucomicrobiia > Opitutales > Opitutaceae > EW11. The sequence goes on from JAEYWP010000030.1 coordinate 85,475, forward strand.
GGATCCGGGGCTCGCCGCCTGCGTGCAGATCGAAGGGCCGATTCGGTCCCTTTACCGCTGGGAAGGGAAGCTTGAGGTGGCCGACGAATACCGCTTGATGGTGAAGTTCACGCCCGAACGCGCCTCCGCGGTGGAAGCCTGCCTTGAACGCCTGCATCCCTACACCACGCCGGAATGGGTCGTGGTGCGCGCCGAAAAGGTCGCAGAAAAATACTTGTCATGGGCGCGGTCGAACTCTAGCTCTGCGCCCCTTTAGCACCTTACTTTCGAATTTCCAAAAGCCATGTCGCAGCACAAAAGCCTCCAGGGATCCAGTGGTATCGTCATCAAGCGCAACGTCTTGAAGCGTTTCGAGCGCGTCGACCTGCTCAAGAAGCGCGGTCAGTGGAAGTCCGGGGACCGTGTGCAGGGCCTGCGCAAGACGAAGCCCGACGTCTAAGACTTTCCTCTTTTCAACTCCAGGCAGGCAGTTTCGACTGCCTGCCTTTTTGTTTTCTGCCGTCCGCACCGTCACGCCGCCCTTCCCATGTTCGAACTCGCGAAGAAGCTCATCGATTTTATCCTCCATATCGACGTCCACCTGGCGGAGATCATCAGCCAGTACGGTATCTGGACGTACGCGGTGCTGTTCGGGATCATCTTTGCCGAGACCGGGCTGGTCATCACCCCTTTTCTTCCGGGTGACTCCCTCCTCTTTGCCGCGGGGGCTTTCTGCGCAAAACCGGAAACAGGTCTGAATGTTCACCTGATGGCCGTGTTGCTGTGGTTGGCCGCCATCCTGGGCGATACCGTAAACTATTGGGTCGGAGCCAAGGTGGGGCCGGCGGTGTTTAGCCGGGAAGATTCAATCTTCCTGCGAAAGAAGCACCTGGAACGCGCCCATGGGTTTTTCGAGCGTTATGGCGGTCGCGCCATCATCCTCGCCCGCTTCGTGCCGATCGTCCGCACCTTCGTCCCGTTTGTCGCCGGTGTGGGCAGCATGACCTACAGCCGCTTTATCGTGTACAACATTGTCGGCGGTTTCGTGTGGATCTATTTCTTCACCTACGCGGGGTACTTCTTTGGCGCGCAGCCGTTCATCCAGAAGAACTTCAAGCTGGTCATCCTCGCCATCATCTTTCTCTCCGTCCTCCCGATCGTCTTCGAATTCGTACGGGCCCGCCGCGAGGTGAAAGCCACGCCGCCCCTCGTCTAAGCTCCCCGTCGCCGCGCCTGGTCGGCGCGATCGGGTGGGGGAGTCGAGGGCACTAACGGGCAAAAATCCGGAGGTGACGACCCCGCGTGAGCTGGGCAACGTCCTCAATTAGTGGCGAATTGGGACGATATTCCCCTGGCTGTGCCAACCTTTAGCGTCCGCTGCCTCGGTCTTGCCCTGATGCGCGCTCTGCTCGTGCTGGCCGCGGGAGGGCCCGCGGGCGAGACGTGCGTGGCACGCGCCTGGGCTTCCTCCACATCACCTGTCGAGGCGGCTGCTGGTCCCACGCGTGCTTTTCCCATCCGGGGCATGCCCCCGGCCCGGACGTACGGCTTTGAGGAAATCGGCAATGTCTCGCCGGGCGTGCGATTGAGTGCCGACGCCCTCGGTAGACTCCTGGTGGTGCGTGAGGGTAACCTGACCGTTTTCGACGACAAGAACTGGTCGAACGTGATGGATCAGTCGGACGTGAACCGCAACCTGCGGCAAGTGGTCCTGGGCCGGGATGGCCGGATGTACTGCGGCGGTTCAGGGGCGTGGGGTTGGCTCGGCTATCGCGACGACGGCCTGGTATCCGTCCACTCGATGCGGCCCGAGACCTATCCGGACTGGGTCACCAACTGCACCTTCGATCAGATTATCACCACGCCGCGTGGCGTCGCTTTCGGCGGCAGTGCAGGGATCGTCTTTCACGATCAGACCACCTCCGCTGCGGCCTTTCACGCCGCACCCGATTCGGTCTGCTTTTTCGCCATCGGCGATACCGTCTTTCTTTCCTCCTACCGGCTGGGGGTCTGCCGCCTCGACACGCGGAGCGGGACCTTCACCAAACCCGCCGCCGGGGTTGTCCGCGAGGAGTTGATCGAATGCGCCACACCCTGGGACGAGACCCGTGCCCTGGTCGCGACCTTCAAGCGGGCGCTCGCCCTGTATGATGGAAACACCTACACACCGTGGCCCACCGAGATTGATTCACTGCTTCAGGCCGGAGTGATCGATCTGGAGCGGCTTGACGGAGGGCTCGTTGCCCTGGTCCTGCGCGGCATGGGCCTTTATATCCTCGACTCCGGGGGGCGGGTGGTGCGCGCGATCTCCGATGACCTGTTTCCAGGCGTGGTCGACATTCGGATGGGCGAGCCCGGCGTGATCTGGGTCTCGTCTGCGATTGGGGTGACCAAACTGCACTACCGCTCGCCGGTAGGCATCTTCGACCACCGCGCCGGCCTTAAGCTCAACTGGCCCCAGGTCTTTTCCTTCGAGGGGCGCATCCACGTGGTTTCAGAAGGCAGGGTTTTCCAGGCCCAGCCGGGAAAGCCGGGCGCGGTGACCCATTTCGAGCCGATCGAGATTCCTCTCTCTGATGGCATCTGGACGGCCCTGGGCACGCCGCACGGAATGCTGCTGGGCAACGCCCACGGTTTGTATCACCGCACGGACGACGGTCGAATCACCCAGGTGCTCGACGGCTTCAATATCAACCGCCTGGTGGCGGCGGATGCGGCAGGAACCACCTGTATCGCGCTGGGGGCGTCCCGGCTGGCGGGGGTGCGCTGGAACGGGGAGCGCTGGGAGGAACATGTCGAGCGACTGCCCGGAATTGGTTACGCCTCGGTGGTGGTCTCGTCCGAACCGGGGTCCGTGTGGTTCGAGATGGGCATCAACCGGGTCGGGCATGTCACCCTGCAGGACGGCACCCTGAAGGCGGAGGTCGTCACCACCTTTCCCTGGGCGGCCCCCCAATGGGTGAACATCGGCGCGGTGGGTTCCCACATCGTATTTACTGACGGGTATGCCCGCAGCTTTTACGACGAGCGCTCCGACCGCTTTGTCGACGCCCCCGCCCTGCACGCCCTCCTGGAGAGAACGCCGTTTCCGGCCCTGCGCCCCAGGCAGGACGACACCGGCACCATATGGGTGCCCCACGCCCACGGGATCTACCGGCTGATCCCGGATGGCGATTCCCACCGGGTGGACACCACCACGTATTCGGTCATTCGCGACAGTTATCCCACCCTGGAACTCGTCGATGGATCCGACGTCTGGATACGCTCGGCCCGGCTGCTCCAGCACGTCGAGAAGACCGAGACGGAGGTGGCGCCCCGGGAGCCCCGGCCGGTCCTCGCGCGCGTGACCGATTCGCGGCGCAACCGCGACATCTACCATGCGATCCAGGGGGGAGACGCCGCCCTGCGGGCCATTCCGTACCAGAGCAACAGCCTGCATTTCCATTTTTTCCCCGGCACCTACGCCCAACTGAGGACCCTCAGTTACCAGTTTCGTCTGGAGGGGTATTCGAACGAGTGGTCCGTGCCCATGACCGACCCGGTCATCAGCCTGACCAGCCTTCGGGAAGGGGACTACCGGATGAACGTCCGTTTGATGGACACGGCGGGACAGGTGGGCGAACCGATCACGTTCGGCTTTACCATCCTGCCTCCGGTTTACCGCACCTGGTACGCATATCTGGCCTACACCCTGGTCTGCGCCGGGATCCTGCTGGCGGGCGGCCGCTGGCTTCTCCGGCGGGCGAGGAATCGCAACACGCAGCTCGAATCCCTGGTGCAGGCGCGTACCCGGGAGCTGGATGCGACCAACACGCGATTGCGCGCCTCGGTGGTGGAGGCCCAGCAGGCCGCGCAGGCCAAGAGCCGTTTCCTCGCCAACATGTCGCATGAGATCCGGACCCCGATGAACGGGGTGATCGGCATGAGCAATCTTCTGCTCGAGACGCGCCTCCAGCCGGAGCAAAAGGAGTTCGCCCGCACCATTCGGAACAGCGCCGAGGGGCTGCTCGCCGTTCTCAATGACATTCTCGATTTCTCAAAGATCGAGGCGGGCAAGCTCAGTTTGGAGGAGGTGCCGTTCAGCGTGCGCGAGACGGTGGAAGAATGCCTCGAGGTTCTATCGCTCCGGGCGGCGGACAAACGTGTGGAGCTGGCCGCGTTCTTCCCTCCCGGGATGCCGGAGCGGGTAGTCGGGGACGGCGGCAGATTGCGGCAGGTCCTGCTCAACCTGATAGGCAATGCGGTGAAATTCACCGAGAAGGGAGAAGTGGTCGTGACCCTTGCGCTCGATGACAGTCCGGCGCCGGAGGGGGCGTGCTCCCTGCGCTTTGAGGTGAAGGATACCGGCGTGGGCATTCCCAAGGAGGTGCAGGCTCACCTGTTCCAACCCTTTACCCAGGCAGACACCTCGACGACGCGACGATTTGGTGGAACCGGCCTGGGACTCGCCATCAGTCGCCAGATCGTGGAGCTGATGGGCGGCCGTATCGGCGTGCGCAGCGCGGTCGGCCAGGGCTCCACGTTCTGGTTTGTGGTTCCGCTTCGGCCCGTATCCACGGCTCCTGACGCGGGGCCGGTTCTGCCCGCCCTGCAGAGCTCGGGGCGGAGGCTCCTGGTGCTGGAGGAGAGCGAGACGCGGCGACGTCTGCTGGAACAGTATGCGGCGCAACGCGGGTTCGAACTGACGGTGGTGGACCGGGCGGAGGACATCGCCCCGCTGATTGATGCGCCCCCCGGCGACGCCACGCCGTTTCTCGCCGTGGTGGTGGATTGCCGTTCCAGCGAGGCGGGTGTCGCTCTCGCCCGTCGTCTGAAAGCCGAGGCCGGTTATATACCCGTGGTGTTGGTCACCTCGGTGGAGGAGCGTTTGAATGCTTCGGCGACGGCCGACAGCCACGTGGCGGCGGTACTGGTTCGACCGCTCCGGGAACGCGCCCTCGACCTCGCGCTGGCCGAAGCGACCCGGGCGCGCGACAGGGCCGGTGCAGTCGAGCCCGCAGTCGGCGAGATCGAGGCGCGTGGCCAGACGATCCCGCCGTTCACGCGCGTGCGCGTGCTGGTGGTGGAGGACAATCCGGTGAATCAGCGGGTCGTGGAGATGCAGTTGAAAAAAATCGGCTGCCGCCCCGACTTCGCCGCCAACGGCATCGCCGCACTCACGCTGCTCGCACAGCAGTCGTACGATCTAATTTTCATGGACTGCCAGATGCCGGAAATGGACGGCTACGAAACCACGCGCCGAATCCGCCTGGATCCGAAACTGGTACACCTGCACATTGTGGCGATGACCGCGAACGCGATGGAGGGGGATCGGGAGAAGTGTCTCGCCGCGGGTATGGACGACTATCTGGCAAAGCCTGTCCGGGAACGGGACCTGCGTGCGGCGATTGATCGCTGCCTCACCCGTGGATCACGCGCCCCGGAGGTGCGGTGATCGCGCCGGGGGGTGACTAAGCGCTGGTGCGAGCGTCGGGAGTCGAACCCGAATCAACGGCTTCGGAGACCGCTACACTATCCATTGTGCTACGCCCGCATTGGCCAGCTGCGGGGGTGAAAGTCACTGGGCGTCCGTGAAAGTTCAAGCGGAAATCTGAAGCAGTCGGTCGACACAAAAAAAGCGGGGCGCCCACCGGACGCCCCGCTTGAAAGTCGAATCGAGTTTAGATGTGGATTGCCTCGCCGACAGACGCCGCCGCGGCCTCCATCACCGCCTCCGAAAGGGTGGGGTGGGCGTGGATGGTCTGGTGGATCTCTTCGATCGTGGCTTCCAGCTCCACCGCGAGTCCGTATTCGGCGATCAATTCGGTGGCCTCGGAGCCGATGATGTGGGCGCCGTAGATTTCACCGGTCTTGGCATCGCTGATCACCTTCACGAAGCCCTCGCTTTCCGCCGAGGCGACCGCCTTGCCCGAGGCGGTGAAGGGGAACTTGCCGACGTTGATCTCGAGCTTCTTTTCGCGGGCAGCCTTCTCCGTCATGCCGGTGCTCGAAACCTGAGGCTGGCAGTAGGTGCAACCGGGGAAATTCTTCACGCGCTTGGGTTTTCCATGGCCGAACATGCCATTGACGGCGTTCACCGCCTCGTACGTGGCGACATGGGCGAGCCACGGGGGGCCAATAATGTCACCGGCGGCGTAGATCCCCTTGACGGTGGTCTGGTAGGAATCGTCCACCTTCAGGTAGTTGCGGTCCATCTCGGGTTTGAGATTGGCCGCGAGCACGCCTTCGATGTTGGCGACCACCCCGATGGCGGAAAGGAGAACTTCGGCCTCGACCTCGGTGCGAGCATCGCCCTGGACGAGGTCGACTTTGACGGAGTCCTTTCCGACGCGGAAGTTCTCGCACTTGGTGTTCACGTGCATCGCGATGCCCTGCTTTTCGAAGGAGCGCGCGAGGGTCTTGGCCACCTCCTCATCTTCCACCGGAAGAATCTGAGGCAGCATTTCCACCAGCGTTACTTTTGTTCCGAACGCATTGTAGAAGTACGCAAACTCAACGCCGATTGCACCCGCGCCAACGATGATAATGGATTTGGGCAGGGCGCGGTTGGCCAGGGCCTCGCGCGAGGTCATGACCCGCACGCCATCGTAGTCGAGGCCGGGGATGCGGCGCATCTTGCAGCCCGTGGCGATGAGGATGTTTTTTGCTTTGAAGAACTTCCCCTTGTGCTCGCCCTCGGTGACGGAAACGAGGCCGGGTGCGCTGACCTGGCCGCGGCCGACGATGTAGTCGACCTTGTTTTTGCGGAAGAGGAACTCGACGCCCTTGGCCATCTGGGCGGACACATTGCGGGACCGGTCCATCACCTTGCCGATGTCAAAGGTCACACCTGACACGCTCAGACCGTAGGTGTCGGCTTTTTTGATCTTTTGATAGAGCTCCGCGCTCTTGAGGAGAGCCTTGGTGGGAATGCAGCCCCAGTTCAGGCAGGTCCCGCCGGCTCGTTCCATTTCGATGCAGGCAACTTTCTTGCCGAGTTGCCCGGCACGGATTGCGCCTGCGTAGCCAGCAGGTCCTCCGCCAATCACGATCAGGTCGTATTCAGTGGTTTCAGCCATGGTAAAGTCGAGGGTCGGTGCGTGACAGAAAACGGGAAGGGTCGGGCCGGGGGGGACTCCGGTCAAATTGAAAGACGAGTCGCCCGCGCAGCCCGGACGCGGCGCCTAGATGTCGATGACGTCGTTGCGTTTGCCGCGGCGAGGCCGGTCGCCTCCGGTCTTGGCCGGCGCGTTTGCGGGCCTGACCAGCCGGCTAACCACGAGGGTGGTGAGACTGACGACCAGCGCGCCGCCCAGGGCGGACCAGAAACCGTTTACGTCAAAGCCGTCGACCAGGCGCCCGGCGAGCAGGAACAACAAGGCATTGATCACCACCACGCCCAAGCCCATCGTGATGAGGATGAACGGCAGCGTGAACAGCACCAGGATCGGCTTCAGGATGGCGTTGAGGAAGCTCAGCAGGAGCGCGACGACCACCAGCGTGGTCATGTCGTCGCAGGCAATGCCGGGGATGATGCGGGTGGCGATCGCCACGCCGAGGGCGAGGATGGCCCACCTCAACAGCAATTGCATCAAGGGATGACTCATTGGTCGCACTGTCCGCTCGTTTGTCGGCGGAGCAAATGAAAATTCTGATCGTCCAGGATCGCCTCCGCAGCGGTGGGACCGAACGCCAGGCCATTCTGATGGCACGCCTCTTCCGGCAGGCCGGGCACGACGCACACCTGCTGACCTTTCGACCCGGTGGCGCCTTGTGGGCGTCGGCGCGCGACCTGTCGCCGCAGGCCCTCCAGCCGTTCGACCTCGGGCTCGACTGGTTCGCACCGGGTCTGCTGGCCCAGGCCCGCCGCTCGGCGCCCGACGTCGTGCTGTGCATGGGACGAATGGCGAACTGTCGCAGCGGCGATCTCCAGCGCGCGCTGGGGCGTGAGGCCTGCGCTGTGGTGGCGACCCTGCGCACGGGCAAACCGCTGCCAACCTTGTTCGCGCGTTCGCTCCGCGAGGTGGCTCATGTGGTTGCCAACAGCGCCGATTCCGCACGCACCCTGGCGCAGCGTCACGCGATTCCTACCCAACGGATCAGTGTCATCCACAACGCCCTGGTTTTCCCGCCGTCAGCGGCCCCCGACCCGCTCGTCCGGTCGCAGGTGCGCGCGCGGTATCAGGTTCAGCCGGACACCCCGGTGATGCTCTGGGTAGGGATGTTCCGACCCGAGAAGAACCAACGCGCGCTCCTGCACCTCCTGAAACACCTGCCGACGCAGCTGCCATGGCAGCTCTGGTTTGCAGGCGAGGGGAGCGAGCGTCCGGGCTGCGAGGCCCTTGCACGTTCGCTGGGTTTCGGCGAGCGTATCCGTTTCCTGGGGTTTCAGTCGGACCCCACGCCGCTTTACTCGGGTGCGGATCTGGCGGTGCTCACCTCGCGGAGCGAGTCGCTCTCCAACTTTCTGATCGAAGCGCATGCGCATGGGCTGCCCTCAGTCGCTTATGGCGTCAGCGGGGTCGCGGAGTGTGGTGGAACGGTGGTGCCGCTGGACGACGGCGAGGCCTTCGTCGGCGCGCTTCGCGGTCTGCTCACGGATACCGGGCACCGGGCCACCGAGGGGCGCCGTGTGGCCGCTTGGGCGCGCGAGGCCTTTGACCCAGCCAAGCAGGCTGCCGCGTACCTGCGTCTGTTTTTGGAGTTGTGTAGCCCGCCGTCCTCAGCCGGCAGCGCAGTCTCCTGACAACGGTATGTCAGTGATTCACGAGAGCGCGGTTGAGTTCGAAGGCTCTCTGCTCATCGGTGTGGGTCCTCGTGAAATCCACCGTCTCTGCCGACTGCATTCGCCTCCGCGGCGTCCGTCAAAACAACCTCAAGGGCTTCGACCTCGATCTTCCGCTGGGAAAATACGTCGTCGTCACCGGCCTGAGCGGAGCGGGTAAATCCTCGCTGGTCTTCGATACCCTGCACGCGGAAGGGCAGCGGCGGTATGTGGAGACGTTCAGCGCCTACACCCGGCAGTTCCTCGACCTGTTGGACAAGCCCAAGGTCGACTCGATCGAGAACATCCGCCCTTCAATCGCGATCGAGCAGACGAACACCGTCAAAACCTCCCGCTCCACCGTGGGCACGATGACGGAGCTGACCGACTTTTTCAAAGTCTGGTTCAGCCATGTGGCGGAGTGTTTTGATCCTGAGACCGGGGAGAAGGTGGAGGACGACACCCCGCAGTCGATCTGGACAAAGGTGAGTGCAGCGCAGCCGGGCAGGTCCGTAGTCATCGCCTTCCGGGTGAACAAGCCCGCCAACCTCTCCTGGCAGGAAATCCTCCAGAACCTGAAGACGCAGTCCTATGTGCGGGTGCTGCTCCCGGAAGCCTCGGGGGTGCGTATCGCCCATCGCATCGATGACCTTCTTTCGGATCTGCGAAGCATCGAGGCGGCGCTCGGATCCGACGGCGTCTTGTACGTCGCCCAGGATCGTCTCCCTCTCGACGAGGCGAACCGCAGCCGCTTTCTCGAGGCGGTCGAAACTGCAATGCATTTCGGCCAGGGCCAGGTGCACCTGTTCGACGCCGGCACTGGCTTCGAGGAGCTGGGGCATTACTCGCGGGGCCTGCATTCGCCCCGCACGGGACGCACCTTCCGGCCCGCCACGCCCGCCCTGTTTTCCTTCAACTCACCGCTGGGCGCCTGCCCCAAATGCCGCGGCTTCGGGCGCGTGATCGAGATTGATTACCGTCTGGCCATCCCGGACCAGTCGCTCTCCATAGATCAGGGCGCCATCAAATGCTGGGAGGGCGATGTCTACAGCGAGTCGAAGAAAGACCTGCTGGTCTTTGCGCGTCGCAAGAAAATCCCAACCCACGTTCCCTTTGCCCAACTCAGTCCGGAGCACCGCGCCTTCGTGATGGACGGCGAGCCCGGCTACGGCGAGGGGGGCAAGAGCTGGCCCCAGGCGTGGTACGGTGTGAAAGGGTTCTTCCGCTGGCTGGAGTCGAAGACCTACAAGATGCACGTTCGGGTCTTCCTCTCCCGCTACCGCGCGTACAACCCGTGCCCCGACTGCGGTGGACAGCGATTGCAGCCGGAGTCCCTGTGCTGGAAATGGAAGGGCCTGACCCTGCCCCAGCTTTACCAACTGCCGGTCAGCCAGCTGGCGGCGATGTTGCGGCCGTGCGCGCAGTCGGCGACCATGGAGAGCTACTCCTCCCACCACCAGCGCGACCTCGCCTTCGATTCGATCGTGACCCGTCTGCGCTACCTCGAGCAGGTGGGCCTAGGCTACCTCACGCTGGACCGTCCCTCCAAGACCCTTTCGGGCGGGGAAGTGGAGCGCGTCAACCTGACCTCCTGCCTGGGTACCTCCCTGGTGGATACACTGTTTGTGCTCGATGAGCCCAGCGTCGGGCTGCACCCGCGCGACATCGATCGCCTCATCGCGATCATCCGTTCCCTGACGGACGCGGGCAACACCGTGGTGGTGGTCGAACACGACGAGGCCATGATCCGGGCGGCGGACCATGTGATCGAGGTCGGCCCCGAACCCGGCGCGCGCGGTGGGCACATCGTGTTTCAAGGGACCGTTGCCGGCCTGCTCGAGAGCGAGGTCAGCATCACCGGCGCGTACCTTTCCGGCCGCCAGCGCATCGAACGACCCACCCGCCGCCGGCCCGTCCCCGAGGGTGCGACGAAGTGGCTGCGCTTCGAGAAGGTCACCAAGCACAACCTGCGCGACGTCAACGTCCGCCTTCCCCTCCAGCGCCTGGTGTGTCTGAGCGGCGTCTCTGGCTCCGGGAAATCCACCCTGCTCGACAACGTGGTGTACCAAGGGCTTCTTGCCCAGCGCAACCTGCTGACGGAGGACGCCGCCCAGATCGCTGCCGTCTCCAGCGACATTGCGTTTTCGGAAGTCCTCCTTGTCGACCAGTCCCCGCTCAGCCGGACGCCGCGCTCCAATCCCGCACTGTACACCGACGCGTGGGAATTGATTCGCGACCTCTTCGCCAGCACTCCGGCCGCGCAACAGGCCGGTTTCGGCTCCTCCAGTTTTTCCTTCAACAGCGGCGACGGACGGTGCGACCACTGCCAGGGACTCGGCTACGAACGGGTCGAGATGCAGTTCCTTTCGGACGTGTTTGTGCCCTGTCCGATCTGCGAGGGACGGCGCTTCAAGCCAGAGGTGCTCGCCATCACCTGGAACGGCCGATCCGTCTCCGATGTGCTTGCGCTGAGCGTCAACGATGCCCTGCCGTTTTTCGCCGAGTTTCCGGCGATCCATGCGCGTCTCGCCAGCCTCGAGGCCGTCGGGCTGGGTTACCTCACGCTGGGCCAGCCCCTCAATACCCTCTCCGGCGGGGAGTCCCAGCGGCTCAAGCTGGTGCGTTATCTCGGCGCGTACGGGAGCGGGCAGGGGGACGGGGAAAACGACGACGCGTCCGCGGCTGCAGGTGAGGGAGGTTCCGCCCTTCTGCTCCTCGATGAACCCACCACCGGGCTGCACCGCCACGACGTCAAGCGGCTCCTCGGCGTCTTGAACGCGTTGGTGGACCGTGGCCATAGCGTGGTCGTGATTGAACACAATCTGGACGTTCTCAAGTCGGCAGACTGGATCGTGGAGGTCGGTCCAGAGGCGGGCGCGAACGGCGGGAGGATTGTCGCGGAAGGCCCGCCCGAAGCCATCGTGAAGAAGGAGACCGCCACCACCCCCTTCCTGCGAGAGGCGCTTGCCGGCGCGGTTGAGCGCGCCAACATCCCGGCCGACCTCGACCTGGCCGCAGCCGAGGACGCGGGCGCTTACAGCCATGTCAGCGACCACACCCAGTTGACGGTGGTGGGGGCGCGGGAAAACAACCTGAAGAACCTGACTGTATCGATTCCGCTGCGACAATTGTCCGTCGTGACGGGTGTCTCCGGTTCGGGCAAGTCCACCCTCGCATTCGACATCGTTTTCGCCGAGGGCCAGCGCCGGTTCATGGAGTCGATGTCGCCCTATGCGCGCCAGTTCGTTGAGCAACTGCCGCGTCCCGCGATCGACCGGCTGACTGGCATTCCGCCCACCGTGGCAATCGAGCAGCGGGTGACACGCGGTTCACGCAAATCCACGGTGGCGACCATCACCGAAGTCGCCCAGTACCTGCGGCTGCTGTATGCGCGTCTCGGCGTTCAGCATCACCCGGACACGGACAGGCCTGTGACGCCGCTGTCGGTCAGTGCGCTCAAAAAACTCCTGACCAAGGTCATCGACAGTCCGCAGGGGAGGAAGGCCAAACACCTTTACCTGTGTGCACCGCTGATCCGCGGGCGAAAGGGGCACCACCAGCCCATCGCGACCTGGTTGTCGCGGCAGGGCTACGAGATGATGCGGGCCGACGGGCGTCTGCTCCGCGTGGATACGTTCGAAAAACTCGATCGTTACCGGGAGCACGACATCGAGGTGGTGGTGGCCGACTTGAAAGCAAGCCCGCCCGCGGAGGTGCCCGAGGCGAAGGTCAAGACACGCGCGGCGCGCCGGGTCGAAAACCGGAAGGCGGGCCTGGGTTTTGGTCTGAAGCAACTCGGGCCCTGCCTCGAGGAGGCGCTGCGTCTCGGCAAGGGAAGTTGTTTTCTCCTCACCCCGGGCGGAGAGGTCCTATCCTGGTTTTCAACCACGCGGACCGACATCGAGACCGGTGAGTCCTTCCCCGAGCTCGACCCGAAGCACTTCTCCTTCAACTCCCCGCGCGGCTGGTGCCCTGCCTGCCGTGGTCACGGGCGCATCTTTCCCTGGATGCTCGAGCCGGCGGACGACGAGAAGGAGGAGGAAAACTACCTGCGCGAATCGGGGCTGGTGGACCCGGACGCCGACCTGACTGACGCGGGCCAGCCGTGTCCGGAATGCCACGGCGCGCGCCTCAACCGGAACGCGCGCGCGGTGAAGCTGCATTTCACCGGACGCCAGGAGCCGCTCTCTCTTCCCGAGTTGGTGGACACCACGCCGGCCCTGCTGCTGGCGCGTTTGCGCCAGCTCGACCTGGACGAACGCGGACGCCGCATCACCCAGGACATTGTACCGCAGATCGAGGAGCGCCTGCGTTTCCTTGATCATGTCGGATTGGGCTACCTTTCGCTCGGTCGCCCGACCGAGACGCTCTCGGGCGGCGAGGCGCAGCGGATCCGCCTGGCGGCGCAGCTCGGGTCCAATCTCTCCGGCGTCCTTTATGTCCTGGATGAGCCGTCCATCGGATTGCACGCCCGCGACAACGACCGCCTTATCGAGACGTTGGTCGCGCTGCGCGAGAAGGGAAACACCCTCTTGGTCGTCGAGCACGACGATGAACTGATGGAGCGGGCCGATCACATCATCGACCTGGGGCCCGGCGCCGGAATCCACGGAGGCACGCTCCTGGCGAGCGGGACACCGCCGGAGATCAAGCAAAGCGCATCTTCCCTGACAGGGCTGTTTCTCGCTCGAGGCATCACCCATCCGCTGCGCGGCAGCTACCGGTCCGTGGCTGAGGAGCCTTCTGGCAAACGCGCGAAGCGCGAGGGGACGGCTCCCGAGGGGTGGCTTGAACTCACCGAGGCGCGGCTGCGAAACCTGAAGGGGTTTGACCTCCGGCTCCCGCTGGGGCGGCTGGTGATGGTGGCGGGGCCGAGCGGGGCCGGAAAATCGACCCTCTTCCGCGACCTCCTGCATCCGGCAGTCCACTACGCGATCAAGAATGGCAAGGCCAGGCTGTCCGGGCGCGAATTCGCCCGGAAGAGCGGGCTGTCCCGCGACGATGTGGTGACGGGCAGCCAGGCCGATGTACTTCCCTTCGGGGAGTTGCGCGGCGCCTCCGGCTTCAAGGGCGTGATCGAGGTGGACCAGTCGCCCATCGGCAAGACCCCGCGTTCGACGCCCGCGACCTACCTGGGGATATTCGACCTTATCCGGCAGTTTTTTGCCTCGCTGCCCGAGGCGAAGATGCGTGGCTACAGCGCCGGGCGCTTCTCCTTCAACACCGCGGGCGGGCGTTGTGAGGCGTGCCAGGGGGCGGGGCGTATCAAGCTGGAGATGGCCTTCATGCCGAACACGTACCTGCCGTGCGACAATTGCCGTGGCACGCGTTACGGGAGCGAGGTGCAGGACATCAGCTGGAAGGGGAAGAACATCGGTGAGGTCCTTCAGCTGACCTTCGACGAAGCCGTGGCGTTCTTCGATTTCCACTCCCAGCTCTCCCAAGTGTGCCAGCTGATGGTGGATTGCGGCCTGGGCTATCTCACCCTCGGGCAAAGTTCACCCACGCTATCCGGGGGCGAGGCCCAACGGTTGAAGCTGGTGACGGAACTGAGCCAGGGGCTCGCCAGCTATCGCGAGCGGTCGCGCGGCTTGCTCCCGCGCAATCTCTACCTGCTGGAGGAGCCGACCATCGGGCTCCACCTCAGCGACTGCGAGAAGCTGATTCGTGTCCTTCATTCCCTGGTGGACCAGGGCCACACCGTGGTGGTGATCGAGCATCACCTCGATCTGCTGGCCGAGGCAGATTACGTGATAGAACTCGGGCCCGATGGCGGTCCGGGGGGCGGCCAGTTGATGTACCAGGGCCCCCTGGCCGGCCTGCTCAAACAGAAGGGATCGCCAACCGCGCCCTACCTGCGGAGCAAGTTGAAACGTTAAGGCGCACCCACTGGAGGAGTCGTGCCCAGGTCGATTTCACCCATCCGGATGCAGGCGGCCTCGTGAGCGGGGCCGGCGGCGATCAACGGAGGAAACTGGACCTTGCACTTGGCCTCCGCGTAGGGACAGCGGGGATGAAAGGTGCAGCCGACGGGCGGGTTGATCGGCGAGGGCGGATCGCCCGGCAGCACGATGCGGCGGCGGGAGCGCTCCACGTCGGGGTTGGGCGTGGGAATCGCGCTGATCAAGGCCCGCGTGTAGGGATGGCGTGGACGCTCGATCACGTCCACCGCGGGGCCCAGTTCGACAATCCGGCCCAGGTACATCACCGCCACGCGATCGGAGATGTGCTTCACCACCGAAAGGTCGTGTGCGATGAAGATGAGGCTGAGATTCATCTTCCGGCACAGGTGCGACAGGAGGTTCAGGATCTGCGCCTGGATGGAAACGTCGAGGGCCGACACCGGCTCGTCGGCGACGATGACCTTCGGACGCAGAGCGAGGGCGCGGGCGATGGCGATACGCTGGCGCTGCCCTCCGGAAAACTCGTGCGGGTATTTCTTCATCAGCCGCGGGGCCAGCCCCACGGTCGACATCAAGTCCGCAACCCGCTCCGGTACCTCGCTTCGCGGGCAAACCCCGTGGGCCAGCAGGGGCTCGGCCAGCGTGTCAAAGACGGTCTTGCGCGGATTGAGCGACGCATAGGGATCCTGAAAAACCATCTGGAGGTCGCGCCGAATTTCCCTCACCTCCGCGGACGAACCATTGGTGAGGTTCTTGCCCTCGAGGATGACCGTGCCGGCAGTGGTCGGCAGCAGTTGGAGGATGGTGCGGGCCAGGGTGGACTTGCCGCAGCCGGACTCGCCCACCAATCCCAGCACCTCGCCGGCCTGGAGCGTCAGTGACACACCGTCGACCGCCTTCACCGTTCCAACCTGCCGGCGCAGGATGAAGCCGCGCTGGATCGGGAAATGGGTTTTTACGTCACGGAGCTCGAGGATGGGCTCTGGCATGGCAGTTAGGCGCGCGGCATTAACGTGGTCTGGCCCACGACCTTCGGGTCAATCTCGCCCCGCTGGGCCCGGATGCAGGCGTGGTGATGGCCGGGGGCAATCTCCTGGAGAGAAACCGGTGTATCGATGCAGACCTGACGGGCGAACTCACAGCGTGCGGCAAAGGGGCAGCCGGGGAGGGGGCGGGAGAGGTCCGGTGGCATCCCCTGGATGGTGTAGAGCTCTCCGCCTTTCCGCTGGAGCGCCGGGATCGAGCGCTGCAGTGCGCAGGTGTAGGGATGGCCCGGGGTGTAGAAGAGGCTGCGCGTGCCGGCCGTTTCCACGATCCTGCCGGCGTACATCACCTGGACGCGATCGCAGAGTCCGGAGACCACGCCTAGGTCGTGGGTGATAAACACGACCGCCATGCCCATTTCCTTCTGCAGGCGTTTGATCAATTCGAGGATCTGGGCCTGCACCGTGACGTCGAGGGCGGTGGTCGGCTCATCGGCGATCAGCAGTTCTGGCCGCGTGATCAGCGCCATCGCAATCATCACCCGCTGGCGCATGCCGCCGGAGAATTCGTGCGGGTAATAGTGGATGCGTTTTTCCGCGTCGTTGATCCCGACCTCGTTCAGCATCTGCACGGCGCGCGCCAGCGCATCGCGTCGTGAAATATCAGCGTGGATACGCAGCGGTTCGATCAGTTGTTCCGAGATCCTCACGTACGGATTCAGCGAGGTCATCGGGTCCTGGAAGATCATCGCGATCCGCTTGCCGCGAATGTCGCGTGCCTGGCGGGCCGAGCACCGCAGGAGGTCGACGCCGTCGAAGACGGCGGTTCCGCCTTCAATCTTTCCAGGAGGTTGGGGGATGAGCCCCATCAGAGAGTAGCAGGTGACGGATTTGCCTGAGCCGGACTCGCCGACGATGCCGAGCGTTTCCCCGCGATCGACCGAGAAGCTGACCCCGTCAACCGCGCGAAAAACGCCGTTGCGGGTGTGAAAATGGGTGCGGAGATCGGTAACGGTAAGCAGCGGCACAGGACGAGGTTTCAGGCTGGAAGCCAAAAGCACGGCCGCAAGTGGCAAACGTGCTTCGCGCCGGGCGGAGGTTGGAGCCGAACATGCATCACGTGGGAGGGAGCAGGCTGCGTACCGCGGCAGCGACGCCGTCCGGGGGCAGGTCGCGCAAATCGGCCCCGCCGGTGGGAGGGCAGTGGGGTGGTTGCAGGATGACCGTGGCGCCTTGGTAGATCGGTCCCGTACGCACCGGGTTGGTGGGGCCGAAAAGGGCCACGATTGGTACACCCAGGGCGTTTGCGAGGTGCATCCCTCCGGTATCGTTGGAAACCACCAGGGAGCACTCGAGCAGACGATGGACGTAGGCAGCCAGGTCGGTGGCGCCCGCCAGGTCGATCACCCGTGCGGCGAGGCCATTGGCGATGGCCTGGGTGATGGGGCGGTCCTTTGGGGTGCCCAGGAGGACGAACGTGATTTCGCGGTACTCAGCGGAAAGCGCGACGATCAGGGTGCGCCAGTGCTCCACCGGCCAGCGCTTTTCCGGTGTGTTTTCGGATCCGGCGATCAGCCCGATGATCGGCCGGCCCGGCAGGGGCTGCAAAGGGCCGTGCGGGAGCGGGAGGGGGGCGAGAGAGAGCGGCTGGCGGGACACCTCCCCCTGCAGGCCGAAGCGCCGGAAATAATCCTCCCACAGTGCGGCCTGGTGATGCTGGGCTTCGCTATAGTCGGCGGGGACTGGATACGTGTGCGTCAGCAGCTGGCGGCGGGCTCCGTGCCGCACGACACCAAACCGCTGCGGTGCCCGGGTGAGCCAGGCTTCGATGTCCCCGCGGGTGGAGTGGGTGAATAGCACCGAGACGTCCGGATACGCGTGGCGCAGCTTCCAGAAGAAGCCAAAATACCCGCGGCCCTGCGGCGGGAGTGGCACCACCGCGTCGGCGAGATCGGTGGCCCGGAGCAGCGGGGCGAAGGCGGGCTTTGCGATCAGGGTGATCTCAGCGTCGGGCCGCGAGCTCCGCAGGGCACGGATCAGGGGGAGGGCGAGGACCACGTCGCCCAGCCAATTGGGCATGCGGATCCAAAAACGCGTTTTCCGTGGGAGGTGGCCCCAGCCGTGGGAGGCTCGGTCTTCTTCGAGGAGGTTGCGTTTGGCTTCCAGGCGGAAACGCCGTTCCGGCACGTCCTGGTTGCGCCAGCGATCATGGCTCCACAGCCAGGAGGCGCAGAGGTTTTCATCGCTGGAAAGCGTTTCCTCCAGCCACCGGTTGAGTCCGAGCGTAACCTGGGCCGCCTCTGGCGCCACGGGCAGCACCTTCATCTCGTAGCGCAAGCGCCAGAAGCCGAGGCGCCGCGCGTAAAACACCACCACCCGGGCAGACGACCGCTCCGTCAGCAGTCCCGGCAGTTCGGTGGTGGAGCAGACGCGACCGCAGAGGGTGGTGAGGGCTCCCTGCATCCCCGCATTCTGGTCAAAGAGCACGCCGACGGTGCCCCCACGCTTCAGTATCTTGAAGCCCTCCTGGAGACCGGTTTTGCGGGAAAGGAGCCGCATGCCGTGACGTTCGCGGGTGGCCTTTACCCAGGCGTCGGCCGCCGGGTTGTCTAGAGGGCGGAAGATGACGCCAAATTCACCAATGGGCTTCGGCAGGAAGACCTGAAGCCACGTAAGGCTTTCCCAATACGCCATGTGAGGCGCGCAAACCAGCACCGCTCCGGCGGTGGTTTCACGGCCGGCCCAGAAGTCGGAGACCCCGGGGGCCACCTGGATCATACGCAGCAGGCGTCCGCGGCCGAGGAATGGCCCGGCGGCCGAGATCAGGGCGGTCTCGAAAAGGCGCCGGCTGCTTTCGTGCGCGACGCGTTTTTTCCAATCCGGACTGCGATCGGGAAAGGCGTGGTCGAGGTTGGACAGGACCAGGCGCCGCCGCCGCCGCGAGCCCAGCAGAAGGAGGCGACCGAGGAGGACACAGAGCCACCGGAGGAGAACCTCCGGGGTGTGGGCAAGCAGCCAGCCTGTGACTTGTAATAAAAGTTTAATCACGCGCGTGAGGCGCCTGCGCGGTTGTCGGGCTGGAATCCTCGATTAGCATTTGATTTTCCGTGGGGGCTCCCCATCAAACGGGGCGCTTCCGGCGGTTCAACGCTGATCCGGCGGTTTCTTGTCTCATGGCGCAGCTCCTCATCATCCAGACCTCCTCGCTCGGCGACGTCGTCCACGGGCTGCAGGTGGCGTCGTCGCTCAAGGAGCAGCGCCCCGAGCTCGCGATCTCATGGATTGGCCGGGAGATCTTCGCCCCCCTGGTCCGCGGCTGCGCCGCGATTGAGCAGGTGTATGCATTCCGTCGAGACGGGGGCCTGGCCGGGTTCTTCGGACTGATGCGCGAGGTCCGTGCGCGGGAATTCGACTACGTGTTCGACTTCCAGGGCCTCCTGCGCACCGGGCTGATGACCTTTCGCACACGCGCCCGCCGCAAGGTGGGAAGAAACGACGCCCGGGAGGGGGCGGGCTTCTTCTATGACGAACGGGTGGCGTTGCCGGAGGGCGGTCGTCTCAGCCATCCGCTGGACAAGCTCCTGCAGTTCGCACCGGTCGTGGGGGCGCGGGCGGAGTTGCGCGGGGCACTGCATTTTCGCGAAGCGCAGGGAGGATTGTACTCCGACCATCTCCTGGGCCGGGGCGGTTCGCGCCCGATCGTGATGTTCCCCGACAGCCGTCGGCCGGACAAACGGTGGAATGGCTTCAAGCAGCTGACTGAGCTCATCCTGCGGGAGGATCGGCGTCGCCGCGTGATCTGGGCCGGCATTCATTACCTTCCCGACAAGGACGCCTTTCCGGCGGAGCAGTTTCTCAACCTCACCGGAAACACCAGTGTTGTCTCCCTGCCGACATTGATCTCGCGGGCGGCCTGGGTGATCTCGAACGAAAGTGGGCCGATGCATCTGGCCGCCGCGCTCAAGGTGCCCGTCCTCGGGATCTTCGGTGCCACCGACCCGCAGCTGTTTGGTCCGTATCCGCCACGTGGTGATCAGAATCACTTTATCCAGGCGCCGGTGGGCGATCTGAGGCTGCTTTCAGCCAAGGAGGTCCACACGCGGTTCCGGCGCGTGGCCGGCCGCACGGTCGAAGCGGGGACCTGAGGGCGGCCGGGGAACGTTCCGGACGGGGCTGCTCGGTCGATTCGTAGTCCCTTCTTAACCACGGATGGCCATGGAACCCGCATCTTTATGCGTGTGAATTCGGGTACATTCGTGGTTCAACCCGTCGGAAAACGAGTGACCACGAATGGACACAAATAGGCACGAATGGGGAGTGGACCGGCGAATTCGGGGGCTCTGGATGTCTGGTTTTCTATTCGTGTGAATTTGTGTCCATTCGTGGTTCAAACTCCCGATTAACCGGGTATCCATTCCGCGCCGTCAGTTGCGGCGCGCCTGGTCGAGGAGCGCGTTCTCCACGCGTGACCAGACTGTCCTGGCCGCGATCAAGGTCATTGCCTCCGGATGGTGGACCCGGAAATGCCACCCGACCGTGTCCGGATCCCGGTGGGCCAGGTCGCGCACGGCGTCGGGATAGGCATTCACCGTGTAGTGATTCGCCTGGTACGCGCCGGACAGCTCCGGCCGGGCCACGGCGTAGAGGCCGACCACCGGCGTATCCTCGACCCGGGCGAGGTGGACGGCGGCGGTGTCCGGGCTGACCAGGACGGAGGCGTGGCGCAGGAGGATGCGGAGCTGGTCAAGGTCGGTCTTGCCGCAGAGGTTGAGTGCCCGCGGGCATTCGGTGAGGAAGGCGGTGGCGGCCGACTGTTCCGCAGGTGAGGTGCCGCCGGTCAGGACGACGGGCAGGGCGGGATTGGCGGAAAAACTGACAGCAAGTTCGCCATAACGGTGCGCGGGCCAGCAGCGCTCCGCCTTGCTGGTGCCGGTGTGCACCACCACATAGGGGCCCCGGAGGTTGAGGCCGCCCCAGAAGGCCTCCGCGGCAGGGGCGTCCAGGCGCGGCCAGGCGACGGTCTGTCCAGCCGGGACACCGAGGCGCTGGACGAATTGAAAAAACCCGTCGAGCAGGTGTTCGTCGCGGCGGTCGATCGCCTCGGTGATGCACCACTGGTGCCCGTCACGCGCCCGTCGCCGGTCGAAACCGATGGTGCGCGGTGCGCGGATGCCGGCGTAGATCAGGTTGACGCGGGCGCTGGCCTGCATCGCGAGGACGGTGTCGAAGCGCAAGGCGCGCAGCCGACGCCAGAGGCGCAGGTAGCCCACGGGACCGCGCGGTTTGTCCACCGGCAGGGCGGTGACGCCGGGCACCTGTTCGGCGACACGGGCAAAGCGCCGGTCGATCAGCCACGAAATCTGCGCCTGCGGCAGGTGGCGTCGCAACGCCGCCACCGCCGCCTGGGCGAGGACAACGTCGCCAAGCGCGGAAAGCCGGACCACCAGAATGCGGGACGCAGCATGCAAAGGTTGCCTAGCGCTAGGGCCCAGCGGAGAGGTGGCAAGAGAAGAAGTGGCCGGCCGGCGCTGCCGGCCGGAATGACGAAGGACGGGCCGGCCGGCACGCCGGCCGGAATGACGAATGACGAAGCTCGAAGGACGAATGGGGGCGGGGGGCGGTGGACAATGACCAATGACCAATGACCAATGATGACCAGTGGAGACTTGCTCGCGGAGGGGGGCGGCGCGGTTTGGTAAATCACGAATCTCGAATCACGAATCTCGAATCAGGAGCGTCTCCCATTTTCTGGTTTATTCCCGTCCCCGCGGCTGCCATAACGGCCTCTTCATGCTCGATCCCAAGCTCCTCCGCGAATCTCCCGACCTGGTCCGCGCCGCCATTGCCAAGAAGCACCTCGAGGTGGATCTCGATTCCGTGCTGGCCCTCGATGCGCTGTGGCGATCCCAGCTCCAGGACGTGGAGCAGCTGCGTGCGCAGCAGAAGGCGGCCAATAACGAGATGGTGAAGCTGCCCAAGGGCTCGCCTGAATTTCTGGCCAAGGTGCAGGAGATGAAAGGCGTCTCCGCCCAGGTGAAGGAAAAGGAGACCCAGCAAAAGGAGACCGAGGAAAAATGGCGCCAGGCCATGCTGACGCTCCCGAACGTGCCCCACGCCTCCGTCCCGGAGGGTCGCACGCCGGAGGAGAACCAGGTGTATTCCACCCACGGCGATGTGAACGCTGTCTCCGCGAGCGCGAAGGCGCATTGGGAGATCCCGGGTTTTGACCGCCTCTTTGATTTTGGACGCGGCTCCAAAGTGACTGGTGCAGGCTTTCCCTTCTACGTGGGCGACGGCGCCCGCATTGTCCGCGCGCTGCTCCAGTTCTTCCTCGATGAAGGCGGCAAGGCCGGGTACCTGGAGGTCAACCCGCCGATCCTGGTCAATGCCGCCAGCGCCACCGCGACGGGCCAGCTGCCCGACAAGGAAGGGCAGATGTACGAAACCGTGCCCGACAAGTTTTACGCCGTGCCGACCGCCGAGGTGCCGCTGACCAATTTCTTCCGCGATGAAATCCTCGAGGAGTCCGTCCTGCCGGTCTACCGCTGCGCCTACACGCCCTGCTTCCGCCGCGAAGCCGGGAGCTACGGCAAGGACGTGCGCGGACTCAACCGCCTCCACCAATTCGACAAGGTGGAACTCCTCAAATGGGTCCACCCCGCGAGCAGCTACGACGAGTTGGACAAGCTGCGCAACGATGCGGAGCAACTCCTCCGTAAACTCGAACTGCCGTACCGCGTGCTCCTGATGTGCGGCGGTGACCTCGGCTTTTCCCAGACCAAGAAGTACGACCTCGAGGTCTGGTCCGCGGGGCAGAAACGCTGGCTCGAGGTGTCGAGCTGCAGCAACTTCGAGGCGTTCCAGGCGCGCCGCGCCCAAATCCGCTTCCGCACCAAGGAAGGCAAGGTCGAGCTGGTGCACACACTCAACGGATCCGGCCTCGCCGTCCCGCGCGTCCTCGCCGCCCTTCTTGAAAATAACCTCCAGCCCGACGGGCGGGTAAGGATCCCGTCCGCGCTCGTGCCGTATTTCGGCAAGGATACCCTGTCCTTTCAGTAAGCGGCCGTTCAGTCGCGACGGCGCGAGTCGATCACCAGGGTGACGGGACCGTCGTTGGTCAACGTCACCTGCATGTCCGCACCGAAGCGCCCGCGTGCGACCGGGAGTCCCAGAGCCGTCTCCATTTGCCCGAGAAACCGCTCGTAGAGCGGGACCGCCTCCTCCGGCCGCGCGGCGTCGCTGAAAGACGGCCGGGTGCCCTTGCGGGTGCTGCCAAAGAGGGTGAACTGGCTGATGACCAGGATCCCGCCGCCGACGTCGCGCACCGACCGGTTCATCAAACCGGCCTCGTCCGCAAAGATGCGCAGGCCGGCGCATTTTTCCGCCAGCCATCGCCCGTCTTCTTCGGTATCACCTTGGCCAATACCCAGGAGCAGGAGCAAACCCGGGCCGATCGCGCCCGCGGTCATTCCGTCAATGGCGACCGAGGCCGAACTAACGCGCTGGAGGACGACGCGCACTCAGGGCATCGGCACGTGCGGCTCGACCTCTGCATCGTAGTCGATTCCCGGCAGTCCGAAACCGAAGAGCTTGAGGAACTCCTCCCGGTAGCCGGCGATGTCGGTCAGGCTTTCCAGATTCTCCGTCGTGACCTGGGGCCAGATGTCCATGACCGCCTTCTGCACGTCCGGCTTCATCTCCAGGTCGTCCACCCGCACCCGGCCGCCTTCGTCAAAGCTGAGGGCGGAGCCGTTGTACATCTGGGTGGCGAAGAGGCGCTGGAGCTGTTCGATGCAGCCCTCGTGGGTGCCCTTTTCCTTCATCACCTTGTAGAGAATCGAGATGTAGAGGGGGACAACCGGGATGGCCGAGCTGGCCTGGGTGACGAGGGCCTTGTTCACGGAGATGAACGCGCGGCCGTAACCATGGGCCTTCAAGGTGGCGTCAATGCGGCGCGCGGCGCGCTCGAGATCGTTTTTCGCAAGTCCGATGGTGCCGTTCTTGTACACCGGCCACGTCACTTCCGGCCCGATATAGGAGTAGGCCACGCTGGTGGCACCGGGCGCGAGCGCACCGGCCTGGTCCAGCGCCTGGATCCACATTTCCCAATCTTCCCCGCCCATCACCGCGATCGTGTCGCTCACTTCGACCTCGCTCGCGGGATCGATCGTCACGTCACTGACGATCCCCTTGTCCGTATCCACCGTCTTGTTCGTGTAGGACGCGCCGACCGGCTTGAGGACGGACTTGTGCACGGCACCGGTGCGGGGATGCGTGCGGCGCGGAGAGGCGAGGGAATACACGATGAGGTCGACCTGACCCATCTCCGCCTTGACCGCCTGCACCACCTGGCGCTTGGCCTCGTCGGAGAACGCGTCGCCGTTGAAATTGCCCGCATACAGTCCCGCCGCGCGCGCCGCCTGCGTGAACGCGATGCTGTTGTACCAGCCCGGTGTCGCCGGCCGCCCGTCCTCGGAGGGACGCTCGTAAAACACGCCGTAGGTGGCGGCGCCGGATCCGAAAGCAGCAGTGATGCGGGAGGCCAGCCCGTAGCCCGTCGAGGCGCCGAGCACGAGAACCTTCTTGGGACCGTCCTTGATCGGTCCCTTGGATTTCACGTAGTCGATCTGCTCCTGAACGTTGGCCGCGCAGCCCTGCGGATGGGCGGTGACGCATACGAAGCCACGGACCTTGGGTTTAATAACCATCCCGACAGGCTTAAAAATGGCAGGCAGAGCGTCGAGAAAAGTTTTTGCCCCTCCACGGTTTGCGTCGCCCTCAGAGTCGGGCGGAAGCGACCAAGGGGCCCTTGGGGCGACCCGTTCCGGCGGCTCGCTCGCGGGTGATCCGAAACTCGACCGCATTCACCAGGGGCTGGACAGGACTGAAGTCGACCCGCGCCGACCCCTGGGCGTCCGGTTGGAATACCCCGGCCCCGATGGCGTGGCCGGAACCGGCGTCCACCGCCCAGACCTGGTAGGCCGCGTCCTTCCCCGGGGGCGGCAGGCCGTCGACCACCAGAAGGCCGTGTTGGGTGCTGGGGTTCCAGACCACCAGGCCAACGATGGGAGCGCCGGAGGGGGTGGTGACGGTGAGGCGGGCAATGCGAAGGAGCGAGAGGTCGGCCGTCTCCTGAAGCGACTCGCGCTGGCGTTGGAGCGAAACCCGCTCCGCCTCGAGTCGCTGCTGCAACCGCTGGGCCTCCGCATCCGCCAGCTCAACCTCGCGTTTGAAAATCAGGGCCTCACGGCGCACCCGCGTGTATGCGTAACCCAGGTACCCGGCGGTGCCGGCGAAAAGGAAAAGGAGAACGAGGCAGACGAGCAGGGTGCGTCGGGGGGACGGCATCGGCAAATGCGGGTTTCCGGGGGAGGGCGCTACCCAAACCACCGGGCAGGCCTTCGCAAACGCCGGCCGGAAAAAACAGAAACGGCCGCCTCACAGGAGCGCCATGCCGAGGGCGCCCAACACCAGCAGGAGGGCAATCACGCTGAGGGTGAGGCGTTCCATGCGGGTGAGGCGGAAGAGCATGGCACTAAAAAGCGGCCGTGACCCCCGGCTTCAATCCAAGATCCCGAAGGGCCTTTAAAAGCGCCGGCCCCAGCACATCCTGATCGATCGCCTCCCACGCGCGGTTGCTTGAGACGCGGATGAACACCTGCTCGCCACCCCGGCGAAATCCGTAGTGCCAGGCTAATGACAGCAGGCGGGCGGGGGATCCGACGCCTTCGTGTCGGACAGGATCGCTGTCATAGAGGTGCCAATACCAGACGTGCTGCGGATAACCCTCCAACTCGAACCGGCGGTACTCCGCATCGGGGAGTTGGGCACCGGCAAGCGGCGTCGCCACGCGGCGGTGTGCAGCGCGATCCTCCTGCCAACCGGAGCCCGGCCAGCACGCTTCGGGGGTGTGCGACGCCACCAGGCTGACCGGCGCCTGCCCGGGCACCCAGTACGCGGCATACACCGTCACCTGAACCAGACCCGCAGCATCGGCCCGCGTGTAGGTGCGCTCGAACAGGTGGTCAGTCTGCAGCTGCGAAGAAAACCGGTACAAGTCCTCACGGGTGGTGACGTCCCAGCCGGGGAGTGAACCCGGCAGGATCTCGGCCAAGGCCGGAGGGGCTGGGCGCGTTGTGGGCGACGAACGGGTGGTGAGGGCAAAGACACCGATGAGGGCGGCCGTGGCGCATACGCTGGAAAGGAGCAGCGGTTGCGCGCGGGAGACCGGCCCGTGTGGCGCGGAGTGGAGCGCCGGCGGCGGGCCCTGGTCTCGCGCAGGGGCGGTCGGGCGGCGGTGCGTCCCCCCGGCCGCATTGAGAAAAAAGGCCATGGCCCCCAGGAGCGCCGCCGTTGCAATCAAAACGCCGTAACCGGTGAGGTCGTGCCAGCGTCCGCTGATGTCGACGCCAGCGTGCGCAAGCAGGGTGAGGAGGAGCGAACGCGCGAAGTTCATCAGCACCGCGAGGGGAGCAGCGGAAAGCAGGAGGAGTCCCCGGCGTGCCCAGCCGCGCACCAGCGTGGCGGAGAGGAAGAGGCCCACAAAAACGCAGGACACGAGGCTCCTGATCCCGCTGCACGCCTCCTCGATCCCCACGCTGACGCGGGGCAGGTCGATCACGTTGCCACTGCGCACGGCGGCAATGCCGAGGAAATGCAGCGTGACGAGCACCCCTTCCGCCACTGCGGTCTGAAGCGACTGGCTCAGGCGTGCATAGGTCCCGGGCGGAAGGGGCGCACTGAGGGTCCACAGCAGGACCGCTGCGCAACTTTGCCAGTTGAACGGGAGACACCCCACGGTGGTCTGCGCGGAGGTGAGCAGGACGCCCCCGAGAAGAGCCGTGAGCGCGACCGCGAGTACGGCGTTCACCAGCGCATGGGACCAGTCGAGCGCCGCTGCATAGAGTCCGGCGATGCCCAGGCCCAGCACCGCGCACAGGAGAACCGCACCGCGCGCGAGCCGCAGGCGTGGGGTCGGGGAGAGAAAGCGGGCGGTGCCGCGGGTGCGCGCCTCAAACAAGAGGGCCCCGAAGAAAAACGGGGTGAGGAGCCCATGCGAAAGTTCGGGATCCGTCGACCACTGCGGCCAGAGATGGAAAATCCACAACAGGAGCAAAACGCCGACCACGCCCACCGACACGAGAAAGCTCGGTGCCAGCCGCAGGTCCGCGGGAGGGGGAGAGGACGTGTGCTCGCTCATGGCTGCGCGGACGGGCTCTCGCGCGAACGCGGGCGGTAGTACCGCTCGAGCAGGGCATACGTGGTCTCCAGGGGAAGCGGTTGCAGGAGGGGCAGGTAGCTTTCGATGCGGACGGTGGCGCTGTCTCCGCGGAAAAACGATTCGGCGGCGGCGAGTGAGCGGATGTCGCTGCCGGAAATCCGCCGCAGGGCGTCAGCCGCCGTTCGAAAGCGCTCAAAATCCTGGTTGGCGCCCGCTGCGCACAGCCAGGCGAGCCAGGTTCGATACGAGGCCGCCCTTCCGTCGCGCTGCTGCGCGGCGAACGCATCGAACGTTGCGGCGAAGACGGTGGTGTCCGGATGGGTGACAAAGAACGTGGCGAGGCCCTCGGCGAGCGGGTCCTCCACCGGCTTTGCGGTCAGTGTTTCGAGTTCGCTGCGGAGGAGTGATGACCATCCCAGGGCGTACAGGGCGCGCAGCCGCAGGGTGGCGATATCCCGCGCCGGAAGCTGCGGGTGCTGCACGTCCAGAAGCCGCAGGGCGTCGGCGGCACTCCCCGTTTCGATCAGGCGCCGCAGGCGATAATACGCGAGGTAGGGGAAACCGGGAGCCTCGGCCGTCACCAGGTCGCGCCGCGCATCCCCATCCGGGCGGGCACTGCGTCGTTCCAACTCGAATACACGGTTCACCGGCCCGATGTCCGTTGCGGAGGCAAGCTCTTCCAGGCGGGCAGGATCGGGCTCGCGCCGCAGGGCGAACAGCAGGGCGGCGGCCCAGGCATTGCGCTGTTGGGGATCATGGATCAGAGCCTGGCGCGCCAGCTCGGCGATCCGGGTGAAATCGCCCCGCCACAGCAGGGCTTCGTACCAGGCCGCGCGGGTGTCGGCGCGCCGGGCGGGATGGTCATGGAGGAGCCGCTCGTACACCGTGTCTGCCAGGCCCGGTTGGGTGGTCTGCGCGAGCCGGGCAAAGAGACGACCGAGGTCGTAGTTGGATGGGTCGCGCGTGTAGGCGATGGAAAGCGACATCATCGCCTCGTCCACCGCGCCGCGCCCCAGTGCGTCCTGGGCGCGCGCGGCGAAATACCGGCTTTGCACTTGATGAAAGCGCGACCACGCCGGTGGCCAGGCGACGTCGAGGTAGGTCAACGGGTACCCCCGCGTCCGCAGCGTGGCCCAGGCCCCTAACGTCAAAAGGAGGTAGCCGGCGAGCGCGCCCGTTCCAAGGACGCCAAAAAAGCGCCCCCAAAAAGGACGCACTCCGGGTGTGTCGACCGAGCACCACCACCGTCCCTGCGCGTCGCGTTTGAGCAGGGGGCAGACGTGGCGGAAGCGGCCTGGCCGGCGCAGCATGAGCGACGGCTCGCAGCCTGTCTGCATGGCGCGGCCCGAATCACTGGGAGTCTGGCACGGGCAGGGTCCGCGGCCCCGGGCGACCTGGAACCGCGTTTTGCGCACATTCCAGTAGATCAGGCTCCAGAGGAGATAGGCCGCATCGGCGATCCGTCCGAACACGCAAAGAGCTTACGCTTCCCGCGACTTCCCCAGCAATGTCATTTCCCGGGAGGGCAAAAAATGCGCAGCCGCGACTGGCGGCGGTTTCGAGCCGGGGTAGCGTGCGCGCCGTCACGCTTATGAAACTGCATTCCCTTCTGCGCATCGCCGCCCTTATGGCGGTCCTTGGCCTTGTTCCTGTTTCGGCGGCCACGGTGGGCCAGCCCGCGCCTCAGTTCTCCCTCCCCGACCTCAATGGCCAGACGGTCTCCCTGGAGGAGCACCGCGGCAAGGTCGTTGTTCTCGAATGGGTCAATCCGGAGTGCCCGTTTGTCGTCCGCCATTACCGCTCTGGCAACATGCCAGCCCTGCAGCGTGAGATGCGCGAGCAGGGCGTGGTCTGGATCACCGTCAATTCCGGCTCACAGGGGGAGCAGGGGGATTATGCCCCCGCCGCCGCGATGGACTGGATGAAGAAGGTGGAGGCGTCGCCCACCGCGTACCTGCGCGACACCGCCGGCGAGGTGGGGCGTCTCTACAAGGCGAAAACGACGCCGCACATGTACGTCATCGATCCCCAGGGCACGCTGGTGTACCAGGGTGCGATCGACAGCAACCGTCGCTCCCATGAGGGGGCGGAAAATTACGTGCGTGCGGCCGTCACTGCGATCAAGGCGGGTACCGCCCCGGCCAAAACGAACACCGAACCCTACGGCTGCGGCATCAAATACTGACCGAAGCGCCGGGGCCGCCGGGCTCCGGACGTGTGTGAGATAGCACCCGCCACACGATGTCCGGAAACCCGTGGGGCCCGAGCGGACCCTAGCATTTCACGTCAAACAGTTCGGAGTGGAGGGTGCCGTCGGCGACCTTGTTTACGGTGCCGGTCATCATGATCGAAAAACCGTCGCCGATCTCGATGCCGATCTGACCTCCGGGCATGTGCACGGTCAGGGAACGGTCCACCAGCCCGAGCCGGTGCGCCACCGCTGCCGCGGCGCTGGAACTGCTGCCAGAGGCCAGGGTGTAGCCGGCGCCGCGTTCCCAGATTTCGATCTGGATATTGCGGCGGTCCAGCACGCGGAGGAACTGCACATTGGTCCGGCGCGGGAAGTTCGGGTGCACCTCGATGTCCGGTCCATATTGGCGGGCGAGCTCCGGCGAGATCTCGGAAAGGGGCAGCACGCAATGCGGGTTGCCAATGGTGGCGGCGCAGAAGGTGAACGTCCGTCCCTGAATCGTCAGCGTTTCGTTCAGCACCTCGCGCGGGTGACCCAGCACCGGGATCCGCGTGCTGTCGAAATTCACACTGCCCATGGCCACTGTGATCAGCCGCCCGCCTTCCTTGATCACGGACTGGACCTGGCCGCCGGGCGTTTCGACCGTGAAAGCCTCGGCTTTGACCAAACCCTGGTCCCAGAGATAGCGCGAAAAAATGCGAAGGCCGTTACCGCTCTTTTCCGCCTCCGAGCCGTCCGGATTAAAGATCCGAAGGCCGAACTGACTCTTGGCGGAGGGAAGAGGGCCCCAGAGGATGCCGTCCGAGCCGATGCCGAAGTTGCGGTGGCAGACCACGCGGATCTGGTCGACCGAGGGTGCGGCCCCCCACTGGGGGAAATCCGCGGGATTGCACACGAGGTAATCGTTACCGAGGGCGTGATACTTGGTGAAACGCATGGGAAGCCTGTTGGGGGAACAGATTTCCCGCGGTTTTTCCATCGTATTCCATCGGCGGCGGTCGCCGGTGGGGGGCGGCTGCTAAAGCGTGCGCAGGTACGCGTCCGGATCGGCGAGGAAGCGCCGCGTCACGTTCACATGGTCCAGGGCATTATAGTCGACGACCCGAATGGAGCCCGCGTCGAAGCAGAGAATCTGGGCGCCCGGGTAGGCCAGCAAGATGGGGGAGTGCGTGGCGATGATGAACTGCGCGTTTTCCGCCACCACCGCTTTGAGCAGGCTCATGAAGGCCAGCTGGCGCTGTGGTGAAAGCACCGCCTCTGGATCGTCGATCAGATGCAGCCCTCCCGGAACACAGTGGGTTTGGAGGAAGTTGAGAAAGCCCTCCCCCGGAGACTGGCCCGCCGGCTCCATCTCTTCGCGCGGGTCCCCTCCTGGCGCGGGAACGGGGCGCGCCCGGACTTCGGCTCCGGCTCCGACGGAAAGCTCTGCTGCCGGCAGGCTGCGGGCGCGTTGCTCGCGCGTGTAGCGGAAAAAGTCCTCCACCCGCAGGAAAAACCCGTAGCGGGTCTGCGGCATCCAGCCCAGCCGCAGCGAGCGCGCCAGGGCATGGATCGGCACGAGCGAGGCATCGTGTTCTAGCGGCTCGCCCGCAGCGCAGTTAAGCTTTGCCCGCAGGCCGATGGCCTCCAGGAGGGTCGATTTGCCGGTCCCGTTTTCGCCGACGAAAAACGTGATCGGGGCGGTGATCTCGATTCTGCGGAATTCGCGCACCGACGGCAGGTCGAAGGGAAAACCGCTGCCCTCCTCGACGTCCCCGGTGCGTTCAATGCTTCGAAGGAAGATCATGCGTTTTCTATAAACAGGTTTAGCCGCCCCGGCAAAGTGGGCCCGCACATTCGCACCAGGAGGTTAAGTGTTTGCCGGCCGCGGTTTATCAGCGGGCTACCGGAATTTGCCGGATGGGCAGTTAGGGAACTGAGTTCATTGCAAGGCCGCTGCACTGCCCGCGAGACTTCGAGTGCATTTCCCCCGTCCCTCTTTCCGCATGCCCAACACCAGCCGCCTCCAAAAACTCCTCAACGAAAACGAAAGTGAACTCCTGGCCGAATGGCTGCAGGCGCAACAGGCCTCGACTGGGGTGAAGGGTCGGATCAGCGACACGGAGCTTAAGCAGCAGAGCGCCGATTTCCTGCGCCTGTTCGCCGAGACTTTTGTGGCGGGGGACTTGGACGTATGGGCGGATTCTGCCTGGGACAACGTAAAGGGTTTCCTCGAAACGATCTGCCGTACCCGTGCGGCCCAGGGTTACAGCCCGGCCGAAGTCGCGAGCTTTATCTTCTCCTTGAAGCAGCCCGTCTTTGTCCAGCTTCAGCGCGTGCACCGCGGGCAGGAGGCGGCCCTGGCCGAAGACCTCTGGACGCTCACCCTGGTGGTGGATCGCCTTGGCCTCTATACCACGGAAATCTATCAAAAAGCGCGCGAGGAGGTCATTGCCCGCCAGCAGGCGGAGATGCTCGAACTATCCACCCCGGTGGTGAAACTCTGGGACGGCATCCTCGCCCTGCCGCTCATCGGCACGCTCGACAGCGCGCGCACCCAGGTGGTGATGGAGACCCTGCTTCAGAACATCGTTCAAAGCGGTTCGACCATTGCCATCATCGACATCACCGGTGTGCCCACGGTGGATACGCTGGTGGCCCAGCACCTTCTCAAGACCGTGACTGCCGCCCGGTTGATGGGCGCCGACTGCATTATCAGCGGCATCCGCCCCCAGATTGCACAGACGATCGTTCACCTTGGCGTCGAACTGGGTGACGTGATCACCAAGGCGAACCTGGCGGACGCGTTTCGACTGGCCCTGCGTCGCTCCGGCGTGGAACTGGTGGCGAAGCAGAGTGCCTCCTCCGGCGAGGGCTTCTGATGGAACGCATTCCCATTCTCCGGATGGGCGAGTTCCTGCTCGTCACCATCCAGGTCGACATGCACGACCAGCTCGCCTTGGCCCTGCAGGACGACCTCACCAACGCCATCGTGCAGCGCCGCACCCGGGCGGTGCTGATCGACATCTCCGCGCTGACGATGGTGGATTCGTTCATCGGTCGCATGCTGGCCAACATCTCCGCGATGTCGCGCATCCTGGACACTCAGACGGTGGTGGTCGGGATGCAGCCCGCCGTCGCCATCACGCTGGTCGAACTGGGTCTGCAGCTGCCCGGCGTGCGCACCGCGCTGAACGTCGAGCAGGGTATGAAACTCTTGCGTGAGGCCATACGTGCACGTTGAGACACGAAGCGCCGCCCCTTCCCGCGAGCAAACCCTGCCCCTCCGGACCGATGCCGACATCGTCCAGGCCCGCCAGGTCGTGCGACGGTGGGCGGAGGAGCTGAAGTTCAATCTGGTCGAGCAGACCAAGATCGTGACCGCGGCCAGCGAGCTGGCCCGCAACACCGTCCTTCATGGCAAGGGCGGGCAGATGAAGCTGCAGATTTTGGCTGACTTTTCGCGGAACGGGCTGCGACTCATCTTTGAAGATAAGGGCCCGGGCATCGTCGACATCAGCCGGGCGATGCAGGACGGGTACACCACCGGCGGGGGACTCGGCCTCGGTCTCCCCGGAGCGAAGCGCTTGATGACGGATTTCGAGCTGAGCTCCACGCCGGGCCAGGGTACACGGGTGGCGGTGACGCGATGGAAATGAAACAAGGCGCGGCGACGCACACCCTGGCGATCACGGACTCGACCTGCGTGGGCGAGGCGCGGCGGATCGCGCAGCGCCTGTTCCAGGACGCGGGCGGCAGCGCGGACGTGAATGCCCGCGTCGGCATCGTGGTCACGGAGGCGGCCAGCAACCTCCTGAAGCATGCGCGCGGGGGCAGTCTTTTTGTGATGGCCCACGCCGGGACGCCCGCGACGCTCGACGTGGTGGCGATCGACCAGGGGCCCGGGATGGCGGACGTCAGCCGTTGCCTCGACGACGGGTTTTCCACGACTGGCACGGCTGGCACCGGACTCGGTGCGATCCGCCGGATGGCGGATGCCTTCGACATCCACTCCATCCCGGGGCGGGGGACCAGCCTTTTTCTCCGCGTGGGCGGCGGCGCCTCCGCGGATCTTCCCTGGAAAGTGGGCGCGATTTCCGTCCCGGCGAAGGGCGAGACGGAATGCGGGGATGCATGGTGTGTGCGGGCGGATTCCCATTGCCTGCGCCTGCTGGTGACCGACGGCTTGGGACATGGCCCGTTGGCGGCGGCGGCCAGCCGGTCCGCCGTGCAGGTGTTTGGACAGGCACCACTTTCCGCTGACCTCACCGTCCTCACGCAGGACCTTCACCGCGCCTTGCGCGGGACCCGCGGCGCCGCGCTTGCAATCGCAGAAATCCTTCCGGCCGCGGGACGGGTTCATTTTGCCGGCGTGGGAAACATCTCCGCCTGCCTCCTCACCGCGGGAGCCTCGCGCGGCCTCATGTCGCATGCAGGCATCGTGGGCCACGAGATGCGCCGTGTGCAGGTCGTCGAGGTGCCTTGGTCGCCCTCCGCCACCTTGGTGCTGCATTCCGACGGTTTGAACTCTCGGTGGTCGCTCGATGCGTTTCCCGGTCTTCTGGGACGGCACCCCGCGCTTGTCGCCGGGACCGTTTTCCGCGAGAGCCTCCGTGGTCGCGACGACGCCACGGTGGTGGCAGTGACGTCGACTCCCTCATGAGCCTTTCCCTTCTTACCGTCGAATTGCGCGACGATCGGGCCGCGGTCCAGGCGCGCCAGCTGGCCCGGCAGGTGTCCGAGATCCTTGGCTTCGACCATCACGATGGGGTGCGGGTGGCGACCGCCGTGTCCGAGCTCGCGCGCGAAGCGCTGCGGCGCGGACGAAACGGGCGGGTGGAGTTCAGCCTCGTGACCGAGGCGCCCATGCGCCTGGAGGTGCAGGTGAAGAGCGAGCCGGTTAATCTGTCTCCCTCTTCGACCGCGTCCGGTTTGCTCCCCGCCGAAGGAGCGTGGGAGGCGTGCGGGCGACTGGTGGACGACTTCCGTGTGGAGACCCTGGCCACCGGGGAAAGGGCGGTGCGTTTCGCGATGCACCTCGGCCCCGCAGCGCCTTCGCCATCCGCAGTCGTGGAGGCAGCGCGGCGCATTCCCCAACTGCTGCGCCAGGAGTTACCCGGACCTTCGGAAGAACTCTTGCGCCAGAACCAGGAGCTCCTGCGGGCACTCGCCGAGACCCGCATGGCGCAACAGCAGCTCACGCAGCTTAACCGCGAGCTGGAAGACACGAACCGGGGCGTCGTTGCGCTCTATGCAGAGCTCGACGAGCGGGCGGACTCGCTCAAGCGAGCCTCCGAGGCCAAGACGCGGTTTCTGTCGCGGATGACGCATGAGTTTCGGTCGCCCTTAAACTCCATTCTCAGCCTCACGCGCATGCTGGCCTCGAAGATGGACGGCGATCTCAGCCCCGAGCAGGCGCGCCAGGTCGGCTACATCCAGGGCGCCGCGTCGGCCCTGGCCAGCTTGGTGGACGACCTCCTCGACCTGGCCAAGGTTGAGGCGGGCAAGGTCGAGGCCCGCGTGACGGAGTTCACCGCGGCGGACCTGCTGGGTGGCCTCCGTGGTACGACCCGGCCGCTGCTTCCCGTCGCCAGCGAGGTCGCGCTGGTGTTTGAAGAGCCCTTCCCAGCCACCGTGATGCGGAGCGATGAAGGAAAACTCGCGCAAGTGCTGCGCAACCTGATCTCCAACGCGCTGAAATTCACCGAGGTCGGCGAGGTGCGGGTGTCCGCCCGCGAGCTCCCCGGAGGGAGGATCCAATTTGTGGTCACTGACACGGGCGTCGGCATTCCGGCCCATGAGCTCGACCGGGTGTTCGAGGAATTTGCCCAGGTGGAGGGGCCGCTGCAGGCTCGGGTGAAAGGGACCGGCCTCGGCCTGCCGCTGGCGCGCCAGCTGGCGAATTTCCTCGGGGGAACCCTGACTGTGGAAAGTGTGGTGGGCAGGGGCTCGACCTTCCGCGTCCAGGTGCCCATGGTGTATCCGGAACCGGGCGACGGTCGCACACCCTCCGACGCGTGCGCAGCCTCCCATTTCTGACCTCCCGCTCCGATGCCCTTCAGCAAGCCCATCGCCATCCTGATCGTCGACGACAACGAAATGAATCGTTACACGTTGTCGCGTTATCTCAGCCGCCTGGGCTGGGCGGTCTGGGAGGCGGGCACCGGGCAGCAGGGACTGGAGATGGCGCGCAAAGGCCCGCACGTGGCGATCATCGACATCAATCTCCCCGACATGCTCGGCTACGAGGTCTGCCGGCGGATCAAGGCGGATCCGGAGACCCGTTCGGTGGCAGTGCTCCACACCTCGGCCAGTTTCACCAAGAGTGACGATATTGCCTTTGGCCTCGATCAGGGGGCGGACGCCTACCTGACGGAACCGATCGATCCCACCGAGCTCATCGCGACCCTCAAGGCGCTGATGCGTCTGCGGAGCGCGGAGGCGCGGGCCGAGATCAACCTCGCCAAGCTTGAGGCGGTGATCAACAGCATGGTCGAAGGGGTGATCACCGGGGACCGCGTCGGGCAGTTCGTGACGATGAATGCGGCCGCGCTGCAGCTGCACGGCTTTGCCTCAAACGAAGACATCCCGAAGTCGCTGGCGGACCAGGAAGCCCTCTTCGACTACAGCCTGCCCGACGGCACGCCGCTCCCGTCCGACCGCTGGCCCCTGGTGCGGGCGGCGCGTGGGGAAACGGTGACGAACTTGGAAATCCGGGTGGTGCGCCGCGACAACGGCAAGGCGTGGATCGGCAGTTACAACGCGACCCCCGTAAAGACCCCCATCGCCGGAGGACAGGTGATCGCGACCGTCTTCGACGTGACCGACCGCAAGGCGGCCGAGATCGCTCTCTTCGAGGCGAGGGTTAAGCTGCAGCACCACGCCGATGAACTCGAACGCAAGGTCGAGGAGCGGACCGCCTCGCTGCGGGAGGCGATCAGCCACATGGAGGAGTTTTCCTACACCGTTTCCCACGACCTGCGGGCGCCGTTGCGTTCGATCAAGGGGTATGCCGAGGTCCTGCTCCAGGACTACAGCCACCGGCTGAAGGGAGACGGGGCCCACTACCTCGAGCGCATCATTGAAAACGGCCACCGGATGGAGCGGCTGGTGAGTGATGTGCTGACCATCAGCCGGGTCTCCAACAGCAAGGTCAAACTGGAGGCGCTGGACCTGACCGGAATCCTTCAGTCCTTGGTCCGTGAATACCCGAACCTTCACCCCTCCGTCGCCGCGATCGAGATCGGGCCGATACCGGCGGTGATCGGGCATGAGTCGCTCTGCATCCAGGTCTTTTCCAACCTCCTCAGCAACGGCGTGAAGTTCGTCCGCCCGGGCGTGACGCCGCGGCTGCGGGTGTCCGCCGCGCCTCATGGCGACCAGGTGCGGATCACGGTGGAGGACAACGGCATCGGAATCGCGCCCGAATTTCACCAGAAGATCTTCGGGATGTTCGAACGCCTGGATCCAGAAAATCGATACGGTGGGACGGGCATCGGCCTGGCGATCGTGCGCCGCGCGGTCGAGAAGATGAATGGCCGGGTGGGGCTGGAGTCCGACGGCCGCAGTGGCACCCGGTTCTGGGTCGAGCTGCCGGCCGCGCACACCCATGCCTCACCGTGAGATTCTGATAGTCGAGAACAACAGCGACGACCTGTTTTTCCTCAAACGGGCGCTGCGCACGGCCGGCGTGGGCGCGAACGCGCAGTCAGTGAGCGACGGGCAAGCCGCGGTGCGTTACCTCGACGGGGAGGGCGACTACGCCGATCGCACCCGCTATCCGCTGCCGTGGCTGATCTTCCTGGACCTCAAGCTGCCGTACCGTTCCGGGATCGAGGTCCTCGAGCACATCCGCGGCACCCCGCACCTGCAGAAGATCAATGTGGTGGTGGTGACCTCCTCCGAGGACGACAAGGACATGCGCCGGACCTCCGAACTGGGAGTGAATGCGTATCTCCTGAAGCCGCCCACGCCCTATGTGCTGCAGCGCTTGTTTGCGTCCCCCCAACTTGCCGCCGACACCGCCCCCAGCGCGACCGCCGGAACGACCCCGCAGTTTGCACGCAATCCGTGGCGTTACCTGCAGGATAATCCCCGAGAGGTGATATGGCTCTACCTCGCGGCCGGACTCGGCGTCCTCGCGGTGCTCTTTCTGATCCTCGCCGCGATGCAGTGAGGACTCAGGCGGGGCCGGTGGCGGCGGATTTGTAGCCGAAGAGCTTCCGCTTCTTGATCGCCTGCACAACCGACTCCGGGACCATCGCTTCCCAGGTCGGATCATTGGCCCGAAGCCGACCGAAGACGTCCTTCGAGAAGATGTGCAGCAGGGTCTTGTCGTAGCCCACCATGGTGTCGATGTAGTGATTCTCGAGCAGGTGGGCGTAGAGGTTGCGCAGGTGATCGGCGACCTGGAGGTTCTTGGCGTTGATCAGGACGCCGGAGGCGAAGGAGTGGTTCGCGCTCGTGGGCGGAGCGCTTTCGTTGCGCAGGACGTAGTGGTCATACGTCTGCTGGAGCATCGGGTAGATGTAGAGTTTCACCTCGTTGCGGAAGAGCCGCCCAAAGGCCTCGAGGATGCCGCCCTCGAGGTGCTCGTAGTACTTCTCATTGAATACCTCGAGGAGGTTGTTCACCCCCATCGCGACACCGATCATCTCCTTGGTGTAGCGGCGGAAGTAGGACGTGAGCCGGAAATACTCCGAGTAGTTGGAAATCAGGACGGTGAAGCCCAGGTCACCCAGGAGGTCGACGCGCGAAAGGAAATCCTCGGGGTCGAGGTCCCCCGCGCTGAGGAGATTGTTCATCGTCAGCTCCATCAGCACGATTACGTCCTTGCCCTTGACCAGGGGCTCCTGGACAAACTGGGCGCAGGCGCAGTTCAGCATGTCGACGTGCACGTGGGTGACGGGACAAAAGCTGCCGCGCTCCACCAGGACCGCCTTCTTGTAGAGCACCTCCGAAGGCTGGAGCACATCGCCGGAGGGGCCGAACATCACCGCATTGGTGAGGCCAAGCTTGACCAGGTAGAGCGACATCAGGCGATTGTCGACGGGGGCGAAGGCGGGCCCGCTGAACTTCAGCATGTCCACCTCGATTCGGTTGGAGCCCACGTTGTCCACCAGCGACTGGATGAAGGCGGGGAGGTCGTCGCGGATATAAAAAGCGCCGTAGATCAGGTTGACCCCCACGATGCCGAGAGCCTGCTGCTGGAGGACGTTCTCTTTGTCCCACATCCGCACGTGCATGATGATCTCGCTCGGCGGGCTGTTGGGATCGGTCTGGAAACGGATGCCCATCCAACCGTGGCATTCGTTGTTTCCGCGGTAACTGCGCGCCGCGACCGTGTCGGCAAAAACAAAAAAGGAGGTGCGATCGCCGCGTTGGGCGGACAAGCGCTCGAGCAGGAGGGAGTATTCGTGCTCCAGCATGAGGGAGAGCCGCTCGCGCGAGACATAACGCGGCGCCTTTCCGTAGATCGCGTCGCTGAACGCCATATCGTAGGCGGAGATCGTTTTCGCCACTGTGCCCGATGCGCCGCCCGCCTGGAAAAACACGCGCGCCACCTCCTGGCCGGCGCCAATCTCGGCGAAGGTGCCGTACTTCGCCTCGTCGAGGTTGACCGTCAGCGCCTTGCGGTTGGTGGTGAGAAGATCTTTTTGTTCGCTCATGGAGGAGGGACGCGTGGCAGCGTAGCAGGTTTGGCGCTTCTAGCAAAGGGAGTGCCGACCCGGCTGCCGTCCGACCCCTCGTCGCTGCCGCTCGTCCGGTTTTCACTGGCTGGTCGCGGCAATCCGGCTAGCCTGCCGCCAATGAAAAACTTCTTCACCTCCCTGTTCGGCGCACTGGTCGCGCTGATCATCTTTTTCGCAGGCGGGGCCCTCCTCCTCGTCGTGGTGATCATGGCGATGGCCGCCGCCGCCGGTCAGGAGAAGGCGGTGGTGTTCGAGAAGGGGTCGTATCTGGTTTTTAATGCGTCGGTCAATCTCACCGATGCCCCGCCGCCCTTCGACCCTGCCGCCCTCGGCCGGATGCTGGGCGGCAACGAGGAGATGCAGACGCTGCAGCTGCGGCAGGTGACCAACGCCCTGCGGGCGGCGGCCAAGGATGATCGCATCGCCGGCGTTTTCCTCCACGGCAGCGTCACCCCCATCGGCTACGGCAGCGGTTATGCCGCCCTGCGGGAGGTGCGCGAGGCCCTGGAAACGGTGAAGGCGGCGGGCAAGCCGGTGGTGGCCCACCTCGATTATGCGACCACCCGCGACATGTACCTCATGTCCGTGGCCAACGACCTGGTGCTCGACCCCTACGGCGCGGTGTTTATGCCCGGCCTCGCCACTGAACCCATGTTCCTCGCCGGCGCCTTTGAGAAATACGGCGTCGGGATCCAGGTCACCCGTGTCGGCAAATTCAAATCCGCGGTCGAACCCTACATCCGCAAGGACATGAGCCCGGAGAATCGCCAGCAGATCCAGAAGCTGCTCGACGACGTGTGGGGAACGCTGCTGAGCGAGGTGGCGGCCGCACGTGACGTGACGCCGGCGCAGCTGCAGACGCTGGTGGATACGGAGGGGGTGCTCCGGGCCGAACAGGCGGTGGCGAGCAAGCTCGTCAACCGTTCCGCCTACAAGGACGAGATCATCGCCGAATTGAAGGAGAAGACAGGCCGCGCCGGCTCGAAGGAGACGTTCAAGCAGGTCTCGATGAGTGACTACGCGAAGATCGCCCGGCTCGAGCCGCCCGCCCCGGCCCCCGAAAAATCGGAGAAAAGTCTCCAGCGCGGCAAAATAGCCGTCGTGTACGCCGAGGGTGCGATCGTGGAGGGCGAGGGCCAGCCCGGTGAAGTGGGCGGAGAGAAGTTCGCCCGCGAGCTCCGAAAGCTGCGCCAGGACGACGAGATCAAGGCGATCGTCCTGCGCGTCAACAGCCCGGGCGGCTCCGTCACCGCCTCCGAGCACATCCAGCGTGAACTGCGGCTGGCCAAGGCGGTGAAGCCGGTGGTGGTCTCGATGGGGTCCTATGCCGCCTCCGGCGGGTATTGGATTTCTGCCTACGGAGATCGCATCTTCGCCGAGCCGAGCACCCTGACAGGATCGATCGGCGTGTTTGGCCTGATGGTCGACGTGCAGCGCCTCGCCAATGACTTCGGCCTGACCTTTGACCGGGTGAAGACCGGCCGCTTTGCCGACACGATGACGGTGACGCGCCCGAAAACGCCGGAAGAACTGGTGGTTTACCAGAGCGTGGTCGACTGGATCTATGACCAGTTCCTCACCAAGGTGGTCGAGGGCCGAAACCTCGACCGCGCCAAGGTCGAGGAGATCGCCCAGGGACGCGTGTGGTCCGGCACGGAGGCGTTGAGCCTCGGATTGGTCGACGAGATCGGCGGCCTCGACGCGGCCCTCCGTTTTGCCGCGGAAAAGGCGAACCTGGGCGACAATTACCGCCTGCAGGAATTTCCGCGCAAGATGGAGTTCGCCGAGTTCCTGGCCGAGG
The DNA here is from genome assembly GCA_023428905.1 of Verrucomicrobiota bacterium. GTDB lineage: Bacteria > Verrucomicrobiota > Verrucomicrobiia > Opitutales > Opitutaceae > EW11. Next base: position 125,967 of record JAEYWP010000030.1, read on the forward strand.
CGCTCAGCGGCGGTCAGAAACCAGCCAGTGCGCGGGCGGGCGTGGTCAGCCAGCTCCTCAACCGGGTGCAGGAGGACGTCCGCGTGCTTGACCAGTTTAACGACTCGCGCGGGGTTTATGCCCGCCTTCCCCTCGAACTGCAGTTGAGGTGAGCGCCTTTTTCCGCTCTCTAGCCATCCATGAGTGCCCATCCCCTTTTGCGCGACGTCCCAGCGACCCTGATCCCAGCGGGCGACGTGGTCACGCTCCCTGCCGGCAGCGAGGTCTTCATCACCCAGAGTCTGGGCGGCAATGTGACGGTGCGGACCGACCATGGTCTTTTCCGTATCGCGGCCGCGGACACGTCTGCAATCGGTGGCTATACGCCTGCGGCTGAAGCTCCCGCCGCACCCGCTGCGGGCAGCTTCAGCGAGGAGGCGGTCTGGGCGGCGTTGAAGACCTGCTTCGATCCGGAAATCCCGGTGAACATCGTGGACCTCGGCCTCGTTTACGACCTGGACGTTGAACGCGGCGAGTCCGGCGCACATCGGGTGGAGGTGAAGATGACGCTGACGGCGCCGGGCTGCGGCATGGGACCGGTGATTGCGGAGGATGCCCGCCAGAAGATCGCGGCCTTGCCGGCCGTTGAATACGCGAAGGTCCACATTGTCTGGGACCCGATCTGGACCCCCCAGATGATTTCCCCGGAGGGCCGAAAGATTCTCGGTCTCGAGTGAGGCGACCGAGGCCAACCCCGTCAGGCGCTCACGCTTTCGAGTGAGCAGCCGTCGGAGGTGGGGGTCTCGCAGTTGGGCCGGGCGATCACCCCGGGATAAGGCTCGTCTGAGAAAAGCCGCGCCGGCTCCGCGAGGAGATGGCGGTCGCAGATCGCGAAGAGCTGCTGCTCGGACTCCGCGCGGCGCATGTCGTGCAGAAACGCGCCCTCCGCATCCACGCTCTGGCCGACAAAATTGAGGTACTTCTTCATCTTGTTGACGTGGGCGCGCTCAGGGATCTCCGCAGTCTGAGTGGCGCGGAACAGACGTTCCACGTAGTCCCGCACGTCCGCCAGGGTGACGGCCGTGACGGCCCGGCCGGCGAAGCGTTCGCGGGTTTGACGAAAGATCCACGGATTGCGGATGGCGTGTCGCCCCATCATCACGCCCGCCGCCCCGGTAAGGCCGATCACCTCGGCGGCTTTTGCCGCGGACGTGACATTGCCATTGGCGAGGAGCGGGCAGGGGACAGACTGCACGGCCCGCGCGATCTCATCGTAATGCGCCTCGCTGCGGTACATCTCGCGCACGGTGCGGCCGTGCACGGTCAGCAGGTCCACCCGGTTTTCGACCACCAGGGCGAGCAGGCGTTCAAAGTGTCGCGTATCTTCGAAGCCAATACGCATCTTGACCGTGAACAGCCCCGGCACGCATGCGCGCAGGGTGGCCAGGATCTCCGCCACCCGCCCGGGGTCGCGCAGCAGCCCGCCGCCCACATTCTTCTTGTAAACCTTTGGGGCGGGGCAGCCGAGGTTCAGGTCGATCCCCGCCACCGGGTGCCGCAGAAGCTCGCGCACGGTGCGCTCGAGGTGGACCAGATCCTCGCCGATCAACTGGGCAAAGACCGGACGCCCTGTGGTGTTCTCATCGATGGAGCGGAGGATGTGCCTCTCGGGGCGCGACATCGAGTGCACCCGCAAGAACTCCGTGAAAAAATAGTCCGGGGGGCCGTAGTGGGCGATCACCTGCATGAAGGCCAGGTCCGTCACGTCCTGCATCGGTGCGAGGGCGGTGAGCGGCTGGCCCGGCACGATCGGCGGAGGCAGGGAAGCGGGCGTTGAAGGGAGCATCTGGATACGGCGGGGTGCACGATGCCGGCGGTCGTCTGCCGGGCCTTCGCACCCCAAAAAAACTCACTTTCCCTCGTCTTCCTCGTCCTCGTCGTCGTCCTCGCTGCCGGTGTCGTCGTCTTCCTGCTGCTTGAGCACACGCTCGAGGATCTCGGTCATGTCCTCCACCGACTCAAAGACCTTCCGGGCGACGTAGATCGGGCGCTTGTGCTGCAGGGCGAGCACGGTGGAATCACTCGGCCTCGCGTCGATCTCGATGATTTTTTTGCCGAGCTCATTCTCCATCCGAAGGAGGATGCGCGCGAAAAACGTGCCTTCGTTGACGTCGTTCACGACCACGTAGTCCAGCTTTACACCCAGGCCGAGGAAGATGTGCCCAATCAGGTCGTGGGTGAGCGGACGGTCCTTCTTCACCCCGTTGAGCGTCATTTGGATGGCGTTCCCCACCGAGTGGTCGACGTAGATCACAAACGTCTTCTCGTCGTTGCCGAGAAACACGGCGCAGCCATTGGCGGTGGGCATCACGCCTTTGACAAAAACTTCGACGACGTCGTTTTGCATACGTCGCGAAGGTGAGTGCAGCCCCCCGCAAGCGCAAGCGGCGAGAGCGACCGCGCCGCCCCTCAGAAACCGTGGAGCGCGATCCCCCAGGAGCGCGCCTGCGCAAGCACCGCCGCCTTGTCGATCATGATCACACGGCCGCTCTCCAGAGCAGCGGCGGCGAGCCCCGCTTCACGCATGGTTTCGAGCGTGCGCTGGCCAAAGACCGGCACATCAAACCGGTAGTCCTGGTTGCGCTTCACCGTTTTCACAAACAGGGCCTGGTCGGTCTTGAACCCACCGGCGCGACGCAACATTTCGTCCGTGCCCTCAAATGCTTCCACCGCCAGGACCGTCCCCTTGCGGACCACCACGCCCTGGCCGATATCGAGGCGGGCGCACTCCCGGGCGATCTGGATACCGTGCTCCATGTAGTCGGACTCGATGGGGAAACGTCCGCCTGTCATGGTGCCTGCACTCGCCATCTGGTCATCGAGGAAGGACCGCGCGTCCAGCAGGGTGACGCCGAGAGCTTCGATCTCCTTCGCGATCGCACCAAAGATGGTCTCGGCGTTGCGCCGTTTGAGGGAGAAGAGGATGCGGGTGGCCTTGAGGTCGGGGTGAAGCCCGCGAAAAAGACGCCGCGGCGTGATCTGCCCCGCCATGAGTGCGTAGCCGGCCCCGAACTGCTCGATCGCCTTCAGCATCTTGCCCAGCTGCCCCACCAGTAACACGCGGCGGTCCGCCTCGGGCACGCTGTTCACCAGATCGGGCCGTGTCTCCTCCTCGAAGCCGATCAGGCGCAGTGGCACGCCGGCGCGGCGGATCGCCTGGGCGACTAGGACCGGATACAGCCCCTGGCCGGCGATCAGCGCGACCGGCTTCCGGGGATCGAAGGTGGGCGGAAGAAAAGAAGACAGCACGGAAAGGTCGCGTCATGCCGCATGTCACGCCTGTTGCCAAGCAGCAGATTGCACGGACGGGACGCGCCGCGAGCCCGCTGTGCAACGGGTTTCAAATGTTTTAGATCGCTAACCATGGGCGCCGGACCGGTAACGTCGCAGCCTTATCCGACCCCTATGAAAAAACTGCTTCTGACGCTGCTGTGTGGCCTGGCGCTGAGCGCCTATGCCCAAAAGTTTGAAGGTCTGGCTCTGACTCCGCCGATGGGCTGGAACAGCTGGAACACCTTCCACGGAAACGTGAACGAGACCGTGGTCCGCGAGACCGCCGAAGCCATGATTAAAAATGGCATGCGCGACGCCGGCTACACCTACATCGTGATCGACGACACCTGGGCGCTGAAGGAGCGCGACGCCAATGGCAACATGGTGCCCGATCCCGCAAAGTTCCCCAGCGGCATGAAAGCCCTGGGCGACTGGCTGCACGCCAATGGCTTCAAGTTCGGCATCTACAGCTGCGCGGGCAAACGCACCTGCGGCGATTACCCCGGCAGCTGGGGCCATGAGTTCCAGGACGCGCGGCTCTTCGCCTCCTGGGGCGTCGATTATTTGAAGTACGACTGGTGCAACACCGGCACCGCGAACGCGCAGGATGCGTATTTGCGGATGCGCGACGCGCTCTACGCCGCGGGCCGGCCCGTCGTTTTCAGCATCTGCGAATGGGGCACGGCCAAGCCGTGGGAATGGGCCAAGGACATCGGCCACCTCTGGCGCACCACCGGTGACATCTATGACTCCTACGACGGTCAGAAGGGCTGGGAGATCGGCTGGAAGCGTATCCTCGACCTGCAATACACCCTGGTCCCGAGTTCGCAGGGGCCGGACGGCATCGCCAAGTTTGCCGGCCCGGGCCACTGGAACGACCCGGACATGATGGAGGTGGGCAGCGCCGGCCTCACCCTGGCGGAGAGCCGCGGCCACTTTGCGCTGTGGTGCATCCTCGCGGCACCGTTGATGGCCGGTAATGACGTGCGCACCATGTCGGAAGACATCCGTGCGCTGCTCACCCACAAGGAGCTGATTGCGATCAACCAGGACGCCCTGGGTAAACAGGGCTACCGGGTCTTGGCGGAACCCTCCAAGAACATCGAAATCTGGGCCCGCAATCTCAGCAACGGCGAGATCGTCATCGCCGCCCTCAACACCGCCAGCGAGACCAGCGACCTCACCGTTTCGTGGGAGCACCTCGGCTGGGTGCTCAAATATGCGCCCTTTGAGGTGCGCGACATCCTCGCCAACGCAGCGGTTGGCGACACCAGCAAGAGCACGGTGGCAAAGGGCGTCGCCTCGCATGACGTGGCGCTCTTCCGCCTCACGCCGAAGTCCCGGTAAGCGGGGTTTAGCCTGTGACAGTTTCGAAGCCGCGCCGCTCCGGGCGCGGCTTTTTTGTCCTCCAGTGGTCCCAGGCCTCGGAGGCCATGAGCACGGTGTTGGCATGCAGCCGCGCGGTATGCACGCGATCGCGGCTGTAGCCGCCACCGTAAAGGACCACGAGGGGCACCCCGCGGCCGAGCACACGATCAAGCACATGCCGGTCACGCGCGGCCATGTCCGCGTCCTCGAGTCGCAGCTGGCCAAAACGATCGTTGAAGTGAGGGTCGGCCCCCGCGATCCAGACCACAAACGCGGGCGCAAAGGTCGCAAGGGCGTCGGGAAGGGTCGACTCGAGCGCCTCAAGGTAATCCGCGCCCAGGGTGTGGCGCGGCAGCTCCACGTCGAGGGACCCCGGCGTTTTGACCGCCGGGTAGTTCCGCCCGACGTGAATCGAATACGTGAATACGCGGGGGTCTTCGGCGAAGAGGCCATGGGTGCCGTTGCCCTGGTGCGCGTCCGTGTCGATCACCATCACCCGCAGACTCGGGGCGCGCCGGTGGAGGTGGCGAATGGCGATGGCGGTGTCGTTGAGGACGCAATACCCGAGGCCGCGGTCCGCGAAGGCGTGGTGCGTCCCTCCGGCAAGGTTGCAGGCGATCCCGTCTTCGAGCGCGGCCTCCGCGGCTGCGAGGGTCCCGCCCACCTCCAGCCGCGATCGTTCGAGCAGCGCGGGAGAGGCCGGCAAGCCCAACTTGAGTGCCTCGACATGGTCGAGGTCCCCGGTGCGAATCTTCTCGAGGTATGCGGGGGTGTGCACCGCGAGCACGGCTTCGAGGGGGGCCGGTCGCGGCGGCTGGATACGGAGGCGTGCGCCCGCCTCGCTGCGCAGAAACGCGACCGACCGCCAGAACTTGTCCATCGGGAAGGGATGCTCCTCCGGGAGAGGGAAATAATAGCCTGGGTCGTAATAACAGCGCACGCACGCGTACGGTGCGTCGCGCCGGCGTCGAGACAAGTGCCGCCAGACGACGAAAAGCTAGCCGGAGCCGGCGCCGCCCGTACAGTGATTGCATGGTGAACGGCGAACGCGCCTCGCAGCTCGGCCAGCTCCTCCCCCCCGAGGCGCTGCATCCGGCCGCGCGCCGCGCGGCCGACCTCTCCGCGGCACGCGGCGAGGCTTGGGCGGTGGGTGTTTCGGGCGGCGCGGACTCCCTGGCTCTCCTCGGCCTTCTCCTGGCGCACTGGCCCGGGCAGGCTGCGAACCTCAGGGTGCTGCACTTCAACCACGCGTTGCGCGGTGCCGAAAGTGAGGCCGATGCGGATGCGGTGCGCGCATTGGCGGCGGACCTCGGGCTTAGATTCGCATGTGAGCGCTGGGAAACGCGTCCACCCCAGCCCGGGGAAGACGAGGCGCGGCGTGCACGCTGGTCATTCTTTTCGCGCGCCCTCCACGACGCTCCCGTTGCCGCCCTGTTTCTCGGCCACAATCTGGAGGACGTGGCGGAAACGCAATTGATGCGCCTGGCCCGTGGCGCCTCCGCGGCTGGCTTGGCCGCGCCGCGACCCGTGCGCCCATGGGAAGACCGGCATCAGGTGATCCGGCCGCTGCTGACCGTGTCGCGCGAGCGTCTCCGCGGCGCACTGACGCAGGTGGGCGTTTCCTGGCGCGAGGATTCCAGCAACACGACGGATCACTATCTACGAAACCGGATTCGCCACCACGTCCTGCCAGCTTGGCAGGCGGCGGCAGGCTCCTCCGCGCTGGATGGCGCCGGGTTGACGCGGGACTTGCTCGAGGAGGACGACGCGTGCCTCGCCTGGTGTGTGGCGCAACTGGGCATTGATCTGAACGCGGGTACGCTCGATCTCCGGCCGCTCGAGGGTAAACCCATCGCGTTGTGGCGGCGCGTGCTTCGTCAGTGGCCACCTCTTGGTGCACTGGCCCGCGCCGGGTTCGAACAGGTAATCGCGGCCGCACTGAGCGGAGCGGGCCGCGTCAGCGCGGGCACCCGCGTGGTGGAGGTGCGTTCCGGCACGCTCCGGTTGCTTCCCCCCGATCTGGACCGGACGCCTTGGGGGCCGCTCGCCCTCTCCATCCCTGGCCAGATCGACCTCCCCAGTGGCGCCCGATTGGCCGCGGCCTGGCATCGAGAGGCCGTCCAGGTTTTCCGCCAAACGAGGGCCGTCCGAGACATCGACCCGTGCAGCGAGGCGTGGCTTCAGGGGGAATCGGGGCCCCTTCAGATCCGTGGGTGGCAGCCGGGCGACCGCTACCGACCGCTCGGTGCGCCCGGCTCAGCCAAGCTGCAGGATCTCTTTATCAACCGAAAGATTCCGGAAGATGAACGTCATCTTCGCCCCGTGGTCTGTGCTGCCGACGGCCGCATCCTTTGGGTTCCGGGACTTCCGCCTGCAGAGGACTCCAAACTGACCGATGACAGTGTAACGGCGGTTCAATTGACTTATAGTACCGGAACTATCACCGTGCGAAACCAGTCTTAATCCCCTCATAATGTCCGATCCCAGAAACGACAAGAAACGGCGCCCGTTGAAGAATCTCCCCCCGGAACGGTTTCAGCCAAAAGTACTCCTGATCTGGCTGTCTATCGTCGCGGTGGTGCTTGCGCTGTTTTACCTGCCCAATGGCAAACCTCAGGCCACTGCGGTGCTCAAGATTCACGAAGTGGTGGAGCGGGCCGAGCGTGGCGAAGTGCAGGAAGGACGTATCCGCAACGACGGGTCAGGCGGCCGCGACTGGGTGGTCATCACTGGAGCGACGAAGGAACCGGTGCTTCAGGCTGAACAGGGCCCGGCCAAGACTTTCCGCGCTTCGGGGCGGTTGACCGAGGCCAATCTGGAGCGGCTCCAGAAGACGGGTGTTTTCACGGAGGACCCAGCCACGACCCTGTTTGGCACCATCCTCGCGCAGGTCGTTCCTTTCATCCTCATCATCGGACTGCTCTATTTCCTGTTCGTCCGGCAGCTCCGCAACGCGGGGCGCGGCGCACTGAACTTCGGCAAGAGCCGCGCCAAGCTGCTCACCCGCGATCGCGATAAGCTCACGTTTTCCGACGTGGCAGGTTGCGATGAAGCCAAGGAGGAGGTCGCCGAGGTCGTCGAATTTCTCAAGGACCCGAAAAAGTTCACCAAGATGGGGGGCAAGATCCCGAAGGGCATCCTCATGGTGGGCCCCCCGGGTACCGGTAAGACCCTGCTCGCCAAGGCAGTCGCCGGCGAGGCGGACGTTCCCTTCTTCTCCATCAGCGGCTCCGACTTCGTTGAAATGTTCGTTGGCGTCGGCGCCAGCCGCGTGCGCGACATGTTCGAACAGGGCCGCAAGAATGCCCCGTGCATCATCTTCATCGACGAAATCGATGCGGTGGGCCGGCAGCGCGGAGCGGGTCTCGGTGGCGGCAATGACGAGCGCGAACAGACGCTGAACTCGCTCCTCGTTGAGATGGACGGCTTCGACACGACCGAGGGCGTCATCATCATCGCAGCCACCAATCGTCCCGATGTGCTGGATCAGGCCTTGCTTCGCCCGGGCCGCTTTGACCGGCAGATCTATGTGGATCTGCCGGACCTGATCGGCCGCGAGCAAATCTTGCGCGTCCACGCCCGCAAGATTGCGCTGGCCGACGATGTTGACCTGAGCGTGATCGCCCGCGGAACGCCCGGCCTTTCCGGTGCGGAACTCGCCAATCTGCTGAATGAATCGGCCCTCCTGGCCGCGCGTCGCAACAAGAAGAAGGTCGAGATGATCGACGTCGACGAGGCGCGCGAAAAGGTGCAGTTCGGCCGCGAGCGCCGGCGCATCATGGACGACGAGGACAAAAAGATCGTCGCGTATCACGAAGCCGGCCACGCGCTGGTGCAGGCGGTGATCGACGACGGTCATCTCCCGGTCCATAAGGTCACAATTATTCCGCGCGGTCGTAGCCTTGGCAGCACCATGTTCATCCCGAAGAAGGACATGTACAACTACGCCAAGCGCCGCATGCTCAACCAGCTCGCGGGTTTGATGGGTGGCCGCATCGCCGAGGAAGTGGTCCTGGGCGACATCACCAGTGGCGCCTCGGGCGATATCAAGCAGGCCACCAAGCTCGCGCGCCACATGGTGTGCGACTGGGGTATGAGTCCGCTGGGTCCCGTCGCTTATGGCGATAACCAGGACACGGTGTTTCTCGGCCGCGAGATTACCCGCAATGAAAACTTCAGCGAGGAAACCGCCCGCCGCATCGATATCGAGGTGCACAAGGTGATCGACGAACAGTATGGGCGCGCCAAGGCCATCATTCTTGAGCGCCGTACCGCGCTCGACAAAATCGCCGACGCCCTCCTCGAATACGAGACGATCGACGGCAAGCACGTGCTCGAAATCCTCGAACATGGAGAAATCCGGTCGCCGGTGCTCGGCACCGCTGTGATGAGCCCACGTTCAGACGACAAGGGCGGTAACAAGAAGCCCGCTGACGCCCCTGCGTCCCACCCGCTCGGTGGCGCACCAGCGCCGACGCCGGCCTGAGGCGGTTGACCTCTTTGAAACCCGGAGCCCGGCGGCTCCGGGTTTTTTTGTGCCGGTGAACTGGTGCGTTGCGCCAGCCGGCCCGGTGCGGTGCACTGGACGCTCCATGTCATCGCTGCCCCCTGCCATTCCCTTTTCCGCGCTTGGACGTCGGGCTTCCCCGCCGACGATTGCGCGGTTGATGACGCTGGTCCTCGAAACGCCAGGGCTTCTGTCCCTGGCCGCGGGCTTTACCGACAATGCCACGCTTCCCAAGGCGGGCGTTGGGGGTCTGGTCGCGGGACTCTCCTTACCGGAGGCAAACCCCGAACCGCTGCAATACGGCACCAATCAGGGCAGGGTAGGGTTGAGGCGGATCCTTGGGGGGCGCTTAGCGGCGCTCGAGCCCAGCCTCGATCCCGAACAGCTTGCGCGTTCGACCCTCGTGACCAACGGCTCCCAGCAAGCGTTGTACCTTGCCGTGCAGGTGCTGTGTGACGCGCGGGACATCGTCTTGGTCGACCGACCGAGCTACTTTGTTTTCCTGGAGATGCTCGCCGGCCTGGGGGTGCAGGTCCGCACCCTGCCGACCGATTCCAACGACGCTCTGGAGTTGGGGGCCACGGCTGCACTCCTCGAGGAGCTTCGTCGCACGGGCGAGGCGGCGCGGGTGCGAGCCGTTTACCTGGTCAGCTATTTCTCGAACCCGACCGCGCAGTCCCTTTCCCTGGAACGGAAGCGCGGCTTGGGCGTTCTCCTCGAACGGCATGGCCTGCGTGTCCCCGTGTTGGAAGACGCAGCCTATCGCGAGCTGTATTTCAGTACGCCCGCAGACGCGCCGAGTGTGCTTTCTCTTCCCGAGTGGGCGTCCTTCCCACGCCTGTACCTTTCGACTCTCACCAAACCCTTCGCCACCGGACTCAAGGTGGGTTTCGGCATCTGCACCGACCAAACCTGGCTGGAAAAGATGCTCCATGTGAAAGGGCATCACGACTTCGGGACAGCCAACTTCAACCAGGCGGTGCTGGAAGCGGCGTTGCGTGGCGGAGAGTACGATCGGCAACTCAGCCACGTCCGCACCGCGTACGCCCGCAAGATGGAGATACTCCACCGTGCGCTGGAAGAAAACGGCCTGCCTGCGTTGGGCTGGCGCTGGGAAAAACCAGGGGGTGGGCTCTACCTCTGGCTCCGGGGCCCAGCCCACGCCGACACCCGACTCGACGGCACGCTCTGCCGCGCTTGCCTGGGCGAGCGCGTCATCTATGTGCCCGGCGATCTCTGTTTTGGAGACGCTGCACCTCTCAACTATGCGCGCCTCAGTTTTGGCGTCCTAAACGAAGATCAGTTGGAAGAAGCGGCCCGCCGCTTCTGCCGCGCCGTGCGTCGCTCGACGTAAGCGAGAGGAGCGGCCCGTGCGTGGCTGCATCAGTTTTTCGTATATGCCATGCTTCGGGCATGACAGACTGGAATCGGTAAGTGGTTTGATGACAGATACGTATAATGCCTATGTCCGGGTCTGCCATTAGCAAACCAGCCGTTAGGGGTCTACCTGAGCCCGCAATAGGACAAAAACAAACTTGGATAGGCCAAAGCGAACGGGCAACGTACGGGCCCCTTTAGACTATGAAAATTTGTTGCATTGGTGCTGGTTACGTGGGCGGCCCGACGATGGCGATGATCGCCCTCAAGGCCCCCGATATTCAGGTCACAGTCGTCGATATGAACGCGGCGCGAATCGCTGCCTGGAATTCCGACACGCTGCCGGTTTACGAGCCGGGGCTTGAAGACGTGGTGAAACAGCGCCGGGGAAAGAATCTCCATTTCTCGACAGACGTCGCCGGCGGAATCAACGCTGCCGACATCATCTTTGTGGCGGTCAACACCCCCACCAAAACTTACGGTGTAGGTGCCGGCCGGGCAGCCGACCTGCGTTACATCGAGTCCGTCGCGCGCACGATCGCCGACGTCGCCACGGGGCCCAAGATCATCGTCGAGAAGTCCACCATCCCGGTGAAAACCGCGGAGGCGATCAAAGAGATCCTCAGCGCCAACACGCGGGGCATCAAGTTCTCGGTCCTTTCCAATCCGGAGTTCCTCGCCGAGGGCACCGCCGTGGCCGACCTGATCAGCCCGGACCGTGTGCTGATCGGCGGCGAGCGCACGCCGGATGGTGACGCCGCAGTGAAGTCCCTGGTGGAGGTGTACGCACGGTGGGTCCCGCGCGACCGCATCATCACCACCAATCTGTGGTCGTCAGAACTCTCGAAGCTGGTGGCCAATGCCTTCCTCGCGCAGCGCATCTCTTCGATCAACTCGATCTCCGCACTCTGCGAAGCTACTGGCGCGGACGTGGATGAAGTGGCGAATGCAATCGGCAAGGACAGCCGCATCGGTCCGAAATTCCTCAAAGCCTCTGTCGGTTTCGGCGGCTCGTGCTTCCAGAAGGACATCCTCAACCTGGTGTATCTCTGCCAGCACTTCGGCCTGCCCGAAGTTGCCGCCTATTGGGAGCACGTCGTTCAGATGAACGACTACCAGAAGAAGCGCTTCAGCGGCCGGATCGTGCGCACGCTCTTCAACACCGTCGCGGACAAGCGCATCGCGGTCTTTGGTTTTGCGTTCAAGAAGGACACCAACGACACCCGCGAATCCGCCGCGATCAATGTGTGCCGCGACCTCCTCGCGGAGCACGCCAATGTCGTGGTCTACGATCCAAAGGTCCCGTCCGACGAGATCGTCTCCGACATCCTGGGCAAGGGTGGCAGCAACCCGCGCCTGAGCGTCGCCCAGTCGGCTTATGAAGCCGCCGCCGGTGCCCATGCGATCGCGATCGTGACTGAGTGGGATGAGTTTAAAACCCTCGACTACGCCAAGATTTACGCCGCCATGCCGAAGCCCGCCTTCCTCTTTGACGGACGCAACATCGCCGACTTGGCGAAGTTGCGCGAGTTGGGCTTCCGCGCCTTCGGCATCGGCAAGTAAGACTGATTTTTTGCCATAACACGCCAGCCGTGTTTCGCCGCTCACCCGGCGGGACACGGCTGTTTTTCTTGGGCCGCAGCGTGCGCGCCGGGGGCCGGACCGGGTTCGCCGTCGCCCGTCGCGTTGCACAGGACGCGCAACCCTCTCCCGCCGTCAAAGGCCGAGTGACGTCTTGTAGAGCCGGGGCACTCGCTTTGTCACCGAGCAGAGTGTCTCCCAGGGGATGGTGTCAGCCCACCGACTGAATTCCCCAATCGTGATCTCCGCTCCCTGCTGGCGCCCGACAAACACCGCCTCGTCACCACGCGTGATCTCCGGCACATCGGTCACGTCGACGATCGTCTGGTCCATCGTGACACGGCCGAGCACCGGGCAGCGCACCCCTCGCACCAGCACGCAGGCGCGGTTGCTAGCCGCGCGGGGAATGCCATCCCCGTACCCCGCGGTCAGCACCGCAACGCGCGAATCGCGCGCCAGGGTGTGGGTGCGTCCATAGCTGATGGTCGTGCCGCCCGGCAGTGTCTTCACCAGGCCAACGCGTGCCCGAAAGCTGAATACGGGCTCGGTGTGCACTTGGGCGAGGAGCGAATTGGGGTGGGGCAGGATGCCGAACTGGAGAAGCCCGATGCGCACGGCGTTGAAGGGGCCCGCCCCTTCGAGCGTCTCGAGGCCGGCGCTGTTGTCGGCATGGATAAAAAGTCCGGTCGGCGTACCGCCCCGAAAGCGTTCCAGCGCGCCGAGAAACCGCCGGCGCTGCTCGGCAGTAAAGGCGGGGTCGTCATCCGGACTGCAGAAATGCGTGAACACGCCCGCCAGGGAAACGTGGGAGGCGTCGAGAATGGCCGCGTGCAACGCTTCCGCCTCCTCGTGCCAAACGCCCAGGCGGCCCATCCCGGTGTCGATCTTGAGGTGGACGGAAACGGGGCGGCCGCTGGCCTGACCCACGGCATTGAGGCGCTGGACCTCGTCGAACGTGGAGACGGTTGCGATCAGATCATACTCCGCGACGTACGGGTCCTCCTCGGGAAGGAGCGGACTCAGCAGGAGGATGGGCCAGCCCGGGCCGATTTCACGCAGCGCGGCGGCCTCCGCTAGGTTGGCCACGGCAAAGAGATCCGCGCCGGCGTGCATCAGGCGCGCCGCCGTTTGCGGTAGACCGTGTCCGTAGGCGTCCGCCTTCACCACCGCCACATAACGCATGTGCGGGGGCAGGGAGGCGCGGATCAGGCGCAGGTTGCGTTCAAGCGCGGCGAGGTCGATTTCTGCCCAGCAGCGCAGGGGGAGGCGAGAGGCGGCGTGCAAGCTCATGAAGGCGCGCGATGGATTTGCGGCGTCCAGGTCTGGTAAACAGGTTCTTCGTGGAGAAAGGCGTCAGGCTCGGCGGCATCGCGAAGCAGCGGCACGTTCTCGAGGCGCGCGAGCGCGCTGATCGCGTCGTACGCCACAATGGTGAAAGCGGGGGGCGCCTTGCTCCAGAAACGGAAATCCGCAGGCATCAGCAGCGGACCGTTCAGGTCCTCGGGCCGGACCCGTTGGAGCGGTCCGCTGCGGCCTTCCGGCGTCACCGACACGCGGTGCCACGTCTCGCGCCGGGCATCCGCGATCACGGTGAAGGCGCCGACGCGTCCGCCGTTGCGCTCCGTGGCTGCCACCAGCTCCAGGCTGCCGTAGGCGTAACAGCGCCGGTCCCTGAGCACGCGCCAGGTACGGAGCGCCACCGCGGCCGTCCGGATGCCGAGCACAGATCCGGGCCCGTCGCAAAAAACGAACGCCTGGACCGAGTCCAGCGTCTCACCGGCGGCGGCCAGGGCGCTCTCCGCAGCTTCAAAAAGGCCCACGCCGGACTCCTCCCGGGACTCCGCCTGCACAAGAGACCGGTTTGGCCGCAGCACGCCGGCCTGGATTCGGGTAGACGCCGTGTCCAGCACGAGGAGGACGGGATGCTCGGACAGCAGCTGGCGGAGGGTGCGCATTGGGGGACGGGGAGCCTCGCCGGCCGCACGGGGGAATTCAACGCCAGAGACAGCAGCGCGGGCTCGGAATCCGGCATTGACCGCGGCTGCGGACGTTCCGTAGGTTGGCCAATTCCCAAATCGAACCGGTCTCTTTCCACGTGAACATCGAAATCAAAGACGTCTCCGAAACCCGCAAGAACCTCGTTGTCTCGCTCGAAGCGAGCGAAGTTGCTGCCGAACACAAGGCCACCGTTGCCGAGTTCGCCAAGATGGCGCGGCTCCCGGGTTTCCGTCCCGGCAAAGCGCCGGCTCACCTTGTCCAGAAACACTACGGCAAGGACATCACCGAGGAATTCAAGCAGCGCGTGGTCAACAAGGCATACCGCGGTGGGCTCGAGCAGTCGAAGCTCGATGTGATCACGATCACCAATGCCGAACCCGGTGCGATCGAGGACGGCAAGGACGCCTCCATCTCTTTCACGGTCGACGTGCGGCCGAGCTTTGAACTCCCGACGTACACCGGCCTCGAGACCAAGGTCGGACCGGTGGAGCCGACCGACGCCGAGGTCGATCAGGTGATCGAGGGCCTGCGCACGGAGCGCGCCGACTTCAAGGTGGCGGAGCGTGCGTCGCAGAAAGGTGACTACGTCAAGCTGGCCTACGAGGGCACCGTGGAGGGAAAGCCGATCCTCGAGCTCGCGCCCGACAAGCAGGTGTACGGCAAGGTCCCGCAGACGTGGGAAGAGGTGCAGGGTGAGCAGGAAGGCCTGATCCCCGGTCTCGGCACCCAGCTCGCCGGACTGGCAAAGGGCGACAAGAAGGATGTCACCGTCACGTTCCCCGCGGAGTTCAGCGCTGTGCCCGCCCTCGCAGGCAAGCAGGCCGTTTATGCGGTCGAGGTGCAGGAGGTCCGCGAGCGCGTGCTGCCCCCGCTGGACGAAGAGTTTTTCAAGGCCCAGCAGGTCGCAACGATCGACGAGCTGAAGACCAAGGTCCGCACGAATCTGAAGGGCCGCAAGGAATACGAAAACCGCCAGGGCCAGCGCCGGCAGGTCACCGAAGCCCTCCTCAACGCCGTCACCTTCTCCGTCCCGGAGAGCCTGGTGCAGGAGGAGACCCAGTCCGTGCTGCGCAACTTCATCGAAGAAAACATGCGCCGCGGTGTGCCGCAGGAGAGCTTTGAGAAGGACAAGGAGCAGCTCATCGCCAGCGCCAAGACCGCTGCCGAAGCGCGCGTCAAGAGCCGCCTCATCCTCGCCAAGATCGCCGAGCAGGAGAAGATCAACGTCTCCGAGCGCGACATCGACGCCTTCATCTATCGCGAGGCGATGATGAACAACGTTCGCCCCGACAAAATCGTGAAGGACCTCAGCAAGGACCGTGAGCGTCTGCGCGCGGTGCAGCAGTCCATCATTTTCGACAAGGCCCTTGATTTACTGGTCTCCAAGGCTACGGTCACGACAACCGAACCGAGCGCTTAACGACCACGTAACCAAGGGATTTCTGTGAGCTACTACGTACCGATTGTCCTCGAAAATACCGGCCGCGGAGAGCGGTCGATGGACATCTATTCCCGGCTGCTGAAGGACCGTATCATCTTCATCGGCACGCCGATCGACGACAACGTCGCGAACGTAGTGATCGCCCAGATGCTCTTCCTCCAAATGGAGGATCCGAAGAAGGACATCTTCCTGTACATCAACTCCCCCGGCGGCGTTGTCACCGGCGGGATGGCGATCTACGACACGATGAACTTCCTGCAGTGCGACATCCAGACGTACTGCATCGGGATGGCTGCGAGCATGAGCACGGTCCTGCTCGCCGCCGGCACGAAGGGGAAGCGCTTTGCCCTGCCAAACAGCCGGGTGATGATCCACCAGCCCTCGGGCGGTGCGGGCGGTCAGACCGCCGACATCGCGATCGCGGCCAAGGAGATCCTGCGCTGGCGCCAGACCCTCAATGAGGTGATCTCACGCCACACCGGGAAGACCGCTGAGCAGGTCGAGCGCGACTCCGACCGCGATTATTACATGAGCGCCCAAGAGGCCAAGGCCTACGGCATCGTCGACCACGTGGTCGACTCCACGCGTCAGGCTCAAACCCTCGCCGAGGCCAGCGCGGCCTGAGCTCTCCTCCCGTCCTTTCAAGCGGAGCCTACCGGGCTCCGCCTTTTTTTTGCCTGTCCCTTGGCGCAGTCTCGGCCTTTTCGGCCGGGCCCACCGGGCTCCGCCTTTCTTAACCTGTCCCTTATTCTTGCGCTTCAGGTAGGGCTACTCGGCCCAACCTATTTTTGCCTGTCCCTTGGCGCGGTCGTTTTCGTGCCTGTCCCTTGGCGCGGTCGTTTTCGTGCCTGTACCCAGGTCCGGTCCCGCCGTTCCCTTCAAGGAAAGCAGAGCTGTGTCGATAAGCAGGGGAACGGAGAGGCATTTCGCGGAACCTTACTTGCGCTAAAGGACGGCTCTCGTTTCTTGCCGGCCCGGCCTAATCTCCCCTCGACACTCCCTTTCTTCGTCTCACAAGCTCACTTCCATGGCTAAATCGTCTCGCATGACCCTCTGTTCCTTCTGCGGAAAATCGCAGGCGGAGGTCAAAAAGATCATCGCGGGCCCAGGTGTTTACATCTGCGACTCGTGCGTGAACGTCTGCAAGACGATCATCGATCGTGAAGTGAAGCAGCCGGCAGTAGATGCGAAGCCGACCGTCCGTCTGGTCAAGCCGTCCGAGATCAAGAAGACCCTCGACGACTTCGTCATCGGCCAGGACCACGCAAAAAAGGTCCTCTCAGTCGCCGTCTACAATCACTACAAGCGCCTGCTCTTTGATTCCGCCCAGTCGAACAAGGACGGCGGTGCGCTTTCTCCTGAGTTCAACGAGGTCGAGGTCGAGAAAAGCAACATCCTGCTGGTTGGCCCTACCGGCTCGGGCAAGACCCTGCTCGCCCGCACCCTGGCCAAGATTCTGGACGTGCCTTTCGCCATCTCCGACGCCACCACCCTGACCGAGGCCGGTTACGTCGGCGAGGATGTGGAGAACGTGGTTCTGCGCCTGCTCCAGTCCGCCAATTATGACGTGAAGAAGGCGGAGTGCGGCATCATCTACATCGACGAG
Organism: Verrucomicrobiota bacterium; assembly: GCA_023428905.1. GTDB lineage: Bacteria > Verrucomicrobiota > Verrucomicrobiia > Opitutales > Opitutaceae > EW11. The sequence continues at coordinate 143,157 of JAEYWP010000030.1, forward strand.
ATCGACAAGATCGGCCGCAAGACGGAAAACGTTTCCATCACCCGCGATGTATCCGGTGAGGGCGTACAGCAGGCCCTCCTCAAGATCCTCGAGGGCACGGTGTGCAATGTGCCCCCCCAGGGCGGGCGCAAGCACCCCAACCAGGAGTATGTGCAGGTCAACACCGCCAACATCCTCTTCATCTGCGGCGGCGCCTTCGTCGGGCTTGACCAGCTGGTTCAGCGCCGCCGGGGCCAGCGCAGCGTGGGTTATTCCGCGATCAAGTCGCGCCACGAGGCCCTGCTCGATCCGGAACAGATGATGAAGGGGCTCGCCCCCGAGGACCTGATCCGCTTCGGCATGATACCCGAGTTCATCGGCCGACTGCCGGTCGTGTCGGTACTCGACCAGCTGCAGGTCGGTGACTTGGAAAAGATTCTCCTCCGCACGAAGAATGCGATGGTGAAGCAGTATTCGAAGCTGTTCGCAATGGACGGTGTCCGTCTCCGCTTCACCTCCGATGCCGTGCGCGCCATCGCCCAGAAGGCGATCGAGCTTAAGACCGGCGCCCGCGCCCTCCGCTCGATCATGGAGAACCTCATGCTCGAGGTGATGTACGAGCTTCCCCAGCGCGACGACATCACCGAGGTGGTGGTCGACGCCGGTGTGGTGGCGGGCAAACGCCGCCCCACCCTGAAGAAGGCGAGCAAGACCGAGTCCAACCAGGACGCGGCCTGAGCCCCTGCCCCGCAGGGCAGGAGCGGCGGCTTTGACTCACCAATGGGCGTAATCCCCGCGTTCGAGCGAGAGCGCATACTCCACCAGCAGCTTTACGCAGGCCTCGACGTCCTCGAGGTCCACCATCTCGCTCGGCGTGTGCATGTAGCGCAGGGGGATTGAAACCAGGCCGGTGGCCACGCCGCCGCGTCCCATCTGCAGCGCGCGCGCATCCGTGCCGGTGGGACGGGGATCCGCCTCGTATTGAAAGGCGATCTTCAGCCGCTCCGCCGCCTTCACCAGGCCCTTGAAAACCTTGGGGTTGATGTTGGCCCCGCGACAGATCAGCGGGCCGCCGCCGAGCTTGCTCTCCCCGAACTTGCGGTTGTCGCAATCGGGATGGTCCGTGGCGTGGCTGACGTCGACCGCCACCGCAATGTGGGGATTCACTGAATACACGGCGGTGGTGGCGCCGCGCGTGCCGATCTCCTCCTGGGTGGTGGCGACCGACACCACGCGCGCCTGCAGCTTTTTGCGCTGCCGGGAGAGCCGGTTCAGCGCCTCGCCCACGATGTAGGCCCCGACTTTGTTGTCGAAGGCTCGGGCGGCCCCCACCGAACCGTGAATCAACTCGAATTCGTGGTCATATGTCGCGACGTCGCCGATTGCCACCCGGGAAAGGGCGTCCTTCTTGTTCTTCGCCCCGATATCGATCCAGATCTCGTGCCGTTCCGGCACCTTCTTGCGATCGCTCTCATCCATCAGGTGGATGGCCCGCTTGCCCGTGACACCCTTGACCGGCCCGGCCTCGGTCTGGATGACGACGCGGCGCCCGGAAATGATACTGCGGTCGTGACCGCCAATCGTGTCGAAATAGAGGAACCCCTCCTTGTTCACAAAGGTGATGATCAAGCCGAGCTCGTCGATGTGCCCCGCAAACATCAGCACCGGATCACCCTTGGGGTGGAGGGTCGCGATGCGGTTGCCCATCGCGTCCTTCTCGTAGGCGTCGGCATTCGGTTTCACGTATTCATCGAAAACCTTCTGGGCCTCGAATTCGTACCCGGAGGGGGAACGCGCGTGAAGCAGATCAACCAGGAAAGCAGGGGCTTCGTAGTTCGACATGGGGGGCATCCTCGGAAATTCACCGCGCGCGGTAAACCGATTTCCTTGGCGACGGCCCTTCGGAGCTGCGATCCGCGAGATTTTTCTTTGCCAGCGGGGGTCTTTGTCGGGTGTGTTGTCGCCCGCCTATGATCATTTATCCTGCCATCGACATCAAAGGCGGTCGCTGCGTCCGCCTGACTCAGGGGCGCGCCGACCAGGAAACCGTGTATTCGGAAAATCCGGCGGAAGTAGCCGCGGAGTTCAAGAAGGCAGGCGCGGAGTGGGTCCATGTGGTCGACCTCGATGGCGCCTTCACCGGTGAATCCAGCAACCTCTCGGTCGTGCGCGCGATCGCTGCGCTCGGCCTCAAGATCCAGCTGGGCGGCGGGATGCGCCACCGGCTGGCGGTGGAACGTGCGCTCGGGATCGGCGCGACGCGGGTGGTGATCGGGACGCGCGCAGCCGAGAGCGAGGCCTTTGTCGCCGAGCTGGTACGCGCGTTTGGCGAACGGATCGCGGTCGGGATCGACGCCAAAAATGGCCAGGTCGCGGTCAAGGGCTGGGTCGCCACCACCGGCACCAGCGCCCTGGAGCTGGCCCGGCGGATGGACACGATCGGCGTGCAGACCCTGATCTACACCGACATTGGCACCGATGGGATGATGACCGGCCCCAACCTCGCCGCCCAGGAAGCGATGATGAAAGCGGTCAAGGCGGGTGTGATCGCCTCGGGTGGCGTCTCCCAGCAGAGCGACGTCACCGCCCTGCACGACCTGCGAACCCGCTGCCCCAATCTCAATGGTGTGATCATCGGCAAGGCAATCTACGAGAAGCGGGTCGACGTGGCGGAGGCCCTTCGCCAGGGCGCGCGCTGAGCCGCGCCTGCCGGCCGGTACCTCCACGTCACGGAGTGTGATCGGCGGTTTTTTCCCGGGCTGCCATGTCCGCCGCGATCTCCTCGAGGGGATAGGTGATGATCTCCGCCAGGGTGGGGTGGTACCAGGGCGCGCGCAGCATGTCGTGCACCGTGGCTCCCATCGCCAATGCTGTATTGAAACAATGGATCAGTTCGCCGGCATCCTTGCCGACGATTTCGGCACCAAGAACCCGGCCGCTGCCGGGCTCGGCGAGGACCTTGACGTAGCCGTACATCGCGTCCGCGAGGATGGATTTCCCGTGGTCGTTGAACGGGTAACTGGCACGCACATACGGGACCTTCGACTCGATCAGGTCACCCTCGAGCCGGCCGATCGTCGCGAGCTGCGGATCGGTGAATACGACGTTGAGCAGCAGCGAGTGGTCGATTGGCCGCAGGTTGGGCAGACCGGCCGCGTGCCGCGCTGCCAGCTCACCCTGGGCCACGGCCACATGCACGATGTCATGGGGCCCGCTCACATCGCCTGCGGCGTAAATGTGCGGGGTGGTGGTCTGCTGAAAGGCATTGATTTTGATGCGCCCCTCCAGGGTCAGCTCCACCCCGGCGGCGTCCAGGTCCAGCCCTTCGGTGTTCGGTTTCCGTCCGAGGGCGTTAAACAGGTAGCGGGCCGTCCGCGACTCGGTGCGCCCCTGGTGGGTGAAGGTCACGGTCACCTGGTGGGCATCGCCGGAGACCTGGTCCAGCCGGGTACCCGCGATCAGCTCGATACCCTCGTCGCGAAACGCCTGCTGCACCACGCTGCTGGCTTCCGGCGAATGGTCGCGCAGGATGTTCGGGCTGCGCTGGATGAGGGTGACGCGCGAGCCGATGCGGTTGAGGAACTGGGCCAGTTCGCACGCCACGATGCCGCCGCCGAGCACGATGATGCTTTCGGGGACATAATCGAGGTCGAGGATCTCATCGCTGGTGAAGGACGGGGTGGCAGCCAGACCGGGAACGGGGGGCGAGCTGATACGGGAGCCCGTGGCGACGAGGAAATGCGCTCCGCGCAAGTGCGTGCCGTCTTCCAGCGCAACGGTGTGCGGGTCGAGAAAACGCGCCTTGCTTCGATAGAGGTCGTAGTTGCCGGAGGTCATCACCTGTTCGCGGTAGCCGGCAAACTCGTCGATGATGCGTTTCTTGCGCGCGTGCATCGCCTTCATGTCCGGCGAGGCCTGCGGGATGTTCAGGCCGAAAGTCGCGCCCTTCTGCGCGAGGTGCAGCACGTCGGTCATGTAAAGGAGCGTCTTTGATGGCATGCATCCGTGGAGAATGCAGAGCCCCCCGAGAACCTTGCCGCCATCGACGATCGCCACCGTCTTTCCCAGGCCGCGCGCCACCCGGGCTGCGTTGAAGCCGGCGCTGCCGCCGCCGATCACCACGAAGTCATACGATCTGGTGCTTCCCATAGGACGATCATCGTAGCCGCCATCCCGCGATTTGCGAATCCTTCCCTCAACGTCCCCGGCCAAAGAGCATCACGTTGATCGTCTTGAGCACGATCGATGCATCGAGGGTGAAGGAGAAGTGACGAATGTAATACAGGTCGTACTCCAGCTTGCGCTGGGTGTCCTCAAGATTGGCCCCGTAGGGATAGTTCACCTGGGCCCAGCCGGTGATGCCGGGCCGGACAAGGTGCCGGACATGGTAGGAAGGGATCTCCCGGTCGTATTTTTCCACCAGCCGGTCCCACTCCGCGCGCGGGCCAATCAGGCTCATCTCGCCGCGGAGCACGTTCCAAAGCTGGGGCAGCTCATCCAGGCGCGACGCCCGCAACCAGCGGCCGATGCGGGTTACCCGCATGTCACCAGGTTGTGCATACGGGTCACCGTCCGCGGCGGGCCGCATGGTGCGGAATTTGTGCAGCCGGAACGGGGTCCGAAACTTGCCGATGCGGGTCTGGGTGAAGAACACCGAGCCGCGGTCCTCCAGCGCGACCAGCAACCCGATCAGCAGGCAGAGGGGGCTCAGGAGCACGAGGCCGGCAAGGGAGAAGCCGATGTCACTCGCGCGCTTGATGCGTTCGAACACCGGCTCGCGCGCAACCCGGAAGCCCTCCTGGAAGAGCCAGGTCTGGTTCAGGCGGTAGAGGGGAATCTTGCGCCAGTAGACCTGGTGGAAGAGCTCGAGGGTGTAGGTGGGAATGCCGCCGAAATAGAGGTCGACCAGCTGCTGCGAGGTTTCGGCGCTGACCTCGCGATTAGATTCGCGCAGGACGATCGCTTCGACCGCGAGCTCCCGCCGGCGCATCCGCTCCAGCAGTTCGGAAAACACCGGCGGCACCACACCGGCCTGCGCCATCGGCGCGGTGGTCCCGCTCTGGCCGCGCGCGATCAGAAGCGGTTGCCGCATCTTGAAGCGGACCCACTCGTCCTTCAGCGCCTGGGCGCTGGCGTGGTCTCCGATAAAGACAATGCTGCGCTGCTGCTGAGAGTCGCGGTAGCGCCAGTGCAATACCCGGCGGACGATCAGCGTGGCCGGAATCAGGAGCAGGAAGGTGAGGGCCAGCGCGGCGCGGCTGCTCTGGAGGGGGTAACCGACCGGGATCAGGACAAAGGTGACCAGCAGGGTGCCGGCCCCGGCAAGGAGGATGGCCAGGGTGTGCTGGCTCGCGTAGTCCACGCTGAGCATGTCGGTCTGGAGCTTGTACCCGTCGATCAGATACAGGGCGGCGACCAGGCCGAAAAAGGGGACCAGCAGAGGTTCCACGATCAGGCCGCCGTGCGGGTGCACGCCGCGGGCCCAGGCCATCCCGTTCAGGATCACCGCCAGCGAAACGGCGTCGGCGCCGAGGAGTGCGAGGGTGGCCTTTCTGCCGGGACTCATGCGGGGTGATCGAAGTCTCCTCCGGGGTGGGCGGGTGGCAAGAGCCTTCAGCCGGTCGTTTCCAGCAGGAGGCGATGCCACACCTCCGCGGCGCGAGCGGGGCCGCGGTGAGGTGCGGCAAAACGGTCCAACGCCTCCTCCTGGCGGCGACGTGCCTCCGGGTCCGCCCCCGCGAGGGTTCGGACAAATGCGGCCACCGACGCCGGATCCCCTCCCGAGAATGCCGCGCCGAGGTGGTGGTCGTGCACCAACTGGGCCAGCTCCGACCCGTCGGGAGCCAGCGCCAGCACGGGGCGAGCGACACCGGTGATGCCGTAAAGCTTGCTGGGAAAGACGAGCGACTCGCAGCCCCGGCGCAGGGTGACCAGGTGCAGATCCCCCGCCGAAAGTGTCTCGGCCAGGCGGCTGCGCGGTTGAGCGGGAAGGAAACGCAGGTTGCCCAGCCCCGCCGCGCTGACCTCGCGCTGCAGCGAGGCCAGGCGGGCCCCGCCCCCGACAAAGACGAGCTGTATCCGTGGTTCGGACGCCAGCAGCCGCGCCACCGGCACGACCGCTTCGAAGCTGTGCACCCGGCCGAGGTTTCCGGAATACATCAGCACAAAGGCGTCCGAGAGTCCGTGCTCCGCTCGCCATGCCCCGCATTCCACCCGCCGCACCCCCGCGGGCGCCCAGTTTTCGCACACCCGCACGGCGGCTCCCGGGACGCCGCGGCTCCGGACCAACGCCGCCATGTCGGCGCCGGGCACCACGCAGGCGACGGCAGCACGCCAGGCGCGGTCGCGCATCCCGCGCAGGAGGTTGGCGGCTTTGACACCGGAAACCGCCGTCGCCACTTCCGGAAAAATATCCTGCACCCAGTGAATGGGCTTCGCCCCGCGGGAGCGCACCAGGCCCGTCACCGCGGCCCCGAGCATCGGGGGGTCCGTCATCGCGACCACAATGTCACCGGCCTGGAGCGTTTCCTGCAGCCGGCGGCGGACGCCTGCGAGGTAGCTGAGAAAATCCACTGCGCGCCCGGCGAGGGAAAAGCGACCCAGCCCGGTGGCGCGCACCCGCGTGATCGAGACGCCGGCATGTTCCTCCGTCACCGCTTCGCTTCCCGGCGGAAGCCGGGTCTGAACCGATATCCGGTGGCCCCGCGCCGCGAGCGCCTCCGCCAGGTCGGCCAGGAGCTGCCCGGTCGCGGGGTGCTCCGGCCAGTAGAAGCGATTCACAAAATGAATACGGGGCGTCTTCATTCGTGTCCCCGACGGGCCCGCCGGATTTCGCGGCCGATCCAATGTTCGTACCTGGCCATCAGCAGGCAGTAGGCGAAACCCGCCCGTCCTTCGAGGAAGCCGCCCCGCAGGCCGTATTGGTAGGCGAAACGGAGCAGCCCCCGCGCCGGCAGTCGTTGGCTGAGGGCTTTGAGCGTCCGCCTTCGCACCAACGCGTCGCGCGCGAAAAGGCTGCGCCATGCGACGGGCGCCGCTCCTCCACGCTCCAGAAACGCCGCTGCCTCGTGGCGGGCGTAACGACGGTGTTTTTCCACCAGCGCCTCCTCCCCGTCGGAGGAAAGGTGGTGCAGGTAGGCGTGCGCCAGTTTGCCGAGACGGGTGCCGGGCGCCTCCCGCTGGCCATGCCCGACCTGTACGAAGCGGAAGCGGTCCGGCCGTACAAAGCGCGCCTGATAGGCGGGAAAGTCGGTGCAGCGGGGAATCCACCGCCCGCGGTAGATCATCCGGGGAGCCACCAGGTATCCGTCGTTCGTATCGCCGGGGTTGCCGCTCACCGCCGCGAGCTCCGCAACCAGCTCCGGAGTGAGCCGCTCGTCGGCATCGAGGTGAAAAAGCCACTGATGCCGGAAACGGACGCCGCTGTGGGCGAAGTTTCGCTGTTGGGCGAAATCGGCGAAAGGATTCGTCACCACCCGGGCCCCCGCCTGCCGGGCGATGTCGGCGGTGCGGTCGGTCGAACCGGAGTCGATCACGACAATGTCGTCCGACCCGGCGGCACTGAGGATGCAGTCGCTCAACTGCCTTTCCTCGTTCAGGGTGAGAATGACGACCGAAAACATGGTTCAGGCTTCCCTCGCGTGCGCCTCGAGCTGGAGCAGGCGGAGGGAGGCATAAAAGATCAGCCAGAAGGTGAGGATGACCGCGGCATTGCCAAATGGAAACTCCACCCAGGCGTAGGCGAGGACCAGGCCGCATCCAATAAGACCATACACCGCAAGGGGTCCGGCCTGGCTCCAGCATCGGCGCACCGCCAGGAGCGGGACGAGAAGCATGAGCGCGCGACAGGCCGTGCCGAGCAGGCCGGTCTCGGCCAAGGACTCGAGCCAGTCGGAATGCGCATCCTCATAGTGTTGGGGCAGCCGGTCGGCGCTTTCCTGCGCGTTGTAGAAGGGGAAAACTGTGCCGTAAGAACTGAGGCCCCAGCCAAACGCGAGCCGGTCGCGGGCCATGCGCCAGGTGTCGCCATAAAGCTGGGCCCGGGCTCCGATCGTTCCCGCCTCCCGCATTTGCATGATCTGGGCGCGGGTGTGTGTGGCTCTCACCCGCAGGACCGGCTCAGCCAGCCAGTAGACCGCCGCCGTCCCGACCAGCGCCGTGCTTGTCAGGAGGACAATGCGGAGCCGGCGTTCCCCGGCGCCCGCTCCCTCGCGCCGCAAGCGGCGCAGCGCATCAAAAAAGGCGATACCAAGAAGAAGGCCGGCCAGGGCGGTCGAGGAACGCGAGGAGCTGAGGGGCGCCGTGGCCGCCACCACCACCACTGCCAGGATCAGGGCCGGCACCGGGGAGCGTGCGAGGCCGCGGTCGGCCGTGCGCAGGCGCAGGTGGAAGAGCAGTCCGATCGCGACTGACAGGCCCAACAGCGTAAAGGCTCCCCAGTGGTTGTGGTAGATGAAGGTCGCGAAAAAGGTGGGATTGGGCGAGGGCACCGTCCCGAAATAAAGTCCGCCCGCACCGCTGAGTTTTTGCAGGGTGCCGAGTACGCCGAGCACGAAGAGGTTGGCCGTGCAGACAACGAACAAAATGCGCAGGCCCGTCCGCGTCCGCACCACCCACGCCAGGTTGAAGGCGGGGAGGATCAGCGCGTTGAAAAGAAGGAGTTCCGGCAGGGCGAGGTCGGGACGCGCGCTGCTCGGCCAACCCGTTCCCACGTCGCGTCGGAAATACTGCACCGCCCCCTCGATTGTCACCGCCCGCAGGGATGGCTGGAGCAGTGCGGTTAGGCTCAGCGCGTTAAAGGCGAGCAGCGGGAGGAGCCAGAGCAGTGTCCGGCGCGGCGCGGTACCCTCCCGGTGGCGTCGCCGGAGTTCAAGGAGTGCGAGAAGGAGTGCGGGCAGACCGAGCACGGTGAGGGCGGTCTGCATGACCGGGGTATTGCCGCCAAAACCCCAGCTCGAAACCAGCACCATCAGCCCGGCGTGGACCAACGCGAGGTTTTCGAGGCCTCCGCCGAAACGCGACCGGGGACGCGCAGATGGTTTGGGGGAAAGGGACGGCATCATCGCGGAACGCTGAAGGCAAGCGCGGCACGCAGGCCCTCGGTCGCCCGCGCGTAACTGTAGTGGGAAATCCGCTCCCGGGAGGCGACGCCCATCTGCCGCACCTTCGAGCCGGGGGCGGCCAGAGCCTCTTCCACCGCCGATCGCAGTGCGCCGGGGTCGCCGGCCCGGAAAACCCATCCTGTTTCACCGGGTGTGACGAGATCGGGCTGGCAACCGACATGGGTGCTGACGAGGCAGGGCACTCCCATCTGCATCGCCTCGTTCACCGCCAGGCCCCAGGTTTCGTAACTTCCCTGTGAGGGCAGGGCGAATACGTCGGCCAGGGTGTAGCGGAGCGGCATCTCCTGCTGGTTGGCAAATCCGAGGAAACGCACGTCCGGGCTACCCTGCGCCAGGGCCCGAAGCGCGCTGCATTCCGGGCCATCGCCTGCGATCACCAGGGTGCTGGGCGGGCGCCGCGCCTCAAGAAAGGCTCGGAGCAATGCCACGGGTTGCTTCTGCTCGATCCATTTTCCTGAAAATAACAATACCCGATGGCCGGCCGGAATCCCGAGTTCCTCGCGCTGCCGCCGAGTCGCATCCGCCGAAACAACCTCCGGATCAAAACGCGTGGCATCGACCGCGTGCGGGGCAAGGAAGAGCCGACGCGGGTCGACCCCGCAGCGGAGAAAATAATCCCGGTTCGCGCGGCCGACGCAGGTGCAGGCGGTGAACTGGCGGTAGAGCACGCGCAATGCGACGCGCGTAACCAGGGGCAGGCGGCTGCGCCCGATCAGGTGGGAATCGCCGCGGAAGATCAACGGGACGCGCCGCAGTCTCGAGCGGAGGATCAGCCGGAGGTGGGTGCGGTACTTGTACCCGAAGAGAAGCACCACGTCTGGAGCATAACGATCGAGTCGAGTGCCGAGCTCCGGATTGTGCAGGCCGCCGAAACGAAGGGTGTCCGGGCGCGCCGCCTCATTGGGGACAAACTCACACGCGTATCCGCTGGTCAGGTCCACGTCCCACGCGAAGGTGGTCTGAAACTTCTCGTCGGTCGAGGGCCGGACCCCGGACTCGTCCAGATAGAAAACACGGAAGTCCAGGTCGGTGTGGGCGCGCATCCAGCGAAACCACGGGCTGTAGTACTGGACCGGATGCGAGAGCACGATCGCGAGCCTGTGTCCTTTGTTGGATGCTGGAGTGACAGTGCTCATCCGAGGATCCGCTTGAGCAGCACGGGTGCGGCCAAAACCGCGATGCAAGCCTGGTAGAAGGAGGCCAGCCAGATGCTGAGGGTGAACTCCACCTGGAAACTCCAGGCAAGCAGCAGGACCAGGACGATCCCGCCATAGGAAAAGAGGGGACTGTCGCGCCCCCAGCACTGCGCCTTCTTCAGGCAGAACGCGACCAGCGCTCCGATGACGGCAACGCCATAAAATCCAAAATTCGCAAAGGCCTCCGTGATCATGCCGAAGGCGATCGTGGTGGTGGCGGTGTCCTCTTCCCGCTGCAGGCCGTAATACACCGACAGGCGGCTGGTACTGACGTGTCCGAGCGGCTTGTCCGGCCAGAGCAGGCGCGGCACAAACTGGGCCGGGATGTGGCGGTAGGTCTCTCCGTCAAGAAAGGGCTGCTGGTGCGGGGTGGTGCTGACCACCAGGCACATGATGTGAAAAAGCGAGGTGCGCTCGATCAGCCGGCTGGTCATCCGCCGGGTCTCGCCCTCCTCCTCGAAGGTCAGCCCATGGCCCAGCCACTCGCGGAAAAAACCAGGGACTTCCGCGAGGGTGGGGACATAGCGGCCGTCGTGCCAATAACGCGCCCGCATCTCCGGTTTGCCGTGGTGGAGCACGGCCACTGTCAGCAACACCAGCGTGCACACCACCAGGGGTATGCGGCCGCGGGAGGAGACATAACCCACCAGCGCGAGCAGGAGCAGGGAGACCGCACCCACCAGGAAAAGGGTCACGATCAACCCACTACACTGCAGCGCCAGGTTGGCCGCGAAAAACAGCCGCTCCCCCCGCGTCAGTTCTCCCGCTCCCAGCCGTCGGCTGGTGATAAAGGTACTGACAATGCCAATACCAAAGAAGACCGCGCGGAGGATGCTTTCCAGCGAGGCAGGGATGATCTCGGTGAAGGTGCTGGCGAGGATGTAGGCAGTGTTGAGCGCCATGCCGTACGTCATCCACCGCCCCATCTCGCCGGTCACCACTTCCTCGCGCCAGAACGGGTGGGTGGACGCGCGGCCGGAGGTCCCCAGGTAGGCGGCGATGGCGGTGAGCTGGTAGGTCACCACGGCCAGCGCCGCGGTGGTGATGTCGCCCGGGATGTAGAAGATCAGTTCCTGGTGCCCATTGAGGAGCGGAAAGGCGTAGGCATTGGCCGTGGTCAGCAGCAGCACCTCGAAAATCGGCAGGCTCGGTCGCCCGGCGCGCGCCCACAGCAGGCTCGGCAGTCCGGCGAGGAAGAGGATCAGCAGCCCGAGCGGGAGGTGCACCGGATCGCGAACGTCGGCGGTGAAGGCAAAATAGACCAGGGCTGCGCCGAGCAGGGCGGCACCGGTCGAAAAGATCCCCCGCCCCCAGGCGGACGTGAGCGCGGTGGCGGCGTCGGGAGGCAGGGGTTCGTCAGCGGACCGCTCGCTCATGGTGGTCCAGGGCACGCTCAAACAAAGACGCTTGGCGGCGGGTGAGGGCCGGGGCGAGGTACCTCTCCTCGAAGGACTCGGGGAGGGTCGGCACGGGCAGGGGCAACTGGCGCAGATTCGCCGCCGCACGCAAGTGCGTGCAGAGCGCGCGGGTGGCCGCTTCCACGCCGGCCTCCTCGTCCAGGATGACAGTCATTGGGCAGTTTAACTCCTGTAGGATCGACGCGAGGACGCTGTCACTGAAGACCAGGCTGAGGATCGGACGGCCCGAAAGGAGGTAGGGATAAAGTTTGGACGGGGAATAGGCCCGATCGCTCGAACCGAGCAGTAGCAACACGTCGGAGGTCTGCTGGACGCGCAATGTCTCGAGGTACCCCTGGCGTGCGGGCTCCTCGCGAACGAGGTCGCTCACACCCGCGGTGGCGGCGAGGGGAAGCACGGTGGGTCTGGCGCGCTCAGCCGGCGCATAGCTGGTGCCGATAAACTCCAGTCTCAACGAGAGTGCCTGTTCAGGAGCCTCCCGCCTCAGCTGGGCCAGCGCCCCAAACAGCACGGTCGCAGCGTGCGGCGTCACCGGCCCAGCCGCTCCGGTATAGACCAGCCGGACCGGGGCGGAGGGAGCGCGCTCCCCTGGCGTCGCGCCTAGGCCCCGGGCACAGTCCAGATCGCTCCGGCTGATGCCGAAGGGTATGACCGCGCTGGGCACCGATCCGAACCACGGATACCGCGCGCCCAGGTCGCGGAGGTACGCCTCGGAGACGGACATCAGCCCGTCCATCCTGCGGAAGGTCCACCCTTCGAGCACCCGCGCCTGTAGCCGCGCTGCCTGGTATTTCCACCCGCCGGGAGGTTTCCGCACGCCGGGGCGTTCGTAATAGTCGGTGCGCCAAGGGTCCTGCAGATCGATCAGGTAGGGGACACCGAACCGCCGCCGCCAGAGGCGTCCCATCGGGAGCACCGCAAACTGCGTGGTGCTGAAGAAGACCAGATCAAATCGCCCCTCCCGGAGCAGGCGCGAGCCGGTGGAGAAGAGAGGCCACCAGGCGCGCAACCCCAGATTGCCAATCCCGAGGCGGCGCGAAAGCCGCAGCGGCAGGGCACCGCAACGCACGATGCGCGTCTCCGGCGGAAGCGTCTCCAACAGGGCCTCCTCCCGGGCGCCGTCCTGGAGTGCGGGGTCGACCGTCAGCACAGTCGCCTCCCAGTCCGTTTCGGCGTAGTGCGGCAGGCTCATCCGCACGCGCTGCAGGTCCGGTGTGCTGAGGGGCGGAAAGGCCGGGCAAATGATGAGAACGCGCCGGCTCATGCAGCGGTGACCGGCCGGCGGGTGCCGCCTGCCAGGGCGCGCCCCACTGTCTCGAGCAGGCGGGCCCGCTCGATCTCCCAATTGAAACGTGACTGGCCGAGGTGCCAGGCCTGGTCCCGCGCCTTCCGCTGCGCGACGGGATCGGCGAGGTAGGCGTCGAGAGTGGCCGCACTGCCGGCACGGTCGCCGGGATCAAGGACCAGCGCCGCACCGCCCAGCTCCGCGGCGAGGGCCTGCTGGGCGCGGGTGGGTGTCATTACCTGCGGGATACCGGCGAGGAGGTAGGTGAAGACTTTGTTGGTAAGGCAGAGATCGCGGTTCGGCGGGGTGGCCTGCTCGAGCGAAAGGCCGAGGTCAAAGGGGGACGCCAGACGCGCCATCTCTCGCGGCGGCGCGGGAGGGTGGAACTGCAGCCGACCCTTGAACTGGGTCTCCTCGGCCAGGATCTCGAGTGTATCCACAAAGCCCGGGGCCGGCAGGCCCCGCAGATGGAGGTCGCACGGCCGGTTCATGCTCGCGAGCACGCGTATCCACGCCTCCAGTCCGCGGCCGGGCCCGATCGTCTGGGAGAACCAATACAGCGAGGGCGTTCGCGTTGCCGGCGGGACCGAGTGCGAGGGGTCCGGCGCCTCGTCCAGGGGAAAGGTGTTGAGCACCGTGGTGGGGAGCGGGATACCGTAGTGCTGCCGGTAGGCCTCGGCGATCAGCGGCGAGGCGGCGGTGACGTGGGCGCAGCGGGGAAGCAGCTGGGACTCGATCGTGGCGATCGCGGTGGCGAGGCCGCGGTCGTGCATCGCGTAATCGGTCTCCGCCCGGTGAAAATCCTCCGCGTCGAACGCATAACGCCCGCCGGTCTTTTTGGACGCCATTGCGGCCGCAGCCAACCCGGCGACGGTGTGGCCAATGTAGAGGTCGGCCCGGACCCGCTGGGCGGCAGCGGCGAGAAGATGGGTGGTGGCGTGAATCGCGCGGGACGCGAGCGGCAGATTCGGGCGGGCGCCGTCGGCCAGGCGTTTCCTCGCCAGATTGCGGCGCACCTTGCCCAACAACACGCGGGGACCCGTCAGCCCATACACCACGGTGCGGCTCCACTTTGCGCGGGCATAAATGCCCCGGTCGTGCTCATCCAGCGCAGGGTGGTGCCAGCCCGCGACGACATGCACCGCGTACCCGGCCGCGTGCAGGGCATCGGCCTCCTTCACCAGTCGGGGATTGGCCGCGACGTGGCTCGGCGAGACCAGGCAGATGCGGGGCGGATTGGGCACGGGGCGAGTGCTTGCAGTCCATCAACTCGTGCGCCCGATGTCTATCCCGCAGGGCGGGGTTGTGGAGGGTGCGGGCACCGGACGTCGAGCGGTCAGAGACAGAGGCGGCGGAGCCCGCGCCGCCACCAGCGGTCGTCGCGGAGCCGGGCCCGTGCGGGGGCCCAGTCGACCATGCTGTCGTTCAGGTCCGGATCCCCGCGCTGTGCGTCGGGGACGTCTCCGGCCGCGATCCGTCGCACCAGGTCGGGCAGCCCTTCGTAAAATGCCTCCGTGCGATACGGCGGATGCAGGCTCCAGCAGCCGGGAGCCGAGCCCTCGAAGTCGAAACGCCAGGCGCCGACGCGACGCATTGCCGTGCTCAGGAGCACCTCCGGCAATTCCCAGGCGGGTGTGCCGTCCAGCAGGGCAAGCGCCCGCGCGCGCGCGGAAGGCCGGCGGCGCTGCAGCGGCCCAAGGACCGTGACCAGACGCCGACGGTTGCAGAGGAAAAGACGTGTGCTCATCCCCGCGAAGCGAAAGCCCGCATGGCCAGCCACCGTGGCGGCCTCCGCGCCGGACTGGGCGAGGGCATGGTCGGCCCGCGGTGGGCCTGGCAGAGGACTGAGGAAGACGAGGCGGGGATCGGCCTCCGCGACCTCGAGGGCTTCCTGCACCCACCGGGTGGAACCGCCGCCGAACAGCAGGTCGCTGTCGAGGTGGAAGATCCAGTCGTGGGAGGCAGCGTGCAGGCCGAAGAGATAGCTGTAGTACGGCCCTCCGCGCCAGTCCTTGGCCGGGACCGGTTCTCCACCGCAAAATGCCTCTGCCACCGCGCGCGCCGAGGCAGGGTCGTAACGGACACGCTCCACCCGCGCTCCCGCGATGCCGGCGGTGAGCTCGGCCAGCCGCCGGCAAGCCTCCTCCCATGCGGGCGCGCCGCCAAATCGCCCCGGGCTGCGGCGTTCATCCACCGTGAGCAGCACCTCGTCGACCTGCGGCCTCCAAAGGCGTAGTTGGTGGGGTAGCACGACCTGCGCGTGCCGCCAGTCGGAGGGGGCCAGGCTGATCTGCAGGGTGACGTGCGGGCCGTTCTTCATCGCGGCGGCGTGGGGACGGCTGCGCGACGTTCCTCAAAACGCTGCTGCGTCGCGCGGTCGAGGGCGGATGCGGCGTCCGGAAAGCGCGCGGCGGCGCGCAAGAGGCGGCAGGTCGCGACGGGATGACGGAGCGCCGACAGCAGGAAATGAAGCCACTCACCCACGCTTGCCAGGCGCAACAAGGGCCTGGCTTCGCGACAGCCCAATGCCGCCGCCATAAGGGGGGCGGTGGCCGGGGGGCGCTGTGTTGCGTAGTGACGCCATAATGACGCCATCGCCTCAGGAGGAAGCTTCGCGTGGCGAAGGTAGCTGCGCGCGAGCAAGGCGCACAGCGCACCCCAGTCGCCCGCCTCATCGGACCGGGCGGTGCGGCGGGTGACGGTGAAGGTGGCCAGGGTCTGCTCCACATAGACGAGGGGATGAGGCAGGAGGCGTTCGCGAAACGCCTCGACTCCGCCGAAGGGCAAATCCGGGGTGGGGTAGGCGACTCCGGGCCGCACGCGCAGGACCATCGCACCGTTGGCATGGAGCGCCCCCATCACCTGCACCCAGGATTCGCCCCAGTGGAACGGGCGCTCAGCCTGCCCACGCTCTGGGTTCACCCGTCGGCCGGTCTGCCGCACCTCCCCCGTTTCCGTCTCCTCATCGATTGCCTGATTGCACCAGGCCAGGGTGGCGGTGGGATGGCGTTCCAACGTCTCCAGGAGCGCCTCGAGAAAGCGGGGCTCCCAGTGGGCGTCGTCCTCCAGGAGAGCCATGAAAGGCTCCGCGATGGGCCGGTAAAACAAGTTGAAGGATGCGCGTGCGCCCAGGTTTCGCTCGTGCTCCACGTTAAGGATACGAGAATCGCCCAGCCGCGCGACCAGCTGAGCCGGGGAGGAATCGCCAGGGGCGTCGTTGTGCACCTCACAGATCCAGTTGGTGACGGTCTGGCGGAGCAGGCTGCGGAGGGCGCGTTCCAGCAGGACCGGGCGCCGGTGGGTGGGCACAAAAACGCGGACGCGAGCCGTGTGCACCGCAGGCTCTGGCGCCAGCCGGGGTGATTCCGGCAGCGCCGTCACAGAAACCTCCGGCGCTGAAGGCGTCTCGCAATGCGCCATCCGAGTAGGCGGGAGAGCAGCCGGAATTTGCTGCCGCCGGGAGGGGATCCGAGCGCCTCTCCCAGGTCTTGCAGGCGTCGGAGCGCGTCCGCCCGCAAGTCGGGGACATCCGGATACGCGGCAAAATACAGACTCCTCCAGCAGGCCGCCGCCGCCGCGCGGGTGCGCGGGCTGTTTTCCCGGGCAAGGAGGCGCTCGGTTCCTAGCCGGGTCGAGAGGAAGGCAGAGCTCCAGGCCTGCTCCGTCTTTTGCGCACTCAGGCTACCCGGGAGCCCGGAGCGGTAGTAGGTGAGGGTGGACGGGCAGTGCGTGACGCCCGCTGACTCGAGCAAGAGACGGGAGAAAAACTCGAAGTCATTGATCAGGGAGAGGCCCTCGTCCCACCCACCTGCCCGGCGAACCAGGTCCGCGGGTATCAGCCAGGCCGCACCGTGCATCATCGTCTCCGCACCCCACACCCTCACCAACCAGTCCACGGGCGCCATGTCCTCGGTCACGGGGCTCCGATCGGGGACGGCATCCGCGGTACTATGGTGAAAGCGTGCCCACCCGCAGGTTGCGACCCAGCCGGACGGCAACGTCCGCAGGCGCTCCAGCTGAACCTCCAGCTTGCTGGGAGCAAGGAGGTCGTCCGCATCGAGAAATTCGAGGTACTCGCCGCGCGCCTCCGCGATGGCGCGATTGAAGGCGGCGCTCTGTCCGGCGTTCTCCTGCGTCACGAGGCGGACGCCCCGGTCGGCGCAAGCACGCGCGATGTCAGCGGAGTCATCGGTCGAGCCATCGTCCACCACAATGATCTCCCGCGCGATCCAGGTTTGGGCAAGAGCACTTTCCAGCGTCTGCCGCAGCCAGGGCCCCGCGTTGTAGCAGGGAATCAGGATGGAGACCAGAGGCGCGCTCATCGGCAGAGGTAACTTACGGCAAGCCGGCGCCTGGGGTCCAGCCGCAGCGTTGCAGCAACTGCGGCAGCGCCGCCTGCAATCGGGAGAGGGTCCGGCGCCGGTCCAGCGCGCGCACGAGTTGGTGCTCCCGTCGAATCAGGTGATTCAAGAGCGACGGTCGATAGAGTGATCCATGCAGCTGTTGGTTGAGGGCGGCATCGGCGTCCCAGCGCGCCTGCAAACGGGGGCTGCAGGTCTTTGACGCTGGGTGCCGACGGGCGAGGCTGAGCATCTCCTCCAACCGGTGGATACGCCGCCCGCGCAGGAGCCGGATCCACAGCTCGTAGTCCAACGCGCAATGAAGCGCCTCCTGGAGCGGCTGATGGACGGTGTCGCGCCAGAAGGTCGAGGGCTGGAGCAGGAGACCGCCAAAACGGCAAAACCGCGCCCGCGCCGGCTGGCCGGGAAGGACCTCAAAGCGCCCGGTCTCCTCTTCGAAGGCCAGGGCGTCACCGTGAACCACGTCCACCGGGGCGGTAAACGCCGCGGCAATCCGTCGCAGGGTCCAGGGAAGGTGCAGGTCGTCGCTGTTCAGCCAGGTCAGGACGCCGCCGGTTGTCAGGCTGAAGCCGAGGTTGATCGCATGGGCTTGCCCGCGGTCCGGACGGCTGAGGGCAAAACTCAGCCAAGGGCGGTAACGTTCAAGGATCTCGGACGTCGCGTCGCGGGAACCGCCGTCGATCACGATAATCTCCAGGTCCGGGTAGTTTTGCAGCAGGAGCGAGCGCAGAGTGGCTTCCAGATAGGCGCCTTGCTCGAAGGAGGGAATCACCACGCTGATCCGCGGGGTGGGCCCTTGGGGAGTCATGGGTGGTTCCTGGCGGTCCCAGGGCCAGCCCCGGCGACCGGCGGGCGCGGCTGGGAGCAGCGGAAGGAGGCCCGCAGGTGAGACAGGGACGGCGGGCAGGGGAGGCCTCACGCCTTCGGCCTCGAATTGCCGGCGGTAGGCCCGCAGGTCGGGCGGCGACGGGGGGTGGTCGCCGCTCACGCTGAGGGGATCAGGACGAAGGTTTCGCCCAGGTTCATCTGGATGCGCAGGGGCACGGGTCCGTGAACAGGTGTCAGGTGCGGGGCGGCAAAGATCTCATAGCGGAGTCGATCCGCGAGGGAGAAGAGGCTGTCGGGAGAACGGTGATACGCGGCGAGGTTTTCCGCATTCCATTCCAACATGATCACCGGCCGGCAGGCGGCCAGGCAGGCCTCAGCCCCGGCCAGGATCTCACTTTCCGCCCCTTCCACATCGATCTTGATGCAGGAGACGTCGGGTTCTCCGTGGCGGTGCCAGAGGGTGTCGAGGCGGGACATGGCGACGGTGATGGCCCTGGCCGTACGTCCCCGACCCGTGTCACGAAGGCCATCGAACGCACCGTGCGAGGGAGCCGAGGTGAAAAAGGTCGCCTGCCCATCTTGCGCGCCGAGAGCCAGGCCTTCGAATTTCCATTGGCCGCGCCGCGGGCTGCCATCGACGCTGCGTTTGAGGAAGGCGCCGGTGTGTGGGGACGCTTCCACGGAAACCACGGTGACGCGGTCCCGGGAGTGCAGGAGGGGCGCGGACATCAGTCCGATGTTGGCGCCGACATCGAAGTACCAGCTGTTTTCCCGCACCGCACCCTGCAGCAGGCGGAGATTGTCCTCTTCAAAAATCCCCTGTTCGCACGCCAGGTCGAAGAGGAGGGAGCCACGCGGAAAATGGAGCCGTTCTCCGAAGTACGGGAAGGAGCCGGCGAACCCCGGACACCACCCGTAAAGCCAGTGCTTGATTCTGCGTTTGAGCGTCATGCGGCGGGAGGATTCGCGTGAGCCAGAACGTGGCGCCAGCTGCGCAGGAAGTAGTGCTGTTTGGACTCGGCGACATAGTGGTGCAGGGCTGCACGGGGGTTCGACACCTCGCCAGGGGAGGGCATCGCAACGTAGTCTTCCGCAGGCGCCCTGTCCCACGGCTCGATCGCGGCGAGCATGGCGACGAGCGCCTGCTCGAGATAGTAGCTGGAGCCGTGCGTCCGAAGCAGCGTGGAGACCCAATGTTCCAGACGATCCCAGTCGAGGCGCTCGCTGCACAGGCCGCACACTCCCACGTTGACACGCTCGGGAACGGGTGCCCCCGCCAGGGCAGAAAGGGCTTCGGAGGGATACCCGTACGCCGTAACGGTATCCACCATATGGAGAGGACGCTGTGGCTCCGACAGCCAGCGACCGAGCACCCCAGGGCGACGAAAAAAAAGCATGTCGGAATCAAGCACCAGTCGCCAGCCCTGCCGGCCGGCGTGGACGTCGGTCAGCTTGCGAAGGTGCGGGTACGTCTCCCGGTGTTTACGCAGCGTGGCGAAACGATCCCGGGGCAGAGCCTGGTCGAGACGGGTTTCGATCTCTGTTCGTGTCACCACCCTCGTGTTCGGGAAGAGTCGGTCGCACGCCCGCTGGCAGGCCGCGTCCCAGGTGCCGTCATCCACCAGCGTGAGCGTCAGTGCCTGCCCAATATGGAAACGGAGCGACCAGAAGCAGAAGGCGGTCTGGTACCAAAAACGCCGGCCGGTGAGATAGGTGACCCCTGGCGCACCCGCGGGTGCCGGCGCCAGCGGCGGGAGTTGGGCGACCGCTGCCTCCATGTCCCGGCGGGCACGCTCCACGCGGCGCTGCTGCAAGGGGCCTCCCTCCCGCGCCGAGCGCAAGAGAAGCTCGAGCGGTCGGTGATAGGCGAGGTACCAGAGTCGGCCGAGACCGGGGCGGTGGGCGGTCGGCTCCGTCATGTTGCCGCCTCCTTCTGGCCGCGCTCCCACGCGTGGACCGCGGCCAGGCCCTCGAAGTGCCCGCACGCGCCCTGCCAGCGAATCCGGGCCGAGCGGTCACTCCAGGCGCGATAGGTGAACCAGGCCCGGGCCTTTCGAAAGGGGAGGGTCCAGGGTGCGATCGCCTCCCATGGCCGGAGGCCGTGCCGGGCAAGCACCTGCGTCCAGGAACACTGGATACCGCGGTTGAGGCGGCCAAGGTATTCCGTACGGATGCGCGAGCCCGGAATCAGGTGGTCGAGCGTCAGGGCAGGCACATACGCGACCCCCCAGCCGGCGGTGAGGGCGTGGAGAACGATGTCATTGTCCCCCCCGGAGGAAAGTTCCAGCCCCCGGCGGTCGGGGATCCCGGTGCGATCCGCGGACAGCCACCGGTCCAACGCCGCGCGGCGCAGCGCCATGCCGGCGCCGATCGGCGCGCATTCCGGGTAGTGCGACACCGTCCCCGGGGCAGCAGGTACAAACACCTGCTCGCGGGTGCCCAGGTCCCGGACGGCGAGGAGGGGAAGAAACTCACAGTGCCACGGTTGAGGGGCGGTTTCGTAGAGCCCGGTGGATTTCCCTCCCAGGGCGCCGACCGCGGGGAGCCGGGAGAAGGCGGTCAGGACCTCCTCGAGGTAGGCGGGGGCGAGCACATTGTCGTCGTCGACAAAGACCAGGATTTCACCCGCAGCCTGGAGCACGCCGGCACGCCGCGCGGCGGTCAGGCCGAGCCGGGGCTCGCGCACCAGCCGGCAGGTGCACCTAGGCAGTTTTTCCGCCGGTGGCGCGACCGGCGAGCGCGAGGCGTTGTCGACCAGGATGAGTTCCCAACATCCGGGGTCGAGGGTCTGCAGGCGCAGCCCCTCGAGCGTGCGCGCAAAGCGTGTTCGCTCCGGGGAGTGGGTGCAGAGGATGACGGAGAGTTTCACGGGGAAGGCGGCGGTGTATCCGGCCGGTAACGACCCGGGCGGGCGGGCACGCCACGGGCGATCGTGCCGGGCGGGAGATCGCGCGTCACGACCGCGCCGGCGCCCACCACGCAGCCGTCGCCAATGCTGACGCCGCCCAGCACCGTCACCCGGGCGCCGAGCCAGACGTCACGCCCAATGCGGGTTGGATGCAGGATATCCGGCTGAGAGCGGATGGTTACACCGACCGGTGCCAGGGTGTGCTCCGAAGACAGGATGCAGCAGTGCATCGACACCAGGCTGTGATCCCCGATCTCAATCCCGCCGTGGCCGTAGAGCACGGCATAGGGGCCGACAAAGACGTCACTGCCCAGCACAATGCTGCCGCCGTAGGCGTGCAGCAGGGCGCCTCGACCCAAGTCCGCTCCCCGTCCGAGGTGGATTCGGCCGGGAGTTCCGCGCGCGATGCCACGCCAGAGGTGCACGCCGGGCTCGAGCCGGACGCCGTCCGCCACCGTCACGCCACGGGCACGCCACCAGAGCCGGCACAGCCGGTAGCGAAGGGAACGAAGGTGGGTGGAGGACACCATGACTAGGACTTCCGAACTGCAGCCTGTATCCGGAAAGCAGTGAGCGGTCCCGCGACACGTTTAAGGAGCTTAAGAAGGGCGTTATCGGTGCTGGGCGGATCCCCGCCCAGCCTGCGCGTGAGGGCGATCGCCTCCCGGGCGGAGGCGGTGTCGCCCGCGCGCACAAGTTCACGCGTGCAGCGTTCCAACTCGGCCTGCAGGGGCACGTGATGAGTTGGAGCCAGTTGTCCGGCATAGCTGCGCAGGGCGAGGAGCCGGTTGCGCCAGTTGTTCGCTGCAGGGGCGCTCTGGCTGTCGGCGCGGCGCAGGGCAATTACCAGGTCCTCCTCGACCACGCGGAGGCGCTTGCCGTGTTGAGCCAGGCGCACGTGGAGATCGGCATCCTCCCACACGCGGAGACGTTCGTCGAAGCCCCCGACGTCCACGAGGGCGGTGCGTCGATAATACCCGTTGATACCGCCCACCGGGTGGGTGAGGAGATAGCCCACCGGGTCGCGCCGCAGGGTGTCGTTCGAATAGCGCCAGGCCATCACCTCCGCTCCGGTGGTTTCGTCTCGCCAGAGGGCGTTGCACAGAACCGCGTCCGTCCCCTCATCCGCGTCGGCGGAGACGCGGGCGTGGTAGCCGGGCGTGAGCAGGTCGTCGGCGTCATGAAAATGAACCCACTCGGCCTGGCAGGCGTGGAGGAGCGCATTGCGGGCACGCGCAGGGCCCCCGTTTGACTCTGAACGAATGACCTGTGCACCGAGCGCCTCGGCCACGGCCGCGGTGTTGTCTTCGCTCGCGTCATCGTAGCAGAACACCGCGTCAAAGGGGCGTGTCTGCGCGCGGACGGTCTGCCAAAGCCGCGGAAGATAGGCGGCGGCGTTGTGGCAGGGGATGAGCAACGCGGTTTTCATGGCGCGTGCTGAGGCTGGCCAGCCGGAACCGTCTGACGCTGCAACTCCGCCAGCACGTCATCGACCGCCAGTTGTCCCACCCGCACGCGGTGATGGTGGCCGCAGATTCGCGAGAGGGTGGGATACCAGGCGCGATTGGGTTCCGGATACAACTCCAGGACGCGGGTTCCCGGCGGACAGAACGCCAGATTTGCGAACGCCGCGCCATGGAGGCCCGCAAAGGCGGCACAGCGGCGGCACAGCAGCAACGTCTCCTCCGGTGTGCGTTGTCCGAAGTCGACTGCTTGCCACGGGGAAGGCAGGTGCTTCGCCACCTCGGCCGCCCACGGCGTCGGGCGGGCCGGCGATCGGCTCCGGTCGGCCCAGAGGTAGAGATCGCGCGAGGGCGCCGCGTCCCCGGGGAGGGCGACGAGGGTTTGCAGGGCCTGCACACACCAGGGGTTGGGCTCGTAGAGGCGGGTGGGACGGGTGCAGAACACCAGCTCGTCGCAGTGAAAATGATCCAGTGCATTCACCCAGACAATCGGGCTTCGGACCCCGGCCCGTCGCAGCCAGGCCTCCTTGGCGGTTTCCTGGTAGCCCTGGACCAAGAGCCGGTCAGCCCGGGCGACTTCCCCGCGCAGGAGGGCGAGTTGGGGCAGGGTCTCCAGCAGGAAATGGTAGAAGGTCTGGCCCCCCAGTCCGCCGATGAAGGCGCTGCGCCCGCTCAGCCGTTGTGCTGGCCTCAGGCGTGGCAGGCCGAGTGCGGGATGGCGGGAGGCGGGCCTGTCCCAGTAGTCCAGGCATTCGCTCACGGCCCGGCGCGAAACGCGCTCGTAGATCACGCCATCGTCGTCAAACACCCCGGCGCCGCGCAGCCGCACCACGCGTCGTGCCGGTTCGCGCAACGGTTGCCGCGGCCATGCCTCCGTATCCTCGGGTTTGTTACGATCGACCCATTCCGCCCCGTATCCCTCAAAGCTGCCGCCGTCGTCCTGCCTTAGAATCTCCGCCGACGCGAACGAGGCCAGCGGCGCGTGGGTCCGCGGGCCCTGGCCCATGGCCAGGACCGCTGCACGTCGCAGCATCCAGGGAAGCGCGCGGGTCATGGCTGCCAGCGCCGGGCCACCGCCTCGGTGGCCGACGCAAACCGGTCATACATGTGGACGATGGGATAAAGATACCCGCTGCGATCCCGCAGTTCGCCGTCGGGAGTGACCACGATCTCCTCCCCGTCCACACCGTAGAGATGCCAGCAGAGCGAGCCGCGATTCGGGAGGATCCGCGCCTGGAGTTTTCCGGCGGACCAGAGGTGGTTCAAGATCGCCTGCTCCGCCGCGTAGTGGAGCGGCCGCGACAGGGATTCGGCGATAAGCGCGTCGAGCAGGGCGATCGAACCGGCACGGTCCCCGCCGAGGACACCGGCGCAGAGAACCGCCGCATCTCCGTCGCGTTCGAGGGCGCCGCGACCGTAGGTCTGCCGGTACCAGGTGGCATTGTAGGTGTTGTCGGCGAGACGCACGTCGGCGCGTTCCTGCGTCAGCACCGCTCCGGGCTCCTGGAGGAAGGCAAACGGGTCCGACTGGAAAACCAGGTCGCGGGAATCGCAGAAAAGGAACCGGTCGCCCTCGCAGGTGCAGTCCTCGAGGTAGGCGCGGTAGGCGAAATAACGCGCCTGATTGCGCCGCAGGAGGAGCTCGCCGGCGGCGAGCAGGAGCCGGGGGCGAAAGTCGACGTAGCGAAGCCTCCGGTACAGGAGCCCCACGGCGCGCCAGAGCACGCGGCGGACGAACTCGGTGCGTCCCTTGCCCTCGGGAAACGCGCAGGAGAGCGGGACCAGGTCGACCCCCTCGGAGCGGAGCCGGGGGAGGGCCGCGGCCGCACGACGGGTGAAGAGCACGATCCGGGCGTCAGGGCAGAACGCACGCGCCGATCGAACGAACGGGGCGAGGTCGGGCCACGACAAACCGTCGGCGCAGGTAAGGAGGTAATTCATGGGGCGGGGCGGAGCAGCGTCCCCAGACGGTCTCGGAAGTTTGCATACGAGAAGCGGGCCGCGCGAGCCTGGAGTGCCCGGACGTCCCAGTCTCTGCGCAGCGCCTCGACGCAACAGCGGGCGAGATCCCCGCGGTTCCCGTACGTCGCGAGCAGGCCCACCTCCCCGGTGATCACCTCGGGCGTCCCCCCGGCGCGGGCGCCCACACAGGGCCTTCCCTGGGCCATCGCTTCGACATAGACCAACCCGAAACCCTCGCGTTCGCTGGGCAGGACGAAGGCTCGGCACCTGGAAAACGAGGCGGTCAGTTCGCGGTCGCTCAGAAAACCGAGGAAACGCACGTGCTCCTGCACACCGACCCGGACGGCCAGGGCTTGAAGCCGGGCGAGGTCGTCACCGCGGCCGATGACATGGAGCGTGGCGTCGGGGATGGCGCGTCGAACCTCGGGAAGGACCTCGATCACATGATCCACCCCTTTATAGCGATCGGCGAAGGTGAGTCGCGAGAGGGTGAGCAGGACCGAGCCGGTAGCCGGTTCCGGCGCGTCGGTCGGCAGCAGCGCGGGGTCGAGCGCATTGGGCAGGACGACGGCGCGCGCGGGGTCCACGGTGCACCGCATCAGCAGTTGCTGGCGTGTGTAGTCGCTGACGCACCAGATCTGGTGCGCCCGGCGAAGGGCCAGGCGTTCGACCAGTGAGAAGCGCCGCCAGACCTCCAGGCCGTGGGCCACGAGGACGTAGCGGAGGGAGGGGTTCAGGCGGCGGCACAACCAGGCGACGGGCAGCTGGCCGATGTGACCGCAGACCATGATGTCGGCGGACCGCGCGGCGCTCAGGGCGGCCCGCACGAAGGCCGGTTTGCTGCGTGAACACATGGCCCAGTCGGTCAACCGGTCGTCGGAGTAGCGTCGTGCATCCAGGGTGTCGAGCTGGGCGTCGTTGAGGACGACGAGGTGCACCTGGCTGTCGGGCGCGCAGACCTCACAACACGCCTTCAGGTACAGACGCAGGATCCGGGCGATGCCTCCCTCCGACGCAAAAAGCTCGGGTGCCAGCAAAACCAGCTTCACGGCGAGAGGAGTCGGCGGCGGTTGAGGAAAGCAATCAGAATGGCGAGGCTCCAGATCCTCGACCACTCGCGGGAATCGTTGCTTCCGAGGTAACGCTGCCAGCGCGCCTGGACGGCGTCGGGATGGAGATAGCCCGCGCGCTCGACCGAGCTGCGGCTGAAGGTGTCCTCCAGGAAGGGACGCAGCGGGCCCCGCATCCAGAGGGCAAAGGGGAGGGTGAAGCCCTGCTTGCGCCGGCGGCTGGTCCCCGGGGGCAGCAGCATCTCAACGGCATCGGCGAGTGCGGGTTTGTTGCGACGGAGCGACTGCTTGAAACGCTCCGGCTGCTTCCAGAACCACTCGATCAGGGGGCGGTCGACAAAGGGCACGCGCAGCTCAAGCCCGTGGCGCATGCTCATCACGTCGCTATCCCGCAGCAGCACGTCTGCCATGTACGTGCGAAGCTCCCACGCGCTGACCGCAGAGAAGGCGTCGGCGCCGCTCAACTCGTCCTCCAGGCGGAAGAGTTCCGGATGGCTGGTGTAGGCGGGAGGATCCAGGAGCAGGGAGGTGCGGGCGGACTCGGCGAAATTGCGCCGCTGCAGCGCCGCCAGCCCATGCAGGCCCTCGGCGTGGGTGAGCAGGTCGGCGAGCTTTTGCTGGCGGGCGTCGCGGCCGCGCAGATGACGCAGCACCGCCTCCCGCAGCGCCTCCGGAAGGTTGCTCCAAAAGGGCAGGGCGCGAGCCAGCCGCGGTGTGGTGCGAAACCACGGGTAGCCGCCAAAAAGCTCGTCCCCGCCGAGCCCGGACAAGGCGACCTTCACCCCGCCGGCCCGCGCCAGTTCGCTGACGTAGTAGGTGTTGATCGCATCACCCGTGGGCTGGTCGAGCACGGAAACGATCCGCTCCATGTCGGCCGCGACCCGTTCGCCGGTGAGCACCAGGGTCTGGTGGTCGGTCTTGAAGAAGCCGGCCGCCGCTTCGGCCGCTGCGGTCTCGGAATACTCCGTCTCGTCGAAGCCGATGGAAAACGTCTTGAGCTGACCGGGACCGAGGTGGCGCAGCAACCCCACGATCGCGGCGGAGTCGAGTCCGCCGGATAGGAACGCGCCGACCGGTACGTCCGCGAGGGCGTGGGCCCGCACGCTTTCGACCAGCTGCTCGCGCAATTGGGAGAGGAACTCGGCGCGGCTGTGAGCGGGGCGGACCGCGGCGGCGGTTGCGTCGCTGAAATCCCAATACGTGCGGACGGACAGTTCGCCCGCGCGCCAGGCGGCGCATTCCCCCGGACGCAGGCTCGCGACGTCGCGGTAGAACGTGCGCGGCGCGGGGACCGCGAGGTAGGAGAGACTCTCGTTGACGGCACCCGGATCGATCGCATCGGACACCACGCCGGACGCGAGCAGTGCGCCGAGTTCAGAGGCAAAGAGGAGGCCGGCGCCGCGGCGCGCGTAATAAAGGGGTTTTATTCCGAAGGGGTCCCGCGCGAGAAAGAGCGTGTGTTCGCGTGCATCCCAGATGGCGAAGGCGAACATGCCCCTGAGGCGGTCGAGCGCCTGTTCACCCCATTGGGCGAAGGCGGCGAGCAGCACCTCCGTATCGCAGTCGGTGCGGAAGGTGTGGCCGGTGCCCTCGAGCAGGCGCCGGAGTTCGCGGTGGTTGTAGAGCGCACCGTTAAAAACCAGGTGGAAGCGACCCTCCGGCGTTTGCATCGGCTGGTGTCCGCGCGCGGGGTCGAAGATCGCGAGGCGTCGCATCCCGAGCGCGACCTCTGGAAACAAAACCGTGCCGCGGCCATCCGGGCCGCGGTGCTCCATCCCGGCGCACATCCGCTCCACCGCCGCGCCGCGCGCCTGGGGATCGACGTCGCCGCCGACAAAACCCGCTATGCCGCACATGATGCGCACGGGGTCGCCGGCTCACGCAGGCGGCGGGAGATCACGGGACGTTGGGGGCCGGTGAGGATCGTTTCGAACAAGACGGGGGGCGGTGGACCCACGCATAAGTTCAGCGAGGGAAACGCCTTCTGGCAATATCGGCCCGGACCGTCCCGCAGTTGAGGGCCGCCTGACAAAAAATCAGTCCCGGACCTTGGGCTTCTTTTTGCCCCGCTCGATGTTCAGGTAGGTCTTGTTCAGCAGCTGGCTCTCGTAGAGCTCCAACAGGCGGACGCCTTCCCGCGGTTTGACCAGGTCCTTGCGCGTCGCGTTGTCGATCTGTTGTTTCATGCGACGGCACAGCTCCTCCTGCTGGTACTGCACGCCCTCGATGACATCGGCCACGCGGCTGCCGCTGAGTGCTTCCTCGATGTAGAAACCGTTCGGTTCGTCGGGCTCGAGGAAAACGTGGACCTCGTTCACGCGGCCGAACAGGTTGTGCAGGTCGCCCATGATGTCCTGATAGGCGCCGGTCAGGAACACCCCCAGGTAATACGGTTTCCCGTTTAGCGGGTGCAGGGTGAGGTAGTCCTTCGTGTCCTGCAGGTCGATGAAGCTGCTGATCTTGCCGTCGGAATCACAGGTGATGTCGACCAGGATGGCGTTGACGCTGGGACGCTCCTGCAGCCGATGCAGGGGCGTGACAGGAAAGAGCTGCTTCAGGGCCCAGTGGTCCAGGAGCGACTGGAAGACGGAGAAATTGCAGACGTACTGGTCGGCCAGCAGTTTTTTCAGGTCGCGGAGCTCCTCCGGCTGGTAACCGCTATCGCCCGCCTCCCGATCGATCTTTTCGCAGATCTGCCAAAAGAGCGATTCGGCGGCGGCGCGGTTCTCCAGGTTCAGGTATCCCAGGTTAAAGAGAGAGAACGCTTCCTCTTTTTTCTGCAGGGCATCGTGAAAGCGTTCGAGCCGTCCGAGCTTCTGTTTGTTTTTCAGCAGCGCATCCAGGTCGGTCACAACCTTGTGCTTTTCCTTCGGCTGGTGCTGCTTCCCTAGCGTCTCCTTCTTGTTGATACGCTCGAAGACCTCCACCACCAGCATCGAGTGGGGCGCGACCACGGCGCGGCCGCTTTCGCTGACGATGTCGGGCACCTCCACGCCGCTGGCGTTGCAGATTTCGCGGACATTAAAGACCACGTCGCGGGCATACTCCTCCATGCTGTAGTTCATGGAGCTCTCAAAATTGGTCCGGGAGCCGTCGTAATCGATACCCAGCCCGCCACCGACATCGAGGTAACCCATCGGGAAACCCATCTGAGCGAGCTGGCAATAAAAGCGGGTCGCCTCCACCACCGCGTTCTTGATCGTGATGATGTTCGGCACCT
The DNA here is from genome assembly GCA_023428905.1 of Verrucomicrobiota bacterium. Taxonomy (GTDB): domain Bacteria; phylum Verrucomicrobiota; class Verrucomicrobiia; order Opitutales; family Opitutaceae; genus EW11. The sequence continues at coordinate 171,969 of JAEYWP010000030.1, forward strand.
GGGAGCCGATGTGGAAATGGATCAGGCGCAGGCAGGCGGACAGCTTGGCCGCCTTGAGCTTTTCGGTGGCGAAAAGGATCTCGGCGGTGTTCAGGCCGAACTTGGCGTTGTCACCCGACGAGGACGACCATTTGCCTTCACCGCGCGTCTGCAGCTTGGCGCGGAAGCCGATCATCGGCTTCACCCCCGTCTCCTCGGAGATGCGGATGATGTCGTCCACCTCCGCCAACTGCTCGACCACAATGATGATCTTCTTGCCGAGTTTCCGGCCAAGCAGGGCCAGGCGGATATAATCGTGATCCTTGTAGCCGTTGCAGATGATCAACTTCTGGTTGTTGTCATGCATCGCCAGGGCGATCATGAGCTCCGGCTTGGAGCCGGCCTCGAGGCCGTAGTTGTAGTCCTTGCCGGCCGCCAGGATTTCGTCGACGACCTCGCGCAGCTGGTTGACCTTGATCGGGAATACGCCGCGGTAGGACCCCTTGTAGCCCTCCTCCTTCATTGCCTTGTTGAACACCTCGTTCAGCTGCACCACGCGGTGGCGGAGCAGGTCCTGGAAACGGATGACCATGGGCGCCTTCAACCCCATGCCGAGCGATTCATGAATCACGTCCATGATCCGGATACTGCGACCGTCCGCCAGCGGCTGGACGTTCACAAAACCCTCCGGATCCACGCCAAAGTGGCCCGAGCCCCAGCGTTTAAAACCGTATTGCTCTTCAGACTGTGCAGCCGACCAGGCGGAGGCGGATTTGCTTTTCAATGCAGGGAGAAGTGAAGGCTGGGTTATGCTTGCTTTTTGAGGCGTGGAATCAGTTAAGTGCGTGTTTCTTTTTTCAAAATCCTCAACACGCAATGACGAAAATCGCTCCTTTGTTCGACGCCGCCTCCCTTCTCGCTCAGACCGCCGCTCCGGCGGGTCAGGCGCCGAACCCGCTGATGAGCTTCCTGCCCATCGTTCTTATGATGGCCGGTTTCTGGTTCCTCGTCATTGCTCCGCAGCGCAAGAAGCAAAAGGAACTGCAGAAGTCGATCGAGGCGCTGGAGGCCGGCGACGAGGTCCTGACGGCGGGTGGCATCTACGGCGAGATCACCAACAAAAAGGCAGACCGTTTTGTGGTGCGAATCGCGGAAAACACCAAGATCGAAGTCGGGAAGGCCTTCATCCAGTCGGTGGTGAAGAAGCCCGGCGACGTGAAGAAGTAAGCAGTCCGGCGGCCTGCACGGCAGGCGTTCGGTATTGACGCGCCCGCTCACGTGGATGCGGGCGCACCCCCAAACCCCTTTCAACCCAACTCACCCATGTTCAAACGCAACCTGTGGAAGCTCATCCTGAGTTCCGCCATCGTCATCTGGGCCGTCGCGTCGCTGCTTCCCCTGCAGGACCAGCCGTTCCCGGATTACGCCAAGGCCCAAGCGCGGGCCAAGACCGCCGAGTTTGCCTCCCTGCTCCGCGAGGCCGGTGAGCGTCGCGCGGCCGGGCAGGCCCCGAGCGCCTACGTTGCACTGAGTCAGATCGCCCAGGAGCGAAAGATCGATCTCACCTCCTATTTCCCGCACCTGGATCTGGGTGACGTGAAAAATGTCCCGCGCAAAAACGCCATTCTCCTGGAGCACCTGTTGAAGGAGTCCAAGGGCAAGTTGCAGCTGGGCCTGGACCTTAAGGGTGGGGTGGGCTTCACCCTGGAGGTCGACGAGGTCGCGGCCGCAAATCTTCCCGAACACGAGCGCAAGGAAAAGCTGGGTAAGGCGATCGACATCATTGGCACGCGTATCAACGGCCTGGGCGTCGCCGAGCCGCTGATCCGCCCGATTGGCGAAAGCCGCATCGAGGTGCAGCTGCCGGGCATCAATACCCGCGACAATCCGGAAGTGGTGGACAACGTCAAGAAGCCTGCCCGCCTGGATTTCCGCGTTGTGCATCCTTTCCTCTCTCCGCAGTCCAGCGCCCCGGGAGACATCCCCCCGGGTTACGAAATCCTCTCCCTCGAGCACGAGCGTGCCACCGGCGAATCCATGTTCGAGGAGGTCTTCGTCAAACGTATCCCCGAAGCCACGGGCGAAATCATCGACCAGGCCTTTGCCCGCTACGACCAATACGGGAAGCCCGAGATCATTCTCCAGTTTACGTCGGAGGGCCGCGCCCGTTTTGCCGAGGTCACCCGTCTGATCGCCCAGAACAACCAACGGTCCGGCCAACTCGGACGCCTCGCCATCGTGCTCGACGGCCGGCTCTATTCCGCGCCGACCGTCCGCGAGGAAATCGACAGCGAGTCCGCGCAGATCTCCGGCAGTTTCACCGAGCGTGAGGCGCAAGCCCTCGCCAATGTGTTGAATAACCCCCTCGATCTGCCCCTCCAGGTGAAGGAGCAGTATGAGGTGGGCCCGACGCTCGCCACCGACGCAGTCGCGAGCGGTAAACTCGCCTTCATCATCAGCACGGCCCTGACGATCGGTTTTGTACTCTTCTTCTACACCATCGGCGGCGTCATCGCCGCCATCGGCATGGCGGTCAACGTGCTGATCACCCTGGGCGTGATGTCCCAGATCGGCGCCACTCTCAGCATGCCCGGCATTGCCGGTATCGTGCTGACCCTCGCGATGTCCGTCGACTCGAACATCCTGATCTTCGAGCGCATGCGCGAGGAACTGAAGATGGGCAAGTCGCTGCCGACCGCCCTGGAGGCGGGCTTCGAAAAAGCCTGGTCCGCCATTCTCGACTCCAACGTTACGACGCTGCTGGTTGCCGGCATCATGATCCTCCTGGGCAACGGCCCGGTGAAGGGCTTCGGCGTCACCCTGGCGATCGGTATCTTCACCACGATGTTCGCCGCCGTTGTCGTGAGCAAACTGCTGATGGAATTCCTCATTCTTCCGGGCGCGATCAAACGCTTCCCGATGATGTCGGTGCTCCAGAACACCCGCTTTGATTTCCTCAAGCACGCCAAGAAGGCCTTCATCTTCTCCTGGGCCGTCGTCCTGATCGGCGTGGGTGTCACCCTCTACAAGGGCTCCGCCATCTACGGCATCGACTTTGTGGGCGGCGACACCGTCACCCTGAGTTATGCGAAGAAGATCGAGGTGGGTGACCTCCGCAAGGCCGCCGCCGCCGCCGGCCTCGAAGAGGCGAGCTTCGCCTACCAGACGCAGTTGGGCTCGGGCAAGGAAGTGCTGAAGGCGACTACCCGGTTCGACCAGGGTGCGCCTCTCGTGGCTGAACTCCAAAAAGCCTTCCCCGAAGCCCGCATCATGTCCGAAGGATTGAGCCGCATTGGGCCGTCCGTGGGTGAGGAGATCCAGTGGAACGCGCTGCTGTCGATCTTCTGGTCGCTTGTCCTGATCACCCTCTACGTCGCGTTCCGCTTTGAGCTGGGCTACGGCCTCGGCGCGGTGGTTTCGACGATCCACGACCTTCTGATGACGATCGGCATCTTCGTGATGTTCGACCGGCAGTTCAACGCCCCCATGGTGGCGGCGATCCTGCTCATCGCCGGTTATTCCATCAACGACACCATCGTGGTCTTCGACCGTATCCGCGAAGAGCTGAAGCTGGATCCAAACACACGTCTTGCCGACGTGATCAACCGCGCGCTGAACCTCACGCTTTCGCGTACGATCATCACGGGCGGCACCACTTTGCTGACCGCCATCACACTCATCGTGGTCACGTCCGGCGAAGTGAACGACATCGCCTTCACCCTCCTCATCGGTGTCATCACCGGCACGTTCTCCTCCCTCTTTGTCGCCAGCCCGATCTTCTACTGGTGGCACAAGGGCGACCGGAAACATGTCGAGAAGCACCAGGACGTGAAGCCGACGTACGAGTGGACCGGCGCAAGCAAGGCGTCTGAATAAGCGGCCCGGGCGGATCCGCGGGATCCGCCCACCGCCGGTTGCACCCGTCGGGCGCACCGGTTCGGACCACCATGCGCTGGGTTTACACACCACTCCCCGCCGATCAGATCGACGCGCTCAGCCGGCGCGCGGGCGTCAGCCCGGTCATGGCCGAGTTGCTCCTCCGCAACGGCCTGAATGATCCCGATGCGGCGACGAAATTCCTGAAGCCGGCACTGGCCGAACTCCAGGATCCCTTCCTGCTGCAAAACCTGGACGCGGCGGCGACGCGCCTGCGCAGCGCCATCGCAAACCGGGAGGAGATCGTCGTCCTGGGGGACTACGACGTGGACGGGGTCAGCAGCACCGCTCTTCTGGTCAGCATCCTGCGCCGCTTCGGCCTGTATCCCCGTTTTGTGGTGCCGCGCCGAATGGAGGATGGGTACGGCCTTTCACGCAGCGCGATCGATCGCGCGCTTGAGATGGGCAGGCCGCATCTCTTTATCGCCCTCGACTGCGGTACCAACTCGCACGACGAAGTCGCGTACCTGCGCGCCCAGGGAATCGACGTCCTGGTGATCGATCACCACCGCTCCAAGGACAAGCCGCTGGACAGGTGCCTCCTGATCAACCCGCACGTGTTCTGCTGCCCCGACGACGGGGCGTGGCGGAATCTCTGCACCGTCGGCCTGGTCTTCAAACTTGCCCACGGCCTGCTCAAGCAGCTGCGTGCGGAAAACCATCCCGTCGCCTTTCGGATCAAGTTGCGCGATTACCTCGACCTCGTCGCGCTGGGCACCGTGGCTGACCTGGTGCCGCTCCACGGCGAGAACCGCATTCTCGCCCGCCAGGGACTCAAGATCCTGCAGGGGACCCAGCGCCGCGGGCTCTGTGCGCTGATGCAGATCGCCGGGGTGAAATGCGAACATGACATTCTCCCAGTCGACATCTCGTTTCGCCTCGGTCCGCGGATCAACGCGAGCGGCCGTCTCGCCGACGCCGCCATCTCGGTGGAGCTCATGCTCAGCGAAGACGAGAAGTTCTGCCGTGAAACCGCTCAGCAGTTGGACGCCTTCAACCGTGAGCGCCAGGATATCGAGCGCCTTATCACGGAGGAGGCGGAGCGGCTGATCGAGAGTCACTATTCCACCTGGCCCGGTGTCGTGCTTTTTGGCGAGACCTGGCACCCGGGCGTGGTCGGGATCGTGGCGGGTCGCCTGACCCGAAAGTACAATCGACCCTGCGTGGTCTTGGGCAACGAAGGTGACCTGGCCAAGGGTTCGGGCCGCAGCGTGGATGGAATCAATCTGGTCGAGGTGCTCGGCCGTTGCGGTGAGCAGCTCAGCAGCTGGGGCGGTCACCCCATGGCCGTCGGTGTCTCGCTGATGAAAACGCAGGTGGACACCTTCCGGGAACGCTTTGCCGATGCGGTGCGCACGCAAGTGGGCAGCGACCTGGTCGAGCCGCGTCTGCAGATCGCAGCCTGGCTCACGCCCGAGCAGGTGCGGGAACGGCTGATGGAGGAGATCTGCACCCTGCACCCGTTCGGCCAGGGCAATCCCGAACCGGTTTTCGGCATCCGCGGCGTCGTCCTCAAGCAGCGTCCCGAAGTCTTCAAGGCGCAGCATTTCCGTTTCTGTTTCGACGACGCCCGCGGCCGCCGCCTCTTCGGCGTCGCCTGGAAGATGGCTGACCGCGTCCCACCGCTCAACGAGCCTCTGGACCTCGCCGTCGAACTCACCTGGAACCATTTCAACGACCGCAAGCTGCTCCAGCTGGAGCTGGTGGACTGGCACGGCGCGCGCGCTGGCGGCGCGCGCGAATGACGAGTGACGAAGTCCAAATGACAAAAGCCGCGCCGGAGGCGCGTGAGTGACCGCTGACCGCTGACCCTCCGACCTGGCCGAACGGCCAGGTCTGCCCGGCCCGCCCTTGCCAAACGGACACGGCGTTTGCAGCGTCGGGTGCCTATGAAAACCCAGGGACTTGGAACGAAGGCGTTGCACGCCGGACAGCAGCCTGACCCCGCCACCGGCTCGCGCGCGGTGCCGATCTATCAGACGACCAGCTACGTGTTCCGCGATACGGAGCATGCTGCCAACCTTTTTGCCCTCAAGGAGCTGGGCAACATTTACACCCGGATCATGAATCCGACGACGGATGTGTTCGAGCAGCGCCTCGCCGCCCTCGAGGGTGGCTCCGGCGCCCTCGCCCATGCCTCCGGGCAGGCCGCCATCACGGACGCGATCCTCAACATCGCCGGCGCGGGTGACCACCTTGTCTCTGTTTCCCAGCTCTACGGCGGTACGTATAATCTCTTCCACTACACCCTGCCGAAGCTCGGGATCGAGGTCTCGTTCGTGGATGCCGGCGACCCCGACGCCTTCCGTCGTGCGGTGCGTCCCAACACCAAGGCCTTCTACGGCGAGGGGCTCGGCAATCCGGCGTTGAACATCTTCCCCTTCGAGGAGGTGGCGAAGATCGCCCGCGAGGTCGGCGTGCCGCTGATCATCGACAACACCTGCCTCTCACCGCTGCTGAACCGCCCCTTCGAATGGGGTGCAAATGTCGTCGTGCATTCAGCGACCAAATACATCGGCGGGCACGGCACCTCGATCGGAGGCGTGGTGGTCGACGGCGGCAACTTTGACTGGGGCTCGGGGCGTTTTCCCGGTTTCACAACCCCGGACGCTTCCTACCACGGCCTCGTCCACTGGGAGGCGTTCAAGAGCTTCCCGCCGGCGGGCGGAGCCAACGTGGCCTTCATCCTCAAGATGCGTCTTCAGCTGCTGCGCGACATCGGCGCCTGCGTCTCCCCCTTCAACAGTTTCCTGCTCTTGCAAGGGTTGGAGACACTCCACCTTCGGATGCCGCGAATCTGCGAGAACGCGATGAAGACAGCGGAGTTCCTCGCCTCCCATGACAAGGTCGCCTGGGTCAATTACCCGGGACTGAAGAGCAGCCCGAACCACGCCGCGGCAAAGAAGTACCTGAGCGGCGGTTTTGGCGGCCTCCTCGGTTTTGGTGTCAAGGGTGGCTTCGAGGCAGGTCGGCGCGTGGTGGAGTCACTCAAGCTCTTCTCCCACCTTGCTAACATCGGCGACTCCAAGTCGCTCGCGATTCACCCCGCCAGCACCACCCACAGCCAGCTCACCGCCGACGAACAGCAGTCTTCCGGGGTGCTTCCCGACTACATCCGTCTCTCGCTCGGCACCGAGGACTTCGCCGACCTTCAGGCCGACCTCGAGCAAGCCCTGGCCAAATCATAACGCCCGGCGCCTCGCCCCCGCGGAGTGCCCTTATGCGCCTTCGCGGGGTCCTGTGCGTTCGTTTCCCAGACGATCGAGAGCTGCGAAAACATTGTCTCTTGCTCACAGGAATGACCTCCGCGCCGCGCCCCTCAGCAATCAGAAATCACACATCATAAATCGCTCCCCGCTTTACACACGGCCACCGCACAGGCCTTGTAGCTGGGCTGTCTTGAGTGTGGATCAAACGAGGGATGTGTCAGGGCGTTGACGGTAGGGAAATGCATGGGGAGGTACAGCTGGCCGGGCTGAACCGTCGAGGTCACCAGTGCGAGGGCGCTGGTTTCCCCGCGCCGCGAGCGGATGCACACGGTGTCACCGGGACGGATACGCAGGCGCCCGGCGTCCGCCGGGTTGATCTCCGCGTACAGGGCCGTCGGCGCCAGCTTCCGCAGGACGTCGCTTTTGTTGGTCCGGCTTCCCGTGTGCCACTGGGCGGAGGAGCCCCGTCCGGTGAGGAGCACAAAGGGATACTGCGCATCCGGCCCCTCCGGCATGGGCCTGGGCTCATCGTAGAAGAAGCGCGCGCGCCCGTCCGAGGTGTGGAACTGCCCGTCCGCAAAAAGCCTTCGCTGGGTCCAGGCATCGGCCGCGCCCGCCTCCATCAGCCGGGCGTCCGCCTCTGTAAAAGGCCACTGGATACCGCCCATCGCCTCGATGTGATCGTAGTCGCGTATCCCGGTGAAATCGTAGGGCTGTCCGCGGGACAAGGCCTTCAGCTGCTGGAAGGCCGCCGCCGGATCCGTCCACTGGCGGAACATCTCCCCGCAACCCCAGCCCTCAGCCACAAGTTTAAAGATGGCGAAGTCGCTCAGGGCGCTTCCCGGCGCGCGTGCAACCTTGCGCACGACTCCGAGACGGCGTTCCGAGTTGATCATCACACCCTCCTTTTCCCCCCAGCCCGCGGCGGGCAGCACGAGGTCAGCCAGCTGCGCGGTTTCAGTGCTTAGGTACATGTCCTGCACGACAAGGAATTCGAGCTTTTCGCGCAGTCTCCGGAATCGCGAGTGATCGATCCAGGAGTGCACCGTGTTGGTGGCGATTACCCACAGACCCCGAATTTCTCCGCGCTCGATCCCATCGATGATCTGGTCATAGGCGCGGCTGGCCTGGTCCGGGATGAGGGATGGGTCGATGGCGAGGATCGCTCCGACATGCTCGCGATGCTCCGGCTTGGAAAAATCGTATCCGCCGATGAGTGACGTGGCGTTGCCGAAGAGCCGCGATCCCATCGCGTTGCACTGCCCGGTGATCGAGTTGGCCCCGGTGCCGGGGCGACCGATATTTCCGGTCATGAGGGCAAGGTTGATGATGGCCTGCGCGGTGCGGGTCGACTCATGCCCCTGGTTCACCCCCATTGTCCACCAGAAGGAGACGCGCTCCCGGGTCGCGATGATCTCGGCGAGGCGCGCGAGAGTCTCTACGGGGAGCCGGGTCGCCTCTGCCACACGCTCCGGGGTGAAGTCCGCGACGAAGGATGCGAACGCGTCGAACCCGCTGGTGTGCGCATCGACGAACTCCCGTTTGACCGCGCCGCGCTGGATCAGGAGATGGGCAAGCCCGTAAAGGAGGATGAGGTCACTCTTGGGGGCGAGAGGAACATGCAGCGTCGCGGCCATCGCCGTCTCCGTGCGCCGCGGATCCAGCACGACGATCTCCGGGGAACGCCGGTTCATCATCACCCGTTGCCACATGATGGGGTGGGCGATGCAGGGATTCGCCCCGATAAAGATCAGGGCGTCGCTCTCCTCGAAATCGCGGTAGGTGAAGGGCGGTGCGTCGAAACCGAACGACTGCTTGTACGCGACATGCGAGGTTGCCATGCACTGCCGCGTGTTTGAGTCCACGTGGACCATACCCATGCCGAATTTTGCAAGGGCACCCAGGAGCGCCATCTCCTCAGTGACAATCTGCCCCGTGCTGAGGAAGGACACCGCAGCCGCTCCATGCCGTTCTCCGATTCCGCGAAACCGGCGCACGAGGCTGTCGATCGCCTCCCCCCAGGAGACAGCCCGCAACACCCCGTCCGCTCCGCGCAGGAGTGGCTCCCGGGCACGGTCGGTGGCGCGGAGGGGCGTGAGTGCCTCCCATCCCTTCGGGCACGCCATGCCGAGATTGACCGGGTAGGCGCTGTCTGCCGACAGGTTGATCGCCTCCCCGGCTTGGTTCAGGTGCACCTTCAGCGAACAACCGGTGCTGCAGAAGCCGCAGACGCTGGTGGTGGTCGCGGCCGGCGCCAGGCGCTCCGGCAGGTGACCCAGACCGAATGCGCCGGGTCGGAGCACAAGCTCCGACGTCATGGTGCCCGTGCGGGCGCGGAATACCTGGTCGAGGGTGGACGTCATGGGGTCAGAACGCCGGGCATTTTGGGTGCGGCCACGGCGCGAAAATAGAGCAGGCGCTCGGCCAGTTCGCTCGCAAGAGCGAGTCCGAGGACGGTCCAGGAGAGCGCGGACCCGGGAGCAAAGGCGAGCAACACCGACGGGAGGAGCAGGAGGCTCACGGCGGATAGATAGCGAAAGGCGAGGACGGGACGCAGGGGACCGGTCAGCAGGCGAGCGGTCTTGAAGGCCGGAGTTGTCTCCACTGGCACCGTTGCGTCCACCGCCACCTCTTCGTCCAATGCGCGCAGGCAGACTGTCTCGACCGCCAGCTTGGCGAGCAGTCCGATTGCCAGAAGGGCGGCGGCAACGCCGTGCGGCGCCACCGCGAAGGCGGCCGCGGCGCCTAGGACCAGTCCGCCCCCAAAGAACCGGGCTGAGGTCTGGCTGAAGCGCCACAACGCGCGCCGTGTATCCACGTAGATCATCACGGAGCAAAAGAGAGCGACCGCGCCGAGGGTGACGGTGGCGCCAGGTAACACCGCCCGGACGGACTCCGGGACCAGCCCCGCTGGCAGGTAGTGGGTGGCGGCGAGCAGGGTCGCCAAGGGAAACCAGGCGCCAAAAAGCACGGCCTCCCGGCTCAGCCATGAACGACGGAGGCCGAGGAAAACCCGCCACGCCCGAAGCGGCTGGCCGAGGTGGAACACGCTCGCCCCCAGGCCGGCGGCAGCTGCCGCCCACCCGAGCAAGGGCAAGGCCGCGGACACCTCGGGCCTGGCAATGTCATAGGCAAAGACTCCAACTGCCATGGGCATCAAAGTCAGCATCAACACCAGGGGCCAATGCGCCGGTTGCAGGCGGGGCACGGCAGCGTCGGCCGCCAGCGCATTCTCAGGAACCGGATGGCGCGACACATACCGCGTGGTGGGCCGGGTGATAGCCGGATCGGGCGCGGCGGTGAGGAAGGCGCTCGACCCCACCGGTGTGCGGGCCGGCTGCAAGCTCACGGTGACAATCCGGATTGCCTGGGTGGGACAGGCCTGGACGCAGGCAGGGGCCTCGCCGGCGGAGAGGCGGGTGTGGCACATGTCGCATTTGCGGACGATCCCGAGCCGCTCGCTGTATTTGGGCACATCATACGGGCACTTGAGCACGCAGTACTGGCAACCGATGCACTGGTCGTCGAGGTGGCGCACGATGCCGGTGATGGGATCTTTCTCGTACGCCAGGACGGGGCAACCGTTGAGGCAGCCGGGATCTTCGCAGTGATGGCAGGCCGACGTGACGGTCTGCTGGTACGGTGCGGCCCGGCTCCCGCCGAGGATCATGCCGACGTCGCGCCAGGTTTCCTCCTCGTCGAGCCCGTTCAGGGAATGGCAGCCCGCGACGCAGGCTTTGCAGCCGGTGCAGCGGTCCAGGTCCACCTCAAAGGCGTACTGCTCGCCCGCCTGCGGCGTGGAAAGGGGAATCAGGTCGCGCCAGACAGGCTCGGTCACTACCCCCGCGTGAGCGTCGGCAAACCGTTTGACCGGCGTCTGGAGCCGCTGCTGGGCCGCCAGGTAGTCGTCAATCAGCGTCCGGGTGGACGGATCGGCGCCGGCGGACCGCGACTCAGTAGACATCACGCGCATACCGCTTGGCCGCCTTCAGGTTATCGACGTAGGCAGCGGCCTGGTCAGCGGACTTTCCTCCCGCAGTCTGAACAATCTGGTGAAGGGCCGCGTCGACGTCCTTCGCCATGCGGGAAGCGTCTCCGCACACATAAAAATGTGCTCCGGCCTCGAGCCAGGACCACAGTTCAGCGGCGTTCTCCAGCATCCGGTGCTGGACGTAAACCTTCTCGGCCTGATCGCGGGAGAAAGCGGTGTCCAGCCGGGTGAGAAGCCCGCGCTCGCGCATCGCCTCAAGTTCCTCGCGATAGAGGAAATCGGTGCTTGCGCGCTGATCTCCAAAAAAGAGCCAGTTCCTGCCTTTTGCCGCCGTGGCCTCGCGTTCCTCCAGGAAAGCGCGGAAAGGCGCGATTCCGGTACCCGGACCGACCATGATCATCGGCGTGTTGGGATTGGCGGGAATCCGGAAACCCTTGCTGGAGTGGACAAAGACGCCGGCGCGGGTGTCGCCGGGGACGGCGCGATCCGCCAGGAAGGTCGAGCACACACCCTTGCGTGCGCGTCCCTGCGTTTCATAACGCACGGCCCCGACGGTCAGGTGCACCTGACCGGGGTGGGCCTTCGGGCTGGAGGAGATGGAGTAGAGCCGGGGCTGGAGCCGGCGCAGGAGGGTGACAAACTCGGCGGGCGGTACCTTGGCGGATGGATACGCGGCCACGACGTCGATCACGTGATGGGGCGCCAGGGCGGTCGCCACCCCTCCGGAGCCCGCGCGTGCGGAGAACGTGGATACAAGCTCCGGTGTGGGTTTGCCGAGGTCGAAGTGGCGCGCCAGCGCGAGGCGGAGCGGCAGGTTCTGGCCGTCTCCGGTGGGGACGGCCTCCTCGCCATCACAACCGAGGGCGGCGAGAAGGGCATCGACTTCCTCCGGGCAGTTCTGGGCCACCACCCCGAGGGCGTCGCCGGCTTCGTAGGTCAGCCCGGAGTCCCCGAGATCAAACTCTATGTGGCGCACCTCCTTGGCGGAGCCGTCTGCGTTCAAGCGCCGGGAGGTCAGGAGGAGCGCGGGGTAGGGGTTCTTTCTCGAAAACCCGGTCGCGACCTCTGCCGCCGGCGCGGCTGCGCCAGGGGAGGGGGCGAGGGCCGGCGCGGCGTTGTCGGACCCGAGCGCACCGAGCGCCGCTCCCAGCCAGCCTGAAAAGGCGGCCTCGTAGTCCACGTCGCAGTCCACCCGGGCCGCGACCCGCGCCGCTCCGAGTTTTTCCAGCCGGAGGTCAAACTCCTGACCGCATTTGCAGAACTGCGCGTAATTGCGGTCCCCCAGGCTGCAGACCGAGAAGCGCAGTCCGCCGAGGGTCGGGGAGGTTGCCTCGCCAAGCGCTCTCCAGAGCACCTTGGCATTGTCCGGTGGCTCACCGTCACCGTAGGTGCTGGTGAGGATCAGCACGTTTTTTTCCGCGGCCAAGCGGGCGATGGTCATGGATGCCATGTCGACGACCGTGGGAGCGAAGCCGCGTTTGCCCGCCTCCTTGGCCACGCGTTTGGCCAGGCTTTCGGCGGTGCCGGTCTGCGAGCCAAAGAGAATAGTGAGGGGCTGCAGCGGAGCCGCGGCGGAAACGGCCGCCGTCGGAGCACTGGAGCGGGAGAAGATGCCCGCAAAAAAGCCGTTGAGCCAGGCGCGCTGATCGGCGGAGAAGGGCGCGTTGTCGGGAATGAAGGGAGCAGTCATGGGTGGGCTCGTTGAGGGACGGGTTTAGCCGAGGATTTCCTGAAGCTCCTTGAGAGAGTGGCGGCGGGTCCACTCGATGAAGGTTTCGCCGTGGGCTTTGCGCGCCTGATAGGTGATCAGGATCTTCTCGATTGTCGGGTTCACCTCGCTCGCGCGGACGCCGCGGAAAAGCTCGCGGGCGACGCCCTGCTCGTGGTCCATGCCGCCTCCGACGACCAGGTTGTAGCCCTCGGTGCCGTCGGCCAGTTTGGCGCCGACCAGCCCGATGTCCCCGCAGTAGTGCTGGGCGCACGAATGCGGGCAGCCGGTGAAGTGGATGTTGACCGGGGACTCGAGATCGAGCCGCGGCCCGAGCTTGCGGATCAGGTCCAGCGCGTGCGCCTTTGTATCCGCCGCGGCATACTTGCAACCGCGGCTCCCGGTGCAGGCGATCACGCCGGCTGCGACCGAGGACGCCTCGGTGTAGAATCCCATCCGCTGGATCGAGCGCTTCACCGACTCGACGAACGCGTCGGGGATATGGGGCAGGAGCAGGTTTTGCCAGACCGTCAGACGGAGTTCTCCCTTGCCGAAGTGGGTGGCGAGGTCGGCAAGACCATGCATCTGCTTGGGCGTCATCCGTCCCACCGGGATTCCGACGCCGATCGCGTTGAGCCCTCGCTGGGCCTGCTTTGCCACCCCGATCCAGCCATGCTTGAGGACGGGGCGGCGCGGTTCGCAGGCGTCGGCCGGCCCGCGGCCGAGGGGGAAGGCGAGCTTCTTTTGGGTCTCCTCGAGGAAACGTTCGAAGCCCCACCGCTCCAGGAGGTATTTCAGGCGGGCCTTCTTGCGGTTGGTGCGATCGCCGTTCTCGGCAAAAACGCGTATCATCCCCGCCGCGACAGCGACTGCCTCCGAGGGGCGGATAAGCAGGCCGGTGTCGCGGGCAAAGTCGAGGTGGCCGGTGATCCCGCCGAGCAGCACTCGAAAATAAACGCCCGGCTCCGGAGAGGGCGACCCCGCCGGCCAACGGCTCAGCGTCGCCTCGGTGACACGGGTGGCGATGAAGCCGATGTCGTTGGTGTCGGCCGCTGCCGAAATGGATCCCCCGTTGTCGAAGGCGACATTGAACTTGCGGGGAAGACCGTAGAGATCCCGGTGATTGAGGATGTAGTGGTGGAGTGCATTGGCGAAAGGGCGAACGTCGAGGAGCTCGTCGCGGTCGAAGCCGCTGTTGGGCGAGGCCGTGACGTTGCGGATGTTGTCGGCGCCGGCGCCGCGGGAGGTCAGGCCGAGTTCCTGGACACGGGTGAGCACTGTGACGATGTCGCGGGGCTTGAACTCACGGATCTGGAGGTTGCCGCGGGTGGTGATGTGCGCGTATCCACCGCCGAACTCGGCGGCGAGGTCGGCGAGGCCGTGCAACTGCGCAGCGCTGAGCTCGCACGCAGGGACGCGCAGGCGGATCATAAAGCTGTCTTGCGCCGGGGCGACGTAGAACAGGCCGAAAGTCTTGAAGCGGTACGTGTTTTCCGGGTCGGGAAACGCGTTTTCATCAGCGTGCCGAAGCAGGCGATCCCAGGCGTCGAGCGGGTTCTCGTCATGCTTCCAGCGCTCCTCCTTGCACAGGTCGCCGAGCGGGGTGCCGAAGACCGTCGGTTCGGCGGGCGCGGCGAGATTGGTCGCCCCGGGCTCTCCTGGCGCAGAGGTGAGCTGACCGGTTGCTGTCGTACCGACGAAGGGAAAGGCGCCGGAGGCGAGCACCCCGGCCATGAAGCCCTGGAGGTACTCCTTCTGTTCCGGGGTGAAGGGCTGGGCGGGAGAGAGAAGGTCGGTGGCAGGCACGCCCTCCCTTTAGCAGTCGGGGTGCCCGGGAGACGCCGGGGATGAATCAAACCAGTGAATACTTTTGGTCTGAAGGATGAATTACGTTCATCACTCGCCGAGTCCGGCCAGACGCACGAGCAGGGCGAGGCAAGCCACCGCCAGTGTCAGGCTCAGCAGCTTGTAGAAGAGCAGCGGGTTGCGCTCGAGGAGGGGTGCGTCCTTCGGGTGATGGGCCGCCACCGCCTCGGGGTGCTCCAGATCGTAGGCCATTTCGGAGAAATGCTGGTAGCGCCGGGCGGGGTCGGGTTCGAGGGCGCGCTGGACGATAAAGTCCACCCACGGGGGGACGGCGGCATTGAGGCGGGAAAGACGCCGCGGATGGGAGTCGAACCGCGGCGTCTGGAAGCGCTCGACTTCGCCGTACGGATACGCGCCGCCCAAGGCCTCGTAGAGGGTGACGCCAATCGAAAAAAGCTCGGTGCGCTCCGAGAGCGGCGCACCGTGAAAGCGCTCGGGCGCTAGGTAGGAGGGGGTGCCGGCGCGGGATGTGACGGAAAACACCTCCGCGAGGCTGCCGAGATCGATCAGCTTGAACTCGGGTAGGCCACCGTTTCCCACCACGAGGATGTTGTCGGGCTTGAGGTCCCCATGGGCGAGGTCGCGGCTGAGCAAAAATTGGCAGGCGCGGAGTAAAAATCGAGCAAGCTCGACCGCTGATTCGACCGTCATCCGGTTTTTGGCCAGCGTCTGGCGGAGCGTGGGCGCCTCCACGTAGTCCATCACATAATACTGCAGGACGCTCGTCTCGGGCAGGAAGGCGCGGACAAACTCGGGGCCCTCGATCCGCGTGGCCTGCCAGGCCTCACGCAGGAACGCGTCCCGGTGCGCCTCGCTCTCGCGAGCCTCCAACGGGGCAAATTTGAGCACCACGGGTGTGGGGTCGGGACCATGCGCCAGCCAGATCCGGCCGGCTTCCTGGAGGGGCCGCAGCAGCCGGTACGGCCCCACGTGCTGCCCTTCGGAGAGGGCGGCCGGTGTGTCGACCGACGGAGGACCGGAGGCACCGGACCAGCTGCGTTCAAAGACCTCCACGACCGCGGCGGTCGCGTCGTCCTCCAGTTCCGGCGTATCCGCCGCAGCCCGTCGCGCATCCGCCACCAGTCCCCGCGCCTGGGCCCCGCGCCGCAGAGCCTCCGCAAGGGCGGTCTCGGGAAGGGCGGCGCTGATCCCGTCCGTGCAGAGAAGGATCCGGTCTTCGGGATCGACCTGGAGTTCGAAGACGTAGGGTTCAACCGGGCCGGTGAGCCCTACTGCGCGCGTCAGCACATGGGTCAGGTTCGTCTCCTGTAGGGCGTGATGCTCGGAGAGGCGGGTGAGGGTCCCGGCGCGCCAAAGAAAGATGGGCGAATCGCCCACATTGATGCCGTAGGCGCGGTCCTGTTCGAACGCGACGGCGCTAAGTGTGCAGAGCATCTCGGACGAGCCGTGACGCAGCTGTGATTCCTGGAAGAAGATCCGGTTGATCTGATGGACAAACTCGGTGAGGGCCCGCCGCGGGCTCCAGGCTTTCGGGCGAGCGAGGTAGTAGTCGACCAGCATGTTGACCGCGCGCTGCGCCGCCTCCCCACCGTGCTTGGCTGAACCCAGTCCATCGGCGATTGCCACAATCGCGAGGTCGCTCCGGATCTCGTGGCGCACCGCGTCCTCGGAGGAGGTGCGATCGGAACGTGCCGCTCCGTGGGCGGTGATTTGGAGTTTCATGGGGCGCCCAAGGCAAGCTGTCCGCATCCCCGCTGTCCATGGCGGGGTGCGGCTGGTGGATCAGATCCGCGCCGCGGCCAGCGCGCCCCAGGTCGTGCGCCAGCGGCGTTTGACCAGGCCGAGGCCCACCAAGGCAAAGATACAGAGTGCGGCGAACGTCAGCAGGCCGCCGAGGTAGCTTCCGGTCAGGCCCTTGGAGTAGCCGAGGGAGCTCGCGAGCAGAAAGCCGCCAAGGCCGCCGCCGCAGCCCACCAGGCCGGTCATCACTCCGATCTCCTTGGCGAAGCGCTGCGGCAGCAGTTGGAAGACCGAGCCGTTGGCCATGCCGAAGGCGCCCGACGCCAGGAAGAAACCGGCCGCGCACACCCAAAGCGACTGGGTCATCGCGGCCAAGGTAAGCGCCAGCGCCGCCACGCTGTAGAAAATGTAGAGCGATCGGATGCCCCCGAGGCGGTCAGCGATCGCGCCACCCACCGGACGCCCGAGCGCGCCGACCAGGGTGCACAGGGCGGCCATTTCGCCTGCCTTCACCGCGGAGAGATCGAACTCGGAGCTGAAATAGATCAGGAGCGACGCCGCCAGGCCGGAGAAACCGCCAAAACTGATGGTGTAGAAGAAGCAAAACCAGTGGGCGTCGCGCTGCGCCAGGAGTTTGAAGTAATCGGCGAGGGTTTTCCGTTTCACCTCCACGGGGGCCTCTTTGGAGAACACGCAGTAGAGAATAAAGACGGCGAGCAGAGGCAGCATCGCAAAACCGAATACACTGGGCCAGCCGTAGGCGGCGGCGAGACGGGGGGCGAGGAGCGAGTCGATCACGACCCCCACGTTACCGGCTCCCGCCAGGCCCAGGACGAGGCCCTGCATCTGCGGCGGATACCACCGGCCCGCCTGGGGCAATGCGACCGCGAAACTGGCACCGGCCACGCCGAGCACCAGGCCCAGCACGAGGGTTTGGTTGAAGGAGTGCAGCCCGAACCACCAGGCGGCGAGCATCCCGGCCATCACGACCAACTGCGCCAGGATTCCGGTACGTTTCGCGCCGATACGATCCACCAGCAGACCGAGCGCGATGCGAATGAAGGCACCCGAAAGGTAGGGCACCGCCACCATCAGCCCCTTCTGCTGGGGGCTCAGTCCCAGGGTGGCCCCGATCTGGACTCCGAGGGCGCCCAGGATCGTCCACACCATGAAACTGACATCAAAATAAAGGAACGCGGTGGCGAGCGTTGGCCAATGGCCGGATTTCTTGAGTTGGGCGAGATTCATTGAGGAATGACGCTCTATGAGCAGCGTTCATTCCTCGTGGGGCGCGGAATGCGCGAATCGTTTTGTCCGGGAGCATGAACCGGATTCATGCTCCCGGGAGGAGGTGGAGCCCCTCCTCAGAGGTTGAGGGTCACCTGCAGATAGGCGTAGCTCGCGTCCTTCGAGCCAACCGCGCGAAGGGACTGCTTGATGTAGTTGCCGCGGAAATAGCGACTCAGGCCGAGTTCGACCTGGGCGTAGTGGGTGACCGACCAGCCCGCCACGAAATCGATCTCCTGCCCGACGGAGTCATCGTAGCCTGGGTTGATGCGGTAGCCGCCGCCACTCCCGACCCCCGCGCCGGTGAAATTACGCGGCACCCCGGCGACGTTGTACCAAAAGTCGGTGGTGCGATCCAGGACATGGAGGTGGTATTCAAGCGCCAATGACAGGGTGGGCTTGGGTTTGAGCGAGAGGGCGAGGCGGTAGTCCTGCATGTTCTGCAATCCGGACAGGTCCATGTACCCGTAGAAGAGATGGTTTGTCGGAAAGAGGTTCTGGAAGGTCTGGCTCTTGCCGTCGGTCGCGTTCTTGTCGCCTGAGCCCTTGCTATAGATGAAGGCGAGGCGCGGAGTCCCCCAGGCCTCGGCCCAGGTGTACCCGAGCTGGGCCACGACCGCATGCGCGCTGTGATCAAGGCGGGGCGCGGCGAGGGCAGCGGCCACGGTGGCCGCGGGGAAAACGGCGGCGCGGTTGCCAAACTGGTACATGGCCTCGAGCCCGTAGTCCCAGCGACCATACGCCTTGGGCTTGGACTTGATCCGGAAGCCGGTGGTGTAGATGTCCTGGGCTCCGGGGAAGCGGAACGGGGCGGGGATGCCCGACCAGTCGTCGAAAGCGATGTTGCGATCGGTGTTGCGGGCCAGGAAGTAGGCTTCGACGATCTCGTTCTTGGCCGCCGTCGGAAAATTGAAGTAGGCGCCCGAGAAGACGTCGTCGGTGTTCCACTTGTTATTGTTGCGATGGTCGTTGTACACGACTCCGCCGGTAAAGACATCGACGCCGAAGAGCGCGTTCTGCCAGCGCACCTTCGCCGCATCAAAGGTGCGCGCGTTGTTGTTCCAGCGGAAATGGCCGACGAGGCGGTGATCGCCGTAGGAGAGTTCCTGCCGTCCCAACTTCAGGGATACGGGGAACTCCTTGTGATTGCCGACGAAGACAAAGGCCTGGTGCAGGTCGAGAGGGCCATCGCGCTCCGCCAGGCCCTGTCCGGGCGCGGCTGAGTTGAACCGCTCGTCACCGTAGGAGTAGCTGGAGCGGCCCTCAATCGTGGCGGAAACCCATTTGCCGGTGTAACTGATGCGGGGCATCAGGCGGGTGAGCAGGTAGGTGTTTTCCGTGTCATCCTGCGGACGCTCGGAGAAGTCCCAGTTGGATCCGGCGTCGGTAAAGCCCGCACCATCCTTGTCCTCGAGGCGGGCGCGAACGTTTACGCCGATGTCCCAGGCTGCCATGTAGGGATCGGAAGCGCGGAGTTTCTCGTTGAGAAATCCGGGAAACGGCCGGGGCGGCAGGGGCGGCGTGAACTGGGCCAGGCCGCTGAGCGGCGAGGCAAGGGCGAGCAACGCAAGCAATCGGGGAAGCGAGGCGGTCATGGTGTGGCGTGGTTTGCGGTAGAAGGGTGGTCGCTGCGGCTGAAGCATGCCATGGGAAACCCGTCTGCGCCGTGATCTGGATCAAGGCGCATCGGAATTGAGTTCGCCAGCACTCGGTCTGGTCAGGCCGCGGCGGGTGAGAATTCAGGGGTGGGCGTGCGCGGGCGCACCGGCCGTGACGGGCATGCCGGGACGGAGGTGCGAGCGCTCCTCGAGGAAACCGATCAGGTGCTCGCGCAGGCGATAGTACTCCGGGTCTTCCAAAAGGTCGCGGCGGGATCGGGGACGTGGGAAACGCACCTGGAGGATTTCACCCACCGTGGCCGCCGGGCCGTTGGTCATCATCACGACGCGGTCGGAGAGAAAGAGGGCCTCGTCGACATCGTGTGTCACCATCAGGGCCGTCTTCTGGTCTTTCTGCCACAGGTCGAGCAGGACCTCCTGCAGTTCGTAACGCGTCAGCGAGTCGAGCATGCCGAAAGGTTCATCCAGGAGCAGCATCTTGGGCGAGAGGGCGAAGGCCCGGGCGATGCCGCAGCGCTGGCGCATCCCTTGCGAGAGTTCCGACGGGCGCTTGTGCATGGCCTCAGCCAGGCCGACGACGGAAAGGTAATACTCCGCGATCTGGCGGCGTTCCTCGCGCGAGGCGGTGTAGTAGACCTGGTCGACTCCGAGGAGAACGTTCTCGAAGGCGGTGTACCACGGCAAGAGGCAGGGCGCCTGGAAGACAACACCCCGATCGGGCCCGGCACTGGCGACCTCCTTCCCTGAAAGGATGATGCCGCCGGACGTCACCTCAGTGAGCCCGGCGATCATGGACAGGACGGTGGATTTGCCGCAGCCCGAGTGCCCGATCAGGGTGATAAACTCGCCCTTCTGCACCGACAGGTCTAAGTTTTCGACGATGACGGCGGGTCCCTTTGGAGTCGGATAGACTTTTCCCAGCCTGGAGATTTCGAGGAAGTGTGACATGGGTCGTGGCTCAGCGATCGATGGAGATCTCCTCGCGCCGGACCTCGTGCGGTCGTAGGGGGCGGCGGGATACACGCGGGAGGTTGAGGTCCTCCGGCAGGATGTCCGGGAGAATGAGCTTGCGGGTGAGGGTGGTGCGGGCACCGGCGCGGTAGGACAGCAGCTGACTGGTGACGTGGGCGCGCAGGCGCTTGAACTCGGGGTCGTGATTGAGGGCTTTGCGGTTGCGGGGACGATCCAGCGTGACCGGGATCGATTCGCCAAGGGTGGCGCCTGGACCCGGGGTGAGCGGAATGATCCGATCGGCAAGGAGAAGGCCCTCGTCGACGTCGTTGGTGATCAGGACCACGGTTTTGCGGTCGGCCTCCCAGATCCGCTCGATCTCGTCCTGCAAGGTGGAGCGGGTGAGGGCGTCGAGGGCGGAGAGCGGTTCGTCGAGCAAGAGTATCTTGGGATCCATCGCCAGCGCCCGGGCGACCGAGACCCGCTGCCGCATCCCGCCGGAGAGCTGGCGCGGTAGTTTGTCGCGGGCGGGCGTGAGGTTGACCAACGCGATGGTGCGCTCGATGTGCTCGCGCGCCTTTTCCGGCGTCCAGCCCGGGAATACCTGTTCCACCGCCAGGGAAATGTTCTCATACACGGTCAGCCAGGGCAGGAGGCTGTAATTCTGGAACACGATGCCCCGGTCCGGCCCCGGGCCCGTGACCTCGCTCCCATTCAGCCGCACCGTCCCGCTGTCCGGCCGCAGCAGCCCCGCGATCAGCGAGATCAGCGTGGTCTTTCCCGAGCCCGAGTATCCAACAATCGCTACAAACTCCCCTTCCCGAATCGAAAGATTCACATCCCGGAGGACAGAGGTGGAGGCAAAGGCTTTAGAGACAGAGGAGAGCTCCAGAATCGGCACGCCGGATTTTTGATTTACGATTGATGATTGATGATTTCCAGAAAGCGGGAACTGCGCCCGCGCGGACGGCCTGTTTCCTTCCGGAGATGACCCCGGGGGAGTTGAAGGAGCGGACGATGCGATTTGCCCTTCGGATATTGAAGTTGTCTGAGCAGTTGCCGGCTTCTGCGAGCGGCCGGACGGTGGCAAAACAGATTTCACGATCGGGTACCTCCGTGGCCGCAAATTACCGCGCGGCGCTTCGCGGAAAATCCAGGCGGGATTTCATTCACAAGATTACCACCGTGCTGGAGGAGGTGGACGAGACTGCCTTCTGGCGGGAATTCCTTGAGCGAGGAGCCTTGCTGCCGGCCCGCCGGCTGGAATTGCTCCGGAACGTTGCGGACGCGCTGACGCGCATTTGTGCTGCCACCCGCCAATCCGCCCACAATCACAAATGATAAATCGAAGATCATAAATGACTCAGCTGGCTGCCTTGAACCTCGCCTCGGCCAGGCTCATCAGGCGGTCGAGGAGGAAACCGACCAGGCCGATGGTGATGATCGAGAGGATGATGTGCTCGTAGACGAGAGCATTGTACTCCTGCCAGAGGAAGCCGCCGACACCGGGGCGACCGGTCAGCATTTCGGCCGCTACGATCACCAACCAGGCGATGCCGAGGCTGAGGCGGAATCCGGTGAACATGTAGGGCAGGGTGGCGGGGATCAGAATCTTGAAGAGCATCTTGGAGCGGGAAAGCTTCAGGACGCGGCCGACATTGAGATAATCCTGGGGCACGGCGCGGACCCCCACCGCGGTGTTCAGCACGGTCGGCCACATGGAGCAGATCGCGATGGTGAAAAGCGCACCGAGGGTGCCTGCCTCACGTCCTGCGTTAAGGAAGATGACCAGGCCGAGTGGCAGCCAGGCAAGGGGTGAGACCGGGCGGAGGATCTGGATGATCGGGTCGAAGATCTTGGTGAATGTCTTGGACAGCCCGAGGCAGAATCCGATCGGCGTGCCGATGAGGAGAGCCAGGGCATAACCCTTCGCCACCAGCTCCAGTGAATACCAGGTGAACCGGAGGATGCCCTGGTCCATCTCCCCGCGCTTGGCAAACGGCTGGAGAATGTAGTCCTTGCTCGATTCCCAGGTGCGAGTGGGTGAGGGCAGGTTGGACGCCCAGGTTGCGCTGGAGATCGACCAGAGGGCGATCACGCAGCCGATACCGAGGAGGGGAAGCAGAAGCCAGTCGAGTTTGAACGTTTTCATGGCGTGGGAGGTGGTGGTGTGCACTCAGCCCTTCAGGGCGTGGACGGCGAAGCCCTTCGCATAAGTTTCAGGGTCGGCCGGGTTGAAGGTCAGGCCGTCGAAGAGGGTTTCGCTGTCGTTGTTGAGGCCGCCGTGGGCATAGCCGATCTCCTTCATCGCCTCCTCGTAGAGGTCGGTGCGCATCACCCTTTTCGATACACCGTCGTAGTCTGGGGTGCCCGCGACCATGCCCCAGCGGCGGAACTGGGAAATGAACCACTTCGCGTATTTGGGCTGCGGATAATTGCAGTTGCGGCGGCTGAAGTGCATCGGAAACGCGTCCTGCACCACGCGGCCGTCGCCGTAGTCGAGGTTGCCCTGGAGGCGGCCGAGAATGATGTCCTTGTGGCAGTTGATGTAGGTGGCGCGGGAGACGATCTCGCACTGTTCCGGTCGATTGCCCATGTCGTCCAGCCAGACGCTCGCCTCGTGCAGCGCCTTCAGCACTGCCTTGACCGTCTTGGGATTCTTCTCGGCGAACTCTTCCGTGAAGGCGCAGACCTTCTCCGGGTGGTCCTTCCAGAGATCCTGGGTGGTGACGGAGGTGAAGCCGATCTTGTCCGCGATGGAGCGGGCGTTCCATGGTTCTCCCACGCAGAAGCCATCCATCTTGCCGATCTTCATGTTGGCCACCATCTGGGCTGGCGGGACTACGATGAGGGAAATGTCGCGGTCGGGGTGAATGCCTCCGGCGGCGAGGTAATAACGCATCCACATCGCGTGGGTGCCAGGCGGGAAGGTCATGGCGAAGGTCAGCGGTTCGCCCAGTTTCTTTGCCGCTTCCGCGTAGGGCAGGAGGGCCTTCGGGTCGCTGCCTACCTTGCCCTTCCAGTCCGCTTTGAGGGTGATGGCCTGGCCGTTGCGGTTCATCAGCCACGGGATCACCATCGGTTTTTTCGGCGATCCCTGCAGCCCCATGGTCGAGGCGATCGGCATGCCGATCAGCATGTGGGTCGCCTGGATCGAGCCGGTGCTGAGGTTGTCGCGGATGGCTGCCCAATTGGCGCCCTTTGTCACCGTGGACTTGATACCGTATTTGCGGAAGAGACCCTTCTCGTGGGCGATCACGATCGGCGAGCAGTCGGTCAGCGCAATCATCCCGAAGTTGAGGTCGGTGGTTTCCGGGGCCTCGCTGGTTTCGGCGGCGGTTGCGGCCCAGGTCCGGGTGCCGAGGGCGGACCAGAGGGCGGCGGCTCCGACGCCGGTGGCTGCCCGGGTGAGGAAGGCGCGGCGATTGAGGGGGGACGGATTAAGAGGAGATGAGTTCATGCGTGGTGGCGGAGCGGAGTGAGAGGTGATGAAGGTCTTCGCGGAAGAGGCGCGCGGGCAGGTCGGGATGGACCTGGTTGGGCCGGAGGAGGCCGGCGTCGAGAATCTCGCGCTGGAGCCGCTCCGCCTTCTCCTGCGTGGGCACGTTGGTGCCGTCGCGGTGAAAGATGTGGAAGTCGGGCACGCTCTCCACTCGCCCGTGCCCGCAATCGAAGGTGCCGGACAGGCTGGGGCTGATCACGTGGGTCGACTGGTTGATGTATTTGGAGGTCGCGAGGAGGCGCGCGAGGGGCTCGCGGTTCTCCCGTTCGTCACACCACGCGCAGGCTTCGGCGAGCGCGGCGACCAGCGCCTGGTGCTCGCTGGAGCGGGAGCGGGCGAAGGCTTCGGTCACCATCAGGACCTTTTCCACCGGGGTGAGGGCCTCGGCCGCGCTCCAGGTGGGGCACCAGCCGATGCGCTCGCGCACTGCGAGGGTGTTCCAGGGCTCCCCGGCGCAATAGCCGTCGATCGTTCCGGCCGAGAGGTTGCGGAACATCTGCGCGGGGGGCACGACCACGATCCGCACGTCCCGGTCGGGATTGATCCCGCCGGAGGCCAGCCAGGAGCGGAGGAGGACGTGGTGTGAGGACTGCGCGGATACAACGCCGAAGGTGAGGCGCCGCTCGCCGGAACGGCGCCGGGCCTCCTCCCGCAGGGTGCGGGCGTCGCGGACGCCCGCGTCCCAGAGCCGTTCGGAAAGGGTCAGGGCGTTGCCGTGCGCGCTCAGAACCAGCGCGGTGAGGACCGGGCAGGGCACGGACTCCACGCCCACCGCGGTGGACCACAGCATCGGTCCGGGGCACTGGGCTGCATCCAGCTCCCCGTAGATGATCTTCTCACGGATGGTGGCCCAGCCAACCTCGCGGCTGAGCTGGACCCGCAGGCCCTGCTTGATGAAGAGGCCGTGTTCTTCAGCCACCGCGAACGGGGCGGCGTCGGACAGGGCCAAAAACCCCACCCGCAGGGGCCTCCCCCGGACGGGCGGTGTGGCTGGCGTGAGCATGTTTTGCATGCGCCGCAACTAGCCGTGGTCGTGCCATGGCCCACAACTGGCGCAATTACTGCTCTTCAAACATTTCATAACTTGAATGAAACCGCCTCATCCATGAGAAACGTTCTGGATTCTCGTCAGCTCCTCGCGTTTTCCACTGTCGCGCGCCGCTCGAGTTTCACCTTGGCAGCCAAGGAGTTGTTTCTCACCCAGTCAGCGGTGAGTCACGCCATGAAATCGCTCGAGGAGGAGCTCGGTTGCCGCCTTCTCGACCGCGTCGGGAAGCGTGTCTTGCTCACTCAGGCCGGTGAGCAGTTTTTGCAGCACACCGAGAAAATTCTCCGCGAAATGGAGCTGGCGCGCGGCGGCCTGGATGCCCTCACCAACTGGGGCCATGGGCGGCTTCGGGTGGGGGCGAGCACCACGGCGTGCCAGTACATCCTGCCCACCGTGCTGCGCGAATTCAAACAGAGCTTCCCCAAGTGCGTGATCAAAATTGAGCCCGGGGATCACGCCCAGCAGCTCGAGCTGCTCCACGGCAACCAGATTGACCTCTCCCTCATGCTCGAGCCGCGCGGGGAGACCGAGTTCAATTTCATCCCGCTCTTTGAGGACGAGCTGCGCTTCGTGGTTTCGCCCCTCCACCCCTGGGCTGTAGCGGGCCATGTGATACGCGAGGACATCACCACCGAGACGCTGGTCCTGTATAACAAGACCAGCTACACCTTCCGGTTGGTCAATGAGTACTTCCGCGAGGAGAAGATTGCGCTGAACAACTTCATCGAGCTCGGCAGCATGGAGGCGATCAAGGAACTCGTGAAGTTGGGTCTTGGGGCTGGGGTCCTGGCGCCCTGGATTGCTCGGGCCGAGCTGGAGAGCGGCGCCCTCGTATCCTTTCCGCTCGGCAAACGAAAGCTCCGGCGCAACTGGGGTGTGGTTCACCTCAAGGGCCGGCGGCTTCCCTTGGGCGAGGAGACCTTTGTGGGCCTTTGCCGGACCGTGACGGAGTCCTACACCGCACCCTGAGGCAGGCGGGAAAAATTCCCGCAAATTATCGCTTGCAGTCCCCCCGGATTCCTTGCTTCTTCTCGCCTCCCTTTCACGCAGCCGTAGCTCAATTGGATAGAGCATCTGACTACGGATCAGAAGGTTTGGGGTTCGACTCCCTACGGCTGCGCCACTTTTAAAGGTTTGAGCGACAAAAAATCCCCGAAAAAGGGGAGGCGCACGGAGCGGCCAGCCCAGTGTTTGGGGGCGGTGGAAACACAGTAGCGTCAGTTACTGTGCACTGAGATCAGCGCGCGTGCGTCTGTCTGCCATACGCATGGCTTTTCAGGAAAAGCTGCGGGTCCGTTGCAGCGGTGTGATGGCAGGGCTTCGAAGGTGCGCATGACTTACCCCTTCTTTTGGGCAGCTTCATGGAAGCTGCGTTCGAGCGCGCTTGGCGTGATTTTGTTGTCCGGGATCGCCTCTGGGACGTGGGCTCGCGCAGGAACAATCACAGGACCAGACGGTTTCGACTACCCCGATTGGCGAAAAGCGGGCATTGCGGGCGGGATCCCGCTGGTCACCGGGCCCGCCGTCGTCGATCTCAGCAGCCGGGCAAACGACGGAGTGGATGATGCCGGGGCCATCGAAGACGCCGCCGCCGGGCTCACGAATGGTGGTGTCGTGTACCTCGGTAGCGGCACCTACCACCTGGACCGCCCGGTCGTGATCACACGCAGTGGTGTCGTGTTACGAGGCGCAGGCTCAGCCGACACCAAGATCGTGTTTCGCTACAACGGACCGACGGGCGCGCCCGAATTCACGCGTCCTGCAGCCGGATCCCTGGTGCGCAAGAACACCTACGTGCAGTCGTTCGCAGATCCCTCGAACCTCAAGCGGATCACGATCAAGGCGAATGGGGTTACCGTGCAAACGGCCTCCCGCGACAACAACTCCGACAGCCCGCTTTGTTCGCTGTCCACGAATGGTCAGAAAATCCACACGGCCGCAAAGACGACCGGCACGGTGACGCTGACGACGGAGGCGGAGTATTTCGATGGCTCCGTTCTCAGCACGACGATGGACATTCAGCTGGACGCATCGACCGTCACAGACCCCTGGCACGTCCCCAACGAAGTGGGGGGCGTTGGATTGATCGGCGCGATTTCCTTTCTTGGCGGCCAGCCCACCTACTACAACACGATCTACTCGCAGCGCTTGATCACGCAGACGGCATCGCGCGGCAGCAATCAAGTGGTGTTGCCCTCGGACCACGGCTTTACGGTGGGCAGCCGCCTTGAAATGACCGCACCGGTGACGGCGCGCTGGAATGCGGAATCGGGCAACACGATCAGCTTCGGCGTTCATCGCGCGAACCAGTACGAAGTCACCGCCGTAAGCGGCGGCACGGTCACCCTGGACGCGGAGCATCGGCTCGACTTTCCTGTCGAGGACGGCTCCTTCGTCCGCCGGATGGCACCCATGGTCCGGTCGGGCGTGGAAAATCTCACGCTCGAGCAGGCGAGTCCGCTCTGGATCTGCGGTGTGCTCTTTAGCAACAGCTGGGAGTGCTGGGCGCGCTGCGTCACGGTCCTGAAGGCCGGCCGACATCCGCTCTACATGGTGCAGTCCAAATTCGGTGAGATCCGCGACTGTGCGATGATCGACGGCGGATGGAAGGGTCACGATGGGACCGCCTATGTCGGTTGGGACCAGTCCTTCGACTGCTTGATGGAAAACGTCACGACGCAATACCTTCGGCACGCGCCCCTCGTGCAGTGGGGCGCCTCCGGCAACGTGATCCGCAACAGCACGTTTTATGGCAGCGATGCGCAGTTCCACGCCGGCTTCACCAACGAGAATCTCATTGAGAACTGCCAGGTCATCTCGAACGTGGGCGACGGCGGCTACGGAGGCGCGGTGTATTCGGCCAATGACACATCGCACGGCGTGAACGGTCCGCGCAACGTCGTCTACAACTGCGACTTCAGCGCACCCAACGACGGCTTTTATAACGGCGGCTGCTGGTTTGGCGGCGGCAACGACGACTGGATGATCCTCCACAACCGGTTTTTGTTGGACTACGAGGGCGGCATCTACCTCAAGGAGCGCAGTCGCGATCACCTGTTCTTCAACAATCTCTGGGTGATGCGCTCGCCTTCGAGCGGTATTCAGATTGAGAAGACGAACTCAACCGGAGTCGATGTTTCCGGCAACACGTTCATTGGGCTGCAGGCGGATGAGTTCTCCGGCGGGGTGATCGAGCCGGCGTCCGCGACAGGCAATACCTTCACTCCCACACTCGTCGACGCCGCCCTCACGAACGGCGGCTTTGAGAACGGGGTTACTGGTTGGACGCAGCTCGAGTCCGCGTTCGCCGTCGCTGAGGTTCCGGCCGGGTACGGTGACGAGGACTGCTGAACGCGGGCTTTCGGCCGGCGTTCCTTCCCCGGGGCTGCATTTCCAATTGGGAGCGCCGGCCCGGTGCGGTCGGCAAAAACCAAGACCCCAACCTCGACCCCCGTTAACATGGGACGTTTACACGATTGTTCTCCGCGCGGAGTTTTGCGCGCGTCGCTCGGCCTGTTGGGCTGGGCCCTGGCTCTGATTCCGCTTCCACTGTTCTCATCGGATCCTCCACCGCCGCCCAAGTTGGAGATCGCATTCTCGGCCGTGCCTTTGCCCTCAGGCGTCAAGCTTGCGGGCGTGCAATCACCCAAATGGGTGGACAATGCGTGGCTCCTGGGAGCGTTTGTGGTGGGTGACGCGGCGCCGACGGTGGGCGTCCTCAACATCGATACGGGGGAGTTCCGTGACCTGCTCGCCACCACCCCGGTGCGGCCATGGGCAAGGCCCAGCAAGTTCCAAGTCTTCCCCGATGGACGCCGTTTTACCGTGCTGGAAATTGACGGCAATGATGCGACCGGCAAACGCACCACGACGATCGCCGAGTGCTTCCCCGACATTATTAACAGCCAGAGAATTGAGGTGCTGCCGGTGGAGGGGATCGACGACAGCGGAATCCAGAACCGGGAGCCTCGTCCCGGATACGATAACGAGACGCTTTTTTGGACGCGCGTCCGTTTTAGTGACGTGGTGATGCTCGCTGCCCGGCTGACGAAGAGGGCGGACGGAAAGGCGTGGGTAGCCGGTGACCCTCGGGTGCTGAATGCCTTGCCAAAGAAATGGAAGCAATCGATCGCCGGAATCCTGCAGCGAGGCGCCGTCTACGAATTCAAGACGACGTTCCCGGACGGGTATGCGGCGTTCTCGGCCACCATCGCGTATCCGAATTTCGATAACTACGAATTGGATCTGACCACCGGGGCGACTCGACGGCTGACGAAGTATGCAGGTTGGGATGAGGGAGTGGACGTCCATCCCAGCGGCGCGTATTTCAGATTTGGTTCCTCGCGGGTGAATTCCCGGGCCTTCGAAGCGGCTTCGCTTGTGCCGCGTCCCGGCGCCGGATCGTACCGACGGGCGATTTTTGAGTTTCCCTACTACCTCGACAACCCGTCGAAAAAACGCGGCCTTCTGGAGACTTGGGTGCTCGACTTGTTTGGGGATCGCGTCGCAGGTGTCTATGACTCCACCGACTCCTTCTACTTCGGCCAGCAGCTGACGGCGGACGCGGGTGCTGAGTTTCAGAAATCCGGAGGCACGACCGGCTGGTCACCAGATGGGAGGAGATTTGCGAGCCAGGAGCGCAACCAGCGTGGTGAGCTACGTCTCGAACTTCAAACCGTGACCAATCTGCCCGCGGTTGCTCCCGAGCCTCCCCAATCGGGCGTATTGCATGATCTCATCAAAAGGTGGGCCCCCAAACTTTCCGACTACCCGGAGCCTGACGAGCAGTACGTGGTGACGCTGCCCGGACCAGCCGGGGGATCCGTGACAATTTCGGCCACAGGCACCTTGTTGCCAGGATCTCCCGCGTTGGATTTCAAGTCCGTCTTCCTCAACTACCGCGACAAAGACGGACTAGTGTTGAACGGTTGGGAGGCGGTTTCCCTGCTGGGTGCCTCACACAAGGCCAACATCGTGGTTTCGGGCTCCAGGAATGGATTCTTCGTCTGCGATGTTGTCTACTGGACAGGGCTGGACGGCTACATCCAGGCGCTGGGTTACAACCACGCAAAGCTGGGCGAGGATGAAGTTGTCGAGCGCTTCAATGACCTCATGGTCAATTTCAAGACGATCGATTCGGTGTATGAGCTTCCCTGGGAGGCATTTCGCCGGACCGTGGAAGATTAGCTCGGATGCCCGCGCAACGTCGGATTTTCACGCCCGCCTGCTGCCCTGGTTTGAGTGTGCGTGGGACTCAAGGGTGGTCGGCGGCGTGACGATAAATGGAGTGGCTTGAAACCGTCCCGCGTCGCTTCGTTTTCCGCGTGCCTGCCCCGGCTGCTGCTGCTCTGGGCTGCGCTCTGCGTGGGCTTGAGCGAACAGCTTTTGCACGCCGTCAGCCCCGAGCTCGGGATCGAGCAGTATAACCTGCGCACGTGGCGGCGCGATAACGGCCTTCCCGCCAATGGCGTTTTCGGGATCGCCGTCGGCGCAGATGGCAGGTTGTGGCTGGGTACGTCCAAAGGGGTGGTGCACTTCGACGGCACCGTCTTCCAGGTGGTCGACCAGGCCGGAGGCGCAAGCATCCAGGGGCAGGTGATCCTTACGGTCTCACCGCGAAAGGAAGGCGGCGTCTGGTTCGGACTGAATGCGTCAGGCTACGGGTACTACGACGGCCAGCGCATCGTCCTCCCTGCGCCGGAAGACTGGATGGAAGCCAACGCCACCATCCAGAGCATCCTGGAGGCACGCGATGGTCGCTTTTATGTGGTTGGACAACAGGGCGCGGGCGTGGCCGTGCCGGGCGGCCCCCTCAAGCTCATCACACCACCGGGCCTGGACGTCCAGGCCCTGCATGAGGACAGGCAGGGTCGCGTCTGGATGGGCACCGCCGAGCGTGGGCTCTTCTACTGGGAAAACGACACCCTCCACCCCTTTCCCGACCCCACGCTCCGCACCCGCAATATCCAGGAAGTCACCTCCGACTCCAAGGGTAACCTCTGGGTCGCCACCCCGAACGGCATTCACGGCTTCGACCGCACCTTCGCGCCCCTTCCGGTCCCACCACTCAACGGTCAGCCGGACGCGCTCCTGGTCGACCGCCACGACGTGGTCTGGATCGGCACACGGGGTGGCGGCGTGCTTCGGTACAAGGACGGCAACTACAGCAACCTCCGCATCGCCCAAGGCCTGCCGAGCAACGCCGTCCTGGCCCTGGCGGAATCGCAGGACGGCAGTATTTGGATCGGCACGACGGAAGGACTGACCCAGCTCTCGGACGTCAAGTTTCCCATCTACTCCTCCACCGAGGGGTATTCAGCTGACGCCGCCCTCACCGTGGCCGCCGGCGCCGATGGAAGCCTCTGGAGCGGGTCACCCAGTGGTCTGTCACATTTGAAGGACGGCGTCTTCCGCACCTACGGGATGGACCCGGAACACAATTTCAGGTCCCGGTGGGTCAAACACGTCTATCCGGCGCGCAACGGCGATGTGTATCTCATCGGTGCGCGCAAGAACATCGACCGCTTCCGCAACGGCAGGGTCGACAAAACCTGGATCCATGAGGTGTGGCCGCGAGCGGTGGCGGAGGACTCCCGGGGAATCATTGTGGCGTTGAAGGACGAATTGATGCGCCTGGAAAACGACACCCTGGTGCCGTACCTGCTGAAGGACGGATCGCCGGTGAAACTGGCCTGGGTCAACCAGCTCGTGGTGGCGCCCAACGATTCTGTATGGGTGGCGACGGAGCGCGGCGTTTACCAGATCACGCAGGGCAGGCTGATCAACTGGTGTGAAGCCAGCGGCCTCGGAAGCGACCGGTATCATTTTCTCTCCCTGATGGAGGATGGCACCGTCTGGGCCGCGCAGAAACACGGGATCGCGCGGATAAAGGACGGAGCGATGGTGATGGTGACCCGCGCCCACGGGCTGCACGACGCCGGACCCTATGCGCTGGTGGCGGACCGGCAGGGCGGCGTTTGGATGGACTCGAATAGCGGCATCTTCCGCGTCTCCGCCGCAGAGCTGAATGCAGTGGCCGACGGCCGGCTGCCCCGCCTGACGAGCAGCGTTTTCGACGGCCCCGAGTCAGCGAGGACGACGGACAAGATCGTGCAGGATTATTCCGGCTGCCGGACCGGCGACGGCCACATCTGGTTTCCAACCTCCAAGGGGGTCCTGCGGGTGGATCCGTCCCGTATCCGTGCCAACACGACTCCGCCGCGACCCTCGATCGTGGCCTGGCGCATCAACGGGCAGGCCCAGGACATCAATGCCACCGCGGCCGACGTCCAGCCGGGCGCGGGCAATGTCGAGATCGATTACTCCGCCCTGGAATACCAGGCACCGCAAAAGGTCCAATATCGTTACCGACTGCTGGGTTCGCACGACACGTGGTTCGAGGCAGGCACGCGCCGCTCCGCGTTTTATCCCAGCCTCGGACCCGGCAACTACGTATTCGAAGTGCAGGCGCGCAACGCCGACAGCGACTGGAGCACGGAAAGCGCCTCCCTCCGCATCGGCATTCGACCTCGCTTTTTTGAAACGCTGGCCTTCCGCATCAGTTGCATCGGCGTTCTCGCCACCCTGGGCCTTTATCTCGCCTGGGTGCTGCATATGCACCGTCGTCAGAAGGAACTGGAGCGGACACATGCATTGATGGAGCGCAAGGTGCAGGAGCGCACCTCCGAGCTGGCCGAAGCGAACTCCCATCTCCGGATCGAAATTGAGCAGCGCAAACAAGCCCAGGCGGAGACGGAACGGCTCCATGACGAGCTGAGGACCACGGCGCGGATCGCCCAGGAGGCGGCCAGGGCCAAGAGCCAGTTTCTGGCCAACATGTCGCATGAGATCCGAACGCCGATGAACGGCGTGATCGGCATGAGCAACCTGCTGCTGCACACCGCGCTGGACGACCAGCAACGCGAGCTGGCCGAGACCACCCGCAACAGCGCCGAAGCCCTGCTCACCGTCCTCAATGATATCCTCGACTTCTCCAAGGTGGAGGCGGGCAAACTGGTGTTCGAGCAGCTGGAATTCGACTTGCGCGAGGCGGTCGAGGAGTCGGCCGAACTGCTCGCCGTGCGGGCCTCCGCCCAGGGCGTGGAACTCGCAACCTTCCTGGCGCCAGACCTTGCTCCCCGTTGGCGCGGGGATCCGGCGCGTCTGCGCCAGGTACTCCTGAACCTGATCGGCAATGCGGTGAAGTTCACCGAAAAGGGGAGCATCGTGGTGCGTGTCTCACTGGAGCCTCCTGGAGAGCAGGGGGGCAGGGCAGGCGTGCGCTTCCAGATCACCGACAGCGGCATCGGGATCGCGGCAGAGGCGCAGCAGAAACTGTTTCAGCCTTTCACCCAGGCGGACGACTCCACCACCCGGCGCTTCGGTGGTACGGGCTTGGGACTCGCGATCAGCCGCCAGATCGTCGAGCACATGGGTGGACGTATCGGAATGTCGAGTACCGTGGGCGCGGGTTCGACCTTCTGGTTCACCGTCCCCCTGCTTCCCTCAGCCGCGACGGATTACCTCTCCGCGGGAGACCGCGCCACCCTCGGGAAACTGCGCGTGGCTGCGGCCTTTCCCGACAGCGCACTCATGCGGGAGGTGCTCGAGCATCAGGCGCAGTGCCTCGGTTTCCGGCTCACCCAGGTGCAGGACTTCGGCGCGATCCAAGAACGCCTCGAGGAGGAGCGCCGCCGGGGGGACCCGTTCCACGTCGTGCTGGTGGGATCGAAGGACGCGCAGTTTGCCCGCACCGTGGCGGCCAATCTGAACGCGTGGGGCCAAACCTCCGCGATCGCGGTCTGTGCACATCCCGTGGACCCGGAGGAGGGTGGAGCCGGCGGCGCAATCCTTTTCAATCTTTCACCTCCGCTCCGCACGCGGGCGCTGGTCCGCGCACTGATCGCGGCGGGCGTGACACCTCCGCCCGCGATGCAGGTGCCCGCGGCGACAGTTCCTCAGCCCTCGCGGCCGCCACTCTCCGAGGCTTTTCGCGATCTGCGTATCGTCGTGGCGGAAGACAATCCGGTGAACCAGCGAGTGGTTGAACTGCAGTTGCGAAAGCTGGGGTGCACTGCCCGGATCGTCGGCAACGGGGTGCAGGTGCTTGAGGCTCTGCGGGCAACGCCGGCAGACGTGGTGCTAATGGACTGCCAGATGCCGGTAATGGATGGGTACGAGGCCACGCGTGAACTGCGCAAGGATCCGACGTGGAACTCCGTCTATGTGATCGCGATGACGGCCAACTCCATGGAGGGAGACCGCGAAAAATGCCTGGCGGCCGGAATGAACGATTACCTCGCGAAGCCCACCCGTGAGCGCGACCTGGTCGAGGCACTGCATCGGGCTGCCGCCGGCCATCGCGCGACCGCACCGTCCTGAGCGAGCGTGACAAACCGCACGTTCCTGTTGTCAGACGCGGCGCCGACTGCACGATTTCCCACAGCTTGCGCCTTCTCGACCGCTATCTCCTCACCCAAGTGCTGTTTGCCTGCCTTGGAGCGATCGCCTTCTTCACGTTCGTCCTGCTCACCGCGAACGTCCTGAAGGAGCTGCTCGCTTTTCTCGTGGCCGGGCAGTTGACGTTACTGTCGGCCATCCCGCTGATGGCGCTGCTGATTCCATTCGTGGTCGTTTACACCCTCCCGATGGGAATGCTTTGCGGGATCCTCCTGGTCCTCGGCCGGATGAGCGCCGAAAGTGAGACCATCGCGATGCGTGCGGCGGGGCTCAGTCTGACCCGCATCGCAGTCCCGATCTACGTCCTGGCCGCGGTGGGTGTCCTGGGCGCACTGGCGGTGAATCTGTATTACATGCCGCTGGCCCGGACACGGCAAAAGCAGGAACTCGCCCGGATCGTGCGCGGCGATCCCTTGAAGATGATCGTGCCGAAAACCTTCGTCCGCGATTTCCGCAATGCGGTGGTGTATGTCTACGACAAGGACGGCGACCGGCTGAAAGACGTCTGGGTCTGGGAGCTCGACCGGGAGCAGCGGGTGCGCAATTTTGTCCGGGCCGAGAGCGGCCGGCTGGAGCTGGACGAGGCCAACAACCAGCTGGTGGTCACGCTTTACAACGCCGCCGTGCAGGCGCGCAGCGAGAAGGACCCGGAGGATTTCTCGCAGCCGGCGATGACAATGCGATTCGAGACCACGACTCACGCGCTTTCGCTCAACTCGCTCTTCGGGAGCAACACCTTCCGGCGCAAACTGGACTGGTTGACCTGGGACGAACTCAACGCAGAGGAGGAGCGCCTGAAAAAGCCGGACCCGCTGCTCACGGAGAAGGCCCGCGCGCGGGAGTTGATGAAGGTGCGGATGACGAAGCAGGACAAGCTGACCACGGCTTTCACCGTCTTCTCGTTCGCCCTGATGGCCGTGCCCCTTGGGATAAAAGTTTCGCGGCGGGAGACCTCCGCAAACCTCGGGCTGGCGCTGCTCCTGGCCATGTCCTACTATGTGCTCACCATCATGGTGCGCTGGCTGGACGGAGTGCCCGAGGTGCGGCCCGACCTGCTGCTCTGGGTCCCCAACCTCCTGTTCCTGCTGATGGCGGTGCGGCTGCACCGCCGCGCCGAGCAGACATAAAAAAGCCCGCCGCAAAAGCGGCGGGCCCGGTTGAAGGTCGTGTGACGCTCAGACCGCCTTCGGCAGCACCGCCGGCAGTTCGATCGCGTGCGGCTGCTTGCGCTTCACCTTGTGCAGCTGGGCGCGCCGGCCGAGCATCCGGTCGAGCTTGTCGACCAGGAGGGAAACGGCCTTGTGGCATTCATCCGAGGAAACCGTGGCGTTCATATCCGGACCGTGAATACTGATGTGCCCCTTGGCGATAAACCGGTTGGAGACATCCTGCTTCGAATCACACTCTAGCTCAACGCGGAGGCGGATGATGCGCTCCTCGTGGCGGAACAATCGCTGGGCTTTCTCATGAACAAACGTCTTCAGGGAAGGGGTGAGTTCGAGGTGGATGCCGGAGACGATGAGTTCGTTCGAGTGGTTATCTCTATTCATGACTGCTTTCGTTTTTGGGTTATCTGACCGAAAAAGGGGTCGTGCGCCCGGAGAGACTCCGCTACGCGGAGCGCCCAAAGATGTGTCTGCGTCCGCCGGGCGGACTGCGGGATCTTCCAGCCTGGGAAAATCATTCATCGAGCTGTGAGCCAAACTGGAGGAGGCCTTCGCGGTTTGCAACTGCGGTGAACACACGCCTGGCATGGTTTCGTTACAGCTTAAGCCGGGCCAGAAATTTGCGCCCATCATAGGGCTGGGTGTAGAGAGCACATCCTCCTTGAGGAGGGGGGAGCACGCGGGGCTCGGGAGGCTCGTGGGGCGCGAACGGCTCATCCTTATCTGAGTTATCGTCACAACGGGCGGTGGTCTTGAGTAAAAGCGAACAGGTATACCCGAACTTCCCGGCGCGTGTTCCACTTGCCGTGGGCCACGGCGGGTGGAAAAACCGGGCGTGTTTTCCATGGACCATGCCCGCCCGATCGGACCTTGGCTCCCCCGGCTGTCGCAGGGTGCCGTTAGGGTGATTACACCAGACGAACTGGAGCGCTGGATTGTGTACCGCGACGAGCGCCTGCTGGTCGTGGACAAACCCGGGGACTTTGTTTGCCACCCATCAAAGGCCGGTCCGTGGTCCAGCCTCGTGGGCGCGGCGCGTGCGTACCTGGGCCTTCCCGCCGTTCACCTCATTTTCCGCCTGGATCGCGAGACCAGCGGGTTGGTGGTGTTTGCCCTGGATCCGCACACCGGAAGCCGCCTGCAGGTGGCAGCCCAGGAACGCCGCTACACCAAATCTTATCTCGCGATTCTCCACCGCGAAATGGACGCGCCAACGAGGGTCGACGAGCCGCTGGGCGACGACCATGAAAGTCCGGTTCGCGTCAAGACGCGGGTCGTCCCGCGTGGACAGGGCCAATCCGCGGTCACGACCTTTGTCCCACTCTCGTCGGCGGGCGGCTTCACCCTTGCGCGTGTATCGACGGAATCGGGACGCAAGCATCAGATCCGCGCCCATGCGCAATGGCTTGGGCGCCCGCTGGTCGGCGACAAGATCTACGGGCCCGACCCGCGCCTCTTCCTCCAATTCGTGGATACAGGGTGGACGCCCTCCCTGGCGGAGCAGTTGCTCCTGCCCCGCCAGGCCCTGCATTGCGCCGAGATCGACCTGCGCGAGGCCGGCCTCGACGCCGTCTTCCAGGCTCCGCTTCCGCCCGACCTCGCCAGGTTCTGCGAGGAAAAGGGCCTGCGCATTCCAGGATGACGGCCCGGGCGTCACCCCCCCCTGCACCGCCATTCAGCTCCCACCTGCGCAAGGTCCGCCGCGACGATTGGTTTCACGCCCCGGACGGAACCGCGGAACACTGCTTTGGGATGGAGAGCTCCGCCTCCACCGCCGCGGCGATCGCCCGGCACTGGGCTTCCACGCGCAGCGCAAGGTCGCGTGCGGAGGGTGTCTCGGTGGTGTAGCTGAGGCCGGTGTGATGTGCCCGCAGGTAGATCGCCTCCGGCCACTGGTTGCGCAGGAGGGGATCATCGACCGGGCGAATGATACCGTCCTTGCCCGATCGGCCATCGATCAGTTCGGCCAACTCGATCGGGCAGACCTGCCGCACCGCGGCCACGATCTTCCCGGCCTGGCTGGGGAGGCCGCGCGTATTCAATTCGTACACATAAAATCCCGACGTCTCCCAGTCCTCATGCAGGCAGAGGGCGAGGTCGAAGCGCGGCTGGCGTTGGAGCCATCCGACATGACCCTGGATCTCCGGCGTTTGGGGTGAAAGGTAGTCGCGGTTCAGGTCGATTCCCTGGGTGTTTTCCCGCGTCCCCGTTTCCATGCCGGTGGGATTAAGCAGGGGGCAAAGGAACCATGTCGCACGATCATCGAAGAATCCGTTTTTCAACAAGCGGAGGAGCGCGGCCGTCCCCGCGGGCTCGTCCCCGTGGCATCCGGCAGAAAGATAGAAGCGCGGGCGCTGGCCGGACACACGTTTGGTCATGGCGAGAAGCGGATGCCCCGCCACCGCGGCGAAGGCCTCCGTCCGAAACCCAGCGCTGGCCGCCGCCTCGCGCAGCTGTTCGGTGCAGGTGGTCACATCGGTCAAACCGGAGGCTTTGACAGGCTTCACGGGTTGTTTCTTGCTGACCTTCTTTTCCTCTCTCAAGCCGCAATCCGCACCATGAGCCAAGTCCGCGTTCGTTTTGCCCCGAGTCCCACGGGGTTCTTCCACATCGGCAGCGCCCGCACCGCGCTGTTCAACTGGCTTTACGCCCGCCACACCGGCGGCGTGTTTGTGCTGCGTATCGAGGACACGGACAAGGAGCGGAACAGCGAGGCCTTCCTCAACGTGATCTACGACAGCCTGACGTGGCTGGGCATGAACTGGGACGAGGGCCCGAAGGTGGGCGGCAACTACGGTCCCTACCTCCAGAGCGAGCGTGGTGCCCTCTACCAGGACTATATCCAGAAGCTGCTCAAAGCAGGACGCGCCTACGAGAAGGATGGCGCCGTATGGTTCAAACTGCTCGGCGAGCGTTACGAGGTTTACGATGAGCACCGCAAGAAGACGGTGACTAAAGTAAAGAACACACCCACGGTGATCGAGGACCAGATTCGGGGACGGGTGGAACGCGTCGAGGACGAGGATTTCGTGATCGTGCGCTCGGACGGCAACCCCGTCTTCCACCTGGTCAACGTGATCGATGACATCGCGATGGAGATCACCCATGTGATCCGCGGTGAGGACCACCTCTCGAACTCGAGCAAGCACGTCGAACTCTTCAAAGCTTTCGGCGCTCCCGTGCCGGCCTATGCCCACATTCCCCTGATCCTCAAGCAGAACGGCCCCGGCAAGATGTCGAAGCGCGACCAGGGCGCGCTGATCGAGGAGTACCAGAAACGCGGATACCTGCCGCAGGCGCTGGTCAATTTTCTCTCCCTGCTGGGCTGGAACCCGGGCGACGACCGGGAGAAAATGCCCATCGCGGAGATCGTCCGGCTTTTCGATCTTGCCGGGGTCAACCAGAGCAACGCCCGCTTCGATGACAAGAAGCTCGCGCACATGAACATGGCGTACCTGCTGGAGCTGCCGGCCGACACGTTCCTCGAGAAGGCGCTCGACTACCTGGATGCCCAGGGGACCTTTGCCCAAAGCCGGCCCGAGGCGGGCTACCTGCGCGAGGTGCTGCTTCTGGCGCAGCCAAAGATCAAGGGGCTCGAAGAACTGCCGGCCTACACCCGCTATTTCTTCACCGACGACTTTCCGATCGATCCCAAGGCTCGCGACAAGATCATGGGCAAGGGAGACCCGAAGGCCCGGCTGCGCGAGCTGCAGGGTGCCCTGGCTTCCGCCGATTTCACCAGCGACGCGACGCTTGAGGCGTGGTTGCAGGCCCTCGCGGCCAAGGCCGGCCTCGGCGTGGGCGATTATATTCACCCGGGACGCCTGGCCGTGTCCGGCACCAATGTGGGCCCCACCTTTTACGGCCTCTTCCGCGTCTTGGGACGCGAG
Organism: Verrucomicrobiota bacterium; assembly: GCA_023428905.1. Classification (GTDB taxonomy): domain Bacteria; phylum Verrucomicrobiota; class Verrucomicrobiia; order Opitutales; family Opitutaceae; genus EW11. Next base: position 211,281 of record JAEYWP010000030.1, read on the forward strand.
CGCGTGGCCTCGCGCCTTGAGCGTTTCCTCGCCACCGCCTGAGGAGCGGGCGGCCTCAAGCTGGGGGGACCCGGCACGCGTGGCCTTCCAGGCAACCGTCCTCAGGGGCGGGCGGTGCGGGCGCCCGCTCTGGGCCGCCCCAGGGCGGTTCATTCTTACAAAACTGTAAGCGTTCTGAAAGGCGCCGGTTAAAGGGCTGTGGCATGGTGGTGGGCAGATGAACCCAACCGACTTTCCCGCCATGAAGCATCCCACCTCCAATCGCCGGGCCCTCTGGGCCGCCGCCGCCATCGCGCTCGCGACAGGCGGACTTTCCTGGTCGATCGCCGATGCCTCCAAGCCGAAGGTAAGCGTTAAAGTTGACCAGCAGCCCATTACCCGCGAGGCGGCCGGTCACGGAGCCAGCTACGCGCCGGTGGTCAAGCAGGTCGCCCCCGCGGTCGTTCAGGTCCAGGTCACACAGCGTTCTCGCAACGCACCCCAGGCAGACCTCCCGCCTTTCTTTAACGACCCGATGTGGCGCCGCTTTTTTGGGGAGCAGTTCGGCGAGCAGGGCCGCGGCCGCTCCCAACCCAACTTTCGACGTCCGCCGCAGGAGGGCATGGGCTCCGGGGTGATTGTCAGTGCGGATGGCTACGTCTTGACCAATAACCACGTCGTCACCGGTGCTGACGTCATCAAGGTCACGTTGAACGATCGCCGTGAGTTCACGGCAAAGGTTGTGGGCACCGACCCTCAGTCCGATCTGGCGGTGATCAAGATCGATGCCGAAAACCTGCCGGCCGTGACCTTTGCCGACAGCTCGAAACTGGAGGTGGGTGACCAGGTCCTCGCCATTGGCAATCCCTTTGGCCTCGGGCAGACGGTGACCAGCGGGATCGTTAGCGCGCTCGGGCGCGCCACCCTCGGCCTCGATTATCAAGACTTCATCCAGACCGACGCGGCCATTAACCCCGGTAACTCGGGCGGTGCGCTGGTCGACGTGAAGGGGCGTCTCGTCGGTATCAACACCGCCATCCTTAGCCGTTCCGGCGGCTTCCAGGGCATCGGTTTCGCCATCCCGAGCGATCTTGCGCGCAGCGTGATGGAACAGCTGGTCGAGGGCGGCAAAGTCGTCCGCGGCTACCTGGGTGTCTCCATCCAGGATCTGAGCCCAGAACTCGCAGAGGCCTTCAAGCTGAAGGCGAATGAGGGCGCCATCATCGCTGAAGTGGTGCCCGGCTCGCCCGCGGCTAAGGGCGGCCTGAAAAGCGGCGATGTGATCACTGAGCTTAACGGTTCCAAGATCCTCGATTCGCGCCGCCTGCGCCTTTCGGTGGCGGACGTGCGTCCCGGCCGCGAGGTCACGCTCAAGGTGCTGCGCGACGACAAGCCGGTTGAAATCAAGATCACCGTTGGCCAGCAGCCGCGTTCCGGTCTGGCCGGCGCGGGCGATGGCTCGGGCCCGTCGCTCGGAAGGGACGAGGGCACGCTCGTCGGCGTGGGTGTGGCGGACCTCGATCCGCAGATGCGCCGCGAGTTCAACGTGCCGGCCAAGATCCAGGGCGTGCTCGTCACCGAAGTCGAAGCCGATTCCAAGTCCGCCGAGGCCGGCCTCCAACCCGGTGACGTGATCCAGGAAATCAACCAGCAGCCCGTGCGCACCGCCGAGGACGCGATCCGGCTGACGGAGAATCCGGAGTCGAAGAAGACCTTGCTCCGCGTCTGGAGCCAGCGCGGCATCCGCTTCATCGTGGTGGACGAAACCGAGACGGAATAAACCGTCCGTCACCAAGGGCGTGATACAAACCTTTCGGGTGTGGTGAGCGCTTCCCGGGCTTTATGTGTTGGGCCCGGGAAGCAACACCCTGACTCTAACCGCTCCGCGGCCACGCCGGCCCGGAGCGTTTTCCTTGTGGAAGCAGGAGGTGTCCGTTGAACTGCCCAAGCGTGAGAATACTCGTGGTCGAGGATGATCCCAAGATTGCCTCCTTCGTGGTCAAGGGCCTGAAGCAGGAAGGCTACGCCGTCGACCATGCACCGGACGGCGACACGGGGCATACCCTGGCGAACACCACGCCCTACGACGCGGCGGTGGTGGATGTGATGCTGCCAGGGCTCGATGGACTCAGCCTCGTCCGGCGGCTTCGAGCGGCGCGGAGCGACGTGCCGGTCCTTTTCCTCAGCGCGCGCTCAAGTGTGGAGGACCGGGTGAAAGGCCTGCAGGCCGGTGGCGACGACTACCTCACCAAACCCTTTGCCTTTGCCGAGCTCTCTGCGCGCCTCCAGGCGTTGATACGTCGTTCCACGCGCGTGCCCGAGGCGACCCGCCTCGCGGTCGGAGACGTGGAACTGGACCTGATCGCCCGCACCGCCAGCGTCGCCGGGACCCCGGTCGACTTGCAGCCGCGGGAGTTCGCGCTGCTCGAGTATCTGCTGAGGCATCCGCGGCGCCCTGTGACGAAGACGATGATCCTGGAGCACGTCTGGGACTACAGCTTTGACCCTCAGACCAACGTGGTGGACGTGTTGATGCATCGCCTTCGGGCAAAGATCGACCCGGATAAAAAGCGGATCGAGACCGTGCGTGGAGTTGGTTATGTTTTTCAAGGGACCCCTTAACCGCTTCCGGCGCTCCCTCGCGGCGCGGCTCAGCCTTTGGTTCGCGGTCCTCTTTGCCGCCGGGTTCACCGCGATCTTCTTCCTGCTCTACGTCCTGTTGGGGCGTCAGCTGGAGGGGCGCGAGGTGGAGTCGCTAAAACTGCGGCTGCAGCAGTATTCGGACATTTACGAGGCGAGGGGGCTGGTGGGGATGCGTGAGCGCATCGCCGAGGATTCGGAAGCCCCCAATGTGCGCTCGCTGTTTGTGCGTCTGGTGGGTCCGCGCGGCAATGCGGTATGGGGAAAGATCCCGCCGGACTGGATTGACCAGGATGCCCGCCGGGTGGCCGTGCCCGATGGGTGGGGCGGCTGGAATGTCCGGAGTGTCTACAGTGTACGTGTGCCGCGCGACCAGCGGCGCGACCTCGTGCTCGTGTCCTCCGTGCTGCCGGACGGGCTCCTTCTCCAGGTGGGCCGGAGCACGGACTCGCGTGAGACCCTGCTGGAACCGCTTCGCGGACTCTTCCTGCGCGTGGCGGGGGGGGTGGTACTGGCGGCGTTCGTCATCGGCTATATCGCCGCCAATCGTGCCACGCGGCCACTGCGCAATGTGGTGGAAACGGCCCGCCGGATCATCACGACCGGTGCCCTCGACGCGCGCGTCCCGCAGCCCCGGCGCGACGACGACGTGGCCGAGCTGGTGCGTCATTTCAACACCGTCCTCGACAAGAACGCGGCGCTCCTGAAGGCGATGCGTGAGGCCCTCGACAACGTGGCGCATGACCTGCGCACGCCGCTCACCAGCCTCCGTGGAACAGCCGAGCTGGCCCTGACACAGACGGGCAACGAGGCCGCGGCCCGCGACGCGCTGGGCGAGTGTGTCGAACGCGCGGACGACGTCCTGCTCCTTTTGCGCGCCCTGATGGAGATCTCCGAGGCCGAGGCGGGCGTGCTGAAGCTGGCGCGGGCGGACGTCGACCTGGGTGAACTGGCCGGCGCGGTGGTGGAGCTTTATTCCGATGTGGCGGAGACGCGGGACCTGCGGCTGACCCTGGACAATCGAGGCGCGACGCCCGTATCCGCCGACACCACACGCCTGCGCCAGGCCATCGCCAACCTGCTCGACAACGCGATCAAATACACCCCCGCCGGCGGATCGGTGAGCGTGACGACCGAACGCAGCGGCGAAACGATGGTGCTCACGGTTGCGGACACCGGTCCCGGCATTCCCGAGGCGGAGCAGCCCCGGGTCTGGGAACGTCTCTACCGCGGGGACCAGAGCCGGTCCCAGGCCGGCCTCGGCCTGGGGCTCAGCCTGGTGCGCGCCATCGTGGAGGCGCATGGCGGCACCGTGGGCATGCACAATCGCGCCGGGGGCGGCGCAGTATTCGAAGTTAAACTACCCGCGAGGGCCGGCTGAGCGTGGCGCGGGCGCTCAGCCCTTGGCGGGCGCCCAGTTGTCCTTCAATGTGATCGTCCGGTTGAAGACCGGCTTCCCCGGGGCCGAGTCCTTGGTATCGAGGGTGAAATAGGCGAGGCGCTCGAACTGGTAGCGCTGTTCCGCCGCAGCGTCCGCCAGGGAGGGTTCCAGCTTCGCGGTCAGCACCTCGAGCGACTTCGGGTTGACGTTCTTCTTGAAGTCCCCGTCCGCATCCGGCTCGGCCGCGGTGAAGAGCCGGTCGTACAGGCGAACCTCGGCGTCGATCGCGTGCGCCGCGCTGACCCAGTGAATGGTGCCCTTGACCTTGCGGCTCGCAGTCGGCCCGCCGGTGCGGGAGTCGAGGTCGGCGGTGCAGCGGATTTCGGTGACGGCGCCGGCGGCGTCTTTCACCACGTCCTCGCACTTGATGATGAAGGCGTACTTGAGGCGGACTTCGCCGCCGGGTCGGAGGCGGAAGTACTTCGGGGGCGGCACCTCCATGAAGTCGTCGTTCTCAATGTAGAGCTCCCGGGTAAAGGTCAGCTTGCGTGTGCCGGCGGCGGGATCTTCGGGGTTGTTGACGGCATCGAGTTCGATCACTTCGCCGGGCGCGATGTTGGTGATCACGACCTTGACCGGACGCAGCACCGCCAGGCGACGGAGCGCCAGCTTGTTCAGATCCTCCCGGATGACGTGCTCGAACACAGCGATGTCGGTGACGCTGTTGAACTTGGTCACGCCCAGCTGCATCACAAAGCGGCGCAGAGTGGCGGCCGGGATGCCGCGGCGGCGCAAGCCGCGAATCGTCGGCAGACGCGGATCATCCCAGCCGGAGACGATGTTCTCCTGCACCAGCTGGATGAGCTTTCGTTTGCTCACGATCATGTAGGACGGGATGAGCTTCGCGAACTCGTACTGGTGCGGCAGGACGCGGGGGAGATCGAGGCTCTCGAGGATCCAGTCGTAGAGCGGGCGATGCACCTCGAACTCGAGGGTGCAGATGCTGTGGGTGACTCCCTCGATGTAGTCGCTCAGGCAATGCGCGAAATCGTAGAGCGGGTAGATGCACCACTTGCCGCCGGTGTGATGGTGCTCGGCGTGGCGAATCCGGTAGAGCAGGGGGTCGCGGAGCCACACATTGGGCGCAGCCATGTCGATTTTCGCGCGCAGCGAACGGGCCCCGTTGGGAAATTCGCCCGCTTTCATGCGCTCGAAAAGCGCGAGATTTTCCTCGACCGAGCGATTGCGGAACGGGCTGTCTGTCCCCGGCTTGTCCGGCGCTCCGCGGTATTTGTCCGTGTCCTCCGGGCTCAGGTCGCAGACATAGGCCTTGCCCATCTTGATCAGCTTTACGGCGTAGGCGTAGAGCTGGTCGAAGTAGTCGCTGGCGAAAAACGGTTCGAGAGCGGGATCACCCGCCCGGCCCTGGACGGGCGGCAGGTGAAAGTCCTCGGAGCCTCCTAACGACACGGTGTCCGGGCCCTTGCCCTTGGGTTTCAGTCCGAGGGTGTGGTCCGCCCAGCCCTGGACCAGCCAGGTGACGTCGGAGATGATTGATTCGACGTATTCGACTTCCTCCTTCGTCGGATTGGTGTCGTCCATCCGGAGGTTGCACTGGCCGTTGTTCTCGCGGGCGATGCCGAAATTGAGGCAGATCGACTTGGCGTGCCCGATGTGCAGGTAGCCGTTGGGCTCCGGCGGGAAGCGCGTGACGATCTTCGGATAGCGTTGTTCCGCGACGTGCTGTGCGACGATGTCCCGGATGAAATCACTCGGGGCTGCAACGGGTGCGGAGTTCTCGCTGGTGGCGACGGTCATTCCGACATGAAAAAACAAACCACCGGCATCAGGCAACGAAGCAATTGCGCGGCCGCAACCTGAGGCGACTCAGGCGCCGAGGGCGACGATCCGCTCGAATTCTGCCTTGGACAAAGGCATGACCGACAAACGGCTCTGACGGAGCAGACCCAAGTTCTCGAGTGCCGGGTCAGCCTTGAGGGTCTCGAGGGTGACGGGTGCTTTCAGGCTCTGCTTGGCCTTCAGCTCCACCGAGCTCCAGTCGCCCTCCTGGGAGGTCGGGTCGGGATAGGCGGCTTTGCTGACTTCGGCGATGCCCAGGACGGCCTTGGTGGTGACGCTGGCGTAAAAGAGCACCAAGTCGCCCTTCTTCATACCGCGGAGGTGATTTCGGGCCTGATAGTTGCGCACGCCATCCCAGGACGTGCGCCGGTCCTTGAGAAAGGTTTCCCATGCGTAGGACTCAGGTTCCTGCTTCACCAGCCAGTATTGGTTTGTCATCGATTTCCGCGTGTCGTGCACTGGTTTGAAATGGACGAGACCTCCGGTGAAAAGGCCAAAGCGCGCCGCGCCATTGTGATCCTTTACACCACCATGGCGGTGATGCTCCTCGCTCCCCTGATCGTCTATTGGCTTGTCCGTACCTGATCGCCCATGAACCGCCGCACGCTCTGGCCGATTCGGGCCGTTTTTATCGTCCTTTGCACCATCGCGGGTTTTCTGGTGTGTTACGCCTCACCGGACTGGCAGGACCACAAGGCGCAGGGCACGGTGATGGGTTTTCTGATCGGCTGCCTCGTCCTGTTGACGGACGTGCTGCTGAAGGGCTTTTCCCTGCGCGGCCTTTCGGCGGTGACCTTCGGTCTGGCGATCGGCTCGCTGATTGCGTACCTGGTCGGCAACAGCCCGCTCTTTGCCGGCGGGGATCCGCAGTACATCTACATCACGCAGCTGGCCCTGTATCTGATTGTCACCTACCTCTGCACCGTCATCGCACTGCGCGGAAAGGACGAGTTTAACCTGGTCATCCCCTACGTGCGTTTTGAGCCGCAGGACGTCGAGCGCTCCCAGGTGGTGGTGGACACCAGCGCCCTGATCGACGGGCGCTTGGTGAAGGTGTACGAGGCTGGGTTCCTTTCCGGGGTGCTCGTGATTCCGAGCTTTGTCCTGGACGAACTTCAGGCGGTGGCTGCGTCGCCGGATCCCCAGCGCCAGGCGCGCGGCCGCAAGGGACTCGAGATCCTCGGGCAGCTTCGGAAACTAAAGAATCTCGAGATCCAGACGCCCTCGAGCGACGTGGCCAAACCGCACGACGCGGATGCCAAGCTCGTCTTCCTCGCCCGGTCGCTGAAGGCCAAATTGCTGACGACGGATTACGGCGTGGCGAAACTTGCGGAGTTTCACGGCGTTCCCTGGCTCAATCTGAATTTCCTGCAGCGCGCCCTGCGTTCAGAGCTCACCCCCGGTGAGATGCTCGAGATCGAACTGGTGAAGCCCGGCAAGGAGGAGGGGCAGGCGGTTGGTTACCTCGAGGACGGGTCGATGGTGGTGGTGAGCAATGCCCGCAATCGGATCGGGTCGCGGGTGCTTGCGGAAATCATGACCGTGCTGCCGTCGGCCGGCGGCCGGATGGTGTTCGGCCGCCTGGCGAAGGATGAGGGATTGATCCCGTCAGGGCCCGCTCAGGGCGGCAAAGGGTGAGGGGAGGCGGAGACAGCGCAGGGTCCCGGAAACGCGTGCCACGGCTCCCGCACATGATGGACGGTCATCTCTTTTCCCACCGTGCGCGGCGCTCGCCCGGCCTGCGGGGGATGGTCTCCCTGTTTCTGACGCTGAGGCGGATGCGTGCGCACTCCAGCCCAGCTGAGGCGCACACCGTTTTGGAACTGGGCGCCCGCTACCTCGCGCGCTGGCGCGGCAGCCGCGAGCTCTATCGCCGCCTGGCGGCGGCGGCGTGGGCGGGTGGCGCCTGGAAAGAGGCGCGCATTGCCGGCCGTCTTGCGCTCGCCGGGCGCCGCGGGCAGGTGACCGGCCTTGCCGCCGAGCTCTCGCCCAGCGCCCTGGTGGCGGTGGAGCGAGCGTATCAGGAGTGTCGTTACGAAGACGTGCTCACGCTGGTGCGCGCCTGGGAGGGCTGTTTCGGACCTTCCGCCGCTCTCGCCAATGAGGCGGGCCGCGCGTGCCTCGAGTTGCAGCGCGGAGAAGAGGCGATCCGCTGGTTTGACCAAGCGGTGGCGCTGGCCCCGGGCCATGTCCGCTATGGCGACAACCGGGCTGTCGGACTCGGCCGGGTGGACCGTTACGCCGAGAGCATCCAGGCGTGTCGGGATCGACTGGCCACCGTGCGTGGTTGCGACCGGCGGCGGCTGCTCACCTCCATCGCGGTCAACCTCACCTTTCTCGGCCGCCATGAGGAGGCGCTGCGGGCTTATCTCCAGGCGCAGCGCGACTTTCCGTCCGACCCGGAGGCCCGCGTGAATGTGATGGTCGGATACAATTGGCTGGAGCGGTTTGGCGAGGCCGCGGATTTCGGCCTTGGCCTCCTGTCCGGGCCGACCACATCACTGCCTCCGCGGTACTGGTCGGAGCTGGCTTGGGCGCTGCATCGTGCCGGACGCGATCGCGATGAGGAGGCCGTGATCGAGGCGTGGGGACGCGCCCTTCCCGACGACGTGGGTGTGGCCCGGGCGATGAAACGGCGGCTCAACGCCCTGGACCGTCCGACCGTCGCCCTCGCCTACGTGAGGGCGTGGGCGGAGGCACATCCGGAGGACCCTTGGGCGTGGCGTTATGTCGCGGAGCAGCTCGAGCGGTGCGGCCAGGCGGAGGCAGAGATCGAGGCGATGGCCCGGGCCGCCCGGCTGGCTCCGACCGATGCGGAGTTTCAGGCGGAGTTCATCGCGGTGCTTCGGAGGCACGGCAGGGCGGCGGCCGCGCTCGAGGCGGGGGAAGCCTGGCTTTCCGCACATCCCGCGGCTGCCACCGGCGAGTTCTTCAACCGGCTGGGTCTGGCGGCGGATGACCTGGAGCGGTGGCCGCGCGCGGAGGAACTTTACATCAAGGCGCATCGACTGCGTCCGGCCGAGGGGATTTTCCTCGGCAACGTCCTGCGTTCGTTGATCTGCGGGGGCAGGCCCGCCGAAGCGGTCGAAGCCGGGCGCCGCTGGCTCTCCACGTACCCGTGGAGTCATTACGTGGCGGGGAAACTGGCCTGGGCGCTGCGCGAGGTGCAGGCGTTCGACGAGGAGGGCGAGGTCCTGCGCCGCGCCGTGGGACTGGCTCCTGACGACCTGGATCTCAGGCAGGCGTGGTTTTTTAACCTGATTCGCCGCGGACGGACCACGGAGGCCGGGGCCTTCCTCGAAACCTGCGGCACCGGAGGCCGGGCCACCGCCCGGATGCACAATGAGTGGGGCAATCACCTCCGCGACCTCGGGCGGGCGCCGGAAGCGGAGGAGGCATACCGCCGCGCCCTGGGCCTGAATCCCGAGAACGAGATCGCGGCAGGGAATCTTGCCTCCCACCTAGTCATGCTCGGGCGTGCGCCGGAGGCCGTGGACCTTTGCGTCGACTGGCTGGAGCGCCGCCCCGCGGACCCTTACGTGCGGCGCCAGCTGGCCAATGCGTTGTATGCAAAGGATGAGCACGCGCGCGCCGAGGTGGAATACCGGCGACTTTCGGCGCAGGAGCCGGAGTCGGCCTTCCTCTTCGGACGCTGGATGGCGTGCCTGCGACTAGAAGGGCGTTGCGCCGAGGTGGTGGAGCTGGCGGAGCCCTGGTTGTCCACCCATCGAGGGACTGCCTTCCTGCAGATCGAGGTGGGTATTGCCGCCCAGCGCCTGGGGCGGTGGGCGCAGGCGCTGGCGCACTTCGAAACGGCCCTGGTGGAGGAACCCGATTCGATCGCGGCCGCGCTGCGGCGCCTGCGTGTGCTGGTGCAGCTGGGGCGGGAGCGCGAGGCGCTCGAAAGCGGGGATGCCTGGGCGCGCTCCTTCCCGGACGAGGCCAGCTCGGACTTTCTCAACGAGTTGGGAATCCTGGCGGATCGGCTGGGCCGCCTGGATATCGCCGAACCCTGTTTTGTCCGGGCGGTGGAGCGCGATCCGGAGAACCCCACCTTGGTCGGAAATGCGGTCGAGATCCTGGCGCGGCAGCGCAAGCTGACGGAGAGCATCGCCTGCGGGCAGCGTTTCCTTTCCTCCTGCCCGCCCAATGCCTATCTCCTGCGCCGCCTGGCAGAGGCCTATGCGGAGGGGAGGGAGTTTCCCGCTGCGCTCAACCTCCTGGATACGGCGGACGTGATGGACCACGCGGACCCGGACATCGCTCAAGCTGCCTTGCGCATCGCCCTTGAGGGTGGTGAGGCGGAACGCGGGGTGGCGTTTGGCCGCATGTGGCTGTCGCGTCCCGAGAACGGTCGCTTTGCCGCGGTTTGGGCGCGCTACGCGCGAGTTTGTTTCCGGGCGGACCACGACGAGGAGGCGCTGGCGGCGGCGGCGCGCGCGGCCCAGCTGGAGCCCGATGAAATTGCCCATGCCCGCCTCCGCTTCGGCCTCCATGCCGGTCTGGGCGATAGCCGGCGTGTGCTCGCCGAGTACGAGGCGCTGCGGCCGGAGTGGCGCGACGATGCGCAGCTTCTCCGATTGTTGAGCAAAGCGCACCGTGATCTTGGACTACAGGCGGAGGCCCTGGCCCTGGCGGAGCGGAATCTGGCGGTGAATCCCGGGGATGAGGAGGCCTGCGCCTGGCTGGCCGACCTTCACCTCTTGCACGGGCATGAAGAGCAAGCGGATACCCGGCTTGAAACCTGGACGCAGGTACACGGAGAACATGTGGCGGTGCTGCGGGTGCGAGCGCGATTACGCCTGCAGCAGGCGCGGGCGGCGGACGCCCTGGTTGACGCCGAGGCCGTGCTTGCGCGGGAGCAGGGCGACGAGCCCGCTTTTGTAGTGGCGATCCAGGCCCTCCGCGCCTTGTCGCGTCACGGCGAGGCCCGCGCCCGGCTGCACCACTGGCTCGAACACCATGCGACGAGCGAGCGGATCGCCGAGCTATTGGATCTGCTGGATGAACCGCAGGACGACGGCCGGGACGATGCCTCCGGGTAAGCCGTCGTCGGAGCGGGAAGAAAAGGGGGCGCCGCGACCCGCGCGAAACCTGAAAATTGGGATTTACTCCCCGCCCTCCATTTATCAAAACGACCCTCTCCCTTGGGGCAGTAGCTCAGTTGATAGAGCGCGTCGTTCGCAACGACGAGGTCGTCGGTTTGATCCCGATCTGCTCCACCAGTCTTCGTGAACTGCAGTTGACCGAAGGCTGCCTCGCCGAAGCTCGTGGAGCGTAGGCGGGCGCCGTCCTGCAGAACGCTTCGACTGGGCAAGCCGACAGAGGCGCTTCGCGCCGTCAGGCAGGGGAGTTCGCCGAAGCCCGCAGAGCGGGTCGCCGCGGCCTCGCCGAAGCTCGTTGAGGTTTTTGTCTCAGGGGCGCCGTCATCCGGAGCGGGAAGGCGGCCCCCGTTGCGTCCTCACACGATCGAGGCCACGATCTTCTTCACGTCGCACCAAAGCAATGCGCTTACACTCGCCTTCATGTCGTCGAGTGATGTCGCTGCGACAAACTCGGAGCCGACCAGGATCTGAACATCGGTTCCTGCGTCAAAGACGTCCTCGGTGGTGACGTCGAAGGTGATGGGCACGGTATTGTCCAGGGTGGGCAAGGTCGTGGACACGTCGTCCCCGTCAGACTCGAGGCTTCTCGCTATCACGGTTTGCGCCAGGTCAATCACCGCACTCCCGCGAACGACCTGTGCGTAGAGGTTGGCGGCGGCAAAGACACTGCCGGAGGAGAAGCCGAAGTTATCCTGGAGAGACATGTTCACGCGGCTGTGGAGGACCTGCACCTCTGCCACGATGTGGAGACGCCCCGTGGCGGGCACCGTGAAATTGAAGCCACAGCCGGAACGGCTGATGATGGACGCAATCGCGTCCAGGCCAAACACCCCGTTGAGCACGGCGGTGTGTTCATCCATCGAGACCTGCACATCGTTCACCACCTGGCCGATGGCCGGCAAGGCGAAGGACTGGTCGCGCAGGCTGGGAAACACGTTCTGCTGGCTGACGTCAAAAAGCGGATACGGTTCTGTCACCTCCCGCGCCACGGGATCGGCCGGTAGGAGCTCACCCACATGAAGGGGAAAACCGCCAGGGTACGTGCGACGAAGGACCGAGTCTGCCACCGCGTGAAAACCGACGCGCGCCTCAGCGGCCAGCGCGCGCAGGGCGCGCAGTTTCGGGATCGCTTTACCCAGCTCCCGCCGCACCTGCTTGCGGTGTTTGGCCTGGCTTGCGGCCCAACGCGCGGGGTCAGAACCGTGTTCGAGTGCGGTGGCTTGGTACTCCCGTCGAATCCGTTCCGCCACCGCCACCGCGGCCCGGAGTTCGCTGCGACCAAGCAGACGCTTTGCCTCGCGACGAAAGCGGCCGAGATGCCGTTCAAAAGCGGCGCGGGCTGCCGCGTTGCGCTGCAGGTGAGCGTCGCGCAGGGCACGGACATTCGTGCCGACCTTGCTGCGCCCGTTCGATTTTGCCGCGGCCGTCGCGGTGCGTGAGGAGGAGGTGCTCATGGGAGTAGGGTGGGCGTCGTGTGGGCTGCGCGACTTTACCTACCTCCCGTTTTTTGTCCGCACGTTGCACACTTTCCTAAGGGGTCATGTCTTGACTCTTGACAGTGCGGCCACGCCCGATCCTTTCGCCACATCCTTCTGGCGCGAGCGCCCGACCGCGTGGCGGGCCTCTACGGGCCGTAGTGACAGTGTCCCCCCACGCTGCGCCACCGCAACGATGTGCCACCGCAACGTTGCGGCACCCGTGCGCCCGTCCGTGGGTGCGGCGGCGCCGCGTCTCCCGACTCCCTCTCACTCCATGTGGATGAGCCCACGTTTGATCGCCGTCAGCGTGGCCTGGGTCCGATCGGAGACACCGAGTTTCGAAAGAATTCCCGTGACGTGCCCTTTCACCGTGGTTTCGGCCAGGTTGAGCTCGGCGCCGATCTCCTTGTTGGTTTTGCCCTTCCCGATCAGACGCAGGACATCGAGTTCTCGTGCGGAGAGCTGCGAGGCCATTCGATTGGCGAGCCGAAGTCCCAATTCGTGGGCGAGGACCTGCTCACCGGCGTGGACACGGCGGATGGCGTCCAACAGGGTGGCAAGGGGCGCATCCTTGCTGACGAAGCCGCGGGCACCCGCCTGCAGCGCGGTGGAGATCTCATCACCGCCGGCGAAGCTGCTCAGGATGAGGATCCGCGCGCCGGCGAATCGTCGCCGCAAGCCCTTGATTGTTTCGATCCCGCTGATGTTTGGCATCCGGAGGTCGAGGACGACCAGGTCCACCGCGCTCTCGTCGTACACATCGAGGGCCTGGGCGCCATTTTCCGCCTGCCCGACGACCTCCATATCGGGCTGATTGTTGATGCCCAGGGACAGGCCCATCCGAATGGCGATGTGGTCGTCGACAAGCAGTACGCGGATCTTTGGGCTTTCCATGGTCATGGTTGGTGGGCGTGGGGTTCGAGCGGCACACGGACGGTTACGCGCGTGCCTGCACCGGGCTCGCTGAGGATCTTTAACTGGCCGCCCAGTCGTTCACTGCGCGCCTTGAAACTCTGCAGGCCAAAGTGTCCGAGCTCGCCTCCCGGCGCGGTGCCTACCTCGAAGCCGCTCCCATCGTCCTCCACGCTGAGGGTCACTTCGGACGACTCAAGGTGAAGCGTCACCCTGATCCGGGTGGGCGCGGCATGTTGAAGAGCGTTTGAAACGGCTTCCTGCGCGATGCGTAGCAGATCGTGCTCGATCGAGGGGGTTAACCGCCGCGCGGCTCCTTCCGTGGCCACCTCCACCGGTATCCGCGCAGGGGCGACCCGCTCGAAGGTGCGCCGGAGCGCGGTCCCAAGGTCCACGTTGGCCAGTTCCGGTGAATGGAGGTTTTGCACGACGTGGCGCATTTCCTTGCGACTGTAGGCGAGAAGGTTCACCGCGACCGATAATTCCCGCTGCACATCCGGGGGACAATTCTGGAACTGGGCGATAGCCTCCATCTGCATGGCCAGCCCTGCCAGGCCCTGTTCCACGCCGTCGTGGATTTCCCCCGCCATGCGGTTTCGCTCCGCGAGGGTGGCCGTGGTCTGCACCTCCTGCTGCAGTTTCTCCATGGTCGCCTTCAACTCCCGGGTACGGTGAGCCACGACGGTTTCCAGCGCGGCCGTCTTCGCCCGGGCCCGCCGCAGGAAAAATCGGACTACCCCGAAAACCGCGGCAAGGCCGCAGAGGATGTATCCGGAAACTGCCCACGATGACCGGAACCAGGGCGGCGCGATGAAGAAGGAAAACGACGTCTCCGTCCCCACCGGGCCCCGGCTGTCCCTCAGCCTGACCGCAAAGCGGTAAGTCCCTTCGCGCAGGTCTGAAAGGCGGAGGTGCGATGTCCCCTCGAGCCTGCTCCACGGCCCTTGATTGATTCGAAACTCATACTCGGGCTTGGCCCGCAGCGAATAGGTCCCCGCGAAAAAACGCAGCCCCAGGGTGTTCTCATCATGGTCAAGACGCAGCACGGGCAGGGTGCGCAGACCGTGCGAAACCCGTTCGCGGCCGGTGCGGAGATCCTGGAGCGACACCAGCCGTGGTGAGATTTGGCGAGGGGCGGGGTGCGCCGCAGGTCGGGCAAGGCTCAACAGGGTGCGTCCGTTCGAAGCGAGAACTGCGCCGCCTGGCAACAACTGGACCAGGGGTGAGTGCTCATGAATTTCACGATAGGTAACGGTGTCAGGCGACAACGGAACGGTCGACGGATCCACCGTAAAAACCCCGTGGGCATGGGATACCCACCAGCGTTGCGGATTCTCGGGGCGGATTCGGGACGGCCAGTACGGCATCTGTTGCAGCAGGGTCTCGAGCCGGGGGTTTTCAACGGGCGCCTGGGTCTCCTCGTCAAAGAAGAATCTCCCGGACTCCGGTCCGTTCAACACCACGGTGCTGCCGAGGACGCTCACGTTTACCCACCGGGCGCCGTTCCAGGGAAAGGTGTCCAGGACACGAACATCCAGGGCGCCTCCGCTGAGGGCGATGCGGGCCACCCGGTTGGGTCCGAGCTCCACCCAGGCAGCGCTGCGGGACGCATGCACCGTGGACGGATAGCCGACGCCTGGCGTGCGCGCCGCGCACTCCCGCCAGGTTCCGTCCTCAAGCTGCATCGCAGTGATCACCTCCTCGCCGATGACCAGGCACTCGCCTGACTCAAGCATCTGCAGGCGCGCGACGGCGATGGCGTCGAGAACCCTCTGCAGCGGCCGACCCGGCGTGGCGGCAAACACACCCTCTGAATTTCCGAGGAGAAGCCAGTCGGCGTGCGTCGCGATGCCCCACGCACCGGAACCCGGTTGCGGATCCATCAGGCGAAAACGACTGGGCTCGCCGGGCGTGCCCACCACCTGCTCAAAGACACGACCGTTCGAGGCGACGATCAGGCGCTCGTTCCACGTCACAAATTGTGGCCACCCGATGGAGAGGCCGAGGGCCTGCCCAAAGGTGGTGACGGGGGCGCCGTAGTGGATCTTCGAGATACCGCTCTCTGTCGCGGCCCAGAGAATACCTGGCTCATTGTTTCCGAGGGCGCTGACCAAACGGTACTCGGGGTCGGTGAGGGACGTGATAATGGCACCCTCGGGGTTGAGCAGGTAGAGTCCCTTCCCATTGATCGCGAGGGCGAAAAGACCTTCGGGCAAGGCCTGGAGTGCGGTGATCCGTCCCTCCATCCTCTCACCCAGCGTGCTCTGCAGCGGCGTCACTGTGACTCCATCCCAAAGGAAGAGCTCCCGCGAAAAGGTGGAAAGGATGGCATGTCCCGAGGGGAGCGTCGAGGTGTTGTCAACGATCGCGCCGCGCAGCGGCCACTCCGGGGCGGGTTCGGCGACACCCGTCTCCGGATTCAACCGGAAGGTCCCGCGGTCGAACGTGGAGACATAGTGGTCAGAGCCGAGCCTGAAAAGGTGCGCGAGCCCTGGCACGTGAATGAATGTGGTTTCGCGGCTGGCCTTGCTCCAGTAAGCGATCCCGGTTCGTCCCGCGAAAAAGACGCCCGTCTCGCCCAGCGTGATCTCCCCGAATGTCGCATTGACCGCCCACCCGGGCAGGGAGCTTGGAACCATGGACACGGTGCTCAGCCGACCCTCCGGCGTGGGCTCCAGCAAACCCCACGATCCGACGGCGCCATAATAACGGGTGCCATCGGCGTCGCTCGCCACACTTTGAAACGACTCCCTTTCCGGCCGCTCCTCCATCAGGTCGATCCAGCTCTCGTCATTGAGGACCGAATACACCCCGTCGTGCACCACCGCGACGCGTCCCTCGGCGTCGAAGGATAGCCGCGCTCCCCGGAAGACATTGCCAATCTGGTCGAAGGAATAAAAACGCGTGAACGGTTGACCCTTCAACGTCGCGGCCGCTGGCTGGGCGTGGAGTGCCGGCGCAAGGGACAGCAGCACCAGGCTGAGGAAGGCGCAGAGAGGTCCTCGATGGAGGCAATCGCTGCCCAAGAAAGGGGGGGGCACGGGGGGCACGATTACGGTATCGCTTTTCTGAGTAAAGGGCCGAGCCGCGCCGCGGCGCTGGCGCCCGGGGTCGCGCCGCCGGCGATTGCGGGGAGGCAGAGCAGCGCGACTCGTGCTCCGCGTCCGCGCCTGGTCGTGCGAGCGGACGGGAGGCCGCCGGTCAGTACCTGACGCTTTCCGGGGGGCCGTAATAACTCTCCGGAACATCCCGGAAGGACAGCACCACGCGCTGGAGGACGACCGCCGGATCGATTCTCCAGACCTTCACGACGTGAGCGCCGGGCTGCGAGATGTGGTGCCGGGTGACGACCTTGCGGACGCCTTCCTGCACGGTGCGTCCCCAGGCGGCATGTCCGTCGCCGACGGGGAGCTGCAGATCGATGATCCGGGGAGGGTCCTCGTCGACGGAGACGCCCAGGCGCAGCCCGCGGCCGGGGATGAAGGCGAGGGTGGGGGAAAGGGTGAGCTCGATCGTGGCGTCTCCGCTCGAAACGGTGTGTATCGCGTATTCGAGGCGTGACGACGCAGGGGAGAGGGCGCGACTTTCGGCGGTGACCGGAAAAGGGGTGATGCCGCCCGAGGTGCGGCCGAAATCGGGGAGGGTGCGCCATGCGATTCCCGGTTCTTCCACGGCGCGGGTGACGTTGACTGCCTCCATCGCCACGTAGCCGTTCGCTTCGACGAAGGAGCCCGGCGCCGGCGCGGACGACGCCGGGTATTTGATCACCGGGACCCCAACTTGAACACGGGTACCGCGTTCGTCCTTGAGGAGCAGGCTGGTTTGCTGCGCACCCTCGGGTACAGCGTCCCAATCAATTTCCACCTGGAGCCGCACCGCCTCCGGGCCGGTGAGGCGCCCCTCGTCGAGGGAGACGCGGAGCCAGGGAGAGCGGGCTTCGACCTGAAAACTGACCGGACCTTCCCCGCGATTGAAGACCTCGACCCAGCGTGTACCGCGCGTCAGCGAATCCAGGGTCGGAAGGGTGGGGCGTGGCTGCCCCGGAATCACTTCCGGCCAGGCGGGTCGGGCGCCTTCGATCGCGACGCCGATGGCGCCGTCCCGGCTGGCCTGCACCTCGCTGACCGCCGGCATGGTGTTTCTGGGTGGCTGCTGCCAGATGGCGTAGCCGAGGTGGGTCTGATCGGCGAAGTGCCTCCAGCGACCGTTCCCCAGTTCCTCGTTGTATCGGCGGGTCAGGGCGGCGTCCGCCTGGAAGAGCTCGCGCACCCGCGCGGCGGTGGTGTTGGTGGCGGTGCGCCCCTGGAAGGCGTACAGCTGGTTGAAGCCGGCGGTGATGGTCATCTCGTTCGCGATGGCGCACGCGCGGATGGGCCAAAGCACAAGCTGGAAAAACGCGTCCCGCTGCGAGGCCGGCAGCTCGCGCTCAAGCCGGCCAGCGCGTTCGTCGAGGTCCTTCCAGGCGGCGCGCACCCGCTCCGCCTCATTGTAATTCACCAGGCTGAACACGTCCGGCGACAGCCACTCGGGTTTGATCGCGCCGTTGAGCTTGGTGTACCCGGCGACCAGTGCCGCGATCTCCCCGGCGTGGGCGGGACCGAACTCCCGCTCCGCCCAGAGGCGGCCGAAGTCGTCCAGGCGTTCGTAGGGCCAGCGTTCCGGAGCCCAGGCGTAGCGGAGGAAAAACTCGATCGGGAACTCCATCGGTTTCAGGTCCCCGACATTCACGATCCAGATACGGTCGGCGCCGTGGCGGTGGGCGAGGTGCATCTGCTCCCAGATCCTGGAAATGGGGGTGACATTAAGCCACTTGTAGGAGCGCGGCCAGCCCACGTAGTCGATGTGGTAATACACACCCGCGCCTCCCGGACGCGCCCGCTCCTCCGCGGTGGGAAGGCGGCGGAGGTTGCCGTAGTTGTCGTCGCACCACAGCAGGGTCACGTCGTCGGGCACGGTCATCCCGCGCTCAATGTACTCCTGCACCTCCTTGTAGAGCGCCCAAAGCTGCGGGATCTGTTCGACCTCGGGTCGCATTTCCCGCGCCAGGATCGCCCGCTGGTCGTGCACGATGGTTTCGAGCAGGCTGATGTTGGCCGACTCACTCATGGCCATATCACCGTCCCCGCGCATGCCGAGGGTGATGATGCTCTCGTACGTGCGGTTCCGGCGGATGCCCCTGGCCCAGAAGTCAGAGAGGACGCCCGAATTGGTTTCATAATTCCACTCCCCCTTGCCGTGACGGTACCACTCCTGGTGGGCCCGCAGCATGGGTTCGTGGTGGGAGGTTCCCATCACGATGCCGTACTCGTCCGCCAGACGCGGGTTCTCCGGATCGTCCTCATTGAAGGCGTTGCTCCACATCGCGGGCCAGAGGTAGTTGGCGCGCAGGCGCAGGAGCAGTTCGAACACCTGGGTGTAGAACGCGCGGTTGAGGCCGCCGAACTTCGCGTTGGCCCAGCCGGTAAGCGCCGGCGCCTCATCATTCAGGAAAATGCCGCGGTATTTGACGGTCGGCGACGGATGGATGGAACGGCCCGGCTGGAGATGGAGTTCGGAACGCTTCACCGGGGCCACGTCGGCCCACCAGTACCAGGGGGAGACGCCGATCTGCTCGGAAAGGTCGTAAGTACCATAGATGGTGCCCCGCTTGTCGCTTCCCACGACCACAATGGCGCGTTCGATCCCCGCAAAAGGTTTCTCCACCACCTCGGTGATCCAGGCTTCCCACTGGCCACGGATGGGCGTCACGTCGATGCGTCCCGTGTCCGCCAACTGGTCAACCCAGGCGCTTTTGCCAAGCGTGCCAAGGAGCACCACCGTCGGGTGGCTTCCAGGCGTGTGGTGCAGCGCGGGGCGGAGTCCGCTGACGCGCTCCACATCGCCCTGAAAGTCGCGGGCGACACGCACCACGCCCGCCCAGTCCTCCGAATCGACAAGGATCGGAGTGGCCGACCCTGCGGTGACCAGGGGAACACCCCCGGGGGCGGGGGCGAACTGCACGCGTGACGGTTCCCCGAGCCCCGCTCGGACCGGCACTGCCCAAGCGAGCAGCACAACAGGAAGGGCCAGGGCGCGAAGTGAGCGGAGTATCAATTTCAGGTTCATGCGAGACAGGGCGTGAGGCGGGTGCGCCCGCAAACGGGAGCGGGGCGGGGCACGACGACACGGGCTTGAGGGCGGGCTTTGCCCTCGAAGGCGAACCCGCGGCCGTGGGTTGGGACGGAACAGTTTTCCCCAGCCGCTGGCCGGCAATCGCTCAGACGTACTGTCCAAGCCCCTACCTAAGTAGGGGTTTGAGCGGTGAGTCATTCCCTCTCCGCGGGGTATGCGTCGCTCGCATCGGGCGGGCGTACACTCCCGACCGGCGCGTGCGGGCGCGCCGGCCGGCTCTGGCAGGGGACACCTAGAACGAGAACGTATTCGTGACGAACCACTCCTGCGTGGGCGCGATACGAACCGATGCCCACGTCTGGCCATCGGGCTGGACGGAGATCGGGATCAGATCGTCACCTTTGCCCACGTTTCGAAC
The DNA here is from genome assembly GCA_023428905.1 of Verrucomicrobiota bacterium. Classification (GTDB taxonomy): domain Bacteria; phylum Verrucomicrobiota; class Verrucomicrobiia; order Opitutales; family Opitutaceae; genus EW11. The sequence continues at coordinate 231,165 of JAEYWP010000030.1, forward strand.
GTTGGCCTGGATTCGCCAGCGGATTTTTTCCGTCAACTTCCGCTCGTAGCTGACCCAGAGGTCGAGACCGTCCTCGGAAGGACCGTAATAGGGGCGGTCCAGGTCGAAGGTGTAGCCCGCGCCCTGCTGCCTGACGGGGTAGCCGATCACAACCTTGTCGGCCCAGCGGTAACCCGCGCCCACGCCCACCCCCTTGAGTTTGCCGCGGTTGAAGGCGTAGTTGGTCACGATGTTGTAGCGCCACTTGCGGATCTCGGGCGCGTTGGTGCCTTCCTGCAGCTTCATCTGCTCGTAGTTCCCGCGGAATTGCGCGAACTGGTTAAGGTACCAGTTAAGTCCGAGGTTTCCGAACTGTGGAATCTGTCCCACGTAGTTCGGCGTGCCATCGGGATTAAAGACCTTCGAGTCAATGAATGCCATGAAGTCCTTGAAGGACTCGCCGCCCACGTTGGTCCGGGAGGCTTCCGTCTTCGACGCGTTGAAGGCCAGGCGCCAGTTGGGCAGGGGATTGGCGGTCAGCTCGAACTCGTAGCCCTCAGAAAACGTGTCCGACGTTGCGGTCAGGCCGCCCGGGCGGGTCACGCTGTAGTTTCGCACCATCGGCAGGTTCGACGTGAGGTCAGGCGGCAGGTACTGGGCGGCGGGATCACGTCCGCCGGCTAGGCTTGCTTCGTAGGTAGAACGATCGGTCAGCACGCCGAGCGGGACCATGTTGGTCAGTCCCCAGGCAGCGAGGAGACCCTTTTCCTCGGCATAAGCCTGAATCTCGTTCCAGCCCCGGATGGCGGCGTCCTCGCGGGCGCGGCCCTCCTCCGGGGTGAGGCTGGTGTCGGCCGGACTGCCTTGGCCACTGGGAAGCGCGTCGAGGGAGTTGGCCGGACCGCCCCAGACGTTGCGGGAGCGTGCCTGCTCCCGGGTGTCCCATGTGTAGGCAGAAAGACGATACAGGAAGACATTGCGCCAGCGCAGACCGGCGGCGACAAAATTGCCTACCACGCCTGGATCGATGCCGCCGGAGGCGTCCTTGATCGCCGACTCGTATTTGATCGCGCGGAAGGAATATTTGCCGTCCTTGGTCGAGAGCAGCACCCCGTAGTCCTTGGTGCTTCCGGTGGCATTGCCGAGCACCTTGCCGTAGATATCACGACGGGTGTTTGAGACCTGGAAGTTGTTGGACTTGTTGTAGGAGAGGCTGACGTTGACGGGCAGGAAGTCCCTCGATCCCGTGAGCTTGTTGAGGTGCACGACCACACCGCCGGCCGTCGAATGGTCCTTGTAGACCTGGTTGGGGGGGAAGATGTCCGGCAGCTTGTAGACGGACGGGTTCATGTTGAGGATGGCGCGTGCGAGGGTGGGCTGCGCCGAGACGTCCTTGCCCTTCACGACATCGTACCGCCAGCCGAGCGTGGGAATGATGGATTCATTCCAGAGGAATCCCTGCCAGGAGCCGGCGTACGAAGTCGTTTCGCGCAGCGCCATCGAGGCGCTGGTGGTGAGGCTCTGGTCCGCGCCATTGTTATACCGGACGAGATTCATCGGGTACGTCGTCCAGCCACGGTAGTTCGCCGGGTTTTCATTCTGGGTCCGTGCGATCGGCAGCCCGGTCGTGTAGTCCACGGTGTTGTAGACCTTGGCAAGGGAGGCGGGCACGGTCCAGGGATCGGCAAAGCCCACGCCGGTGGCCGTCCAATTGGAGTCGAACACCGTCACGTTGGCATCCGGCACCTCCACATTCCCAAGCACGCGCGGAATGTTGGCGCCGGCGGCGGAGCTGGCGTTTGCAAGGGAGCCGCCCAGGTAGATGATCTGGGTGACGGGGCGGTCGAACTGGTTGGTGCTGGTGCCTGTATTTCCGTTCCAATACGCGCTCCAGTCGAGGGGCACCGCCACGCGGTTCCAGCCGCGGGTCTCGTTGGAAAACTCCTCCTTGCTGTAAACTCCGTTGAACCGGTGCTTGCCGAGAATCCGCGCCAGGAGGCTCTCCTTGGCAAAGAAGTCCTCCGATCGCAGCTCAGCGAAGAGAGAGCCTCTCAGGTACTCGCGGTCGCTGCTGTAGGAGTTGCCTACGCCGCCGGAGTTCACCGAGACGTAGGGGCGGCCGAAGTTGGGATTTGTCACACCCATGCCCGAGGCGCCGGCACGCCAGAAGTCGGCGAAATTTTTAAGGATGTCGATGGTGATGGTCGGCGTCTGGCCGAGTTCCATCTCGTTTGCGCGGCGGTATTTTTGACGGTCGTAGGTCAGCTGAACGGCCAGGCGGTCGTCGAAGGCGGTCTGCGAGAAATCGATGTTGTACGCGTCCCACTCTTCCGTCTCCCACTTGTTTGTCCCGTCGATGAGGTTGTCGAAGAAGTTGAAGATCGAGGGGTCCTGAAGCGACATCGTCCGGTATTGGCCGGAGCCCGACAGTGGAATGCGCGCGTTGGCGGCGTAGGTGGGCAGGTTGGCGAGACCGAAAAACTGGTCGGCGTAGTTTTTGCCGGCCAACCCGTCAGTCGCGGAACGGAATCCGCCGGTGGTGGTGCGGGCTCCCGGGTTGATGTAACCTCCCATGGCCTGGAAGGTCTGCCCAGTCGCGCCTTCCTGTGTCCAGAAGGGTTGTTGCTGATTGATGCCGGCCTGAGTCAGCCAAGGCTGGTAGTTCGGGTTGTTGGCATTGTTGACCTGCATGCCTTTGTGCAGGCCCTCGGCATTGCCTGCCAGAATCTCCGCGATATTGCTGCGGTTTGCGTCGTATCCGTTGTCCACGGCGGTCTTTCCCATGCCGTTGTCCATCGTCCAGCTGCTGTAGTCCGCCGCCATTGGCTTGAACCACGGGGTAATGCTGTCGTTGGGCGTGATGTTTCGGGGACGATTGGCGTCGATTTCCCCATGCTCAAACTTTGCGCGCAGGCTGGTGCGGAACCCGCGCCCGAAGAGCTTGGGATCAAAGCGGACCGCGCCATAGATGCGGCGATCGCGTTCATAAGCGGGTTCCTGCTGGAATTTTTCATCGTCCCAAACCGCGTCGACGCGGAGGGCGAGCACATCGTCCACCAGCGTCTGGTTGACATCGAACGCGGCGCGGTTGCTGCCGTACGAACCGGTGCGGAATTCCACGCTCCCGAGATTCCTAAACTCAGCGTTGCGCGTTTGCTGGTTTACGATGCCAGCCGGGCTGCCGAGCCCGAAGAGAATGGAGTTGGGCCCGCGCTGGATGTCGATCCGATCGGTGTTAAACCCGTCCCACGGAATATCGGTGGCAAAAAAATCGCGGGTGTTATCGGCGGCGTCGAGGCCTCGGACGCGCTGGCCGGTGATGGGCGAGCGGAGAGTGCGGCTTTCGTCCACGCTGGAACCGTCACCAAGTCCTGCATACGTGCCACGGGTTCCGGCGACTTCGGCGTTCGTCGTGTACTGAAGCAGGGTGCTGCTGTCGGTGGCGCCGACGTCCTGCATGAAATCTTTCGTGATGACGGAAATGGCGGAGCCGACATCCTTCAGGTCCGTCCGTATCCGGGTTCCAGCCAGCGTCTGGGTTGCCTGGTAGCCGGTATCCACGGCTGCATTCACCTCAAAGGGCGAGAGCGTGATGATCTCTTCTGTTTCGGCCGCGGAGGTGGGTGCCGTCTGCGCAAGAAGTCCCTGACACACGGCTGCCGCCGTGGGTACGAGGACCGGAATGAGGATTCGTGTCTTCATGGGTGGTGTTCTCGCAGTGGTTGGGTGTTGGGTGCTGCGGAGAGGGGGCCCGTGCACGCAGTTCCGCCCAAGCGGGGGCGTGGGCTGACCGGTCGAGCACGCGGAAACGGGGTGGTGGAGAGCAGATCCTGCCGGCAGCTCCAGGGGGTGACGCCAGCAGAGAACGAAGCGTGGGTGCGGGGCAGAGGGTAGACGCTTTCCGCGACGGCGCGTTCTGCATGCGACGATCGACCCCGCGCCCTCTCTGCCGCAACGAACCAGAGGTCGGGGCCAGACTACGACCAAAGTAGGGGGTGCATTTGCGGCCGACCGCATCACCCGATTGCCTGCGCGACCACGAGAGGGGGCGGCCGTGCCACTCTCATGAGAGTGTAAACCTCCCGGTTGAGCTATGGACCGGAAGCCCTTTAGTCCGTCGTCATGCGTACCCCTTTCCGAGCGTGTCTCCTTTTGGCTGCCCTGACGTCTGCTTCGAGCCTGGTCGCTGAAGACCTGGCGATGCGGGTAACCGAGAAGAACTACCTCGATGCCCAGGGTTTTAGCGTGTTTCTCTACGACAGCACGTATCATCCGGTTTTCGTGGACCAAAAGAACACCGCGATGGAGATGATCCTCCATGGCCGGCGAATCGCCACCAATGGCGACGTGCGTCTCATGCCGACGCCGGAGCAGTGGGACCTCGTGGCCACTCTCAAGGGGCGTGAGGTCGAAAAGGACGAGAACCGTCTGAAGGCGAACCTCGCCTTTCCCACCTTCGACATCAGCTATTCGCTCGAGGTCGAGGCCGAGCCGGGCGGCGTCCGCGTCAGCATCAATCTCGATCAGCCGCTTCCGGAGAAACTGGCTGGCCGCGCCGGCTTCAACCTTGAATTCCTGCCCTCCGTTTACATGGGCAAGGCGTACCTCGCGGACGGGATCAAGGCTGGGATTTTTCCCCGCACGCCTGGAGACCCGATGATCCAGGTCCTGCCGCTTGGGGATGAGCCGAAGAAGGCGTACTACCTGGAAGACTGGGACAAAGCCAAGGGCTACACCCAGCCGCTGCCTTTCGTCACCGGCAAATCCATCACGCTGGGCGTGGACGCCCCGCTCGCACGCATCACGGTCACGTCGGATACGGCCGACCTCATGTTATTCGACGGTAGGAGCCGCGCGCAAAACGGCTGGTTTGTCCTGCGTTCCCTCATCCCCACCGGCAAGACCAAGGGCGCGATCGTCTGGCACATCCGGCCTGACGTCGTCCCGAACTGGACGCGGCCTCCGATGATCGCACACAGTCAGGTCGGTTACGCACCCGATTTCCCCAAGGTCGCGGTCCTTGAACTCGACCCCAAATACCAGGGCCCGAAGACTGCCAAGGTCCTTCGCCTGATGGAGGACGGTTCCTACCGGCCGGTGTTCGAAGCGGAGCTCACGCCCTCCACGGCCTGGCTCCGCTACACGTATTCAAAATTCGATTTCACCCCGGTCAGGGAGCCCGGCCTGTATGTCATCGAATACGCCGACCAGCGCACCGCCGTCTTCCCCATTTCCAAGGACGCCTACGCCCACATCTGGAAACCCAGCCTGGGGCATCACCTCGCGATCCAGATGGACCACGTATCCGTGCGCGAGGGATACCGCGTGTGGCACGGCGCCTCCCACCTGGATGACGCCCGCCTCGCCCCCGTGGTCGGGGAGCAGTTCGACGGCTGGAATCAAGCCACCGCCACCGACGGCAAGTACAAGGGCGGGGACCATATCCCCGGAATGAACGTGGGCGGCTGGTATGATGCGGGCGACTTCGACCTCGAGACACCGGCGCAGGTCAGCGTAATCCAAAGCCTGGCTCTCGCGGCCCGTGAATTTGACCTCACCTACGACCAGACCACGGTCAATGAAGCGGCCCGCGAAGTGGAATTGCACCGCCCCGATGGCGTTCCGGATGTGCTGCAGCAGGTCAAACACGGCGCGGTGTACATCCTCGCCCAGTTTCGCGCCTTCGGCCACTCCATCCGCGGCACGCACGAGCCCGACCTGCGCCAGTACACCCATATCGGCGACGGCGCGACGAAGACCGATGGCCGGCTTTATGACCCAAGCCTGGGTCTCAACGAGGTCAAGGGCGACTACTCCGGCCGGCCGGATGACCGCTGGGTCTTCTCCACGACCAATCCCTTCTTCCAATGGCAGTCGATCGCGGCTCTCGCGGCGGCGGCCGACGCCTTGAAAGGCTGGGACGCAGTCACCGCCAAGGAGTGTCTCGAAACCGCAATCAAGGCGTGGGACAACGAGAAGAAAAGCCCGACGCCGTTTCCCCCTTCCGCGCATTTCGGAGGAGATCCGGAGGGTGCGGGCGGCGTGCTGGCGGCGTCTCAGGGCACGCAAAATCGTCCGACGCCCCCGGGCGCAACGGCGAGCGCAGCCCCGACTCCCACCCCCACGCCTGCCCCGGCAGCCCCCGCCGCGCCTTCCGGGCGTGGCCGCTTTGGTGTGGGAATGGATTGGGCCGCGGCCCTGGAGCTCACCATCGCCACCCAGGGTGCCGACCCCTACAAAGCCCGCCTCAAGGAGCTGTTGCCGCAGATGCTCACCCCCGAGCAGATCGAGTTCCGCGGGTGGATGGCGGTCCGGGCACTGCCGTATTTGGATACGCGCGAGAAAGACCAGGTGCGTGAAGCGGTGAAGACCTACATGGCCGGCCTCGACCAGCAGCTGGGCGCCACCCCCTTCGGTGTGCCCCCCAGCCTGCGCACGTGGGGGGGCTCGGGCGCGGTGACGGACATGGCGATCCGGATGTATTTCCTGCACCGCACGTTTCCGGACCTGGTGAGCTCCGACTACACGCTGCGCGCGGTCAACTACATCCTCGGCACACATCCGGTCTCCAGCACATCCTACGTCGCCGGCGTCGGCACGGTCTCCCAGACCAAGACCTACAGCTTCAATCGTGGCGACAATGCCTACATCCCGGGCGCCGTGATTCCTGGATACATCATCATCAAGCCTGATTTCCCCGAGTCGCTCGACGACTTCGGCTTCCTCTGGTTTGAGCACGAAGCGGTCGTGGCCGGCTCTGCCAGTTGGGTGGTGGCAGGCAATGCCGCCGACGCGCTCACGCGCAAACCGAAACCCTAGGGCGAGGCCCCGGACCGTCTGCTCTTCAGACCCCGCGAGTCCACGTGGACCGCGGGGTTTTTCGCATCCGAGGTGACGGGCCGAAGCCCTGCGTCGGGAGCGGGGGATCGGATCGTCTCCATTGCATTTCTTAAGAAACGAGCTACGCATGCTGCCGGGTCTGGGGCACGCGCCTCAGAGGCAATGAGACAGTCGGGCCGCTGTTTCGAAAACACTCCTGCGCGCTCGACTCCTTCCCGAACGGGAGGGTGGGGTGCGTTTGCCTCCATGAACGAAACCCAGCAACTCGCACCTTCATCCGCGGCCGTGGCCGAAACGCGCGCCGACTCCTGGCATGGCCACATGGCCGACCAGGTCGGAGCAACCTTCGGCCCCGACGCGGTCGCGCAACTGACGGCGTCCCCCGAGGACGTGCAGGTCACCGGAGCATTGGGCTCCTTCACCCTGGAGAAGTCAGCGATCAAAAGCATCTCGGGGGGACGGATGTACCCGTGGTTCTTCCGCGCGGTTCGTATTCGAGCAACCTGGAAGGGGGCTGACTTGGATATCCAGTTCAAGCCGCTCGACGCGAGTCACCGCTCCGTCATTCAGCGTCTGCACCAGCTCGGTTACCGTTGAAAACAAAACGCCGCGGAAAGTCCGCGGCGTTCGTGTCGTCCTGTCGGGCCACCGGACCTTGTCCCGGTGCCTGGCCTGGGCGTGTGCCGTTCAGGCTGGGTGTGATCAGTCTTTGAAGAAGGCGTCCGCGTCGGCGGAGGCAGTGACGGTCTCCCTGCGCGCACCCGGCGCGTTGCGCGGGTTTTTTTCCGTCCCATTGCGGTTCGGAATCTGGCGGTTCGGAATACGCGATTTTGGCGAGCGCGGTTTCTCGAGTTCGAGGGTGACGCCGCCGGCGGGCGGTGTATCCACTTCGACCGCAGACGGCTCCGTGCGGCCTGTGCCAACCAGGGCCTTCAGGCCGAGCACGGCCGAGTTGAGCACCTCCGCCTGGCCTCGCAGCTCCTGGGAGGCGGAGGAGGATTCCTCGGCCGCGGCGGCGTTGGTCTGGGTGATCTTTTCCATCTGGGTGACGGCGATGGTCACCTGACCAAGCCCCTGGTTCTGCTCGCTCGAGGCGGTGGCGATCTCGGCCACCAGTGTATCCAGATTTCGGACCTGCTGCTGGATGGTCTGGAAGCTCTCCGCCACTTCGGAGCTGATGGCGGCCCCTTGTTCACTTTTTGAGACGCAGTCGTCGATCTTGACTGCGGTTTCCTTGGCTGCGGCGGCGCAGCGCTGGGCGAGGGCCCGCACTTCATCGGCCACGACGGCGAACCCGGCGCCGGCGGTGCCGGCCCGTGCCGCCTCGACCGCGGCGTTGAGGGCGAGGATGTTGGTCTGGAAGGCGATCTCGTCGATGGTCTTGAGAATGTTGGCGATATCGGAGCTGGCCTGGCGGATCGCGGTCATCGCGGTCTGCATGGTGTCGACCTGCTGCGCTCCCTTGTCGGCGGACTGGCGCGCCTCGTTGGCGGCAGCTTTCGCCTGCTGCGAGCTGTCGGCGTTGCGCTTGGTCATGCTCGAAAGCTCTTCCAGCGAGGCCGATGTCTCCTCGAGGGAGGCCGCCTGTTCACTTGCGCCTTCGGCGAGCGTCTGGCTCGAACCCGCGAACTGCGAGGCCGATGCACCGAGGGAGCTGGTGGAAAGATCGAGATCGCCGATCGTCTTGCGCAAATGCCGGTTCACGCCGGTCACGATCCACACCACCAGCACGGCGCCGACCAGCACCGCCGTGGACAGACCAAAGAGAATCCACGCCCGCGCCTGGCGGCTGGCCGCGTCGAACTGCCCCTTGCGGACCTCAAGCAGTGCGAACTCGGTGTCCTGGATCTGTTTGATTTCCGCGCGCATGGCGTCCATCAGCACCTTGCCTTTTCCTTCGTTGAAGAAGGCGATGAAGCTCTCCTCCGTCTCGAGGCCTTGTGTCGCCCGCTGCCGGCGGGCGATGGTGGGCTCGATGTCGGTGGCAATCCATTCCTTCTGGAGGCCGGCGAGCTTCGTCAGTCGCGCAACCTGGGTAGGATTGTCGGACACCAGCTGCGCGGTGGCGGCATGGACGCGGTCGAAGGCCTTTCTGCCCGCCTCATACGGTTCGAGAAACTTGACGTCTCCGCCCACGGAATACCCGCGCAGGCCCGTCTCCATGTTGATGAGCGACGACATCACCTCGTCGAGATTGGTGGTGACCTTGTTGGTGTGGGAAACCCACGCCTCGGTCCGAATGAAGAGCTCCACCTTGGTGTAGAGCTGCCATCCGGCTGCCACGATCATCAGGTATGAGAAGATAACGGCGGCGTAGGTTTTCTGTGCGATTGTCCAGTTCTTCATTGTCAAAAAAGGGGCGTTGGCGGGTGCTGCGGTGCTCGCTTGTGCGATCCACGCAGGCGTCCGAATCAAGCGAGCGTGCGCGAATCAGCCGCGGAGAACGTGCCGGTGCTTCGCGCGGGCTTGCGCGAAAGCGCAAGGCGGGCAGACGTGCTGGCCTTCCAAACGGGCAGCCACCTCGACCCCTGTAGGCAGGCGGTCAACTGTGGTGGCGGAGAGGAGAAAAGCGTGGAGCACGTGGCAAGGATATCGGCTGGCGCAGCCCTTTCTTGAGGGTGGGTCATTTTATCGATTCACCTGGGGTGAACTGCCCGGACCAATCGACCCGACGGGTGCTGTACATGACGAACGCCAGGGCCACAAAGAGGGTGAAGCTGCCGACCAGCAACGCGTAGTCCTGCATCCGCAGGATAAAGAAGAGGAGCCCGTAGATCAGCGTGACGGCGGTCGTGACGACCCATGCGCGTTTGCCGCTGTGAAGAATGCTCTTGCAGTAGCCACCAATTAGGGCGGTCGAGGCGAGGGCGGAGGCGCTGTACGCCAAGGCGAACGGCAGAAATTCCGAGGTCGAAAGGAGCGCCAGGTAAAAAAGACACATCGCCGCGCCCACCAGGAGGTAGTGCAGGCTGTGCAGCCTCAGCCCGCAAAGGACCTCGAAGAGGAAAAAGGCAGTGAAGAGGAAAACGATAAAGAGCACCCCGTATTTGATTGCCCGTTCGACCATCCGGTAGTTGTCGACGACCCGCATCAGCGACACCCCAAAGGCGGAGCCTTGCAGCTGGGAAAACCGCTCCGGGGCGCCCTCCTCCCGCGAGTGCCAGAGCTGCGGGTAGTTGCGTCCATAATACGAAACAAGCCAGCGAGCAGAGAACCCACTGTCACCGACCGACCGTTCCGCAGGCAGGAAGGCGCCATCGAAGCTGGGATCCGGCCAGGGAGAAGACAGCGTGACGAGCGTCTCCTTACCGACGGGAACGACGCGGAGGGAGCCGCTGCCATTGACGGAAAACGTGCAGGCGAACGCGGCATTCGCACCCGTGCCGTCCGCGGAGAGCCCCAAGCGCCCATGCAAACCGGACGGGAGCTGTTCGATGCGCGTTCCCGGTTCAAGGGACACGCGACGCCCGTCCCATTCCAGATCGAGCTTCTGCTGACTGCCTCGCAAATCGGTGATGGCGAGCGCCAGCCAGGCTTTTTCCCACTGGAGGGCGGACGCCTCGAGCTCAAGGGCCTGGAGCTCGGGAGCGCCGAAGCGGCCGGAGAGTTTTAATGTGCCTCGATACACCACCGCCTGGTGGATGCCCCGTTTTCGAGTTGAGGGTTCCAAGTCTCCCGCGATTTCCAGGTGTTCGGGCAGGATGTGCACGTAGCCCGTATCTCGCCGCTGCTCGGTGCTGCGGACGGCCCGGCCGTCGATAATCGTGTTGCGCTCTGAGGTCGTGGTGGTGACGTAGGGCACCACCAGGATCGGACCCGTGAGGGTCTGATCGGCGCCCCACGTCTGTGTGATCTCCGCCACCGCCTCGGTTTGTCGACGCTGCCGTTCTTCCATCAGGCCGTGCACCAGCACCAGCGGGACTTGCAGCAGCAAGGCGAGGAAAAGGATCAGCGCCAGCTTGAGCGAAACGGCGAAGCGTCGCAGAAAGCCGAACGGGCCGGGGGCCAAATCAGGGGAGCGCACGGGGGAGGTCATGCGCCCATCCTAGCGCCCCCCCGCGAACCCTTCGTGAACCGCTCATGAATTCGGGATGAAGTTTGCGCTGAGGCTAATTTTTTTGTCCGGGGGTGGCTGCCTCCTCCGTCGTGCTTATGGTGGAGCGCCGGCTGCTGCACTCCGCATCACAAAAACCTGAATGAAAGATCCTATCATGGAAACAAACACGACCACCGCCCCCGCTCCGTCCGATGTCTGTGCCGAGATGTACGCAAAACCGCAGGCCGAACATGCCTGGTTGCAAAAGCTGCTGGGGACTTGGGCGTTCGAATCGGAATGCGTAGCGGAGCCCGGCCAGGAGTCGCAGACCTACCAGGGCACGGAGACAGTCAAGGCCGTCGGAGACCTCTGGATCGTTGGGGAAGGCGAAGGTGAAATGCCAGGCGGCGGCCGCGCTCGGATGATGATCACCTTGGGTTATGATCCAAAACGGGAACGTTTCATCGGGACCTGGGTGGGCTCGATGATGACCCATCTATGGGTGTACGAGGGGCAGCTCGACGCCGCTGGCCGTGTCCTGACCCTCAACGCCGAAGGACCGAGCTTCACCGAGCCGGGGAAAACGGCCAAATATCAGGACATCATTGAAATGAAGTCCGACGACCACCGAGTCCTCTCGTCGCACGCCTGCGGTGAGGACGGAAAGTGGACGCACTTCATGACCGCACATTATCGCCGCGCACAATAGAACCCGGAGGCGCGGACTCGTGACTCAGGTCAACTGTTAGTACAGCGTGGTTTTTGCGGAGAGAACGTCGCCACGTCCACTAGAAGCCAGGCCTCCCCGGCCTAGCATCGGTGCTAATGCTCCACCCCAAGCTTGCCCCCAGCTCGGAGCGCGTGGCGCCGGTGTTGTCACCACCAACACAGCCCCAAATGAAACACGTAACGTTTGTTACCTCCGCGCTTCGGCGCGTTTGCTCGCAGGGAGTTCTCCTTGCCGGCGTCATCGTCGCCTCAGTCTCCGGACTGCAGGCTCAAACCATCACCAGCAACCAGACCGGCACCCATAACGGGTATTATTACACGTATTGGAAGGACACTGGATCGGCCACCATGACGCTCGGGTCAGGGGGCAACTACAGTGTCAGTTGGAACCTTGGGTCCGGAAACTTCGTCGGCGGGAAAGGATGGAGCACCGGCTCCTCCTCCCGGCGCGTCGGCTACAACGCCGGGGCCTGGAGCCCCAACGGCAATGCCTACCTCACACTCTACGGTTGGACCACCAGTCCGCTGATCGAGTACTACGTGGTGGACAGCTGGGGCAGCTGGCGTCCGCCGGGCGGTTCCTCGCAAGGGAGCGTCACCACCGACGGAGGAACCTACAACCTGTACCGCACGCAGCGAGTCAACCAGCCGTCGATCCAGGGAACGGCGACGTTCTATCAGTACTGGAGTGTGCGCACCTCCAAGCGCCCCACCGGGAGCAACCAGACCATCACGTTTAGCAACCACGTGAACGGCTGGCGTAATCGCGGGTGGAATCTCGGCAACCACAACTATCAAGTCATGGCGACCGAGGGGTTTCAGAGCAGCGGCTATTCCAATCTGACCGTCTGGCAACAGTAACCTGACGGGAGGCAGGTGGCGTGGCCGGAAAGCTTCCGGAGAACCCACGCGTCTGCGACGTCAACCGGACAGGCCGCACCTCTCCGTGCGGCCTGTCTTTGATCGGATCCGCGCACAGCCATCCCTAAGTACCCGATGAGAATCTCCCTGCTCGCCCTTTTGGCTGCCGTTCTGGTGGCAGTCTCCGCCCGCGCCGCGGAGCCTCCTGGCTTCGTTTTCGTCGAGGGAGGGGCGTTCAAGACGACCAAGACGGGCTTCCAGGAAGGAAATGTACGCATCTCCAGTTTCTACATCGGACGCCACGAGGTGACCCAGCAGGAGTGGCGGGAGGTCATGGGCACGAACCCCTCCGCCTTTTCCGGTGACGCCTTACCGGTGGAAATGGTAACTTGGTATGACTGCATTGAATACTGCAATCGCCGGAGCGAGCGTGAGGGACTGCGGCCGGCGTATCGGATCGACAAGACCCAGCCGGACCCCGCCAACGACAACCAGAACGATGATATCCGCTGGACGGTGACCCGCATCGCCGGCGCCAACGGCTACCGGCTCCCCACCGAGGCCGAATGGGAATATGCCGCGACCGGCGGGCAGCGCAGTTCGAGTTTTAACTACAGCGGCGGCGACGACGTAGGTAAAGTGGCGTGGTTCTGGGAAAATTCCGGTGACTCCCCGCTCGGCGGACTCTGGAACTGGCATGCGATTGAGAAAAACAAAGGACGGACTCACCCGGTGGGGCAGAAGCAGCCCAACGAACTTGGGATCCACGACATGTCCGGGAACGTGCGCGAATGGGTCTGGGACTGGTTCGCCGAGGCGCCGGGCACGGGGCCGGACCCCAGCGGTCCCGCCCGTGGCACGTTCCGGGTCTGGAAAGGGGGAGGGTGGGTGGGAGCCGATTTCTGCTGCGAGCCGTCCTTCCGCGCCCACTACGACCCCAACAGCATGGGGCACGATCACGGCTTTCGCGTCTGCCGTGATGCCTGACCCGTGCGGCCCGCGTGACTGTTGGGCTGGTGGCTTGACCGCCTCGGCGTGAGGCCTGGCCTGCGGGCGGCGTCACCGGTCCGCGGCGTGGCTGGGCAGCAGGCGTGAGGCTCGGCTAATGGGTCGTGGCAGAGAACGCTTGCACCGTCCCGGCCAAAACGAGTTGCTGGCGACGCAACAAGCGCCCGGCGGCAGCAGGCCGGCGCGTGCTTTCAGTTATCTCCGCCCCGTTGTCCTCCAGGTCCCGCTCTCCGGTATGACGCTTACCCTCACGGATTGGATCATCGTAATTGCAACCCTCGGCGTGTGTTTTGCCGCCTCGCTGATGGTCGCCCGTCGTGGCGGGAAGGATACGAAGGAGTATTTCACCTCAGGGCGTGCAGCGCCCTGGTGGCTGATCGGCCTGTCCATGGTTGCAACCACCTTCAGCGCCGACACGCCCAACCTCGTGACTGACATCGTGCGACGAAACGGCGTGGCGGGGAATTGGGTGTGGTGGGCCTTTCTCCTGACCGGCATGGCGACGGTCTTCATCTTTGCCCGGCTCTGGCGGCGTTCGGGTGTCCTGACGGACCTGGAGTTTTACGAACTGCGCTATTCCGGTCGGGCTGCCGGTGCGGTGCGCGGGTTCCGGGCCGTCTATCTCGGTCTCTTTTTCAATCTGGTGATCATGGCGTCGGTCCACCTGGCGGCGGTGAAGATCGCCCAGGTCCTCCTCGGTTGGAGCGCTCCGCAAACGCTGCTGATCTGTGGGTGTCTTTGCGTTTTGTTCTCGGTGCCGTCCGGCCTCTGGGGCGTGCTGGTGGTCGACGCCATCCAGTTTGGCATCGCGCTCTCAGCCTCGCTGGCCGCCGCGATCTACGTGCTTGGGCTTCCCCAGGTGGGAGGCTTGGGCGGACTGGTGACGAAGATTGACCCCACCTTCCTGTCCTTCGTACCGACGCCGGACAATCACGACCTGTTTATCGGCTTGCTCGTGATCCCGCTGGCGGTCCAGTGGTGGTCGGTCTGGTACCCCGGCGCCGAACCTGGTGGCGGCAGTTATATCGCACAGCGGATGCTCGCGGCGCGCAGCGAGAAAGACGCGCTCGCCGGGACGCTTTTCTTCAACGTCGCGCACTACGCATTGCGACCGTGGCCTTGGATCCTCGTGGCGCTCGCCTCCCTCCTGGTGTTCCCGACTCTCGACGACCTACGCACCGCTTTCCCACACGTCGATCCCGGACTGGTCAACCACGACCTTGCGTATCCAGCCATGCTGACCTTCCTGCCCGCAGGCCTCACCGGGCTGACCGTGGCGGGCCTCGCCGCCGCCTATATCTCCACCATCATCACCCATATGAACTGGGGTACGTCGTACCTGGTGCATGACTGTTATCGGCGGTTCGTGAGGCGCGACGCATCGGAGAAGCACTACGTCTGGGTCGGACGGGGCGTGACCACCGCCCTGATGGTGCTCTCCGCCCTGCTGGTTGCCGGGCTCGACTCGGCCAAAGCCACCTTCGACCTGATGCTTTCGATCGGGGCCGGCACGGGGCTCCTCTACCTGCTGCGCTGGTTCTGGTGGCGGATCAACGCGTGGACGGAAATCGCCGCGATGGCGTCGTCCTTTGCGTTGTCGTGTCTCTTTCATTTTGTCGAAGGCCCCTGGGCGGGGTGGGGACCGCACAGTGCCTTGATCGTCTCCATCACTGCCACGACGGTGGTCTGGGTCACGGTGGCGTTTGTTTCGCCGGCCACGGATCCTGAGGTGCTCCGCGCATTCTATGCAAAAGTGCGCCCCGCGGGGCCGGGGTGGCGCCGGGTTCGCGCGGAGACGGGCCTCGCACCCTCCTCCGACAATCTGGGGAATGGGCTGGCCGGAATGTTCCTGGGCGCTGTGGCAATCTGGAGCCTGCTGTTCGCGACGGGGCGTTTCCTGCTGGGGCAGACCACGTCCGCTCTTCTGCTGCTGGTGCTGGCGTTGGTGACGGGAGCGGTGACGGCGAAACTCTTCCGTAAACAGCGGGTGGAATGAGGTGCGGCGGGCGGTCACGTGACTGTCCCGAAGGATCCCGCTTTTACCGCGCGCGTCTTCCTCGCTACGCCAGCCTCGCCGTGCTCGATTGCAGGCTTCCCCCCCCCCACATCCCCGCGCCATGAATCTTCCCAGACACCTGTTCACGCATGCCCTTATCAGTCTCGCCTCCGCCGGCGCCGGGCTTGCCACCCTCGCGGCCGCCCCGGTTTCAATTCATCTGGATCTGGCGGCTCCGGCCAAGCCGATCAGCCCTCACCTTTTCGGCATCTTCTTCGAGGACCTGAACTATGCCGCCGATGGCGGTTTGTATGCCGAGCTGATCCAGAATCGATCCTTTGAATACAATGCGACGGAGCGCCTGGACTGGAACGCGTTTACGTCCTGGACGGCGGTGGAACGTGGCGGGGCGAAGGGAAGCGTGGGTGTGCGTTCGGCCAAGCCGATCCATCCGAACAATCCGCACTACCTGTCGATTGAGGCGAAAACGCCCGGCGAGGGTTATGGCGTGGTGAACGCAGGTTTCGGCGGCATCCCTGTCCGCGCCGGTGAGCCATACGCCCTTTCTTTCTTTGCCCACCAGCTTTTCATGGGCGAGGCCTGGACGCCCGACAATGGAATCGACGGTAAACCGATGCCCGTCGCCCTGCGCCTGGAAACTGCGGGTGGTGACGTCCTGGCGGAGGCGGCGGTGACGATCACGGGCCGAGACTGGGAGAAACGCACCGTGGACCTCGTCCCCGCACGGACCGCCGCGGATGCGCGTCTCGTGCTCCTGGTCACGGGCAAGGGCGGCATCGCGGTGGACGAGGTCTCGCTCTTTCCGCACAACACCTTCCGCAAGCGAACGAATGGCCTGCGTGCCGACCTGGCCGGTGCGATCGAGGCGCTCAAGCCGCGTTTCGTCCGCTTCCCGGGCGGCTGTCTCGCGCACGGCGATGGCGTGAACAACTTCTACCGCTGGAAGGACACGGTCGGCCCGGTCGAGCAACGCCGTGGCCAGCGCAACCTGTGGGGTTACCACCAATCCAACGGACTCGGATATTTTGAATACTTCCAGTTTTGCGAAGACCTCGGGGCGTTGCCGCTCCCGGTGGTGCCGGCGGGCGTCTCCTGCCAGAACTCCAATTTCTCTCCGGGTCACGGCCAGCAATGCCTGCCCCTGGCCGACATGCCGGCCTATATCCAGGAGATCCTCGACCTGATCGAGTGGGCCAACGGTGACGCACGTTCCACCTGGGGGGCGGTCCGGGCCGCCGCCGGCCACCCCGAGCCTTTTGGCTTGAAGTACCTGGGGGTGGGCAACGAGGACAAGATCACGCCTGAATTCGAAGAACGCTTCCGGATGATTCAGGACGCAATCCAGGCGAAACACCCGGAAATCGTGGTGATCGGCACCTCCGGTCCCTTCCCGGATGGCGAGGATTTCGAAAAAGGCTGGGCCTTTTCCCGGAAGGCGGGTGTCGCCATGGTGGACGAGCATTATTACCGGTCGCCGGACTGGTTTTGGGACAACCTCGGCCGCTACGATGGCTACGATCGTTCCGGGCCCCAAGTGTACGTCGGTGAATACGCCGCCCATGAGAAGGACCGGCGCAACACCCTCCGCTCCGCCCTGGCCGAGGCCGCCGGTTATCTCGGCTTTGAACGCAATGGCGACGTGGTGCACTTCGCCTCTTATGCGCCGCTGTTGGCGCGCCGCGGCAGCACCCAGTGGACCCCTGACCTGATCTATTTCAGCGGGACCGACGTGTACCCGACACTCAACTACACGGTGCAGCAGCTGCTGGGGAATCACTCCGGCGACGCACTGCTGTCGCTGAGGGTCGAAGGCGCCGGCGCTTCGCAGCGGCTCACGGCCTCCGCGGTGCGCGACAGCCGGAGTGGCGCGGTGATCGTCAAGGTCGTGAACGGGGACAATCAGCCCGTCCCGCTCGCGCTCCGGATCGCCGGGCCCACCGGGTCGTTGCAACGCCTGCAAACGGTGATTCTCGGTGGTGCCGATGGCGATGTTGCTAATACGGACGGCCAGGCCCCCGTGGTTGCCCCTGTCGTCGAGGAGGCGTCCCTGGGCGGCGTGGTGGAGCGAACGCTGCCTGCAAATTCTCTCACGGTTTTTCGACTCCAGTGAGCCTGTCATCCCCTCCCGCCATGACCATGTCCCCACGCCTTCGCCGCTTCCTCCTTCTTGCCTGTGTGCTTTCAGGCCTGGCGGTGGCCCGCACGCCGGGCGCGAGCCCGACGCCCGCCTCATGGACCGCTGACAACGGCAACGGGACGTTCACCAACCCGCTCTTTTACGATGAGTTTTCCGATCCCGACCTGATCCGGGTGGGGGAGGACTTTTATCTGGCCGGGACCACGATGCACGCCATGCCGGGCCTGGTGGTGCTGCACTCGCGGGATTTGGTGAACTGGCGTTTCCTGAGCTACGCGTTTCAGCAGTTGGACCTCGGGCCGGAGTTTCGCCTCGAGGAGGGCAAGGAGGCCTATGGGCAGGGGATCTGGGCGCCGTGCATACGGTATCACAACGGAAGGTTCTACCTTTTCTCCAATGTGAACGGGCACGGCATGCAGGTGTTTTCCAGCACCAATCCGGCGGGCCCCTGGGAGCACCGGAACCTGGGGGGACGGATCTATGACCTCTCCGTGCTGTTCGATGACGATGGCCGCGTGTATGCGGTGCACGGTTACGACGAGGTCCGAATGATTGAACTCAAGCCGGACCTCAGCGGTTACGTGGAGGGCAGTGACCGCGTCGTCATCCCGCGCGGAAACGGCATGGGCGAGGGGCATCATTTCTACAAGGTGGACGGGCGCTATTACATCATCAGCGCCAATTACGCTCCGGTCGGACGCATGCAATGCGCGCGCGCCGACCGCCCGGAGGGTCCTTATGAGACGGTCGTGATCAGCGCTCGCGAGACGATGGGGACGTCGCGCGGCTGGTGGGTCCGCGGGGTGGGGCAGGCCTCCAAGGTGCCCACGGACGCCGAACGCTTCGAACTCTACAAGCCAGGCGCGAATGAGTTTGGAGCCGTCCCCCTGCACCAGGGAGGCATTGTCGATCTGCCGAATGGCGACTGGTGGGGATTTTCGATGATGGATTTTGGCTCAATTGGACGTACGACCTTCCTCTCGCCGGTGACGTGGAAGGACGGCTGGCCCTACTTCGGCCTGGAGGGAAACCTCGGACGTTCTCCGACCACCTGGATCAAACCCGCGGTCGCGTCGGCAACGGCTCCACACGCTCCGTATGAGCGTAGCGATGCGTTCGAAGGCGGCACCCTCAAGCCCGTTTGGCAATGGAACCACGCGCCGGTGGCGGGCAACTGGTCTTTGGCGGAGGCTCCGGGTCGGCTCCGGCTCCATACCCTGCCTGCGGGTCATTTTCTTTGGGCGAAGAACACCCTGACCCAAAGGGTGATCGGGCCGGCGTCGAGTGCCACCGTTGAACTCGATCTCACCGGGCTGGCGGAAGGTGACATCGCCGGGCTCGCCCTGCTCAATGTCCCGTGCAGCTGGGTTGGCGTGGTGCGCACGAAGGATGGCATGGTGCTGCGCTGGTACAATCAGACCGACCAGGAGACGCAGGATCAGCCTTTCTCCGGTGAACGCGTCCACCTGAGGGCTACGGGCAATTTCAGCGAGGACCTGGCGCAGTACAGTTTCAGTCGCGATGGCGCCCATTTCGAAGCGGTGGGAGACGCGGTGCGCCTGCCGTATCAGCTCAAGACCTTCCAAGGCAGTCGGTATTCCCTATTTGCCTACAACAGTGCGGGGCGAGCCGGCGGGCACGCCGATTTCGACAATTTCACCGTGGTTGAACCCCTGGCCGACCGCTCTGGGAATGTCCCTCTCAACCGCGTGATCACGCTGACCAATATGGGCAGCGGGAGGCCGGTGTGGATTCATCCCCTGGGACTGCTGCACTCAGCCGCGCCGGATGCTCCCGAGGCGGAAAGCCCGGCCGCGCGTTTCCGCGTTCACGACCGCGGTCAGGGCCGCGTGGTCCTCGAGGCGCTGAATGGCACGGGCTTTGTCACCGTGGTTGGGGTGGGACTTTCGGCCGACGTGCGCGTGCTCCCCAAGGAGAGCGAGGCCAGTCTTTTCCAGTGGCAGGACCTCCTCCGCAACCAGTGCATGCTGCTTTCCCTCAAGACCCACCGTTACGTCGGTCTCGATCCCGCCACGGGTGAGCCGTATGGCGCCGACTGGCCCGGCCCGCGACCCGACCGCAAGGACGGCACCGTGCTTCGCTGGACCGAGGTCGGCAAGTGAGCCTGCCGTCGGCGTGGCGACCGGTGCCTCACCGGCCTCGCGCTCATCAGACACAGGACGTTTGCTGGAGCGCGGCGGACCAGGCGTGGGCGAAGCGCCGGCCTTTGGGCGGGCGGGTGACTCGGCAGACAAAGCGCTGGGCAATTGACGCGGATGGGGATTAAAGAATCGCGGTTGGCCGAGTCTCGGACAAACACCCTTTCCTGATGAATGTGATGGCTCTCACCCTCGTGGCCCTGGCGCTCACCGCCGGGCTCGTGCATGGGCAGGAACGCGGCCGCGTCATCCTCTATTCCGACGCAGACTTTCGGGGGAGCTCCCTTGTGCTGAATGCCGGCGAAGAGGTGCGGGACTTCGCCCTCCGTGCCTATGACGACGGGGTGCAGGCCAACGACAGTGTCTCCTCCATCCGCATCGAGGGGGACGTTGCCATCGAACTCTACAGTAATGCCGCCTTCCGGGGCGGTACGCTCGTGCTCAAGGACAGTCTCGCCAACCTCGATGACATTCCCGGTCCAAGTCGGAAGCGCAATTGGAACGACATCCTCTCCTCGGTGATCGTGCTGGAGGATCGCGAACACCGGCGTCGGCGCGTGTCTCCCGGAGATACGACCGAACGGGAGACGGCGAAGGTGGAGCTTTTTACCAACGCCAATTATCAGGGCCCTTCCATCGTGGTGGAAGTCGACAACCGGCTTCCCGACCTGTCGCGGCTGCGCTTTCCCGAGCGCAACTTCAACGACCGCGTTTCCTCCATCCGCGTGGTCGGACGCCTGCGCTTGCTGGTGTATCAACACACCGATTACCGAGGCGAGCCGATGGAAATCACCGCCAGCGTACCGAACCTGGACCATTTCCCAGGTTGGAACGACAGCATCTCCTCCCTCCGTGCCGAGCCCCCACCGCGGCGCCGGTGATCTCCATTCGTGGTTCTTTCTTCGGAATGGACTGCCCACCGCGGGGAACGAATGAAGGCGATGCCTTCATCCGTGTCCACCGTGTCCATCCGTGGTTAACCGGTTTGGTTAACCACGGCGGGTCTTAGGCCTTCGCGGAGCAGGCGATCATCCAGCGTGTCCCGAAACGGTCGGCGAAGCTGCCGAAGTAGTCTCCCCAGAACATATCCTGCATTGGCATCTCCACTTCGCCGCCGGCGGAGAGTTCGCGGAAGAGGCGGTCCGCCTCCTCCCTCGTGTCGGGATGCAGGTTGATGTACACCGAGTTGCCCTGCTTGAGCTGGTTTGGCATGCATGCGTCGGTGTCGGATCCCATGAGGAGGTGTCCGCCGAGAATCGGAAGCGCCACGTGGAGAACGAGATTCTTGTCGGTCTCCGCGACGGGCGGCATTTCCGGACACGGCGGCATGGAGGTGTAACGCACGATCGGAGCGGTGAACTCCGTTTTGAAGACGGAGCGGTAAAAGCTGAACGCGTCTTCCGTGCTGCGCTTGAAGTTAAGGTAAGTGCTGACAGTGGCCATGGTGGCTAGGGATGGAGTTGTGATGCCCGGCAGATGCCGGATTCGAAGGTACGACGATTCGGGGCCGTCGGTCCGGACAGCTGGAATGCCTTTTGTTGCGATTCAGGCCAGGCTCGTTTCCCGCACCACCTCGCGTGCGCGTTTGTCTTCACGCAGGCCGAGGAAGACGGGCTGGCGCAAAATCCCGTCCCTCGTCCATTCGCTGAACTTCACCTGGCACACCAGCGACGGTTTTAGCCAGGTCGCAGCTTTGACCGGCGGCGCAGCTGTGAAGGGGCACCCCGTCTGCTCCAACGCGCGGAAACGTGACATCAGTCGCGAGAGCCAGCCGGCATCAAACCCGGTGCCCACCTTGCCCGCATAACGCAGCGCGCCTCCCTCGTGATAGCCCACCAGGAGGGCTCCGAAGTGCAGCCTTCCGCCCTGCGGTGCGGTGTAACCACCGATCACGAATTCCTGGTCGAGTGAGATACGCTGCTTCACCCAGGCGCCACTGCGTTGCCCCGGTTCGTAGCGGGAGCCCGCGCGTTTAGCCACGATGCCTTCGAGACGCTGCTGCCGCACCTGCTCCAGAAGTGTCGCGGCGTCCGTCTGAAACACGGGTGAAAGTCGTAGCCGTTCCGGGGCGCCCGGGAGGATGGACTCCAGCAGCGAGCGCCTCTCCTCGATTGGACGCTCGAGGAGCGACTCCCCGTCGAGGTGGAGCAGATCGAAGACGTAGTATAGGATCGGCGCGCGCGCTCCGGGTGCACCGCTGTTTTGCAGAAGCTGGAAGGTGGGGCGGCCGTCAGCATCCAGGGCCACGATCTCGCCGTCGACGATGACCGACCTGCAGCGCAGCTGCCCCACCTCGGCGGCGATCTCGGGGTAGTCGGCTGTCAGCGGCTTTTCGTTGCGCGACCACAACTCCGTACTCGAGCCATCCTTTATCCCGAGGGCTCGAAACCCGTCATACTTCACTTCCAGCAGCCAATCGTCACCGGCCAGTGAGGTGACGCCGAGCGCTTTCATGGGTTCGATGTAACGGGGCGGCTGGCGGTCGGCGGAGCGGAGGCGCCGCCGGGGGAGGGCAGGGCTGGCTTTTCGCGGCATGGGGTGCGCTCCACCGTACCGCGCCCACGGCGGCGGTTCCGCGTGATTCCGGAATCCGGTTGTGCACGTCATTGGCCAGTGGCCTGATCGTCAGCGGACGAGGCAGGTGTCGACAAGCAGGGCCGCGGCTCGCTATCGAGATCAGCGCTGATGCGGGCCGCCGTTGAAAACTACCTCACTTGGATGCACCTGGGCCCTGCACCCTCGAGGGCGCGAACCGTCTGGCTCGGACTGCTCCTGGTCTTGTATGGCGTCCTTATCGGACTTCACCTCACCCCCGTCCCGGCCGGATCGGACTCGGGCGGGTATTTTAATGGGGCACGCCTGCTGGCCGCTGGCGAACTCACCGCGCCCCTGCGGGTGGTCCCGGAAGCCGGCGGGGGCCCGGCTGTGGCGCTGGCGCCGCTCGGCTTCAATGTATCCGAAGACGGCACACGGCTGATCCCCAATTACCCGATAGGACTCTCACTGCTTTATGCGCCGGCCGGGCGCCTGCTTGGCTGGTGGTGGGGGCCCTGGAGCGTATCCGTCGCCCTCAGCCTCACCGCGGTCTGGGCCTGTCATGCCTGCCTGGCGACGCTGGGTGTGCGTGCGCCCCTGGCGTTTGCCGGCACCGTGGCGTATGCGGCCTCGCCGCTTGTTCTGGCGATGTCGTTTACGCCGATGAGCGACGTGGCCGCGACCGCTTGGTGGACGCTTTCGTTCTGGGCGGTCCTGCGCGCGAGACAGGTACCCGCGTGGGCCCTGGCGGCTGGGGCCGCCTTCGGAATGGCTGTCCTGACCCGCCCCACCTGCCTGGTGCTTGCGCCGGCACTCGCCCTTGCCTGCGTCCGTTGGGACATTCTGGTGCGCGTGATTTTTGGCGGCGCGCCGTTCGCCTTGTTTCTGGCGTGGTACAACCACAGGCAGTTCGGCGGTGTGCTTGAAACCGGTTATGGGGGGATCCTCGCCGTCTTCGGTCCGCAGCACGTCCTGTCCAGCCTTCGCAATTATGCGCTGACCTTTCCTGTCGTCTTCCCGTTGGCGCTGGCGGCGGTACCTGCGATCGTGGCGCTGCCGTGGCGTCGCCGCGGCCGTGCCTGGAGTGCCGCCCTGGTCGGGGCACTTTCCCTGCCTGTGTTTTACGCCTTCTATGACATGACCGGAGAGGTGTGGTGGTACCTGCGCTTTGTCCTTCCGGTTTTCCCGCTGCTTGGGGCCATCGCCCTGGCAGGGTTGCAGCGCTTCATGATCAGACGCGGACTCGCGCGGGGACGGGCCCGGGTGGGCTGGGCCGCCGCCGCGGTGCTCGCCGTGTCGCTTGCCGCATCGATCGTATGGATACGGGAGAAGCGGGTGCTCCGCGCGGCAGTCGACTTGCGGCCTTACGCGGACAGCGCCGCCTGGGCCACCCAGCATCTTCCCGAGGGCTCGGTTGTCCTGTGCATGCAGGCGAGCAGCTCCCTTTTCTTCTCCACCGCCTTTGCGGTGCTGCGCTGGGACAGGCTGCCGGAGGCCGAGGCTGCAACCGTCATCCGTGGCTTTGAGCAATCACGGCGGCCCTTTTTCGCCCTGCTCCAGGAGCACGAACGGGCGGTTGCGCTGGACCAGCGCTTCCGGGGGGACTGGCGGTTGATCCGCCGTTTCCGCCATTTCGGCCTCTGGGAGTTTGCCCCGACGCCTCCGCCCCGGGGCTGAGGAGTTCGCTCCCGGCACCTGCGGCTCAGCGTAGCTCCAACCTGACCAGGACGGGATCGCGCGGGCGAAGGGTGATCCCTCCCAGGAGCGCGGGGAATGCATGATCCAATTTGCGGATACGGAAACGCTGGAGCAGCGTGGCGAGGAGGAGCTTTGCCTCCATCACGGCGAAATGCTGGCCGATGCAAAGGTGGGGACCGGCGCCGAATGGGAAGTATCCCTCCCGCAGGCCCGGCAGGGAGGGGCGGCCCTGGAAACGCTCGGGACGAAAGCTGTCCGGTGTATCCCAATACGCGTCGAGCCGCTGGCTGGCGTAGGCCGACACCACTACGGTGGAACCGGCGGGGATGGAATAACCGCCGATGACATCGTTCGCGACCACAGTTCGCTCCGAAATCCAGATGGAAGGGTAGAGCCTCAGGCTTTCGCGCAGAACCGCGTCGAGGAGGGGCAGGCGGGGAAGCGCATCGAGCGTGGGCGTGGCCCCGGCGAGGACCGCGTCCAGTTCCATTTCGAGCGCGGACCGAACGTGCGGGTGTTCATCCAGCAGGCTGAGGGTCCAGGTCAGCGTGCTGGCGGTGGTTTCATGCCCCGCCAACAGGAATGTGAGGGTGTGGTTGCGCAGCTCAGCGTCTGCAAGCGGCGCTCCGTCCTCGTCGCGCGCCGCGAGTAGCAGACTGAGCAGGTCGGTCCGCTCGGAGGCGTTTCCCCGTTGGCCCGAGATCAGGGCGGTCACGACCTGGTCCACGTCCCGCAGCGCATCCCGGAAGGCGCGATGGCGCGCGGTGGGAAGCCAGAGCGGGAAGGACAACGCCGAGGAGGTGCGGCGAAACAGTTCGCCCAGCAGCACGGGCATCGACCGCTCGATCGGACCGGCGCAGCCGTCCAGCTCGGCACCGAAGAGGCATCGTCCCACGACCCGGAAAGCCAGACGGCTCATCTCCGCCGCCAGATCGAACGGACACAGGTTTCGCTCCCAGGCGGCAGCGGTCTGCCGGGCGACCGCACACATCACGCTGGCAAGCTCAGCCAGCCGGCGCTGATGGAAGATCGGCTGGGCGAGGCGGCGCTGGCGGCGCCAGTTTTCTCCCTCGCTGGTGAGGAGACTCTCACCCGTCAGGAGCCGGATGGTGCGCGAACTGCGGGTATCGCGGCGGTAATTGTCGGCCTTTTCGGCCAGGACCTGCTCCACCTCCGGTGCGCCGCTCACCAGATGATAGGTGAGGGGCCCAAGCCGAAGTCTGGCGACGGGGCCGAACTGGCGTGCGGTGTGCAGCATGAACGGCAGGGGCGCGCGTTGGAAAGCGCGCGCGTGTCCGAGGAGGGGAGAGGACGGAGGGGAGGGTGCCCGACGCATGCGCTCGGCTCAGGCTGCGTAGCCCCAGCGTTCCAAACAGGGAGCCGCCGCGGCGTTGACCCGCGCGCGTGTGGCGTCGTCGAGCGGGGAGAAACGGTTCTTTTCGTATCCACGGAGTTCGGACACCTGCTGTTCCAGCCGCGGCCGCACGGCGTCGAAATTGCCGAGGCCGAGGGCGTCGTAGGTGCTTTGCACCGTGCCGACGGGATCGCGTTCGAGGGATTCGAAGGACACTTCGTGGAACTGGCCTGCCGGCACGAGGGGCAGGTCCCGGAAGAAAGCGTCGAAGACGGTGCGGTAGCGCCCCAGCACTTCCGTCTCCAGCGTCGAGCGGTCGGGCCGTTGGAGGTAGGTGTGCCAGAGCACGGTGTTATAGAAATGGAGCTGACTGCGGTAGACGTCGTGCGGGTGACGGTGGATGTGGACGAACCGCGCGTTGGGAAAGAGTTCCAGAAGGAGCCGGATGCGCGCGGTGTGCGGAGGGGATTTAAGCAAAAGGGTGCGCTCCTGCCCGTAGCGAAGGATGAGTTTTCGGCAAAACCACAGCTGTGCGTCCTGCCAGGCCCG
Source organism: Verrucomicrobiota bacterium (assembly GCA_023428905.1). Taxonomy (GTDB): domain Bacteria; phylum Verrucomicrobiota; class Verrucomicrobiia; order Opitutales; family Opitutaceae; genus EW11. The sequence goes on from JAEYWP010000030.1 coordinate 257,067, forward strand.
GGCGGCCTCCGGCTCGCCGTCGAAGGTGAGGAAACGCTCGTAAAAGGCCATGCGGCGGGGGAACGACATGCCCAGATAAAGCGACCGGAGACTGGTCAGGGCGGGGGCGAATTCCTCCTCCTGCGGCGCGGAAAAGCTGAGCGCCATGTTGTCCATCAGGCGCTTTGGCGGGACCATCCAGGCGAAGCGGCGCGCCCGGGTCTCCTCCGTGGTGAGGAAGGTGGCCGGGTTGACCACCTGGTAGGTGTTGGCAAAGGCGAAACGCGAGTCGAGGGCGAGGAGGTTGTGCAGGTGGGTCGTACCGCTGCGCCAGTGGCCGAGGACAAAAACCGGGGCCTTCTCGATGGAGGTGCCGGCGATGGAGGGTCCGTGGCGCCGCTCTTCACCACGGGCCGACCAGGAGTTGAGAAGGCTGCAGACGGAAATGAAGGCGGCGCGATGCCAATAGGCCGGTGAGACCTGAAAGCGGTTCTCGCAAAGCAGGCGCCACCAGGCCCCGGCGGTGATCCCGGCGAGGTAGTTGTGGCCGAGGCTCCAGCGGTGCGGCAATGCGGGCATGCCGCTGGAGTAGCAGCCGGGCGTCGGCCGGCGAGTGAGAAAGCGCCGCTTGGGCCGATCGGCCCATTCCTGAGGCGCGGGTCAGGCGTAGTACTCCGGTGAGTACGTGTAATTGAGGCCAAAGGATTCCGCGGCCCGTTTTTTCATATCCTCGGCACTGATCTCCTCCACGCGCTGGGCGAGCATCCATTTGTGGCCAAAGGGATCCTGGATTTTGCCGCACAGATCGCCGTAAAACTGCTTCTCGAGGGGCATGATCACTTTGCCACCGGCCTCGACTGCGCGTTGGAAGGCGGCGGTGGCGTCTTCCACATAAATCATCAGCTGCGTTGCGGTCCCTCCGACGGAATCCGGGCCGAGCGCGCCCCATTCCGGATATTCATCGCTCACCATGATTCGCGAATCGCCGATCTGGAGCTCGGCGTGGCCCACCTTGCCGGCGGCGTCCGCCATCCGGCAGAGTTCGCGCGCACCGAAGGCGGCGGTGTAAAAGGAGATCGCTTGTGCGGCTCCCTTGATCGTGAGGTAGGGGGTGAGGCTGTGGTAGCCGGACGGACGAGGGGAAGGATGGCTCATGGGGATTGGGCGGAAGGTGAAGGCGAGGGCGGAAAACCGCCTGATTGAGTCGCGCGGCGGGAAAGGTGTTCCATGGGAACCGCTCGCGTGACGAACAGGAAAAACGTGGGCGCGGGCGGCGCTGGTCCCAAATTTGCTGTTGCGGCACCGTGCGAGCAGTTGAAAATGCTCAGGCCGAAACACATCGGACTGAGGAGGATAACTACATGAAAAAGACGACCAAGACGGAGGCGGCCAAAGCCGCCAAGCCAACTACCCCCGCGAAGCCGGCGCCCTCACCGGCAAAAAAACCAAAAACTGCGGCAGCGCGCAAACCGGCCGCGGTGGCACCTGCCCCGGCGGTTCGGGACGATAGCGGCCTCATCACCCCGGTGGTTGTCAGCTCCGTGACGGCGCTGCCTGTTCCGACCACCATCGTTGCGCAGATCGATGTCGGCTTTGGCAACACCCTCTACATTCGCGGCGATGGTCCGGGCCTGAGCTGGGAGAAGGGCACGACGATGGATTGCGTGGCCGACGACAAGTGGTCGATCTCGCTCTCGGAGACGGCCAAACCGGTCGTTTTCAAACTGCTGATCAACGACCTCACCTGGTGCACCGGCGATGACTACATTGCGCAGCCCGGATCGACGGTCGCCGTGACGCCGGTGTTCTGAGGCGCAGCGCACTTGGCGCAGCGTCTCTGCCGCCAGTCGATCAGACCAGACGGCTGGTCTGCTGGTCGGTGTTGTCCGGATTTAACTCCGCCAGCTGAGCCCGCATCTGTTCGGTCGCGTTGTCGCGATCGTGCAGCGTGGCTGGGTCTACCTGCTGGCAGTAGACGCGCACCCGCGAGAAGGGAAAAGGAAGGTAGAAACGGTCCCAGCTCCGGAGCCGCCATGCCCGCTCGTAGGCGCCGCCCAGGAGGAGGATCGGCGTACGCGTCCGACGGGCCACGATGGTGGCACCGGCCTTGAAATCGTAAAGAGGTCCGCGCGGTCCGTCTGGCGTGATGCCGATGTCGTTTCCCGCCCGAACCACGTCGACCAGGGCAGACACGGCCTCACGCCCGAGTCGGCTGCTGGAGCCTCGCACGGTGCGTATGCCGACGAGGGAGAAGAACGCCGCAAGCCAGGCGCCGTCCTTGCTTGCGCTGACCAAGCCGTAGATCGCCCGCTGCTGCCGGTAGCGCCGGAAGATTTCGGAGGCGAGGAAGAGGCGATTGTGCCAGAGTACAAAAGCGACGGGTTCGTCGACCTTGCGCAGCCACGCTTCCGTTTCCGGTGAGGTGGAGAAGCGCAGCGAAGCGCCCCAGAGGCGCAGTGTCCAGCCGAGCGGGGCGAGGAGGGCCCGGCGCCAACCCGTGATCTCATTCACGGTTGGGGTGGAGGTGGCTTCGGCTGGACGGGACGGATTCAAGCCGTCCCTTTTTCCCGATTCCCACCCCGCCGCCAAGCCTCGACTGTTGCGCCCGCGGGGCGCCCACGACCGCGTCGGCAAAAACGGCTTGCTGCCCGCGTCCTTCCCACCGAAAACCGCCCCAGGCATACGCCTGCGGTGGTAGCTCAGCCGGACAGAGCAACGGTTTTCTAAACCGTCGGTCGCGAGTTCGAGTCTCGCCCACCGCGCCACTTCGTGCCGCGCCGTGCGACCCTCGACCTCGCGACTGCGCGAGTGTCAAGCCAGCCCGGCAGGCCGGGCTAGACGAGTCTCGCCCACCGCGCCACTTCGTGCCGCGCCGCGCGGGTCTCACCGACTTTTCACGCGTGGGGTTAACTCGCGAAGAGGAGTCGGGCGCCCTCCGTGATGGTTGTCACCGCGGGGTGGGTGATCCTGCGCTCGGCGGTGATCGCGTAAAAGTGGTCGCGACACTGTTCGGTCGTTCCGATCACCTGGAGCCCATAGCGGGTGGTGGCCTCAGCCGCCACCACTGACGGTACCACGACGAAGCCCTTTCCTTCAGCCGCCACGACCTTCATCAGGGCGGCGTCCTCAAAGTCGGCCACCACCTTCGGGCGGACACCAATGCGCTGGAACCATTTCTCCAGGGATCTTCGGAATGAGGTGGTTTCCGCCGGCAGGAGGGCGGGGGCGAGGTGGAGCGACTTGGGAAAACCGCGGCGCAGCTTCCGGGCCAGCTGACGCGCCGCACAGAAGGTCGCGCCCGAATCCCCGAGAGGGTGGTTAAACACGCGGCTCTGCTGGGCGCTGGAGGCCGGCTCATCCGACAGCACGATGTCGAGCCGGTGGGCCGCGAGCTGCGGGAGCAGGTCCTCCACCTTGCCCTCGCGGCAGATCACGTGGACCGGCTGCGCCATGGCGAAGACCGGTTTCAGGATTTCGTTCGTCACCAGCTTGGGCAGGGCGTCCGCCACCCCGACGTGCAGGCGGATCCCCCGCGTGGTGGGGTTCTGCCGGATCGCGTTGGTCAGCTCCCGGCCCAGGTTGAAGATCTCGTCGGCGTAACGCAGCGCGATTTGTCCTGCATCCGTCAATACGTTGGCCCGGCCCTGGCGGCGAAAGAGGCGCTCGCCGAGCGCCTCCTCCAGCTCCCGGATCTGCGCGGAGATGGAGGGCTGCGAGACATGCAGCTTTTCCGAGGCGCGGCGGAGGCCGCCCTCGCGCGCCACCATCCAGAAGTAACGCAGGTGATGGTAATTCATCCAGTCCACCGGATTCTTCGATTAAACCTAAGTAACGCTGTCAAACCTCATATTGGACGGAACGGGCCCGGGCGCTTAGGATGGCGTCGTGCTGCGACCGGCCGTTACCGGCGCAGTTTTCCAATTCCATGACCAACGTCTCTTGTAAGACATGATCACCTACAGTCTCTTTCCCTTCGCCGAGTACTGGTGGTTTTATGCGCTCTTTATGCTAGGGGTCCTCGGGCTGCTCGCCCTCGACCTGGGCGTGTTCCACCGCCAGGCCCATGAGGTCCGACCGAAGGAGGCGCTCGGCTGGAGCATCTTCTGGGTCTCCCTGGCCATGGTCTTCTGTTTCGGATTCTGGAAGTATGCCCAGTGGAAACTTCCCCAGGACCCGCGCCTGCTCGCGGCGGGGATGACCCCGGAGCAGGGCCTCGCCCTCGCCAACCAGACCGCCCTGGAGTTCCTGACCGGCTTCGTGGTCGAGAAGTCCCTCTCGATCGACAACGTCTTCGTCTTCGTCGTGGTCTTCTCCTACTTCGCCATCCCGGCCAAGTACCAGCACCGCGTCCTTTTCTACGGCATCCTGGGGGCCCTCGTCTTCCGCGCCATCTTCATCTCGGTGGGCGCCGCGTTGATGCAGTTCCACTGGGTCATCTGGGTCTTTGGCGGCTTCCTCATCCTCACCGGGATCAAGATCCTCTTTGCCCCGGAAAAGCCGATCGAGCCGGACAAGAATCCGGTGATCCGGTTGCTCAAGCGCGTGCTGCCGGTGACGCCGCAACTCCAGGGGGACAAGTTCCTCCTCAAATTGCAGGGAGTCTGGCACGCGACGCCGCTGTTTGTCGCCCTGGTCTTCATCGAACTCTCCGACATCGTCTTTGCGGTCGATTCGGTGCCGGCGATCTTCGCCATCACCAAGGAGCCTTTGATCGTCTTCACCTCCAATGTATTCGCCATCCTGGGACTGCGCGCCCTCTTCTTCCTGCTCGCCGGGGTGATGCACCGGTTCTGGGCTCTGAAATACGGGCTCGGCGTCATCCTGGTCTTCGTCGGCCTGAAGATGGTGTGGCTGAACGAGGCGTTTGGCGGGAAGTTCCCGGTTACCTGGTCACTCGGAATCATCGGCGGACTCCTCGCGCTCTCGGTCGTGATTTCCTTCCTCTTCCCGAGGGCGGCGACCCACCTTCCCAGCCCAATCGAAAAACCACTCTCATGAGAACACAGCCTCCTGCCATCCCTGAAGCCCTCAACCGCCACCTCGCCGCTTCCAGCGGAGACGAGATCTCCAACCTCGCCCTCTATGTGGAGCGCGGTGGGAGCCTCGTGACCGCCCAGGCGATGGCGGCGATGCGCGGCATGCTGGGTGCGCTCCGCGAGAAGACCCGCGCGATCCACGATTCGGAGCGCCTGCGCTCCCGCCTGGAAACGTTCACGGTTTATTTCGAGGAAACCCTGGGCGACGCCCAGGCACCCACGGAGACGCGGCGCGAGGTCGCCTTCGCCCTTTTTTATGTGCTCAAGGGCTACGATCGCATCCCGGACTCAATTCCAGAGATCGGCCTTCTGGATGATGCGCTCGTGGTCGATTCGGTGCTCCACCGGCATGTGACCGCGCTCAAGGCCCATTGGCAGCGGCGGAAGCGCGTCTGGCCGGAAACGCTGTGACCCACGCCGGCGCCCGGAGTGACCAGGAGCGGGGGGCGGTGGGCGCGCGTCTCATACGCGTTTCCAAACGCTCTTTCTCTGGCCCCCGGGCTTGATCGACCGCCGACGAGGCATAAGGCGGCGTACTGCTGCCGGGTGGGCTTGCAAGTGCACCGCCCCCTGCTTCGTTGGCCGCCATGGAGCAAACGCCCGCAGCGCCGAGAAGAACCTGGTTTTCCCGATTTCTGCAGGGCGTGGAGTCGGTGGGGAATGCGCTTCCTCAGCCCGCGTCTCTCTTTGCTCTCCTCGCGGTCGGCATCGTCGGCGTTTCCGCCTGGGCGGCCTCCGCTGGGCTTTCGGTGACACACCCCGCGACGGGCCAGTCGATCGCGGCCGTGAGCCTCTTCAACCTCGACGGCTTCCGGCGGATCGTCACCCACCTCCTGCCGAACTTCGTGGATTTCCCGCCTCTTGGGGTGGTCGTGGTCTGCCTCCTCGGCATCGCCGTGGCGGAACACACCGGCCTCCTCGGCGCGGGCGTGCGCCTGCTGGTTCTGGCCGCCCCGCGGCGCCTGATCACGCCGATGGTCGTGTTCGCCGGCATCATGTCCAATGTGGGCGGGGATGTTGGATACGTTCTCCTCATCCCGCTCGCCGCGGCCATCTTCCACGCGGTGGGGCGGCACCCCGCCGCCGGTCTTGCCGCTGCGTTCGCCGGTGTTTCGGGCGGTTTCAGCGCCAACCTCTTTGTCGGGACCATCGATGTGCTGCTTGCGGGGTTGACCCAGAGCGCGGCCGCAATCGTCACTCCTGGATACAAAGTCACGGGGCTCGCCAATTATTATTTCATGGTGGCCTCGACCTTCGTGCTCACGGCCGCGGGCACCTGGGTGACCCACCGGGTGGTCGAGCCTCGGCTGGGCGCGTACACGGGGCCGGCGGCGGCGGAGCCCCTCGTCCCGCTTTCGGCGGAGGAGAAACGTGGCTTGTGGTGCGCTGCCGGTTTCAGCGTCGTCATGGCCGGAGTGATACTGGCGGGAGTCGTGCCCCAGGGCGGGTTCCTGCGCGACCCGGCGCATCCAGATTCGCTCCTCCGGTCCCTCCTGCTCACCCATCTCGTTCCCTTCATCTTCGCGGCCGGGCTTGGGGTGGGCCTGGCTTACGGCTTGGGCGCTGGCACAGTGCGGTCGGATCGTCCGGTGGTAAAGGGAATGGAGCGTTCGATGAGCACCCTCGGCTCCTATCTGGTCCTGGCATTCTTCGCCGCGCAGTTCATCGCGTTTTTTAACTGGACCAACCTCGGGCTGATCATCGCGGTCAAGGGCGCCGGCGTGATCACGTCGTTGGGACTCGAATCGATGCCGATTCCACTGATGCTCGCGGTGGTCCTGTTTTCTTCCGTAATCAACCTCGCCATCGGCAGTGCCTCGGCGAAGTGGGCCCTCCTCGCCCCCGTGTTTGTCCCCATGTTCATGCTGCTAGGCTACACGCCGGAGCTGGTCCAGGCGGCGTACCGGGTGGGCGACAGTTGCACCAACGTGATCACCCCGCTCATGGGGTATTTCCCCCTCATCCTCAGTTTTGTGCACCGCTACATTCCCAGCGCGGGGATCGGCACGATGATCGCGACGATGCTGCCTTATTCGATCGCATTCGTCCTCGTCTGGGCGGTGCTGTTGGTGCTTTGGCTCCTCGCCGGCATCCCGGTCGGGGTGGACGCCCCACTCACGCTGCCGTCGTCCTGACGCGAACGGTGTCGCGCGCACCCCGTTCGGTGCGTCCGTTCGCTTGACCCCGCCTGGGATTTCGAAAGCCTCCTCGCAATGGGCCTTGCGAGCGTCTTATCGCGCCGGTGGTCGTTTCGAACCTGCGTGCTGCTGGGAGCCGTGGCGCTGGTGATGGCTCTGCTTTTTGCCGTCGTATTGCTCGTCCAGCTGTCGGACCGACGCCAGGCGCGGGACCTAGGCCTGGCCTTGCTGCGCCAGAAGCTCGCGCAGATCGACAGCCGCACCGAGGCGCTCCTCGGCACCGCCGTGCGCCAGGGCCGGCTGTGCCTGGAAGTCACTCCACCCGAGGGCTTCACCAGCGACGGAGCCCGCGCCGCCCTGGAGCGGCTCCTGTCCGGGTTCGTCCTCCAGCCCGACTTTTCCTACCTCGGGTACGCCAGCCAGTCGACCGGTGAATACGCCATGCTGGAGCGCACGCCCCGGGGCGAACTGCGGTTTCGGGAGTATGTCGCCCTGCCTGGCGGGGAGCGGGTGATCCGGGACTACCATGTCGTCGGCAGCCGCCTGGTGCCGGATCGTGTGTACCCGCACGATGGTTACGACCCGCGTTCGCGTCCCTTCTATCTCCAGGCCAGGGCGGCGGGCCGCGCCGTCTGGACACCGTCGTATCCGTTTGTTGGTAACGACCGGCGGGCGTCGGCCCCCGGGGTCACCTACGCGCTGCCGGTGTTTGGCGGCGGCGGCGAGCTGGTCGGCGTCTGGGACGTTGATTTTGACACCCTGGCACTGTCGGCCTTCCTGCGGGCGCAGCGGGAAAAGGCGGTGGAGGCGCTGGTCCTCGAGCAGCAGCCCGGTGGGAGCTGGACGGTGCTGGCCCACCCGCGGCTGACGGAGGAGTCGGCCCCGTCCGTCGCGGGCGCGCGGCCGCTGGACGACCCGTTGGTGGGGCGGCTCCTCGACGAGGTGGGCTCGGCCCCGGAGGGCGGAGCGGTGCAACTGGCGGAACTGCGCGCCGGTGGTGAACGCCACCTCGCTCTCTGGAACCGCCTTGCGGGGGAGAACACGCCGCCCTGGGCGCTCGCGGTGGTGATCCCGAGCGACTTTGCCTCACTCCAGCTGAAGGCGGAGACGCCCTTCTGGGGCCTGACCGTCTTCAGCGTCATGGCCGGCTGCGTCCTGCTTTCGATCGGCCTTGCCCGACTTGTGGCCAAACCGGTGGAGCGTCTGCGCGCGGCGGTGGAGGGGCTGACGGAAGCTTCCGGAGCGCATGAAGTGCGGGTCGACGGACCGGAGGAGGTGGCGCGGCTTGCCGCAGCCTACAACCGGATGGTCGCGTCCGTGGTCGCCCGCGAGCAGCAGCTGCGGGCGGCGAATGAGACGCTCGAGGGCGAAATCGGCGAGCGCCGCCGCCGAGAGGCGGAGTTGGAGGCGATTTTCGCGCATGCCCCGGTGGAGTTGTGGGCGGTGGATGCGGAGGGGCGATACACCATGATGAGCGAGCGCTTGCGGGAGCGTCTCGGCAATCTCAGGGGACGCCGGCCGGATGATCCGGAACTCGCGCTGCCCGATGGCGCCGCCTACGCAGAGAACAACCGTCGGGCCCTCCTGGGCGAGACGCTGCGCGGCGAGTCCGCCGAACAGCGCGGCGGACGCCACGTCCATTTTCACTGGATACTGGCGCCGGTGCGTTCACATGGGGCAGTCACGGGTGCGCTCGGGGTCAGCCTCGATGTGACGGAGCGGCGCCGCGCGGAGGACGCGCTCGTCCAGAGCCAGCAACGCCTTAAGCTCCACCTGGAGAACACGCCCCTGGCCGTGATCGACTGGAGCACGGACTTCCGGGTGCTTTCGTGGAATCCGGCGGCGGAGGCGGTGTTCGGCTGGCCCGCCGCCAGCGCGCTCGGGCAGAACGGCCTCTTCCTCTTCCCACCGGAAGAGCAGGCCGACGTCATCCGCTCGTGGGCCGAACTGCTCCACCGGCGCGGAAATCTCCGGGACTATGCCAAGAACCGGACCCGCGACGGTGTCCTGATCGACTGCGAGTGGTATCATACCGTGATCACCGACGACGCGGGCGGCGTGATTGGCGTATCGTCGCTGGTCCTGGACGTGTCCCAACGGATCAGCGCGGAGCGACTCTTCCTCGAATCGGAGCAGCGTTTTGTCACCGCGTTCCGCGACAGCCCCGTGGCCAAGATGATCTCGCGTCTCTCCGATGGGCGCGTGCTCGATGTGAATGAGCGGTTCCTGCAAATGGTACGCCTGCGGCGCGAGGAGGTGGTGGGGCGGACGACCCTGGAGTTGAACCTCTGGCGCGACCCCGCCTTGCGACAGAAGATGGTCCAGGAAATCGAGCGGCACGGCGAGGTCACCGATTACGAATATTCGATCCCCGTCTCCGGTGCGGAGCCGGTCGATGTCTTGATATCCGCCGCGGCCGTGCCCCTGGGGACCGAGCTGTGCCTGCTGGTCACGTTCATCGACCACACCAAACGCAAGGCTGCGGAAACGGCCCTGCGCGATCAGGAGCAGTTTCTCTCCACCTTGATCAGCCACCTGCCCGGAATGGTGTACCGGTGCCGCTACGGCCAGGCGGGCTGCGCCCTGACCTTTGTCAGCGAGGGTGCGGCGGCCCTGACGGGACGCCGACCCGAAACCTTGGTCACGGACGGTCCGGGCCACCTCTGGCAGTGTATCCACCCGGAGGATCGCGAGAACCGGACTGCCCGGATTGCGGAGGCATTCGCGGAAGGCCGCCGCTGGTTTTCCAATGAGTTCCGGTTGCTCCACCGTGACGGGGAGGAGCGATGGGTCTGGGAACGGGGCGAGGGGATGGCCGACGCCGCCGGCCAGGTGGACAGCCTGGTCGCCTTTGTCACCGACATTACCGACCGGAAGCGTGCGGAGGAGGAGATTCTCAAACTGAACCTCAGCCTGGAGGGGCGGGTGCGCGAGCGGACCCGCGAGCTGGCAGGTGCCAACGAAAAGTTGAAGGAGCTGGACCGCCTGAAGTCGGAGTTTCTCGCCACCATGAGTCATGAGCTCCGCACTCCGCTCAACTCCATCATCGGTTTCAGCAGCCTCCTGGGCCAGGGCATCGCGGGCCCGCTCAACCCCGAGCAGCGAAAGCAGATCGAGATCGTCAACGGCTCCGCCCGTCACCTGCTCAGCCTGATCAATGACCTGCTCGATCTTTCGCGGATCGAATCGGGCCGGGTGGAGCTTTACCCCGAGACCTTTGAAATCGAGGACGTCGTGCACCAGGTGCAGGCGGTCCTCTCCCCTCTGGTCGCCCAGAAGGGGCTCTCCTTTGACCTCGACCTGGCCGCGGTGCCGCCGCTGCACACCGACCGCAAGCGCGTGTACCAGGTGGTCCTCAACCTGGCGAACAACGCGGTCAAGTTCACCGACAAGGGCGCCGTCCGCATTTCCTGTGAAGCCTGGGAGGAGGGCGTTCGTGTCAGCGTCACGGATACGGGTATCGGCATCCGTGAGGAACAGTTGCCCATGCTTTTTGAAGCCTTCCGCCAGCTGGACGGTTCGGCACGCCGCGTCTACGAAGGCACCGGACTCGGTCTGCACCTGTGCCGGAAGCTGCTGGACCTCCTGGGCGGGCGGATCGACGTACGCAGTCGCTTTGGACACGGCTCCACCTTCATCGTGTGGCTGCCGCGGCAGGCGCCGGCCCCCGCACCTCTTCGCTCATGAGCCGCATCCTGATCATCGAGGATAATCACCCCAACCGTTACCTCTCGCGCTTCCTTCTGGAGGCAAACGGGCTGGAGGTGATCGAAGCCGTCAATGGACGAGAGGGCATCCGCACCGCCTGTGAACAGAAGCCGGACCTAATCATCATGGACATCGAGATGCCGGAGATGGACGGCTACGAGGCGGCGACCTACCTGCTGCAATGTCCGGAAACGGCGCGCATCCCGATTATCGCGGCTACTTCTTACGCGCTGCCGGGAGACCGCGCTCGCGCAGCGGGCGTCGGTTTCGCAGACTACATCGAGAAACCCTTTGAACCGGGCGAGTTTATCGCCCGTGTGCTGAAATTGTTACCCCCACGCCCATGAGAGTTCTCGTTGCGGATGACCATGCACCGAACCGGCGGCTGCTGCACCAGTTTTTCACCGCGCTCGGCCATGAGGTGATTGAAGCCTGTGACGGAGAAGACGGCTGGCGCCTGGTGCGGTCGGTGCCGGTCGACGTGGTGGTATCGGATGCCTTGATGCCGCGGATGGATGGGTTCCAGTTCTGCCGTAATCTCAAGGCCCACCCCGAACTGTTTCGCGTTCCTTTCCTGTTCTACACCGCGACCTACACCGATCCGGCGGACGAGCAGTTTGCCCGGAGGATCGGGGCCAATGACTTTCTCCTCAAGCCGTCGGAGCTATCGGAGCTGGTGAAGCGGATCGAGCGCTCCCTGCTGCCCGAGCAGCGCACGCAAGCCCCAGCACGTGACGAAACGGACACGGGAGTTGAGGTTTTGGAGGAATACACGCGGCGCCTCTCCATCCGGCTGGAGGCGAAGGTCGCAGAGCTCGAACGCGCCAATGCAGCCTTGCGCGAATCGGACCAGGCGGTGCGCCGCCTCAATGACAACCTCTCCGCCACCGTGAAGGCCTTGGAGCGCCAGGTCGCGGAGCGGCTGACCGCCGAGGCATCCCTGCGCAAGCGGACCGAGATGCTCCGCAATGCCCAGGCGGTGGGGCGGATCGGAAGTTGGGAACGCCGCCCCGGGAGCCAGACGGCGGAGTGTTCGCGGGAGGTCTGCCGGATCTTCGGCCTGCCCGCGCAGGAGGGTGAGGTCCCTATCGCGACTTTGCTCGATCGGGTGCATCCTGACGACCGTTCACGGGTGGCCACTTTGTATTTTTCGGATGGAGACACTCGGGACGAGGCGGAGGAGGAGCATCGCATTCTGCTCTCGGACGGAGAGGCGCGGCAGGTTGTGGTCCGGCGCGCGGTGTTTCGAGACACGGCGGGCGGCGGGGCGACCCACCTCGGAATCGTGCAGGACGTCACGGAGCGCAAGGAGGCCGAGCAGCAGCGCGCGCGCCTCGAGTCTCAGCTGCTCCAGTCGCAGAAGATGGAGGCGATCGGCACATTGGCGGGGGGGATCGCCCATGATTTCAACAACGTCCTGACCGCGATCCTTGCGAATGCGGAAATGATCACCCTCGAGCTGCCGCGCTACCGCGTCAGCCCGCAGCTGCACGAAAGTGCCGGTACGATCATGACCGCGGCGGGGCGTGCGAGGGAACTGGTGAAGCAGATCCTGACCTTCAGCCGCCGGCAGTCGGTTGAGCGCACGCTTCTGGCCCCCGGTCCGGTCGTGCGTGATGCGCTGAAACTCGTGCGTTCCACCCTGGCGCCGGGGTTGACCCTGGAAGTCCATCTTTCGGATACACCGCAGGTGCTGGCCAACGAGGCGCAGCTGCACCAGGTGATCCTCAACCTCTGCACCAATGCCGCACACGCGGTCGACGCGCGCTCCGGCGTCATCACGGTGTCGCTCGATGCGTTGGAGGTCGGCCCCGGCAAGCCTCCCGGGGGCACCCCCGCGCTGGGCGAAGGGCGGTACATACGCCTGGCGGTGCGCGACAACGGCTGCGGCATGGCCTCCCCGACGCTCGCGCGTATTTTTGAGCCCTTCTTCACCACCAAACCGACGGGGGAGGGGACCGGCCTCGGGCTGGCGGTGGTGCACGGCATCGTTCACGCCCATCAGGGCGTGATCGTGGCTGAGAGCACACCGGGTCAGGGCACGCTTTTCACGGTCTACCTGCCAGCCGCGAAGGCGGCACCTCAGGCGGACGTCTGTGCACCCTCAAACCAGGCACGCGGAGGCGGCCAGAAGATTCTCTTTGTCGATGATGAGCCCAGTGTCGCAAAAATCGCCTGTCGCCTGCTGATGCAGCTCGGCTACACCGCGGTCTCCATGACGGATGCGGTGGCGGCGAAGGAGCGGGTGATGAAAGCACCCGCGGAATTTGACCTGGTGATCACAGACTACCTGATGCCGCGGCTCACCGGGGTTGATCTCGCGGCCGCGATCCGCACCGTCCGTCCCGACCTGCCGATGATTCTGGCGGCGGGGTTCGGAGGACAGCTCGATGGCGAGGGCGTGAAGGCGCACGGGTTCTGTGACTTCATTTCGAAGCCCTTCACCCTGAAAAGCCTGGCGGATGCGGTCAGCAGGGCCCTGGCGGAACGCACTGCGGTCGCGCCTTCACCGTAGCGGGGCTCTCGCGCCCGCGGGACTGCGGCGTCGCGCGGAACTGCGCCGCCCTGGGGACACGGACCTGAACAGATGCCTCCGGCGACGCACCCACAATGCGTGTCCGGGGCAACGCGCCCCAGTTCATGACCCTGGCGGCGTTCGTCTTCGGCAATCCCGACTCAAAGATCGGTCTTGGCATCGCCGGTGGGGCCGCAGACTGGGAGGCATGTCCACTGCGTTTCCGCCCTGTCCGTATCTGCCGCTGCCCGAGCGGCCGATGGATTGGCGCGACGTCCATGCCTTCCGTGAGGAACGTGGCGCGGAGCTTTATCTCGCGCTGCTTCAATACGGAAACGGCCTGTGGCAGCGCGGTCTGCCGGCCCGTGCATTGCTGTGCCTGGATCGCGCCTTTGGCACGGCGCTCACCGGGGCCGAGCCGGTGCTTGTGCGCTGGCCGCTCCCTTACGATGCGATGGCCTGGTTGATGGCATCGACGCCGGAGGGTGTTTTTATCGGCAACCCACGGGTGCACTTCCAGCATTATGCCGACCGGATGAACGAGCCTCGGCGGGAGCAGCGGCGGTGGCGGGCCTGGGCCTGCTGGCAGCTTTCGCGGATTGTGCTTCCGCACCTGAAAGCGGATCCCCGGCACGTCGTTGTCGAGCCGTCGCCGGAGCGGATTGCGGAGTCGCTGTTTCGCCATGGCCACAACGGGGAGGAGGGACTGTGGACGGCGGCGTGTGCGCGGGCTGCGTTACTGCGTCCACGCCATGTGTTTTGAGCCGTCCGAACCCGCCCCTTTGTAATGTAAAATTTTGCGCGAAAAGAGCGTTGACTTGGGTTTTGGCGAACCTACGTTCCGCCTCCTTTCCCGAAATTTCGGGGTGGTAGCTCAGTTGGTTAGAGCGTCTGCCTGTCACGCAGAAGGTCGCGGGTTCGAGTCCCGTCCATCCCGCCAGTTTTCACCTCCGGTCCTCCGGAGGTTTTTTGCGCCCGGAGGGAGGCGCACGACGGACTCGACCCCGCGACTTGGGCGGATCGCTGCGCGATCCTTCGCGGGTGGAAGGCCTCTCGCTTCGCTCGGTAACGAGTCCCGTCCATCCCGCCAGTTTTCACCTCCGGTCCTCCGGAGGTTTTTTGTGTCCGGAGGGGGTGCACGACGGACTCGACCCCGCGGCTAGGGCGGATCGCTGCGCGATCCTTCGCGGGTGGAAGGCCTCTCGCTTCTCGGGTTGGCGCTTGCCTCGGGTGTTCCCGGGAAAAACATCTGCGGCATGGTCCGCATTTTCGGAGAATATCAGGGTGAGCTGCATTGCATCGCGACCCACGGCCCCTCGGGCCAGGTGCTGGTGACGGATGCGCCCAAGGATAACCAGGGCAGGGGGGAGGCGTTTTCGCCCACCGACCTTACTGCCACCTCGCTTGCCGTCTGCATGGCTACGATCATGGCCATGGCTGCACGCCGCCACGGCATTGAACTGCGGGGGATGCGTTATGAGGTGACGAAGGAAATGTCCACCGATGCACCGCGCCGGATCGTGCGCCTGGCCACCACCTTTCACTTGCCGGTGAGCCGCAGCTCGCTGCCAGAGGGGGTGCTGGAGCAGGCTGCCGCCACCTGCCCGGTGCACCAAAGCCTGCACCCGGCGATCGAAAAGCCGGTCACATTCATCTGGCCGGAATCCTGAGCGGCGGCCGGTCAGGCGCCCGGTAGCCCCGGACGTCTTGCCGGGGGCACGGAGCGCGGGATGGGCATGATTGCCGCCCTGATCTCAAACGAGTGGGACAGCGGGCACTCGCCGTAGATAGGCCGCCAAGGCAGGCTTTGCGCTCTCCCATGCCCAGGCTCGCCCGTCACCACCCGCTCGAACACCGGTTTTCGGGCGAACACCCGCTGCGCACCCTCGTCTTCCTCTACCAAGGGCAACGGCGCCGCCTGGTCCTCGCGACCCTGTCGTTTGTGGTGAAACACAGCCCGGTGTGGGTGATGCCGGCGATCACCGCCAATATCATCGACATCATCGCACGGCCCGAAGCACACGCCGCGCACGAGCTGTGGTGGAACGCGGGGCTTCTCCTGGCGATCATCGCGCAGAACGTCCCTCTTCACTACGTCTATGTTCGCCTCCTCAGCCGGGCCGCGCGCTCGATGGAAACGGGGCTGCGCTCCTCGCTCTGCCGGCGACTCCAGCATCTGTCGGTCGACTATTATGCCCGCCAGAGCGCAGGCGCGCTCCAATCGAAGGTCCTGCGGGACGTCGAATCCGTGGAACAGCTGACGCGCGTCCTCTTCGATGCAGGGCTGTCCTGCCTGACCAACATCGTTTTTGCCCTCCTGATCACCGGTTTCCGGCAACCGCTCTTCCTCGTCTTCTTTGGCGCCACGATTCCCTTCGCGGTGGTCATCATCCAGGTGCTGCGCCGCCCGATGCAGGCGAGGAACGCCGCCTTCCGCAAGGAGATCGAACGCATGTCGACACGGGTGATCGAGATGACGCACCTACTGCCCGTCACCCGCGCCCACGGCCTCGAGACCACCGCCCTGGAGCGGGTGGGGCAATCCTTCGAACGCGTGCAGCACGCCGGCCTGCGCACCGATGGGATCAACGCTGTGTTTGGCTCCCTCTCCTGGGCCACGCTATATGGGTTCAACATGGTCTGCCTGGTAGTGGCGGCGTGGGCGTGCCTGTCCGGACGCTTCGGGGTGGGCGCGGGCGACGTGGTGCTGCTTTCAACCTACTTCGGGCTCATCACCACCTCAGTCCTCGGGCTGGTCGGAATGGCGCCGCAAATCACCAAGGGCATGGAGTCCATTCGCTCGATCGGCGAGGTGTTGCAGTGCCCAGACCTGGAGAACAACGAAGGCAAACCGCCGATCGACCGCGTGACGGGCGCCTTTCGCTTCGAGGCGGTGGACTTCGCGTATCCAAGTTCCGGTACGGCAGCGCTGGCCGACTTCAGCCTGGAGGTGTCCCCGGGTGAGACCATCGCCCTGGTGGGAGCGTCGGGCGCGGGCAAATCGACCGTGATCAAGATGGTGATCGGCTTCGTCCGCCCCAGCGGGGGGCGCATCCTGGTGGACGGGATGGACCTGGAGGCGCACGACCTGCGTACCTACCGGCGCTTCCTCGCGGTGGTGCCGCAGGAGTCGATCCTCTTCGACGGCAGTATCCGCGACAATGTGACCTATGGCCTGAGCACGGTGGCGGAGGAGACGGTGATCCAGGCATTGCGGGACGCCCACGCCTGGGAGTTTGTCGCCGCCATGCCGCAGGGTCTGGACACCCCGGTGGGGGAGAAGGGCGCGCGGCTTTCGGGCGGCCAGAAACAGCGCCTGGCCATCGCGCGGGCGCTGATCCGCGATCCCCGGGTCCTGATCCTGGACGAGGCCACGTCCGCCCTCGACTCCGAGTCGGAGGCCCTGATCCAGGAGGCACTGGGGCGGCTGATGAAAGGCCGCACCACCTTCGTGGTGGCCCACCGCCTCTCGACCATCAGGGACGCCCACCGGATCGTGGTGCTCGACAAGGGGCGTATCGTGGAAATGGGTACGCACGCCGGGCTGCTGGCGGCCAACGGTGCCTACGCACGCCTCCATGCCCGCCAGGCGGGGAGCGCGGCCTGAGCTGCGCCGCGGTGAGCTGCCGGCCCCGGTTTATTCGAACCGGTAGCTGCTGTTGAAGATCAGCTCGATCTTGGGGGTGACAAACACCCGCACCTTGATGCGACCGGTTGGGGATCCGGGAGCCGACGGCGTGGCATGGCCCTCGATCCGGCGCGGCTCTTTCTTCTCATTCTCCGCTTCGCCGGTGAAGTGGACCCGCTCCCCCCGTTGCAGCCGCTCCAGCTGCTCGTCGGTCAACTCCACCCACAGGCTGCCCTGCTCGTTGTGAAAGAAAAAGGGTATCACCCGCGCCTTGTAGTCCGCCGCGAAACGCGCCTGGGTGCGGCGGAAGGGGGTGGTCTTGAGGGTGACGTTGCCGATATAGATCGAGGTCTTGACCGTATCGATCACCACCGTGTCAAACGCAGCCCGCGCCGGGGCCGGGGCGAAAAGGCCCAGCCCCAGACCCAAGAGGCATAAACTCCACGGGCGTGCCATGCCCGCACTCTGCGTGCCGAAGCGGGACGTGCCAGCCGATTCTTTCACATTGCGCAGGGCGCACTGCCGCGGTGTCTTGGGGCGTTATGGCCAAATCCTCCCAAGCGACGTGGGGCGGGCGTTTTTCTGCCGGTCCCGCCGACCTCATGCTGACGTTTAGCGAGTCCGTGTCTTTTGACCGGCGACTGGCACCCTTCGACATCCAGGGCAGCAAGGCCCACTCCGCCATGCTCGCCCACGTGGGGATCCTCAAGAAGCGGGAGCGCGATGAGATTCACCGCGGGCTGGATCAGATCCTCGGGGAGATCGAGGCCGGCACGTTCACCTGGGACACCAAGCTCGAGGACGTGCACATGAACATCGAGCAGGCGCTGACCAAGCGCGTGCCGGCCGCGGCCAAGCTGCACACCGCGCGCAGCCGCAACGACCAGGTCGCGACGGACATGCGGCTCTTCTTCAAGCACGCGTGCGCGGTGCTGCAGGAAAAGATCCTCGGTGCCCAGCGCGCAATTCTCCTCGTGGCGGACGACAACCAAGACGTGCTGGTCCCCGGCTACACCCACCTGCAACGGGCGCAGCCGGTGGTGCTGGCCCACCATCTCTTTGCCTACCTCGAGATGCTCGAGCGCGACCGTGCCCGCCTGGCCGCCGTGGCTGAGCATGCCAACTGGTGCCCGCTCGGATCCGGGGCGATCGCCGGCACCACGCTGCCGATCGATCGCGAATACACCGCGCGCGTCCTCGGCTTTGTCGACGCGAAGGGGCGGCCCCAGGTGACCCAGAACAGCATGGATACGGTCGCGGACCGAGATCTGTTCATCGAATTCGCCCACGCCTGCGCGCTGTTCGGCGTGCATGCCTCGCGTATCGCCGAGGACCTCATCCTCTGGGCCAGTTCAGAGTTTAAGTTTGTCGAACTGCCGGACGCCTTCTGCACGGGCTCGAGCCTGATGCCGCAGAAAAAGAATCCCGATTCGTGCGAACTGCTGCGGGGCAAATCCGCCCGGCTCCAGGGCAACCTGCACACCCTGCTCACGCTGGCGAAGGGCCTGCCGCTGACCTACAACCGGGACCTTCAGGAGGATAAACCGCCGGTCTTCGACAGTTTTGATCAGACCGCGCTTTGCGCCGATGTCGTCGCCGGGACCTTCACCGGGCTGGTGATGAACCGGACCCGCTGCGCCGAAGCGGTGAGCGATCCCGCCCTCCTGGCCACCGACCTGGCCGACTACCTGGTCAGCCGGGGCGTGGCCTTCCGCGAGGCTCACCACGCCGTCGGCGCGGTGGTGCGAGTGGCGGAAAAGCTCGGTCTCAAGCTGAACGCCCTTCCTTTCGAAGAGGTGCAGAAGATCCACCCCAAGCTCGACCGCGACTGGACAGAAGTCTTCGACCTGAGGCGCGCCCTCGCCATGCGGAAGGGTACGGGCATGCCCGGGCCGGCGCAGGTGAAGCGCCAGTTCGCCCGCTGGCGCAAACTCCTCGGCTGACGGGCCGCCCGCCCCTTGGCGTTCCTGAGCGAATCCCCCCTCCCGCCGTCCGCCCGCCGTCGCCGGCGCGAGGCCGCCTGCCGCCGTCCGCGCCCGGAAGTCCCACCCGTAGTTATCCAGCCATGACACGTATCCACGTCCTGGAGGACCGGGTGGCCAACCAGATTGCCGCCGGCGAGGTGATCGAGCGCCCCGCGGCGGTGGTGAAGGAACTGGTCGAGAACGCGCTCGATGCCGGTGCGACGCGGGTGGAGGTCGAGTTCAGCCATGGCGGCCGCTCCCTCATGCGGGTGGAGGACAACGGCGGCGGCATGAGCGCGGCCGACGCCCAGCTCGCGCTCCAGCGTCATGCCACCAGCAAAATCCAGGAGGCGGACGACCTGAACCGCCTCGCCACCTTTGGTTTTCGCGGAGAGGCGCTTCCGTCGATCGCGAGCGTCTCGCGCTTCCTCCTCCAGACGCGGGAGGCAGGTTCCGAGTCGGGCACGGAAATTTTTGTCAACGGCGGCAAATACGTGCACGTGCGCGAGTGTGGGCGCCCGGTCGGCACCCGCATCGAAGTGACGCAGCTTTTCAACTCCGTGCCTGCCCGGCGCAAGTTCCTGAAGAGCGACACCACGGAAGCGGCTCACATCATCCACAACGTGCGCCTCTACGCCCTGGCGTTTCCGCACGTGTCGTTCACCTTGATTGAGGACGGACGACTGGTGTTCAAATCGCCCCGTTGCTTCACGCTGGCGGAGCGGATCGCGGGAATTTTTGGAAAACAAATTGCCGAGGGCCTGGTGCCGCTCGAGGTGGCGGAGCAGGGGATGCGCCTGAGCGGGCTGATCGGACCGCCCGGACAGGGCCGGGCGACGCGCCACGAGATGGTGACCTTCATCAATCAGCGCCCGGTGGACAGCCGCACCCTCAACTACGCGCTGATCGAGAGTTACCACGAGTCCTTGCCGAAGGGACGCTACCCGACCGCGTTTGTCTTCTTCGACATCCCGCCGCCGGAAGTGGACGTGAACGTGCATCCCGCCAAACGCGAAGTGCGTTTTCGCAACGAGCCGGTGGTGCGGTCCTTTGTCATCCGGTCGGTGCTTGCCCGAGTGCGCGAACTCCTGCGTGGCCAGTCGCCCGAGTTTACCGTGGTGCACCCGCGGCTCCCGGAAGAGGCTCCGGCCTCCGCCCCTGGCGAGGGCAGGGGCCCAACCCTGTCGGAGGCCGGTGCGCTTAGGCCGGCCTTCGGTTTTGAGCCAGGGCCGTCGGTGGTGCGGCCCGCCGCGTCGTCGAATGCCGACCAACCGCCTCGGTCGGCACCCGCGTTTCCCGTTCTGGACGGGGAGCGGGGGGACGCGGTCACGACGGGGACCGCGTCAAACGCGGCCGGCCCGCGGGGATGGCGTTTCCTCAGCGTCATTCACCGTGAGTATGCGCTTTTTGAGACGCCGTCAGGGCTGGGGATCCTCGATCGGCGCGCCGCGGAGGAACGGGTCCTGTTTGAGCGGGTGCAGGCGCAGGCGGCCGCGAGCCAGGTGCATTCCCAGCGACTGCTTTTGCCCGTTCCTCTCGAGTTGGATTCCATTTCCTCGGCGCTTCTCCTGGAGGCCTGCCCGTTCCTAAACGCGCACGGCTTCGAGATCTCGGAATTTGGGCGGCATTTTTTTCGCGTCGAGGCGGTGCCGGAGTGGATGCAGGCCGGCGCAGCGGAGACGTTCGTACGCGACCTCGTCGCTCTGCTGCGCGAGGGACGGCTGCATGTGCGCGATCTGCATGCCGCCCGTGAGGAACTGGCGCGTTTTGCCTCCGACCGGGCGGTCCGCCTCGCGGATGCG
This sequence comes from Verrucomicrobiota bacterium, assembly GCA_023428905.1. Lineage (GTDB taxonomy): Bacteria > Verrucomicrobiota > Verrucomicrobiia > Opitutales > Opitutaceae > EW11. The sequence continues at coordinate 277,837 of JAEYWP010000030.1, forward strand.
CCCGGAGAAGCCGACATCCAGGCGCTTTTGAAGCAGCTCTTCAGCTGCCGCATGCCGCTTATCAGTCCGGCAGGCCGGCCCACCTTTTCAGAGTTGGGCCAGGGGGAGCTTGGCCGCCGGTTCGGCCGTTAAGTTTTGCGGGGTGGAGCCGAATCTAGGTTCTGTCCAGACGTTACGCCTTGGTTAATCGCGCCAGCGGCAGGATTTTTGTGCCGCAATTTTCCAATCCGGAGCCAGAGTGCTTTGGCATGGTCCGTGGTTAGTCATTTCCCACCTTCAATTTCTGCATGCCTGTTCCTTCTCCTTCCAAAAAGCCGGCCGCTCCGGCCGTCGCCGCTCCTGAGAATGCCCCGAGCCCAGCCGTGAACGACACGGCAAAGTTCAAACAGGCCATTCTCCGGCATCTGACCTACACGTTGGCGCGCGATACCCACACCGCCCAGCCGCGGGACTGGTGGATCGCGACCGCGATGGCGGCGCGCGAACACATCCTGGCCCGCCTAATCGTCACCCAGGGCGTGCACAACGACGACAACGTGCGCCGGCTTTATTATCTTTCCCTCGAGTATCTGATGGGGCGGCTGATGGAGAACTCGCTCTACAACTCGGGGCAGTTCGACGTGGCGGTGGCCGCATTGAAGGAGCTTGGGATCGATTTCGAGACCATCCGCGAGCAGGAGGTCGACATGGGTCTGGGCAACGGCGGCCTCGGTCGCCTCGCCGCCTGTTTCCTGGACTCCCTCGCCACCCTCGACCTGCCCGCCATCGGCTACGGAATCCATTACGAGTTCGGCCTTTTCCGTCAGGAGTTTGTCGGTGGCCACCAGGTGGAGCATCCGGACAGCTGGATGATCTTCGGCACCCCTTGGGAAGTCATGCGCCCCGAATACGCGGTCACCATCCAGCTTTATGGACGGGTGGAGAACGTGTTCGACGACCGCGGCAACTACCGTCCCCGCTGGGTGGGCACCAAACCCGTCCTGGGCGTGCCTTACGACATCCCGATCGCGGGTTATGGCACGAAGACGGTGAACCTCCTCCGCCTCTGGGGCTCCCGCTCCACCGAGGAGTTCGACCTCCAGGCCTTCAATTCCGGCGGTTACGTCGAGGCGGTGCGCGAGAAGGCGGTGAGCGAGACCATCTCCAAGGTCCTGTATCCAAACGACAAGACGGAGAACGGCAAGGAGCTGCGCCTGGTGCAGCAGTATTTCTTCGTCGCCTGCTCCCTGCGCGACATGATCCGTCGCCACTTCCGGGCCGAGCACAAGGGCAACAGCTGGGACAACTTCGCCGATAAGGTGGCGGTGCAGCTCAACGACACTCATCCCGCGGTCGCGATTCCCGAGCTGATGCGCATCCTGATCGACGAGGAGAACATCGGCTGGGACCGAGCCTGGGAGATCGTCACCCGCACCTTCGGCTACACCAACCACACCCTGCTTCCCGAGGCCCTGGAGCGCTGGGGGGTCCCGCTTTTCGAGCGTGTATTGCCCCGCCACCTACAAATCATCTTCGACATCAACGCCCGCCTGATGCAGGTGGTCGAGGCCAAGTGGCCGGGCGACGTGGAAAAACAGCGTGCCTGCTCCCTGATCGACGAGGCCGGGGGCAAGTTCGTGCGCATGGCCAACCTCTCGGTGGTGGGCTCCCATGCGGTCAACGGTGTCGCCGCCCTGCACACCGACCTGCTGAAGAAGCTGCTTTTCCCGGAGTTCGACGCGCTTTACGCCGGAAAATTCCAGAACAAGACCAACGGCATCACGCCCCGGCGCTGGCTGCTGTACTGCAATCCGCGGCTCTCCTCCCTCATCACCCGCACGCTCGGCAACGGCGACTGGGCCCGCAATCTCGACCTGCTCCGCGGGCTCGAGCCGCACGCGGACAAGCCGGACTTCCAGAAGGAGTTCATGGCGATCAAGCGCGAGAACAAGGTCGCCCTCGCGGCCGTGATCAAGGCGGACTGCGGCATCGAGGTCTCGCCCGACGCGATCTTCGACGTGCAGATCAAGCGACTGCATGAATACAAACGCCAGCACCTGAATCTGCTGCACATCATCGCGCTTTACCGACGGCTGCTGCAGAACCCGTCGCTTGACATCGTGCCGCGCGTCTTTGTTTTCGCCGCCAAGGCGGCCCCGGGTTACGACTTGGCGAAGAACATCATCCGCGCGATCAACGTGATCGGCTCGCACATCAACAACGACGCCCGGATCAACGGCCGCATCAAGGTGGCTTTCCTCCCGAACTACCGCGTTTCTCTGGCCGAGAAGATCATCCCCGCCGCCGACGTCTCGGAGCAGATTTCGACCGCCGGCAAAGAGGCCTCGGGCACGGGCAACATGAAGCTCGCGCTCAACGGCGCGCTCACCATCGGGACGATGGACGGCGCCAACGTGGAAATCCACGAGGAGGTCGGCGATGAGAACATCTTCATCTTCGGCAAGCGGGTCGAGGAGGTGGAGGAAACAAAGGCACGCGGCTACAACCCGTGGGACATCTACAATGCTGACGACGAGTTGCGCGCGGTGATCGACTGGCTGGGATCGAGCTATTTCACCCCCCACGAGCACGGCGCCTTCAGCCTCGTCCACCAGAGCCTGCTCGGCGGCGGCGATCCGTACCTCGTCCTGGCCGACTTCCGGTCCTACTCACAGGCCCAGGAGCGCATCGACGCGGCCTACCGCGACCCGGCACGGTGGGCGCGTAGCGCGATTCTGAATACCGCGCGGGTGGGCAAGTTCTCGAGCGACCGTACCATCCGCGAGTACGCCGACCAGATCTGGAGCCTGCCGCCCGCCCGCGTCCCCTGAAAAGGGGGCGCCGTGGCCAGAGGTGCGCTCCTTCCCGCTTCACTTCTCTTCTGCGCTGCCGCAGCGGCGGCAGCGCCTTGGACGCGCCTGCCGCCGCTGGACGGGAATCTGAGCGGCGATCTGTCCCTTTTCGGCCCGGAGAACGGCGTGGTGGTGCACTGGACGGTCTCAACCGCCACGCGTCCGACCGGGGCGAGGAGCCTGGAGGTCGCGGCCGAGGCCCCTGGTCTCGCAGTCAAGGGGCGGGTGGATCTCGGCGTGGGCGGTGCAACGGGAGAGTGGCGGCTGGAGCCGTCCACCTTGGACCTCGACGCCTGGGCGACACTGCTCTTCCGGCGCTACGCGCCGGAGTTGGAGACCATTGCGGCTCGCGGAACGGTTCGCCTGGCAGGGGAGGGGCGACTCCAGTCCGATGCGGCGATGCCGGAGGGGGAGGTGCGAATCACCATGAGCGACGCCTCCCTGGAGGATCCCGTGGACGGCTGGTCCGTCCGGGGCCTGTCCGGACAGCTCGTGCTTCCCCGGCTGCCAATCGTGGCAAGCGATGCCGGCCAGCGCCTGACCTTTCGGGAGGCCGCGCTTGGCACGGACCTCGTCCTGCGTAATGGCATCACGGAGGTGGAGCTCGTTTCCTCCACGCAGGTGAAGGTCCAGTCCCTGCGGGTGGAGGCATTCGGAGGGTGGATACGCTCGGAGCCTTTTGCCTACGACTTCACCGAGCAGTCGCTTCGCGCCGTGGTGCACGTGGAGGACATCCAGATCGAAGCGTTGAAAGCCTATTTCCCCGAAAATGTCCTGGAAGCGCGCGGGCGGCTGCGCGGCGAGCTCGAGGTGCGTTGGGACAAGACGACGGGGCTGAGTTTTGGCAGGGGCAACCTTGTCCTGGAAAAGGACCAGCCGGCGATGCTTCGCCTCGCGTCCACGCCCGGGTTCCTCAGCAGCAAGGTGCCGACCGAGTACGACCTCGTGCCCTGGATGCCACGGTGGCTGACGCGCTGGCTACTCCGCATGGACACCCGCACGCGCGATTCGTTGGTCCGCATCGAGGAGGGGAGAGAGCACCTCGTGGTTGAGTCGCTCCAGGCGGAGCTGAACCCGCCGGGCGAGGAAGGGCTTTCCACCGCAAAGGTCCGCATTGTGGCCCGGCCATCCACCACCGCAGGAGCCGCCGCGGTGAAGCGCCTCCAGCTCACCGTCACTGTCTCCGGCCCGCTCGCCGACGTGCTCCGTTTCGGCATGGATGGGAGGGTGAGCATGACCGGCGCGGGAGCGCCGGAATGACGAAGCACGGGCTGGCGCGGTGCGCGCCGGAATGACGAAGTACGACGTGCGAATGACGAAGGGCGTGTCATCGGCGCGCAGTGACCAGTGACAAGTGACCAGTGACCAGTGATCAATGACCAGTGACCAAGGGCTGCGGGTCTGGACTGCGCCGAGACATCACCAATCCTAAATCTAGAATCCCGAATTTCTTCGTGCTTGGTTCTTCGAGCCTACGGCTGACCGCAGGTCAGCCGACGAAACCTTGTTGGCCAAGGGGAGTCTTTTGTGCATACCTCGTGACCATGGTTCGCCCCTTTCTTGCTGCTGTGATGCTCGCGCTCATGGCTGGTTGCGTTCACGTCAAACTCGATCCCATCGAGGTGAACGCCAACGTGAACGTGAACGTCCGCCTGGATCGGGCGTTGAATGACTTCTTTGGCGACCTCGACAAGCAGTCCAGCACCCTGGCCACGCCCACCCCTTGATCTTAACGCCTGCACCCTCATGAAAAACCTCTTTCTTCGCCTGGCTCTGGTCCTCGCTCTTTTTCTGCCCGCGTTGGTTTCGCGTGCGGAGGATCTCAACGCCGTGCGCGCCCGCCTTTCCCAGCGCATCCCGGCCATCGATGAGATGAAGACGCGCGGGGTGGTCGGCGAAAACAACCGTGGGCTGCTCGAGGCGCGCGGCAGCGGCGCCGACGAGAGCATCATCGCAGCGGAGAATAAGGATCGTCAGACCGTCTATGCCGCGTTGGCGCAACAGACCAACACCACCCCCGACCAGGTGGGCCGCGCCCGTGCGCGGCAGATCGCGCAGGGAAGCAGCACCGGGGTCTGGTTGCAGGATGGCCGCGGCGAGTGGAAGCAAAAGCAGTGACGCGCCACTAGGGCGTGGCCTGATTGTCACGAGGCTCGACCCCAGCCGAGCCGGCCGGCGTGGTCAGAGCGGTTTGGTGCCGACGTGCAGCGCCACGATGCCGAAGGTCATCGGCTGCGCATGGACCTCCCCAAAGCCGGCCTCGACGAGTTCGCGTGAAAGCGCATCCCGGCCAGGGAAGGACTCGATCGTGTTGTTGAGGTATTCGTACGCTGCACGATCGCCGGTGAGTGCACCCGCCATCACCGGCAACACGCGCCGCAGGTAGAAAAAATAGAAGGGGCGGAACCAGCGGTAAGGCTGGGAGAACTCGAGGACGAAGACCCGTGCTCCCGGCTTCAGCACGCGGCGCATTTCCGAAAGCGCGCGGATGCGATCCGCCATGTTCCGAAGGCCAAACGAGATCGTGACGGCGTCAAACTGGTCTTCACGCAGCGGCAGGGCGAGCCCGTCACCCTGCTGAAAGGTGACGTTGTCGAAGCCCCGCATCTCTCGTTTCTTCAGCTCCGCCTCATCCAGCATGGGCTGGCAGAAGTCCATCCCCAGGATGGTTGTATCCGGTGGGAGGGCACGTCCGAGGGAGAAGGCAACATCTCCGCTGCCGGTGGCGAGGTCGAGGATCGAACGCGGGTCGAGTGCCTTCACTGCCTTGACCAGCCGCCGCCTCCACCAGACGTCGATGCCGCCGCTGAGCAGCCGGTTGGCCACGTCATAGCGGCGCGCGATGCGCGCAAACATCGAATTGACGGCGACAGGATCAGGCATGAAGGGTGACAAGTGTGTGGCGGGAGGCGGTCACCTAGCGAGACGAAAGGCGGTGAGGGCATCCCCTGGCGGGCACGCTTCGGAGGCCCGCGCGGAGGCGGCTAACCGCGGGCCGAATGACGCGGCCGGGACGCGCCGGCACGTCCTGCGGGGTCATTCCGGCGTGGGTGTGCCGCGGAACCGCTCCACCACCCAGGCCGAGATGGTCCGCTCCGGATTTGCCACCACCTCGCGGGTGATTGCATACCGCTGGGGCTCCCCTTCCCGTGCGAGCAGCTTAAGTCCGTGGTGAAAGTTGCGGAATTTCTCCTCACACAGCGCGCGGATGGTTTTGTCCTTGGCCAGGCTCTCCTCGATCAGCGCGCTGACCGCACCCTCGTCAAAGTCGAGGTCGAAGCCGTGCTCACGCTTGAAGCGTTCAGAAAAGGCCGCCACCTCGGCCCGGAGGATGTCGCGCTGGCGTTCCGCGTTCTCCCGGAGCAGTTGCTGCAGCTGGCCTTCCGGGGCGGCGACCGTGCCCGCGTCCACCCGAAACGCCTTGATGCCGGTGGACGGCAGCTCGAACTTGAAGCCGCGAAACACCCGCTCGAGAACGGTCATGAGCCCGCGCGCTCCCGTGCTTTCCCGATGCGCCCGGCGTGCCACCTCGGAGACGGCATCCGCCGTCATGTCGAAATCGATACCGTACCCGGCGAAGTCGGCGCGGTATTGCGCGAGGATGCTGCCTTCGGAAGTGAGGAGGATCTGCTCCAGGTCAGGTGCGCCGAGCGCCTGGCAGGCGACCCGCACGGGAAGGCGGCCGACGAACTCCGGTTCCATCCCGTAGTCGATGATGTCGCGCGAGTGGGCGAGACGCAGGAAGTCGCTGTCCTGTTCAGGCCGCGACCCCTCGGCGGCGGCGGCAGAACCAAAGCCGATGTGCCCGCTCTGGACGCGTCGTTTCACCTGCTCGGCCAGCTTGTCGAAGGCGCCACTGACGATAAAGAGGATGTGTCGGGTATTGATGGTGCGGCGACGCGGTTTGCCGGTGCGCTGCAGGTCCATCATGGCCTGCATCTGGGCGGCGATGTCGGTCTGGCTCTGCAGGTTGACATCGGTTTCCTCCATCAGCTTGAGGAGGTTGATCTGCACCCCTCGGCCAGATACATCCCGTCCTCCGGAGCCCGTGCTGGAAGAGGTCGCGATCTTGTCGATTTCGTCGATGTAAACGATGCCGTACTGAGCGAGCTCGACGTCACCGTTGGCCGCCTTGACGAGGTCCCGCACGAGGTCCTCGACGTCACCCCCGACGTAACCGGTCTCCGAAAACTTCGTCGCATCCGCCTTCACGAAGGGCACGCCGATGAGGCGGGCGATGCAGCGCATGAGGTAGGTCTTCCCGACGCCGGTCGGGCCGAGCAGCAGAATGTTCTGCTTGGCGTAGTCGCGATCACGTAAGTCAGGGTTTTCGATGCACTGCCGGACGTGATTATAATGATCACAAATCGCCACGGAGAGCACCTTCTTGGCCTCCGCCTGCTGGATCACGAAACGGTCGAGATAATCCCGGATCTCCCGCGGCTTGAGGTTGAACTCACGGATGCGCTTAAGTGCCTCTGCGTTATCCGTATCGGGTGGCGGCGTATCTCCCCGGGAGCCGCCGTCCGACGCCGGTCCGGAAGGAAAGAACGCCCGAAAAGGGGAACCTTTTAGGAGGTCCCGAATCTCTTTAGGCAGTTGTCCCATCGGATCTTGCGCATCTTTTTCACTCATTTTTTATGGGAAAACAGGTCTTGCGAGTTGACGTAATGCTTGAATTGCAAATTACTTAGGCAATCGAATCTGGAGAAGAAAAAGGATCCCCACCATGTCCACGAATCTAACAAAACGCGAAATCGTCCTCGAAATTTACGAAAAGACCGGGTTCCCGCAGAAGGAGGTGGTGGCGACGGTTCAGATGACGCTCGACATCATCATGAAGGCGCTGGCGGAAGGGCGTAATGTCGAGCTCCGCAATTTCGGCGTGCTCGAGGTCCAGAAGCGGAAATCGCGCATCGGCCGCAACCCGAACAAGCCGGAGGCCGAGGTGGTGATTCCGGAGCGCGCGGTCGTGAAGTTCAAGTCCGGCAAGATTCTCAAGCAGCTGCTCAAGAAGCTGGATATTCAGGCGCTCTAGGCGCTCGAATCGTTTCCCAGCCGGGGCCTTTGGGTCCCGGCTTTTTAGTGTCCGGGCCGGCGTTTGAGTGGGCACATTTTCGGTTCGCCCTCCCGGGAGGGCCTTTGCAAGGTTCGGCCCTTCATGGCCACCTTCCAAACGCTTCCCGGTTTCCGTGAGTTTTATCCCGACGCTCTCGCGCGCCGGAACCATCTTTTCCGGATCTGGAGGCAGACCGCCCATGCGTTTGGCTTTTCTGAATACGATGCCCCCGTTCTCGAACCGCTCGAACTTTACAAGACGAAGTCCGGCGACGAGATCGAGGCCCAGCTTTTCAGCTTCACGGACAAGGGGGGACGCGAGGTTGCGCTGCGCCCGGAGATGACGCCCACGGTGTGCCGGCTGGTGGGAGAGAAAGCCGCCACCCTCAAGCGCCCGATCAAATGGTTCAGCATCGCCGAGTTCTACCGCTACGAGCGGATGCAGAAGGGGCGCGGGCGCTGTTTCTTCCAGTTCAATGCTGACATCTTCGGCGAGGCGGGGGTGGAGGCGGAGACGGAATTGATTTCACTGCTCACCCAATGCCTCTGCGCGTTCGGCCTGACGGAGCAGGACTTTTATGTGCGTCTCAGCGACCGAAACCTCTGGTTCTATTACCTGGAGGCGCTGGGATTGGATGAGGCGCGCACGCGCGGCATCCTCAGCGCGGTCGATCGGTATGAAAAACTGGGAGACGATGCCTTCAAGGTTTACGAGGAGCAGTTTGGAGCCCTGGCTCCCGAACTGAAGGCGCGGGTCCTGTCGTTCCTCGCCATCACGTCAATCGAGGCCCTCGAGGCCGCGCTGGCCACGGTCGGCGGGGAGAAGCTGACGGCGCGGCTCGCTGACTGGCGCAAGTTGCTGGGGGCGCTCGACGCCATGGGGCTGGGACGGTTTATCCAGGTCGATCTCGGCGTCGTCCGCGGACTGGCCTACTACACGGGCTTTGTTTTTGAGGCGTTTGATCGGAAGGGCGAATTGCGCGCGCTCGCCGGTGGTGGCCGTTATGACAACCTCGTCGGCAAACTCGGATACGCGGAGTTGCCGGCCGTGGGTTTCGCCATTGGAGACATGACCTTCTCGCTCTTGCTCGAACAGCGGGGACTCATGCCCGCGTTTGTGCAGGCGCCCGACGTGTATGCGGTGATCGGGGGCGAGAAGGAGCGCCTGGCCGCCTTTGGGGATATTCATGCCCTGCGAGCGTCGGGCTTCCGGGTCGAGTATCCGATGAAGGACGTCGCCTTCGGCAAGCAGTTCAAGGCGGCGGCCGAGTCGGGCGCGAAGCTGGCACTGATCTACGGGGGAGACGAGCTGGCCAAGGGTGTGGTGAAGGTGCGAAACCTCTCCGACCGTTCGGAGATGGAGATTCCGAAAACGCAGGTCGTCGCAACGGTACGCGATTTCCTGACCGGCGAGCACGAGCACTGAGCGCTGCGCGGTACCGCGTGCCGTCTTCGCGCTCCGCGTGAGGTGCGCCCGCGACGCCGAGAGCGGCCCGGGGGCGTCTCCCTCCCCTCACAGGTTGCCGGGACCGAACGCTGCCGGTAGCAGCGCGTCGAGGGTGGTTTCGATCTGATCGTCGCTCTGGCAGTTTGAGATCACCACGGCTTCGGGCCCGAACTCATTGATCACCTGGCGGCAGGCTCCGCAGGGCGGGGTGGCGGTGGGGGTGGGGGTGAACACGGCCACACAGCGGATGCGGGATTCGCCGGCGGCAACGGCGGTGAAGATCGCGGTGCGTTCCGCGCAGTTGCAGAGGCCGTAGGATGCATTCTCGACGTTGCAGCCGGAGTAGATCTTTCCCGATCCAGCCAGGACCGCCGCACCGACGGCAAAGTTTGAATACGGGGCGTAGGCCCGGTTCGCGGCGGCGCGGGCGGCGCGCTGGACTTTGTTGCGGAGGGCGGCGGTGAGTTTCATGTCAGCCCTTTTCGGTGATGCGGAGGCGGGTGGCAACCCTCGCAAGGGCGGGATGCCCTCTGAACCGGATGAGACTGGGCGTCATTGCCCCACCGGCCCGATGAAACGCTGGAAGAACTCGTCCATGCGTACCAGCCGGTCAATCCGCTGCGCGGGATCGCCGCTCCGGACCCATTCGTGGTTCGCCCCCGGATAGCGGACGTATTCCACCGGGCTCCCCAGCACCTTGAGCGACTTGTAGAGCATCTCGCTCTGGATCACGCCCGCGCGGAGATCCGCGTCCCCGTGGATGATGAGGAGCGGTGTGAGGATCTTCTGCACGTGGGAAAGCGGGGACTGGGCATTGAGGATGGCGCGTACTTCGGGCTGCCACGGGTATCCACCAAAATCGTACGGCACGAGTCTCCAGGCGTTTCCCTCGCCAAAGAACACGGAGAGTTCGTAGACCCCGCGCTGGGCCACCGCGGCCTTGAAACGGCGGTCCTGAGTGATCAGCCAGACGGTCAGGTAGCCTCCGTAGCTCCCACCGGCCACGACCTGGCGGTTGGCGTCCACCCACGGGCTGGCCGCGGCGGCTTCGGCGGCGGCCAGAACGTCCTGACCGGGGCCGGGAGCCCAGTTGCGAAAGGTCTCACGCTGGAAGGCGATGCCATAACCGGAGGAGCCGCGCGGATTGCAATACACGATGCCGTAACCGCGCGCGGTGAAATACTGGAACTCGTGCCAGGTGGTGGGATCGGCCGGACCCCACATGGCGTGCGGACCGCCGTGGATCTGGACGAGGAGCGGGTGCCGGCGACCACCTTCTGGGGCGGAGGGTCGCATGACCCAGGACTCGATTTGCAGGCCGTCGGGGGTGGCGATCTCGCGGCGCTCGGGGGTGGACAGGATCTTGCCCTTCAGCCACTCGGCATTGTGCGCAGTGAGGGCGACCGCTTCTTCCGCCTTCGGCGTGGTGAGGTACAACTCGTAGGGGTTGGACGGGCGGCTGACGACCGCGGCGAGGCCGGTGGCGGCAAAGTCGAACGCGACAAAATGGTGGCTGAAGTTGGTCAGGCGCTCGGGACGCCCGCCGGCGGCGGCGACGCGATGAAGCGGTTGGGCGCCATTGCTGGGCGCGATGAAATACAGGTATTGGCTGTCTGGAGACCAACGGAAGGCGCTGACGCTCCGGTCCAGCTGGGTGGTCAGGAAGCGGCGGGCGCCGCCCTGAGTGGGAAGCACGCAGAGCACGGCGTGGCCGTAGCCGGATTGGGAGACGTCGGTGGCCAGGTAACCAATCAGGCTTCCGTCCGGCGAAACCTGCGGCGCGGTGTAGGCGAACTGTTCGTCGTGCAGCAGCCGCTTCATCGGCCCGCCGGCGGGCCCGACCATCCACAAGTCCCGCTCTAGGATGCGGTCCGGGTGTTCGCTCACCTCGACGTCGCCACTGAAGAGGATCTGCAGCCCGCTCGGCGAGGCGTACCAGTCCGCATCCTGATAGCTTGCAAAGCCGGGGGTGAGCGGGACGGGCACGGCGCCCTCGGCTGCATCGATGACGTAGAGGTGGGTGAAGGCTTCGGTGGGCTCGAGGTCGTGTTCGCCGAGAAATTCGAGCCGATTGGTCACGCGCGGCGTTCCCGCCGCCTCATTGCGCGCGAGCCACTCTCGTTTCTCCTGAAGGGTACCATCCGCCTTGGGAGCCGGCGCGGACGGGTCCTCTTTCCGCCGTGCCGAGCGGCTGCCCCAGTTTTGCGTGTCGCCGAAGCGGCGGCCGGGGCGTTCGGTCAGCCATTGGATGGTGCTGGACGAGGTCACGACTTCCAGTTCGCGGCGTGCCTCCGCCAGGCTGAGGGTGGCGGTGAAAAGCAGGCGCGTTCCGTCGGGCGACCAACGTGGCCGATCGGCGCCCAGATGAAAGCGGGTCACTGGATACGGATCGCCGCCCCCCGCAGGGCCAAGGGGAAGGATCCACAGCTGCGGTTTGTCCCGTTCTGTTCGCACAAAGGCGATGCGATCGCCTGAGGGATGCCAGGCCGGGTTGCGCGCATCCGCGTCGCCCCGGGTCAGTTGACGTGGTGGGGTCCGGGGCCTGAGGCCGGCGAGCCACAGTTGCGTGCGGTAAACGTACTCCCCGGGCCGGTCGCCTTCCTCGATCGCCTTCACGGTGTAGACGACCTGGGTCCCGTCCGGCGAGACTTCGGGAGAGCCGATCTCCCGAATCTTCAGGAGATCGCTCGCCGTGACCAGGGTTTCGGCCCGGCCGTGGAGCAAGCTTGCGCAGGAGCCGAGAGCGACGCCGAGCCAGAAGATCGCGCGGAGGCCGAACGATCGGAAGGGGAGGGCGGAATCCGGGCGGAAGCTAGACACGTGGCGGCGTGAAGCAGTGAAGTCCGATGGCAGGGCTGCGTCGAGCAGAAGGATGGGGCGGAAAAGCGCTTGGCGGGAGGCGTAGCGGCACTGGTGTCAGCGCGTGAGATGACCCGCGCCGACGCAGTCCTCGATCATCCGGGCAGCATACGCCCAGAGTGCGGTCGAACCCTCGGCGATGTGTTGGTTGCGGGCGATCACCCGGTCGCTGGTCACGCCGTGGCGTTGCCAGGCTGCGCCCTGCGTGAGGCAGTTGAGAAGCATCGGTTGAAAGCGGTCCACCGCGGTGGCGAACTTCGCCTCGGGCGTCGCCTTCTCCTCGAACTCATCCCACAAACCGCGGATCTCCGCGGCCTGGTCGGCGGGGAGCAGGCCGAAGATACGGTCTGCGGCGAGCGCCTCGCGCTCATGCTGGTCGGCCATCCGCGCAGTGTCGTAGGCAAAGGTATCGCCCGCATCGATCTCCACCAGATCGTGGATGATGAGCATCTTGAGGACGCGCAGTAGGTTCAGGTCCGCAACGTTGGCATGCTCCGCGAGGATGATGGCCATCAGGGTGAGGTGCCAGGAGTGTTCCGCATCGTTTTCGGGGCGGCGGTCGCTCACTACCAGCGTCTGGCGGAGGATCGTCTTCAACTTGTCCACTTCGGCGATGAACCGGACCTGTTGAGCAAGGCGTTCGAGATTCATGGGAGAACCATGGCAGGCGGCCGGTACAGGAGGAGGAAATTTTCTGCAGGTTTTGCGCGTCCAGCGGGGTGGTGTCAGGCGACCGGGGGGGCGCGCAGGAGGCGAAGTGGGGTGAGCGTGCGAGTGGATCAAGACGGTTACCTCCGAATCCGTGTGCCTCCGCCTTCATCCGTGGTGACGACTCTGAACCACGAATGGACACGATGACACGAATAGGGAGAGGGAGCTGGGTCGCTTGGGCCGAGTTTGTGCCCATTCGTGGATTCCTCCTAGAGCCGGTGTGACCTGGGATGGAGACGGAGGACCGAGCGCGTATTGGCGCCGGGGGCGCGGGTCTGCAGCCGAAACCTTTTCCTTGCCCCCTCGCTTCGGGCACCTTTCGCTGCCCCTTTCCCACATGAAAGTCCTCGTCGCCGATAAGATCTCGCCCAAAGGTGTGGAGTTCCTGCGCAAGCAGCCAGGTCTCGAAGTGGTCGAGGCGTACGGCTCCTCTCCCGCCAAGGTGCTTGAACTGGTGCGCGATGTGCACGCGATCGCCGTGCGCTCGGAAACCAAGATCACCCGCGAGGTCTTTGCGGCAGCGCCCCTCCTGAAGGTGGTGGGCCGTGCCGGCGTGGGGGTGGACAATGTCGACGTCGAAGCCGCCACCGAGCGCGGCGTCGTGGTGATGAACACCCCGTCGGGCAACACCATCGCGACGGCCGAACTGACGTTCACCCACATCCTCTGCGGCGCGCGGCCGGTTCCGCAGGCGGCAGCCTCGATGAAGGCCGGCGCCTGGGATCGCAAGAGCTTCAGCGGCGTTGAACTTTTCAAGAAGACCTTGGGCATCGTCGGCCTTGGCCGCATCGGCGGCGAGGTGGCCAAACGCGCGCAGGCCTTCGGGATGCGCGTCCTCGCCTACGATCCTTATCTCGCCCCCAGCCGGGCCAAGGCAATGCAGGTGGAGGGTGTCACCCTCGACGAGCTGCTCGCCCAGTCGGATTACATCACCGTCCACATGCCGTTGACGGAGGACACGCAGTACATGATCGACGAGGCCGCCTTCGAGAAGTGCAAGAAGGGTCTTCGCATCTTCAACTGCGCCCGCGGCGGTATCATCAAGGAAACCGCTCTCCTCGCGGCGCTGAAGTCGGGCAAAGTTGCAGCGGCCGGACTCGACGTCTACGAGGACGAGCCCCTGGCGAAGGAAAGCGAGTTCCGCCAGCTGCCCAACGTGGTGCTGACGCCGCATCTTGGCGCGTCCACCGCGGAAGCGCAGGAGTCGGTCGGCATCGAGATCGCCGAGCAGATCGCCGATGTGCTGGCGGGCGGCGTGATCCGCAACGCCGTCAACATGCCGTCGATCGACGCCCAGGCGCTGAAGGTGGTGGGCCCGTACCTCGACCTCGCCACCAAGCTTGGCACTCTCGCCCAGCAGATCGCCCCGCAGCAGATCGCTTCTCTCAAAATCACCTATTGGGGCCGGATCGGTGAGCTCGACGTCAACCCGATCACTCGCGCCGTGCAGCGCGGCTTCCTCCGCCGAATCAGCGGCGAGGATGTGAACTACGTTAATGCCCCCTTTGTCCTCCAGCGTCTTGGTATCCAGGCCGAGGTGGTCAAGTCGTCCACCCAGGCGGATTACACCGAGCTGATGCAGGTCGAGGCGATCGGCGCTGACGGTGTCTCTTATTCGGCGAGCGGCACGCTCATCGGCCGCTCCAACCAGCCCCGTGTTGTCGGAATCAACGGCCGCGAGGTGGAGGTGGAGGCCAGCGGCAAGCTGCTGGTTCTCGAAAACATCGACCAACCCGGCATGGTGGGAACGATCGGCACCATTCTCGGCAAGGATGGCGTGAATATCGCCGACATGTCCCTCAGCCGCCTCACGCCGGGCAGCACCGCCTACATGGTGGTGCGTGTCGAAACGGAGCCGAGCGAGCCCGCTCGCAAGGAGATCAAGAGCCACCCCGCCATCAAGATGGCGAAGTTCGTTCAGCTGTGAGCTCACGCGTATCAGCCGGACGGATCGTTTCGGACCTGCTGATGTGCGCCTGGGCATCGCGGCGGGGCCGAGCGGTGCCCCGCGTGTTGCGCTGATTTCCCATGGCCGTCCCGCTCCTCATCGCCGCCGCCGCCGGGTATCTGTTGGGAGCGATTCCCTTCGGTTACCTCGTGGCGCGTTCGAAGGGAATCAACATCTTCGAGCACGGCAGCCGAAACCCGGGGGCGACCAACGTTCGCCGGGTGCTCGGCGAGAAATTCGGCCGGTCCGGCAAACAGCTCGGCAACCTGGTCTTTCTCCTCGATGCGGTGAAGGGCGCGGCGGCGGGTGGCTGGATGCTGGTGCCTGTGGCGCTCGCACTTCCCTTTGCGGCCTGGGATTCCGTCACCGTCCTCTGGATGCAGGTGGTTGGTGTGGCGGCGTCACTGGTCGGGCACTGTTTTTCCTGTTTCACCGGGTTTCGCGGCGGTAAGGGTGTTGCCACCACGGTCGGCGGCATCCTGGTGCTGATGCCGGTCGCGATCGTCGTAGCCGCGGTGGTCTGGGCTGCCGTCTTTTTCACGACCCGGTTCGTGTCGCTCGCGTCCATCCTCGCCGCGTTCGCGCTGCCGGTTGCCGCGTTCCTATTGGGGCGTTCCCCCTTGCTGGTGGCACTCGCGGTGGCGATCGCCGCCTTTGTGGTGCTGCGCCACCGAGGCAACATCGTGCGCCTGATGAACGGCACCGAAAACCGCTTCGCCAAAAAGGGCGCGACGCCCGCGAAGTGACCCACGCCTGGCGCACGCGCCAGGCCCCTCCCTTTCATGAGCAAACGGTCGACCATCACCCTCGGGATCTGCGGACTCGGCACGGTGGGGCAGGGGGTGTGGAAACACCTCGAACGCTCCCGCGCCGCCTTGGAGTCACGTCTGGGCACGACGATCGAACTGCGCCGCGGCGCGGTCCGCGATTTGTCGAAACCGCGCACGGTGGACATCCCCGCGGACAAGCTGACTACCGACGCGCTCGCCGTGGCCACCGACCCCACGATCGACATTGTCTGCGAACTGATCGGCGGCACCACCCTTGCCCGTGATGTGACCCTCGCCGCGCTGCGCGCCGGCAAGGTGGTCGTCTCGGCCAACAAGGCCCTGCTTTGCGAGCACGGCGCGGAACTTTTTGCCACGGCGCGGAAGCACGGTGGCCACTTCTTTTTCGAGGCATCCGTCGCCGGCGGCATCCCCATCATCAAAGCCCTGCGCGAAGGCCTGGTGGCGAACCGCTTCAAGCTCATCTACGGCATCCTCAACGGCACCTGTAACTACATCCTCACCCGCATGGTGCAGGAGGGGCTGCCGTATCCAACGATCCTGGCGGACGCCAAGCGTCTCGGTTATGCCGAGGCCGACGAGTCGCTTGACGTCGACGGGTGGGACACCGCGCACAAGGCCTCCATCCTCGCGTTTCTTGCCCATGGCGTCTGGGTGAAGACCGACCAGATGATCGTGGAGGGCATCTCCAAGATCACCCAGGCCGACCTCAAACACGCCGCCACCCTCGGGTACGGGATCAAGCTTCTGGCCGTGATCGAGCGCGACTTTGAGCGGGACGAGTTTTTTGTCCGGGTGCATCCGACCCTTCTCCCCAAGGATCGCGTACTGGCCAATGTGAACGGCGTGTTTAACGGCATCTCCGTGACGGGTGATGTCGTCGGCACGACCACCTACATCGGTCGCGGCGCCGGGCAGGACGCAACCGCCAGTGCGGTCATCAGCGACATTGCCGACGCGGTTTCGCTGCTCAGCCACGGCAAGGCGCCGATGCTGTCGGAAGAGGCGGCCTCCATCCACACCGCGGATGCCTCGCCCATGCCGGGCCTGAGCACCCTGGAGCGGATCAAGAGCCGTTATTACCTGCGGATGACAGTGAAGGATGAGCCGGGCGTCCTCGCCCAGATTGCAACCGTCATGGCCACCCGCCGCGTCAGCATCGCCAGCGTGATCCAGACCGGTAGCGAACGTGCGGACGCCGCCTCCCTGATCCTGACCACCCACCGAAGCGATGAACGTGCGATCGGGGAGACGCTGGGCGATCTCGGTAAACTCCAGAGCGTACTGGAAGCGCCCCTGTTGCTCCGTATCGGGGATTTCGCGGACTAGCCGATTAGCGGGCCCGCTTGCGGTCTGTACAAAAACTGCTGGCGGTTTCGGCGGTTTCCCGCTTGGACTGTTCCCTTTCGCTCCATGGCACGCATCGTCCAGAAATACGGCGGCACCTCAGTCGGTGACGTCGAACGCATCAAGAAGGTCGCAGAGCGCATCAAGGCGATCCGCGACGAAGGCAACCAGCTGGTCGTTGTGGTCTCGGCCCGCGCCGGCGTCACCAACGAACTGATTGCGCGCGCCAAGGCGGTCTGCGCCCAGCCCGCGGAGCGCGAAATGGACATGCTCCTCGCGATCGGCGAGCAGGAGACGATTGCACTCACCGCCATGGCCCTGCACGGGGTGGGTGTGGATGCCGTCAGTTACACGGGAGCCCAGGCCGGGATTGTGACCGACAAGGTCCACACCAAGGCCAAGATCACCACGATCGACGCCAAGCCCATCGTGAAGGACCTGGAAGCCGGACGCGTCGTGATCGTGGCGGGCTTCCAGGGCATGAACGAGGACGGTCATATCACCACTCTCGGCCGCGGCGGCTCCGACCTCACGGCAATCGCCCTGGCGGCGGCGGTGAAGGCGGACAAATGCGAAATCTACACCGATGTTGACGGGGTCTACACCGCGGACCCGCGCGTGGTGAAGAACGCCAAAAAATTAAACGAGATTTCCTACGACGAGATGCTCGAGCTCGCGTCCTCCGGCTCAAAGGTGATGCAGAGCCGCTCGGTCGAGTTCGCCAGCAAGTACGGCGTCGTTTTCGAGGTGCGCAGCAGCTTTAACCACAATCCAGGAACCATCGTGAAAGCAGAAGTCGCTTATATGGAAAAGGTGGTCGTCCGCGGCGTCGCGGTCGACAAGGACCAGGCCAAGGTCATCGTCAGCAACATCCTGGATAAACCCGGCTCCGCCGCGAAGGTCTTCCGCACCCTGGCCGATGCCAACATCATCGTGGACATGATTGTCCAGAACGTGGGCCGCAACGGCATTGCCAACCTCACCTTCACCGTCCCGCAGGGCGACTGCCACCGGGCCCAGAAGGCCCTCGAGCCCGTGCTCGACGAGATCGGCGGCGGGCACGTGGCCATCCACGAGCACATCGCAAAGCTTTCGGTGGTCGGTGTGGGCATGAAGACTCATTCCGGCGTGGCCGCGACGCTCTTCCAGGCGCTGGCCGAGGTCGGGATCAACATCGAGCTGATCACCACGTCCGAGATCAAGATTTCGGTCGTGATCGACCAGGACCGGGCCGACGAGGCCGCTCGGGTGGCCCACGGCGCCTTCGAACTGGACAAGCTTTGAGGCTGCGCGGCATGCGCTTCATCTCCACACGCGGGCAGACCGCCGCCCTCGGTTTTTCCGAGGCGGTGGCGACCGGCCTTGCTCCGGACGGCGGGCTTTTCCTGCCGGAGACGACCGCCACGTTCTCCTCGGCGGACCTGCAGCGGTGGGAGGGCCTCGGCTACGCGGACCTCTGTTTCGAGTTCATGCGGTTCTTCGCGACGGATATTCCCGCGGAGGAGCTGCGGGCGATGATCCGCCGTTCGTATTCAACGTTCTCGCACCCGGAGATTGCGCCCCTGCGGCAGCTGGACGAGCGCCTTCACGTCCTCGAGCTTTTCCACGGTCCGACCCTGGCCTTCAAAGACTTCGCCCTCCAGCTCCTGGGCAATCTCTACGAACGGCAGTGCCGCGTGCGCGGCGAGACCATCAACGTCCTCGGTGCCACCTCCGGCGACACCGGTGCGGCAGCGATCCACGGGCTGCTGGGCAAACCGGGCACCGCGATTTTCATCCTCTATCCCGACGGCCGGGTCTCGCCCTTGCAGGAGCGGCAGATGGCCTGCACCGGGGCGGAGAATGTGTTCGCCCTGGCGGTGGACGGCACCTTCGACGACGCCCAGGCGGCGTTGAAGGAGGTCTTCGGCGACCAGACCTTCCGCACCCGTTTCCGCCTATCGGCGGTGAACTCGATCAACCTGGCCCGGGTGCTGGCCCAGTGCGTGTATTACCTGCACGCCTGGCTGCGGCTGCCCAAGGCGCAGCGCGACAATGTCGAGTTTGTCGTTCCCACCGGGAACTTCGGCAATGTATTGGCCGGCTGGATGCTTCAGAAGATGGGGGTGCCAATCCGCGGCTTCCGCGTCGCCACCAACCAGAACGACATCCTGCACCGGCTCTTCACCACCGGCGAATACCGGGTTGGCGACGTCCACCCGAGCCTCGCCCCGTCGATGGACATCCAGGTGGCGTCGAATTTCGAGCGCTTCCTCTATTACAGCGTGGGGCGCGACCCGCAGCGGGTGCGTGCGATCATGGACGGGTTCCGGTCCACGGGCGTTCACCGGTTTGAGGACTTCAACCGCGACACCTTCAGCGCCTCGCGGACGACCGACGCCGAGATCGAGACGATCATCGCCCGGGTGTATCGTGAATACGGCTACGTGATCGACCCCCACACCGCGTGCGGTTTCAAGGATCTCGATCCCGAGCGGGTCAGCGTGGTGCTCTCCACCGCCAGCCCGGCGAAGTTCCCCGACACGATCGTGCGCGCGATCGGCAGCGAACCCGCCCATCCGACCCTGGAAGCGCTGAAGAGCCGGCCGATCCGCAAGCATCCGCTCCGGGCCGAGCCCGCCGCGATCAAGGCGTTCATCGAGTCCCACGCCGTCGCCTGACCCTGACAGGCAGGGTCCGGGGGTACGGCGACGGTGAGGAGCACAGAGGCCACGCCTGCTGCGACGGTCAGTAGCACAGAGTGCACGAGAGGCTGCACAGAGACCACGGAGGAATTCCGGGTGAGATCGGTGCTTGAGAGGTGCGGATGGTTGGCTTTATACCCTCCTTGCGCAGTGAGGCGGGAGAGCCTCAAAACCTGGGAGTGATCCAGCAGCACCCTTTCCCCGAAAAAAATGGGTCTTCCCTCTGTGGCCTCTGTGCCCCCCTCGTGTGACCTGTGTCACTCAACCGCAGGCAGCACGTCCAGCATCGCGGTCAGCGTGAGGTGAAGAGTTCGGCGATCACGTCCTCGAGGGGCACGTCTTCGATCGTGATATCAGCCACTGGGCCGGTGGAGAGGATCTCCTGGGAGAGTGCGACGACCTGGTCACTGCCCACGCGCAAGGTGTAGTGGCCCTCGTCCGAGCGTTCCGCCGTGCCAAAGTTGGAGGTCCAGCCCTCGGGGAATGCACCGTCCTGGGGCAAAAAGCGGATGATCTTTTTCCGCGTGCCGGAGGCACTCTCCAGCCGGCTCAGCTGGCCGTCGTAGATCTTCTGGCCCTTGTGGATCACGACCACGCGGTCGCAGAGCTCCTTGATGTCCGCCATATAGTGGCTGGTCAGGAGGATCGTCACCCGGTGCCTGCGGTTGTAATCTCGCAGGAATTGCCGCACCGCCTTCTGGGAAACCACGTCCAGGCCGATGGTGGGTTCGTCGAGGAAAAGCACCCGCGGCCGATGCAGGAGGGCGGCGATGAGCTCCATCTTCATGCGTTCACCCAGGGAGAGCTCCCGCACCATCACGTTGAGTTTGCTTTCGACCCCGAGCAGGGCGACCAGCTCGTCGAGGGTGGCCTTGTACTGGTCTCCGGGCAGACCGTAGATGTGCCGCAGGAGGGAGAACGATTCGATCGCCGGCAGGTCCCACCAGAGCTGGTTCTTCTGGCCGAGCACGAGGGCAAAGATGCGCCGGTAGGCATTTTCGCGTTTGGACGGATCGTAACCGGCGACCCGCGCCGTCCCCGAGGTAGGGTAGATCAGTCCGGAGAGCATCTTCAGGGTCGTGGTCTTGCCGGCCCCGTTGGGACCGAGAAAGCCGACAAACTCACCCTCGTTGATGTCGAAACTGATATCCTTGGCCGCGGCCGTCTCCTCGAAATCGCGCTTGAACAGCCCGCGCACCCCGCCCCAGAAGCCGGGGCGCTTCTTGTAGGTTCGGAAAACACGGGTGAGATTGCGGACCTCAATCATGGAACGCGGAGTGAACCGCAAAGGCGCCTGATTGCAAAGGCTACTTACAGCGGCATACTTGGGAAACCTCGCCCGCCTGCCGGAACATTCGGCGGCGAGCCGGCCACGAATGCAGACTTTGAACACGTTTCGCTTCCTCCTTCCCCTCCTTTTCGCCTTCGGCGCGGGCGCCCGCGCCCAGGAGATCACCTTGAGCACGCCGGCCGCCGGGGTGTCGGCGGACTCCGAGATCAGCGTGGACCTCGTGGTCATGAACTCAGGGGCTGCGGCCCTGACCTACCTTCCCCAGGCCGAGCTGAAGGCGACCCTCAGCCAGGGCAGTCGGAGCTGGCCGGTGGTCCTGGCCCTGGCCCCGGCGGGGGCGGAGGCGGAGGTGGGGCCGGGTGCGTACCGCCGGTTTCCCTACCTTGTCCGACTTCCCGCAGAGGTCGCCGACACCCTGATCCTGCGGCTGGACAGCGATCCCTCGCTGCGCGCGGTGGTGGATGTTGGCACTCCGGTGGCGACGCGGGGCGCGGTCGCCTCGGCGGAGAGCCCGGTCCTGGCGCCGGCCGGCCCGCGTCGCGGCCTCGTGCCGCAGCCTGCGGCCTCGAAGATCGAGCGCACATTCCGGGAGCGTTTCGGCACCCACGAGTCGATCTACTTCCTCTATGGCCCGGAGGATCCGGCGGTGAAATTCCAGCTCAGCTTCAAGTACCGACTTTTTGGAGACGCGGGCATGGAGAACACCACCGGACACCGCAGCAGCCTGCAGTTCGGCTACACCCAGCGCTCACTCTGGGACGTGGAGGCCGAGTCCAGCCCTTTCCTCGACACCAGTTACATGCCGGAGATCTTTTTCGAGCACCTCGCGCCCGACCCCGGCGAGGAGGAGGGCGCTTTCACCTGGCTGGGCCTGCAGTCGGGCTACAAGCACGAGTCCAACGGTCGGGACGGGGACCGCTCGCGGAGCATGAACACGGCGTTCCTCAGCACGGCCGTGGCGTTTGGCGAACTCGACGGCTGGCGGATGGTGGTGGAGCCTCGCGTCTTCACCTACCTCTCGGACCTGAGCGACAATCCCGACATGAAAAAATACCGCGGTTACGGCGAGCTGCGACTGCTCTTCGGGCGCAACGACGGGGCGGAGCTGCTCCTCACTGGCCGGGTGGGCAGCGCCTGGGACCATGCCACGGTGCAGGCGGACCTGACCTTCCCGATCCGCTGGCGGCTGGGGGACTTCGCCAGCTATTTTCTCGTGCAGTACTTCTATGGATACGGGGAGAGCCTGATCCAGTACAACGAGAAGTCGGAGAGCGTGCGGGCCGGATTCTCCTTCGTGCGCTGACCGCGCCGAGGCGGAATCAGAGTCCCAGCCGGGTGTAGTCCAGCACGGTGTGGCTGATCTGGCCGGCGCGCAGGGCGTCCCGGTCGGTCAGCGGGCTCTCGCCGGAGATATCGTCGCCCAGCTGGAAAACGAAGCGGTGCGTGCCGTCGTCCGCGGCGGGGCCGAAGAGTTTGGGCACGATCACGCGCGCGGGGATGGTGCGCACGATGGCAGCGTCCCGTGCACACGGATACGGGAAGTTGAGATTGTGGACGATGAAGCCGCGTGGCGGGGTGGCGCTGACAAGCCGGGGCGCGAGCCGGGAGGCGGTCGCGGCGGACGTACGGAGTGTCACCAGCAGGTCCGGGTCGGGTTCGCCGTTGTCCTGCTTCAGACGGTCAAAGGCCTCGAAGGTCAGATCCTGAGAAATTGCGATGGCGGGCAGCCCGTGGACAGCACCCTCCCAGGCCCCGCCGATGGTGCCGCTGGCGGCGATGAACGCCACGCTGGCATTCATGCCGATGTTGATTCCGCTCACCACCGCGTCGACCGGCTCCTGGAGCAGGTGGCCGAGGGCGATGTTGACGCAGTCGCTGGGGGTGCCGTCGATGCTCCAGCAGGGGCAACCGAGGCCCTTGTCCACCGCGGCGGCGTGGACCGGGCGGTTTCGGGATTTCGCTGCGCCGATCCAGCTCTGCTCACGGCGTGGGGCGGCGACATAAAGGGCGTGCCCCTCGGCCTTCAGGGCCAGGACCAGCTCGTGGAGGAAGACGCTGTCGATGCCATCGTCGTTGGTGAGAAGGAGCTTCATCGCAGGCAAGAAAAGCGGCGCCCGCCCGCGGATGCGCGCAAAAAAGGCGCCCCGAAAAAAGGGCGCCTTGAAGGGGGGCGCGCGCCTCGTCCGGAGACGAGGCACGGCGAAGGGGCTTATTGCGCAGGGGCTTCGGGAGCGGCGGGAGCGGCCGGGGCGGCGGGAGCCGCGTCCTGCTGCTTCTGCTGCTCGAGTTCCTTCATCGCGGCGCGGCGGGAAAGGCGAACTTTGCCGGTCTTCTCGTCGACGCCGACGCACTTGACCATCATCTCGTCACCGACCTTGCAGACGTCTTCGGTGCGGCGCACGCGGAAGTCGGCCAGTTCGCTGATGTGGACGAGGCCTTCCTTGCCCGGCATGCACTCGACGAAGGCGCCGAACTCCTTGGTGCCCTTGACGACACCGCGGTAGATCTTGCCGACCTCGATCTGGGCTCCGCCGCCGCAGAGGGCGTCGATTTCCTGGACCGCGCGGTTCATCGAATCCGCGTTGTTCGAGTAGATGAACACCTTGCCGGAATCGTCTTCCGCAATGTCGATCTGCGCGCCGGTCGTTTCCGTGATGCGGCGGATCGTCTTGCCGCCGGGCCCGATGAGCAGGCCGATCTTTTCGGGATCGATCTGGATCGTCTGGATACGCGGGGCGTAGGTGCTGAGGTTGGCGCGCGGAGCGGAAAGGGCCTCGAGCATGTTCTTGAGGATTTCCACCCGGGCTTCGCGCGCCTGGAAGATCGCGGTCTTGGCGATCTCGAAGGGCAGGCCGTTGATCTTGAGATCGAGCTGGAAGCCCGTGATCCCCTTGGTTGTACCGGCGAGCTTGAAGTCCATGTCGCCGAAGTGGTCTTCCTCACCGAGAATATCGGTGATGGTGACCCACTTGGTGATGCCACCGTCCGGACCATTTTCGGTCATGAGGCCGCAGCTGATGCCGGCGACGGGGGCTACGATCGGAACGCCGGCGTCCATCAGCGACAAGCAGCCGCCGCAGATCGAGGCCATCGAGGTCGAGCCGTTGGAGGACGTGATGTCCGAGGTGACGCGGATGGAGTAGGGGAAGACATCCTCCGGCGGCAGCACCGGGACGAGCGAGCGCTCGGCGAGGGCGCCGTGGCCGATCTCGCGGCGACCGGGCGAGCCGAAGCGGCCGGTTTCGCCGACCGAGAACGGCGGGAAGTTGTAGTGGAGAATAAAGGACTTGGAGCGGGCGCCGCCGGTGAGGGCGTCGAGATCCTGCGCCTCCTTGGTCGGCCCGAGCGTCGTGGTGACGATGCTCTGGGTGTCACCGCGCTGGAAGACGGAGCTCCCGTGCACGCGGGGAAGCACGCTCACTTGCGAGGTGATCGGGCGGAGGGACTTGGCATCGCGGCCGTCGGCGCGGACACCGCGCTCGAGCACCGTCTTGCGGTAGGCCTTGTACTGCAGGTCCTCGAATACGACGTTGAGGTCGACATCGGTGAACTTGCCTTCGCCGAGCTCGGCGATGAGGGCGGCTTTGGCCTCCTCCTTGAGCAGCTTCACGGCGGCCCCGCGGGCGGCCTTTTCCTTGCCGAAGATGGCGGTGGAGAGGCGCTCGGCCGGCACCACGCGCTCGATGATGGCGCGGGCTTCCGGGGTCGCACCGACCAGGGCGAAGGTGGACTTGGGTTTGCCGGCGACGGCGACGAGGTCGCGGATGGCTTTGATGATCGGCTGGATGGCCTGGTGGCCGAAGGCCAGGGCCTCAACAAAACGCTCCTCCGGGATCTGGTCGGCGGAGCCTTCGATCATCAGCATGTCCTTCTCGTTGCCCACGTAGATCAGGTCGAGGGTGGAGCTGAACATCTGGTCGATCGTCGGATTGGCGACGAATGCGCCATCGATTTCCGCGACCCGGACGGCGGCGATCGGGCCGTTCCACGGAATGTCAGAGATCGCGAGGGCGGCGCTGGCGCCGTTCACCATCGGGATGTCCGCTTCATTGATCTGGTCGGCGGAGAACAGCTGGCCGACGATCTGGACCTCGTTGAGGAAGCCTTCCGGAAAGAGGGGGCGGCAAGGGCGATCGCAGAGACGGGACGTGAGGATTTCCTTCTCGGACGGACGGCCTTCGCGCTTGAAATAACCACCGGGGAAACGGCCGGCGGCGGCATACTTTTCGCGATAGTCGACGGTGAGCGGGAAAAAGTCCTGCCCGGGCTTCATGTTCTGTGCGACCGTGGCGGTGACGAGAACGTTGGTTTCGCCGACGGTGACCATGACTGCGCCGCTGGCGAGCTGGGCGATCGTGCCGGTGGAGAACGTGATCCCGAGTTCCGGGACCGTTACTGAGTGCTTCTGATTCATTAGTATTAACTTAGCTGCGTGTCTCGAACGGAGAGCACACCCCGCGACACGCGGCGGGCGACTCTGGGTTTTTGACGTGTGTTCCCCGTTTGCACGGGAGGGACAGCACGGACCCCGAACGGCGCAGCGCGCCAACGGGGCGGGGTGGGAGGGTCGGTAACCGACTCAGCAATCTTCGCGTTGAGCGAGAGATTTCAGTTTGGCGCCTGGTTCTGGCGAACCGCCAAGAAACAAACGGAAATGTCTCAGCCCTGTGGCGATCGTCGTAAAGACGACGGGCGACCCGCGGATCGGGTCGCCCGTGTGCGAAAGGAGGTTACTTGCGGAGGTTCAACTTCTGGAGCAGCTCGTTGTACTTGGGCAGGTTGTGGCGCTTCAAGTAATCGAGCAGCTTGCGACGGCGGCTTGCCATTTGCAGGAGACCCCGGCGGCTGTGGAAGTCCTTGCGGTGAGTCCGCAGGTGTTCGGTGAGATGATTGATACGGGCCGTGAGCAGCGCGATCTGGACCTCGGACGAGCCGGTATCCTTATCGTGTGTCTTGTACTCGGAGATGATTTCGGGCTTGGCGATCGTTGACATGATTTGGGTTTAGGTTCGCACGACTGTAGGGGGCCTTTGCAGGTCCCGTGCCGCCCGCCCGGTTCGAGGAATAAACCACGATCCCAGCCGGCGTCACCGTTTCCATCCCGCGGGATGCGGGACCAGTCATGGTGAACGTCCGCAACCAACGAACATTCACTAACGCAAGCGATGGGTATCCTGCAGCCGACGCTTGGGCGCAAGCGTTTTTTTACAGGCCGCGGCAACCTTATCCGGCACGTAGATGTAACTCCCGTACATGGCTGCATCCGGGCAGTTTACGAATCTTTTCGACGATCAGGGCGCGGTGGTGAAAAAGCTCATTCCGGACGACCGAATGGGACGCCAGAACGACCAGCCGCCCACGGGGGTCTATGAGCGACGCGTGCGAGTAATGCGCATTGGCCCCACCCACCAGCTCGGTCCAGTGCTCCCGGATGGTGTGCTCGGGGGAGTCGCGCCCGATCTGATACTTCTGCAACAAGGTCTCCATCAGGCCGCCGATATCCTTTGTCGGCCGGCGCCGCGACGGACTCTTGTCGTTGGGCACTTGCAGGAAATCCGCGATCAGTGCCTCTGCCGACTTCGGCAGGAGGGGACCGGGGTCTTTCGGCGTGCTCATCACGGGGAGGGTGTCACTGCCGCACGATTGAGCAAGCCGCGCATGGTCTCCCAGACGCGGTCCGGAAGCAGCGTCCCAAGGCACGGGGTCGCGGCGGTGCAGGTGTCCTGCCGGGGATCGCAGCGGCATCCCTCCGCCTGCAGGCACACGGCGAGCGGCGCCCGGGGAGCCCACTGGTGCACGTAACTCGGACCGAAAAGGCTGACGGTCGGTATCCCCAGCCCGGCCGCAAAGTGCATGGGACCGGTGTCGCCGGAAACCAGGAGAGATGCGCGCGCAAGCACCGCAAGGTACAGGCGGAGGCTCGGGGTTTCAGGGAGAAGCTCCGCGTCAGGCAGGTCTGCCTGCAGTTGTTTCAGGAGCGCCCGTTCGCGCGGGGTCGGGCCGGCGGCAAAGAGCACGCGATGACCGGCCTCGCGGGCGAGCCGGGTTAGGTTGCACCAAGACGCAAGCGGCCATTCCTTGACCGGCTTGGAGGTGGAAATGTGGGCGATGATCGCCGGCGCGGGGAGGAGCCTGGCCGCCGCGTCGGCCTCCGCTGGATCCGGACGGAGCTCGAGGTCGAGTGGTGCGTCTTCGCCCACCCCGAAAACCCGCAGGAAATGCATGTGCCGCCGGGTCTCGTGCCAGTCGGCCGGCGCCTCTTCGACGGGATGGTGATAACACGCTCGCCGTCCCAGAAAGCCGCGCGGGGAATGCAGACCATAACGCCGCGGCGCGCCCACCGCCAGGCTCAGGAAGGCGCCCCGGTCATTGCCGATGAGGTCGGCCGAGAGATCGAACTGCTCCGCACGGAGTGCCCGGATGACCGGGATGGTCTCGCGCAAGCGCACCTTTCCGCGGGTCCGGGGCAGCGCCCAGACGCGGTTTATCCAGGGAAGGGTTGCCACCAGGGGGAGGGCGTCTTCCGCGACCAGGAGATGCAACTCGTCCGCCGGGTAGTGCTGGCGGTAAGCGCGCAGGGCGGGAATGGCCACCACCACATCGCCAAGGTACTTGAAGGCGATAAAGAGCACCTTGTGCCGCCGCTGCGGCAGGGAGGACGTCGGAGCCATCGCAGCGTCAAAGATGATCGAGGAGGACTTGGCGAAAACTTTCGCGGGAGTGCCGCGCGGCGTACGCGCGGAGCGCGGGTGCATACCGCTCCGTGCCTTCCTGGCGCAGCCGTGCCAGGGCTGCGGCGAGCTCCTCGGTGCTGCCGGAACGGAACGTGAGACCCAGCCCATGCTGTCGGGTCCGCCAGCCAACCAGGCCCTCGTCGCTGGTCACCACCGGTCGCCCGGCCGCGGCGGCGCGACTCTGGACATTGCTCGAGCCGTAGTGGCCCTGGTAGGCGAGGACGACCGCGTCACAGGCCCGGAAAAAGAGCGGCTCCTCGGCGTCCTCGATGTACCGATCATGCAGATACGCCCCGCCCGCCGCCACCAGCTCACGCAACCCGGCACCCGCGCCGCCGTCGCGGTCGAGTATCCGCCCGGCGGCGACGAGGGCGGCGCCTCCTCCGGGGGCGAGCCGGCGGGTGGCGGCCACCACCACCGGCAGCCCCTTGCGGGGGCTGGACGTCCCGTAATGCAGGTAGAGGAAAGCGTCCGGGGGGAGGCCGAGTGCCCGCCGCGCTTCCGCTTGTCCGGTGGAGAAATCGCCGGTCCAGGGGTCCGGCAGCGGAACGGCCGAACCCGGGCGAACCCCCGCTGCCAGCTCGCCGGGGAGCGATTCATCCAGGACAAAAAACCGGTCCAGCCAGCCGGATTGGTGGAGGCGCCGGAAGCCTGCCGTCTTCCACTTTCCCTGCCTCTTGGTCTCGCGACGGTCCGCCACGCGCGGACGCACGAAGAGGCCCGTAATGCGGCCGTGGAGTACATGAGGCGCGGGGAGGCCGAGCGCGAGCCGCCGGAAGAGGCCGGAGGTGAACAAGTCCAGGCAGCAGGCAAACACCCGGTCCGCCCCGACCTTGCGCTGCGCGCGCGCCAGGGCGTCGAGCGTCCCCCCGTGGAGCAGCCGGCCCGGGCCGTGGTCGAGCGGCACCCAGGTACAGTGCGGGAGCAGGGGCCCGAGCGCCGCGGTGAGGGCGTCCGAGGGAGTCGCACCGGTTTCCGCCGCGAGGTGTACGGCGTGTCCGCCCGCCAGCAGGTCCTCCACAAAGAAGCGGAGAAAGATCAGGTGGTGCCCGCCCCGTGCCGGCTCGAAAACCAGGAGCTTCATCCGACCTCGCGCGGCGCCATCTGCTGACTGTCGTAGAGCAGGCGGTAGCGCTCGCTGCTGCCGTAGATCTGGGTGTGGGTTCCGCTGGCAACGATCTCCCCGCGATCAAAAACCAGGATCAGCGACGCGTCGCGGATGGTGCTGAAACGGTGGGCGATGATCAGCACGGTCTTGCCGACCACCAGTGTCTTCAGCGCTTCCTGGATGAAACCTTCGCTCTCGGAGTCGAGCGCGGAGGTCGCCTCGTCGAGGATCAGGATCGGGGCGTTGCGCAGGAAGGCCCGGGCGAGGGCGATCCTCTGCTTCTGTCCTCCGGAGAGGCGGGCACCGCGTTCACCGACCCGCGTCTCGTATCCGTCGGCAAACGACGTGATGAAATCGTGGGCAAAGGCGGCGCGTGCCGCCGCCTCCACTTCGGCGCGGGTGGACTCCGGCCGGGCGAGGAGGATGTTGTGGAAAATCGTGTCGTTGAAGAGGACCGGATCCTGCGAGACGATCGCGATGTTGCGACGCAGGTCGGCCTGCCGGAACGCCCGCACGTCCACGCCGTCCACCAGCACCGCACCGGCAGTGGCGTCGTGAAAGCGCGGTACCAGGTTGGCAAAGGTGGTCTTGCCCGCGCCCGACGGGCCCACCAGGGCGCAAATCGTCCCGGCGGGGATGTGTTGGCTCACGGACCTGAGCGCCGGAATTGAGTTCTCCGAGCCCTCGTAGGCGAACGTGACCGCCTCAAAGGTAATGTCGCCCCGCGCGCGAGAGAGGGGTTGGGGGTGCACCGGATCGGCGACCTGCTCCGGCTCGTGGAGGATGGCCTCGATGCGGTCCAGCGCAGCGGTGCCGCGGGTGAGCTCTGCCTGGAGCCGCCCCAGTTTCTTGACCGGTTCATAGCTGAAATAAAGCGCGCCGACCATCGCCAGGACCGCATTCCAGGGAATCTGCGCAAGGAAGGCCGCGAGCAGCGCACCGGCGATGCCGAAGGCGGTGATGAACTCAATCATCGGCGAAAGCATGAAGGTGTATTTGGCCACCTTCATCTGCAGGCCGAAAAGGACGCGTACATGCTCGCGAAAACGATTGGTCTCGGATTGCTCGAGCGAGAATGCCCGCACCTCGCGGGCGGCGGAGAGATTCTCGCGCAGATGTTCGGATACGTCGCCGCCCGCGGCGAAGGTCTGCTGCGCGCGCCGGTAGAGCTTTTTTCCCACCGCTCGGACGGGCAGGACGCAGAGGGGCACGATCCCCAGCGCCACCAGGATGTACCAGGCCCGGGGCCACTGCGTGGCCTGATAGAGGATCCATCCGAGGGCACAGACCAGGGTGATGGGCTGGACGGTGAGTTCGTTCGCCGAGCCCACCAGCGTCTGCTGGACCTGCTGGGTGTCGGCGACGCCGCGAGCCAGCAGGTCGCCGCTGCGGTGGCGCTGAAAGAAAGCCAGCGGCAGGCGTTGCAGGCGGGCAAAAAGATCGCTGCGCAGCCCCTCCAGCACCCGCGTGCCGCAATAGGTGATGAGGTAGCCGTTCAGGAACATGGCCGAGCCGCGGATCGCGAAGAGCAGGGGAATCAGCGAGAGCTTCCAGATCAGGTCGGAAACGGATGAGGCGCTCCCGCCGGCAGCGACTTCCGCGGTGAAAAACGGCGCGAAGGCGGATTCGATCAGGTTGGGAATGCCCGCGCCGGTGGCGCCACCTGCGATCGCACCGCAGAGCAGGGCAAGGATGAATTTCCCCCGGACGGGGCGCAAGTAGCGGTAATACGGCCGGAAACGGGAGAACATGAAGACGGTCGTCTTAGTCTTTGGACGACCGCACGTCCAGTGCGTCCCGCAGCCCGTCGCCCAGGAAATTGAGCGAGAAAAGGGTGAGCGAAAACGCCACCCCGGGGAAAACCAGGAGCCACGAAAACTCCTCCATCTTCTCCGCACCCTCCTTGATGAGCACACCCCACGAACTCATAGGGGGTTGGATACCAAGTCCGAGGAAGCTGAGGAAGGCCTCCAGGAGCATGACGGCGGGGATGGTCAGGGTGGTGTAGACGATCACCGGCCCGGTCACGTTGGGCAGGATGTGATTGAGGATGATCCGCCGCCGGCCGAAGCCGAGCGAGCGCGCCGCCTCGACGTATTCCATGCGTTTGATCGCCATGACCTGCCCCCGCACGATGCGGGCCATCGTCAGCCACTCGACCGCGCCGATCGCCGCAAACATCAGCAGCATGTTGCCCATCCCCTGGGTGCTGCGGAACCAGCCGAGGCCGGAAAGCCAGGCATCGACCTGCATCGCGGGCTCCTTCAGGACCACCATCAGCAAAATCACAAAGATGGTGAAGGGCAGGGCGTAGATGATGTCCACGATGCGCATCATCGCCGCGTCGAGCTTGCCGCCGAAATACCCGGCAATGGCACCGTAGGTGACACCGATCAGGAGGGCGACGACGGTGGCGATAAGTCCCACCAGGATGGATACGCGTCCACCCTGCAGGATGCGGACAAGGACGTCGCGCCCGAGGACATCGGTGCCGAGGAGGTGCCGGTGCTCGGCCAGGCGGTAGGTCTGCCCCTCGTGCACCACGGTTTCGCCCCGCGCCAGGCGTTCGACGGCGTCGGGCACCCGGGTGCCGCGTTCAAACACCCGTTCCTCCGCCAGCCGCTCCAGGTGCGACCAGGCGGTGGGCCGCGCGGCGGCGTCGGTGCCGCGGATGATCTCCACCACCCGGGCCAGGGGCGGTGATGCCCGCAGTGTCAGACGCTGCTCGTCGTAGGTGAAGGGGCTGAGGAGCGGGCCGAAAAAGCAGGCCAGAACGATCACCACCAGGGTGCATCCGCCAAACACCGCGAGATGGTTCTTGCGCAGGCGGAGCCACGCATCGTGCGCGAGCGAGCTGCCCTGTTCGACGATCTCCGGCAACGGAGACGGTTGGGTCGGTGTGCTCATGCCTCGAGCCTCACCTTCGGATTCATCCATGCCTGCACCACATCCACGACCAGGTTCAGCACCATGATCAGCGCGGCATAAAGGATCACCGTCCCTAGCAGAAGCGTGTAGTCGCGATTGAACGCGCTGTTCACAAACTCGCGTCCCAGTCCCGGAATCTGGAAGATCGTCTCGATCACAAAGGAGCCGGTCAGGATGCCGGCAGTCGCCGGCCCCAGGTAGGAAACCACCGGCAGCAGCCCGCCGCGGAGGGCGTGGCGGAAGACCACGCGCAGCTCGGATGCCCCCTTGGCGCGCGCGGTGCGAATGAAGTCCTGATGCAGCACGTCGAGCATGCCACCGCGGGTCAGGCGTGCCACCGGAGCGGCGTACGCGATCCCAAGCACGAGGCAGGGCAGGACGCGGTCACTGGCCATGTACCAGCCGGAGGCGCTGAACCAGTTGAAAGTGATCGCAAACAGCAGGACCGCGAGCGGACCCACCACGAAGGTCGGTACTGAGATCCCGATCATGCCGAAGGCGGAGGCGAGGTAGTCCAGCCAGGTGTTGCGGCGCACGGCCGCCACCACTCCGAGCGGAATCCCGATGGCGAGGGCGACCGCGAGGGAAAGCAGCCCGAGTTCCAGGGAGACGGGAATCTTGTCGGCGAGGATCTCGTTGACGGTGCGGTTTGGATACCGGAACGAGGGGCCCATGTCGCCGCGCACCAGTCGCGAGAGGTAGTCGACGTACTGTTCCGAGACGGGCTTGTTCAGGCCGTAATAGGCCTCGAGGTTGGCGCGGATCTCCGGTGCCGTGGCCTTTTCGGAGTCGAAGGGGCCGCCCGGGACCTGCTTCATCATGAAGAACGTCGCCGTGATCACGATCCACAGCGCGACGGTCGACTGGAGGAAGCGGGAGGCGAAGAAGCGGAGCATGTGGGAGTCTCAGGCGTGGCGGAGCAAAGGAAGACGAATGGACACGAAAACACGCGAATGCAAAGTCGCTTTCGCGCCCGCCCCGGGGCCGCCGCCCACGCCTCGCACCGTGCCGGAACGGCGGTCGCTAGGGCTTCAGGTCCACGTGCTTCCAGGGGAAGTCGTCCATCGGCGTGGTGCGGTAATGGAGCACCTTCTCGTCCACCAGCCGTGAGTGCACGTAATAAAACAGGGGCATCACCGGCATATCCGCTAGAAGGATACCCTCCATCCGGCGGTAGATATCATAACGCGCCTCCTGCGACGGAGCGCCGAGGGCGGAGCCGAGGAGTTCGTCGTACTCTGGCTTGGCCCAGTGGGTGTGATTGTTGCCCCCGCCCGTGATCCACATGTCCATGAACACGTGCGGATCCATGTAGTCCGCGATCCATCCGCCACGCTGGATGTCGAAGGAGATCGCGTTCTGGGTGGCCATATACACGCGCCACTCCTGGTTCACGATGCCGACCTCGATCCCAAGGTTGCGCTTCCACATCTGCTGGATCGCCTCGGCGATGACCTGATGGCGGTCGAGGATGTTGATGTTGATCTCCAGGCGCGGGAAACCGCGCCCTTCGGGAAAACCTGCTTCCGCCAGGAGTCGCCGCGCCTCCGCCACGTCCTCGACCAGGGCCGCGCTGCTGCGGTAGCCGGCGACCTCCTGCGGGATGACGGAAAAGGCAGGCATTTCGCCGGCGAGTGTCACGTTTTGCACGAGGCTCTGGCGGTCGACTGCGAGCGCAAGCGCGCGGCGCACGCGCACATCGTCGAGTGGCTTCTTCTGGATGTTGAACCGATAGAAATAGGTGCCGTACCACGGATCGATGCGCAGCACACCGGGACGCTCGCGCCGGTAGACGTCCAGCTTGCTGGCCGGTACCTGATAGGTGACGTCGAGCTGCCCGGTGCGAAACAGGCGCTCCTCCACGTCCGTGCTGCTGATGGGATAGAAGTGAATCTGGTCAAGTTTGACCTGGTCGCGGTCCCAATAGCCGGCCGCGCGCTCCACCACGATCTTCTGGCCGGGCCGCCACTCCTTCAGGGTGAAGGGGCCGTTGCCCACAAAGTTCTCGAGGCGGGTCCAGGCGGTGCCGCGCCGCCCGAGCGCGTCAAACTTTTCAATCGTGGGGATGTGAACCGGATACCAGGCGTAGTGCTGGAGTGCCTTGAGGAGGAACGGGGTGGGCTGACGCAGCCGCAACTCGAGGGTGTACGTATCCAGCGCGCGGACGCCCACCTTGGTGAAGTCGTCGAGTTTGCCCTGGTTGAAGGCCTGCGCCCCCTCCAGGACGTAAAGCATGTAGGCGTAGTCGGAGGCGAGGGAGGGCGTGAGGATGCGCTGGTACGAACGCACGAAGTCTCCGGCGGTGACGCCATCGCCGTTGGACCAGCGGGCATTGTCCCGTAGCTGAAACGTGTAAATCAGGCCGTCCGGCGATACCGTCCACGATTTCGCCACTCCGGGTTCGGGCTCATCCGTCAGGGGATTCTGCGCCACCAGGCCCTCGAAGAGAGCGAGGAAAAGCTTGTGTTCGATCGCGCCGGACACGACCTGCGGATCGAGGTCCTGCGGTTCATCGCCATTGCCAAAATGGAGGACCTTCAAGCCGGACTCCGAGCGGCGTTCGGCGCAGCCGATCAGGCACAGGGCGAGGGAGAGGAAAGCAAGGAAGCGGAGGACCATGCGGGAAGGTGAGCAGGTGGAATGCCGGCGCAAGCGGATGTCGCCGGTGGGTGGCACGTCGCGACCGGTGGGCTCAGCCCGGCACGGGCGCCGCTCTCACCGCAGCATCGCGTCGCGCCTCGCCTTGAACTCGGAGCCCTCGCGCCAACGGGGCCAGTCGGCCGCGTCGCCGAGCTTGCGGCTGAGGCCGAACAGGAAGTCAGAATCCTGCGCGGTGGCGTTGAAATCCCAGTCCTCCGTGACCTCGTCGCTGACCTTGTGGTAGTGCCGGGAAACGTACTCGGCGCGCTTCTGGTCGATGTAGTCGGCGGGGCGATCGATCGGCTGGCGCCCGGCCTTGGAGTAGAACGCGGGCACGCCGGCCTTGGCGAATTCGAAATGGTCGCTGCGGAAATAGGAGCCCTTCTCCGGTTGTGTATCCGGCGTTAGGGTACGCCCGAGCGCCTGCGCCACTCCGGCTGCGATGTCCTCGATCGTGGTCGCGCCCCATCCGATGACCTCGATGTCCCGAGTCGGGGCGAGGTGGTTGGCTCCGTCGAGGTTCACGTTCGCGACGGTGCGCGCGAGGGGATAAAGGGGGTTGGCGGCATAGTGCTTGGCGCCGAGCAGGCCCATCTCCTCGGCGGTGACGGAGAGGAAGAGCAGGTTGCGCCGGGGCCGCTCGGCGGGCGGAAGGGCGGCGAGGCGTGCGGCCACGTCGAGGAGGATGGCGGTGCCGCTGGCGTTGTCGGTGGCGCCGTTGAAGATCTGGTCGCCCTCGAGCCGGGGATCCCGACCGAGGTGGTCCCAATGCGAGGTCAGGACCACGTATTCGTTGAGCGACGGATCGCGGCCCGGGAGCAGGGCGGCCACATTCCTCGAGCGCACGTCGCGCAGGGTGTTCTGGACGGAGTAGCGCGCCTGCGCGGGAAGCACCACCGGCCGGAAATCGGGCCGGGCCGCGGCAGCCTTGAGGGTGGCAAGGTCGAGGCCGGCGGCGGCAAAAAGCCGTTTGGAGAAATCCCACGTCATCCACGCCTCGACCGCGGCACGGTCGCGGTTGCCGTCCTCCGTGCGCAGGTCGAACTGCTCGCGACCGGCACTGGCACCGACCACGGCGAAGGGATAGCCGGCGGGCCCGGTTTCGTGAACGATCAGGCAGGCGGCGGCGCCGAGACGGGCCGCCATCTCGTATTTGTAAGTCCAGCGGCCATAATAGGTCATGGCGCGCCCGCGAAACATCCGCTCGTCCAGGCTGCCTTCATCGGTGACGACGGGTGGGTCGTTGATCAGCATGACGAGGGTCTTGCCCCGCAGATCAAGCCCCTTGTAGTCGTCCCATCCGTACTCGGGGGCGCTGATGCCGTATCCGACAAAAACAATCTCCGTGTCCGGCACCTCGATCCGCGGGGTGACGCGCCGAGATTCGGCGGAGATGTCGTACACCGGCCGCGGTACCAAGGTCTCGCCGCCGACCGTCAGAGTGACGGTGATGTCGCTGGTGATGCCCACCAGAGGCACGTCCTGGAAGAAGGTGCCATCGGGGTTGCCCGGCGTCAGCCCGAGCGCGGAAAACTGTTCGGCCAGATAGCTGACCGTCCGGGTCTCTCCGGCGGTGCCGGGCGCGCGCCCCTCAAAGGCGTCCGAGGCGAGGGTGGTGACATGCCGGCGTATCCGCGCGGCGGAGGTCTCCCCGGCGGAGACGGGGTGGAGGAAGGTGAGGGCGAGGCAGAACGCCGCAGTCGCGCGCGCCCAGGCCGGGCGGGGCTCAGGGAGCTTCCAGGTAGACATGTTTGTAGGGATGCCGGTCGAGCAGGGTGGGATGCCAGTTGCGCACGGACGGGTGCAGCAGGAAGACATGGGTGTAGTGGTAGATCGGGATGACGGGCGACTCCTCCAGGAGCAGGGCCTCGGCCCGCTGGAGCAGAGTGTCGCGCCGCGCCGGTTCCCGAACGCGCGCAGCTTCGAAGAGCAGTTCATCGTACGTGCGGTGGCTCCAGCTCGTGTAGTTGTTTCCGCTGGACGAGGTGAAGATCTCGAGGAAGGAGAGCGGGTCGATGTAGTCGGCGATCCAGACGGAGCGAAGGACCTGATAGTCGCCGTTCCGCCGTGCGGCCACCATCGTCTTGAACTCCTGGTTGACCAGCCTGACCTCCAGCCCGAGCTCGCGGCGCCACATTTCCTGCACCGCTTCCGCCACCGCGCGGTGGGATTCGTTGGGATTAAAAAGCAGCTCGACCACGGGGGCGCCTTTGCCACCGGCATACCCGGCCTCCCCGAGCAGGGTCCGCGCTTGTTCCGGATCGTAGCCCAGGCGCGCGGCGGACGTGTAGCCACTCACGCCGGGCGGCGTGAAATGGAAAGCCGGTGTCTGGCCACCGCGCAGGATGTTTTCGACGATGCCCTGGCGGTCGACGGCGAGACTGAGGGCGCGGCGTACGTTTCGGTCGTTGAGGAACGGGCGCGAGGCGTTCAGCCGGTAAAACTCCACCCCCAGATAGGGATCGATGCGGAGGAAGCCCGGTTGATCGCCGCGGTAGGCGTCCACCTTGGACGGGGGAAGTGCTTCCGTCAGGTGGAGCTGGCCCGCGCGAAACGCGCGCTCCTCCGCGTCGCGACTCTCGATGAAATGGAAATGGATGCCGTTCAACCGCACCCGGGCCGCATCCCAGTAGGTCGCGGATTTTTCCACCACCACGCGTTGCCCCAGGCGCCATTCCTTCAGGGCGAAGGGGCCATTGCCCACAAACTGTCCCGGCCGGGCCCAGGGATTGCCGCGCTGGTACACCGAGCCGTGCTTTTCCAGAGTCGGCAGATGCACGGGAAAAAAGGCGGTGTGCGTCAGCTTGGAAAGGAAGACCGCCG
Source organism: Verrucomicrobiota bacterium (assembly GCA_023428905.1). Lineage (GTDB taxonomy): Bacteria > Verrucomicrobiota > Verrucomicrobiia > Opitutales > Opitutaceae > EW11. The sequence continues at coordinate 315,034 of JAEYWP010000030.1, forward strand.
ACGGATGCTCCAGCACGATACGCAACGTGCGCGGGTCAGGCGTGGAGACGCCGACGGCACCGAAGTCCTTTAACTGGTCGCGGTGAAAGGCCTCCGCATTCTGGATGATGTAGAGGAACGAGGCGTTTTCGGCTGAGAGGCTTGCGGTCAGGATGCGTTGGAACGAGCGCGCAAAGTCGGTCGACGTCACCGGTTCCCCATTGGACCACCGGGCGTCGGCCCGGAGATGAAAGGTGTAGGTGAGAGCATCCGGGGAAACCTCCCACCGCTCCGCCACCCCTGGCACGGGCCTGAGGTCCACCGGGTCCTCCGCCACCAATCCTTCGAAAAGGGCCATGAGCACATTGTGATCGGCCGCGTGGGTCGCCAGGTGCGGATCGAGGTCGGCGATGTCAGGCGCGATGCCGCGGTGCAGGACCTGGTCCTTCAGGCCGCGGGCGACGTTGTCCTCACGCTGCCAGCAGCCCGACAGGGTGAGCAGGGCGAGGACGAGGCTGGAGGACAGGAAGGACCGTCGACGGAGAGAAGGGCGAGCGTGGTTCACCAGCGCAGGGGTTCAGGGATGTGAACGACGGTCCGCCGCCGCCTCGATCAGGCAGACGGCGTGGGCGGCTATCGCCTTTCCGTGGCCGATCTCATCGACACCTTCGTTGGTCGTGGCCTTCAGACCGATGGCGGAGACGTCGAGCCCGGTGGACCGTGCCAGCGCGGCCTTCATGTGGGCAAGGTGGGGCTGGATCTTCGGTTTCTCCGCGATGAGCGAGGCGTCGATGTTCACCAGGGTGAAACCGCGCTCCGCCAGCGAGGAAACGACCTGCTGGAGCAGGACCTGCGAGTCGATGTTGCGGTAGGCGGGGTCTGTATTGGGAAAAAAATGACCGATGTCGGGCAGCCCGGCGGCACCCAGAAGGGCGTCGCAGATCGCGTGGGTGAGGCAGTCGGCGTCGGAGTGCCCGTCGAGCCCGTAGTCCACCTCGAAACGCACGCCACCGAGGACGAGGGGGCGCCCGCCGACGATGCGGTGGATGTCGTATCCATGTCCGATGCGCAGTCCGGTCATGGTCAGGAGGAGCGCGGCTGCCGGCCGTGCAGGTATTCGAAATAAGGCAGGTCGGCAGGGGTGGTGAGCTTGGGATTGGGCAGTGTGTTTTCCAGCAGGGCGACGGGGTGGCGCAGGCGTTCCACCGCCGCCGCATCGTCGGTGATGCGCAGTCCCCGCTGGATCACCTGGGCGTAGGCGCGCGTGATCAGTTCGCGTGAAAAGACCTGCGGTGTCTCCATCGCCCACAGGCGCGAGCGGTCGAGTGACTTGAGCAGACCGGTGTCGGCGTGAAGCTTGATCGAGTCGGTGACGCGATGGGCCAGCGCGGCGGCCTGCTCGCGCCGCACGACCTTCAGCAGTCCCACCAGTTGCTCGGCGCGCACGAACGGGCGCGCGCAGTCGTGGATGAAGACGTATTCAATGTCCGGAGGCAGGGCCTCCAGGGCATTGGCAACCGAGTCCTGCCGCTCCCGCCCGCCGCGGACAAAGACGGAGGGTGTGGGCGCGTAGGCGGACAACTCCGCCAGTTGCCGCTGGTCGCGGCAGACGATTGCATAAAAGTCCGCCACGCCGCTTTCGATGAAAGCCGCTGCGGCGTGGGCGAAGACCGGCTTGTCGCCCAGGAGGGCGAGGATCTTGTCGTCCACCGCGCCCTGCATGCGTTTGCCCCCGCCGGCGGCGAGGAGAATGGCTGCGTTTCTCATGGTGGGAGGGGGTCAGGAGCCGAGTTCGGAAAGGATCGCCCGGGCGGCGCCGGCGGGATCGGACGCCTTCAAGATGGGGCGTCCCACCACGATGTAGCTGGCGCCTGCGCCCGCGGCCTGGGCCGGGGTCATGATGCGTTTCTGGTCGTCACCACCCGCTTCGCCAGCGGGGCGGATTCCGGGCGTCACCAGTTGGACCTCGGCCGGCAGCTGGCCGCGGAGGAGGGCAACCTCCAGGGGAGAGCACACCAGCCCGGTCAGGCCCGCGGACACGGCCAGGTTTCCAAGCCGGGATACCTGTGTCTCAGGATTCACGGGAAGGCCCAGCTCTGACAGCCCGGCAGCATCCATCGAAGTGAGGACGGTCACGCCAAGGAGGAGCAGGTCGGGGCGTGTTTGCTGCTGGGCTTTGCGTGCGGCGGCCATCATCTCGCGGCCGCCCGACGTGTGGAGGGTGAGCATGCCGATTGGCAGCGGCGCGAGCGACTCGACTGCCTTTGCAACCGTATTGGGAATGTCGTGCAGCTTCAGATCGAGAAAGATGCTGAAGCCTTCGTCCGCCACGGCGCGCACATAATCGGGTCCATAGGCGGTGAACATCTGGAGACCGATCTTCACCCAGCGCAGGGATCCGCGGAGTTGACGAAGCAGGGGGGCGGCCTCTTCGCGCGTCGGCACGTCCAGGGCGAGGATTAGGTCACACGGCATGCCGTTATCCATTCACACCCGGGGCGCGGATGGAAAGGGCAAAGCACGCGGCGGGCGGCGCCCCTTTTCGCTCCCCAGCGGGCGGTGAACCGTATTTGCTGGCGGACTGTGAGTGCCCGCACCGTCTTTGCCCCGGCCAAACTAAATCTCTTTCTGGCGATCACCGGAAGGCGGTCGGACGGTTTTCACGACCTTGTATCCTTGGTCGCGCCACTGGCCTGGGGAGACACCCTGACGCTGGAGCCCGCGCCGCCGGGGGTCTTTGACCTGACCTGTGAAACCCCCGGCATCCCCCTGGACGAACACAACCTGGTTCTGCGGGCCGCCAGGAGCTTTGTGACGGCAACGGGGTGGGGCGGAGGTGTCCACTTCACGCTCAAGAAGGCGGTCCCGGCGGGAGCAGGCCTTGGCGGCGGAAGCAGCGACGGCACGGCGGCGCTGCTGGCGCTCAACGCCCTGGCTGGCGAGCCGCTGGCGCCGGGAGCGCTGGAACCCCTGGCGGCAGGACTGGGATCCGACTGTGTCCTCTTTTTGAGGCGGCAACCCTGTGTGATGCGTGGTCGCGGCGAACGCGTGGACGTGCTGCCCGAAGCCGCGGCCAGTCGCCTGCGCGGGCAACGTGTGTTGCTGTTTAAGCCCTGGATTGGGATCAATACGGCGTGGGCCTACCGGCAAATGGCGGCGGCTGCGCCCGCGCTCTACCTGCCGGCCGACGAAGCGGAACGACGGCTCCAGTCCTGGTTGGCCGACCTCGATGCGCCCCTGGAGCAGCTTCTGTTTAATAATATGGAGACGGTGGCCTTCGAGAAACACCTCGCGCTGCCAACGCTCCTCACGCAGCTGCGCACGCGCTTTAACCTCGCGGTGGGCATGAGCGGGAGCGGGAGCGCCTGTTTTGCCCTGCTGCCCGAAACCGCCGACGTCGGGGCCATCGCCGGGTGTATCCGCGACGCATGGGGCGCGGAGACCTTCCTGGTTGAAACCCGCCTGGCGTGAGCGGGGTGGGCGACCTCCGATTTTGGGGACCGCGCCCAAAAGCTTGTTGACCCATCCCGCCGCGGCGCGGTTATCCTCCGGCTCTGCCGGCTTCGCCCCACGACCGGCCGCCCGAACCTGCTTTCATGGAAAACCGATCCAAGACTGAGTCGCTCGTGCAAGGCATCTCCGCCTCGCAGGGGATCGCCTACGGGCCGGTTTTTCTCTACATCCAGAGTGATGTCGAGATCCCCTCGTATCAGGTCGATCCGGACAAGCGGATCGAGGAGATCGCCCGCTTCGAGCACGCTTTGCTGGTGACGCGCCAGCAGATCCAGCGGATTCAGGATGAAGTTGAGCGCAACCTCGGTCCGGACGAGGCGCGGATCTTCGACGCCCATCTGCTCGTCCTGGAAGACCAGGCGCTCATTTCCGAAACGATCCGGGAGTTCGAGAGCACCTCCAAGAACATGGAGACCTGCTTCAGCAAGGTCTCACAGCGCTACATCAAGGCATTTGCCGAGATCGACGATGAGTACCTGCGCGAGCGCGCCAGCGACCTGCGCGACGTCACCCAGCGCGCGCTGCAGAACCTGCTCGGTCAGGCGGGGCAAAATCTGAGCACCCTGGCGGACCGGCGGATCGTGGTGGCAAACGACATCACGCCGTCGGACGCCGCGAGCATCGATCGGAGCCAGGCGATTGCGATCGTCACCGACTCCGGCAGCAAGACGAGCCACGCCGTCATCGTGGCGCGGTCCATGAAGGTCCCGGCGGTGGTGGGGCTGCGCGACCTGTCCAAGCGGATCAAGAGCGGCGACTGGATCCTGGTGGATGGCTACGAGGGGCAAGTGATCCTCAACCCGACCGAGCAGACGCTTTTCCGCTACGGGAAGATCCAGCTGCAGAAGAAGAGTTTTGAGCAACGCCTGTTTGAGGCCAGCCGGCTGCCGTCCGTGACCCTGGATGGCGAGCGTGTGGTGTTGCGCGCGAACATCGAGAAGGTCGACGAAACCAAGCTCGTTCAGGAGTACATGGCGGACGGCGTCGGGCTTTTTCGCACCGAGTTTCTCTATCTCAATAGCAGCCGCATCCCCACCGAGGAGGAGCAGTACCACGCCTACCGCAGTGTGGTGGAGGCGCTCGCGCCGGCCAACGTCATCATCCGCACCCTCGACCTGGGTGGCGACAAGCCGATGGCGAGCAATCCGGAGCTGTTCCCGCAGGAGTCGAATCCCTTCCTTGGTTTCCGAGCCATTCGGTTTTGCCTGGAGTACCGGGAGATCTTCAAGGATCAGCTCCGGGCAATTCTGCGCGCGAGTGCTCACGGCAAACTCCAGATGATGTACCCGATGATCAGCGGGGAGGAGGAGTTTGAGCGGGCCAATGCGGTGCTGGAGGAATGCCGTGCGGAGTTGAAGGCCCGCGGCCAGGCGTACGACGAGTCGCTGGACGTCGGGGCCATGATTGAAATTCCCAGTGCGGCCATCACCTCGGACCTGCTGGCCAAGCGGTGTGATTTCTTCAGTATCGGAACGAACGATCTCATCCAGTACCTCCTCGCGATCGACCGGGTGAATGATCGCATTGCACACCTCTACGAGCCCACCCATCCCGCGGTGCTGCGCACGCTAAAGAACGTTGTCGACGAGGCGCACAAGGAAGGAATCAAGGTGAGCGTCTGCGGCGAGATGGCCGGAGATCCCGTTTACCTGCCCCTGCTGATCGGTCTCGGGATCGATGAATTGAGCATGACCCCGCCACTCGTGCCTGCCGTGAAATATTTCGTGCGCGCCATCCGCATGTCCGAGGCCCGTGAGCTGTCCGAGAAGGCGCTCACCATGCATTCGCCTAAGGAAATCTACCAGATGCTCGACACCTTCTGCCGCGAGCGCGTGAAGATGGACTGAGCCAATGGCATTTATGATTTATGATTTGTGATTCTTGATTTGGAGGAGGGATGCCCGGCGACACGGCGCCGCTGTCTCCGTCCCCGAAATCATGAATCATCCCTCATAAATCATAAATCGCTTCAGACCTGGTAGGTCTGAAGGGGGACGGGATCGATGATCTTCGTCTTCGGGAGCTTTGCCTGGAGTTGCTCGTTGAACCAGGCGCGCGCGTTGGCTTCGCCGTGGGTGAGGACGATGCTGCGCGGCTCCATTTGCGTCGCAAACTGGAGAAGCTCGTCGCGGTCGGCGTGGCCGCTCAGCTCGAAGCGTTCGACGCGGGCTTTCACCTTGGTTTTGACGTTCACCGTCTCGAAGAGGAACGGGTCGCCATGTTTGGTGGCCAGCAGTTTGCCGCCCGGGGTCTCCGGGTCGCAGTACCCTACAAAACCGATGGTGTTGCGTTCGTGGCCGGTCAGGCCGGAGGCCAGGACGTATGACGGGGTGCGCTCGACCAGCATCCCCGAGCTGATCACATAAATACCGTTCTGACGCGGATCCTCACCGGGATTCAATTTTCGCGGCGCCGGTTTGATCTTTAGGTCCTTGATCACGCTGCGCGTGAAGTTGGCGTGCTTGGTCTTGCGGGTGATTTCGTCGAGGTAATCGGCAAGGTCCATGCCGAGCCCGGAGGCAAAGATCGGGCAGTTCGCGAGTTTGCCGAATTTACGCGCGTCGTTGAGGACGGAGAGGATTTCCTGCTGACGTCCGAGGGCGAACACCGGAATGAGGAATGAGCCACCGCGGCCAATCGTGTCGTTGATGCTGTCGATCAGGCGCGTCACCTCGAGATGGCGGGCCTTGTCCGCGGGGCGCTCGGTGGCGCCGCGCGTGGTCTCGATGATGAGCGTGTCGAAATGTCCGGCCGGGAAAATTGCGCCCGCGAGGGTACGCTGGTTCTCAAAAAGCACGTCTCCGGAGATAAAGATCTGCCGGTTCTTGAAGTGGATCTCGACGCCGGCGGCGCCCGCCACGTGACCGGCGGGGTGGAAGATGAATTCGATCTCGTCGCGGTTGCCGCGGAATTTCTTGGCGTGACCAAAGGGCAGACCGGTCAGGCGCGGGGCGCAGCGATCGACCTCTTCGTGGGTGAACAGCACGGCGGCGGCGAGGTTTCCGTCCTCTTTCTGGCGCGCCATCACGCTGGCTGAATTGTGGAGCATGCGTTCCACCAGCATGCGACTGGACTGGGTCATCACCACCGGCGTCTTGGGATGCTCACGCATGACCAGCGGCAGGCTGCCAATGTGGTCGAGGTGGCAATGGGTGATGATGATAAGGTCCAGGGACACGCCGCGCAGGGGCGTGAGGTCGGGAGTGGCGGAGCGGCCTGCCTTCTTGGGGTGGAGGCCGCAATCGATCAGGATGTTGAGGTCGCCGAGCTGGAGGAAGAGCGAGTTCGCTCCGATTCCGCCATCCCGGTTAAGGTCAGTAAGCTTCATGTAAACTCCGCAGCTAGAGGCAGGCCGGAGGCACCCGCAAGCGCAACTTTCAGCGGCTCACGGCGTTGGAACCACGAGGTCAAACGGCGGGAGGGAAACGTGTATCTTGTTCCCGAATTCGTCGATCCCGTGGAAGCTCCCGAAGGCTCGCGCGTTCACCCCGGTGACGTGGTAACTATTATAGGAGAATTCCTCACCTGGCGGCAGGCGAGGGGTTTCGCCTACGATCTTGTCGCCCTCCACCACCAGCTGGCTGCCGTCGCTGTGGTGAATGACCCATTTTCGCCCGAGAAGGGCCACCGTGCGGTCGGACCCGTTCTGAATGGTGATGAAATAGACGAACGCGTGGGGCTTGTCCTCCGGGAGACTTTTGCCGCCGTGGTGGTAGACAAGCTTGTCGAGGCGGGCGGTCAGGCCGGGGAGGGGATTCGACTTGGACATCGTCGGCGTCGGTTTCACCGTTCGAACAAACCACGGCCCTCGGACTTTGCAAATGGTGGCTGGAACCCGTCCGCGCGGCGCCGCAGTGTCGCCGAATGCTCTGGAGCGACCTTCTGCAGGTATTCCTGCTCGCCCTTGCCGGCAGCGGCCACTGCCTCGGCATGTGCAGCGCGTTTGGTCTGGCGGTGTCCGCAGGCGCCGGCAACGCCCGCGTCCTGCTACTGCGACACGTCGCCTACCAACTGGGCAAGGGCACGTCCTACGCGTTCCTCGGCGTTGTGCTGCTGCTCGTGACCTCGTGGGCCGCGTCGGAGTGGCCGCTGCTTCAGTTGCAGCGCTGGATCGCCCTGCTGGTTGGCGTGGTGATGATCCTGACCGGCGTGCTCCTCTTGACCGAGCGCCGGCTGCCTCAGCGCTGGATGCGCTGGTGGGACGGCAGCGCCGCCTGCGGCGCGATCGGTGCGTTGTGGCAGTCACCGTCGCTTTTGAAGAGTGTGCTGATTGGCTGGGTCAACGGCTTCCTGCCCTGCGGTCTGTCCCTGGTGGCCCTCCTGTTTCTGACCCGCAACGGGTCTACCCTCGGCACCGCTCTGGGCGCGTATGTCTTTACCTTCGGGACGCTGCCGGCGCTGCTCCTTGTCGGATGGATCGGGCAACGGTTTGGCGCGCGCTCGCGCCGCTGGTGGGTGCGGGTGAGCGGGCTCGTGATGATCGTCTTCGGCCTGCTCACCCTGGTGAGGGACCAGCCCGGCGTGCACGGACTTTTTCATCCCCTGATGCCGGAGTTGCCCGGCGGCGCGGGACATTCGCATCCCGCCCCCGGTCCCTGAGCGGCGGACGTCAGGGCGCGGGCGTCGGCTCCGGCGCTGCCGTGGGCGCCGGCGACGGGCGCGGCTTTCTCCCCGCGTAACGATAGTCCGAATACACGACTTCCATGTCCTCGTCGAGTGACTTGACCAGCATGGCCCGCCCGCGGACGCGCACGCTGATCCGTTCCAGCAGCGAGGGGCGGTCGTCGGTGGGCAGCGAATACTGCATCACCGTGCGCACCTCCTTGATTTTCACGCTGAACATGGGCGAGAAGGGTTCGAGGTTGGCGAGTTCAACCCGCTCGATCGAGCGCGTCGCCTTGTGGAAGGTGAAGGTCGACCGCAGGTGCTCGGCCGTGGTGTCGTCGTCCGCACCCTGGTTGAGGCGGAAGCGGTAGACCACCCGGTCCGCGTCCTCGCTGATCTTTTCCGCCGAGGCCTGATCGAGCTGCTTGGTCACGTCGGGGGCGCTGTTCCCACGGCTGCGGCGGGTCTGCTTCTCCCGATAATCCTGCAGCTCGTCCTCGGTGGGATCCTTTCCGTCCTTCTTCAACAGGGTCCAGCGGCGCATGTCCGGCTTCGAGGGATCGAACGCTTCCACCAGGCTCTGTTTCGAGGCGGTGGTCGACTGGGTGAAGGCCCAGCCCTTCGATCCGTCGGCGCGGAAAGCCGCCAGCACCTCGGCATACTCGGGCGGAAGCGGCTCAGCCCGCAGCAGGGCGCTCAGCGTGAGAAAGAGGAGGAGGAGGAAGGGTCTGGGAAACATGGGCTCGGAAGAGGTCGTGCGTGCCCGTCACTGAAACGCACCGAAAGGCGAAGGCGAGCGTAAGAAAGGCGACCGCTCGCCGTAGTACTTTATGAATACCCCATGAATGCAAAAACGACTCGCTCCCGTTATGCAGTTCCGGTGGCTGTGGCCCTCTCAGCCCACGCGTTGCTCTTCTTCGGTTTCACCCCAGGCGAACGGACTGTGGCAGACGCCCGCCCGTCGGTCGATCCGCACAAGCCTGTCGACTGGAAGCGTCCCGAGCCGGTGGAGATCCTGGTGCAGCCACGGGACGATCAAGACACCCCGACGGTGCGCTCGCACCCGGACGCTGCGATTCCTCCCTCAACGCCGGATTATCCCGATCCCAATCCACCGCCCGATCGCATTCCGATGACGTGGACGCCGGGGCCGGAGGGCCCGGTCACCCCCGGGCTGACGACCATCCCCCCGGTGATCGGCATTCCCGGACCCGACCAGGACCCCGGGCGGCGCGTGGTGAGTCTGGTGGACCTCGATTCTATTCCCCGGGTCAAGTTTCGCGTTCCGCCCGAGTATCCGTACGCGGCGCGCAGCGCCGGGCTCACCGGGGAAGTTTGGGTTGAATTCACGGTCGACGAGTCCGGCCGCGTGGTCAGTCCCCGCGTGGTGCGCTCCACCGATCCACAATTCGAAGCCGCCACCCTCCGCGCGGTCGCGCGCTGGGTCTTTGAGTCGGGGCGGCGGCACGGCACACCGGTCCGTTTCCGCATGAGTGTCCCCGTCGTATTTTCGATCGGCGACGGGTCCTGATCACCCGCCTGCCAGCCGGTGACCTAGGGAAAGGCGCTCCGCGGGAAACCGCGGCGCGCCTTTGTCATGCGATCTCCACTACCAGGTGAGGCACGCTGCCGCCGCGACCCGGGAGTTGCACGGTTTCCCCGATCCGCGCGCCGAAGAGCTGGCGGCCGAGCGGGGATCCCGGTGTAATGACGGTGACAGACTCTCCGTCCAACTCGGCGTCGAGCCCGCCGCTACGGGGTCCGAGGAGATAGGAGAGGCGGCGCGACCCGGCGGCCAGGGTGACGAGTGCCCCCAGGCCCGCGGGCTGGTCCGCTGCCCACGGCTGAACGGGAAGGGTGGAGAACAGCTGGACGGCCTCGGCAAGTTCCTGCGCGAGTTTGGCCTGACCTTCGGCCAGGTATGCCGCTTCTTGCGCGTGCATGTCGTACTGGTTCTCCGGCTTGCTCTCCTCGTGCGTCGCCTCGTCGCGCGCCATGAGCGCGGCCCGGGTGATCGTCTCCAGCTCTCTGCCGAGCTTTTGAAGGATGACGTCGCGGAGGCGAGATTTGTCCATCCGGTCAGCAAAAAGCCGCCGGCCGCGTGACGCCAGCCCTCAAACGAGTTCCGGGCGCATGTTAAGCAGCCGACGAACCCGCTCGACCAGGTCTTTCGGGCTAAAGGGCTTCGTCATGTAGTCCAGGGCGCCGAGTTCAAGGCCCAGGTGCCGCGCATCGCGTGTGGCCCAGGCGGTCAGGATCACGATTGGAATGGTCGCGGTGGACGGTTGTCGGCGGAGCATCTCGCAGACGCCGAAGCCGTCGATGTCGGGCAGCATCAGGTCGAGCAGGATCAAGTCCGGCCGCTGCTGGTTGACCGTCTCCAGCGCTTCCCGACCCGTTGCGGCCGTCACCACGTCAAAGCCCGCCCGGGTGAGGTGAAACTCCACCAGGTCGGTCACGTCGCGCTCGTCGTCCACGCTGAGGATTCGTGATCTCACGCGCCCACCTTACCGCTGTTTCGTCCCGCGCGGGTGTCATCCCGGTGACAACGGCGTGAAACCGCAGCCGGGGCGACAGCGGCCGATCGCAAAAGACATGCTCAAAAATCAGTGAAAACCGATGCGCCGGGTTTTTAAGTCGCGACGGGTGGCCGAATAAACGATGCATAAACCCACTCAGTCCAACGCCTCATCCCTGAAACGGCGCATCGATGGCTCGAAAGATCAGTTTCCTCAATTACAAGGGTGGCGTCGGCAAGACGTCGCTCATCGTCAACCTGGCAGCCTGCCTCGCAAAGGCTGGTCACCGCGTGCTGCTTTTCGATTTCGACACCCAGTCGAACGCGAGCATCTGGCTGCTGCGCCTCGAGCGCTGGAACAAGATCAATTCCACGGGCGAGGGGGCCATCTTCTCCATTTTTGAACCGGGCCGCGCGCGCGTCTCCGACCTGATTATCAAGGACGTGGTGGAGGATCGCGAAGGCAACAAAGTGCTGCCGGGCCTCGACCTGGTGCCGACGACCTTCAACCTCGTCGACCTGGAAAGTGAATACACGGGAGACCCCAAGCGGCCTCCCTACGTGATTTTTGAGGAGCAACTGGCCGAGGTGGAGTCGCAGTACGATTTCATCCTTTTCGACTGCCCGCCGAACATCCTGCGCGCCTCGCAGTGCGGCGTCTTTTGCTCGAGCGAACTCTACGTGCCGGCCAACCCGGATGCCCTCAGCCTGATCGGGTTCACCCTCCTGATCGAGAAGCTGTGGAAATTCCATCAGCTGTCCGCGAGTTTCCGCCATTCCGACATGGGCCCTCCGGTCCAGGTGCAGGGCATCATCTTCAACTCCATCAAGTCCAACGTCGACATCGAGGTCCCGAAGATGCGGATGCAGCTTCGCCTCAACCAGTTCAAGACGGCGAAACGGGTGTCTCCGACGGCTGCCATCTTCCGCACCCAGATCCGCGATGCGATGGTGGTGCGCCGCGCGGTGACGCTCGGATTGCCGGTGAACCTGGTCGGCCAGGAAACGACCGACACCGACAACGTGGTCAACGACTACAAACAGGCCTCCAGCGAACTGGTGAACCAGGTCGTGCGCGCGTGATTTTCCCATGAGCTCCGAATCGTCTTCTCCCCGTCCCGGCGCTCCGCGAGGCAAGTATGGCGAGCCGGATTGGAACGCTGTCCGCAGCGCGTTCGCGTCCTCCATCATGGTCGATACGGCGCTCAACAGCCTGGCGCAAAACCTCGACATGCCCGACTGGCCGCTGGGACAGGCGGATACGCCTTCCAAGTACATCGATCTCACCTATGCCGAACTGACGGCGCTGCCCGACCTGCGCGGTCGACACGACCGGGTCGACCAGTTGATCACGATCCTCAAGGAGACCCTGGCGTTCGACGAACCCTTCGGCGAAATGGTGGCTTCCGGCGGCGCGGACGGAGAGAAAGACAATCCGATCCTGCGCAACTTGGCCAAGTTGGAGATCCCGGAGAATTTTCCGATGGCGCTGGTGGCGCTGACGGCCGAGACGCGGGATTTTTGCACCCGCGAGGCGCTGCTGACCCTCCGCGAGTTCGCCCTTTTCGCCCAAAAAATGGCGCAGAGCGTGATCGTGGGCGGCGATTTTCGCGCGCTTCTCAACGCCCTCTCGCACATCGACGAGCAAACCCTCGCGATCTACCTGCCCTTTCGACCCGGCACCCGCGGCGTCCACCTTATCGAGGGGATCGCCCTGGCGGTGCGCGCGTATCCAGCCCCGGCCCAGGCCGGCATGGCCCGCGCATTCGGCGCCCGCCTCGGGGCGGAGGATGCGGCCCGCGCGGCGGTGGCGTCGCCCCTGGAGGTGGAAGGTGCGGTCAAGGTATTGGCCGAACACACGGCGGCGTATGTGGAGTATTTCCAGGCGGACCTCGCCGCTTTGCAGCAGCAGGTCAACGACGGTGTCGCGTTGGGACGCCTCGCGACCGTGTTGCACGATCCCATCGCCGAATCGATCGTGACCAACCTTTTGAAGCCGTACCTCCATTTCCCGAACGCCCGGGCGCAGGTCATGGCCACCACGCCGCCCCTCGAGGAAAACACCGCGCCGCGCCGCGGCTTTTTTGCCTCCCTATTTCGTTTATTCAAGAAGTAGACGTTTGAACCGTTGCCTGTATGGTCAGCGCAAGGATGCCAGAACCGAAACCCGGAATGATCAAGTTCCCGCCGCGGCCAGACGCCGACAAGCCTCTGGTGCTTCCGCGTCGGCGGTTGCGGAGCGCAAGCGAGGTTTCGCAGGCGGCCGCTGAAACCCAGAAGACGCTCTCCGCGATTCGCAGCGCCACCCGCAATCCGTGGGGCGAAATCCTGAATGCGGATACTGGCAAGGTGGTGGAGCTGGAACGCTCACTCAAACAGCTTTCGGCCAAACTGGAGGAGCGCGAACGGTCGCTGCAGGACTTTGAGACCCGTCTGGCCGAGCGTGAGCGGGACCTGGCTGAGACAGAGACCCTGCTGCGCGCCCGCGAATCGCTCCTCGAGGCAAAGAGCAAGGCTCCCCCGAGCAGCGAGCCGCGCCAGTTCACCGACGCGGAACAGGCGGCCCTGGAAAAGCTGAAGGCCGAGGTCGAGCGTCAGCAGACGCTCCTGGCCGAACAGCGCCAGGCCCTTCGCGAGCGCGAGTCCTTCCTGGACGAAAGCGAGACCAAACTATTTCAGAAAGTGCAGGAGCAGCAGGAGAAAGAGACGGAGCTCGAGCAGAAGGAGGAAGACCTCCGCCGGCGCGAGCGAAAGCTCCGCGAGCGCGAGGCCCTGCACGACCCGCGGGTAGCAGCCGAGCTGGAGGCCGAAAAGGCCGCGGCCAAGAAGTACGACGAGTTCAACGAATAACGGGCGCGAGCCGGAGCCCGGGCGCCTCCGGTCGACACCCATTGGCCAGGCCCGACGCACCGCAGGCCACAGCCTGGAATGCGGGTGACTGGTGAACTTTGGCGGTTCTGCAAAGATTGCTCGCAACATTCCCAGGATGTCGCCGTCTTTGAAGGCGTTCGTATTCCATGAAACTTCCGTTCCTGCGTTACTCCGCCGTGGGAGTTGCGCTCTGCGTTGGCACACCCGTGTTCGCGCAAAGCGAAATTCCTTTCATTCTCACCGCCCGTCCAAAGAACACGTTTTCAGCCTCTGTCCGGGTCAAGTCCGGCGGCGCGAATGTGAGGTTCAACTCCGCCGGTGAGGTGCGGGCCCGCAATGTGGTCACCCCCTTCGGTTATGTCTTTGAGGATGGTCGGGTGCTTCAGGACGGCGTCCGCACTCTGGCCAATGGCACGAACACGCCGACGTCGGAGAAGGACTTGCCGCTGACCGCGGATGGGAAGCACTATGTTTTCACCGCGTCGAATAAGGACAAGATCGAGTACATTCCCTATAAGGAGGGCGAAACCCGCGAGTGGGCCTTCGGTTACGCTAGCCAGCTCTCCAATGGCGAGGTGGCATTCCGCGATCGCTGGGCCGAATACGGCGGCATGAGTGGTGAAACCGAGGCGAAGGCCTCCGAGGGTTTTGATCTCCAGGTCATGCGCGAGATTGGCCGCATTGGCCGCAGCTTCGCCTGGGGTGTCACCGCCGGGCTGGGTGTGACGGAGGTCACCGGCAGTACCTCTGGTACGTCGACCGCCACGCTTCACGACGTCATCTACCGGTTCAGCCTCCTCGGTCGCACACCAAACCGGGCGGGCAGCTTTGGGGTGGATGCCATCACCAATGTCACACCGGCGGGCACACCCGCGACCGATCCTCGGACCTACCGCGAAGATGGCCCCGCGATTGCCGACAAGCCGACCTCCGTCCTCGACACGGTCAGCCCCGGCGGCGCCGAGGTGATCGGTTTCTGGCGGTTGCGCGGCGGTTATTTCACCGCCCGGGTGGGTCCCTCCTTCCGCTGGGAACCACTGAAGCGCCTTTCCATTTCCGGCAGCGCCGGCTTGTCGGTCGCCTATATGGGCGTGTCGTACGAAGGTCTCGAGCAGCTTAAGACCCCCGACTTCGATGACTCCACCCGCCCGGGGCTGCGGATGAATCGTCGCGTGCGGGACGTGAACCTGGACTTCTACGGCGAACTCAATGCGGAGTTCTGGATCACCTACCGCACGGGCCTCTTCCTCGGCGTGCTGTACGAGAAAATCGACAGTTTTGACTACGTCTGGGGCACCCGTTCGGCCTCGGTCGACGTGGGCGACGGCCTAGTCATCCGGGCCGGTATCGTCTATCGCTTCTAGACTGGCGTGCCGCGCGCCGCCGGCCCCGCCTGCTCCCTTGACCGCATGCTTTCGGGCATGCGGTTTTTTTTGCTCAGGCGCGCTCGGCCAGCGACGCCAGCACGGCGTCAATGCTGCGAAGCTGATCGGCTGGGAAAAGACTGTTGATCCGTGTGATGACCTGCTGGATCACGCCGTCCGGGCACGAGGCCCCGCCGGTCAACAACACCCGCAGGGGCGATCCGCCCGTGGGAAAGGGATGGATCTCGACCGAATCCGCCACCTTCGCGCCGGGCCCGTGGGCGGGAAAGACGTAATGCTCCACCTCATCGCGCGACCGGATGTTAAATTCATTCTGGATGAAAAACGCGCGCTTCCCGAGGCGCTGTTCACAGAGGCGGTAGAGCTGGTAGGTGTTCGATGAGTTTTTGCCGCCGATGACAAAGGCGGCGTCGAGCGGCTCCGCCAGGGCGCGGCTGAGCGCGTCCTGATTGACCTGGGTGGCATAACATAGGGTATCCCCCCGCGCACTACCACCCACCCGCTCCGCCCCCGCGGTTTCGCCGTAGCGCGCCCGGTAGGTCTCGCGCAGGAGTTGCACGATCTCCAGCGTCTCATTCATCAGCAGGGTCGTCTGATTGACCACCGCCACACGCTCCAGGTGGGTGTTCACATCAAAGCCCGGCGTGTGCTTGCCCTCAAACTCGTGGTAAAATCGCGCGCGTGCGGCGGGGTCGTCCGATGCGATGACCAGCGCCAGCTTCCGCGCCTCCTCCAGGTTGCGAACGATCACGGCGTGCGCATAGCGACGTGCATTGGAAAAGGTCGCCTTCGTTTCCTCGTGCTCGTGTTTGCCGTGGATCACCACCGTAAACCCCTCCCGACCGTAGTGGCGGGCGGCCTTCCAAACCTTTTCGACCAGCATGCAGGTGGCATCGTAACGGTACACCGGCACCCCTTTGCGCACGAGGCGGAGCTTGTCCTCATCGGTGGCGCCAAACGCCGGTATGATCACGATGTCCTCACTGGTAAGGGTGTCCCACCACAACGTCTCTCCCGGCGCGCCGGTGGCCTTTCGGCCTTCCACCGTGTAAGCCGTGCCCTTGTCCGTCTGGAGGTAACGCAGCCCGCGTCGGAGCAGATCCTCGTTCACGAACGGGTTGTGGATCAGCTCACTGAGCATGAAGACACGTTTGCCCGGATTCTCCGCCAAGCTCTCGTAGGCGCGCTCGATTGCATTCTTCACCCCGAGGCAGAACCCAAAGTGGCTGGGAATGAGGTACTGCACCGCGCCGAAATCCAATGCGACGGGCGCGGCGGCGGTGCGCTCATGTGTTCGGGCCAGCACCTTGATCGCCGCGCAGAGTTTGGACTGGTACAGCGCGGACGCGGCGTCGTCCAACTGGTAGATCAGAGGATTACGCTGCTTGTCGGGGCGGAACTTGTAGATGAAGTCGTTTTCGCCGAGATGGAGGTATGGCACGTCGACCAGATGCGGCTCCAGCAGCCGGAGCACCGTGACCAGCGCGGGGGCAAGGGACGCGGCGTTTTGGGTCAGCCAATCGAGAGAGCGGAAATGCACCTCGTCGTCCGCGGGCATGCCCTCCACCTGCGAAAAATAGACCCGGTACTGCGATACCTGGTGCGGAGCGACAAACCGTTCGCTGGGTGGGGTGTGCTCGCGGAAGTGCGCCTCGAGCCGTTCAGTCGCCATCTGCAGCGTGGCTCCCACGAAGGCCAGGCCGATCTTCGTTCCCGCACGCCGGATCGCGAGCTGGTTGCTGGCGTTGAACGCAAGCACGGTGACGAGTTCGTTGCTGGAGACGGGAGCCGGGACCATGGAGGATCAAAAAACCTCCTTGCCGCGGACGGGTCAAGCGGTGCGCCGTCCACCTGCTGCCCGCGATCGCTTCCGAAGTGGTGCGCCACGTCGGAATCGAACCGACGACCCATGCTTGGGAAGCACGTGTTTTACCACTAAACTAGTAGCGCGAAAGCGTCCGGACCATCGCCTATGGGATCCCTCGTCGTCAACCCTAGAGTCGGAGCGTCCCCGCCCGAACCGCGACTGCCTCACTGCCGGCTGGCGAGAAAGGCCCGCCAGCCGCCAAAAGCCGTGATGTCCTGCGCGCCGCGAACCGCGTGCGCTTCACAAAGAAAGCCCTGCACCTGCTCACCGTCGTCCAAGGAAATCCGGCCGATTCCCAGCGGCGCCGGGATTCCGGCGACAAAACTGCCGTAGTGGTCGAGGGGCATCTCCCAGACTTCCACCTCAATTGACGCGCCGCCACCGTCGTCCACCCGGACGAGTCCCGGCTTTCGCGGTTCAGATCCCGGCAGCGCATAAAGCCGGTAGGTGGGCGCCGTCCGGGTGGTCCGCGCCAGCCGCGCCCCGCGCTGGACCAGCTGGGGATTCAGCGGCAGCCCGGCGAGATGAGCGCCGCAGACCGCGAGACGCACCAAAGGCCCGGGAGGCAACGCGAGGGCTGGCGGTGGCGGCGGTTCACCGAGGAAACGCGCGCCCCACGCGAGCAGCCGATCATCATGAAAGGCCGGGCCGGCCAGTGTGATCCCGAAGGGCACCCCGCAACTGAACCGGCCGGCGGGTACCGCCAGGCCCGCCAGGTCGAGCAGGTTCATGAAATTGGTGTAGGCGCCCAGGTTCGTGTTGGTCCGTAGTGGGTCCGCCAGTACGTCGCTCACCCGGTAGATCGTGCCCGCGGTGGGCGTGACGAGCAGGTCGATCGCACTCCACACCGCATCCGCTTGTCGGCGCAGGGCGGCGAGGCGGTAAATGGAGTCAAAGGCGTCCGCCGCCGACAGCCGCCGCGCTCCTTCAATGATGCCGCGGGTGACCGGATGTACCGAGTCCGGCTTCAGATCGATGAAGGTGCGAAGGGCTGCGTAGCGTTCCGCCACCCAGGCGCCCTCGTATAGGAGGCGCGCGGCCTCACGGAAGGGTGTGAAATCAATCTCCACCAGGTTCGCGCCGAGCTGCCGCCATTGTGCCAGCGCGAGGTCGAACAAGCTTGCCGCTTCCTCGTTTCCGAAAAACTCCAGTTGGTCACGCCTTGGGATGCCGACACGCGGCGGCCAGGGGAGGGGCGCGGCGGGCGGTGCGGCGACACGGCTGAAGGGGTCGTCCGCATCGTAACCCGCGGCCACCTGAAACACCGCGGCCACATCACCGCAGGAGCGCGCGAAAATCGACACACAATCGAGGCTGCGACAGGCGGGCACCACGCCGGTGGTGCTGAGCAGGCCCCGGGTGGGCTTCAGGCCGACCAAGCCGTTGAGCATTGCCGGGATTCGGCCTGAACCAGCGGTGTCCGTTCCCAGGGAGAAGGAGCACAGGCCGGCCGCGACCGCGACCGCCGAGCCGGAACTCGAGCCGCCGGGAATGATGTCGGGGTGAAACGGGTTGGCCGGCACGCCGTAGGGTGAGCGCACACCCACCAGCCCGGTGGCGAACTGGTCGAGGTTTGTCTTGCCCACCGGGATCGCGCCAGCGGCGAGAAGGCGCTCGACCACCGCGGCCGAGCGGGTGGGCGTGTAGCTGAAATCCGGACACGCGGCCGTGGTCGGCACTCCCTCCAGGTCAATGTTGTCCTTGATCGCGAACGGCACACCCGCAAGCGGGCCGCGCGGCGCTTCGCCCGCCATCCGTTGCGCGAGCCTTTCCTGGTTCTCGCGCTCGGACACGCAATGGATCCAGGTGGGATCGGGTCCGCGGTTGGCGATGCGGGCATACACCGTCGCGAGACGCTCGCGCGCCTCGGCTTCGGACGCTGCAGGCGTCACCTCGCAACCTGAAAAAGCGGCGGCGGGGTCAGGCATCGCTTTTGATCACCACCAGGGTTTCGCCCGCCTGGACCGGCCGGCCCTCGGCGCAGCGAATCTCCGCCACCGTGCCGGCGCTCCGGCTGAAAACCGAGATCTCCATCTTCATCGACTCAAGAATCACGAGCGGCTGGTCGGGCGTCACGCGCTGGCCCACCTCGACCGTGGTTTTCCAGACGTTCCCGGGGACATGCGCGGGAACGGCGACATGTCCCCGCGCCAGCTCGGTCGCGCCGGTGGACGCGGTCGAGGCAGCCTCGGCATCGGCGGAGAAGTTGAGCTGTCCGGAGATTTCCCACCGGTGCCGTTCCGCCTCAAAGGCCTGCTGCTGGCGGGTCTTGAAGGTACCTATCGAGGTCGCGTGGTCGGAGAGGAATTTTTGGTAGTCGCGTAGGCGGAAGGTTTCTTCCTCCACGCGGAGCTTGAAGCGCCCGAGCGGGAAGTCCTCGCGGATTTTGAGAAGCTCGCGGGCACTGACTTCATAAAACCGGATCTGGTCGAAGAAGCGCAGGAGCCAGGGTTTTCCGTCCTTGAAATCCGCGGTGGTCCGCCAGCGGTTCCACATCTGCACGGTGCGGCCGATGAACTGGTATCCGCCGGGTCCCTCCATCCCGTAGACGCAGAGGTAGGCGCCGCCGATGCCAACCGCGTTTTCCGGAGTCCAGGTGCGCGCCGGGTTGTATTTGGTCGTGACCAGCCGGTGGCGCGGATCGACCGGAGTCGCCACCGGGGCGCCGAGATAAACGTCGCCCAGCCCCATCACAAGGTAGCTGGCGTCAAAGGCGATCCGCTTCACGTCCTCGATCGAGTCGAGCCCGTTGATCCGGCGGATGAACTCGATGTTGCTCGGGCACCAGGGCGCGTCCTTGCGGACCGTCTGCATGTATTTGCGGATGGCGAGCAGAGTGGACTCGTCCTCCCACGAGAGCGGCAGGTGCACGATCCGGGTCGGGACTTCCATCTCCGACACGGGAGGCAGGTGCGCCTCGGCGTCGATCAGGGTCTCCATCAGGCGTTCCAGCGGGAGGACCCGGCTGTCGTAGTGCACCTGCAGCGACCGAATCCCCGGGGTGAGGTCGAGCAGGCCCGGCGTGTGGTTTTCCTGCAGCCAGGTCATCAGGGCATGGGCCCGGAAGCGAAGGGTGAGGTCGAGCTCGAGCGGTCCGTATTCCACGAGCAGATACTTGTCGCCGGCGCGGCGATACACGACTCCCGGGGCGTCGCCATGGGGAGCGAGGGTATGGAGGACCGCGCCACTGGCCGTGGCCGCGCTGCGGCCCGGACGCGTCGATTTTGTCGTGGGCCGGGGCAGGCGGCGAAGGGTTTCAATCTCCGCCTCCTGGGTTGTCTCCAGCGACCGGGCCTCGGCGGCAGTCACGGGGGCAAAGCGGACCTTGTCGCCCGGCTTGAGCTGGCCGAGCTTCCAAAGGTCGGCTGCAATCACGGTTGCCGGGCAGACAAAACCGCCGCAACTGGGTCCGTCGGGCCCGAGCAGGATCGGCATGTCGCCGGTGAAGTCGATTGCCCCGATGGCGTAGGCGTTGTCGTGAATATTGGAGGGATGGAGGCCGGCTTCTCCGCCGTCTTTGCGGGCCCACCGCGGCTTGGGTCCGATCAGGCGCACGCCGGTGCGGGCGGAGTTGAAGTGCACCTCGTAGGTCGCCTCGAACAGGTCGCTGATGTCCTCGTCCTGGAAAAAATCCGGCGCACCGTGCGGCCCGTACAGGACCGAGAGGGTCCAGGTGTGTGAATACGCCGGCACCAGCCCGGCCGGCAGCCGTGCCAGGGGAGCAGACTCGGCGGGACCGAAGATGGGGCCCGGGTTCAGGCGCAGGACATCGCCGGTCCGCAGCGCCCGGCCGGCATGTCCGCCGAACAGCCCGAGGGTGAAGGTGCTCTTGCTCCCGAGGTAATCGGGCACGTCCAACCCATGGCGGACTGCCAGATAGGCCCGCATACCGGCGCCCTCAATCCGGCCGAGGCGCAGGATGGTGCCGCGTTTCACCCGCACCGCGCGCCAGGCGGGGAAGGGTCTGTTGTCGAGCGAGGCGTCCAGCGAGGCTCCGGTCAGGGCGACGACTGCCTCGGTGTTGAAGCGCAAGGTGGGGCCGGAAAGGGTGATCTCGAGTCCGGCGGCTGAGGGCGGATTGCCGACGAGCCGATTGGCCAGCCGGAAGGCGAGGGGGTCCATCGGCCCCGATGGTGGCACGCCGACATCCCAATGTCCCAGGCGTCCGGGGTAATCCTGCACCGTGGTCTGGGTGCCACCGTCGAGCACCTCGACCGTGCTGGGCTCGAAGGAAAGGTTTTCCAAGTAGCGCGTGGTCACCCGTCCCTCGCGAAAGCCCTCAGAGGCCACGATGCGCTGGAGGTACGCAAGGTTGGTTTCAAAACCGCTGACGCGGGTGGCGGCAAGGACCTGCTCCATCCGCGCGAGGGCCTCCGCGCGGTCTGTGCCGCGCACGATCAGCTTCGCCAACATGGGGTCGTAGAAGGGCGTCACCTCGGTGCCGCGTTCCACCCAGGTCTCGACGCGACAACTACGCGGGAAGACTGCCTCCGTGAGGGTGCCGGTGGCGGGCTGGAAGTTTTTCGCCGGGTCCTCCGAATACAAACGGACCTGGATGGAGGCGCCACAGCTCTGGCGGCGGAAGGTGGAGAGGTCGAGCTCGCCCGCGGCCTGGCGCACCATCCATTCGACGAGGTCGATGCCCGTGACCTCCTCGGTCACCCCGTGCTCCACCTGAAGACGCGTGTTTACTTCCAGGAAATAGAACTCACCGGTGGCGTCGTCATAGACAAACTCGACCGTCCCGGCGGACTCGTAACCGGCGGCGCGGCCCAGCCGCTCCGCGCAGTCGAGCAACTGCGTACGCACCGATTCGGGCAGGTGCGGTGCGGGCGTTTCCTCAATGATCTTTTGGTTGCGGCGCTGGATGGAGCACTCGCGTTCTCCCACCGCAACGACGTGGCCACGGCCGTCACCGAAGATCTGCACCTCGAGGTGTCTCGCCCGCTGGACATATTTTTCGAGGTAAAGGCCGCTTTCCTTGAAGTTGCTGCGGCTGAGCCGGTCCACCGTCGCAAAGGCGGCGGCAAGGTCAGCCGCCTTCCACACCAGCTGCATCCCGATCCCGCCGCCTCCGGCGGTGCTCTTAAGCATCACCGGGTATCCGATACGTTCCGCTTCCAGCAGGGCCTGCTCGGGCGAGGCGAGCAGCCCGGTCCCCGGCAGCAGCGGCACACCCTGTTCGCGCGCGATCTCGCGGGCGGTGTGTTTGAGCCCGAAACGGCGCATCTGGGAGGGTTTCGGCCCGATGAAGATAATCCCGGCCGCCGCGCACGCCTCTGCAAAGCCGGGATTCTCGCTGAGAAAACCGTACCCCGGGTGTATGGCCTGGGCCCCGCTCTGTCGGGCCGCCTCGAGGATCTTCTCGACCGCGAGGTAACTCTGGGCCGCCGGTGCGGGCCCCAGCAGCAGAGCCTCGTCCGCCTGGGCGACATGGAGCGATCCGAGATCAGCCTCGGAATACACCGAAACCGAGCCGATGCCCATCTTGCGCAGCGTGCGAATCACCCGGCAGGCAATCGCCCCCCGATTGGCAATGAGAACTTTGGAGAACATTTCGTTTGATGAGTCAGTTTGGCAGTTCCTCCTTCTGATCCTTCCGTGCCTTTGCGAGACATCTGCTTGGGTGTCTCGCAAAGGTACGGAAGGGTGGGAAGGGCGATCAGTCCAAATCCCAAATCAACACCTCGATGGGGGTTGGGTTGTAGGCGTTGCAGGGGTTGTTCAGCTGGGGGCAGTTGGAGATCAGCGCGATCACGTCGCGCTCCGCCCTCAGCTCGACGTATTTGCCGCCCGCGGACACGCCGTCGGCAAAGGTCAGGCCGCCTTCCGGCGTCACCGGCACGTTCATGAAGAAATTGATGTTGCAGGTGAGGTCCCTCTTTCCGAGGGCGCAGCCGCACTCCTGGGCGCCGCGGATGAAGCTGTCCCGGCAGGCGTGCATGTGCTCCTTCTCAAACGCGTAGCGCATGGTGTTGCTCTCGCGCGAACAGGCGCCGCCCAGCGTGTCGTGCCGACCGCAGGTGTCGGCCACGATGGTGAGCAGGATGTCGCCGTCGGTCGACATCAGCCGCGTGCCGGTCGTCAGATAAAGGGCCTGCTGGCGCCGGATCGTGTCGGACGCACTGTAGCGATTTTCTGGATTCGCGGCGTCGTAGAAGAGCGTGTCGGCGGCCTGGTTGCCCTCCAGGTCGACGATGCGCAGGACCTGTCCCTTGCGCACGAGATGGGACCAATGGTCCCCGGCCGGGACGATGCGGCGGTACAACGCGGCGGAGGGAGTGAGGGTGCTTTCCGTCATGGCGGACATCAGGCGGGGAGGGGTGTGCGCAGGGCGTGATAGTCCTGGGTGTTCCGGAAAGCGCGGGCGTTTTCCGGCCGGACCGAGAGTGAGGGGTCCTCCGGACTGACCGGTGGGGAGGGGAAAACCTCCAGCCGCACGCGCCGCGGATGGTAAACCGGGTCCGGATCAAACGGGTGCTGGCAGGTATTCAGGACCACCAGGGTGTTCATCTCCAGCCGCAGCTCGACCTGATCGCCGGCACGCGCGTGGCCGGGCACGAACCTCAGGCGCCCTTCCTCATCCGCCACCACCTTGGAGAACCAGTTGAGGTTGGGCAGAAGGTCGCGTTTGCCCAGGCCCCATTTGGCCAGCTCGATCAGGAAACAGTCACGCCCATTGCGGTGGAAGGCGTTGCGGGCCACCTGGTAGTTGCGATCTCCATACTTCTCCGCCACCGCCGCGGCGTCGGTGCAGCCGCCCACCGTGTCATGCCAGCCCACGGTGTCTTTCACGATCGATGCAAAAAGACGGCCCATGTCACTATGGAGGCAATACGGGGCGCGCAGATAAAAGATATGCTGCCCCTTCAGCGTATCCGGCATGTTGTACCGCTCCACCGTCAGGTCGGCATTGTAGAGCAGCATGCCCACGTTGGCTCCGCCCTCGAGATCTGTCAGGCGCAGGGTCTTTCCACGGGAAATCACCCCGGACCACATGCCCGCGTGGCTCAGTTCCTTGGTGTAGAGGGGAAGGTCGCTCATGTCCGGTGGAAAGTGTTACGATTGTTTAGAAACGTGTTACTGCAGGA
Source organism: Verrucomicrobiota bacterium (assembly GCA_023428905.1). Classification (GTDB taxonomy): domain Bacteria; phylum Verrucomicrobiota; class Verrucomicrobiia; order Opitutales; family Opitutaceae; genus EW11. The sequence continues at coordinate 338,863 of JAEYWP010000030.1, forward strand.
AGCGTGCCCGTCCGGGTGGAATTGACAAGGAGGGAGGCGACTCTGCGGTCCGTGACGTGGTGTTACAGGAGCGGGGGAATGGGGAAGGCCGTGAGCTGGAGCTTGGCCGTCTTCACCCCCTTGCAGGTGGCAAATTCGTCCACCAGCTGGCGCAGCTCGGTCACCTTGCCCTGCACCAGCAGCACCTCGAGGTAGTGGTGTTGCTCGAGGTGCACGTGCATGCTGGCGACGATCATCAGGTAATACTTGTGCTGGATCTCGGAGAGTGCCGCCTGGAGGTTCCGTTTCCGATAGTCGTAAACCAGGCTGATCGTGCCCGCCATGCTTTCGCTGCCCTGCGTTCCACGGTGCTCCACCAGCTGGGCGCGCACCATTTCGGCCACCGCCTGCGAGCGGTTCTTGTGGCCGCGCTGCTCAACCATGGCGTCGAGCTGCGCGGCGAGGTCGGCCGGAATGGATACACTGAAACGCGCGACTTTCTTTTTCTTCGCCATGCGGGATGCGAGCTCGCCGACGGTGTCCGCGGGGGCGGGGGCTGTCGAGTCGTCCTGCAGGGGAGTGAGCATGTCAGAACAGGCGGGCGTAACGTTCGATCTCCCAGGTGGAGACATGTTGATGGTACGCCTTCCACTCATCCGTCTTGTAGGTGACGAACTCATTGCGCAGCCCGGTCCCGAGCACGCGTTCGATAAACGGGTCGGCCGCGAAGGCCTCCACCGCCTCCTCCAGATTCCGCGGCAGGTACTGGATGTTGCGCCCGGCCAGCTCCGCCTCGCTCAAAGCGTAGAGATTTTCCTCCTGCGGGTCGCCGGGGTTGAGGTTCTCCCGGATGCCCTCGAGTCCGGCCGCGAGGGCCAGGGTCGCGGCGAGATAGGGATTGCAGGCGGAGTCTGCGTTGCGGCTCTCGCAGCGGCCCCCTCCCATCGGAACCCGGATGGAATTGGTCCGGTTGTTGGTCCCGAAGGAATTGAAGACCGGCGCCCAGGAGTAATAGCTCATCGCGCCGCGCCGCACGAGGCGCTTGTAGCTGTTCACCGTCGGGGCGAAGGCGGCACAGAGCGCGGGCCCGTGGCGGAGGATGCCGGCGACGAATGAGTAGGCTAGGGGCGTTAGCCCGAGGCCGCGTGGATCGTCCTTCGGATCGCAGGCAAAGAGGTTCTTCCCGGTCTTTGCATCGGCGAGCGACATGTTGAAGTGCGCACCATTGCCGGTGCGGTCGGCGAAGGGCTTCGGCATGAAGGTGGCGAGCAGTCCCTCCTCCGCCGCGTAATGCTTCGCCATCATCCGGAAGAACACGTACCGGTCGCACATCGTGAGCGCCTCGGCGTATTTGAAATCGAACTCGAACTGGGAGTTCGCATCCTCGTGGTCGAGTGAATACAGGTCCCAGCCGAGGTCGTTGATGGTGGAGGCCACCTTGTCGACCCACTGGTAGCGGTCGAGAAACCGCTTCACATCGTAGCAGCTCTTGGTCAGGTCGTCGTCCGGGTTGGGGATGACCAGCTTGTCCTTCCCCTCGAGCTTCACCACGTACACCTCGCACTCGATCCCGAGGTTAAAGCTGAACCCCATCGCCGCGGCCTGGGCGAGGACCTTCTTCAGCGCCACGCGGGTGTTGATCTCGTACGGTTCACCGTGGAAGGCGTTGTCCGCCGGCATGTACGCGACCTCGGGCCTCCAGGGCAGGATCGTGATCCGGTCGAGGTCGGGGACGGAGCTGATCTCGTCGTCATTTGGCCGCTGGCCGAGGCCGTCGAGGGCGTAACCGGTGTACAGCTCGGAGCCGTGCGCAAAATGAAGGAAATGGTCGATCGGGACGAACTTCCCCTTTGGCACGCCATGGATGTCGACGTAGGCGCCGACACAATACTTGACGCCCTTGGCTTTGAGTTCGGCCTGGATCTTGAGAATTTCGGAATCGGATTTCATTCGAGGGAGAGGGACTGGAAGTAGGAAGCGGGGAGAGGAGCGCGTTCGCGGCAGCCGCGGCGAACCAACCGGGTGAGGTCGGTGACGAGCCAGCGCAGCAGGCGCCGGCCCTGGGCGGCGGTCGCGCGCGAGGGGAAGCCGGTCACGCCATTGAGGCTCGTGCGATTGACCGGATGCGCGAAAACCAGGCCGGTGGTGCGATCGGGATCGTCCGCCCGGGCAATTGCCCGCCGCCGCACCAGCCGGGGGGCGGCCACCATCGTGACCGCGGTCTCTGCGGCGTTGGCATGCCAGTCCGCCGCATCGGCGGAAAAGGCGCGGGCAAGGCGGGGCGACAGCGTGGCGGTGTTGAGCACCGCCACCATCAGGTCGTCGTACCGGCTGCGCAGGATCTCCAGGGCGCACCGCAGGGGCGCCGCGTTGGTGACGTGGCTGTTGACGATGAAGAGCCGGCGAAAGCCCGAGGCATGGAGCCAGTCTCCCAGGTCGGTCACCACTGCGATCAGGGTCTGCGGCTGGAGCGCCAGGGTTCCCGGCCAGCGACGGGAGTGACCGAGGGAGCACCCGTAGGGGAGGAGAGGCAGCAGGGGGACGCGCGTCGCCTCAGACACCGTCCGGCAGACGGTCTCGGCCAAGGCGGAATCCATGCCTGTGCCGAGGTGCGGGCCGTGCTGCTCGGTCGCGCCGATGGGCAGGAGAGCGGCGTTGATGCCGGCCGACGGTAGCCGTGCGATCTCCTCCCAGGTGAGCTCGGACCACAGCGTGGAGGGGGATGGTTTTGCTCGGCGGGCTTTCATTCGACGTCATCGCCCGCCTGAGTCAGGCGCACGAAGGGAAGGTTGTCTGCCGGTCCGGCGGGGCGCGGGTGTATCAGGGCTTCGATACGCGCCTTGGCCGCGAGGTATTCCGGGGTGGTGAACTGTTCCACGCTGCGCGGCCGCGGCACCGGGACCTCGATCAGTTCGTCCAGTCGCCCCGGGTTCGCCTTCAGGACCAGGATTCGGTCGGCAAGGTAAAGCGCCTCGTCGATGTCGTGGGTGATGAAAAGGATCGTGATATCGACGTTCCTCCAGATCTGCAGGAGGTGGTGCTGCATCTGGCACCGAGTCTGGGCATCGAGTGCCCCAAACGGCTCGTCCATCAGGAGGATTCGCGGGTTGTTCGCCAGGGCGCGCGCGATCGCCACCCGCTGTTTCATGCCGCCGGAAAGCTGCGCCGGATACGCGTCGGCGAAGGCGCCCAGCCCGACGAGTTCGAGCCATTGCCGGGCCTCGGCGTCCGCCTGGAGTTCGCCAGCACCGCGAATCTTCAGGCCGAACATCACATTCTGTTTTACGGTGAGCCAGGGAAAGAGGGTGTAGCCCTGGAAAACCACCCCGCGCTCGGGGCCGGGGGCGACCACCTCGCGTCCATCGAGCAGGACGCGGCCCGACGTGGGCTGGTCCAGCCCGGCGAGGAGGCGCAGCAGGGTGGATTTGCCGCATCCGGACGGACCGAGGATGCACATGAACTCGCGGCGGTGGGCGTTAAAGCTCAGGCCTTCCAGGGCCGTGGTCCGGGTGCCATCGGCGGTCGCAAAGGAGCGCGTCAGGTTGTCCACCGTCAGCACGACCGGACGCTCCTTCAGCCGGCGGAAACGCTCCGCCACGGCCGGCGCCTGATCCCGGTAATCCGGCAACGCTGTCATGGGTTTCATGTGACGTCCTTTCCAGGGAAGATCACCACGTCGCGCCCGGCAAAGAGCCGCTGAAAGAAGGTGCGCACGCGGGACGGTCGCGGGTTCTCCCACGGGAAGAGCCGCTTTCCGATAAAGGCGAGGACCTGGTCGGTCCCGAGGCCGAGGAATCCGATCATGATGATGGCCGCGTACACGTTGTCGAAATTCCGATACTTGGCCTGCTGGTTGATGAAGTAGGTGATGCCGGAACTCACCCCGACCACCTCGGCCACGATCAGGTAGGTCCAGGCCCAGCCAAGGAGGATGCGCGTGTCGGTGTACAGTTCGCCCAGTTTGGCCGGGACCACCACGCGGGTGATGAGCTGCCGGCCCTTGGCGCCGAGGGTCTGCGCCGCCTCGAGCAGCGTCGGGTCGACCCGGCGGACGGTGTTCGCGACCACCAGCACCTGCTGGAAGAAGGTGCCGATGAAGATGATTGCGATCTTCGGCGCCTCATGGATCCCAAGCACGGCCACCGCGAGTGCGCCGAAGGCCGGGGCGGGCATGTAGCGGATAAAATCGACAACCGGCTCCGTCGTTCGTGACCAGGCCGCGTACGAACCGCACAGGATCCCCAGCGGAATGCCGACAACGGAGGAGAGCAGGAAGCCCCAGAAAATCGTCCGGACGCTGCGCCAAAGACTCTCGTGCAGCCAGACGTCACCCCTCAGGGCCGGTTCAGTGGTGAAGGCGGTGTAGAACGCACGACCCACCTCGTGGGGCGCCGGCAGGAAAACCGGATTCGCCCGTTTTCCGATGGGGGCGGGTTTTCCGGCGTCCCGCGCCTTGGCCTCCTCGCGGACGAACGCCTCGCGCTCCACCAATAATCCCGCCTTGAACCAGCTGACGCCGCCCGGCTCCACCACCCGCATCATCGGATGCCAGAAAAACGGCAGGTAGGAGACCGCCGACCACAGCGCGATGGGAAGGAGAAACGAGCAGACGTACAGGACCGCGCTTCGCCGGGCAGTAAGCGGTTTTAGGATACGAAACCAGGGATCGCGGGACATGGAAGGCGCGTGGTCGCGGCACGAGGCGGGCAGGCAGGTGCCCAGGCCAGCGGCGCGCGTGCGCCGCCGGGAGGGAAGGAGGAGTCGGATCGCGGAGGAGCTCGGTTATTTGGCCGAGCCAAGCAGCTCCAGGACGACGGAGCCGTCGATGTACGAGGTCACGTCCTGAGCGTCCTTGTAGACGCCGTTCTTCACGTTGAAGTCGTCCGCGATCTTGCTTGAACCCAGGAGTGAATCAAAACCGTTGCTTGTACTGGCAAAGAAGGCGGCGCCCTCCTTCAGGCTGAGGAATCGTGTTCCGGCGAGGAAGGCGGCGTATTCCTTGGGATCAGTCCCGACGCGTGACGCCATGATCCGGATCGCGTCCTCGCGCGTGGCGGGGTCGTTGATGTAGGCGATGACCTTGTCCCAGACCGCAACGAACTTTTTCCAGTCCTCCCGGCGCTCCGCGAAACTCTGGGGCGAGACCGTCACCACATCGTAGATCAGGCCCGGTTCGTCTGCGCTGGAGTAAATGGCCTTTGCCCCAGCCACAGCCTTGAGGGCCTGCCCGGAGTTGGGCTGCCAGGCGCCGATCGCATCCACCTGTCCGGAGGCGAGCACCTGCGGGGTCTGGTTGGTCGGCGTGGGGATGAGCGTCACATCGCTCTCGCTTAGTCCGGCCTTCTGCAGCCCGTTCAGGAGGAGCAGGTGTTCGACGAAGCCGATTTCGATGCCGACCTTCTTTCCCTTCAGGTCCTTGACCGAATCGATACCGGGCACGGCAACGATCATGTCGTTCCCATTGCTGTAGTCCGTGAGCATGATCATCACGTTCTTCGCGCCGTTGGCACCGGTGACGAGGGCGTCGCCATTTGTTACCGTAACAGCGTCGACCTTACCGGCGGTGAAGGCCTCCATCGAAGGTCCGTATTCAAACCAGAGAAACTCGACCTCGACGCCGGCCTCCTTGAACAGGTTCTTCTGCACGGCGATCTCCCAGGCAACCCAGCCGGGCCAGTCCGAATACGCAACGCGGAGGGGGGCGGCGGCGAGGGCGGCGGCAGAAGCCAGCAAGGCGCTGGCGAAAAGGGTCAGGCGGCGAAACGGGCGGGTGGTCATGGGAACGGCGTGTTACGATTGAGATGATTCGTGTTACCACCTTCTTGTCAGCACGCATTGTGCCACTCCCTCGCGAAGTCGCTAAACGGCAGGGGACGGACGGGACGACGTCGAATAAGACCCCTTTGTAGCCACGCCCTGGATTCGGGCAGGCGCCCCGGATTGTATTTCTCCCGATCCGCGTTCATGCGTGTTCCTCCGTGGTCAAAAAAGAGCTGCCCATTTACGAACTGGAATCCCGCATCCTCGAGCGCCTGCAGGGTCAGGGGCGGCTGATCGTGCAGGCGCCGACCGGCTCGGGTAAGTCCACCCAGCTGCCGCAAATGCTCCTCCGCGGGGGGCTTCTCGACGGCGGGCAAGTGGTGGTGCTGCAGCCGCGCCGGCTGGCCGCCCGGCTCCTGGCCAAGCGGGTGGCCGAGGAGGTGGGCGCCCCGCTGGGGGACGTCGTGGGCTATCAGATACGGCTGGAGTCGCGCGTCAGCGAGCGCACCCGGATCCGGTTCGTCACGGAGGGCATCCTCCTGCGGCAAATGTCGTTCGATCCGCACCTGCGCGGCATCCAGGTCCTGGTCTTCGACGAGTTCCATGAGCGCCACCTCTACGGCGACATCAGCCTGGCACGTGCGTTGCAAATCCAGCAGACGGTGCGGCCGGACCTCCGGATTGTCGTGATGTCAGCCACCCTGGACACCGGGACTCTGCAGGGCTACCTCGCGCCCTGCGAAATCCTGGTCTCCCAAGGGCGCACCTTTCCAGTGCGGATCGAGTACCTTGAGAAACCCGCCAACTTCGACCAGGAGCCGGTCTGGGAGATTGCGGCCCGCGAATGCGAGCGGATGGCGGCCCAGGCGACGGGTGACATGCTCGTTTTTATGCCGGGCGCGTATGAGATCGGCCGCACCGTCCAGGCCCTCCAGGGGAGCCGTATCCTGCGCGACTTCGTCGTCTTCCCGCTCCACGGCGAACTGCCGCCGGAGCAACAGGACCGCGCGGTGGCGCGGTATGAGACCCGCAAGATCATCGTCTCCACCAACGTCGCGGAAACCTCGCTTACCATCGAGGGGGTGACGGTGGTGGTGGACTGCGGACTGGCACGCGTGGCTCGCTATGATGCCAACCGAGGCATCAACACCCTCCTGATCGAGAAGATCTCCGCCGCGTCTGCGGACCAGCGCGCCGGCCGCGCGGGGCGCACCGCACCTGGTGTCTGTGTGCGCCTCTGGACCGAACGCGAACACGGCCAGAGGCCGCTCCAGGAGGTGCCGGAGGTGCGTCGCCTCGACTTGGCCGAAGTGGTGCTCACCCTCAAGGCCAGCGGGATTCACGACATCGTCGCGTTCCCCTGGCTGGAGAAGCCGGACCTCAGGGCACTCGAGCGCGCGGAGTCCCTGCTGGCCGACCTGGGCGCCCTGGGCTCAGCGCCCCACGCGGGTGACGGCCATCTCCAGATCACGGATACCGGACGCCGGATGCTCCGTTTTCCCGTCCATCCGCGCTATGCCCGCATGCTCCTCGAGGCGGGAGAACGCGGCTGCGTCAGGCCGGTGGCCCTGATGGCTGCGCTCACCCAGGGACGGAGTTTCCTCCTCCGGGGAGCGACGCGCGAGGTGGAGGACACGCGGGACGATCTCCTTGGGGAGGAGTCCGAATCGGATTTTTTCCTCCTCATGCGCGCCTGGGCCTATGCGGAGAACACTCGCTATAACTTCGACGCCTGCCGACGCCTGGGCATCCACGTGCAAGGGGTGCGACAGGTGGGCCCGCTCTTCGAGCAGTTCATCGAGATCGCGGCGAAAGAGGGCCTCGACGTCACCGAGCGCCGGGTGGAGGACACGGAGGTTCGAAAATGTGTGCTCGCCGGATTCTCCGACCATCTCGCCCGGCGGCTGGATACGGGCACCCTGCGTTGCGAACTGGTGCACGGCCGGCGCGGCGTGCTTGCCCGGGAAAGCGCCATCCAACGCGCCCCACTGCTGGTCGCGGCCGAGGTGAGCGAAATCGAGGGGCGGGGCGGCGAGGTGAATGTCCTGCTCAGCCTCGCCACCGCGATCGAGGAGCCCTGGTTGCGCGAGTTGTTTCCCGATGATTATCGGGATGTGACGGCGGTGGTGTATGACGAATCGGCCAAACGGGTGATTGCCCGGCGGGAGCGCCGCTTCCGTGATCTCGTCCTGGAGGCAAAGGCCGGCGCAGAGGACGTGCCCCTGAGCGAGGCCGCGGCACTGCTCACACAGCAGGTGGTGGCGGGTAAATTGAAGCTGGAGGCGTGGGATGAGACAGTCGAGCAGTGGATCGTCCGGGTGAACCGGCTGGCGGAGTGGTTTCCCGAACTGGAGGTGAATCCGCTGACCGACGCGGACCGTGCGACTCTGATCGAGCAGATCTGCTATGGGGAAACGGGCTACAAAGGTATCCGCGACAAGCCCGTGATGCCGATCCTGCGGGACTGGCTGACCGCCGAGCAACTCGCGGTGCTGGATGACTACTTGCCGGAGCGCCTCGTCATGGGCAACGGGCGCAAGTCGCGCCTCACCTACACAAAGGACGGGCCACCTGTGCTCAGCGCCCGAATACAGGAGCTGTACGGGGTGGAGGGTCGCTTCACCCTTGGCCACGGTCGCGTGCCGGTGAAGATCGAGGTCCTCGCGCCCAATCAGCGGCCGATCCAGGTGACGGACGACCTGACCGCCTTCTGGCGCGACATGTACCCGAAGGTCAAGGCGGAGCTCTCGCGCCGCTATCCCCGCCATGAATGGCGGTGATCCCGCCCGGTCGGCACGATTCCCCTTTTCAATGCGCCGGCTCACGGCTTGATCTGCCGACATGGTCGTTTCCCTTGCTGTCGCCTTCCTGCTCCTCCGCCTGGTGGCCGAGCTGGTCCTGAGCCGGCTCAACCGTGCCGAAGTGGAACGCCACGCGTCCAAGCCCCCGGCGGCGGTGTCCGCCATCATGGACACGGCCACCTACCAAAAGTCGGTGGCGTACACCCTCGCGAAAAACCGCTTTGGCCAGCTCGAGCTGGCTTGGGACGTTCTGGTGGTCCTGGCGGTGCTGTTCAGCGGCATCCTGCCCTGGCTTCATGCCCGGTTTGCTCCGATCGCTCCGGCGGCGAGTTGGGACGACGCGCTTTTTCTGATGGCGGCCATGCTGCTGATGAGTGTTCCGTCACTACCCTTCGAGTGGTACGCCCAGTTTCGCCTGGAGGAGCGCTTTGGTTTCAACAAAAGCACGCTTGGACTCTGGATCATGGACAAGGTGAAGGGGGTGGTGCTCGCCCTCCTCCTCGGCTTTCCCATCCTGTGGGCGCTGCTCGCACTGGTGGGCAAAGCGGGAGACCACTGGTGGATCTGGGGTTTTGCCCTCGTGTTCAGCTACCAGCTGGTGCTGCTCGTGCTGGAGCCGCGGCTGATCCGGCCCTGGTTCAACAAGCTGACGCCCCTGCCCGAAGGCGAACTCCGCGAGCGCCTGATGGCGCTCGCCGAACGCACGGGATTTCGGGCCTCCACCATCCAGGTGATGGATGGGAGCAAACGGTCCGCCCACTCCAACGCCTTCTTCACCGGCTTTGGCCGCTTTCGTCGGATCGTCCTCTATGACACGCTCGTGACGCAGCTCGCGCCGGAAGAGTTGGAGGCCGTGCTCGCCCATGAAGTAGGGCACTACAAACGCGGCCACATCCCGAGAATGCTGGCCGTCTCGGCCGTGTTCCAGGCCGTGATGTTCGGGCTGATCGCCTGGCTGATGAAGGCGGATTGGTTTAATCCAGCCTTCGGGCTTCCCGCCGGTCAGCTCGCCCCCACGCTTCTGCTCTACGTCATCCTCAGCTCCCCGGTGTTCTTCTGGCTGACCCCGCTGGTCAATCTCGTGTCGCGCAAGCATGAATACGAGGCAGATGCCTTCGCCCGGCAGGCGATGGGCGGACCCGTTCCGCTGATTGGCGCCCTGCGCAAACTGGCGGAGAAGAACCTCAGCAACCTGACCCCACACCGCTGGTTCAGCGGCTTCCATTATTCCCATCCGACGCTGGTTGAACGAGAGCGTGCATTGACGGGCGGAACAGTGTAGTCACCGGGAATGCGATTCTTGGGGGAGGGAAGGTCCCGGCGCGCGTGGCGCCGGAACGTGTGGACGTGGACGAACTGGCTGATGGCGCTTGCGCTCGCGGCGGCGGCCGCACCCGACTCGCTGCGGGTCGCCACCTACAATCTGGAGAACTATCTCTCCGCCGACCGCCGGGTGGAGGGGAGCTTCCGCCGCGATTACCCTAAGCCCGAGGCGGAAAAAGAGGCCCTGCGCACGGTGATTCGACAAATGGATGCGGACATCCTGGCGGTGCAGGAAATCGGGGACACCCGCTACCTGAACGAGCTGCAGCGCGACCTGAGCCGGGAGGGTGTCGTGTACGCGCACACCGCCTGGCTGGAAGGCGAGGATCGCGAGCGGCACCTCGCGCTGCTTTCCCGGGTTCCGATCACCCTGACGCGACGACACACCGATCTCAGCTTCACTTACCTCGGTGGCAGCGGTTTGGTCCGACGCGGCCTGCTCGAGGTCCGGCTCGGTGCAGGCGGCGGCGAACTCACCTGTTTTGTCCTGCACTTGAAGAGCCGTTTCACCGAGCGTTCCGACGATCCCCAGTCGGCGGTCTTCCGCGCGGGGGAAGCCACTGCGGTCCGCAACCGCATCCTCTCCGTGGCAGACCCCGCCGGCCGATACCTGATCCTCGGCGATTTGAACGACAGCCCCTCCAGCCGGCCCGTCCGCCTGCTGCTTCGGCGCGGTGAAACGGTGGTCGCGCACTTGCTCGACGCCGGGGATCCACGGGGCGACACCTGGACCCACCGCCAGGCCCGCGAGGACGTGTATTCGCGGCTCGATTACGTGCTGGCGTCGCCCGGCCTGCTCCCGTCGGTCGTTGGCGGGCGCGCCCGTGTCGTCGATCTGCCGGAAACGCGGCTGGCCAGCGACCACCGGCCGGTGGTGGTCGACCTGGAGTGGCCTGCAGCGAGCGCGCACAAAAAAGCCGGCTCCATGGAGCCGGCCGAAAAACACGAGTGACGGCAGGATCAGCGGACGGTGATGGGAATCACCTGTTCGCGTGCACCCGGGCCGCGGGCAAAAAGGCTGCCGGTACCCGGGCGGCCGCCTTCGACCGTGACCGTGACCGAGTCCTGCCCGGCCGGGATCACAACCTCGGGCATGATCACACTCTCCGGGACATCGGTGGTGACATCGATCAGCAGCCCTCCCGCGGTGGCACGCACCGGGCTCGTGAACGTGACCTGGGCGCGCTCACCGGACTGGAGGGAAAGTGAGGCGGGTGACGCGGTCACGGCCACACCCTGACCACCGGCCGCGACCGGTGCCGCGGTATCCATGGGCGCAGCACCCAACTCCGCACCGCCGCCGATCGCGTCGACGCGGAAGGTGCCGACCGGGGTCTGGGCGCCTTCGCCGCCGAGGGTCACGCGGTAATTACGATTACCTTCGACCGCCGGCACGATGAAGCTGATCGCGTTCGCCGAATCGAAGGCGGTGCGAACGGGCGTGCCGTCGAAATAGACCGTGTCGCTGGGAGTGAAACCGCGACCGAGGATGCTGACGCGCGCGCCCACCGGCCCGCGATTCACTTCCAGCGACAACACGTAGCGTCCGGCGATGTTGGCGCGGTGAATCGGGCTGTAGTCCTCACGCGGACTGATGATACCGCTGCTTTCCACCTGGTAGGTGGCGATGAAATAGTACGCGATCTCGGTCACGCCGGCGGGAACCTGGTATTCAAACTCGTACAAGTTTTCGCCCAGCGCGCTCTTCGTCATCCGGTAGTTCTTACCCCCAATGATGATGTAGGGCGTGAGGCTGTTCGGCACATATCCCGTATCCTTCGGAGCAATGCGTGCGGAGATCGTGTAGATCTGCGAGGGATTCTCCGCCAACGCGTCCGGCGTAAGATTGGTGATCGTCGGTGTCTGGCAGCCGGCCAACCCGAGAAGGAGGGCAGCTCCGAGGCCGAGGAAGATTCGTCTCGCGTGAGAGGAGCGGTTGTTTTGCATTGGGATTTTGCGATTAAAAATCGACCGAACCGCAGCACAAAGACACGGTATTGGCAATGAGCGAAATAGCGACGTCCGCGTCCGTCCGGCAGGTCGAACCTCTCGGTCTGTACGTGCACGTTCCCTTTTGTGCCAAGACCTGTGACTTTTGCGCGTTCTACCAGGTCCGGCCTTCCGCGGAATCAATCGAACGTTACCTGAAAGGCGTGGCCACCGAGGCGCAACGGGTGCGTTGGAATGCACCGGTGACCACCGTGTTCTGGGGTGGAGGCACGCCCGGACTTCTTTCTGCGGCAGACCTGGAGCGGCTGGGCAGCGTGGTGCGCGAGCGGTTGGGGCCGGAGTTGCAGGAGTGGTCGGTTGAACTCGCGCCCACCTCGGTCACGGAAGAACGGCTCAGCGTGTTGAAAGCGATCGGGGTGACCCGTGTCTCCCTGGGCGTGCAGAGCTTTCAGCCGGCCCTGCTGGATGGCCTTGGCCGGCAGCACACCCGCGACCGCGTTTTCCGCGCCTACGACCGGATCCGCCGGGCCGGTTTTCGGAGCGTGAACCTGGACCTGATCTTCGCGATTCCCGGGCAGGACGAGTCCGCCTGGCTGGCGGATATCCAGGAGGCGGTCGCGCTCGCTCCGGACCATCTCTCCACTTACTGCCTCACCTTCGAGGAGGACACCGCGCTCTGGGTGAAGCTGTCCCAGGGCAAGGTGAAGCTCGACGAGGAGCGGGAGGCGCGACTCTACGAACGCACCTGGGCCGAACTCGACCGCGCCGGTTTCCCACAATACGAGATCTCCAATTTCGCCCGACCTGGTCATGCCTGTGTCCACAACCTCAATACCTGGAGGATGCACAGCTGGGTGGGCCTGGGGCCTTCCGCCGCCTCCCAGCAGGGCGGGCTCCGCGGGACCAACGTGGCCGACCTGGATCTTTGGGCGCGCCAGGTGGAGGAGGGGGAGCGCGCCACGGAAGACCGCGTCGAGCTGACCGCGGCCTTGCTGGTCGAAGACGCGCTGATCTTCGGCCTCCGCATGAACGAGGGTGTCGACCTCTCCGCATTGCGTACGCATTACCCTGAGGCACCGTGGCCTGCCGTCCTCGCCCTGGTCGATCATCTGGTGCACGACGGCCTGGCGGCGAAGACCTCGGAGCGTTTGTTTCTCACCTTGAAAGGCAGGCTTGTGGCCGACGCCATCGGCAGTGAACTGATGGGCGCGTTTTCCGAAGTCTCTCCATGATGCTGCGAGTTTTGACCCTTCTCCTCAGTCTCTGCACGGTGTCGATGCGCGCGGAGCGGCTGGAACCGGTGTGGCCCACGCCAAGCACGGCGTATTTCGAGGGGAAGCCGCTCAGCGCGTTTGTTCAACCCACCGCCTCCGGCGAAGTGACGTCGGGGCTGTACGGGTGCACCCGCAGCGGCGGGGCTCAATTTCACGAGGGGCTGGACATCAAACCCGTCGCCCGAGACCGACGGGGGGAGGCGACCGACGAGGTATTTTCAATCCTCGACGGCACGGTGCGCCACGTCAGCCGCAACCCGGGTGAGAGCAGCTACGGGCGGTACGTGGTGGTGGAGCATACAAACGTCACTCCTACTGTCCTGACCTTGTACGCACACCTCGCCTCGATCCCGGAGGGATTGAAGCGGGGAGACCGGATTGCCCGCGGTGGGGTGCTCGGGATCATGGGCCGCAGCGCGAGTGGATACGCCATTCCGCGCGAACGCGCCCACCTTCACTTTGAGATCGGCCTATGGCTTACCCGCGATTTCCAAGGCTGGTACAATTGGAAGAAATTCGGCAGCCGCAATGAGCATGGAGTGTGGAACGGGATGAACCTGATCGGCATCGACCCGCTCGACGTCTACCAGGCGCTTCGCGCCCGATCGGTGGAGGATTTTCGGCAGTATTTCGCTGGGCTGGAGCCCGCGGTCAAGGTACGCATCGCCACCACGCTGATACCCGACTTTATCGAGCGTTATCCGGCGCTGATGACCCGTCCGTATCCGGAGCCCGCTCAATTTTCCGGCTGGGAGATCACCGTCAATTCGTTCGGAGTGCCGTTCTCCTGGACCCCCCTGGAGCGGGATCAGGTATCCGGACTAAAGCCCAACACCCCGGTGGCTGAGGCGGTGAACCCGGATCGCAAGCTCACGCGCTGCAAGTCCCTCGTATTCAGGAAAGCGGGACGTTATGCGATCGGCAAGGACCTGGAGTCGACCCTTCAGCTGCTGTTTGGGTTGCGGAAGGAGCTCTGAATCGGGGTGAGTGCGCGACCGGCGGTGGCCGCAGGCTGCGTTCAGGCGGGGCTGACGCCCCCGACACCGCCCCTGATGCGCGCGTAAAAGACCGAATGCGGGAGGCCAGGGCTATTTGCTCCAATCCAGCATGCGCTGGATTGGCACCAGCGCCTGGCTGCGAATGGGCTCTGGCACATCGATCTCCGGCGACATGGTTTTCAAAGCGTCCCGGACCTTCTCGATCGTGTTCATCTTCATGAAGCGGCAGTCGTTGCAGGCACAGGAATCCGTGGGGCCGGCGATGAAGGTTTTGTCCGGCACATCGCGCCGTAGACGGTGTAGCATGCCGCTCTCGGTCATGACGATGATCCGCTCGGCTGGAGTGGTCTTCGCGAACTTCACCATCAGCTCCGTGCTGCAGACTTCGTCCGCCAGGTCGCGGACCGCCTGCACGCATTCGGGGTGGGCGACCACGGGCGCTTCAGGGAACTGCGCACGGACCTTTTCCAGGGCCTTCACCGTGAACTGGACGTGGGCGTAACAGCTGCCGGGCCAAAGCTGCATGGGGCGGCCCGTTTGCTGGCTCACCCATTGCCCGAGGTTCTGGTCGGGCACGAAGAGGATGTTTCGGTCGGCCGGAACACGGCTCACGATCTTCATCGCGTTACCGCTGGTCACGATCACGTCGCTGAGTGCCTTCACGCCGGCGGAGCAATTGATGTAGGCCACGACATAGACATCGGGATGCGCCGCCTTGTAGGCGGCGAGCCGGTCCGCCGGGCAGGAGTCGGACAGGGAGCAGCCGGCATTAAGATCGGGCAGCAGGACCGTGCGCGCGGGATTCACGATCTTCGCCGTTTCGGCCATAAAATGGACGCCGCAGAAAAGAATGACGTCCGCCTTGGCCGCCTGTGCCTGATAGGAAAGCCCGAGGGAGTCCCCGATGTAGTCCGCCACCTGCTGGATGGCTTCCACCTGGTAGTTGTGGGCCAGGATCACAGCGTTGCGTTCGCGCTTGAGGGCCAGCACCTCTTCCTGGATCGGAGTCAGCGTGGGTGCCTCGCGGCGCGGCGGAAGGACGAGCGGCTCGTAATTGAGAACAGGCATGGGAGACGAGGAACAAGTGTCGAAGGACTTCCCCCGGGGCGCAAGCCGGACGGTCGAGGGACGATCCCTTCAATCACAAATGGACACGAATTTTCGGAAGGACCGACGACGGAGCCGAATAGTCAGGTCCCCATTCGTGTAACTTCGTGTCCATTCGCGGTTGATCCGTGCGAGTGAGGGTTGCCCAGCGGGGGAGAGAGGGCACCGGAAGCCCATCCATCGGTTTCCACCCCAACGTCCGCGCCGCCGGTCTTCTATCCGTGTGCATCCGCGGTCCCCCTGTCTCCAAGCGGCTTCGCCAGCTGCGCCCGCATCCAAATCACGGATCCCGAATCCCCAATCGCCCGCCGCTCCCGCGTTCAGCTCTGCGGCTCGAGACGTGAGACGATCTCCCGAAACTGTGGGTGATCCTTCAATCCCTCGAGATCGGGGTCTTGCATCATCCAATCGGCATCGGTGTAGCCGAGGTCGACCGCCCGCCAGAGGGCGCGCAGCGCGTCCGCAGGGCGTTTGCTGAGGGCCAGGCTGCACGCGAGGTTGTAGTGGGCAGTCGCGTTTTCGGGCATCAGTCGCACCAGTTTGCGATCCATCCTCAGGCCGTCGGCGATCCGTCCCGTCTTCGTGTAGAGCCCGCCGAGGATCTCAATCACCTCGGTGTATTTGGGCTCCCGGCGGAGGATCGATTCGAAGAAGCCGATCTCGAACCCGGGGTCTTCCTTGCGGCTCATCTCCTCAGGTCCGGTGCTTGCACGTCCCGGTCTCCCGGAACGCATTGCAGTGCGCGCTGACCTGCAGGCGCTGTGAAACCGGAGTGAGTCCAAGTTTGGAGGACACGGAGCTTCCGTACCATTCCATGAAGGGTGCGCTGATTTCGAAGATCTTGTCGCAGTCGAGGCATATCACCTGGGCCACCTGGCTATTGTTGTCGGTGTTCGGGTGATAATACTTCAGGTTCTTGCCGATATCCACTTCGCGCAAAAGCGCGCTTTCCGTCATGATCGGCAACGTACGGTAAACGGTCGCGCGGGACACGGAATCGTCGATCGCCCGCGCGTGGTCGAGCAGTTCCTCCGCCGTAAAATGGTCCTTCCGGGCAAATGCCGCCTCGAAGATCGCGAGCCGCTGGTTGGTTACGCGCAGACCTTTGGTCGAGAGGTAGGATTTGAACTTTTCGCGGGCCGCGTCGTTGCTCACGGCCTTGATTTCAGGTCGGTCCGTAGGGGTGTCAAGGTCACAGCCTGTGCACTCCTTGCCCAGAATGGCGCAAGCACCGCCGGCGGAACCGCACTTACGGTTTGCCACCCGGGGATCGGGCGGCGTGATGAACAGCTCGCATGATCGTTGGCGTCCATCCGGTGGCTGGCTTCGATAAAGTGCTGCACTACCGTGTTCCGGAAGCCTGGGAAGCGGCCGTACAGGTGGGGTCGCTTGTGCGGATCCCCATCGTCCACCGCATGCACCTGGGGATTGTCGGCGAAATTGGCCCGCCGGTGGACTACCCGATCGAGAAGCTGAAGCCCCTCGCCCAGGTCGTGTATCCGTTTCCCGCGCTGCCCCCCGATC
This sequence comes from Verrucomicrobiota bacterium, assembly GCA_023428905.1. Lineage (GTDB taxonomy): Bacteria > Verrucomicrobiota > Verrucomicrobiia > Opitutales > Opitutaceae > EW11. The sequence continues at coordinate 355,579 of JAEYWP010000030.1, forward strand.
TTCTGCAGCTGTCGCGCTGGATGGCGGCGTATTACGCCTGTGGCCTCGATACCATCATCGAGGCGATCCTGCCCGCGCCAGTGCGGCATGGCGCCGGGGTGAAGCAGGAAACATGGCTCGCCCTGACGGCAAAACTGAGCCCCGAGGAGCTGGAAAAATTGGTGCGGCGTGCACCGCAGCAAGCCCGCCTTTACCAGTTCCTGGAGCAGCAGTTTCGCCCCCAGAAGAAGTCAATGGTCCTCGAGCGCCTTAACCTGACGGCCGCAGTCTCGAATGGCCTGGTGAAACGGGGCCTACTGCGGGAGGAGATTCGCCGGGTGGAACGGATCGCCTACGCGGACGACTGGGCGACGGGCGAGGTAGTGGCAGCGGTCCCGCCGCAGCTCAATAGCCAGCAGCGCGTAGCGGTGGAGGGCGTCCTCGCCGAACTCGAGGCCCGGCATTTTGGCGTGGTCCTGCTGCACGGGGTGACCGGCTCCGGCAAGACCGAGGTGTACCTCCACGCCATCGAGCAGGTGCTCAAGGGCGGAGGAGGCGTGATGTTCCTGGTTCCGGAAGTAGCGCTCACGCCGCAGACGGTGGCCCGCTTGCGCGGGCGCCTTCAGTCGATCGCGCCCAATCACAAGGCGGTGGTGTGGCACAGCCATCTGAGCGAAGGCGAACGTTTCGACGGATGGCTCGCCCTCGCCACCGGGGAGGCGCGGATCGTGGTGGGCGCCCGCTCCGCGGTGTTCGCGCCGGTGCAGGACCTGCGCCTGATCGTGGTCGATGAGGAGCACGAGCCGGCCTACAAACAGGACGAGACCCCGCGCTACCATGGGCGCGACGTGGCAGTCATGCGCGCCAAACTCGCCGGCTGCACCTGCCTGCTGGGTTCGGCCACCCCCTCCCTCGAATCCTATGCCAACGCGACCACCGGCAAATACCGCCTCCTCCAGCTGACCCAGCGGGTCGACGACCGGCGCATGCCCGACATCGAAGTCGTGGACATGCGGATCGAGGTGATGCGTTCGCGCGGATTGACCACCCTGTCACGGCAGCTGGTGAACGCGATGCAGGCCCGCTTTGAGCGGCGGGAGCAAACCATCCTCTTCATCAACCGGCGCGGCTATTCCTCCAGCATGCAGTGCTCGGAATGCGGGCACGTCGAGGAATGTACCCACTGCAGCATTACGATGACCTATCACCGCACGGACGAGCAGCTGCGCTGCCACCTCTGCGGTTCCGAACGCGCCGCCCCGCTCGCCTGCCCAAAGTGCCGCTCGGTCAAGATCCGCTGGCGGGGCCTGGGCACCCAGCGGGTGGAGGAGGCGGTCAAACGGGTCCTGCCCCGCGCGCGCATCGAGCGAATGGATACCGACACGATGGCGAAGAAGAACCGCTTCCGCGAGGTGCTGGCTGAGTTTAGGTCGGGCCGGATCGATGTTCTCGTCGGCACGCAGATGATCGGCAAGGGCCTGGATTTTCCCAACGTCACCCTGGTGGGTCTCGTCGATGCCGACATCTCCATGCATGTGCCCGATTTTCGTGCCAACGAACGCACCTTCCAGCTCCTCGTCCAGGTTGCGGGGCGGGCCGGACGCGGGGACCGGGCGGGCGAGGTGGTGGTGCAGACCTTCACCCCGCAGGCGGAGGCAATCCAGTTCTCCCGTCATGCCGACTTTCTCGGCTTTGCCGAAAGCGAGCTCAAGCTTCGCCGCGACTTCAAGTATCCACCCTATCGGCACCTGATCCATCATCTCTTCCGCGGACCCAATCCGGAAAAGCTCCAGTTTTTTGCCGAGCAGTGGGCGCGGCGGGTGGAGGCGGTGCTGGGCGACCGGGTCGAGCTGCGCGGACCGGTCCCGTCGCCCATCGAGAAGATCAAGGACGAGTACCGCTACCAATTGTGGTATTTCACCCACGGGGTGACGAAGGTGGTGGCGGAGCTCACCAAGCTGCGGGCCGAGTTTTCCTGGCCGGACGATCTGGTGCAGGTGCTTGACGTCGACCCGATGAGCCTCACCTAGCTTCATCGGCGCGTCTTTCGCCTGCTTCGTGGGACACACTTCCACAAAGTCATGCGATCCACGCAAAGCCGGCGAAGTGCCGCTCGCTCCAGCACCCGCCACTGGAAACTTGGGCGGTTCTGGTTAGCGTGCATTCGACCGATGAAAACCCGTGTTCTCTATTTTCTCCTGCCCGTGGCTGCGGCTGCGGTGCTTTGGGGCAGTGATGTCATGAAGAAAAACACCTCCTCTGTTCCCCCTGCTGATGAAGCCTGTGCTGTTGATGGCGAGACCTCCGCCTGTGGTCTGCCGTCCAAGGTGGTGATCGACATGAGCAAGGCGCAGGTAAAAAAGACGGACGACGAATGGCGCGCGCTGCTCAGCGCCGAACAATTCCGCGTGGCGCGCAAGCAGGGCACCGAGCCGCCCTTCCGCAATGCGTATTGGAACAGCCATGCCGACGGGGTCTATTTCTCCGTCTGCAGCGACACGCCGCTTTTTGACAGCCGCGACAAGTTCGACAGCGGCACAGGGTGGCCGAGCTTCACCAAGCCGATCGAAAGCCGGTTTGTCGGCATCCAACGCGATCGCAGCTATGGCATGGTGCGCGAAGAGGTGCACTGTGCGGTCGACGGCGCGCACCTGGGGCATGTGTTCGATGATGGCCCTGAGCCCACCGGCAAACGGTACTGCATCAACTCCGCGTCCCTGCGGTTTATGCCGCGTGAGGAGTACAACGCGTGGGTCGCAAAGAACGGGGCTGTCGCGTCGGTTCAGCCGTAAGTCAGCGTGCGCCGCCTCCAGCGAGGCAATGCGTGCGGGCCGCGCCGCCTGCCGATGGCGCGCCTGCACTCAAATGAACGTTGCAAAACCAGGTTGAGGTCGCCGTCCGCTTCGTATCAAAAACGTGTCCCCTATGTCGTTTCCCCGCCTTCGCGCCCTCGCGGCGTTCACGGTGCTACTGCCCCTCGCGGTTTGCGCCTCCGCCCAATCCAATGGCGCGGCCAAGATCGAGTTTCCCGCCGCGAGTCCGCTCTCCGTGCTGCGCCAGCGGGTCGGCCTGACGGACTTCGAGATCGTGTACTCGCGGCCGAGTGTGAAGGGGCGCCAGATTTTCGGGGCGCTGGAGGCTTACGGTACGGTCTGGCGGACCGGCGCCAACGCGGCGACCGTGATCCGCTTCAACACCCCCATCACCTTTGGCGGGAGTCCCGTCCCGGCGGGGACCTATTCGCTGTTCACCATCCCAGACCGCGATGCCTGGACCGTCATCCTAAACGCCGAACACGACCAGTGGGGCGCGTATCGCTACGACCGCGCGCGCGATGTCGCGCGTGTGACCGTGCCGGCGAAGACGTTGTCCGAGCCGGTGGAGACCTTTACGCTCAGCCTCGATGACCTGCGCGACGAGTCCGCCACCCTGACCATCGTCTGGGAGCGGGTGCGCGTCGCCGTCCCCTTGGTGGTGGATGTGGAGAGCAAACTCCTGCCGCAGATCGAGGCAGTGATGGCGGCGCCGGACAAAAAGCTCCCCGGCGTGTATTTCAATTCCGCACTCTTTTATTTCGACCACGGCCAGGACCTGAACAAGGCCCTCGCGTGGGTGAATGAGGCCATCGTACTCAATCCGCAGGCGTTTTACGCCGTGCACCTGAAGGCCAAGATCCTCGCCAAGCTGGGCCGCACCGACGAGGCGATTGCCGCGGCGCAGGCGTCCATCGAACTCTCGCGGGCGGCGCACGACCAGGGCTACGTGACTCTTAACCAGGATTTGATCAAGAGCCTGAAGTAAACCGCGCGGCCCGAGATTGCCGCGCAACTTTTCCGGCCCGGCAACGTCACGCCGGCGCACGGCACCCGTTCCATGCGACCCCAACTCAGGTAGCGTGGATCCTGCTCAGCGCCCGCGAGTCCCATTCCCGACCGTCCCACCTTTTTTCTTCCACCTGCATGCGTTCCAGCGCGCCCTCGGTCCCCGCCTTTCCCCGCCTTTTCTTTCTTTTTGTGTTCGGTCTCACCCTGCTCGGTGCCCTTCCCACCCCGACGCAAGCCGCGGCTGCGACGCGCCCCCAACCTGGCGCTGATATCCTGGCTGACCTGCGTGCCCTGCAGCATCTCGGCGGGGTCCTTTATGTCGCGGCCCACCCGGACGACGAAAACACCCAACTCCTCACCTACTTCGCGCGTGGGCGGTCCTATCGCACCGCTTACCTTTCGCTGACGCGTGGGGATGGCGGGCAGAATGTGCTCAGCGCCGACTTTGGGGAACGCCTGGGTGTGGCTCGTACGCAAGAGTTGCTCGCCGCGCGACGATTGGATGGGGGAGAGCAGTATTTCACCCGGGCCCTCGATTTTGGTTTTTCCAAGGACTACCAGGAGACACTGCGGGTCTGGGACCGGGAACAGGTGTTCGCGGACGTGGTGCGGGTGATCCGGGAATTTCGGCCCGATGTGATCGTCACCCGGTTCTCGCCCACCCCGGGCGGCACGCACGGCCACCACACCGCCTCCGCCGTGCTCGCGGTCGAAGCCTTCCGCGCGGCCGCCGATCCCACCGCGTTCCCGGAGCAACTGACGACCTTGAAACCCTGGCAGGCGAAGCGGGTGTTTTGGAATGTGTGGCGCGGCGGTGGCGACGGTCCCGAAATCCTGCGCCTCGACGTGCAGGGAGAGGACATCGTGAGTGGGCTTTCCTTCCCGGAACTTGCCGGTCGAAGCCGTGCCCAGCACAAGACGCAGGGTTTTGATAGTTTCGCCATTGCGTCCGGGCCGGGCCCCCGGATGGAGAGTTTCCAACTGATCGCCGGAGAGCCCGCTCAGGGTGATGTCATGGATGGCATCGATCCCACCTGGGCGCGGATCCAGGGCGGCGCGGAGATCGATCGCGAGCTAGCCGCCGTGGTCACGGCGTTCGATGGGGCACGCCCCGAGGCCAGCGTGCCCGCCTTGCTCTCGCTGCGCCGCAAACTTGCCGAACTCCCGTCGGATCCGGTGATTGACGGGAAGCGCACGCTCCTCGACAGCATCCTGCAGCGCTGCCTCGGCCTCGAGGCGGTCACGCGCAGCCGCCGTGCGGAGGTCGTGACCGGCTCGCCGGTGGTGTTGAGCCATTCCCTCTCCGGCCGCGAGGGCGTCGCCGTGACCTGGACTGCGATCCGTTATCCGTCGTTGCACCGTTCCATCCCGGTTGCGGCTGGGGGCGCGGTCTCCGCCGCGGCCCGGGTTGTGGAGGACACGGTGACACTGCCGGTGGAAACACCGCTGACGCAGCCGTACTGGCTGCGGCGGGAGCCCGTGGCGGGTCTTTTCCAAGTGGAGGATACCGACTTGATTGGGCGTGCGGAAAACCCGCCGTCCTTGCCCGTCGAATACGTGGTGGAGGTGGGAGGGGAGGTGCTGGTGATCGCGACAGAGCCCTTCCTCGAAGCCACGGCAACGCTGCCGTGGGAGCAGAAGCGCGCGGTTGCGGTGGTGGCCCCGGTCTCGCTCCGCTTTGCCGGGGAGGTCGAACTTTTTGCTCCAGGTGCGTCGCGCGAGGTGGTGGTGGATGTCACTGCGGCGGGCGCACCGGTGGAAGGCACGGTCCGCCTGGAGGCCGCCAGCGGCTGGCAGGTGTCGGATGCCCAATCGTTCCGAATCGCGACCCAGGGAGGCCTGGTGCGTCTCACTTTCCAGGTCACTGCACCCAGTGGACCGGCCGTCGATTCCCTCGGCGTGGTGGCGGCGGTTGAGGGCCGCGAGTACCGCGTCGGGCGGGTGGAGGTCGCGTATAAACACATCCCCGTCCAGCTGCTGCAGCCGGTGGCGAAGCTCAAGCTGGTGAGCCTGACGTTGGAAAAAAAGGGCCAGCGTGTGGGGTACCTCCCGGGCGCGGGTGATACCGTGGCGGAGAGCCTGTCGCGCATGGGGTACACTGTCACCTTGCTGACGGGCAATGATCTGGTGCCGGAGAAACTCGCGGGCCTGGACGCCGTGGTCATCGGCGTGCGTGCGTTTAATGTGCGGACGGACCTCACCGACCGCATGCCAGCTCTTTTTGCTTATGCCGAAGGCGGCGGGACTGTCGTGATGCAGTACAACAATCCGGGCGGCCTGAAGGTGCAGCAGTTCAGTCCCCAATTGCTGCGGCTGGGGCCCTCCCGTGTGACGGATGAAACCGCCACGGTGACGCCGCTGGTCCCCGCACATCCGGCGCTGAACCATCCCAATCGCCTTACTCCGCCGGACTTTGAGGGCTGGGTTCAGGAGCGCGGGCTCTACTTTGCGGCAGAATGGGATTCTGCCTACACGCCGCTGCTGGCCATGGCCGACCCGGGCGAAGGCACGCAGCAGGGTGCGTTGTTGGTCATGCGGCACGGCCGCGGTCACTTTGTTTATACCGGACTTTCCTTCTTTCGGCAGCTTCCTGCCGGCGTCCCTGGCGCCTTCCGCCTGTTCGCGAACCTTGTGTCGCTCGGCCATGAGTGACCTTTCGCATCGTTCCGAAGACGATCCGGAGCCGCCGGGTGTGCCGGGCTTTGACCGGTGGCCGCGCCTGTACGCGTTTGTGCTCGGCACGTTCGTGGTGGTGGTGGCGCTCCTGGCCCTGTTCTCGCGCTATTTCGCATGACCGCGATCGACTGGATCGTTCTGCTCGGGACCATGCTCGGGATCGCGGCGTACGGCACCTGGCGTACGCGGCATACCAATCACCTGGATACCTACCTGAAAGGGAGCCAGACCGCCCGGTGGGGCACGATTGGTATCTCCGTGATGGCGACCCAGGCGAGCGCCATCACCTTTCTCTCCATTCCCGGACAGGGCTTCGAGAGCGGGGTGGGGTTTGTGCAAAACTACTTTGGCCTGCCCCTGGCGCTGATCATTGTCAGCGCGGTTTTCCTGCCGATCTACCGCCGGCTCGGCGTGTATACCGCCTATGAATACCTGGGCCGCCGCTTCGACGCCAAGACCCGCCTCTTGGGGGCCAGCCTCTTTCTCCTGCAGCGCGGTCTGGCTGCCGGCGTCACCATCTATGCGCCGGCGATCATCCTCGCCACCGTGCTCGGGTGGCGGCTGGACCTGACCATCCTGAGCACGGGCTTGCTGGTCATCCTCTACACGGTGATCGGGGGGAGTGAGGCGGTCAGCCTGACTCAGAAATGGCAGATGGGTGTGATCTTCGGCGGCATGGTCACGGCCTTCGCCGTCCTCCTGATCAAACTTCCTCCCGAGGTGGGATTCGCGGACGCCGCCCACATCGCGGGCGCCTCCGGGAAGCTCAAGGCGGTCGATTTCTCGTTGAATCCAGATGTTCGCTACACGTTCTGGTCCGGGCTCCTGGGAGGGCTGTTTCTCTCGCTGTCGTATTTCGGGACCGACCAGTCGCAGGTCCAGCGCTACATCGGGGGAGCGGCGCTGCGTGAAGGGAGGCTGGGGCTCATGTTTAACGCCATCCTGAAGATCCCCATGCAGTTCTTCATCCTGCTGCTCGGCGCGCTCGTGTTTGTCTTCTACCAATTCAACCCCGCCCCGGTTTTCTTCAATCAACCGGAATGGCGGCACCATACGGAGGGGCCGGCGGCGGAGCGCTTTCTGGAGATCGAGCGTCGCCACGAGGCGGCGCATGCTTTGCGACGGGAGACGGTGCTAGCGTTTCACCAGGCGCGCCAGACGGACGACGCGGTGCGGGAAGAGTCCGCCCGAGTTGCGATGCAGGAGGCCCAGGCCGCGGTGGAGACAATTCGCGCAGAAGCGAAACAAGCGCTGCTTGGGGCGGACGCGCGGGCCAAGACCAAGGACTCCGACTACGTTTTCATCTCCTTCATCCTGAATGAGCTTCCGCACGGCGTGATCGGCCTTCTTGTCGCGGTCATGATCGCGGCGGCCCTGGGTTCCAAGGCGAGTGAGCTCAATGCGCTCGCCACCACCAGCGTGATCGATCTCTGGCGACAGGTGCGGCCCCTGGCGGCCGCAGATGAGGCGCGGAATGTCCGGGCGGCAAAATGGTTCACCGCCTTGTGGGGCCTCTTTGCCATCGGTTTTGCCCTCTTCGCGCGTTTTGCGGAGAACCTGATCGAGGCGATCAATATCCTCGGTTCGATCTTCTACGGTGTCGTGCTCGGCATCTTCCTGGTGGCATTCTTCCTTCGCAAGGTGGGTGGATCGGCTGTTTTCTGGTCCGCTTTGGCCGCCCAGGCGCTGGTCATCGTACTCTACAGTTCCCTCAGCATTTCGTACCTCTGGTACAACCTGATCGGCTGCGCCGCCTGCGTTTTGTTCAGCCTTATCCTGCAGCAGTCCCTCAAACTCGGAAAACCGGCCCCGTCCGCATGAGCGTTCCCCCTGTGATCTGTTTTGGGCAGCAGCCTTGCGGTTTCCTGCCCAAGCGGTTTCTTTACTCCAAATTTGTCACCGCCCGTCGCCTTCAAGCCGAGATGGGTGGGCGGATCGTGTTCTTTTTCCATGACAGCGACCACGACCCGCGGGAAACGCAAACCGTCCTTCGCCACCGGCGCACCGGGGAGCCCCAGCTGCTGAACTTCACCTGTGAAAACAAGGTTCAGCGCAAATACTCACCGCTTTACCTCAAGCGCATTCCCCGGGACTGGCAGGCCAACACCGCGCGACAGCTCGGCGCCTTCGTGCCAAAACCCGTGGTGGATGTTTTTCGCGAGGTGAAGGCGACCTCCGTCGCCGACTTTTGCCTGGAGATGTACCGGCGACTCGGACTGCTCGACGGGATCGAGGTGGTGCGTTCGAGCGACCCGGCGGTGCGGCTCCGCGCCTGCGCGGTGGACGACTATTTTGTCGACGTGCCCTACGAAGGTGAGACGGTGCGCGCGCGGTTGCACCAGGGCGGGCTCGCTCTCCACGAGGGAGGCGAGCACTACCTGGCGTTGCCAGCCCAGACATACGGACGCGAGCAGGTGAGCCCGACGCGCGACAGCCGGCTTCGCTGGATGCAGTCCGTCCTGCAGTGCAGCCATTACGTCTGCGGCGCGGGCGAGCAGGCCTACTTGCGCACGGAGGATGCCCCGGAGATAGTGTTCTTGCCCCGCGACCCCATTGATCGTTCCGACGAAGCTTATGTCCCAGAAGCCTGACTCCCTGCGTCTGCTCGCCTTCGGTGCCCATCCCGACGACATCGAATTCGGGTGCGGCGCGGTCGTCGCGCAGGCCACCCGCGCGGGGGCGTCGGCCCATTTTGTCATCTGCACGCGGGGCGAAGCCGCAAGCAACGGCTCGGCGGAGGAGCGGGAGGCGGAGACGATGCGCGCGGCCGGCTTGCTCGGCGCCACGGTGCAATTCGTGGACATGGGCGGCGACGCCCACCTCGAGGCCACCCCCGCCAACGCCCTTGTCCTTGCGGCCTTGATACGCCGGGTCCGCCCCCACGTGGTGCTTGCACCCACGCTCGTGTCCAACCAGCACCCGGACCACGCGGTGGTGGGCAGCCTCGCCCGCGATGCGGCGCGCCTCGCGCGTTACGGCGGCCTTGCCGAGCTGCGTGAACAGGAGCCGCACGCAGTCACCCAGGTGCTGTTCTATGCCGTGACCGCGGAGGGTGAACCCCGCGACACGACACCCCTGTTGGTCGATGTCTCCGAGGCGGGGGTGATGACGGCGTGGCGTGCTGCGATGGAGGCGCACGGCACGCAGGCGAAGACCCGAAACTACGTGGAGCTGCAATTGACCCGGGCCCGCCTCAATGGGCTGCGCGCGGGTGTAGAGCATGCGGTTGCGCTTTTCAGCGGGGATCCGGTGGTGGTCTCTTCCGTGTCGGCCCTCGCCCGCGGGGCGCGGCGTTTTTAGCCCGCCCCCATGGTGTCACGTCCCCTTCGCATCGGCATCACCTGTTATCCCTCCGTCGGAGGGAGCGGCATCCTTGCCTCGGCACTGGGCGAGTCGCTCGCGCTCCGTGGCCACGAGGTGCATTTTATCGCGTACGAGCGGCCGTTCCGGATGCCGCTCGATGCGCTGCGGGTGTTTTTTCATCCGGTGGCGATCAACGACTACGAATTGTTCCGCTACCCGGATTATACCCTGCCGCTCTCGGTCAAGATGGCCGAGGTCAGCGCCGCCCATCGCCTCGACATCCTGCACGTGCATTACGCGGTCCCGCACGCCACCGCCGCGCTCCTCGCGCGTTCGATGCTGCCGGAGGAGCAGAGGCCGCGGGTGGTGGCGACGCTCCACGGAACGGATACCACGCTCCTCGGCAAGGACCCGGCATATGCCCCTGCCATCCGGCACGCCCTGGAGGCGGCGGACGCGGTCACGGCGGTTTCTGACTTTCTTCGGACGGAGACGATTCGCGTGATCGGGGTCCGGCGGCCCATTGACGTCATCCACAACTTCTTCGAACCGCGGGTACCAACGCGCCCCCGCGAGGCGATCAGGCAGGAACTCGGGGTGGAGGAGGACGAGACCCTGCTGCTGCACCTGTCCAACCTCCGCCCGGTGAAACGGATCCCGCTTCTGCTGGAGAGTGTGGCTGCGCTGTCGCGCGAACTTCGTTACAAACTGCTTATCCTCTCCGGCGGCGACTTCGCACCCTTCGAAGAGCAGGTCCGGCAGCTGGGCCTGCAGGAACGGTTGGTGGTGCTGAACAACGTCCTCGAGGTGGACAATTACCTGCAGGCGGCCGACCTGGGCTTTTTCACCTCAGAGACGGAGAGTTTCTGCCTCAGCCTGCTCGAGGTGATGGCTTTTGGTATCCCGGGCGTTTCGACCCGCGTCGGCGGAATCCCCGAGGTCGTGGAGCACGGGATCAACGGATTGCTCGAGGCGTCGGCCACACCCCGGGCGCTGGCGGCGCAGCTGGAGCGTTTGATTCGCAATCCGGAGGAGAGGCAGCTGTTCGGCACGCGGGCGCAGCGCAAGGCCCGCGGCGCCTTCTCTGCCGAGACGATCGTTCCCCGTTACGAGGCTCTGTACCGGCGCCTGGTGTGAGCAGCTGATCGCCTTGCGCTTGGACAGACGCGGCACCCGCCGGTGCTTGCATCCGTGAACTGCTGCTCAGCACGCTCGCGCGAACGTTCAAGGCGGGGGTTGAAACGCATCCCGTGGGGATCCGGTGTATCCGGCGATCCCTCCGGCTTGGCTGGGAGGTCCCTGCCTGCGCAGCCCTCGGATTTGCGATAACGCCTGGAAGACCGGTGGTTGCGTGGCCGGCACTCGCACAAGTCCCGCCCCCCTTTGCCCAGGCGCAGAAACGCCGCGGTGCATGCCTGGTGTTGGCAACCGAGTTCTTCGGTGTTCGCTCAGGCGCATTCCGCTGACAAACGCCAAACGAGCGGCGTGGCGATCCGGCCGGGAGCAGAACGGCAGCGGGTACCGGAACTCGAGCCGGTGAAACGAGGATCGCCAGCTGGCCGAGGATGGAAAACACCGGGATGAGCCGGTGCTGCTTCCGAGGGAGCAGCATCTCGAGCACCAGCAACCGGACCGCGAGCACGCCGAGACCGATTCACCCACTACCAGCGCCTCCTCAACTACATCGTGCCGGACCACGTGCACGTGATGTATGACGGCCGCATCGTGAAGAGCGGCGACAAGAGCCTGGCCCTCGAACTCGAGGCCAAGGGTTACGACTGGGTTAAGAAGGAATTCGCCAACGCCTAAAGCCACCGCCGCCCCCCTTCCCGGGCGCGGCCTCTCCGGGGTGGTCGCGACCCAATGATTAGGGTCGGCGGGCATCCGGTCGGCTGAAGGCGATCAGTCCTCGGCTGCCTCGTCTCCGGCTTCCAGCCCACCGTCCACCTTGGTTTTCTTTTCCGGCTTTGGCGGCAGCGCCACCTTGACGGTGAAATCTTCTTCCTCGCCGTTTTTTTTGCGGCGGCCGCCCTGGATCAGGGCTGCCACCCGCAGGGCGCATGGCCAGACACCCGCCCTGTTCAGCTGCTTCTCCAGACGCTTGCCGTCGGCGGGTTTGAGCGTGCCGACGGACCGGCCGCCGATTTCAACGCGTACCACCGTGGTCTTCGGGTTGGGCACGAGCAGAGCCACAGTGGGAACGCGGGCGGCTCGCGTGCTGCGACCATCGCACAGCGTTTCCAGCGCGCCCTGGTGGTGACGGGTCTCCAGGACGTCCACATCCGGCTTTCCCTTCTCGTAGGTCGTGACCGGAAGGTCTTCTTCGAAGAGACGAAACAGGCGCTTCATCACCGTCTTCAGAAAGGGCGGGCGACTGTTCTTATCGGCTGCGGCGGAGGAACGACGTTTGGCGGGCTTCTTGGCCATGGAGAGGCATCGAGCGTGTGAATACCGTGGGCCGGAGGCAATGACGGGTTGGGGCGGCAGGTGGGGTTGCGCCGACTTCTCGCCGTCGTTTCTTTTGCGGCACGATATCGACCACTTCGCCAGAGGGGAGGGGCCGGTATGTCAAGAGTCAAGACATGACCCCTTAATCATAAGGGGTCATGTCTTGACTCTTGACACGTCTTCTTTGCCGGTCGAGCTCCACGGCGCCTTCCCTCGCACACCGCATCCTCGCGCTATTTTTTCAGGTCGCACGAATCGGCTCCCGGAATCATACATTGGTGATCCACGATTCCCCACAGCTCACTGCGCTCGGTTGGACTTCTGCCTTTGCAGAGGCCTTCTCGCGACTGGCTGAGCCGGATCTGCAGCCGGCGCGGGTGGTATGCGAACTCCGCCGGAAGTTTTATGCCGTTCAAACCGCGGAGGCTGAGGTATTGGGCGAATGTCGCGGCGGATTTTTTCACCTCGCGCGCCGTCCGGATCAGTTTCCCGTTGTCGGGGACTGGGTCGCCGTCCGCCTGCGACCCGGAGAAAAGCGCGCCGACATCCACGCGGTCCTGCCGCGTCGCAACAAGTTTTCCCGGCGCGCGGCGGGGTCCGAGGAGATCGAGCAGATTGTCGCCGCCAACATCGACACGGTGTTCCTCGTCAGCGGTCTCGACGGCAATCTCAACCCCAAACGCGTGCAGCGCTTCCTCGTCGCGGCGAAGGAGAGCGGCGCGGAGGCGGTGATTCTGCTCAACAAGGCGGACCTGGTGGAGGACGCCGACGCGGTCAGGCGCGAGATCCAGGCACTCGTGCCCGGCGTTCCCATCCTGCTGACGAGCGCGGAGACGCGGAAGGGCCTCAAGGCGCTCCTGGCCACCTACGCGCTCCCCGGTCGTACGCTGGCGTTCATCGGTTCCTCAGGTGTGGGCAAGTCCAGCCTGATCAACACCCTGATGAAGGACGACGCCCTTCCCATCGGTGAGGTGCGCGAGAAGGACAGCAAGGGCCGTCACACCACCACGCGCCGGGAGTTGCTGGTTACTCCCGGCGGGGCGCTGGTGATCGATACGCCCGGGATGCGAGAGTTGCAGCTCTGGGGGGTGGAGGAGGGGGTGGAAGATGCCTTTGCGGATATCCGCCAGCTCGCGCTGTCGTGTCGTTTTACCAACTGCACGCACCACAACGAGCCCGGCTGCGCCGTGCGTACAGCGGTGGAGCAGGGCAGCCTGCCCGCGTCACGACTCGACAACTACCGAAAGCTTCGGGCGGAGAAAGTTGCTGGGGTGCCGCCGCGAAAAAAGCCCGGGGCCATCGCCAACAAGCCGGGCTGGAAACAGCAGCAGGAAAACCGAAAGCCCTACCGCTTCCGCGGTGGCGACGAGAGCTAAGGGGTCATGGCTTGACTCTTGACGAACGACGGGGCGAGGAGAGCGAAGGGGTCATGGCTTGACTCTTGACAACCGAGGGTTGTCAAGAGTCAAGACATGACCCCTTACGAGCCGTTGCGGTCAGAACGAGAACGTCGTGGACAAGGTCACACGCCGCGGCTCGAGGATGTCGTAGTCCATGCCCTGGACCTGCGTCCCGTTGTAAGCCTGGAAGCTGCGGTAGATCAGCATGTCATCGCCGAGCAGGTTTTCGACGTTCAGCTGGATCTTGGTCCGCACCTCGCGGTTGAACGCCCGGAAGCGGGTGTTGTAGGCGATCATCATGTTGTAGAGCTCGTACGAAGGTGACTTCACGCGCTCGCCATTGATCACATCCGACGGATTGGCGTATTGCTCACCCAGCATCGTCACACCACCGCCCACCGCCCAGCCGGACAGTGGTCCTTCCGGGAAGGTGTAGGTGCCGAAGAAGCTGAAGGTGTATTTTACCAGCCCGCCATTGATCACCGGCACTTGGAGCGCGGTGAGTTCGCGCGCGATGCGGTCGAGGTCGGTGCGCAGGGTGTTGCGGTAAGCCTGGATCTGCGGGTCTGCGCTGGGCTCGTTGGCAATCGCATTCCAGTCGTTGATGTGCTCCGCGTAATACGCGCGGCTGCCCGGCGCGGTGTTGGAGAGTTCGGCCTCGGGACGCGCATAACTCAGCTGCAGGCGCAGGTTGGGTGTGGGATTGGCCACGAATTCAAACTCGTAGCCGGTGGCCTCCAGGTCCGTCGTATCCGTAAAACTCATCGACGCGTTCGCCGAGGGGCCCGAGCCGGTGATCACACCCGCTGGGCCGATGTTCGTCATGGTGCCGCCGGCATCCAGATAGACGTTCCAGATGCCCTGGAAACCCGGACCACCGCGGGGGCGGCCCTGCGACTTGTCCCGATAATAGTTGGCCGAGGCGTAATATTTGCCGTCGTTGGTCGAGACGCGCAGGCCGATTGTCTGGCCCTTGCCTTCGGCCGCGCCGAGGTTTTCGCCGAAGAGGGTGGGAGCGACACCGCCGGCCAGGGGGGCGAAGTTTTCCGAATAGTTGTAGTTGATACCCAACCACGGGAGGACGTAGGCGATCACGCCGCCCTGCAGGGTCGTGCCGGATTCCGTGATGGAGGTCGGCTCGTTGTCGGCGCCGCGGATGCCCACCTTGTAATTGGAGTACTTGTCGCGGCGCGCGCCGAGGGTGACATTGAGGCGGTCATTCCAGAAGCGGGATTGCGAGACGATACCCGCATAGCTGATCTCTTCCTCGAGGTCGAAGTCGAACCAGTTGAACGGCATCGCCTGATACGACACGTTGGCCGGCTTGTTGAAGTCCCCGTGCGGATTATCCCAATACAGGCGACCCCAGACCATGTGCTCGATCCAGTTGCTCGCATTGATGCTGGGGGTGTCGAAGGCCAGGTAGGTGCGAGGCTGCAGCTCCGTCTCACGGTAACCGGCGCTGACGGCGAACCACTGTGCCAGAGGCACCCCGAACAGTTCGGTGTCGAAGTGGTAGTTCACCTGGCCGCGAAACTCGGTCGCCGGGTGGAACTGGTTCTGCGCCATCAGGAAGGCGTCTGAGTAAAGCTTTCCGTAGTTTGGGTTGGGCTGGCCGTTGGGGAGCTGGCGGTTGATGTCGCGGGAGGCCTGGGTCGGGTTCTCGGCATTAAACGACTTCTGCGAATCGGTGTAGTGGTAGGCGCTCAGCTGGAGCTCCATGTTGTCGTTCAGTCGCTGGTCGAGGTTGACCGTGACCGTGCCGTAGCGCGAATGCAGATACCCGTTGCCGGCGCTGACGGTGAAGTCGTCGCTCGGCAGGGCGCTGATGGTGGTGTTGGTCGGGCCGAAGAGGTAGGCGTCGGGCCGGAGATACGCCCCCCAGACGACGTCGCCGGTGCCCATCGCGCGGTATCCGGAACGCCAGTTCATGACTCCGGCCGACTCGAGCCCCGGGACGATCACGAGGGTCGTCGGACCCCAGGCGGTCATGCTTTTCACCCCGGGAGCGCCGGGATTGGCGAGGGGATTGAGGTCGGCGCCGGGGATGGTCGCGCCCCAGGTTTCGGCGGAGGTCGAGCCATCCCAGAGCGTGTGCTGGTCCTGCAGCGAAAACGCCACGAGGGTGTTCTTTCGATCATACACCTCCAGCTCCACGCGGAGCTTGGTGTTCTCCGTCAGCTTCCAGAGGAAGTGGAGGTCGGCGGCGAAGGCGCGGCCCTTCTGCCCCTCGCGCCATCCGCGCTCGCGCTCGGCGAGGGTGTTGATCCGTACCGCGAAATCATCGGAAACCACACGGTTGGTGTCGGTCGTCCAGCGCACGCCCCCGTTGTCATTCACCGCGAGGATCGTATCCGCGGTGCTCTTGTCGAGGCGGGGCACCTTGGTGTAGGTGGCGATGCTGCCGCCGATGTCGCCCACGCCGAAAAGGATCGAGTTGGGCCCGCGGGCGGCCTCCACGCGATCGACGTTGTAGAGGTCTTGCGAAACGTAGTTGGGGAAATAATTCCGGCTGGGCGCATTGCCGCCCTGTTCCAGAGAGCCTTGTCCACGGACACTGAACGCCCACGAGTTGAACTGATTTCCGCTGCCGGTCTGGCCGCCGCGCCAGTTCTGCGGGATGGCTCCGGCGGTCCAGCGCATGGCATCGCGGACGTTGGTGACCTGAACATCATCGATGAAGGCGCGGGTCATCGACGAGATAGGCGCCGCGGTGACACGCAGCGGGATGTTGGCGCGACCGCCGGCAAGGGAATCCATCGCGACGTAACCGACGTCGCGGCCGGAATCCACGGTGAAGGCATCAAGCATCACCACCGGTTCTTCGGCGGCGGCGCTGGTTTCAGCGGACTGTCCTGGTGCCGGGGACGTGGTCTGCGCGTGCACGCCGAGCGCGCAGGTGCAGACAAGCAGGGAAGCGACAGTCGCACGAGTCAGTGAGGTCATGGGGTGTAGGGGTTTGCGGAACGACTCACGCTGGACGTCCTCTGGACCCCGCTGAGCGGCTCCGGTTGCCGGCTCAGCCCCTGTATCGTGTTAACCGGCACTCCGGGTGCCGGTCATCGGTAAAAGCCCTTACTGAGAGGGCGTCAGGCGTGCGATCCGGCCAGGCAGGAGAACGTAAAGCGCTCCGTCTGGCCCCTGCTCGACATCGCGGATACGCCCAAGGCTCTTGAAGAGCACTTCCTGGGAAACCACCTTTCGGTCGTCGATCACCAGTCGCCGGAGCTCCTCGGCGGCGAGCGAGGCGATGAAGAGGTTATGCTTCCACCCGGGGAAACGGTCGCCGGTATAGAAGGTCATGCCGGAGACGGCCAGGGAGGGTGTCCAGTATACCACCGGCTGCTCCATGCCCTCTTTCGACGTGAGCTCGGTGATCGAGCTACCGTCGTAGTTCATGCCATAGGAGATCACCGGCCACCCATAGTTCCGCCCCTTTTCGACGAGGTTGAGTTCGTCGCCACCCCGCGGGCCATGCTCAAGGTCATAGAGATCCCCGTTGCGCGGGTCGAAAGCGAGCCCCTGGGGATTGCGGTGTCCGTAACTCCAAATCGTGGCGAAGGCGTCGCCCTTGCTCACGAAAGGATTGTCCTTGGGGATGCGTCCGTCGTCGTGCACGCGGTGGACCTTGCCCATCGCCACGGTCAGGTCCTGGGAGTTCGTCATCCGGCCCCGCTCCCCGATGGTGAAGAACAGGTAGCCGTCGCGATCAAAGGCAAGCCGGCCGCCAAAATGCACGCCCCCGGCGCGTGGATACTGTTCCACCGGGGCCTGGAAAACGGTCTCCTGCTCGGTCAGCGCGCCGTCTCGCAGCTTACCGCGGATCACGCGGGTGAGGCTGACCTCCTGCCCGGAAGCGTTGCGCTGCGGATGGCTGTAGGCGAGGTAGAGCCAGCCGTTTTCCGCGTAGTTGGGGTGTGGGGACAGGTCGAAGAGTCCGGCTTGGGAATCGTTGTCCACCTCCGGCACGCCCTCGATCCTGACCGCGCGGGAAGAGCCGGCGGGCACCTGGTAGAGGCGGCCCCGTTTCTCCGTAAAGAGTGAGCTGCCGTCGGGCAGGAAGGTGATCGACCACGGATCGTTCAAACCGTCGATCCAGGTCGTGAGCTGGTAATTGTGGACCTGAGACTTCACCGCCACCGAGTCCGCGGGTTTGCTGAAGCTGCTAGTCTCGCGCTTGGCGCGGTCCCGCTGCTCGCGGATGTAGATCACCATCGCCCGGATCTCCTTGTCCGAAAGCGCCCCGGCAAATGCCGGCATGCCTTTATCGGGATGCCCGTCGCGGATGCTCCGGGCAAGCGCGGCATCGTCACCCCCGTACACGAACGTGTCGTCCAGCATCGAGGGCGCCTGTGCCCCCTCCATCCGCGCACCGTGGCAACTTGCGCAAAGCAAGGAATACCGTTGGGCGATGTTCCCCGACCGGTCGATCTGGGCGAGAAGGGGGGGCGCAAACACAAGGCCGGACGCGACGAGGAGGAGGCTGGAGCGCATGGGCCGACAGTCCATGCGGGAGTGTCTGCGGCGCAAGCGCCCGACCGGCGCCGGAGGCGGGAGGATGATGTTCTTGATTGTCACTAATGGGAATCGCCGAGGAGATTAGCGCCCAGCATGAGCGACCACGCGCTGAAGATCTATTTCATGGGTGTCTGCGGCACCGCCATGGGGAACGCGGCTCTGCTCGCCCGCCAGGCGGGGCACGAGGTCCTGGGTGCGGACACGGGTGTCTATCCCCCCATGAGCACCGTTCTCGCCGAGGCGGGGATCCGCACCTTCGAGGGGTACGACCCTGTCCGGCTGCAGGCCTTGGCGCCCGACCTGGTGGTGATTGGAAACGCGATGAGCCGTGGCAACCCCGAGGTCGAATGGCTCCTCGACACGCGGGCTTTCGCCTTCACCTCGCTGCCCGCGATGCTGCACCAGTCTGTCCTCCACAACCGGCGCAACGTGGTGGTCTGCGGGACCCACGGCAAGACCACCACCACGGCGCTGACCGCCTTTCTACTGAGGGAAAACGGACGCGATCCAGGCTTCCTGATTGGCGGGGTGCCGCAGGATCCGCCGGTCGGCAATCACCTCGGAGCGACCACGGATCCATTTGTGATCGAGGGCGACGAGTACGACAGCGCGTTCTTCGACAAACGCAGCAAGTTCATCCACTACGCCCCGGGCGTTGCGGTGCTGAACAATCTCGAGTTCGACCACGCCGACATTTTTCGGGACCTCGCCGACGTGCAGCGCACCTTCACCCACCTCACGCGCATCGTCCCGCGCAATGGTTGGGTGGTGATGAACGGGGATGACGCGAACCTGCGGGCACTGGGACCGATGCCGTGGACTCGCGTGGTCCGCGTCGGGACTGGCGCGGACAACGACGTCCGCATCGCCGGGTTTACCGAGGATGGCCAGGGAGCGCGCTTTGAGGTCGCGACCGGACGCGGCAGCTGGGCGCAGGTCCGCTGGGCGCTGACGGGCCTCTACAACGCCCGCAATGCGGTGATGGCGGCGACGGCCGCCGCGCTGGCCATCGCCCCTCGGGCGATTGATCCGGCCGTCACGTGGGCCGACCTCGAACCCGCCTCGGTCTTGAGCCTGGATCCCCTGGGGCGCTTTCGCGGGGTGAAACGCCGGCAGGAGCAGCTGTATTCAAGGAATGGAGTGACGGTGATCGAGGATTTCGGCCATCACCCCACCGCCCTGGAGGAGACGCTCCAGTCTTTCCGACGCCGTTTCCCGGACGCGACCTTGACGGCGGCGTTTGAGCCACGCAGCAACACCGCGCGCACCCGCACCCTGCAGAGCGGTTTTGCCCACGCGCTCTCCCGTGCCGACGAGGTCTACCTCGGCGCGGTCAACCGCGCCGACAAGCTCGGGGCGGAGGAGCGTTTTGATGCAGACGCGGTGACCCGGCACCTCGAGGGCCAGCGCGTGGCCGCACAGGCGTTTTCCTCGAACGCCGCCTTGCTGGACGCACTGCTGACACGGGTTCGCGCGGATGGCTCTCGCGAGCGAATTGTGGTCTTTTTCACCAACGGATCCTTCGACGGTATCATCGGAAAGTTCGTGCAGGCCCTGCCGTAATGCGGCACCCGCCCGGCGCGGGCAGACCAGCGGCGCTCGCTCGCGTCCTTCGCGTGACCCCCTTTCTGAAGCGTGGCGCAGTGTACCTACAGCCCAAGCCGCGCGCGCCGGTCCGCGAAGGCGGCGTCCGACAGGGCGGGTGCGGCCGGCATGGACCACGGATCCACGTCGACCTCGATCCAGGATTTGCAGCCACCCATCTCGGGGGTGACCGTCAGCAAAACCGGCGTATCCAGACGTTGGACGCGGACGACCAGAGCATGGACCCCGGGCTCGCGGCTCCACTGGAAACGCTCACGCACGGTCTCCTCCGTCCAGAGGTGAAAGGGATCCAGGCGCGCCACGTCTTCCCACGCAGTGAGATAACGCGATGCGACGATCCGCGCAAAGCAGCTGAGTTCAACCGTGGGGGAGGGGAGTGTTTCCGCTTCGACGTCGGTGATCCAGGCGTGTGCGGCCGGCTTGGTCTTTTCCTGCTGCGCATGAAAGCGCGTTGGATAGAGCCAGAAGGTTTCGGCCTGCACCTGGAATCCGCCACGGCCTTCCGCGATCCCTCCCTTGCGGAGGATCAAGATCTGGTCGCCGGCGCGAAGCGCCTGGACGATGACCTGCCACTCCTTGAAGGCGGGAAATCCCATCGCGAGGTGTGACCGGCACCCTGTCGCGGCCGCAGGCTACTGCGCCTGGCGGGCGACCTTGCGGGTCAGCGGTTCCTGGCCGGGGGGCAGGGCCAGGAGGTCGTAGTCCTGATATCCGGTGATTTCGACGTCGATGAACTCGCCCACGGGGAGCTCCCGGGGGACGTACACGCGGCCGTCGATATCGGGGGCGTCGGCTTCGCCGCGCGCCACGCCCGGCTCCTCCACCAGCACCCGCAGGCGCTGGCCCACGTGGGCCTTGCTGACCTCAGAGGCGATCTCGCGCTGCAGCGCCATCGTGCGGTGCCACCGCGCCTCCTTCACTTTCTGCGGAATCTGGTCGTCCATCTTCGCCGCGCGGGTGCCCTCCTCCTGCGAGTAGCGGAACACCCCCAAGCGCTCAAAGCGCGTCTCGGTGATGAACTGGCAAAGTTCGTCGACATCCGCATCGGTCTCGCCGGGGAAGCCGACAATGAACGTCGTGCGCAGGGCGATACCCGGAATGCCCGCGCGGATACGCTTCACCAGGTCGCGGATGTAAGCCGAGGAGGTCTCGCGCTGCATCAGACCCAGCATGTGGTCGCTGATGTGCTGCAGGGGCATATCTACGTAACGCGCAACCTTCGGACATTCTGCGATGGTGCGGATGAGCTCGTCGCTCCAATGCGCCGGATGGGTGTAGAGCAGGCGGATCCAGAAATCTCCCTCGATCGCGTTCAGCTGGCGCAGCAGGGTGGTGAGGGCGGTGCCACGGGAGGAATCCACCGGGGTGCGTGGGTTGGGGCGCTGCTCCCACGTGTCCATGCCAAAGAAGGTGGTGTCCTGGGAGATCAGATTGATCTCCTTCACGCCCTCCGCGACGAGGCGGCGAACCTCCGCCACGACGCTCTCCACGGTGCGGCTGCGGTGACGCCCCCGGATCTGCGGGATGATGCAGAAGGTGCACGGGTGGTTGCAGCCCTCGGCGATCTTGACGTAGGCAAAATGTTTCGGCGTGAGGCGGAAGCGCGGCGTGTCGTAGTCTGGAATCCAGGTGGAGCGCGGCGTGACGAAGGATTCGGGGGCGTCCTTCTTGCCCCGCTCTTTCTCGAAAATGCTCTGGATGATGGGCGCCACCTTGGTGACCTGATCGAGGCCGATAAAGGCGTCGACCTCCGGAATGGCGGAGGGAAGGTCCTTCGAAAAACGCTGTGACATGCAGCCTGCGACGATGAGCTTCTGCTCTTTGCGGCGCTTGCGCATCCCCCGGTTCTGATGCGCCTCCAAAATGGTGTTGATCGACTCTTCCTTGGACGAATCGATAAACGAGCACGTGTTGACGATGACCACGTCGGCCTTGTCCGCTTCCGGCACGACCTGCATGCCGGCCTGGTGGAGATGGCCGACCATGATCTCGCTATCGACGAGATTCTTGGCGCAACCGAGGGAAATGAGACTGACCTTGATCATGACGGGACGGAGACGGAGGGAGCGGGCGCTGCGGAGGCCACGAGGAGCGGACAAACTGGGCACTTCGGCACGATTGTCAGCCTGCCGAAACTAAAAAACCGCGGCGGGGAGCCGCGGTCTGTGAGAACAAACGGGCGAACTTACTTCTTTGCAGCCTTCGTGGGCTTCTTGGCGGCGGCCTTCTTGCGCTTCAAGTAAGCGTGGCGACGCTTCCGTTTGATCTCTTTGTTGTATTGTTTGCTCATGATTAAGTGGTGCGGAAAACGGGTAGATTGCTCAAAGCGCCGCGCCGGAGTCAAGAGCGGGGCCGTGGGGGTGGCGAAGCGTGGCTGAAGCTCAGCCGGCCGGCGGAGGGTCCAGCTGGATCCGCCAGGTGCGTAGGGTGGTGCCGATCTGCCGGTCGTATTCTGCCACTGCCTTCTGTTCGGCTGCGCGGGCCTCGAACTCGGCCACCTCGGCGGCGGCCAGCTGTTCCTGGTACTGCAACACCACGAAGGTCGAGGTGGCGCCGGTGGCGGTCCGCAGGAGTTTGATTTCCGCATCCAGCGTCTGCTGGGCGAGTTCCCGGGCGAAACGGGTGGCGGCAACGCGCTTGCGGGCGGTTTCGATCTGCCCGGCGGCATTGGCAACTCGGACCATGATGGCCTGTTCCAATTGCTGGAGCTGGGCCTCGGCCTGGAGGACTTCCAGCTTGGCGGCGCGGTGGCGGCCGCGGCCTTCCGTGAAGGTGAGCGGGATGCGCACCACCGCACCCGCGGTGTAAGAGCGCCGGTCGCGATCCTGGAGCCGTTCGCGGCTCTCTTTCCAGGTGGAGCCAAAGCCATGGTAACCGTAACTGCCGACCAAATTCACCTCCGGCAGGAGCTGGTTCAGCTCAAAACTCCGGCTGTAGCGCCCGCGCTGGATGGCGAGACGCGTCTGCTGGTAGTCGGGCCGCAGTTCCAAGGCTTGCTTGAAGTCGTCGGCCACCGAGGACCCGACCGTCCGGCCAATCTCGGGCGGCTCCACCACCTCAAGCTGTTCCTGAAGCGCGGCAAAACTGCGCTCATCACTAATCAGGCTGCGGAGGTAGTTCCGCTGGTCGGCGACCGCCCGCTCGGCGATAAGGATAAACTCCTCGCGTCGCGCCGCCTGCGCACGCGCGGCGGTGACATCGTATTCGGACATGCTGCCGACCTGGAAACGGCGTTGGTTCTCGCTCACGAGGCCCTGCGCAAGGTCGCGAGACCGCTGCGCGGTGCGGAGACTCAGCACCGCCGTATGGAGATCCTGATACGCCACGATCACGCTGGTCACGGTGTCGATGATGGACTGCCGGTAGTCCCAGTCGGAGATCGAACGATTGGCGCGGGCGATGCGGATGGACGCGAGATTCGCACCGAAACCAAAGCCGCGCAGCAGCGGCTGCTCCAGCTGCACACCGCCAAAGGTGTAAAACTGGTCGGTGAAGGCGTTGAACGTGCCGCGCGAATTGAGCCCCCACACCCCCACGCTGTAGCGGGTGCCGGTGGGAAGGCTTCCGCCCACGCCGGCTTCGTAGCGGTCTTGCACGGCGAGTGACGACGCCGGGCGCGTGGGATTGAAGGGATCCGACGCCACGTTGCTCGCGTCCTCGCTATACGTGTAGGAAACTTCCAGATACGGGTCGAACCGTCCCCACGCACTGGTCAGGCGGGCGCGGGCGATCTGGGGGTCAAAGGCGTCAACCTTGAGGGTGTAGTTCTTTGCCAGTGCACGTTCCACCGCCTCCTGGAGGGTGAGGGGCGCGACGGGCGCGGCAGGAAGGCTGAGCGTGGCAGCCAGGAGCACACCGGCACCAAAGACGAAGCGGGAAAGGGAGGACATGGGTCAGGTGAGCCAGATGCGGGCGCGCGACGGGAGCTGCTTGGCCGGTTTGGCTTTCGGGTTGGCCTCTGGCGCCGCCACGGGCGCCGGCGGCGCCTGCCTCGGCTGCACCGGGCTCGGTGCGTTGGACGTGGCCTGTTCGGCGGGTGCGGCCTTGGGGCCGCTCGCCAGCAGAAGCGCGGACGCACTCAGGAATGCCGAAACCAGGGCGAGGAGATGGAGACGTCGGTAGGTCACTTACCCCTTATTCGCAGAAGCTGTGCCATAGGAGTCACCCGTGATCAACCTGCTTATTACCAGTTGGATACAAAAACAATCGGAAACGGGACCGGTCCGCGCCCTACGGGTCAGCGGCGGAAATGATACCCCGTTGTCCCAAAAATGGGACGCGACGTGAGTGCCGGGTTCACGTTGCGTCAGGCGCTTCCGGATACGGGGTGATGGCGTCCTTGATCCGTTCTCCTTCGCGCCGCCAGCGATAAATGGGAAGGGAGGGACCACGTTTCAGAGCTTTGAAGAGCTCCGGTGCGTCGCGCTTCTGCAAGGTGAGGTCGACGAGACCCGTGGCCTCGCAGCTCAGCACCTTTGCGTACCCCTTGTAGTGCCGTGCATCACCGATGATGCGTGCGGTGCTCAGTCCGTCGGGGGCTGCCGCCTGCGTGACGCCTGAGGTTCGATCGAGCGCGAGGAAACAGTAGGGGAGACTCCTGAGGTCGATGCCGGCGCGCTGGCCAAACTTGACCCAGTCCGAGTCGGCATAGATGCCGCTGGGCGGCGGGGCAAAGGCGTGGCACCAGTGTTGGGCGTTTTCCGGAGCGAGCATGCCACACGCGGCGGTGTGGGTGCAGGGCGCGATCACCCTGAAGGTGGAGCGGAGCGACTCGCGCCACGTCGCGAGGTCGCGGCTGACGCTGTGGGTTCCCGGCTCCACCCAGAGGATGGCGCGTGCCTGTTCCAGTGTATCCCGCAAGTGGCGACGTGATTCCGCCGAGAGCTCATTGAGGACGTGGCTCACGACCAGGAGGTCGATGGGCGCCTCGGGCCCCAGTTCCGCGGTGTGGAGGTGCGGGAACTGTTCGCGTGCGCGTCGTGCCGCGAACTCGCGGGCCAGCGGGGAGTGGTCGTGAACGAGGAGGGTGCCCACGCGTGCGGGGTCGAAAGCGGCGATGACACGCCGGCCTGCGATTCCGCTGCCGCAGCCCCAGTCGGCCACGGTGAGCCCGCGGTCCGGCTCGGTGGGGGCAGGGGGACTCCAGCCGCGCCGGACCAGTTCACCCAGGACGGCATCCCATTTCCACCCGATGCGTTCTCCAAACGTCGCATCGTACTGTGTGAGATCGGCGGTGGATTGCCAATAGGGTCCACGGGCAGCGGCACCGCTGAGGAAACCCTCGCGCAGGCGGTCAAGAATGGTCCAGTCGAGGTCGTCCCAACGCATGGCTCAACCAACGAGGTCAAAGCCCAGGTGGGTGGCAAGCTGCTGGTGCCGGATGCCGTAAAACGCTGCAAACGCCCGCACGCGCTCCGCGGGGATCAGGGTGTTGGGTCGGTCGCTCCGGATGGCGGCGATCATCAGGTTTTTTGCGGTGTGTTCGGTTGAAACAAACTCGAAGACCTTGGTGCGGTACCCCGCCCATTCCAGGAGTTGGGCCCGCAAGGCGTCGGTGACAAATTCGGCCTGTCTTTCCTGGAAAATACCATGTTTGAGGGCGTCGCCCAGCACCGCCGGGGCGGTGAGCTGCCGGCGCAGTTCCTTTTGACAGCAGGGCGAAACCACAAGCAGGCGCGCCCCCGCCTGGATTCCGCGGGCCAACGCGTCGTCGGTGGCGGTGTCGCAGGCGTGGAGTGCAATCAGGACGTCGAGATCGGAGGCGGGGACATCGACGATCGCACCGGCCTGAAACCGCAGGTTGGCCAAGTGCTGCTCCCGGGCCACGCGGTTGCAGAGCTGCACCAATTCGGGACGTGTCTCCACGCCGAGGACTTCCGCCCGCGTGCCAAAGTGAGACGCAACGGCGAACGTGAGGTAACCTTTCCCGCAACCCATGTCGGCCACGCGAAAGGCGCGATCCGTCGGGAGGTTGGCCTCCTCGGTGAGGTGGCTGACCAGTTCCACGAAGCGGTTGATCTGCCGAAATTTCGGGGCCATGCCCTCGCGGGCGAGCGCGCGTTCATTCATCACCCCGAGCGCATGGAGCCATGGCGCGGTGGGCGGAATCAGGTGCTCGCGGGTGCGATCGTGCCCTCCTTGCGCGGGGCCGGGTGCGGCGGCCGCGAGCTGCGCATGGACGCGGGTGGTGCCGTCATCGGCGGTGGCGAGCTGCAGGGTTTGCACGGGCGTGAACAGGTGTGCGTCGCGAAACGCGTGTCCGATCAGCGGGACGAGGTGTTCAAGCGCCTGGGCCGGCGGGAAATTCTTGGTCTCGTCGCGCGTCGTGTAGCGATAAACAAACGACAGATGAGGCCCGCTCTTGAGTGAGACGGGGCGGACAAAGAGGTTTTTTAGCGCCGCGTCCGGGCCCCGGTATTTGCCGAGGCTGAGTTTCACCAGGACTCCCTGCTCCACACTGGTGCGCAAGGCGCTGAGGAATCGTTCGAGGGCCGGTGAGGAGGTCATGAGCGTGTCGATGGGAGCGCGGTCGTTGCCGCGTACGCGCCAACGCTCGGCGAAGGATCCGGCCGGGGCAATGGCCAATGCGCCCCGTCGCTAGGGCGTGGGCAGATACTCCGCCGTCATCACCCGCTCGACCGTGGTCTTGCCGGGTTTGATGATCCCGAGCTCCTCGAGCTGTTGGATCTGGATACGGAAGCGGTCCGGAGCGATGCGGCCAATCAAGTGGACGCCGCCGTCCTTGCGGCCGACCACCAGCTTTTCGTCGATGATCATCTGGCGCGAGAAGGCCAGGAACTCGTCGGTGTTGTTCCGGTTGGCCTCCTTCAACGCCTGGTGGGCCGGAGTTGGATCGCCTTCCAGGTAGTCCCGCCAGCCACGGATGAAGGCGGCCATGAAGGCGCGCAGCGTCTCCGGATTGCGGGCGGCCCAGTCTCTGTTGGCGATCAATACGGTATAGGCATCAAAACCGGCATCCCAGGCGTACAGGTATTTGGGGCGGGGCCCGCCGGCCTTCAGGATATGGAAAGGCTCCGCGATGTAGTAACCCTGCTGGATCGCCTGCTTGTCCGCCACGAAGGTGGCGGTGGAAAAGTTCTGTGGGGCGAGCTGGAAATCGATCCCGTACTTTTTCTTTAGATACGGCAGAAAGGCCCAGTTCAGGCGTGCAATCAGGGTGCGCCCGTTCAATTCCTCAAAACGCGAGACCGGATTGTCCGGGTGCAGCATCAGGACGGAGGGGTCGTTCTGAAAAACGGCGCCGACCTGGACGATGGGCAGGTCCTGGTTGTGGATGGCCACGATCGAGTTGGTGCTGTCCGCCTGGGCGATATCGGCGCGCCCGGTGGCGGTGGCTTGCGTGGGGTTCACGTTAGGGCCACCCGGGAGGAGGGTGACATCGAGCCCGGCCTCGGCAAAAAAGCCGCGGGCCTGCGCCTGGTAGAGGCCGCCGTGCTCCGGTTCGGGCACCCAATCGAGTTGAACCACGACCTTGGTCAATGCGCCCGCGGGCGCAGGCGCGGAGGCCGCGGTGTCGGAGGTTTTCTTTCCGCAGCCCACCAAGGCAACGGCGACGGCGAGAGCGAAGAGCGTGCGGGCGGACATGATGGCGTAAGAAGCTCCGCGCCGCCTGGTTTTCAAGCGCGCGGGCGTGTCAGCCGCTGCGTTCGGCGGACCCGCCGCTCCACTTCAGCTTGGTGCGTACGACGGAGAAGTGGGAGTAGCTGCGACGCTGCGCGAGCAGGAACTGGGTCTTGGAAAGGGCGATCTCGACGGGCGCTCCCTCGCATTTGACCTGTTTGCGCTGGCCATCGATGGCCACGAGGACGCGCGAATCGCTCTCGCGGTGAAAGACGCGCAGTTTGACGTCGTGGCGGAAGATGATGGAGCGGTTGCTCAGCGTGTGCGGGCAGATCGGCGTCATTGCGATCACCTCCGCGCCGGGATGGATCAGCGGCCCCCCGGCGGACAGATTATAGGCGGTCGAGCCGGTGGGGGTGGAGAAGATCAAGCCGTCGCAGTGGTATTCCGTCACCAACTCGTCGTCCGCGTACACCTCCAGGCGAACAAGGCGAGAGCTGAACTCGTCCTTGATCAGCACGTCGTTGAGAGCGAGGTCGTGATTGCCGGGGGAGGTCGAGCAATCGAGCAGCGAGCGTGGCGCGACGCAAAAGTCGCCTTCCAAGAGCCGTGGAAAAAGGGCCTCGATCTCGTCGGCGGAAAAGGTCGTGAGGAAACCGAGGCTGCCGCGGTTGACGCCGATGACCGGCACCTTTTCGCGGGCTGCCTCCGCCGCGATGCCGAGCAGGGTGCCGTCGCCGCCGATCACACAGCAGGCATCGCAACCTTTGAGGAAGCCGGGCGCCACCGGATATGCCGCGGTGGTCCGCACTGCCACGCCGCGTGCCTCGGCAACGGTCTGGAGCGCGTGGCCCAACTCGGGAGCGCCGGTCTTGGTATCGTTGACCACGAAGGCGAGCGTGCGGATCGGCGGCTGCATGCGTGACCTACTGCACACGAAAACCCGAATGGGCAAGGCAAGGGAACCGCGGCGCTCAGCTCGCCGCCGGCGCCTTGCGCAGACCGAGGAGAAATTCGCGGTTCCCATCGGTGCCGTGGAGCGGCGAATCGATCGTGCCGATGAGCTGGGCGCCGGGGAGGTCGCGCAGCGCAAACGCAGTGATTTCCGTCAGCACCGCCTCCTGCACCGCGGGGTCGCGGATCACGCCCCGCCCCTTGTCCACTTCCTCTTTGCCGGCCTCGAACTGCGGTTTCACCAGGGCGATGAGGATGCCGCCGGCGCGCACCAGAGGCCAGACCGAGGGCAGCACGGCCTTCAGCGAGATGAAAGACAGGTCCATCACGGCGGCGTCGTACGAGGCTCGCGGAAGATCCGCCGCCGTCAGATGGCGTGCGTTCACCTTTTCTAGGTTGGTCACCCGCGGATCCGCCCGCAGGCGTGCGTGGAGCTGCGCCCGGCCCACATCGACGCAGACCACGCTCGCGGCACCAGCTTGCAGGGCACAGTCGGTGAAACCGCCGGTGGATGCACCCACATCAATCACATGTGCGCCGGCGAGGGACGTCCGAAAACGATCCAGGAAACCTTGAAGTTTCTCGCCCCCGCGGCTCACAAACCGCGGCGGCTGCTCGACCGACAACGCGACATCGGGCGGATATTCCTTCCCGGGTTTGTCCAGGCGCTCCGTGCCCTGCAGCACCCGTCCGGCCATGATCAACGCCTTTGCCTGGGAGCGCGATTCCGCCAGTCCGCGCGCGACCAGAAGTTCGTCGAGTCGTTGTTTGGAGGCCATCGGTGGGTTCAGCTACGTGGCGGCTTCTGTCGTCCCGGGGACCAGCAGGTGGTGCGGCCGCCGATTTGCTCCCGCTTGAGCAGAACGCCGGTTTTTGGGCAGCGGCCACCGTCCTCCCAGCGGTGCCAGAAAAGCCAGGACTTGGGCGCGCTATCGATCTCCTTGCCGATGCGTTTCAGCGCCTCGCGGGCGACCCAGCGGGTCTCGCGGTGCAGCGTCTTTATCTCGGCAGGCGTGAGGGAGCCGGCGGCGCGGCGCGGATGGATCCCGGCGCGCCAGAGGATCTCGTCCGCCATCCAGTTTCCGATCCCGGGAAAACGTTCCTGCATCAACAGGACCGCCTTGATGGGGGCCTTCTTCCGGCGCTGAAGGAAGGTACCGAGCGCAGCGAGCGTGAAGGCCGGCGAGGTGAGGGCGGGTGCGATTTTGGTCCACCAATCCGGCGCCTCCGTCCCGAGGGAGAACTGGATCCGTCCAAACTGACGAAAATCGAGGAAGACGAGGGCGTGCGACGCGGTGTAGAGGACGAGGTGGGCGTGCTTTTCCGGCAAATACTCCGGGGCGGGAAGCTTGAGTTCGCCGGTCATCCCCAGATGGATACCCAGCCAGGCGTTTCCGCTGAAGCGGAAGAGCATCTGTTTTGCCGCCGCTTCGGAGTGTTGGAACGTCGCTCCCGTGAGGCCGCGCACCAGTGCCTGGCGATCAACCCCACGGAGGAGCCGCGACCCGGGGCGCAGGTGGACACGCTCGATCCTCTGGCCCAGGGCGGGATCCCAGCGGCGGCGGTAATACTCCACTTCTCCGAGTTCGGGCATGGCGGGGGAGCCGCTACGATGATCAACCGACCCAGGCTTTCAACGCCTCGGGCAGCACGACGCGCTGGCGGGTGGTGCTTTCGATGCAGACGTGATGCGTGCGCACGTTAGCCGCCAGTTTGTCCGGCTGGCCGCGTTTCATCATCATGTAGTCGACGGCGTAGCTGTCGGGAGTGAGCAGCGAAGGCTGGACCGCCACCACGACCCTGTCGCCGCACAGCAGAGGTCGAAGGTAGTCGGCCTGGCTGTGGGAGATCGGCATGACCACACCCGAGTCCGAGAAAAAGCGGCGCACGTCAAAACCCGCGGCCGCCAGCGACTCCTCATAAGCCTCGTGGCAGATGGCGAGGTAGTTGGCGAAAAACACCACCCCCGCGGCATCTGTGTCCGGAAAGTGGATCGTGCGCTCGTACATAAACGGTGTGCCCATCGAGCCAGCGAAACCACGAATGGCGGCGAATGCACCCCAAAGTTTGCGCAAAGGCGATCCCACACGGGAGAACCACGAAGGGACGCGCATGGACACGAAAGCGGTGGAAGGGGGGCGTACGGGCGCTTGCGCCGGGGGGCTCGGCAAACACATCCAAGGCGATGAAACCACGGATGAACACAGAGGGACACGGATGAGGGGCTGGGGTACGTGGGCAGACTCAATGGCTACGCGTTCCGCACCGGATGACTGCCCGTGTGCGGTTCCTCCGTGTTCATCCGTGTCCATCCGTGGTCCCAAACCGCTCGTCTCCCAGCGCCGCGATTTTCCCCTCCTGTCGTTTTGTGGTTCAGGTATTCGAGTGGATTCATCCGCCTTCGTGGTTCAAAGCTATGGGCATCGTGACCAAGAACGACATTGCCGACATCCTGACTGAGATCGCCGTCCTTCTGGAGCTGAAGGGCGAGAACCCCTTCAAGACGCGGGCGTACCAGACGGGAGCCCGGGCACTCGAGGCGCTGGAGGAGGACCTTGGCACCATCATCGCCGAGGGCCGGCTCGATGCGATCAAGGGCATCGGGGACGCGCTTTCGAAAAAGATCGTCGAACTTCACGGCACGGGCCGGCTGCGTTTCTACGATGAGTTGAAGGCCTCGATCCCGCCCGGGTTGGTGGAGATGCTGGATATTCCGGGCCTGGGGCCGAAAAAGATCATCGCGCTCCACCAGAAGCTGGGGGTCGACAGCATTGCCGCCCTCACGCAAGCGTGCGCCGACGGCTTGGTCGCGGGCCTCCCTGGATTTGGAGACAAGACGCAGGAGAAGATCATCGCAGGTATCCGCAATCGCGAAGCCTATGGCCGGCGCCACATCTGGTGGGATGCCTTCCAGGTGGCCGAACCGATTCTTGCCGGGCTACGCGCATTGCCACAGGTGGAAAAAGCAGAGCATGCCGGCAGCCTGCGACGGGGCATGGAGACGGTGGGCGATCTCGACTTCATCGTCGCGGCTGCCGACGTCGCACCGGTGGTCGAGTGGTTTACCTCCCGGGACGGCATCCGCGAGGTCACCGCGAAAGGGGACACCAAGGCCAGCGTTCGTTACCAGAGCGGCCTGCAGGCGGACCTCCGCATCGTGCCTTCGGAGCAGTTTGCCTTCGCCCTGCATCACTTCACCGGCTCAAAAGATCACAACGTGCAGATGCGCCAGCGTGCGCTCGCCCGCGGCCTGAGCCTGAGCGAGTGGGGGTTGGTGCCCGCCGAGGGCGCCGGGACGGTGAAGGAGAAAGTGGGCGTCGGGCAGAAGTCGCCCGCCGCGGGCGCCCCCGCGAAAACGGTTAAGAAAGCCGCAGCCGAGCCGACGGTGCCCGCCGTCGCCACGGAGTCCGAGCTTTTTGCCGCGCTCGACCTGCCGTTCATCCCGCCGGAGCTGCGGGAGGGGTTGGGGGAAATCGAGGCGGCGGAGGCCGGTCAGCTGCCCGAGCTGGTGGACTTCGCCGACCTTCGCGGCGCCTTCCACAACCACACCACCGCTTCCGACGGGCGCAACACCCTCAATGAGATGGTGGCGGCGGCCGATGCCCTCGGCTGGGAATACATCGGCATCGCCGATCACTCCAAGGCCAGCTTCCAGGCCAACGGCCTGAGCGAGGAGCGGCTGCTCAAGCAGGTCGCCGATATCCGGGCGCTGAATACCTCGGGCCGCTTCAAGGTCCACGTCTTCACCGGCACCGAGTGCGACATCCTGGCGGACGGGCGGATGGATTTCGACGACGCCACCCTGGCGCAGCTCGATTACGTGGTGGGTTCGGTCCACAACGCCTTTGCCCAGTCGGAGGGGGACATGACCGCGCGGATCATCCGGGCGATGGAATGCGGCCGCATGACCATGCTAGGGCATCTGACGGGCCGGCTGCTGCTGCGTCGCGAAGGTTACCCCGTGAACACCGCCCGCATCGTGGATGCGGCGATCGCCAACGGTGTCGTTATCGAACTCAACGCGAGCCCCTGGCGGCTGGACATGGACTGGCGCCACTGGCGTCGTGCGGCGGAGCGGGGTGTCTTGTGCGCCATCAACCCCGATGCACACGACCTGCACGCGCTGACCTTTCTCCAGACCGGGGTGCGGGCGGCCCGGAAGGGCTGGCTGACCAAACAGCAGGTGATCACCACGAAACCACTACAGGAGATGAAAGCCTGGCTGGCCGGACGACGCTGACCCGATGAAGCCCCTTTCGCCCCCAAACACTTTGATTCCATCCGCAACCGCCAGGACGTTTTGAGCATGAGTGTCTACCTGTGGATTGCCGTGGGCGGCGCGCTGGGAAGCCTGCTCCGTTTTGCCCTTTCCTCTGCCGCCACCCAGGCATGGGGGCAGGCGTTCCCCTGGGGGACGCTGGCGGTGAACGTCCTCGGCTCGTTCCTCATCGGTTCTTTCGCCGCCTATGTGATGACGGGTGGGAAGGTCACCGTCCGTTCCGAAGTCTGGCATTTTGTCACCACCGGCGTGCTCGGTGGCTTCACCACCTTTTCCTCCTTCAGCCTGCAGACCCTCCAGCTCGCGCGCGACGGGTCCTGGGGGCGCGCCGGAGCGAACATTGCGCTATCCCTCGTCGCGTGTTTTGCGGCGGTGTGGGTGGGGTTCGCCGCGATGGGCTGGCTCCGGTCGCGCGGCTAACGCGGGCGCCGCGCCTCAAGCAGTGCGCAACTCGAAGGCGGTCTCGGCCACGCTGACGCCGTTGACCAGCAGTTCCACCCGGTGCCGGCCGGCGTGGTGCTTTCTTGTGGTGAAGTCGCGAATACGCTGGGTCTTTTCCGCCGTGAAGACTGCGCCGGGGGCCAGCTCCAGTTCCTTCCACTTGAAAACCTTGGCGGAGGTCCCCCCGGAGGCTTTGACGAAGTGCACCGCGTAGTCGACCACGAGGCGCTGCGGCTTCCGGCCCGCGGCCTCGAGTGAGACGGAGAAGCGGATCTGTCCCCCCAGAGCGACCCGCTTGGGGCTGACGTCAAACCTCACCTTGCCCAGCGTTGCCCGGCCCACCACCCCGATGGCGGCCAGGGCGCCGGGGTGACCGCGTTTGATCAGGGTGCGCAGCGCGCGCTTGGCGATCCAGGCGGTGTGCGGGTGGCTGAGATCCTGCCTCCCCAGCCAGGCGACCAGCCACTCCGGGTGCTCCTTGGAGACATCATTGAGGTGATTGGCCACGGACTTCCGGACATAGAGGCTTGGGTCGTTCATCAACCGCGAGAGGATCGGGACGGTCAGCTCGGGGTCGCGGATGATGGCGTCGAGGTGAAAGGACCAGGGGAGGCGTGGCCGCGAGCCCTCGCTGGCCAGGCGTCGGACGTGTTCGTTTTCGTCCCCGGCCCAGCGGGTCATGACGGCGAGGGTGCCTTTGAGGTCGCGCTTGAGAAATTCGCGGATGCCAAACTCGGAGGAGCCGAAGCAGGTGAAGGTGGCAAGGGCATCGAGGGACAGCTGGTAGTGCTCGTGCCCATACCGTCCGACAAAATCCGGGAGGACGATGCAAACGAAGGTGTGTTTCACCTTCGGCGCGAGGTCGCGCAGGAGGGCGAGGGCCTCCGGATAATCGGCGGGGAGCGAAGCGCGCAGCGCCTCGCTCGTCCGGCGGACGCGCTGGAGCAGGGACCTCTCGGCCAGTCCCTCCAGGGTGAGTTCGAGGAAGCGCTTCCGGTCGAAGCGCGGGGTCAGCTCGGCCAGGGTGGAGGCGAGCGCCCGGTAGCGCGCCTCGTTGAACATCTCTTTCAGGGCGGGTGCGGGCTCGGCGTCGGGCATGGCGGCGACGCCTGCGCTCAGGCTTTCAGCAGTTCCGCCAGCTTGGCCGTGTCCTTGCCGCCGCCCATGGCGAAGTCGGGTTTGCCCCCACCTTTTCCACCGAGCTTGGCGCTTAGGTCGCTGATGATCTTGCCGGCCTGGTGACCGGCCTTGACCGCAGCAGGGGAGGCCATCGCGACCACACTGGCTTTTTCACCCAGGGCGGCGCCGAGGGTCACCACGCCTTCGCCGATCCGGGCGAGGACCTGGCTGGCCAGTTCACGCAGGGCGTCCGGGTTTTCCACGGCGGCGACCGCCGTGACGAACTTCAGCCCGTCCTTTTCGACGGCGTGTTGCGCGAGGTCGTCCGCGATGCCGGCTGCGACCTTCTGTTCAAAGGCTTTCACCTTGCGCTCCAGCTCCGCCTTTTGGGCGAGGAGGGCGTCGAGCTTCTTTTCCAGCTGGGCCGCCGGGGCATTGAGGCGTGCGCCCAGGGCCTTGAGCTGGGAGTCCTGGTTCTCGACGTACCGCAGGGCGGCTTCGCCGACCACCGCCTCGAGACGGCGCGTGCCGGCGGCGATGGCGCTTTCGCTCACGACTTTGACCAAACCGATTTCGCCCGTGGTGCCGACGTGGGTGCCGCCGCACAGTTCCCGGCTGTAGCCGCCGATGTCGACCACACGCACGAGCTTCCCGTACTTCTCACCGAAGAAGGCGAGGGTGCCTTCTGGCTTCTTGTCGAACTCGACCTCGTAGGCATCGACTTCCGCGTTGTCCAGGACGCGCTCGTTTACGATCTGCTCGATCTCGCGCAGCTGCTCCGGCTTGACCGACTCGAAATGGGCGAAGTCGAAGCGGAGGCGGTCCGGGGCGTTGAGTGAACCGGCCTGGCGCACGTGAGTGCCGAGCACCTTGCGCAGCGCAAAATGGAGGAGGTGGGTGGCGGTGTGATGGCGCTGGATGGCGCGGCGGCGCACGAGGTCGACCGACAGCTCCGCGATCGTCCCCAGCGTGAAGGCGGAGGGCTGGAGCCCTTCGGCGCTGTCGAGGACGATCTTGTGCAGGTGGCGCCCGGCCTTGTCCTTCACCGTGTCGGTGATGGTGAGGGCTTTGCCCGCCACCACCGCGGTGCCGGAGTCGCCCAGCTGGCCGCCCATCTCGGCGTAGAAGGGGGTGCGATCGAAAACCAAGTATACGTCCTTCCCGTTCTCCACCACGTCGGTGACGTTGGCGGTGACAGGGGTGTCGGTCGTGACCTTGTATCCGACAAACAACGTCGGCTGTTGCCGCGCGGAGCTGTCGCCCTCGGTGGCGGCGACGATGATCTCCTTCTTCATCGCGGCGCGGGCGCGCTCGCGCTGCTTCTCCATCTCGGTCTCGAACCCTGCGGTATCCACGGAAAGGTTGCGCTCGGTGGCGAGGAGCTGGGTCATGTCCAGCGGGAAGCCGTAGGTGTCGTAGAGTTCGAACGCCGCCTGGCCGGTGATGGCGCCGGCCTGGGCCGCCTTGTTGAAGATCTGCAGGCCTCGGTCGATCGTCTTGCCGAAGCTCTCCTCCTCGCTGCGGATGACGCGGCGGATCACATCCTGGCGCTCCTTCAGTTCCGGGAAGACCGGCCCGAGCGACTCGACCACCGGGGCGACCAGTTGCTCGAAGAAGCCGGTGGTGAGCCCCAGTTTCTTGCCGTAGAGGATGCCGCGGCGGAGGATGCGGCGGATGACGTAGTTGCGGCCGTCGTTGCCCGGGAGGATCCCGTCGGCGATGGCGCAGGAGATGGTGCGCGCGTGATCGGCGAGCACGCGGAAGGCGATGTCGGTGTTTTCCTGCTCGGTCAGTCCTTCCCGTTTGGTCGGGACGGTGGCGGTGTACGTCTTGCCGGAGAGGGCGGCGACGCGGGCAAAGAGCGGCGCGAAGACATCGGCGCTGTAGTTGGACGGGTCGGCGGTGAAGTCGGTGAAGTTCTTCGTGCTGGCCTGGATGCCGGCCACGCGTTCGAAGCCCATGCCGGTGTCGACGTGTTTGGCGGCGAGGGGGGAGAAGGTGCCGTCGGCGTTGGCGTTAAACTGGATGAAGACGTGGTTCCAGATCTCGATGCAGCGCGGCGAGCTGGAATTGACCAGGGCGCGACCTGCCTGCTCCTCGTCGGAGGGAAGCAGGTTGAAGTGGATTTCCGAGCACGGGCCGCAGGGGCCGGTGTCGCCCATCATCCAGAAATTATCCTTCTTGTTCCCGTAGACGATGTGGACCTTGGGATCGAGGCCCTCCTTTTCGAAGATCCGGGTCCAGATGTCGTAGGCCTCCTGGTCGAACTCCGCGGGGTCGCCGGCCTTCGGTTTGTAGACGGTGGCGAAGAGGCGTTTGGCGGGCATGCCCCAGACCTTGGTGATCAGCTCCCAGCCCCACTCGAGCGACTCCTTCTTGAAGTAGTCGCCGAAGGACCAGTTGCCCAGCATCTCGAACATCGTGTGGTGGTAGGTATCGAACCCCACGTCCTCGAGATCGTTGTGTTTGCCGCCCGCGCGGATGCATTTCTGTGTATCCGCTGCGCGGGTATCCTTGGCGGCGCGCACCCCGGCCCAGCCCGAGACATCCGGCTGCCGGTCGCCCAGGAAGATCGGCACGAACTGGTTCATGCCCGCATTGGTGAAGAGCAGTCCCGGCGAGTCCGGCATCAGCGAGGCTGACGGCACGATCGTGTGGCCGTGCTTCGCAAAGAAATCGAGGAAGGATTGGCGGATTTCGGCGGAGGTCATCGGGGGAAATTCGGGGGAGTTGGGCGGCGGCGGGAGCCGTGCTGCGGAGTCTAGCGGATTGGGACACAGAGACCACGGAGTGCGGACACAGAGTTCACGGAGCGCACAACGTAGGCTGCGATTATTTCTTTAAACAGATGGTCTTCTTGAGAGGAGAGAAAGGGAGTCGAGCCGACCTTTGGTACTCTGTGCCCTCCGTGTCATCGCTCTGTGCTCTCCGTGTCTCACACCATTGGACACGGAATAGGCGCCGATCAGCGGAGCTGGGCGATGATGGCGTCGGCCATGGCCTTGGTCCCCACGGAGGGCTTGCCGAAGGCGATATCGCCGGTGCGGGTGCCGCCGGTGACCGCTGCCTTGACTGCGGTTTCGATGCGGGTGGCGACCGCGTCCAGGCCGAAGCTGAAGCGCAGCATGAGCGCGGCGGAGAGGATTTGGGCGCAGGGATTGGCGATGCCCTTGCCCGCGATATCGGGGGCGGTGCCGCCCGCCGGTTCGTAGAGGCCGAAGGGCAGACCGAGGGAATTTTTGCCGGCGCCGAGGGAGGCGGAGGAGAGCATGCCGAGGGAGCCGCAGACGCAGGCCATCTCGTCGGAGAGGATGTCGCCGAACATGTTTTCGGTGACAAAGACGTCGAACTGGTTGGGGTCGCGCACCAGCTGCATGGCCGCGTTGTCCACGTACATGTGAGAGAGCTCGAGGTCGGGGGCGTGTTTCGCCACGTAGTCGACCACGGTTTTGCGCCAGAGGACGGAGGTCTCCAGGACGTTGGCCTTGTCGACCGAGCACAGTTTCTTTTTGCGGCTGCGGGCAGCGGTGATGGCGGTGGCGAGGATACGTTCGATCTCGCTCTTGCGGTACACCATCGTGTCGATGGCCTGCAGGTCACCGTCGGGCAGCGTGGTGGTGGTCTTGGGCTGGCCGAAATAGAGACCCCCGGTCAATTCCCGGATGCAGACGATGTCGATCCCGTTGGGGATGCGTTCCGACTTGATCGGGGAGGCGTCGGCCAGTTCCCGATACAAAAGGCCCGGGCGAATATTGGCGAAGAGGGTGAAGTGTTTGCGCAGGGGCAGCAGTGCCGCGCGTTCAGGCTGTTCCTTGGGCGGCAGTTTTTCCCATTTCGGGCCGCCGACGGAGCCGAAGAGGATGGCATCGGACTGCTCGCACAGCTTCAGGGTGGAATCCGGCAGGGCCTTGCCGTGGTTGTCGATGCCGGCGCCCCCGACGTCGGCTTTCTGGTAGTCGAGGGTGAGGCCCTCCTGGCGGGCGACGTGATCGAGCACGCGGAGCGCCTCGGTCATGACTTCGGGCCCAATGTAATCTCCGGCGAGTACGGCGAACTTCAGGGTCGGCATAGCAAAAGGAGATGAGGTAGCGGGGGAGGGCGTCTGAGGGAAGGGCAATTTTCGCCATTGCGCGGGGGCGGAAAGCGGCTGCAGTGAGCGGGCGATGAAAGTCTACGTCCTGCCAGCAGGGCCGCTTCAGACCAATGCCTTCCTGCTCACTGCCCCGTCCCTCAAGGAGGCGGTGCTGGTCGACGCGCCGCTCGGGGTCTGGCCGGAGGTGAAGCGCCGGCTCGAGCAGGACGGGTGCACGTTGCGTGAACTTTGGCTGACCCACGGGCATTTTGACCACATCGACGGCGCGGCCGAGGTGGTGCGGGAGTCCGGTGCGCGGGTGCGGGCCCATGCGGCGGACCGTCACCTTTACGAGGAGCCCGAGAAGATGCGTTGGTTTATCGACATGTTCCTTCCCGGTCATCCGCGGATCGATCCTGTGACGGCGGATGTCTGGGTGACGCACGGCGATGTTTTTGAGGCCCTGGGCAGCTCCATCGAGGTGAGACACGTGCCGGGGCACGCGGACGGGAATGTGGCCTTTGTGGTCAAGGCGCTGGGGGCGACCTTTGTCGGCGATTCGCTGTTTGCCGGCAGCATCGGCCGCACGGATCTGCCCGGCGGCAACCAAGCGCTGCTGCTGAAATCGATCCGAGAGCAGCTGTTCAGCCTCCCGGACGAGACGGTGGTGTTTCCCGGCCACGGGACGCGCACCACGATCGGAGCGGAAAAGCGCGGCAATCCCCACGTGCAGGCATGAGTTTGCGGCGACAGCCAGAGCGCCACGCCTGGGGCGCGCGGTGGTTGGAGGTGGGCGGGGTGCCCTCACCCCGCGTGGTGGGTTCGCGGCCAGGGCAGCCGCCGCATGCGCCTGCCGGCCGGAGCCTTTTGCGGGGTGGGGGCACCCTGCCTACAACAGAACGCCTGGGTAAAGCTGCGGGGTGGGGGCACCCCGCCTACAACGGAACACCTGGGCAGAGCTGCGGGGTGAGGACACCCCGCCTACAGCGGAGGAACGCGTCGGGCAGCGCGCAGCGGAGGGACGTATTTCATGACTGAGCACGAAGGCTTCATGCGGCGGGCGCTGGAACTGGCGCGGCGTGGGTGGGGTGCCACCCATCCGAACCCGATGGTGGGCGCGGTGATCGTCGAGGACGGCGCCGTTGTCGCGGAGGGTTTCCACGCCTGCGACGGTGGGCCGCACGCGGAGCGCGTCGCGCTGCAGGCGCTTGGTCGCGAGCCGAAGCCGGGTGCGACCCTCTATGTCACCCTCGAACCCTGCTGCACCCACGGGCGCACCGGGGCCTGCACCGAGGCGATCCTGGCGGCGCGTCTCGGGCGCGTGGTGGTCGGTGCGACGGATCCTTTTCCGGCGCACGCGGGCCGCGGGCTGGCGCTTTTGCGGGAGGCGGGGGTGGAGGTGGTCAGTGGGATCTTGGAGCGGGAATGCACCGATCTCAACCTGCTGTACAA
The DNA here is from genome assembly GCA_023428905.1 of Verrucomicrobiota bacterium. GTDB lineage: Bacteria > Verrucomicrobiota > Verrucomicrobiia > Opitutales > Opitutaceae > EW11. The sequence continues at coordinate 395,230 of JAEYWP010000030.1, forward strand.
TCATTGGGTGGTGAACCGGGCCCCGCTCATTGCGGTGAAGTCGGCCCTGACCCTCGATGGCAAGATCGCGACTCGCACCGGAGAATCGAAATGGATCACCGGTGAGACCGCGCGCGCGGACGTGATGCGCTGGCGGCGCCTGTTCCCCGCGATCGCGGTGGGAGCGGGCACTGTGCTGCGGGACAACCCCCGCCTGACCTCGCGGACGGAAGGCGAGGAGGAATGGAGCCCGCTGCGGTTCGTGTTTGATGGGCTGCTCCGCACGGTGTCGGACCGCGCCCTGCCGCAGCTGTACACCGACCGGCACCACGAGCGCACGATCGTGGTCACAACCCCGCATGGAGGACTTGGATACGTGCGCAAGCTCAAGGACCTCGGGGTGCAGGTCTGGATGCTCTCCTCACCCACCCAGCGGGTGGGGACAGCGGAATTTCGGCAGCGCTGCGCGAAGGAGAAGATCACCGGTGTGTACCTTGAGGGCGGCACGCAGCTGGTCGGGGAATTCCTGCGCGAGCGGCAGGTCGATTATTTCTTCATGTACCGCGCGCCGCTGCTCCTGGCCGACGACAAGGCCAAGTCGGCCTATTCGGGCCTCCGGACGGAAAGACTGGACCAGGGCATCCGGCTCGCGGACGTGCAGCACGCCGCGTTTGGCGACGACCAGTTGATCCGCGGCCGCGTGGTGTATCCGCCCAAGCTTCAGATCGATGAAACTGTATTTGGCATCCGGTAACGCGCACAAGGTGCAGGAATTTCAGCGGCTGGCCGACAGTGCCGGCTTTGGCATCGAGGTCCTCTCGGCCCGGGTGGTCGGCGGCATGCCGGAGGTGGAGGAGGACACGGGGACCTTTGTCGGCAACGCACGCAAGAAAGCGCACGCCCTGCGCGCGAAGCTGCCCCCGGAATCCTGGGTCCTGGCCGACGACAGCGGGGTCTGTGTCGACGCGCTCGGGGGTGCCCCCGGCGTGGAGTCGGCCTATTTCGCCGGTCCTCAGGGCGACCCTGCGGCCAATCTGCGGAAGCTGGTGGAGGTGATGAAGGACGTGCCCGAAGGCCAACGCGGCGCGGCCTTTGTGTGTGTCCTCTTTTTGATCGATGAGCAGGGCCGCGAGCATGTTTTTGAGGGCCGCTGCAACGGCACCCTGCTGCGCGAGCCAAAGGGCGGGGGAGGATTTGGATACGACCCGATCTTTGTTCCGGAGGGCCGGAATGTCTCGTACGCCGAGCTCGGCGAGGCGGAGAAAAACGCCCTCAGCCACCGCGGGCGCGCGTGGGACACGTTGCGCCGCTGGCTGCAGGGGCAGCGGCGCGGTTAGGGCCTGGGGAGGTTCTGCACGACCATTCCGGCGCGTGGCGCCGGAATGACAAAGCAGCGAAGGTGGAATGACGAATACGCACCGAAGGCTCGCGAGTGGCCAATGTCCATTGGACCCGCGGGCCAGGGGCGGTGTCCGTGTTCCGACAAATTACGAACCACGTATCAGGAATGGCGTTTCACGCATTCCCTCGAAACAAGCGGGCTATTTTAGCTGCATCCATTGGCCGGGACGCAGACTGCGTGAGACAGGTGTGCCTTTGGGAAGCCGATTCGGATTGATGAAGTTGAGATCGAAATGCCAGTTGCGATTGGGCGCTTGGTAATAGTTCCCGGTGTCGCCCCAAGCTCGAGTGGCCTGCTGGCTTTGATACAGCATGATCATGGAACCATAATAGCTGAGTCGTACGCCACCCCAGTCTTCAAGCAGACGCAGAAAATTCTCCGCCCCGCCGCTATAGGCAGAACTGGTGGTTCTGACCTGCCCGGCGATGATCGCAGTGTTAACAGTGGTCGCCACCGGATCTCGCGCGGAGAGTCCCTTCGTGTCGTAGCCTCCCGAGACCCATTGCCTCGAAAGCACGGTGATGGCGTCTGCAATAACGGCTGCCGGCTGGTAGTAGGTACCCACATACGGCTCAACGCCACCCGAGTTGGTAGCGGGCGTTCCGCCGGTATTGTAGTCACCCATAATGTACGCCGGGTTTTCCGTAGATAAGGTCAATCCACCCTCCGGCAGGTTTTCACCGTTGCGGAGGCGGACCCCTACTCGGCTTGTTGAGCCATAGGAGATGTCGGCTACATACAGCTGGCTGTTCCAAAGCGCTTTTCCTCGAAGTGCCTCGGGTATCGCCACGCCCACGAGCGCGCTCGGCGCGGAAGATGGCCACGCTGTGGCATTAGGGATGATCGTCGGGATGCGCCCGTCAGCCACGCGTGCCCGCAGTTGGCCGACGTCCACATCTGTCAGGCGTACGGTCTGGTCTTCGCGGTAGTCCTTGATGGTGCTGGTGGAAAACGCGCCATCGAGAAGATTTATGAGCTGTGTCTGTGATGACGGTATGAGCGTGCCATCCGCGGTCATGAAGACGCGAGAGTTGGCGGGAACGGTCACGCCGTTGACGGACGTGCGACTTGATCCCGTGGTGTTCACCAGGACCTTTAAACCCGCTTTGTTGAACATGCGTTCGTCGGCGTTAGGATCCGTGGCGGAGGTGTCGGGGATTTCAATAATTTCGCGTGCGCCGCCCGCGTTAGGGCCGGTAGCGACCACGTTTGCAGGGGGGCTTTCGGGGGTGACGATAAAGGGTGCGCCGCCGCTGAACGTCACGTTGTTGGCGTGGGTGCCCGATCGCGGATCCAGCGGGTGGTGAGTATTGCTCGCACCGTTTACACTGGTGACCGTGGACTGGAAGGTTAGCTGTGCGTTACTGCCGTAAAAGAAGCGTGCGTTGGAGTGAACGCGTCCCTCGACCACAAAGTTGGCTCCAGGAAACAGCTCCACGTCGTCCCCGAAGATAGCAAACTGGAAGATAGGGGTAAGCGTGTAGACGATTTCGCGCTGCAAGCGAACCTGGACAGGCGCAGGTGACGTTGGCGCGCGGTACGAAACCTCGGAGGCTGCCAGAAACCGGTATTGGTTGGTCGAGCCGCTAATGCCCGTATGCGCCGCAACTGCGACGCCATTCTCGACCGGTACGATAATATGGGTGCTAAAGCTATAGCCTTCTGCCGCGGTGAAGGTGGTGGTGGGCGCAGTACTCAGGTTGGCCAGAGCGGTCGACGCCGCAAGGGTGGGTACACCTGGCTTGTTGGCGTCCAGCCAATCGGAAAGCGCTCCATACATTTGTTCGATCGCGAACTCCGCCGCATAAACAGCTTTAACTCGATGTGCACTGCGGACCTCAGCCCGCGCGGTAACGTTGACAAAGCTAACGTAGCCGACGAGGGCCATCGACATGGCGATGGCGATGGCGAAGACCAGGAGGGTGGCTGATCCCCTATTCCTGTGCGAATAGCGTGTAGTGTTCATAGTTCGCTGGGACGGGTGCGAGCATGGATCCAAGTGCGGATGCCAATTTCAGTTCGGCCTGAAAGTCGCCCTGCGGGCAGGCGCTGCAGATTCATCTGCACCGTGCGATCGGCTTGGATGAAGTTGAAGCATGGTTCGACGGCGCTCGAGGACGACTCTGGATTGGCCCGCGGCTGAGTGGTCAAATTTGTGGCGATCACGGTGTACGACGCCGCCACCCGATCATCGCGCCAATACCTCAGTTCTCCGTTTGTCTGAACCGAGAACTTGAGGCGCCGACCGCTAGAAGCAGCGATCTGCGTCCCATTGGGGATCTTTAGCTCGCTGGGTGAGGTCGGGAGCGCGGTGGTGAAACGAAGCGATTTAACCGACGCCGTGTTGGTGATGCTTCGCACGACGAGGGTGATGGGAACGCCATAGCGGGTGCCTGGAATACTGACCGAGTCACCCACGGAGAACATATCATCAAGGTCCAGTTCGGGATGATTCGCGCTGCCGATAAAGGTTGAGCCGAGCGCGGAGATCGCGCTGGACGGGCATGCGTCAGCCATGATCCACGTGGTTGCCGGCTGACGGGAACGGACCGGGAATGTGATCGTGTCCCGTCCCCCTGCGATGCCGAGGATGTTAGGTGTTCTAAGGTTATCGACGACATCGGTGCCCTGAACGGTCGCGTAATAGACGATCGGCGGGGCGACGATCAGGGTGCGGCCCCCGTCCTCCACAATGGGCAGAGTGGGGGAACTTCGTACCGCTTGGGTAATCAGGTCCGTGGCCGTGCGGAGTTCGGCGACACCGGCGGTGGTATTGAACGTGTGGTCGTTTCGTTTGACCAGCGCGACGAGGGCGAGCATCGCGATTGCGGCGACGACGGTGAAGACCGACATGGCGATCATCACCTCCGACAGAGAGAAACCGTGGCGAGTGTGCGAACGCATGATTAGCTGATTTTACGGGCAACAAGAATGGAAACCGACTGAGGGTGGTTGCCTACCCGCCAGGTCACGTTCACCCGCAAGCTTCTCACCCCTGCGGTGGTACCCAGATCTACGACCGATCTTGTATAGGTCACCCGTGATGACGCGGGCACGTTTTGGTACGTATTCCGAGCGTTGATACTGCGGTTATACTTTGTCGTGATCGCGCTCGTGACCGTTTCTGCAGTGGACGCGACAAATGCCGACTGCGCGCCGCCTCGGAGTTCTTCTGCTTTCCGCATCGCGAGTCGATGCGCCTCCGCGTAATAGGCAGTTCTCATTGTCCACGCGGACATGCGCTGCATCACGCCAAGGGTTCCCAGCGTGAAAAACAGGGTGACGCCGAGAGCGATCATGACTTCGACGAGCGTCATCCCCCGAGTGCGAGCGCGGCGACGTAACGTTAACATGACTCCATCCTACCGGAGGGCAGGCCACGGCTTAAGAGGCCTTCGCAAACAAATCGGCCCTAGATCACCAGGGCCGATTGGCCCTATTCTGGCCTGCTGGAGTCCCTCTCTCTAATCCTTCACCCCCACTTACCGATGATTATCCCGCATCATGAGTGCGACAGCTTGGGAACGCCGGGTGACGTTCAGCTTGTCAAAGATGTTGGCCAGATAGTTCTTCACCGTCTTCTCGCTGAGGCCAAGGTCGGTCCCGACTTCCTTGTTCGTCTTACCTTCCGCGATGAGCGTGAGCACCTTTCGCTCCTGCGGCGAGAGGCTTTCAAAGGGGCGTGACGCGGCGGGCTGCTGCCGGATCAAGGAGAGCACGCGCGCGGTGATCGCCGGATCAAGGATGGATTTTCCGGCGGCCACGTCCATGATGGCTTGGATCAGCTGCTGACCATCAACCTCCTTGAGAAGGTAGCCGTGTCCGCCCGCCTGGATGGCCTGGCTGACCAGCTTGTCGTCCGCCACCGACGTAAGGAACAGGATCCTGATCTGCGGCTCAACGGAAAGGATGCGCTGGCAGGCATCAAAGCCGGTGCCGTCCGGGAGCCGTATATCCATCAGGACAACGTGAGGTTTCAGCTGGAGTACAAGCGGAACCGCTTGCGCGACCGAGGCCGCTTCGCCGACCAGCGAGAGGGAGCGCTCCGGCGAGAGCAGAGTGCGGAGGCCCAACCGCACCACTTCACTGTCATCTACAAGGACGAGACGGACGGGAACAGGAGTGGGCGTATTCATGTGATTGATGCAGACAGATTGGAGAGTGTGATGATGATACTCGTACCAGACCCGGGGCGGCTCTCCATCACTGCTGCCGCTGGCAGGCGCACCGCGCGCGCTTCAATGTTGCTAAGCCCGTGCCCTCGCCGCGCACGCGCTATCTCAAACCCCCGGCCGTTGTCCACGATGGAGAGGCGGGGGCCCTCCGGTGTCTCCGAAAGCGTGATACGGATCCGAGTCGCACCGCCGTGGCGAATGCTGTTGCTGACCGCCTCGCGGACGATCTGGACGATGTCGGCGTGCTGCTCCGAGGTGAGCCGCCCGGCCACCTGGTCCTCGATCGCCAGCTCGAAGGCCACCTCCGTGCCGCTGGCAATCGCCTGCGTGACCGATTCGATCGCCGCAGGCAGGGTCTGCTGGTGCTGCACGTCCGGCGTCAGCCCGAGGATGTAGCTGCGGACGTCGCGAATGGTCTGGTTGAGCAATTCGCGGGCGGCGGTGACGTGCCGCCGCGCCAGCGCGGCGTCGGTCTCGGAGGCCTTCAGCGCGGCCTCGAGCGTCAGCCCGGTCGCGTACAGCGCCTGGATGATGCCGTCGTGCAGATCGTGGCCGAGCCGTATCTTCTCCTCGAGCGCACGGTTGAGCAGCATCTGCTGGAAGTTGAGGTCCTCCTGGATCCGCAGCCGCTCGATGCGTTCGAGCTGCAGCTGCGCCTGCTGTTCGGCCGACATCCGCGCCAGGCCGGCCAGGCTGATCAGGTCGGGACGGTTCGCCAGCTGCCCCGGGGATCCCTCGCTGCGCTCCGAGCGCTGGGTCGCAAAAAAGATGAGCAGGCCCACACAGCTGCCACCGAGGAGCAGGCAAAGCAGTCCGAGGGCGAGGATCGCCTTTTGATACGCTCCCAGCACCCGGGCGAGACGCGGGGAGGGCAGCGAGACCTGGTAGGGCTCACCGCCCGCCGTCCCGGTCGAAACCGAAAATCCCCAACGCCCCTCCGGAATAGGAGCGCCGGCGGGATGCGTGCGCACCTCCGTTGATCCCAGCGCCGAACGGACGAGAGCCCGCGCGTCCTCGGACCAGGCGGAGGTTCCGAGATCAGCCGCAGGTAACAGCGCCTCGAAGTCAGCGCGACGCGAGGCCACCCACTCCGCGCGCAGGGTTTCCCGCTGCCGCGAGAGCCATTGCTCGCCGGCAATACCGGCCATCACCAGGAGCAGGAGAAGGCCCAGGATGAAGATGGCCGCACGGGTCAGGGATGTCATCGGCAGGACGGAAGGCCTCTCGGCTAGGCCCGCCACGGGCGGGGCGCAAGACTACGCATTGATGCAGAGCCATTTTCATAACGTTTGGACTTTTCCGGCAGGCTCGTTTTCCTTCCACGGCTTCCTCGCATGAAAAACTTCTACATCACGACGGCGATCGACTACGTGAACGGGTCCCCGCACCTCGGTCATGCCTACGAGAAGGTGCTGACCGATGTCATCGCCCGCTTCCGCCGTCTGATGGGAGATCAGGTGCATTTCCTCACCGGGGTCGATGAACACGGGCAGAAGATCCAGCAGAGCGCGCGCAAGGCCGGCCTCGAGCCGCAGGCCTTTGTCGACCAGGTGTCGGTCGAGTTTCGCGACATGTGCGCGCGGCTGAATATTTCCAACGACGATTTCATCCGCACCACCGAGCCGCGGCACAAGCAGGTGGTGCGCGACATCCTGCAGCGCCTCTTCGACAAGGGCGAAATCTACAAGGCCGAATACAAGGGCTTCTACAGCACGCGGCAGGAGCAGTTTCTCCAGGAGAAGGACCGCAATCCGGACGGTTCCTGGCCCGAACTTTTCGGCGAGGTCACGGAGATCACCGAATCGAATTATTTCTTCAAGCTGCGCTCCTACCAGGACTGGCTGATCTCCTACATCAAGGGGAACGAGACCTTCATCTTCCCGCGCTACCGGCAGAAGCAGGTCCTCGAATTCCTCTCCGAGCCGCTGAACGACCTCTGCATCTCGCGTCCGAGGGAGCGCCTGGAGTGGGGCATCCCGCTTCCTTTCGATGAGGCCTTCGTCACCTACGTGTGGTTCGACGCGCTGCTGAACTATTACTCCGCCGTGGTCGACAGGCCCGGTGTCTGGCCGGCGGACTTTCATGTCATCGGCAAGGACATCCTCGTGCCGCCCCACGCCGTCTACTGGCCGATCATGCTCAAGGCCGCCGGGATCGAGCCGCCCAAGGCGCTGCTCGCGCACGGCTGGTGGTCGATCAACGGCTCGAAGATGTCCAAAAGCACGGGCAACTTCGTCGACCCGATCCAGTTTGCGGATACCTACGGGGTGGACGCACTCCGCTATTTCCTCATCCGCGAGATGAGCGTGGGCCAGGATAGCGATTTCTCGCAGGCGCAGTTTGTCGCCCGCTACAACGCCGAACTTGCCAACAACCTGGGCAACCTGGTGAACCGCACCCTCAACATGACCAACCGCTTTGGCGGCGGGGTGGTCCCCGCCCCGGCCGGGCTGGAGGAGGCCGAGGCCGAGCTGCGCGCCCTGTGGGAGAAAACGCGCGAGGAGGTCATCGGGCTGATGGAGGGCTTCCAATTCCACATCGCCCTGGAACGCACCTTCGCCTTCATCACCGCCACCAACGGCTACATCGAAAAACGGGCGCCGTGGAAACTGGGCAAGTCGGCGGAGCCCGGCGACAAGCTCCTGCTCCAGGCATCCCTCGCCACCATGGCGGAGGCCCTGCGCTGCGGAGTGAGCCTGCTGGCAGCGGTCATGCCGGAGACCACCGCCAAGATCCATGGTGTGCTCGGCTACACGCCGGGGCCGGACTGGCGCGCCGAGCTAACCTGGGGCGAACGCCTGACCGGCCTCAAGGTGGCCGAGACCGCGATTCTTTTCCCCCGGCCCGAGACGGCCAAGAAATAGGGCGCGCGCCGCCTGCCGCCCGCCCGCCACCATGACCGTCCTGCCCGTCGATCCCCGCCAGAACTCCTCCGTCGAGGCGCTGGTGGATTTCCTGCGGCAGTGCCGTGCGATCGCCGCGCAGCGCGGCGCGCCGCAGCTGGTGAGCATTTCGCTCGAGGTGGAGGCGCTCGATCCACTCGCGGTGCTGGAGTCGATCTTCGAGCCCGGCGAGCGCCATTTTTATGTCGAACATCCGGCCCAGGGGCTCGCCCTGGCGGGAGCCGAGGCGGTCCTGGTTTTCACCACCGCGGGGCGGGACCGCTTCGCCGAATGCCAGCGGTTTATCGATGTCACCCTGGAAAACTGCCTGTGCGTGGGCGATCTCGAGGCACCGTTCGCCGGCCCGCATTTTTTCCACGCCTATTCCTTCCAATCCCAGACGGAACCGGGCGAACCCTTCGAGGCCGCAAGCGTCTTTGTCCCGCGCTGGCAGGTGGCGGTGCGCGGCGGGCGCACCGTCGCGGTGGCCAATGTCCTGATCGACCTCAACGCGCCGATCGAGGCGATCGCGCAGCGGGTCTGGCGCGCCCGGCAAACCTTCGAGTCGTTCGACTACGGATCACCGGAATTTGTCGCGCCCGCACCCGGCCCGGTGGAGTCGCGCGAGGTGGGTGAGGAAGGCAACTATCTCCGGGCAGTCCGCAGCGGCGTGGAGAGCATCCGGGCCGGCGAGTTTGAAAAAATTGTCCTGGCGCGGGCGAAAGACCTGACCGCGGCTGCACCCTTTCATCCGCTGCGTGCGCTCAATGGGCTGCGCCAGCGATTTGGCGACTGCTACGCTTTCTCCGTCGCGAACGGCCGCGGGCAGAGCCTGATCGGGGCCAGCCCGGAGCGGCTGGTGCAGCTGGCCGACGGCACCGTGCGCACGGAAGCGCTCGCAGGCTCCGCCCGCCGCGGCAAATCCGCCAGTGAGGATGCCGCCCTCGGCTCCGCCCTGCTGCGCAGTGAGAAGGACCTGGCGGAGCACGCCTACGTGCTGCGTGCGATCACACGCCGGCTCGCCCCCCTTGGCCTTGCGGTGGAGTCGAGCCGCCGTCCGGTCCTCAAGCGCCTGGCCAATGTCCAGCACCTGCACACCCCGCTGGAGGCACCCGTACCGGCCGGCGTGCGCCTGCTGGACGTGGTGGAGGCCCTGCATCCCACGCCCGCGGTGGGTGGTTCCCCGCGCGAGCGGGCAGTGCCCTGCATCCGTCAGTTGGAGACGTTTCCCCGGGGGCTTTATGCCGGAGCTCTCGGCTGGAGCGACCATCGGGGCGAGGGGGAGTTTTTTGTCGGCCTGCGCAGCGCCCTGATCGACGGGCCGCGGGCGCGGGTCTACGCGGGCGCGGGGATTGTGGCGGGTTCAGAACCCGAGAAGGAATTTCAGGAAACGCAGCTCAAGTTCCAGGCCCTGCTGGCGGCGCTGGCGGAGGACACGGCGGACGCGGTCGAGCCGCGTCCCTGAGCCTACCTATGCGAGGGCGCTCTCCGCCTCGCGCGCCACGCGCGCGAACAGCTCTTTGCGGAAGGCGGCGTCGCGTTTGCGGTCGGTCCGGAGTTCCAGGACACGCACGCCCTGCGTGGGCAATGGGGAGAGCAGTTCTGCGTAGTGTTTCCAATCGCGCACCAGGACGTGTGGGACCCCATAGGCCTGGCAGAGGGGCGCAAAGTCCACCGCCTGAGGCGTGGCAAAGTACTCCTCGAAGGGCGGGTCGAACTGCGCCACCGGCAGGTGACCGAAAATCCCTCCCCCGCGGTTGTTGATCAGCACAATGGTGAGGCTGCCTCGAAACTTCGGAAGGAGGAGAAAACCATTCGTGTCGTGCAGCAGAGCCAGGTCGCCGGTAAGCAGCACCGTGGGGCGTCCGCCATGTGCAACGCCAAGGGCGGTGGACAGGGTGCCATCGATGCCGTTGGCGCCGCGGTTGAAATGCAGGCCCACGCCGCGGTTGCCGGCCGGCCAGACGTATTCAAGATCCCGTACGGGCATGCTGCTGGCGACAAAAAGCCGCGCACCCTCCGGCAGGAGCTGCGCCAGGTCCCGCGCCGCCCGCGGCTCCACCCTTTCTTCCACGCGCAGCGCGTGATCGAACGCCGCCTGCGCGCGGGTCTCGCACGCCTGCCACTCGCGGAGGTACCGGTCGTCATGGATCGGCTCACCGGAGGGCTGGAGCTGCTCCGGTCCCGCGAGGATGTGCCGGGTGCGGCCGTGAAGGGCGTCGCGGTTGCCGGCGTTGGGGCTGACCAGAACGATTTCCGCGCCCGACTGCTCGAGCCAGGCCCGCAACACCTTGCTGGTGGGCCAGCCACCGAGGCAGAGCACCTGGCGCGGCACGAGGTGCCGGGCCGCGGTGGGCGAGCGCAGGATCGCGTCGTAGGCCGCGATCACGGGGGAGCCTGCCGGAGCGTGATGGCGTACGGGTGAAAGGGCATCTGCCAGGACCGGCCATTGGAGGCCCTCCGCCAGCCGGAAGACGGCGGCGACATACGCGGCGGGGTCGGCGGGCGATTCTGCGCCCGCCACGATCAAACCCCGGGCGCTGGTGGCGCGCTGCCACAAGACGGTACCGCCCGTTGGGGTGGTGGTGGGCTGCACATGCGCGAAGAAAGCCTCATCGATCACAGCCCGCAGCGGCTCGGCACTGGCGTCGGGCAGTGGAGGCAGGGGATCGCGGAAGGGAGCGTTCAGGTGAACCGGACCGCGTACCGGGGTGAGCGTGCGTTGCACGGCGTGGGCCACGGTCTGTCGCACATAACGCAACAAAGGGAGCGACGCCTCGGGCACGGCAAACTCGTGGAACCAGTTCACGTGGTGCCCGTAGAGCCGCAGCTGATCGATGGTTTGTCCGGAGGCGCATTCGCGCAGTTCCGGCGGCCGGTCCGCTGTGATGACAAGGAGCGGCACCGTGCTCTCCTGCGCCTCGATCACCGCCGGGAAATAATTGGCTCCAGCGGTGCCGGAGGTACACAGCAGCACCACGGGCTCGCGGTGTTGTTTCGCCAGGCCCAAAGCAAAAAAGCCGGCCGACCGTTCATCGAGGACGGGGAGCGTCTCGATCCCCCCATGTCGTACCAGGGCCAGGGTCAACGGAGTGGAGCGCGAGCCCGGAGAGATGACGGCGCGGCGAACACCCGCCCGCGCCAAGGTCTCGGCAACCACGCTGCACCAAAGGGCGTTGGTATTGGAGAAATCGAGCGGCGAGGAAGACATGGGGCGTGCAGACGGAGAGGTGAGTGCGAAAATCAGGAAATGAAATCCGAATGACGAAGTCGAATGAACGAGACCGAAGGGAAACGTCCGACTGCCCGGGCGTCCCAAAAATCATAAATCACCAATCAAGAATCATAAATGCGAGGCGCGGAGCCGCGCCTCGCTAGAGCTGCACCGGCAGGCCGATCTCGATGATCTGAGTCGGCAGGATCTTGTAGTAATCCTTCACCGGGGTGGCGTTGCGGCTGAGCACGGCGTAGAGCCGCTTTTGCCAGTCCCACATGCGGGCATTGCCGCCGGTGATGATCATCTCGCGGTTGAAGAAGTAGGTGGTCGCAGCCGGGTTGATCGGGACGCCCTGCGCGCGCACCCGTTCCACCAGGTCACCCACGTCGGGTGATTCCATGTACCCGTACCGCCCCACGGCGCGCCACACCCCCTCGCCAAGGTCCTCCACCGTCAGGCGGTCGGGGTCGTTCACCTGAGGGATCTCGGAGGTGGCGATGGTGAGCAGCACCACCTGCTGCTGGAGGCATTTGTTGGCCTTGAGGTGGTGCAGCAGGGCGAGCGGCGTGCCGCGCGGGGTGGCCACCATGAAGACCGCGCTGCCGGGGACGCGGGTGATGGACTTGCTTTTCGCCACGCTGGAGAGTTCCAGCTCGGTGATCGCCCCGCCATACACTTTGTCCTGGATTTCATTCCGGCCGCTTTTCCAGGTGTGCATGATCGCAAGGATGCCCATCGCCACCACGATCGGGAGCCAGCCGCCGTCGGGGATCTTGTGCAGGTTGGCGCCAAAGAGGGCCAGGTCGAAGATGACGAAGCTGCCGCAGAGCAGGATCGATTTCCAAAGGGGCCAGCGCCAGACCAGGCGGGTGACCTGGAAAAAGGCGAAGGTGGTCACGACCATCGTGCCCGTGACGGCGATGCCGTAGGCGCCGGCGAGGCCCGCACTGCTCTTGAACTCGAGCACGACCCAGATCGTGCCGAGCGCGAGCGCCCAGTTGACGATCGGGATGTAGATCTGGCTGGCGTGCTCCGCGCTCGTATGGAGAATTCGGAGACGTGGGAAGTAGCCGAGCTGGATGGCCTGCCGCGTGAGCGAAAACGTGCCGGTGATGAGGGCCTGGCTGGCGATGACCGCCGCGCAGATCGAAAGGCCGACGAGGATCAGGCGCGGGGCGCCCTCCGGGGCGAGGGCGAAGAACGGGTTGGTGTTGTCCGTGGGGTGGGAGATCGCGTAGGCGCCCTGCCCGAAATAATTCAGGATCAACCCCGGCGCGACCACATAGCTCCAGGCACGCGCGATGTACGTGCGCCCAAAATGGCCCATGTCGGCATAAAGGGCCTCCGCGCCCGTGATGGTCAGCACGATGCCTCCCAGCACTCCGGTAGCCTGCGCGGGATGGTCGATCAGGAGGCGCAGCCCGCGCATCGGGTTGAGGGCGCGGTAGACGTCGGGAGCGTCAAAGACATGGATCGCACCCATCACCCCCAGCACGGCAAACCACACGAGCATTACCGGGCCGAAGGCGCGACCGATCGCGAGGGTACCCTTGGACTGGAAAAGAAAGAGCAGGGCGAGGATCGCGACGGCGATCGGCACCACGAGCTTGTCGAAGGCTGGGCTGAAGGTGGAAAACCCCTCCGCCGCGCCGAGCACGGAAACTGCCGGCGTGATCAGGCCGTCGCCGAAGAGCAGGGCGGCGCCGGCGAGGATGAGGAGGGTGGACCACCCAAGACCGCGGTTGCGCGGATTGGCCGCGTCCTGCTTCAGGGTCAGCGCCAGGAGCGCAAAAATGCCGCCCTCACCCCGATTGTCCGCGCGCGTGACAAAGCTGACGTACTTGAAGCTGACCTCGAACATCAGCGCCCAGAACATGAGGGAGAGCACCCCCAACACGCCCTCCGTGCGATCGACCGAAGGCAGGTGCACGAGGCACTCCCGCATGGTGTACAGCGGGCTGGTGCCGATGTCGCCGAAGACGACACCGAGGGCACCCAGTCCAAGGCCCAGCTGTGTGCGAACAGACGGCAACGGCGTTGCGGTGGCGGACATGGAAGTCGGGAGTCTCAACGCACCCGCCGGCGTTGTCCAAGAGGATTCGAGGGCAGGCAAATATTGGTTGCAAAGCCGCTGGCGTTGACCTCCGCGGTCAAACGCAGTGGCGTCGCAGCCCATGACCGCGTGGAAAACAGCCAAGACCTACACTGACATCCTCTATCACAAGGCGGACGGCATCGCCAAGGTGACGATCAACCGGCCGGAGAAGCGCAATGCCTTCCGGCCCCAGACGGTGTTCGAGATGTACGACGCCTTCGTGGACGCGCGGGAGGATCCCTCGGTCGGCGTGGTCCTCCTCACCGGCGCGGGTCCCCACACCGACGGCAAATACGCCTTTTGCGCGGGCGGCGATCAGAGCGTCCGCGGCCACGCCGGTTACGTCGGCGACGACGGGGTGCCGCGGCTGAACGTCCTCGACCTGCAGAAATTGATCCGGTCTATGCCGAAGGTCGTGATCGCGCTGGTGGCTGGTTATGCCATCGGCGGCGGTCATGTCCTCCACATCGTCTGCGACCTCAGCATCGCCGCCGACAACGCGATCTGCGGCCAGGTCGGCCCCAAGATGGGCAGCTTCGACGGCGGTTTCGGCTCCAGCTACCTCGCACGCATTGTCGGGCAGAAAAAGGCCCGGGAAATCTGGTACCTGTGCCGCCAATACAACGCGCAGCAGGCCCTGGAGATGGGACTGGTCAACGCGGTCGTACCGGTGGACCAGCTGGAGGCGGAGGGCGTCAAGTGGGCCACCGAGATCATGGGCCACAGCCCGCTCGCGATCCGCTGCCTGAAGAGCGCCTTCAACGCCGACGTCGACGGTCAGGCCGGCATCCAGGAGCTCTCGGGCAACGCCACCCTGCTGTATTACATGACCGACGAGGCGAAGGAGTTTCACCGCGCCCAGCGGGAAAAGCGCAAGCCGGACGCGCGCAAGTTTCCCTGGCTCCCGTGAAGGCGAAGGGGAGGGGTCTCAGCTCTCCCCGCGCTGGACTTCCAGCAGGATCGCTCCGAGCAGATTTTCGCGAAGGTACTCAAAGGTGGCCAGGCCGTATCCAGCCTGGCCCCACTGGGGACCGTACGAGTTCTTGAAGACAAAGACCGCGTCCTTCAGTTGGCCGGTGTCACAGCGATACCCGACCAGGGTGACGGCGTGGGCGGAATCGCGCACCGGCTTCTGCTGGCTGAGGTAACCGGTGCGCACCGTAGTCTCGTGCGGCCAGCGGACCCCGATGGGTACCGGCACTTCGGCATTCAGCGCATTCACGAGGCAGGCGATCTGCGTCTCCGTATCGCGCGGGGAGATGAAGTGGATGAAAACCTTTCGGCGGGAGCGGGCCTGCGCGATCAAGTCTTCGGTGGGATCGGGGATTCCGTCCATGCCGACGCCAAATGTGTTGGGCATCGATTCCTGCAGGGGGATGCCAAAGGCACGCAGGGCACCGACCGTCTCCGGCAGGGTGAAGCCGGCGTCACCGGTGGTCTCATCCGCCTCGGCCGTAAGAACGTCGGTGTTGGTGCGGGCCAGCTCCACACGGCGGGTGCTGCGCCGGAGGGCCCACAGCAAATATTCCTCGGAAAGTTTTTCGGGACGGCCTGCGAGCCGCGCATTCTGGTATTCGAGCGCGCTGACGACCGCAAAGACGGAGCAGCTGGGCCGGCGCCCCTGGTCCTTCACCCCGAGACCCAGCTCGCGGAAGCGCGGCCGGAGGTCGACCTCCCGGTGCACCATGGGGGGAGCGCCGATTTCCTGGAGTAACCGTTCATAGCGGTCCGCCAGGGTCTGTTCGCGCTGCAGGCTGCGCAGGTCGCTGCGCTGTTTTTCCCGGGCCGCAGCCGCTTGGCGTTGTTCGGCGAGACGAGCCTCGGCCTGCTGATCGGCCGCGGGATCGTATCCAAATTTCTCCTGCAGCTCGGGGGACAGTTCGCGCAGCAGGGCGGACGCCATCCCATCGCGGTGGGTGAAGGTGATGCTGCGGGGGGTGACGCTCTTGACCGTGACGCCCTCGAAGGTTTTTGCCCCGACCGCGAGGGACTCCAGGCGCGTGCCGACGCCGGGCGCGGCCCCGAGCGAAACCGGGACGGTGAGGATAAAGGTGGTGGCGAGCAGGGCCAGAGCGAGCCGGGGGTGCCGCATACGGTACTCGCGATCACAGCGCAGCCCGTCCGGCGCCGCAAACTGCGAGCGGGTCAACGAATCATGAAAAAAGCGCGGTCCGGAAGGACCGCGCTTGGGGAAAGGAGCGAAGGCTGCGGCTTATTTGCCGAGGGACTTGCGCAGATCGGCGAGCTGGCCGGCGGAGCCGAGGAGCCGGTTGCGGCTCTCGATGAACTTCGCGTACTCGTCGATGAAGATCTTGCCCGGCGGGCGGAAATCGAACTCGGAGGGCTTGTCGCGGAAGAACTCGCGGTGAACGCGGGTCCAGACCAGGCGGCCATCGGTGTCGATGTTGATCTTGGTCACACCCAGCTTGGCGGCGGGGAGGTACTCGTTCACGTCGACGCCGGCCGAATCCTTGATCGTGCCGCCGGCAGCGTTGATGCGGTCGACCTCGTCCTTCGGCACCGACGAGGAACCGTGCATCACCAGCGGGAAGCCAGGGAGGCGGGCCTTGATCTGCTCGAGCACATTGAAGTGGAGGGACTGCTTGCCCTTGAACTTGAAGGCGCCGTGGCTGGTGCCGATGGCGCAGGCCAGGGAATCGCAGCCGGTCTTCTTGACGAAATCCTCGGCCTCGACCGGGTTCGTGAGGGTGGCATGGCCGTCCTCGACCTTGATGTCTTCCTCGACGCCACCGAGCATGCCCAGTTCGGCTTCGACGGAGATGCCCTTCTTGTGGGCGCGCTCGACGACACGCTTCGTGATCTCGACGTTCTTTTCGAACGGATCGTGCGAAGCGTCGATCATGACGGAGCTGAAGAAACCGGACTCGATGCAATCGTAGCAGGTTTCTTCGTCACCGTGATCGAGATGCACGGCGAAAATGGCCTCCGGGAAGATCTCGCCAGCGGAGCGGATGATCGCCTCCAGCATGCGCTTGTCCGTGTACTTACGGGCGCCCTTGGAAATCTGGATGATGAAGGGGGCCTGCGACTGGATGGCGCCCTTGAAGAGGCCCATCGCCTGCTCGGCGTTGTTGATGTTGTACGCGCCGACGGCGTATTTTCCGTAGGCGTGTTTGAAGAGCTGCGCAGTGGTAACGATCATAGGCGAAAAGGGTTGCCGGACTGTCAGGAAAGGGAGGCCGTCCGGCCCGGACAAGGGCTAATTTGGGCCTGACCAAAGAATCGCAAATTTTGCGCGGTGCGCCCCCGTGCCGCCGAGCGTGACGCTCCGATCGAGAGGGCGCCCCCCTCTGCGGAGCCAGGTACCGCCCGTCCGCCACAGGCGCAGGAACGAAGCGGACAACGGCGCCGGTATCTCAGCCGCGGGTCGGCACAGGGGTGGGCGTCGGCTCCCGCCGCTCGCGCCATAGGCGCTGCATGTCGGCCTGGGCCTCTTGCTCCGCCTTCAACTGTTCCAGGGCGGACACCTGCGCCGGGGTTAGCACGGCACGGGCCCGGGCGATCACATCGTCGGTGATGCGGGCCAGTCCGCGCGAGTTCGTTCGCCCTGCGGCCGGAGCGCCACTGACGGCCGCTGCAGGGGTGCCGGCGGCGGGGCTGGCGAGCAGCTGCACCAACTGCTCGCGCTGCTGGGGATTCAGCGGCGTGGGGGTGTAACTGAGTCTTTCTTCGAGCCGACTCACCGCCTGCCGCTGCGGCCCGGTTTGTTCGTAAGTTTGAAACGTCTGATACCCCTGGGGCCCCAGCAGCGCGGCGATCGAGCTGTCGAGTTCGGCGGTCGTTTCGCGGATCAGCTGCTGCATTTGGGGGCGGTTTTGCCGTGGGTCGATGCCTTGGGAGCGCGCAGCTGCGATCACATCGCGAGGAGAGGCCTGACGCTCCAGGAGGAGCGTTTTGAGCTGGTCGAGTTTTTCCGGCGGCAGGTTGAGGCGCCGGAACAGGTCAGCGAAACGCCCGTCGAGTTGCGCCTTTTGCTGGAGGGTCCACAAACGTGCGAACTCCGGGTTCTCCATCATCGCTGCCCAGCGGCGGCGTTCGGAACCCGTTTGGTCGGCGGCTGCCGCGTTCGGTCGCGTGACGCTCTCCCTGCTGCCGGCGACCCCATTCGCCAGGGGCTGATCCGGCAGTTCCGGCAGGGGCTCCTGAAGCGCCAGCGGCTCGAGGACTTTACCTTCGCCCGGCGCGGCTGTTTCCGCAGCAGCGGTTGTTGCCGCCGCCAGCCGGGACTCGGCGGTGCGACGCGCGGTGTGTTCGTTCCAGGCGAGGATCGAGGCCACCAGGGTGGTGAGGCCGAAAAGCGCGGCGAGCGTGCGGGAGGGGGTCACAGCCTGCTAGACGCGTATCCGGGGCGAATGGTTGCATCCGCCCCGGCTTCGGCCGTCGGCGCTCAGCGCGGCGGGAACTCGAACTCGGCCTTCTTTTTATCCTTGGAGAGCGTGAGGTAGGCGCTGAACGCCGAGCCCCGCTTCGAGACAAAACCCTCGATCAAGCCGGTCTTGCCGGTCTCGACCAGGCGTTCGACTTCATCGGCGGGGATCTCCTTGCCGCAGAGCTGACGCTTGAGCTGGAAGACCACGCGAGGCGTGCCGTCCGCGTTCGGTTTGTTCACGACAAAGCTGTCTTCCGTCTGCAGCAGTTCGCCGTCGTGGAGTTTGCTTTCGCCCAGGCGCGTCGCCTTGGTGACGTCGACGCTGGGTTTGGTGCGGCGCGGTTTGCCCTCGCCACTGCCGTCCTTGGCCGCGGTTTTCCGCGGCGGGAACTCCCAGCTGATCTTGGCGCCATTGCGGACGAGAAACGCGTCGAACGGCCGCCCCTTCTTGGAGATGAAGCCCTTGATCAGTTCGGTCTTACCCTGCTCGATCAGCTGCACCGCGTGTTCGCGTGTGATGGGTTTCTGGCACATCAGGCGGCCTACCTGGAAACTGTTCTTCCAGCCTTCGCCCTCGCGTTCGCGCAGGACATAGCTGGTGGGCGCCTCGCACAGCTCGGCCCCGCTCGCGGGCTCGGTCCAGAACGGCTCGATGGCGTTGACGTCGAATTTGTTTCCGAAATCGAGCTCGGCCTTCTTTTTGCCCTCCTCCTTCGGATCGTCGATCAGGCGGATGGTCGCGGGAAAACGATTGCCGGTTTTGGCGGAGACAAAGCCATCGAGGGGACCGATCTGTCCCTGGGTGACCAGTTCGTTCACCTCGTTCTCCTCGAGCTTTCGGCCGCTCATCACCTTGTAGACCATGAGCGTGCCGTCCTGGGAGCGATAACCGCGAAGGGTCTCCAGCATGGGTTTCCCATCGGTCGGAGAGACGATTTCCGTCACGCGGGCGGTGGAGGCATCCTCCTCGAAGGTCTTGGTGCGCTCGACGATGCCCTTGGTGACATCGACGATTTCCTGCATGAAGCGGTCGCGCGGGAACTTGCCGTGCTCCATCTGTCGGAGCTTGTGTTCCCATTCGCCGGTCATATCCGGCTTGGTCAACGCGTCCGCCTTCACCGCGGCGAGGAACTGCAGCAGTGACTCGGCTTTGGCCGTCGGCAGCAGCTCGCGCTGCTGGCGCTCCATGTATTTCTGGTTGATCAGGCCGTCGATCGTGTCCGCGCGCGTCGCCGGCGTACCGAGGCCGCGTTCCTTCATCGCCTCCGCCAGGTTCTCATCGTCGACCAGCTTGCCCGCGCCTTCCATGGCGGAAAGCAGGGTGGCTTCCGTGTAGCGCGGAGGCGGCTTGGTAGTCTCCTCGTGGAGCTTGGCCTCGACGGTCTTGGCTTTTGCCGGATTGCCATCGGCAGCGTCGAGGGCGGGCAGCGCCTTTGAATCCTTCGCGCCCGAGGCTTCATCCTCATCCACCGTCGTCTTGCCATAAACGGCTAGCCAGCCGGCCGAGGTGAGCACCTTGCCCTCGGTTTTGAAGGCGTGGCCGGCGACCGTGCTGGTGCGGGTCGTCACATCGAACTCGGCCGACGGGTAGAAGGCGGCGACAAAACGCCGCGCAATCATGTCGAAGACCTTGGCCTCGAACTCATCGAGGTTCTTGGCCTCGGAGTCCGTGGGGATGATGGCAAAGTGGTCGGAGATCTGGGCGTTGTTGAAGATGCGTTTGTTCGGACGCACCCAGCCCTCCTGCAGCACCTTGCCGGCGTGGGTCGCCAGGTCGCCCTGGAGATTGCCCAGTGCCTGGCGCACCGTCGGCATGTAATCCTCAGGCAGCGCCCGCGAGTCGGTACGCGGGTAGGTGATCATCTTGTGCTTTTCGTACAGCGCCTGGGCGATCTGAAGGGTGCGCCGCGCGGAGAGGCCGTAGCGGTTGTTGGCCTCGCGCTGAAGGGTGGTGAGATCGTAGAGGCGGGGGGAGGACTGCGTGGCGGACTTCTTTTCCTCCGTCACGGTGGCCGGCGGCTGGCCCTGGCAGGCGGCGAGGACGGCGTCGGCGATGGCCTTTTCCCAGATCCGGTCGATCCGGTCGTGGTCGTCGTTTTCCGCCTTCTTGTAGTTGGAGCGCTGGTACACACCCTCGTAGGTGCCGCGTGCCACCTGGAAGGTGGCGGTGACCCGCCAGTAGGCGCGGGGTTTGAAGCCGCGGATCTCCAGCTCGCGCGCAAAAACGATGGCGAGGGTGGGGGTCTGGACGCGTCCGACCGAAGCCACATTGCCGGCGCGGGAGCCGAACATGCGTTTGGTGATGGCGCGGGTGCCGTTGATGCCGATCAGCCAGTCGCTCTCGGAGCGGCAGCGGGCGGCGTCGGCGAGCCCCGACATCTCCTGCCCGTCGCGCAGGTTCTTGAAAGCGGTGCGGATGCCGTCCGGTGTCATGGTCTGCATCCAGGCGCGTTTCACCGGGAGCTTTCCCTTGGCCAGCTGGTAGAGGTAGGCGAAGATCAGTTCACCCTCGCGCCCGGCGTCGCAGGCGTTGATGACCTGGTCGATGTCCTTGCGCTGAATCAGTTTCTTCAGCTGGTCGAACCGGTCCTTGGCGTCCTGGATCGGCTTCAACTCGAATTTTTCCGGGATGATCGGGAGGGTCTCCAGCCGCCAAAAACCGTATTTCTTCTTGTCGATGTCCTCGGGCATGAGGAGTTCCACCAGGTGGCCGACGGCGGACGAGATCACGTACTCGTCGTTTTCGTAGTGGTCACCCTTCTTGGGAACTTTGCCGAGAGCGCGCGCGAGGTCTGCGGCTACAGACGGCTTCTCGGCGATGACAAGAGACTTCATGGAAACGGGAGCCGTTACGCACCGGCGCCCCCAATTTCAAGCACGAGTTTTTTGCCGTCCCCTCGAAGCCGGGCCGGCAGGCGAAAATTTGGGCAGTCGGGCGGGGAGAGCAAAGGTTGGGCGCCGCACTGCATTTTTCCCTCGTGCCGCGCCGCGCATGTATTCACGTTCTCCTTCGCGTGAGCAGCGGTGAGTCCCCGGCCGCTCCGACCCCACTTCGCAATGGCTACGATTCTCGTCGTCGAAGACGACAACCTCTCCCAGCGCCTGCTCGCCAAAATCCTCGCCTCGGGCGGACATGCGGCCGTCACGACCGACGCCGTGCAGCAAGCTTGGGAGATCCTGGAGAAGCCCACCTTTCCCGACCTCGTCATCCTCGACAACCAGCTGGCGAAGGGCTGGGGCTGGGAACTGCTCCAGCGGATCCGCACGGATCTCGTCTTTCAGCACCTCCCGGTCGTGGTTTACACCGCCCACACCGAGCGCAGCTCGATCCTCAAGTACGTGGAGTTCGGGGTGCAGGGCATGCTGGTGAAGCCCTACCGTGCCGAGGTGATCCTCGGTGAGGTGAAAAAAGCGCTCGCGGCGGACTGGATGAGCCGGCTGATCGAAGCGCCCGATGCCGCGGCCAAGCGTCTGGCGGTGGCTCCGAGCGATTACGTCAGCATGGTCACGGCCGCCGCGACCGGCCTGACCGAATCCATGCAGGAAATACGCGAGGCGGTGAAGAACCGGGCCCTCGACCCGCGGATCGACCGGACGATCAACCGCATCTCCAGCGAGGGCACCGCCCTGGGCATGCCCCTCCTGCGCTCGACCGCCGAGCTGCTGGAAAAGGCGGTGAACAACCGCAATTCCCCGGAAATCCAAGCGCGGCTGCGCCAGCTGGAATCGCTCCAGCGCGTCCTCAAGCACCGCGCCCATCTCTACATCGGTTTCCAGGAGGTCGTTCCTCCGGTCGCCCAGCTCGAACGGGTCGCACTCCCCAGCTCTAGTCACACCCCGTCCCTCACCGCCTCTCCCATCGGTTCGTTCTGCCGCCGCACCACCGCGGCGCCCCTCTGGGCGTTTGGCCCCCAGGTCGCAGCCGCCGGTCCGGCGCGCGACGCCGGGGTCGAGGGTTGGCTCGAGTGGTCCACAGGGGAAGCCAGGCCACCCGTCGTGGCGGCAATGCTGGAGACCTTCAAGGCGCTGGGTGGACTCTCCTACACCACGGTCGAGGCGCTCGCCTCTGAAATCACCGCGCTGCCCGGGTACGAGCCGGTGTTCCTGCGCCTCGCGACCCGGCTCAGTTCACTCGACGACGAAACCACTGCGCTGGACGTTCCACTCGCGATCCATCGTCTCGGCGTTTACCGCAGCGGTGTCCTGCTGGCCTGCGCCCGCGTGGCGATTGTCCCCAAGGGTGAATCACCGTTGGACCTGAATCCGTTGCTGGTGCACACCCTCGCGAGCCTGCTCCTCGGGTATGAGCTGGCCCACGGCTTGAAGCTGAGTGAGGAAAACCTGTGCGCCTCCGCCGGGCTGGCCCGCGACCTTGGGTTCTGGTTGCTGGCGCTGCATGATCCCCTGCGCTTCGGGCTCTCGCTGGCCCGCGCCCTGACCCACGGCGGCAGCATCGTGGAGGCGGAGCGCGAGGTCTTTGGCTTTTCCCACGAGGAGGCCGGAGCCGGTTTCCTCGACCGGCACCTCTCGCTCCCCCTGCTCGAGCAGGCTGCGGGCAACCGCGGGCTTGGCGGGGAGCTCCGAAATGAGCAGGTGCCGGCGCTTGCGGCCGCGGCATTGGCCGACCTTCTGGCGTGGTGCGCTGCGGCGGATGTGGAGGAGGAGGGCGCGGCCCTGCGTGCGACCCTCGCACGGCCGGACCACCCGGTCTGGCGGGCGCTGGCGCGTGCCGGCGTCGAGCTCCCCATGGAAATTCCGGAGCTGGTGGATACGATGCGCGACATCGCCAAGTCCGCTTACTGGAGCATCGCGGTGATCGTGCAGTGGGCCTCGCAGGACCCGAAAAGCAAAACGGCCCACCCGAAGGTGAGCCGTTGAAAACAGAACCCGGGGGCGCCTCAGGAGGCGGCCTTCGGGGTCTCGGCCAGGGCGGCGTCGAGAGACTTGATCAGCGAGGCAATGGTCGCGTCGGTCTCGTCGCCCATGTTCGAAATGCGGAAGGTCTTTCCCTTCAGCTTGCCGTAGCCGCCGTCGATCACCAGCTGGTGCTTTGACTTGAGGATCTTGTTCAGCGCGGCCGTATCGATGTTGAGCGTATTGGCGAAGCAGTTGAGCGAGAGGGAGCCGTAACCCTCCTTGGGGAAGAGCTTGAAGCCCTTGGCAAAACCCCAGTCGCGGACCTGCTGGTTCAAACGCGCATGGCGGGCGTAGCGGTTCTCGATGCCCTCGGCCTTGATGTCCTCGAGCTTCGACTTGAGGGCGTAGAAGAGCGACACCACCGGCGTGCTCGGCGTCATCCCCGCCTCGTGGTTTTTCTGGAATTCGACGAAGTCGAAATAATAGCCGCGGTCGGCCATCGTGGCGGCGCGTTCGAGAGCCCGCTTGGAAACGGAGAAGAGCGAGAGGCCGGGGGGCAGAGCGAGGGCCTTCTGCGAACCGGTGATCAGCACGTCGATACCGAGTTCGTCCTTCTTGATCGGGAGCACGCTAAACGAACTGACCGTGTCGACGATCGAAATGACGTCCGGGAAGTCGCGCAGGACCGCCATGATCGCCGGCAGGTCGCTCATGCAGCCGCAGGAGGTTTCGTTGTGAATCAGGGTGACGGCGTCATACTGGCCGGTGGACAGCTCCTTGCGGAGGGCGTCCGGATCGACCGGCTGGCCCCACTCGGATTTGAGGGCGCCGGCCTGCTTGCCGCAGCGCTGGGCGACGTCGAACCACTTGTCCGAGAAGGCGCCGTTCATGCAGTTCAGCACCTTCTTTTTCACCACATTGCGCAGGGAGCCTTCCATCGTCCCCCACGCACTGCTGGTGCTCAGGTACACCGGATCCTGGGTGTAGAACAGCCCCTGGAGTTCGGGCTGCATGGATTGGTACAGCGCCACGAAATCCGTGCTGCGGTGGCCGATCATGGGCTGGGCCATGGCGCGCAGTGTCTTTTCGGAGACAGCGATGGGACCTGGGATGAACAGTTTGTAGCTCATGGAGGAGAACGATGGACGGTTCGGACGGGAAAGGGTTATTTCGCGCTCACCTTGAGCACGCGGCTGTTGCCGTCGGCCAGCACCGCCACGCGGGGCTGCCACTGCGCCGCCTCGCGCTCGTCCACCACGGCGAAGGACATGATGGTGAGGATGTCTCCCGGCTTGCCCAGCCGCGCGGTGGCGCCGTTGAGGCTGATGGTCTTCGAGCCCGCCGGAGCGGGGATGGCGTAGGTCTCGAACCGCTCCCCGTTGGCCGTATTGCCAATCAGGATGCGCTCGTAGGGGCGCAGCCCGACCAGGTCCATCAGGTCGGAAGCGATCGCCAGGCTGCCCTCATAATTGAGGCTCGTGTCGGTGACCTCCACCCGGTGGAGCTTGGACTTGAGTAGATTGAGTTGCATGGCGTGGCCTGGGTGGCGATAGAGAACCGTTTACGAAGCGATAGCGCCTCCCCATCGTCAACATCCAAACCCCCTTTGCCCGAGGCATGTCGTCCTGGCTCCAGAGAAAGCTCAACACCTTCGAGCAGTACACGATCGACGTGATTTTCGGGCGTGCTGAGGGCATCCGCTCCATCCTCTACGCGGGGTTTCTCCAGACCTTGTCGTACCTGTTCAGTGGGATCGCCCAGTCGAGGTTCTGGCTCTACCGCAAGCGTATCCTGCATGATCAGCCCCTCGGCTGCCTCGTCGTGGTGGTGGGCAACCTGACGGTCGGCGGCACAGGCAAGACGCCGGTGGTGGAAAAGTTCGCCCGCGCCCTCCGCGACCGCGGCCGCAAGGTCGCGATCCTCAGCCGTGGCTACAAAAGCAAGTCCGCCCCGCTGTGGAAAAAATGGCTGAACGGCCTCACCGGCACGCCCGAGCCGCCGCCGCGCATCGTCAGTGACGGCGAGAAGGTGCTGCTCGACTCCGAACACGCCGGTGACGAACCCTTCATGCTGGCGCGCAACCTCCCGGGCGTGATCGTCCTGGTCGACAAGAACCGCGTCAAAGCGGGGATGTACGCGATTCGAAAGTTTGGCTGCGACACCCTCGTCCTGGATGACGGTTTCCAATACCTGCCCCTCAAGGGCCGGCTCAACCTCCTGCTGGTCGACAAGACCAACCCCTTTGGCAACGGCTTCCTCCTTCCCCGGGGTATTCTGCGTGAGCCGATCAAGCACCTGCGCCGCGCCAGCTACGTTTTTCTGACCAAGTCCAATGGCCAGCGAGACGAGGAGCTGGAGGAGTTGATCCAGCGGCACAACCCGGGAGTGGACGTGATCGAGTGCGCCCACAAGCCGCAGTACCTCCAGCGTTTTGGGTCCGAGGAACGCCAGCCGCTGCAGCATCTGCGCGGTCGCCGCGTCGGCGTTTTCAGCGGCATCGCCACCCCTGAGAGCTTCGAGAAGTTCGTCAAGGACCTGGGCGGCTCGATCGTCTTTGCCCGCCGCTTCCTCGACCATTACCGCTTCGCCTACGACGACTTTGTATCCATCTTCAGCGAGGCACTGGAGCAGAAGGTGGAGTTTATCGTCACCACCGAAAAGGACGCGGTCCGCCTGCCCGACGGGCTGCCCTGCCCGGTGCCGGTGTATTATCTGCGCCTGGAGATCGAGATCATCCGCGGCGCGGCCGATTTCGACGAGGCGGTGGGCCGTATCTGTTTCCCGGAGGCCCGGCCCCTGCCGGGCGGTCCGCCCTGAGGCCGTGTCCCCGTGGCTCCGCACCGGTTTCCCACTTGCCCCGCCCGGCGGCGGTGAGGTTAGGTGGGGGCATGCTTATCGATCCGCGCTTTGACCAGCTGGCCGAGGGACTGACCGCGTTCTCCACCAACCTCAGGAAGGGTGAACGGGTCCTCATCGATGCGTTTGATGTGCCTGACCAGATTGTGATCAGCCTGATTCGCGCCACCCGCCGGCGCGGCGCCCATCCCTACGTCAACCTCCACCGGGCCCGCGTCACCCGCGAGCTGACCCTCGGGGCGGCGGAGGACCAGTTCGCCCCACACGCCGAGATCGAGCTCGCCCGTATGCAGAAGATGGATGCGTACATCGCGCTCCGCGGATCGGACAACATCTTCGAGGCCTCGGACGTCCCGCCCGACCGGGTGCAGCTCGTCAGCCGGCTGATGAAGCCGGTGCTCGACCACCGCGTGGGCAAGACCAAGTGGGTGGTCCTGCGCTGGCCGACCGCCTCGATGGCGCAGCTGGCCGGGAAGAGCACGGAGGAGTTCGAGGACTTTTATTTCCGCGTCTGCACCCTCGACTACGCGCGGATGACGCCCGGGATGAAGGCGCTGGCCGACCTGATGAAGGCGACCGACCAGGTGCACATCCAGGGCCCGGGCACCGACCTCCGCTTTTCCATCAAGGGGATCGGCGCGCAGCCCTGCGGCGGCCTGCGCAACATCCCGGACGGCGAAGTCTTCTCCTGCCCGGTGAAGGACAGCGTTGAGGGTGTGGTGCAATACAACGCCCCGACCGTCTACCTCGGCCAGTCCTTCGACAACATCCGCCTGGTCTTCAAGCGGGGCCGCATCATCGAGGCCACGTCCTCCAATACCAAGCGCCTCAATGAGATTCTCGATAGCGACGACGGCGCCCGCTATATCGGGGAGTTCGCCCTCGGCTTCAACCCGCACATCCTCGAGCCCATGCGCGACATTCTCTTCGACGAGAAGATCGCTGGCTCCTTCCACTTTACCCCCGGGCAGGCCTACGAGGGGGTGGGCAACGGCAACCGTTCCCAGGTCCACTGGGACATGGTCTGCATCCAGCGCCCCGAATACGGCGGCGGTGAAATCCGGTTTGACGGCAAGCTGATCCGCAAGGACGGCATGTTTGTCCCGAAGTCGCTCCAGAAGTTGAATCCCGAATACCTGCTGGGCGGCAAGTGAGCCGCGCGGGGGGCGCAGCGTGTGACAGAGGCCGTACGCCGTTTTATCCGGGCGCTGCCCAAGACGGAAACGCACCTTCACCTCGAAGGAGCGCTCCCGTACGAACTGCTGCATGCCTGGCGACCGGAGCGTTACCCGGAGGCGCCCCTCTTCCGGCAGCCGCAGTTTCGGTATCCGAGTTTTCCGCACTTCGACGAGATCCTGCTCGGCCATGCGCTGCCGTGGTTCGTCTCGGCGGAGCGCTACCACGAGGCGGCCAAGGCCGTGTTTGCCCGCCATGTGGAGCAGAACGTCCGTTATGTGGAGACAAGCTTTCACCTGCCCGTGACCGGCTTCATCGGCGTCCCCGGCCCCGAAATCGTCGCCGCCATCCGGGCGGCGGTGCCGCCCGGCCTGGAGGTGCGGATCTTCGCCGGGATGCTGCGCTCCGACTACGTTGCCCCGCTCCGAAGCACGATCGACGCGCTCGGGCAATGGGAGGACCTCGCCGGGGTCGATCTGCACGGATTTGAGCAGGTCCCGACCCAGCCCTGGACCGCCTCGGTCTGGGCGCGGCTTCGCGAGCACGGCAAGGTCACCAAAGTCCACGCCGGCGAGTTCGACGGTCCCGCGCGGGTGCGTGAGGCCATCGAGGTGCTCGGCTCCACGAGGATCCAGCATGGCGTGCGTGCGATCGAGGATCCCGCGGTCGTGACCCTCGCGGCGGAGCGCGGCGTGACCTTTGACCTGTGCCCGATCAGCAACGTCAAACTCCAGGTTGTGCCGTCGCTGGCGGCGCATCCCGTGCGCGCCCTGATGGACGCGGGCGTGCGCTGCACCCTGAGCACGGATGATCCGCTGGTCTTCGCCAATACCCTGACGGACGAATACGAGGCGCTGGCCGGTGAGCTGGCCTTCACTCCGGCGGAGCTCGCCCGCCTGGCGCGGAACGGCTTCGAGGTGGCCTTGGTGCCGGAAGCCACCCGCCGGCAGTGGCTCCGGGAGGTGGAGGCGGTTCTGTCCTCGCCCCCGGCCTGAAGGCCGGAGAGAGTCTCAATCCACGCATGCCCGATCCCGTCCAGTTCATCGTGCCCGAAGGCATCCGCAGAGGCCGCGCCGACAAGGTGCTCGCGTCCGGATTTTCCGAATACAGCCGGATGGCGCTGCAGCGCGCTTTCGACGACGGCCGGGTGCTCCTCGGGGGGAGGCCGATCGGGAAGGACGACACCGTGCGCGCCGGGGACGTCCTGACCTTCACCATGCCGGAGACGCGCCCCTCCGAACTCAAGGCGGTCGACATCCCCCTCGAAGTGATCTTCGAGGACGAGCACCTCCTCGCCCTGAACAAGGCCTCCGGCATGATCGTTCACCCAGGCGCCGGGACGGGCGAGGACACCCTGGTCCACGCGCTGCTTTCGCACTGCGAGGGTGAGCTGAGCGGTATCGGCGGGGTGGAGCGTCCCGGGATTGTCCACCGCCTCGACCGCGAGACGTCCGGCGTCATGCTGGTGGCGAAAACGGACGCGGCCCACCGCGGGCTTTCGGAGCAGTTTGCCGAGCGCAGCCTGCAAAAGGAGTACCTTGCCCTGGTCGCGGGGGTGCCCTCGCTCCTCAGCGGGAGCATCCGCAAACCGATTGGTCGCAACCCCAATCAGCGACACAAGATGGCGGTGGTGGAGGGGGATCAGCGCGGGCGTGATGCCCACACCGACTGGGAGGTGGTGGAGAAATTCGGCCGCACCGCTGCGTTGCTCCGCTGCGCGATTCATACCGGGAGAACCCACCAGATCCGCGTCCACCTGAAATCGCTTGGGCACATCATCCTCGGCGACTTGGTGTACGGTTGGAAACCCGACGCCCGGATGAAGCTTCAGCCGGAGCGCGTCATGCTGCACGCCGAACACCTGATCGTGACGCATCCCGTCACGGGCGTCCGGCTCGACCTGCGCGCGCCTGTGCCGGCCGATTTCCAGGGGCTGCTGAAAGCCCTGCGCGCGCCGTAGACCGTGAGGGTGGGCGGGCGCCCGCCACCGGCCAGCTCAGGCGTGATCCAGCGCCTGCGCGGCCACGCCCCAGCGCAGGTTGTAAACAGAATTTCGATACGCGTGCAGGCCGGCCACGTCCGCCACCGCGATCATGGTGGCGAGGGCGGCGGGCAACACGTCTGCCCGGCCGTGGGGCATGGCCGGAAGTCGGCGGCGTTCCTCCAGGGGCTCGCGGCCGATGTAGGAGAGCAGTTCGCGAAGTTCAGTGACGGTGAGGAGGGTCGCGGACTGCTCGAACGACTGGCCCCGCCGGGCTCCGAGGATGGCGCGCGCGGTGGTGAGGGTTCCGCCGGTGCCGACGGCGGCGGCGCCTGGCGGAAGATTGAAATGAAAGCCGCTCTTGATCACGACCTCCTTGACCAATTCGGAGACGGCACGGTCCGCCTCGCGGCTGAAGGGCCGGGACGGATCGGACACAAACCGCTCTGTCAGGCGCACGCAGCCGAGCGGAAGGCTGAGGCCCTGGGCGATTCGACGGTCGCGGAACGCCAGGCATTCCAGGCTCCCGCCGCCCAGGTCGAAGAGGTAAAAGTCGCGCAGGTGAGCGAGGTCGGGGTCACAGGTCAGCCCGCGCCCGATCAGGTTGGCCTCCTCCTCGCCGGAGAGGATCCGGACCTGCAGCCCGGTCTCGGCGGCCAGGCGCGCGCGGAAATCGGCTCCGTTCGACGCGTCCCGCACTGCGCTGGTGGCGACAAGCAGGGTCTCGCGCGGATCGAAGGCGCGCGCGTCCGCCAGCAGTTCGCGGATCGCCTCCGCGCCCCGGTTCATGCCCTCGTCGCTTAGCCGCGGGTTTTGTTTGCTGATGCCGGCGCTGATCCTGGCTTCGATCGTCCGCGCCTTCAGGGCGGTGAGTTGTCCCTGGCGCGAGCGCTGGACCACCAGCACCTTGATGGAATTGCTGCCAATATCGATGACGGCGACGGCGGCGGACATGGACTTCACGACACGGGAAAAGGAGGGCGGTGAAAAGACCGAAGATCAGCGCGGGCCGATCATAGTACGTAGTCGGCGGGCGCGATCAGGAGCACGAATTCGCCCTTCAGGCTGGTGCGCGCCAGGCGGTCGCGCACCTCGCGGGCGCCCCCGACGAGGAAGGCCTCGTGCAGTTTGGTCACCTCCTTTGCAATCGCGATCACCCGGCTGTCACCGAGGGTGGCGACGATCTCGTCGGCGAACTTGTCGATCCGGTGGCACGATTCATAAAGCGCGAGCGTGTACTCAAAATTCCGGTACTTCTGGAGGAAGCCGATGCGCGCCGCGGACTTGGCGGGCAGAAAACCAACAAAGAGAAAGCCATTGGTCGGCAAACCGGCCGCCGAAAGGACAGTGATCAGGGCGCTTGGACCGGGGACCGGCACCACCGGAAGGTTGCGGCGGCGGCAGGCCCGGACGAGACGGAAGCCCGGATCGCTGATCGCCGGGGTGCCGGCGTCGCTGACGAGGGCGATGGATTTGCCGGCTGCGATTTCAGACGCGAGGCGGTCGGCGACCTCGGTCTCATTGTGATCGTGGTACGCGACGAGGGGCCGGTGGAGGCCGAGGCGTGACAGCATGGCGCCGGTGGTACGGGTGTCCTCGCAGGCGATCAGATCGGTGCCGCCCAGGATCGCCCGGGCCCGCTCCGTCAGGTCGGTCAGGTTGCCGATCGGGGTCGCAACGACGTAGAGATGCCCCGGCAGCGCAGTGAGGGACGTGTTGGTCGGCGCGGCGGCGGTCGTTTCGGGCATAAAAAAAATCCGGCCAGAACGGCCGGATTTCGCAAAAGAAAAGACAGGCGACTGCTCAGCGGCGGCGGCCACCCTCGTCGGGCGAGCCCATGCCGGGAATGCCGCCTTCCCAGGTGGCGGGACGGCTCCAGGGCATTGAGGTGTCCTGCGCGGTCTTGCTCGTGCAACCGGTGCCGATCGCAACAAAGAGGAGGGCCAGGAAAGCGAACAGAAAGCGGGAAAACTTCATGGTTTTGACGGGAGTTAGGACGGTGGCCGCACGCGCGGCAAGGGTGAAGACTGCGCGCGACGCGCGTGCGTTCCACCTTCCTGGTTACGCCTGCTGGTAGGTGCTTTCGTACCAGGCTTTGCCAGCGGTCTTGCGGAGGCCGCCGTTGGCCGCGAGGTGTTCGGCAATCTTGAAGACGAGTTCCGCCTGCTCGGGCATCCCGATCTTTGCCGCAAGGGCCTCGGCGGTCAGGGCGGACGTCGGCTCTGCTTTAAGCGCGGCCTGCACTTTCAGCTTCAACGCGATCACACCACCCGCTGCCTTTTTGCCCGCTTCCACGCCCGGCTGGTGGTAGGCATTGATCCCGACGAGCGACGCGTAAAGTCCGACGGCACGCTCATACAGCGCGATCAGCATGCCGACGGTGCGGGGTGAGACGTCGTTGACGGTGAGGGTGAGGGAGGCGCGGTCCTTTTCGCTCAAGGCGTCGCGGGTCCCGAGATAGAAGCCCTGGAGGTAGTCACCGGTGGTGACACCCGGCTCGACTTCCATCGAGGCGGTGCCGGCGCGGTCCTTCAGCACCTCGATGAACGTGACAAAGAAGTTGTTCACGCCCTCCCGGAGCTGCTGCACGTAGGCGTGCTGGTCGGTGGATCCCTTGTTGCCGTAAACGGCGATGCCCTGGTTCACGATCCGTCCGGAGAGGTCCAATTCTTTGCCGAGCGACTCCATCACGAGCTGCTGGAGGTAGCGGGAGAAGAGCAGCAGGCGGTCCTTGTAGGGCAGGATCACCATGTCCTTCGAGCCGCGGCCGTCGGTGGCGAAATACCACATCAGCGCGAGCAGGGCGGCGGGGTTTTGCGCGGTGGAGGTCTGGCGGGTGACGGCGTCCATCGCGGCGGCGCCGCCGATCAGCTGCTGGATGTCGATGCCCTGGAGGCGGGCGGGCAGCAGCCCGACGGCGGAAAGTTCGGAGGTGCGCCCGCCGACCCAGTCCCACATCGGGAAACGGGCGAGCCAGCCTTCCGCCTTGGCCGTCTGCTCGAGCTTGGAGCCTGCGCCGGTGACCGCGACAAAGTGTTTGGTGTAGTCCAGGCCCGCGGCCTTGAAAGCGGCGGCGGCCTCGAGCTGGCCGTTGCGGGTCTCGACCGTGCCGCCCGACTTGGAGATCACGATCACCAGGGTCTCGGGCAGTTTGCCGGCCAGCGAGGCGAGGACGTAGTCCATGCCGTCTGGATCGGTGTTGTCGAAAAAGCTGACCGCCATCTTGTCGGTTGCGGGGTTGCCGAGGGCGTGGCTGACGAATTGCGGTCCGAGGGCGGAACCGCCGATGCCGACGACCAGGACCTGGGTGAAGGCGCGGCCACCCGGCGCGCGCAGGGAGCCGGAATGGATACGCGCGGCGAAGTCCTCCACCTGTGCGAGCGCGGCGGTGATCTCCCCGCGGAGTTCCGCAGTGGGTGCAAGGTCGGCCGCACGCAGCCAGTAATGGCCGACCATGCGGTTCTCATCCGGATTCGAGATCGCGCCGCGCTCGAGTTCCTTCATCGCGGCGAAGGCCTTCTGCATCGGGGCCTCCATCGCGGGCAAAAACGCATCCGGAAACGGGATACGGCTGATATCGAGCGCGAAACCGAGCTCGGGGTTCTGGTAGAAGTACTTTTTGAATCGCGACCAGGACATGGTGGAAGGGGGGGCTAGAGGTGAAAAAAACAGAACCACGGGCGGTGGGGCACGTGGTTCGCAGCGACTAGAGATTCTTGTCGGTCACCGCGCCGTCCGAGGCGCTGGTGACGAGCTTCGCATATTTGGCGAGCACGCCGCGGGTTTCCTTGGGCGGGCGGGGGGACCAAGCCTTGAGCCGCGCGTCGATCTCGTGCTGCGGCAGATCGAGGGTGATCTCGTTCTTGACTGCATCGATGGTGATGGGGTCGCCATCCACCAGGACGGCGATGGTGCCGCCCACCGCCGCTTCCGGGGTGATGTGGCCGACCACAAAACCGTGGCTGCCTCCGGAGAAACGTCCGTCGGTGATCAGAGCGACCTCCTTGCCGAGGCCCTTGCCCATGACCGCACTGGTCGGCGCCAGCATCTCGCGCATGCCGGGTCCGCCCACCGGACCTTCGTTGCGGATGACGATGACGTGGCCGGCCTTGACCTGGCCGTCGAGGATGGCCTTGAGCGCGGCTTCCTCGGCCTCGAAAACGATGGCCTTGCCGCTGAAGCGGAGCCCCTCCTTGCCGGAGATCTTCGCCACCGAGCCGCGGGGGGCGAGGTTGCCGTAGAGGATGCGCAGGTGGCTGTCGGGCTTGATCGGGTTGCTGAAGGGGCGGATCACGTCCTGATCCGTCGGATACGGCTGCACCGCCTGCAGGTTCTCCGCCAGGGTGCGGCCGGTCACGGTCAGGACGTCGCCGTGGAGGAGGCCGGCATCGAGCAGCATCTTCATCAGCGGCGGCAGTCCGCCGATGCGGACGAGGTGGGACATGCCGTATTTGCCGGAGGGCTTCAGGTCGGCGAGGACGGGGACGCGGGCGCCGATGCGGGTGAAATCGTCAATCGAGAGGCCGACCTCGGCGGCATGGGCCATGGCGAGGAGGTGGAGCACGGCGTTGGTGGAACCGCCGAGGGCGATCACGACCGCGATCGCGTTTTCAAAGGCTTTCTTGGTCAGGATGTCGCGCGGACGGATTCCGGCCTTGAGGAGGGCGAGGGCCGCCTCGCCGGCGCGGCGGCAATCCTCCTTCTTTTCCTGCCCGATCGCGAGCTGGGCGGAGCTGTTGGGCAGGGAGAGGCCGAGCGCCTCGATGGCGGAAGCCATCGTATTGGCCGTGTACATACCGCCGCAGGAGCCGGGTCCGGGGATGGAGCAGGATTCGACCGTCTTGAGGCCGGCGTCATCGAGCTTGCCCGCGGCATGCTGGCCCACTGCCTCGAAGACCGAGACGATGTCGCACTCCTTCTTCGATTCCGGATGGATGCCGGGGAGGATGGTGCCGCCGTAAACGAAGACGGACGGGCGGTTGAGACGCGCCATCGCGATCACGCAGGCCGGCATGTTCTTGTCGCATCCGCCGATGGCGACGAGGGCGTCGAAACCCTCCGCCCCGGCCACCGTTTCGATCGAGTCCGCGATCACCTCGCGCGAGACGAGCGAATAACGCATGCCCGGCGTGCCCATCGAGATGCCGTCTGAAACCGTGATGGTGCCAAAAACGATGGCCTTGCCGCCGGCGGCATTCGCCCCCGCCTCGGCCTCACGGGCGAGCTGGTCGATGTGCATGTTGCAGGGCGTCACCATGCTCCAGGTCGAGGCGATGCCGACGACGGGCTTCTTGAAATCGGCGTCACCAAAGCCCACCGCGCGCAGCATCGAGCGGTTGGGGGCTCGATCCGGGCCATCGAGAACAATGGAAGAGAACGGTCGGGTGGCGTCAGCGGGAGTGCTCATGGAAAAGGGCGCCAAGGAGACCAAAGGCCTCCGGCGCGGGCAAGCGGGGAATCGTCGCGCCGCGGGGCGGCGCGAAATGGCCAGTGAGCAGTGACCAATGATCAAAGAGGGTCCGGCGCTGTGCGCCGGAATGACGAAGGTCGAAGCTTGAGTGACGAATGGGCGTGGGAGCGCCAATGGCGAATTGCGCTGACGGGGGGCAAAATTGCGGATCACGAATCAAGATTCCCGAAGAGCCCGCGCCAAAGGTTTGGGTTGCACCGCTGGCAGCCGCCGCCATTCACTGGCCGGCTCACGTCGCATGGCATTCAATCTGAAATCGGTGCTCAAGGCGCTGCTCTTTTCCACGAGCCAGCCGCTCTCGATCAAAGACATCCAGGGAGCGTTCGCGCGCTTCCATGAGCAGGCGACGCTGCCCGACGTGGTCGAGAGCGAGCCCGAGGCACCGGCGGCTGTTCCTGCAGGCGCGCCCACGCCGGTGGAGGCCGCGGCCGCGACCGGCGCGGTCCTCGATCCGGCGCTGGCCGGCGCAGAGACTCCCTCAGGAACGACGCCCCCGGCCGAAGAGGTTGGCGCCGCGGCAGCCGCGGCGCCCGCGGATGCAGAACTTTATCAGGAAGTCCCCTCGCTGATCACGGCGACGCAGATTCGTGAGACCATGGCCCAGCTGGCGGAAGAGATCCGCGCGGCTGCAGACGTGTATCTGCTGATCGAGGGGCCGACGGGCTACCGGCTGGTGACACACCCGCGTTTTGCGCGGTGGATACGGATCATGCGGGACGAACCGCCTCCGGTGAAATTGTCCCAGTCCGCGCTCGAGACCCTTGCCATCGTTGCGTACCGCCAACCAGTCACACGCACCGAGATCGAGGCCATCCGCGGCGTTTCCGCCGAAGCCGGCCTCAACAAATTGCTGGAGCGCGAACTCGTCTACATCACCGGGCGGGCCGATCTTCCCGGCCGGCCCCTCCAGTACGGCACCACGGACCGGTTTCTCGATTTTGTGGGCGTCAAGTCGCTCGTCGAACTGCCCGCCTCCGACGTGCTGTCGCCGCGCCAGATCGATGAGTGGATGAAAAACGCCATGAACACCAAGCCTCCCACGGACGCCGAAATGGGCCTGCCGCTGGAGGAGGGGGAGGGGCCGACCCCGAACCTGGAATCCGTGACCGTCGACCATCCCACCCAGTCCGAGACGACCCCTGCGGCAGACACGCCCCTCGGCGCCGACGCGCCTGCCGAAGACGCCGGTGATGAAAAGCCGACCTCCCCCGCCTGAGACATGGACCTAGAACCCATCCGCGAAAAGATCGACCAGCTCGACCACCAGCTGGTCGAAATCCTCAACCAGCGTCTCTCCCTCGCCGCCGACATTGGCCGGCTGAAGCGGAGCGCGGGCGGTCAGATCTACGTGGCGGAGCGCGAGGATGCCGTGCTGCGCAAGGTGACTTCCCTGAATCAGGGCCCGATCAAAAACGAGGCGTTGCGCGCGATCTACCGCGAGGTCATGTCCGCCGCCATCGCGCTGGAGAAACCACTCCTGATCGCCTACCTCGGGCCGGAAGCCGCCAACACCCACGTGGCAGCCACGCGTAAATTCGGCGCCAGCGTCGATTACCACGCGATGGCGTCGATCGGCGACATCTTCACTGCGGTTGAAAAAGGCGAAGCCGACTACGCCGTGATCCCGGCGGAGAACTCCACCGAGGGCAGTGTGCGGGAGACCCTCGATAACTTCGTTGAGAGCGACCTGAAGATCGTCGCCCAGATCTACCTCGAGATTTCCCATGCGCTGATCTCGAATCATTCCCTGGAGGAGATCAAAAAGGTCTATTCCAAGGACCAGGCGTTGGCCCAATGCCGCCAGTGGCTGCGGCGCCACCTGCCGCACGCACAGCTGATCGATGCGCCCAGCACATCGCGCGCGGTTCAGATCGCCAAAGAGGAGTCCGGGGCCGCCGCGGTCGCCGCGGAACTCGCCGCGGAGTTTTATGGCGTGCCAATCGTGGAGCGGAGCATCCAGGACCGATCGGACAACACCACCCGTTTCTTCGTGCTTGGCAAAAAGCCGTCCGGCCCGGTTGGCCAGGGGCGTGACCTCACAAGCTTCCTTATCTCTTTGGGAGACGAAGCCGCCTCCCATTCAGGGGCCCTGCTGAAGATGCTCATGCCGCTCGCCGAACGTGGGATCAACTTGTCGAAGATCGAGTCGCGCCCGAGTAAGAAACGTCCCTGGGACTACTACTTCTTCATCGACGTCACGGGTCATCACGAGGACGCCGCCATGAAGGAGGCGCTGGTGGAGCTGAAGAAGTTCTGCCCGCTGGTAAAGTGGCTGGGAAGCTACCCAATTACCGGGTGAATCACTCGCTGCGCCACGTGTGACAGTCTGGCGCAGCTTCACGACCGCGGTGCGCCAATCCGGCTGCGGTTTTCCTCCGTCTACTGACGCCCTTTGCCCGTGCCACTGGTCTTGCCAGATCAGCCTCCCATGGCATGGTGTCTGCAAAGAGCACCTATCGTCTTCATGCTCCGCGCTCACCACAATTTACCGTACGGTCCATCGATAGTTGCGATGGACGTGCTATAGTGTCCCATGGCCAGCCCCTTGAAGTGTGATCTCTGTTCGAAACCGGCAACGGTTCATCTGACGCAGATTGTTAATAACAAAGTGCATAAGGTGGATTTGTGCGAAGCGTGCGCGCAGGCCAAAGGGGTCACGGACCCGAACGGTTTTTCGCTGGCCGACCTGCTCCTAAAGGCGTCGCTGAACCCCGAGGTGCCTGTGGCCGGGGTCCGTTGCGAGCATTGCGGCTTCACCCAGGCCGATTTCAAGAAGCATGGAAGGTTCGGCTGCCCCCAGTGTTACGACACGTTCAAGATCATGGTGGAGCCGATGTTGGACAACATGCACAAGGGGACCAGCCACACCGGCAAGGTCCCGCAGAAGGCGCTGGACCGTAAGTCGCTCTACGATCGTCTCACGCAGCTCGAGGTGAACCTCGATGAGGCGATCAAGTCGGAGCGTTACGAGGATGCGGCGCGCTACCGCGATGAAATCACCCAAGTCAAACAGGCCTTCGACCAGAAACCGCAGCACACCAGTCATGACGATTGAGTCGCTTCTCGCCACGCAGTCCGAGCTGACCGACAGCGCGAGCAGCAAGTGTGCGATCGTCCTGATGACGCGCATCCGCTTGGCGCGGAATTTGGCAGGACGCCCGTTCCCGGGTTGGGCCCGTCCGGCGCAGCGCGAGACGATCCTGGAGGAGTGCCGTAACGCGGTTTCTTCCGCGCCGCAGATGAAGCGCTCGGTCAACGTGAGTGTTTCCGACCTCAGCGAACTGCAGAAGCAGATCCTGGTGGAGCGCCACCTCATCAGCCGCGAATTGTCGGGTGCCAAAAGCGGCTCCGGCGTCGTTATCAGCAAGGACCAGGCATTCTCCGTGATGGTCAACGAGGAGGATCACCTGCGTATCCAGGTGCTGCGTGCCGGCTTCCAGCTGAAGAAGACGTGGAATGCCATCAACGACATCGACTCCGCGCTGGAGGAGAAACTCGATTACGCGTTTTCGCCGACCCTCGGATATCTCACCGCCTGTCCGACCAACCTCGGCACCGCCATGCGTGCGTCGGCGATGATGCACCTGCCCGCCTTGGTGATCTCGAGCCAGATGGAAAAGGTGGTCCGCGCCGTCAACCAGCTCGGCATGGTGGTGCGCGGCCTGTTTGGCGAAGGCTCGGATGCCAGTGGCAGCATTTTCCAGATCTCGAATCAGACGACGCTCGGTGAGTCCGAAGATGAAATCATCCGCCGCCTCGGCAGCGTGCTCAACTCGATCATCGAGCATGAGTTGAACGCCCGCCAGCGGCTGCTGGAAAGCGACGCCCCCAAGCTTTTCGACAAGATCGGCCGGGCCTATGGCATTCTCCAAAACTCCCATCTGCTCAGTTCGAGTGAGTCGATGAATCTGCTTTCGCTGCTGCGACTCGGTGTGGATCTGGGGACGTTCCCGGAAGACAGCCGGGCTGTGATCGACCGGCTCTTCATCGAGGCCCAGCCGGGTCATATCCTTCTGCAATCGAAACAGTCGGAAATGGATTCCACGCGTCGCGACATGCTGCGTGCCGAACGCCTGCGCAGTGAGTTCTCCGCCTTCACCCGCCCCAACTTTAATCTCAAGCCGCAGAGCTGATCTCGGCATGTCCGGCATGGCCGGTGCTAAAGAGTTACAAGAACAACCTAACACGCCTCCCTCATGGAACCGATGAACAACTTCACCCCGCGAGCCCAGCAGGTTTTGGCGCTCGCTCGCAAGGAGGCCGATCGCTTCCACCACAATTACGTCGGCACCGAGCACATCCTGCTTGGCTTGATCAAGCTCGGCCAAGGCGTGGCGGTGAGCGTTCTCCAAAAGATGGGGCTCGACCTCGAAACCGTTCGCGCCGCCGTCGAAAAGCAGGTGGGCACCGGTCAGGAGACCAAGACCACCGGCAGCATCCCGTACACGCCCCGCGTGAAGAAGGTGCTCGCCCTCGCCGGCAAGGAGGCGAAGGCCCTCAACCATTCGTATGTCGGCACCGAACACATCCTCCTGGGCCTTCTCCGTGAAGGCGAGGGCGTGGCGGCGCGTGTCCTGAAGTCGCTCGACATCGACATCGAACGCACCCGCAACGAAATCCTCCGCGAACTCGATCCGCAGTTTTCGGGCGGGGAGAGCGGCGCCGGTGGCGAAGAAGCGGCCGCAGGCACCCCGCAGCGCCCGGGCGCCCCCGAGGACAAGAAGGAGGTTAAGACGCCTGCCCTGAAGGCTTTCGGTCGTGACCTGACCGAGCTCGCCCGCAAGGGGGAACTCGACCCGGTGGTGGGCCGCAAGAACGAGATCCGCCGCGTCATCCAGATCCTCTGCCGGCGCACCAAGAACAACCCGGTACTGATCGGTGAGGCCGGCGTGGGCAAGACCGCCATCGTCGAAGGTCTCGCCCAGGAAATCGCCAACGGCATCGTGCCGGAGATCCTCTTCGACAAGAAGGTGATCACCCTCGATCTCGCCCTCATGGTCGCCGGCACCAAGTACCGCGGCCAGTTCGAGGAGCGCATCAAGGCCGTGATGGACGAGATCAAACGCGCCAAGAACATCATCCTCTTCATCGACGAGCTGCACACCATCGTGGGCGCCGGCGCCGCCGAGGGTGCGATGGACGCGTCGAACATCTTCAAGCCCGCGCTCTCCCGCGGTGAACTGCAGTGCGTCGGTGCGACCACCCTCAACGAGTACCGCAAGTACATCGAGAAGGACTCCGCCCTCGATCGTCGCTTTCAGTCCGTCAAGGTCGAGGCCCCCTCGGTCGACGACACCGTCCAGATCCTCAAGGGGATCCGGATCAAGTACGAGGATCACCACAAGGCCATCTTCACCGACAAGTCCCTCGAGGCCGCGGCGAAGCTCTCCGACCGTTACATCACGGGACGCTTCCTGCCGGACAAGGCCATCGATGTGATGGACGAGGCCGGCTCGCGCGCCCGTATCGCCTCCCTTAACCGCCCGCCCGAAATCGAGGACCTCACCAAGGAAATCGAGCAGGTCTGCGCTCAGAAGGAAGAGGCCATTGCCAAGCAGCACTTCGAAGAGGCGGCCAAGTTCCGCGACAAGGAAAAGCAGCTCCGCGCCAAGCAGGATGCCGCGACCGAAACGTGGAAGAAGGCCCGCGAGGAAAAGCGCGTCCAGATCGACGAGGACCTCATGATGCAGGTCGTGGCCGACTGGACCGGCATCCCGCTCACCCGGATGGAGAAGAAGGAAAGCGAGAAGCTTCTCTCCCTCGAGACCGACCTCCAGAAGATCGTGGTGGGCCAGGAAGTGGCGACCATCGCCATCGCCCGCGCCCTCCGCCGCTCCCGCGCGGACCTGAAGGATCCGCGCCGTCCGATCGGCTCGTTCCTCTTTGTCGGCCCCACCGGTGTGGGCAAGACCGAGCTAGCCAAGCAGCTGGCGGCGAACATGTTCGGGTCCCAGGACGCGATCATCCAGATCGACATGTCCGAATACATGGAGAAGTTCGCCGTCTCCCGCCTGATCGGCTCGCCTCCGGGCTACGTCGGTTACGAGGAGGGTGGCCAGCTGACGGAAGCGGTGCGCCGGCGTCCCTATTCGGTGGTCCTCTTCGACGAAATCGAGAAGGCACACCCGGACGTGATCCAGCTGCTCCTCCAGATCCTGGAGGATGGCCGCCTGACGGACTCGCTCGGTCGCACCGTCGATTTCCGAAACACCATCATCATCATGACCTCGAACGTCGGTGCGCAGCTCCTGCAGCGCCAGACCTCGATGGGCTTCAGCGCCGCGACCTCCGGTTTCGGCGACATGGAGAAGATGCGCGAAAAGGTGCTCGAGGAATCCAAGCGCGTGTTCAAGCCCGAGTTCCTGAACCGCATCAGCGAGATCGTCTTCTTCCGTCCGCTCTCCAAGGAGGACCTGATCAAGATCGTCGACATCGAAGTCGCGAAGTTTGGCAAGCGGCTGCTCGAGCGGAAAATCACCCTCGAGTTTACGCCGGAAGCCAAGCTTCTCCTCATCGAGAAGGGCTATGATGAAAAGTATGGCGCGCGCCCGCTGCGCCGTGCCGTCGAACACTACCTCGAAGACCCGCTTGCCGAGGCGATCCTTCGCGGTGATGTGAAGGACAACGAGCCCGTCCTGGTGGTCCGAAACGGCGAGAAGCTGGAGTTCAAGCAGCAGGAACCCAGCAAGCCGTCCGCGGACACGGGCGTTACACCGACGCCCTGACGCGGGGCATTATCCTCTGGCAACAAAAGAAGCGGCGGGCCGTTGGCGGCCCGCCGCTTTTGCTATGTTCGTTACACCCGGACGCAGTCCGGACGCATCAGCTAGAAGTTGAAACCGATGCCGACGGTGCCCAGCAGCTGACCGTCGTCGAAGGTGTCCTCGACGTCCTCGGCATCGTCAAAGAGCCAGGCGTATTCGACCATGGCGAAGATGAAGGTCTTGGGTTTGACGTAGAACTTCGCACCCGCCTCAAGGCCGGCCGCCCAGGTGTCCTTCACCGTGTCGCCGTAGATGCCGCCGATGTTGGCGCCGACGAAGGGGCGGATGTTCCCGCGAGAGAGGATGTGCTTGTCAATCGCGACGCGGGTCGAGCCGTTCCAGGAGGTGCCGCCTGCGTTGGGGTTGACATAGGTGACGGACTGGCGGAGGGAAACCGACAGCGTATCGGACAGGTACATACCATAGGATCCGTTGATGCCGCCGGCGGAATCGTCGAAGTCGGTGTTGCTGGCGGCGGACCCGCCGAGGGTCAGCTCGCGGTCGCCCGCCCGGGGGCCCCACTCCTCGCGGGGCGGGGCGGTGTCGATCGCGGGGTCCTGGGCCCAGAGGGTGGCGCAGGCGGTGGTGAGCAGTCCGAGGGATGCCAGTTTGGTCAGTTTCATCGTGTGTAGTGGTTGTTTGGTTTCGCCGCTGGAGGGCGTTGTTGCACCATTTGAATACAGCACGATCCAGCAAGAGGATACAGGGTGCGGGGCGGAGGAGCGAAGGGTGGGGAAGCCGACCGGGTGGGCGGTGGGGGCGGGGGTTATCGGCGATCGCCCCAGGCAAGGATGGTGCGGCTCGCCCACGAATCCGCACTGCCGCTGCCCGCGGCAGATTGCCTGTCACCAGTCTGTGGTGACGGCTTCCGCTCCCGCGAGCCCGGTCAACGCGCCGGCGGCGCAGGGGCAAAGGTATAGTCGATCGTGCCCCGCGGCAGGCGTCCGCTGAGGCGGAGGAGCGCACCGTCGGCCTGGTCAAAGACGAACGTCATGTCGACCGGCCGACCCTCCCCGTTCGTCGTGTCCGGCAGGTAGCGGTAGAGGTAGCGGGCCTGGGAGCCCTCGTCGCTCCGGTCGGTGGGCAGGCCGAGGATCTGTTCGATCGCCTCGCGGCGCGGCGGGATGAACCCTGGCGCCGGCTGGGGCGCGACGGTGGTAACTTCGGCCCGGCGGCTGCGGCGATCAACCCGTGCGCTTGCAGTGGAGCGGAGGAGCTGGGCGAAAAGCTCCTTGGGGAAGAATTCAAACGAACGTTCAGCGATGTGGACCGACGTCACCCGGTCGTCCGCCAGCTCTGCGAAGAGCTCAACGTCGTACTCCACCGGTTCCACCACGCCGGGCGGGGGCTGTTTCAGCCAGCGGACCCGCCACCGCGTGGCCGCTCTTCCCGTCGTCGTGATGCGGGTCGGCGCGACCCCCAGCCAGCGCAGGTCGGAGGACTGGATCAGGGGGTGGTGGCATTGGATCCGGACGCCGTCGGCCAGATCCAGGGTGAAGTTCCGGTCGAAGTCCGCGAGCTGGTTCCTGAGCGCCAGCAGCCGCAGGTACACGCACCCGCCCGACAGGGCGGCGACCGCGAGGAGCAGGATAACCACCCAATGGATACGCCCTCGCTGCGGTGCCACGGCGCGCTAGCGTTTGATGAAACCCAGGAGGTAGACGAAGACCAGCGCGCCCAGCACGGCAAAGATCAGCTGGCCGACCAGGTTGGACGCGTGGATACCGACGAGACCGAAGGCGAAACGGCCGAGAAACGCGCCCGCCACGCCGACAATGACATTGCCGACCGGGCCGAAGCCCCGCCGTTTGATGATCAGGCCGCTGATCCAGCCGGCGAGGGCCCCCACGATGAGGAGAGTGAGGAACGCCTCGATCGACATGGCAGGGACGCCGTTGTCAGGGTTTGCGGGCGTCCGCGGCGGGCGCGGGCTGGGCGGCAGACGTCTCCGCTGCCGCAGGCGTGGGGAAGCTCATCTTACCGAGCAGGTCGAGCAACCGGCTGCGGAGCAGGTCATCCTCCTCGGCGGGGGTCTTGTCCCAGGTGGTGCGATCGAGGACGCGCTCCGCGAGTTCGATGCTGAGAATGAAGACGTGCTCGTTTTTGACGAAGACGAGATTACCGCGTTTGGCTACCGGTGGCTCCTCGCCCGTGGCGAGGATGATGCGGTCGGAAAACATGGATCCGCCCGGGAGAAGATTGAAGGCGAGCAGGGCCCCGCCATGCACACTGGGAAGGTATTTGGCGGTTTCCGCCTGGCTGCCCGGGTAACGCTGGGCGAAGTCGAGTTGGACGAAGTTGGTGAAAAACCACGCCAGGTAATCGCGCCGGCCGCGGGTCTCGTTTTCCCAGCGCTGGGTCGCATCCATCGCAAAGCAGGCGATGCTGGCATGTACGCTCAGCCCGTCCTGGAAGGTGACGACGTTATCCGTATCGAGCAGGGTACCGCCCAGTTCCGGAATGACCGGAATCTCAACGGAGTAGGCGCCGGTGGGCGAAACGTACCTTTTCCCCTCCACGCGCCCTGCGAGAGCCAGGGGTTCGGCGGTGGCTTGTGCGAGCACGGGGACCGCGGGGGTCGCGGCGAAGGCCAGGAGAAGGGTAGCTAGCGAGCGGGAAATCATGGGAGGGAAGAGGATGTGACTACCGTGCCGCGCGGGAGTTTCAAGCCGGA
The DNA here is from genome assembly GCA_023428905.1 of Verrucomicrobiota bacterium. GTDB lineage: Bacteria > Verrucomicrobiota > Verrucomicrobiia > Opitutales > Opitutaceae > EW11. The sequence continues at coordinate 439,148 of JAEYWP010000030.1, forward strand.
CTCAGCTGGGTCCACAGGTAAACAGGAATGTCTTCCGGGCGGCTCTTGGCACCCAAGCCCTTTGCCTCCAGCTGCGGGACCCAGGTGTCGACCGCGGCCGGGTGGCGTTCGCGGAGCAAGGCTCCGATCTGCTTCCGGCGCTGTTGGAAGCAGCCGCGGATGAGCTGCTTGGCTTTCTCGGTGAAAACGAAAGGTGAGGGCTTTCGGACGAGATGCAGGAGGTAGGACTCGATGTCCGGCCGTGGGTGGAAACAAGCGGCAGCCACCTTATGACCGGGCGCGACATCATACGCCGCTTGCAGGAAAATCGAGATGGCGCTGAAAAGTTTCGTGCCCGGAGAGGCCGTGTAGCGTTGGGCGGCCTCCTGCTGGAGCATCAACACGAGGCGCTCGGGCAACGGGCCGCCGAGGATGGCATCCATCCAGGGCGTGGAAATGGCGTAGGGTAGGTTGGCGACGACCTTAAACCCGTGTTCCGCCAGGGCGGCAGGCAGGCCCGCGGTGGGTAGCTCCACGCCGTCGCCCTCGACCAGATGGAAGCGGTCTGGATACAGCGGGACCAAGGTGCTCTCGAGATGGCGGAACAGGGTGGCGTCCCGCTCCACCGCCCAAAGCTCCGCTCCTGCCTCCAACAGGGCGGTGCTGAGGGTTCCGAGACCGGGCCCCACTTCAACGACCCGGTCGGCGGGCGCGATTTGGGCGAGTTCGAGCGATTTCCGGACGATGTTGCCGTCGACGAGGAAGTTCTGCCCCAAGAAGCGCTTGGGATGATGGCCCAGCCGGGCGAGCGCGTCGCGTGTTTCCGATGGGGTGAGGGGCATGGTTGGCGAAAAAGCGCGGCCGGTCAGGCGCGGAAGGCGCGGATGAGGGCAGTCGGATCCGGCGCCTTCATCAGGGCCTCGCCCACCAGCACAGCGCGGGCACCGGCGGCGCGAACGCGCCGGGCGTCGTCGCCCGTGAAGATGCCGCTTTCGCTCACCGCCACGACGTCCTTGGGGAAGCGCGGGATCAGCCGTTCACTGAGACCGAGATCGGTCTTGAAGATGGCGAGGTCGCGGTTGTTGACCCCGATGATGCGGGCACCGTGGCGGACAGCCCGGTCGACCTCGGCTTCTGTGTGGATTTCGAAAAGCGCATCGAGGCCTGCCGCTTGCGCAGCGCCGTGCAGAACGCGGATTTCTTCATCGGTCAGCGCGCGTACGATGATCAGGATGGCCGAGGCCCCCGACTCACGCGCTTCCGCCACTTGCAGCGGGTGAACCATGAAATCCTTGCGCAGGCAGGGAATTTGGGGCGGTCGGTTGCGCAGTAGGTCGGTGACCGTGCGCAGGTCTTCCAGCGTGCCGCCAAAAAACTTCGTATCCGTCAGGACGGACAAGGCGCTGGCACCGGCAGTCTGGTAGCGAAGCGCCTGGTCCGTTGCAGCGATGTCCTCACGGATCGCACCGGCGGAGGGCGAGCGTCGCTTGATCTCGGCAATGACCGCGAGTTGCCCGTCCGGGCGTGCCAGCGCTTCCCGGAAGGAGGGCGGGCGCGGGAGCGAGGCGTCGAGGCGCGCGAGGTCTGTTTCCGTGACGACGCGCAACCTCGGGGCAATCTCCTGCCGCTTCCAGGCCATGATCTCGGTCAGTTTGTCCGACATGACTCAGCATTCGCGCAAAGAGCCGGCCGTGCGGCAAGAGCGGTTTTTCTGGTGGGTGGCGGGCGCGTCAAGGACGCGACATGTCCCGGCAACTTCGCGCTTCCAACCGCCCCGGGCGGGGCGTCATTGTTTTTCGCCATGAGTGCCCTCCAGGAACTGCGGAAAACGATCGCGCGACTGCGCGCCCCGGGCGGCTGTCCCTGGGATCAGGAGCAGACCCACGCCTCGCTGACGCGCTGCCTTATCGACGAGTGCAGCGAGCTGCTGGACACCATCGACCGGCTCGACATGCCGCACATGCGCGAGGAGCTCGGCGACGTGCTGATACAGGTGATCTTTCATGCTCAATTGGCGGAGGAGGCCGGGCATTTCGACCTGGAGGATGTGGCGCGCGAGGTGAATGAGAAACTGGTCCGCCGGCACCCGCACGTGTTTGGTGATTCCAGTCGCCTGCAAACCTCCGATCAGGTGCTGGTCCAGTGGGATGCGATCAAGGCGCAGGAGAAGGCGGCCAGGCCGGCCGCGGCGTCCGTTTTCAAGGAGCTGCCACCACGCCTGCCCGCACTGATGTTTGCCGAGGCAGTATGGAAGCAGATTGAGAAAAAGCACCTTCCCGCGGATGCGGTGGTGGATGTTGCGGCCATCCGTGCGGTGGGGGCCGAGTTGGACGAGCGTGAGCTGGGACGCCGCTTGTTCGAGCTGGCGGCGGCGGCGCGTGCCAAGGGATTGGATCCAGAAGGCGCGCTTCGTCTGGAAACGAGCCGGGTGATGGCCGATGTCGAACAGCGTGCCGCCCGCAGTTGAGCCGCTTCCCGAGGACGTGGTGGCGGAGTGGCTCACCCCCTTCCTGTCCTACCTGGCGGAGGAGCGCCGTTATTCGCAGTATACGGTTCGCAACTACCGGCAGGCGTTTGAGGACTTTTGGCGCTGGATGACCTCCAGCGGTTTTGGCACTGATCCCGATGCCCTCACTCCGCGTGACCTCCGCGATTTTGTGATCGAGGCGCAGCGCCGCTTCGACCGACGTACGCTCCATAATCACGTATCCGGGCTGCGGGCTTTCCACCGTTTCTGGCTGATGCGCGGCAAGGTCTCACGCAATCCGTGGATCGGGGTGCCGCTGCCGAAACTCGAGAAGCGCCTCCCGAAGTTCCTGACCGAGGAGCAGATGAAACGCCTGCTCGAGGGGCCGTCCCGCTTGCTCGAAAACGAGGCGGTCGACGCGTTCACTGCCTGCCGGGACCGCCTGGTGATGGAGCTGCTTTACGGCGGGGGCCTGCGTGTGAGCGAGGTGGTGGGGCTGAACCACGGCGATATCGATCTGTCCAGCGGCGTTGCGCGCGTGCTCGGCAAAGGCCGCAAGGAGCGGCTTTGTCCCCTCGGAAAAGTGGCCGTGGCGGTCCTCAAGAAGTTCAACGCCGACTTCGCCCGGCACACCGGCCGCGGCGACCCTGTGGTGGTCACGGTCGGGCACGAACGTTTGCCCGTGCGGCAGGTGCAGCTGCTCCTCAAGCGATACCTTGCCCTGGCGGACCTTCCACTTGATCTCACCCCGCACAAGATTCGCCACTCCTACGCCACCCACCTGCTGAATGCGGGTGCCGACCTGCGACTCGTGCAGGAGCTCCTGGGTCATGCCAGTCTGAATACCACCCAGGTCTACACCCACGTCAGCGTGGCGCGCCTGCAGGAGATCTACCGCAAGGCCCACCCCCGCGCCTGATCTCTACGATTGTTAACCACGAATGGACACGAGCGGACACGAACTAGAAGAGGGCGGATGGGATTCGTGCTGATGCGAGTCCATTCGTGGTTGAGGGTATCCGGATCTTAACCACGGATAAACTCGGATGGACACGGATGAGGAGGGGGATTGGATCCGTGTGAATCCGTGTCCATCCGCGGTCAAAAAAGGATCGTGGTGATCAGCTTTTCACCAGCATGCCGTCCCGCAGGCGCACGATACGGTTGCCGTAGGCGGCGTTGGCCTCGGAGTGCGTCACCTGCACCACGGTGGTCCCCTGGTTGTTCAGCTTTTTGAAGAGCTCCATGATCTCACGGCCCTGCTCGGTGTGCAGGTTTCCGGTCGGTTCGTCGGCGAGGAGCAGCTTGGGTTTCGCAATCACCGCCCGGGCCACCGCCACCAATTGCTGCTGGCCGCCGGACAGCTGGCGCGGGAAAAGGTCCTTCTTTCCCACAATTTGGAAGCGGTCCAGGGTGTCGCCCACGATCGCGGCCCGTTCGCTCCGCGGAACGTTCCGGTAGGAGAGGGGAATATCCAAGTTCTCCGCCACCGTCAGGTCATCGAGGAGGTGGAACTGCTGGAACACGAAACCGACATGCTGCTTGTTCAGCTCGGCCCGCTTCTTTGGCGGCAGGGCATGTACCCCGTGTCCCAAAAGCTGATACTCGCCGGACCAGTCATGGTCATAGAGGCCGAGGATCGCGAGGAGGGAGGATTTGCCCGCACCGGAGGGGCCCATGATGGTCACGAAATCTCCCTGTGCAATGGAGAGGTCCAGTCCCCGGAGGATGTAATAAGGGCCGGCCTTGGTCTGAATGTGTTTCTCGACGTTACGCAGGGTGATCATGACGGCGTCGACCAGAGCGCAGGGTGCGGCCAGAGGCCATTCCTTTCTCGGCGGCGCAACTGGGTCTTGCCAGCGGGTGGGGGGAGGTTTGAGTCCACCGCATGGCTCTCTTCGGCTCGCTTGCCACCCTCCGCCAGCAACTTGGCGCCCGTCCCGCGTTTGAGGCGGCGTTCACCTACCTCGACGACGCTCTTCACCCCGGGAGCGCCGCCAACCTCCGGCTGCAGCAGTTCGCAGAGGGGGAGGGCGGCCGGGTTGAGCTCTCGGGCGGAGCGTTTGCCCTGGAGCAGGTGTACCGTTCAAAGCCGCGTACGGAGGGATTCTTCGAGTCACACCGCGCCTACATCGACGTGCAGGTGGTGGTAACGGGCGAGGAGTACATTGAGGTCGCCGACGTCGCCGGCCTCTCCGTCAAGGAAGACAAGACCCCGGAAAAGGACGTCATCCTTTACCACATGAGCGACGTGAGCTCGCGCCTGCGCCTGCGCGCCGGCGACGCTGCGATCCTCTGGCCGGTGGACGGCCATATGCCGACACTGGCGACGGACGCGCCCGCGCTCGTGCGCAAGATCGTGATCAAAGTCCCGGTGGCCGGATGAACTACCGCCATCAGTTCCACGCGGGCAATTTTGCCGACGTGTGGAAACACGCTCTGCTCCTTCCCCTGATACGCGGGCTGCAGCGCAAGGAGAAAGGATTTCTCTTCCTCGACACCCACGCGGGTCGTGGCCGCTACGACCTCGCGGCGTCCGAGCAGGGCGAGTCCCTCCAGCGTAAGCCGGAATATCCCGACGGCATCGGCCGGCTCTGGGATGCCCCAGCATTGCCCGAGGCCCTGCAGGCGTATGTGGAGCTGGTGAAGCAGTTCGACCGCCGCGCCGGCAACATCACCGCCGTGCCGCGCTTCTACCCCGGTTCTCCCTGGATCGGCCGGCTACTGGGTCGATCCCAGGATCGTGTGGCAGTGTGCGAGTTGCACCCGGAGGAGGCGCAGTCGCTGGACGCAGAGTTTGGGCTGGAGTACGGCGTCTCGGTGCATCCGTTGGATGGTTACACGGCAGTGCGCGCGATGCTTCCATGCCCCGAGAAGCGGGCTCTCGTCCTGATCGACCCGCCATTTGAGGACAAGGAAGAGTTCGACCGCATCGTGGCGGCTATCCGCGAGGGCTTGCGCCGCATGCCGGCCGCGACCTTCGTTATTTGGTATCCCCTGACTGAGCGGGCGGGGGCCGACCGTTTTCTCGACCAGGTGGCGATGGCGAACACGCAGCCCTGCTTCACCGCGGAGCTGAACATCCTCGGCCCTGCCTCACCGGTGCGAATGAAGGGTTGCGGCCTGCTCGTGATCAACCCGCCCTGGCAGATTGAGCAGGAGCTGAAACCCATCATGGACGCCCTCGCTAGCCGACTCGCACAAGACCACAACGCCTCCGCCCGCCTCCTGTGGCTGGTTAAAGACCTGTAAGGGGTCACGTCTTGACTCTTGACAACCTGACCGGTCGGCGATGCTCCGATCGCTCGGCTCGGTGTCACCACTCAGGATTCTCGCTTTGCGGGGGCGTGGGGTGGTCCTGCAGTGACGGGTGGCCGAATGCGGACGCACACTTGTCAAGAGTTAAGACATGACCCCTTCTGTGCGCGCGCACGTTCGGAGAGTGGGTGCAGTTTGATCCGCCAGGTGTGATCATCCTCCCCGCGCTCATACATACCTCGGACGGGTGCGCCCACGTGAATGGCGGA
>JAEYWP010000015.1 GCA_023428905.1 Verrucomicrobiota bacterium
GCATCGCGCTCCCAGTGCAACGTCGCCAAAGCCGGCTTCCTCCGACGAGCTTTGCGCCCATTCTCGGAAGCCGCCTTTGGCTGTACCCTTTGCCGGCTTAAACACGGGGCTGAACATACAAGGGCACGAGAGTTGGCACGGAGTCCACGGAGGCGGAGTTTGATTCGGGATTTAGGATTCGAGATTCTTGATTTGGGGAACCGACGCAGGCGCAGGTCCACGTCGACCTCCTCTCAAATCAAGCCTCCGGCAGGGGCTCGCTGTCGTAGCCGTTTTGGTCTCTCCAGGCACTGTGTGTTTTCCCTGTGCACTCTGTGCAACGTCACCCTCACCGCGGCCTCACGCAGTGCAGGACGCATGCGACGCAGAAAAAACGCGAGCCGCCGGGAGGCGGACTCGCGTTTCGAGAAGGACCCCGACGAATGTCTCAGGCTTGCTGGCTGTCCTCGGGCTTGGGCGCGGGCTCGTCCGTCTTCGCGACGTCGTCCTCGCTGACCACGGCGGACTCCGCCTCACCAGCCTCGGCCTTGGGCTTGCGACTGCGGGAACGGCTCGGGCGGCGGCCGCCCTTCGGCTTTGCCGCACGCTCGCCACCGTCCGCAGGAGCATCACCAGGGGCGGGCTCACCGGCCGCCGCCTCACCCGAATCGGGTGCTGCGCCCTCAGGCGTTGTCGCTTCGGGGGACGACTCCGATGCCGGAGCACTCGCCCCGCTTTCAGGCGTTGCAGCAGCCTCCGCGACCTCGGCGGGGCGCGCGGAAATTTCGCGGTCAGGAATCAAGTGCGCTTCCGGATCCCGCGTGATCATCGGCGTGACCGGCTCGCCCGCCGGCTCGACCGAGCCTGCGGTTTCCGGGGTGGGAGCGGGTGCACCTTCCGCGCTTGAGCCGCCGGCGGGGGCGGGGGCCGCCGCGTCGTCCGGAGCCCCTTGGGGCGCGGGAGCGGAGGTCGCTTCGCCCCCTTCCGTCGGCTGGCCCTGCGGCGCTGCCGCGGCCTCGGTTCCACCCGGGCCCTGACGCTCACCGCGCTGGCCGCCCTCGCGCTTTTCCCGGCCGTTGATCCAGATTCCGCCCCGGCTGTCTTTGTTCATCCAATACACGCCGTCACCAATCTCCACATACACCGGCTTTTCGTTCGGCGTGGCGGGGGTGTTGAGTCCAAGCGCGGCGAGGGCGGCGGTCAGCTCGGCCTCGGGATGGCGCAGCCCCCGCGCAAGGTAGCTGACGCTGCCGGAGTAACCCGGTCCGCGACGATTGCGGCGCATCATGGGGCGAATCTTTTCGAGCAGCGCGGCGCCCGCGGGAAGCGGACCTGCCGGCTCCTTCGACGGGGCCTCGCCTCCATTCTCCGTCCCGGGGGAGTCGGGCTGGTCCGCCACTGCGGGTCCCTGGTTTTGCTCCCGCGCGGCGGCGGCGGCAGCGGCGGCCGCCTGGCGCTCCGCCTTTTCGTTGCGGCGCTTTTCGATTTCCGCCTTTTCGGCGGCGCGTTCGGCCGCGAGTTCCAGCGCCGCCGGATCCTCCGGCGACAGCTTTTTCGCCTGGGTCGTCCGGAAGACGGGGCGGGGCTTCTCCCGCGTGTTGATGAACAGCTGGCCGCGGTTGTTCTTGTTGATCCAGTAGAGGTCGCCCTCGAATTCGAAATATTCCGGGTCTGACTCCTCCGTCTCGGGCAGGGTAAACCCGCATTCTTTCAAGGCTCCCACCAGGTCGGCCTCACGCTGTTCCCAACGTTTGGCGAGGTAGTCCACCGCGACTGACATACCCGGCCCCTTCTGATTGCGGCGCAGGTGCGGCTTCATTGCCTCAAAAAACGTGGGCAGCTCGTCCTCCTCCTCTTCCCAGCTGTCCCAATCGTCCTCTTCCTCCTCCGCGTCAGGATCGAGGTCGCGTTCCGTGTCGCGCATCGGCCGCAGCGCGGCGTCGCGGGAGGGTTCCGGCATCTCCGCCTTTTCCTCGAGGCGAGAAACCAGGGTTTCCTGCTCCGGCTTTGTCGCAGCGGCCACCGGCGCTGCCGGTTTTACCGGGGCGGGAGCGGGCTCGTAACTCGGCTTCGGCGGCGCTGCCACCGTCTCGATGGGCGGCGTCCAGTCCCGTGTGGTCGATCGTCGCGCCAGGCCATGAAAGGCCAGCGAATTGTTCTGCAGGGTTTGAAAGTGAATAATCTCCCACTCGTCCTTCCCGAGCGCGTTCAAATGAGCCTCGAGCAACGCGGGCGAAGCAAACCCGTGCGGACCGCTCGTGATAACTTTATATTCCCAAAGGGCCATAGATGTAATGTTGCGGGTAGGCGGTAACGCATCCCAAATGCCGTCTTAATTGCCGAGCCCAAAGTTTACGAAGGAGTTGCAGCGACACTACACGGTGTGAGCCCGGCGAGCGGAGAGGCGTTCGCCGAAGGGAGCGACGGTTCAGGCTCAAAACCTCCGCGGCCTTCTCATAGCTCTCCATTATCACTGCGGGGGAACGTGTTACACTGGCATGGAGCGGGCGGGATAACCGATGTGGCAAACCGGGCGCCTCAGGCGGGGAGTACAATCGCCGCCGCAGCGGAGAGATTTGTGATTCTTGATTCGGGATTCTTGCTTTGACCGGAGGGTCCAGCGCCTGCGTCGGTTCGCAAATCACGACTCTTGAATCCAAAAGCCGGAATCAAAACGCCTCCAGTTCCCGGTTGATTTTGGAGACGTACGGGCAGACGTTCCCGGCATGGCTGAGCCATGCAAGACCTCTTCACCGGACAACCGACCTGCATCCGTGGCCGCAGCCTCCCAACCGCTGACCAGCGGGCAGCTCTTCAGCACAATCACGAGCGACGACTGGCGGCGCTCGCTCGCCTCAGCGCGGCAGCGGCGCGCGTCGGCGTCGGAACGGATCCGGACGACGATCTCGTCCTCTGGCCAGACGACGAACTGAGTCTGCTCGCGTCCGCGGACGAACTCTGGGGGGAACTGGCCACGGCTGTCTCGGCCTTCCGTGCCCTCACTCCGATCCTTCCCCTCGACACTTTCGGGTTTGATGCGAAGGCGGAGGATCCCCTCGGCGATGGCAGCCCGCGGCTGCACCGGATTGGCAGTGGGGTGGAAGCCTGGGCGTTTGTGGCGGAGGAGGGCTCGGTCTATAAATTCTACCTGCCGCGCGAAGGCGGAAGGATCGGCGGCAGTTTTTCGTTTCGGCCCGGCGACGACGTGGTGATCCAGGCCGACGCCAGCCTGGGGCGCTACCGCGACCTGTTCGAAAAGCTCCTCCTGATCAATGCCCTCGACGGCATGCCGACAGAGGTGGTGGGCGTGTCGCCCGAGGGTGTGGTGATCGCGAAGCAAACGCTCGGAGACCGGCTGGCCGACGGCATGGATGTCACGCCCATCCTGCCCCGGCGCCTGATCGGGATCCCGGCGCGGTTCCTGCGCGCGCACCGGGACCATCCCCGTCTCTTCTTCGCTGCGGGGAAGACCTGGTTTGTGGCGGACACGCACGAGCGCAACCTCGCGCGCGATCGCGATGGCGGTATCCGTGCGATCGATCTGCTGGCCGCCCCCTGGCCGGAGGCGCTGTCGGCGCAGGAACCGCTCCTGGCGGACTGGCTCGGGCGCGCGCGGCTCGACCCGACCGCGCCTCTCTTGAGGGCGGTGCCGGACGACGAATTGTAGGATCAGAAGAGCGCGCCTGCGACCACGCCCACCGCGGTGATCGGACCCTGGTCGGCCATGCCGTCCACCGCGCGGTCCACCTTGCGCAACGTCGATTGGGCGTCGCGGATCAGGCTGTCGCTGGTGATCAGCTGCCCGAACGAGCTGTTCGGGTTGTTCAGCTTTTCCGACAGCTCGCGCAGGTTTTTCGAGACCACCTTGATGTCCTGTCCGGCCTGCTCGTCGTAGAGCAGTGTCCCGACTGTGCCTTTGCCGCTCTTCACCTGGTCGACGATGCTCTGCGCGTTGGCCATGAAGGTCTTGGCTTCGCCCGCCGCACCTCGAATCTCCACCAGCGTGGCCGTCAGTTCGTCGTAAGCGGCGGGATCGTTGACCAGGCGTCCGAGGGTTCCCTCGCCGCGGCTGATCTTGGAAGTGATGTCCTCCAGGTTGGCCATCGTGGTGGAGATCCTCCCGCTGTTCTCCGTGACCAGCCGGTCGAGCTTCTGGAAGAGCCCGCCCTGGCCGTCGGTGCCGGAGCCCATCGCGCCGCTGATCTGGCCGAGGGCGGACTTGAATTCCTGCCCGAGGCTGCCGAGGTCGGCCATGATGGTGTTGAGGTCGGGGGCGTCCTTGGTGCGGACCGTCCCGCCGGGAGCGACGGTCTCGACGCCCGGGGTGCCGAGGGTGAAGGAAACGTAGTTGGTGCCGATCAGACCGGCCATCGATACGGTGGCGACCGAGTCCTGCGGTATCTTGATTTCGGGTACAATGCGCAGGACCGCCTCGGCCCGGCCGCCGGCGAGGCGGGTCGAATCCACCAAGCCGATACGGACGCCGGCCATGCGCACCTCGTCGCCCTTCTTCAGCTCCTTCAGGGTGGAGAACGGGGCCACCACGGTGTAGCCGCTCTCCTTTTTGAGGGTGCCGCCGCCGAGGGCCTCGAAGGTGACCCAGATGAGGGCCATTCCGATGACGAAAAACAGGCCCACGCGGGCCGCCATTTGGGAGTTGTTCATGATGCCTCCAGTTGAAGGTACCTGGGATTCTTGAGATCGATCTGTGGATTGAGAAAGTCGACGATGGCCGGGTCGGTGGAGGCGCGCAGTTCGGCCGGCGTGCCCACGAAGCGGAGCACGCCCTTCATCAGGATGGCGACGCGGTCGGCGATGGTGAGGGCGAGGTCGCGGTCGTGGGACACCACCACGCTGGTGACATGGATCTCGTGTTTGAGGGTGGCGATGATCTCCGTGATGGTCGCGGCCATGATCGGATCGAGTTCGGAGGTCGGCTCGTCGTAGAGCATCAGCTGCGGCTCCATTACCAGGGCGCGGGCGATGGCGACGCGTTTTTTCATCCCGCCGGAGAGTTCGGACGGAAATTTTTTCGCCGCGTTTTCGAGCGAGAGAATTTTCAGGGCACGTTCCACCCGCTCCTCGATCTCGCGTTTGCTGCAGAGCCGATGTTCAAGGGGATAGAGGGCGAGGTTGTCGTGGACGGACAGCGAGTTGAAGAGCGCCCCGGCCTGAAAAACGAGGGCGAGGGCAAAACGGTCCCGCGTGTCGGGGATGGCCGGGTCGAGGCCCTGCACGCGCACGGTGCCGTCCGTCGGCAGATCGAGTCCGGCGATCTGGCGCAGGAGCACGCTTTTGCCGGAGCCGCTCGGTCCCATGATGACGAAGATTTCACCCGGTTCGACGCGGAGGTTGATCTCCTTCAGCACGACCTGGCTGTCGAAGCGCTTGGAGAGGCCGGACACCTCGATGCCGACCGGTCGGCGCTCGCCGCCGCTGCGTTCCTGGAGGATGTTCTTTTTCATCAGGATTGGGCCTTGGTGATGAAATAATCGAGGATCAGGATGGTGATGAGGGAGAACACGACGGAGCGGGTGACGGCGTGTCCGATCTCGCGCGGCCCCCCGCGGGTGCGCAGCCCGGTGTTGCAGGCGATAAGGATGATGGAGAAGCCGAAGATCTGGGCCTTGAACAGGCCATCCAGGATCTTCCCGATGGTCAGAAACTGCTTCAGGCTTTGAAAGTACTGGGTGGGATCGACTCCGATGAAATCCACGTGCTGGCAGATCACGGCCCCCCCGAGCCACCCGATCACGATCGCGATCATGGTGAGCATGGGCATGTACAGGAGCACGGCCAGCAGGCGAGGCAGGACGAGAAAGCGCTCCGGCGGGATGTTCATCGTCACGAGCGCATCCACCTCCTGGTAGACTTTCATGGAGGCGAGTTCGGCGGTGGTGGCGGACCCCACGCGGCCGGCCAGCAGGATGGCGGTCATGACCGGCCCCAGTTCGCGCACGAGTGACTCGCCGACGAGGGTGCCGATCAACTGCTTGGCGCCGAAATTCTGCAGGCTGATGCCGGACTGGAGGGCGAGCACGGCACCGATGAAAAAGCTCAGGATGGCGATGATCGGCAGGGACGCGTATCCACCGTAATAGGCGTGTTCGATCACCCGCTTAAGGATGCGCGGCGCGCTGGGCAGGCTGGCAAAGGAGCGGAGCACGAGGAGAAGCGCGCTGCCGAGCCCGTCGAAGAGCAGGGTGAATTGTCTCATGGGGCGGGTGAGGTCGTGCGCCGTGAGGGGCGTGACTTGAAATCGAAGAACCGGAGGCGCCAGCGCTCGCCTGCCGCCGCATCGCGGCGGAGGGAAATCAGCCCATTGCCCAGGGCGAGGCGGCGGGCCTGGTCGTGCCGCTCCGCGCTCAGCAGCGGGCCGAGATGGAAGGTGCGACCGGACGGGCTGCTCCGGTAGGTCACCAGGTTCCAGAGCAGGCTGTGCCGGTGTTCCTCCGGGTTGCCGCGGTCGTAACGATAGAGGGCGAACAAGGGTGAGTAGGTAAGCCGCACCGGCTCGTTGCCGGGGAAAAACACCTCCAGCGGGCTCAGCGCCTGCACCTGTCGCCGGCCTGCGCCGTTGTCCCAGAGACTGAGGAGCGGCCAAAGGTGGAGCTTGCGCGCGGCGGGCAGGGCGGGGTTGGTTGCGCTGCGCTGCTCGGTGTCATGGTAAACGAAATACAAGAGACGCCGCTGGGTGTGGCGCAGCGGGCCGTCGGTCCACCCCTGCCGGCGCCAGAGCGGCCAGGCGATCCAGGTCTTGTCGACCCCCTTCACCTGCGAGCGCGTATAAAACGGACCCCAGCGGTTGAGGTGGCGGTCGTCGCCACGGCCCTGGACCCAGACGGGCCAGAGATAATTGACCTGGTGGTAGCGGTACGGGCTGGTGCGCTGGAGCGACCCGAAGAACGGCCACAGGTAAGTGCGGCTCTGATACTCGGGCGTGCGGGTGTCGGTGTAGAAGGGAAGGAATCCGCGCGTGACCGAGGGCGCGGCAGCGTCCAGGCCGGTTTCCCGTTGGAAGAGCAGCGGCCAGAGGTAGAACTGCTCGCGATAGACGCCCGGCTTCCCCCTGTGACCAAAGAGCGGCCAGAGTTCAAACCCCCGGTTGCCCTCGCCCCGCAGCACCTTGACCAGGGGCCAGGGGGCGGTGGTGGTGGTGACACCGTTGCGTTCCCACCGGGCGTAGAAGGGAAAGGCCACCCAGGTGAGGCGGTCCTGACCAAAACGGTTCGGCACCGACCCGTAGAGCGGCAGGACCGCGCGGTATGAACTTTCCGGGTACGGCGTTTGCCGGGAGAAATAGAAGGGCCAGAGGTCTAAGCCCACGTGGGTGGGCGGGGTGTCGCCGTCGCGGCCGTGGGTGTGGCGATTGACCAGGGAAAACACGCTCCAGCGATGCCCATCGACCAGCCGCCGGTAACTGAAAAATGGGTACAGGAGGTGGGCTTCGGACGTTTCCCCGGCGCCGTCCACCGTCTCGAGGTAAAACGGGCGGAAGCCGCGCGCCCGCACCGCCCCGTCGGGCCGGCCGGCGGGCAGGGATTGGGAAAAAAGAAGAGGCCCGGCCCCGGTGCGGGTGACGGCGTCGGTTGCGCCCCTGTCCGGCCGCTGCTCCACGACCACCGGCCACAGGTTCACCTCCCCCGCGAAGGCGGCGGCATAACCCAGGGTCATCAGCCCCAGGAGCGGGAGGTTCCGGACGTGCATAGCTTGCAGGGAGACGAAAACGCGCGAGCGCCGGGCCGATCTATTCGCAGGGAAGTCGGAAACCTGCGCTCGGTCGCGGAATTGTTAGGCGCCTAACTAAAGGCGCAGGGGTGGGGCGCGGCAATGGCGAAATGGGAGTGTGCATCGGGCGGTGATCCGCTCCGGGGGAAATCCCTTCCGTCTGCCCGCAAGCGTAAGTGTCAGACGAGCAACGTTTCGCCGGGTTCCAGAATCCTGAAGGCATTTTCCTCCAGTCCCGCCTCGGCCCGGGCGGCCTGCAGGGCCCGGGGTGGCGTTTCGCGGGCCTCATCCGTCAACTGGAACGTGCCCCAATGCATGGCGATGCTGCGGCGGGCGCCCACGTCGCGATGGATCTGCACGGCCTCCTGGGGGTTGCAGTGCTGGCCGCGCATGAACCACCGCGGCTCGTAGGCTCCGATCGGAAGGAGGGCGACGTCGGGTTCGCCCAAGGTGGTGCGGATTTGCCGGAAGAGGGTGGGATGATAACCGGTGTCGCCCGCGCAGTAGAGCGTGGTCCCGTCGGGCCAGCGCAGGTGGAAGCCGCCCCAGAGGCGGGCATTGCGGGTGCCGGTGAGGCGGTTGCTCCAATGCTGGCTCGGGGTGACGGTGACCTGCACGCCGCCGGCGAGGGTCGTGTCCTGCCACCAGTCGCGTTCGACAATCTCCGTCAACCCGGCGCGGCGCAGAAGTGTGCCGTTGCCCAGCGGGGTGACTGCGGCGGGGGCGTGGCGGCGAGCCAGCCGCGCGAGGGTTGGCAGGTCGCAATGATCATAGTGGTCGTGGGTCAGCAGGACTGCGTCGATGCGCGGCAGGTGGTCCCACGGGATGCCAGGCGGATGGACGCGTTTGGGACCAAACCGTCCCCAGGGCCCGCAGCGGGTGGAGTAAACCGGGTCGATGAGGAGGCGGTGCCCGCCTTTTTCGAGGAGGAAACTGGAGTGGTTGATCCACGTGACGTGGAGGCGGGGGCTGCCGGCGGGGGCGGGCGAAAAGGGGGCGGCGTGGATTGGCACCTGGGTCGGCCAGGGCGCGGCCTGTCGACTGCGTTGCCAGCGCAGGATGTCGCGGACGGTCGGCAGCGGCGGGGCGCCCGGTGTGAAAAAGAGGCGGCCGTCACTGTGGTCGCTGAGAGGAAAGCGGGCGGAACGGGACATGCGTGGCGAACGGACGCTGGGCAGCCGGCGGAAAAACTCAACCGTGCGCGCCGGGTGGCGGCTTGCCTTGGGCGTGGGAAGGCCGCTGGGTGGTGTCGTGGCTTTTCAACGACAGGCGCGATTCCGGACCAGGGTCCCTTCCGGGCGAGGCAGGGGGGCGGCGCGATGCGCATAACCGGAGGCGTGGCGCGGGGCATCACGCTCAACGTTCCGCGTGGGGACACGGTGCGACCGGCCACGGACGGGATGCGCCAGGCGGTATTTTCCAGCATTGCGGCGCGCGTGCCTGGCGCCTGTTTCCTGGATTTGTTTGCGGGAAGCGGAGGCTATGGGCTTGAGGCGCTCAGCCGCGGTGCATCGGAGGGGTATTTTGTGGAAAAGAATGCCGCGGCGGCGACCTGCCTGCGGCGCAACCTCGCGGCGGTGTGCAAGAGCATCGGCCGCGAGGAGCGCGGGATCGGGGTGGCTCAGGCGGACGCGCTGGTCTGGCAGCTCCCGGGCAGCGCGCGGGTGCCGGACCTGGTGTTTATCGATCCGCCGTGGGATCGGATCGAGGGGTTGTCCGCGCGCCTCTTTGAACGGCTCGGGGTGATGCTCGCCGCGAAGGAGGACCCGGTGATCATTTTCGAAATGCCCGGCGAATTGAACCTCGCCCCCGAGGGTTGGGCTTGTGTGAAGCGCCTGGGCAAAGGCTCTCGCCAGCCCAGTGTGGCCTTCTTTCGGCGCAGCGGCTTGGTCGCGGCTGCGGAGGATGTTGATGATTCTTGATGAATGTAGGCGGCGTGTCCTCACGCCGCGTGGGGCGAAGGGCGTGCGGGGGGCCGAGGATGCACACGCAACCTCAGATGTGACCGAGTTTGGCCTTGAGGATGGCGAGGGCGGCGACGACGGCGGTCTCGGTGCGGAGGACCCGTTCGCCCAGGTGGGCGAAGGCGAAACCCTGCTGGCGGAGGGCGTGCCGCTCGCCGTCACTCCACCCGCGCTCCGGGCCGATCGCGAGGGCGAGGTCGGGAGGCGCCGACGGGTTGTGCCCGCTGACTGAATACGAAAGGAGCGGCATGGTGCCCTCGTAGTTGTCGAGGGCGACGCGGCCGCCGGCGCTGGGCAGGCCGGCGAGGATGCCGGGCAGGGTCTCGGTCCAGGTGATCTGCGGCAGGCGCGTGCAAAAGGCCTGCTCCGCACCGCTGAGGAGGTGGCGTTTCCATTCTCCCGTACTCCAGAGTGAACTCTGGGCGTAGGAGGGTTCGGCTCGGTCCGTGCGGACAAAGTGGAGGGCGGCGACGCCCAGGGCGGTCGCATCCTGGAGGATCTTCCGTGCGGTCTGGGGCCGCGGCAGGCCGATGATCAGGGTGATCGGATCGAGCGGCGGCGGCGGCAGCCCCCAGCGGAACGCGAGGGTGAGCGCGGTGGGGGTGAGGTCGAGCAGGGTGCCCTTGCCCCGCGGCCCGTCGACGATGCCGACGTCGAAGGACTCGCCGACCTTGCGTCGCAGCACCTCGAGGATGTGGGTGGCGCGCGGGTCGGTCCGCAGGAGCGGTTGTCCCGTTTCCTCGGGAAGGAAGAGGATCAGGTTCACGGGGCGCGGGGCACGACGTCTTAGGACGCGAGGATGGATTCGATCCGGGCCAGTTCCTCGGACGAGAGGTCGACGTTGCGGGTCGCGGCGAGATTTTCCTCGAGTTGGCTCACTTTGCTGGCGCCGATCAGGGCGGTGGTGATGGCCGGCTGGCGGAGAATCCAGACAAGGGCGAGCTGGGCCAACGACTGGCCGCGAGCTTGGGCGAGGGTGTTCAGCTGACGCAGCTTTCCCAGTTTTTCTTCGGTGATGTGCTCGGGCTTGAGGAAGCGCGGGTCGCGCGCTGCTCGTGCGTCCTCCGGAATGCCATTGAGGTAGCGTCCGGTGAGCAGGCCCTGGGCAAGGGGGCAGAACGGGATGCAGCCGATGCCCTCACGTTTCAAGACCTCGAGCAGGCCGCCTTCGACCGTGCGGTCGAACATGTGGTATTTCGGCTGATGGATCAGGCACGGGGTGCCCAGGCTGCGCAGGATGGCGGCGGCCTGGGTGGTTTGCTCCGGGTTGTAGTTGGAAACCCCGACATAAAGCGCCTTGCCGGAGCGGACGGCATGAGCGAGGGCGCCCATGGTTTCCTCCAGCGGCGTGTTGGGGTCGAAGCGATGGCTGTAGAAGATGTCGACGTAGTCGAGGCCCATCCGCTTGAGGCTCTGGTCGAGGCTCGCGAGCAGGTATTTGCGGGAGCCCCACTCACCATAGGGGCCCGGCCACATGTCATAGCCCGCTTTTGAGGAGATGATCAGCTCGTCGCGGTAGGGCGCGAGGTCCTCGCAAAGGATGCGTCCGAAGTTGCGCTCCGCCGCGCCCGGGGGCGGGCCGTAGTTGTTGGCCAGATCGAAGTGGGTGATGCCGAGGTCAAAGGCCCTCAGGACGAGGGAGCGGCTGTTGGCGTACACCTCGGTGTCACCGAAGTTGTGCCAAAGACCGAGGGAGAGCAGGGGCAGCTTAAGGCCGCTTCGACCGCAATGCCGGTAAAGGGAGGGGTTGTCGTACCGGGTGGGGGAGGGTTGATAAGACATGGCAGAAAGGAGCACAACGGCGGGCCTCGACAAGGCAATGGCGCGCGGCGGTCGTACAGTTCGGCGGCCGGCGTTGCCGGACGAATGACGAAGGACGAAGGGGCAAGGACGAAGCGCGAGGGACGCGGGACGGGCTGGCCGGAGTTGCCGTCGGGAATAACCAATGACGAAGCAGGAATGACGGATGGCGGAGGGGTGCGGCGTCACCAATGACCAGTGACCAACGGGCAGTGGTCGGGGCGGGATTTGCGTTGGGGGTGGGGTGGGTTTGCAGATCACAAATCTGAAACCTCCCTCTCCCTTTCCTCGTCGTCGAAGATGGTGCGGCTGGACGGAATCGAACCGACGACACCTGCTTGGAAGGCAGAGGTTTTACCATTAAACTACAGCCGCGACGACGGGGAGCTTCGACGTTCGGGGGGTTCGGTCAAGCCCGGCCTTCGTGGGAAAGGCCTTGCAAATCGCGGGTTTTTTACAGTCCGCGGGGGCAATTCAAGTTGCTCGGATTTGGGCCGTATTTCATTCGGTAAGTATGGCTTTCATCACTTCTGCCCCCGCCCGTCAGGGTTCCACCCTCCGCACCCCCGCCAAGGGTCGCACCAACGTCAAGACGGCGCAGTCCCTGGCCAAGCAGAAGTCGCTCGAGAAAAAATCGAAACGCTACAAGCTGCCGCTCGGCGAGCTCGCGGTGTTCACCCAGCAGCTCTCGTCCCTGCTGACGGCCGGCCTGCCGCTGGTGCAGTGTCTCGAGGCGCTGCAGGAGCAGACGCAGGACCCGGTTTTCAAGATCATCATCCGCGACATCCGGAATGACATCTCCTCGGGCAACTCCTTTTCCTCCGCGGTGCGCAAGTTCCCGCGCGCCTTCAATACCCTCTTCATCTCGATGGTGGAGGCCGGTGAGGCGTCCGGTGGTCTCGCGGAGATCCTCGGCAAGGTGGCCGAGTACCTGGAATCGACGGTCAAGCTGACCAAGAAGGTGAAGTCCGCGATGGTCTACCCGATCGCGGTGATCGGTCTGGCGGTGGTGTTGGTGAACGTGCTGCTGCTGTTCGTCATCCCGGTGTTTGCCGACATGTTTGCGGACTTTGGTGCCAAGCTGCCGGCGCCGACCCAGATGCTGATCGATGCCAGTAATTTCATGCGGACCTACTGGTACATCCTCCTCGCCCTCGCGGTGGGAGGCTGGTTTGGCCTGAAGAAATACTGCGCCACCCCGGTCGGCCGCGCCCACAAGGACCGGCTGATCGTGAAGGCTCCTGTTTTCGGCCCCCTGATCCACAAGATCGCGCTGGCCCGGTTCTGCCGCACGTACGCGACCCTCATCCGTTCGGGCGTGCCGATCCTGCGCACCCTGGAGATCGTGGCGGCGGCCAGCGGCAAGGTGCAGATCGAAGAGGCCTGCGATGAGATCGCCAAGCATGTCAGCCAGGGTGGCCAGGTGTCCGATGTGCTCGGCGCCCGACCCTTCTTCCCCCCGGTGGTGCGGCACATGGTCAAGGCCGGTGAACACACCGGCAATGTCGACGGCATGATGTCCAAGGTGGCTGACTTTTACGATACGGAGTGCGAGGCCATCACCGCTGCGCTGACCTCCCTGATCGAGCCCTTGCTGATCGTTTTCCTCGGTGTGGTTGTCGGCGGCATCGTCATGGCGATGTTCCTCCCGATCTTCCAGCTCGGCGCCGTCGCCGGCGGGGTCCAGTAACCGCGCTTCTCCATCCGCGCGTTGCTTTTTCCGCCCAGTTAGAGGCAAGCTGTCTCTATGCCTTCCGTTCTCATCGTCGACGATCTGCTCTCTATCCACGAGATGCTGGACGCTGTGATTCAGCCGACCGGTTTTTCGACCGCGTTTGCGACAGATGGAGAGAAGGCGCTGGCGCGTTACAAGGTGGAGAAGCCCGACCTGGTGCTGGCCGACATCGACATGAAGCCGATGGACGGCATCACCCTGCTCAAACAGCTCAAGTTGCTGGAGCCGAACGCGGTCGTGATCATCATGACGGCGTACGCGTCGACCGAAAGCGCGATTCAGGCCCTGAAGTTCGGCGCGTTTGATTATCTCCAGAAGCCCTTCCGGGTGGACGAGTTGATCTCAACCCTGAAGCGCGGGTTGGAGTTCAAACAGTTCTCTGCGGAGCGGCAGAGTGCGCCGCCGTTTGCGAGCGCGAAGGCGGCCGACATCGAAAGCCGCCTCGTCGGGACCAGCTCGAAGTTCAAAAAGCTGCTCCAGCAGGTGCGCAAACTTTCCACCGTCCGCACCCCGGTCCTGCTCCAGGGCGAGGCCGGAACGGGCAAAAGCACGATCGCGGAGATCCTGCACAGTGCGAGTCCCTCGCCGGACGGCGCCCTGATCCAGATCGACTGCTCCCTGAGCGACGAAGCGAATTTCCGCGAAGGTCTTCTCGGCCAGAACGGCGCCGGCGGCACCTGGATCAAGCAAGCCAAGGGCGGCACCCTCTTCCTCCAGCATTTGCAGTGTTTGCCGATGGCGATGCAGAAGGAGCTGGTCAGCGTGCTGCGCGCCGCCTCCCAGGGCTTCCGTCTTATCTGCACCACCGCCGAGGACCTCGAGAAGCTGACTGACGAGGGCAAGTTTCACGACGAGCTGTTTTACCGTGTCGCCTCGTTGCCGGTGGTGCTGCCGCCGCTGCGGGACCGATCCGAGGACATCCCGGCGCTGGTCAAACATTTCGCCGCGCGCGCCACCAACCCACTCTTCGACGCCAGCCTGGTCGAGTTCACCGAGGATGCGATGGAGGTGCTGACGAGCTACCACTGGCCGGGTAACCTGACGGAGCTGCTTCAGGTGGTCTCCAAGGTCGCGTCCACGGCGGAATCCCGCGTCATCACCTCACAACAGCTGCCGATGCGGCTGCGCGAGGTGAAGGACTGGCCGGCGCTTGCCGACTACCTCAAGGGGCAGGAGAAGCACTACATCGACCTGGTCTTGCGCGCCTGTGGCGACGACAAGGCCAAGGCTGCGAAGGTGCTGGGCATCGACGCAGGCAAATTGAAGTAGCCTGCGGATGGCCCCGGTCGGGGCCATTTCTCGTCGGTTTCCCGCTTGCGCCGCTGCGCCCCCGCCTCAACCTGCGGGCACTTACGTCCATGCCCAAACGCACCGACCTCAAATCCATTCTCATCATCGGCGCCGGCCCCATCGTGATCGGCCAGGCTTGTGAGTTCGATTACTCCGGCACCCAGGCGTGCAAGGCATTGAAGGAAGAGGGATACCGCGTGATCCTGGTCAACTCGAACCCGGCCACGATCATGACGGATCCGGAGTTCGCGGACGTCACCTACATCGAGCCGCTGACAGTCGAGATGGTGGAGAAGATCATCGACGCGGAGCGTCCCTCCGCGCTGCTGCCGACCCTCGGTGGCCAGACGGCGCTGAACCTCTCGATGGAGTTGAACAAGGCCGGGATCCTGAAGCGCTACGGCGTGGAGATGATCGGTGCGAAACCCGAGGCGATCAACAAGGGTGAGGACCGGGAGCTGTTCAAGCAGGCCATGCTCAAGATCGGCCTGGATGTGGCGCGTTCGCGCACGGTCAAGTCGATGGAGGAGGCGCGCGCGGCGGCCGAGCAGCTGGCAATGTTCCCCCTCATCATCCGCCCCTCTTTCACCCTCGGGGGTTCCGGCGGCGGCATCGCCTACAACAAGGAGGAGTTCGAGCGCATCGTGGCCAACGGTCTCGACCTGTCCCCGGTGCACGAGGTCCTCGTCGAGGAGTGTCTCCTCGGTTGGAAGGAGTACGAGATGGAGGTGATGCGTGATCACAAGGACCAGTGTGTGGTGATCTGCTCGATCGAGAATTTCGATCCGATGGGCGTGCACACCGGCGACTCCATCACGGTGGCGCCGGCCATGACGCTGACGGACAAGGAATACCAGGTCATGCGTGACGCGTCCTTCGCGGTGATTCGCGAGATCGGGGTCGAGACCGGCGGCTCCAACATCCAGTTTTCCGTCGATCCCAAGACCGGTCGCATGGTGGTGATCGAGATGAACCCGCGCGTCAGCCGGAGTTCGGCCCTGGCCTCAAAGGCCACCGGTTTTCCGATCGCGAAAATCGCTGCCAAGCTGGCGGTGGGCTACACCCTCGACGAACTGCGCAACGACATCACCCGCCTGACCCCGGCGAGCTTTGAGCCGACGATCGACTACGTGGTGACAAAGATCCCGCGTTTCACCTTCGAAAAGTTCCCGGATGCGGATGCCACCCTGACGTCGGCGATGAAGTCGGTGGGTGAGGCGATGGCGATTGGTCGCACCTTCAAGGAGTCGGTGCAGAAGGCGCTGCGTTCGCTCGAGATTGGTGCCCGCGGGTTTGGCGGCGGCGGCAAGTTCGGCTCGGACGAGTTGCCGGAGGACAAGGTGATCAAGCAGAAGCTCGGCACCCCGAATGCCGAACGCATCTTCTACATCCGCTACGCCTTCCTCGCCGGCTACACCGTCGACCAGGTCTTTGACCTGACCAAGATCGATCCCTGGTTCCTGCACCAGCTGCTGGAGATTTTCCAGATGGAGCAGCAGCTGAAGACCCAGACGCTCGCGACCATCGATACGCGCCTGCTGAAGCGGGCCAAGCAGTTCGGGTTCTCGGACGCCCAGCTCTCGCACATCCTCGGAGCCGATTTCCAGGAGGTGCGGGCGGAACGCAAGCGCCGCGGGGTCAACACCACCTACCGGCTGGTCGACACCTGCGCGGCGGAGTTCGAGGCCTTCACCCCGTATTATTATTCCAGCTACGGGGACGAGAACGAGGTCCTGCCCTCGGCGAAGCGGAAGATCATGATTCTGGGTGGCGGGCCCAACCGCATCGGCCAGGGCATCGAGTTCGATTACTGCTGCGTGCACGCCAGTTTCGCGCTGCGGGAGATCGGCTTCGAGACCGTGATGGTGAACTCCAACCCGGAGACGGTCTCGACCGACTACGACACGAGCGACCGCCTCTATTTCGAACCGCTCACCCTCGAGGACGTGCTCGAGGTCTACCAGCAGGAAGGGTGCGAAGGCGCGATCGTCCAGTTCGGCGGCCAGACGCCGCTCAACCTCGCGACCGCCTTGAAGGCGAACGGGGTCAACATCATCGGCACCTCGCCGGAATCGATCGAGACCGCGGAAGACCGCAAACTCTTCGCCGCCATCCTTCACACCCTGCAGCTGAAGCAGCCCGCCAACCGCACCGCGTTAAACGAGGCGGAGGCGCTCACCTTTGCCCACGAAGTCGGTTTCCCGGTCCTGCTCCGCCCCTCCTTCGTGCTGGGGGGCCGCGGCATGTTCATCGTTTACAACGAGGCCGAGTTCAAGGCGGTGATCCGTCAGGCCTTCGAGGCGATGCCGGGCAAGCCTGTCCTGATCGACAAGTTCCTCGAGGACGCGATCGAGCTCGACGTCGACTGTATCAGTGATGGTGAGACGAGCGTGATCGGCGGGATGCTCGAGCACATCGAGTACGCCGGCGTGCACTCGGGCGACGCCTCCATGGTGATGCCCCCGCACACCCTCGGGAAGGCGATGTTGCAGACCGTGCGCGAGGCGACCTACGCCCTGGCCCGCGAGCTCAAGGTCGTCGGTTTGATGAACGTCCAGTTCGCGATCAAGGACAACCAGCTTTACGTCCTGGAGGTGAACCCGCGCGCCTCGCGCACCGTTCCCTTCGTGGCCAAGGCGATCGGCGTCCCCCTCGCCAAACTTGCGGCCAAGGTGATGACCGGAAAGAAGCTGAAGGACCTCGGGTTCACCCGTGAGCAGACCCCCAAGCACTGGTGCGTAAAGGAGGCGGTCTTCCCCTTTGTGCGTTTCCCCGGCGCCACCATCACCCTCGGGCCGGAAATGCGTTCCACCGGTGAAGTGATGGGCCTGGACGACGATCTGGGCATCGCCTTTGCCAAGGCGCAGGCCGCGGCAAAACCTGGCCTCCCGGTCAAGGGCAACGTCTTCCTCTCGGTCAAGGACGCCGACAAGCAGCGCGCCATCGAACTGGCGCAGGAGCTCAATGCATTGGGCTTCGAGGTGTATTCGACCAGCGGAACCGCCGCTCATCTCGCGGAGAACGGGGTGAAGGTGAACCGCCTGGCCAAGATCGACGAGGGCCGCCCGACCGCGGTCGACATGATCAAGAACGGCCAGATCCAGCTCGTGATCAACACCCCGAGCGGGATGATCCCGCGCAAGGACGAGAACAAGATCCGCTCGGCGGCCTACGCGCACAACGTCTGTATCATGACCACGATTACGGGAGCGCTGGCTGCGATCAACGGGATCAAGGCGCTGCGCAACAAGCGCGTCGGCGTGCGCCCGATCCAGAAGTATGTCGGCAACGTTGCGGTCGTCTGACCGCACCGCGGTGACCGCTCCCCACACCCTCGTCGCGCTGCTTCACGGCCCGGACCGCCCGGGCCTGGTGGCGCGCGTGGCCGGCTGGATCTTCGAGCGCGGGGGCAACATCCTCCATGCCGACCAGCACCGCGACATGGAGGCGGGGGTCTTTTTCCAGCGGGTCGAGTGGGTGCCGGCCGCCGGCCGCGGAGGCAACGAGGCCGACGACTTCCGCGCCTTCGCCGGCACGCTCGGCATGGCGGTCCGTGTGGCTTCGTCCAACCACCGCCCGCGCGTGGCGATCTTTGTCTCGCGCTTCGACCACTGCTTTCACGACCTCGTGCTGCGGTGGAAGGCGGGGGAATACGCCTGTGAGATCGCGGCCGTCGTCTCCAATCACGACACCCTCCGCCCGGCCGCCGAAGCGTATGGGCTTTCCTATCACGTCATCCCGGTGGACCCGTCGCGCAAAGGGCAGGCCGAAGCGGCGCAGCGGGCCCTGCTGGAGCGAGAGGGGATCGAACTGGTCGTCCTCGCCCGTTACATGCAGATTCTCTCGGCGGACTTTCTGGAGGCATTTGGGCGGCCGGTGATCAACATCCACCATTCCTTCCTGCCGGCGTTTGCGGGCGGTCGCCCCTACCATCAGGCACACGAGCGGGGGGTGAAGTTGATCGGCGCCACCGCCCACTATGCGACCGCGGTGCTGGATGACGGGCCCATCATCCAGCAGGACGTGGTCCGCGTGACCCACCGCGACAGCGTGGAGAGCCTGGTGCGGCGCGGGCGCGACCTCGAAAAATTGGTCCTGGCCCAGGCGGTGCGCTGCCACCTCGAGAACCGCGTGCTGGTGTACGGCAACAAGACGGTGGTGTTCGACTGAGTCCCCGGCGGGGGCGGGGGCGATTTCCTGCATTTACACCGCCCGCCAGCCCTGTTTTGGTCGCGGTTTCCTTCGCAACGCGCGCCACGTCCATGTCTACTCCTGCTCCCCTTGATCCGCAGCCTCCGCACGGGAAGTCGTCCTCTTCCGAGCCGATCCTCGTCCTCGAGCCCACGTTTGAAGACCGCCTGCGGGATTTCTGGGACAAACACGCGCGAACGATCTATGCGGTGTGTGGCGCCATCCTCCTCGCCATCCTCGTGCGCGGGGCGATCGAGTATTACCAGCAGGAGAAGGAGGCGGGGATCCGTTCGGAGTACGCGCAGGCGGGGACACCGGAGAAGCTGAAGGCCTTTGTCGGCCAGCATCCCGAGCACAGCCTGGCCGCCGCCGCCGCCCTGAAGCTGGCGGACGAGGCGTATTCCAAGAATAATTACACAGAGGCGGTGCAGCAGTATCAGCGGGCGGTCGACATCCTCAAGGAAGGGCCGCTGGCCGGGCGCGCCCGGCTGGGTGCCGCGGTGTCAAAGGTGGCGCTGGGCCAGGCTGCGGAAGGCGAGCAGGCGCTGCGGCAACTGGCCAACGATGTCGCCCAGCTGAAGACGCTGCGTGCCGAGGCTGGGTATCACCTGGCGACCCTGGCGATCGAGGCGGGCCGTCCGGAAGACGCCGCCAAGGCACTCGAGCAGGCATCGAGCGTGGATCAGATGGGTATCTGGGCGCAGCGCGCCATGATGCTCCGGGCCACGTTGCCGGTCTCCGCCGCGCCGACGCCCGAGACGCCGGCAGTCACGGCGCCGACGGTGACACCGTAAGACGGCGTGGTCGGGGCGATAGGATTCGAACCTACGACCTCCTGGTCCCAAACCAGGCGCTCTACCAGGCTAAGCTACACCCCGGACTCACGAAGGATGCGAAACGGACGCGGCTTTGGAGCGGCTGTCAACGTTATCCCTAGCGGTGTGACGTCGCCGGATTGATACACTCTCGGCTTGCTACGCGTAGGGCTTTGCCCTAACCCACCACGTCTCAAATCCCTTTCTTTCATGGACACCATTTCTCGTGAGAACAACAGCATCCTGCCGATCGCAGGAGTTCTAGTGGGCGTGCTCGCGCTCATCCTTGGCGGCGTGGCGCTGATGAAGCTGTCCACCGCCAATCGCGAGATTGCCGGCCTGAAGGAGTCCATGACGAAGGTGGACGCGCTCGAAGCGGAAGTCCGCAACGCGACCACGTCCGCCGAGCAGGCGCGCAGCTCCGCCGATAGCGCCTCGCGCGGCATTTCCTCGCTCCAGAGTTCGATCCAGGTCGCCCTCGATTCCGTCGGCACCGAGCTGGGCAAGATGCGCGCCGATATCCAGGCCGCGCAGACCCGCCCGGCCGCCGCTGGCAAGGCCGGTGCCGCCAAGGGCCCGGTCGTCGCAGCTGAGGGTGAATACATCATCCAGAAGGGTGACTACGGCTCCCGCATCGCGAAGAATCACGGCTTCACCCTCGCTGAACTGCAGGCGGTGAACCCCGGCGTTGACCTCGCCAAGGTGCAGATCGGCCAGAAGATCAAGCTGCCGAAGAAGTAAGATTCTTCCATCGACATTTCCGAGCCTCCCGGACTTTAGAGTCGGGAGGCTTTTTTTATGATCACACCGAACGCCTCTCCCTCGCGCTGGCAGAAGCTCGACGAAAAAATCGTGCACCGGACGCGCATCTTCGATCTCCGCAGCGCCCTTTTCCGCCATCCGGTGCGTCAGACGGAGAAGGACTTCTTTGTGGTGCACTCGCCGGATTGGGTGAACGTCATTGCGCTCACGCCCGACCACCAGCTGGTGTTGGTGAACCAGTTTCGTTTTGGCATCGACGCCTTCTCCCTCGAGGTCCCGGGCGGGGTGATCGATCTGGGAGAGAAGCCGCTCGACGCCGGCCTCCGGGAGTTGCGCGAGGAAACGGGTTTTGTCGGGACCAATGCCCGCATCATCGGCAGTGTGCATCCCAACCCCGCCATCCAGTCGAATCGCTGCCACCACGTCCTGGTCGAGAACGCGGTCCGCACCGCCGAACTGGACTGGGATCCCGACGAGGAGATCGAGTTTCTGACCGTGCCGGTCGAGGAGGTCCTGGCCTGGGCGCGCAGCGGCAAGATCACGCACAGCCTGGTGCTCGACGCCCTGTTTTTCTTCCTCCCGCTCTGGGAGGAGATCCGCCAGACCAAGCGGTGAGGCCGAATCCGGTGGGCCGTTTGACTTGAGTGGGCGCAGTCGTTAGGTCCCTAACCACTTCTGCTCCCCCTCATGTCGATGCCGCTGTTTGCCAATACACCGTCTGCCCTCGGTCTTCCGTCCGACGATCGCGTTCCCGCTCCCCTCGAGACGGAAATTCGCCGGATCTACGATCGCAGTCCCCTGTATGGACAGCGTTTCCCGCTGCATCAGGAGCCGCTGCGCTGGGGGTGTTACGCGGAGATTCCCGCGCTGTCCAAGGCGGAGATTGTGGAGCGCGGCCACACTGCCTTCTTTTCGGATTACGCGGTGGTGGAGCGCGGCCTGCAGGAGAAAACCTACGAGTACGAATCCACCTCCGGCACCACCTCCGGACCGATGACGGTGATCATGGAGGACGGATGGTGGAATGCGCAGACGGCCAGGGCCTATCGGGCGCATCCGCTGCTCGCGCCGTTTGCCGATACCCCGCACCGCAAATGCGTCCTCGCCCCAGTGGGCTGCTCCAGCAACCTTTGCCCGTACGAGGATCACCCCTTTCCGCACCGCTATTTTGACGGTGTCGTCTACCTGAACCTCACCAGCGATCCCTTCGTCTTTCCGGAATCGGAATGGGATCGGATCGTGCTGGAACTGCAGGCGGTGCAGCCCGACATCCTGGAGGGCGAGCCGGTGTATCTGTCGCTCCTCGCGCGCGCCGCCCAGAAGCGGCAGGTCACGTTGCCCAACCTCAAGGTGGTGATCCTGACCTATGGCAAGGCGAGCCTGCAGCACTCCCGGCGTATCGCCGACGTGTTCCCCGCTCCGCAGGTGGATCTCTACGGTTCAACCGAGGCCGGCTACCTTTTTGTCGGCGAGGCGTTCAAGGACGACTCCCGCGTGATCGACGCCAACGCCTTCGTTGAACTCGTTCCCTATCGCGGCCGCAGCGACGTTTTCCAGATCTACGTCACCACCCGCGACCGGAAGGCGATGCCGCTCCTCCGCTACCACACCGGCGACGTCGTGCGGCGGGTGGGGGAGTCGTACCGGTTGCTCGGCCGCGAGGGCGGGCTGTATTTCCGCGCCGACGGCGAGATCATCTCCCCCTGGGAGGTGGACCATGCCCTGCCAACGGACTTCAACTGCTGGCACTACACGCTCCAGCAGACCGCTGACAGCCGTTGGGATTTCCATTACGTGGCGGATCACGTCGCCCCCAAGACCGTCGAGGCGAGCCTGGCAAGACTGCTCGGAGACGGCGTCCGGGTAAACGCGTTCCGCCGCCGCTTTATCGCGCCCGCCGCCAGTGGGAAATTCGCGCTGCTCAAGCCGCTGTCGAAGTAATGTATCAGCAAGTACAGGTGGAGCTTCTGGAAAAAGTCTCCCCCTGCTACTCCCGGCGGTTAGGGTGACTAATAAAGCGAGAGCTTTATCTCGCCTTTACTGCGATCGCCTTTACTTAGGGGCGCCGTTCCGTGTACCTCCCCGATGCCCGTGAGTTCAATCTGCTCTGCGGGCGAAGCACTACGCTATCCCTCGCTCTGCGATGACTCCCATCGTCTCCCTCATCCGCTCCACCATCGGCCGAAAGTTCCTCATGGCCGTCACCGGCCTGATTCTGGTCGGTTTCGTCATCGGCCACCTGGTCGGAAATCTGCAGATCTTCTCCCCGCCGGACAAGATCAACGGCTACGCCGAATTCCTCCACGCGATGGGGCCGATGCTCTGGGTGGCCCGTATCGTGATCCTGGCCTCCGTCGTGATCCACGTCTGGGCGGCGATTTCGCTGACGCTCGAGAACAACCGGGCCCGCGGCGGCACGCGGTACGGGACCAAGCACACGATCCAGGCGACCCTGGCCTCGCGCACCATGCGGCTGACCGGCCTGGTGGTCCTGGCCTTCCTGGTGTATCACCTTCTCCACTTCACGATCGGCGGGGTCGACGCCAACTTCAAGGCCAACCTCCCTGCCTACACCCTCACCAGTGACTACCATGTGATGGGCGTCTCGGTGGTCCCGGCCGGTGCAGTTGTCCAGGACGTTCACACCATGGTGGTGCGCGGCTTTCAGAACCCGATCGTCTCGATCTTCTACATCGTCGCGGTGGGGCTGCTGAGCTTCCACCTCGTGCACGGGGTGGACTCGATGTTCCAGACCTTCGGCCTCCGCAATAGCCGCTGGGGTGCGGGCCTGCGCAAGGTGGCGCTGCTCCTCGCGGTGGTCTATTTCCTCGGCAACCTCGCGATCCCGGCGTCGATCCTCGCGGGTAAGGTGCAGGTGTACCCGAACCCGGCTGCGGCCGCGGCCCAGCTGAATTCCCTCTCCAAGTAACTTTCCCGCTCCCCGTCATGGCCAATCTCGACTCCAAAATCCCCTCTGGTCCGCTCGCCGACAAGTGGCGCAAGCACAAGGCGGAGATCAAACTGGTCAACCCGGCCAACAAGCGCAAATACGAGGTGATCGTGGTGGGCGCCGGCCTTGCCGGTTCCTCCGCCGCCGCCACGCTCGCCGAGCTGGGGTACAAGGTGAAGTGCTTCGTCTTCCACGACAGCCCGCGCCGGGCCCACTCGATCGCCGCCCAGGGCGGCATCAACGCGGCCAAGAACTACCAGAACGACGGCGACAGCGTGTACCGCCTGTTCTACGACACGATCAAGGGCGGCGACTACCGTGCCCGTGAGGCCAATGTCCACCGCTTGG
Source organism: Verrucomicrobiota bacterium (assembly GCA_023428905.1). Taxonomy (GTDB): domain Bacteria; phylum Verrucomicrobiota; class Verrucomicrobiia; order Opitutales; family Opitutaceae; genus EW11. Next base: position 23,563 of record JAEYWP010000015.1, read on the forward strand.
CCGAGGTCTCGGTCAACATCATCGATCAGTGCGTCGCGCAGGGCGTGCCCTTTGCCCGCGAGTACGGCGGCCTCCTCGCCAACCGCTCCTTCGGCGGTGCGCAGGTTTCCCGCACCTTCTATGCCCGCGGCCAGACTGGCCAGCAGCTCCTCCTCGGCGCCTATTCCGCCCTCTCCCGCATGGTCGGGAACGGCGGAGTGCAGCTCTTCACCAACAGTGAGATGCTGGACCTGGTGCTGGTCGGCGGCCAGGCCAAGGGCATCATCGTCCGCAACCTGAATACGGGCGAGATCACCCGCCACGCTGCAGATGCGGTTATCCTCGCGACCGGCGGCTACGGCAACGTCTTCAATCTCTCGACCTACGCCCGCAACTCCAACGCCACCGCCATCTGGCGCGCGTACAAGCGGGGCGCCTGCTTCAGCAATCCCTGCTACACCCAGATCCACCCGACCTGCATCCCGGTCACCGGCGACTACCAGTCGAAGCTGACCCTGATGTCCGAGTCGCTGCGCAACGACGGCCGCATCTGGGTTCCGAAGAAGAAGGAGGACTGCAAGAAGGACCCGAACACCATCCCCGAAGAGGATCGCGATTATTACCTCGAGCGGATGTACCCGAGCTTCGGCAACCTGGCCCCCCGCGACATCTCCTCGCGCGCCGCCAAGCGCGTGTGCGACGAAGGCCGCGGCGTGGGTGAAAGCGGACTCGGTGTGTACCTGGATTTCTCCGACGCGATTCGCCGCCTCGGCGAGTCCGGCGTGCGGGAGCGCTACGGCAATCTCTTCGACATCTACCACGAGATCACAGCGGAGAACGCCTACAAGACGCCGATGCGCATCTTCCCGGCCGTCCATTACACCATGGGTGGTCTCTGGGTGGACTATAACCTGATGAGCAACGTCCCGGGTCTGTTCGTCCTGGGCGAGGCCAACTTCTCCGACCACGGCGCCAACCGCCTCGGCGCCTCCGCCCTGATGCAGGGCCTGGCCGACGGGTATTTTGTCATTCCCTACACGATCGGCGACTACCTGGCTTCGCAGAAGCCAGGCTCCCGCCCCTCGCCGGATGCGGCCGAGTTCAAGCAGGCCGAGCAGGAGGTGCGCGCCATGAACACCCGCCTCCTCAACAACAAGGGCAAGGAGCCGGTCAGCACCTTCCACAAGCGGCTGGGCCAGATCATGTGGGCCTACTGCGGCATGGCCCGCACCGCCGAGGGGCTGCGCAAGGCGCTCCAGGAAATCCCCAAGCTGCGCGAGGAGTTCTGGGCCAACGTCAATGTCCCGGGCTCCGGCGAGACCCTCAACCAGTCCCTCGAGCGCGCCGGCCGCGTGGCCGACTTCCTCGAGCTGGGTGAACTGATGTGCCTCGACGCCCTCACCCGCGAGGAGAGCTGCGGCGGTCATTTCCGCGAGGAGTACCAGCACCCCGACGGCGAATGTAAGCGCGACGACGAAAAGTTCGGTCATGTCGCCGCCTGGGAATTCCAAGGCGAGGGCAAGGCCCCGCTGCGCAACGTCGAACCGCTCAATTACGAGTTCGTTAAAATGAGCGTGCGCAACTACAAATAAGCACCCGCCCCGCACCGCGCCCAAGACTCAACACACTCCTCCCATGGTGGCCGAAAAATCTACAAAATCCATCAACGTGACCCTCCGCGTCTGGCGCCAGGCCAGCCCCAAGGAAGTGGGTCAGTTCAAGGATTACCCCGCGAAGGATCTGAACCCCGACATGTCGTTCCTCGAGATGTTGGACGTGGTGAACGACATGCTCACCAACCAGGGTGAGGAACCGATTGCCTTCGCCCACGACTGCCGCGAAGGCATCTGCGGCACCTGCTCGCTCACGATCAACGGCAAGCCCCACGGGCCCGGCCGCGGCATCGCGACCTGCCAGGTCTACATGCGCAGCTTCAAGGACGGCGACATCATCATGGTGGAGCCCTTCCGCGCCCGCGCCTTCCCGCTGATCAAGGACCTCGTGGTCGACCGCACGTCGTTCGACAACATCATGCAGGCCGGCGGTTTTATCTCCATCCGCACGGGTGCGGCTCCGGACGCGAACGCGATCCCGGTGCCGAAGGAAAACGCGGACCTCGCGATGGACGCGGCCTCCTGCATTGGCTGCGGTGCCTGCGTGGCAGCCTGCAAGAACGCCAGCGCCATGCTTTTTGTCTCCGCCAAGGTGTCGGCCCTCGGACTCCTCCCGCAGGGCCAGGCGGAGCGCGATCGCCGGGTGCTCGCCATGGTCGAGACGATGGATGCGGAAGGCTTCGGCAGCTGCACCAACCAGTACGAGTGCAGCGCGGTTTGCCCGAAGACCATCAGCCACGACTTCATCGCCCGGATGAACCGCGACTACCTGGCCGCTACCTTGCGTTCGGGATTTGCCGCCGCATCCGCCAACGGCAACGCCGCTGCGGGCTGAGGACGGAACGCTCCACCCGGCGGGTGTGAGAGGTCTTGCTTCCGGCGGGGTGAAATCACCCCGCCTTTTTTGTGCCCCGTCAGCGTTGTGCGGCGGGGAGGAGGGCGGAGAGGTCGACCGACCCGCTGGAGCGGATCTTCACGTTGTCGTACTGCTCGCCGGCATCGATTCGCAACACGCTCTCGAGGCGGTAGCTGACGGTCGAGCTACGGTCCAGGCCCTGAAGCCTCTGCAGCAGCGCCAGGTTCTCGATGTAGAGGGTCACCGTGTGGGTCGCCGTGTTCATGCTGGGCATGCCCACCGCGTCCTGGTCGACGGCGCGGCCCACGTAGGTGTCGTTCAGATACAGCTTGTGGGAGGAGCCGGAAACCGCGATCGGCACCACGCTTTCGTTGGCAAAACGCAGGGTGAGGCGCGCCTCGGTCTCAAAGAGGGTGGCGTTGACCGGCCGCAGGTCGACCACGCTGATCGACACACCGCTGATCTTGAGGTCGGTGGCGCACCCGGCGAGGGCGGCAACGGTGAAAAGGGCGACCACAAGCTTCAGCCAGAGCGATTTCATGGCGCGCACTCAAACCCCCACGACCCTGCCTCGCAAGGCTGGGTTGAGCGCAACCCGCTCAGGACCGGCGGCGGCGCTCGCGCAGCCGCATCGTGACGAACGCGCCCAGCGCGAGTACTCCCAGAATCGCACCGTAGGTGGCGGGTTCGGGGACGGGACGAATCTGTCCATTCACCCACGCGGCACCGGGCTGGTAGCCGGAAAAGACGATCTGGCTCAGCGTGCCGGCACTGGGTTGGTGGGTGACAAAAAAGGCGTCCACCGCATCGGTCCAGTTGGCGAGGGTGAGGGTCACGCCCGCGGCGATCGAGAGGGTCGAGAAATTGAGGGTGGAGGCAGCGGTGCCGAGGAAATCAATCACCGTGTTGCCGGTGATCGTGATGGCCCCGTTGCTGGTGACGCTGGCGGTGTCGAGTTGGATCGTACCCCCGGATGCGGTCAGGCTCGAGACCTGGGCGGTGGAGTCGAACTCGAGGGTGCCGGAATCGCGTTTCACCAACGCGCCATTGCCGGTGAGGGCGCCGGCAAAAACGGTGTTTCCGTCGCCCTGCACGGTCACGGTGCGGCTCTGCGCGTCCACCGTGCCGCCGAAGGTCAGACTGCGGTTGGCGACGTAATTTTCGATCACCAGATTATCGAGCACGCGCACATTGGTGTTGATACGGTGGTCGGCATCGCCGCCCGGACCGTCGAGCACCGTGATCCGCGCCGATCCGCTGCTGGCATCGAGGTCTAGCCGACCGCGTCCACTCAGGGTGTACGCCTCCGTGCCTTCAAAATAGACGCTGCCCACCGTGCGGTCGGTATCGAGGACTACGCTGTGCGTGCTCCCGGCCACGTTCTCATCCTGGAAAAACACATTCGTGCCGGTCCCGTGGGGAGATCCGGTGGACACCCAGTTCCCGTTCCGTGTCCAGTTGTCGTTCGAGCCGCCTCCGTCCCAAACCCAAAGGTTGGATGCGTTGGTGGCCGTGACGCTGAAACTGTTGCCGACCTCGTACACCTGGTTGGCTCCACCGGTGCCGGCGCTGAAACCGAAGGACATCATTTCGGGCCGCGCGTAGCTGCCCATGTTCGCGGTGACGACGTCCTTCCACTCGGGACTGTTGTCCTCACCAAAGCGCATCGCGACGGTCAACTGGTTGGTCGCGGTGAGGGTGATACGGACGTCCCGGTATTGGGTGGCTTGATCCGGGCGCGACGTGGCGGTGGGAGCGGCAAGGGAGCGGGTCAGGTCCTTTACGTCTGCATCCGCGGTGCCGCGAAGGTAGCGGTAGGAATCGACGGCGGGCCCGCGGATCGCCACGCTGTTGTCGTTCGCGCCCGGCCCGCCCACGCGACCCTCCGTGGCGCTGGAGAAATTGCCGAAGACGTCGAGGGCGACGCCGAAATACCCGCCGGAGAGCCCGGCGATGCCGGTTTTTTGGGCGTACCCCATTGAGCCACCAAAGGCGCCGACCGAAAACGGCTGGCTGGCGTCGCGCATGAAAAACGTGAGCCCGTCGCCGCCCGCGCCATCGCCTTTGTCGCCCCACATCGCGACGGAAAACTCGATCGTGATCGCATTGCCGAGGGCCGGCAGGGCGGAGTCAAAATACGCGGCGTTGGCCTGATTGGCGGTTGTGGTGGCCAGGCGAAGCCACCCACTTCCCACCGCGTCGATTGCACTCGTTTTGCCGAACTCCGGATCCGCTGCGACCGGGGCAGCGCCGGCGGTGAGGCGAGGACCCGGTTCGCTATTGCCGCTGTAGAAGGTCCAGCCGGCGGCCGACGTGCCGGAGAACGTCTCGTCATACGTGAACTGCGCCGACGCGGTTCCCGCCAGCAGCGTGCTGGCAAGCACGCCGGCGATCAGCCGCGGTGATCGGACGAGGAGAGGCATCTCATGCAATAAAATGGCAATCAGGACCGAGCGTCAATGGTTTCTGCAGGTCTTTTGCTCAGACGCAATCAAGGATATCCCCCATGTGCTCGGCCTTTTCTGGCCGGACTTGAGGCAAATGCGCGGCTCGCGTGGCGAGGGGCGGTGCGCTACGGGCGGGCTGTTCTGGAGGGTGTGAGCACCCCGCACCAGCAACTCAGGGAATGCGCAGGGTGGTGCCGACCGAGAGATTGTTTGGATCGCGGATCACGCTGCGATTGGCGTCGAGGATGTCCCGCCAACGTTCGCTGGAGCCATAATATCGCCGCGCAATGCGGCTCAGGGTCTCTCCGGAAGCAACCGTGTGGGTGCGGGCCGCAGAGGCAGTCGTAGTCCCTGAACCGGTCGCTGCTGCGGCGGGTGTCGGGCTGGGGCGCGTGGGCTGGCTCAGCGTCGCCGGGGTCGACGTGTTCGCCGGCCGCGTGGGTGCGGCGAACGAAACGGCTGGCGCCGGGGCGGGAGGGGACAAGGCGATGCGGCTTCTCAGCTGCGCATTTTCGCCCGCGAGGCTGGCAATCTGGTTTTGGGCCTGCCGCAGCTGCTCATGGATGGCGGCGAGTTGGTTGGCCGCCTCCTGATTGGTGGTTGCCTGGGTGGTGACTTCCGCGACCTGCCGGTTGGCGTTCTCAAGGCGGCTGGCGAGTTGCTCGCGCTCCGTGTCGATGTTGGCGAGCGCGCTCTGGAGGCGGTCAATCTCCTCCTGCTGCAATTGATAGGTCCGCAGCGCGGCCGTCAGTTTGCTTTCCGTCTCCTGCAGCTGGCTGCGCAGCTCCGTGTCGTCTGCCGCAGGTTCGGCCGGGGCCTCTGCGGTCCCATCCCCGGCGGTCGACGCCACCGTGGCGGCGGCGGCCCGCAGGGTGGAAAGCTCGTTGGCGAGTGAAGCCTTTTCCTCGTTTGCCACCGCCAGTGCGTTTTGGGCGGCGGCCAGACGTGCCTGGAGTGCGCCCGCCTCCGGATCGGGGGTCGGCGCGGTGGGTTGTGAGGCCAGTTGCTGTTGGAGCTGATCGCGCTGGGCGGTGGTGTCGCGCAAGGCTTCCGTGAGCTGGTTGGCGTCGGTCAGTGTTTTCTGCAGTTCGGCGGCGAGCCGATCGTTTTCCTGCTGCGCCGAAAGGCGGGCTTCGTCGATTGCGCGCTGGCGTTCGTCCCTCGCGCGGGCGAGCGCTTGCTCGGCGGCGGCGAGCCGATCGCGCGCGTCTTTGACTTCGGCGGCAAAGCGACTGGCCTGTTCGCCCGGAGCGGCTTTGGCCGCAGCGAGGTCGCGCGTCAGCAGTGCCTTTTCCTGCTCCGCCGTCGTGGCGCTGGCTTTCAGCTGCGCCACCTGGGCGGCGAGGCCTTCGCGCTCGCCGTCGATGTTGGCGAGGGCGGCCTGTAGTTTGGCGACTTCCTGCTGTTGCAGGTCAAAGGAGCGCAAGGCCGCCTCCAGCTTGACCTGCGTCTCTTCGAGTTGCGCCTGAACCTGCCCCGCGGCCTCGGCCTGGGAGCCGGCTTGCGTCAGTTGTGCACGCGCCTGGGCCAGTTCCGCTTGGGTGGTTTCGAGCTGGCGCTGGAGCTGAGCGGTGACCTCGGCCTGCGAACCGGCGCTGGCGAGCTGGGAGCGGGCTTGGGTGAGTTCGGCCTGGGTCTGCTCGAGCTGCTGCTGGAGCCGGGTCGTCGCCTGCGCCTGGGTGCCGGCAGTGGAAAGCTGGGCTTTGGCTTCGGTCAGCTGGGTGCCTGTATTCGCCAGTTGGACTTTTGCCTGGGCCAGTTCCGCTTGGGTGGTTTCGAGCTGGCGCTGGAGCTGAGCGGTGACCTCGGCCTGCGAACCGGCGCTGGCGAGCTGCGAGCGGGCTTGGCTGAGTTCAGCTTGGGCTGCTTCGAGCTGGCGCTGGAGCTGTGTGCGCTCCGTCTCGGCCGCTTTCGCCTGGGCCACCGCGGCGGTGAGCCGTTCGCCGTCTACCGTCAGGGTGCGGACGCGCTCCGTCAGCTCTGCGACCGTTTTGCGTGCCGCGGCCAAATCGGCGGCCGCTTGGGTGGACGAACCCGCCTGCTTTTCAGCGGCAGCTGCCTGGGTCTTCAATCGCGAAACTTCTCCGGCCACTGCCTCTCGGGCGGACGTTTCGGCGGCTTGCAGCTGCTGCTGGAGCGCGTTGCGCTCACCTTCAAAATTCGCGGACGCGGCACGCAGACGGGCGAGCTCTTCATTGATCGGACCCGACGCGGTCAACGCTTGGTCTCGCTCCTTGCGCGCGGCCTCGGCTTCCGCAGCCGCTTTCTCCGCCGTGACGCGCAACTGGTCGTTCTCCTGCCAGATGGCGGCGAGCTCGGTGCTCATTTTCTTGAGCTCGGCCTGCAGCGCCGCGGTTTCCTGTGAGGTGGCCGCGACGGTGGCAGGGGCCGTCTCGCTCGCAGCAGAGATCGGACTGCGCGGAGACTCGATGGGGGAGGGGGCTGGCGCGCTGACCGGAGCCGATGGCGCACTCACCGGATTTGCAGCGGCCAGGCGTTTGGTGGCCAGCTCGGTGCGGCGCGCTTCCAGCCGCAACTTTGCCTGCTCCATCTGCTCCGGGTTCAGCTGCGAATTCAGCAGCACCAGGGCCCGGCCCGTGGCGCCGTTGTCAGCGGCAAGATTGAGCCAGACGTAGGCCTCGATCGGATCCGCCATCTCATCGCCGACAGTCGCGTACAGCAGGCCGAGGTTGTATTGGGCGATGCCATTACCCGCTTCCGCCTTTGACCGCAGGGTCGCCAGCTCCTCCCTCGTGATGCCAAAGGCAGGCAGGGCGGACAACGCGACACCAAGCACGCCGCAGAGGGCGAGGGAGCGGAGGGAGGGCGGGGTTTTCATGCCGAAGTGGGGCGGATCATGGTCGTGCGTAAGGGGTTTTCAAAGCGACAATTTCGAAAAGTCCCTGAAAACGGGCTGGGACGCAGAGGGCACTGAGCGATGAAACACAGAGCGCGGCGGACCGAACGCCGGGGGTGGCGCCTCTGAATTTGCTTATCGAAGGGCGGAAGAGGCAATTCACGGTCTCTGGTTCCTCGCTGAGCAGATCCGCCGACCTGTTCCAAGTGGTGGCCATACCGGGGGTCCTTATTCCGCCCAACCCTTTGCCCGTTCCACCGCCCGTGACCACTGCGTCCGCTGTGCGTTGACGACGCGGCTCGGCACCAGCGGCCGGTGTCGGCTGCTCTCCTCCCAGAGTCCGGCGATCTCGTCGCGTGTTTCCCAATACCCCACCGCCAGCCCGGCGAGGAAGGCCGCACCCAGCGCCGTCGTTTCCACCGTCCGCGGGCGAACCACCGGTCGGCGCAGCAAATCACTTTGAAACTGGAGCAGGGCCGCGTTGACGGTGGCGCCGCCATCAACCCGGAGTTCCTTCAACCTGAGCCCGGCATCCGCCTCCATCGCACCGAGCAGATCTGCTACCTGGAATGCGATGCTTTCGATGGCGGCGCGCGCCAGGTGGGCCGCCGTGGTCCCGCGCGTGAGACCGATCACCAGACCCCGGGCTGCGGCGTCCCAGTGCGGAGCGCCCAGGCCAGTGAACGCCGGCACCAGATAAACGCCGCCATTGTCCGGAGCGCGCGCAGCCAGCGCTTCGACGTCGCCGGAGCGTGCGATCAGGCCCAGACCATCGCGCAACCACTGCACCACCGCGCCCCCAATAAAGACGCTGCCTTCCAATGCGTAGTCGGTCCGCTGCCCCACCTTCCAGGCGAGGGTGGTGAGCAGTTGGTGACGCGACCGCACCGGCTTTTCACCGGTGTTGAGGAGGAGGAAGCAGCCCGTTCCATAGGTGTTTTTGGCCATGCCCGGCTTGAAACAGGCCTGCCCGAACAGGGCGGCCTGCTGGTCGCCGGCAACACCCGTGATGGGGATTCCCTCGAGGGCAGGGACCGCGCTCACCGTCCCGAAGGACTCGCTGCAGGAGCGCACCTCGGGCAGCACCGCGCGGGGGATGCGCAGCCGCTGCAGCAGGGCATCATCCCACTGGAGGGTGCGCAGGTTGAAGAGGAGCGTCCGCGAGGCGTTTGTGACATCCGTCGCATGGACCCGTCCGCCGGTCAGCTGCCAGATCAGCCAGGTGTCCACTGTGCCGAAGGCCAGTTCCCCCCGTTCGGCGGCCCGACGCGCCCCCCGCACGTGATCCAGGAGCCAGGCGATCTTCGTTCCGGAAAAATAGGGATCCAGGACCAGGCCGGTGCACCGGCGGAACTCCGGCTCATGCCCCGCGTTTCTCAAGGCCGTACAAAGCGAAGCCGTGCGCCGGTCCTGCCAAACGATCGCCGGTGCGATCGGTTTTCCGGTGGTGCGATTCCACAGCAGCGTGGTCTCGCGTTGGTTGGTAATCCCCACACCGGCGATATCTCGCGCCGTCAGGTTGGCGTCGGCGATGGCGGCGATCGCCACACGGCGGATGCTCTCCCAAAGGTCTTCGGGAGCATGTTCCACCCAACCCGGCCGGGGGTAATGCTGAGGGAACTCCTGCTGGGCTTGGGCCAGCACGCGTCCGCGGCGGTCAAAGACCAGGGCGCGGCTGGACGTGGTCCCTTGATCGAGGGCGAGGATGTAGGGCATTGGGGTGCCTCAACCGTGTGTAAACCAGCCTATTGTGCAACGCCGTCGCGCGATGTCAGCCCTGCTCTGATTGCTCGCAGGGCACCTGCTGAAACCTTGCGAAAACCGTCATGTCGTACAGGATCAACCCTCCCTTTCATGAAAGCTGTTTTTGCCCTCTGTGCTGTCCTGTCCCTGACCTCTCTTTCACAGGCCCAGGTCTTTCGACCGCACGGTGTCCGCGCCGACCATGGGCAACGCTCCCACTCGGTCGAGCGTCATCGCCACGGAGAGCACCGGGGTTCCCACGCCTGGCACCGCGGTCACAGCCGGTCGTGGGACCGTCATCACCACCACCACGCCCCCCGTCCAAGCATCCACGTCTCGCTCGGCGCGGGACCGGGCTACTGGTCTCCGTATTATCACCGTCCCTACGTGTACCGGCGGCCGGTCTATTATCCCGTGCCGGTGTACCGCGATTACGGTCCGGCCTATTACGACAGCTACGGCGCGGTCGGTTATCGCACCGAGCCGAGCCGTGCGGTGACGGGGGCGCTGCTGGGCGGAATCGCCGGCGCCATCATCGGCAACAACTCCGGCAGCCTGCACCATGATGCGTGGCGGGGCGCGGCGATCGGCGCCGGCGCCGGGCTGGTCCTGGGCGCAGTGGCTGACAACGCCGCCCGTGACCGCAGCCCGGGCGAGCGCCCGCCGGTCTACGTGCAGAGCCGCGAGCCGGCGCCTTCTGCAACCACCGCCACCGAGGCCAGGAACGTCACCATCATCAATAATTATTACGGCAACGGTTCGGCCATGGGTTCGGCCAACCGGATGTTCGGCCGCTGACTCCCCGCCGCGACGCAGCCGGCCGCGACCGCGGCCCCGGGTGCGTATTCGTCATTTTCCTACACCATGAGCATGAATCTCCACCGAGCCATTTTCTGCGGCGCGGGCGCCCTCGCGGCCCTGCTTTCCGGCTGCGCCAGCCAGGGGGTCCGAAACCCCTCCGGCGTGCCCGTGACCGAGATGCGCGCCGACGAGCGCGGGTTTGTCGCCGGCACCGGCGTCGAATCGCAGGACCTCGTCGCCGTGACTGACAAGATGGCGCGCAGCATCCTCGGCATCCCGCAGATCACCTCCGCCCAGGGCACGCCCCGGGTGGTGCTCGAGCCGGTCGTGAACGAGACCCGCTTCGCGATCAACAAGGACATCTTTCTCACCCGCATTCGCACCCAGCTGAACTCACGGGCGGCAGGTCGCGTGCTCTTTCTTGCGCGCGACCGCATGGCCGCGCTCGAACGCGAGCAGCAGCTCAAGCAGAGTGGCGCCGTCACCGCCAGCAGCGACCCCAACGTGGTCGAGTTCAAGGGCGCGGATTATTTCCTCACCGGCAAGTTGGAGGGAATTTCCACCCGCACCAGTGCCGGCGTGAGCGACTACATCCTCTACAGCTTCCAGCTGATCGACGCTCGCACCAGCGACATCGTCTGGGAAGACGTGGCGGAAATCAAAAAGCAGGGCCTGGAGGACGCCGCCTACCGCTGAGCCCGGCCGGCAACACCGCCCCTGCGGTGGTGTCCGATTCCTCCCACACCAATGAACAAGCCTCTCGTCCTTTCCCTCGCCGGAGCCGCTGCGCTCGCGCTGTTTTCCGGCTGCCAGACCGAACCCGGGCCCTACCTCCCGCAGGAGACCACCAAATACACCCTCGAAAGCACAGAGCGGTTCGTGGTGATGGACCAGCGCGTCCAGCACTCCGTGACCTGCACTGGGCTCCAGGAAGGGATGACCGCCGACGGCCGGCTCGAGGTCGCCGCCAACATCAAGAACCGGGAAAACCGGCGCATCCAGGTCCAGGTCAGCTGTGCCTTCAAGAACGACCAGGGCTTCACCACCGGGGACGAGTCTCCCTGGCAGACCCTCATCCTGGGCGAAAACGCCACCGAGACCGTTCGTTTCACCGCCATGAACAACCAGGCCCAGCGCTACACCGTGCGGGTCCGCCAGGCCCGCTGAGGAGGCATCACCCTCCGGCGCGGACAGGGTCCGGGCCGGTATCCACGCCATGACGACACGACTCTTTTTTCTCTCCGGTTTGGTCGGGGGCCTGGGGCTAAGCGCCCTTCAGGCCTCGGACGGCAACGTCTCCGTTCCCGTTCCCCGCACGCCGGCGCCCGCCCTCACGAGCCCCGCACCCGAGCAGCCGCGCCCGGCGCACGTGTATGAGCAGAAGCTCTACGGCGGCCGGACCGAGACTCTGATCGCACCGGAAAAGGCGGATGCGGTGGTCAGCGCCTTCCGCACGGCGTACGAACGGCTCGGGCGCCCACGCATCGCGTTCTTCGTCAACCGCGACCTGGTGGACGAGCGCAGCGGACTGAAGCTGACCGCGCGCAAAGAGAAGACGGAAAGCACGGTGGGCAGCCGCACCTCGCAGTTTGAAGCCGATGCCGCAGCCGCCAAACCCGAAGCCTCCGCCCAGACCCAGGTCAACGTGGCGGTGGGCGGCGGCAACGCCGGATCGGGGCAGGAGGCCGGCATCCCTGGCCGCGGCTCGGCCGAAACCAAAACCACGACGGTGACCGGTGAAAACACGTACGAGAGCGACAACACGGCGGCGCCGACGCTGGCCGACCGGCTGACGGTGCGTGAAATCGAGACCCTTTTCGGACGTCCTTTTCGCTTCGCCGGCGCAACCTTGGCTGACCAGCGCATCGCGGCCTCGCTCCTCGCCGACCGCCCGATCGATCACCTGACCACCGGTACGAGTGAAACCGCGCGCAAGGACCGCGAGGCTCTGGCGAAGGTCGCCGATGTGGTGATCGAAGTCCTGGTGTCCTCCCGCAACGTCACCGTCGCCAACGTCTCAGGCGACAAGACCCTGTCGGTCCCCGACATCCAGGTTTCCGCGGTGCGTCTGTCCGACGCGGCCGTGATCGGTCAGGCCAGCGCCGCCGACGTACTCGGCAGGGATCGCGACGCTGGCAGGATCGTCTCGCAGTTCGACGCGCGTGAAATCACCGAAGCCACGGCGCTCGCGCTGATGGAGGATATCGCCGCCGGGGCGAAATAACCGGCCTCACCCGGGGTCCAGCGCGGTTGCAAACGCACCGCGCCGGCCCGCGCCGGATTGTCTCCACGCCCGGCGCCCTTCATCGTTTTCGTTTCATGAGCCCTGGCCGCCCGTCGTTTTCGAACCTCCCGCGTTTCCTTCGCCGAAGCCGGCGACCCGTCGGAAGTGAATCCGCGCCGTCAGGGCGCTCGAATGCGGTCGCGCGGCGACTGACGCTCGGGGGGGCCTTGCTGGTTTTGCTGCTGGGGGGCTGTGCGTCGGTGCCTCCCACTCCCGCGGTTCCCTATACGGGTGATCCATGGATCGACGGTAATGCGAATCTCGCGGTGGCTCCGGCGAAGGACAGGGTTTTGTGGCAATACCGCCTCGCCGCGACGGGGCTCAGGCGTGAGCGCTGGGCGGAGACGCGTGCGATCCTCGACGACGCCCTCGCCCAGGCCTCGGCCAACTACGGCAACGTGAACTCGGAAGCTGCCCGGTCCCGGCGCCTCTTCCGTCGTGAGTCCGACAAGCCGTTCATCGGAGAGCCCTACGAGCGGATCATGGCGCATTTTTATCGCGGAATCCTCTATTGGCGCGATGGCGAGCCTGACAATGCGCGAGCCCTCTTCCGTACCGCTCAGCTCCTCGACAGCGACACGGAGGACAAGACCTACAGTGGCGACTGGGTCATCCTTGATTACCTGGACGGCTACGCCTCGGCCCGCCTGGGTGGCGACGGCACGGACGCCCTGCGGCGCGCCCGCGCCGCGGCGAAGCAGCAGGGCCGGTCTCCACTTCCCGACTACAACCGCCAGGCCAATGTCTTTATCTTCGTGGAGTTCGGGGTGGGGCCGCGCAAGTACGCCGGCGGCGAGTTCGGCGACCGGCTCAAGTTCTACACCGACACCTCCAAGGCGGTGTCCGCCGAGCTGGCGGTGGCGGGTCGCATCCTCCGGCTCGCCCCGTATGACGATCTCAACTACCAGGCGACCACCCGTGGCGGCCGCGTGATGGATCACATTCTCGGCAACAAGGCGGTCTTCAAGCAGACCTCCGACACCATCGGCGACGTCGCCCTGGTGGGTGCGATCGGCACCGCCCAATACGGGCGCGGCGAGGACGCAAACACCGCCGCCCTGGGGCTCGCCGCGGTCGGGTTGATCAGCAAACTGGCCTCCGCTGCCACGTCCCCGGAGGCCGATACACGGGCCTGGGACAACCTCCCACAGTATGTCAGCGTCGGGGCGCTGCAGCTGGAGCCCGGGAGTTACCCGGCGACCCTGAGTTTTTATGACAAGGCGGGGACCGTCCTGCCCAATCGCACCCAGCAGTTCACGCTGACCGTTCCGGAACCCACCACCACGATCGGTGAGGCGCCCCCCGATGTGGTGCTGTTCAAGAGCGAAGCGCTGCAGTAAGTGGGATCGGCGCCTCCCCGCGCCCTACAGTGAGGAGGCCTGCTGCGACAGTGGCGCGAGGGACGAGCGGGGTCATCGCTGCCCTCAGCCGAGCGCGAGTGCGACGATTCCCGCGACGATGCAGAGCCCGGCCCAGAGCCGACGTCTCGCCTCCGCCTCGTTGAGGAAATGGGCCCCGAAGGCCATGCCGATGAGAATGCTTACCTCGCGCGCCGGCGCCACGTAGCTCACCGGAGTAAATGCCATCGCGGTGAGGACGAGGACGTAGCTTAGGGGCGACAGGGCGGCTACGATCACAGCGTTGCGCCGGTGAAGGCGCCATTCCTTCGCCACCTCGCCGCGGCGCCTCCAGGCGAAGGGCGCCAGCAGCACCAGCTGCGTCAGCGCGGTGCCCGCGTCGTACAGCACCGGCGCGATCAGGAGCTGGGCCACGCCGTGTTTGTCCCAGAGCGTGTACGCAGCAATGAACAGCCCGGAGACAAAACCGTAGCACGCAGCCTGGCGGATGGGATCCAATGTAGGCGGCGTGCCCTCACGCCGCGTGGGACGCTGTCCAGTCCGAAGGTCCGGGCCAAACGTGCGGGGTGGGGGCACCCCGCCTACAAGGAAGCGGGGTGAGGCGGCGCCCCACAGCGAGCGCACCCATTTGTGTCCGCCTGCGATCAGGAAAATCCCGGCAATGATCGCCGCTGCGCCCGCCAACCCGACCGGGCTCGGCCGCTCACCCAAGATCAGGACGGCTCCCACTGCCGAGAAAAGCGGCCCCGTGCCCCGCGCCAGCGGATAGATCAGCGAAAAGTCGCCCGTTCGATATCCGCGCTGCAGGAAAAGTGAATACAGGGTCTTCAGGACTCCGCTGACAAAGATTGCGCCGAGCGCCGCGCCCGAGAGCGTCGGATCTCGCCAGATCACGTAACCCGCCACCACCGGGATGTAGGCAAGGTTGATCATCAGACCCACGAGGTAAACGAAGGGCAGGCCCCCGCCCGCCTTCTTGGCCCAGTAGTTCCAGGTGGCATGCAGCACCGCCGCGATCAGCACGAGGGCGAGGGCAAGCGGTGTCATGGGCCCCATCAATCTCCACTGTGCGCCCGCCCGCCGAGAATTTTCTGTCATTTCGACCCGGGCGCGCTAACGAGGTGCGATGAGTACCTTGCATCACTCCTGGCGCGAATTGCGCGCGACGCTGGCACTGGCCGTGCCCATCGTCATCGGCCAGGTCAGCCAGATGGCGATGAACGTGACCGACAGCGTCATGATTGGTCGGGTCGGGACGGTGCCGCTGGCGGCCTCGGCCTTCGCTGGGACGGTGTTCGGCATGTTTTTTGTGCTCGGGATCGGGATGCTGATGCCGGTGGCCGTGCTGGTCGCGCGGTCGCGCGGGGCAGGCGACCCCGCGTCGGGCGCGCAGCTCCTGCGACACGGCCTGGCCCTCGCCCTCGGGTTTGGCGCACTGGAGTTCCTGGTCATGGGCCTGCTGTCGACGCAGCTCCATCGTTTCGGCCAGCCACCGGAGGTCGTTGAGATCGTGGGGCCCTATTACCTGCTGATCGCCGGGTCCCTTGTCCCCGTCCTGGCTTTCCAGACGTTCCGGCAGTTCGCCGAATCGCTCGGCCGGCCGTGGATGCCGATGGCGATCATGCTCTCATCCGTGGTGCTGAATGTTTTCCTCAACTGGGTGCTGATTTACGGGCACCTCGGCGTGCCGGAGCTCGGGTTGACGGGGGCGGGGTGGGCGACCCTGCTGTCGCGCGCCGCGGGTCTGGTTGCGATCATCCTGTGGGTGCGCCAAGACGCGGCGCTGCGTCCCTGGTGGCCGCAGCATTGGACCGGCCCCCTGCTGCGCGCCCGCCTTGCGGAGATGCTCCGCCTGGGCATTCCGGCCTCAGGGCAGTTGCTCTTCGAGGCGGGAGCGTTCACCGCGGCGGCGATCATGATGGGCTGGCTTGGTACCGTGCCCCTGGCGGCGCACCAAATTGCCATCAGCTGCGCGGGCACCACGTTTATGTTCACCCTCGGGCTGGCGCTCGCGACCAGCATGCGTATCGGCGAGGCCGCCGGCGCGGGCAAGCACGGGCGGCTCCGCGCCATCGGCTTCGGTGCACTGGGGGCAGGTGTCGCGCTGATGGTCGTGTTTGCGGCGGTTTTTGTTGTCGGTGGGGAATTTCTCGCCCGCCAGTTTGTATCCGACGGTGAGGTGGTCGCACTCGCCGCCAGCCTTCTCGTGGTGGCGGCTGTCTTCCAGGTGTTTGACGGCGCCCAGGTGATCGGCGCCGGGGCGCTGCGCGGACTGACGGACATCAAACTCCCGACCCTGATCACCTTTGTGGCCTACTGGGTGGTCGCGCTCCCGGGAGGGTATTGGTTTGGCGTCAGGTCCGGCCATGGGGCGTTGGCGGTCTGGGGCGCACTTGCGGCCGGGTTGGCCTTTGCCGGCGTGTTTCTGGCGGTGCGTTTTGCCGTGCTCACCCGCGGCCCGGCGCGTGGTGTGCGCTGACGCGCGACTTTGCCGCGGCCCATGGCGCCTGGTCGCGTCAGGAGGTGAGCCGCGTTTTCACCTCGTCCAGAGTCAGTCCGTCGATCTGCACCACCTTCTGGCGCGCGGTTTGGCCGAGCACCACGGTCACGGCCCGCCGCGGCAACTGCAGGGTCTCCGCCAGGAAATCACAGAGTTCCTCGTTCGCGCGCCCGTCCAGCGGGGGGGCGTGCACCTTGACCTTCAGCGCCTCGCCCAGCCAGCCGGCGACCGCGGTGCGCGGCGCGTTCGGTATGGCCTTGATCGCAAGGCGGCAGCTGGGCGCCGCGTTCACCCCAGGGCCTCGGCGAGGGCGCCGATGATTTCTTCCACCGGCTCGCAGCCGATCGAGAGACGGAGCAACTCCGGATCGAGACCGCAGGCTTGCAGGGTCTCGCGGCCCTGCGCGCTCGTGACGAGATCGTAGTGTGCCAGGTAGATGAAGGGGCAGATCAGCGTCGTCTTCATCCCAAAGCTTGGCCCTTTCGCCAGCCGCAGCCGGTCATAAACGTCGGCAATGGGCCGGTTGAGGGTGAACGAGATCATGCTGCCGACCGCATCGGGCGAGCGGGAGAGGCGTTCGTAGTTGGCCTTTGAACGCGGGTGGTGGGACCAGTAGACTTCGCGCACCGCGGGATGCGACTGGAGGAAGTGGACCACCCGGGGAGTGGAGCGGTTGATCTGCGCGACCACCGGCTCGTAGTCGAGGATCTGCGACGCGAGGCGTGAGACGTCCCGCGAATAGACGGGTTCGAGTTCCGCTGGCAACGCCCGCCGGAACTCGGCGGCGAACGGGCTGGCGGGGTTCACCACCACCGCGCCCATGATCACGTCGCCTTCGCTGGCGGCGTATTTGGTGAGGCTGTTCACCGCCAGATCGCAATGGGGCAGGACGTCGAGATTGAGCGGCGACGTGATGGTCGGATCGACAATCAGCGCTGCCCCGTGCTGGCGGCAGAGGGCGTACAGCGCGGGCAGGTCAGGCGTCTGGATCAGCGGGTTGGTGGGCACCTCTGTGATCACGCCGGCGATCTCCGTGCCGCGTGTGTGGAAGAGGGCCCGCAGGGCGCTCAGATCGAACACGTCGCTGACAAAAACGTAGTCCCGCGCCGGCTGGCTGGTGAACTTCTGGAGGATGGCGATGGTATCGAGGTAGAGCCAGCCCAGTTGGATCCAGACGGTGCGGCCGCGCGCCCGCTGCAGGGCATCGGCGGTGCGGAAGCTGGCGTACACGGCGTTCATGCCGCTGTTGGCGAGAAAGACGTCGTCGGAGGTGGCGTGCTGGAAGGCGCGCGCGGTGGCGCCCTTGACCCGGGCAGGAGCATATCCCTCGAAGGCAGGCTCGGCGTAACCTTCCGCCAGCAGGCCGACGCGCAGGAGGTAATCCTCGGCTTCGCGTGAGGAGAGCAGTTTGCCCGTGTGTTGAAGGAAGGTCTTGGCCCGCGCGTAGGTGTCCGCGTCCTTGGGAAAGGCCACGCCCGAGATTCCGCGGTGCTCGACCGTATGGGCGGCCGGAAGAGCAAGCCAGAGGCGGAGCGACTCTGCGGCGGCGGCGGACGAAGTCAGCCAGACATCCTCGCCCTCGAGTGCCAGGGCCTCCCGCAGGTGAGCAGCCGCCTTTTTCAGGTACGGATGCTGGACAAAACGCGGGTAGCCGGACGACATCTGCGCCAGGATGTCCGGGTCCTTTTCCTCGTAACCGATCACCGCGCGCATGGTGGGCAGGCTGCAAGAGACACCGTGCACGCTGGACGGGATGCGTTGACCGAGAGGGAGGTGCTCAAAAACAGGCATGCGTGGCAGGGCAGGTTGTGGGTCGCCGGCGCGGGTGCAAGGCGGAGGTGGGTGGGACCGGTACAGTGCGCCTCCTTTCGGCAGAGCGGCGGGTGCAGTGGTGGCACGGCTCCAAGAGACGCTTGCCCCGCAAAACGCCGACCCGGCATGATGCGCCGCGATGAAGCTCGTCTCGTGGAACATCAATGGCGTCCGTGCCGCATTGAAGAAGGGGCTCCTGGAGTTCATGCAGGGCAGCCAGGCCGACGTGATCTGCCTCCAGGAGGCGAAGGCGCATCCCGGGGATGTCCAACACATCGGCTGGCCGCGCGGTTATGAGGTGTTTTGGAACCCGGCGGTTAAGAAAGGCTACAGCGGCACCGTCACCTTCACCCGGGTGAAGCCGAAAGCCGTCACCCTTGGGATCGGTCTCCCGGAGCATGATACAGAGGGCAGGGTGCTCACGCTCGAGTTCGACGATTTCTTCCAGGTGAACGTGTACCAGCCCAACTCCCAGCGCGGGCTGACTCGGCTCGATTATCGGGTGAAAGTCTGGGATCCGGCTTTTCTCACCTTCCTAAGGAAGCTGGAGAAGAAGAAGCCGGTGCTTTTTTGCGGCGACCTGAACGTCGCGCACACGGAGCTGGATCTGGCCAATCCCAAGACGAACCGCCGCAACGCCGGGTTCACCGACGAGGAGCGGGCGAACTTCACCACCCTGCTCGGAAAGGGGTATGTGGATACCTTTCGTGAATTTGAAAAGGGGCCAGGGCACTACAGCTGGTGGAGCCAGATGAGCGACTGCCGGGCGCGGAACATCGGGTGGCGCGTCGATTATTTCGTCGCCAGTGAAAAGCTGCGCGACCGACTGAAGGCGGCCGCGATTCATCCCAAGGTGATGGGCAGCGACCACTGTCCCGTCAGCCTCGATCTGGCCTGAGCCCATGGCGTCGTCCCTCTCCGATCCGGCGGCGCAGGACGCCGCCCTCAACGAGATGAAGGCGCTGCTGCTGCGGGAGCCGCGGTGGACGGTGGCCGCGGCGGAAAGTCTGAGCTGCGGGCGGGTTCAGGCCCTGCTGGGCGCCATCTCCGGAGCGTCGGGTTATCTGCTCGGCGGGGTGACTGCCTACACGATTGAGCAAAAAGTCCGACTGTTGGCGGTCGATCGCGAGCAGGCGGTGGCGGTGAAGGCGGTATCTGCGGGGGTGGCCGAGGCGATGGCCTTGGGGGTGTGCCGGCTTTTTGGGAGCACCCTCGGGGTGGCAACCACCGGTTTCGCAGAGGCCGACCGAGCCGCCGGGGTGTCGGCGCCAATGGCGTATTGGGCAATCTGCGACCTGGCGACACCCGGGGCTCCGCTGTTGCGCTCAGGACGGATGGAGTTCCCCCCCGGCCTGGCGCGGCGGGTGGTGCAATCGGCGGTGGCGGAACGGGTGCTGGAGCAGGTGCTCGATCACCTCCGCAAACGGCGCGGATAGGCCGCGGGACGGCTACAAAAAAGGCGCCCGCTCAGGGCGCCGAGTGGAAGGGGGCGGGTCGCCGTTTATTTGGTGATCTCGGCGACGTACTCCATCAGCGGGCGAACCTCGTCCGGCGGCGTGACAAAATCCCCGTACAACAGCTCGGGCAGGGCGAAGCGGGTCTTGTAGAACGCCTGGTTCGCGGTGTCGTCGCGGGTGAGGAAGCCGGCCTTGACGGTGGCGCCGGCGAAGAGGCCCTTGTTCTTGGTGTAAACGAGCACCGGGGTGGCGAGGATGTCCTTGTTCACGCTCTCCATCTCCGTCCACTTCGGACCCATCACCGCCTTCGCATCGACGCCTACGTTGACGCGGCTGTTGAAGAGCCGACGCGGGGTTTCTTCATCGGTGAGCACATACACGGTCTCCACGGCCTGGCCGCCGAACTGAAGGCCGATGCTGGCGTCACCAGCATCGATGATCACCGGGATGCTCCACGTGTTGTCTGCGCGTTTGACCATGATGACGCCGTAGCCCCCGGTGACACCGAAGATAACCCCTGCCTTGAACTGGTTGATGATGACCAGGCCGCGCGCCTGTTGCAGCACCTGCGGCGGGATGGCATAGGACGGATTGGCCATGAACTCGCGGAGGATCGCTTCGCACGATTCGATCCGCTTCACGTAATTGGCGCGTTTTTCCGCGGCCTGTGCGACCGGGGCAGCCAGCGCGAGCAGCACCGCAAGTCCAAGGAGGATAAGCTTCTTCATGACAAAGTGTGGTTTGGAGCAGACTATGCACGCCCTGGGGGGCTTGGAAAGCGTGGAGTGACCTTCGTTCCGGCGCAGGAGGGAGGATGTTTGAGGGTGGGATTCGTGATTTCTGATATGGGAAGTACGGGGCGAAGGGCGGAGTCAGGTCCTCGCTGATACGTCTGTTTCAGGACATGGGTACGACCGGCCTGTCCGTGCTGTGGCCTGAGAGACGAGCGTTGCGGCAGAGACATCCCTGCTTCCGAAAAATCACGAAGCACACATCAAGAATGCGAATCGCGCGCCCCAGCGCGCGCTCAGCCCAGACCGCGCGCCTCGATCTCGTCCTCGTCCCAGCCGAGATAGTGACCCAGTTCGTGCAGGTAGGTGATACGTACCTCCTCGCGGAAGCGGGCGGCGTCGCCTTCGGCCTCATCCAGGATGTTTTCGAGGAAAAGCAGGATGTGCGGGGGCACGGCATTGGCGGCACCCGGCTCGCCCGAGACCGGCTCACCCACAAACATCCCCAGGATGTCGGGCTCAAATTCCGCGCCCAGGATCTCCTCGGTCGGCCAGTCGTAATAGATCACCGGGACGGCGCCGGCCAATGCCCGGATCTCCGGTGGGAGCCGTTTTTGCACCGCGGCCACGGTCGTCTCTGCCGCGCGGATCATCTCAGGTCCTGATGAAAAGTCTTGAAACATTGACAAAAGAAATTAAATAGTTCCGACGGCGGGGGCGTCAGGTGACGTCACCTGCCATCATGCAAGTTCACGATATCCTATGAAACGATACACATACGTCTGGGCGTTCGCGGCGCTGGTGCTGGGTTCGTCCTTTGGAGGGGTTCAGGCGCGGGGGCAAGAGGCTGCCGCAATCGCAGCGGGGCAGCCGGCCGCACAGGGGCGGGTGATCCAGAGCCGGCTCGACCGTCTGACACAGGAGCTTCGGCTGACGGCCGAGCAACGCTCGCAGGTCGCGGCCATTCTCAAGGAGGAAAAGGCTGCGCGCAAAGCCGTGAAAATCGACACGTCACTCACTGACGATGTCCGGAAGGCAAAGCGCCGTGAGATCGCAGCGGCGCACAATGCGCGGATCCGGGAACTCCTGGACACCGAGCAGCGCGACGCCTTCGACCGCACCTTGCAGAAGCGGGCGCGCAAGAGCTGAGCGCGACCTCCCGCCGCCGTCTTGGGCAGGGCGGCGGCGGCGAGGCGGTCTCAGTATTCCGACGGAGATTGAAGCACGAGGCGGACGGCATCGAGCCGCAGGCGCGCCTCGGAAATCGCCCCGATCACGTGGTTCAACTGTTCTTGCGCCAGGGCGATCTCGTCGGCGCGAACGTGGTCGTTCACCCGCGCCAATTCGCGCAGCCGCTGCAGTTCGCCGCCCAGTGCTTCCGTTGCCCGGGCTTTGGCATCGGTTTTTATCTGCTCGGCCTGCTCCTCCGCCCGCTCCGTGGCAGACTCGAGCATCTCTTTCATCAACTGGGCGTTAAATCCGGGCCGCTCCAGGAAGGGTTGGATCGGGGCGTCCTCCAGATCGGCCGCAAAACGCGCCGGCGGCTGGTCTCTCGTACGGTCGTTGCCGCGGACGTCGACCAGGACGCGGAGGGGAGTCGGGGAGAGGAACTGGTCGACGTGCCAGCGCGAGTCCGCCACGGCCTCCAAGACGTAGAGGGCCTCCACCAGCAGATTGGGTTCGTCATCCTGCAGGCGGGCAAACGCGGCGGTGCCCGCCGGCGAATTGAGGAGCAGATCGATCGCGTCGCGCACCACGGGATGGTCGGCGGTGAGGAACCCCATGTCCTCGCGTGACACCGCCCGTTCGCGCTGAAAACTTGCGAGCAGGCCGTCGGCGGGGAGGGAGGGAAACGACTCGATGTAGGCATGGCTCGGATCGAGAAAAAGTTCACCGTCCTCGTGCTCCTTCACCCGCACTCCAAAATGGTCGAGCAGGTCGAGCAGGAAGGTTCGAAGCGCCGGGTCTGCATCCACCTCGCGAATACGATCGATCACCCGCGCGGCCAGCTCCGGCTGGTGGGACCGCAGCTCCAGCAGCCGGTCCCGTCCCTTGCGCAGGGTCTCCGTGATGGCCGCCTTCGACGCGATGGTGTCCTGGATCAGCTGCTCGACCTCGGCTTCCGGCACCCTGCCTTCACCAAAGCGCCGTGCGAGGGAGAGCAGGCGCTCGCGGAACTGGTCCACGTATTCATTTCCACTCTGGAGGGGTTCGGCAAAGGCGCCCAGTCCGCGGTCGTACCAATCGAGCACCAGGGCCTCTGCGCTGCCCTTCACGCAGGGCACGTGGATGCGGATCGTCTTGCGCTGGCCAATGCGGTCGAGCCGCCCGATCCGCTGCTCCACCAGCCCTGGGTTCAGGGGCAGGTCGAACAGCACCAGGTCATGCGCAAACTGGAAGTTTCGACCCTCGCTGCCGATCTCCGAGCAGATCAGGAGCTGTGCGCCCTCCGGCTCAGAAAACCACGCCGCGTTGCGGTCGCGCTGCACCAGGGCCAGTCCCTCGTGGAAGAGGGCCACCTTGGCGGCAATCTGTTCCTGGAGGGCGGCGCTGATGGCCGCGACCTTGCGCTGCGAACGGCAGATCAGCAGCACCTTCTCCTCGCGGTGCGTGCGCAGGAAATCTGCCAGCCAGGTGATCCTTGGGTCGTCACGGAATGAATACCGGATGGCCTCGTCGGCCCCCGTTTCCTCCGCCTCGAGCTCGCGGGCGATCCGCGCGCGCAAGGTCGGATTTTCGTCCTCCAGCCAGGCGGGGCAGAACTGCCGCTTGGGGAAGCCCTTCATCGCCGCACGGGTGTTGCGGAACATCACGCGGCCCGTACCGTGCCGGTCGATCAGGCGCTGCAGCAGGTCGCGGCGCGCGCCGGCCTCGCCGCGATCGAGTGCGGTGAGGCGCTGCTCGCGGGTTTCATCGTCCTGGAGGATCCGTGCGAGCACCGTGCGCTCTTTCGTCTTGAGGGGCTTGTCCGACGCCAGGGCGGCCGCCACCGCTGCAACCTCCGCGTACCGTTTCGACTCTTGGCGAAAACGCTCGAGGTCGCTGTAGCGCGCCGGATCGAGCAGCCGCAACCGGGCAAAGTGGCCCTCCAACCCAAGCTGGGTGGGGGTGGCGGTGAG
The DNA here is from genome assembly GCA_023428905.1 of Verrucomicrobiota bacterium. Taxonomy (GTDB): domain Bacteria; phylum Verrucomicrobiota; class Verrucomicrobiia; order Opitutales; family Opitutaceae; genus EW11. The sequence continues at coordinate 47,120 of JAEYWP010000015.1, forward strand.
GAGGAGGAGGCCCGGGGTCTTTTGAGCCAGCTGCTCCACCAGGCTGTACTCCCGACTGGGCGCATCCGGTGTCCAGGCAAGGTGGTGGGCCTCGTCCACCACGACCATATCCCAGCCCGCCGCCAACGCCTGCTCGCGGCGGCGCTCGTCGCCCGCCAGCCACGCCGTTGCACAGAGGCCCAGCTGGGCCGCGAGGAAGGGGTTGCCGTTGGGATCACCCCGCTCGGTCGAGAGGCAGCGTTCCTCGTCGAAGATGCTGAACCAAAGCGTGAACCGGCGGAGCAGCTCCACGAACCATTGGTGCACGAGGGATTCGGGGACCAGGATCAGGATCCGTCGCGCCCTGCCCACCGCCAGCAGTCGCTGGAGGATCAGGCAGGCCTCGATCGTCTTACCAAGCCCAACTTCATCCGCCAGCAGCACGCGCGGGATCTGGCGCTGCGAGACCTCCTGCAGGATGTAGAACTGGTGGGGGATAAGTTCGAGCCGCCCACCCAGGAAGCCCCGTACGTCCGACTGGCGGATCTGGTTCTGCATCTGCAGCGCGCGGTAGCGGAGATCGAAGACCTCGCTGGGATCGGTTTGGGCGGCGAGCAGCCGCTCCTGGGGCGAGTTGACGCTGGTCACGTCCGAAATCTCATCCTCGCGCACCCGTTGGCCCGCGCCGACATACACCAGCAGTCCCTCGTCCTCCGCCACTGCCTCGATCACGAACGGTTTTCCGCCCCGTCCCTGGACGGTCTCGCCGGCGCGAAACTGCACACGCTTCAGCACCGGGGTGCCCAGGGCGTAGAGCCGCTGCTCACCGGTCGCAGGGAAGCGGATACCAATGCGCGCGCGGTCGATGCTTGCGACGACCCCGAGCCCGAGTTCGGGCTCGCGTTCACTCATGCAGCGCTGACCAACAAGACGGAGGGACATGCGCCCGCAATCAGGCCCCTCCGCCCCGCTTTTTCAAAGCGTTTTGTCAGTCACCGGACGCCGGCGGCGCGCCCGCTGGCTGCTCCGGCGCGCGGGTGGCGGTCCAGGGCAGGGTCATGTCTTTGCGGCCGGCCTGCACCTCCACCGTGCCCCGAAGGGTGTCTCCTTCCAGTTTTCCCTGGTACGTTGTAGTGACAGTTCGGCGACGCACTTTGCGCTCCACCGTGAAGCGGAGGGTGTCGCCCGAGAAGGTGCCGTTGCGCAGGGTGTGCTCGCCCTGCCGGCCCTTCATCGTGCCGGTGACACGCCCGTCGGTGTGCTTGAGCTGGAGGGTGGTCTCGATCTCGCGCTCCTTGGGCGAGGTCACCGTGCAGGTCCAGGTCCCGGAGGGATCCCCGGCAAAGGTTGCGACGGCGAGGGAGAGGAAGGCGAGACAGAGGGCGGCGGCGCGCCGTGGGAGGAAAGCGTGGTAAGGCATGAGATGATGGTTTCACCGCGGTTAACGCCCAGTGGCCCCCGCCGGTTTCACGGAATCTGACGTTTTTGCTGAAACCAGGCTGCGGGCCATGCGTTGAGAGAGCTGTCACCCGACTCTTCCCTCCCATGAAAATCCTACGTCTTCCCCGCCTCGCCCTCGCCGGTCTGGCCGTTGCCAGCGTCTGCGCCTTCGCCATCCCCTCGACCGCATCCGCCCGTGGCGAAGGCCACCGTCACCGGGCGCGCAGCGGGACGATTGAGCGCGAGGTCACCCGCTCCCCGGGTCACCTCGGCAAACACACCACCGCCACCGGGGCCAACGGACGGAGCGCCACACGCGACTACCACCGCCAGATCGATCGCGAGGCGGGCCGCATCACCGAGGAAAGCCGGACCACCTTGGACGACGGCAGGACCGCGACCCGGTCCCGGGTTCGCCAGCGGACGGAGGCAGGCCACACCACGCATGCCGAGCGCACGGGCTTTGATGGCCGCACCGCCTCGCGCGACACGGTCAAGACGCGGACGGACAACGGTTTCACCCGCGAGTCCAGCGTACAACGGGCGGACGGCACGCAGGTGGAGAAGCAGGTGGTGGTGGAGAAGGACGGTGACACGACGACCCGCTCCGCCACACGCAGTGTCACCCGTGCGCAGCCCTGACGTCCCCGCGCGCTCGCCAGAACGCGCCCCACGTCCACACTCCTGCTGGTCGCCCCTCCGCCTTGGAACCTGGATTGCACCATGACGCTGCCCCCTTGCCGTCGTCTCCCCAGCCGGAGCCGGAGGACCATGTGTTGGCGGCGCGTGCCCGCGACGGGGACCGCGCTGCGGCCGAGCAACTGGTCCTGCGGCATCATGATGCGGTGTCGCGCTTGTTGTGGCGGTTTGTGCGCACCCGCGCCGACCTCGAGGATCTGGTCCAGGACACCTTCCTGCGCATGGTGCGGGGGCTTCCCGGCTGGCGGCCCGACCAGCCTTTCCTCCATTGGCTTCTGCGCATCGCCTCGAACACCGGCCGCGATTATTTTCGGCGCCAGAGCGTGCGGCGCCGTTGGGCGGCTGAACCGGTTGCTGCGGACGGCGAGCCCGCGGCCTTCGATGCGGTCGATGGCGCGCCCGACCCCGCCTCCCGTGCCGCGGCCAATGAGGCCAAGCGGCTGCTCGAGCACCTCGGTCCGGACGAACGCGCGCTGCTCACCCTCTTTCATCTGGAGGGGTGGGGCCTGGCCGAGATTGCGCGCCAGTATGGCTGGACTCTCACCGCGACCAAACTGCGGGCCTGGCGCGCCCGCCGCCAATTGCGCTCCTTTCTCCATCAAAACGACCTTCCATGAATCAGCCCGACCCTGACATCCGCTGGGCCGCCCTCATCGCACGTGCGCGCGAGGACGGCGCCCCAACCACGGACCCGAACCTTACGCTGCGAGCACTCCGCCAGGTGGATACACGGCCGGCCCTCGGCTGGCTGGCGGCCTTCGACGCGCTGTTCGGCAGCGGGCGCGCCGCCTCAGCCTCGCTGGCCGCTGCGGCGGCGGCAGTGGCGCTGGTGTCCTGGCAGGCCTGGGAGTGGTGGGAGACGCTGCCCTGGGCGGAACTGTTTTCACTCTCTGGAGGAGGCCTCACATGACATCGCTGCCCCTGCGAGCCTGGCTGGTGGCGCTGGCCATCTTTCTACTCGGCGCCGCCGCCGGCGGCGTGACCACGGCGTGGGTGGGCGCCCGCGCCCTGCGTGAGTCCGTCAACCCCGAGACGCAGCACCGGGGCCACCGCGAACGCGCCGTCCGCCGGATTGGCGAGGAGATGACGCGCAAGCTCGATCTCACGCCGGAGGAGTCGCGCCGGGTCCAGGAGATCCTGGATCAGACGGCCGCGGGCCTGCGTGGTCGCCGGCAGGAGGTGGCCCGCGAGAGCCTGCGCGAGTTCCGCCAGGCCTCCCGCCGCATCGCCGAGGTCTTGCCTCCGGAAAAGCGAGACGCCTTTCAGCGCCTGCTCAAGCAGCGCTTCCGCCGGCTCGGACTCGAGGCTCCGGCCTCCGAGTGAGGGACTGCCATTCCGGCGCCGGTTTGCCTCGGCTTGATCCAGGGGCTAAAGGACGTGCATACGGCACCTCGTTCAGGTGCTGCTCCACCACCGCAGAGGCTTGCGCAGCGCATTGCAGCAATGCAGCATTACCGCATGACAACGCTCCCTCTTTCCAAACGCGGCACCCTGACGCTGCCCCCGGCCCTGCGGCGAAAGATGGGTCTCGATAAGCTCAAAAACCCGATGCTCCTGGTGGAGGAGCGCGACGGAGGGTTGTTTTTGCAGCCCGCCGTGGCCATGCCCGTGCGTGACCTGCCCAAGGCACAAATCCAGGCCTGGATCGCTCGCGACGAAGAGGAAATGAAAAGCTTCCGCGCCGCTGGTAAGGCGAAGAAAAAGTGAGGCTCTTCCTCGACACGAGCGTCCTTCTTGCCGCGTCGGGATCCTCAAAAGGCGCGGCACGGTTCGTCATCGAAGAGGCGGAGGCGCAGGGCTGGGAACTGGTCTCCTCCGACTACTGCGCCGAGGAAACGCAGCGCAACCTGCGCAAGCTTGGGCGTTCGGCATCGGCCGCGTGGAAAGCTCACCTATTGCCTGCGCTGCGCATAGTCCAAGCGGCCGTCTCCTTGGACAAGCCTCTGGTCTTCTCCAAAGCGAAGGATAGGCCGGTCGTAATCACCGCCTTGGCCGCTCGCGCCGATTGGCTCCTCACGCTCGATGAAACCGACTTCCACGGGAGACTCGGTCGCGAGGTGTACGGCATGACGCTCGCCACGCCCGGTAGGTTCTTGATGGAGCAGCGCGCGCGAGGACTGCTCTAGCATCTTTCCTTGAGCTACTTCGAGCCGGCACCGTCCGGCTCGCCCTGAAGCTGCAAGCTCAGTCGTACCAGTCCGGGTGCCGCTGGCGGAGGCGGTTTTCCATGCGCTGCTCCCAGGCCATGGTGTCGATGCCGAGGAGTTGGTAGAGAGGGCAGTAGCCGAGGGTGCAGGTGATCAGGGGGATCAGCCCGAGGGCGCCCCACCAGCCCGCACCGTTGACCGTCATGAACAGGACGCCGCAACCCAGGATGAATCGCGCGCCGGCATCATAGGAACCCACATTTGCTTTCATGGTAGGCCTTTCGTTGCCCCGAATGTACGCCCTCCCCGCGGTTTCGGCTGCGCATGGATTGTCCGATAGTGCCGGGATCGTGGTGTAGCGCTGGCGTTAGCGCGGCACGGTCGTTCCCTGAGGGGAGGCCACCCCGCTTTCAGGGTGATCCTCGGATTACAGATTGGCGCTGTTGGGCCGATACTTCGGGCATGCAGACCGTCTCGGCCTCGTTCTTCTTTCTGTTGTCCGGTGTGAGCATTTACGCCGCGCTGGTCTGCGGCGCCAAGGGAGTGCAGGCCTACCGGACGCCGGTGGAACTCGACGGGGTGATGCATACCCCGGTCGTGGGGATATCGCTCTATGCCGTCCTCGCGATCATCTGCCTCTTTTTCAGTGTCGTCTGTGTGCGTCGCGGTTGCCAGCGGCTGGACCAGCCGGACGAAACCGAAGAACGCTCCACTGGCGACGAGTGGTGATGGCATCCGGCGCGGGCCCTTCGATTCTCCTCAAACGATTGAAGCAGGGCAGCGTCGAGCGACGCTGACGGCGCGGCCACGCTGCACCTGCCTTGAACGAGCGCGGCTCTCCCGCCCGCGACTGCAACCCGCACCCCTTTTACCCGCCTGACGTTGTCATGATCCGCCGCCCCGCCTCCACTCCTCCACCTCGGTGCGGGGAATGGAGTATTGCCTTCCGGCGGATCGGGGCAGCGGCGCTCCTTCTCGGCGCTCCGCTGCACGCGGCAGTGCAGAACGATGCCCCCGTCGCCCCTCTGATCGACCCGCCGCCGGAGGCGCGGGAGCAGGCTGGCCCCCGGCGGATCTATACGGCTGTGCGCTGCGCGGGTGCCGCGCCGGTGATTGACGGCAGGCTGGACGATGCCGCCTGGCAGGCCGGTGAATGGGCTGGTGGATACGTGCAGCGCGAGCCCTTCGAGGGCCGCGGCCCCACCGCGCCGACCCACCTGAAGATCCTCTTCGATGACCGGGCCGTGTACGTCGCCATCCGTGCGGTCGATCCGGAGATGCGGACCCAGAAGCCGCTGCTGGGCAACCGGGACGAATTTGCAGGGGACATGGTGGGGGTGGCGTTTGACAGTTACTTCGGAAAGCGCACCGCCTTCGAGTTCGACGTCACGTCCGGTGGATCCAAGGTCGACCTGATTCTGAAGAACGACGGGAGCATCGACCTCAGTTGGAATGCGATCTGGGAGGTGAAGGTGGACGTGACCGACGAGGGTTGGACCGCAGAATACCGGATCCCGCTGAGTCAACTGCGTTACGGGCGGGGCCGCGATCTCGTCTGGGGACTGCATGCCTGGCGCTGGATCAAGCGGGTGAACGAGGAAAGCAACTGGAAGCTGATCCCCCAGGACAATCCCGGCACGGTTTACTCCTTCGGCGAACTGCACGGCATCTCCGGCCTGCCCCGCTCCCGACGGATCGAGGTTGTTCCGTATGCCTCCATTAAATACGAGGCCCTCCGCAGGGAGGCGGGCAACCCGTATCGGGACGGCGGCGAGTTTGAGTTCAATGGTGGTTTCGACGCGAAGGTGGGGCTGACCAGCGACTTCACCCTGGACGCGACGATCAATCCGGATTTTGGGCAGGTGGAGGCGGATCCCTCCGAGATCAACCTCGGGACGCAGGAGACCCGCCGTTCCGAGCGACGTCCCTTCTTCCTGGAGGGGCGCAACATCTTCGAACTGGGCCTGGATGACGACGCGTTTTTTTATTCCCGCCGCATCGGCCACGCTCCCTCGCTGGTGCCGAACACAACCGGTTTTGTTGATGTGCCGGAAAACACGCGGATCTTCTCGGCCCTGAAGGTGACGGGCCGCACCCCCGGCGGCTTCTCCCTCGGTCTGCTGCACAGCCTGGCCGAGCGGGCGGAGGCGCGTATCTTCGAGGCGAGTACGGGGGAACGCAGCGAGATGGTGGAGCCCCAGACCCATTTCCTCGTCGCCCGCATGCAGGGTGAGCTCAATCAGGGGAACACCGTGCTGGGCGGGATTTTCACGGGCACCGCCCGCGACCCTGAAGGTGACGCCATGGTCACCCTGCCGGACCACGGCGTCCTGGCGGGTCTCGACGGACAGCACTTCTGGAATGAGCGCGCCTATTTCGTGGAGGCGAGGGGTGTGGTGACGGAGGTGCGCGGTTCGGCGGCCTCGATCGAGGCACTCGCCACCAACGCGGTGCACTATTTCCAGCGGCCCGATGCCGATCATCTCGAGTTGGAGGAGGGTGCGCGTACCCTTTCCGGCAATGCCGGCCGCGTCCGCGCGGGCAAGGGCAGCGGGGGAAAATGGCGCTATCACGGCGGCATTACCTGGAGATCGCCCGGGGTGGATTTCAACGACGCGGGGTACTTGCGCGCGGCGGACCTGATCGAACGTTCCGCGCAGCTCCAGTACGTGGGCACGGAGCCGGGCCGCTTTCTCAAGCGCGAAAACGTGCGCCTCAAGCTGTATGATCGAGAGGACTACGGGGGACTCGGACTCGGCCAGGAGGTGCAGCTGGAAAGCGATCTCTCCAGCGTGGGCAGCGCCTACCTCTGGAGCCGCCTCACCTATCGCCACGACCGGGTGGACACCCGGATGCTGCGCGGCGGGCCGGCGCTGAAACGGCCGGACTCGGCCGGAGTCGACCTCTATTTTGAGACGGACGGCTCGCGACCCACGCAATGGTCCCTTGACGGTGGATACTGGCCCGGATGGGAGGAGCGCTCCCGCTATTGGAGGATAGCCCCCGGGGTGGCGCATCGTCTGTCCCCGCGCGTGCTGGCCTCCGCCGAGGTCAAATTTGAGCGCAACCGTCAGTTCTCCCAATACGCAGGTGAGGGCGTGTCCGCAGCAGGGCCCCGCTACCTCGTGGGCCGGATGGAGCAGCACACGCTGGCCTCGGAATTGCGGCTCGATGTCAATTTCTCCCCCACGGCTTCACTCTCGTATTTTGGAGGGCCTTTTGCCTCAACCGGCCGCTTCCGGGAGTTCCAGCGGGTCGCCCGCCCTCTCGGCGAGACCGCGGGCGAACGTTACGCGCCCGTCTCCGCGGTGGCCCAGGCGGATGGATCCTACGCGGTGGCGGATGCCGACGGCGCGTATGCTTTCGACGATCCAGACTTCAGCTGGCGCGAACTGCGCTCGAACCTGGTGTTTCGCTGGGAATACCGCCCCGGTTCGACCGTCTATTGCGTGTGGTCCCAACACCGGGAGGACGCGCGGAGTTTCGGGGAATTCGGCGGAGCGTCTGAATACTCACGCCTGATGGACGTGGGTCCCAGCAACACCTTCATGGTGAAGGTCAGTTATTGGTTTTCGATCTAGGCCCCGCCGAGCGGAGGCTCGAACGGAGGCGTGCTGCCCAGCCAGGTGGTGGCGATCTGCTCACAGATCTCAAACGGGGGATAGGTGGGTTCGGAGGCCAATTCGCGGCCGCGTTCGATCACCTCCGGGCGCAGGGCCGGCTCAGTAGCGGGCGCCGCGTCGGTAAAAGGGAGGACGATGAAGCGATCGTGCGGGCGGTCGTGGGGCGTGATCATCGTTTGATGGTTTTTTATCGTCCCTTCAACCCTCCCGCTTAACCCCGTTTATTTCAGTTTCATCACCCAAGCCCCCATAGGGGAAATGCCGGCAGCCATACCGAAGGTGCCAAGGTCACACCACCACCAGGCGCGGGCCGGTCCCCGGCGACGTCTCGACCACGAGGAGCAGGACGGTGATCCTTTTTTCCGCAAGGCCAAGAAGTCTCGCCGCGGCGGCGCGATAGGTGCGCATCTGCGCCTGATGGTGTTCCCGCAGGTCTGCCTCGCTCAAACACGAGCCGTGCACCTTGATGTCGATCACTGCCGCATCGGTGGCGCGCCCGCCGGCGTCACGTGTAACCACGACCCGATCGAAACGTCCGCTGACCCATCGGTCATCGAGGAGAAGTTCGAAGGCCTTTTCCCTCCAGAGATCCACCGCTCCCTGAGGTTTGAGAAAAGCCTGGCCCGTGTCCTCGGATTCAAGGACTGACCGCAGCACCGAGGCGGTCTCGTGATCGAGGTCCTGGGCAAGTCTGGCGACGGTGGCGGCATTCGTTGCCCGGTCGCTGCCGCTCAACCATTCGACGCGGCTGAGCGCGGCGTGCACCGCGGTGCCCACGTCCCGTTGACGGGCGTGCGAGGCGAAAAGGGTGCTGCCGCGCACGCGGCGCGGGCGGTCGGCCGAGGGCTGCAAGGGGCGCGGCGCCACCGCAGTGATCCGCTCCGCTGCCGGGAGAGCGTCGCCGGGGGAGGTGGCGTCGGCCGCGTGACCAGGGGCGGGCGGCAGCGGCGTCGGTTTACCCGCCTTAGGCGTCGGTTCCGCCTTCCTGGCGGCGAGGTCCACGAGCCAGCCGCAGTCTCCCTGTTCCCACGCGCAGGTGAAGGTCCTGCCGGCGATCTCGCGCGGCCGCGGCTCGGCACTCAGCGCGTCGTCGATCAGGCGGTGATAGTTTTTGGAGGTCCCCTTCGCTGGATGGGTGATGACGTAGAGGCCGCGTTTCGCCCGGGTCAGGGCCACGTAGAGGACGCACAGATTTTCAAAGGCGGCGTCCTCCCTGGCTGCGGTTAACCGTGCCCCCAGGGCTGCGTCGAACTGGGCCAGGCTGGAGGTGGGCATGTCCAGGATCCATTCGATGTCGCCCGCCTCATCGCGCTGCACCTCGAGTCCGGAGCGGCGCTCCATCAGGGTGCTTCCTTCCAGATCCGGGAGCAGCACGATATCCCAGTCCAGGCCCTTTGCCTTGTAGATGGTCATGACCGCGACCTGCCCGGGCGTGTCGTGCTCGCGGAGGGAGAGGCTGCCGAGGTGCCGCAGAAAGGCGTCGATATCCAGTTCACCCCGCTCTTCCAGCGTGACGGCGGCGTTGCGGCACTGCTCCAGGCGCCCGCGGTTGAAGGCGTCGTTTGTATCCAGGATAGGAAGACAACACTCGATCCAGGCGTCGACCAGCCCGGTCAGGCCGCGCTGGCTCCAGAGTTCGAGCAGGGCCGCGGAAAGGGTGGCGGCGTCGCCGTAACGGGACTCCAGCAGGGGGCCCACCGGGGACATTCGCAGGTGCTGCCAGGCCAGGGTATCACCTGCGTGCGCGGCAAGGGTGAGGAAAGACTGTAGCCCGGCGGCGGGGACATTGTCGCTTCCCGGCGTGACATTCGCGGCGAGAGAACAGGGTGGGCCGCCGTGCGCGCGCAGATACTCCACCAAGGCGTCGGCCGTGTCGTTCTTCTGGGTGAGGATCGCCACCGAGAGCCCTTTCTCCAGCGGGCCCAGGGTCTGCAACAGGGACAGGACGGTGGAGAAACGAGTCGCATCCTCCACCGGAGCGTGGAGCAGGCAGGCGTGGCCGGGCACGTCCTTGAGCGCGTCCGCCGCTTCGTGCTCGCACCACATCGATGCCCATCGCTGCGCGAGTTCCGGCGTGAAGAGATCGGCGAGCAGGGTGGTGTTGCCGAAGATCGCATTGGGCAGCGCAAGCACGTCGGGAACGGAGCGGAAAGAGCGGTTGAGGGCGCGCACCGTCAGGGCGGAGCGGTAGCGGTTGAGCACCCGATCGAAGAGCCGGTCGTCGCTGCCGCGCCAACCATAGAGGCTTTGTTTGGTGTCGCCGACGGCGAAGAAGGTGCGCCGACCCTCGGGGTCCTGGAGGATCTCATCGATCAGCTCGCTGACCGCGCGCCACTGGACCCGGCTGGTGTCCTGGAATTCATCGAGGAGCCAGTGGTCGAACGCGCCATCGAGGCGGTAGCCGAGCTGGTCGCGCAGGCTTTCGTCCGCCAGCCCTTTTCCGTGCGTGGGACCGCCGGCGAGGAGGCGGGTCGCATCCTCGAGGGTGAGCTGCCCCATCAGCCGCACCTCGCGGCCGTAGATTTCCTCAAAGAGGCGCACCAGGTCGTACAGCCCCTGTGTCGCTTCGAGCCTGGGGCGCAGCACGCACCAAAACAGATGTTGAACAATGCGACGCAGGATCGCGCCCTGCTCGACCGAGAGCACCTGCTTCTTCTTGTTCAATTCCAGCTCGGTAAAGCCCGAGTCGAGCTGGGTGTAGCGGGGGAGAAGTTTCTCCAGGAAGTAGGCGATCCGCTTGGGCAGCTCCAGCGGCGGGCGCCACGTCTCCAGGGCGAGGATAAACTCGCGCCAGTACTCCGCTGTCTTTGGCGCCAGCCGATCCCAGGCCAGCGCGGCCTTCAGCTGCCGTCCCTCCACGGCGAGATCCACGTCTCCGCAGGCCCAGGGGCAGCCGGCCGACCAGATCGCCTGCGTGCCTCCCCAACGCGCCGCCTCCGCGGCATCGAAAAAGAGGGTGTGGTTGGCGCGAATAAAGTCGGCCACGATCTCCGTCACGCTCTTCAACTCCGCCCCCATGCTGGCACGTTTGCAGGCGTGCCAGAAATCGGTCAGGAATTGCGCGTCGGAGGCGGTTCGTCTCGAGAGTGCGCGCTGCGCCCGCTGGATCGCCTGGTCCTGCTGGTCGTCGTCCAGCAGCGCGGGTGCGGCGGTCAAGCCGAGCTCAAAGGGGAAGGTCTGCACCACCCGGGTGAAAAAGCTGTCGTAGGTCGAGAGCTGCAGGCGGTGGAGGCGCTCCAGCAGGAGCCGCAGGTATCCGCGGCACGAGACCATGCTGACGGGGTGTCCCAGCTCGCGGCCCAGCTGGGCGGCTCTGGCCTCGCTTTCCGCCGCCTCTGCGAGACGGCGGAAGATCTTTTCAAAAAACTCCCCCGCCGCCTTCCGGGTGAAGGTCAGGGCGATGATTTTCTCCGGCTCCCCGGTCGCGAACAGGAGGCGCAGGTAGCGGTTGACCAGCTGGTAAGTCTTGCCCGTGCCGGCGCTGGCCCGGATCAGCTCATGGGTGATCGGCGTCATGTGCGGGCTCCTTCGGAAGTCCCACCCGGATCCTGACCCGCCGGGGGCGGAAGCTCGCAGCCGCTTCCTGACCCGCCGGCGAGGGTGAGCATGGCCTCCGCGTCGACATCGAGCAGCACACCGTTGGGAAAGAGATGTTCGTAGGGGTCGCGCCCCCGCAGGTCGGTGGCCGGAGGCCAGAAGCGTCGCGCCGCCACCGCCCGCGCGATCGCCACCGCGCACCGCTCGGCATGGAGAAGATGCTCCGGGGTGAGCTGCTCCCAGAGCCGCAGCCCGGTCTCCTCCTTGATCTTGGGCAGGACAAAATAGCCCGCGCTGGCGTTTGCCCCGAAGCGGGTGCGGATGGCGAGCAGGTACAGGGGCAGCTGGAGGTCGAGCCACCGCCAGTCCGCGCCGTCCATCGCGAAGACGGATTCGGGAAGGACGTGGGCGTCGCCCGGACGATGCCGCACCCAGTGCGCCTTCTCCGGCGGTTTGCCCTGCTCGTTTGTTTTGTAGTCAATCAGTCGATACTCACCGGTTTCGAGGTTGCGGTCGATCCGGTCGATCCGGCCTTGGATCGTGACCCCGTCCAGCTCGAGTTTCCAGGGGTGCTCCACCTCCTCGATCCGCCAGCCGAGAGCGCGCTGTTCGGCCTCCACCGCCGCGGCCGCACCCAGGCGCGCGCGGCCGGATTCGAGCTGAACCTTGAGGGCGAAGGCATCCACCGCCCCGAGCAGACGGCCTGCCTCCGCCTCGAACGACTCCTCGAGGTAATGCCCGAGGATCGAGGCATCGGTTACGTCGCGCATGGTCGCGTCGCGACCCAGCATCTCCAGGGCGTGGTGGCAGAGGTCGCCGAAGGTGGAGGCGGAGAGCTCCCGTTTGCCCACCTCCACCGCCTCCATGCGCAGGACATAACGCAGGTAGTAGCGGTAGGGGCAGGATAAATACGCCTTGAGGGCACTGGGCGAAAAGACCGTTGGAGGCTGGACCGCCAGCGGCTTCAATCGCCAGGCGGGCAGGCGCGGGGGCGAGGGCGGCGGGGGCGGAAGCTCGGCGAACAAACGTTTTGCCCGCGGGACGAGTTCCTCGTCGGTACAGGCGAACAGCAGGCGCGAGGGCTGGAGTGGGTCGCCCTCGTCCGACATGCGCGGCACGATGAGCTCCACCCGCCCCGCCTGCTCCCGTGAGCGGAGCAGGCATTCCAGAAGGACCTGGTCCCGGCGAAAGCGATCGTCGTTGCTGCGCATGCCCAGTGTCTCCCGCAGGCTGTTGGGCAGGAATGGGTCCCCGCGGATCGTCTCTGGCAGCGCCCCTTCATTGAGGCCGGTGAGAGCGAGATGCGGCGCGTCTTCGTAGGGCAGCTCGAGCCAGCCCTGCAGGTCCCACGCGCCGTCCGGGCGCTCCGGAAAACGGCGGGCGGACTGGAGCATGCGCTTGAGCACCAGGGCCGCGGCCGCGCGGGAGAGACGGGGAAACCGTTCCTCCACCTCGGCGAAGCGCTGGAGGAGCTCACCCAGCTGCCGGGCCTCTTCCGCCAGGGAAGCATGATCGTCCCGGGCAAGGTCATAGTCCTGGTCTCCGAGCAGCTGGGCGAGGGCACCACGCAGGGTGGCCGCCAGGGGCTCCGACTTCAGCTTGGCAGCCAGTGACCGGAAGGCGGCGACCGTCGAGGCAACGCCCACCGCGCGGTCTTCCGTCGCAAAGGCCGCCAGCCCCCCCAGATCGGCCGGAAGATGCTCGTTCAGGACCGTGTCGAGCAGCGTGAGCAGTTCCGCGTGAGTCGCCACCCAGCCCTGCCGCAAGGCGTAGCCACCGATCACGGGATGACGGAGCAGCTGGACGATCAGGCCCGGCTCCGCGTCTCCCACCAGGTCGAGCAGATGGGCGGCGAGGAGGCCCAGCCCGCCGGTCGCGAGCGAGGTGCCGGCGGGATCATGCGCGCTGAGGCCGCGGCTGTGAAAGGTGAGGGAGAGGGCCTTGAGCGAGCGGGGATCGATCGCGCCCACGCCAAGCGTCCGGGGGGATGCAGTGTAGTGGCCAGCCAAGGACGCCACGAAGGTCGCGGCGTCCCGAATCGTGCGATACACCCGCAGCGTTGCGCTGGCGGGCTGGGGCAGGGCGCGCCCGTTCATCCGCGCCGCGTCCACCCGGCCCCAGCGGTCATAAACGGAGTCGGCGGGGTCGCCGTGGGAGACGATCTCGACCGGAAGCACGTCCGACCAGCGCTCCAAAACGGAAAGGCTCAGGGGCAAAGGATCGATCACCCCCGCCACCACCACACGCTGAACGTCCCCCGGGGGCGTGGACTGTAGCGTCGCCTCCAGCCGCGCCGCCGTCGGGTCGATCAGTCCCTGGTCATTGAGCAGCCGCCGCCACGCTGCCTCCAGTTGTGCAAGTGCCTCCCACCGTTCCGGCTCCTGACCCGTGGTGGAGACTTTCTCCGACACTGCGGCGAAATCCAGGCCGTGTTCTCCGAGCTGCGATTGGAGCGACACCAGCTGTTGCGCGAGTCCGGTCGCCCAGGCGGCATCGCGGCGTGGGGGATCGAGCGGAAACACTGCGCGGTACGCCGACAGGTCCGCCTGCGCCAGCAGCAGCGCCCAGGCGGCAGCGGCGTCCACCGCATGGGCGACATCCGCGCGGGCCTCCTCCACCACCAACCGATCCGGGGTGAATATCTGGGGCGCCAGCACGCCGGTGCCTCGGGCCCCCGCCGCCATGGCGAGCGCCTGGCGCAGCCGACGCCCTGCCTGCTGGGTCGGCACCACCACCAGCACGCCGCTCAGATCCAGCGGCGTGCCCGCGCACCCGCAAAGCAGGTGCTCCACCAGCTGCGGAAGCAGCGGCCGTGACCAGGAGAGAAGGGTGGAGGTGAGAGGAATGGGAGGGGCGGGCCGGAGGCCCGGAATGACGAATGACGAAATGACGAAGCTCGAATGGCGAATGACGCGCGCGCTGGAGGCGCGAGTGGACCAGTGAGCAATGAGCAGTGACGGGGGATGTCGAAGAACGAGCGGGGCGTGATCTCCGGGGTTCGAAAATCACGAATCAAAAATCATGAATCACGAATAAACGTCACGTCCAGGGTGCTTCTGCCGGCGGTGAGTTTGCGGACGACGATCTGGGTGCGGATGCGATCTTTCATGGCATCGACGTGTGAGATGACGCCGATGGTTTTGCCGCGGGTGCGGAGGTTTTCGAGGGCGCACATCGCGACGTCGAGTGTCTCGGCGTCGAGGGTGCCGAAGCCCTCGTCGATGAAGAGGGATTCAATCGCCACCCTCCCGCTGGCGAGTTCAGAGAGGCCAAGGGCGAGGGCGAGACTGACCAGAAAACTCTCGCCGCCGGACAAACTCGCCATCGGCCGAGTCGCGTCGAACTGGAAATGATCGATGACCTGCAGCTCCAGCGGGCCCTCGGCGGCGCGTTGGAGGGCGTATCGGCGATTGAGCAGGGCCAGGTGCGCATTAGCGCGCCGCACCAGCTGATCGAGGGTCAGGCCCTGCGCAAAGCGTGCAAAGGCGGTCCCGCTGGCGGAGCCGATCAGGTCGGAGAGCCGTTGCCAGCGCGCCGCCTCCTTTTCCTTCAAGGCAATCGTCCCCGCGAGGGAGGCCAGGCGTGCGCGCACCGCATCGTCCTGCTTAAGGGCCAGCTCGACGGCAGCCAGCGCATCCGTTGCCCCGCGTTCGGCCTCGTTGGCCTCCCGCAAGGCGGCGTCCACCGCATCCACTGCCCCGGCGTCCGTCATCGCCTCCGCGGCGAAGGTGGTCCGGGCGGCTTCGCTGCTGGAAATTCGCGTCTCCAGCGTGAGGGCTTCGCGAGCCAGTTTTTCCCGCCGCTCTGCCAACGTTTGCGCCTCCGATCGGGGCAACAGCGCTGCGCGCGCGTCGGCGATCGACCCAACCCCGGTCGCGGCCGCCTCGCGATGGATCTCCTGCTCGAGCCCGTCCCGCTCTGAGGTACGGGTGGCATGTTGCGCCCGAAGGTGATCCAGCGCCGTCTGTGCCCGCACGCGAGCAGTCCGCGCGTCCTCCGCCTGGGCCGTGCACGCCTGCAGCTGACGGTTCTTTTCCTCCAGAGCTTCCAGGAAGGCTCTCTCCTCCGCCACGGGTGAACGCTCCCCGAAACGCTGGCGCCGCGCCTCCCGGGTCTCCTCGTGGAGGCGCTCCGCCTCCTCGCGCCGCGTCGCTGCCGCGGTGGCGCGGGTGTGCAACTCGTCCAGGTGCACGCGCCGTTCCTGCAACGTGGCCCGCAGGGTGCCAAGGCCGGCCTGCAGGGCCGCATGCTTGTCCTGCGTTTCCCGATACGAGACGAGGCGGGCGCGAAGGCCACCGAGGCCCTGCTCCGCCGAAGCGGGGGTTGCGAGGTCGACCGACGGGTCCCGGAGCGCAGCGCTGAGTCGTGTTTTTGCGCTCGCCGCCGCTTCCAACGCCTCCTCCCGGGCACGCGCGGCAAGGGCCAACGTGCTCCGTGCCTGTTCGTCCAGCGCCGCCGCAGTGGCCGCCGCCGTCCGGGCGGTGGCGGCGCGGCGCTCCGCCTCGGCCGCCGCCTCCCGCATGCGACGTACGTCCTGCTCCACGACACGCTGCCGCTCGCGGGCCGCGTCAATCTGCGCCAGCCGCTGTTGCGCCTCGTTGCGGACGCGGGCTGCGTCGGAAGCTCCGGTGAACGCGGTCAGCTGCAGGGACGCTGCAGTCTGCTGTTGCTGTTCCAGAAGCGTGGCGAGCCGTTGCCGAACGTCGGCCATGGTTTGCTTCGCCGCATTTCGCTCCGTCTCGGCACGCATTAACGCCACGTCCGCCTGCTGCACCGCCTCGCGCGCGTCCGCCTCGGCCCGTTTTGCCATGCCCAGGAGTTCGCCGGCGCGGCTGACCGCCTCGTCGCCCGATGCGGGCAGGATGGCGTGCGGGTGCTCACGCGACCCGCAGAGCGGGCAGGGCTCGCCGTCAATCAGCACGTGCCGTCTCCCCGCCAGGTCCTGCAGTTGCCGCTGCAGGTCGAGCGCGTCGCTTCTGGCCTGGACCTCGGCGGTGCGAGCCGTCAGCGCGAGGGCCTGGGCCTCTCGCACGCCCCGAAGACGCTCGGCTTCCTGCCCCAGGGTGGAGACACGCGTCTCCACCCGTTGAAGCGCGCTTCGGGTTTCCTCCGTCTCGGCCGCAAGTTGGCAGAGGCGCTCGGACTGGGAAACTGCCGTGACTGCAGCCCTGTGTGCCGCCTCCCAAGCCTCGGGCGCCCGTCCCTGTCGGGCATCTTCCAGTTGACGCTCGGCGCCGCGCTGCAGGTCCAGTCTCTCCTCCAGCTGACGTGTGGCCTGCCGTTCCTCTTCGGCACGGGCGGCGCGGTCTGCCCGACGGGTGCGGCCGGCCTCCAGGGCGTGGGTGTGTTCGTCGTTTCGTTTTTCATACGCTGCCGCCAGGGTCGCCCATTCCGTCATGCCGCGTTCCCATTCGGGAAGGCAGGCGGCGAGGGTCGCGTCCCGGGCGTGGTTCATCAACCACGCCTCCAGGCGGGCCACCTCGTCGGCAAGGCGACGCTCTTTCGCGGCGTCGTCCTGCCACTCGCGCTGGCGGCGTTGCAACTCGGTCCGGAGGCTGGTTTCGGCCGCGGCCGCGTCCCGCTGCGCGGCGGCGCGTTGTGTCACCTCCTGGTCGATACGGGTGACGTCGGCCCAAAGCGCGCGGAGTTCCGCCTCCCCAGCGCGCAGGTGTTCCTGCGCCGCCCGCGCCGCGGCCGTCGCCTCCTGGCTGGCCACAGCGGTTTTTGACAGCGCCTCGTGCTGTTTTTCCGCGGCGCCGATCTGGTCCGCAAGCGCTGAGGTCGTCTTCGTCAGCGCATCGAGGGCCTCGAGCCGGTGCGCGAGAGGCAGGGCCTGCTCATGGCGGGAGAGCCGGGACGCGTCGGGAGCGAAGGCCTGCCTGTCTTTTTCGGCGGCCTCCCTTTGCTGCAACAAGAGGGCGTGGGCGGTGGCCCAGCTGCGGTAGCGCTTGGCAGCTTCCAGGCGGAGGGTGAGCGCGGTAACCGTCGTGCGCCGGCGTGCGAGGTCGTCGCGGGCAATGTTGCGCTCGCCTTCCTTTTGCGTGCGCTCCTCCGGGGTGAGGGCACGCAGGTCGGAGGCGGACATCCGGGTGTGCTCGAGATCCGCCCGCGCTTGCTGCGCCGCTTCGTACGCCTCGATCGAGAGGATCGAGTAAATCCCCGTGCCGGTCACCTTCTCGAGAAGTTCCGTCCGCTCGGACACGCTGGCGCGGAGGAAGGCGGCAAACTCGCCCTGCGCCAGCATGACCGAGCGCAGGAAACGGTCGCAGTCGAGACCCGTGAGCTCCTCCACCTTGCGATTGGACTCGTCCACCTTGGAGGTCAGGACGGTTTCGTCGGGCAGGCGGATGACTTTTCGTTCCGGTGCCTGCAGCTTGCCGTCGGACTTTCCCCGTGCGCGGCGGAGCGCCCACCGGGCACGGTAGGTGCCGGCGGCGCAGGAGAATTCCACCTCCGACCAGCACTCTCCGGTGAAGCGGCTCATCACCTCGCCCGGGTTTGGCTCTCGGTACCGGGCCGCACGGCCGAAGAGGGCGAGGGTGATGGCGTCGAGCAGGGTCGACTTGCCCGCGCCCGTCGGACCCGTGATGGCAAAGAGGCCACTGTCCACCAGCGGCGGGGCGGTGAAATCGATCGCGTGTCTGCCCGCCAGCGAATTCAGGTTCTGGAAGGTGAGGCGAAGGATTTTCACCGGGCTGCCAGTTCCGCGCGGGCTTCGCGCTCGGCCGCACTGTGACGGCTGAGCAATTCAAGGAATGTGTGCGCGAGCAGACCGCCTTCGTCGCTCTGGGGGTCGATCCCCGCACTCCGCAGCCGCTCCAGGAAAACGGCGGCAGGGGCCATGTCCGCAAGTGACTTCTCCGGCCCTGCGCCGAGGTCGAGGGTGTGGTCTTCTCCCACGCGAGTGAGGGCGCATTTCAGGACGCAGACGCCGTGCGCGTCGGCGGTTTCGCGGACCTTTCGCTCCAACTCGAATGCGGGCAGCGCCGCCTCCAGCGTCACCTCCACCCAGGCAGGGAGCGTGCCGGGATGGCTGGCCACCGCGCCGAGCGCAGCATCGAGGCCCTCCGGCGCACAGGCCACCCGCACGAGGGGACGAAACACCGGCAAGGGCACCGTGCGCACGCGGGGCGGCTCGCCCCGGACAAAGTCGATCAGGACGACGGACTTTGCATTGGCGCCGTCGTCGAAACTGAGAGGGACCGGCGACCCGGAATACCGAACCGTGGAGCGGTTTCCCACTGCCTGAGGTTTGTGCAGATGCCCGAGGGCGACGTAGTCAAAGCCCTCGAAGCAGTCCGCGCCGACCGCCCCGAGGTTGCCGATGTGGATCTCGCGCTCACTGTCGCTCGTGGTCGCTCCCACCACGGTGAGATGGCCGCTGGTGAGGATCGCCCGGCCTGCGGCGCGCTCACGCGCGCGCTCAAGCACGGTCCGGTAATAACGCGTGATGCCAGCGCGAATCTCCGCGGCAATCTGCTCGCTGGACTGGCCCGGCGTGGCGGTGCGGACATCGCGTTCGCGCAGGAAGGGCACGGCGCAGACGACCACGTCGTCGTAGTCGGAGAGACAGTTGTCGAGGTGCTCGGGCGGGCAGCCATGGACGTGGACATCCAGGCGTCGGAGGAGGCCGGATGGCGCATTCAAGGTCTGCGGGCTGTCGTGATTGCCGCCCGTGACGATCACCCGCGTGTGGGCGGCCTCACGCATCTGCGAAAGAAAATCGAAGTACAGCTGGATAGCTGAGGCCGGGGGATTGCTGGTGTCGAAGACGTCGCCCGCGATCAGCAGCACGTCGGGCTTCTCCCGGCGGACGCACGCCAGCAGCCAGTCCAGGAAACGTCGGTGCTCCTCCGTGCGCTCGTGTTCTACCAGGCGAGCGCCGAGATGCCAGTCAGCCGTGTGCAGGACGCGAGTCATGGAGACGGAGTGTAGCAGGGAGGTGGGACAAGGGAAGGGACAGGCGCGCGCGCTTTGCGCGCGCGAAGGACGAATGGGGAAGGACGAATCAGGAGACCGGGGGCCAACGGCCCATGACCAAGGACCAGTGACCGGTGACCAACGGTGACTGGGCAGGGTGGGGTGGGGGCGGCTGATCGGGAAAGCTAAAATTCCCTGTCAGGCGTGCTCCCTTGGCAGACGCCGGCGTGCGCCGCGGGTTTAAAAATCCCGAATCGAGTATCTCCAGTCTCGCTTTCAGCGCCTTTTCACGGCGTCCCGCAGATCCAGGGTGTGCGGAAACTCCGGTGCGATCTCTAGCGGTAGCTCCGCCAGGGGCCCGGGCGTGTGTCCATACGGGAAAAAGCGCGCCAGGCGCCGGCTTTCGGCTTCGTAGGCATTGACCGGGAAGGTGTCGTAGTTGCGGCCACCGGGGTGCGCCACGTGGTAGGTGCAGCCCCCGATCGAGCGCCGGTTCCATGTATCCACGAGGTCGAGTACAAGGGGATTGTCGCGGCGGATGGTGGGATGCAGGCAGGAGGGCGGCTGCCAGGCGCGGAAGCGCACACCGGCGACATATTCGCCGTTCACTCCGGTCGGCTGGAGAGGCACCCGGACGCCATTGCAGGCCACGGCATAACGCTCCGGGATGAAACCGGTCACCTTGACCTGCACCCGTTCCAGGGAGGAGTCGACGAAACGCACGGTGCCGCCGGCGGCTCCCTCTTCGCCCAGCACGTGCCAGGGTTCCAGCGCATGGCGGAGTTCCAGTTCCATGCCGAGGTAGGACACCTTGCCGTGGAAGGGGAATTTGAATTCGAAATGCGCCGCAAACCAGTCCGCCTCGAAGGGCAGGCCCCAGGCCTGCAGGTCGGACACCACGTCGGCGAAATCCTGCTGGCAGTGATGGGGCAGCATGAATCGGTCGTGCAGGCTGGTCCCCCAGCGAACAAGACGTTCCGGAGCATACGGGTGATCCCAAAACCTGCTGATCAGGCCGCGCAGGAGGAGCTGCTGGACGAGGCTCATCCGGGCGTGCGGAGGCATCTCGAATGCCCGCAGCTCGAGGAGCCCGAGCCGGCCCGTGGCGGAATCCGGTGAATACAGTTTGTCGATACAGAACTCCGCGCGGTGGGTGTTGCCGCTGACGTCGATCAGGAGATTGCGGAAGATCCGGTCCACCAGCCAGGAAGGCACGGGCCCGTGCGCGGTCTGGCGGTCGAGCTCGCGGAAGGCGATTTCCAGTTCGTAGAGCTGGTCGTTGCGCGCCTCGTCGATCCGGGGCGCCTGGCTGGTCGGTCCGATAAAGAGGCCGGAAAAGAGATAACTGAGCGAGGGGTGTTGGTGCCAGTACGCGAGCAGGCTCTTCAGGAGGTGCGGCCGGCGGAGGAACGGGCTGTCCGCCGGTGTCGCGCCGCCCACGATGAGGTGGTTGCCCCCGCCGGTTCCGGTGTGCCGTCCATCCAGCATGAACTTCTCGGTCGCGAGACGGCATTCCCGCGCGGTCTGATAAAGTGTCTCGGTTTTTTCGACCAGTTCCCGCCACTCGGAGGACGGGTGGATGTTCACCTCGATCACACCCGGGTCCGGGGTGACCTTGATCGATTCCAGGCGCGGATCGCGCGGCGGCAGGTAACCCTCGATCACCACCTGGGTGCGGGTGGCGTGGGCCGTCGCCTCGATCGCGCCGAGGAGTTCCACGTAGTCGTCCGCGGTGGAGAGGGGAGGCATGAAGACATGGACGTGCCCGCCGCGGGCCTCCACGCAGAGCGCAGTCCTCACGATCCAGGGCGCGGACTCGTGCGGCTTGGGCGGGGTGTGGGCCGGCGGCAGCAGCCGCGGGCGTGGCAGCGGATGCCCGGGGCGCACCCCTGCAGCGGCCAGCCTGCGTGCCACCTCGGGGTCGGTGCCGGTCGCGGGCGCCACCCCCGCGCGGACGAAATACTGCCGCTCGAGGCCGCTCCGGTCTGGCAGGGGGCCCAGGTCGACACTGGGATCGAGCTCCACCCCGAAGCGGTGGTCCTGTGGAGCGGTCCAGGGCTGGGAGTCGAGGGGAAGCCTCAGGCCCATCGGCGAGTCGCCCGGGATGAGGAAAAGCGTCTCGGATTTCAGGAACCAGGGCCCGGATACCCAGGCCGGCCCGGACTCCTCGAGCGAGCGCTCCAGCGGAAGGGCGTATCCGACGACCTGATTCAAGCCCTGCTCGAAGATCTTGGCCAGCCGGGCGCGCTCCTCCGGATTGGCGAGGCGGTTCTTGAGCGGGTCGACATTGGTCGGCAGGCGCCGCTCCTTCCAAAGATGATACCAGGCGTCCTCGTACCCTGGCATGATCCAGCGCTCGCCCACACCCAGGGTCTGGGCGAGGCGCACGGCAAAGGCGCGCGCCTCCGGTGCGCCGCGGGACCCGGGGCGCCCGATGTCGGCCAGCAGGGTGGGGTCGTGCCAGAGGGTTTGCCCGTCCCGGCGCCAGATGCAGGAAAAGGCCCAGCGCGGGAGCGACTCGCCCGGATACCATTTGCCCTGGCCGTAGTGGATGAAGCCGCCCGGGCCGTAGTGGGTCCACAGGCGCTTGACGAGGGATTCGGCGAGGCGGCGTTTGTTGGGACCCATCGCCGCGGTGTTCCACTCCTCGCCGTCCACATCGTCAATCGAGACGAAGGTCGGCTCTCCGCCCATGGTCAGGCGGACGTCGCCGGCGGTGAGGGCGGCGTCAATCTGCTCACCGAGGGCATCGATCCGCTTCCAGGTTTCCTCGGTGTAGGGCAGGGTGACGCGCGGGGATTCGTGAATGCGGGAGACCTCCATCCCGAATTCGAACTCGACCTTGCAGTCGTCGACCGCGCCGCTGATCGCGGCGGCGGTCTGGGGCTCGGGCGTGCAGGCCAGTGGGATGTGCCCTTCGCCGGCCATCAGGCCGGAGGTCGGATCGAGGCCGATCCACCCAGCCCCCGGCAGGTACACCTCGCACCAGGCGTGCAGGTCGGTGAAGTCCTGCTCCGCCCCGGAGGGCCCGTCGAGGGACTTCTGGTCGGCGCGGAGTTGTATCAGATAGCCGGAGACAAAACGTGCCGCCAGGCCGCAGTGGCGGAGGAGGTTGACCAGGAGCCAGGCGGAGTCGCGGCAGGAGCCGGAGTTCAGGCGCAGCGTCTCCTCCGGGGACTGCACGCCCGGCTCCAGTCGGATCAGGTAACGGATGTCGCGCCAGAGCTTCTGGTTGAGGGTGACGAGGAAGGTGATGGTGCGCTGGGGCGTTCGATCGAGCGAAGCGAGCAGCTTTCCCATCTCCGGTGTGAGCTCCTGCTTGCGGAGATAAGGAGCGAGGTCCTCCGCCAGCCCGGCCTCGTAGGTGAAGGGAAACTGCTCGGCGTCCGGCTCGAGGAAAAAATCGAAGGGGTTGTACACCGCCATCTCCGCCACCAGATCGACCACCACGGTGAAGGAGCGCACCGGCTCAGGGTACACCACCCGCGCGAGGTAGTTGCTGAACGGATCCTGCTGCCAGTTGACGAAGGAACCCTCCGGCTGGAGTTTCAGCGAATAGCTGAGAATCGGTGTCTTGCAGTGGGGCGCGGGGCGGAGCCGCACCAATTGAGGTCCGAGCCCGACAAGACGGTCGTAGCGGTAGGACGTGCGATGGCGGAGGGCAACGTGGATGGCCATGGATGCGGTGGAGGCACTGAGCAGGACGCGCGCCGAGCGCTTAAGAAAGCGGGCGGCGCGAGGAGGGAAGGAGGCCCTCGCCCGGGTGGCAAACGGTAACCGGGCCGTGTCTCCCCGAGCCGTGCGGCAGGGGTCCTCGGGGTGAGGCCCTGCCCGCGCACAGGGGGGCCACCGGTGCGAGGCCGCATTCCGTTCAGTTGCGGAACGGCACCTGCTAGGCGCGGGTCACGCTCCCCGTGAAAACTTTCCGCTGCTCGCAGTGCGACCAAACCGTCTTCTTCGCCAATGTGCGTTGTGAGGCCTGTGGCAGTACCCTCGGGTACATCCCGGAAGAACGGGTGATGGCCGCCTTCCAGCCCCTGGAGGAGCGGAGGTGGCGGCGTGTCGGCGGGTATGGGAATGAGGTCCACCGGCCCTGCCACAACTACCGGGTGGAAAATGTCTGCAACTGGATGGTGCCGGAGGCGAGTGGCGACGACTATTGCCCCTCCTGCCGGCTCACGCAGGTGATCCCCGCCCTGCACAAGCCGGAAAACAAGCAGCACTGGTACAAGCTCGAGCTGGCCAAGCGCCGGTTGATCTACTCGCTCCAGGGGCTGCACCTGCCCATCCGCAGCCGCGCCGAGGACCCGGAGCGCGGGCTCGCCTTTGAGTTTTTGGAGGACACCGCCGCCGGGGAGAAAGTCCTGACCGGGCACGCCAGCGGCGTGATCACTCTGAACGTGGCGGAGGCCGATGACGCCCGCCGCGAACAGATGCGCACTGCCATGGGAGAGCCCTACCGCACCCTGCTCGGCCACCTCCGTCATGAGGTCGGGCACTATTTCTGGGATGTGCTGATCGCCGACTCCCCGCACCTGGAGGGTTTCCGCCAGTGGTTCGGCGACGAGCGGGTGGATTATGTCGCGTCCTTGCAGCGGCACTACGCGGAAGGGCCGCGGCCCGATTGGGAATCAGGCTACATCAGCGCCTATGCCACCATGCACCCCTGGGAGGACTGGGCGGAGTGCTTCGCCCACTACCTGCACATGACGGACGGGCTTCACACCGCGGAAAACTGGGGCCTCCAACTGCAGCCGGTGCGCGCCGACCGGGCACCGGTCGAGCACGTCGACATCCGCCAGCGTGCGCAGGATTTCGACACCCTGCTGTTTTCCCAATGGCTGCCGATGACCCGCTTCCTCAACAGCCTCAACCGCAGCCTCGGGCAGAA
Source organism: Verrucomicrobiota bacterium (assembly GCA_023428905.1). Taxonomy (GTDB): domain Bacteria; phylum Verrucomicrobiota; class Verrucomicrobiia; order Opitutales; family Opitutaceae; genus EW11. The sequence goes on from JAEYWP010000015.1 coordinate 71,356, forward strand.
CGACGCCTACCCCTTCACCATCTCCGCCCCGGTGGTGGGCAAACTGCGCTTCATCGACTCGGTGATCCGGGGCCGCTGAGGACCGCGGAGCGCCGGCCAGGGGCACCCCCTCGGCCCCCGTTTTTTGTCCGGCGTCTGCGCCTTTTCCAGCGTCCGCGCCGTTTCTCGGAGGGCGGCGGGCGGGGGGCGTTGGCACAAGCCAAAAGTGGCCAAAAAATTCCCGCGTTTTGGCCAATAACCGGTTGACGGAGCTTTTGGCACTTCCCATCTGTTGTGGCCGTAAGCGCTGAGCACCACTACCCGTAGTGGTCAGCAATACGTGAATAAGTTTTAACAACTTAGATTCGCACCCTCTCTAATCGCGTCGAATAGGTCCGTCCGCGCCGCCGTCTTTTACCCCTAAAGCACGCCGCGGCGCGCCCCCGTACATCCCATGCAGAAATCGTTTCAGGTAGGCTCCAAGACATTCGTTCTCGACCAGGAAAAGGCCGAGAGCGCCTTTGCGGACAAGCGCGTCATCAACGGGCGCCAGTCCATGTGTTTCAACCTGCTGCCGCTCAAGTACCAGTGGGCCTACGATCTCTACCGGACGATGAAGGCAAACCATTGGGAGCCCGAGGACATCCCGATGGGCAAGGACATCGAGCAGTGGCGCGACACGAAGGTCGTCAGCGACGTCGAGCGGTGGATCATTCGCATGGGCATCGGTTATTTTTCCGCGGCCGAGGGCATCGTGGGGGACAACATCCAGCACGTGGTCCGCGAGCTCGTGACGGCGCCGGAGCTCAAGCTCGTCCTGGGGCGTCACGCCCATGAGGAAAACATCCACGCTGATTCGCTGCTCTACATGATCGCCTCGCTCGGCATCAACCCGCACGAGTGCGAGGCGATGTTTGAGGACGTGCCCACGATCGTGCGCAAGAACGAGTTTGTCACCCGCATCTCCAAGGATCTGCGCCGCGACCTCGACCTCACCCGGCCCGAGAATAAAAAACTGCTGGCGAAGAACATCTTTGTCTTCGGCCAGTGCATGGAGGGAACGCAGTTCTACGGGCTTTTCGGAATGGTGCTCTCGCTGTACCGTCAGAACAAGTTTCCCGGGATCGGGCAGATGTTCCGCTACACCCTTCGCGACGAATCCAATCACATCGAGGTCTTCCGCAATCTCTTCATGGATCTGGTGGAGGAGAACCGCGAGATCTGGACGGCCGACTTCAAGGAAGAGCTGCGCTCCACCATGCGCGAGGCGGTGACGCTGGAGAAGGAGTTCATCAGCGACTGTCTTCCGATCGACTCCGTCGGCCTGCGCAAGGACGAGTTTCTGATGTACATCGACTACATCGCCGATCGCCGGCTGGAAGGCTGTGGGCTCGCGCCGCTGAGCCCCGGGATCAAAAATCCGCTGCCGTGGCTCGCCGAGATGATGGACATCAAGAAGGAGCAGAACTTCTTCGAGGGCCGCGTCACCGAATACCAAAAGTCCAGCGCGCTCCACGTCGCCAGCGACGACGAGCTGTAACCGCCGTTTTGATTCGCCGCGCGCGCTCCGCGCTCGCGCCGCCGCCCTCCGTTCCTCCCGCCTCCGCCGGGGCCCAGCGCCCCTTCCCTGGTCTTCCGCGGGGCGTGCCGTCCCTGCCTCCGCCCCCCCCCACACGCGCCCCCAACCCGGCGCGTGTTTGCCGCTCCCTCCTCCCGACATTTCCACCTCCGCCTGCCTCCCGATGAATCCTTCTCTCGCCCACGACCTCGCGCTCAAACGCACCATCCAGACTCCGAAGGACCAGAAACCGCAGTTTGCCTGGCGCGACCTCGTCCCCGCCGATGCCCCGCTTGTCCCCGAAACCGTGGTGCTGACCCCGCGCGGCGAGGAGCGTTTTGATCTCGGCGAGGTGGCGGATACGATCGGCAAGGCGCTGACCCACGTCCTGCTCGCCCGGGCCGAAACGAACATCTTCACCGACGGCAATCGCGCCTTCGTTGCCCGCATCGTCCGCGAGGTGGCGGGCAATCTCGCGGCCGCCGCGCTCCGCCAGTCGCCCCTGCGCCTGACGCTCAATGCGCTCTATGAGCTGATCGAGAAGACGTTGATCGACAACAACGCCTACGATGTGGCGAAGAGCCTCCTGCTCAATCGCTCGCACAAGCTGAGCAGCGCCGGACCGGCCGCCGCCACCGTCCGCGTGATCCGCCGCAATCACCAGATCGTGCCCTTCAACGAGCAGAAGATCGAAATCGCGGTGCGGAAGGCCTTCCTCTCCCTCCAGCGCGACTCTGCCTCGGCGGTGGAGATCACCCGCGCCGTGGCCACGCGCGTCCTCTCGTCCAAGCAGTCCTTCGTCCACATCGAGGAGATCCAGGACATCGTCCAGGAGGAGTTGATGAAGGCCGGGCATTTCAAGGTCGCCGAGCAGTACATCCTCTACCGGGCCCTGCGCACCGCGGCCCGCGCGGGCGAGGAGGGAGACGGCACCGAGGCGGCCACCCCGGCGGTCCATCAGGGCGCCATGATCATGGTCAAGCGCGCCAACGGCGAAAGCTACCTTTGGGACCGCGCCGACCTGCAGAAGCGGATCGAGTTTGGCCGCATCGGCCTGGACCTGTGCCTGAGCAACGAGGAAATCGAGGGCGAACTGCTGCGCTCCGTCTTCGACCAGATCAGCCAGAAGGACCTCGACGCCACCATCATCCTCAACTCGAAGACCCTGATCGAGCGGGACGCGGACTTCGCCCGCTTTGCCGGGCGTATCCAGCTTACCTATATCTACGAGGAGGTGCTGGGCTGGGACATCGTGCGCGACGGGATCGGCAAGCTGAAGGAGTTTCACCAGCGCGCCTTCCGCAAATACCTCGAACACGGCGTGGCGATCCAGCGCCTCAACCCGAAGCTGCTCGACTACGACGTCAAGGCCCTTGGCGCAGCGCTCGATCCCTCGGCCGACCTCGAGTTCGACTTCCTCGGGATCCAGACCCTCTACGACCGCTACCTGATCATCGACAAGACGGTGAAGCCGGCGCGGCGCCTGGAAACGCCGCAGTTCTTCTGGATGCGCGTGGCGATGGGGCTCTTCCTCGAGGATGTGCCGGAGCGCGAGGCCAAGGCCTCAGCCCTCTACAGCCTCTACAAGAGCCGCCGCTTCTGCAGCTCGACCCCGACCCTCTTTAACTCGGGGACGATGCACTCGCAGCTGTCGTCGTGCTATCTCTACTACGTCGACGACTCGCTCGAGGGCATCATGTACCGCGGCATCGCGGAAAACGCCTTCCTCGCCAAGTGGGCGGGTGGCCTCGGCGGCTCGTGGACCGCGGTGCGCGGCACCGGCGCGTACATCGCCGGGACCAACGGCGAGTCCCAGGGCGTCATCCCCTTCCTCAAGCTGCACAACGACCAGCTCGTCGCGGTCAACCAGGGCGGCAAGCGCAAGGGTTCCGGCTGCGCCTACCTGGAGTCCTGGCACAACGACATCTTCGAGTTCCTCGAGCTGCGCAAGAACACCGGTGACGACCGCCGTCGTACGCACGACATGAATACGGCGAACTGGATTCCGGACCTGTTCATGAAGCGGATGGAGGCCCGCCAGACCTGGACCCTCTTCCGCTCCAACGAAGTGAAGGACCTGCACGAGCTCTACGGCCGCCGCTTCGAGGAGGCCTACCTGCGCTATGAGAAACTGGCGGAGGAGGGCAAGATCATGGGCCAGAAGATCGAGGCCCTCGAACTCTGGAAGAAGATGCTCTCGATGCTCTTCGAGACCGGGCATCCCTGGATCACCTTCAAGGACGCCTGCAACCTCCGCTCGCCCCAGGACCACGTGGGCGTGATCCACTCCTCCAATCTCTGCACCGAGATCACGCTGAACACGTCCAATGACGAGACCGCGGTCTGCAACCTCGGCTCCGTCATCCTCGAGACCCACCTGGACAAGCACGGCAACATCGACCACGAGAAGCTGCGCGAGACCATCCGGATCGCGGTCCGCGCCCTGGACAACGTGATCGACATCAACTTCTACCCGACCGAGGCGGCCAAGCGCTCCAATCTGCGCCACCGCCCGATCGGGCTGGGAGTGATGGGCCTCGCCAATGCCTGCTACCTCAAGGGCCTGGCCTTCGCCTCCGACGCCGCGGTGGAGTTCAACGACGAGGCGATGGAAGCCATCGCCTATTACGCTTACGAGGCCAGTTCCGACCTCGCCGGCGAACGCGGCACGTATTCGACCTACAAAGGATCCAAGTGGGATCGCGGCCTGCTGCCCCAGGACACGCTGGACATCCTTGAGCAGGAGCGCGGAGTCCCGGTGGAGGTGCCCCGCGGCGGCCGGATGAACTGGGAGCCGGTGCGTGCAAAGATCGCACGCCAGGGCATGCGCAACAGCAACGTGCTCGCGATCGCGCCCACCGCCACGATCTCCAACATCACCGCGACCTCGCCCTGCATCGAGCCGACCTACAAGAACCTGTTCGTCAAATCCAACCTCTCCGGGGAGTTCATCGTCCTGAATCCGTACCTGGTGAAGGACCTCAAGGCGCGTGGGCTCTGGAGCCAGGAGATGATCGACAACCTGAAGTATTTCGACGGCGAGCTGAAGGACATCGACAGCGTGCCCGCCGACCTGAAGGCAAAGTACCTGACCGCCTTCGACATCGATCCGAAGTGGATCGTGGACGCGGCGGCGCGCCGCCAGAAGTGGATTGACCAGTCGCAGTCGGTCAACCTGTGGATCAAGACCCCCGATCTGAAGACGCTGAGCCACATGTACCGCCACGCCTGGCACGCCGGTCTGAAGACGACCTATTACCTGCGCAGCCTGGGCGCGTCCAACATCGAGAAGGCGACCGTGCAGGTGAAGAAGGAAGTCCGTGGCGTGGCCGCCACCGCCGCCGCGGTCGCCGCCGCCGCGACACAGGAGACGCCTCCCGAGAAAAAGCAGTTCACCGCCGCCGAAAAACTGGCCTGCTCGATCGAGGCCATGCGCAACGGCGGGGAGTGCGAGGCCTGCCAGTAGGCCGGCACGGTGCGGTTGCCGCGTGAGGCGCGTTTTGCCTCACGCGCCCTGACGGGACATCATCGCTGTGCTGTCCCGCAACGGGCGCGCAGGCGCAAGCGTGGCTCGGTCACCGCTCAGCGGGCGGGGCCGAGCAGCTTGTAGTAGATCGCGTTTTTGGCCGGCGTGCCGTCGGGGTCCAGGGCGTACTCCGGGATTCCGCCCGCATACGTGTAACCGAGGCGTTCATACAGAGCGCCGGCGCCGCCCCTTCCTTCGCTCGTATCCAGAAACAGGAGCCGGATGCCGCGCGCGGCTGCGAGCTCTTCGGCGGCGCGCATCAGGCAGGTGCCGAGTCCGCGGTGACGGTCCGCCGGCGCCACCATCAGCTTTTGCACCTCGGCGCGGTGGCAGCCGTTGGGTTTGGCTTCCCAGCCCAGCTGGACCGTGCCGATGATCCTCCCCGCCTCGTCACGGCCCACCAGCACGACGCGCTCGCCCGCCGCGGCGCCCGCCTCGATGCGCGCCCAGAACTGAGCCGCTTCCGCGCCGCTCATGCCCTGCAGGTACCCGATGGACGCTCCGTGCTCGACGCACGCCTGCATCAGGTTGCAGAGGGCTTCGCGATCCGCGCCGGTCACCGGCAGCGGCAACGGTCCGACGGAACAGGAATGACTCATGCGGCCCACGCTAGGACAAAAGAAGGCGCGCCGTCCATATCCGGGCAGCCTCTCGGCTTGTGACCCTCGCCGTTGCGGCGACCTGCCGCACCGCCGTCGTGGTGCAAACGTGGGCGCGGCTCACCCCACCGGATGCTCCATCGGCCCCGGCGACCCGGCAGTCGACCCCTGGGACGTTTACTGCCCACGCCCGCATCCTTGTTTCGCGTGGCATGCTCAATTTCGCTGCATCGCGGCCACTCCGCGCTGGCCGTCCCTGGACGTTGCCGTGCGTCAACGCGTTGCTTTTGGGATTGATGGTGGCGGCTGCGACCCACGGCGCGGCCGGGCCCGCGGCGGCGCATGCCAACCACGACCACCACCCTCCTTCGCAGGGACCTTCGTCAGGTCACAGTGGGACCACGCGTCTTCACGCCGACCCGGTGCGTCGGTTGGGCAACCTGAGCACCCCTGCGCCAAGCACCGGCCGGATGGCCGAGCGGTTTCAGGCGGTTTTCGAGGCCTCGGATCCGCTTCAGACCGTCTACGGCAGTTCCCGACTGGTGGCCCATCTCGAGGCCGCGCTGGCCGATGCGGGAGGGGGGCAGGACAGGACGGTGCTGCTGCGCCGGTATGCCGACGCACTGCTGGACGTCGGGCGCAGCGAAGAGGCGCTCGCGGCGTTCATCCGACTGGAGCAGCACCTGGAGGCCACCCGTCCCACCCTGACACCGAATTTCATGCTCGGCCTGCTTTGCTCCAAGGCGGTGTGTCACCTCCGCATCGGCGAGCAGGAAAATTGCCTGCACAATCACAACGCCGATTCCTGCCTGCTGCCGATCCGCGGCGGGGGCGTGCACCTCGCTCCTAGGGGCTCCCGCGGCGCCACCGAGGTGCTGGGCACGGTCTTGGCAAGGTACCCGGGCGACCTGCGTGCACGCTGGCTCATGAACATCGCGTCGATGACGCTCGGCGAGTACCCGCACGGCCTGGCACCAGAGGTGGTGATTCCGCCGGCAGTCTTCGAGTCGGAGTATCCGTTGCCGCGTTTTCCGGATATCGCGGCCGCGGTGGGACTGGTGGACAACGATCTGGCGGGCGGGGTGGTGATGGAAGACTTCGACAACGACGGCCTGCTCGACCTGATGATCTCCGGCTGGGGGCTGCAGAGCCAGACCCGGGTCTTCCGCAACGTGGGCGACGGCACGTTCACCGAGCGCACGCGGGAGGCGGGACTCACCGGATTGGTAAGCGGCTTGAACCTGATACACGCCGACTACAACAACGACGGTTTCGAGGATGTCCTTGTGCTCCGCGGCGCATGGCTCGGCCCCCAGGGCAAGTACCCCAACTCGCTCCTCAGAAACAACGGGGACTTTACCTTCACCGATGTGACGGAGGAGGCCGGGCTCCTCTCTTTTCATCCCACCCAGACCGCGGTCTGGTTCGACTTTGATGGCGACGGCCACCTCGACCTCTTCATCGGCAACGAGTCGCGCGACGATCGCGATCCCAATGCCTGTGAGTTGTATCGAAACAACGGCGACGGTACGTTCGCCGAGTGCTCCGTCCCCCACGGACTGGCGGTGATTGACTTCATCAAGGGGGTGGCGGCCGGCGACTACAACAACGACGGCCGCCCGGATCTCTTCCTTTCCAGCCGCAACGGGACTCGCCGGCTCTACCGCAATGACGGACCCGCCGACGAGTGCACCCCGGCGCCTCGCTGGGTCTTCACCGAGGTCGCCCAGGCCAGCGGCGTGGGCGCGCGGCACCGCAGTTTTCCGTGCTGGTTCTGGGACTACAACAACGACGGGTGGGAGGACCTGATGGTCACCGGGTACGCGATCCAGGATGTGGGTGATGTGGCGGCCGACTACCTCGGTGTCCCCAGCACGGGCGAGCGCGCTCGTCTCTTCCGCAACCGCGGCGACGGCACGTTCGCCGACGTCAGCGAGGAAGCCGGCGTCTCCCGCGTGCTCCACGCCATGGGCGTGAATTTTGGCGATCTCGACAATGACGGCTGGCTGGATTTCTACGCCGGCACCGGGGATCCCGACTATTCCACCCTCATGCCCAACCGGATGTTTCGGAACGCGGGCGGACACCGCTTCCAGGACGTCACCACCGCCGGCGGCTTCGGCCAGCTGCAAAAAGGGCATGGCATCGCCTTTGGAGACCTGGATAACGACGGGGACCAGGACGTGTATTCAGTGGTGGGAGGAGCCCTGGCGGGTGACACCTACCCCAATCAGCTTTTCGCCAATCCGGGATCCGCCCATGCCTGGCTCAAGCTCAAGCTGGTGGGGACACGCTCCAATCGTTCTGCGATCGGGGCGAGGGTGCGGGTGACGGTGCGCTCGGAAAACGGCACGCGCCGTATCTACCGGACGGTGGGAAGTGGCGCGAGTTTCGGTTCATCCACCCTTCGCTGTGAGATCGGCCTCGGTGCGCCGGACGCGGTGATTGAGCGCGTGGATGTCCTGTGGCCCGGCAGCGGGATGCGGCAGGCCTTCACCGGACTGGAGGCAAACCGGATGTACCGGCTGACCGAGGGCGACGTGGAGGTGGCGCCGGTGGACCTGCCTCGGTTCAGCCTGCCGCACGAAGGCGGTGTGCACAGCCACCGGCACCAGCACGCGGCGCTCACTCTCCCATGATGCACCGTTTCCCTCGCTGCCTCCTTCCTCTGGCCGTCATCGCGCTCGCCCTCCTCGCGGAGGGCTTTGGCCCCGAGGGGACCGTCCTCGCGGCCGATCCCGTGGCGGCACCGGATCCTTGGGACGCTCCCCTCGCGCCGCCGCCGCCCGCGACTGCCCCCGCGGCGGCGGGCGGACCGGCGAACGCCCCGCTCCATCGGGCGATGGGCCTCGCGCTGGCGGACAATCTCCACCTGGGCGAGCTGGACTGGACGCCCGCGGAGCAGGAAGGGTTCATCGAGGGGATCCGCGCGAGCTTGAGGGGTGAACCGGCAGAGGTGGACGAGGCGATGGCCGACTTCATCGAGCGCACGAACGCCCGCATCGGCGAACTGCAGCGCCGGCGCCAGGAGGAGCAGAAGAACGTCCTCTTCCAGGACCTCCGGCAGTCCTTCGGCCTCGAGCAGACCCGGAGCGGACTTTGCTATCGCATCATTTCCGCCGGGGGAGGCGCCCGTCCCCGGGCCACGGATACGGTGATCGTCAGCTTCTCCGCGCGCGAGCTGGATGGTGCGACCGAGATCGCCGCCCTGCAGGCGGTCAACCTGCGCACGCGCGTAAAGGACCTTCTTCCCGGGCTGGGGGAGGGCGTGCAGCTCCTGACCCTCGGCACCCGGGCGGTCTTTATGCTTCCCCCGGAGTTGTCGTTTGGAACCGGCCCCTGGCCGGCGGGTGTGAAGCGCGGGGTCCCGATCCTCTTCTTCGTCCAGCTGGTCGAGATCGTGCCGGACGCCGGTTGAGCCCGCCCCTGCGCGGAGCGACGTTGATCTCCGCAGCTGCCTCGGCGGCGGATCAATCTTCCGGCCTCATGGAAATGGATGCTGAGACCGCAACGCGGCAGCGCCGCAATATCACTGACACCAAATTCCTGGCTGAAAGTTTAGCCACCGCCTAGAGGCGCTGGAGTTTGGCCGCCCAGTCCTGGGTCGCGGGACCGTCGGAGGTTTCCGGGTACACCGGGGCCGGCAGGGTGCCATCGTTGCCGCAGGTCACGAAAACGGACCCACCCCAGCGGCCGGAGCGCGGATTGTACCAGCTCCACCGATACAGGGCGCCCGCCGTCAGGTTCTTCAGTGAAGCGCGGGGTGCTTTGGGCTCAAAGTAGAGGAAGGCGAGGGAGGCGTCCGGCGTGCGCATCGCATGTGACCACCCGTCGAGTCCGTCCGGCGAGGAGTCGGGTGCGGCGCGGGGGGTGATCTCCTGGGAGGCGAGGACGAGGTCCTGGTACCGGTCGCCCTCGGAAAGGAAGAAGTCGCGCAGATGCCGCATTTGCGCGCCGGACTCGTAGCGCAGCGCGTCCCAGATGTGCGGCCGCCAGCCGGCGGGTTCACCCGTGCTGGTGAGATCGTAGGCGGCGGTGCCATGGACATGGCCGGCCAGGCCACCGGCGAGGACGGAACCGTACATCATCGCCCGTGCGAAATAGTTGTCGCGGTCGGAATTGGCCGGCGGGGTCTCGCCGCCCGGCCGGTTGATGGCGTGATTCCAGCCCGTGTAGTAGGGCTCCAGGTTCGCCACGGGATACGCCGGGGTGAGGCGGAAGATCTCCTCCATCGAGGCGTAGATGGCGTGGTTGCGGGGCTTGTTTCCCACCGTGTGGACGTTGAGCCAGGGCACCTCGTCACCATGCCCGAAGCGCTGGTAGGTCGAACTGTCGATCAAGGCGGTGGTGGGCTGGCCGAAGGGCAGGGCGCCATAACGCCGGAAATGCTCGGTCAAGGCGGCGTTAAACTCGTCCGCCGTCAGCGAGTACTTCTCCGGAATCCAGTCGAGATGGATGCCGCTGAAGATCAGGTTGTACGCCCCGTATCGGGCAATCAGATACTGGATGAAGCGTCCATACGACACGTTGAAATCGAAATAGGCCTTCCAGGAGGGACCGTGGTCCCGGCGAATCGGCTCGAAGAACGGCACCATGCCTTGGTCCGAAAGGTGCCGCATTTTGCGGTCCAGACTCTGGAAAAAGGCGGGATTGAGGCGGTCGAAATCCGCCAGCCCCTCGCGGTCGGGCAGGATGGCGAAGGGACGATTGCCGCGCTCGTCCGCCATGTCCTTGGCGGTGGTGGTGGCGCCGTCCTCCGTCGTAATGGTGGCGTTGGGCGCCCAGTGGCCGAACTTTTCCCACGCGTTGCGGAGGAAAACGCCGTCCTTGTTGGCGTAGGTCGCGCCGTAGGCGTCGGCATCCCAATTGGGGAATGCAGCAATGAAGCTGACCGAGTTGTAGCCCTGCTGTTTGCGCCACGCCACCGCCTCCTCGAAGCTGATGCCGGGGGCGGGCACATACCCGTCGACCGCGGCGGTGCCCTTGAACGGCAGACGCCAGCTCGAGGCCGCCAGCCAGGTGTCGCCCACGAGGAAGAAGGCGGTGCCGTCGGCATACTGGAGCGCCCGACCGTTGGGAGTGACCCGGAGGAAACCGCGCCGATTCGCGTTTTCGCCCAGGGCGGCTTCAGGCCAGGCGACCGCCTTGAAGCTGCCGCGCCCTTGGTTCAGCCCCGCGTCCTCCGGTTGATTCGAGCGGGAAGACCAGCGCCACTCCCCCGGGGTGGTCGCCACCAGCCGCACCTTGTAGGTGCGCCCGCCATCCCAGAACCCGTACACGCGCCGCTTGAAGCCAGGGCCCTCCAGTTCAACCCAGAGTTCCACCTCGGCGTAGGGGTTTTGATAGTCTCGGCCGGACTGGAAGGTGATCTCCTGAACGTCCCAGACATATGCCTCGCCGGACTGCAGCATGGCGGCTGCGGGCAGCGACAGGCCCGTGGACAGGAGGAGGAACGCAAGGCAGCGCACGATGCGGGGTAGCATGCCGCAGGGTGCCTCCCCGCAGGCGCGCGCGCAACCCGCGGTCCCCCACGCTTGCGCGGAAACCTGCGCTAACAGTAGAGACCGGCCGTGTCGTCACGGGCGCGGCCGCCGCCGGAATGCTCTCGGTAACGTCACCTCCGTAGGCTTCCGGGAAGATGGCTCCGTCCACACCACAGGCCGGAAGGAGACCTCCCCGCGAGGGCTTGGAGAGCTGCCCCGATGGAGGTGAGCCGGGACCTCAGGCACGCTGGGGCCATGACATCCGAAGCGAGACCCAAACAGGTGCCCGGCCAGACCCAGTCGCAGCGACCCGGCAAGGAAAGTGATATGACCCCGCTGCCCAAGGCGGAACGGCACGATGCTCCCCCAGGCCGGCGGTTGGAGGGACGGGTTGCCCTCATCACCGGGGGCGACAGCGGCATCGGTCGCGCCGTCGCCATCGCCTTCGCCAAGGAGGGCGCGGACGTGGCCATTTCGTATTTGAACGAGCATGACGACGCAGAGGAGACCGCCCGCCGCGTCCGCGATCTGGGGCGCCGGTGCGAATGCCTGCCGGGTGACATCGGCGACTCCGGCTGGTGCGCAACGCTGGTGAAGGAAACGGTCTCCCGCCTCGGCAAGTTGGACATCCTGATCAACAACGCGGCGGAGCAGCACCCGCAGGCCTCGTTGGCGGAAATCTCGGACGAACAGCTCGAGCGGACGTTTCGCACGAATGTCTTCGCTCAGTTTTACCTGACGCGCGCGGCGCTTCCCCACCTCGGCAAGGGGGCGGCGATCGTCAACACCAGCTCCGTCACCGCCTACCGGGGGAATGATCAACTGCTGGACTACAGCTCCACCAAGGCGGCGATTGTCGGCTTCACCCGCGCCCTCTCCAAGAACCTGGCCGAAAAAGGCATCCGGGTGAATGCGGTCGCGCCTGGACCGATCTGGACGCCGCTGATCCCTTCCACCTTCTCCGAGGAGAAAGTGGAGTCCTTCGGGCAGGACGTCCCGATGGGACGGCTGGGTCAGCCGGATGAGGTTGCGCCCTGCTACGTCTTCCTCGCCTCGCCCGAGGCCTCCTACATCACCGGCCAGGTGCTGCACCCGAACGGTGGTGAGGTCGTGAATACGTAGGCCGCGGGTCGCCACTGACCGCAAAACGGATTGCGTCTCGCCTGAGGTGGGGGCGCAATCCGTCGCCTGCATGTCGCGCAATCCCTTCCCGCCTTTGCGAACCCCCGCCACGGTCCCGGCCGTGGTGATCCGTCCGTGTGTGCCGGGTGACGAGGCGGCCCTCGCGCTGGTCGGCCAGGCAAGCTTCCTCGAGGCCTTTGCGGGCGTCTTGCCGGGCAGTGACATCCTGGCCCATTGCGAAAGGCAGCACGCGGCGGCGGTTTACCACGGTTGGCTCCGCGATGGCGTTTCCGCTTTGTGGCTGGCGGAAACCGAGCCGGGCGGTGCGCCCGTGGGTTACCTCGTCCTCACGCGGCCGGACCTTCCCCTGCCGGAGCTCGGATCGGGAGACGTCGAAGTGAAACGCGTCTATCTGCTGCACCGCTTCCAGGGCGGCGGGCTGGGGCGGCGGTTGATGCAGGCCGCGGAAGACCACGCACGCGGGTGCGGTCGACGGCGCCTTTTGCTGGGCGTGTACGCCCGCAATGCCGACGCCATTGGTTTCTACCAGCGGCTCGGCTATCGCCCGGTTGGCACCCGCACCTTCCTGGTGGGCCATCACCGTTATGACGACCTGATCCTCGGTCGCGACCTCCACGCCGCGCCGGCCTGAGTGGGCACGGGCCGGCGGCCGGGCATTCAGACCGGTTCGACCCGGCCTGCGCTCAGAGGATCGGCGTCAATGGAGAGCCCACCGCCTTGAAGAGCCGGGTCAGGATTTCCTTTTGCGAAAGCAGTCCGTCGGTGCCGGGAAAGGAACCGACATCGCGATGACGTTCGTGGAAGGCGGGATGGCCGGGCGGCACCGGGACCGCGCCCGGCCGCAGTTCGAAGCTGCTGGTGTTCTGGATCGGCCAGAGGTCGATCGGGGTGATCGAAAGGAGCCCATCGACCAGTCCATTCACCACCTCGAGGCCGAGGGGGAGGTTGCGGTCGGCGATGACCCAGCTGTTGGCTGGCGCCATGTCGCGTTCGATCTCCTCCTGCAGGGCGCGGGCGAAGGCCTCGTCCTCCACCAGGATGCCCACCTCTGTGTTCAGGTCGGCCGAGCGCGGATCGAGGTTAAACGAGCCGACGAAAGCGACCGCATCATCCACCACCAGCGACTTGGCGTGCAGCGAGAGGAACGGGCGGTGCGGTGTCTCGCTCCCCGGCGGGACTGCGTGGCGGGCCATCAGGCCGTGGCGCGGGAAGATCTCCTCCATGTTGGCCGGCCTGGGTTTGTATTCATGGATACGTAGCTGCAGGTCCTGGACGTATTCACTGCGCATCCGGTAATTGGCGGAGTAGGCAAAGAGGTTGTCGGTGGAGGCGAAGCTGTTGGTCGAGATGCGGATCTGCACCCCCGGCGACCGCTGGTGCAGGCTGCGGATCAGGCGCTTCGCGGGGTCACTCAGGACCAGATAGGGTGTCTGGATAACGACAGAATGGCGGGCCCGCTCCAGCGCCTGCTGCAGTTCACAGGTGACGGCCGCCGCGTTGATCGACGCACGTCGTGGTTTTCCGGGTACATCGTAGAGGAAGACGGCGCGCCGCACCGGCTTGAGGCGCGAGGCCAGACGCTCCGCAATCAGGGCCTCGTCGTCCGCCTCCCGGTGCAACTCGTCGAAGTGCCCTTCAAAGTCGAAGTCCTCCCGGCGTTCGAAGCGACGGAAGCTGCCCGCCCGGATGGCCCGGTCCACATCGATCAGCTTGCGGCTGGGAACGGTGTAGCGGTAGCCCCAGAACTGTTCGAACTGCGAAGCCGCCGCGGCCACCACCGGCCCCGTGGCGAGCACATCGCGGTCCCGGTAGTTGAGCGCGGTGGAATGGTCGTAGTAGGTGTTCTCGATGTTGCGACCTCCGGTGAGGAGCAGTTTCCCGTCGAACACCATCACCTTGCTGTGCATCCGCTGGTTGACAGAGCGGAAGGAGACCGCGCCCGCCAGGAGCGTGCGCAGGAGGGAGGGTTTCATCCGCGAGGTGGCCGGGCGGTAGTGCCGGACCTCAAAACGCGGGTCGGCGGTGGCGAGAAAGGCCACCACGTCGGGGTCTTGGTCGGAGAAGAGGTGGTCGGCGATGATCCGGACGCGCACGCCCCGCCGCGCTGCCTCGAGCAGCTCGTGGATCAGGAGCCGCCCGCAGGCGTCGTTGCTCCAGATGAAGGTTTGCACATCGATCGACTCGCGGGCGTTTCGGATAAGGTGAACGCGCAGGAGCAGCGCATCGTAACCGCCACTCATGAGGGCGAGTTGATTCCCGGCGCCGGGCGCGGCCGATTCCCCGGCAGGTTCGGCGCGGGCGTAGAGGGGCGAGTGGGCCGGCGTCTCCGCCACTACCCGGGCCGGCAGGGACGGGAGAGCAAGCACCACGCACGCCGCCAGGAGCTGGAATCGCGGCAGGATCATGGGGCCGAGCGTAGGGGACCGGCGGTGACGCTGTCGAGCGGCGTGGGCGGTGCGCGCACGAGGTCGGGATGAACGACGGGGCCGGCAGCGGGTCTGTGCGAAGATGCAACCCGTCAAACCGCCCCGAACCTCAGGAGAGGCAAAGCCCACCGGATCCGAGTGGCGGGGGTCGCTGCATCAGGTGATCTTCGAGGCCGATACGCGGGCGGGACGGGCCTTCGATGTCGCCCTCCTCGTCGCCATCGTGGGCAGCGTGGTGGCGGTTTGCCTCGAGAGTGTGGAGGCGTATCGCGGACGTTTCGGGCTGGAGCTGCGCGTGGCGGAATGGGTTTTCACCGGGCTGTTCACCGTTGAATACGTCGCGCGACTGATGGCCGTTCGGCAGCCCTGGCGTTACGCTGTGAGTTTTTTTGGACTGGTCGACCTGCTTTCGATCCTCCCCACCTACCTCAGCCTGGTCGTGCCCGGGGCCCAGTCGTTTCTCGTGATCCGCGCCCTCCGGCTCCTGCGTGTCTTCCGAATTCTCAAGCTCACCCATTTTGTCGGGGAGGCGCGCCTGCTCACCGCCGCGATGAAGGGAAGCCTGCGCAAGATCACGGTGTTCCTCGGCGCGGTCCTGACGACGGTCCTGATCGTCGGCGCGGCCATGTATGTGATCGAGGGCGGCGAGCAGGGCAGCCCGGGGTTTTCCAGCATCCCGCATTCGATCTATTGGGCGATCGTGACCATGACCACGGTGGGGTTTGGCGACGTGGTGCCGCATACCCCGCTCGGGAAACTGCTCGCCTCCATCCTGATGATCATGGGTTACGGCATCATCGCCGTGCCCACCGGCATCGTCAGCGTGGAGATCAGCAAGGCGTCCAAGCTGGCGCAGAACACGCAGTCCTGCCCCCACTGTGGAGCCGACGGGCATCTCGATGACGCGCGTTTCTGCCGGCGGTGTGGCAACGCCCTGTGAGGCGCGGTCACTGCCAGTCGGACAGCCCGTAGCGTCGCAGGATGGTGGCGAGGGCGCCGGAGGTGCGGAGTTTTCGGATACCTACGTCGAAGGCCGCGGCGCGGCGTCGCCCGAGTTCGGTCCGGGCAAAGGCAATGTAGACCGGCTCCGCGATTTCGGAGTATTCGATCCGGAAGTCGCTGACGGTGCGTCCCGAGGCCTTCACCGCCCAGATGAACACGGGGACCGTTTCGATGAAGGCATCGATCTCGCCACTGCTCAGCTTCGCGATGCCGTCTTGCAGCGGGTTCTCGCCGGCGAAGGCCGTGACCGCCCCGGGTTTGGCGGTGCGCAGGTAGGCGTCGAGCGGGTCGGAATAGCTGTAGCCATGGATGCAGCCCAGCCGGATTGTCTGCAGCGAGGCGGCGTTGGCGTAGCTCCATACCGAGCCCTTCCTCACCCAGATCCCCACGCGCGGCACGCCGATCGATTCCTTGGGGACAACGAGGTCCGCCGCTTCGGTGGCATTGGCGCCGATCACCGCCTCGATCCGCCCGGCGCGTGCCTCGGCCAGCGACTCGTCCCAAGGAAGAAGAGCGTAGTTCACCTGCACCTCCTGTGGCTCGAAAATGGCGCGGAGAATTTCCACCACGTATCCGGGCCGTTCGTCGGCCGCTGTCCCGTTGTAGGGCATCCAATGGTCGGCCCGCACGCGCAGCATCGGTTGGGCGGGCAGGGCGGCGACACCGAGCAGGGCGGTGGCGGCCAGGATAAGGATGCGTGGCAGGCGAAACAGCATTCCTTCTCGCATCGGATCCGGGGACGTCGGTCTTGAGAGGATTCGCGCGCGGCGGTGTACCGGGCGCTGGGAGGGGCTTGACGGCGGGCGGGCAGCCGATTCCTTGGCCGCTCCTCTTCCATGCAGACCTTCTGCCAGCGCGTCAGCCACTCCGCCGCCTTCCAGCGCTTTGTCATCGGGCTCATCCTACTGGCCGGGGTCTTGGTCGGCCTGGAGACAGACCGGGACTTGATGGCGCGCCATGGCGGCCTCCTCCACGCGCTCGATCGAAGCATCCTGGCCCTGTTTGTGGCCGAGCTGCTGATCCGGATTGGCGCGGAGGGGCGCCGGCCTTGGCGCTTCTTCCTGGATCCGTGGAACGTGTTCGATTTCGCGATCGTGGCAGTGTGCCTGCTCCCGTTTGACACCCAATTTGCGGCGGTCCTCCGGTTGGCCCGGGTGCTGCGCGTGCTGCGCTTGGTGACGGCGGTGCCGAAGTTGCAGATCCTCGTCGGCGCGTTGCTCAAAAGCGTCCCGTCCATGGGTTACGTGGCGATCCTGCTCGCGCTCCTGTTTTACGTTTATGCGGTGGTGGGAGTGACCTTTTTCGGTCCGGCTGACCCCGAGCATTTTGGTTCAATAGGCAGGGCGATGCTGACCCTTTTCCAGATCGTCACCCTGGAGGGCTGGGTCGATATCATGCAGCCCTTGATGGGCCCCGGGATGATCCCGGGCCTGGCAATCCTCTACTTCATCAGCTTCATCCTCCTCGGCACGATGATCATGCTCAACCTGCTGATCGGCGTGATCGTCAACGGCATGGACGAGGCCCGCGAGGAGATGGACGAGGTTGCGCGGGAGAAACACCTCGCTCGGTCGGGGCATCCCACCGTGGACGACGATTTTGTTGTCCTGGAACGAAAACTTGCGGAACTGCAGCAGGCGGTGGCGGCGGTGCGGCACCGCCTGCGTCCCTAGGTGAGGCGTGCGGATGCGGTCAGCGGGAGACGCCCGCACCGGTCCGCAGCAAGGCGCTAACCCGGGCGAACACCGCGTCCACCGGGAGCTCGGAGCAGGGGCCGGGTGAGCGGAGGATCATCCGCTCAGCATGGCGGCGCAGATGCCCGGTGTAGGGCATGTAGTCTCCAAACGCGTGGTACTGCCCGAGCAGGATCACCGACGGGATCTCGAACGCATTGGCAAAGTGGGCCGGACCGCTGTCGATCCCGATGAATAATGCGGACCGGCGGATCACCTCGGCGGTCTCGGCCACGGACAGGCTGCCGCAAAGGCTGAGGTATCCGGGGGTGGAGTTGGGCAGCGACGGAGTAAGTCCGACCTCCACGATCGTATGGGCAAAGGCCTCGTGCAGGCGCGCGACGAGGGCCTGCCACCGTGCCGGGTCCCAGTTGCGCAGGGCTTCGTTCGAGACGGCGTGAAAAACGATCGAGGGGGAGGGCAGGGCCCGCGCGTCCACCCGCGCCCGGATTTCGCTCCCCAGGTGCAGACGGGGTTGTTCGTCCAGCTGGGGCAATCCGGCGGACAGCGAGAGAGCTTCCAGCAGGGCACCCTTCAGGTAATAGTTTTTCGCATCGATGGTGGGGTCGCCCCAGCGTTTGCGGTAGCTGAGCCCGTGGCGGGCGCAGTGCTTGCCCACGATGTGGAGGTCGACCGCCGTATCCAGAAAACCGCTGCGAACGATCACCTCCGACTCGAGAATCGAGTTGAGAAGGACGACATCGTTCACGTCCGGATGGTCCTTCACCAGCTCGGCATAGGCTTTTTTGACGAACCAGACGATATGGGCGGCGGGCTGGTCCCTGCGCAATCGTCGCAACACCGGCTCGGCCGCCACGATGTCGCCCAGGTGTTCGGCCAGCAAGACGCCGACGAGCGGGCGTCCGGGGGGCAGGGCGGCCTTGATTTCCTGCAGGTGCTGGAGGGCCGGGGCCGCCTCGCGGGCCAGGGTGGGCTTAAGCCGATACCAATCGTATTCGAGCCGCGCGCGCTGCCGCCATGCCCCGAGCAGGATCCGGACACGGGCGCCGGCGCGGGAAGAGGAGAGTGGCATGGCGGAGGCAACCATCGCGGCGGGCGGCTCAGGCGGCGCGCAACGCAGCGAGGGGCAGGTGCGCCCGGAACACGCGGGCATACGCGCGCCGCGTCTCCTCCTGTTTCTGGGCAAGCTCCGCGGCGATGGCATAGCGTTGGGTCATCTGGTGCTCGAGCTCCCGTACGATGGTGGCGGCGTCGACATCCTCCACAAAATGGCAGGGCAGCCCGAGCTGCTCCACCATCAAGAGGCGGGTGTCGCTGCCGACCGTGACCGAGGGAATTCCCATGCCTGCGAGGGCGACGGACGCATGCATGCGGTTGCAGAGCGCCGCCTTTGCCTGGCGGACCACCCGCGGGAAGTCGCGATACGAACCGGGCAGCACGTGCTCGAGATCCGGCGCGAGTTTTTCGGCCAGCTGCTTCTCCTTCGCGTTGTGGCAGAGCATGACCACGCGGTGTTTCCGGCGCAGCTCGGCGATCACTTGGCGGGTCGTCTGTTCCCACCGCCCGCGGTCGATCTTCTGGTCCCAGTCGTAATGGCCGCCGCCTTCCATGTAATTGATCAAAACCGGGCCGTCGGCGGTGGGTTCGCTCTGGCTCGGATTGGTAAAAAGGAAGGCACTGCAGCGGATCACGTCGGTCGGGCAGCCCACCGATTCCAAGAGCTTTTTCGCGAGCGGGTCGCGCACCGTTGTCGTCCGGCACAGACCGTACAACCAACGCACGAAGGTGGCGTCGGCTGGGTCTTCAAAAGTCTCAGGGAGATTGCGCACGGCGAAACAGGATCCGGCGGCGAGATTGAGGACCGGGATGCGGCGATGCAAGCGGGCCACCACGTCCTGCCAAAGGTCCTCACTCCAATCGGTCTGGGTGCCGCAGCCCTTCCAATACACCGGGGCACCACATTGGAGGATGGCGTCGCAGCTGTCGAAATGCGTGGAGCCGACGCGGTGGAACAGGCGCGAAAACTGGCGGAGCAGGTTGCGCTTGCGGTAACCGTTGATCGGCAATCGCCGGATCCGCACCAACGGGTGCGAGGGGGAATAGAGCGAGAGCGGCTTGTGTTTGTTGACCGGCAGGAATTGCAGGGACTTCTCGCCAAATTCCCCGCGCAGGACGTTGCAGAGTCCTTCACGGATGAAGTCGTCGCCAATGTTGGTGTCGAGGGTGGTGATGAGCCCGAGTTTCATGCGGGCGCACGATTTTTGCGGCTCGGCGCTGTGGCCAGTGCAGCCACCGGCAATTCGTCACTTTCGGGGATACCCTTACATCAGCCTAGTATCCAAATCTTAGTTATAAACCAGTTTTCGCCGCGACGCGCGGCTTGGACAGCGCGCGTGCAGACGAAGGATTAGTATTTGTGATTGCCGGCCATGAGCCGGCTATCCGAATGGATGCATAAACCTGCGGTTGCGCGGCGGGTCGGGACCGGCGCATACCTGCGGGATGTCCCGGCCCTTCCTCCTCCTCTGCATCATCTATCTGGGGTACATCAGCCTCGGCCTGCCGGATGGCACCCTCGGCGTGGCCTGGCCGCAGATGTATCCGGCGCTGGGCGTCCCGATCGGGGTGGCGGGCGTGATCATGGTGGTGGGCACCCTGCTCGCCGCTGTATCCGGTTTTTCGAGCGGACGGGTGATTGCGCGTTTCCATACCGGCCCGGTGGTGTTCTTCAGCTGCCTGCTCACCGGCTCGGCGCTGCTGTCGGTCTCGTTTGCGCAGAGTTTCACCTGGCTCCTGCTCGCCGCCATCCCCCTGGGCCTCGGTGGCGGCGCGGTCGACGCCAGCCTCAATGGGTATGTGGCCAAACACTACAGTGGACGGCAGATGAACTGGTTGCATGCGTGCTGGGGCATTGGGGCGACAAGCGGCCCGCTCGTCATGTCGCAGGCGCTCGGGACCGCGGCCGGGTGGCGCGGCGGGTACCTCCTGCTCGGGGGAGCCCAGCTTACTCTCGCGCTGCTTTTCCTCCTCACCCTGCGTCTCTGGGATCGTGTGCCCGAGCGGACGGTGGCCCTGCACGCCGACCTGGGTAAAGGCCGCGTGCCGATCACGACGGCGAACTCCTTCGCCGGCTGGCTTTCCCCGCTGATCTTTGCGCTCTACGTGGCGGTCGAGGCGACGTCGGGGCTGTGGGCGAGCTCCATCCTGGTTGTCTCGCGCGGCTTCGACAAGGAAGTGGCCGGCCTCTGCGTCACCGCGTATTACGCCTCGATCACGGGCGGGCGGATTCTGGTCGGGGCGGTGGTGGATCGTTGGGGAAATCGCGCGCTGATCTGGGCCGGGGCGGGCCTGGCCGTGGTGGGCGCGCTGGTGTTTGCCTTCGGCGCGTTCAGCACTCCGGTCGCGGCTGGAGCCCTGGTTCTGCTCGGTCTCGGGTTTGCGCCCATCTATCCGTGCCTGATGCACGAGGTCCCGCGGCGGTTTGCCCCGGAGGCCGTGCAGGTGGTGATTGGGCGGCAGTCCGGTGCGGCCAACCTGGGCGGCGCTTTTCTCCCCGCCGCGGCGGGATGGATCGCCCAGGTCAGCCTCGAGGGCGTGGGCTGGACGATCGTGGCGGGCATCTTTGTCCTGATGCTGGCACTACGGAAGCTCGACCGTATCACCTAGGCGTAGCCCTCCTGGTGACACTCGCGGCAGGTGCGGTGGGGTGAACTCGGCAGGACCGCGCGCCCGCAATGCGCGCATTCCCGCCGGCGCAGGCCGTGGCGGCCCCAACTGCGCCGCAGGATGGCCTGGGTCTGCTCGGTCCCCTGCCGGCGGAGGTGCTCGACATGCTCCAGCTC
This sequence comes from Verrucomicrobiota bacterium, assembly GCA_023428905.1. Taxonomy (GTDB): domain Bacteria; phylum Verrucomicrobiota; class Verrucomicrobiia; order Opitutales; family Opitutaceae; genus EW11. The sequence goes on from JAEYWP010000015.1 coordinate 92,608, forward strand.
GGTGAAGGTCTCGGGAAACTTCAGCGCGAGCCAGCGATAGAGGGTCACCAGCTGGAGCATCTCCTCAAGCCCGTCCAAACCCTCAGCCGATTCCAGGCTGCGGGGAAACTTGGCCTCCCGTCCCGCCGCCAGCGCCTCCAGCCATTCGGCGAAGGTGTTGCGAAAGGCGTGTTCCTCGAGATCGATCGGGGTGCATGCAAGGGTGTAGCGCTGCTCGACCGGAAGGTGCGGCGCGTAGAGGTCGACAAACTCCGCGGCGGCAAACACCGCCTCACGCACCTCCGGGAAAAACGTGCCGCCGGGAAAGGTGAGCCGGGTGCGGAAGAACTCGAGGATCGGTTGCAACCGGTCATGGCCGAGGTGCTCCGCAATCGCGCGCACGTGCATGCCGGTCGGCGCCGCCGGCAAAAGCTCGGGCTCCGGCGTTTCCTGCGGCCGCGCCAGGGCGTGCGCGACGCGACGTGCGTCCCGGGAAGAGAGGGCGGCGACCCATCCCGTCGCTCCCGGGCCACGGCCCGCCCGTCCGCCGATCTGCAGGATCTCGGCGGTGTCGAGCGCGCGGTTCACCTCGCCGTCAAACTTGTCGGTCTCATAAAAAATCACTCGCTCCAGCGGCAGGTTGAGCCCGAGTCCGATGGCGTCGGTGGCACAGACGATGTCCGATTCTCCCTCGCGAAAGCGCCGCGCCTCATTGCGCCGCACCTCCGGGGTAAGGCCTCCGTAGAGCGTGGAGACCCGCAGCCCACGGGATTCGAACATGGCCTTCATCTCCAGGACCATCGCCCGCGAGAAACCGATCACGGCGGAACGCGGCGGGACGTGGCGCCAGTCGAGCACCCCCTCAAACGCGAGCGAGCCTTGCCGTTCAAGGATGTGGACCTCGACCTCATCGCCGCAGACCGCAGCCAGCTTTCGGATCACCGCCTCGGTCGACACCGGGCCCGTTACGTAGAGCCGGTCGGCTGCCACGCCGCAATACGCCGCCACCCAGGCCCACCCGCGGTCGCGGTCGAAGGCGAGCTGCATCTCATCCAATACGCAGAGGTCGAGCCGCTGCGAAAAATCCGCCATCTCCACCGTGCGGGCCGAATGGGTTACGGACACGAGGTCGCGTTCTTCGCCGGTGATCAGGGAACAGGGTTGGCCGAGCTCCATCAGGCGTTCCCGCTGTTCGAGCGCGAGCAGGCGCAGGGGGCCCAGGTACATTCCGCTGCGGGCCTGGCTGAGCTCCAGGATGGCGCGGTGGGTTTTTCCGGAATTGGTCGGGCCCAGCCAGGCGATCACGCGCCGCTTGAGCGTACGTGCCACCGGAAAGCACTGCAGGTAGTCGAGGAATCCCGGATTGCGCTCCGCCAGGCGGTCGAGCAGTTGCCGGTCCGCCGCGTATCCAGAAGCCTGTTTCACGCGGCGAAAGAGCTCGCGGCGGTCGCTCAGCAGGGGCGGGTCTGCCTCGAAGGCGCGGTCGATGTCGGCCTGCTGCACGGAGGCCCAGCCGGGGAAGGTGGGGGGATTGCGCAGAAACTGTTCCGCGCCGGCACGCAGCACCTCGGTTGGCACGGATAGGAGGGGCGATGCGGCCGAAACCTCGCCCCCTGAGGCCTCCCGAGCGAGGCGGGCCAGGGGCGCCCGGACCTCGCCCAGCACCGGCAGGTGGAGCCCGGAGGCGACCGGAAGGTTCGCCGGCACATGAAAAACCACCGCGTCGTGACTTTCCTCATACCCAGCGTAGCGCAGCCCGGGCGCTGTGCCGACCGCGATCTCGCCCACCAGCCTGGCCAGCCCCGCCCGGACGCCCCCGCGCCGGGTGCGCAGGGTCACGGCTTCCGACAGAAACGCCGTCGCGAGATCCGTCCCCTCCAGCCCGAGTTCCGCCAGCAGGTGGCGTCGCGCGGAGGCGACCATTTCCTCGTGGGTCCAGGAGTTATCGCCAGGCATGGGCATCGGCGAGAGTCCGGTTGCCGGAAGAATTTGTCAAAAGTGCAGGGAATACGGTGCGCCCGCTTGGTGGGCCGGCATTTTTACCTACACCTCTGCCGCCACTGGCCGAAGCAGGAGCAAGGACCTCCTATGAGACTTTCTTTCAATTGGACCGTGGGTCGGCGGATCACCGCTGGATTCACCGTGATTGTCGCCCTCACCGCTGCGGTCGGGGGCATTGGACTGCTGTCGATGACGCATATCGAAGCGGAGACGCGGCGCATGGATGAGCGCGCCCTCCCTGCCGTGGTGCTCGTGAGTCGGATACAGTCGATGGTGAAGGAGAACTACATCAACACCGCCCAGCACTACCTCGCGGAGACGACGGAGGAGCGGGACCGGATCGAGAAGGCGATGGATGCCATGAGCGCCGAACTGACCGTCCTGTACGGCCAGTTCGAACCGCTGCTGGAAGGCGAGGACGAGACCACCCTTTACGCTCAGATCAAGGTGAGCCGCGGCTTGTACCGGACCACCCGCTCCGAGGTACTTCAGCTTTCCCGCGCCAATGACATGGCGGCGGCCCGCCTGCGTTATACCCAGGAACTGTACACCGTTTACAGCACCTACATCCGCCAGCTCGACCAGATGGTCGGTTTGCACCGGACGGACGCGCAGGTGACCGCCGCGGGCATTCTCGACCGTGCGGTGCAAACCCGCATCCAGACCGTGGCGGCACTCGGGAGCCTTCTGGCGGTGTGCGTGGGCCTTGCCTGGTTGATCACGCACCGCATCAACCGCGCGCTGCGCGAAGCCAGTGGCAGCGTCAGCCAGGGATCGGACTCCGTCCGGGCCGCCTCCGGAGAGATCACCACCGCGAGTGTTTCGCTGGCAGAAGGGTCCAGCGAACTCGCTGCCTCCATCCAACAGATGAGCGCTTCCCTGGAGGAGATTTCCAGCATGACCCGCCGCAACGCCGGCCATGCGCAGGACGCGTTGCAACTCGCCCAGGAGACCCGTTCGGCCGCGGAGAACAGCAAGGAGGGCATGGAAGCGCTTGTCACCGCCATGGACGCGATCCAGGGAGCGGGCGAAAACGTATCCAAAATCGTCAAGACGATCGATGAGATCGCGTTCCAGACCAATTTGCTTGCCCTCAATGCAGCAGTGGAAGCCGCGCGCGCCGGTGAGGCGGGCGCCGGGTTCGCCGTGGTGGCCGATGAGGTGCGTTCACTCGCGCAGCGAAGCGCAGTGGCGGCCAAGGAGACGACTGCCTCGATTCAGGACTCGATCGAAAAGAGCCAGCGCGGCGTCAGCATCAGCGGCGAGGTGTCCGAGAGGTTTAAGGAAATTGTGAATCGCACCACGCGGGTGGCGTCGCTTGTCGCCGAGATCGCCGGAGCATCCGACGAGCAGAGCAAGGGTGTCGCCCAGGTCCTCACCGCCGTGACCCATATGGATACCGCCACGCAAACCACGGCGGCCAGCGCCGAGGAGTGTGCCTCCGCGGCGACCGAACTCGAGGCGCAGGCGGTCTCGCTCAGCGAAGTTGTCTCGCGCCTGGGCAAACTCGCCGGCACGCAGGCGCACGCCCCGCGCACCGGCGAAAACGGAAAAGAAGTCGAGCAGGCCTGACCCCGCGCGGAGCACGGGCGGCGACCTCCGGATTTGCGCTTGCCCGAGGCCGCCGACCCGCAATGGATGCGGGCATGACCTCCGTTCTCCGCTTTCTCACTGTCGTCGCACTGCTCTGCCTGGGGCTGACCGCCCGTGCCGGGGACACGGCTTCGTACGGCACCCTGGCCGGCACCATCGTGGTCCCGGCCGGACTCGAAGGCCGCGAGATTCAGCGCGGCATCATGGAAGTCGGCGCGGAGGAGGACTTCATCGTGCGCGCCAAGGACGACGAGAAAGTGGTCCTCTACCAGGAGGATGGCCGCTGGGTGATGGTGCTGACCTTCGTCTACACCACCGAGGAGATCCAGGTGTATTCAAAATCCGCACGCGGCGGAGAAATGCAGATCCCGGCCCGCCCGATCAAAAAGCTCCGCAAGGAAATCAGCCGGAAGCTCAACACCGTCGCCATTACCAAGTAGGGCGACGCTAGACGGCAGGTTAGGCGGCGCAGCAACGACTATTAAGGGAGCTGATTGCCCACTGGCGCAGGACGTGTTTGGGGTTTCTTAAGTCGCTGCCAGGGAAAGAGCTGTATCGCGGTCATAGTGTGCGAATCAGGGCCGATGACCTTGATACCGGCGGGTTCGCTGGGGCAGCACGCGCCCTCAGACTTCATCCTCCCGGCCCGCCGGCCGATGAAGGGGGCGGATGAAGCTCAGTACGAAGATTTCCCTTCTCGCCACCCTCGGCGTTCTCACCACCGCACTCGTCATTGTCGGCGCCGTCCTGCGCGAAAGGCAGGAGCTCCGGCGCGAGTTGGACCTTCAGGTTCGCGCCACCGCGGCCCAGGAGGCCAGGCAGGTGTCCGAGGCCGCTTACCTGATGTGCGCCCAGGCTGAGCAGGAAAATGAGGCGCGACTACTGCACAGCTTGGAAGTGGTGGGCGCGGCTGTGGCCGAGGCCGGCGGGCTGCATCTCGGAAGTGAACGGGTGGCATGGGAGGCGACCGACCAGGTGACGCGGGAAGTCACTCCGGTGTCGCTGCCCGTGATGATGCTGGGCTCCGCGGTTCTGCAGAAAAACTCCGATCCCGCGGCCGCGTCCCCATTGGTGGACGAGGTGAAGCGCTTTGCCGGCAATTCCGCCACGCTCTTCCAGCGCGTGAATGAAGCGGGGGACATGCTCCGCATCTGCACCAGCGTCGTGACCCAGGAGGGTGTGCGTGCCATCGGCACCACCCTCTCGCATCGCCAGGCGGACGGATCTCCCAATCCGGTGATCGCGTCGGTCCTGGCCGGCAAAGCCTTTCGGGGCCGAGCTTGGGTGATCTCCGAATGGCACACGGCGATCTACGAGCCGGTCGTCGACCAGGCCAGCGGACAGGTCATCGGCATGCTTTACGTCGGCGTCAGCCTGACGCGCTGCAGCACGGTCTTGCGGGAGGCGCTGCAGAAGCTCGTGGTCGGGAAGTCGGGCGATGTGTGGGTCGCCACTGGCAGTGGGCCCGAGCGGGGCACCTACCTGGTAGCCCCGCAAGGCGCCCGTGCCGGTCAGAATGCGCTGGAGGCCAAGGATGCGACCGGGCGGGCCTTCCTCCCGTCGGCGATCGCCAAGGCGGTCCGGGCGAAGAGCGACGAGATCCCGTTTGAGGACACGCTGCAGACGCGCGAGGGCGAAGCTGCTCCGCGTGAAACGACGACGGCGCTGCGTTATTTTGGCGCGTGGGACTGGGTGATCGGTGCGGACGCCCCGGTGGACGATTTTCGTGAATCGGGCGAAGCGGTGGCAGCGGCGTTGGAAAGCATGACCTGGTGGATCATCGGCCTGTCGGGGATGATCGCGCTGGTGGCGCTGGTGGTCAGCGTGCTCTTTGCCCGCAGCATCACCCGCCCCGTTCTTCAATTGATCGATGAGTTGGATCGCTCTGCCAGTCAGGTGAGCTCGGCCTCAGGCCAGACCTCGACGGCTAGTCATTCCCTGGCGGACGGAGCGACCCGCCAGGCGGCTGCCCTCGAAGAAACCAGTGCCTCGCTGGAGGAGATGTCGAGCATCGCGAAGCAAAACACCACCAGCGCGGAGACCCTGACCACGCTTGCGCGCGCGGCGCGTCAATCCGGCGATTCCGGCGCGGCCGAGGTCGACGCGATGATCGCGGCCATGGCGGCGATTCATGCCTCCAGCGGGGAGGTGGCGAAAATCATCAAGACGATCGACGAAATCGCCTTCCAGACCAACCTCCTCGCCCTTAACGCGGCCGTTGAGGCGGCACGCGCCGGCGAGGCCGGGCTGGGTTTTGCAGTCGTCGCTGACGAGGTTCGTGTCCTCGCCCAGCGCAGCGCGATCGCGGCCAAGGAGACTGCCGGTCGGATTGATGACTCCGTGACCAAGACCGCCCTCGGCACCCGCCTGAGCGCGACGGTGGCGGATCAGTTGAAGCAGATCGCGGAAAAGGTCCGCCAGGTCGATGAGATCGCCCGCGAGGTCTCGGTCGCGTCGGGTGAGCAGACACGCGGCATCGAGCAAGTATCTCAGGCGGTCACCCAAATGGACGCGGTGACGCAGGATGTGGCGGCCAATGCCGAGGAGGGGGCCAGCGCCTCCCATGAGCTGAACGCCCAGGCCGAAGCCCTGCGCCAGATCGTGAAGCAGCTCTCCGCTGTCGTCGGGGTGGACAAGAAAATGTGATTTGTCCCCGGCGGACTGTCGGGCCAGGGTGGCGGCCTCGCCATGCTCAACATCGCATTGTTCGGGCCTCCGGGCGCCGGCAAGGGGACGCAGTCCGAGTTCCTCATCCGACGCTTCAATCTCTTTTACCTCTCCACTGGCGACCTGCTGCGACGTGAGATCGCGCAGGACTCCAGTCTGGGCCGCGAGGCCCAGAGCATCATTGCCGCGGGCGGCCTGGTTTCGGACGAGATCATCGTCCAGGTGATCGAGAAAACGATCACCGAGCATCCGGATGCCAGCGGGTTTCTTTTCGACGGCTTTCCCCGCACCTATGTGCAGGCCTACATCCTCGAGGGCCTGATGCTGAAACTGCACACCTCCCTCACCTGCCTGATCAACCTGCAGGTGCCGGAGGAAATCTCGGTGGCGCGCCTGCTGAACCGGGGAAGGACCTCCGGACGCAGCGACGACAACGAGGTGGTGATCCGGAATCGCCTGCGTGAATACACGGAAAAGACCCTGCCGGTGCTGGACTTCTATCGGCAGCGCAACCTGCACCACGCCGTCGATGCCACCGGCTCAATTGAGACGGTGAACCAGGCGGTGGTCGGCATCATCGAGCAGGCCCTCAGCCGGAAGCTCTTTAATGTCGTGCTTTTTGGATACCCCGGTTCGGGCCGCGGTTCGCAGGCCAAGGCCCTGGCGGACGCCTACGGCCTGGAGTATGTCGCCACCGGGCGGATGTTGGAGCAGGAGATCGCCGCCGGCACCGCGCTTGGGCGCCGGATCCAGCAACTCTACGACAGCGGGCAACTCGTCCCGGATGAGATCGTGGTGCCGCTGATCGAGCGGAAGCTCGAGCGCTGGAAAGAGGTGCGCGGATTCATCTTCAAGGGCTTCCCCCGCACCCGGGTGCAGTCCTACATTCTCGACGGTCTGCTGAAAAAGCACGACGCCTCCGTTTCGACGGTGATCGACCTGGAGGTGCCGACCCTGGAGCTGATCCGCCGTCTGGACGAGCGCAGCAAAACCGCGGCCTGTCGCAGCTATGACCGGAGCACCTCGACGATTGTGCAGCGCCTGCGCGAGCACGAACAGAAGACGGTGCCCGTGATCCAGCGTTACCGGGAACAGAACGGAGTGACCACGATTGACGGCATGGGCACGTTCGACGCGGTTTTCAGCCGGCTGGCCGCGGTGGTCGACGACGGCTTCCGCAGGCTGCGCTGACACGCGCCCGGCCGCCCCCCCCCGGGGGCGGTGGGCTGGCAGGAAGGGGCGGATTACTCCGCGCGGAACTCGTTCCCCGTAGCCGCCCAGTAGATACCACCGTAGAGGTGGTGGCGGAAATGGGAATCGCCGTAGGTGGCGGGCAGGTGGCCGAGCGCGGTGTAGAAGGCGCGGCCGCCGTCGTAGTGCTGATACCAGCTCACCGGGTGGAAGTCGCCCATGCCCTTGCCCTTCTTCGGGCCCCAATCGGCGGCGGGCCGGTAGGTCTTTTCATCCACCGTCAGGAGGTACTTCAGCGCGTCGGAGCGGGGCGCATCGAACTCGTACCATTCCTCGGTGAAGAGGAAGCGTTTCGCGAAACGGTCCATGCCCGGGAAATTGTAGTCCTCCACCTTCATCGTGGCGGTCTGCACCACCGGATGGATGTGAAACATATGGCCGACCATCTTGGTGAACCACGGCCAGTTGTATTCCGTGTCCGAGGCGCTGTGGACACCGGCGAAGCCGCCACCCGCCTTGATGTAGCGCTCAAAGGCGGCCTGCTGCTCGTCGTTGAGGACGTCGCCGGTGGTGAGCAGGAAGATCACCACCTTGTATTTGGCCAGTTCCTTGTCGTTGAAGACGCGGTTGGCATCCTCCGTCCAGAACACCTCGAAGTCGTGCAGTTTGGCCAGTTCCTGCACCGCAGTGACGCCGGCGTTGATCGAGTCGTGGTGCCAGCCCGCGGTCTTGGTGAAGAGCAAGGCGTTGAACTGGGCGGCGGAGGCGAGCGAGGCGGCGGCGAGAAAGGCCGCGACGAGGGCGGGACGCGTGAGCAGGGCCATGAGGTGAACCGGGGTTAGGGTTGAAAAACGGAGTGATCAGAATGACCAACCGGCCCGGCCCTGAAGTCGAGCGCCGTTCACACGTTCGGGCGTTGCCCGGGCGTCGCACCGCCACCAGCCTGCGCGGGCATGGAAGCCGCCGACCTTTCCTGTTGGGAGTCCCGCTTTGAGGCGTTTCTGCACGCCGCGGCACCCGGGGATCCCGCCCATGGACTCGATCATGTGCGCCGTGTCGTGGCGTGGGCACGACGGCTGGCCGCGGCGGAGAACGCGTCGCTCGCGGTGGTGGTGCCGGCGGCCTGGCTGCACGACTGCGTGGTGATGCCCAAGGATGCACCCGGCGCGCGGCACGCCTCCGCGGCCGCGGCGGAGTGCGCGGGCGCCTTTCTCCAGCAGGCCGGCTACGACGCGCAGCTGATCCCCGGGATCCAGCACGCCATTGAGGCGCACAGTTTCAGCTCCGGGATCGTCCCCCGCAGCGCGGAGGCGCGGGTGGTGCAGGACGCGGACCGCCTCGATGCGCTCGGGGCCATCGGCCTGGCCCGCTGCCTCGCGGTGGGTGCATCGCTCGGCCGACCCCTCCTGGATCCTTCGGACCCCTTTGCCGAAAGGCGAAGCGTCGACGACCGGCGCTTCACGCTCGATCACTTCCCGGCCAAGCTCCTGCGTATCGGTGCCACGATGACGACGGCGGCGGGCCGGGAGGAGGCGGCGCGCAGGACGCAGTTTTTGCGCGGTTTTATCGAGGAACTCCGGCGCGAGCTCCCAATGCCTTGAGGGCCGCAGGGATAGCGGCTTCCGCGCGCCCGGTCGCAAGCTTTTTGCCAATGTTAGACCATTGCTGCTTTTGAGAGGGCGATGAGGCGGGAGCACCGTGTTTCACCCCGCCTCTTCCTCCGCTTCTACCCGGCGTCTGGACTCTCCCCGCAGGCGGGAAATCCGCTTCGCTTTCATGCACCCTTCCTCGGCCTTCTCCTTGCGGCGCCCGCTCGCGTCCGTCCTCCACATCGCCCTGGCCCTGCTCGCGGGCACCACTTGCCTCCACGCAGCCCCCTTTGCCACCGGCAAGGCCAAGTTCGTCGGCAGCGCCTACGAGAGCAGCGGCACCATCGCGGTCAACTTCCAGGCGTACTGGAACCAGGTCACCCCGGAGAACTCCGGGAAGTGGGGCAGTGTTGAAGCCACCCGCGATGTGATGAACTGGACCGCGCTCGACGCGGCCTACGCCTTCGCCAAGGCGAACAATTTCCCCTTCAAGTTCCACACCCTCGTCTGGGGCAACCAGCAGCCGGCCTGGATCGAGTCGCTCCCGGCGGCGGAGCAGCGCCAGGAGATCGAGGAGTGGTTTGCCGCGGTGGCGGCCCGTTATCCGGACATCGACCTGATCGACGTGGTCAACGAGCCGATCAACGATCCGCCGACCATCCCCGGCAACGGCAACTACGCCGCCGCCCTCGGCGGGGCGGGTGCGACCGGGTGGGACTGGGTGATCACCTCCTTCCAGCTCGCCCGCGCGTATTTCCCGCGCTCCGTGTTGTTGATCAATGAATACAGCGTGACCAACACCCCCTCCCGTGCCACCGCCTATGCGCAGATCGTTCGGCTGCTGAGCGACCGCGGGCTGGTCGACGGGGTGGGCATCCAGGCGCACGCCTTTTCCACCCGGGGCATCTCCGCCACCGCCACGCGCGCCGGGATCGACACCATCGCGGCGCCCGGAGTGCCGGTCTACATCAGCGAACTCGATATCGACGGCGCCACCGACCAGGTCCAGCTGGACGAATACAAGCGGATCTTCCCCGTCTTTTATGAACATCCCGCGGTCGTGGGAATGACCCTGTGGGGCTACCGGCCCGGCCTCTGGCGGACCAACGAGCGGGCCTTCCTCATTGATGAGAACGGGAATGAGCGCCCGGCCCTGTTGTGGCTGCGCGACTACCTCGCCGCCTTCCCCTCCACCGGCCCGCGCATTCTGCTCGAGCCGTCCCCGGTTTTCGCCCTTCGCGGCAGCTCCGCCACCTTCCAGGTGCGCGCGGTCGAAGCCGCCGCCTACCAGTGGTCTCGCAACGGTGCGCCGATTCCCGGCGCCAACGCCGCCAGCTACACCATTCCGATGGTGCAGGGCACGGACGACGGAGAATACCAGGTCACGGTCACGGGCCCGGGCGGCACCACGACCAGCCGCAGCGTCGCCCTGACCAGCGCCGACGTGGGTCCCGGGCGACTGGTCAATATTTCCACCCGCTCCTACGTGGGCCAGGGAGATGACCTGCTGATCGCCGGCTTTGTCATCCGCGGCTCCGGCCCGCGCCAGGTTTTGGTGCGCGCCTCGGGTTCCGCGCTCGGTGCCGCTCCGTTTAATCTCACCGGCACGCTGGCGGATCCGGTGCTGCAGGTCACCACTGGGGCCGGCGTGGTGATGGGGGGCAATGACGACTGGGACAGCGACCCGGCAGCGCGCGCACGGATGCGCGAGGCCTTTGCCGCAGCCGGTGCCATGCCCTGGGTGGCAGGCTCGAAAGAGGCGGCGGTCCTTCTCACCTTGGAACCCGGCGGTTACACCCCGCAGGTCACGGGCAAGAACGGTGGCACCGGGATCGCGTTGGTGGAGGTCTTTGAGTTTGCCGGTGCCTCTGCCGCGAAGCTGATCAATATCTCCACCCGCTCGTTGGTTCGCACTGGCGCGGAACTCCAGATCGCCGGTTTTGTGGTGGGCGGGAGCGGACCCAAGCGGGTGCTCCTGCGGGCATCCGGTCCGAGTCTTGCGGCGGCCTTCGACGGTCTCAAAGGACGTGTCCTCGCGGATCCCGTCCTCGATGTGTACGCGGGGAGTCAGCGGATCGGGGGCAACGATGACTGGGATGCGGACGCCGGGGCGCGCGCGGAAATCGAAGCCGCTTCCAAGTCCGTCAACGCGCCCGCATGGGCGACCGGCTCCCGCGAGGCCGCCGTGATCCTCACCCTCAATCCGGGCGCCTACACCGCGCACGTCACCGGAAAGAATAATACCACGGGGATCGCGCTCATCGAGGTGTTCGAACTGGAGTGAGGCTGGCGCGGGGCCGGCATTCTGTAGGGATTTTTCCGTGACGGGCGCAGCGGCGGTTCCCCCAAACCGGGGCTGAGCCGCCTTGTGCCGTCACGCGGGCGGAACACCCCCTCAAAAGCGGTGGTCGGCGCGCAAAACCCTGTGCGCCCGATCATCGGTGCGTGCCCGCTCCAGACATGAATGCCAAACCCATCGCTTCAAACATCGATCACATCGTCGGCTACAAGGTGGAGGATATTGGAGGTGTCCCCCTCGGCCATCTGCACAACTACTGGTCCGATGAACACGGGCAACCGCGGTTGCTCGGGGTCAAGACCGGCTGGATTTTCGGCAAGAATCACGTCGTTCCGATTGGCAGTGCCACAATCGACGAGGAGCGGCGGCGGGTCCGGGTCCAGTACGCGCATGACGTGGTGAGGCGCGCGCCCGCGTTTGAGCAGGATGCGGAGATCGACGACGCCGAACAGGAGCGGATCGCCCGGTATTTCGGCTTTAATGGTGGGCTGCCTTCCGCCCCAACCTCCGCGTCCGTTCGCGAGGAGATGATGGAAAACCCGCCGCAAGGGACAGGCTAAAGAAACCGCCGAAGGGACAAAAAAACCGCCGCAGGGACAGGCGAAAAAAAACTCCTCAGTCGCCGTAAAGCCGCCGTGAGGGACAGGCAAAAAAACCGACGGCGTGTAAGGGACAGGCAAACTCTGCAGTCACCGTAAACCGCGCTATAAGGGACAGGCGGAAAAAATGCCCGCGGCGGAAACCGCGCCGTAAGGGACAGGCAAAAAAAACGGCGGCGTGTAAGGGAGAGGCGAAAAAAACCCGCGGCGTTTGCCGCGGGCTTTTTGTTCCACAAGGCGTCCGTGACGCCGAACTGGGCTTATTCTTCTTCCTCGTCTTCGCCGACGGCGGCGGCCTCGAGGTTAATCGACTCTGCGATGCCGGTGAGGAGCTTGTCGGTCTCGCCCTCCTCATCGAGCGTCTCCTGCAGGAGTTCAGCGATGTCGTCCTCCTCGACCAGCTCAGCGAGGGTGCGGGCCGAGCCATAACCGGCGATTTCGTAATGTTCGACCTTTTGCGCCGCCACAATGAGGGCGAGGTCGCGAATGACGGGCGTGTAGTCCTCCTCGAGGATTTCCTTCCCTTCCTCGATCAGCCCTTCCATCGCGTGGCACTTCTTGCCCGTGGGCTTTTCGCCGAGCTGCTTGAAGATCTTGTCGAGGCGCTTCACCTGACCCTCGGTCTGCTTCAGGTGCGTGGTGAAGGCCTCTTTGAGGTCTTCGTTTTCAGCCGCCTTGGCCATTTTGGGCAGGGCCTTGAGGAGCTGGTTTTCCGCGTTGTAAAGGTCTTTCAGTTCTTCGACCAGGAGGTCGTGGGGAGTAGAGATTTTCGGCATAGGTCTCCACTGTACCCTGCCTGCCGTGCCGGCTAAATCGGGCGATCAGACAGCGCCCACGTGGGAGAAAAGGGGTGGGAGGAGTTGCACCTCCGGGCCCCGGTTGGGCACCGGGGCGAGCGTCCCCCGGATGGCTTGGCGTCTGCCCCGGGTAGCGTGCCGGAGTGCCTCTCCGGGCGCCTGCTTCAGGCTGGCCACGCGGCAGCGGACCATCGCATCGTCCTCCGCATGAGTGCACATTCGTTTTCCCGCGCCGGGCTGGGGGCGCTGGCGCTGTTTGCCGCGGCGTCCGCCTGGGCCGAGTCGACCCCCATCACCCTGGACGGGTTTCTCCAGCTCGACCGCGTCTCGGACCCGAGGCTTTCGCCGGATGGGTCGCGCCTGGCTTTTGTCGTCACGCGTGTGTTGAAGGAAGAGAACCGGACCGATGCCGATCTCTGGCTGGTGGACCTCGGGCGCGGGGGCGCTCCGCGGCGTCTCACCGCCTCGCCAAAGGCCGACCGTCAGCCCCGCTGGTCCCCGGACGGCAAATGGCTCGCCTTCGAGTCGACGCGTGACGGGACGGTGCAGATCTACCTCCTTCCGGCAGACGGCGGCGAAGCCCGCCGCCTGACTACGCTGTCAACCGGCGCCTCCCAGCCGGTCTGGTCCCCGGACGGCCGCAGCCTGGCCTTCGTTTCTTCGGTGTATCCTCAATTCTCGGACAAACCCTTTGCCGAGGCCGACCGCCTCAACCGCGAGGAAACGGAGAGGCGGGAAACATCGAAGGTGAAGGCCCGGGTGATCGATTCGCTGCTCTACCGGCATTGGGACTCCTGGGTCGACGGCAAGCGCCAGCACGTGTTTTGCGTCCGTGTGAATCCAGATGGCTCCCCCGCGGGCGAGCCGCGCAACCTGACCCCCGGCGAGAACGACGGGGTGCCCACCTCAAGCACGTTCTCGGGCGGGGACGAGTTTGCTCTTTCTCCCGACGGGAAGGAGCTGGTGTACACCGCCCCGCCGCTCCCACTGCGGGAGCAGGCCTGGCGCACCAACCACGATCTCTGGCGGGTGACGCTCGCGACCGGTGAACGCGAACGCCTGACCGACAATCCCGCCGCCGACGGGTCGCCGCGCTATTCACCCGACGGTCGCTGGCTCGCCTACCGCGCGCAGGCTCGTCCCGGTTTTGAGGCGGACCGGTGGACGGTCTGGGTGATGGATCGTGGTTCCGGCGAAAGGCGCGCCCTGACACCTGGCTGGGACCGCTCGGTGGACAACCTCACCTGGTCGGCCGATAGCCGCTCGCTTTTCCTCGAAGCGCAGGACGAAGGCCGCAAACCCATTTTCCGCGTGCCGGTGGAGGGTGGGACTCCCGAGCGGGTGTGGGGCGATGGGGTAAACGGAGACCTCAGCGTGGCCGGCGGGCGCCTCGCCTTTGTTCATCAGCGCATGACCGCACCTGGCGAGATCCACCTGCTCGACCTGGGGACAGGAAAGGCGGCACCAGTCACCTCGGTGAATCGCGACCGCGTCCAGGGCTGGGACCTGCCGACGCCGGAATCCGTCGTGATTCCGGGCGAGGGCGGGACCCCGGTGCAGATGTGGATCCTTCGTCCTCCCGGGTTTGAGCCGGGTCGTCGTTACCCCTTAGTCTTCTGGGTCCATGGCGGACCGCAGAGCGCGTTCCTCGACTCCTGGTCCACCCGGTGGAATCCGCAGGTGTGGGCCGCGCAGGGTTACGTGGTGGCGCTGCCCAATCCCCGCGGCAGCACCGGCTTCGGGCAGGCCTTCACCGACCAGATCAGCCATGACTGGGGCGGCCGGGTTTTCGAGGACCTGATGGCGTGTATCCGCTACCTGGAGGCGCAGCCGTACGTGGATCCGGCGCGGATGGCGGCGGCCGGCGCGAGTTACGGTGGTTACATGATGAACTGGTTTCAGGGCCACACGGACAAGTTCCGCACCCTCGTGAACCACTGCGGTGTCTACAACTTCCAGTCGATGTATGGCACCACAGAGGAGGTGTGGTTCGACGAGTGGGACCATGGGATTCCCTGGGAAAGCGCCGAGTACGAGCGTTTTTCGCCCCACCGTTTCGCCGCCGCCTTCAAGACCCCGATGCTGATTATCCACAACGATCTGGATTTCCGGGTCCCGATCTCCGAAGGCATGCAGGTTTTCACCGTGCTGCAGCGGAAGGGCGTCCACTCCCGCCTCGTCATGTTCCCCGACGAGGGTCACTGGGTGCTGAAGCCGAAAAACAGCGAATTCTGGCATCAGACGATCTTCGAGTGGCTCGACGGATATCTCCGAAAGTGAGGTTTAACCACGGATGGGGCACGGAGAGACGCGGATCCGAACCGTGAACCCTCCGTGGTTCAACCGGGTTGGAACCGAGTCACCACGAATGGACACGAATGCGGAAGGGAACCGCGGTGCCCTGGGGCCTGGCGATTCCGGGTATCTATTCGTGTAAATTCGTGTCCATTCGTGGTTCTTTTTCTGAAGGGGAGAGACCACGGATGAATACGGATAGACACCGATGCGAACGCGAACCCGGGAGTATGCGGTCTTTGAATTTATCCGTGTGAATCCGTGTCCATCCGTGTTTCAACCGGTTTGAAACGCGGTCACCGCGAACGGACAGGCCGGGAAGCGGATGATTATTTCACCGCCGCCCAGACGCGTTGCACATCGTCGTGGTCTTCCAGTGCCTGGAGGAACTCGCCGACGTCGGCGCGTTGGGCGTCATCGAGCTCTGGATACTGCTTGGCGACGTACCCGATCTCGCTGGTGATGACGGACCAGCCGTGACTGGACAGCCAGGTGGAGGTCGCGTGCACGGCGGTGCGGTCGACCAGGAAGCGGGCTCCGGTTCGGTCCTCCGGGATGTCGTCGTTTTGGGTGTGCGAGAGGGGTTCGAACTCGTTTGCGCCCGCCTCGATGGCAACCGCCTCCAGGTCCAGGGCATTGTCCGCGTGGTGGCCTTCGACGATGCCTACATGGTCGAAGAGGAACTTGTTGCTTCCCGCCGCCCCCAGCTGCCCGCGGCGGAAGAGGACGCGGATTTCCGGTGCGGTGCGCTGGTGGTTGTCGGTCATCACCTCGACGATCACGGGCACTTTGTGCGGAGCGTAGCCCTCGAAGACCACGTGTTCGAGGACCATCTTGTCGTCTCCGATGCCGGCTCCCTTTTTGATCGCGCGTTCAATCACGTCGCGCGTGACACTTTGTTTGCGGGCTTTTTCCACCGCGGCAAAAAGGCGCGCATTGGCGGCGATGTCGGCCCCGCCGAGCTTCGCGGCGACGGTGATTTCCTTGACGATTTTGCCCACCGCTTGCCCCTTTTTGAGGTTCACGATGGCGCGTTTAGCATGGAGCCATTGACGTCCCATGTGGGCAGCTTGGGAATCTGTCCCCGCTCGGCAAAGCCATTCTGGTCGGTCGAACCAGGAACCACGGATGGATGCGAATTCGCGCGAGACGGCACTAGGACCCGGGCAATCCGGTTGGAACACGGATGCACACGGATGCACACGGATAAGAACCCGAGCCGCCGGCGTTGGGGGTGGTCGTCCGGATTGATGGCGCTCCGTGTTCATCCGTGGTGACCCTCCCTCGGGCGTGTGAAGCGTGGTGAGCGCGTGGCGGGTGCCCTTAAGGATAAACCTGTGTGGTGTATCGGGGCTGCTACGGGTCTCCGAAAGGACCTACCGACGGTCTTGCCTTGGCATGAGGCGAGCCGCAGCGTGGTTTCCGTCCTATGAATTACACGAAGTTGAAAGGTGTGGATGTCGCGATCGACTTCGCTCGCAGCGGTAAATTCATCTTCGCCATTAAACACCTGGAGAAAGCCAACCCTGAGATCACCCGCGAGCAGGCAAAAGCCGCGGTCGAATCGTTCGGGTACGGTCGTCGTTCGAAGCCGGCGGCTCCCGAGGAGCGTTGAGTCACGCCAGGCCAGCCCGGCCCGGGCGTCCGAGCCTCACGCCACCTTGCGCTTCCGGTATTGCCGCACGCCGCGGATCACGAGCGCCAGGATGATGGCGACCATGATGGCGGTGCTGACCGGGCCGATCACGTGTTCGACCTGTTCGTAGTTTGAGCCCAGGGCCCGCCCGGCATAGGCGAGGGCGGCCGTCCAGACCGCGGAGCCGATCGTGGTGAGCAGCAGGAAAGTGACCATGGACATGCGAGCGAGGCCTGCCGGAATAGAGATCAGGGAGCGGACCCCCGGCACCATCCGGCAGAGCAAAACCGCTTTGGCACCGTGGCGATCGAACCAGGCGCGGGACTTGTCGAGGTCGTCCACGGAGACGACAATCCAATGCCCGTGGCGCTCCACGAAACGCCTCAGCCGCTCCTCCCCCGCCCAGCGTCCCAGATAAAAGAGCGCAATCGCACCCAGGACGGATCCCGCCGTCCCTGCCGCCACGATCCCGGCAAAAGACATCTCGCCCTCCGTGCTAAAGAACCCCGCGAGCGGCATGATCAACTCCGACGGGATGGGAGGGAAGACGTTCTCAAGGAACATCAGGAACAGCACCCCCAGGTAAGAGGAGCCAAGGACAACCGATTTGATCCATTCCGTCATCGTGGGAAAAACGTGGCGCAGACCATGCGCCACTCGGTCGGTTACACAAGGAGCGCGGTTCTTTTGGGGAACAACCCACGCATGAACACGGATGACAGGGATACCAACCCGAACCCGGGGGTATGCGGCCTTTGAATTTGTCTGCGTGAATCCGTGTTCATCTGTGGTTCAAATCTGATTCAAACCCATCCGTGGTTTGGCGGCAGCGGCTCGCTAACGAACGAGTGCAGGGTTGGCTTGGCGGGGCGCCTCGGGTGCGTAGGGTGGGCGGCGATGACCCCTTCTGCTCGTCTGTTCCTTTTCTCGCTGGGCGCTTTTTCGCTGACTGCGTCCGCGGCCGATTCGATCCGTTCGTTCACGGTGCCGTACGACACGGTGGGTTCGATCGAGCGGCTCGACCCCGCCCTCGACAAACTCGTCGCGCCCGACGCCAAGCTGGAGAAGCTGGCCGAGGGTTTTAACTGGTCCGAGGGCCCCGTCTGGCTTCCCGGCGAAGCTGTCCTGCTCTTCAGCGATGTGCCGGAAAATACCGTGTACCGATGGAGCCGCGACACGGGGATTTCTGTTTTCCTGAAACCCAGCGGGTTCACCGGCGAAAAATACGAAGGGCGTGAACCCGGCTCCAACGGCCTCACGCTCGATCGCCAGGGACAACTGGTGCTGGCGCAGCACGGGGATCGCCGGATCGCCCGTCTCCAGGCCGATGCGAAGACCTTCGAGACGGTGGCCGACCGATTTGACGGCAAGCGTTTCAATAGTCCGAACGACCTGTGCTTCGACCGCGCCGGCCGCGTCTTCTTCACCGATCCACCCTATGGCTTGCCGACCAATGCTGAGTCGGAGACCGGCTTCAATGGCGTGTACTCCGCCCTGCCCGGCGGGGAGGTGGTCCTGCTGACCAAGGAACTCGAACGGCCCAACGGCATCGCGCTCTCGCCTGATGAACGCACCCTCTACATTGCCAACTCCCACGGCCCCCGCCCCATCATCTATGCGCTCGACCTGCAGGCCCGGGCGGACGGAGGCCTCGACGCGGTCAATGGTCGGGTCTTTTTCGATACAACGCGCCTGATGGCGTCCGACCGGCCCGGCGTTCCGGATGGCCTTCGCGTGGACCGCGACGGCAATCTCTGGGCAACCGGCCCGGGGGGCGTCCTCATCATCGACGCACGGGGCAGACACCTCGGCACGCTGCTGACCGGCCAGGCAACCGCCAACTGCACCTTCGGCGAAGACGGGTCGACCCTCTTTATCACCGCCGATTCCCAACTGCTGCGCGTCCGAACCAAGACCAAGGGCTGACGCCTGCGCCAAGGGCTGACGCCGGCGCCGCCGCGCGTAGGTCGCCGTGCCCCCCACTCCGCGTGCTCGACGGCGACGCAGGAACGGGGTGGGGTCACCCGGCCCACAACAGGCCTTCGGGTGCGCCCGAGCGGCATGACTGGCCTCCGAACCTCGCCCTACCCTGCGACCGGGATGGCTTCCGCTCCTCCCGCTTGCTGCCAGCCGGGCCACGCTCTTGGCTCCTCCGATGATCCAACGTCTCACCGCCTCCTGGAAACGCACCGGTTGGAAGGAAATGGTGCTGCTCCTCGTCGCCGGCGTCTTCTGCCTCTGCCTTTGGGGATTTATCGAATTGGCGGACGATGCGCCGGAAGGGGATTATGATGACGTCGAGAACAAGTTCATGCGCTCGCTGCGCGATCCCAACGACCCCTCGAAGGTGCTGGGCCCATGGTGGGCGGGAGAGACCGCCCGCGATCTGACCGCCCTGGGCGGCGCCACGGTGGTGACAATGGTCACGGTCGTGGTGCTGGGATACCTTCTCCTGCGACGTGCCTACGGCGCCATGCTGTCCGTCGCGATCGCGATCGGCGGTGGTTACCTCCTCAGCAATTCACTGAAGGCGTTTTTCGACCGCCCCCGCCCCAGCGTGGTCCCACACCTGTCCGAAGCGGTGTCGGCAAGTTTCCCCTCCGGACACTCCATGGTGTCCTCTGTCGCCTACCTCACCCTGGGCGCCCTGCTCGCGCGCACGGTCGCCCGGCGCTGGGAAAAGGTCTATGTGATCGTGATCTCCCTCCTGCTGACCCTGTTGATCGGGACCAGCCGTGTGTATTTGGGTGTGCATTACCCGACCGACGTCCTCGCCGGCTGGTCGGCCGGGATTGCCTGGGCGCTCCTCTGCTGGAGCGTGACCTATGCCCTGCAGCGCCGCGGAAAACTTCGCACCGCCGCGGCCAACGACGCTGCCGTCGATCGCCAGGATGACGGCCCGGACGACCCGGTCCAAATGTTAGAACGTTGACCCGTTTGGGAATGCCGTGCGTTGGACTTTGTTGTCCCTTCTGCTTAGTTTCCCGTCCCGCTTCCGCTTCATCACCCGAACCCCTCCTCCTCAATGCCTGTGCTCCGCTTCGCCGCCCTTTCCCTGACCGCCGCCACCCTGCTCGCCGCTCCACTTTTTGGTGACACGCCCCCGTTGAAGGAGGCGGCCAAGGATCTGTTCCTGATCGGCGGTGCGCTCAATGCCTCCCACATCAGCGGGAAAGACAAGAAGGCGGTCGCGCTGGTCCAGAAACACTTCGACACCATCACCCCCGAGAACGTCCTGAAGTGGGAAGTGGTGCACCCGAAGCCGGGGAAATATGAGTTCGATCTACCCGACAAATACGTCGAGTTCGGCGAGAAGAACGGCATGTTCATCGTCGGCCACACACTGATGTGGCACCAGCAGGCACCGGCGTGGTTGTTCAAGGACGAGAAGGGCGGGGAGGTTTCCCGCGAGGAGCTCCTCAAGCGGCTGCAGGACCATATCCGCACCGTGGTGGGCCGCTACAAGGGCCGGATCAACGGCTGGGACGTGGTCAACGAGGCGATCGATGACACCACCGGCGAACTGCGGATGGACCGCCCGTGGTACAAGATCCTGGGCAAGGAGGGCATTTTCGCCGCCTTCGCCGCCGCCCACGAGGCTGATCCGAACGCGGAGCTTTATTACAACGACTACAGCGTGCACAACCCGAAGAAGCGCGCCGGCATCATCGCCCTGGTGAAGGAAATCCGCGCCCGGGGCCTCCGTATCGATGGCGTTGGTACGCAAGAGCACCACCTGCTGGATACGCCGACCGCGGCCGAGATCGACGCCACGTTCGTCGATCTCAAGGCGGCCGGCTTCCCCGTGATGGTAACCGAGCTGGACGTCAGCATGCTGCCGCGCCCCAGCGGCGACGGCGGCGCCGATCTCAATCTTCAGTTTTCCGGGGCGAAGCAGTACGATCCCTACCGCAAGGGCCTGCCGGCCGAGCAGCAAGCAGCCCACACCCGCCGCTACGCCGAGCTCTTTGCGATCTATGCCAAGCACCACGAGTCGATCAAACGCGTGACGTTCTGGGGCGTGGAGGACGGGTCCTCCTGGCTCAACGGCTGGCCGATCCGCGGCCGCGTCGACTACGCCCTCGTCTTTGATCGCAAGTACCAGGAAAAGCCGGCCGTGCAGGCCATCGTCGACGTCCTGAAGGACGCGAAACGCTAACGTCGGCGGGCGTTTCCCGCCCGGCCCTGTTCATTCCTCCAGCATCCCGGCGTACACGCCGGGGCTGGATCCCGGGATCACGGTCGCACCGCAGATCTTGGAGTAAAATCCCTCCGGCCCCACACCGCCAATGATGGCGTAGGCGTAGCCGAGGTGCTTCAGCCCCTGGAGGGCCGCCAGGGTCAATCGCGCGCCGAGGCCTCCCGACCGCGCCTCAGCGGCGACGCCGATCGGGCCCGCGAATCCGCGAAGCGTCGCCTCGTAGCAGGCAAACCCCAGCACCTTGCCCGCGCGCACGGCGATCAGGCAGGAGACCGGCTGCCGGGCGAAGCCCGCCGCCGCCTCGTCCGCCCAGCGCGCATTAAATTCGCGCGTGATCCACGCGAGCACCTGGCTTTTTTCAAAGGCCATGGCGGCCCGGACCTCCACCCCCTCCGCGGCGGGGTAGGCGTCCAGGTAGCGATCGAGTTCGTACAACTTCACAAGCATGTCGGGCATGGCGGGGGAGGGGGGGACCCGAGCCAAGGCGAAGCCGCGGGGGGAGTCCATCCGTCAATCGGCTAGGACGCGGGGGGTTGCCGGGAGGACGCCTTGCTGCAGCCTCGGCGAATGGCTCCCGAACCTTCTTCCCGGCGGCGCACGCTGCTGATTGTCAGCCTGCTCCTCCTCGCCCTCGCCCTCGCCCTCGTGCTTCTGGTGCGCTGCAAGCGCACGCCGGCCCCTGCGGAGTCGGGTCCGGCCGCAGCGACCTCCGCCCCATCCGCGACCAAAGTCACGGAAACCGCCGTGCCGCCGAGTCCGCCCCCCGCGCCGCGCGAGGCCGTCGCCGAGGTGCTCGGCGACGCAACAGTGAAGGCCCCGGCTGAGGTTCCCGCCGGCGCGGCGTTCACCGTCTCCTGGACCGGACCGGACAATGAGCAGGATTTTGTCACGATCGTGCCAAAAGAGTCACCAGCCGACACCTACAAGAGTTACCAGGACACGCGGCGCGGCCCCACCGCCACCCTCACCGCGGCGATGGAACCCGGCGACTATGAGGTTCGCTACGTGACCGGCAAATCGCGGGCCGTCCTCGCCCGATCCGCGGTGCGGGTGCTCCCCGTCGCTGCGACCCTCGAGGCTCCTGCCTCCGCCGTCCTCGGTTCGGTGGTGCCCGTCGCGTGGACAGGCCCGAACAATGACGGTGATTATGTCACCATCGTCATGCACGGCACACCCGACGGCACGTATGCAAAATACAGTGACACAAAGAACGGGCCGCAGCTCTCGGTGACAGCCCCGGCGGAAACCGGCCAGGCCGAAATCCGTTACGTCAGCGGCCAGGGGGCCAGGGTGCTTGCACGCCGTGCCCTCACGCTCCTCGCCCCCGAGGTTTCCCTGGACGCACCCGCGGAGGCGGTGGCCGGTACGAAGGTGCAGGTGACCTGGGTGGGGCCAAAGAACTCGGGCGACTACATCACCATCGTTCCGAAGGCGCTGCCGGAGGGGCAATACAAGGGATACGCCGACGCCGACCGTGGCTCGCCCGTCGACATCACCGTTCCGATCGACCCCGGTCCCTGCGAAATCCGTTATGTCAGCGGCCAGGGGGCAAAGACCCTGAAGCGCCGCGACCTCACGGTGGTCGCCGCCCGCATCACGTTGGAGGCGGCGGACACCGCCCGGGTCGGCCAGCCGGTGGAGATCACCTGGTCGGGTCCGAACAACGACGGCGACTACCTCACCATCGTCCCCCGCGCCGCCGCCGCCGATGTGTATCAGGATTATGCCGACGCACGCCGCGGCTCTCCGGTCTCGATCAACGCCACCAAACAACCCGGCCCGGCGGAAATCCGGTACATCAGCGGCCAGGGCAGGCGCATCCTTGCCCGCCGGGACCTGGTGGTGGAGCCCTGACCGTGCAAGCGGCTCGCCATTAGCAGGCTTTCACCGGGCGAAAGCGGGCCGGCTAGGGCGCCGCGCGAAGGACGGTGACTTGCGGCGCCAGGCGGTTCCGGCAAGCTGGTTTCCATGAACGACTCCCGGCTTCGCACGCCGCCGCGCTCCATCCTGCACCGCTATGAATTTGCCAGCGACAACACCGCCGGGATCTGCCCGGAGGCGTGGGCCTCGCTGGAGCTGGCAAACCGCAGCTTTGTGCCTTCCTACGGCACCGACGCGTGGACCGAACGCGCCTGTGACCTGATTCGGCAAACCTTCCAGAAGCCCGATGCCGAGATCTTTTTTGTCTTCAACGGGACCGCCGCCAACTCGCTGGTGCTGGCCGCCCTTTGCCAGAGTTACCACAGCGTGATCTGCCATGAGCTCGCCCACGTGGAGACGGACGAGTGCGGCGCGCCGGAGTTTTTTTCCAACGGCACCAAGATCCTGGTGGGGCAGGGTGGGGATGGAAAACTGACCGCGGCGGAGGTCGAGCGGCTGATCCTCAAGCGCACCGACGTGCATTACCCGAAACCGCGCGTTGTCTCGCTCACGCAGTCCACCGAGACCGGGACGGTGTATTCATCCGAGGAGGTCGCCGCCATCACGTCGGTCGCGCGCAAATACGGACTCTACACCCACATGGATGGCGCGCGTTTTGCCAACGCCTTTGCCACCCTGAAGGGTCGTGAACATCTCTCGCCGGCGGACGTGACCTGGCGGGTGGGGGTGGATGCCCTTTGTTTTGGCGGGACGAAAAACGGTATGAACACAACCGAGGCGGTCGTCTTTTTTAATCCTGCGCTCGCCCGAGAATTTGAATACCGCTGCAAACAGGCCGGCCAGCTCTCGTCGAAGATGCGCCTGCAGAGTTCGCAATGGGTGGGCATGCTCGAAACCGGTGCCTGGATCCGCAATGCCCAGCACGCAAACGCGATGGCGACCCTCCTCGCACAGGAACTAAAGACCGTCCCCGGTGTGACCCTCGCCCGCGAACCGGAGGCCAATGCGGTGTTTGCCTTCTTTGCCCCCGACGTGGCGGACGCGATGGCGGCGCGCGGCTGGCACTTCTACAACTTTATTGGCGCGCAGGGCTACCGGCTGATGTGCTCCTGGGCCCTGCAGCCGGAGACGGTGACCGCCTTTGTCGCCGACCTCCGAGCCGCCTCCGCCGCGTTGCTCCCCTAGGGCGCCACGGCGCAGGCGTGCACCGCGTTACGGTCTTCCATCATCGGTCGCGGCCAGACGCGGGTGAGCGCGCGTCCCAAATGGGCGTCGGCTCCCGCCCGCATTGGGACCGGCTTGACCAGGCACAAAAAAAACCGCGGCCCTCGGGCGCGCGGTTTTCTGTAGGGTGGGAGGCGCGTCGGATCAGTTGAAGGCGCCGGCAAACCACTTCTCGAAATGCTGGCCGACGACCGGGATGGGCTTGAGCTCGCCCTTCACCGCATTGATCAGGCCCATGACCCACAAGGCGAGGATCGCGAAGGTCAGCGCCAGGGAGGTCAGCCAGCCGATGATCGGAATAAAGCCGAGGATCGTGGACGCGATCATCAGGGCGATCGAGGTGATCATCAGGCCGAGGGACTGGCGGAGGTGGTAGGCGCCGAGCACCGTCTTCTTCGAACTGTGAAGGACGATGGCGACGATGAAGCCGATCAGGGTCAGGTACGCGAGAATCGCGGTGGTCTTGTCGTCGGCGGACGAGGTTGGGACGGTCGAAACGGGAGTGCTCATGGGTGAGGAGATAAACGTGCATAGCGGCGTCGCGAATAACGAGGTGCAGGCGCCGACAACGGAGGCATCTTACCGAATCCACGACGGGGCACCACTAGCCAGATGCCTAGCAGCGCCTCGGGGGGAAGCTGAGGCCGGCCGGCTCCACCGGCCGGAATGGCGCGCGCCGGAGGCGCGCGAGTGACCAGTGACCAGTGACCAGTGACCAGTGACCAGTGACCAGTGACCAGTGACCAGTGACC
>JAEYWP010000022.1 GCA_023428905.1 Verrucomicrobiota bacterium
AAACGCATCGCGCTCCCAGTGCAACGTCGCCAAAGCCGGCTTCCTCCGACGAGCTTTGCGCCCATTCTCGGAAGCCGCCTTTGGCTGTACCCTTTGCCGGCTTAAACACGGGGCTGAACATACAAGAGCACAGAGCGCGGACACAGAGGGCACAGAGCACACAAGGTCAGCAGAGACGTGCGTTTCTTTGTTTCCGAAGGCAGACGTGGTGATCGGTCACTGATCATTGCCATTAGTCACTAGCCACCGGTCACTGGTCACTGATCATTGATCACTGGTCACTGGTCACTGGTCACTGGTCACTGGTCACTCGCGCGCCTGCGGCGCGCGTCATTCGTCATTCGAGCTTCGTCCTTCGTCATTCCGGCGCAACGCGCCGGCTCGCCATTCGTCATTCCGCGGCTGAGAAGCCGCGGTAATAGCGCCTCAAGTTTTCGTGGGGCCGGGCCGTTGTAAGCCCCGTTGCGGTGCTGCTGGCCCGCGTGCATGCCTATCACCGTTTTCACTTTTCTTTTGCAAACCCCTCGGTGCTGCGCGACCCCCTGCCGCGTTTTCGCGGTGGGTCAAAGTGCGGCCCGTCGGTGCTCGGCGCGTCGCGCCGCCTCGGCCGCCTGAGGCCTTTCGACCATGGCCGGCGCCCCTTCCATTTCAGCCCTCTTCTCCCAACGCGTCGTCATCGGCGTGGGTGACATGGCGGTGTCGAACAACGACATGGTGACACTGAGCACCTACGCCCTGGGCTCCTGCGTGGGTGTGATCGCCTACGACCCGGCGACCCATGCGGGCGGCATCCTCCACCTCATGCTGCCGGACTCGACCATCTCTCCGGACAAGGCTCAAAAACAGCCGGCGATGTTCGCCGACACCGGTCTCCCCCTGCTCTTCAAGGCACTGCTGGGCGTCCGCGCGGAGAAGGCACGCATGCGCCTTTTTATCACCGGCGGGGCCAGCGTGCTCAACGGGGCCGATCCTTTCAAAATCGGGGAGCGGAACAGCATCGCCGTGCAGAAGTTTCTCAAGGCAAACGGCTACAACATCGTCGGGCAGGACGTGGGCGGAAATATCAACCGCACCGTGCACGTGGCGATCGCCAGCGGCCTGGTCACCCTGAAAATGCCGGACCGCAGCGAGCAATTTTCGCTCGCCTGAAGCTAGCGGAGCGCAGCCGGGGATGTCCCGGACCTGCCACGCCCCACCCGGTCGCGATCGCACGAGGCGCGGTCCTCCGAGCGGTTTCTGCTGCGGTGGCGGTGATGCGGGGTGAGGGCCCCTCGCCTACAACCGAGGGAGGCGGCGGGGCAGCGGGCATGAGACTGCGAGAACGCGTTTGCAACCGGTGCAAAATTCCCCACTTTTCTTTTCAAGTTAAGCGGCGATCGCGCCGATAATCCCTTTGACGCCAAGTGATGCTGGCGTCGACGCGAACGGCGAAAGCCGCGCGATAAATGCAGGTGTTGTGGTCAGCCCGGCCTGGCGCTTAAAAACGCAGGCCGGGCGCTTTTTTGATTCGTGATTCCTGATTCGAGATTCGCGATTTGGTCGCGCCCCGGGATGCGGTGCCTGCTCCCCCGCGCGGCGGAATACCTGGTTACCACGAATGGACACGAAGGAACACGAATGAAGCAGGCGATGGCATTCGAGATTTGTGATTCGTGATTCGTGATTCGTGATTTCCCAGCCGCGAAGCCGGCAACCGAAACCATTGTTAACCACGGATGAACACCGATGGACACGGAGGGAATCCAGGCATTCGCCCGTGTGACTCATGATTGCCCGCTCCCTCCAGCCCGCCTCCCCGAAATCGCGAATCATCAATCCCGAATCACGAATCCTCCGCCCCCCGTGGCCTCTGTGTCCCCTGATCGATCCACCACCGCCGAAGCCATTCTGGATTTATGATTCTCGATTCTTGATTCGTGATTTGGCCCCGCCCCGCGCCTGCGCGTATCCAAATCATAAATCATCAATCACCAATCATAAATAAAGAGAGGCGGCTCCCAGCTAGCCTTGCTGGAAACCGCCTCGAATACGCACGGAGCCACTAGGCTCATCGCTTCAAAAGCTGAGTGATCCGTGCGTAAGCCGTTCCTGCAGGAGTTTGCCCGCGCGCTCGAGCACGTCGGGGATGGTGGCTTCCAGCATCTCGGGGGAGAAGCCGGACTCGATCAGCAGGGGAGCATTCAGCTCAAAAAGAAAACCGTCCTCCGCCACCCCGGCACCGATCGTGACGGCGAGGTATTTCGCGGCGTGGACATGGACGAGCAACGGCAGGTATTCGGCCGGGTTGTCCGCCTGTGGCGGATTATAGGTGCCGACCGCCACCAGGGCGGCCGGAAATTTCCAGCGACGGAGCAGCTCCGCCCCGATCTCGGCATGGTTGTAACCGAGCACGGCCTTCTCGGCCAGCAGCCAGGTGCAGGCGCGTTCCGCCTGGTTCTTGCGGATCGCCGCAAAATGCTCGGCGCAGGCGTGGGCCACCGCGAGCTTGCCGATTTCATGGACCAACCCGGCGGTGTACGCCGTTTTGGGGTCCACCCTGCCGGTCGCCTCGGCGAGGATTTCGGCCGCGACCGCAGCGACGAGGGAAAGCCGGCAGAAGTCGCCCGCCTCCCAGCTGTAGCCATCGGCCTTGAGATTCATCCAACGGCTCGCGAGCGACAACGCCGCCAGGCGGTAAACTTCCCGCTGGCCCAGGCGCATCAGGGCCTCGCTGAGATTCTCCACCTGCGAGGTACCCGCCGCAAAATACGCCGAGTTCGCCAGACGCAGGGTCGAACTCGCCAGTGCGGGATCCACGCAGATCACGGCCTCCAGCTCGTCGATCGAGGCATCCTCCTTCTCCAACACCGCCACCAGCCGCGGCAGCAGCGCTGGGGAACAGGGAAGGCGCAGGGCCTTCTCACAGACGTCGTTGAAGGAGGGAATCGCAGGCATGAGAAAACGTAACCGGCGGCGTCAGGCGGCGGAGAACAGCGTCGAGGGATCGAGGATCAGGGCAATATTGCCGTCGCCGAGGATGGCGCCGCCGGACACACCCGCGAGGTTCTGGAGGAAACCGCCGAGGCTCTTGATCACCACCTCCTGCTTGCTGACCATGTCGTCCACCAGCAGCGCGGTCGCGCGGCCGTTGTTCTCCACGATCACCACAATTCCCTCCCAGGGATTCTCGATCGCATTGGGAATGCCGAAGCGGCGGTGCAGCCGGTGCACCGGAAGGATCTTGCCGCGATGGTCGAGGACCTCGCCGCGGCCGTGCACCGTCACCAGCGCCTCCTTGGCGGGGCGCAGCGCCATCTGGACCGACGTGCTAGGCAGGATAAAGCGGTCTTCGCCCACCCGCACCACCAGGCCGTCGATGATCGCCATTGTCAGGGGAAGACGGATACGGAAGGTGGAACCCTTGCCGACCTCGGACTCGATCTCGATCTTGCCGCGCAATTTTTCGATGTTCCGTTTCACCACGTCCATGCCGACGCCGCGGCCGGAAACGGAGGTGACCTTCTCCGCGGTGGAGAAGCCGGGCAGGAAGATCAGGTGGAGGATGTCGTCGCGCGAAAGCTGGGCGTTCTCCGGAATCAGGTTCTGTTTCCTCGCCTTGGCGAGGATCTTGTCCGGATTGATGCCGCGGCCGTCGTCCGACAACTCGATCACGATGCTGCCGCCCTCGTGGTAGGCCTTGAGGTGCACGTTGCCGGCCTCGGGCTTGCCCGCGGCGACGCGATCGGCGGGCATCTCGAGTCCGTGGTCCATCGAATTGCGCACCATGTGGACCAGCGGATCGCCGATGTCCTCGACCACCGTGCGGTCGAGTTCGGTGTCCTCACCGCTGACGTGGAAATTCACCTTCTTGCCGAAATCGCGCGAGAGGTCGCGGAGCAGGCGCTCCATCTTCTGGAAGGTCGGCTTGATCGGGATCATCCGCAGCGACATCGCGGTGTGCTGCAGCTCCTTGGTCAGGCGGCCGAACTGGCCGATGTTGCGCTGGAGGGAGGTGTCCTCGATCCCGAGCACGCGGGCCGACTCGGTCAATTGGCTCTGCACGATCACCAGTTCGCCGACGACATCCATCAGGGAGTCGAGCTTGTCCGTATTCACACGGACCGTACTGGTGGTCTTGCTGGCCTCGCCGGAAGCCTTTGCCTCGCCGGCCTTGGACTTGGCGGGAGCGGAAGGCTCGGTGGCGGCGCCGGGGAAGGGCACGACCTGGCCGCCGTTGGCGGGGGCGGCCGGAGCCGCGGGAGCCGCCGGAGCGGGTGTCGAAAACGAAAGGGGCTGCGGCGCCGGCGCGGCATGCGTGACCGGGGAGGCCTCCTCGCGGCCATTGGTGGTGGCGAGGCGCTTGACCGCGCGGATCAGGTGGCTGACCGGGATGACGGTGTCCGGCAGGGTGCCCTGCTCGAGGGCGGCGGTGATCTGCTGCACCATCTGCTGCACCGCATCACGGCTGCGGAGGATCTCCGTGATGATCGTGCTGTTGAGCGTGAGCTTGCGGTTGCGCGCCAGGTCGAGGAGCGACTCCACCTCGTGCGTCAGGGTGTGCATCGGTGTCAGATGCAGGAAGCCGGAGACGCCTTTGATGGTGTGGAAGGAACGGAAGATGGAGTTGAGCGCCTCCGGGTCGTCCGGCTGCTCATCGACGGCGAGGAGCGCTGCCTCGATCTGCTGCAGGTGGTCCAGGGCCTCGGCGTGGAATTCGGTCAGGAGCTCGCGGTTCTCGTCCAGGTTGAGGTCGAGCAAGACATCATTGGCGGCGAGGCCGTCGTCCGCCGCCGCGTCGGTGGCAGGGGCCGTTGCGTCACATTCGCCTGAATACGCTTCGATGGTTTCTTCCACCGCGACGGGCGCTTCGGCGGCGGGCTGGGCCGCGACCACGGTGCCGTCGAGGGTGACCACGGGCTTGCCGAGCTTGAGGGCGTCCACCGCCTTGGGCAGCCAGTTGACCACCTTGCGCAGCTGACCGAGCGTGGCGTCGTTGAAGGGCTGCGCGTTGTCCAGCATCCGGTCCAGCACCGCGCGCATCTCGACGAGGGTGGCGTGGAGCACAGGCTCGGGCGCCGTCAATTCACAGAGCTCGGAAAGCAGGCTGTAGGACGGGATCAGGCCATCATCACGCCCGGGCTGGGCGAGGATGGATTCCCCCGCGAGCCGGCTGATCACATCGTCGAGGGTCGTAAAGGAGTCAGGAGGTAAGGACATACCGCAGGTAGGGAAAAGGCTCCCCCTTAGTTCGGCCCGCTCCCGGGAAACTGTAGCAACGTTTGGACGCCCCCTTCCCGGACCCTCCCGGCACACGCACCCCGGAGGCTGGGACGCGCCTGGGGCGAAGACCCTGTGTGTTTCTTGCTTAAGCGCCGGGTGGGAACGGCCGAAGCATGGAAACAGAGCCTTCGTGCTCACTCCGCACTTTCACGCCTCCACTTTCAATGAGCTCTCCCGCCGCCCTCCTCAACACCACGCAATACGCCGGCAAGTACCTGACCGTCGCACTCGATGCCGAATCCTATGGCGTCGCCGTGCTGAAGGTCCGCGAGATCATCCGCATGCAGAAGATCACGCCGGTTCCCCAGATGCCGGAATTCGTCCGCGGGGTGATCAACCTGCGCGGGCGCGTCATTCCCATCATCGACCTGCGGGTGAAGTTCGGCCTCAAGGCCGTTTTTGCCGATCGCACCTGCATCGTGGTCGTCCAGGTCAAGCTCCCCGCCGGCCAGACCGTGCAGATGGGCCTGATCGTCGACAGTGTCGAGGAAGTGGTGAACTTGAGCGGAAATGAGATCGAGCCCACGCCCGATTTCGGCACCCGCATCGACACCGGCTACATTCTCGGCATGGCCAAGATCAAGGGCGCGGTGAAGACCCTGCTCGACATCGATCGCGTGGTTTCACCCGAGACGGTCGAACACATCGCGCGCAACGTCTGACGGGCTCCCCGACCGCCCTTCCCTTCGCCCAAGGCCGCCGTTCTCCGGCGGCTTTTTTTGTGGCCACACCCGCCGGAGCGGTCGCGGCGCTCAGACGGCCGCGTTGGCGGCAACCGCACCGACGCGCGGCTGCACGCGGTGAAACGCGAGCATCAGGTCGTCCTTGCGCAAGGGCTTGGTCAGGTAGTCGTCCATGCCGGCCTGGATACATTTTTCCCGGTCGCCGATCATGGCATTGGCGGTGAGTCCGATGATCCAGGGCTGGCGCTCCGGAGGCAGCTCCGCGCGCAGGATCGCCGTCGCCTCCAGGCCGTTCATCTCCGGCATATGCCAGTCCATCAGCACCACGTCGTAGTGCCCGGCCCTGGCCTTGGCCACACCCTCGACCCCGTCGACCGCCAGGTCGGCGTCGAAGCCGTTCTTGCGCAGCATGGCGAGGGCGACCTTCTGGTTCACCAGGTTGTCCTCCACGAGGAGGATCCTGAACAATTTGTCGCCGCCGGGCTTGGTCGTCAGCGCCACGGCTGGATTAGGCATGGCGAGGCGCGGCGCGGGCGGCGTGGCCGTGTCGGCCAAAAGGGAGAAATGAAAAACGGAGCCGACACCCACCCGGCTTTCCATCCAGGCGTCGCCGCCCATCAGCTGGGCGAGGCGTTTGCAGATGGCCAGACCGAGACCGGTGCCGCCGTATTTGCGCGAGGTCGACAGGTCGCCCTGGCTGAAGGGCTGGAAGAGCAGCACCTGCTTGTCGTCGGGAATACCCATCCCGGTGTCGCGGACGGAAAAGCGCACCTGCACGGGGCCACCCGGCGTTTCCGGAGGCTCGAGGCAGGCGACTTCGACGGAGACTTCGCCGCGTTCGGTGAACTTCACCGCATTGCTGACCAGGTTGGAGAGGATCTGGCGCACCCGGGTGACGTCGGCGACGATGTGGCTGGGAACGTCCGGCGCGATGGTGGCGGAGAGCCGCAACTTCTTGCTCATCGCACGTCCGGAGAAAAGCGCGATCACGTCCTCCACATTGCGGGAGACGCCCATCACCACATGCTCGAGCTCGAGCCGCCCGGACTCGATTTTGGAAAAGTCCAGGATGTCGTTGAGGATCACGAGGAGCCCATTGCCGGAGGTCCGGATGGTCTCCAGTCCGTCGCGCTGGTGTTCCGTCAGGCCGGTCTCGAGCAGCAGCTCGGTCATGCCGATCACACCGTTGAGCGGGGTGCGGATCTCATGGCTCATCACTGCGAGGAAGGCGCTCTTGGCCTGGTTAGCGACCTCGGCCGAGAGCGCGAGCTCATTGGCGCGGGCAATCGAATCCTGAAGCTGGCGGTTGGTAGCCTCGAGCTCCTCCTTGGCGAGGAGAAGCGTTTCCTCCGTCTTTCGCCGCTCTCGGATTTCCTTCGCCATTTTGCTCTGCGTTTCCAGAAGGACCTGGCCGCTCGACTGCAGCAGCGCCTCGGACCGGCGCACCCGCTCAAGCTGCTGCTCCAGCTCGTGCTGTTGCTCGGCCTGGCGCTGGCGGTTTCGCTGCTCGGCGAGGAAGTGACGGCGGTTGACCTGGGCCCAGACGGAAACGGTGACGACCTCGAGGACGACGGTGCCGACCTTGATCCAGCAGCGGAGCGGGTCCTGGCTGAACCAATACGAGGCGTATTCAAAAAGACTGAGGTCGTACACCCGCGCATAGAGTGCGGTGTTGAGCGGCACCATCAGGAGCAGCGGGACAAAACACCGCCAGTCGGCGTACACGATCAGCATCGTGATCGCGGTGAAGAGGAGAAAATGCGCCTCCGTCGCCCCGCCCATCTGATAGCCGTGCAGGCCCACCATCGCCTGGAGGCTGACTGCTGCGAGCAGGCGGGTGACCAGCCGCCCGGGCGCAAAGCGGACCGCGAGGTGAAACAGCAGCAGCGCGGTCGGGGCAATGGCCAGGGTGGCGAACCAGGTGTCGGCCAGCGGTGCCAACCCCAGAGCGAGCAGGAAATGCCCGCCGAGAAAAAGCGTCATCCAGCGGTCGCCCCGGCGGTAGACTGGCTCCAGGATCTGGTCCTCCCCCAGCTCCTCACCATCGCGGACGGTGGGCGCGCCGCCAGTGGACGCAAAAAGCCCCTCGATGCGCTGCCGCAGCGATCTCACGCGCTGGCCTCCAAGGAGTGGGTGCGTCGGAACAAGGGCATAAAAAACCAAGCCTGCATCGGCTCCGGGCCTCCAAAATTGAGGAAAAACCCTCGCCTGCCGTCGGTCGCTCGACGCGGGAGTCCGCCGGGCGCGTTCTGCCCGCGCCGATGGGCGCCTCAGGCGGTGGGTGCCGGGGTCGCCAGCGGGGTGTCGAGCAGGCTGCGCAGGCGCCGTCCCAGCTCGTCGAGCTGGTAGGGTTTGGGAAGGAATTCGGTCTGGCCGAGGGCGTTGAGCTCGCGGCGCACCTCGGGGGTGATGTTGCCGCTGATCACCAGCACCCGCGTCTCGGGGCGGATACGCCGAAGGGTCTTGAAGACGTCGACGCCGTTCACCTCCGGGAGGTTGAGGTCGAGGAGGACACCATCGATGGTGGCCGGCTCGCGCAGGAGCACGTCGATGGCCTCGGCGCCGTCCGCGGCGGTCATGACCTTGTAGCCTCGGGGCTCCAGCACGGTGCGGAGCAGTTCACGTAGGCTGGCCTCGTCCTCCACGATCAGCACCGTTTCCCTCCCCGGCGGGATGTCCCCGAGCATACCGTGGGCGGTGTCGGCGGTGCGGGTGGCAGAGCGCTGCGCTTCGATCGGCAGGTAAATCAAGAAGGTGCTGCCGGCCCCCTCAACGCTTTCCACCTCGAGGAAACCGCGGTGGTTGAGGATGATGCCGTAGACGACGGAGAGGCCGAGGCCGGTCCCGCCCGCATTCTGTTTGGTGGTGAAAAACGGTTCGAAGATGCGCGCCCGGACGTGGGGTGGCATGCCGCAACCGGTGTCAGCAACCTTGATACAGGCGTAACGCCGCGCCGGGTCGGCCCCGAGGCGCACGATGGTGTCGCCGGACACCTGGTGGGTGGAGACGGAGATGCGTCCGCCGGAGCCCATCGCATCGCGCGCGTTCACGCAGAGGTTCATGATCACCTGCTGCAGCTGATTGGGATCCGCCGAGAGCTGAGGGAGCTCGGGATCCAGGTCGAAGCTGAAGGTGATGGTGCGTGGGAACGTTTCGGCGCACATCCGGCCGAGGTCGGTGATGTGCTGGTTGAGCGAAACCGGCCGGAAGGTCGCCTCGGTCTTGCGGCTGAAGGTGAGGATCTGGCGGACGAGTCCGACGGCGCGCTGGGACGCGGAATGGATCTCCTTCAGGTATTTCACCTGGGCCTCGTCGCTCGGCCCGCGGTTGAGGGCGATCTCGACGAAGCCGTTGATGATCGCGAGGACGTTGTTGAAGTCGTGGGCGATGCCGCCGGCGAGGGTGCCGACGCTCTCCATCTTCTGCGCCTGGCGGAGCTGGTCCTCGAGTTTCTTGCGCTCGGAGATGTCTTCCCGGACGCAGAGCAGGTGGGTGACCTCGTCGAGGTGGTTTCGGATGGGCGAGACCTGGACAAACTCCCAGATCACCCGTCCGTCCTTGCAGCGGGTGCACAGTTCGCCCGTCCATTTCTGGCCGGCCTTGACCGTGACCTCGAACTCGCGGAACGACTCCTCGGTCGGGTGGCCCTCGCGCAGGACGGGGATGCCCTTCTCGAAGATCTCCTCGAGGGTGTAGCCGGTGGTGTAGGTGTAGCGTGGATTCACGTACTGCACCCGTCCGTCCGGCGTGGTCATGACGATGGAGAACGGCGATTGTTCGACTGCGCTGGCCAGCTTGGAAAAATGCTCCTCGGCGAGGCGCCGCTTGGTCACGTCGCGCCCAATCGCGCGGTAGGCGACGATCTCGCCCTCCGGGTCGCGCACCGCGGTTTCCTCCCACGAAAGCCAGCGCCAGCCCTGGGCCGTCAGCCAGCGGTGTTCGTGCGAGATGCGGTAAGGCGGGCGGGTGAGCCGCGTCATGCAGCCGGTCCAGTCGCGCACGTCGTCGGGATGAATCAGGGCCTCGGGATCGCGCTCGCCCCACTGGGCGCGCGGGACGCCGAACTTGCGGGCGAAGGCTTCGTTCACCGCCAGGACGCGCCCCTGCACGCTGCGCACGAGGGCGAGCTCCACGCTTTTCTCCCACGGTTCGACCAGGTGGTCGTGGCGGCCGCAGGTGTAGTCGAGGACCCGGAGGGTGACGAGGATGAGGGAGGGACGGCGGGTGGTCTTGTAAACGGGCTGCTCGCGCGCGCTCAGGCTGAGGGCGGTGAGGGCGGCGATGTCGTCGAAATGGGTGCCGATGAGTTCTTCCACCGGGCGCCCC
The DNA here is from genome assembly GCA_023428905.1 of Verrucomicrobiota bacterium. Classification (GTDB taxonomy): domain Bacteria; phylum Verrucomicrobiota; class Verrucomicrobiia; order Opitutales; family Opitutaceae; genus EW11. The sequence goes on from JAEYWP010000022.1 coordinate 10,269, forward strand.
AGAAGGGCGGCCGCGCGCGGCGTGATCTGCTGGATACGCCGCTGGGGCGACAGCACCAGGATGGCCTCCTCGGCCGCCAGGGCCGCGGCAGCGGATCCGGTCGGAAGCGTGCGCGTGACGGTCATGGCGCGGCTAGACCAGACCGCTCAGGACCGTGGGGAGGCGTTGGACGCTGTTGGAGAGTGCGGCGCGGGCGATGCGGGTCTCCTTCTCGCCGGTGCCGTAGAGAATCTGCCAGCCCGGGAGCTCGAGCCAGGCATCGTCGGCGATCGGGTCGACCTTTTCGAAGCCGCCGGCGATCCCGGCGTAACGCACGAGCTGGTCGGCGACCTGGACGGCGGCGGCGAAGAACGCGTGGTTCGGGGCCGCCTCCGGATCGTTGTGGTAGAGCACCGCGTCGGTGATCTCGGCGGAAAGCTGGTGGCGTTGGAGGTAATACCCGCCGACGCGGGCGTGGTCCCAGCCAATCAGTTCGCGCTCCATCGCGCAGACCTCGGCGGTGTTGTGGAAGGAGGTACCGACAATGCGCCCGAACTCTTCGGGGAAGGCGGAGGCCATCACGACTTTGCCGACATTGTGGAGCAGCCCGATGATGTAATCGGTGTCGTCGTCGATCAGGAGCGTGGTGGTGGCGAGGATCTCGCGCGTCATGATCGCGGCGCCGATCGAGTGTTTCCACAGCTCCTTCCAGGGCAGGCGGAGGGAGGACCGGTTGATCTTTTCCAGTTCCTCGATCACCGGCGTGGCCATCGAAAGTTCACGGATCTGCCGCAGGCCGAGGTAAAACACTGCCTCCTCGATATTGTTCACCTTCGCGGTCAGGCCGAAATACACCGAATTTACCATGCGGAGCAGGCGGGCGGTGAGGGAGGGGTCGCGCCGGATGATCTCCGCGATCTGGGAGTTATAGCTCTGTTCGGAGTTCACCAATCCCGCCAGTGCACGGTTGATGCTCTGCAGGGAGGCCAGCTTCGGGCACGCATCGATGCGTTTGATGATCTCGGCGTCGGTGTAGGGCTTGGACACGGAAAGGGGACTGGCGGTCGGCATGAAAGGAACCTCCAGCTGCGGCAGATGAGCGCCGGGCATGAGAGGTCGTCACCCGTTAATCGGCGGCTCCCTGCCGAAGTTTAGGGGCTTTCGGCTCAAGCCGGCTGGGGTGAAAACCGGGGGGACCGGCCCAACCGCTCCACCGGCGGAGTGCCTGACCTAACCACGAATGGACACGAATTCACACGAATGACGGATCCCCGATCCATTTCACCACGGATGAACACGGAGGGACACGGATCCGACCCCTTCCGAGTTCGAGTCCCATCGTGGTTCCCTCTGCCGATCGAGGATCGTGGTCTGAATCCGTGTTGATCCGTGGTCGATTCCGGGGCTCGCAGGTTCGGGGTCTGAAATCCGAATTCGTGTCCCTTCGTGTCCATTCGTGGTTCCTTCAGCGGACCGAGGTTCGACGTCTGAATCCGTGTTGATCCGTGTCCATCCGTGGTCGATTCCGCGGCTCGCAGGTTCGGGGTCTGAAATCCGAATTCGTGTCCTTTCGTGTTCATTCGTGGTTCCTTCAGCGGATTGAGGACCCCCAAGCAGCGCGGACTGTTTTGCCGCTTTCCCCCCGAGGAACGGGGCATAAGCTCTCGCCATACTCCATGCAGACCTCCAAGGCCCAAGTCCTTCTCCAGCAGGCCCTGCAGCACCACCAGGCCGGGCGGCTGGCCCAGGCCGCGGCCGGGTATGCGCAGGTGCGAACGCTGGTGCCGGGCGGTTTTGAGGCGCATCACTTGGGCGGGGTGGCGGCGCTCCAGTTGGGGAAACTCGACGAGGCGCTCAGGCTGCTGCGGCGCGCCCTGACCCTCAATGCCCGCTCCGGTCCGACCTATATGTGCCTCGGGCTGGCGCAGGCGCAGCTCGGGCAGCGGGAGGAGGCAGAGGGCAATCTGCGCAAGGCCACGCAGTTGGAGCCCAGGAGCCTGGAGGCGTGGTCCAACCTCGGCGCGGGGTTGGTCACGGCGGGCAAACTGGAGGAGGCGGCCGAGGCGTACCGCACCTGCACCCGCCTGCAGCCCAAGGGGGCGCAGGGCTGGACGGCTCTCGGGTCGGTCCTGCAGCTCCAGGGCCGTTTCAAGGAGGCGGCCGAGCACCACAGCCGTGCCCTCGAACTGGATCCGCGGCATCCGAAAGCGCAGTGCTCGCGCGCGCAGTCGTATCAGGCGATGCATGACGTGGCGCGGTCGATTTCTGACTTTGAGGCGCACCTCCGCCGCCAGCCCGACGACCTGGCGGCGCGCAGCTACCGGCTGATGTTGCTCAACTACCGGGCCGACCTCACGCCCGCGCAGCTCTTTGAGGAGCACCGCGCGTTTGGGGTGTTGCTGGAGAAGAACGCCAGGCCCACTCCCCTGCCCCTGACCTGGAAGCCCGGGGAGCGGCTCCGGGTGGGCTTTATTTCACCGGACCTGCGCACCCATTCGGTGGCGTATTTCCTGGAGCCGCTCCTGCGGCACCTCGATCGCGACCGCTTTGACGTTTTCCTCTACCACGACCATTTCACGGTCGATGCCACGAGCCACCGCCTGAAGGCGCTCGCGGCGCACTGGCGGCACCTGATCGGCTGGCCTGCCGAGCGGGTGGAGGCCCAGGTGCGCGCTGACGCCCTGCACGTCCTGGTGGACCTGGCGGGGCACACGGGGATGAACCGGTTGGCGCTGTTTGCCCGCCGGGTGGCGCCGGTGCAGGTGACGTACCTTGGGTATCCCAACACCACCGGATTGCGGACGATGGACTACCGGTTCACGGATGCGATCGCGGACCCGCCCGGCGAGGCGGACGTGCTTCACACCGAAAAACTCGTCCGGTTCGCGCCCTGTGCGTGGACGTATGCGCCGCCTCCCGACGCGCCGGAGGTGCAGCCACCGCCCTGCACGCGGGGCCAGCCCTTTACCTTTGGCTCTTTCAACAGCCTCTCGAAGGTGACGGACGAGACCCTGCGCCTCTGGTCGGCGGTCGTGGCGGCGGTCCCCGGCTCGCGCCTCCTCCTGAAGTCCTTTCTTGCGGACCCGGACGGCCTGCGTGCCCGCGCCGCGGCGCACGGCATCGCCCCGGAGCGCCTGGTTCTGCTAGGCACAACCGCCACGACCGCCGAGCACCTCGCCTGTTACCACCAGGTTGACGTCGCCCTGGACACGGTGCCCTACAACGGCACCACCACGACCTGCGAGGCCCTCTGGATGGGCGTCCCCGTCCTGACTCTCCGCGGCAACCGCCACGCCTCCCGCGTCGGCGCCTCCCTCCTCCACGCCATCGGCCGGGACGAGTGGGTGGCGGAGGACCATTCCAGCGCAACCCGGATGGCCGCGATCTTGGCCGCAGACCGAGAAGTCCTGGGCAAGATACGCAGTCGGCAGCGGCTCGATCTCACAAAGTCACTCTTAATGGGCCATGAAGCCTTGGCTTCACAGTTCAGCGAAAAGCTAATCGAACTGCACACTGCGCGTGAGGTGCGGGGCGACCGGGACCCCTAGGGGAAAATATTGCCCAATTGCGGGATCGTCTCAAAGACACGCAAAAAATCTACCTGTATCTCTCTGTACTGCAGACGATAAGGGGAACATACGCCAGCCGGGCCCATGAATTGCTGAGGAGGGCTGGTTAGCTTCTGCCTAGGCGTTAATCCCTACCCAAGTCCTCGTCATGTCCAAATTTCCTCTCGATCCAGAGCCCCTGATCCTGCGTGTGCGGGACTGTCTTGCGCGGCACTATTCCGGACCTGACAGAACAACTCTGGAGAATGCGCGGTTCGCAAACAGACAACTTGCCGCGTATGTACTCAGCCTTCGAAAGCATGAGAGTGGGCACCCCATCCTGCATTCGCTATACGAAACAGCGGTGATGGTGTGGGATGCCGGGGTCCACCTACCCGAATCCGCCGAAGAGGACGTTAAGAAGGCCGCCGAGTGTCTGCGTTCAGGTTGGCCCGGAATCATTGCGGCAACTTTGCTCATCCCGTCATGGCGGGCCACTCAGCTCCCAGGCCTCGACGGAGTACCTACTTGGCTTTGGGCGCATTATGCCCGCTGGATTCTCGCCAGCCCATTGGGCGCAGTGGACAGAGGAATCTCCTCTCGAAATGCGCGCCACATCGCTGACCTTGTGACGAGCGTCGCACGGTGGACGGAAAGGAACGTCGGTTCCACCGCCGTCAGGTCAGCGATTGGAGAAATCCTTCGCGTGCATCCTGCCCAGCAGCTCCTTGCATCGAACGAGGACTTGTCATCCCTCCGCAGCGCACTGGGCAAAATTATCGCTCGAGCCGGATCCCTGTGCGGGTCGGACGACTACGTTCCGCTGCCGCGAACGGAAGCGGGACGCATTCGCGTCGGATTCCTCTTTTCAGACCTGCAATCCTCTGCGGAGACAAGGACCGCACGCGCTTACCTACAACATCTGGACCCCACGCTGTTTGAAATGGTACTCATTGCGCCGAAAGTCGGGCAATCTGAGTTCGAGAACCATTTTTGTCAGCTGGCGGCCAGCGTCATCACTCTGAAAGGAGACCTGCCTGCTGTGCTCGCGATGATTCGCGAGGCCGATCTCGACATCGCGGTCGTGGTCCCGGACAGGTCCATGCAGTCGGGAGAATGGATCGAGCTGGGCTGCCGTCGGCTCGGTCGCATCACCAGCGTCTTCTCCGCCGCATCTTTCCTCTCCGGTCTTCCGGGAATCGACACCACCATTGTCGGCAGTGAAATCGACGTGGATTCAGCAGCGTCTTGCGAACAGCTGGCCATTCTCACCGCGCCCGGCTACGTTCACGAACCCGGGCAGTTGCCCTCGCTTGAGCCAGAGGCGTTGGCGTTGCTGAGGACCTCCGTTGAATTGCCTTCTGGTATCCCGGTGTTTGTCGCCACGGCGGACCTGTCGCTCTTTGACCCAGCGACCCTCGACGCCTGGGCCCGCATTCTCCGCGAAGTTCCGGCGGCCTATTTCATTTGGGCGCTGCCTCCGAACACGCCACGCCAGCGGGCAAAATTCACCGCCCAAACATTTTGCTTCGCGTCCGGAATTGATCCTGCCCGTCTGATTCTCCACTTCGATGAACGGCGGTCGACGGCCGCTCTGGCGCAAGTCCATCTCAGTCCGCTGCCGACGCCCACTGCGGCAGAAATCTCCCTTGCGATCGGAATCGGCATTGCCCCGCTCTGCCTCTCCAGCACCGCGCTCCACCGCCAATGCGCGCCTGCAATGCTTCGTGACTGCGGCCTAAGCCATTGTGTCGCCGTCTCGGTCGACGAGTACGTCCAGAAAGCAGTCTCCTTCGCCACCGTGGAGGGTGAGGGTGCGAAGATCCGCCAAGCCTCTAGAGAGGCCATTGTGCAGTATCCTCTTCTTACCGACACCCTCGGGCGCAGCGACGCATTCGCAGCCATGCTGTTGAGGATGCATGACCTCGCTCAAGAGTCAGGGAGCCTTCCAATGCAGAAGGAGCCCATTCGATTAGCTCCATTGCCCGCCTCAGTCGAAGATACACTGCGCGAGAGCCTCGCGGCTCTGGATCGAGGTGACACCGCAGACGCCATCGAAGCAGCCAGGACGGTGCTCTCACACTCGCCTTTCCTCTCGGTTGGACGCCATTTGCTCGGGCGAGCGTACAGCGCTGCAGAGCATCCCGACAAAGCCCTGCCATATTTTCTCGCGGCACTCCAGGGGCAGGAACAATCCGCTGACCTTTGGTTTGAGACGGCGTCTGTGCTCCACGCGACGGGATGCAATCAACAGGCCATCGAAGCCCTTGAGGCTTCCCTGCGTCTGGATGCCACACAGGTCCCAGCATGGCACTTGCTCGCAAAATTGGCCCGCGAAGTGGGCCACCAGGAGTTGGTGGAAGAAACGGAGAGCGTCTTGAAATCGCTCCAGTGCGTTGAGGCGCCGGCAAACTAATCACCGCGTATGAATGTGTTGCTATTCACATCCGTTGCAGCTCATCCGTGCGAGCTCCCCGTCCTCGGTGATGATCAGATCGTTTGCGGCCCTTTTCAGGTGAACCGCAGCTTCGAACACCATCTGTATTCTCTTAGGAGCCCAAACGGGAATTTTGATGCCGGGACGATGGCGTCACGTATACCCCAAGCTCAGAAGCCCGATGTCGTGTGTGTTCAACTGGACGCGGCAACCAGTGCATTTCCTCGAAACCTGGCAGGCGTTGCCCCGGTACGCGTGGCATTGGTCGGAGATGTCTTTTTCCAAGCCCGTGGTTGTACTCATGTTTTTGAGTATCTGGCAGCCGAGCAGTTTGACCACGTGGTTCTGGTGGAATCCAAACTCGACCTGCCCCTCGTAGCCGCGGCCACGACCGCGGGTGTACACTGGTATCCCGGGCTGTGGTCCTGCGTTCCGAGCGAGGTGCTCAAATGGGTCCGCGGGCGCAAACGCTTGCCTCGGGTGGCCGTACCTTCCGTGGAGTGGGCGAGACACGCGCCGCGCAATCAGTTTGTCAGGTCCCTGAACGAAAGAGGCGTCAAGTCTGTAGCATTGCGTCGTGACGTTACGGAGTCTCTCGAAATTCTCGGACACAGCAGGGTGTTAGCCGCGACGTCGAACCATGGCGAACTCCGGACCGAGCTATTCCTTGCTCTCGCGAGTGGAACCCCTGTCCTGGGCAATGCCGTCTTTTCCGCATCAGGTTTTGCGAATGTGCTGCAGGGTACGGGCGCATTGGAGGTATTCGACAGCTGCGGAAGGCTGGCGGAACGCGCCGCCGCCCTAGTTCACCAAGAAGTCGAGGACAGCACCGTGTCCAAGATTCAGGGGTGGTATGACACATACCTTAGCCCAGGCGCTCGAATCAACGCGGTGCGGCAGCTTGTCTGTGGTGGCGCCCCGTTCCCAATCTTCGAGATCTCCCGCGCTGCGGTCGTGTCAGTGCCTTTCGCTTCATTGAAGCCGACCTTGGAATACGCTGCGGCGGTTCAGGCGTGTGTGGAGAACTCAGCCGAGCCGATTGCTTATGTGGATACAAAAGCACCGTTAGCCGCGCGCCTTCTCCTCAGCCGATTCCCCCGCTTACTCCAGGTATCCCCGGCCGAGAACACGCAGGGGGGCACGCTCTCCCTCTACGTGAGCAGTGACCTTCCCTCCGTGCCTTCGGCCTGCAGCCAGGCAGAATGTGTTTGGGTTCCCGGCGGTCTAACCACGCCGCCCCCGGGATATGTCCGCTCAGCGGAGCTTCCTGACCTTGCCTACCATACCGCCTACCGAACGCAGCAAGTCGATGTAGCTGCCATGCGAGCGGCTCTGGAGGCGGCGGATTTCGAGACCGCCGAGAAGATGGCAAACGAGCTGATAAAAAAGGCCCCACGCACGCCTGAGGGCTACGTGGTGGCTGCGGATCTCGCAGCGGAGCGACGAGATGACGCCGCGCTGAGCCGGCTTTCCGGCATCCTTGCAACACTCGATCCTCACGAGCCGCGTCTCATCTATATTGCCGAACGCATGTCAGCGGGTTTGAGTGACGTCTTTTATCGTCAGGTAAATGCGACGTGGCAGAAAATTCGCGCCAGCCGTCTGGAGGATGCGGAGAAGTACGTGGAATTTATCTTGCGCCGCACCGGCCCCGCGCCCTCCGATGCCATCGTCGAGATCAGCCGCCTGGGAGCTTGGCTGAAAGAAGGAAGAGGCGCCATCGCGGATGCCTGTCATCACTGGAAGGAGGCCGCCCTTCACAATCCGAACGATGCCGCGAGCTGGTTCGATGTCGGGCTGCGGCTCTGGGAACTGGGTGATCAGGCCATGGCCTACGAAGCATTCCGCAGAGCTGCAGAACAACGTTCCGACGTCGTGACGTTTGCCACTGCTTTCGACAGAGTTCGCCAGCTTTCTCCTCAGCTCCAAGCGCCTTCTCAAGAGCGGGATCTCCTTATCACCGGCGCTGAATCGAACATGAAGCACGGCGCCGGCGTGCTGCTCGCACGATTTTTCTCTGAGTCTCTCAACATCGTGACCCTCCGCATGAGCACCTGTTTTCGCGGAGTCGAGCTCGTCGGAAGTTCCAATCTGCTGTCCGCCTCCCTGCCTGAATCAGAGGTTGAGGTGGAGGATCGGCTGCGGCGCCTACTCGCGCCGTTCACGATTCGACGGATCGTGTGTGTGCCATTTAACCGCACAGAGTTTATCCATGCCATCGCCGCGCATGCTGTGACAAAGGCAGCGCTCTGTGCGTACATCATGGACGATCGCAACGTCTACACATCGTCGGTCGAGGATGATCTCTTGGTAAGGCTTTTCCAGGCATCGCGTCTTCGATTGACGATCTCGCCAGAGATGCAGCTCACCTACGCGTTCAAATTTCATCAGACGTTCGAACTGCTCCCGCCGGTGGTTTCTTCCTCAACGAGCGCGCGGGTAAACCGTTGGTCTCCGAAAAAGCGCGGCGCCAATCATTGTGCCTTCGTCGGGAGCCTCTGGTCCCAAGCGCAGTTTGATCAGCTCGCGCGTCTTTTTGCACGCACAGGACTAAAGGCAGACTGGTTCGGAAAAGAAGCGAAGCCCGAGTGCGAGAAGGTAGGCATTTTCGGGCAAGGCTTCATCCCTGAGACCGAATTAGCGGACCGATTGACGACATACCCGTTTGTCGTCGTTCCGAGCGGTGAACTTGAGGGCGCCGAGGATAACGAGTGGCTTACCCGCCTGAGCTTGCCCTCGCGGCTCGTTTTCCTGCTGCAATGCGGTATCCCCATTTTGGTCGTCGGCAGCCAAGATACGTGCGCGGGTCGGTTCGTCACCTCTCTCAATCTGGGAAGAGTAATGTCATCCAAACACCCGAACCCTCTTCGGGTCGTGCAGGAACTCACCTCTCCAGCAACACGCGAAACCATCCTGCGGAGCATCAAAGCTGCAGCGCCTGCATTCATCATGCCCCAGGCTGACAAGTGGATATGGAACTCACTGGACAAAGGCGAGGCCCTCCCGGCTCCGTTTCACTCCCATATGCCAGCCCAGCCCTGCCTAAAGGTGCTTTGGCAAGCAGCGTGATGCCGCCGTCATTTTCTACACCTGATGGATCCAAATCTCTATTCTTTCGGAACCCGCCTGGCCCGCCGCGCGGACTTTTATGGGTACCCTCGGACCGGCAGCCACTTCCTTTTTACCTGCCTTACAGGGCTCTTTGACCTCGTTTTCTTCCCTACGCGTTATGCCAACGATCCCGAGGCGATGCAGCGTGCAGAAGAACTCAACCCGCACACCTTCTATATGATGAAGTTACGGGAAGATGGGGTGCCCCAGCAGCCGGTCTATATCAACCCCGAGCCAAACGGCACCCACGGCACTCCTCAACCAGGAGACTGGCCCGCGATTATCCTGATTCGCGACCCGCATCCTTCGATCTATTCGTACTATCACACAGCGAGGGACCGCTGGAATCTGCAGGTCGAAGATCGCCGTGAATGGATCCAGTCCGAGTACCAGCGGTATTCGGCGTTCTATGACAAAGCGTTCGCCATGAAATACGAGGATCCCGAGATGGTGCATCTGATCCGGTTTGAGGATCTGAAACGTGATCCCGCCGCACTCGAGCGCCTCGTCCAGTTCATCGGGGTCCGCCCCAAGCTGACACCTGCGTTTGTGCACTGGGCCACCCAATTCGACCGAATGACACGGCAAGGCCATCGCACCTTCTTCCGAGGCGGTGACAACCGGCGCTGGCAGGAGGACACTGACTGGGCAAAAGACCTGGCTGCTATCTCAATCGGTGACATGCGCCGATTCGGATACCCGAAGGAAAGCTGAAGGAGCGCATCCTTTCAGACCGCACTTTACGGCATCGCCATTTCACATGGCGAATGCGGCCCTGCTGCGTCCCTCCGTACCAACAACGCTCGGCAAACCGCCTCTCTGGGAGGGAGCAACATTGGGAATTTAACCGGCGCGGTACCTCGCCAGCCTTAAGCCGCGTCAGCTCCTCCAGTAATACTCCTCGCACATCTGGATGTACTCGTTGCGGCGCATGTTGCCGTAGGCGAACCAGGTGATGTAGGAGCGCAACTCCTCTGGCGGTAGCTGCCGGATGTCCCGGGTATACAAGATCTCTTGCGCTTCCCAGAGCAATACATTGGTCGCGAAGAGGCCATAGTATGCCTGTAGCCAATTTGTAGCTTTGGCTTCACCCTTAAGGTGAGTCAATTTGCTGTTGAGCGCTGAGCTTCCGGGGCGCGCTTCCGACAGGGCGACCATGATGTCACGTGTTTGCTGACTATAGATTGCCTGAGCCTTCTCCGGGTTGGGTCTCCCTTTGTTGATCAGGCACCACTCGCGGATGAAAAGGATCGTGAGCCGATCCACAAGCATACCAACGGAGTTAAGCCCCACACCTGACGAAATCGGAACCCGCGCATTCGCCGGCTCCGGCTTCGGAACGGCGCCAAACGGTGGAAGATACGCTTCCAAATTATCCAGTTTTGGCTGCAGCTGGCCAAGAATTGTATCGAGTGGCAGCGGTTCAGACTGCAAGCCCAAGGTATCCAGGACACCCATGCTGCAGCGGCGCAGGAATTCGAAATACTCTAGCGAGGAGGAGGCGTTCATGGTTCACGATTCATGCACTAAGTCGCTGCTCACTGGGCACGATCAGCGACTGCACGTTCATTGCGGATTCAATACACTTGTCTATGTTATAGTATTCCCATTCAGCAAATCTCCCGAGCAAGTGTAGTCTGCGCAAGGCGAGCTGCTTCTTTAGCCCGTCCATCACAACGCGAGTATTCGGTTGCTGGATAATGTACGCATCCCGCACGTGATTCAGGCGTACCAGCTCGAGTCGGCCCGGGAGGCGATTCAGGTCTTGATTGATACGTTCCTCACTTTCTCCAAAGAGGAACTCCACCACACACGTCATCCGATCCTGATGATTGTTTTCCGGGCTGAAGGCGCCCGTATAGATAATGCGATTCGCGCTGAATTCTTGCCCCGGAAGATACAACCACGAGGTGTCCGTCGTATCGCATCGGCAGAACGCATTGGTAATGCCGCGCGTGCGCAATGAGGAGACATCTTCTGCCCGATCGATCGGCAACGGCTCTCCCAGCAGGCGATCGAGGTCCCTGATGTCGCCACAATAGACGACGTGGTCGTATCGCTCTGGAAAATCATTCACCCTCCATCGACGGTCGGCACTGCGGCTCAGTGCGGTGACCGGCACTCCGCAGCGGATGTCCAAACCCTCAGCGAGACGGTCGATAACAAATTGGGATCCGCCCTTCCGCGGATAATAGAAGCGAGAATGGACCATTGCCGTCTCTTCCTTCCGGAGTACATTGAAGAGAAGAATCTCTTGGAGGTTAGGCATGGGCAGTTTGCCCTCCAACCACCCCAGCGGAATTTCCGACAGGTCACACCGCCAGATCTTCTCATTGTAGGGGAAGAAATACCGTTCGCTTAACGTCTTCCCAAACGTCTGCAGAAAGAAATCGCGCATGTTCAGCGCTGCCGCTGACGAGGAGTGCGTCGTGTGTGCCTCGATCAGTTCTACGAGGATCCGCTTACAATCGGCCTCCGGCAGCCGATACAGATTATTCTCTATGGGATAGTTGATGTTCTCGCCGTCCAGGAGGATCCGGGCGTTGCGGACGAGTTGAACGAACTCACGTTGCCGATCGAAATGACCCCAGAACCAGTCGGATACCCGCTGCACCTTGCTGTTGAAAACATGCCCGCCGAGCTTGTGGTATAGACCGGCAGGAAGGTCTTCACACGCGATCAGGCCGCCAATGCGCGGTCGCGCCTCGTACACCGTGACGTCACAGCTCGTTTTGAGCAAACGGGCAATCGAGACCCCCGATATTCCACCACCGATAACGGCGATTTTCATGGCGTTAGGCTGCGATGGGCAAACGGGCTTGGAGCTGTTCAGCAATCTCGCGGCTTCGCTCCTGCGCAGTCGACGGGGTGACGAGCACCTCCACCGGCATTTCGGAAAGCCCGAAGCGATCAAAGCCGACGGCCTCAATCATTCGGCCGCTCCAGTATTCACAATCTGGGTAAACGACCACCCGGGCACAGGGGAGATCGCAAGTAAGGTCGGATACGCCGCTGCGCACACTGCAGATGGCGCCCGCGGCGACCACAGTCGCCCTGAAATCAGGCAAGTTCAATGAGACTGAACGGAGTCCTTCCGGGATGCGTGTTGCCGGCCCGGCATTCACCAGAGGCTCAAGCCCCTGTTCCTTCAGCCGTTCACCCAGGGCGGTCCAAAACTCCGGCTCAACACCAGTCGTTAAGGTGGTACGGGAATCAATGTTGAGAACGACGGTCCTGCCCGGCGTGAAGCCGAGTTCGCGAATTCGCTCACAAGCGGCCGCCACCGACGCCGCATCGGGACGCTTTGCGGCGCTCAACTGTGCTTCGACTGGCAGACCGAGCCTGCAGCGATATGCGTCCAAGAAGTGAAATCCGTTGTAGCCGACAGCGCGCATCAACTCCAACCGCGGAAAATGCGAATAGAAGATGGACCCGCCGCGAATCCAAATATCGCCGACGGAGTCTGCCTTTATATTCTTTGGCCACTCCAGGTAGCGCTCGGCCGCAGGAAAGAGACCAGCGATAAAAGCCAGGTCCTTCCTCCCCGCCACCCACACTCGGAGACCGAACTTCTTTCGAATGGCCTCGGCAAAGCCGGCGACGATGTAATGGTCACCAATCCCGTGGTCCATAACCAGCAGGACAATGTCAGAGGGTATCTTCATGAAGTGTATCGCAGCGGGGTTTATGCTTCGAGGGACTTGGCAGTCGGCTTAGTATGCACCCGGTGCGCCAGATCACGCCTTGCTCACGTTAATAGCTTTTCATCTGTGACTTAGTGCTGCTTTTATTTTTGTGCTTCCCATTCCCCGCCGCTTAACGGCGTCCCGCACCCTCTATCCCTCTCTTCACATGGAGATTTCTGCCTACCCGCGCCCATACTCTGACCCCAGACCGGCTGGTGACTCCCCCTACGACGGCCCACAAGTTCCGTTGCAGCTGCCAGACGCGCGGGTTTAGTCGATCGAACACGCCAGAACCCATGCCGCGTCGCCTGCGTATCACCCACTTCTCTTCCTGGGCGGAAACACTCAGCGACGCCTCGGCGTTTCTTGAAGGGCTGCCACGTCTGGACCTGCGGGTGCGCGTCAGCAACGCAAGCGACCCGGAACTCCTTCGCATGGCGCGGCTGGACTGTGACTGGCACGGGGAAAACACCCGCGTATTCGCCGCGCTGAGTCATCCCGACCTGGAGTTCCTTCCCGCCCGCGTTGCCGGCGCGGCGGGTCTGCTGGACCTGGCCCGCACTCCGGCCGAGCCGGGCGTGGAATCCTGGCTGGTTTTCGACGGACAGGGCCCGCAAAAGCTGGCCGGCGTCCTGGGTCGCCTCGCGCCCCTGCTCCGGCGCGCGGGCGTGCGCTTCGCCTGGTACGCCTTCGACGAAGCCAGCCGCACCACCTCCGCGTTTTCGGAGATCGCGCCTTACCTCGACGTCCTGATCCACGACGAGGCTCCCCTGGACCCCGAGGGCGAGGCCGCCCTGCCCCGAACCTGCGTCAAACGCCACCGCAGCTGGGTGGCCAACCTGATCCCCTTTTCCATCCCCTTCGCCGAGGCCCCGGAACCGCGCATCCTCTTTCTCGGCTCCCGGCTCGGGCTGACCGATCACCGCAAGCGGCAGATCAGCTTCCTGGAAAAAACCTTCAAGGACCGCTTTGTCGCCATCGCCGACCACTCCGTCGCAGTGGGGGAACGCGCCTCACTCACCCGCTTTAAGGTCAGTGTCTGCCCGGAAGGCAGGAAGTTCGCCACGCCGGGTATGAACGCCACCCATACCGATCGCCCGTTCTGGTCGGGCTGCATGGGGCTCGTCCCCGTCTCGGAAAACGCCCGCACCGGCGGCCGGCTGGAGGCGCTCGCCGAGGGGGGCCTGGTCCTGCGCTACGCCCACGGCGACCTGAGCGCACTGGGGTCTGCCTGCGAGCAAGCCCTCGAGATGCCCCTCGCGGAACGCCGGCGGATCTACGACCATTTCAACCGCCACGAAACCGTCGGCACGGTGCTGGCGGACGCGCTCGGGGCCTGTCCCCCGCCGCCGGCAACCGCGGGCATGCCGCAGTCAGCCGGCGCTTGAGGTGCGAGCGATGAGCCGCGCCGCTGAATGTCTGCGCCAGGGTGTAGCGCATCTCCAAGCCGGCCGGCTGCGCCCGGCCGCCACCGCCTTCGAACAGCTGGTGGCCCTCGAGGCGCGGCACCTCGAGGGCTGGTGCCGGCTCGCCGCCGTGCGCGAGGCGCTGGGCGATCCCGCCGGGGCGATCGCCGCCTATCGGGCGGCCTCCGCGCTCAAGCCCGACTTTGCCGGGGTCCATTGCAACCTGGGCGCGGCGCTGCTTCGCACCGGGGCCGCCGAGGAGGCGAAATCCGCCTTCGAGCAGGCGCTGGCGCATCAGCCGGATTTTCCCGAGGCGCTCAACGGACGCGGGGTGGCGCTCAAGGCGTTGGGCCGGGCGGCGGACGCGGTCGCCCCGCTGCGCCGGGCGGTCGAGGTGCGCCCCTCGTATGCAGAGGCTCACTACAACCTCGGCAATGTCCTCCAGGCGCAGGAGGCCTGGGCGGAGGCGATTGCGGCCTACCGGCATGCCCTCACCCTCCAGCCGCGCTCCGCCGACCTCCTGCACAACCTGGCTTCGGCACTCTGCAGCACCCGCGCGTTTTCCGAGGCCGCCGACCGCGAACGCGAAGCCCTCGCCCTCGCACCCCACCTGGCGGAGGCGCACAACGGGCTCGGCAACGCTCTACTCGGGCTCGGCCGCATCGAGGAGGCGGCCGCGGCGTTCACCCGGGCAGCCGCCCTGAAAAGCCCGTACCCGGAGGCACTCTGCAACCTCGGCAACACCCACCTGGCGCAAAACGATCCCGCCCAGGCACTCGCCTGCTACCGGCAGGCGAAAGCGCAGGACGCGACCTTTGCGGAAGCCCATTTCAACGAGGCGCTCGCCCTGCTCCTGCGCGGCGACCTGGCGGCAGGTTTTGCCGGTTACGAGTGGCGCTGGCAAACGGAGCAAAAACGCCATCGGCGTTCCTTCGACAGCCCCCGGTGGACGGGGAAGGAGTCGCTGGAGGGCCGGACGCTCCTGGTCCATTGCGAGCAGGGGATGGGCGACACCCTGCAGTTTGTCCGGTACGTGCCGCTCCTGACGGCGCGCGGCGCGCAGGTGATTCTGGAGGTCCAGCCCGCGCTGGTCGGACTGCTGAACTCGTTTCCCAGCACCACCGTGATCGCCCGCCGCGAGACTCCGCCGCCCCACGATTTCCACGTGCCGCTGCTCAGCCTGCCGGCGGCCTTCGCCACGACGCTCGAGTCGATTCCCGCCACGGTGCCGTACCTGCGGATTCCCGAGCTCCGGCGGCCCGCGTGGGCGGATCGTCTGCGCGGCACCGCCCGCCCGCGGATCGGCGTGGTGTGCTCCGGCAACGCCCGCCACAAAAACGACGCCCAGCGATCGGTGCCGCTGGCGTTCTTCGAATCCATCGCCGAGGCCGTCGGGACGCCCCTGCATCTGGTGCAGAAAGACCTCCGGCCGTCGGACGCGGCGCACCTCGCCGCCAGCGGGAACCTGATCGACTGGTCGCCGGACCTGCATGATTTTTCGGATACAGCGGCGCTGCTGGGCGAACTCGACCTTTTGATCAGCGTGGACACCTCCGTGGCACACCTGGCGGGCGCGCTCGGGCGCCCGGTCTGGTTGCTCCTGCCCTATGCTCCCGACTGGCGCTGGCTGCTTCACCGCAACGACAGCCCCTGGTACCCCACTGCCCGGCTTTTTCGCCAGCAGGCCCCGGGGGACTGGCAGACGGTGGTCGAGCAAACCGCGGAAGCCATTCGGGATTTGTGATTCGTGATTCGCCGGGCGCGGGTGCGGGTGCGGGCTCGGAGACAGACCGCGACGGGGCTGGCTGCGGCCAACGGGTGAGGATCACAGAGATCACAGAGCGCGGATATTGAGGCCACGGAGGCCACAAAGCCCGCGGGGGTTTTTGCTGGGAGGAGAGCGTTTTGTGCTGGGTCGGACGCACGCGGGGACTGCTCCGGCCGACCGACGAATTGTCATCGCGAAGGATAGATCATCCGGTGCTCGGTGCCCTCCCGGCCTCCGCTCTGTGTTCTCTGTGTAACGTTCCCGTCGCCGCAGCCCCGGTCCCAGGCGGTTTGCCCGTCCGGGCAAAAAAAGGCCCCCGGGCGCGCCGCTAAACGCACCCGGGGGGATCTTTGGGAAGACCGTATCAGACGTCTTTTTTGGCGTGACTGTCTTATTACGACAGGAGTCGCAGGGCTGTCTGCGAGGACCCGTTTGCCTGGGCGAGCATTGCGGTGCCGGCCTGGACAAGCGTGTTCCAGCGTGCGAGCTGGGTGGACTCCTGCGCCACGTCCACATCCATGATGCGGCTGGTGGCGGCTTCGAGGTTGGCTTTGTTGGTCGTCAACAGTTCGCCGGCGAAGGCGAAGCGGCTCTGCTCGGCGCCGTTGGCGGCGCGCATCGTGGCGACGTTCTGGATCGCGTCGGTGATGTTGGCGAGCGTGATGTCGCCCAGATCGCTGACTCCGGAGCCGGTCAGGGTGCCGACACCCGAGCTCGTGTTGGTGAGGTCGCGGGAGGCGACCGACACGCTCGAGCTGGTGCCGTCTTCCGTCACTGCCACCGACAGGCTGCCCGTGCCGAACAGGGCGACACCGTTGAACTTCTCAGCGGCCAGGCTGGTCAGCTGGGCCTGCAGGGAGGTGAACTCGGAGTCGTAGTTGGCGAGGTCGCCGGAGTTCTTCGTCGGATCGCTGTAGAGGGTCTTGAGCTCGCTCATGCGGTCGAGGACCTTTCCGGCAACCTTCAGCGCGCCGTCCTGCGTCTGCAGGAAGGACACGGCGTTTCCGATGTTGCTGCTGACCGCGCCCTGGCGCTTGGCGGCGGCCGACAGCTTCATCGCAACCGCAAGACCACCCGCGTCGTCCGCGGGATTCACGATCTTGGTGCCGCTCGAGAGCCGGTTAAGGCTCGTCTGCAGCATTTTGTTGGACGCACTCAGGTTGTTCGAGGCAACAGTGGCTGAGTAGTTGGTGTTAATTACAACTGACATAGTGGTATCTTTCCTTGATGAGTGCGACGTCCGTCGTCGCCACGGGCCCGGAGTTGAACGGAGTGGGCCGCGCCGATCAGAGCTGGTGCTCTAAATTGTCACCCTGCGATGGGCTGCTAGTGGTAATCTAGGAACGATTCCGACCCGTGTCGGGCTCGGGGGCCGGCGCTTTTGGCGCGCGCCAACCCCTGCGTTTTTTTATTCCTGGCGGAGCGTCGGGGCCTGGTTCGTGCGTGGTCTGAGCCGATTTGGCGCCGGCTCAGGCGTCACGAGGGGTCAACCGGCGTATCCGGTTACTGGAGGAGGCGCAGCGCGGTCTGCGGACTCTGGTTGGCCTGGGCCAGCATGGCCGTACCGGCCTGAACCAGGGTGTTGAAGCGCGCGAGTTGCGTGCTCTCCTGGGCCACGTCCACATCCATGATGCGGCTGGTGGCGGCTTCGAGATTGGCTTTGTTGATTGTCAGCAGTTCCCCGGCGAAGGAGAAGCGGCTCTGTTCGGCGCCGTTGTTGGCGCGCATCGTCGCGACGTTCTGGAGGGCGTCCGAGATCGCCTGGAGGGTCAGCCCGGAGGAGCCGAGGCTGGTGACACCGCTGGCGGTGAGCGCCCCGATACCGGAGGTCGTGCTCGAGAGCTCGCGGGCCTGGATCGTGACGGCGGAGGCGGAACTGCCATCCTCGGTGACGGCGACCGTCATGGTGCCCGTGCCGAAGAGATTCACACCGTTGAACTTTTCCGCCGTGAGGCTGGTGAGCTGGGCCTGGAGCGAAGTGAACTCCGCGTCGTAGTTGGCCAGATCCGTCGGGTTCTTGGTCGGATCGGTGTAGAGCATCTTCAGTTCGCTGATGCGCTCGAGCACCTTGCCGGCGATCTTGAGGGCACCGTCCTGCGTCTGCAGGAAGGAAACTGAATTGCCGATATTGGTATTCACCGCTCCCTGACGCTTGGCCGCGGCGGCCAGCTTCATCGACACGGCGAGACCGCCTGCATCGTCGGAGGGATTGACAATCTTGGTGCCGCTAGAAAGCCGGTTGAGGCTCTTCTGCAGCGACTGATTCGAGTTCACCAGGTTGTTAGCGGCAACCGTGGCGGCGTAGTTGGTATTGATGACGACTGACATGGTAATCTTCCTTGATTCTGATGCCACGTCCGTGTGGCGACGGGCCGGAGGGGAGGAGCCGGGCCGCTCCATCTACGAGATGAATCGCAGATGTCTCTCTGTACGGAGCGGGCGGACCGAAACTTTAAGCGAAAACGCAAAATTCTTTCCGAGACCTCCCGGAATCTCCCTGAGGACCAGACCCCAGCTGCGGTGGCCGGGGCTGCGGCGACGGGGTGAGTTACACAGAGGGCACAGAGAGGGACATAGAGGGCGCGGAGCACATAAGGTGGGCCGAGAGGGAGGGGGGATCTTTGATTCTTGATTTTGGGGAACCGGGGATAGGGGCTTCGGCAAAGCTTGAATCTCGAATCACGAAGTCGGGGGCTGCGGTAACGGGTGAGTGACACAGACGGCATCGCCCGGCCTTAGTGGTCTGATCAGAACGGCTTACACCATCCGCCTTAAGTTCCTCCCCTTTCCTGCCGATAACAGACCGTTAAGCCGTCGCATGCAGCGAGGGCTTCCCTTTTCTCACCATGGCCACGCTCCAACTCTCCGGTCTCGCCTCGGGCTTCGATTGGAAATCCTTCGTCGACTCCGTCATCGATGCGGAGCGCTTCCCGATCACGCGCCTCAACACCGAAAAGACCGGCAACACCAGCAAGGTCAGCGCGCTCGACACGATCGCCACGCGGATGCGGGAACTTCAAACCGCAGCCAAGGGCCTGGCGGTGGATGGCCTGTTTTCCGGTCGTACCGCAAAATCGAATACGAGCACGTCTTCCTGGAGCCTGAGTGCCACCGCCAGCGCGCCGGTCGGCTCCTATGCGGTCGCGGTGAGCCAGCTCGCCTCCGCCACGCAGCGCGTCGGCACCGGCGACATCGGGGCAGGGCTTTCCGCCTCGTCCGATGTCTCAGGGTTAACCCTCGCCACCCTGCCCACCGCCGCGGCGGTGAGCGCCGGCGTCTTCAGCGTCAATGGTGCCCAGGTGACGGTCGCCCTGACCGACTCTCTCCAGGATGTCTTTGATCGGATCTCCACCGCCACCTCCGGCGCGGTGACCGCCAGCTACGACCCTGCGACCGACAAGATTTCCCTCAGCTCCGCCTCCGAGATCGTCCTGGGCGCGAGCAACGACACGTCCAATTTCCTACGGGTCGCGAAACTCGAGAACAACGGCTCGGGCGCCGTCGCCAGCACCGGCACCCTCGGCACCGCCAGCGCCACCGCCCCCCTCGCCTCCGCGCGGCTGCGCACCCCGATCTCGGCGGTGGACGGCTCGGGCAATGGCAGCTTCACCATCAACGGCGTGGCCATCAGCTACAACGTGAACACCGACTCGATGAGCGCGGTGCTCAACAAGATTAATTCCTCGGGCGCGGGTGTCACCGCCGCCTACGACGCCACCGCCGACCGGGTCGTCCTGACCAACAAGACCACCGGCAATGTGGGACTCAGTGTCAGCGAGGCGGCGGGCGGCTTCCTCGCTGCCGCCGGTATCAGCGGTGGCACGACGGCCGCCGGCAAGAATGCGCTCTACACCGTCAACGGCGGCCCTCAGTTGAGCAGTCAGACGAACACGCTGGACGCAAGCTCACACGGGATCACCGGCCTCTCCATCACCGCGACCTCCGAATCGACCGAGACGATCACGGTCGGCGCCGACACCGGCCGGATGCGCAAGGCGATCGAGGATTTTGTCGGCAAGTTCAACGCCCTCCAGAGTTACATTGACGACCAGTCCAAGGTCACCACCAGCAACGGCAAGGTCACGGCCTCCCTGCTCGCGAACAATCGCGAGGTGCAAAGCTGGAGTTCCAGCCTGCGCTCGATGGTGTTTCAGCAGAACGACAGCCTGACCGGCACGATCAAGCGACTGGAGCACCTCGGGATCGACTTCGCCTCCGGCACGGGAGCCCCGCAGCTCCAGATCAAGGACGGAGCCAAGCTTGACGCCGCCCTCGCCTCGTCGCCGGGCGATGTGGAAGCCTTTTTCAAGCAGGCGACGACCGGCTTCGCCGCCAAGATCGATCGCTTTGCCACCACAATTCTGGGCACCGGTACGTCCTCCAGCGGACTGATCAACGCACAGAAAAACAATCTCCTGAGCCAGAACACCGGTATCGACAAGCAGATCGCCGACATCGAACGCCGGCTCGTCCAGCAGCGTTCAAACCTGGAGGCGGGCTTTATCGCGATGGAGCGAGCCCAGTCCACCATCCAGCAGATGCAGCAGCAGCTGACCCAGGCGTTTGGCTCGAATACCAAATAAGCCTCTCTCTCCGTGATCGCCCGCCGTCTCCTCGTTTCCGCCGCCCTGGCCGCGCTGACCGGCTGCTCGGAACTCCCGAAGCAAGATCCCGCCAAGGCCGGTCCCTTCTATACGCCCAGCAATGTCACCCGCCGCAGCGCCCAGCTGCCGGAGGACCTGCGCCGCGTGCTCGTACTGCCGTCCTCCTCCGTGTCCGCCGTGCCGGAGGAGAGCCTGGTGCGCCTGGACGAGGCGATCCTGGCGGAACTCAACCGAACCGGCCGCTTTGAGACCGTCACGGTCCGCCGCGAGGAGTTGCGCGAGTTGTTTGGCAGCCGCGCGTTCAGCTCCACGGAGGCGCTCCCAGCAGACCTGTTCTCCCGCCTGGCAAAGCGTTACGCGGCCGACGGCGTGCTTTTCACCGACATCACGCAGCTGAACGCCTACCCGCCGCTCTCGCTGGGCCTTCGTTTCAAGCTGGCGCGTTTGTCTGACCGCGAGGTGATCTGGGCGGCGGACAACCAGTTTTCCGCCTCCGACCCCGCCGTCTCCAACGCGGCGCGGCGTCATGCCCTCGCTCTGGGCGCAGACCGCAGCCCAGGTGACCTCAGCTACACCATTCTTCAAAATCCCTCGCGCTTTGCCGGGTATGCCGCGGCCGAGACCTTTGCCACCTTGCCGTCTCGCTAATGCCAGACGTTTGCCAAGTTTTTACCTCAAGTTTCACGGTTTGCGCACCGATCACTGTCCCTGCAACCAACGGCGTTCCCTGTATCGCTTCATCGAGGGCTGACCGTACATCCCTGATCAAATTATGATACAACCCACGTCCAACTCGTTCGGCTACGGCCGTACGGACGCCCTGGCCCACGCAACCCTCAAAGCTGCTCCGGCCACGCCCCCCTCGTCAGAAGCGATCGACCGTCTCACCAGCACGTCCACCCAAGCCTACAAGGCTGCGCTCAACGACACCCCGGAGGTGCGTGCCGATGTGGTGGAGCGCGCCCGTCGCCTCGCCGTTGACCCCAATTATCCGCCCCGCGAACTCATCCTTCGCCTGGCCAAGATGATCACCGAAAGCGTCGATCCCGCCGACGCGTCCTGAGATCCCCTCCATGTCCAACTTTGCCGCCCACGGCTACGCCCGGACCTACCAGGCGCAGTCGGTTCTCACCGCCAGCCCCGGCCAGCTCATCCTCATGCTGTATGATGGTGCGCTCCGTTTTCTCGGGCACGCCCGGGATGCCCTGGAGAGCCCGGAGGAGACGCCGCGCCGCATCGAGCGGATCAACACCAACCTGTTGAAGGCGCAGGATATCGTTTCCGAACTGAAAGCCTGCCTCAACTTCGAGGCGGGCGACCACGCGAAGAATCTCGACCGCCTGTACGACTACCACCTCCGCCGCCTCTTCGAGGCGAACCTGAGGAAGAAGGTCGAACCGGTGATCGAGGTCGAAGGCCTGCTGCGCGAGTTGCGCGAGGGCTGGGCCGAGATGCTGCGCTCCAGCGACTCCGCCAGCGTCGGCCGCGCCCGCGGGGTGGCCTGAGCGGCGCCCGGCATGGAATCGCCACGCCAGCGTATCCAGCGACTCACGACTGCCCTGAAGGGTCTGAGCGACCATTCGTTTTTCCTCCTCGACGCCGGCGAATTTGCCGAAGGCCTCGAGGGGCTGGAGCGGACGCGTCCGCTCGTCGAGGAAATCGTCCGCCTGATGGCCCTGCCCGGGGCCCCCGTGCCCCTGGACGCCGACACCCTGCAGATGGTCGAGGCGATCATGGCGGCCCAGCGCCGGCAAATGGAGAGCCTGGAGACGCGGAAATCCGCGGTCCGTGACGAGCTCTACACCCTGCGCCACGCGCAGACGCGCACCCATCAGTTTCGCGCCGCCTATGGCGGCAGCAGCCGCCCTCCCCTGCCGGTGGCGATGCAGGCCTGAGCCCGCGGGGAGCAGCCCGCTCACGCGTCCGCTCGCATCAGACCGCCGCCAAGCCTCAGACCGCGGCGCGGTACGCCTCGCCGGCAGGCGCCTCGGCCGAAGCCTCTGCGGTCGCCTCGAGCAGGCCGTCGATCCATTGTTCCGCCAGGCGGAAGGACGCGCCCTGCCAGTCAAAATTGTCACCCTTGGGATACACGGCCCCGTTGCCCGTCTTCCCGTTCCCCGCCCAGGCGTAGAGCGCCTTCACACAGGTCTGGCCGTCGGCCAAGGTAAAGTTTTGCACCGTGATGGACCCTGAGCCGTCGGCGAAGGTCATCCGAGCGATGCCCTTCTGGAAATTCACGAAACGCTGCGGTCGACCCGTCACGGACGTGCATTCGTTGGCGGAAAGGGCTTCCTCAACAGCGTTGAGGAGCGAAAGCAGGCGGCCGGGGGAGGAGACAGTGGTCACGGTAAGGGCGGTATCGGCTCCCCAGGCGCACAGGTTTAGTCAACTTCTCAACTTTTTTACACGTCCTTGCCACGACTAAGCTTCTCATCTGCTATAGCCTATTTGAGCCTCTGATCTTCCAGCCAGTGTCCGTTCCCGCCCAGTCCAGCGTTCCCCTCCGTCCGTCGGTCATTCCAGACCCGACGTTGCTGGCGCGTGCCGCGCTGGAATCGACCGAGGCGCTGGCCATTTGTGACTTCCATGGTTCCGACTGGCTGGTGACGCTGGTCAATCCAGAATTCGAGCGGCTGACCGGTTGGACGCGCAGCCACGCGAGCGGACGCTCGCTCGCCCACCTGCTCCGGCCGCCCGGCGGCCAGTTCGAGTGGGAACGGGTCGACGAGGCGATGGCGGGTCAGGGTCCCTGGCGCAAAGCGCTTCCCGCGGCGCGGCGCGATGGCACCGTCTTCTGGGCCGATGTGCACGTGTATCCGCTGCGCGCGGAGGACGGCACGCTCACGCACTGGGTGGCCACGCTGTCGGATGTCACCGAGCACCTCGAGCTGCACGAGGCCCTGCGCCAGAGCGAGGCTCAGCACCGCCTGTTGGCGGAGAATATCCGCGACCTGCTCACGGTGTGCAACGCGGAGGGCCGGTGCTCGTTTGTATCCAATTCTTGCAGGACACTCCTGGGCTATGAGTCCGAGGAGGTCATTGGCGGCTACATGGTGGACTTTATCCACCCGGAAGACCGCCCCGGTTTTCTGCAGCTCTTCGAAGGTCACTTCCAGGACCGGATGGAGAGCGTGCACCTGCTCCGCCTGGTTCGGAAGGACACCAGCACCATCTGGGTGGAGATGACGAGCAAGACGCGGCAGGACCCGCAAAGCCGTCACCCCCGTGAATTGATCTCGACGGCGCGCGATGTGACCAAGCGCCGCCAGGCCGAGGACCGGTTGCGTGCGATGCACGCCTTGGTGGACGGCGTGTACGAGGCAGTGCCGATCGGCCTCGGTCTGTTGGACGCCGGAGGACGCTTTATTCAGTGCAACCGGGCGTTTGCCCAAGTGGTGGCGATGGAGCCGGCGGCGATTGCCGGCCGGCTCGCGGACTCCCTGCTGCCCGCCGCGGATCTTGCCCGGGCGCTGGTGGCGGAGGGATCCGTCTGCGAGTGCGAGTGCACGGACGCCCATGGCGGCGCGGTGCCGGCAGAGCTGTCCGTGGTCCGCCTGAAGGCGGCAGGGGAAGCCCAAAACCTTGTCATCCTGGCCGACCTGCGCGAACGCCGGCGGATGGAAGCCCGGCTCCGCGAGGCCTCGCAGCTCGAGAGTCTCGGGACCTTGGCCGGCGGTATCGCCCACGACTTCAACAACATGCTGGCGATCGTGCTCGGTTACGCGAGCCTGCTGCGCGACGCCGCCAACGAACCGCCGAGGATCGTCCACTACGCGGACACCATCATCGACGCGGGGCGCCGTGGGGCCGAGGTGGTTCGGCAGCTGCAGTTGTTTGCCAACACCCAGGATGCGGTGATGGCGCAGACCGACGTCCATCACCTGCTCGAGGAGACCCTGGCTCGCGCATCCGAAACGTGGCCCACCAACATTCAGATCAACAAGGTCTTCTCGGCGTCTGACCCGCTGCTGACGGCGGATTCGCACCAGCTGACGCAGGCGATCCAGAAGCTCCTGGACAACGCGCGGGAAGCGATGCCGGACGGCGGAAAGCTGACGGTGCGCACCTCCGGCGTGCGGCAGACCCACTTCAATCCCGGCAGCACCACGGCGGAGGAGAAACATTTCCTGCGCGTCTCCATCGAGGACACCGGGCGCGGCATGGATGCGGCCACCCGGGCGCGGATGTTCGAACCCTTTTTCGCCCGCAACAAGAGCCCGGAGACGCGGGGGCTCGGGCTTGCCGTGGTGTACGGTATCATGCGAGCGCACCGCGGCCTGATCGAGGTGGACAGTGCCCCGGGCCAGGGCACCAGCGTACACCTGCTCTTTTCGCGCGCCGTGCCCAAGACGATGGAGTTCACCAGCCCGCCCTTTGGGGTGCCCTTCAAGGGCGACGCCGGGCGGCAGACCGTGCTTCTGGTCGAGGACGAGCAGGACATCGGCAGCCTCTGGCTGGAGATCCTACCCACCGACGGCTGGCGGGTGCTGTGGGCGCGCGACGGCGCCGAGGCCCTGCGGCTGTTCCGGGCGCACCGCGACGAGATCGCGCTCGTTTTCACCGACATCGGGCTTCCGGTCCTGGACGGCTGGCAGGTGGCCGAGGCGATCCGAAGCGAGGTTCCCGGGATGCCCCTGTTGATTGCCAGCGGTGCCTTCCGTCCCGGCGACCGCCAGCGCGGCATTGCCGATCCGGTGGCGTATCTTTCCAAGCCCTACGTCCCCACGAAGGTGATCAGTCAGATCCGCAGCCTCGCTCCGCGCACAAGTTCCTAGTCGCCAGCCATTACCCCCGCCCGATCCGGAAGATCTGCCTCGCCTACGGCGGTGAGACTGTTTTCCCTTGGGTTGCATTTTCAGCGCTGGGTTCGGGACACCTGCTTGCCTTTGCAGCGCTGGAGTCGGTCCCCAGCTTTCCCTCGATTTCCGCGCCGCGTCGCCCATGTCTCTCGAAAGAATCCTCGTTCTCGATGATGAACCCCTCATCCAAAAGGTTTTGGACGAGCTGTTTCGGCGCAAAAAGTTCACCGTCACGATCGCAGGTTCGATCGCTCAGGCCGAGAGCCTGATCGCCCGCGAAAATTTTGACCTGATCATGCTGGATGTGCGGTTACCCGATGGGGACGGCCAGCAGTTTCTGGAGCGCGTGAGCACCCTCCCCGACCGCCCGCTGGTGGTCATGATGACGGGCCATGGCACGATTGAAAGTGCGGTCGCCTGCATGCGCGCCGGCGCGTTCGACTACCTGATCAAGCCCTTCTCCCCGGGTCAGATTGAGATCATCCTGAAGAAAGCGGATTCCTACCGGCAGCTGGTGAAGGTGAACCGGTATTTCAGCGAGCAGGACGGCGGCGACGGGGACATGCTGGGCCGCAGTCCGGGGATGATTCGTCTCCGGCAGCTGGTGGAGCGGGTGGCGCCGACAGACGCGACCGTGCTGATCACGGGCGAGAACGGCACCGGCAAGGAGATGATTGCGCGCGAACTCTACCGGCATTCGCCGCGGCGCAATGAGCCGTACATCAAGATCAACTGCGCCGCGCTTTCCGAGAATCTGATCGAGAGCGAGTTGTTTGGGCACGAAAAAGGCGCCTTCACCGGTGCCACGGACCGGCGTGAGGGCCGCTTTGAATTGGCGAATCGCGGCACGCTCCTCCTCGACGAAGTCAGTGAGATTCCGCCGAACCTGCAGGCGAAGCTGCTCCGCGTGCTGCAGGAGCGTGAGTTTGAGCGCGTCGGCGGTACCAAGACGATCAAGGTCAACGTCCGCCTCCTCGCGACCTCGAACCGCGACCTGCTGCACTTTGTCGAGAAGGGCCAGTTTCGTTCCGACCTCTATTATCGCCTCAACGTTTTCCCCGTGCAGGTGCCGCCCCTGCGCGAGCGCCCGGAGGACATCCAGCTGCTGGGCGAGGCGTTCCTTCGCCGCTTTGCGCGCAAGCACGGCCTGAAGATCCCCGGATTTTCCGACCACGCCGCCGCGGCGCTCACCACGTATCCATGGCCTGGTAACGTGCGGGAGCTGCAGAACACGATCGAACGCGCCGTGATCCTCTCGGAGAACGGCCGTCCCATCTCCACCGCCGCCCTCGGCCTGCCCACTTTGACCCACGGGATGATCAACGCACCCATCCCGGTGGTGGCACCCGTGCCGGCGATGGTGGCGCCCTCCCCGGCGCCTGCCGCAGCACCCGCCCCCGTGCCGATGCCGTCCGCCCCGCCCGTGGCGCCTCCAGCACCGGCTTACACACCCGCCCCTCCGTTGCCCGCGGTGTTCGCACCCGCGGCCGGCGTCGCGTATTCAGTGCCTGGTGACGAACCGCCCGCCGTGCACCACACCGAAGCGACGCCGAGTCCTTTTGGCCAGGCGCCCTCCGCCGGCACCCAGCTCGCGGAGCGCCCCGAGGTGGTGCCACTGGACCAGGTCGAGAAGCAGGCGATCCTCGCCGCGCTCAAGGCCACCGGTGGCAACCGCACCAAAGCCGCCGACCTCCTGAAGATCAGCATCCGAACCCTGCGCAACAAACTGCAGGAATATCGCGCCTCCGGAGACTTCGTGGACGGAGGCGAAGAATAGGCGGAGTTCATGATTTGTGATTTGTGATGGGGGGACGGGAGGACTCGGGGTTCTTGATTCTTGATTTGGAGAACCGCGGGACACTTTGGAGAACCGAGGGAAACCTCTGCCCGTTCGTCACTGGTCATTGGTCATTGGTCATTGGTTACCGGTCATTACCCACTGGGCCCTCTCGCGTCTTCGGCGCGGGCGCGCGCCCGTCATTCGGCCTTCGCTCTGCGTCATTCGCTCTTCCGCGCGCGAAGCGCGCGGCAGGGGTTTCCCCTGCTCGATGACTAGGGTGTCTTTTAGGGGCTAATGCCACCGGATTGCTTCACCTTTCCGCGGAAAGGGTCGATAGTTGGGACATGCCCGCCAGCCGCGCCTCCTTTCACCGCCTCGTGCGAGCCTCGCTCGCCGCGGGGGGTTTGGCTGCGACCGCGCTGCTGGCAGGGTGCAACTCCGCCTCCACCGCGGCGGCTCCGCGCTCCAGCGTCTCGCGTGAACACGCGCTTTCGCTCGCGCAGATGACCGCACAGACGGTTGGGGGCGAGGTGTTTACGATCGCACCGACCGGGAGCATGAAACCGACGCTGGACGAATCCAGCGTGGTGGCGGTGGAAAAGGTCGCCTTCGTCTCGCTCCAAAAAGGAGACATCGTGATCTACCGCAGCGGCGCCGGAGCACCGATCATCCATCGTCTCTTCGAACAGCAGGGCAACCGCTGGTTGGTCCTCGGTGACAACAACGGTTCGATCGACCGTGAAGCAGTGACCGAAGGCAATTTCCTCGGCCGCGTCTGCGCCATTTTCTACACGTCCGCCGGAGACGACGCCCGCGCGCACACCGCTTTCGCCAAACGCTGACGCCCCCGCGTTCCCGGAAGCCAACGCGCCTCGGGCAGAGATCGATAGAGCGTTGTCACGCGAAGCTCGCGCAGAATACCGGCAAGGAGGGCAACCTCCCGCTACTTGGCACGATTGGGGACCTGCAGGACGGCCTCGAACGCGGGCTTGGGCTGGAACGCGCGGTCCCAGAGCAGGGCATAGTTGGTCCGGCGCGGGATCGGGTAGTTGTTTTTCCACGACATGCTGTCGTCGATCCCCCAGAGGGTGACGCGGTCGATCTGGTCGCGTTTGCGGTAGAAGATCTCGAACAGCTCGGCGTAACGGTTGGCCAGGGCCGTTTGCTGCTCGGCGGGCAGGCCGTCCGGGTACGGGTCGAGGAAGGCCTTCCATTCCTCGAGCTGGAACTGCGGGTGCAACATGCCCGTGCCGATGATCTGGCCTTCCTTGGTGAGCGGGAGGACGTCGACGTCGAGTTCGGTGATCATCACCTTCACACCCAGCGCGGCATAGGCGTCGATCGCGGCTTCGATGTACTCGGTCTTCGGATAGTTGAGGCCCCAGTGACCCTGGATCCCCACCCCGTCGATGCGGATGCCCGCCTCCTGCAGCATCTTCACCATGCGGACGATGCCGTCGCGTTTGGCCGGTCGCCAGGCATTGAAGTCGTTATAGTAAAGCTCGGCGCCCGGCGCGTACTCGGAAGCGTACTTGAACGCCAACTTCACGAGCTCGTCTCCGTCGCCGATGCTCTTAACCCAGGTGGTGGGGCGATAGGAGCCATCCTCGGCAATCACTTCGTTGACCACGTCCCACGCGTGGATGCGGCCTTGATAGCGGCCGGCGACTTTCTCGATGTGGCGGCGCAGGACTTCCTTTTGGGCCTCGGGGGTGTTGGGCTGGCCGTTGGCGTCCTGGAAAAACCACGACGGCGTCTGATTGTGCCAGATCAAGGTGTGGCCGACGATGAACAGGTCGTGTTTTTCGCCGAACTCGACGAAGGCGTCGCCGGCCGCGAAGTCGTAGACGCCCGGCTGAGGATTCACCTCCTCGGCCTTGAGCACGTTCTCGACGGTGATGGTGTTGAACTGGCGGATCGTGATCTGCTGCAGCTCCGGCGACTCGCCGGCGACGATGGCTGCGTTGACGGCAGTGCCCACCCGGAACGCGCCTTCGTAGGTGGCCGAGAGAGTCCGCGGGCCGTGCGCAAACGCCAGCGGCAGGAGCGCCAAGGAAGTGAGCAAGCAGGAAATACGCGGAGTGCGCGACGAGGTCGGGGCAACGGGGGTGGCGGTCATGGCCGATCAGGTTAGCGAGGACCGGCGGCGCGTCAAAAGCGCACCGCTGCCCGCCGACCACGGCAGTGGCCCACACGCCCTGGACCGGCGCAAGCGCCCTTCACCAGCGTCGCGTTCTTCGCGTGCCCCTTCTTCCGGAAGCATGTCTCGCGAAGGACGGGAAGGACCCCAAGGACAGACCGCCTTAAACGCATGCCAGTCAGCGGGTCAGTGGGCGCGGATGACGGGTTCCTGCCCACGGTCCGTGCAATATTCGCCTAAAGGTCCTGTAATTCGGCCGATAATAAGGCGGGAGCAAAACCTCTCCTACCCTCCCCGATTCTCATGCCAACCATTGATCAGATCAGCGAAACGGTGTTCCGCGATACCATCAATCGCGCCGTTCAAGACGTCTTCAAGACGATGCTCGGGCGGTCTGCGACACTCAGCAACGCCTCGGATGCCGCCAACGCGGACGGACGCCCCTGGCAACACCCCGTTCAGATCAATGGCCAGCAGGTGGTGGGCACCGTCGGATTCATCGGTGACATCAGCGGCCTGATCTATCTCTACCTCGAAGCCGATTTCGCCAACGAAGTCGCCAGCCACATGCTCAGCATGACGGCCGAAGAACTGGTCGAAGCCGGTGACGAAGTGGTCAACGACGCCGTCGGCGAACTCACCAACATGACGGTGGGTACGTTTAAGAACCAGCTCGCGGACAAGGGTTTCCCCTGCCGCCTGACCATCCCGTCGATCCTGCGGGGCAGCAACTTCTCCATCGAGCCGATCAGCTCAGCCACCCGCCGCATCTACCGCTTCACCGTGGGGACGCATAACTTGGTGGTCGACCTGCTGATGAAGACCGGCGACTGAGCCTCCTTCCCAAGCCCCCTTTTTCAGCCACTGCCATGCGCTACAAAATTCTTACCGTAGACGATTCGAAGACCGTCCGAATCATCGTCAAAAAAGCCTTCAAGTCCTTCGATTGTGAAATCGTTGAGGCGGGCAACGGTGTCGAAGGTCTCGCCGCCGCCGGCAAGGAAACGCCGGACCTGATCCTCCTCGACATCACCATGCCGGTGATGGACGGCGTGGAAATGCTGACCAAGCTCAAGTCCGACCCGGCCCTCAAGGCCATTCCCGTGATCATGCTCACGGCCGAAGGCGGTCGCGACAACGTGCTCAAGATCGCGAAGATCGGCGTGCGCGACTACATCGTGAAGCCCTTCAAGGAAGAGGTGCTGGTCGAAAAGTGCGGCCGCATCATCGACCTCAAACCGCTCACCGACGGCCCGACCAAGGCCAAGTCCATTTTCGACCCCGCCAACATCCTCGTCGTCGAGGACAAGCCCGCCATCATCCAGCAGATTCAGGAAGGCCTGAAACACACGCCCTGGAAGATCAACGGCGTGCACACCACCGGCGAGGCGATCGATTTCTGCAGCAAGAACACGCCGGATCTTGTCATCATCAGCCTCTCGCTGGCCGACGAAGCCGCCTTCACCCTCTTCCGCCTCATCCGGCAGAACGTGAAGACCAAATACACGCCGATCTTCGCCCTGGTGGTGAAGACCGAGACCAATGCGCAGCAACAGGCGCAGCAGGTCGGCTTCTCGTACATCGTGACCAAGCCGATTGAGATCACCGAGCTCGAGTCCAAGATCGCCAAGGCGATGAACCTGGACACGTCGCAACGCTACTTTGCGGTCGACGGTGACGTATTTGTCATGCGGTTACCCGAGAACTCCACCCAGACGGTCGTCGGCGAGGTCCTCAACTACCTCAAGCCGAAGATCTCCGAGGCGGTCGACTCCGGTATCGTCAAGGCTGTGATCGACCTGCACGAGCTCAAGGGCTTGAACATGGCCGTGATCAAGCTGCTCATCCAGGCGATGGGCACCTGCAAGGAACTCGCCCTCCAGTACACGCTGGTCGGCAACAGCCAGATCGTGTCCGAGTGCAAGGGCTTCGAAGACACGCGCAACTGGCAGTTCCACGACTCGATCGCCGACGCCAAGGCCAGCTTCGGCAAGCCCGCCGGCGCCGCCCAGCCGGCCGGGGTCTAAGCACAAACACTTCCGGTCACCCTCCTCGGAGGCGTGACCCCCTGCGAGAACCGCGCCTCCTCACGGAGGCGCGGTTTTGCGTTACCGGGGTTGCAGCATGGGACTGCCGGCGGCGGCAGACTCTGCCGGCGATGGTTCGAAAGAGGTGGGCGGCGTGCCCTCACGCCGCGTTGGATTCGGGCAAACCCCACTTTCCGAGCCGCAGGTGCGGGGTGAGGGCACCCCGCCCACAACAAGCGGGCAACCCGACCAAGGGCAGCGCGCCACCGGGTCTGGGGCGGCGCGCGCCGGGCTCAGCCGCGCTTCAGGACCACGCGGGCGGTTTTGCCGTCGTAGGGATGCGTGGTCTTGGCGCCGTCGGGCCAGGTCACTTCGATCGAGGCCGGGGCCTGCCCCTCCGCGTATCCAAAAAAGGCGAGCGGCTCCGACTGCGACAGATATCCGGCGTTGCCGGCAATCTCCGCCACCTGGGCGCGACCGTCCTTCGTGCGCACCAGCACGCGCGCTCCAAGCGCGTCCGGATTTCCCTTCGCACCCACCAGTCTCACCGCGAAAGACCTGCCAGCCGCCCGCGACGCCCCCGTGTTCGTCCACGCCAGGGGAGTCTGGTTGATGCGGGTCAACACCACATCGGCCCAGCCATCCTGGTTCCAGTCGGCCAGGGCAAGGCCACGGCCCTCGCCAGGCACCGCAATGCCGCTGTCCACCGGCGCCAGCGCCCGGAAGGCACCGCTCCCGTCGCCGACGAGCAGCAGACTGAGGCCGCCGTCAAAACGCCCCGTCTCCACCTGCGGACCGTGGAAATTCTGCGCCGCCACGATGTCGACCTTCCCGTCTCCGGTGAAGTCTGCCACCGCCAGGCCAAAGATCGGCGACGCCTGCGCGATCCGCGGCAGTTCGCGGAAGGTGAAGCGGCCCTTGCCGTCGTTGATAAACACGCCCGATCCGAGCTCCGTCGCCTTCAGGTGCAATGCCTGGGCAAGCTTCTCCTCCGGATAAATCTCCGGAAGGAGCGCGGAACCCCAGTCATGGAAGGTCGGGAACTTCGACTTGAGATGAGGCATCGCGCGCGAACTGCAACTGCGGCCGCGCACCGGGAAGAGTTTGTCACCCTCGTATTCACTTTCGATGACCTCCGCGCGGCCGTTGCCCTCGAAATCGCCATAGTGGATACCCACCGGATGGTCGGCGCTGGCGTGGTACTTCGTGTTGTGGCCAACGTTGCCGGCCACGTAGTCGATCGCGCCGTCACCATTCACGTCGGCCGCGGCCAGCGAATTCCACCAGCCGGTGATGCCCTCGAGCCCGGCCGCCGCCGTGGTCTCCTCCAGCACACCCGCTTTCACCGCGAAGATCCGCAGCGGCATCCACTCGCCCGTGACCACAAGTTCGGCAACCCCGTCGCCATCGGCGTCACTCCACAGCGCCGCCGTGACCATGCCGCAGGTCCGTAGACCGGGCGCGACCGTGTCCGTCACATCCACGAAGGTTCCGTTCCGGTTCTCCAGGAGGACAGACTGTGGCAGGCTGGGATATTCACCCGGCACCACCCGGCCACCGATGAAGAGGTCGAGGTCGCCGTCGCGATCAAAGTCACCCGGCGCAACCGCGGCGGAACTCACCGCCGGGACCGGGAACTGGGTCGCGGAGGCCGCGGAAAACTTCCCGTGTCCATTGTTCACATACAGGCGGCTGCGGTACAGGTCGTGGCTCTTGTCCGACTCCACCCCGCCGCTGGTCACCACCAGATCCATCGCTCCGTCGGCATTCACGTCAATGAAGGTGGCCGCCATGGCCTCGCGCTCGATCGTATCATCCCAGGCCTGGAGCTGGCGCGAGCGCACAAAGGCGCCGTGGCCATCGTTCAGATAGAGGGCCGAGCCGACCCCCGCGCCGCCGGCAAAAAACAGATCGGTGGCGCCGTCGCCGTTGGCATCGCCCCAGGCCACGCCGCCGCCCAGGGTGTTCATCCGGTTGGGGAGGAGCGACTGGCCGGGCCGGCGCATGTCGTCGAAGACGCGCTCCTGGTTGACGAAATCGAGTCCGAGTTCAGCAGCCCGGTCGGCGAAGAGGCCCTTGGTCGGGGAGCGTCGTGTCACCACCGCGGGAAGGGCGGTGGCGCCCGTCGGCTCGGTAATCACATAGCGGCTCCCAGCCGCGAGATTCTCCAGCACCTGGACCCGGCCGCTGGGCCAGCGGACCTCCAGCGCGGTCACCGCGGTGGCGGCGCCGAGGCCGAAATGCGCGATCTGCTCGGACGACGACAATGCGCCACGCACCGTGGTGAGGCGGCGGGTCTGCACACCCTGCGGGGTGCGAGCCAGGACCTGGGCGCCGATGGCGCGCGAGTTGGCGGCACCACCGCGCAGCTCCACCACCAGGCTGTTGCCGGACGGGCAGTCGTTGCGGTAGAGGCTGACCGTGTCGTCAAAGTTCACATACACGATGTCGAGGTCGCCATCGTTGTCGAAGTCGGCGAAGGCCGAGCCAAAGCTGACGCCGTCGTGATCGAGGCCCCAGTCCTTCTGGACCTTGGTGAAATGCAGGTCGCCGTCGTTGCGGAAGGCGAGGTTGACCTCCTTCTGCGGCGGGCGGCTGCGCATCAGGGCGATGATCTCCTCCTGCGACTGCAGCTTCTTGATCTGGTTGAGGAGGTCCGAGTCGATGAAGGGCCGGACCATGCCGTTGGTGACGTGGAGGTCCACCCAGCCGTCGTTGTCCAGGTCCTCAAACCGGGGGGACCAGCTCCAGTCCGTGCTCCCGAGTCCGGTGAGTTTCGCCACCTCCATGAAGCGGTCCGTCCCTGAATTGAGGAACACCGCATTCTTCATGTACTGCGGGGTGACCAGCGTATCCATGTAGTTCACCAGGCCGCCCATGTCGCCCATCGCGACCTTGGACTTGTAGTGGGTGGTGAAGGCCATTTCCGCCACCAGCAGGTCGGGCAGCCCGTCATTGTTGATGTCGCTCGAGTCGGACCCCATCGAGAACCAGGTGGTGTGGGGGACGGCCTCGGAGAGGACATCGGTGAACGAGCCGTCACCATTGTTCCGATACAGATGGTCGGGGACGGAGAAGTCGTTCGCGATGTACAGGTCGGCCCAGCCGTCGCCGTTGTAGTCGAACCAGCTGGCGGAGTGGCCGCGACCCGGATCACGCTGGATCCGCGCCGCCGCCGTCACCTCCTCAAAGGTGCCGTCGCCGCGGTTGCGGAAGAGGTGATCCGGCTCGCCGTCGGCGGAGCGGTTGGCGTCCTGGACATTGGTGAGGATGAAAACGTCGAGGTCGCCATCGCGGTCGTAATCCTCGAAGGCGCCGACCACGCTGCCGGAGACAAGGTCGAGCCCGGCCTTTTTGGCCGCCTCGGTGAAGCGTCCCTTGCCGTCATTGAGATAAAGGAGATTGGGGGCGTCGTAGCGGCAGACATACAGGTCGAGAAATCCGTCGCCGTTCACATCGGCGAGGCTCACGCCCGTCTTCCAGCCACTGCCGTTGGCTGCGGCGGGTCCCCCCACCCCGGCCTGGGTGGTGACATCGACAAAACGAAAGGGAGCGACCTGGCGGAAGAGTTGGTTGGGCCGGGTCTTGTTGGCCACGTAGAGGTCCACCAAGCCGTCGCCGTCCACGTCACCGACGGCGACGCCGCTGCCGATCGCGCCGCCCTGGAATTCGGTGTAACGCGAGGCCCACATCTGGGGGTCGTCGTACGGATTCTGCACCGCGAGCCCGGACTCGGTCGCAGGGATGGCGGTAAAGGTCATGGCCGCCGCCTGGCCGCTTTTCTTGGCGAAAGGGACGGTGCGCATCTCCGCGGGCGCGGCGGAGGCCGTGCTGAGCGCGGCGAGGGTTACAGCAGACAAGGCAGCAGCCAGGGCGCGGCTGCGGACGGGCAGTCTCGGGTCGTTCATGGGGTTGGGTGGCAGGGAAACCGGCGCACGCAGCCAAAGGGGTGGCCGGTGCGGGCGATAGGTAAGGGTGGCAGACAGGTTAACAGGTGGTGCGCGCCGGCCGCTTCGCGTCGTTTGCCCAAGCAGGTGCGTTTCTTGACCCGGTTTTTGCAGATGACTGGGTGTCGCGCCCGCGAGGGGTTTGCTGTCCTGCTCTATTTTCCGACCAATTGCCGCGCCAGCACCGCCGGGTCCCGGGTCGGCAGCTGACAGGTAAAGTTCCTGCAGACGTACGCCATCGCCTGGCCCGGTTTTTCTGCCGGGAGGTCACGCACGATCGGCACGTGCTCCTCGAGGTAGGCCCGGCTGGCACGGTCGACCAGCAGCACCACCCGCTGGGGCTGAAAATGCTGCCGCACCTCGGTGAGGAGGGCCTGCGTCGCTGCGTCCCCTGCCTCACCCACGATCAACACCTGCTGCGGTGATCCCTCCAGCCACGGGAGCGCGCTGAGGAGGACGGGCAAGGTGTCCGGCTCGCGCTCCACTGCGCCGCGCAACCCGCGCGCCACCGTGGCGGGTGGCGTAAAACCGGTGTCGTGAAACATCGCCGCAAGCCGCGCAAGGTTGCGCAGGCTGACGGAGTTGGCCGATGGCTCTGCGCCGTCGACGTCGTCCTTCAACCGGAGCACCACGCCGGCGTCGTCGGCGCGGGTCGCAAAATAGCCTCCCGCCGCCCGATCGCCAAAAAGCGCATCCTGGCGTTCCTGCAACTGCCGCGCCCACTGGAGCCAGGTCACGTCGAAGCTGGCCTCGTACAGGTCGAGCAGTCCCTGGATCACAAACGCGTAGTCCTCGGCAAAGCCGCCCTCGTCCCGTGCACCCGCACGCCAGCTGCGCGAAAGCAGGCCCGTCTCGGGATTCCACAGGTGCGTGCGCAGGAAAGTGGCAGCCCGCGCGGCCGCCGTAGCGTCTGCCGAACGGCCCGGCTCCAGCGCGCTGCGCGCGAAAGCGGAAACCATCAGCCCGTTCCACGCGGCGATGACCTTGTCGTCCCGGGCCGGACGCGGACGACCTGCGCGCTGCTCCAACAACCGCGCGCGGCTGCGGGCCAGGGAGGCCTCGACCGCGGCGGGTGCGAGCGCGAAGTGTGCGGCGCACGCCTCCGTCGTTTTCACCCGGCGAAGCACATTGCGCCCCGGCATCTCGGGCCCGGCGTTCCCCTCGTCTTCGATCCCATACGCCGTACGAAAAAGCGCCGCGTCCTGCGTCTCCAGGGCGGCGTCGAGCTCCGACCCGGTCCACACATAAAACGCTCCCTCCGCGTGGGCTCCACCCGCCGCCGCGCTGTCGGCGTCCTCCGCCGAATAAAAGCCGCCCTCGGGGTGCGTGAGCTCACGCCGCACGTAGTCCAGGGTTTCGAACGCCGCTTCGCGCCATTCCGGGGTGCCCAGCACCCGCCAGCCCATGAGGTAGACGGAGGCGAGCTGGGCCTGGTCGTACAACATCTTTTCGAAGTGCGGCACCTGCCAGGCAGCATCGACGGCATATCGGTGAAAACCGCCCGCAAGGTGGTCGCGCAGGCCGCCGCGGGCCATCGCCAACAGGGTGCCTTCCGCCAGACGCGCTGCAGAGGAACGCACATCCGGTGCGGTGCTGCGCGCGTGCAGCTGCAGGAGAAACTCCACCGCTCCCGGGGACGGAAATTTCGGGGCGCCATCAAAACCACCGTTTGCCGCGTCGTAACGTGCACGCCACCGGTCCAGCGCCCGCGTTTCCAGAGAGGCCAGCACGGGGCGCTCCTCCGCGGCGTGCGCGCTGACATCCGCCTCCAGGGCCGCCAGCATCTGCGCAGCGCGTGCCACCACGGCATCGTGATCGCGGTCCCACATTGCCGCCACCCGTCGGACCACGTCCTTGAAGCCGGGCTGCCCGCCCTCCGTTTCCACCGGGAAATAGGTCCCGCCGAAAAACGGTTTCCGCTCCGGGGTGAGAAAAACGTTGAGAGGCCACCCGCCCTCACCCCGAAGCGCCTGCAGGAAGGTCATGTAGACACGGTCCACATCGGGGCGCTCCTCGCGGTCCACCTTGATGCTGATGAAATGGGTGTTCAGCAGCTCCGCCACCACCGGGTCGGAAAATGCCTCCCGCTCCATCACGTGGCACCAATGGCAGGTGGAATAACCGATCGAGACAAAGAGCGGTTTGTTCTCCGCCCGCGCCTTCGCGAACGCCTCCTCGCCCCACGGGTACCAGTCCACCGGATTGTGGGCGTGCTGACGGAGGTAGGGTGAGCGCTCGCTGGCCAGACGGTGCGCGGCCGGAGGCTGGCCGTGCACGGCGGCCGCGGAAGACGACGCCTCCGGGGACGGGCCCGCGGCAAGCAGAACAGCGGGACACAGCAGAACAGCGGCAGAGATGCACAAACGCATGCGGGGCGGGGGTGAAAGCGCCTGCAGCAAGCGCAGGGCATTAGTTTTCCTCAAGCCACTTCCCCACCAGAACAAGATTCGCTTAGTGCTCAGCAAAAGCAGCGCAGTTTTGCCCGGCTGGCTGCTGCTAAGGTGGAGGGACCCTTTCGCTCCGCGTTTCTGTACCCCTTACCCTGATGCAGCACCCGTCTGATCCGAGACGGCGCGCCCCGCGTGCCGCCCTTCGCACCTGCGCTGTCTGGCTTTGCGCCGGCATCGTCCTGGGTGGGGCAGGCAGCGTCCTGCTGAGCCGGCACTTTCATCGACGCGAGTCGACGCCGGCGCTGCGCGGAGAGGCGATCGCCCGCGAACAGGGTTGTTTCGCCTGCCACGGACCGGAGGGACGCGGAGGCGTGGCCGACCCTGGCTCGCGCAATGGCCTGATCCCGGGCTGGGATCACGCCACCGTCTCCACCCTCGCAGCCAACAACGACGAGGTGATCGAGTGGATCCTCGATGGCATTCCCAAGCGGCTGAAGGAAGCCGGCACCCCGGCACGCCACGCACCGCTCGTGCCCATGCCCCCGTACCGCGACCGCCTTACCCAGGCCCAGCTCGCCGACCTGATGGTCTATTTTCGCGCGGTCTCCCATTTCGACGTCGAGATGCCCGAGCCCGTCTACGAGGGCTGGAAGGTCGCGGACCGCCTCGGGTGCTTCGGTTGCCACGGGCCGGGCGGCACGGGCGGCAGCCCCAACCCAGGTTCCTTCAAGGGACACATCCCCGCCTGGGACGGCGCCGAATACCCCGAATTGGTGCGCAACGAGGAGGAGCTGATGGAGTGGATCCTCGACGGGCACCCGAAGCGCCTCTGGGACAACCCCGTCGCCCGGCACTTCCTCACCGGCCAGGTCATCGGCATGCCCGCCTACCGCGCGCATCTGTCCGCCACGGACCAGGCCCAGCTTCTGGCCTACTTCCAGTGGCTGCGGAAATCGTCCCCCAGCGCGGGTGGGCATGACGACGCGCACAAAATCATGGGAGTCCTGGGCCTGCGATGAACCTGCCTCACCTGCTTCGTTCCACCTGCCTCGCGGCCACCCTGGCCGTCCTGCCCTCGGTCGGGGCAGTGCCGGAGGCAGCCATGCCTCCCGGCGCCACGCAGACGACCGCCAAGGGCGGGCGCCCCGAGACGCCGCTCTACCGCTCGCCGCAGGGCATCTGTTTTTCTCCCGACGGCAGAACCGCCTTTGTGGTCAATGCGACCGCCAACAGCGTCACCCGCATCGACGTCACCACCCGCACCGTGCGCGGCGAATTCCAGGTTGGTCCCCGCCCCTACCACGCCGCCTTTTCCCCGGACGGCGCGACCCTCTACGTCAGCAGTGTCTGGGGCTGCAGAGTGGATGCCTTTGATCCGCAGACCGGTGCGCTCAAAGGCTCCTACCCCGCCCACCTCGAGCCCAATGGTTTCAGTGTCTCGCGCGACGGGCGGCGCCTCTACGTCGCGAACGCGATCTCCGACGATCTGTCCGTGATCGACCTCGCCACCGGTGAACGCCTGGCCGACATCCCCGTCCTCAACCAGCCGCGTTTTGCCGCCGAGACGCCGGACGGGCGCCTGATCATCGTATCCAATAATCTCGGACGCGCGCTCTCCCTGGTCGACGCCGCCACCCTCAAGGTGGTCGAAACCCGCGACCTCGGGCGCTGCTCCATGCTTCGCCAGCTCGCGGTCTCCAGCGACAGCCGCTGGGTCTTCCTCGCCAACCTGGTCTCCCACGACGAGGCCCCGACCCTGCAGATCGAGCGGGGCTGGATCCACTCCAACGGGTTCACCATCGCGGACCTCACCCGCCCCGGGCACCGCGTCACGTTTCTCCTGGACCACCTCCTGCGCGGCGCCGCCAATCCCACCGGCCTCGCGCTCTCGCCCGACAACCGCTGGCTCTATGTCACCCTCGCGGGCGTGCACGAGGTGGCCATCGTCGACGTCGAGGCATGCCTCCGCCTGGTCGCGGAGACCACCACGCCCGACGCGGTCCGGCGCATGCAGGAAGACGTCGAGATCCTCGAGCGGCTCAAGATCGCCCGCCGCCTGCCCGTCCAGGGCGTGGGGCCGCGCTCCATCGCCCTCAATCCCACCACCGGCGAACTCTGGGTCCCGAATTATTTCACCGACAACGTCAGCGTCCTCGATGCCGCCCTCGGCGACGTGCGCGATGTCATTCCCCTCGGTCCGCCGCAGCCGCTCTCCCTCTGGCGGGAGGGCGAGATGCTCTCGTGCGACGCGCGGATCTGTTACCAAAACTGGTACTCCTGCGTCAGCTGCCACCAGGAGGACGCGACCGTGGACGGCCTCAACTGGGACCTGGCCAACGACGGCCTGGGCAACCCGAAGAGCGCGAAGGATCTGATCAACGGCCATGACACCGCCCCGGCGATGTGGGGCGGGGTGCGCGAAGACCTCAACGACGGCGTGGCGGGCGGCCAGCGTTTCCTGGGCTTTGTCGCGGACGCGGCGCGCCAGAAGGCGCTGATGGCCTACTTCAGCGACCCCGAGTATCCGCCGAATCCCTACCGAGGACGCGACTCCGCCGCGGAGGCCCGCGGGGCGGCCCTGTTTGTCTCCACCGGCTGCAGCCTCTGCCACCCGGCTCCGCGCTTCACCGACCAGAAGCTGCACGATCTGGGGATCAAGAAGGCGGACGATTACCGCTCCCGCTTTGACACCCCGTCGCTGCGGGGCGTCTACCGCAACGGGCCCTGGCTGCACGACGGGCGGGCCCGGACCCTCCACGAGCTCTTCACCGAGCACAATCCGAGGGATGTGCACGGCCGCACCAAGGGGCTCACGCCCCAGGAGCTCAACGACCTGATCGCCTACGTACGCACGCTCTGATGAAACGGGTCGGACTCTCCCTTGCCCTGCTCCTCCTCGCCGCCGCGGCCTCCACGCCCGCCGCGGAAACCGCGCCTGCCCCGCGCCGCGCCGCCGGCTTCGAGGTGCCTCCCCACCGCTACGGACGCCAGCAGGTCTCGACCACCGCGGAGCAGGGCGGCACCGCCCTCTCGCGCTTCGGCCGCCTCACCAGCAAGCAGTGGGCCTACGGGGCGACCTGGAAACGCGAGAACCTCCGTCCGGTCGCGAATCCCAACCCCTCCCCCGAGCCCCGGCCCGTGCGCGACCGGCCCTTCGACGTTGTCGTCTCCGCCGATGGCACCAAGGCCTACGTCGGGCTGCTTGGCTCGGAAATGCACCCGGGCAGCGAGGTGGCGGTGTACGATCTCGCGGCCGACCAGATCCTCGATCGCATCGTGCTGAAACCCGACGGCGAGACCGGCCCCGCCGCGTCGGGCCCGTTCCGCCTCACCCTTCATCCCGAGGGCAGGTTCCTCGTCGTGACGAACCGGTTCTCCAACTTTGCCAGCGTGATCGACACCACCTTCGACAAGGTGGTGGCCGAGGTGCCGACCGACTTCTATTGCCAGGGGCTCACCTTCTCCCCCGACGGCCGCACAGCCTGGATCGCCAATCGCTACCTCGACGCGGTGCTGGTCCTCGACATCGACACCAGCGGCGGCGTCTTTCGCGCCCAACTTCGCACCGACGGCGGCATGGATGAGGCGGCCTTTCTGGCTCCCGACGGGATCGGGGCGAGGTTGCAGCGCAGCTGCGGCACCACCGGATGCCATGATGTGGAGCGCGGCGGCTTCGTCGCCGGGGCGGACCTCCGCGCCAGCTTCATCTCCACCCTCGCCCACGTCGTACCCGGCAGCGCCCGAGAGAGCCGGCTCCTGCGCGCCGTCACCCGCACCCGCCATGGCGGTTACGCCGATACGATGCCGCTCTTCCGCAGCCACGCGGGCCAGGTGGTGGTATTTCCCGAGCCTGCGACCGACCCGGATCACCAGGCGATCGCGGGCTGGATCAACAGCGCACGCCCCGGGCCCGGCATCCGCGTTGGCAATCCCCGAAGCAAGCCAAAGGTCGTGGCGCTCGGAAGCGATGGCCGGTTCCTTTTTGTCGGCAACACCGGCACGCAGGACATCTCGATCGTCAACGCCCGCACCGGCCGCGAAGTCGGCGCCCTCTTTCTCCAAAACATCGTCAACGACCTGAAGATCGTCCGCTCCCCCGCCACCGGCCACGACTGGCTGGTCGTCACCACGATGGGAGTCGGCTTCGGAGTCACCCGCGAGCGCGATCCCTGGGGCGGTGAGACCTGGGACCGCTCCCATGCGGCCGCGCAGTTTACCGTGAGTCGCGACATCACCACCGGCGAGGTGCTGCCCAAGGACCAACAACAGATCCTCGGCCCCTTCGATGCGGTCGACGGCACCGCCGGGATCAAATTCCGCGACATCCAGAACGACCTGGTCTTGATCGACGTCTCCGCACTTTCGATACCTGAGGAGCCGCCGGCCGACGGGTTGCGCCACCTCCTCCTCGCCAACCGCTACGAATCCCACCGTGGCTGGGTGCGGTACAGCTCGGACACGGCCGAGTCGCTTTACGGTGACGTCAAGGGCGACATCCCGCCGGAACTCATGCGTGTCGTCGGCGCACTGCCCGAACGCATGGTGCTGGTGGGCTCCCGCCTGTTCGTCTCGATGCAAGGCAGCAACGAGGTGCAGGAATTTGAGGTCAACCCGGATGCCTCGGACCCCGCCGACATCCTGACTCCCATCCGCAACTACACGACCGGCTACCAGCCCTTTGGCATCGCGGCCGGCCCTGCCCACACTCCCGCGGAGGGAAAACTCTTTGTCGCCAACTTTCTCGGCGGGACACTCTCGGTGATCGACACCGGGGTCGGCAAATCGCGCGAAGTGGTGGTCGACCCGTCGATCCTCCGCCTGCCGATGCCGGCGACGGATGCGGAGCGTGGCGAGTTTCTTGTCCACAGCTCCTGGTTCTCCTCGGATCGCGACAGCGCCTGCATCAGCTGCCATTACCTCGAGCTCAATGACGGCCGCCCCTGGGGCGTCAGTCAGGTCGTGGGCCAGGAGTACCTCGCCGACCAGGACCGCGTCGGTCAGCTGGTCGAGGGCGCCACCCTGTTGTCGCCGCAGCAAAAAAGCCTCTGGGGCATCCAGCCCTTTTTCTTCGAGGGCACGCTCTCCGTCTATAACCCGCGCTCGATGCTGATGGAGCATTGCCCCTCGGATGATTTCCGCGGCGCCACTCCCGAGGGTGACTTCCGTGGGCTCGAGGGTCACACCCCGTTCAAGATGGTCGCGGACGTGCAGTCGAAGATGAACTCCCTCGCCACCAGCGAGGCGGGAATCGAGGAGCGACGGCTGGAGTTTTACCGTCGCACCAGCCTCCGCTTTTTCGGCAAGGCCTACACCCTGCGCGATTTTCAGCGTTTTGTCGGCGAATGGCAGGCCAATGAGCCCCGCCTCATGCCTGTCCCCTTCGACCTGGAGAACGCGTCGGTTCGCCGCGGGCGGGCGCTCTTCAACGAGGCCCAGGTCGGCTGCGTGTCCTGCCACCCGCCGCCGCATTTTGCGAAGAAGGATTTCCCGAACAACCCACGCCAGGTGGTCCCGCCACAGGTCACGATGTCGATGCGCGACGGCTCGTTCACCCTCATCAGCATGGAGCGCCTCGACTACATCGCGGGCATCCGGCGCGACCTCGAGCCCTGGGACATCGGGCGGGCCGAGGACCAGCAGGCTCACTTCACCCCCTTCCAGTTGCGCGGTCTCTGGGATCGCCCTCCGGTTTTCCTCCACAATGGCGCCGCACGCACGTTGCGGGAGACCGTGTCAGTGCCGGGCCAGACCGGCCTGGGCTGGTACAAGTATGAACCCCTCTTTGGCGGCTATCCGGAGCGCCCGGGCCGCCGCGAGGTGGGTTTCAACGAGACGTATTTCGTGAAGGCCCGGAATGAGAAGAACAAGACCCACCTGGACACGGGCGGGCGCATCGGCAGCGACACGCACGGCGGGACCTCGCACCTGACGGAGCAGCAGATCGACGACTTGGTGAACTTCCTGGAATCCATCGAATGACGACGCGGCTCACCTTCCTCGTTATAGCACTGACGCTGTCGGGCGGACTCCGGGCCGCCGACCTCGCGCACACCGCTAAAGAGCTGCACCATGCCGCGGACGATTCCGTGATGCTGGCGGTGCCGGAGACCGCCTTTCTCATGGGAACGGACGGCGCGCACCCGGACTTCCCAGCCCGGCCCCTCTCGACCGCGGGCGGCCTGCACCCGCCCGATCTCCTGCTGGCGCGCGCCTATCCCGGCTGGGCCGTGCAGGACGAACGCCCGCAGCGCACCGTGCGGGTGCGGGCTTTTGCGATCGATCGCTATGAGGTGACGAACGCGCAGTACCGGCGCTTCCTCGAGGCGGTGAAGGCGCAGGGAGATCAGACGTGGCGGCATCCAGACCAGCCCGCCGGCAAGGACCACACCCCCCGCTATTGGCGCGAATACAACCCGCTCCTTCGGAACGCCTCCTACCGCGCGCTGGCGCAATACGGAGCCCCGGATCTTTTCACCGCGGACAACAAGCCGGTGGTCGGCGTCGACTGGTTTGACGCCTACGCCTACGCACGCTGGGCCGGGAAGCGCCTGCCGACGGAGGTCGAGTGGGAGCTCGCGGCACGCGGGACCGACGGACGACTCTGGCCCTGGGGCAATGTCTGGAAATGGGGCCTCGCCAACATCGGGGGCGAAAAATTCGGCTCCGACGTGAACGCGAAGGGCTACGAGAAGGACGGCTTTATCTATGCGGCGCCGGTCGGAAGCTTTGCGGCGGGACGCAGCCCATACGGTTGCGACGACATGGCGGGCAATGTGGCGGAGTGGTGCGCCGACTGGTATCAGCCCGACATTGCGCGCCAGGTAGAACAAAACAGCCCGCGGGGCCCGTCCACCGGCACGGAACGGGTCATCCGCGGCGGCAGTTCGCAGAACATGGCCAGCGCGGTCCGATGCGCCGCACGCGCCCGACACGAACCGGAGTTTCGCTCCTTCACCCTGGGATTTCGCTGTGCAAAAGACCTTTGACCTCGCCCGTCGGGCCCTCGCGTTTTCCGTTCTCGCCGCCGGCAGCTTCGCCGCCCCGGTCTTTGCGGAGGAGGCTCCTCCCCCCACGATGGTCCTGATCCCGGCGGGGCCCTTCCGCATGGGCAGCACGGCCGGGGTGTACGACGAACAACCCGTCCATGACGTGGAGTTGCGCGCGTATTACATCGATAGATACGAGGTGACGGTGCGTGAGTTTTGCGCCTTTGTCCGCGCGACTGGGGCCGGGGCCCGTCTCGAGGGCTCCTGGTTTCGCCACTCCACGGAGGGTTGCGTTGAGCTGCTGGGGTTTTACGAGGCGCGCGAGGCTGCCGCGGCGCCGCCGACCGAGGCGGACCT
The DNA here is from genome assembly GCA_023428905.1 of Verrucomicrobiota bacterium. Lineage (GTDB taxonomy): Bacteria > Verrucomicrobiota > Verrucomicrobiia > Opitutales > Opitutaceae > EW11. The sequence continues at coordinate 55,234 of JAEYWP010000022.1, forward strand.
GCTCCGCCGCGACGCCGTGGTGGCCGCGCTTACCGTGCTTCTCGGCGGCGACGCGGCGCTCGCGCGCGAGCCCGCGCACGTCCTCGCTGACCATCCGCGAATCCGTGAACTGATCGCGGCCGAGGCACGCCTGCCGGTGCGCAGCGTCACCTGGCGCGATGCGGCGGCCTTCGCCGCCTGGGCGGGCAAACGCCTGCCGACGGAAGCCGAGTGGGAAAAGGCCGCCCGTGGGCCCGAGGGACGGACCTACCCCTGGGGTGACGACTGGCGCATCGACGCCGCCCGCGCAGGCCTGCCGGAGGACGCCGGACCGGCCTCGGTGGGTAGTCACCCGGCAGGGGCGAGCCCCTACGGGTGCGAGGACATGGCGGGCAACGTCTGGGAGTGGTGCGCCGACTGGTATGGGCCTGCCACCTACCAGGACAGCGGTCGCGAACGGGATCCCACCGGGCCGGTGGGTCTGCCCAACGGGGAAATCCCCGCGCAGGATCCGAAGGCCAAACAATTTCGCCACAACCCCCTCCAGGGCCGCGAGAACAACACCCGCAAGGTGGTGCGTGGCGGCTGCTGGGCGGCGGGCGGCATCGCTTTCACTGAATTCAACAGCCGGGCGGCTCGGCGGATGTGGGCCAATCCCGGTGCCTATTCCCCGGACACCGGATTTCGCTGCGCGAAAGACTTACCATGAAGACGAATATGATCGAGGCGCCCGGCACCTGCCGGGTCGAACTGCGGGCATCAGACCGTGAGACTTTTGTCGAATACCATCTGACCGCCACCGTCCAGGGTTCGCTCCGCGCGGACGCGGCTGCAGCCGAGGTGTTCGAGAAGGTGGCCGCGGCGCTGGTGCGTCACGGCATCCAACCGATCCAGGAAAAACTCTACGGGCTGCGAACGGCCAAAGCGACGGTGATGGAGCAGCGTGACACCGCCTACCGCCTCGCCGGGGTGGATCGCACCATGCCGGTGACGTGGATGGAGGGCCTGCCCTTGCAGTCCTGTCCCTTTGTTGGCGTGCAGCTCTGGGGTGTGGCCCCGCGCGCTGGGGGAGTCTGCGTCGAGACGGTGGAAAACCGGATCACCGGCCGTGGCCGGCTTTGGAAAGGCCAGGGCTTCGAGATGCTCCACCTACCCTGCGTCCGCGGGACGGATGCCAGCGGCGCCCTATTGCCGGGCCACTACCATCAGTCGGCCCAGCTTTTCACCAATATCGGACTCGCGGTGCATGCCCATGGTTTGGAGTACACCCAGGTCGTTCGCACCTGGATCTATGCCTCCCGCCTCCTCGATTGGTACGATGACCTGAACAAAGTCCGGACCGGCATCTATCGTCCGGTCGGTTTTGGCACACCCGGCGGCCCGCCATTTCCGGCCAGCACCGGGATCCAAGGGCGTTCGGACGCGGAGGAATGCATGGTGGATGTCCTCGCCGTCCAGGTGAACACGCCGGGCAGCCTCGCCGTCCGCCACGTCCTGCGCAGCCCGCGCCAGGATTCATCCTTTAACTACGGCTCAGCCTTTTCGCGCGGCGTGGCGCTGGAGATGGAGGGTCGGCGCACCGTCCACATCTCCGGGACCGCGAGCATCAACACCGCCGGCGCCTCCACCTACCTTGGCGACGCGGAGCACCAGAGCCTGGAGACCCTGCTGAGCATTTCCGCCATCCTCCAGGAGCAGGGCGGCAGTCTGGCCAACATCACGTCTGCCACCCTCTTCTGCAAAACGCGTGAGGCGTGGGAGGCGTGGGAGCGCGTCACCCAGCTGCTGAGCCTGCCCGGCTTCCCGCGCATCACCGTCATCGCAGATGTCTGCCGCGACGACCTCCTGGTCGAAATGGAAGCCGTGGCCGTCATCTAGGTCAAAGCCCAGGCCGGGTTCACCACGGATGGATACGGATGAACACGGATATATAAGATTCTAAAGGTTAAACGCTTAGGATCACACCTCCTGTCCGGGCAACGGTGGTCGAACCGGATTGGAAACCACGAATGGACACGAATTCGAGCCCTCCGAAGCCCCTTTCTCCATTCGTGGGTGAAGGATCATGCCAGGGATAAAGAGAGCTAGCCTAAGCTCCTGCGGATAAGCGGCTTGGCTTGCCCGGGGCTGCCCGATCCGTGTCCATGGGTGGGTCTCCCCCTCCGTGGTGGGCTCCGCTGGTGGACGCCTGGCGTTTGGTGGTCGCGCCCCGGCCGGAATTGTCCCTCCAGAAACCCCCGCCGTGAGCCGATAGGAGGTTTGGGACCGTTCAGACGCTTCACCCTCACCCGGTGCGAGCTCGTATCCACATGACCATTTTCAACTCCTCTCTGCTCACGCGCAGGGCGCGCTTGTCGCGTCTGCTGCCGCTGGGGATCCTGGCCGTCCTGGCCGGGAACGCCTCGGCGTTGAGCGTGCCGCAGCGGGTCTACGGTCCCCCCGTCAGTCCCCGGTTTTCCCGAACACCGGAAGTCGTTCCCACACCCTATCTTGCCGCATTGGGTGCGCTGCCTCTGCGTTTTGCGCCCGCCCCGGCGGCCGCCACCGCCCGCCCCGTTCCATTGCCCGTGCAGCCGGAGCCGGTGATCGACCCCGCGGTTCGGACCGACCCCGATCCGGCGGACCACATCACCCAGGAGCAGCCGGACGCCCGCGGCTCCGTTGAGCCCACCGATCCCGAGGTACCGGATGGCCAAAAGCCGGTCTCGATCCTGCCCGACGACACCGTGCGCAACCTCCGGGCGGAGGACGTCCTCCCCTATTTTCAGCTCCCGTCCGACATGCCGGACGGAGAGATCAATCCGTCTGTAATCGTGCCATTCACCCCGGGCACGCCGAGCCGGCCTTCCCAGCCACCCAGCTCGGCTACCTACCAGTTGAAATGAGCCTCCGCCTGACGGTTCTCCTGCTCCTTGGCGCCCTCACCCTCGGCCGTACTCAGGCTCAGGGTGACGCCTCTGCCTCCCCCGCCCCGGGCTCAGCTGCCGGGGAGAGCGAGGCGGAGCTGCTCCATGAAGTGGCTGAGAATGCCGCGGCGATCGCCCAGGCGGCTCAGGCCGGTCGGGCGCAAAGCGACGGCCACGACGGTCCCGTGAATGCCTTCGGCAGCAACCCTGCGTCCCCCGAGGACGCGATGCTCGGCGGTCCGGTCCGTCCCGAAACGCGCGCGATCGCCCGCAAAGCCACCCCGGAGGAGATCACCAGCATGCTCCGTATCGGGCTCTCCAAGCGGGATGCCGGCGACTATGAATCCGCCGAGCTCGCCCTTCTTCAGGTGCTGGCGGAGCGAGCCACCCGGGAGCAGGACCGCGACGCCCTGCTAGGGCTTGGGCGCACCTACCGCAAAAAGGGCGACTTCACCAAAGCCGCTGCCGTGATGGAGCGTTTTGCGAAAGCCTACCCGGCGGACCCCGAACTGCCTGCCGTTTACCTGGAGCTGGGCCGAACCTTCCGGGCCCTCGGTGCCCACAAACAGGCCATCGCGCGGTTTTACAGCGTCCTCAACACCACCCTGAAGCTGCCCGACGAGGGCGCCGACACCTACCGCCAGCTCGCCCGCACTGCGCAGTTCGAGATCGCGGAGACCTACTTCCAGAGCGGCGACTTCGGACAGGCGAACCGGTTCTTCTCCCGGCTCAAACTGCTCGACCTCGCCCCCGAGGACCGGGCGCGCGCGCATTTCAAGTCCGCCTACGCACTCACGCTCGGCGGGGAAAATGAGAAGGCTGTCAGCACGCTGCGCAGTTTTCTGGAGCAGAATTCCGAGGACGAAAACGTCCCGGAAGCGCGCTACCTGCTGTCCGTCGTCCTCCGCCGGCTGGGCCATCTGCAGGAATCGCTCAGCGCCACGGTCAGCCTCCTGAAAGAGGAGAGCCACCGCGTGAAGAAGGATGCGCGACGCTGGGCCTACTGGCAGCGCCGGACGGGCAACCAGCTCGCCAACGAGTTTTATCAGTCCGGCGACATCTCCAGTGCCCTGGTGATCTACCAGCACCTGGCCGCCCTCTCTGCCGACGCGGCCTGGCAGTTGCCCGTCACCTACCAGATCGGTCTCTGTTACGAGCGACTCCGGCAGCCCGAACGGGCGCGGGACGCCTACCAGAGCATCGTTGACAAACTCAAGGCCGGGACCGCTGATGGCGCCCCGCGACCCGAGCTCGCGGATCTCGCGGAAATGGCTGCCTGGCGGCTGGGCCAACTCACGTGGCAGGGCATGACCGAGGCGCAGGTCTCCGCGATGTTTCCCAATCCTTCTCCCGCATCACCCCCGGCGCCCACCCCTGTCTCCTCCGCGTCCGACCATGACCACCACGGAAGCTCTCCAATCGCATCTCAATTTGTGCGATGAACTCTACCAGCTCGCGCTGGAAGAAAACCGATTCCTCAAGCAGCACCAGCGCGTGACCGAACCGGCGCTGCTCGATCGCAAGCGCGACCTGCTGTCCCGCCTCGACGCCAGTCTCGCCGCACTCAAGGCCGGCGCGGGTGAGCCGCCTCCGCTGCGCCCTGACCCGGTTCGCAAGGACATCGTGGAGAAGGCCCGCGCCAAGCTCCTGCAGATCCTCCACCTCGACCGCGAAAACGAGCAACTCCTCCTGCGTTTCAGCCTCGGCGTGCGCCCGCCCAAGCCAGCGGTGCCCGCCGCCCCGGCCTCCCACCTCCAGCGTTTGTACGACCGCCACCGCTGAGGCGGTGCCGCCACGCGTATCCAGTCCAGCCTGCCATCGCTTTCCATGATCCCGCGGATCCTTGTCAACGAAGACTCCGAAATCGATTTCAAGCTCCTCGAGGCCGAATTCCGGAGGGCACGTTTTGAGTGCGGCCTCCGCCAGGTGGCCACGCGGGAGCAGTTCCTCGAGGAACTGAAGGCCTTCGGGCCCGACCTGATCATTTCGGACTATTACCTCTCCGGCTTCAATGGACTGGACGCCCTCGAATTGGTGAAGGACCACGCGCCCGGCACGCCCTTCATCATCCTGACCAACGCCCTCAACGAGGAGACCGCGGTCGAATGCATGAAGCGCGGCGCGACCGACTACGTCCTGAAGAACCGCCTGCCCCGGCTGGTCGCCATCCTCCAGAGCACTCTCGAACGCCAGCGGCTCGAGCGGGAAAACGTCCGCATCGCCCGCGAGCATGAACAGCTTTTCCGCCTCACCGCCGACCTCTTCTGCCTCGCGACCCTCGACGGCACCCTCCAGGTGGTGAACCCGGCCTGGAGCCTGCGGCTGGGCTTCGCGCAGCCCGAGCTGGTGGGACGCCCGCTTTTCACCCTCGTCCATCCCGACGACCGGCACGCCCTCGATTCCTGGTGGACCAGCCAGGTGTCGCGCGGGCAGACGGCCGCGCCGTTCTCGGTCGCGCCCTTCCCCTCCCCCGGCGCCCTGAGCGACTTCGAGTGCCGCCTGGTCCACAAGGAAAAGGGCTTCCGCTACATCCAGTGGACCGCACGCCCCTTCCCCTCGGAAAACAAGATCTACGCCTACGGTCACGACATCACCGAGCGCAAACACGCGGAATTCGCCCTGCGCGAGAGCGAGGCGCGCTTCCGCCGCATGGCCGACTCGGCCCCGGTCTATATCTGGATGTCCGACACCACCAAGGCGTTCGTCTATTTCAACCAGCCCTGGCTGGAGTTCACCGGGCGCAAACTGGCGGACGAGCTCGGCTCCGGCTGGACCGACAATATTCATCCTGAGGATACAGAACGCTGCCTGCAGGCCTACGAGGAGAGCTTTGCCGCCCGCGTCCCCTTCCGGACTGAATGCCGCCTGCGGCGCCGGGACGGTCATTATCGTTGGATTGTGAGCCACGGCACCCCGCGTTACGACGAGCACGGCACCTTCGCCGGTTTTATCGGCTCCTGCTTCGACGTCACCGACCAGCACGAGGTTGAGGCCCATCTCGCCTATCGCGCGATCAAGCAGGCGGCCCTGGCGGGCTTCGGCCGCTTTGCCCTGGCACAGCACACCTTCTCCGAACTCACCCAGGAGGCGACCCGGCTTGTGACCGACACCCTGCGGATCGACCGCAGCGCCGTGGTCGTGCTCGAGGCCGACGGCGTTTCCGCCACGCTCGGCGCCTGCGCCGGCCCGGCCTTTGCCGCGCCCCAGCTCCCTCTCGGCAACGTGACCGAGGCGGCGGTTTCCAGTGAGCAACCGATCCATCTGTCGGAGGATCCGCGCAATTTCCCCGGCGTCGCCGCCCTGCAGTCGCTCGGCATCCGCTCCGCCGTGGCGGTGCCGATCGGCAGCGTCAAGAGCACCTACGGTTTCCTCACCGCGCTTTCCGACGAGGACCGCCTCTTCAGCCGTGAGGCGGTCGATTTCATCGAGGGGTTGGCCAACATCCTCTCCACCGTGCACCAGCGCGAACGGGCGGAGGCCGCGCTGGAGGAGAGCGAACAGAAGCTGCTCCAGTCGCAGAAGATGGAGGCGGTCGGCCTGCTGGCCGGCGGCGTGGCCCACGACTTCAACAACCTGCTGACCGCGATCCGCTGTTACGGCGACATCCTGCATGAAGACCTGGCGGCAATCTCGCCGGAACTCCGCAGCAAGGCCGGTGAGATCCTCAAGGCCACGGCGCGCGCCAGCGCCCTGGTGCGCCAGCTCCTCGCCTTCAGCCGCAAGCAGGTCCTGCAGCCGGAGTACCTCGACCTCAACAATGTCCTCTCCGACCTGAAGGACCTGATCCGGTCCCTCCTCAGCGAGAACATCAACCTCGACATCCGCTCGAGCGAACTGCCGGCCACGATCGAGGCGGACCGCAGCCAGATCGAGCAGGTCATGATCAATCTCGCGATCAATGCCCGCGACGCCATGCCCCATGGGGGCAGCCTGGTGCTTGGGACGCGCGTGCGCGAGATCACGGCCGCCGAGGCCACCGCGGACCTGCGCCCCGGTTTGTATTCAGAATTTAGCGTCGGCGACACCGGCAGCGGCATGACCGACGAGGTGAAGTCGCGCATCTTCCAGCCCTTTTTCACCACCAAGCCGAAGGGCCGGGGAACCGGGCTCGGGCTTGCCACCTGCTCCGTCGTGGTGAAGCACTACGGCGGCGCGATCCAGTTTGAGAGCGAGGTCGGCCACGGGACCACCTTCCGGGTCCTGATCCCGCAGGTGCAGCCGCCGGCGATGAACCTCGATTTCAGTTTCGACGACGAGCCGCTCTCCGGTACGGAGACGATCCTGTTGGTCGAGGACGACGAGGCGATCCGCGCGGTCACCGCCGCGATCCTGCGCTCGATGGGTTACCAGGTGCACCCCCTGACCAGCGGGGGCGACGCCCTCGAATTCCTCGCCGGTCCCAACCCCCCGCTGATCGACCTGCTGCTGACCGACATCGTTATGCCCGCGATGAGCGGTCGCGAGCTGGCAGAGCGCCTCCTTCACGAACGGCCTGACCTGCGGATCCTCTTCATGTCGGGATACGTCGACGACCCGATCATCCTCCACGCCGTGCAGGAGGCAGCGATTCCCTTCCTCGAAAAACCCTTCACCCGCGACGGCCTGGCGAAGAAGGTGCGCGAGGCGCTCGACACCCCGCGGCGCGCCGCCACCGGCGCCTGACCCGCCCGCCAGGCCCCAGCCCCGGGAAAGCGTAGGCGAATTAAGTCTCGTGTCCGAATTTGGGCCGGTTATTCCCTCGGCCCATGCCCCCCCAAACCCCCGTTGCACCCCTGCGCGCGGCCCTGGCCGCCCTCGCGCTGGTCGTTTCCGCAGGCTCCCTCCCGGCCGAGGGCCCCTATCGCAACCGCGACAACAAGGACCCGCTGGATTCCGGCGAGCCCACCTACCCGATCCCCTACCAATTGCCCACGCCGGCGGAGGTGACTGACGTCCTCCACCGCGTCCACCGTTACCTCGACCGCGTAGTCCCGTCCCAGGTCTACAACCGCAAGACCGGCGCCGCGGTGACCGATCTCTCCACGCCAATTGCGGAGGCGAGGACAACGCGGGGTGAATTCGACTTCAACCCCCTCGCTTACGAGATGGGCGTGATCCACTCCGGCATGCTCGCGGCCGCACAGGTGACGGGCGACCCGCGCTTTTCCGAGTTCACCCGCCGGCACACCCAGTTCATCGCCGACCACCTCGCCTACTTCCGGGCGCAGGAGCAGGCGTTCAAGCTGGGACGGCAAAACAGTTTTCGCGGCATCCTCGAACCGGTCGCCCTCGACGACAGCGGGTCGATGTGCGCCGCCCTGATCCGCGCCCGACAGGCGGGCGTCGGTCCTGACCTCATGCCGGTGATCCAGACCTGGGCGGACTGGGTCCACCGGGGCCAGTTTCGCCTGTCCGACGGCACCCTTGCGCGCCAGCGGCCGCAGGCCCAGTCGCTTTGGGCGGACGACTTCTACATGAGCGTCCCCGCCCTGGCGGAGATGGGCCGCCTGACGGGCAACCGCGCCTATTTCGACGACGCAGTGAAGAACGTCCTGCAGATGTCGCAGTACCTCTTTGTCGCCGACAAGGGCCTCTACACGCACGGTTGGAACAGCAACTCGCCGCAGGCGCCGCATTTTTTCTGGGGACGGGCCAATGGCTGGGCGGTGCTCGCCATCTCCGACCTCCTCGACGTCCTGCCCAAGGATCATCCCGGCTACGAAAAGGTCCTGGCCCAGCACGTGGCGCTCCTGCGCGGGGTTTCCCAGTACCAGTCCGGTCGCGGTCTCTGGCACCAGATGCTCGACCGCAACGATTCCTACCTGGAGACCTCTGCCACCGCGATGTTCGTGTACGGACTCGCACACGCGATCAACCAGGGTTGGATCAGCCCGACCACCTACGGCTCGATCGCCCAGGCTGGCTGGAACGGCCTCCTCACCCGCATCAACGCCGACGGAGGGGTCGAGGGGACATGCGTCGGCACGACCTACGCGAGCGACCAGGTGTATTATTACAACCGCCCCGTCAGCGTGCACGCAATGCACGGCTACGGCCCCGTTCTTCTCGCCGGCGCAGAAATGGTGAAGCTGCTGCAAAACCCGCAGTTCGAGATTCAGGTAAAGCTCCGCACCTACCACTATGTGCCCAAAAATGCCGGGCCGCTGAACTACCGCGAACATCCCTGACCGCCCGCCGGGGCGCACTCCTCCGCCATGCTACGCCCCCTCCTTCTCGCGCTCGCCGCCCTGCTCTCCCCCGCGCTTCCGGCCGCGGTCAGCGCCGACCTCACCGGCGACATCGACTATTCGCACGCCGGCTACGGCGGCGGCGGCGTTCCCCTGCCGGACGTCCCCGCCCGTATCCAAGCGGAACCGACAGGAGGTGACGACACGCTCGCCCTCCAGGGCGCGCTCGACGCCGCGGCGCGCCTGCCCGTGGGCGAGGACGGGTTCCGCGGCGCGGTGGTCCTCCGGCCGGGAACCTTCCAGGTCTCCGGCACGCTGGTCCTCCGCGCCTCCGGCATCGTCCTTCGGGGCGAGGGCGCGACCCTCGTGGCCACCGGCAACCGCCGCCGAACCCTCCTCGCGGTGCAAGGAGCGGAGCGGGCCCGTAGCGTCGGTGCTCCCGTTGCCCTGGTGGGAGATGTGCCGGCCGGCGCGTTTCGGGTGCCGGTGGCGGACACCCGCGGCTTTACGGTGGGCCAGCGCGTCCTCGTGCGACGTCCCAGCACCGCGGCCTGGATCCGGTTCCTGGGGATGGATCAGTTCACCGGCAGCTTCAAGGACCAGCGGCTCGACTGGAGGCCCGGCAGCCGCGACATCGAGTGGGAGCGCCGCATCATCGCGATCGACCCGTCCAAACAAACGCTCTCCCTGGACGCCCCGCTCACCACCGCCCTCGATGCGTCGTGGGGCGGCGGCACCGTGCATGCCCTCGACTGGCCGGACCGGTTGACCCACGTCGGCGTGGAAAACCTGCGCTGCGTCAGCGCCTTCGACCCGCTGCTGCCGGCCGACGAGGAGCACGCCTGGATCTGCATCTCCCTGGACCAGGTTGAAGATGCCTGGGTGCGGGACGTGACCGCCACACATTTTGCCGGCGCCGCCGTCTGGGTCGGGCGCGGGGCGCGCGCCATCACCGTTGCGGACGTACGCAGCGAGAAACCCGTCTCCGAGAATGCCGGCTGGCGTCGCCACGCCTTCTACACCCGGGGCCAGCAGGTGCTTTTCCTGCGGTGCGTGGCGGAGGATGCCCGCGAGGCGTTCGTCGCCGGTCATGCCGCGGCCGGTCCCACCGTTTTCCTCGATTGCACCGCACCGCGCGCACTGGCCGACAGCGGCGGCACTGAAAGCTGGGCCTCCGGAGTGCTCTTCGATCACGTCCAGGTGGACGGCGCCCGGCTGGTGCTGGGTCATGTCGGTGAGCGCGGCCAGGGCGCCGGTTGGAACACTGCCAACAGCCTCGCCTGGTATTGCCAGGCCAATGACATCCAGGTCGCGTCTCCTCCGGGCGCGGGCAACCGGCGGGTCGATGCGCCGCGCGGCGAGAGCGCCACCACCGACGTATCCGCGTCGCACTACCGGAGGCAGCTGGCCGTCCGTCGGGGAGAGCGCGGGCTGCGTGCCCTGGCTTCCTCCGCGCCGCGGCCTCCCGCGGCCACCGTGGCAGCGGCGGCCGCGGCGGCCGCGCCGCAGACTGCAGTCGCCCGTACCCTCACCGTGCAGGGAGGCCAGCTCCTCCTGGATGGGGAGGCGGTCCTGGGCACGGCGAGCAGCAACGCGTGGTGGAAGGGGCAGACCGTACCGGTGCGCGCCGCCGAGCTCGGTTATCATCCCGCGCGCTGGGTGCCCGGCCTGGTGGGTCCGGGCCTGACGGAAGACCTCGCCGAACGGGCGGAGTCTCTGATCGCGCACGACGCACGTCTGGTGCAGGTCTGGCCCGGTCTCTGGTATGACCGCCGTCGCGACGACCACCGCACGCTCGAACGTGCGGACGCGGAAGCGTGGGCCCCGTTCTACGAGATGCCCTGGGCGCGCAGCGGAAACGGCCGGGCCGCGGACGGCCTCAGCAAATATGACCTGACGCGGTTCAATTCCTGGTACTTCGCCCGTCTGAAAGGATTTGCCGCTGAACTGGGCGCGCGCGGCGGAGTGCTGTACCACCACCTCTACAACCACCACAACCTGGTCGAAGCGGCGGCGCATTGGACCGACTTCCCCTGGCGGTCGGCGAACTGCCTGCAGGATACAGGCTTCGCCGAACCTCCGCCGTACACCGAGGAGGGCAAACGCATCGGGATTGTCGCCGAGTTTTACGACATCACCCACCCCGTCCGCCGCACCCTCCACCGCCTCTACATCCGGCAGTGCCTGGACGCCTTCCAGGATACGCCCAACGTGATTCACACCGCCGGCTTCCAGTTCGCCGGCCCCCTCCGTTTTCAGCAGTTCTTCCTGGATACGGTGGATGAGTGGCAGCGGGAACGCGGCAGGCGCGTGGTGGTGGCCCTCAACACCAGCAAGGCAATCACGGACGCGATCCTGGACGATCCGACGCGGGCCGCCCTCGTCTCCGTGGTTGACCAGCGTTATTGGCAATACCTCACCAACGGGGAGCTCTTCGCACCGCACTCCGACGGCGCCCAGGCCTTCCGCGAGCAACGCGTGGCCGCCTTTGGCAAGGACCGGGTCCCGGTCGGCAGCCCCGAGGGTGTTTACCGCCAGGTGGCCGAATACCGGGACCGTTTCCCCGAAAAGGTCGTGATCTGTGGTCATGCCGGGAAGGGTCCGATGCCCGTGCTGATGGCCGGCGGTTATCCCCTGCTCGCCGACTACGCGGCGGCGCAGCCGCTCAAGCCGGAGCGGGACGACCCGGCGCTCTTTGCCTTCCTCCGGCGGGAGCACGGCCGCACCTGGGCGCAGCTGCGCCGGCTGAAGGACGCGCCCACCGGACTCTGGGCCCTCACCGGGGCGGGTCACTGGCTCCTGTACTCGGAAACAGGTGACGCGCTGCCCAAGCCGGCACCGCTGCTCGGCCGCGGCGCGCGCGGCAGCTGGTTCAATCCCGCCGACGGCACCACCCGGCCGCTGGTCTGGACCACCGCCAGCCAGCTCACCAAGCCCAGCGCCGGCCCCTGGCTTCTCTCCCTGCACGAAGAGTGACGGCCCTTTCCACCCTCGCCACCCGCCGCATGAACAACGCCACGTCGCAGACTGCGCCCTCCTCGCGCTACAAATGGGCGGTGGTGGGGATGTTGTGGTTTGTCTGCTTTTTCAACTACGCCGACCGCCAGGCGATCTACGCGGTCTTCCCGAAGCTGAAGGAGGAATTTGGCTTTGATGCGGTCGAGCTGGGTCTGATCGGGTCGGCCTTCATGTGGGTCTATGCCTTCGGGTCACCGGTAGCCGGATACATTGCGGACCGTTTTTCCCGCAAACACCTCATCCTTGGCGGGTGCCTGTTCTGGAGCGCGGTCACGGTCGCAACCGCCTGGTGCAGCAAGCTCTGGCACTTCGTCACCGTGCGCGCCCTGGAAGGGCTGGGAGAGACGTTTTATTTCCCCGCCTCCATGTCGCTGCTGGGCGACTACCACGGCCGCGGTTCGCGCTCGCGGGCATTCAGCCTGCACCAGTCCAGCGTGTATGCGGGGACCATCGGAGGCGGGTGGCTCGGGGGCTGGTTCGCCGAACACCATGGCTGGCGCGGGGGATTCATCGCCTTTGGAGCGGCCGGCATGGTGCTCGCGTTGGTCCTGTATCGCTACCTTCGCGATCGGCCGCGAGGGGCAGCCGATGCTCCCGCGGAGCCGGCGGCGGCTGCGGCAACGCCCGTCGGCCGGCCTCCTGGCGCGATGGAGACCCTACGGTTGATGGCCTCAAAACCGACGATCTGGCTGCTGCTCGGCGCGTTTATGTCGGCCAACTTTGTCGCCACCATTTTTCTGACCTGGACCCCGTATTTCCTGGTGGAGAAGTTTCACTTCCGCCTCACCTCCGCCGGCCTCTCCGGCAGTGTCTTCATTCACCTCGCAAGCGCGCTCGCCGTACCGGTCGCAGGACTGCTGGCAGATCGCTGGGCGGCGCGCCACCCTGGCGGCCGGATGGCGGTGCAGGCGGTCGGACTCCTCGTGGGCGCCCTTTTTGTGGCCGGTGTGGCGCTGACCCGCGATGTGACCACGTTGCTGGTGGCGATGGCCTGCTTCGGCGTCTGCAAGGGCTTCTACGACTCGAATATCTTCGCCTCCGTCTACGACGTGATCGAGCCGCGCGCACGGGCGAGCGCCGCAGGCCTGATGAACATGATCGGCTGGGGCGGCGGCGCGCTCGGCCCGCTTTTTGTGGGCTACGCCACGCAGCACGGGCGCCATGCCGACCCCATGGCCAACATGTCTGAAGCGATCGCCGCCGGCGCTGTGATCTACGTGGTGGGCGCCGTGCTGCTCTTCCTCGCAGCCTTTGTTTTCGCCCGGCGGGACGTGCTCGCTGCCTGAACCCGCGTGTTTCCCGCGGAGGGCGGCGCGCATCACCGGAGAATTCCCCGACCGCTGTCGGAAAAATCTCCCCGTTGTCCTCCGGAACACTGCAGGAAAGACAGGTGCACCCGGTTGGCGTAAGCTGGTGGGCGCTCTCGGAACACCAGCCTGCTTCTCCCCATGATCACCTCGCGCCGTCTCAAAACCCTACGGTGGTACGCCCGCCGTCCGCTGCTCTGGAAACAGTTCTTTCGCTTCGTTCGGGAAAAGAGCAGTGGTCCGTCCTCCGAGCAGGACGTGCAGGCGACCCGCGCTGCGGCGCGCGCGTGGTGTGCGGAGGTGGCGGTGCCCATCGACGTCGCCATCGAACGCATCACGGGGCAGTCGGGGGTGTTGTCGCTGGCCGAGCTTCATCCCGACGAGGTCGCGCACGGCGCCCGGCTGCAGACGGACTGCCCGGTCAAGATGGGCAGCGGCGTCAACATCGACCTCCTCTACACCCTCGCCGAGGCCATCGCCTGCACGCGCGCGGTCGAAACGGGCGTCGCCTTCGGGTGGTCGTCCTTCGCCCTCCTCGAGTCCGTTTCCCGGCGCGAGGGTCGGCTGATCAGCACGGACATGCCGTATCCTCTCCGCGATAACGACGCCTTTGTCGGCTGTGTCGTGCCCGAACGGCTTCGTCGCTTCTGGACCCTCCTGCGCATGCCCGATCGCGACGGGCTCCCCGGGGCGCTCCGCCGCCTGCGGCCCCTCGACCTGGCGCATTACGACAGCGACAAAAGCGTCGAAGGACGCAACTGGGCTTACCCGCGCTTGTGGGAGGCGCTGCGACCCGGCGGCGTTTTTGTGACCGACGACGTGCAGGACAACCTGGCGTTCCGCGACTTCGCCGCTGCGGTTGGCTGCGCTCCCGTGGTCGCTGCGATCCCGGAGCGGGGAGATTTCAAATACAGCGGCATCCTGATAAAACCGCGCCACCCGGCCGTGTCATGAAACCGAGTGCACCCCACACCAGCCGGGTGTCCGTGCCGGTCGCCCACGACGTGCCCGCGGATACGCCCTATCCCGATGAGGCCGTGCACGTGGCCTTTTGCTGCGACGCCGCGTATGCGACGCCCATGGTCGTCGCCGTCCAATCCGTCCTGCGCCACGCCCGGGCACCGGAGAACCTGGTCTTCTGGATTGGAACCACCGCCGAAGACCTGCCCCATGCCCTGGCGGTGCGAGAGGTGATCCAGCGGGCGAACGCTCGCCTGCACGTGCGGCTGCTGACGTCGGTCCTGCACCGCCTTCAGCACGCCCCGGTGCGGGGGCACCTCAGCAGTGCGGCCTATTTTCGGCTCTTCCTGACCGAGCTGCTGCCCGCGGCGCTGTCCCGCGTGATTTATCTCGATTCCGACGTCATCGTCTGCCGCCCGATCGAGGAGCTGTGGTGGACGCCCCTCGATGGGAAACCGATGGCAGGCGTGCTTAAGCCGCGCGCGACGGAGGCGATCGAGGTCGGCCTGCAGTCCGAGGCCGACTACTTCAACTCGGGTGTGATGCTGATCGATCTCGATGCCTGGCGCCGGCTCGACGTCAGCCGGCGCGCCCTGGACTTCGTACAGCACCACCCCGGACGTATCCACGGGCACGATCAACCGGCGCTGAACCACGTCTTCGCCGGTGCCTGGAAGCGGTTGGATTTCCGCTGGAACCAGCAGTTCAAATTCTTCGTGCATACCGCCGGCTACCTCGGCGTCCCCGCCTCCGCCCTGCGTGAGCTTCGCACGCGCCCGTTTATCATTCACTACACCACCGGGTCAAAGCCGTGGCACTACAGCAACGACCACCCCCTTCAGCGGCGTTATTTCGAGGTGCTGGACGAGACCGCCTTCGCCGGATGGCGGCCGCGCCCGCGAACCCTGCGCGAGCGGCTCCGCCGCACCTTGACCGGGTGGATCCCCCATTACCTCCGGCCGCAGGTCGTGCGAAATGTCCTCCGACCGAAGTACCGCCGTCTGCTCGCCCGCCTTCGCGGGGATCCGCCCGCAGGCGCGGCCGGGCCTTCACACCCCTGCCCGCACGTCGTCTAGAGCGGGCAGGGAATTCCACACGGCTCTCCCACGCGGGTATCGGGGATTTGCCGGGGAAAAAAGCCGCTCCTCTCCAAACGTGAAACTCCCTGACCCTCGCTCCTTTGCCGGCGCGAGAACTGCCGCGGGCCTCCGCTGTCGGGCCGGGAATGATACAGGGCGCACAACGACCGGCGGAACCCAGCGGGCAGGCCACGAATGCCAGGTGGAACATCCCCAGCCTCAACCCAGAGTACGACGGGCGGCGGCGCGTCATCATTGAGGACCTCGGCCCGCGCGTGGACGGCGGGCGTTACCCCGTAAAACGCGTCCTCGGCGAGGACGTGACGGTGGAGGCAGACCTCTTCACCGACGGCCACGACACGGTTTCGGCCGTGCTCCTGTATCGACACTACAATGACGCAGGGTGGACCGAACTGCCGATGGATCCGCTCGGCAATGACCGCTGGCGGGCCCGTTTTTCCATCACCACCCTCGGGCAGTACGTCTTTACCGTGGAGGGCTGGGTGGATCACTTCCGCACCTGGATCCACGACATCGACAAAAAACTCTCCGCCGGCCAGGACGTTCACGTCGACCTGCTGATCGGCGCCGCCCTCGCCCGTACCGCGGCGCAAAAAGCAGAGGGCGCGGACCGCGCATTCATCACCGCTTGGGCGGACGCGCTGGAATCGCCCGATCCGCAGGAACGGCGCATCGCCCGAGCGCGGGACACGGTCGCGCGTTCGCTCATCCAGCGCTATCCGGACCGCTCTCTCGCCACACGCTGCGAGCTCGAGCTGGCCGTCTGGGCCGAACCGGTGCGCGCCCGTTACGGCGCCTGGTATGAGTTCTTCCCGCGCTCGGCGGGGAGCGACGGGAAGCGCCATGGGACGCTGCGTGACGTCGAAGCGCAACTTCCGCGGGTGGCGGCAATGGGTTTCGACGTGTTATATCTTCCTCCGATCCACCCGATCGGCCATGCCTTCCGCAAGGGTCGGAACAATGCCCCGCAGGCCGGGCCGGACGATCCCGGCAGTCCCTGGGGGATTGGCGCAGAAACCGGCGGACACACTGCGATTCACCCCGCACTGGGCACGCTGGAGGATTTTCGGCGGCTGGTGCGCGCAGCCAAGGAGCAACGGATCGATCTCGCCCTCGATATCGCCCTGCAGTGTTCGCCCGACCATCCCTACGTCCGCGAGCACCCGGAGTGGTTTAAGCGGCGGCCCGACGGCAGTATCCAGTACGCGGAAAACCCGCCCAAAAAATACCAGGACATCTACCCCTTTGACTTTGAAAGCACCGGCTGGCGTGAGCTCTGGCAGGAGGCCCGCGCAATCATAGAATTCTGGATACAGGAGGGGATCACCGTCTTCCGGGTCGACAATCCGCACACCAAGGCCTTCCCGTTCTGGGAATGGTGCATCGGCGAACTGAAGCGCGCCCACCCCGAACTGATCTTCCTTTCCGAGGCGTTCACCCGTCCGAAGGTGAAATACAACCTGGCGAAGCTCGGCTTTACCCAGTCGTACAACTACTTTCCCTGGCGCAACACGCGCGAGGAGCTGAAGGACTACCTGACCCACCTGACCCGCACTCAGGTGAAGGAGTTCTTCCGTCCCAACCTCTGGCCCAACACCCCGGACATCCTGCCGCAGAACCTGCAGTTCGGCGGGCCCGCCGCGTTCAAATCCCGTCTGATTCTCGCCGCCACGCTCGGCGCCAGCTACGGGATCTACGGCCCGGCCTACGAGCTGTGCGTGCAGGCTCCCTTGAAACCCGGCGGCGAGGAATACCTGGACTCCGAGAAATACGAGCTGAAGGCGTGGGACCTCGACCGGCCGGACAGCCTCCAGCCTCTGATCACCCGGGTGAATACGATCAGGCGCGAGAATCCCGCCCTACACACCAACGAACGTCTCTTTTTCCACGAGACGGACAACCCGCAGCTCATTGCCTACAGCAAGCGCACGGAAGATCGGGAGAACATCATCCTCGTGATCGTAAACCTCGATCCCCATGCCGCACAGGAGGGCATGACGGCGCTGGACCTCGCCGAGCTCGGGATCGACCCGAAGGAAACCTATCAGGTGCACGATCTCCTGACCGGATCGCGTTACCTCTGGAGGGGGCCCACCAATTTCGTCCGCTTCGATCCCAATCACATCCCAGCGGCCGTTTACCGGATCCGCCGCCGCCTGCGCTCCGAATACGAGTTCGACTACTTCGTCTAAGCCATGCCGACCCACCCCACCCCTCCCACCGCCGCAGAGCCGATGTGGTACCGCAACGCCGTCATCTACCAGGCCCATGTGCGCTCGTTCTTCGACAGCGATGCCAACGGGATCGGCGATTTCCGGGGGCTGACCCAGAAACTCGACTACCTGCAGGACCTGGGTGTATCGGCCATCTGGTTACTTCCCTTCTATCCCTCGCCCCTGCGCGACGATGGCTACGACATCGCCGACTATTACGCGATCAATCCGATCTACGGCACACTCGACGACTTCAAGGCTTTCCTCGCTGAGGCGCATCGACGCTCCCTGCGCGTGATCACCGAACTCGTGATCAACCACACCTCCGACCAGCACCCCTGGTTTCAACGTGCGCGGCGCGCTCCCCCCGGCAGCCCGGAGCGGGCCTATTACGTCTGGAGCGACACCGGCGCGGAGTACAAGGATGCGCGCATCATCTTCCGCGATTTCGAAACCTCCAACTGGACGTGGGACCCGATCGCGCGTTCCCACTACTGGCACCGGTTCTATTCGCATCAGCCGGACCTGAACTTCGACAACCCGGCCGTGCATGAGGAGATTGTGCGCGTCCTGGACTTCTGGCTGGAGATGGGCGTCGACGGACTCCGCCTCGACGCGATCCCGTATCTTTACGAGCGGGAGGGGACAGACTGCGAAAACCTCCCGGAAACCCATGCCTACCTCAAAACCTTGCGCCGGCACGTGGACGAAAAGTACGGCGACCGCATGCTGCTTGCGGAGGCCAACCAGTGGCCGGAGGACGCGGTCAAATACCTCGGTGAAGGGCGCGGCGACGAGTGCCACATGGCCTTCCATTTCCCACTGATGCCGAGGCTCTTCATGTCGGTGCGCATGGAGGACCGCACGCCGATCATCGATATCCTTTCCCAGACTCCTCCCATCCCGGAGACCTGCCAGTGGGCGATGTTCCTGCGCAACCACGACGAGTTGACCCTCGAGATGGTGACCGAGGAGGAGCGCGACTACATGTGGCGGATGTACGCCGCCGACGCCCGGGCCCGCATCAACCTGGGCATCCGGCGCCGCCTCGCGCCCCTCCTCAACAACGATCGCCGGCGGATCGAGCTGCTCAACGCCCTGCTCCTCTCCATGCCCGGGACGCCCGTGATCTATTACGGCGACGAGATCGGCATGGGGGACAACATCTACCTCGGCGACCGCAACGGCGTACGTACGCCGATGCACTGGAGTTCGGACAAAAACGCGGGTTTCTCGCGCGCCAACCCACAGAGCCTGTACCTCCCCATCATCCTCGATCCGGAATACCACTACGAGGCGGTGAATGTGGAGGCGCAGCAGAGCAATCCCAGTTCCCTCTTCTGGTGGATGAAGCGGATCCTCAGCCTGAGGCAGCGTCTGCCCGCCCTTGGCCGCGGCAGCCTGACCTTCCTGCAGCCCGATAATCGCAAGATCCTGATGTTTGTGCGCGAACACGAGGACCAGCGCGTTGTGGTCGTGGCCAATCTCTCACGCCATGCCCAGGCCCTCACGGTCGACCTTTCCCCCTACAAGGGTTTTGTCCCCGTTGAGATCTTCGGCCGCGCCCGCTTCCCCGTGATCGAGGACGGCGCCTACCAGCTGACCATCAGCCCGCATGCCTTCTACTGGTTCACCCTCGAGCCGGTGCACCCTTCCGAGAAAGGCTCTCCCGCCCTGCCCACCGCGGTGGCGGACCTCCCGTCCCTGCCGGCAATCCCCGCGGCGGAGGATATTCTGCAAGGTCCGTCCCGGCGCACGCTCGACACCATCCTCGCCAATTACGTCCAGCAGCGGCGGTGGTACGGCGGAAAGGCGCGGGATCTCCGCAGTATCGATATCCTGGATGCAATAAAAGTGGAGACCAGCCGGGGACCCGCTTTCCTCACCCTCCTCCATGCGGAATACGCCGCCGGCGATCCCGAGGTCTACATCCTGCCCCTTGCCTTCGCCACCAGCCCGATCGCCGAGGACATCCTGCGCGATGCGCCCCAAGCGGCCATCGCGCGCATCCCCGCCGCCGCCGGAGAAACCCTGCTCTTCGACGGCATGGCCGACCGTGCCTTCCCACGCGCCCTGCTCGATGCGATGGAGAAAAACCTCACCCTTCATGGCCAGCGCGGAGACCTCATCCTCCGCTCCACCCGCGCCTTCGAGGCCCTCTGCGGACCCGATTGCGCAGAGATCCAGCCGGTGCTCTCCGGTGCGGAGCACAGCAACACAGCGGTCATTTATGCGGACCGGTTTCTCTTCAAACTCTTCCGTCGACCTGAGCCAGGCGTGAATCCCGACGTGGAAATCACGCGCTACCTCACCGACCGGCATTTCCCCAATGTCCCGTCCCTCGGCGGCACCCTCGAATACCGCACGGGTGCAACCGTGCGCAGCGTGGGCATCCTCAGCCAGTTCATCGGCGGGGCCGCGGACGGCTGGGACTTTACCCTCGACGCCCTCAGCCGGTATTTCGATCGCGTCCTGCTCTACGATGCGGAACAGCGACCCTGCCAGATGCCGCAAAAGCCGATGCTCCAGTTGTCCGAGCAGGAACCGGACAACCACGTGGTGGAGGCGATCGGGACCTTCCTCGAATCCGCGCGGGTGCTGGGGGTTCGCACCGCCGAGCTTCACCTGGCGCTCGGGGCCGGCGGCGAACCCGACTTCGCGCCCGAGCCGTTTTCTCCGCACTATCAGCGCTCCCTCTACCAATCGATGCGGAACCTGCTGATGGAAAACCTGGAGCTCCTCAAGCGGCAGCTGCCGAAGTTGCCGGAGACGGTGCGGGCCACGGCTCATCGGGTGATCGCTGCGCAGGATGCGCTGCTCGAGCGCTACAAGCGCCTCTATACCGAACGACTGGACGCCATGCGCACGCGGGTGCATGGCGACTACCACCTGGGTCAGGTGCTCTCCACCGGCACCGACTTTATGATCCTGGATTTCGAGGGCGAGCCCGCGCGCGCCCTCAGCGCCCGCCGCCTGAAGCGCTCGCCGATCAGCGACGTGGCCGGGATGCTGCGCTCGTTCCACTACGCGGTACAGACCGCGCTGGGAGCACTGGACGACCGCGGGCTGATTACGCCTGAAAACCGGGATCGCGTGAGCTGCTGGGCACCCTACTGGCGACGGTGGATCGGCGCCGTCTTCTTCGGAGCCTATCGCCGCACCATGGGAACCTCGCGACTTCTTCCGCAGGATCCCGAGCAGCTCCGCATTCTCCTGGAGGCCTACCTCATCGACAAAGCGGTTTATGAGATCGGCTACGAGCTCAACAACCGCCCCGAACGCCTCGCCATTCCCTTCGACGGCATTCTGCGGATCTTGCAGTCGGAGTAGCCTGCCACGACACCTGCCGGCACGGAACGCCTGCCGGCACGGCCGGGCTACGCCTCCGCGCTTGGCCACTCACGCCTTGACCCGCCATGCGGGCGGGCGGGAGTGTGCGCCCGTGAGCCCCAACCCCGTGGTTCGCTTTTTTCGGCGCGGCGCCGGCCGTCTGAAACGGCTGCGCCATTTCATCGACAAGGACGCATTCCACCCGGCCCCGCGCAACCTCAGCCTGCTCCGGCGCGGCTTCTGCTCCTTCCGCGCCGGCCTGTATCCTTTTGATCGTTACGACTGGCGGTGGTTCCTCAGCGACTACGCGGTCTACACCCATTGCGAACGGATCAACCCGCCGCTGGTGGTGGCCCAGATGACGGACAAGCTCTACTTCCACCTGCTTGTTCGCCAGTTCGGGCTGGGCCATCTGCTGGCGCCCCTGATCGGCACGGTGGTTGACGGTCGCTTCACCGGTTTTGGCGGACCGCCGACCCTGCGCGCGGCCCTCGACCAGGCGGGCGTCGCGATCGTCAAGCCGATCGCCGGCTCCGGCGGTGTCGGTATCGAGATCGTGGACACGGCGGAGGCGGTGCCGGCGCGCGGGGCCTTTCTGCTGGAGGGGGTGATGAAGCCGCATGCCTATGGCGCAGCCATCTTCCCGGGTTCAGTGAACACCATCCGGATCATGACCCTGCGGCCCCACCCCGACGCGGCCCCCTTCATCGTGGGCGCCGGCCACCGTTTCGGGGTGTCGGCCTCCGCCCCGGTGGACAATTTTTCCAGTGGCGGCATCGTGGCGGGAATTGAGCTGGAAACAGGTATCCTCACCGCCGCGCGGTCGGCGGTCGGCCAGTTCTCCACCACCGTGCATCCCCACCATCCGGATACAGGCGCCGGCATTGAGGGCGTGGCCATTCCGCAGTGGGGGGAGGTGCGCGCCCTGGCCCTGGATCTGGCGGAACGTATCGCCGGACTGAAGGTGGCGGGCTGGGATATCTGCCTCACACCGGAAGGCCCGCGGTTGATTGAGGGCAATGGGAGCTGTCCGCATCCCGAACTTCTTCAAATCCACCGGCCCATCCTCCTGCAGCCGCAGGTGCGAACCTTTTACGCCGAACACGGGGTCATTTCGCGCGGGCGGCTTCGCTTCCTTGATGACCTGGCTCGCTCGGCCACACCGGCGTCGCCTTGAGGATCTTCTCGTCGCACAAAAGCGGCGGCGCCCAGGCGGCGGTGTGCAGGAGCGCAACGTCGATCGGACCCCGCCGGCGCACGCTCGCGGCATCCAGTTCGATCTCCACCGTACGCTCGCCCACCTCCGACAGGGCCACCCACCCATCCCCCAGCGAGTCCACCGCCTTGGCCGTCGGGCGCGCCTGCGCAAACTCGCGGTCGTCCACCAGGTGCCACTCGCAGAGGTCGGCCCACGCGTCCTCCAGGAATGCGGTCTCCATCACGCGCATACGTGCGGCGAGGACGGGCAGACCCGGGCGGGCGCCGGCGGGAAACAGCTGCAGCGCGCGCAGCAGGGCCCAGTGAAACGGGTCGAGCCGCGCCACCCGCGCGATCAGGCAGCGCACCGACACGCGTCGCCGCGGGCCGGGCCTGTCCTGGTCAGAGGGGCCCTGCGACTGGCTCATTGTCCTGCCTCCCGCGGAAAAAAGGACGCGGCCTCGCGCCATCCCCCGTGGGAGCGCGCGAGGGCCTGGATCGAGGCGTAAACACGGACGGCAGCGTCGCCGATACCTCCCGCTGCGGGCACGCGCACCTGGGCCGCGGCAAACGTGGGTCCATGCCCAAGGATCACGAGCAACCGGCGCGCGCGGGAGAAGGCGACGTTGATGCGCCGGAAATCGCGGGCGAAGTCGCCGGTGAGGGGTCCCTCGCCGCGCACCAGGCTGACAAAAATAACATCCCGTTCGCTGCCCTGGAATTGATCGACGGTGTTCACGTCACGAAACAAATGCACAGCCCCGCCGCCGGCCGGCAGCGCCCGCACCGCTTCCCGGATCCGCTCCACCTGGGACCTGTAGAAGCTGATGATCCCGAAGCTGAGCCCGCGCGCACCGGGCTGGGCCGCGAGTTCCGCCAGAAGCCGGGCGGCGAGATCGGCCTCAAGGGCATTGCGGCGCGAGGCGCCGACCCGCTCGTCCCGGATCGGCGTGCCCTCCGGACCGCGCGCCGTGTCGATCCACAGCAGCGATTGGCCGGGCTGCAGCCAGGGCTGCCCGGTCGGAAGCCGGCCGTCCAAGGTATGCGCTTTCGCCCGCGTTAGGGTCTCCGCGCCGTCGCCGGGAAGCAGGGGGCGGTCGGCATAAAACGCGTTCACTGCATCCATGATCCGCGGATGCATGCGGTATTGGCGGCGCAGCCCCACCCGCACGCCGGCAGCGGCGTCACGGTAGTAGTGAGAAAACAATGACGCGGTGACGATTTCCCGAAAGGCCTCCACCTCTCCGGCGGAAATCTCACCGTTTTCCACCGCGTCGTCGAATGCCTCGTCGCGGAACATCGGTGGAAGCTGGCGGTGATCGCCCACCAGCAGGATGCGTCGGCCCATCAGCATCGCGACCAGCAGTTCCGGCGGGGTGGCCTTGCTCACCTCGTCCACCACCACGAGGTCGAAGCGGGCGGAAAAGCGGGACGAGCCGACGAAGTCCGGTTTACCGGCCTCATTGCAGGTGGCGCCGACAATGTTGGCGCGACGGACATAGCGGCTCTCGAATTCGCCCCCGACATCGGCGTCGGTCGCCTCCTCCAGCCGCGTCGCCCACTCTCCCAAAAACTGGTTCCAGACGCGTTCCGCGGGAGCCTGCGCACCCGCCTTTGCAAGGCCGTGCCGGACGGCCAGGGCAATGCCGCCGAGCCAGCGCCGCGCGTGGCCGGCCACGTCGCCGGCGGCCGAGTCCCTGCGCTTGGCCGTTGAGATCCAGACCGGGCGCACCTCCGGGTGCGGGGGAAGGCGGCCGAGGGCCTGCTCCACCGCGAGGTTGGCCTGCGATGCGACCAGCACGCGTTTTCCGCGCCGCGCATATTGGGCGCAGATTTCCGCGATGACGGTGGTCTTGCCGGTGCCCGGCGGACCCCAGAGCAGCAACAGATCGTCGAGGGCGAGTGCGCGGGAGACGGCATCCCGCTGCTCGGGGTTGAGGGGCAGGACCGGCTCCCAAGCCACGGCGGCAGCGGCGGACAGCGGCTTTACCCTCGCAATCGCGAAAAGCCAGTCCCGGAGGTTGGGATTTTGCGCCTGTCCCTCCGCCAGGCGGCGAAGGGCGGACAGCTGAATGTCGAGGGTGGAGAGTTCACCTTCCATCGCCACCCGCAGCTCGCCCTGGGACGGGAGTCGCAGGCCGTTCCACGCCGCCTCCTCAAACTCCAGGTCGACCGCCGGTCCCTGGGGAGGCACGCCGGGCCGCGGGGGCGTGTGACGCGCCCTGCGAAACACACCTTGGGGAGCGCGCTTGTCGCGCGCGTCCAGCCCCGCCCGAAGGTCCTCGTCCTGCAGCGCCATGCGCAGCTTTTCCAGCGGTTGAGGGTCGCGCAGGAAAAAACGCACGGTGCGCCCGGCCCGGCGCTCGTAGTCCACGTACACATACGCCTGCGCCGCCTTGGTTTCGGCCAGCTTCCGTCGCCAATCGAGGTAGTCGCGCCACCGGTCGGTGGGGGATGCCAGCAATTCAACGGCGATGGGCACGCGCTTCAGGAAGGCCACCGCCTCCGTATCGCAATACGAGGGGGCGAGCAGCCGCGTCTCCAGCGTAAGCTCACCCCGATAGAGCCGCTCCGCCGCTTGCGGCGGGCCCGGCTGCACCATGGCCCGGTCCACCACACGCAAGGCCCGCCGCGCTGCGTCGTAATCGCACACCAAGCCCACCCAGACGGTGTTCGCGGACGGCTCGGCACTGGCCGCGGGACGCAGGAGGAAACGTTCCACCCCGGGGCGTTCGGGGACGGCGCGCCGCCGGATCAGCACCCGCCCCACCGAGCTGAACTGGCGCGCGAGATAGTTCGACACCGCCAGCTGCTGCGACGCACGCGTTCCAGCCGCGACGCCCAGGGCCGCAGCCCACCGGCCTGGGTCCTGCAGCACCCCGGTGGCATCAATAAACAACGTCATGGGGCGCGACCGGTTGGGACATGGAGGCCAGCCAGCAAACCGGAAGCGACGGTGAAGCGCAATGACGCGTCTCGCTGCGATGGCTCGTAACCTCGGGCGTAAAAATTCTCTGAAATCCAGGAGCGTTCGGCCGTTTGTGCCGATTCTACTGCCACACGGTTGCGAGAAGCGCTAAATCAAGCCACTCCCCAACCCGACCGCCCCGTTCCTTCTACCCCATGACGTCCTACCTCCGTCCGCTCTCCCTTGCCGCCGGTCTCTTGTTCACGACCGCGTTTGCCTCGGCCAACCCGACCCCCGCGTCCGCAAAGATCGATGACGACACCCACTTTTCCGACTGGCTTGCCGCCGTCCCCAGTGCAACGGAACCGGATGTTTACGAGATAGATGCAGGTCGCACCTTCGCACCCGAGCGCCTGCGTGAGGTCCGCATCTGGGTCGATACCGCCGGCCTGACCCGGTACGACGACCTTGCCGAAGATGGCGAAGCCTATGCGGAAAAGGACAATATCGGCGTGGAGGAAATCCGCCGGCAGGAACTCTTCCGCGGCCAGTCCAAGGGCGCCAACACGACCGCGACCGATTCCGTGGATGCCGGAGAAGTTTTTGTTTTCCGCGAGCACGACGCCGGCGACGAGTTCAACAAGCTCAAGGGCGCGGTGCTCGATGGGAAATTCAAGGTGCGCATCCTTCCCAGCACACCTGGCGAATACGCGCTCAAGCGGGTTCACCTCACCGTTCACCTGCGTCCGCGCAAACGCTGAGACCCAGCACGGTCGGGGGATCGCCGAACGCACCGTCGACGGAGGCAGGGACAAACCCTCATTTTCGGTTCACGCGGCTCAGTTTTCCTTCGCGCGGCCGATGGGGGGAACATGACCCACACTGCGCCCGCATCCGGCGTGTCCCGTTCCCGTCTGCTGCACATCGGCTGGATTTCCGTCCTGGTGTTTGCGGTCGCGATTCCGGATGGCGCAGTCACGGCGCGTGACGCCGTGCCCGCACTGCTTCGCGCCTGGGTATCCTGAGGCGGTCGACTGCAGGCAAAAAAAAGCGCCCCCTCGCGGAGGCGCCTGGAAGCTATCCCGAAAAAACCAAACCCTCAGATCCGCTCGCGGCGGATGGGAGGCGTGCCCTTGAAAAGCGGCGCAGTCCAGGAAGGACGGGGCTCCGCGGGCTTGCTGAAGACGAACGCCGGTGCGCAGTGGCTCGTCTGCTGTTCTCCGGGCGCAACCGCTCGGACGGCAGCACGAGACGCTGCGCTCCGACGGAGTAGAGACCGAAGTGAAAACGAGCGTGTCATGGCGTTGGTAGTATTCTGATTTTCCAAACCGGCGCAACGGGGGCGCGGTGCAGTTTACGTCATTTTTCCATCTAAAGCGTTCCGATCGTTTTCGGTTCCGCCCAGGTGAGTGGCGGCGCTGATCAGGCTCTGAAGAAAGCTTAACCCTCACCGCGGCATCCACTCACGACACCTCGCCCGGCGCGATCCACCATTGGATACGCACCGTTTCAGGATTTCCACTACAGCGCGTTTCGGGATTCGGCTACAGGAAGGTCACACCTCGAGGATGGCGATGCCATGCGGCTCGAGCGTGAGGCTGCGTCTTTTCCCGTTTCCGAGGGTCACGGTGGTGCGCTCCTCCGTCCCCGCGTTGTTGATCAGCACCAGCTTTCCCGCCTTGGGGAAGCACGTGGCCTCGGTGCGGACATTGCTGGTGGTCCACGCGCCCCACTCCCCTTCCTGCCCAGCGGCCCAATAGAGGGCGCGGTGCAGGAGCCGGGTGTTTTCGTGTCCGACCTTAAAGCCGCTGAGGTACACCGCGCGGCCGCGGCCGAAGGGGTGCACCGCCACGCGGGGCGACCGCTCTTCCGCCTTTTCCGCCAGGACCGTCGTCTCCGGGCCGAGCACGAACACACGATCCACGTCCTTCCCAAAGTCAGGGAGGGCGGTGAGCTCCTCCGTCACAAAATGGCTGGCGAGGCCGTCCACGCCGGAGGCGCTCCGGCCCGGTGCGGCGTAACGGTATTTGCCGTTGGCGATGCGGTCGCCGACATCCCGGTCCACTCCGAGAACCTGGGCGAGACGGAAGGTGCGGCCCGGCTGCGGCAGCGCACTGGGCTCGCCGATGCCCACCACACCACCGCCCTTCGCGGCGAAGGCAGTGATGGCCGCCTCGACGCGCGGATCCTCCCAATGGTCGCCGCCGCTCCAGGCCGTGCCCGCGCGACCAGCGTTGAGGAGCACCTTCACGCCCTTGGGGACCCCGTGCTCGGCGATCTCACCGAGGCTGATGAACTGCACGTCGAACGGCAGACCCGCCAGTGACTCGAGCACGTCGTACAGCTCCACCCCCGGCATAAAGTGACCCGAGCAGGTCCAGGCGCGCAGATTCCCCCAGGCCGTGAGCACCGCGACCTTCAGGGGAGCGACCCAGGGCCGGTCGAGGCGGTGGAAGGACTTGAGGAGGCGAAACTCGCGCGCCAGCTGCTCAATGTAGTCCTCAAACTCAGGGAAGGGCTCGACCAGCGAAAGGTATCCGCCGAGGCCGATACGGTCGATCGGGGCCCGCACGATGCCGCGGCGGGCATCGATCCAGAAGTTCTTCGCATCGAGGGTCGGATTGCCGCCCTTCTTGAAGGTGGGCTCCCCTTTCAGCCCGGTGGGAAAGAGGTAGGGATGCAACCGCAGCTCGTGTGTTTTCACCCCCTGCGCATGCGCGCAGAGCCGCACCTCGAAGGCGTTGAAGACGCACTTGATCAGGCCGTCGAAACCGAACTCGTGGAAGCGGGAGCTGTTGGGCTCCACGCCGACCCAGTGGTCGTCATAAAATACATACGCCTTCTTTCCGTGCTGGTGCACGAGGTCGATGCACCGGCGTCCGAAGGCGATGACAAAGTCGTGGATGAAGGCGACGTAGTCGCGGTAGGCGGCGGTGGGCGGATTGTGGGTCGAGTTGTAGCGGCCGCCATTGACGAAATCCTCCGAGGTCAGCCGGTAGCCGAAGCTCTTTTCGAAGGCCCGGAGGGCGCGGGGGCTGACGGTCATCGCGTAGTCACCCCAATCTGAATACACATCGCGCAGCGCCTGGTGGTCCGCTCCCCAGAACCAGGAGAAATTGTAGAACATCGAGGTGAAGCGCACCACGCTGGTGTCGGGATGCTCGCGCAGCCAGCGCTCGAGGAACTCCAGCAACACCTTCTGCGTCTCGGGATGCATCGGGTCCACCGCCGCGAGGTGCTCGCGGTCCCCCCAGTTATTGGTGAGGTGGTTGTACATCGAGATCTCCTCCCAGATGCGGAAGGCGAGGAAGTTCACGGTGTAGGTGTGGCCGGGCTCGGTCCCGCGGATGATCACGGTCCCGCGCGCCGGGTTGAAGTCCCAGTTGCGCGCCGGCACCTCTTCGCCGGTGGTCCGGTCGAACACCTGCCACCAGCGCTTGGGCGAATCGGTGGTGTTCACTTCGAACTGCTCGGTGTAATAACCCGCGAGCGGCGTGAGCGTGAGGGTGCGTTTTTCCGCCACCACCGGGCGGCTCATGAGAAAGTTCTGCTGCAGCTTGTCCCGGTGGGTGCGGGCCCAGGGCTGGACGGAGCGCACGAGGCAGACCGTGGAGTAGATGGCGTAGCCGGACTGCACGATCTCGGGCGAAAGCTGGGTGCCGTCGGAATCCCGGATCGTGTCGGCCCCCCACTTCTTCGCCAGCCGCAGGGTCAGCTGCTCGTGTCCGGCCTCTCCCGGCAGGGTAAAGTCGCCGCTCTCCAGATTGGGGGTCTTCATCCCGCGAGCATTACGAGGCGCGCCCCGCCGGCAAATCATGCCGCTTTTCCCACTGTCCGAAAACCGCCGCGCCGACCGACCTGGGGCGCACCGACACCGTGCTTGGCCCGGGCCATCGGCCGGCCCACGTTGTTCACCATTCGCCCTCCCCATGATTCCTCTCACCCTCGGCGTCCGCGCCCACGACTTTGGCAAACTCCCGGTTGCAACCCTGGCCGACCGGATCGCGGCCCATGGCCTGACCTCGGTTCAGCTCGCGCCGGCCAAGGCAATCGCCGGCTTTGACGGTCAGCCGGGCTCGCTCAGCGGCGGTTTTGCGCGGCATGTGCGCGACGTCTTTGCCGCCCGCGGCATCCGCATCGCGGTGCTTGGGTGCTACATCAACCTGGGCGATCGGGACGTTGCGCAGCGGCGGCCGCAGCTGGAACGGTTCAAGGAGCATCTCCGTTTCGCACGCGATTTTGGCTGCAGCGTGGTCGGCACGGAGACGGGGTCGGTGCTGTCCGACTTCTCCCGCCACCCTGATAACGCGGGCGAGGAGGCGTACCAGACCGTGCTGGCGAGCGCGCGCGATCTGGCGGCCGAGGCGGAGAGATTTGGCGTCTGCGTGGGGATCGAAGGGGTGGAGCGTTATGTCATCTCCACCCCCGCGCGCCTGCAAAGACTGGTCGCCGACGTGGCATCACCGAATGTGCAGGTAATCTATGACCCGGTGAATCTGCTCTCCGCGGTGACGGCCGCGGACCCGCAGCCACTGCTGCAGGACGCCCTGGACCGGCTCGGCGCGCGCATCGGGATCGTGCACGCCAAGGACTTCACCCTCGACTCGGGACGTTTGGAGGAACGGCCCGCGGGCGAGGGCAGCCTCGATTACCGCCCGCTCTTCCGGTGGCTGAAGACGAACAAGCCGGGCATCGACGTCCTGCTGGAAAACACCGACCCGGCAACAATCGCGCGCACCGTGGCGTATGTGCGCGAGACCTACGCGGAGGCGTGACACTTCCGGCCGGAAGGACGCCGCAAAACGCTCACCGCCGGGAGCCGGCGCGGCGCGGCGGGAGCGGTTTTGTCAAGAGTCGAGACGTGACCCCTTAGCGAGAAACCCCGTCAGTCGCTTCACCTCGACGCCGGCGAGCAGGACGATGCCGATGCCGTGGGTGTCGTTCAGGTTCCAGAGCAGGTCCCGCTTGTAATAGTCGGACGTGAAGGAGAACTCCGAGCCGCGGCAGACGCCGTGGATGTTGCCCCAGCGATCGATGGAGGTGCGATTGAGCGCCTCCCAGGCGCGGAACACGGCACGCACGTAGGGCTCGGGCTTTTCGAACCACCCGTACTGCACGCCGCGCGCGAAGGCGTAGGCGAACATCGAGGTGCAGGAGGTTTCGGGATAAGCGTCGTGCTCGTCCAAGACCTGGTGCCACATCCCCGAGGCACCCTGCTGCGCGAGGATGCCCTCGGAGAGGTCGCGGAACATCGCCAGCAGCTCCGGCCGGAGGGCGTGGGTGGCGGGAAGGACGGCGAGAAGTTCGGAGAGGGAGAACAGGACCCAGCCGTTGCCACGGCCCCAGGGGATCCCCGTCGCGGTCTGACGCGCGTAGTCGTAAACATGCGACATGAGCTTCTTTTCGGGAATGAAGAGAAGCTTGCGGAAACCGATGAACTGCCGCGCCGCGTCGTCCACATACCGGGCCTCCCCCGTCAGCTGGTAATAGCGGCAGAGGAAGGGCACGCTCATGTAGAGATCGTCCGCCCAGAGCGTGTCCTCGTGGAACTCGTGCATCAGGTGCTTGCGGAAAAACGTGCCGTCCGGAAGCCGTATCTGGCGGTTGCTGATGTAGTCCGCCACGTAATCCGAGATCTCCCGGCCACCGGGGACCTGCTCGTGCTTCATCACCTCGAGGAGGCAGGAGCCGAAGGAGCCGCAGTCATCAAGGCTGTCGATGCTGGTGAGGAGGTGGTGCACATTGGTCGCCCCCCCGTGCTGTTTCCGGTCCCAGAGGGCGTAGTCGAAGATCCGGCTGCAGAAGTTCATGTGACTGACCACGTACTCCTGGATCTCACGCGAGCCGATCAGACCGGCGCTGTGATACAGGCCGTACATCGTCACCCCGAGCGGATAGTTCCAGCGTCCGTAGTGGGTGTTGTCGTTGTAGGGACGAAGCCACATGCCGGGGGCATCGAGCCTCCAGTAGGTGTCTCCGTCACGGCCCGCCACCGTCCGCCACAGATCCGGCGCACGGACCACGTCCGCCGCAACCGCCGCGGTGAGGGGACCGGCATAGATCCAGGGCGAGGGCGCGCCTTCGGCCTGGCCCGGACAGGTCAGCGCCACTGCGCCGGCAGCATCGCGCACTTCCAGCTCGAAACCCCAGGCGTCGCGACCCGCTTCCGTGTCGGCGAGGATGTCGTGCTGCCCAAACGGCACCTTGATCCGGGCATTGAACGCACCGGCCTTGTCACTGCGGAAGACCTCGGTTCCGCCCACGGAGATGGCGAGGGGACCGAAGGTGCGGCCGGAGAGGGCGTACTCCTGGACGCCGGGACCGACAAAAAAGCCGCGCGTCCACGCCACCGCATGCGCGCCAGCCTGAAGCCCGAAGATGCGCCCGCAGGCGCCGGTACGCCGCTGTTCCTCGCTCCAGGCGAGACGCGGGAGCCAGCGCAGGCCGGTTGCCGCTTCCGTCACGCCGAGGCCGGGGATCGACGGGAGCTCGGACTCCATCGGCTCGGTGAAGACCCAGCCTTCCTGGCCGGGCCGCTCGGCGGTCGGCATCAGAAAATAATACGGGAGCTTCCCCAACCAGGTGCCAAAAATGCCGCCGAAGCCGCCGATCGTCCGCCGGAAACGCAGGACAAAATGATTCCAACCGTGTCGCAGGGCGATGCTCAGCCGGTGCCTGCGCTCCGGATACCGCTCCTCATGAAAGGTGGAGCGGAAGATCGGCTTCTCGTTCACGTAAACCACCGTGGGACAATGGATGGAGAGATCGAATTTGAGCTCCGTCTCCCCCTCCGACCAGATCCGCGCCCAGGCATAGACGTACGAGCCGTTGGGCGCCTGCGGGAACTCCTGCGCGAAATCCGCCTGATAGCGATAGTCCTTTCCCCGGGTGATCCCGTCCCGCACGTAGGGCCGGAAGACCGGCGCATAGGGAGGGTTTTGGCCCCGATAACGGCGCGCGACCGCGTCGAGCGTCTGTTCCACCTGCAGGCCCGCCTGTGCGAACATGCTTTGATGATCTTCGAAATAGAAGCCCATGAGAGATGGGAGTTCGGTTGAGAAAGGAGGCGCGTTCCCCGTCAGGGGAGCGCTGGGAGGCATGCGGGTGAGGGGTGAATCAGCCTTCCAGGGGGGGTTGATGACAAAAAAAGTCGCTACCCGTCGCGACCGGGCAATTCCCCTCCAAAACAGAGGTGCTCACAACGGGGGGGAAATCGGACAGTTCGGCGGTGGCACACCTCACGGCGCCCGTTCCGGCATGGCCGTTCCCGCCCAGGCAAGGCACTGCATGGCGGCGAGGCTCCACTGGGCGGTGCCATTGGTGGACACCCAAGGGGCCTCCTCGACCGGCCGCAGCACGTGGGGACCGCTGAGGCGCTGCGCCTCCGGCTTGGCCCGCACGCCCCGGCCTTCGCTGCCCTCTTCGCTGTAGAATTCGCGCCAAGCGCGCTCGGCCAGCGTCGGGTCTGACTGGAGCGCTGCGGCATAAGCGGTGAGGCGCGAGTGCCCCTGTTGCAGGCCGGTGCCGCGCAGAGGACGGCCAAAACGGCGGGCCTGCTCTTCCGCCGGTGCGTTGTACAAGATGCAGTAGTCCAGCCAGGCCTGCCTGAACGCGGACTCTGCCGGAAACAGTTGGACCAGCTCCGCGCACGTTTCCACCAGTCCGAAGACGGCACTCAGATGCGACACCGAGACATCATCGTTGGGGGCGATCGCAAAAGCGCCGCTCGCCAGATCGAGGCGGGCTCCGCCGGTGAAAAAGCCGCGGGGTTGGGTCGCGATGGTCCGCATCCCTGCCAAGAGGCGGTCGCGCACACGCTCATCTCCCGTGCGTTCCCACTCCGTCAGCCAGGCCGAGGCGGCCGAGCCCCAGTCTGTCCCAAAGCCGGCAAACACCTCCCGTGCGTTCGGATCGGGGGCGGTTACCCGGTCGGGCGACACCTTGCGGTTGGCCTGCACGGTGGCCAGGGCGCGCACCGCCTCCACCTGCTCGCGCATCAGGTCTCCAACGCGTTCGTCGGCGGTGAGGTAATAATAATAACGCCGGTTGGCCGCCGTACTGATGCGCAGCTGCTTCGCACTGCAACCCCAGTGGAGGACGTTGTGGCGCGAGCCGAGCGGGGCGAAACGTCCGAGGTGATGCACATCCACCTCGCCGGTGTGGCGGGTCATCGCCTCGGCAAAGCGGAAGACGTCAGCCCGGCCGGTGCGCAGGTAATGGAGCCACAGCCAGATGTCTGTGGAGAGCTCGGAATTGTCCCAGGCAAAGCCGCCGACGTCATACTTCCACTCGTGGCGGTCCCGGTCGTACGAGTGCATCACGTCACCGTAGTTCCAGAATCCATACCAGCGCCGCTGCTCGCGCTGTTCCTCGTAATAGTGGAAATTCCAGTCGAGGAGGTCCTCGACGTGGGCCCGCGCCGGCGTGGAACGGTCCACCGGCGTGCTCATCGCACCGAAAACGGCGCAGCGGCGCAGGTAGGCGGGAGCGGCGGCAAGCAGGGGCGGGGTGCGGACCACCGCGGCCAGCTCCGCCAGTTTCGGCCGGGTTGGCGTCGCCCCCAGGGCCCAGAAATACAGCTCACTGGTGCGCGCGACGCCCTCCGGGCTGTCGTAGCCGGGTTCGTAATCCTCGTAGGTGATCTGGAGGGCCTCCAGCTGTTCGGCGTAGGTGTCCTGGCCCATGCCGTCGTGATAACCGCGCAGATCCATCGGCGCCGCGCGCGGGGACCAAAGCCAGGCGGTGACGTGGGCCTCGTCCGCCGCCGCCCCTTCAATCGCCAGCTCGGCGGGATAACTCTGCCAGAAATTCCGGATACCAAAGGCCACCCCGCCCTGCGGCGAACCGAGATACCCCAAGCCGCCCGCGCGCTGTCCACGGGCGGAGGTCAGCCAGGACTGGCCCGCCTGGGTCCGTTTCTGGATCTCAAAACCGTCCGCACTGGACTGATACAAGCTCCAGTCGGCAAAGGCGGGGACCCAGTGCATACGTTTGCCGGCCGCAGGATTCCACGTGTCGATCGGGGGCGTCGCCACACCCTCCACCTGTGCCCGGCGTACCGCTTCGCCGGGATCCCGCCGGAGGCCGGTGACGGTGCGCACGCTCTCACCAAAGAGGCCGTCATCCTGGCCGGAAAACCGCACATGGCGGTCGTAAAGTTCCCCGCGCATCGGCACCGCGAACCGCACGCCCAGACCGGCGATGGCGTCACGCGCCGGATCCCCGTCGTAGACGAGTGTGTGCACCAGACGCAGGGCCTCGCCGCCGGCATACAAATACAGGCGGAGGACGAACGGCAGCCAGGCCGCCCTCGAGCCGCTCACCGCGGCATGTTTGCCCTCGACCTTGATCACGGCACGCACCGGGCCGGACTGCTCGACCGTCACTGCGCTGATTTCACCCTCGAACGGCTCGGAGGCACCGGCCGCATCGGGCGATTCACGCCGGAGCAGCACCAGCCTGCCGTCGCGGAGGATCTCACCGTTGGCACGGCGGACCGACGGGATCAGGTTGCGGCCGGACCGGGCGACGCGCACGCGGATCACGCCCGTGTCCACCTCGACTCCCTCCTGTGTATCCGAAACCTGGAGCGCATGGGACGCTGCCGTCGGAGTTCCGGCGGACACACGGTACATTGCAGCCGAGGGCGCGTCCGCCGGCAGCGCATGCGCGGTCCACTTGAGCGAGCCGTCCGGCCAGGTGGCCAGCGGCCAGGACTGCGTGGGCACCGCGGTTCCGGTGTCGGTGGTCAACGCGAAGGTCGTTCCGCTGCGATGCTGGCCCTGCGGCCAGGGCATGCCCCAGGTGGTTCCGACCGGGGACGGAGGCGGGGTGCCGTCCAGCCAGCGCGCGAGGGGCTCAGCCGTATCCGCGGCAGCGGACGTGACGGCGCGAGGCGCAGGGGCGCGCTCTTGGGCAAGGAGCGAGGTTGCAAGCTGGGTCGACGCGGCCGCGAGGACCGCGCCACGGACAAACTGCCGGCGAGTGACGGAGGACATGGGGTCTGGGGGTTGGAGCTCGGGAGGCCGCGGCGCGGGCCCGGCAGGGACGGTCAAGCGAGGTGGAAGACCTCGCGGAGGGCGGTGGAGACAGGGCTGTGATCGGGGTTGCCGGGCATGACGTCCGACATGTGTTTCCACCAACGCTGGCACTCCGGCGTGGAGGCGATGGCAGCCCAGCGGGCTTCGTCCTCAATCTCGACGTAGCCAAAGAGCTGGCGCGTCTCGGGGTGGAGAAAGATCGAATAGTTGTGAACGCCGTGCCGCTTCAGCACGGCCTCGAGCTCAGGCCAGATCGGACGATGGCGCCGCTCGTATTCCGTTTCCGAGCCGGCATTCACGGACATGACAAAGGCTTTTCGTATCATGGGGAGGGGCGGGTCACCCACTCTGTCTTGAGCAGGCGTTTTCACGAACGGCCCGTGACTATGACAGTTTGAATCCACGAAAAAGCAGCAGGCTCCGCGCGTATCAAGGGAGCACGCATGGACACGAATTCACATGAATCACGGGCGTTGGCCCCTGGGGAGTTAACCACGGATGAACACGGATAAACAGGGATCGAAGCCACTCCGGCCATTCGTGTCCTTTCCTGCCCATTCGTGGTTCCTTCTCCTCCCGATCCGTATCCGTGTGCCTCCGTGTCCATTCGTGGTCCAAACGGCTTGGCGAATCGGTGGTTTGCCGGACGGTCGGGTGCCGAGCGGCTTGCGGCGGCCGGAATAAATCCTTCACTACGGGTCCCCCCCCTCCCACCCAGTCCATGGCTGCACCCACCCTGCGCACCCTGGCCCGCTCGCTCGGGCTTTCACGCACCACCATTTCCGACGCGCTGCGCGGCTCCCCGCGGGTGAATCCCGAAACCGTCAAACGCGTGCGGGCCGCGGCGGAGGCGGCGGGCTACGAGCGCAATCCGTTCACCGGCGCCGTCATGTCCCTGCTGCGACGTTCGCGTGGGCAACAGTTCCGCGGCGTCCTCGCCGCCCTTGAAGTGGTGGACCCGGACCGCCCGGCCCACGCCGCCCGGTACAACGACCGTGTCCTCGCCGGCGTGAGCGAGCGCGCCGCTGAACTGGGTTTTAAGGTCGAGCGGTTCGAGGTGAGCGCCGCCGGCGTTCGTCTCAACCGGCTGGATACGATCCTCCACACCCGCGGGATTCAGGCGATGGTGATCCTGCCGGCCAAGGGTTTTCCGGATCTGTCCAACCTCAGCTGGCAGCGGTACACCGCCATCTACGTCGACTATTTCATCGACCGGCCGGGCCTTCACTGCGTCTGTTCCGACCACTACCGGTCGATGATCGCGCTCCTGCAGGACCTCCACGCCCGCGGCTACCGCAGACCCGGACTCTTCATCGAGATCGCGCAGGACGAACGGCTGCACTTCCGGTGGGAGGGCGCCTTCCTTGCGTTGCAGAAGTACCTGCCGAAAATTTCGGCCGTCCCTCCGCTGCGGGTGGAAACAGTGACGCGGGCCAACTTCCAGGCCTGGTTCAAAAAGTATGATCCCGATGTGGTGCTCGGCCACGAGCCGGGCGCGATGGCATGGATGACCGGCGCCGGGGCGCGAATCCCCGAGAGTCATGCGTTTGTCTGCCTCAACTCCCTGCGCACGGACGGCAGTGTGGCATCGATTGATTTCCAGGTGCCGCTGATTGGAGCCCGCGCCGCGGAACTGGTGATCGGCCAGTTGCTGCACAACGAATTCGGCATTCCCGAGCACCCGTCGTTGACCACCATCCCCGCAAAGCTGCTTGAAGGCCCGACGCTCAAGCTCTCCGCCACGGGCTGAGGCGCGGTCCGTTTATCGGGACAACCAGCCTTCCACGACAGAGCGGGGCACCTCCAGCATGGTGCCATGGCGGGCGCCGGCGGGGACCGAGATCCGGTCCGTCACATCCTCCCAGGTCACAAAGTCCCGGGTGCGACGCGCCCCGTAGTGCTTCTCCCGGTACACGTCGTAATAGACGATAAACTCTCCTCCCACCGCCACGGTGGTCGGGCCCTCCACCCAATCGCGGGTGAACGGCGCCCCAAATTCCTGCCACGGGCCCTCCGGATCGGTGGCACGCGCCGCCCGCAGGTGCTTTTTCGGCGGGGTCTTGGTCTCGTCCTTGATGATGAGATGAAAGGCCTGGTCCAGTCCCGGAGTGAGGGTCGCGTCAATCACGCTGAAGCCGGGGTCGAGGAAGAGGCGGGTGGGGCTGAACGTCCGCCAGTCCTCCGTCGTGGTGGCGTACATGCGGTGATTGAGGTCCTCCTCGGAAGCTCCCGCCGTCTCGGGGAAACGTCCGGGGATGGTGCTCGCCCAGAAGATCAGGAATCGCCTCCGCCCCGCATCCCAAACCGCCTCGGGGGCCCAGGCATTCCGCGTGGTGGGCTCGTGCTCCATCACCGGGATGCTGCGCTGTTCTGAGAAGGTTCGAAAATCGCGTGTGGTCGCGTACCCGATGTGCCGGTCCCACCAGCCGGTCGTCCAGACCAGGTGGTAGGTCCCGTCGGGCCCTTGGACGGCGTGGGGATCGCGCATCAGCCGGTCCTTGCCCACGAGAGGCGCGAGCACGCTGCGCCCATCGTTGAGGGCC
This sequence comes from Verrucomicrobiota bacterium, assembly GCA_023428905.1. Classification (GTDB taxonomy): domain Bacteria; phylum Verrucomicrobiota; class Verrucomicrobiia; order Opitutales; family Opitutaceae; genus EW11. Next base: position 92,902 of record JAEYWP010000022.1, read on the forward strand.
TTCCAAGTGTAGCCATCCTCGCTCCACGCAAGGTGCAGCCCGTCCGCGCCGTTGCCGACGAAATAGGTGAAGAGGAACACGGTCTCACGGCTCCCTGCCGCGGCGCTCAGCGGCACCACCAACAGCAGCAGGGCGGTGAGGAGGCGGCGTCTCATGGGCCGGCCCAGGTGAGCAGTCCCACAAAGAGACCCACGATGGAGAAAGACACGGCGCAGCAGGCGAGAAAGCCCACCGTATCCACTTTGTCCCACCGGCAGAACTCCCAATTGGACCGGGGAAAGAGCTTGGTGTGGTCAAACCGCGTCGGATTGCGCTCTGTTTCCGCCATCGCGGCGGCCTCGAGTTCCGGGGTGTCGCCGACCGGCGTTTTCATCTTGCCGTAAAACTGGGCCACCCGTTTCGGATCGGTCCGCGGGGTCAGCCAGCTTGCCAACAGCAGCACGGCGAAGGGGAAGAGACCGTCGAAGAAGAACTGCACCGTCAGGCGCTGACTCTGGGACATCGAGGCCACGTCCATACCGGCCTTGCCCAGCACCCAGCACTCCAGGTTGAAGCGACCCGTGCCGACGAGCGGGCTGGACGGGTCCTGCGGGTTGGAACGCACGACGTTCGCGAAATAGACCGCGGAAGGTTTGCCCTCGGCGCTGTACGACACCTGCGTGAGCGCGGGGCTCTGGCTCAGGGCGGGGATCTTCGAGGCCGTCCAGGGAATGACGAGGATGGTCAGGCTGGAGAGGATGACGCAGGCCCAGACGGCCGGAGCGGTCAGGCGGCGCCAAAAGTAGGACATCAGGACACAGGCACCGAACGGCACGTTCACCGTCAGCACGATGTTCACAATCGAGAGGAAATCGCCCATCAGCCAGGCGGAAACAGCACCGAGAGCGAGGATCACGACAATCGTGCAGCGGGCATAAAACACGCCCTGGAGCTGGGTAAGGTTGGGCCAGATCTGGCGAAAGACGTTGCGCACCATCAGCGAGGAGATCGCCAGGGCCTTGGCCGCGAGGGTGGACATGGTGCCGGCAAGCACGCCGGCAAGCATCAGGCCGATCAGACCGGGGCCGAGCAGCTTGTTCGAAAGTGCGCCCCAGGCGGCATCGGGATCGGAGAGACCGCCCACGCCGAAGATGGCGACGGCGATCAGGCCGGCGAAGGCCCAGAGGATGATCATCAGGCGCTTCAGGTATGTACCAGAAACACCACTACGCGCGGCGAACTCGTTCTTGGCCGAGCCGCAGATCGCCATGTTATGGCTGAGCCCGCCATTCTGAACGATGCTGACGAGAAGGATCGCGATCAGGCTGAAAACGGAGAACTGGCCGGCACTCCCCGAGCCAAAGAGGTCGAACATCTGGGCGGGCACCCTTTCTGCCAGCGCCCCCCATCCTCCGATCGCATGGAGTCCCACCGGGATCAGGAGCAGGGAGAAGACGATGATCAGGACACTCTGCAACCCCTCGTTGACCGCGGCGGCGGACATGCCGCCAAGCACGATGTAGGTGCCCACCACCCCGGCGAAGATCACATAAAAGAGGACGTCAGGAAGAAGGGTGATGTAGCTGTGAAGTTCTCCTCGGGCGCGGCGGTCGCGCAGTTCGCCCAGCTGCTCCGTCTCAACGGGAGTCAGGGCGGTGGTGGCGGCGGCTTTTTCCAACCGCTTCAGTTCATGGTACCCCTCGACGGTGGCGCGCTCCTCCGCCGTCCACGACACCTGCTCCTTCACCACCAGGGAGGAAGCGATCTTGTAGGCGGTGACGTTGGCAAAGCCGAGAAAGACGCAGGCCACGATGATCTGGAACATCGCGTAGAAGAGACTGAGCCGGCGACTGCCGAAGCGGTCTTCGAAGAGGTCCGACACGGTGGTCAGACGGGCCCGGCGGAACCACACATTCATAAACCAGAAATACGGATTCATGAAGACGGTCTGGAAGGAGAGCCAGGAGCCCGGGGCGCCCTGCTGGTAGACAAAGCTGGCGGTGCTGACCGCGCCGGAAGGCTCGGTGGCATTGCCGAAGTTCAGGAAGAACTGATAGAGCTTCCCGAGCTTTCGACCGGCGAGGAAATAGCCGTCCTCGGAGGTGTTGCCTCCCGATGCACGCTTGCCGATGTAAACAACCGCGGCGAGGTAGGCGAAGACGATCAGGATGTCGAGAAGGTGGAGGCTGCCAAAACGCATGGGAAGCAGAGCCGGGGTTCGGCGTGTCGAAGGTCGCGCAGGGGCACGGCGCGCACGCTCGAGGAAAGAAAGGAACCGCCGGGCGTGAGTCGCAATTTGAGGGGGAATCGGACAGTTCGCGAGGCGCCCCGCGAGATTTTGCGGTGCGACACCGGGGGGCCGCGGCGGCGCGGTGGCGGACAAGGAACACAGAGCGCACGGAGCGCGGACACAGGGCAGAGAGGGAGTAAGGATTTAAGATTTGTGATGTAGGATTGTTGATTGGGGAGACCACGGGCAGGCGGTGCCGGGCAACTCACGAATCACCCATTTCGAATCACGATCAGCGTCCGGATTCGTGTCCATTTGTGGGCATTCGTGGTTGGGCTTGCCGCGTTTGGGACGCAAAAAAACCCCCGCCTTTCGGCGGGGGTGTACCCAGAATGAAACCTACGAAGTCTGTATTAGAATTCGAATGACGTGGTGAGGATGAACTGGCGCGGATCCAGGATGCGGAAGGCATACGGGCTGCCGTCGTAGTTCACCGCGACCGGCTGGAGGCTGCCGTCTTCGAAGACGTTGATGACGTTCAGCTGGACCTTCATGTTCACCTTGTCGGAGAACACGCGGCGCTGATAGCCGACCCAGAGGTCGGTGTAATAGTTGGCGTCGTCGTAGATCGGGCGGCTGACATCGGAGACGTCGAGCTGGGTGCCGTTGGCACCGCTGGCGCGGCCGTAATAACCGATCACGGCCTTGTCTTCCCAGCGCTGGCTGCCACCCACGAAGAAGCCCTTGAGGGAACCCTCAGTGAAGGTGTAGCTGGTGAGGTAGGACCAGCGGTATTTGCGCTGACCCGGGGCCTCCTGACCATTGAGGTCGCGGGCGAGCAGGTACTGCGGCGTCACATTGATGTTGTAGTAGTTCTGAACGTTGGTGTTGCCGTTCGGATCATCGTCGCGGACCGCGGTGTTGTAGCCGTAGGACGTCCAGAAGTTGGTCAGGTCAACCCGGCGGCCACCCGAGGTGGTGTAGGTCGAGAACTGACGCTTGTCGGCGTCGAGGTGGTCCGCTGCCTTGGCGGCGAGCCACACCGGCGAGCGGTGGGCATACCATTCGTCGAACTGGCGGAGCACGTTGTTGTACACCGTGCGCTGCTTGCCGAAGGTGAACTTCATCGTCCAGTTGCGCGTCGGGTTGTAGTTGAGCTCAGCCTCGACACCCTCGGCCTCGGCATCACGCGTCGCACCGATGGCGCCACCGAGATCGCCGTAGTAGGTGTAGGGCTGCTTCCAAATTTCAGCCGCACCGGCCTGGATCTGGTCTTCCTGCGCCGGAGTGAGGTTTTCACCGAAGCCGGAGGCGGTCGGATCCATACCCATGTTGATCATGGTGATGGTTCGTGCCCAGTTGCGGAAGAGCGTCTCGTCCACCTGGTTCACCAGGCGGCTGATGGAGGTGCCGGGGTTGGTGCGCTCGTTCTGGTTGGTGGCCTCGAACCAGGTCACACGGGCGAACAGCTTGCTGTCGAAGAGCGAGAACTGGATACCGTAATCCTTGCCCTCGCCGGTCGGCTTGGCGAGCGGGTCGCCGAAGGCGTCCACCTGCGCGGTCGCCGGGGCGTTGAAGTTGTCCGAGCTGTTGTAGCTGATGCCGAAGTCGCGGACGAACTGCCAGAAGAGCGAGCCGGAGTTGGCGCGCGATTCGATCGAGCTCCAATTGTCGAAGGGACGGAAGACAAAGCCCACCGTCTTGGTGTCGCCGGTCAGGCGGTCATAGCGGTTGAAGCGGTTGAAGACCACGTCGGTCTGGTAATAACCGTTCACCCACTTCTCGGCGTTGGTCATTGCCGGGTGGAGCACGCCGTCCTCGTCGGTGAACGCACCGTTGGTGGTGCCACGCGCCTTGTACTTGTCCTGGCGCATGCCGAAGGTCGTCACGATACGATCGTCCCAGAGGTAGTTCGTCATACCGGCGCTGAGAGAGTTGATCTCACGCTGGTTGCGCACCGTGCTGGCGTCGAAGGTGTTGAAATCGGTCGTCATGTTGACCGTGTTGAAGCTGCTGCTGGCGTAGTCGTACACCCGGATGTCACCGCTGTAGCGGAGGGGATTCCACTCGCCGGACGAACGCGTGACCACGCCGTTCGGATCGGTCGGATCAGCGAGGTAGAAGGTGCGACGCAGCGAGGTGGTCTGGTAGTTCCAGCCCGTCGGGCTGCCATCGGCGTTGTTGTTCTGGTTCGCCATGTAGCGGAACTTGCCGATGTCGCTCGTGCTATCCATGTAGTTGATACGCTTGCGATAGCTCGAGGCATCGCTCTCGTCGCGCGACCACAGCCCGAGGATCTGGTGGCGTCCCAGCCACTTCATCCAGCCGCTCTTCTGCCGGAAGTCCGGCGTGTAGGCGAGGAGGGCGCGGTAGTGGTCGTCACGCTGGCCGTTGACGTACTGGTCGGCGTCCTGATCCTCCACGTAGGGCTTTCCGAAATACGGATTCGGCGAGCCGTCGGGCAGGTTCTTGGTCGTGTCCACGAAAAGCGTGGCGACGTTCAGCTGGGCGACGGTGTAATTCGTGAACGAGTCGTAGTCCTGGCGGAACCAGCCGGCGCTGAGGTGCAGGTTCGGGAGGATTTCCTGCTCCAGCTCGACGTTGTAATTGGTATTACGGTCGTGGCCGAAGTTCATCTCGTTGATGTTCACGTCGGTCCAGTCGTAGATCGACCGATCGGTCACACCCGGATATTTGTAGCCGATGATGCCGTTGCCCGTGGCGGTCCAGCCGGCGGACGCGGTGTAGCTGCGGTTGTAGATGTCCGCCCAGGTCGGATTGGCCCAGATCGCTGTTTCCGTCGGATAGAAATCCGCGTTGGCGGCCGGGTTGGTCGCGGTGCCCCACTGCGGGCGATAGCGCTGGTTGAACAGCGGCTGGAACCAGTTCACGAGCTGGCCATCGGAAATCTGCATCGTGCTGCGCGCCTGGTTGGTCCAGGCGATGCCGGGCACGTACATGGCCGAATTCACGTTAGTGAGGGCGGCCTCGCCGAACACATTGACACCGTTATACTGCGTCTTGGCCGCGTTCCAGAGAGCCGGATTGTAACCCGGACGCGCTTCGATGTACTGGCGGACCTGATTCGCGTAGGGCGAATTGGCGTTGATGATAAACGGCCCAATGACTTCCCCGGTCGACTGCTTGGTCACCGTCTTGGTGAGCGGGTCGTAGTAGGGCTGCCCGGCCAGATTCCACTGCGTGACAAAGTCGCGCGGCGTCATGGTGTTCGGGCGACGGTTGTCGTTGCTGTAGCCTTCGACGTTGGCGCGGATGGTCGTGCCGCGGAAAGGCTTGTAGGTGATCGCGCCATATTGGCGGCGCGTGATGTCGTAGGAGGGCTTACGCTCGAACTGCCGGTCGTCGTAGAGGAACGCGGCGTAGATGCCCAACTTGTCCTTGATCAGGGACCGATTGAAGGCGAGCGAGCCACGCACCGAACCGTTGTCATCGAACCGCATCGTGGCGGTGTTCGTGTTGCGGTTGGTCGAGGCCTGGGCGGTCGTCTGATTGACGATACCGGCCGGGCTGCCCATGCCGAAGAGCATGGAGTTCGGGCCGCGGGAGATTTCCAGCGACTGGACGTTGTAGGCGTCCATCGGGATCGAGCCGATCGACGGATAATAGTTGATCGCGCTGCTGGGGACACCGATGCCGCGCACACGGTTGGCCGTCGCATTGGTGAAGGGGGTGGTCGAACTTCCCACCGTCGCGCCGGAGCCCGAATCCACCACACCATCACTGCGGAGGGTCAGATACCCCGAGCCAGTCGGCGTGTAGGTGCCGGAGCCCTCCGTGTTGATCTCGTAGCGGAAGACGTCGTTGATATCGAGCGACGCCGTGTCCTCCATCTGCTGCTTGGTGATGACGGAAATCGACGAACCGAGGTCCGAGATATTCGTCTTCATGCGGCTGCCGGCGAGGGTGTTTTGGGCGAAATAGCCCTGGTCCTTCGTGGCATCGACGGTGAACGGGGAGAGGACAATCATGTCCTCCTCAGCGGTGGGTTCTGCGGCCTGGCTCGGCGTGGCGGGCGCGGTCTGCGCGATCGCCATCGGCGGTGCAAGCAGGGCCAGAAGCAAGGGAACGGCGCGGCGAGCGGCGGAGGTAGACTCTGGTGTAGACGGGTTCATAGTTCGGGGATCGAAATGGCGACTGGAAGCGCCGCCGTGCTGGCTAGGCACGGCAGGGGTCTATGGGGTGACTGGGGACGCCCGGTGGACAGGGGGTGGGGGCGATGGTGCAAGAGAAAGACGAGCCGCGTGCCTTCACAACGGGGTACGGCTCAGACAGTCCGAACCTGATCGCCGGACGGCCCCTCCATGTATTCGCCAGTAGACTACTCTCCCACCGTCCGACGGGCGGAGAATTGCCGCATTACCGGGCAGCAGCCAACCTCGTCTGGTGTATTCACCCCATTTCCCCTGCCCCGGGCCGAAGGTGCCGCTGACCCTGCCCCGGTTGATCCGCGTCGGCGCCCTACTGCTGGCGGCTCTGGGAGGGCAGCTCGGCGCGCTCCCGGCCACCCGGGCCGCAGTGGCGCCGTACGATCGGAGCTTCGACCTTTCCCAGCTCGGTGCCGACGGGACGTTCACGGCAGAGCGCGGATTTGGCTTCGATCTCGGGCTCCCTCCTTTAGGCGACCGGCCGTTTTATTTTTCCGCGGCTGTTCCAGAGGGAAACTACCGGGTGACCGTCACGTTCGGGTCGGAGGCATCGGCGGGGTCGACCACCGTGCGCGCCGAGTCCCGGCAACTCCTGGCAGAGGAGGTCGCAGCTCCGAAGGGTGGCTCGGTCGAGCAGGCTTACACCGTCAACGTCAGGAGTCCCGAGCTGCCCTCACCGCCGCGCAACGCCCCCGGGGGCACGCATGTCCTGCTCAATCCGCGTGAGGGGGCGCTGCTGCGCTGGGACGACAAGCTTACCCTTGAATTCAGCGGACGCGCACCCCGGGTGCGGCACCTCCGTATCCAGGCTGTGAGCACACCGACCCTTTTCCTGGTGGGCGATTCGACGGTGACGGACCAGCCGGCGGAACCGGGTGCGAGCTGGGGGCAGATGCTGCCTCGGTTTTTCAACGGGCAGGTGGCCATCGCCAATCATGCCGAGTCCGGCGAGACCCTGAAATCCTTCCTCTCCGGCCTTCGCCTGGCGAAAGTGTTGAGTCAGCTGAAAGCGGGAGACACGCTCCTGGTCCAGTTTGGCCACAACGACCAGAAGGCACAGTGGCCACAGACCTACGTCGAGGCCGCCACGACCTACCAGGCCTACCTGAAGGTATTTGTCGCGGAGGCCCGCCTCCGGGGAGCCACGCCGGTGCTGGTCACCAGCGTGCAGCGGCGGACTTTCGACGGTGCGGGTCGGATCACCAATTCGCACGGGGACTACCCCGAGGCGGTGCGGGTGGTGGCGCGCGAGGAGGGCGTGGCTTTGATCGATTTGCATGAGGCCAGCACCCGGCTGTACGAGGCGCTCGGGCCCGAGCGGGCGCCGCTCGCCTTCAGCGACCACGGGCGAGACCCCACCCATCACAACAACTACGGCGCGTATCAACTCGCGCGCGCGGTGGTGCAGGGACTCCGCGACGCGGGCGTTCCCGTGGCTCAACACCTCCGCGCGGACGTGCCGCGCTACGATGCGTCGCAGCCGGATCCGCCCGAGACTTTTTACCTGGCCCCCAGCCCGGAACGGCGCTTTGAGACGCCGCGCGGGAATTGAGCGGCAAGCCTCAGGGCTTCGCCTTTTCGAGACGGAAGACCTGGAAGTTGCGGATCTCGAGGTGGCTCTTCACGGTTCGAAAGCCGAAGTGCCCGCGGCGGTAGGGCTCCGGGTCTTTATGGCGGAAAAGCAGCTGGCCATCCCGATACATTGCGATGTCTCCGTCGGCGGCAATGAGCTGGATGTGCTGGTTGCGATTGCCCTTCAGCAGGTGCTCCGGGGCGCCCAGGTCATGCTCCGGCAGGAGCGGGCGGTTGCCCAGTTCACCGATGTAGCGTCGAAACCGCGTGGTGGTGTTTTCATTGCCACCCAGGCCCACGTAATAGCCGCGAAGCGCATCGTAGTCTTCAAAGGCACCGGAACGCGGCGTGGCGAAAAGGTCCGCGGGACTGCGTGCGTCGGTGGCCATCCAGAAACAGTTGAGGTCACTCACCCGGTCATTGGGGCCGCCACGATCCACCGCGACCGCATCGTAGGAAATGAGAACGGGGCCTTCCAACGGCTGCGCGCGCCAGAGGGTGCAACCGGCGGGAACGTCGATCCGCAGAATGCCATTCTCCGCGGTCACCTTTCCCGGTTCGGCGGTCTCCAGGCGCCAGGCATCGAGGCCGCGGGTGAAATCGTCATAGACCAGGCGTGATCCAAGCCGGTAGGCCGGATCCGGGGACTGCGGCGTGTCCGCGGTGAGGGTCGGCGTCGGCTGCGTGCGCAGAAGCCAGTCGTCGGGCACGGGCACGATGCAGATATTCATCGACCGATCATCCTCGGAGAGCATGGCAGACTGAATCTGGATACGTGTGCCGTCGGGATGAAAGGTCGGGTGGGGATGATCGGCCGCGGTCTGCTTGTGCCCGGTGGTGAGAAGTCGCATTTCCCCGGTGCGGCGGTCGATCAGGTAAAGGCTGCGGGAGAAATCGTCCCCCACCGCCCAGCGCCCGTCGGCCGAGCCGTGCACGTGCCAGAGCCCGCTGCCGGACTTGGTCTGGCCGGCGATGTGCATCTCACCGGTGCGCAGGTTGACGATCCCAAGCCCGGTGGGGCGCTCACGAGACCCCGCCTTGCCCCAGGCGTCGTCGACCCCGATCTCGCGGTGTCCCATGATGGCGAAGGCCACCTCGTCGCGGGTGATGACCGCCTCATGCGTCACCCAGTCGTAGGGCGTTTCCGGGTACAGCATGCGCAGGCCGGTGCCGTCAGCCTTGACCGTCCAGGTGCGCTGCGGGGCTTCGCCGCCGGTCTCCCAGCAAAAGACGATCTCGCCGGGGACATACGGGTTGGTCTGCACGTGCCCGATCTGAAATGGGACGGCGAGGAAGAGCCGCACCTCGCCGGTGGAGAGATTCATGCTTGCGAGGCCGGTCGGCCCGGCGCCCATGTTGCGCGGTCCGTAGTTGGGCTCGACCTTGGCGTCGGGTGGCAGGTGGCGCGCAGCCAGCTCCTTGTTGCCGACGCGGAAGTAGGCAAAGTCTTCGTTCACGTCGATCGCCACGTCCCCGACCGCGCCGAACTCCAGGGGCACGCTGCCCAGTACCTTTTGATAGCTCGAAGCCTCCCTCATCGTGCCGGCCGCACTGTCCGCGAAGAGGGCGGCAAGGTCGACCCGGACAATCTCCGAGGGCTCCTTCGCGTGTTCGGTGCTTGAATACGCCGGCGCGCCGGAAACATCCCCTGCGACCGCTTTGGGCGTGCGCAGAAAATAGAGGTTCATGGAGTTTTCGGCCAGGCAGAGCATCCCGGTGTAGCCGCCTTCGGTGACCTGGACGATGTCGCCGGTTTCCTCGTTCACAGCCATGGCCTCGCCCTTCACCCGGTTCGAACGGAAGACGAGCCATTTTCCGTCGGAGGTCCACTGCCGGTGCGTGGGGTAGATCTTCGAATCCCCCGCTGGCGTGCTGGTGAGGAAGGTCAGCGGCACCCCCGTGACCGGATCGATCACGACCCTTTTCTCAGACGGAAAACGTTTTCCGATCTGGGCGTAGGCGGCGGCGGAGGTGCTGACGACCAGAAGGAGGGCAAGAAGGGCGCGCGCAAAGTTCACGGGCAGGCGGGGACGGGGGTTGAAGGCGGGGCGGTCAGAGGACACGACGCTGACCGCGGCGTTTTGGCAACCGAGACACGTTGCGCCACCGCCCGGCGGGGGACAGGCCTGACGCCCTGCGGACAGTCCGGGGGAAACTCGGAGCCATCGCCTGCACACCTGTGCCGACATTTTTCCGCACGCTGTGCCCGCGCGGCTCAATCGTTTGCGCAAGGCAGGCTTTGAATTTCACGCGCGGCCGCGGCAGACTCCACGCGATCCCATGAAAAACCCCACCCCTGCCCTGCTGTTTTCACTCCTGCTCGGTGCATCTCTTCCGGCATTCGCCGCCGAAACGCGTTTCCCCCCGCATGCGATTGCCGGATCGGAGCTTCGCAGCCTCGCCCCCAACGCCGACGGGCGGCACTACCAGCTTCATATCGGGCTGCCGGAAAACTACGCCAAGAATCCAGAGAAGCGTTATCCGGTGGTGTACGTAACAGACGGATACTGGGATTTCGGCAAGATCACGACGATCCACGGCAGCCTGGTTTACGACAAGGTGGTGCCGGAGTTCATCACCGTGGGCCTCGGCTACGTGGGCGAAAACCTGAACTATGGCGCTCTTCGCAGCTGGGAGCTCTCACCTGTTCCCGCTCACGATGGCGGGCGAGGTTCCGGCCGCGCGGCGGATTTTCTGAAAACACTCGAAACCGAGATCATTCCCTTTGTGGAGCGCGAATACCGCGTGGATCGGAGCCAGCGGGTGCTGGCCGGAGCCTCCCTGGGCGGGCTTTTCACGCTGTATGCGATGTACTCCAAACCGGAGCTGTTCCAGGGCTACATAGCGGCGACGCCCGCCGTCGTGGTCGGCAACGACTGGCTTCTGGGTTATGAGGAAGCGTTCGCGAAGTCCGGGAAGGCGCTGAAGGCGCGGCTTTACGTGACCGGCGGCGGCAATGAGAGCCCGGGCTTCCTTGGCGGCATCCTCCGTTACAACCAGCGCGTGACTTCGCGCAAACATCCGGACCTGGCATACGCCTTCCGCATCATTGACGGCGAACGTCACGCGGGCATGCAGCTGGAATCGTATACCCGCGGACTGCGTTTCGTGTTTGAGCCGCTGGCACCGGAGACGGGCCCGGCAACCGCGCCCTAAGTGCGCAGGCAGGAAACCCCGCGCCATCCTCAAGGGCTGGCGCGGGCTGTTTGAGAAAGGCGGAGGGCTTCAGACTGCGCCGCCGGTGCGGCCGCCACGAAAGGCAACCACGGCACCCACGACGGCCAACGCGCCGCCGGCAATGATGTAGCCGACGTGCTTGGGAACGCGGGATCCACCGTCGACCGCATTGGCCAGTTCGGTCCCGGCTTCAGACGCTTCGCCTACGAGCGAATCGCCGCGGTTGAGTCCCTGGACCACAAGCACCAGGCCGATCACGATCATCACGATACCAAGGATCTTTTTCATACGCCCCAGTATGGTCTCGCCTGCAGTCGGCGGAAATCCGGGCTAAGACTAGATGCCGTATCAGGCGGGTGCCGTCTGGCAGTCGGGCGGATTCCCCACCTCCCGGGCTGTGAAAAAAGGAAGGCGGACCGCCTACCCCTAAGCGGTCCGCCTATTGCTTTCTTTGTTACCCCAAAACTCCCGCTAAGCGGGAGAAGTGAAAGAAGTCACTGTGTTAAACGGGCACGCCGTTGGTTTCTTAAATGTTTTTCGAGAATTCTGCAGTGGGAGCCTGAAGCGCCTGCAAATAAACGGGTTACAGAAACAAAACCAAGCGCGATCTCCCGAAGGGCGTGAGCTGTAGTGCAATTTCCCACACACTCCGCTACGCGGCTCTAATCGACCCGGTTCAGACGCCAGCGGCGCAGGAGCACGCCGGCAAACAGGGCGGAGGCGCCCAGGAAGCCGTAGGTCGAGGGCTCAGGAACGGCAGCCGGGATGGCGATGTTCCAGCCGATCACGTCCATCGCCACCAGGTCGCGGACCGTCAGGTTGAGCGGCTCCCCGTAGGCTCCGGTGGGATCGAGCAGGCCCAGGCCGAGATTATCTTTCCAGTGGCTGGCCTGGTCCCCATCGCCAAAGGCCAGACCCGTCGCGAAAGGCCCGAAGGAGGTGTACCCGCCGTCGATCGAAAAATACTTTTCGCGCGCGTCCGCCGTCCAATCGAAGACGCCCTGTCCGACTGCCACGCTCTCGCGTGAGAAGCGGAAGAAATCGAGAGGCGAAACGTAGCGGAAGATATTGTCGTTGAAGGGACCACCGAGCGGCGGACTGTTTTGATCGAGGATGTCGACCCCGCTCACAAAACCCAGGGCGTGCCCGATCTCGTGCGCAGCCACGCCGACAAAATCGATCTTGTCCGCATCAACGCCATCGGTGGGGTCAAAATCGAAATCAAAGAGAGAGTTGAACTCGATCCCCGCGTCGACTTCCACACCTTCGGCGTAAAACAGCCCGAGTGCACGGGCGTTGGCCAGGGTCATCGATACCAACGTATTATTGGTATCGCCGTCTGCATCGAGAAAGGGAGTTGCACTGCCCGCCCCATGCGGGCTGTTGGCGGTGCGGTTGAGCAGCATCGCGAAGGTCGAGCCGGGCTGGAGCGAAGAGACGGCGATGTCGTCGAAGACCGAGGTGCGATCGAAGTCCAGGGCGGACTTGAAAATGTCGTAGGGAACGGTGCCGCGCAGGCTTCCGGTCCCGCCCAGGATGTCCTCCGGCAGCACGTTGAAACCGATCTCGAGCGAAATCGTCACCGGGTCCCGCAATGCAGACGACCAGCGCTGGGCCGCCATCTGGAAACCCGCGAGCGCGCGCGGATCCATCGACGGATCGTAGATCAGGTCGAAATTCAGCTGTGCCCGGGCCGCCAACGGAGCCAGTCCCAGGGCTGCCCCCAAAACCAGGACGTTCCACCTTCCCCCTCCCATGCGTAGAGTACTCATACGCAGCCAGCCTGCCGTGACGGGGCCGGCCGTGTACAGCCGCTGCCACTACAGGAAACCCTGATGAGCGCGTGGAGAAAGTCCCTGCAGCCCGCGCTTATGCGCCGGCAAAGGGCGCCTTCTCAGTCGGAGGCGACTGCCTTGTGTTCGATCGCCGAGGAGCGCGCGCGCGGTCCGGCGCTCCACAACCCCTTGCGGCCGGCCTCGGCTTCCGTGAGCGCGACATCCAGGCTGCGCCGAAGGTCATAGGGCAGGCCGGTGAGGGTGGGGTCGTAGAGGTCGGCGCAACCGGCCCGGACGAGCTCGGCGTTGACCACCACCTTTGTATCCAGAATCCAATAATCCAGTACGCCGATCGACTCCCCGGTCCGCGGGTCGCTGTCGATCACGGTCAGCCGCAGCACACGACCGTCGGCATGTTCCTGGAAGAGCTGCAGGGCCTCGGTCGCCTGTTCCGGCGTCTTTGCCTTCTTCTTCTTCGGGATGGCGGGAGCGTCGATGCCTGCCAGGCGAACCTTGAGTTTGTTCAAGCGGTGCGGGCCCTCCTGGATGACAAACGTCCCAGTGTCTCCGTCGATGATCTTTTCGGCGCGCACGCGGTACGTCGGAAAGTCAGCGGAAAAAGCGAGGTCGGCAAAAAGGGCGAGGGGGGCGAGAAGGCAGGCGATGCGGGTGAGTTTCATGAGGGGAACACGTTTTCCCCTTTTATCGGCACATTGGGCGGGCTCCTTCGCGTCAAAATCTCACGAGTCGGGCGATGAAATCCCCCAGTAGGCGGCCTCGGTCCCCGGTCTGATACGGACAGCGCGCGGCCCGTCGGGCCGGGCCGCCCGGTTGTTTCAGGAAGCGTACGCCGGCAGCTTTCGGGCGCGTCCGGGAGGCGAAGTGCCGGCCGGCCGGAAGAGCCGGCCCCGAGATCGGCTGCGTCCTTTTCTCCCATAGCGGCGGTAACCGCTCGTGCATACGTTGACGGGTCATGAAAAACTCACCCCACACCTCTCATCCACGCGCCTGGATCGCCGGGCTCGCCTTGGCGGCGTCCGCCGCCGCTTTCACCGGTTGCGCCACTGAAGGCTCCACCGTCGTCTCCGCCCCTCCCCCGTCCACGCCGCCGCCGGCACCGGTGGTGGTCCAGACGACGCCCACCGCCTCGACGGGTCAGGCCGTAGTCGTCACGCAGGCCCCTCCGGCGGTGCAGCAGGAGCCGGTGCTTGAACAGCCCTCCTCCCGGCACGTCTGGGTTCCGGGCTATTGGACGTATCGCGACAATCGCTACGTCTGGATCGCCGGGCGCTGGGAGCTGCCGCCGAGCGGCACCGCCGTCTGGATTCCGCCGCGCTGGGAACGCGAGGGCAACGCCTACCGTTTCTTTGACGGCCGCTGGGAATAATCCTCGCCGCGATTCCTCCGCGAGCGGTTGCAGATCGCTCGCGTTCCACTTTGCTGCGGCCGATGCCGAGAGTCGTCCGCAGCCGAAAACCCAAGCGCCCGCAGAACGAAGAGGTGGCGCTGATCTCGATCGATAGCCGGCCACTTCAGGCGGCGGCGTGGCGCAAACTCGCCCTCGCCCGCAAGCGTCTGGGGCGGGTCACCTCGGATCTCCACCGCCACGAACAGGTGGACGTGCCCGCCTATGAGGCGTGGACCTTGAGCTGCGGAGCGGCGCTGATTTCGGAACTCCGCGACCTGGCGCTCCAGTGCCAGACGAAAACCGCGCTGATCGCCGAGGTGGAGCGCCACGCCTGGCTGCAAGGCCGCCCCCCTGCGCTCGTGTGGCAGCACTACAAGCGAACAGGCGAGTTCGGCGATCCGGTGGAGGTGGAGGATGCTGGCGGTCGGGAGGCGGAAGAGGACGATCTCCTGGAGGACATGGCGCAGGCGTTTTTTGACGGAGACGACTTGGAGGACTTCGACGACGATCCCCGTGTTCGCGACCTCGGGCGGCCTTCCTTCACAACGCCTGACGAAGTTGAGGCGAAGGAGATCTATCGGCGTCTGGTGCAACGTCTCCACCCGGATCGCGGGGGGACGTGGTCGCGGCACCGGCAAGAGCTATGGCATCAGGTCCAGCGGGCCTGGGAAGCGCGGGATGCCGGGTGGCTGGCCCGTCTGGAAGCGGAATTTGAACTCGAGACCGACGTATTGACGGTCGAGAGCCCGCTAGGCCGGCTCTACACGGCCATCCGGGAGATCGACGCCGCACGCCGCGCCACGGAGCGAAAGCTGCGCGGGTTTCGACACACGCCTGCCTGGCAGTTCACCAAGCGACCGCCCACCCCGGAGGACCGGCGCGCGCTCCGGGCCGCGCTGCTCGACCATCGGGAGCAGCTGCTTGCAGCCCTCGCGCACCTGGAGGCCACGCTTTCGCGCTGGGAGAGGCCGGTCGGGCAAGCCCGGGCGAAACAACCCGCGCGGCCGCGTCGGCGGCGTGGCACCGAGGAGGCGTTGCCCCTTCGATAACCACCCCGGCGCGACGCGTCTCAGCGCGCGCGTTAGGTTTATTTGTCCTCAGGATTGATCATCCTGAAGGCCAGGCCGGCCACCAGTCCTCCCAGCAGATCCGCGCTCAGGTGGATCCAGAGGTCTCCGATCGCAACCAGCTTCATCATGCCGATCCCCACGGCCACGGCAGGGTTGAAGGCACCGCCCGAGATGGGCCCCACCGCGAAGGCACCGGCCACGACCGTAAAGCCGATGGCGAGACCGAAGTAGGAGTTGCCGGAGGTGGCCCGGACCGTCGCCGTGCTCAGGACCACATAGGCGAGCGCAAAGGTGAAGAGGAACTCAGCGAGGAAGGCCTTCTGCACCGACCCTACCGTCAGGGGCGTCCCCGCTCCGACCAGGAATCCCACGCACAACGCCGCGACCGCCGCCCCGACCAACTGCACCACCATGTAGGGAAGCGCCGTCCCGAGAGGGCAGCGCCCCCGCACAAATGCGGCCAGGGTGACCGCCGGGTTGTAGTGACCTCCGGATACGTGACCGCCCGCGTAAACCATCACCATGAGGACAGCGCCGATTGCCAGTGGCGGGATGACTCCAGGGGCGGCTGGGATGCCCGTGCAGCCTATCGTGAGCACAAGGAAGAACGTGCCGATAAACTCTACGACTAGTTTGTTCATCACCCATCGGCATAACCCCTTCGCCCCTCGGCAGCAAGGGCTCAGAATGACGCAGCCCATTGGCGGGGGCTTAGTTAGCGCCCCCCTGTTGCAAGACAACTCCCCCGCTCCCCTGTCCGCTGGCACGGCGATTGGAGCCGTTGTGGGTGCCTGAGCCGGGCCAAAGGGCGAAACGGTCCAGGCTGGAACCAACGGCCGGAGAAGCGGACACTGGTTTCACCCCTCACCCCACCCCTGCACCGGGAGCGTTGCGTGCGCCCGGGCAAACCCCTGTCCCCCCATGTCGAAGATCCTGCGTCTGCACCCCGAGCCCGCCCTCGCTCGGGGCACCACCGTGCAACGTCGCTGCACCCTGGAGTTGACCGGCGGCCACTCGGCGCGCCGCGACATTCTCTATTTCGAGTATCCCGCCGGCATCCCTCTTCCGCCCGATGACGAAATGGACAGCTTTGCCACCGCGGCGGCCATGATGGCGATGGCTGAGCGATGCCCGCTCCAGGTTCGCGGCACGCTGTGTGAGACGCTGGTGATGAACCTCACGGAATACGGCGCTGCCTGGAACCGGTGGGTCCCGCTGGAGTATGGATCCCTCCTTCTGGAGGCGGACCGTCTCAGGGCCGAAACCGCTGTTCCCCCGCGCGGCACGGTCGCTGCGTTTTCCGGCGGCGTGGACGCCATGTTCCTGGTCTGGGGCCACCACACCCGTAAGCGGGGAGCCCAGTCGCGTGCGTTGAGCCACTGCATGTTTGTGCACGGCTTCGACATCCCGCTGGACGCGACGGACCAGTATGCGGTTGCTTACGCGCAGGCGCAGCGGGCCGTGGGCGACCTGGGGCTTCCGCTCCTGCAGGTGACGACCAATTTTCGCAAGGTGGTGCCGACAAAATGGCCGCACGTGTTTGCCGCGGCGGTCGCAGCCTCGTTCCACGGCCTGTCCCGCGTCTGCAGCGCCGGCCTGATTGGTTCCTCCGAACCTTACGACCGGCTAAATCTCCCCTGGGGCGCCGGACCGATCACCGACCACCTGCTCTCCAGCCAGCGGCTTTCCGTGATCCACGATGGCGCCGCGTTCAACCGGACCGAGAAAGCGTTGGGGATTTCCGATTGGGAGCATGGGCTCCAGAACCTGCGGGTGTGTTGGGAGGGCCAGGACAAGTCGCGCAACTGCGGGCGATGCGAGAAGTGCGTGCGCACGCAACTCAACTTTGCCGTTAACGAAAAACCCGTGCCTGCCAGCCTGGGCGGCCGTGTGGCGGTGGAGCGACTCGCCCGAATCAAGCTGAAGAATGCGCCGATCTACGAACAATACATGAGCATCTATCGCACCGCCCGAAGCCGGCGGATCCGGGCCCCGTGGGTGGCGGGGCTGCGGCGCCTGCTGGTGCGCGAACGGCTGCGGCTCCAAGGGCGGTCGTTCTGGCTGCGGCTCAAACCCGGCCTAAAGGTCCTGCTCGGGCCAGCGCTGGTCTGGCGCCAGCGGAGGCGGGAAGATCGCCGCCAGCGAACCGCCGCGGCGGCGCCCGGGCCTCAAACCGCGGTGCAGTCGTAAACCACGACCCGCTCCCAGAGGGACGAACAGTCTTCCACGAACTTCAGGTGGAGCGGGTGCACCTGGTAGGCGTTCTGGCCTTCCACGTCGTCAAAGGTGAGCAATTCGGACACGCTGAAGCTGTTGTCCACCACCGGGCGTTTTTCCGTGCTGGCCGGCACCCCAACATGGAGGCTCCGGACGGTTTCAATCTTCTCCAGCGAACGCACGCCTGCGATCAAACGAGCCAGGTCCTCCTTGGAATCGGGGTTCTTGAGCCAGAAGAAGACATGGTGGACCAACTTGGCTTTGGCAGGGGCGGCGGGCGTCATGGCAGTGGCGGCGGCGGTGGCGCCGAGCGCGACGGCGCTGGCGACAAAGGTACGACGGGTATGGGTTTGCATGCGAAGCGGCCAAAGAAGGCGCCTTCGCGTGCCGGTCAACCACCGGTCGCCCCGCGGCCGATCTTTTGACTCACAGACCGGACGTCCCGCGATGTTCGCGACGTGGGCCAAGGACGGACGGGGTCCGACCTGGGAAAACAGGCCCGAACGGGCCTATTGCAGGCCCCCCGGAACGGGCCATGCCGCATTTTTTGCCAAAAGATCCTTGAAACTTATCAGACTTCCGCAACGGTGGTGGTCCCTCCCGCCAAAACTGACGGTAGAGCCTAGCTCCCGATCGGTTTAAGCCCTCTCGCAAGAGAGGGCTTTTTTTTGCCCGCATGCGCCGCTCACCGGGTGCCTCGAGCGGGAGTCCACCCCCGCAACGCCGGGCTGCCTCACCTGTCTGCCGTGGCGCCATGCCCCGCAAAAAAGCCGCCGCCGCGCTCGCCTTCACCAACACCGACAAAGTCTTTTTCCCGAGCGGATTCACCAAGGGGGACATGATCCGCTATTACCTGGAGATCGCTCCCGTTCTGCTCCCGCACCTGAAGGAGCGCCCGGTCACACTGATCCGCTTCCCCGACGGGGTGAAAGGCGAGAGCTTTTATGAAAAAAACGCGCCCGGTTTTGCCCCCGACTGGATCACGACCTTCGCCGTGGCCCGGCGTGAACACGAGGGCCACATCAACTACATCCTCATCAACTCCGCCGAGACACTGGCCTGGTGCGCCAATCTCGCGGCGATCGAGTTGCACCCATTCCTCCACCGCGCCCCGCAGGTCGACCGCCCCACCCACGTCGCCTTCGACCTGGATCCTGGCGAGGGCGCGGACATCTTCACCTGCATCGAGGTCGCATTCCGGGTGCGCGCCGTTTTCGACGGCCTCGGCCTTCAGTCCTTCCCCAAGGTGTCCGGCTCAAAGGGGATTCAGGTGTACGTGCCCCTCAACACCGCTGTGACCTACGACGCGACCCAGCCGTTTGCGAAAAGCGTCGCCGAACTGCTCCAGCAACAACACCCCGAGCTCGTCGTCAGTCAGATGCCCAAGGCGCTGCGCAAGGGAAAGGTTCTGATCGACTGGAGCCAGAACACGGGTTCGAAAACCACCGTCTCGGTGTACTCCCTGCGCGGAAAACGGGACGAACCCTTTGCCTCCGTTCCGGTGACCTGGCAGGAGTTGGAACGCGCGCGTAAAAAGAAAGACCGGGAGGCACTTTTTTTCACCCCCGACGCCACCCTCAAGCGGGTGCAGACCAAGGGCGACCTCTTTGCTCCCGTCCTGACCCTCAAGCAAAAGCTCCCCGACGCCTTCCTTGACCTTGCGCCGCGACCCGCACGCAGCGGCTCCCTCAAGCGCTACGCCGAAAAACGGGATTTCACCAAAACCGCCGAACCCGCGCCGACCGTGCCACGACGCAGCCGCCAGGGGAGCACGCGTCGTTTTGTCATCCAGAAACACGCCGCCAGCCACCTGCACTTCGATTTCCGGCTGGAAATGGATGATACGCTCAAGTCGTGGGCCGTCCCCAAGGGCCTTCCCTACGACACCGGGGTCCGACGGTCCGCCTTCCAAACCGAGGACCACCCGATCGATTATCTCGAATTCGAGGGCACCATCCCCAAGGGGCAGTACGGCGGCGGCACGGTGATGGTCTGGGACATCGGCACGTACGAGCTGCTGGGCGGCAGCTGGGAAAAGGGTGATCTCAAGGTCTGGTTGACCGGCAAGAAGCTCAAGGGCGAGTGGCACCTCTTCCGCATCAAGAGCGAGGAGGACAAACCCGTGTGGCTGGTCATCAAAAGCAAACCGCCGATGAAGGCGTTAAGCACCAAACAAGAAGACAGCTCTGTCCTGACCGGGCGTTCGATGGCAAAAATCGCCTCCGACAATGATGCCCAGTGGCAGAGTGGCCGCGCCACCACCAAATCCACCGAACCGGTGGCGACCATGCGCAAGCGCGCGCGCCGGGCTCCCGCGAAAGAGAGTCCGGCACCCAAGCCGAGTCGCGCCCGACCGGCTCAAAAAAAAACGGCGCGCGCTTCGTCGAGCCGATGGCGGCAACCGCCGTCCAAACGCTCCCGGAAGGTGAGGACTGGCTCTACGAAGTGAAATGGGATGGCTACCGCGCCCTCGCCTTGAAGCAGGGCGAGGAGGTCCAGCTCCTCTCGCGCAACAACAAGTCGCTCGCCGCGGACTTTCCCGAAATCCTGGCGCGTATCAAAAACGTGGATGCAGAGTCGGTGGTGATCGATGGTGAGTTGGTTGCCCTTGGCCCGGACGGACGGCCGTCGTTCCAGGCGCTGCAAAACCGCGGACGCGTCCCACCGGCGATCACCTTCTACGCCTTCGATCTCCTGCACGTCGACGGCGAGGACCTCCTTCTGCTCCCGCTCGTCGAGCGCAAGGCGCGGCTCCGCTCCATCCTGGGCGACGTGGGGCTGTCCTTTTCCAGCGAGCTCGCCGGAAGCGCAGCAGAGGTGGTCGCCGCGGTGTCCGGGCTCGGCCTGGAGGGTGTGGTGGCCAAACGCAGGGGGTCGCCCTACCAGCCCGGGGAGCGCCACGCGGACTGGAAGAAACTCCGCCTGGCCTCGGAACAGGAATTTGTCATCGGCGGTTTTCGGCCGGGGATGTCACCTTTCGAATCGATCCTCGTCGGGTACTACCAAGGGAACAGTTTCATCTTCGCCTCCAAGGTGCGGCCCGGTTTTAACCCCCGCACGCGCCAGCAGGTGTGGGAGCTGATCAAGGACGAGCAGATCTCGACCTGCCCGTTCGCCAACCTGCCCGATGCGACCAAAAAGGGCCGATGGGGCGAAGGCATCACGCCTGCGGACATGAAGGAGCTGCGTTGGGTGAAGCCGACCCGGGTGGTGCAGGTGTCCTTCGCCGAGTGGACCCAGCACGGCCACCTGCGCCACGCGTCCTTCAAGGGGCTGCGCCGTGACAAGGACCCGCGCGATGTGGTAAGGGAGACCTCGTGATGCCCAGGCCGGCGAACGTTTATCCAGCGCGTGGTTGACCCCACCGATACCGCCCTCGTGGAGACCGAGGCCCGGCTGGCCCGTGCGGCCCGCGACGGGGACGAGGACGCCTTCGGCGACCTCGTCCGACTCCACTACGAACGCGTTTTTCGCCGCATCGTCTCGATCGTCCGCAACGAGCACGATGCGCGCGACCTGTGCCAGGAGGTGTGGGTGGCAGCCTGGAACAACCTGAAGCATTTCCGGGGCGAGGCGCGGTTCTCGACCTGGCTTTATCCGATCGCCACCCGCCGGGCCATTGATCACCTCCGGCGGCGGGAGCGCTGGTACCAGCGTTTCCTCCCCATCCTGGCAGATACCGGCGGGCCCGACACGCTCGCGACGCCTGAAGCCGGACCCCGCGACTCCGCGGAAAACACCGAAGCCGGGCAACGTCTCCACCAGGCGATTCAGGCATTGCCCGCCCGTTATCAGGCCGTGCTCGCCTTGCGTGAGATCGAAGGACTTTCTTACGAACAGATCGCCGAGGCCCTGAAGTGCCGGCCCGGCACGGTCATGTCCCGCCTATTCACCGCGCGCCGGTTGCTGGCGCAGAAGCTAGGAGACTCCCCATGCGAATGATCCGATTACTCACCCTCGCCCTGCTTCTTTCCGCAGTGGCTCAGGCCGAAGCCGCCGGGCTCCGCCTGCGTGCGCTCCTGGTGGTGGCCAGCAACCAGGGCGGCGAAACCGACTCCAGCCTCGCGGCCTACGAACCCACCCTCCGCCGTATTCTTCGCTTTGATACCTACCGCCTGGCCGGGGACGACACTTCCGCAGTGGACGTGCCCGGCCGCGCCGCGCTGTCTCCCGGTCGCGGCCACAACCTCACCGTCGAGGCGGATGCGTCGGGCGGCCGCCTGCGCGTGCAGTGGGAGCAGAACGGAAAGGCCCTGATGAACACCGGACTGGCGCTGCGGCGCGGCGCCCCCGCCGTGCTGGGAGGCCCCTCGACCGGGCAAAAGGGTGAAGTGTGGGCCGTCATTCTGGTGGCGGATTAATACGCACGTTCCCTTGCACGCCGTCCGTCCGCTGCATGGAACGCCCGCATCGCGGTGCGGCACGTTGATTCCCCACAGCACGCGCCTGCCCGAGCACGCATCTAGCAAAGGAGGGCCCGGCCTTCGGAGCATTCGGTGCCCGGTATTTATCTGATCCCAAATGATTTAAGAGAATCAGTGCGATTTTTCGAATAAAATACGGCCCGCCTTCGTCCCAAGGGGCGAACCAACAAAAACAATGAAAACACGCTTCGGCATCGTTACCCTGATCGCGGCTCTTGGTTTGGTCGGCCTGGCCAACACCGCATCGGCGGGGGTCGACATCGACATCAACATCCGCCCGCCCCGCCCCCCGGTCGTGGTGATCGGCGGGGACGGACACCACCGCGACCGCGGGTGGGACCGGCACGACCGCGGCCACCACCGCGACCACGGCCACCGGGGTTACTGGAAGGAAGTCACGGTCAAGGTGTGGGTGCCCGGCCGCATGGTGGTGAGTTGCGACCGGCACGGGCGTGAAATCCGTTATCGCGAGCGGGGCCATTACACTTACCGCACTGACCGGGTCTGGGTGAGCCGCGGGTAAACTGGATTTGTCCCTCCGCGCGATGAACTGCACCCGCAGCCACCACCTCCTTTCCGCCGAGCGCGACCACGCGCTCGGCGCCGGGGAGCGCGCGGATTTGGAGCAACACCTGGCCGGTTGCGCGGAGTGTCGTCAGTTTCGCACCCGCCTGGACAAAGCCGTCGCCGGATGGCGCGCCGACGTGGCGGCGCGGCCGGCGCCCGATGCGGAACGTGCCTGGCAGGACATTCGCCGCGAGATCCGGGCCGGCGCCGCAGGAGATTCGGTCACGGGCCTGCCGCGGGGGGCGTTTCAATCACGCGCCCGCCCGCAGTGGCGGTCGGGGCGGTGGAGCCTTTCCGTCGGGGCCCTCGGGGCCGCGGCGGTGATTGCCCTGAGCGTGTGGGGGCTGCGCCGGCCGGGGCCCGACGTCTTTGCGCCCGTGGCCCTGAACGAGGGCTCATCCGTGGAATACGTCGAGGTGCCCGAAAACGCGGCCTCGATGGTTTTTGTCGACGACGAGTCCGGCTGGGTCGTCGTTTGGTCCACGCCGCAGGAATAGGCGCGAGACGGGTAAGGTGCGCCGCAGGTGCGGAGTGGGGGCACCCGGCCTATAAGGGAAGACCTCGCGGCGGGGAGGGATGAGATCCCTCCCCGGCTTGCGGTTCTTATTTGCGCAGCGGATACGCGCCGGCGGTGCCGAGGTCTTCGCGGGCGTAACCCACGGCCTCGATCACGTTGGCGGGCAGAGCACCGGCCACCTTGGCGTCAAAGCCCTTCTGGAGCTCGAAGTTGCCCAGGTCGGGACTGCGGAACACGCCGCCGGCGTAGTTCAGGTGCTGGCGGCTGGCCGCATCAAACTGTGGATACGCGGCGCGAAACGCCTCCAGGTTGGCAAACTCCACCTTGCAACCCTTGCCCTCGCCCTTGCCCGGCGCCCAACCGATCAGCGGATCGGAAACCGGGGCGCCACGGCGGACATACACATTGGAGTCGAGCTGCTTGACCTGCGGGTCCTTCAGGCGGTCACAGAGCACCGCAGCCTGTTCGAATTGCACCAGCGGTCCGCGGAAGGAGGCGTCCGCCACCATCAGGTTGTTGGCGAGGACGTGGCCGATGCGCTCATGCACGTCGGGGCCGGTGCTCGGATGCCAGCCGAAATGATCGCCGACGGCGCTTCGCTCCGTGCGTTCGAAGTAGGCGACGCTGTTCACAAAGGTGTTCTGGTACACCTGAACATTCGAGCTGTTGAGGATGCGAATACCCTTGTTGCAGTTGACGAAGACATTGCCGGCGCAGATCGCGCCCTTGGAAATCTCGAAGAAGAAACCGTCGTTGGTGCCCTCGATCCAGTTGTTGACGAACACGCCGTCGACGTTGCCGACGTCGTACCAGATTCCGCTGGAGTGGGGATTGTCGAGAACGAGGTTGTCGCGGCAGACCGTGCGGTAACTCTGATTGAAGATCTTCACCGCGGCGGGGAAATAACCCTCGATCTTCTCCACGTTGTTGCGCCGGATGATGTTTTTCTCGAGGAGGACGTCCGCGGACGAGATGATGTAGATGCCCTCGGTGCTGGTGTCGGACACGAGGCAGTTGCGGAAGACCATGTTGTCCCCGCGGAAATAACCCGCGACCCGGGAGCAGTGCGAAATGGTCACGTGCTCGAGCGTCGTTCCCACCACGTCCTTGCCGAAGGTGGAGGGATCGGCGAGCGCTTCCGGCTCACGGCCCTCGATCTCCAGCGCGCGGTAGGCGTACTGGGTGAAGGTGAGGCCGCGGATCACCGGGCCCTTGCGATCGGAGGACTTGCCGTGCACGTCGGCGGTGGTGCGGACCAGCGCCGAGTCGAAGGCGGTGATTTCCACCGTGCGGCCAGCCGGGTCAAAGCCGATGTAGACGGTGCCGGTCTCGTAATCGATGCAGTAGGTGTCGGCAGTCACCTCGCCCTCCCAGCCCACCGCCTCCAGCATGCGCCCGTCGACGAACAGCATGTCGTTGTGGAAGCGATACGGAGGCGTGTCCTTGCCATGGCGGTGACGGCGCCACCAGTCCGCCGGCTTGGCGGGAAAGAGTTTGGTCCAGGTGGTGCGCCAGATCTTGCCGGGCTGCGCCACCCAGTTGGTGGCCAGCTGCGTGCCCTTCAGGACCGGCTGTTCATCACCGTAGGGTTGCAGGGTGATGCCCTGGTTGAGGCGAAGACCGCCGGTGCGATAGGTGCCGCCGCGGAGGATGATGGCATCCCCCGTCACCACCTTTGCGATGGCGACTTCCAGCGTGGTGGGTTGCTCGACGCGGGTGCCGGGGGCGTCCGCCTTCCCGTCTGGCGCGACGTAATACACGGTCCGCGCCGACTTCGGCACCTCATAAGTCTGGGGAATCGGTCCGTAGGGCCCGCCCGAGGGCTGGGCCTGCAGGGAAACCGCGCCCGCAGCGAGGGCCAGGGCGGCGGCAAACACACGTCGAAAGAGTCTGGGAGCGAGACAAAGCATGGGTAGGGCGTAAGAGGATACGTTGATTGCGGTCACAGGGGGAACCGGTGCAGTCGGGGCAGGGAGGTGCAGCGTAGCCCGTGTTGGCGGCAATGCGACTCGCGAGCTTATTCGATTATTAGACTGCAGGGAGAAGGACGCTGCCTCTGCGCCTTTCGACCACCGGCATTCGGCGAATGTCCGGCGCGCGCGGGGAGTGTTAGGATCTGCCCAACATCACTTCCGTCCCGCCTGGCGCGGGCGACCACAGCATCACTCCATGAACACCGTTTCCTCCTCCCTCCGCGCGTCTGTCAGCAAGACGAGCGCCTTTGCCACCACGAGCGCGCGCCGCGCCCGTCTCGACAGCGCCGCAACCGTGGCCCACCGCAGTCTCAGTGGACGCCGCACCCAGCACGTGTCTCACCTCGCCCCCGACACTCTCGAACGGCTGTGGGCAACACGCGGGCTGACCTCGCGCCAGGCAGCACGTCTCGTTGACCTGGCGGCCAGCACCGAAGACAGCCTGGCCGTTTCCGTCGGCGAGGTAGGCCGCGGCAACCTGCGACGCCTCCATGTCGAAACCGCCGCCCTCTGCGCCACGCTGGTCAGCACGGTGGTGGCGTTCGCATGGCTGATGCTGAGCTGATTCCCCTTTCTTCCGGATAACGTGCAGCGACGGGTCGCCCCGTGCGATCCGTCGCTTTTTTATGTCCGTTCGGCAGCAAACACCGGCGATGTCCGGCAGATTTCCTCCCAAAGCACCCGCCAGGTCGCCCAATCGTGCCCTCCCGGAACGATGCGCACGCGGTCCGGCGGCAGCAGTCCAGCGAGCAAACGTTGCCCGGGCAGGAGGCGATCTGACGCGCCGGTAAAGAGCCAGGTGGGGGGCAGCCGGTCACTGCGCTGTCCCAGGAAGGTCCACACCTGTTCCTGCACATCGCCGGCGCGCTCCGACCGATTCGCGGCCCACGCGGACGGGCCCCCGGCGTCGCCAATGGTTTTGAAGAGGTCCTCACGGTCTCCGACGTAGGGGCTGAGCAGAACCAAGGCGTCCACCGTTCCCGGGTGCTCACGTTCGATCAGAAGGCCTCCCAGTCCTCCGAGGGAAATGCCTACGACCACGATTCGACGGTACCCCTGGGCGCGCGCCGGCCGGAGTACGTCCTCCATCAGCCGGTCGATGACCGTGCGGCGGTAATAGTAGCCAAGGTGCGCATTGACCGTGACCACGTCGACCGCGAGGCCGGCGGCACGCAGGGACGCATTCAGGCCGCGCCGCTCGAAGTCTTCCATTCGATCGCCGCGCCCCGGAAGAAACACCACCAGGGTCTCGGCGCGCGTCGCTCCCGCGGGGTATGTCTGTGTGGCAATCGGCGCAGGGGTGGGCGCCAGCGCCGCGCACCCCGCGAGGCAAAGCCCCAGGAGCAGCCCGATGCCTGCGCGCGTTCTGCTCCACCACCGATGCTCCCGCTGCCGTTGTGACAAATTCATGGGTTGTGCCGACGAGGCCGCGCTCCACCGCTACGACGAATCACACGCCTCGCAAGCTGCCGGTCACCGCGCGCCGGGAGCAGCGAGCTCCATCCAAACGAGAGAGTCACGCCCGCCGTCGCCCTTCCCCACTTTCCTGCTGACGCGCGCGCGACATGCGTTCTTCTACCGGGCACCCACGCGCTTTCCCGTCACTTCTGCCCCATGACCCTTCTCCCCGCCGCCCCTGCGGACGCGAACTACTGGCCGCTCGCCGTGCTCGTGATCTGCGTTGTGTTTATCATCGTCGCGATCACCCGGCTGAGGCTGCACGCGTTTCTGGCCCTCGTGCTGGCTGCATTCCTCGCGGGCTTCCTCACCCAGGAGTTTTCTCCCGGCGCGATTGAACGCCTGCCGGCCTCGATGCGCGCGGAGGCGCTTTCGAACTCCTGGATCGCGGCGCTGGAGCTCACGGCGGTGGAACTCGGAGCGGCGGCGGGATCGATCGCGATCTCCATCGGCCTGGCCTCCATCATCGGCCGCTGCCTGATGGAGAGCGGGGGCGCCGACAAGGTGGTGCGTCGCTTCCTCGCGGTCTTCGGGGAAAAACGCGCGGGCCTGGCCCTGCTCACCAGCACGTACTTCCTCTCCATCCCGATCTTTTTCGATACGATGTTCATGCTGATGGTGCCGCTTGCGCGCGCCCTGCGCCTGCGCACCGGACGGAGTTATCTGCTCTAC
The DNA here is from genome assembly GCA_023428905.1 of Verrucomicrobiota bacterium. GTDB lineage: Bacteria > Verrucomicrobiota > Verrucomicrobiia > Opitutales > Opitutaceae > EW11. Next base: position 120,107 of record JAEYWP010000022.1, read on the forward strand.
CTGATGGCAATTTGCGCCGCCGCGGTGCTCACGCACAGCCTGACCGTGCCGCACCCCGGTCCATTGGCGATGGTGGACAATCTGCGCGTCGACCCCGGACTCTCTCTCTTCTGGGGCATCGCCGCCGGCATCGTCCCGGCGATCATCGGTTATCTCTACATCCAGTGGCTGGACCGCCGGATGGACATTCCGCTGCGGGAGCTTCCCGGCACCTCGCTGGACGAGCTGCAGGCACTGGCGGACCGTCCCGAAAGCGAGCTGCCTTCCTTTTTCTGGAGCATTGCGCCGGTGATTGTCCCCGTTGCCATGATCGGTGCGAGTTCCCTCCTCAAGGTGCTGGCTGGATTCCCCGCGGCCGTGGACGCGCTGGGGGGCGCTGCCTCCTTCGCCGATCTCTCCCGGGTGATCCACTTTGCCGGCAACAAGAACATCGCCCTGCTGGTGGGAACCGCGATCGCCATCACGGTCGCCCTCCGCCAGCGCAAGCGGTCGTTCAACCAGCTTTCTGGCATGCTGGAAGGCCCGATCGCCACCGCCGCTGTGATCATCCTGATCACGGCCGCCGGCGGAGCCTTCGGCGCGATGCTCCGGCACGCGGGCGTGGGCGATGCCATCAAGTCGGTCGCGACCCACTACAGCATCGACCTGCTCGTGCTCGCCTGGCTGACCTCCTTCATCATCCGCGTGGCCCAGGGGTCTGCCACGGTCGCCATGTTGACGGCCTCCTCCATCCTCTGGCCGATGATCGACCCGGCGACCGCGGCTGCCCTGCCCTATCACACGATGTACGTGTTCCTCGCCATCGGTTTCGGCGCCTTCGGTTGCTCGTGGATGAACGACAGCGGATTCTGGGTCGTTTCCAAACTGGGCGGACTGACGGAACGCGAGACCCTGAAGGCCTGGACCAGCACGGTGACGGTGCTGTCCATCACTGGCTTCGCGTTTACCTGGCTCGCGTCCCGCTTCTTGCCGCTCGTGTAGCGGTCGCGGGCACGGTGCCTGTCTCTCCGGAGGGCTCGGTGGGCAGGGAGAGGAGCCCGCCGTCGGTCCAATATTTCAGGAGGCAGTCCAGCAGATGCTGGAAGCCCATCGGGGTGGACGGCTTCACAAAAAACGCCTGGGCGCCCGCGGCGTACGAGCGGTCCATGTCTTCCTGAAAGATGGAGGAGCTGATCATGACCGCGGGCAGGTGGGCACACTCGGGCCGCGACCGCATCCAGGAGAGCAGCTCCGCGCCGTCACAACGCGGCATCAAGAGATCGACGATCATCGCCACCGGCAGCGGATGCACGCTGCGGTTGGCGTATCTTCCCACGCCCAGCAGATAGTCCTGCGCCTCCAACCCGTCGCAGACACGCGAGAGGTGGAGTTCCGGGTGCCGCCTCAGCGCCACCGTGAAAAACGCGGCGTGAATGTCGTTGTCCTCGACCAGCAGGATCGGATTGGCGGGTGGTGAACGCATGCGCAGGAAACAAGGGTGGAAGAGGACCGACGCGCCCCAGGGCCCGCCGGCTCCGTCATTGATGGCCCACGATCCGCGCGATGCCAATCCAGCATCGCAGCGAAGCCCGCAAAAAAACGTGTACTGTCAGGATCCGTTCACACCGCATCAAGCGGGCGCATTTTCCCCGCCGTGGCTAACGACGAATCGAGAAGGGGCGACGGCGTCCGGATCTTCAGGCAAACGGCCCGAGCTTCTGCGTGGCGAGGGCGGCGGCGGCGGTACGGTTCTCCACCCCGATCTTTTGAAAGACACTCTCCAGGTGCTTCTTCACGGTCGTGAGTTGCACGTTGGTGATGGTTGCGATGTCGGCATTGGTCTTGCCCGCTGCCACCCACATCAACATTTCCGCCTCGCGGGGTGTCAGGCCCAGGCACAGGAGCTGGCTGGGGTTGGCCGGATCCATCGGTTTCTGGCCGGCGTTGGCGCGTTCCGCGCGTTCCAGGCGTGCGCGGACCGCCTTGAGCAGCTGCTCGGGCTCCACCGGTTTCACCAGGTAATCGTCGGCACCGAGGTTCATCCCTTTGCGCAGGTCCTTCATGTCGCCGTCGCCGGTCAGGAAGATAAACGGGACACCCTGGGTGTCGGGGTGGGTCCGCAGCTGCGTCAGGACCCCGTGCCCGTTGAGAGAGGGCATGTTCACATCACACACGATCAAGTCGGGGCGCTCGCGGTGCGCCGCGGTCAGGCCACTGTCGCCATCCGCCGCCTCCACCACGGTAAAACTTTCGGCGCGGAGCAGGGCTGCGCAATAACGGCGCAGCCGGTTGTCGTCATCGATGAGCAGGATTCGGGTCACGGCGGGCGGACTCTGGGAGATCGAGCCGGCGCGGTCAATTGGCACCTGCCGCGACTGGCCACTCGGCCAGTGTCCGAGCGGCCCATGGCAGGGCGGCACGAGCTCTGGCAGACTCGGTGAAACCTGATGCCTGCCGTGCACGCCTTTACCTCCACCGAAATAGCGCTCGTCGAGTCTTCCTTCCGGAAACTCTCCCGCCAGGCCGACGACGCCGCCGCCCTCTTTTTCGCGCGGCTTTTCGAATTCGCGCCGGTCCTGCGGGCGGTGTCCCGGACCGATCTGCCCACGCAGCGTCGCGAGTTCATCCGACTCCTCGGCACGATCGTGCACCGGCTGGACTGTTACGAGGTGCTCCGTGATCACCTGCGCGACGCGGCGGAGGACCATCCCGATTTCTTCGGACGCGAGGCCCACCACCACGCCATCGGCGCAGCGTTTTTCTGGATGCTGGAGCAGGTCCTGGGCGGGGAGTTTACCCCCGCGGTGTATGCCGCCTGGATGACGGTCTTCCACGCCCTGTCGGAAGATGTCCGCAACGCCACACGGGACCTGGCGCTCGCCAGCTAATGCCCGCGCGCCGACGTGAGCGGAGCCCCCGGGCTGGCAGCTTGCCCGCCCCACCGGCCTCGTCTTCTCTGGGTCGCTCCATGGCAGACCCGCACCCTCTTCCCGAGCCCGAAGCCCAGGCGCGTTTTGCCGCCGCAGTGATGGCGTCACCCGATGCCTTGCTGGTGGTCGATGGGGAGGGGCGTTTGCTCGAACTCAATCCAGCCGCCGCGGAGATGCTTCGTTGCCCGCAGGCGGATGCGGTGGGACGCGACGTGCTGGAACTCATCGTCGCACCAGCGAAACGCACCCGTCATCCCGCCCGTTTTGCCCGCAACGGTGCACCCGTTCCTCCCACCGAAGACCTGGCCCGCCGCACCGAGGTGATGGTGATGCGCGGCGATGGCACGGAGTTTCCCGCGGAATTCTCCCTCTCGCGCCTCGCGGGTGCTCCCCCTGCGGCCTTTGCCGTGCACCTGCGCGACATCACTGAACGCAAGCTCGCGGAAGCCGGGTTGGCTGCGATGCAGGTCGACCTTGAGATGCGTTTTGCGGAGCGGGCCGAGGCCCTCAGCACCGCCAACCTGGAGTTGGAACGCGAGATTGCGGAGGGCCGCCGGCGCGAGCGCCTCCAGAATGCGACCTATCGAATCTCCGAAGCGGCCCTCGACTCCGCGGACCTGGCCGCCCTCTTCGAACAGGTGCACAACATCCTCGCCGAGCTGATGCCGGCGAATAACTGCTACGTCGCGATCCTCAGCGCCGACGGCAGCGAGCTTTCGTTTCCCCGCTTCGTCGACGAGATGGCTTCTCCGCCCGCGCCCCGCAAACCGGGACGCGGTCTGACCGAATACCTGCTCGACACCGGCAAGCCCCTCATCGTCACCGACGACGAGATGGAGAAGCTCATGCGCGCGGCCGGCTATGCGCCCATCGGCCTGCGCTGCAAGGTCTGGATCGGCGCTCCCCTGATGGTCAGCGGACGCGCCATCGGTGCGATCGCGCTCCAGGATTACCGCACCGCCGACGCCTACACCGAGGAGGACCTCCGCCTCCTCACCTTTGTCGCCGAACAGCTCGCCGCCGCGGTGCAGCGCAAGCAGACCGACGACGCCCGCCGCAAGGCCGAGGAGGCCTACCGGAGCATGTTCGAAAACGCACCGGAAGGATTGTATCAGTCCACCCCCGACGGGCGCTTCCTCCGGGTCAACCGCGCCTTCGCCCGCATTTTCGGCTACGTCAGCCCAGGGGAGGTCCTCGCCGCCACCGAGAACATCGGCAAGCAGATCTACGTGGATCCACGCCGGCGCGACGCGTTCTTCGAGCTGGTGCGGAACACCGACGAGATCGCCGACTTCGAGTCGGAGGTTTACCGCCGCAATGGGGAAAAGGTCTGGATCTCCGAGTCGGTCCGCGTCCTCCGCACCGCCGATGGCGCCGTCCGCGCCCTCGAGGGCGTGGCCATCGACATCACCGAGCAGCGGCGGGCGGCGGCCGCCCTGCGGGAGGCAAAGGAGGTGGCCGACGCCGCCAACCGGGCCAAGAGCCAGTTCCTCGCCAGCATGAGCCACGAGCTGCGCACTCCCTTGAATGGTATTCTTGGATACACACAGATCCTCCGGCGGGACGGCAGCCTGACGGCCCGGCAGTCCCACGGCGTCTCCGTCATCCACCATTCCGCGGAACACCTCCTCGCCCTGATCAACGACGTGCTCGACCTCTCCAAGATCGAGGCCCGCCGCCTGCAGATCAACACCGGGGACTTCGACCTGGTCGAGTTTGCCCACGGCATCGGGGAGATGTTTCTCCCCCGCGCCCGCGAGAAGTCGCTCCGCTTCGCCACCGAGTTCGCCCCCGGGCTGCCTCGGGGTGTGCAGGGCGACGAGCAGCGTCTTCGCCAGGTGCTCCTCAACCTCATCGGCAACGCCATCAAGTTTACCCACGAGGGCGCGGTGGTCTTCAGTATCCGTGCGGGTGAGACAGGGCGACTGCGTTTTTCCGTCAGCGACAGCGGGACCGGAATCGCGCCACAGGACCTCGGACGCCTCTTTGAGCCGTTCACCCAGCTGGGCGACTCCCGCCTGCAGGCGGCGGGCACCGGCCTGGGGCTCGCGATCAGCCGCAGCCTGGTGGAGCTGATGGGCGGAACCCTGCAGGTGGACAGCCGCCCCGGCTTTGGCAGCTGCTTCTGGTTCGAGCTGCCGCTCGCCCCCGCCTCCGCCCCGGTGGGCCGGAGCCGCCGCGCGCAAAAAAGGATCCGCGATTACCAGGGCGAGCGCCGGCGTATCCTCGTGGTGGATGACAACAGCGCCAACCGGGACGTCCTCCTCGACCTCCTCCGTGGGGTCGGGTTTATCGTCGAATCGGCCGAAACGGGCGAGGAGGCCCTCGACCGCATCGGCCACTTCCCCGCCGACGTGGTGCTGATGGACCTGCGGATGCCCGGGATGGGAGGACTCGAGGCGACTCGCGAATTGCGCCGCCGGATCGGCAACCGCATCGCCATCGTGGCCGTGTCCGCCAGCGCCTACGACCTTGACCGGCGGGAATGCCTCGATGCCGGCTGCAATGACTTCCTGCCGAAACCACTGAGCGAGGACGCCCTCTGGGATGTCCTCGAGCGGCTGCTCACGTTGACCTGGTGTTTCGACGAACCCGCTGGAAAAATCGCCTCCGCCGAGGCCGTCCCCCATCAGAAGGCCGTCCTTCCCGCCGAGGAGGCCGATGCCATCCATGAACTCGCCAGCGCCGGCGACGTGATGGGAATCCGCGCGCGTGTCTCCGCCCTGGCCGAGCGGGATCCGCAAATGGCAGGGCTGGCCACGGCGATCATCGAACTGGCCGATAGCTACCGAATGAAGGCCATCCGCCAGTATGTCGCGCCGTGGCGCTCGACCGACTGACTTTCCAGCCATGCCCGACACCATCCTGATCGTCGACGACACGCCGGCCAATGTGAGCGTGCTCCTGCAATGCCTCGGAGACCGAGGCTACCGCCTGATGGTGGCGGAGGATGGCGAGGAAGCCCTCGCCCAGATCGCACGCACGGTGCCGGACCTGATCCTGCTCGATGTGATGATGCCCGGAATCGACGGCTTCGAGACCTGCCGGCGCATCCGGGAGCGTCCCGCCCTGCAGGACGTGCCGGTGATCTTCATGACCGCGTTGACGGACACGGCCGAAAAGGTGAAGGGCTTTTCCGTCGGTGCGGTGGATTACATCACCAAGCCGATCCAATACGAGGAGGCGCTGGCGCGCGTCTCCACCCACCTCACCCTGCGGCGCCTGCGCCTCGAGCTGCGGCGGGAGCTGGAATTGAAGGAGCGTTTCATGCGGATCGCGGCGCACGATCTGCGCAATCCGCTCTGCCTGATCCTGATGGCCGGCGAGATGGCCAAACGCCAGAAGGGCGCCCCGCCCGAGCTGGAGGATTGCCTGAAGGACATCCACGATTCGGCGGCACAGATGCGCCGGATCATCGACACTTTCCTGCAGCTGAAACGGCCGGACGCGGAGCCCCACGTCCTCAAGATTGACCTCAACGCGGTGGTAGCCGCGGTGGTGGCGCAGAACGAGCCGGCGGCGGAGCGCAAGACGATCGACCTTTCCGTCGACCTCGGCGGCGACCTGCCGTCCGCCTGCGGCGACGTGGCCCACGTTTACCAGGCCCTGACGAACTACGTCACCAACAGCCTCAAGTTCACCCCGACCGGCGGCCGGGTCCTGGTGCGCACCCGAGCCCATGGCGCCTTCCTGCGCGCCGAGGTCGCCGACGACGGCCCCGGCGTCAGGCCGGCAGAACGTACGCAGTTGTTCACTGAATACGCGAGGCTGTCCAACCGACCGACGGCGGGCGAGGAGAGCAACGGGCTGGGGCTCGCGATCGTGAAGGAGCTGATCAGCACCCTCGGCGGGACCGTCGGGGCGGACTTCCCCGACAGCGGCGGCAGCGTATTTTGGTTTGAACTACCGGTGGCGCGATGAGCGGCCGGGTCGGGCGGGTCAGCGCTGGAGGCTGCCGGCCAGCTCCTTTGTCTGGTCGTCGGTCGCCAGCAGGTTGTCGGCGTCGAGGTTGACCACGACGTCGGTGCCGAGCGCGAGGGGGACCGGAACCATCCAGGCATAGGGCGCGGGTCCCTGCGCGGAGCGGCGCAGCACGCTCGCCCCCAGCACATAAGGCGCGCCGGCGGGAATGCGCAGGCTGAAGCGTCCCTCGGCATCGGTGGTGTCGACGATTTCGGCCGGTGGCAGCGAGGCCATCAGGAGACGCCCCATCTCTGGTGCCGCAGCAGTCACCGATGTCATCCGGGCGTGGAAGCGTCCCCGCAACAGCATGACCCGGTCGATCCGTTGCAGCGCGGCCTCGCCGGGTCCGCGCGCGGCATCGGCGCGCAGGTCGGCCAGGCGCCGGTCCACCGTCTCGCGCAAGCCCGGTTCGTCTCCGGCGGCCTCGCGCAGGGCAAGCAGTTCATCGACCTCGCGCAGGAGGGCCGCACTCTGGGGATCGAGGCCGTCCGTCCTGGTCAGCTCGCTGAGCTCCTGGGTGACTGCCTCCATCTGTGCCGCCACCTGCGTGAATTGCGCGCCGATCCGCGGGGCGGCCTTGGCAAAGGCGAGTTTCGCCACGTGCTTGGGGTACGCCGAGACCCGGACTTGGGAAAGATGGACCACCCGCCCGTCGGCACGGCGCAGCGAGACCGTGCCGGAGATTTCGCGGGTGCGGCGAAGACACCCGGTCGGGAGCAGGAGCAGGCCGGCCACCACGAGCAAAAACAGACGATACCTCCAGACCGCCCTGGGATCCGCGCCTGGGAATGGACGCGGACGCGCCACCCGACAGCGCGACGGGCCACCGGGCGTGAGGTGCAAGTGCAGGGGCATGACAGGGGTGCTTCTCCATCGGCACAAAACCCGCCGCACTTCAGCGGCGGAGACGGCCAGGGCCAGGCTACCCTCATCTTCCTACAGACCCGCGCCCCACAAACGGATGAACCACGCGGGCGCTTGCGACGCCGCCGGCACCGCCTTCGTTCGGGCAATGCCCCCCCTGCGCCTGATCCTCATCCTGTTGCTTTCCGCGGTCGCCCTGCTTCCCGTGCGCGCGTTCGCCGCGACGTCCGCCGCCCCTCAGCCGGCGCTCCCAGCCGCCTCGGAGTGGCACTCGCTTTTTGACGGCGCCACCCTGACCGGCTGGAAGGCAGCGGAGCACCCCGCCTCCTTCCGGGTCGAGGGGGGCGCGATTGTTTGCGACGGTCCGCGTGCCCACCTGTTTTACACCGGGCCCGCCGCGCCTTTTGAGAATTTTGAATTCGAGGCCGAGGTGTTTTCCCATCCGGGCGCCAATTCGGGGATCTTTTTCCACACCGCCTGGCAGGAGGAAAGCTGGCCTGCGGCTGGGTTCGAGGTGCAGGTCAACAACAGTCAGCCCCCACACCGCGGCTACTACGAAATGAAGAAAACCGGGAGCCTCTACGGCGTGAGCAACATCTACCGTGCTCCCGCGAAGGACGAGGCTTGGTTTACCCTGAAGATCACGGTGGAGCGGCCGCGGGTGCAGGTTCGCGTCAACGCCGTCCTCGTGGTCGAGTACATCGAGCCCCACGCCCCCCTGCCGGAGGGAGCGCCCGCGCTGAACCGCCTCGGGCAAGGCACCTTTGCCCTCCAGTGCCACGACCCCAAGAGCCAGGTCCGTTACCGCAACCTCCGCGTGCGGCCTCTGCCGCCCGGCGAACACACCTCCAGCGTGCGCCCGGTCCTCGACACGGCCGGCGCGCACCGCCTCCAGCTCGCGCGCGACAACTTCCCGCTCCTCGACCTGCACACCCACCTGAAAGGCGACCTCACCCTGGACAAGGCGCTCGCCCTCTCCCGCTCCACGGGTGTCGGACTGGGCATCGCCACCAATGGCGGAATCGGTTTCCCCATCCAGACGGACTCCGCAGCGCGGGCATTCTTGGATACGATGCAGGGCCAGCCGGTGTTTCTCGCCCTCCAGGCAGAAGGGCGGGAGTGGACAGAACTGTTTTCCCCGGAAACGCGGGCGGCGTTCGACTATATCTTCACGGATGCGATGACCTACACGAATCCCGAGGGGAAACGCCTGCGGTTGTGGATCCCGGCCGAGGCAGAGGTGGGACCGGATCCAGAGGCCTTCATGGACCACCTGGTGGAACAGATCGTCGCCATCGTTTCGACCGAGCCGATCGACGTTTATGTCAATCCCACCTTCCTGCCGGACACCCTTGCCGGGCGTGCCGATGTCCTCTGGACGGAAGCGCGGATGAAGCGGGTGATCGCTGCGCTCGCGCGCCATGGGGTCGCGGTGGAGATCAACGCGCGCTACCGCATCCCTTCGCTGGCCTTCCTCAGGCTGGCGAAGGCGGAAGGGCTGAAATTCACCTTCGGCACCAACAACACCTCGGCCGCGGATTTTGGGGACTGGAGCTACCCGCTGCAGATCCAGCGCGCCCTCGACCTGTCGTGGAAGGACATGTTTGTCCCGGGACAGGCGCCGAGCCGCGCCCAGCGGGCTTTGGCGGGCAAACGCTGAGCGGATCCCGCGCCCTTGCCTTTGCCCGGGCCAAGGGCAGTTTTCCGCGCTCTCATGCCGCGTTCCGCCTCCTCCCCCCGCCGTCCTGCCACCCGTTCGGAGCCCTGGATCACGACCCGCGAGTCGGCAATCCACGGCACGGGGGTTCATGCCGCCCGCGACATCCCGCGCGGCACGCGGATCATCGAATACACGGGGGAGCGCATCACCAAGGCCGAGGCGCGCCGGCGCGAACAGCTCCGCTTGGAACGGCTGCGCCGCGGCGAGGAGGGCTGCGTGTATATCTTCGAGCTCAACCAGCGTTACGACTTGGATGGACGGACCCGCGGCAATATCGCCCGGTTGATCAATCACTCCTGCAAGCCCAACTGCCGGTCTGAGAATATCCGCGGCCATATCTGGATCATCGCCGTGCGCGACATCGCCGCAGGCGAGGAACTGAGTTTTGACTATGGCTTCCCGCTGTCGGAGTGGCGGATGCACCCCTGCCGCTGTGGCGCGCGCTGCTGCGTGGGCTACATCGTCAACGCGGGTCAGCGCTGGCGGGTGCGCAAGCGACTGCGCGAGGAGCAGAAGCGCGCGCGGCAAGCCGCGCGCGCCTCCACCGCCGCCTAGTCGGCGGTCTCTGCGTTTGCCCCGGTAGACGACCGGTGCCCGGCGGTGTCGCCGATGCGGACACCCGCGGAGGAGAGGGCCGCCTCGAGCGGGCGGCCAAACTCCATCAGGATGTCCTCGATCGGAAACACCACATCGAGCGGCGTCGACCCGGTGGCATAAGCCACTGCGTCGGCCACGGCCGCCACGTCGTCCTCACTGAAATGCTCTTCGACGACGGACGGATTGGCCCACATCGGACTGAGCGTGGCCCAGTACCGTTCTTCCTGCTCATTGGGTTGCTGCAATCGCACCAGGCCCGTGATGCCTGCGCGCCTCGCGACCTGAGCACACTGCTCGAGGGTCACATACGCGAAGGCCGTATTGGCCAGACGCGCCTGCTCGTTGAGGTGATCACGAGAGGCAAGGAGTGTTGCGAGGTTCATAAGCCAGTTCTCCGGGTTGATGTTTGCTGACATGTCTCGGATCTGCGCCTCCACCGGGAGACGCAGCTATCGCTGGTCGCTGAACTGTCCACTACCCGCCGCGCGGGACGGCCCGCACGGCACTGTCTCTGACGATGCTACCTACTGACGGACTCTCTTTCTGCCCTGACAGAGTCCAACCTATCCTGAGCAGCACGTAGCGCAAACTGTGCCTAAGTAAACGGCCAGTAATTTTCCTTTTCCGTCCTCCGCCTCGTGCCTTCAGAACACACCCTCCGAAAACGATCACGGGAAGAACGCGAAGAGCCGCTTCTTTGCCCGGGCGTTTCCCAGGGGGGTTTGAAGCGCTGCTCAAACGAACGAGTTCCAGCGCCGGTGACTCGCCCCGTGACGGGAGGAAGCTGCCGCCACACCCTGCGTATGAAACCCCTGATACGTCTCGCCCTCGCGGCCCTGGCCACTGCCATCGCCACCCCCCTCCTCCACGCCTACGAAAACTTCAAGGTGTCGGTGTATTGCCGCGCTTACGAAGTGAAGGAAATGGCCGACCCAGCCTATCTCGAGGCGCGCTGGAAGGAACTCTCCAGCCAGATGCACGTGGACAAGATCTACCTGGAGACTCACCGCGACCTGTTGATTGTCGACTCGTCCACCCTCGAGGCGGCGAAGGCGTTTTTTGCCGCGCGTGGCGTGCGTACCGCCGGCGGCATCACCTACACGATCGACGAGAGCAATCGTTTCGAAACCTTCTCCTACGCCAATCCGGAGCATCGGAAGAAGGTGCAGGAAATCATCGAGCACACCGCCCGGCATTTCGACGAGGTGATCCTCGACGATTTTTTCTTCACCAGCCAGAAATCGGCGTGGGACCTGAAGGCCCGTGGGAATCGCGGCTGGACGGAGTTCCGGCTCGAACTGATGGTGCGCGCCGCTGAGGAACTGGTCCTCGCCCCCGCACGCAGAGTAAATCCTGCGGTGAAGGTGATCATCAAGTACCCCAACTGGTACGAGCATTTCCAGGCCCTTGGCTTCAACCTCGAGAAGGAGCCGGCCATCTTCGACGGCATCTACACCGGCACGGAGACCCGCGATGCGCAGCGCAGCGCCCAGCACCTCCAACCCTATCTTTCGTATTCAATCATGCGTTACTTCAGCAACATCGCCCCCGGCAGGAACGGGGGCGGCTGGGTGGATACGGGAGGCGCCCGCTACTACGACCGCTTTGCCGAGCAGCTCTGGCTAACCCTCTTCGCCAAGGCAGCGCCGGAGATCACGATCTTCGACATCCGCCAGATGCATTACCCCCTGGACGAACGCCATCGCGGGCCTTGGCAGGACAAACCCTCCAGTTTCGATTACGAGGCTCTGCTCAAGCCCGTCCCGCAGGCGGAGGGTCAGGCGGTCAAACCCACGACCTATGCGCGGGTGGCGGGAGTCTCCTTCGAGGCGGTGGACAAGACCATCGGCGCCATCGGGAAGCCGCTTGGGCTCAAGAGCTACAAACCCTTCCATTCCACCGGGGAAGACTTCCTGCAAAACTATCTTGGGACCGCAGGCATCCCGATCGAGATGGTGACGGAGTTTCCCAAGGACGCCCCGATCGTGCTGCTGACCGCCCTCGCCGCGCACGACAAGGACATCGTGGCGAAGATCGAGGAGCACGTGCGCACCGGCAAGAAGGTGGTGATCACCTCGGGTCTGCTGCGCCTGCTCCAGGACCGGGGGCTGGACCAGATCGCGGAAGTGGAACACACCGGTCGCGTCGCCCTGGTGAAGCAATACGTGCTGGGACGCGAGTTGGTGGACGGCGAAAAGGCGATTCTCATCCCGCAGATCGGCTACCGCACCAACGACTCCTGGGAGCTCGTTTCTGCGGTCGACGGTGACAACGGGTGGCCGCTCCTGCACGACGCCGATTACGTCGATGGGCAGCTTTACGTCCTCACCATTCCCGAGAATTTTGGCGATCTCTACCACCTTCCCGCCCCGGCACTGAACGAGATCCGCCGCGTCATCACCGCTCACCTGCCGGTGCAGCTGGAAGCCCCCGGCAAAGTCAGCCTCTTCGTCTACGACAACGGCACCTTCATCGTGCACAATTTTCGCGACGAACCGGTGGACGCCGCCGTGACCCTCGGCCTCCAGACCACAGGCATCGAGGACTTGAATACAGGCGAATCGCTCGAAACCACCGAACGCAAGGTCAGCCCGGGCTGGGGCAAGCCTGCTGTTCCGGTGGCCAGGGTGGCCGCCTTCCCCGTCCCCGCGCACTCGTTCCGCACCTTCCGGATACGGTGACAGACCCGGCCCTGCCGCCTACGCCTTCGCTGCCCGGCGGCAGCGAAGGCGTCACCGCTGTTTGCTTTTCACCGCGGAGCGCTAGACTGCACCCCGTCATGACCCTGTCTCCCATCGCATCACACCGTGTGCCCACCCTCTCCCGCCGCGAGCTGCTTCGCCGCGGATCCCTCCTCGTTGGCGGCGCGCTCGCCGGCTCCGCCCTCCTGTCCCGCGGGCTCGCCCAGGCCGCCCCGGCTGCCTTGCCGGAGAACTCGGTCGAGAACGAGAATCACCCGATCGCGCAGATGCGCCAGTCGATGGCCCAGGCGCCGATCGGCACCACCCGGGTGGGCGACCGGCACGTGGTCTTCACCGGGGCCGGCGGCAACATTGGACTGTACCTGGGAGACGAAGGCCTGGTCGCGATCGACTCGGGCAGCGGGCGCGAACCCTCGACGCAGAGGCTGAGGGAGGCGATCGAGGCAGTATCCGACAAGTCCTTACGCTACCTGGTCAATACCCACTGGCATTTCGATCACACCGACGGCAACGCCAACCTCCACGGGCTCGGCGCGACGATCGTGGCCCACCGGGCGGTTCGCACCCGCCTTTCCTCGCCGCAGGTGATCGCCTTTTTTAACGCCGCCTTCCCCAAGTCGGGCCGCGATGCCCTGCCCACTCTCACCTTCGAGCACCCGATCGAGCTCGACCTGGGCAATGACGTGCTCCGGCTGGTCCCGGTCACGCCGGCACATACCGACAGCGACACGATCGTGATTTTCCCGGCATCCAATGTCATTCAGACCGGCGACCTCTATTTTGCGGGCTCGTTTCCCTTCATCGACACCAGTTCGGGCGGCTCGCTCGAGGGCATGATCCGCGCCACGGAAACCATCCTGGCGGCCACCAAACCCGACACGACCCTGATTCCGGGACACGGGCCCGTCTCCACTCCCAAGGACCTCGCCGCGACGCTCGGGATGCTCCGCACCGTTCGCGACCGCTTGGCTCCCTTCCAGCAGCAGGGACGCACCCTCGAGGAGGTTCTGGCGGCCAAACCGCTGGCCGACCTCGATGCGACCTGGAACACCGGTTTCCTCGGAGCGGAAGCCTTTACGCGCATTGTGTATCCGTCGAAGGCCTGAAGGAGGCGGGCGGCGGAGGCGCATGGCCCCTCCGCCGCGTTCGAGATTGAACTCAAGGCCGGCCCGGACGTGAGTAGCCGCCCCACCCGATTCCCTCATGAAATCCTGGCCCGTCCTTATCCTGATTGCATGCCTCGCCGCAGGTTGCTCGAGCACTGAAGGCCTCCAAGCCGAGCGCCCGGTGAGCAACGCCCTGTCGCTCACCGGCTCGTATCTGACCGAAGGCGAGGTGGATCAGATGCCCGTGCCCATCCGGCAGGTGGAGCCGGAGTTTCCCTCCATCATGCGCCGCGCCAAGCTCGATGGCACCGCCTTCGTTGTGCTCGTGGTCAGCGCGACGGGCAAACCCGAGCAGGTCCAGGCCAACCAGGCCACCCACGAGCTCTTCGCCGAGGCGGCGGTCCGCGCCGTGCAGCAGTGGGAGTTCAAGCCCGGCATGAAGGACGGAAAACCGGTGGCCACCATGATCACGGTCCCGATCCAGTTCCAGGCCGAGTTCCAGAACACTTTTTGAGCGGCGCAAAACAGGCGGAGGGGACCGCGGCGGTGTACAACGACGGGGAAGGGAGCCGACTGGCCCGGTCCACGCGAGACGCCGGGCGAAGCGGCCGACTCGCCAGCCTGAAGACGAGAAAGCCCGCCATCCCCGAGGGACGACGGGCTTGAAGGCGGTATCTGCGACGCGGTGACTTACTTCCAGTTCAGCACCAGGCGAACGAAGTAGGTCGTATCCAGCTCTTCGATGCCGGGGCTCGGCTCGCTGTTGTAGTCGTTCGCCAGGCCCAGGCGCAGGCGCCATTTCGGGTCGGCCATCGGGATCTCGAAATAGGATTCGTGAAGGATGCGGAAGTTGCCGAAGTCTTCGAAGAGCGGCACGTAGCTGATCCGGTTCACGATCGACCAGGTCTCGCTGTCGTAGCGGTGGTTGAGGCCGAAGTCCAAACCGGCGGACTTCACGTCCTCGACGGTGGGATCACCATAACCTTCGTACCGGAACGAGAGACCGGCGCGGCCCGTCAGCACATGCTTCGGCTCCTTGATGAAGTCGTAACCCAGACCGGCGGCGGCGATGTTGTAGAGCTCGATGTCCTTGATGCGGTCGAAGCCGCCTTCGTTGCGCACATACCAGGAGTAGCGACCAGAGAAGTTGTTCTGGTAGTCCACGCCGACCTTCAGCTGGTCGGCGGACTTCACGTCGTCCGTCTCCTGGCGGTCGTATGCGGCATAAAACTGGAGGGTATCCTGCGAGGTCGACAGCGTGGCGCGCGCGCTCACCGCAGTGCCGAGCTGCGATTTGTTGCCGCTCTTGCCGGTCACGTCGACGGCGGCCTCATAAGCCCAGGAGCGCTCCAGGGCGGCCACGGCCGGATCCTTTTCGCCCGGCGCCCAGGTGGCGGCGACCTTGCCCACCTCGGTGTTCAGGGTGCCATCCGGTCCCGCGATCGTGATCGCGCCATTGCCGCTTCCCGCGATCGTGCCCTGCAGCACGGTGCCGCTGGCGAGGCGAATATTCTGCTGCCCTTCCGTGGAGATGCTGACGACGTCGCCCTGCTTTACCTTGATGTCGCCGGCGTACTCCGTGCGCAGCACCACCGCCGACCCGTCGATCGCGAGGACCGTGCCCACCAGACGCGATCCGTTCTTGGTCTCGACCACGTCGCCATACGCGACCGCGGTGAGCCCGATGACCGCACCCAGGGCGGCTGCACGCTGAAACATCAGTTTCGAGTTCATTCGTCGGGGGTAAAGCGCGCGACCGTCCAGTCAACCGCCAAATGGGTAATGCCAATATCTTGAAAGCGCTGCATGGGCGGGTGCGGCACGCTCGACAGCTCCGGCACATCCGCTTTTTCTGCGCAATTCGCATGAGTGAAGCCGTCCAGCGCCCCGCCTTGATCGTCGCCAGCCGATGGCAGGATTACAGCCTGCTCGATTGTGGCTCGGGCATGAAACAGGAGCGCTGGGGCGCCTACACCTTGGTGAGACCCGACCCGCAGATCATCTGGCCGCGGCGCGGGGGGAAGGCGTGGGAGAACTGGGACGGGCTCTACCACCGCAGCGAGACCGGGGGCGGACGCTGGGAATTTCGGCGCCCCCTCCCCGATTCGTGGAATATTTCTTACGGCTCGCTGACCTTTCGCATCCATCCGACCTCGTTTAAGCACACGGGGTTGTTTCCCGAACAGGCCGTGAACTGGGACTGGTTTTCCGAGAAAATCCGCCAGGCCCGGAAGGCGGGGCGAGAGGTCTCCGTCCTCAATCTTTTCGGCTACACCGGGGCGGCGACCTGCGCCGCGGCGGCCGCCGGGGCGGCAGTGTGCCACGTCGATGCCGCCGAAGGCATGGTGAAGTGGTGCCGCGAAAATGCCGCGCTCTCCGGCCTCGCCGAGGCGCCGATCCGCTTCATCGCGGATGACTGCCTCAAGTTCGTGCGCCGCGAGATCAAACGCGGGCGCCGTTATGACGCGATCATCATGGACCCACCGACCTTCGGCCGCGGGAGTTCTGGCGAGATGTGGAAACTGGAAGATCACCTCTGGGACCTCCTGAAGGAGTGCCGTGAGCTGCTGTCCGAAGATCCCCTTTTCTTCCTGGTCAATGCCTACACGGCACGTCTGTCGCCGACAGTTGTGACCAACCTCCTGGGTGAGCTGATGCACGGCCGGGGCGGGCTGCTCACGGGAGGCGAAGTCGGCCTTCCAATCCAGGCCGATGGCAAGGTGCTGCCCTGCGGAATCTATGGGCGGTGGGAAAGCTCCCGCTGACGAGGCTCCGCACGCAGCAGGGCATCCTTCAAGAGCTCGGCCACGACCGGCTTGGTGACGTAGTCGTCCATTCCCGCCGCCATGCATTTCTCGCGGTCCCCGGCCAGGGCATCCGCCGTGACTGCGATGATCCAGGGCTGGACCGGCAGCTCCAGTGTCCGAATACGACGCGTGGCCGACAGGCCGTCGAGCCGCGGCATCTCCAGGTCCATCAGGACCACGTCGTAGGACGACCGCTGCACCGCGTCGCACGCCGCCTCGCCATCCTCGGCGAGGTCGGGAGCGATCCCAAACAGGCCGAGCATCTTTTTCATCACCAGACGGTTAACCGCGTTATCCTCCACCACGAGGACGCGCAGCGCACGGAGGCGCGCGGTCGCCGGGGGGGTGGGCTCCGGCGCCGCGGGCAGGTCGGGTCCTTCGTAGCGCGCGAGCTGAAGTTCAACGCGGAAGGTGGTTCCGCGCCCCGGTTCACTCTCCAGCGAGATCGTGCCGTCCATCAACTCGCAGAGTCGCTTGCAGATCGCCAGCCCGAGGCCGGTTCCGCCAAAGCGCCGGGTAATGGAGGCATCGGCCTGGCTGAAGGAAGAGAAGAGGCGTGCCTTTTTATCAGCGGGAATCCCGATGCCGGTGTCGGCCACCGCAAAACGAAGGGTCAGGTGCCCAGCCTCACCCGCTGCGGCGTCAGCGCTGACGCGGATGGAGCCCTTTTCGGTAAACTTGAGGGCGTTTGAAACCAGGTTGGTCAGGACCTGCCGCAGCCGGGTCTCATCACCGGTGGCAAACGCCGGCAGGTTTTCCGCGACCTGTATGGAAAGGGACAGACCCTTCGCGCGGGCGAGCGGTTGAAAGAGGCTGTCCACGTCGGAGAAACACGCGCGCAGGCCGAAAGGACGGTTTTCCAACTCCACCTTGCCTGAATCGATCCGCGAGATGTCGAGGATGTCGTTGATGATGACCAACAACGACTCGCCGGAGCGGCTGATCACCTCCACCAACTCCCGCTGCTCCCGCGGCATTGGCATCTGACCGAGCACACTGGCCACGCCCATCATGCCGTTGAGCGGCGTACGGATTTCGTGGCTCATGGTCGCCAGAAAACGGCTCTTCGAGCGGTAGCCCGCCTCCGCCTCCTCTTTGGCCGTCCGCAACAGCTTCACCAGGCGCAGTTTTTTCCGGACGCTGGTCCAGACCGCCAAGGGAAGACCCAAGGTCAGCCAGACATACGCCGCCACCTTCAGGGCCTGCAGCGTCAGGTCCCGCCTCCACCCGCTGGCGTCGATGTCCAACCCAAACACGTCCCGCACCGCCCCCTCCGGGGTGCGTGCTGCGACGGCGAAGGCCGTCATCCAGGTCCCGAATTCGTCCGCCAGGGGTCCCTCCCAGCTCGGTTCGCCCGTCGCAAGGGTGACCTGGAGGCCGTACGACGCGGCCGCCTCGGCAAAGGGGTCACCCGGCTGCGACAGGTCTTCGGAGTCCGCGGGCTCCGAATCCGCGAGATAGATCACCCGCCCGTCCGGCAGCCTGCGCATCAAATAACAGAAACGCACCCCGGGGTCGATCGACCGAAGGAGCATCAGGCGCTCCTTAACCAATTCGTACCCCAGTGCTTCGCTGTCTTCCGGACGACCTTCGATCGCATCCAAGGCAAGATTGGGAAAGGCGGCGGCTCCGCGTCGCGCATCCAAGATCAGCCCGCGGAGGCGCTCCTCCCGGGTGATAGGATAGGCCACGAAGGCGGCCCCCACCCCGGCCGCGAAGACGAGGGTCCAGAGCAGCGCCGTCCATCCCGAGCGTGTCACGTGAGGACGCGGAGACAGGCCTTCGCGCGAAGCGCGGTCGGGGCGGAAGGGACGGGAAGAGGAGCGGGAGGAGACACGACCGTTGGTCTCCTCGGATCGACCCCCAACCGTGTGACTTGAACGCCGCCGGCGCAATTGGGGTTCCTTCCCCAGCCACCTTTTCGCTTTTCCGGCGCAGTCGCTTGAGGCTTTGTGGGCGGGATGCCGCCACTCGCCGAATCCTACTACCAACGGGCCAACGACCTCCTGGCTCGCGCCTGGACCACCAACGCGCCCGTTATCGCCCAGCTCGCGCCCGTCGTGGGCGCATCGATCGCCCAGGGCGGCGTCGTGCACACCTTCGGCAGCGGGCACAGCGAATTGATCTCGCGCGAGATCATTGGCCGCGCCGGCGGCCTGGTCTGCGTGACCGGCATCCAGGACCCCACCGCGGGCTTTATCGAAAACCTGGTGGGCTACGGCACCCGCCTGGTCGAGCGCTACGATCGCCAATACCAGCTGCGTGCCGGCGAGGTCCTCATCGCGATTTCCAACTCCGGCAAAAACTGCTCCCCGATCGAGGTCGCCCTGTACGCCAAGGCCAAGGGGGTGACCGTGGTGAGCCTCTCCTGCATGGAAATGTCGCGGGCCACCCCTTCCCAGCACCCGAGCGGCAAGCGTCTCTTCGAGTGCGCGGACTACGTGCTGGACAACGGCGGGGTGACCGGCGACGCGATTGTCGAGGCGGCGGACGGCGTCCGCGCCGGGCCAACCTCCACCTTGATCGGCTGCTCCGTCCTCAACTGGCTGATGCTGGCGGTGGTCGACTGGCTGAAGGCGAACGGTCACCCCGTGCCCCTGCTCCGTAGCCAAAACCTACCCGGGGCGATCGAGGCCAACCGGGCCCTCGGTGAACGCTACCGGGGCCGCCTCAGCCGGCAGCTCGCCTGAGCGCTCGCTCGCGCCGCCGTGGACGGATCCCTCGAACACCTTCCCGCCCCGGTCTGGCAGGCCCGCCGCGCCGCCCATGAGGCGCGGGTGCGGCGGTGGACCGACCCGCATCAGGCGCGAGCCGGCCGTGGGGAAAAACATCCGGTCTACGACTTCCTGTTCAACTATTACGCCTTTCGCCCGAGCTGGCTGCGCCGCTGGCACCCGGGCATGGGTGTGGTGCTGGAGGGAGGAGCGGCGGAGACCTACCTCGCCTGGGACGGCTACGGAGCGAAGGAAGGCGGGGTCGCGGTGGACCCAAGCCTGCTGCCGGAACGGCGCGCCGCCACCGTGCAGTGGATACACGACCTGCTTCAGGCGGTGGCCGGGCGACCAGCTTTTTTTGGATGCCACGGACTGCACGAGTGGGCGATGGTTTACCGTCAGCCCGCGGAGGCGATCCGCCACCGGTCCTGGCCGCTGCGTTTTCCCGAGGCGGAGATCGCGCGGATTGTCGAAGATCATCCGCTCTGCTGCACCCATTTCGACGCCTTCCGCTTTTTCACGGCTGAGGCCGCTCCGCGCAACCGCGTGCCCCTCACCCGCCCGCAGGCGCCGCAGCTGGAGCAGCGCGGCTGTCTGCACGCCAACATGGATCTCTACAAATGGGCCTTCAAACTGGCTCCCTACACCGCCTCGGAGCTGGTGGCCGACTGCTTTGAACTGGCGCGCGATATCCGGGAAGTGGATATGCGGGCCAGCCCCTACGATCTGCGGCCCCTGGGGTTTGTCCCGATCGCGATCGAAACCCCGGAAGGGCGTGCGGAGTATGAGTCGCACCAGCGCGCATTCAGCGTCCGCGCCGATCCCCTCCGCGCGGCGCTGATCGCGACCTGCCGCCTCCTCCTCGAGGCGCGGGCGGGGGCGGGGTCAGCGCACGTCGAAGGAACTGCCTGAGAGCGGGAAAATCGGCCGGCCGAGCCGGCGCGAGCTGATCTCCTCCAGCTGCAGGCTGACCAGCGGATTGTGGGTCACAAAACGCAGGAAATCCGCGCGGCTGATAGTCAGGCAGCGGCTGGGTTCGCGCGCCACCACGTCGGAGACGGCGGAGCTGTTCTGCAGGATGCTGACCTCGCCAAAAAAGGCGCCGGGCTTCAGCCGGGCCTTGGTGCGGGTGCGACGCTTCACCGCGACCTGCCCTTCGTACACGACATAAAACTGATGGCTGTCCTGCCGTTCCGCCACAATCACGTCGCCCTCCCCGTAGGACACCACGGAGGCGAGCTGGGCGAAGCGGGCCATCGCCTGCGGGTGCCAGCTGGCGCAGAACGACACGCCGCGCAGGAAAGGCACCTTGTGCAGCAGGTCATGCACCACAGGGGTGCCGAGGGGCCGGAGCACCCGGGCCTCGAATTCCGCCATCGGCAGCAGCAGCGCCACCACCGGCGTCAACGCACGCAGCTGCACCTGCTGCCGGTCCGGATCCAGCAGGGCGTGGGCCCCAAACACATCGCCCTCAAGCAGGGTCAGGGCCCGCTCCGCCCGACCGGCCTGGGTGCGGCGGAAAAGGCGCACCTTACCTGACAGGATCAGGCCGACCTCCGTGTTTTTGTCGGCAAAACGCTGAAAGGTCTTCAGGCCCGGGAACACCTTGATCTGGCCCGCCTGCATCAAGGCGGTGCGTTCGGCCGGGGAGATGCGGCGAAAGAGCAGGGACTCGGCCATCAGGCGGCTCACCTGTTCAGGGCTTGCCGGCTCGGCAGTATTCACTTTCCAACGGCGGAAAAAGCGGCCGATCCGGCGGAAGCGCTCCCGCGTGGACACCCAGGTCGCACGGGCGACAGGGACCAGGACATAGGCCAGCAGGGCGGCCGCCAGCAGGCCGGAGAAGACGAGGCCCACCTCGCGCCAGTAGGTCGCGCTGCCCAGCACGTCGTGGACGCTCTGATTGAGGAGCCGCAGGACGACAAAAACGCAGAGGACAATCCAGGCCGCTCCCCACAGGATGCGTGCCGCGACGTAGAGAGGGGAGATGCGCGCCAGCCCCACTTTCAGGGCCGCCTTCCAGCGCCGGTTGAGCCCGAAGAGGAAGTTCTTCTGCGTATCCAGGACCGCACCACGGCAGAGGGTGGAGAGCATGCGGGGCACGCAAGCACCCGCCACCGGCCGCAGCATCACCAGCACGGCCACGAGGTGCGGCAGGCCCCACTCGGGGCGGTAGTGCCAGAGGGCCGCGGCGGAACCGAGAACGGGGAGGAGCCGGGCACATTCAATCCCGACCTGGGTGGGCACCGAGGTCATGCAGGCATCGTCGAGCCGGACGCCAAAATACGGCACCGGGCGCAACCAATGGAAACGGGGCTGGTACACTTCTCCGCGGCCGGAATGGAGTACGGAGGCCGCCAGCACCTGGCCCAGGCTGACCGCGGCGATCAAAATTCCCCAGCCGATCGCGAGATTAAACAGGACCTCACGCGGCCAGAGCCCGAGGTGTGGGACCCGCTGCTGGTAGAGGAGGAGACCCGCGGCCACGCCGCAGACCAGCGTCAGCACGATCGCCACCCATGGATTCAACGGCAACACCCATCGGGAGGCGCGGACCTCCGGCTCGGCCTGCTTCGCGGCGTGGAGCACCCCGGCGCGGTGGGCTTTCAGGACCAGTTCGTAATATTCCCGCAGCGGAAGGCAGGTGCGGTTCATGATCACCGCCCGAAGCACATCGGGCACGGTGGCCGGATTGCCGAAATTGCGGAGCAGGTTCCACTGGTTGACGGAAACAGTGAGGTACTTCCGCGCCGGGACATTTTTGACCACGAAGACATCCCCCGTCACATCCGCCCTTCGCAGGTCCGGATTCAGCTTCAGGGTCTGAGCCGTGAGAACGAGTTGTTCGTCCATTGTGGTTGGCTGGAATAACGCTAACGGACGGTGAACACTCCGGGAGCCCTCGCAGCCGGAGCAGATGAGCCAGAGACTACGCCCGTTTCGCGGGCGCGGGTCCAATCAAATCCGCGACCGTGCTCTGCAGATCCTGCAGCCGGTAGGGCTTCATCAAATACCGCATCTGCGCGTTGCCGGGAGCCCACAGGTCCTCCTCCAGCACGTGTCCGCTCAACAAAAGGATCGGGAGGTCCGGATCCAGCTTGTGCAGGCGCGCGGAAAGCCCGAGCCCGTCGAGGTTGGGCATCAGCACATCGGTGATGACCAGCCCGATCTCCGCCCGGTGCTGCTCGAAAAGCGCGAGCGCCTGGACGCCGTCCTCGGATTCCAGACACGCGTAGCCCACCTCCTCGAGCGTCATGCGTGCGATCGAACGCACCTCCGGCTCGTCGTCCACAAAGAGGATCTTGCCCGGCACATACCCCGGCTGTCCCAACTTGAGACGGGCGGGCGACGACGAGGAACCAAACAACTTCTTAATCGCGGAGATCATGGGGATGCTTTCGCAGGGCGCGAGAGGGTCGAAATTTAGCCAGAGATCGGCACCAAAAAAGGAAAATATCCTTCTGGGTGAGTCGCGGAAGCCATGGCGGGGCTTTTTGCCGATAAATTTACCACTCAGCCACCTATGTAGCTCATTTCTATCTTTTCGCGGGCCGTTCCACGGGCCAGCAGGTCGGCCCGCTCGTCCGAATAACGGTCGCCCCGGCCGCGCCATAAAACGGCGAGGTGCTGGGCCAGTTCGCTGTCGGTGGCACCCGCCCGAAGCACTCCCAGGATGTCGTGGCCCTGGGACGCAAAAAGGCAGGTGTACAGCTTCCCGTCGGCGGAGAGCCGGGCGCGATTGCAGTCGCGGCAGAACGGCTCCGTCACCGCGCTGATCAGGCCGATTTCACCCGCGCCGTCCGTGTAACGGTAGCGCGCCGCCACCTCCCCACGGTAGTTGGGTCCGGCGGGTTCGAGGGGCCAGCGCGCGGCGATGCGCTCCACCAGCTCTCGCGCGGGCACGACCTTTTCCCGATTCCAGCCGTTGTGATTGCCCACGTCCATGAATTCGATGAACCGCAGGGTCAGGCCCTGCGCGCGGGCCCATGCGGCCATGGCCTCGACCTCGCGGTCGTTGACGCCGCGCTGGACCACCATGTTGAGCTTCACCGGGAAACCAGCCTCGCGCGCCAGGCGGATACTCTCCAGCACCCGCTCGAGTTTGAAACCGCGGCCGCTCAGCTGGGAAAAAAGCGCTGGATCCAGGCTGTCGAGCGACACATTCAGACGGTCCAGACCCGCCTGCCTTAGCTCGGTCGCTCGTTTTCCCAGCAGCCATCCGTTGGTGGTGAGGGCGACGTCCGGCAGGCGAAGGTCATGTTTCACCGCCCGTACGAACGCACCGATGTCCGCCCGCAGTAGAGGCTCACCCCCGGTCAGCCGCAGCTTTTCCACCCCGAGCGCCACAAAGGCCTTCACCAGGCGCGTCATCTCCTCGAGCGACATCAACTGGCTCGCCTTCAGGAAGGCGTGGTTGGGTCCAAAAATCTCCGCCGGCATGCAGTAGGTGCACCGGAAATTGCAGCGGTCGGTCACCGAGACCCGAAGGTCGCGGAGCGGGCGTTGGTAAAGATCGCGAACGTCGGGCATCGGGCGGGAGGCGCGAAACCAAGCCCACTTTCTCCCAATTTCCAAGGTCGCGGGGGCCGGCCGCGGGCGTTTTCCCACGCCAGGCAGCGCCCGCGCGCCGAAAATTCCACTCGCCGGGGCCCCACCGTAAGCAAACGCTGGGTGCGCCATGCTGCACTCCGTCGCTGAGGCCGAAGCCGAGATCCTGCGCCGCGTTCCCCTCCTGCCCACGGAAGACTGCCCCCTCGCCCACGCCGGGGGACGGGTGCTCCGCACACCGCTGCGGGCCGATCGGGACGTGCCGCCGTTCGACCGCGTGACCATGGATGGGTACGCCGTGCGCGCTGCCGCGCTGGAATCAGGCGTGCGCCGCTTCCAGGTGGCCGGCACCCAGGCCGCCGGAATGATCCCCCTCACCCTCCAGGCCGAAGACACCTGCATCGAAATCGCCACCGGCGCCGTGCTGCCAAGCGGGACCGACTGCGTGGTCCCCTACGAGGAAACCACCCGGGAAGGCCTGGCCGTGACCGTCCTACCCACCGCCGAAGTCCCGGCCGGCAGCAATCTGCACCGCCGGGGCTCCGACCACCGCGCCGGCGCCGAACTCGTCCCGGCCGGCATTCGGCTCACCAGCCGCGAACTGGCTGTCGCCGCCTCCATCGGTGCCGGCACGCTGCGGGTCAGCCTCACTCCCACCATCGCTGTCGTGGCTACCGGCGACGAATTGGTGGAGGTGTCTGCCCCGGCGCTGTCCCCCCACCAGATTCGGCGCTCCAACGACCAGGCCCTGCGCTCGGGGCTGCACGAGGCGGGTTTCCCTCGAGTCGAATGCTTCCATTTCCGCGATGTGCGCAGCGACATCCTGGAGGGCATGCGGCAGATCCTCCTGCGTTTCGACGCCGTGGTGATCACCGGCGGCGTGTCCAAGGGGAAATTTGACCATCTGCCCTCCGTCCTCGCCGAACTCGCGGTGCGCAACTGCATCCACGGGGTCGCGCAACGGCCGGGAAAACCCTTCTGGTTCGGGCTCACGACGCGCGGTACACCGGTCTTCGCGCTGCCGGGCAACCCCGTTTCCACCACCGTCTGCTTCCGTCGTTATGTGGTGCCAGCCTTGCGCCGGATGACGGGCGCGCCGGCGGACCGGCCGCGCCACGCCGTGCTCGCGACCGCCGTCACGGTGCGGGCCCCCCTGGCCGCCTTCGTCCCGGTGAAGCTCGAGTCCACCGCCGACGGCCGGTGCCTCGCCCACCCCCATGCGACCAACACCTCCGGGGATTTCACGTCCCTGGTGGGCACTGACGGCTTTGTGGAACTCCCGCCGGGGCCGGGGGAATTTGCCGCCGGCACGGGGGTGGTCGCGTGGCTCTGGTGAGCCCGCCCACGCTTCACCATTGTGCCCGGGCCCTCCTGGTTAAAACTCTCCCCATGCTCTCCCACATCAACGCGAACAATCAGCCCGCCATGGTCGACGTCGGCGGCAAGGCGGTGACACACCGGACGGCGCATGCGGTCGCGGTTGTGACCCTTCCGCCGGAGCTCGCGCGCCTGATCGCAAACCATGAGATCCAGGGCAAAAAGGGTCCCGTTTTCCAGACCGCCAGCCTCGCGGGGGTGATGGGGGCAAAACGGACCAGCGAGCTGATCCCGCTCTGCCATCCGCTGCCCCTCGAGGACTGCCAGGTCGAACTCCACCCCGGTCCGGCGGACGCCCGCGGCGCGGTGGACGTGACGATCCATTGCCGCGTTTCCGTGCACGCGCGCACCGGGGTCGAGATGGAGGCACTCACCGGTGCCACCGTGGCGGCGCTGACCCTCTACGACATGGGCAAGGCCGTCTCGAAGGAGATTGTGATCAGACAGGTATCCCTCGTGGAAAAACGCGGTGGCAAGAGCGATTACGACGCGCCCGCTGCGGAGTATTGATGAAGACCCTACACCTTTCCTATTTCGCCATCCTGCGCGAGCAACGCGGCCTGTCGGAGGAGACGCTCTCCACCGGCGCGGCCACGCCTGGGACGCTCTACGCGGAATTGAAGGCCCGCCACGCCTTCACCCTGCCGGCGGACCGGCTGCGGGTCGCGGTCGATGGTGAATTTGCCGCGTGGGACGCGCCCCTGGCCGACGGGCAGCGTGTCACGTTCATCCCGCCGGTGGCGGGGGGCTGAACGGAGCGATGAAGACCTTTCGCATCTCCGCGCAACCGATCGACCCTGCCCAGCTGGCCGGAACGCTCGGCGACACCGCCGCCGGCGCGTGTGTGACCTTCGAGGGCTGGGTCCGCCAGCGCAACGAGGGGCGCGCGGTCCACAGCCTTGAGTACGAGGCGTACGCCGAGCTGGCCGAGCGCGAGGGCGAACGCATTTTTGCGGAGGCGCGGGCCCGTTTTCCCATCGTCGCCGCGCTGGGCGTGCACCGCGTCGGGCATCTCGCGCTGGGGGACCTCGCAGTCTGGGTCGGCGTCACGGCCGAGCACCGCGGCGCCGCGTTCGACGCCTGCCGCTACCTGATCGACGAGATCAAGGCGCGCGTGCCGGTCTGGAAAAAGGAGCATTACGCCGACGGCGCGACCGAGTGGATCAACTGCGCCACCCGCAGCGGCCCGGCGGCGGGCTGATCGCTCACATCTCGGGAGCGAAGGCACCCGGAGGCGCGGCGACATTGAGGCGGATGGATTCGAGGTTTTCCCGAATCAGGTCGCCCATGGACTCGCAACGGAGGTACTCCGCCCGGGCGTAATGGTCGGCCAGCGCCTCGCGGAGCTCGATCACGTTTTCGCGCGGTGCCAGGGTGTCGGCCGACATCGCGCGCAGCAGCATCTCGAGGCGGTCCTCGATGATCGCCTTGCGCTGCAGCATCAGGACCTGCTCCTCGCGCTGGTACTGCCGGGCCGTCTCCACCCGCAGGTGTTTCATGCAGAAGAGCGCCAGGGCCTGGTTGTCCTTGAAGAACTGGGGCCGGTAGAGGTTCATCCGGCCCTCGTGCGACTGCTGGTCGAAATCCATCGCCCGGATACGGATCTGCGCGCCCTCGAAATCGGGAGTGATCACCACCACAAAGTTGTAGCTGCGCATGTCCCCGAGAAGGCGGACGAAGCAGCGTTCGTTGAACTTCACCAGCTCCTTCGCCACCCGGATCGGGCGCAACTCCTCGCTGTGCAGCCAGCGCTCGACAAAGACGTCGCCCGGGATGCCCGCGATGTGCTCCTCGATCAGGGTGTCGCCACAGGTGAGGTAGTGGAGGCGGTTGGGCGAGAGGAGGTGCTCGAGTTCGAGCCCGTAGACGCGGGAAGCGTCGCCCCGCTTGACGTAGAAGTGGTCGGGGTTGTCGTTGTACGCATTGACGATCCGGATACGAAACGGGGCCGAGTTGCCGAAGGCGCAATAGTCAATCCGGTCGACGTACAGGTGCTGCATGACGGAGAGGTCCCCATCCACCCGCAGGAGCGCATAGATCCGCTTCAGGTCGTCGTGCAGGTCGTCCATGTCGAGCCGGTCGTACACCACCGTCTCCCAGAGGGTGGGCCGTCCCTGGCTGTCTTGCAGCGGGGCGGATTCGGCAAAGGCCCGCAGGCGCCCATACGTCACCGGGACGTCGCGATCCCGCCGGTAGCGGCGGAGATAGGACCGCAATTCCGGGCTGATGGGGTAACTCGGCTTCTTTTGCTGGCGGGTGGGGAGGGCGGGCGACGGACCCATGCGGCGACTCTGGGCATGCCTCGCTTACACGCAACGGCAGAGGCTGGCCGGGGTGGCGCGCCCCGTGCCTCACCCCCGGCCGGTGTTTGGAAAAAAGGAGCTAAACCGTTCTCCCGGGTGGCTTTCGGCTCGTCAGCCCGCGGCCGGGCGGCACGGTGATCGTGGAATGCTCCTGTTCGCCGCCAGCGCCCTTCAAAAAGCCTCCGCCCTGCCCTCCTCCTTTTGGCTGAAGCTGGGGCTGTGCATCGTCGGTTTCATCCTCGCGGTGCTGCTGCTCCGCTGGCTCGCCGGGGTGAACAAGATCCTCATGGCGATCGTCGCTCTCATGATCGTCTCGATCACCGGCTTCCAATGGATCTACGAGCGCAACGAACCGGAGTTCCTGACCCCGTTGGTTGACAAGGTCGCCCCGTTTTTCCCCAGCAAGGGCGCGTACGGCGAGGTCCAGGGTCGCGATCCGTCCGCTCCCGGGCAGAAGAATCCGAAACCCACGCCGGTAAAACGCTAAGCGGCCTGCGGGCCCGGGTCCGAGAAGCCGCGCACGCGGTCACGTGACCGCGTGGAGCCCTGACCTAATTGCCGGCAGTAGCCGGCTTTTTGATTGGTTTTCGACGGAGGTTTATGGCTAGTTGGGCCGCGTCTATGCCTAAAGACCTCTCCGACATCGGACTCATCGGCCTGGCTGTGATGGGTCAGAACCTCGCCCTCAACATCGCCGATCACGGCTTTCAGATTTCCGTATTCAACCGCACCACGGCGACGACGGAAAAGTTCGTCGCCGAGAACCCGGCCACGCCCGGCGGACTGGTGGGCACCAAGACGATGGAGGAGTTCGTCAAGTCCCTCGCGCGCCCGCGCAAGATCGTGATCCTGGTCAAAGCCGGCGGGCCCACGGACGCCGTGATCGATGGCCTGACGCCGCTGCTGGAGCAGGGCGACATCGTGATCGACGGGGGCAATGCACTCTGGACCGACACCATCCGCCGTGAAAAGGCGCTGAAGCAAAAGGGCCTGCGCTTTGTCGGCAGCGGCGTCTCGGGTGGAGAAGAGGGCGCACGTTTCGGCCCTTCCCTCATGCCTGGCGGTGATTTCAGCTCCTGGCAGGAATTGAAGCCGATCTGGGAGGCAATCGCCGCCAAGGTGGACGCCAAGACCGGGAAACCCCTCCAGGGCGCCACCGCCGGCAAGCCCGTCTCGGGCGGCGTTCCGTGCACGACCTACATCGGCGAAAATGGCGCCGGTCACTACGTCAAGATGGTGCACAACGGCATCGAATACGGCGACATGCAGATGATCTGTGAGGCATACGCCCTGATGGAGGGTCTGCTCGGTCTCAAACCCGCGGAGATGGGGGAGATCTTCGCCAAGTGGAACCAGGGCGCCCTCGACAGCTTCCTGATCGAAATCACCGCCGACATTCTCAAGCAGAAGGACCCCGCCTCCGACGCCGCTTTTGTTGACGTGGTCCTCGACACCGCCGGCCAAAAAGGCACGGGCAAGTGGACCTCGACCAACGCGCTCGACATGGGCGTCGCCGCGCAGACCATCGCCGAGGCGGTGTTTGCCCGCTGTGTCTCCGCGATCAAGGAGGAGCGTGTCGCCGCCTCGAAGATCCTGAAGGGCCCCGGCAAGACCTACGCGGGCGACAAGGCGGAACTGGTCCAGGCCATCCACGATGCGCTGTATTGCTCGAAAATCTGTTCCTATGCGCAGGGCTTCCAGCTCATGCGGCAGGCCCAGAAGGAGTATAACTGGAAACTCAACTTCGGGGAAATCGCACAGATCTGGCGGGGTGGCTGCATCATCCGTGCCGCCTTCCTCCAGAAGATCACCGAGGCCTACGCCAACGACGCCGAACTCGCGAACCTGCTCCTCGATCCCTACTTCAACCAGACGGTGCAGAAGGCGCAGCAGAACTGGCGCAAGGTCGTGGCCCTGGCCGCAGAATACGGCGTGCCCGTGCCGACGTTCAGCTCCGCCTTGTCCTACTACGACAGCTACCGCTCGGCCCGCCTGCCCGCCAACCTGCTGCAGGCCCAGCGCGACTACTTCGGCGCCCACACCTATGAGCGTGTCGACCAGCCGCGCGGCACGTTCTTTCACGTCGACTGGCCCGACCCCAAGCGCCCACAGCTCAGCGTCTGACGCTCGCGCCGGGAGCCCGTCTCCCGGCACGTTCACGCCCGCCCCGCGCCTTAGTCGCGCGGGCGCGGAAGGTTGGAGCGGTGGGAGCCCGGAGGAGGCTCGTTCAACACCGCCCAAAACAGCCCCAGCTCCTGCACCGCGGCCATGAAGTCCTTGAAGCGCACCGGCTTCACCACATAGGCGTTCACGCCCAGGGAGTAGCTGCGCGCGAGGTCCGTCTCCTCATTCGAGGAGGTCAACATCACCACGGGAATGGCGTGCAGGTCCTTGTCGGCGCGGATGGCCTGCAGCACCTCGATGCCGTCGAGTTTGGGTAGCTTGAGATCGAGCAACACCACCGCCGGATTTCCCTGCGGGCGGTCCGCAAAACGCCCCTGGCAGCGCAGGTAGTCGAGCGCCTCCTCGCCGTCGCGCACCGTCACCACGTCGTTGGCGAGCTGGGTCTTGGCGAGCGCCCGGAGGACCAGGTCGAGATCGTTTAGATTGTCCTCAACCAGTAGGATCGGCTTGAGCATGATCGGATGTGAGCGGGTGCTTTGGCAGGCTAAAGTAAAAAGTTGCGCCGACACCAGGCTGGCCCTCGGCCCAGGTCTTGCCGCCATGGCGTTCGACGATGCGGCGCACATTGGCCAGCCCAATGCCGGTGCCTTCGAAATCCTCCGAGCGGTGCAGGCGCTGGAAGACACCGAACAGTTTGTCCACATACCGCATGTCGAAGCCGGCGCCGTTATCCTGCACCCAATAAATGAGGTGGCCGTCGTCCTCCCGTGCGCCCACCTCGATGCGTGCGGGGTTGCGCTTGCGGCTGTATTTGACCGCGTTCTCCAGCAAGTTTTGCCAGACCTGCCGCAACAACACCAGGTCCGCCGCCGCCGCGGGAAGCGGTTGCTGCACCCACTCGACGGCCTGGTTTGGGTTCTGGGACATCACCCGCTCCCGGACCTCCTCCACCAGACGGTCCATCCATACCAGCTGGTGCTTGATCGTCGTGCGTCCCATCTGCGCAAAGGCGAGCAGGTTGTCGACCAGCGCCCCGGCGTAACCCGACGCGTCCAGGATGCGGTCCAGCAGCTCATTCGCCTCCGAGTCCAGCACCGCCTGCTTCTCATCCTTGAGGATCTCCGCATAGCTGCGGATGTGGCGGAAGGGTGCGCGCAAGTCATGGGAGACTGAATACGAGAAGGCCGCCAGCTCGCGGTTGGAGCGGGTCAACTCCTCCGTCAGTGCCGCGAGCTCCTCCGTGCGTTTCAGCACCACCGACACCATCGCGCCGCGAAATTCGCGCGCCGTGTCCACTGCCTCGTCCCGCCAGGGAATCGAACGCCCGTGCACGACCTCGCGCCAGGCTGCGAAACTGTGGCGGGGATGGAGCTGCGCCGGCCCCCCCTCCGGCTTGCGGGGATCGCCGCCCCAGGTGACGGTGCGCACCACCTCCGGACGGAACCAAAGGATGTAGCTGGTGTGCACGCGGGAGAGCGAGGCCGCCAACAATCCGCTGGCGACCCCCGCATAATTTCGGGCAGGGGGAAAAACCGTGGACAGACGGTCGGTGCAGAACACGTCCTGTTCATCCCGGGCGCGGGAAGCCAGCCACTCCGAAAGCTCCTTCACCTCCCGCTCCGTCGGGGTCTCGCCGCGCAGCGTGCAGGAGCCGCGCGAGACCACCGCGACGCCGGTCGATTCAGTCAGCGCCACCACACTTTCCCAGTGGTGGGCGATCCCCTCGGTGATGTCCGCGTGCTGGGTCATGCGCCCGAGCAGGTCAGGCATCCCGGACTGCAGGCGCATACGATAAACGAAGCCGTCGGTCTGCTCCCGTGCCGCCAGCTGGAGCGAAAACACATGCGCCAGCAGCTCGATCGCGGAGCGTGCCGCGAAGGGTACGGTCCGGGGAGCGTGATGGTGGCAGGAGATCAACCCCCACAGGCGGTCGCCTCGCATGATCGAGACCGACATCGACGCCGCCGTCCCCATGTTGCGCATGTACTGGAGATGCACGGGCGAGACACTGCGCAGGGTGGACAGGCTGAGATCCAGTTCCGCGGGCACTCCGCCCGGGTCGCGCACCGTCACAATCCGGCTCGGCGTGTAGTCACACGTCGCAATCAAACGGATACGGTTGAGGCGGTAGAGTTCGCGTGCCTGCCGGGGGATGTCGCTGGCGGGAAATCGGAGGTCGAGGTAGGAGGGAAGTACGTCATTGCGATCCTCCGCCACCACCGTCCCGTTCCACTCCTCGTCGAAACGATAGACCAGTGCACGATCAAAGCCGGTCAGACGCCGGACCTCCTCTGCGATCAAGCGGCACAGGTCGGGCGCATGCTCCGAACGCTCGATCCGTGGAAAGACTGGCTCCAGGTGCGCGTACAGTTCGGTCTGCGAGGCCAAGCCTGGCGACTGCACCCTTTCGCCTTCTAGAAGTAACCGGCCGCCGCGGCGGTGAGCCACGAGGTCGAAGTCCGCCCCATCGCCAAGGGTCCCCCGCTCCAAGTGGATGGGACGACGGGTAAACAGCGGATCCGATGCTGCCCGTTGCAGCGGGCCGAGCATGCCCGCACCCAGCACCTCCGAGACCGGAGCACCGAGGATCCCGGCGAGGGGGCGCCGCAGGAGCGTCTCCGCGTTTTCACTGGCATGCGTGACCCGCAGGGTCGCCTCATCCAGGCCGAGCAGAAAACCGTGGGGCTGGATGCAGCCCGGCGTGTGGATGGGTTCGAGGTCGCAGCCAGTCAGGACGGCTGTTGCCTCGGCTTCAGGCAAGGGCTCCATGGCGCGTGCAGGCCTCCACCCATCGGTGCAGGCTGCTGAAGGTTTTCCGGGCGGCGGCAACGGTCTCATCCGCATGCTCCGGTGGCACGGCGGCGGTCAGCACATCGCAAAAACGGCGCCAGTGCCGGCCGGTGTCGGCACCGTATCCAAAATAGAACCTTCCGCCGCTGTGGGCCTCGATCCCGAACCGCTCCCGCGCGTCGCGGCTCGCGATCTGCCCACCCAGCGTCGCGCCTTCCCAGACGTACAGAGACCCCATCGCCGCCCAAGGCTCGGCGAGCCCCGGCAGCTCCTCGCAGCGGGGCAGCCCCGCCAGGTCGTCCGCAGACGCTCCCAATGCCCGCAGGTCTTCTTCCAGCCACCGCGCCTTCGATCCCCCCTCGACCAGCGCCGGGTGGTCCCGGAGCGCATCGAAAACGCGCGGCTCCCAGGGGCTGATGTATCCATAAAACAACCGCAACCGTTTCCGATAGGCATCGGCGGATTCCGGCGGGCGCAACATCGCTTCGAGCGCGCCATGCTGGGGTGCGGTCTCCTGTCTGAGGCGCGTGAGCAACATGCGGTGTAGAACGAAAACCGCCGCTCAGCGCCTGCAACCCGGAAGTCGGATCCCGAGCCATTTTCCGGAAGAGGTCCCGATGCAGAATGCAGCACCCGCGGTTCCGCGCTTCATTCGCGGATCCGCAGGCGGGGAGGCACGCGTTGCTCGGCCAGGCGCCGCAAGTCGGGGCGCGCGTCGTCCATTCCGTAACCGCGGGTGAGGGCGAGGAGGCGAAAAAACCGACCCCGCGGACAGCGACCGGATCACCTTGGGGGTGCCCTCCACCCAGCAACGCTCGACCTGGTGGCGCGCCTGTTCGCGGCGGCGAGCGAGGGCCAGCGCCGCGCCGGAATCCTCGCCCTCGCCGTTGATCTCAAAGACTAGGACCTCCCGGCGAACGCCGTCACCCGCATCGGGAAACAGGAAAGGGATCGGCCGCGCCCAGACTGGCAGTTCCAGCCTGCGCAGCTCGGACAGAAACGACGTCTCCCGCCTGCCTCCGGCGCCATCCGCGACCTCGTCGAGCAGCCGGTCCCAGGAGGGAAGGACGACAAAGCGCACCTGGCGCTGGCGCAGCAGCGCGAGCGACTCCTCCACCCCGGTGGCCCGTGCGATCGCCAGCGCGGCGGCCATTCCGTCACGATTCTCCCAATTCAGGGTCCCGATCGACCGCAGGCGCGCATGAAAACCCAGGGCCGCGGTGGTCTCGGGCGGGGCCAGCACCACCGGGTTATCCGGCGCCCGCCGCGCCAGTGCCTGGGCGACGTCGCGCAGGATCAGGCTCTCGAGTTCGGCGGCCGACACCGGCTGCCCGGCACGGTGAGCCGGCCCCGGCCAAAGCAACAACGTCCCGGGCACGCAGAGCAAGGCAGCGGGCAGGCTCCATCCGGCGATCGACAGCCCCTCACCCCCGCGTATCCGGTCGGCTACGACGAGAAGCCCGGCCAGCAGCGACATCAGCTGGGCGAGCGGCCACCAGCGGAGCTGGGTGGCGCCCAGCACCGACGTCGCCGCCGCCACCACCAGCGCCACCACCAACGCTCCCGAAATCGCGGAGCGCGGCCGCTCGCGCAGCAGCAACACCAGCGCCGCAGCCAGCCAGGCGAGGGGCGCGAGAGCGGCACACCGCGCGACAGCGTTCGGTTCGGCCTGCAGCCAACTGCCGAGGTCGGGTGCGACCACCCCACCCCATCCGGGGAGGTAGCTCAGGCGCTCCACGTCCGTGTCGGTCGCAAAGAGGCCGGTGCCAGCATAAGCCCGGAACGTCACCACGCAGGACACGAGGATGACAACGCCCGCCGCCGCAGCGGCGAGGCGCGGCCAGCGAAATGCCCGCTGACCCGCGGCCACCGCTGCCGCTGCAAGCACCAGTTCCGTGGCCCCCAACCAAGACAGCGCATAACGCGGATGGGCCACCTCGAGCTTCAAGCCGAGGTATCCGGGTGCGTACTCCACGAGGTAACCCGCGCAGGTCACCGCCGCCCCCGTCCAGGCCCACACACGCCACTCCAGCTCCAGCACGCGCCGACTCCACCCTGCCTCCACCACGGCGCCGCCAAGCAACCCGAGAGTCACCGCGGCCTGGCTGGCCGGGCTAACCCAAAACACCAGTCCCGAGATCGCCCCGGCGAGGGCGAAGAGCAGAGTCCGCTGGCGCCGTGACGGCCCGCCAGCCGGCTCCCGCCAAAACGCGAACAGGATCGGCAGGACCGAAAAGGCCGCTCCCAGCAGCGCCAGTCCGTGAGGCTGCAGCACCCCCGGGAGAAACGTCCCGGAAAAGGGAAACGTCGTCACCAGGCCGGCAGCCAACAGCGCCGCCGGGGCCTTGCCCCAACGCCGTAGCACCCAGCCACTCAACGCGAGCAGAGCGACCGCCAGCAAAAGGGGATCCGCCAGCAGTGCCGCGTCCTCCACCGTCGCGTGGCTGGGCTGATCCGAGAGCGCGCCGAGCAGCGCGGCCACGCCGGCGACGTACCAGCCATACGGTGACGGCTGCGTCGTGAGCCGCCCATAAGGGGCGTTTTCATGGTCGATCCGCCGCACCCGCCACCGGCCCTCGGCGAGGTGCTCCTGGGCCTGCGCAATCCAGCGCCAGGTGCCCGCGACGCGCTCGGGCACGATCAGCCGACGCTGGCCCTCGGCGAAGCCCGTCGGAGCGGACGCATCCCGCACCGGACCATCCGCGTACCAGCCGTGCAGGGCCGTGACCTGCTCGACCCGTGCACGCCGCGCCTGGGTCACGACAACGAAAAAGATCAGGGCACAAACGGGGATGGCCCACCACAGGAGGGCTGCGAGTCGAAAGCGTGGACGCATGTCGGGGGACGGCGTGCGCATGGCACTGCAAGGCGCGATCCAAGTAAAGCACGCGGGGGACCCGCTTGACTTGCCTGCGCCCCACCGCGGGAGGGCCTGAACCTGCCAAAAAGCGGCCCCGGTCGGTCAGACCGGGGCCATGGTGTTAGTCTGTGCTGGACGGCTGAAGGACACTCCGCCGACAGCGCCCCTAAGCGCACTCTATTGCATGATTATTGCAACATCAAAGCCTCTGCTCCCGTGGGTGCCCAAGAAAACACCCGGTGTCATGGTCTGACACCGGGTGCGCGTTCCTAGAGAAGATGGATCAGGCTTGGATCAGAACATGATCTTCATGCCCAGCTGCACCTGCCAGCGGGAGATCGGGGTGTCGTCCGCGGTGACGGGAACGCCGTTGAGCGTGGTCCCGTTGAAGGTGTAGGCCCAGGCGCCCGCGCCATTGTTGCCGGCAGGGCGGTAGGTCGCTCCCGCGACGGCGCGGCGGAACGAGAACGGCACCTCTTCCTGGATGCCCCAGTCCTGGTCGAACAGATTGGCCAGGTTGATGACGTTGGCGAAGAGCTGCGCGCGCACCGAACGGAAGAGCGGAATCTCCTGCGTGACCTTCATGTCCACCGTCTGCAGCCAGGGCGACTTCTCGGAATTACGTCCGGGATTGCCACCCTTGTAGTCCTTCAACGTCGAGGATTCGACGAAGGCGAAGAACGCGTCGCGCTCCGCGGTGCTGGCCCATTCCACGCGGCTGTCATCCGGGCCGGTCGGCACGTAGAACAGGTCGTTGAAGCCGAAGCCGTCGCCGTTGGCGTCGCCGTAGAACACCCACGAATAGGGGCGTCCGGAACGGGCGATGTAAGCGAACGTGACCGTGGTCGGCGCCTTCTTGAAGAACTCAAACTCGCGGCTGAGCGTCAGCACGATGTTGTCGCGGATGTTCGTGTTGGAGATCGAAGCGACGTTCTCGTTCGGATTGAAGACCGCACGATTCTGGTAGTTCGACGAGGCGGTGGAGGACGTCGCCGGGCTCACCTCCGTGGCGTTGCCGCGCGTCCAGGACGCAGACCAGCCCCATTTGTTGATCACCGGGCGGGTGAGCGAAAGGGTCAGCCCATAGGCCTCACCCTTGCTGGTGTTGGTCAGGTAGAAGACGTCGGCAAAGTTGCTGACGCGGCGGCGGCCGGCGGTCGCGTAGCTGGTGCTGCTGACGATGGACGTGGCGGTGCCGAAGCGCTGGCGGCCGTCGGGAGCGAGCCCGGAGCCGTTGCCATCCGTCGCCACCCGGTAGTTCAGGAACTCCGTCTGCACGCCGTCAGCCACCTGATTGTAATAGACCTCCGCGGTGGCGATGATTCCGCCGAACGGAAGATCATGATCCACGGCGAGGTTGGACTTCCAGAGGCTCGGCTGCTTGAAGTCCGGATCGGTGACGTTGATGTTCGGCGCCGGGTTGGCGGAGCCGGACGTCTGCGTGTTCGGGTCGGGATTAAAGACGGTGGTCGCGAGCTCGGCGCTGCTGGCCACGTAGTTGTACACCGACCCCGCATTGGAATAGGCGTTGGAAATCCAGACCGCCGGGTTCTTGCCCTGGAAGAGACCGACACCGCCGCGCAGCTGGGTGCGGCGCTCCGTCGGCATCGTATAGACGAAGCCGATACGCGGAGCCAGGGTCGAGTTGCCACTGTTGGTCGTGTCATTGCGGGTGATTGCCTCGCCCGACTCCGAGGTGAAACCGGCGGCACTGAAGCCGGTCGCAACCGGCGGCTTCTCCCCGATGTACGGGTAATCGAAGCGCAGGCCGGCCAGAATCGTCAGGTTAGCCGAGGGGCGCCAGGTGTCCTGAATGAAACCCGCATAGGCGTCGTACGAGAAACGCGCGATCGCATCCTCGATGGTGTAGCCGGCGTAGGGCCGCTGGACCTGGTAGCGCGACGGCGGCCCGCCGGCGATCCACGCCGCGGCGTTGTTGAACTCGTAGTTGCCCATCGTGTTTTGCACGAAGGCGTTGTTGTACTCGGTGAAGGTCCCCTCGGTGCCGATCGTCAGGGTGTGATTGCCGAGTGAATACTCACCGCTCAGGCGGGCCTGCTTTTCCTCGGTGGTGAGGAGGTTCAGCTGGCGGCTGTTCTCCGTACCCAGGTAGATGCTGCCGCTGGGGACCGCCGCGCCGGTGTCGAGGCGCGTGCCGCTGATGCCGTAGATGCGCACCATCGGGAACGCCTCGCCGCGATTGGCGGGCGTGCCGTCGTATTTGGTGTAGGAGACGGTGGCCTCGGTGCGGAAGTCCGGCGTCCACTGGCTGTAGAGCTGGGCGGTGTAGCTCTTGGTCTCACGCGGCTGGTCGAACCAGTGATTGCTCAGCGAGGTGTAGGTCGCAGTGGAGGCGGTGTAGTTCGCAAAGGAGGTATTGACGCCTTCATTGCTCCGGTAGGTCGCGGTCAGGCGGTGCTGAGCCGAGATATTCCAGTCGATCTTTCCGATGATCGTCTCCTGTTCGGAGATGTTCGAGTCCGGGCCGCTGAGGGATCCCGGATCATAGCCGTAGGAACGGGCCTTTTCGATGATCTGCTCGATCGCGGCCAGGCCGGCGGCGTCGGGAATGAAGTTCGAGGACGGCACCACGGTCTCGCGTTTGAACTTGTCGTAGGAGAGGGAGAAGAACAGGCGGTCCTTGATCAGCGGTCCGCTGAAGGTGATGCCGTAGTTCTTTTCGTCGAACGGCTCCTTGGCGCCACTGAGCGGGTTGTCGGAGCGCAGTTCATCGTTGGTGAACTGGTAATAGACGCTGCCGGTGTATCGATTGGTGCCCGACTTGATGATCGCATTGATCACCGCACCGGTGAATCCGGCGTAGCGGACATCGTAGGGATTGAGTTCGATGCTGACCGCCTCGAGGGCCTCGAGCGGGACGGGGCTGAAGAGCGAGGAGAAGCCGTTCGAGTTGAGGCCGAAGGGATCGCCGGCGGCGACACCGTCGATCAGAAAGGTGTTGAAGCGGAAGTTCTGACCCTGGGCGGAGAGCTGGCCGCCCTGGTCGAGCGACCCGAGATAAAAGCGCGAGTCGAGGCGGGCCAGGTCCTGGACGCTGTTGCGCACCGTCGAGAGGTTATCGATGTCCTGGTCGCCGAAGGAGGAGGACACACCCATCTTCTCCGTGCCAAAGACGGTGTCGTTAGCCTCTTCCACCCGGAAGGTCTCCAACTGCACCACATCTTCCCCGGAGAAGGAAACGTTGGTGCTCACACCCAGCTCGGTGAAGACACTGGAGCGGGTTTGCGGAGCCACACCGTCGCCAGCCACCGTCACGCTGTACGGGCCGCCGATGCGCAGGCCGGTGACGCTGTATTGGCCGTCAGTTTGGGTCACCGCGGTCGCTCGCGTGCCCGAGGGCTCGTGCACGATGTTGACGGTGGCACCTCCGACCGGCTTGCCGGCAGCGTCGAGAACCAGGCCGTTGATGGCACCAGTCGTGACGCCCTGCCCCCAGGCAGGGAGTGCGCCGCACAGCAGTACTGCTGCGGCAAATACATAGGAGAGACAGACGCGGATGGAACGCATGTTAGTGAGTAGTTCGACGGTCAACTGAACGGCCGGGCTGGACCGACCGTCATCAAAGTGCGACGCCACCCCTTCGCAGGGGGTGAGTCAAGGCATCTGCCGGGGCGAACGTCATTCAGCGCTCAATCTTAACGGGTTCGTCACCAAAACAGCTGCCCTAACACGCCTGGGGGAGTGTGGCCGCGCACGCCTACAGCAGAAAATACGCCCGTCAGGCTGGGCCCCGATAAGAAAGGCGGGACGCTTTGGCCGGCTGAAGACGCCAGTGCGCGGCACTTCGGGATGCGTTCCCGGACAATTCAGGTACCTTTACACTGCATGCTGCTTCGCTCCTGGCCCGTCCGCTTCCTCATTACCCGCGCCGCGCGCGCCTACGGTTTCCTCGATCCCGTGGCGTTTGTGGCGAAACTGCGCGGTTTTGCCCAGCCGTCCGAGGTAGCGGAACCGGTCGAGCTGCTGCGGGCGGGAATGCTCTTCCATGCGCGCGGGCTATTGAATACCAAGGCGATCCAGAACAACCTGGATTGGGTTTGGCCCTTTTGGGTGCAGCGGCAGTTCAATCCGGGGGACGAGTCGTTTATCCCGCGCGCCTTTTCCTTCAGTCACATCAACCTGACCCACCGCAACTGGACCGCGGTGGGAGTGCCGGATGTGCCTTATTATCCGCTAGTTGACCCACGGGGACTGATTACCCCGTTGTTTGATGGCTGGTCGCTGGATGTCTGGTTGGTTCTGCCTGACGGCACGGCGCTGTTTCCGGCCGAACTGGGCGACTTTGAACAGGTGCTGGGTCTGCAAGAGAACTTAAGCGTCCGCTCCACCGCCCGCTTCCAAACGGGAGGCTTTGTTTCAGAAGTCTCTCTCTCTCTCCACGGGGGTGAACCGCACTGTGGGGTACGCCTCACCCCGCTTCCCGGAACACCGGCGGGCTCGCTGGTCGTGGCCCTGCGTCCCTATAACCCCGAGGGCATCAGCCTGTTGGAACGGATCGATGTCCTCACCGACCAGTGCGGCTGGCAGATCAACAGCCGCAATCTGGTCAGTTTTGACCGCAAGCCGAGTCGCCACCTGCTCTCCGTTTACACCGACGGGGATGTCTCCCACCGCCTAACCGAAGCCTCCTCCGCGCAGCATGTGACCTGCCCGGTCGGCATGGCCACGGCGGCGGCCTTTTTCCCGGTCAACACCCTCGAAACGTCGCCGCTGGAACTGCGCATCCCCATCTACAACGAGCTGGAGCCGAAAAAACGGCCCCGCTTCAGCGCCACGGAGTCCTGGCGGCAGGCCCTCGCTCCGCTGGCTCGGCTCACGGTTGCAGACGAACGCATTCAAACGCTTTTCGACCTGGCAGTGGCCAACCTGGTGTTGCACACGCCGGGCGAGGTGTATCCGGGGCCGTTCACCTACAAACGGTTCTGGTTCCGCGACGCCGCCTTTGTCCTCAATGCCCTGCTCACCCTCGGCGGGGTGAAACGCACGCGACGCGCCCTTGAGGAGTTTACGCCCCGGCAGCGGCATGACGGGTATTTCCTCTCTCAGGAAGGCGAGTGGGACTCCAACGGGGAGGCGATTTGGACCTTTCACCGCTATGTCACCCTGACGGGCGAGGCCCTCCCCACCGAATGGCTCAGGGCGGTGGAGCGGGGTGCGCGCTGGATCCAGGGAAAACGCCTTCCCAAGGGGACGGGCAAACCGGAAGCCGGCCTGCTGCCCGCCGGCTTCAGCGCCGAACACCTCGGACCCAACGATTTTTATTACTGGGATGACTTCTGGGCGGTGAGCGGGCTGCGCTGCGCCGCCGACCTCATCGCCGCCTCCGCCCCTGAGGCGGCCGCAGCGTTCCGCGCCGAGGCGGATGAGTTTCTCGCCACCATCGAGCGATCCTTCCCCAGCGGGCCGCAGCGGCGTTTCCCCCTCGCCATCCCCGCCTCGCCCAAACGCCGGATGGACTCCGGCGCCGTGGGCAACCTGGTCGCGGATTATCCGCTCCAGCTTTTCGCCCCGGGCGACACGCGCCTCCTGCGCACGGCCGACTACCTGACCCAACACAGCATGTACGGCGGCGGGTTCTTCCAGAACATGATCCACTCGGGGATCAACGCCTACCTGACGCTCCACCTTGCCCAGGTTCGCCTGCGCGCCGGCGACGCCGAGGAGGCCTGGACCCTGATCGAGCGGGTCGCCGATCTCGCCTCCCCCACCGGCCAATGGCCTGAGGCCATCCACCCGCGCACCCTCGGCGGCTGCATGGGCGACGGCCAGCACATCTGGGCGGCGGGAGAATGGGCCCTGATGATCCGCAACTGCTTTGTCCGCGAGGAAACGGACCACCTGGTGATCGCCTCCGGCGTCCCCGAGCGTTGGATACCATTGGACACCCCCGCCTCGCTCGCCCCGACCCTCACCCCGTGGGGGCCGGTGGGCGTCACCTTGCGGCGCCGCAGCGACGGCATCCAGATTTCCGTCTCAGGCCAGTGGCGCGGGCGCCCGCCCCGCCTCGTCTTCGCCTTTCCCGGGCACGCCCGTCACACCGTCGAGACGCCGGCGGCCGAGACCGAATTCGTCACCACCCGAGCCACATGAAGATTTGCATGATGACCAACACCTACCTGCCGCATGTCGGCGGTGTAGCCCGCTCGGTGAGCACCTTCGCCGAGGAATACGTCAAACGCCGCCACGAGGTGCTCGTGGTGGCCCCGGAATTCGACGGCAAGCCGCTGCCCAAAAAAGCCGAGGCCCTGGTGGAGCGCGTACCCGCGATCCAGAACTTCAATGGCAGCGACTTCTCCGTCCGCCTGCCCGTCGCCACCGTGCTGTCCTCGCGGCTCGACGCCTTTGCCGCCGATGTGATCCACGCCCACCATCCCTTCCTCCTCGGGGACACCGCCCTGCGCGTGGCCGCCTCCAAGAACGTCCCGGTGATCTTCACCCATCACACGCGTTACGAGGACTACACGCACTACGTCCCCTTCAACTCCACCACCCTGCGCGAGTTCGCCATCAACCTCTCGACCCACTTTGCCAATCTCTGCGACGGCGTGATCGCGCCGAGTGAGAGCATCGCCAAGTTGATCCAGAGCCGGGGGGTGACCGTGCCGGTGAAGGTAGTGCCGACCGGGATCGATGTGAGGGCGTTCGCCAGCGGCAACCGCGAGCGCTTCCGCACCCAGCACAAACTCTCGCCCGACGACTTTGTGGTGGGACACGTGGGCCGGCTCGCGCCTGAGAAAAACCTCGAGTACCTCGCCGAGAGTGTCGCGCTCTTCCTGAAAAAGGCGCCAAAGGCGCGCTTCGCCGTGGTGGGCAGCGGCCCGGCCGAAGAGGTGCTGAAGCAGACCCTCGAAGGGCATGGTGTGGCCGACCGCCTGATCCTAGCGGGAAAACTCACGGGCGCAGGGCTCTGCGCCGCGTACCGTGGCATGGACCTCTTCGCCTTCGCGTCGAAGAGCGAAACCCAGGGCATGGTCCTCGCCGAAGCGATGGCTGCCGGCCTACCGGTGGTGGCCCTCGACGCCAACGGCGTTCGCGAGGTCGTGCGCCACGGCAAGAACGGCTTCCTGCTGCCTGAAAGCGCGCCTCCCAAACGCTTCGCTTCGTATTTGCAGCGTCTCTACGACGACGCCGAACGCCTCAGCCGCTGCTCCACCGCCGCCCGCCGCACCGCGGATTCGTTTTCCCGCGGCCACTGCGCCGAACGTGCGCTGGAGTTTTACGACGAGGTGCTGCGGGCGACGCGCCGCGAACGCCTGATGAACTCCATGAGTCCGTGGGGCGTCACGTTCGAGCGCCTGAGCGTCGAGTGGAACCTCCTCGCGGAAAAAGCCCAGGCGGTGGTGGACGCGTTCTCCGCCGGCGAAGAACAAGCGTCCTAGGTTTCGCCCCATGTTCGCCAAACTCGAGTCGTACGCCCACGCCCTCCGCCAGCGCCTGAGCCGGAGCGAATGGGCCATCCGCCACCTCGGCCTGACACCCTCCGAAGGCACGGCGGAGGAGCCCGGTCTGCTGATGGTGCAGATCGACGGGTTCGCCCGCACGCAACTCGAGCGCGCCCTCGAGAAGGGCTACATGCCCTTCCTGCGGCGGTTGATCAAACGCGAGGGCTACGAGCTCAAATCGTTTTATTCCGGGATCCCCTCCACCACGCCGGCCGTCCAGGCCGAACTGTATTACGGCGTCCGCGCAGCGGTGCCCGCCTTCAGCTTCTTCAACAAGAAGCGAAAG
Source organism: Verrucomicrobiota bacterium (assembly GCA_023428905.1). GTDB lineage: Bacteria > Verrucomicrobiota > Verrucomicrobiia > Opitutales > Opitutaceae > EW11. The sequence continues at coordinate 163,240 of JAEYWP010000022.1, forward strand.
GAGCTGGGCATGATGTATTATCCCGATTGGGCGAAACAGTTCGAAGCCCAGTGCCAGGAAAAGGCGGAGGGCCTGCTGAAGGGGGGAAGCTGCTGGTCCAATATCTACACCGGCGGGGCCGGCCAGGAGGAGAGTCACTTCTGTGCCGCCAGCATCGGCTTTGGTGACATGTGGCGGACAGGGAAGATCAGAAACATCTTTGTCTTCATCCTGCTGCAGTTCCCCGCGTCCCTGCGCATTGCCTGGCTGCTGATCGTGGAGATTTTCGTCGCCCTCTGGGATGTGGTGGACGGCGTGCGTCAGGGGGAACGTTTTTCCCTGGAAATGGGCATGGCCTTCTCGCGCGTCTTCATCGGCACGGGCCTGCGCGAACTGCTGAAGATCGGCGGCAAGGTCGACCTCGCCCGCGGCCTGCCGATCATCCACCTCAATTTCCTCAGCTACGACGAGCACGCTCACCGCCGCGGGCCCGGCTCCAAGTTCGCCCTCTGGGCGCTGCGCGACATCGACCGCGCCATCAAAAGCCTGTTTGCCGCCGCCCAGCGGTCCCGGCGCCGCGACTATTCCGTCTGGATCTTCTCCGACCACGGCCAGGAGCGTACCCGCTCCTTTGCGCTTGAGCGCGAGGGCGGGATCGAACGCGTCATCCGCGAATGCCTGGAGTCATCCCAGAAGGTGGATCACGCCTGGCGCGCACGTTCGCAACGGCAGCTGCCTCCCGCCTGGTTTTCGCGCGGCACACGCGCGCGGGAAAGACTGGCGCGCCGGGTCGCGGCCGAAGTCCTCACCGAATCGGAAAAGGCCAGCTTTTCCGTGGCGGCCGTCGGTCCCGTCGGCCACGTGTATTTCGCCGAACCGCTCGACTATCCCAAACGGCTCGCGGTGGCACGTCGGCTGGTCTCCGAAGGCGGCGTGCCCAGCGTGGTGGTCTGCGACGCTGGCAACAAGGTCTGGATCCACGCCCGCGGAGAAACACCGGTGCCCGGCGGCGTGGAAGCCCTGCTTCCCCATCATCCGGAGGTGAAGCGCCAGATGGCGGACGACCTCGCCGGGCTCTGCGAAAACGAACACGCCGGCGACATCATCCTGCTCGGCTGGAGCCCCTGGAGCGAACCCTGGACCTTCGCACCCGAACGGGGTGCCCACGGCGGACCGGGGCCGGAGGAGACGCGCGGCTTCGTCCTGCTCCCCTCTCGCACCCGCCTGCCCGCCGGCGTCCAGGAGGTGATTCGCCCTTCTGCCCTGCGCGAGGCCGCCCTCCACCACCTGCACCGGGTCCGTTTTGTGCCGGCGTTGAAGCCCATCGACGGTCCCCAGTTCCGTCTGGTCACTTACAACACGCACGGGTGCTCGGGCACGGATGGACGCGTATCCCCCCGGCGGATCGCACGCGTCCTCGCCGCGCAGAACCCCGATATCGTCGCCCTCCAGGAACTCGATCTCGGACGCCGCCGCAGCCGGGCCGAGGACCAGGCCGCCATCATCGCGCGGGACCTCGGGATGCACCTGAGCTTCTGCCCCACGGTGACCCATGAGGGTGAGCATTACGGCCACGCCCTGCTCAGCCGCTGGCCAATTCAACTGGTGAGACGCGCCTTTCTCCCGTCCGACAAGAAAAGCTGGTGGAAGGAGCCGCGTGCCGCCCTCTGGGTTCGCATCCTGGTCGGAGGCCATCCGGTCAACGTCATCACCTCGCACCTTGGCCTTGGCCGCCAGGAACGCTGGCTCCAGGTCCAGGCCCTCCTCGGCAAGGAATGGGCGGGCGCTGTGCCCGCTGATGAGTCCCTCGCGATCTGCGGCGATTTCAACCTCGGCCCGGGGAGCCGCTCCTACGGCTCGCTCGCTGGTCAGCTCCAGGACGTGCAGGCGGCGCGCGACGGACACCGCCCGCTGAGTACGTTCACTTCGGTGCAGCCCTTCACCCGCATCGATCACGTCTTTGTCTCAAACCACCTGGAGACCGAACACGTCTTTGTGCCGCGAAACCACCTCACCCGTTTTGCTTCCGACCATCTGCCGCTGGTGGTCGACCTGAAGATCGTCAGTGCGGTCGCGACGGATACAACGGCGACCGCGCCGCTTGCCGCCGCCCAGGGCTGAGGCCGGCTCGACCCCCGGGCGGCGTTTTGCTCAGGCGCCGGCGCTTTGGGCAGGGGCCACGGGATGAGCCCGCGGCTTGAACGCCCCCTGCTTGCGCAGCCGCCGGAAGGCCAGCGCGCAGGTGCCTCCCACCGCGGCGGCGTAGGCCGCGAAGGCGAGAATCTTGCCAGGGGTCAGCTCCTCGCTGAATTCGCCGAAGGCCACGCCCGCGACAGAGCGCACCGCGTGGATGGGAAAACACCACAGCAGGTAGGTGTGGAGCGGAACACCAATGAGGGGCAGCACGTAGTTCTTCGCAAAATACGGCATGCCGGGAAGCAGGAGGGTGAAGACCGTGACGGAGCCATGCGCGCCCTCTGGGATGCGCTCCTTCACCTTCTCCAGGCGGCGGGCGAAAAAGGGGCCGAAGAGTCGCACCAGCCCGTAGCTGGCCAGCAGCTGGAGGAAGATGGAGGCAATGGTTAGCGCCAACCCCGTGCCCACGCCCCAGCGAATGCCGGCAAGGATGTGCAGCACGCCGACAGGAAAGCCAAAGAGCGGGAGAATGGTCATGAGGACGAAGACCATCGGCCCGTTGAGGGTCTTCGTCGCCTCGTGCAGCGCCGCCACGTCGATCTTGCCATAGGCGTACCCGGCCAGCCCGAGCAGAACCAGCCCGGCTGCAGCCAACAGCCAGAAGCGCCTGGAACGGCCCTGTACAAACGCGCGAAGACCCATGTTGCCGGAGACCGCAGCCTCCGAATCCAGTTGCCCCGGGCGAGTCTGAGTGACCCCTAGGGGCCCGACCTGACGGCCGCGGGTCGGCCCTCGGCCTGCAACCGTGCGCGCACGCTCTGGTAGATCGCGATCAGGGCGGCAAAATCGTCGTCGCGACCGCGACTCTCGATCCGGTGGTCAAACTTTCCCGCCTCCAGCAACTCCCACTCCGCGGTCTGCATCCGCCGGGAGATCTCATCGTCGCAATCGGTGCCGCGCTCCACCATCCGCCGGCGCAGCTCGTCGATCTCCACCCGGATGAAGACGGTGGCGAGATGACGGCGCAGCAGAGGGTTGGCGGCGGCGGCACGGCGGAAATTCTCCACGCCCTGGACGTCGACATTGATGATCAGATTGCGCCCTTCCGCGAGCGGCTGGAGGACGGACGAGGCCGGCGTGCCGTATTTGTTGCGATGCACCACCGCCCACTCGAGGAACTCGCCTGCCGCCACCCGGGCATCGAAGGTCTCGGGCGTGAGGAAATGATAATGCACCCCGTCCACCTCGCCCGGCCTCGGCGGGCGGGTCGTGGCGGTGATCACACGCGAGAAACCGGGGACCTCGCGCACCATCCGCTCGCAGAGGGTGGTCTTGCCGGAGCCCGCCGGGCCGGCCAGCACGAGCAACACCGCGTGCGAATCCCCGGAGGGCGAGAGCGCCTGGAGGTCCGGACCAGAGGCTTTCATGTCTCAGTAAGGTTAATACGTGAACGCGACCACGGCGAGCAGGGCGCCGTAACCGAGGAACAACCCGCCCAGCGACCGCGCGCGGGCGGGCTTGGCAAAAAGCCAGCCAAAGAAATCGCGCAGCCGGTACGGCGCCGCCCCCAGGTAGATCGCCGCCGCCACCCCGGCGAAGACCGCGATCTTGTAGAGCGCGATCAGACCGGAGTCGAAATTCATGTAGCCGGCGTCCAGCAGCGGCGTCGCTGTCATGAGCATCAGGATACACGCACCGCGCACCGCGAGGAAGTCCGGAACGTAGAAGAAGGACAGCACGGCGACGCCGGCGAAGCCGATCAGGAGAATGCGCCGGTATTCGCCGAAGTCCGCCTCCGACAGGTGGGAAACCTCGTAGAGGAACCAGAGCGCGCCGATCGTGAACAGCACGCCGGCCGCCACCTTCGAGCGCGGGAACGCCTTGAAGACGGAGACCACCGCCGAGTTGTTCAGCAGCAGCAGAACCCCGAGGACGGAGAGGAAAAGCGCCGGGATCAGCGTGGCGAGGGTGAGGGACATGATGGGAGAGTCTGGGACACGAGCGAGCCGTACAGCGAGCTTACGGTGGCGCGCTCCACCCGCAGGGGGACGAGCGTCCCCACCTGCGCCGGCTCGGCGTCGAAGATCGTCACCCGGTTTCCCCGCGTCCGGCCGGTGTAATGGAAGCCGGTCCGGTCGGGGCCCTCGACCAGCACCTCTTGAACCGTGCCGATCAGGGCGTCGTTGCGGCGGAGGGAGTTGCGGTGGAGGATGTCGAGCAGGGCCTGGTTGCGCGCCTCTTTCACCTCGTCGGGAATCTGGTCCCCGCGGTCCGCCGCCGGCGTGCCCGTGCGTATCGAATACTTAAACACGTAGGCCATGTCGTAGTTGCAGGCCTCGAAAAGCTGGCGCGTTTGCTCGAAGTCCTCCTCGGTCTCCCCGGGGAAGCCCACGATCACGTCGGTGGAAAAATACATCCCGGGACGAACGGCGCGGAGGGCCTCCACAATCTCAAAATAACGCTCCCGGGTGTAGGGCCGGTTCATTTCGCGGAGGATCCGATTGCTGCCCGACTGCATCGGCAGGTGGACGTATTCGCAGAGCTTGGGCAGCCGCCCAAAGGCGTCGACCAGGTCCTGCTTGAAGCCGCGGGGATGGGGAGAGGTGAAGCGGATCCGCTCGACGCCGGGAATATCGTGGACGCGTTCGATCAGCTGGACGAAGGGCGAGATCCCGCCGGTGTGGGTATAGTCGCGGCGGCCATAACTGGTCACGATCTGCCCGAGCAGGGTGATCTCCTTCACCCCGCGCGCCGCCAGTTGCGCGCACTCGGCCACGATTTCGTCCATCGGACGCGAGCGCTCGTCGCCGCGCGTCTTCGGCACGATGCAGAAGGCGCAGTCCATATTGCACCCCTGCTGGATGGAGACGAACGCGCTGACCTGCGGCGCCTCCCCCGCGGCCGGTTCCAGGTGTTCGCGGATCGTGTTCTGCGAACCCGCCTCCTCGGCGATGTCCACGATCGATGCACCGATCGGCACCCCGGCGCTGCGCGCGGCACGCAGGTTGTCGAGATAGCCGGGCACCTGGTGAAACTTCTGGGTGCCGACGATCAGGTCGACGTCCGGGAGGCGGTCGAGCAGTTCGGCGCCGCGGTTCTGCGCCATGCACCCGAGGATACCGAGGATGAAGTCCGGGTTCTTCTTTTTCCGGTGTTGGACATAGCCCGCCTTGCCGATCGCCTTCTGCTCCGCGGCGTCGCGGACGCTGCAGGTGTTCAACAGCAGGATGTCGCACTCGTCCTCGCTGGTCACGATCCGGTATCCCCGCGCGCGCAGCATCGCCGCGACAGCCTCGCTGTCGCGCTCGTTCATCTGGCACCCGTAGGTTTTGATGTAGACCCGGTTCATTCGTCAGCCCGGACGTGCAGCAGGCTAAAAGGGGTCCTTAGTTAAGCAGGGCCCGGGGAGGGTCAAACGGGAAAGCGGCTTGCGTCTCCCCCGACGCAACCGCATGCCTCCGCGACGGTCCGAGTCGGGGCTGAAACACGCATGAGATCACGCCTTTTTGCCGCCGCTTGCCTCGTTCTGGCCAGTTCCCCCCTCGCCGCCGAAAACGCGTCCGCGCCCGCCGTTCCCCCCACCGCAGCCCAGGTGCAGGCCGCCGAGCGGGCTCTCGACCAGGTGGCGCCTGCACCCGCCGCAGAGCCAGCGCCCACCGCGGCACGTCCCCAGACGGACGCGTTGTTCGATGCCGCCCGGCAGCTTTTCGACGACTACGCTCCCGACGAGATCAAAGAGGAATACGAATTTCCCTCCTACGAACAGTGGGAGGAGTTCGCCGCCCGGCTCCAGCGCGCCCTCGAAGGCGGTTCACTCGAGGAACTGGCCGCCTTCGAGCCCGATGTGCGCCAAGCGGTCTCGGCGTTCCGGATGCTGCCAGATTACGGTGACTACGCGGACTGGTTGTCCGAACGCCTCGACCTGATCGAGACCGCCCGCATCGCCGTCCAGAACAGCACCCGCACGCCGTCGACGGTCACCACCCCTCCGGCCACGCCGGCCGCCCGCCCCCCTCGCGATGCGGTTCCGACCGAGACGCGACCGGAGCCCCCCACCGCGGCCGTCCAGGCGGAAGCGCCGGCGCTACCGTATTACGACGTCTGGGTAAAACGACTCCAGAGTCGGCCCGCCCCGGCGCGTGCAGACGAACTGGTGCCGCTCCTGAAAGTGATCTTCGCGGCTGAAGGCCTGCCTGCGGAACTGGCTTGGCTCGCCGAAGTGGAATCCTCGCTCAACCCCAAAGCCCGCAGCCCGGCGGGAGCGCGCGGGCTTTTCCAACTGATGCCCGTCACCGCGAAGTCGTTGGGACTCAGCCTGCTGCCATTCGATGAACGGGTACATCCGGGCAAGAATGCCCGCGCTGCCGCACGCTACCTGCGCAAGCTCCACGACCGTTTCGATTCCTGGCCCCTCGCCCTGGCAGCGTACAATGCGGGGGAGACGCGCGTCGCCGCGGTGCTGAGAAAAGCGCAGGCCACCGAGTTTTCCGAAATCGCCAACGCGCTCCCGGTGGAGACACGCATGTATGTGCCCAAGGTCTTCGCGACCCTGAACGTTCGTGAGAAGATGGAGCCCGTTGACCTCGCCGCCCCCGGCCAGCCACGCACGCTGTCGTGGGCACCGCGTCGCGGCCCGGCACTCCCCGTGGCCTCCGTCAACACGGGTTCGATGACCGCCGGCCAGTAAAACGGATTGGCCTGCGAGGGCCGGTGCCTTTTCCTGACCGGATGGGATTTTTCGATCGTCTCGCCGGAAAGAAGCCGACCCAGCCCGCCGCCTCCACCCCGGCGCCCTCCCCCACGGAGGTTCCACCCGGCCAGCCCTCCACGCCCGCCAACGTCAAAGGCCAGCTCCTGTCCGCCCGCGAAAAGCTGGAGGCCAAGGACCTGCCGGCCGCGATGGCCATTTATGAGGAACTCCTGAAAAGCACCGGGGACCGACCCGACGTGCTGGTAGCCCTTTCAGGCGACCTTGGCTCATGCGGTTACGTGGAGCAGATCGTCGAGCTGGTGGCGCCGCGCTACGACGCGGAGAAACACGGCCCGGCCACGGGGCTTAACCTCCTGCAAGCCTACCTCGCGACGCGCAACACCACCGCCGCCCAGCACCTTCTCGACATTCTTTTCGGCCTCAACCGTCCCGAGCTCGAGCAGCGCCTCTACGGTTTTTCCAACGCCCTCGCGGACCTCCTCGACGCGGAGCGCCGCGGCGAGTTGCCGCCCGCAGGCGCCGCCTCCTCCAACGGTGCGCCGGCGGCCGCGGACGCGAATGTGAAGACGATCGCGCTGGTCAGCATCAGCAAGCCGATTTGGGCCTACGGCCTGGACTCCCTGCCCGGCCTCCTTCCGCCCAAGGGCGAGCGGCTGCGGCGCGTGGCCTTCGGGCAGATTTCCCTGATCGGGCAGGGCAACCTGGAGGAAAAGATGGGCCAGCCTGAGGACGCCACTGCCCGTTTCTGCCGGGGCCTGCCGCTCTGGCTGGCGGAGATGTTTTATTTTTCACCCCATTATTCGCCGATCGCCGCCATTGGGACGGTGAACAAGGAACGCTATGCGCTCTTTGGCGCGGAATGGACGCCGGCCAACATTCGGCAGCTCGTCGCCACCACTGACCCGCTCGATTACGTTTTCACCGGCAGCCTCAAGCAGCACGCGGGGGATTCTGAACTCACCCTGAAGGTCTGGGAGATCAAACGCTTCCGCGAGCGCAAGGTCTTCACCGCGCGCTGGACCCCGGCCACGGCCGCGGTGGAACTGGCCAAGCTGGCAGAAACGGTGCGCATGTTCATGGAGTGGGCGCCCTACCCGGCCGGCTCGTCGCTCACCTACGCCGCACCCGCCGACCCGTCGGCCTGGTGCGACACCCTCGGTACATCCCTTTCCTTCTTCCTGCCCGACAAGGGGGTCCTCACCCGAGACCTGCTCGACACCACGGCGGAAGCGCTGCCCCGGGTGGCGGCGCGTGCGAGCGAAAGCGAGGCAGCCTCACTCGCCTACCTCACTCTCCTCGACCGCAGCGCGCGCCTGGAGGCATCGCCTCCGGTTCTGTCCCCGGACGTCGCCCTCGTCGACTCTCCGCTGGTGGACGAGGCCCGCCGCCTTCTTAATCTTTGAACCGCGCCCGCCGCATGCATACGCGCACCGCCGACATCCGTATCCGCGCCACCAAACCCCTGATCGCCCCCGCCGTCCTGGAGGAGGAGCTGCCGCTGCCGGAGTCGGGCGCCCTGCTGGTGGCGGAGAGCCGACGTGCGATCGCCCGGATCCTGCGCGGCGAGGACCGCCGTCTCCTCGTGGTGGCGGGACCGTGCTCAATCCACGATCCTGTATCCGCGATCGAATACGCGACCCTTCTCCAGCAGGCGGCGCAGGACTTCGCCGAAACGCTGCTGGTGGTCATGCGGGTTTATTTCGAAAAACCGCGCACCGTGATCGGCTGGCGCGGCCTGATCAACGACCCCCACCTCGACGGCAGCTACCAGATCAACACCGGGCTGCGCCTCGCCCGCCGGCTGCTTCTCGACGTCAACGCCATCGGCCTCCCCGTCGCCAATGAGTTTCTGGATACGACACTCGGGCAGTATTACGCCGATATCGTTTCCTGGGGCGCGATCGGGGCGCGCACGGTCGAGAGCCAGATCCACCGGGAGCTCGCCTCGGGGCTGTCGATGCCGGTCGGTTTCAAGAACCGCACCGACGGCAACCTGCAGGTGGCGGTCGACGCCATCCGCTCCGCCCGTCATCCGCACTGGTTCCCCACCCTGACGCGCGAGGGCGCGCCGGCGGTCCTCGGCACGACCGGCAATGATGAATGCCACCTGGTGCTGCGCGGCGGCACCGCCGGCCCGAACTTCGAGGCACCGCAGATCCGCGCCGCCGCCGACCTGCTCCGCCAGAACGGCCTTCCCCCGCACGTGGTGGTGGACTGCAGCCACGCCAACAGCGGCAAGGATGCCGAACGCCAGCCCCTGGTGGCGGAGGCCCTCTGCCGGCAAATCGCCGCGGGCGAAAGCGCGATCTGCGGCGTGATGCTGGAAAGCCACCTCCTCGGCGGCGCCCAGGACTACAAGGCACGCCCCCTCGTCCACGGCCGCAGCATCACCGACGCCTGCCTCTCCTGGGAGAAGACCAGGCCGGTTCTCGCCCGCCTCGCCGAGGCAACGCGGGCGAGAAATTTATGATTCCTGATTGATGATTTATGCTTGGCCGGACGGACGCGGAGAAGCCGTGGACGTCGCCATGCTTAGGACACAGCCCCGGGAGCGCCCCGGCGACGACACGCCCCCTCCCGGTGATCGCACCCCGGGGCGCCGAGACCCCTCAGGTGTTCAAATCACGAATCGCTCCCCGCCCTCGCGGCTAGTTGTCCGCAGCCGGCGTCTATATCGATGCCGCGGCGCTGGCGGACGGTGCTGGGGAGCTGGTACTCGGCCAGGATGGACTGGAACCGGCGGGCGGCCCCGGTGTGCGAGGGCTGACCCGCGTATCCGCTGGTCGGGTTCAAGGGGATCAGGTTGACCTGGGCGGGCAGGCCCGCGAGCAGCCGGCCCACCGCATGTGCGTCCTCCGGCCGGTCATTGCCGCCCTCGATCAGGGTCCATTCGAAGAAGATCCTGCGCTGGCGTTTTTCCACGTAGTAGCGGCAGGCGCGCATCAACTCGTCGAGCGGCCAGCGCCGGGCGGTGGGCACCAGTGCGGCGCGGCCTTCCTGGGTGGCGGCATGCAGGCTGACCGCGAGGTGGATGGGGCTGGCCTCATCCGCAAGGCGGATGATACCGGGCACAACCCCGACGGTGCTGAGGGTGATCTTGCGGGCGCCGAGGGAGATTCCGTTGGGGTCGCGCAGGATTTCCAGGGCTTTCATCACAGCGTCGTAGTTGTGGAGCGGCTCACCCATGCCCATCAGGACCAGGTTGCGAAGCCGCTCATGGCGGACGTGCGGGGAATGGTGATCCGCCTCTGCAAGCGCGGGGGACTCGCTCGCAGTGGTGCGCAACACCCGGTCGACATGCAGCGCCTGGGCGACAATTTCCGCAGCGCTGAGGTGCCGCAGGAAACCCATCTGCCCGGTCGCGCAGAAGACACAGCCCATCGCGCAGCCCACCTGGCTGCTGACACAGGCAGTGACCCGCCCGGAAAAGCGCATCAGGACGGTCTCCACCCGACGCCCATCCTCCAACTGGAGCAGGTATTTGCGGGTGAAACCATCGGTGCTGTGGGTCTCCACCGCCACGGGGAGGGCGGCCAGCGTGGTGTCGGCGGCGAGGCGATCGCGGATGCGCGCCGGCAGCTCCGTCATTTGCTCAAAGGACGAGACACCACGGTAATAGAGGTCGTGCCAGAGGCGCTGCGCGTGCACCGCCTTAAACCCCCATTCCTCGAGCAGCCGGGCGAGTTCGGGCCGGGTGTACCCGTAAAGATTGGGACGTTTTGCTTCCGGCGGCATGGGCCACCGACTCAAGGGGCAGGCCGGCGTTTATCAAACGCCGATTCGCTCCGGGCCTCTGGTCGGCGGCGGGAGGGCCGGCTTGCGATCGGTTGCGGGCGGCACTACCGTTGCAACGGAGACAGACGTCATTAACCCCAAAAAGGGAGGCTCCCGTGCCTACGATAAAGATTCACCTCGATGACGAGGAATATGCTCCGGTCCACCGCCTGGCGGCGGACTTGGGTCTCACTCCCGAGACCATCGCCTACGCCGCACTCAACCGCCTCATGCTCCACGGGACCGAGGACGAAGTGCTGGCCGATATCAGCGCCACCCACCTGTGGAAGGGAACGAGCCTGCCGAGCTGGAGTGACAGTGCCCGGTCCGTTCACGCCTATGAGGGAAAGGCCGACGAACACTCGGAGCCACACCGCTGAGAAAGCCCCCGCGTTCAGAACGGCGCCTCTCCCGCGCGCCGGTTTTTCAGCCGCCAAACTCCATCAGGAGCCTGGCGTAGATCTTTGCGCAGCCCAACAGGTCGGTGACCCGGGCACGCTCATCCACCGCATGGTAGCGCTGGCCCCCCGGTCCGTATCCCAGGGTGGGAATCTTCAGATAGTGGGAGAAAAAGTGCATGTCGTTAAAACCGGCGGATACGTTGAACACCGGTTTTCCACCGCGGACGGCGCGGACGGCATCGGCCATGGCGGCGAAGAAAGGATGGGCCGGCTCGGAATAACACGGGTGATTGTCGGAGATCTTGTTCACGGTGATGCGGCAGTCGGGAATGCTCCGGGCCGCACGGCTGAGGAAGGCCCTCAGCTCCTTCTCCGCGCGCGCCACCGACTCGATCGCCAGCACGCGCCGGTCGATCGAAAAGCGCGCGTCTGCCGGGACAGTATTGATCTTGCCACCCGGGCCCTGCGAAAAGACGCCCCCGACGTTGAGCGTTGGATACATGGTCTTGCCCTCCGGGGTGCGGAAGGGCCGTTTGGCGAGCTCGCGTTTGTGGTCTTCCAGCGCCAACACGAGCGCAGCCATCTTTTCCAGGGCATTGATCCCGGCCTCGGGCTTCGAACCGTGCGCCGCCCGGCCATGCACCACCACCTCGAGCCAGACCACGCCATTGTGACCGCAGCAGACCGCGTCGCCCTCGCCGCCCTCCATGACCACTGCGAAGTCGGGCTGGATGGGGGCATGCTGCACGAGCCAGCCCGAACCCAAAAGGGAGTCTGTCTCCTCGTCCGCCGTGAACGACACCTCCACGTTCATTCGGGGCGTGTGTCCCGTCGCGCGCAGAGCCCGCAAGGCCAGGAGCAGGCTCGCGATTGACCCTTTCATATCTCCCGTGCCGCGTCCGTAGATCCAACCGCCCTCCACCGCACCGCTGAAGGGGCTGCCGTGCGCCCACGTGCCAGAAACCGGGACCACATCGTAGTGGGCGTTGAAATGAAGGGTCTTTCGCGCACCGCGAACCGGCCACAACCCCAGCACATTAAAGCGGGGGAAGGCGTGCTGCTCGGGCGGGAGCACCGCCTTGAGCTGCGCCGCGGGGACCGCCAGACGACGCGCCTTGAGACCACTCTGCTTCAGTTCTTCGGTCAGCATGCGGGTGATCTGATCGTAATCCGCACCCGGTGGATTCACCGTTTCCACCCGTACCAATCGCGTCAATACGTCCAGCAATTCTCCTCGGCGGGTCTCGAGATAGTCGGCCGGTGTCATCGCCCTACCTTCAACCCTTCGTTGCAGAAATGGGAAGCGGATCCTTCAAGCCTCCGCGTCTGGCGGCAAAACGCTAACGGCGGGCGGGTGAAAACCCGATCTGCCCAAAATACGCCCGCTGTGCGGCTTACGTACCCCGTTCGCCCTGCAGAGCACACCACGGAAACAACTCCGGGGGCTGTAGTGGAATCCCCGTTTGATCCGGAGCGGCGCAGATCTCCATGGAATTGCGAGAGGGTCAGAGGTAGTTTTACACGACATGTCCCTGGCCGATCTCCGTCGTGACTATTCCCTCGCTGGTTTGGTGGAAACCGACCTGGCCAAGGATCCGTTTCGCCAGTTCGACAAATGGTTTCAGGAGGCGGAGGCAGCCAAGCTGATAGAGCCCAATGCGATGGTGTGTTCGCTCTCCACCCGCGACGGGCGACCGTCGTCCCGGGTGGTTTTGCTCAAGGGAGTGGATGGCCGCGGTTTCGTCTTTTATTCAAATTACGAGAGCCGGAAAGGTCGGGAGCTGGCGGAGAATGCCCGCGCCAGCCTGCTTTTCCCGTGGATTGCGCTCGAGCGGCAGGTGATTGTGGAAGGGCCGGTCACCCGCGTGAGCCGCGAGGAGGCGGATGTCTATTTTCACAGCCGTCCGCGGGCCAGCCAGCTCAGTGCCTGGGTGTCACGCCAGAGCGCGATCATCCCGAACCGCACCCACCTCGAGGACGCGATGAGGCAGGTGGAGCAGAAATACGCCGGGCAGGAGGTGCCGCTGCCGCCGCATTGGGGTGGATTCCGCGTTGTCCCCGAAGCGGTTGAATTCTGGCAGGGGCGTCGCAGCCGCCTTCACGACCGCCTCCGTTACCGCCGCGAGAGTTCCGACTGGGTGATTGAACGCCTGGCCCCCTGACGTGCGGTACCTGCATTCCACCCCTCCGTTTGCCGCCCTGCCCGACGCACGCGACGCCCGGGACAAGCCGCCGCCCGCGCCGCTGCTCGCCGCTGCGGTCCATGCCCAGAGCGAGGGTTTGCTCATCACGGGGCGCCGCTGGACCCAGAAAGGCCTGAAGATCATTTTCGCCAACGAAAGCTTTTGCGCCATGACCGGCTTCACGGTCGCGGAGCTGAGGCGGCACGGGCAGGCGATGGTGCACTCCGACAAGGCGGGCCTGCAACGGCTGCAGCGCTGGGCGGGCAAGCCCTCCCCGGGAAACGTTTTTTCCGGCGAGGGTTACCTCACGCGCAAGGATGGCGCCCCGTTGTATGCAGCTTGGAACTACAGCCCGGTTTCCGACGACCAGGGCCGCGTCACCCACATCGTGGCGACCTACCGGGATTTGACGGAAAAGCGGCGCCTGCAGGAGGCGCTGATCCATTCCCAGCGGCTCGATGCGGTCGGGCGGCTGGCGGGCGGCGTGGCCCACGATTTCAACAACCTCTTGTCCGTGATCAATGGATACTGCGAGATCATGGCGACCAAGCCCGGGGTGCGACGCAAGGCGGCCCACGAGCTGGACGAGATCCACCAGGCCAGCCAGAAGGCCGCCACCCTCGTCCGCCAGCTCCTCGCTTTCAGCCGCCGCCAGGCGATGAACCCCAAGGTGGTCAGCCTCAACCGGCTGATCCGCGACAACGCCGAAATCCTCTCGCGCCTGCTCAAGCCCCGGAAGTCGCTGGTCCTCGCCCTCGACGTCGAGTCGGTCAACGTCCGCGTCGATCCCGCCCAGCTGCAGCAGGTCCTGCTCAATCTCACGATCAACGCCCGCGACGCGCTCCAGGACGGGGGACAGGTGACCGTCGGCACCTCGCTAAGGGAGGTCACTCCCGACATGGAGCGCCGTCCCGCCGACATGCCGCCGGGGCGTTACGCCGTGCTTTCCGTTTCGGACAATGGCGCCGGCATGGACCCGGAGACGCTCACCCACCTCTTTGAACCTTTCTTCACCACCAAGGAACATGGCAAGGGCACCGGCCTCGGGCTGGCGCTGGTGTACGGGGTGGTGCAGCAGAGCGGAGGTTTCATTACGGTGAACAGCGCCCCGGGCGAGGGCTCCACCTTTGAGATCTTCCTTCCGGAGGTCCGCGAACCGGCACATCCGATCGCGGCGCCCCTGCCGCCGCTGCCGAGCACGCGGGGACGCGAGCGGGTCCTGATCGTGGAGGAGGACGACGTGGTGCGAAAGATGGTGGCCGGTATCCTCACTGCGGATGGTTACCATGTGATCGCGGAGCGTTCCGCGGAGGAGGCATTGCACGCCGCGCGGCGCCACCACGGGCGTATCGATTTACTCATCACACAGCTGGGGCCGACCCATCAGCATGAGGGAGAAGGCCTCGCCTTTGCGCTGCACCAGATGCACGCGGGGATCCGGCTTCTCGCCACCTGCAATCCGGAGTGCGCACCGCTGCCCTTCATTCCGCTGGAAAACCAGGCGAACCTGACCAAGCCGTTCACGTTGAGCGCGCTGATGAAGGCGACGCGAGCCCTGCTCGACCAGGCAGATGCCCCGGGTTGACCGCCGCGGACCGCCGCGACTCACTCGACAGGCATGCTCCTGTACCTGATCCGGCACGCGCACGCGGTGAAAGAAGAGGAAGACCCAGTTCGCCCCCTCAGCGCGCGCGGCCGGGACGATGTCCGGCGGCTCGCCGTTTTCCTTCAGGCGAACCACGCCCTGGCCGCCGCCCAACTGTGGCACAGCCCACTGCTTCGCGCCCGCGAGACGGCGGAGCTGCTGGCCACCGCCCTCGGGATGGAGGGCACCCTGGTCGAAACCGGAGATCTGCTGCCGGAAGATGAACCCGAAACCGTGGCTCGGCGCATCCACGCCTTCCCACAGGGGCGCTCCCTTGCCCTGGTGGGCCATGAGCCGCATCTGAGCCGCCTCGCCACCCTGCTGCTCCGCGGAAAAACCCAGCCAGCGGCGGTGGATTTCAGGAAGGGCGCCGTCTTGGCACTGGGTCCCACCGGTGACCACCACCGGCGGACCGGTGAACCCCGCTGGGACGTGAAATGGCTGCTCACGCCCTCGCTCCTTCCCACCCAGGCCTCGCTTCCCCAGCCGCTATGACACTCTCTAGGCGGCGGGGCTCTTACGGGCCCACCCCCTTGTCCATGGACCTTCACCATCTGCCCACCCGCAACAACGCCGCCGCCGGCAACATGGCGGCGGATTTCATGCTGCTTCAGCGGTATCCGGATGAGCACCACCTTCGCTTCCGCGCCTACGGCTGGCATCGGCCAGCGTTTACGTTCGGCTACAGCCAGAAAGTCGCCTTCGTGCGTGCGCAGCTGCCTGCGGAACCCACCCCGGAGCTCTGCCGACGGCCCACCGGTGGAGGGGTGGTGGACCACCGCTTTGACTGGACTTATGCCCTGGTGATCCCACGTGGCCACCCGGCCTATGACCTCCGCGCGGTGGAGTCCTACGCCACGATTCATCGTTCGCTTGCCGAGGCGCTGCAGGCGCAACAGGTCGACGCTATCGTGAAGGAGACCTGCGATCCCACGCCGGAAGAGGCGCCGTGCGCCCCGGGGGTGTGTTTCACCCGGGCAGAGCGCTACGACGTGATTCGTGCGGATACGGCCGCCAAACTCGCGGGCGCCGCGCAAAAACGAAACAAACACGGTCTGCTTTTTCAGGGTTCAATCGCGCGCGGGGCGCTGGGTCGCGAGATTGATTGGGACGCCTTTGAGGCTCGCTTCACCGCCAACCTCGCCCATCACCTCGAGGTCGAGACCCGGGAGGTCGGGTGGCCCGATTGGTCCGAGGACGAGTTCGACGGATTGGTCGAGCAGTACGGCTCCGAGGAGTGGAACGAGTTTCGCTGAGTTCAGTCTTCCGCGCCCGCCTGTTTCACGCCATTGGGGTGAGCCTGGCAGCGCCGCGCGCCACACCTTCGCATGCAACTCAGGCCTGAAGACATCTCCATCGCCGTCACGGTGTATCGACGCCTCGATTATCTCGAGAGTGCGCTGGAATCCGCGGTGCAACAGACGGTCCCGGTGCGGGTGCGGCTTTACGATGACGGGTGTCAGGACCAGCCGCGGCTGCAGGCCCTGCTCGCGCGTTTTGGAGACCGGGTGGAGCACGTCCGAAACCCGAGGACCCTGGGCCTTTTCGGCAACATGAACGCCGCCCTGCAGCAATCGCCCACCCCCTGGGTCTCCGTGCTGCACGACGACGACCGCCTGGCGACGGATTTTGTCGAACGCATCCTCGAGGTCGCGCCGGAGGTGGAGCAGGCAGCGCTGTTCTGTGGCGGCACCCTTTATCTCTCGCCGGAGGGCGAGCCGTTCCACAGCTCCACCCTGCCCAAGGGCACCCGCTGGAAGCAGATCTCCCCCGAGGAGTTTGCCCTGCGCACCTGGTTTGCCTTCCCCGGACAGTTGATTCACGCCGCCACAGCGGTGCAGCGCGGATGCTTCCCGACCCGCTCGCTCTACACCGGCGACTGGGAACTGTGGTTCCAGCTCACGCTCGCCGCCGGTGCGGTGCAACTGGAGGCGGTGACCGGTTGGCACCGCACCCATCTCGGAGCCGACCGCGGCACGACTGCGGCAGCAAAGACGGGCCGGCGGGTGGCGCTTTCCGCCATGCAGGCCAAGCGCAACCTGGGGCGCTTGCGGCAGGCGGGACGCCCGGTGCGATTTGATCGTCCCTCCTGGGTTCGGTTGATCAACCCCCTCTACCGCGACCTGATCGTGTACACTGCGACGATGCCGCGGTGGCTGCTCAGCTACAACCGGAAGCTCTTCCTCCATACCCGGCCGGAAAGCGCTTCAATGCGCTGGCTCCAACGCGCCTCGCGCTGGTTTGGCAACCCCGCCCTCCGTGCTGCGGGACATGCCCGTGCCCTGGCGATACGCTTCGGCATGAAACCGCCGCGGACGTTCTAGACCGCGACCGCCCCGCTTCGCCGGGGTCAGATCCCACCTTCAACGAGCCTCGCCTTCCCTGTAGGCGGGGTGCCCCCACCCCGCTGCTGCGGCGTCGCACAAACTGCGGGTTGAAGTCACCCCCGCCCACAAGGGAAAGGGCGCCACAACAAAGGTGGCGGCCCGCGCTTCGTCGAAAAAAGCCCCCGCGCCGACGGCGAAACGACCGGACGGCGCGGCGAACCGAAGCGACGGCTCAGCGTTCGCCGGCGCCGCCGGGAATCATCCCCTTCATCATGTCGCCCATGCTGGGCATCTGGAATTTCTGAAAATCCTTGGGGGCGCGGAAAAGCGCGTCGGACTGGGGCACCTTGTCGATGTTGGTGACCTCCATGCGCATCTCCTCGGGGCCGTTTTCCTTCTTCCGCTGGATCACCCGCAGGGCGAAGAAGTCGCCTTCGCGCATGAAGTTCTCCCAGGCGGACGTCTGCTGCTTGCCGCCGCCGAAGCCGCCCTTGCCCTGGTTGGCCATCATGAACTTGCCCATGCCTTTGGTGACCCAGAGCTCCGTGCGGCGGCCCTCGGACACGCCCACGTATTCTTCCGCCTCATACCCGGCGATCGTCTCCTTGCGTCCGGTGGGGGCGAACTCCGTGTCCTTCTTGTTCTTTTTGCCCTTCTGCATCTCGGACACGTCCGGAATCTTCATCACCATGTACATCTTCTCCTCCGGCATCAGCACCATCATTTCCATCGCCTTCATGTCGAAAACCGACGCCATGGTTGTCCCCGAGCTGCCTTTCTTGTCGGCCGGCACGGCAAACTCGACGCGCATCTTTGTATCCTTGATGTAATACGTCATCGGCATGGTGTCCTTGCCGGAGGTCATCTTCATGTTGACTTTGCCTTCGAACGCCGCGGCGGAGGCGGCGGCAACAACGGCCAGCGTGAGGCCGACAAAAAGACGGCGGAGGGAGGTGATCATGGAGTACAGGATGGTCGTGCGGTGGAAACGTTCAAGCGGGCCCGGCCGCGAAGGGCCGATCCGCAGAGACAAATAACAAGTTCGGGCGCGACATTACCAGTTTGCGCTCCGGTCCACCCACTGGTCGAACGGCCACCCCGCGGGCGTCACGCCGCCGCCAGGCGGGTCTCCAGCCTTGTTTTCACCGCCGGCCACTCCTCGGCGATGATGCTGTAATACACGGTGTCGCGGATCCGTCCATCGGGCATCACCATGTGTCTGCGCAGGACCCCTTCCTGAATCGCGCCGAGCCGTTCGATCGCGCGCCGTGACTGCGTGTTCAGCGTGTCGGTCTTCAATTCAACCCGGTGACAGCCCCATACCTCGAACGCGTGGTGCAACATCAGGTATTTTGCCTCGGTGTTGACCGCAGTCCGCTGCCACATGGCACCGATCCATGTCCACCCGATCTCCACGCATTTGTCCGCGGGTCTCAGGCTGCCGAAGCGAGTCGCACCCACGATTCTGCCGCTGGCACGCTCCACCGTGGCGAAGGGCAAAGCCTGCCCGGCGGCCTGCAGCGCCAGGGCTTCGGCCACCGCCTGCTCCATCATTTCCGGAGGTGGGACGCGGGTCACCCGCAAGGTCCAGAGCTCCCCGGAACGCACCGCCTCCTGCAGGCCGGCGACATGTGCGGGCGCCAGCGGCTCCAGCTGGACGTGTCGGCCGGTGAGTGTGACAGGTGTGAGGTGCATCGCCCGACCGGCACTAGTCGATCCGGCCTTCGTCGAAGTCGATGAGGTCCGGGACGCTGCGGATTTCTCCCAGCCGGTCCTCGCAGCCCATCTTGGTGAGGGCTTCCTTGAGGAAACCCTGCCCCGCCTCCGTCATCCCCTTCTGCACCAGTTCGCGGTTCCACCGCGCGGCGCGCACATCCCTGGGAAAAAGTGCGAGCAGCCGCTGGTCGATCTCCGCATCCGTCGTCGAACTGTGGACGATGGCCTCCACTGCCGCCGGATCCACCCCCAGGTGCAGGCAAAGGAAACGATCAATCCCGCGTTTGTAGTTCTTTGCGTAGGACGCGGGCAGGGAGCCGTGCTCCTTCACGTATTTGCACTTGGCGATAAAGCGCGGGAGATAGAGAAGGCCGGTCGCGGCGTGCGGCAGGTACGGCGAGGGAAGCGTGGTGAGCACTTCGCCAGAGGAACCAGGAATCGGACGCGACGGCATGATGCCAGAACACACCGCAATGGCAGCAGCGCCGTCGAGCACCAAAACGGCGAGTCTGCCTACCGTTTCCCGAGCTCGTCGACGACTTGATAAATGCCGAGGGCGGCCATGCAGGCCGCCGCCAGGAGCATACCCGCCAGGGAAAACGGCCCCGCGCGCAGTCTGTGGTGCGGATTGGTGAAATGGAAATACACCGCGGCGAGCCCCAGAAAGGGAAGCATCACCCCCTGCCCCACCGCCCCGATGAAGACCAGGGTGACCGGTGCCTGCCAGAGGATGAAAACGCCGGTGAAGGCCACCGCCAGCCCGACGGACGCGATCTTGACCAGGCGCGCCCGCTCCTCGGCATCACGGTAGGTCCGCACGCCGGCCAGGCGCAGGGAGTCCACGAGGAGGCGCGCATTGGAGGCAGTCCCGCCAAAGAGGGTGGAAAAGAGCACGGCGAACGCACCCACCAGGAAGAGTGGAAAACTCCACTCGCCGAAGACGTCCCGGTACATCCGGGAAAGCGTCTCGATCATGGCCGAGTTCTGCACCTCGAGGTTGCGTGCGTGGAGAATGGCCGCGCCCAGGAGATAGAACGCCAGGGTGGTCGTGGTATAGACGGCAAAGGACAGCCACGCATCGATCCGCATGATGCGTAGCCAGCCTTGTGCGCGGGTCGCCCACTCCGGGGTGCCATCGTCGGGGCCGACCTTCATCGCGTATCCTTTCTCCAAACACCAGTACGGGTAATAGATCAGTTCGGAGGCGCCGACGCCGATGATGCCGAAGGCGCCGAACATGGTGACGAGGCGGTCGGGCAGCTGGAACGAGAGCCCTTCCGCCAGCTGGGCCCCGGTGAGGGCAAAGTTGGTGCGCTGCAGCGCAAACACCGCCACCAGCGTGGCGGCGACAAAAAGCGCCACCATCACGGTGGAGAGCGACTCAACCAGCCGGTAGCGCCCGAGCACAAGCAGGGCCGCGCAGCTGGCGCCGATGCCCACCGCCAGGACGGGTAGGGGCATCGGCACACCGGCGAGTTCAAAGATCTTCGCCACGCCGCCGACGATGCCCGCGACCTGGAACACCATCGCCAGATAGACCGCGAACCAGATCCACAACACCCAGGAAACGATCCAGCGCGGCCCGGGGAGCGTGTTAAGACCCTCGAGCGTCGTCCTTCCCCGAAGCACGGCATAGCGGCCGAATTCGATCTGGATGAAAACTTTCAGGAAACAGCCGAGTACGATGAACCAGAGCAGCTTGAAGCCCGCTTCGGCGCCAAGCTTCGGAGTGACGATGAGCTCACCCGAGCCAACAATGATGGAGCTGATGATGAGTCCGGGGCCAAGCTGCCGGACGATGCCGCCGGGCCGCGTGGGCGCCTCGGCAACACCCGTGGGGGGAGAGGGGTGCATGCGCGCGCCAGAGAATGCATCCAGCCGCCCAAGTAAATCCCGGAGCGCGGAGGGCCGTGACCCCCGCGCCCGGCACGCCGCCACGCCGGCTTAACGGGTGCGACGCTCGAACTGCTTCTTGAGCTCGGTGCTAGGGCAACCGCAGCCGCTGCTGCAACCGGGGTTCTTGCGCTTGGCCCAGAGTGACCGCGCCAGTAGCGCCAGGGTCACCAGCACCACGAGGAGCGCGACGAGGGTCTGCCAGTCCTGTGTCATGAGGAAAAGGTAACGCCGATCGCGCCCGATGCAGGTTGCCGGTGCATTTTAATATCCGAGGGCCGAGCCAACCTGGTACACGAGCAGACAGACCAGCCAGGCGGTGCCGGTGAGGTATCCCAGCTGAAAGAGCGGCCAGCGCCAGGAGTTCGTCTCGCGCCGCACCACCGCGAGGGTGCTGATGCACTGCATCGCGAACACGTAGAAAATCATCAGGGTGAGGCAGACCAGCGGGGTGAACAGCGGGGCGCCGTCCGGCCAGGTCGCGCCCACCAGGGCGTCGCGCAGCGGGGTGGTGTCCTCCTCCTCGGAGGCCGCGTTGAAGACCACACCCATCGTGCTGACAAACACCTCGCGAGCGGCGAAGGAGGTGATCAAACCGATCCCGATGTGCCAGTCGAAGCCGAGCGGACGGATCACGGGCTCGAGCAACTTGCCCGCCTGTCCGGCAAAACTCTGCTCCAGCTGCTGCGTTGCGGACACCCCGTCGGGCGCCTTCGGATAGGCGGTGAGGAACCAGAGGAGAATGGAAATGCCGAGGATCACGGTGCCGGCGCGGCGCAGGAAGACCCAGGCGCGCTCCCCCATCTGCTGGAGAACGTCGCGTATCCGCGGAAGCCGATACGGAGGCAGCTCCATGATCATCAGGGGTGGCTCGCCCTTCAGGAGGGTGCGCTTGAAAAGCCAGGCGAAACCAAACGCCCCGATCGTGCCCAGGGCATACATCAGCAGCATGATCCCCACCTTGGTCAGCACCGGGACGCGCTCCCCGGGGATGAGGGCCGCAATCATCAGCAGGTAAACCGGAAGCCGCGCCGAACAGCTCATCAGCGGCGCCACCAGGATCGTGACCAACCGGTCCTTGGTGTCCTCGATCGTGCGCGTGGCCATGATGCCCGGGATCGCGCAGGCATACGAGCTGAGGAGGGGGATGAAACTTTTGCCGTTCAGGCCTACGCGGCTCATCATCCGGTCCATGATGAAGGCGGCGCGTGCCATGTAGCCTGTGCTTTCCAGCAGGCCGATGAAAAGGAAGAGGATCAGGATCTGCGGGAGGAAAATGAGGACGCCCCCCACTCCGCCGATGGCGCCGTCGGTGATGAGATCCCGCAGGTCCCCCGGCTGCATTGCGTCCTTCACCGCGTCGCTGAGCGAGGCCATCAGGCCGTCGATCACGTTCATCGGGTATTCCGCGAGGGTGAAGATCGAGAGGAAAAGGGCAGTCATGATCGCGCCCAGCACCACCCAGCCGAGGACCGGATGTGTCACCACACTGTCAATACGGTCGCTGGCGCTCTGCCCGGCGGGGGCGCGGCGGAGGACGACCTCCTCGCAAACCCGGCCGATCGACTCGTAACGGCTGTTGACGAGGATGCCGGCCCAGTCGGTCCCCTCCCCTTCCCAGCGTTTCTGCCAGCCCTTGAGAATGGCGGAGGTGGCGGGGCTCAGGGGGGTCGAGCCGGCGACGCGCACCGCGTCCTGATCGGTCAGGAGAAGGAGGGCCTCGGCGCGGGCGATCAGCGGCGGCTTGCCGTCATTCTGCGCCAAGCTGGCCGCAATCTCGGAGACTGCCGGCGCAATCGGGCCGGGAATATCCCAGCTGTGCCGCGGCAACGGGAGGTCGCTGCGGCTCATCGCCAGCCGCAATTCCACCAGCCCCTTGCCGTTGACCGCCTCGCAGGCGATCACGGGAATGCCGAGCTCCTTCTCCAGCCGCGCCACCCGCACGTCCATCCCGGCCTTGGCCGCGAGGTCCATCATGTTCAGGACCAGGATGACGGGGCGGCCCAGATCGAGGATCTGGTGCACCAGGTAGAGGTTGCGCTCGAGGTTGCTGGCATCGGCGATGCAGACAATGCGGTCCGGCTGCGGGGTGTCGGCGCGCCGCCCCAGCAGCACGTCGCGCATCACCGCCTCGTCGGGGGATCGGGCCGCCAGCGAATAGGCACCGGGCAGGTCGATGATCCGGATCGGGTGCCCATGTTGCGAATACGTCTCCCCGATCTTCTTCTCGACCGTGACACCGGGGTAGTTTCCCACCTTCTGCTTCAGTCCGGTCAGCGCGTTGAAAAGCGTGCTCTTGCCGCAGTTGGGATTGCCGCAGAAGGCATAGACCGGCGTGCGCGCCGGACTGCTGGGCTTCGCTTCAGCACTCATGGACGCGCACCCGAAGCCCGAAGGACGAGGGGCGAATGACGAAGGACGGCGGCGCTGGCGGAAACGAAAGCGCGGTGGCCGGCGGAGCCGACCGGGCCTGGAGCAGCGCCGGCAGGATTCCACGCCGGCCTGGCCGGCATATTGTAGCTCAATAATGAATACAGCGGCGGATTCGACATGCGGGCTTCGTCCTTCGTCATTTCGTCGAGCCCCGCTCGACGACTACGTTTTCCGCCTCTGTCTTCCGCAGTGTCAGGTGATAACCGCGCACCTTGATCTCGATCGGGTC
Organism: Verrucomicrobiota bacterium; assembly: GCA_023428905.1. Lineage (GTDB taxonomy): Bacteria > Verrucomicrobiota > Verrucomicrobiia > Opitutales > Opitutaceae > EW11. The sequence goes on from JAEYWP010000022.1 coordinate 186,667, forward strand.
GCCCAGCGGAGCGGTGCGTACGAGGGTGATCTGCGTCCCGGGGAGAAGTCCCATCTCGCGCAGCCGGATGAAGGCCGCACCCTGCTTGGGAAACTCGCGCACCACCGCGGACGCGCCGACGGCAAGCTGCGACAGACGTAGCGTTTCAGCCATGACGCGGGGGCTTACACTCCGCCGCGGATGAGCTCGACCACGATGTGTTGGGCGGCTCGGTCGCTCAGGGCAATCCGGGTGCCGCACACATCACACAGCAGCGTGCGCTGTCCGCTGACCTTCGCGATGACTGCAGATTCACAAAAGCCCATTTCGCGCAGCCGCTGGCAGACCTCCGCCTTGCCTGAGAGCTCCGCCACCCGGGCTTCCGCCCCAACCGGGAGCTCCGTCAAAGGCATGCGGGCGGTGCAGGAGGCGGCGTTCATGAACACAGGAGTAGGATAAGGCTGAGACTGGGTTTCAATGTCAATCGGCGCCAACCGTAGATACTGAAGCAGAATCCCTCTCTGAGCGGGCATTAGCGCGGGTACTGGCGGCACCCGGCAAAAGCGGTACTCCCGGGCCAGGTGCCCTCAAAAGCCGGGGTGATACTCCCGCAGCAGAGAGTCGTCCGGCGTAAAGGAGCCGCGTCCAGATCCGTAGTTATGGGTATGGTTATCCCCGTGCCACTGTCGCGGTCGGCGCAGCTTCGGCTCAACAGCCGGGCTCTGCTCCGCGACCTGGCCACCGGGGATTTCCACAAGATCCCCTTTCACTTCAGAGGGCTGATCCGCGCGGTCCGCGTTGCCTGAACTGCGGCCGAAACTACGGTCGGCCACAGACTTTGGCCGCCCGAGGCGGCTTACTTGCGACGGCGTTTGACGCCCAGCTGTGCGACCGAGAAGCGCACGATGCCCTCCAGTCGCTCCACTTCGCCCGGCTCCAGCGTCTCTTTGGCGCGCAGGGCTTCTTCGGCGCGCTGCATCGCTTTCTCGGCGGCGGCTTCGTCGATCTTCTCCTCCGTGATCGCGCTTTCCGCCAGCACCGAGACGCGGTCGCCTTCGATCTCTGCAAACCCACGGCCCACCGCGAGATGGAAGGTCGTGTTGCCCTTGGTCACGCGCAGTTCGCCGCTGTCCACCTGCGTGAGCAGGGGAATGTGTCCGGGCAGAATGCCGATTTCGCCCTCCACCGTGGGAATGACGACGGAGTCGATCGTCTCGCTAAAGACGCGAGCCTCGGGGGTGACGATTTCGAGAGTGAGAGCCATGGGTGGGACCACCGTGCCCAGGGCGCCGACAGGGGCGCCTCAGGGCGGCAGCGGTGGAGATTAGCAGTTGAACCTTACTTCTTTCCGGCAGCGGCGAGCACCTCGTCGATGCCGCCCTTCATGTAGAAATCGCCCTCTGGCACGTCATCGAGCTGACCCTCGAGGATCATCTTGAAACCGCGAACGGTGTCCTTCACGCCGACGTACTTGCCGGGTGAACCGGTGAAGACTTCCGCGACGTGGAACGGCTGGGAGAGGAAACGCTGGATTTTGCGGGCGCGGTAAACGGTGAGCTTGTCCTCGGGCGAGAGCTCATCGAGACCGAGAATCGCGATGATGTCCTGGAGGTCCTTGTAACGCTGGAGGACGCGCTGGACCTCGCGGGCCACCTTGTAGTGTTCCTCACCGACGATCGAGGGCTCGAGCGCCTTGGAAACGGAGGCGAGCGGATCGACCGCGGGATAGATGCCCAGCTCGGCGATGGAGCGCTCCAGCACGATGGTGGAGTCGAGGTGGGCGAAGGTGTTGGCGGGAGCCGGGTCCGTCAGGTCGTCCGCCGGCACATACACCGCCTGGAACGACGTGATCGATCCCTTCTTGGTCGAGGTGATGCGCTCCTGGAGCTGGCCCATCTCGTTGGAGAGGGTCGGCTGGTAGCCCACCGCGGACGGGGAGCGGCCGAGCAGCGCGGACACTTCCGAGCCGGCCTGCGAAAAGCGGAAGATGTTGTCGACGAAGAGCAGCACGTCCTGGTTCTTCTCGTCGCGGAAGTACTCTGTCATCGCGAGGGCCGACAGGGCCACACGCATACGGGCGCCCGGGGGTTCGTTCATCTGCCCGTAAACCAGCGCGACCTTGGACTTGCTCAGGTCCTTCTGGTCGATGACGCCCGCCTCGGACATTTCGTGGTAAAGGTCATTGCCCTCGCGGGAGCGCTCACCGACGCCGGCGAAGACGGAGTAACCGCCGTGCGCCTTCGCGATGTTGTTGATCAGCTCCATGATCACGACGGTCTTGCCCACGCCGGCGCCACCGAAGGCGCCGACCTTGCCGCCCTTGGTGAAGGGGGCGATCAGGTCGATGACCTTGATGCCGGTCTCGAGGATCTGGGCCTTGGTGTCCTGGTCCACCAGCGCCGGGGCCGGGCGGTGGATCGGGTACTTCTTCTCGTGCGGCACCGGGCCGCGGCCGTCCACCGCGTCGCCCGTCACGTTGAAGATGCGCCCCAGCACGCCCTCGCCCACCGGGACCGAGATCGGGGCACCGGTATCCACGACGGGCATACCGCGGACCAGCCCCTCGGAGGAGGACATGGCGATCGCGCGGGCCAGCCCGCCACCGAGATGCTGCTGGACCTCGAGGGTGAGCATTTCCTTCCGGCCGCCGGCGCTGAACTCGACGGTGAGGGCCTGGAAGATCGGCGGGATGGTGTTTTCGGCGAACTGGACGTCAACGACGGGGCCGATGACTTGGACGACTTTGCCGGTATTCATTTCGTGGAGATATTGGGTGCGGGTGCCGGCGGGCGGACACCCGGGGCGGAGGAGGTTTTGAGAAGGGATCAGCTGGAGGCGAACTGGGCGGCGGCAATCTCCAGGATCTCCTGGGTGATCGCGGCCTGGCGCGCCTTGTTGTATTCGAGGGTGAGGTCGCCGAGCAGCTTGGTGGCGTTATCCTTGGCCGTCTTCATCGCGACCATGCGCGCGCTGTGCTCGGAGGCCTTGGCGCTGAGCACCAGCTGGTAGACGAAGCGGTTGACGTAGAACGGGAGGAGGGCGTCGAGCACCGCCTGGGCGCTGGGTTCAAACAGCATCTCGCGGGTGTCGGCCTTCGCCACCAGGCCGGCCTCGGCCCCGAGGGCGGCGCTGAACTGGGCCACGCTGGCGAGGGGGAGAATGGGACGCACCGTCGGCTCCTGCACCAGGGTGTTGCGGAAGCGCGGGTAGATCACCTCCACCGTGTCGATCACCCCGTCAAGGTACTGCTTGACCATGAACTCGATCGCGGTCCGGACCTCGGCGAAGGCGACCCGGTCGCTGACCTGGAAGTCGGCCATCAGGTCGCGGCGGGTGCGGGCGAGGAACTGGGCGCCCTTGCGTCCCACCACCGCAAACTTGGCGGGGGTCCTCACCTCCATCACCAGCTTGAAGAGGTTGGAGTTGAGCGGTCCCGCCAGGCCCTTGTCGGTAGTGATGAGCAGGATACCACGCACCTTCACCTCGCGGGAGACGAGGAAGGGGTGCATGTGCTCCTCCACATGGGGCGCCAGCGCCGCCAGCATCGATGCCATCAGCTGGGCGTAGGGGCGGCCGGCCAGGGCGGCCTGCTGCGCCTTCTTCATCTTCGACGCCGCCACCAACTCCATCGCCTTTGTGATCTGGCGGGTGTTCTTGACGGACTTGATGCGCCGGCGGATGTCGCGGGTGGAAGCCATGAGGATTTAGGATTCGTGAGGCATCATGTATGATTTGGAGGACTACAGGCGCGGGGGCCTGCCAGTCCGGTCACAAATCAACGACCATGGGGCATACGCGGAAGTTAGGCGCTGAAGGTGGCTTTCCACTCGTCGACCGCGGTCTTCAGCTCGGCCTCGAGTTCGGCGTCGAGGGCGGCCTTGTTCCGGATCTTGGTCAGGAGGGCATCCTTGCGGGTGGCGAAAAATTCGCGGAGGGAGACGGCGGCGGCGTTCACCCGGCGGAGGTCGACCGCGTCATAATACCCCTTCTGCATCGCCCAGAGGGTCACCACCTGCTGCTCGATCGGGATCGGGGCGGCGGCGGGCTGCTTGAAGAGTTCGACGATGCGGGCGCCGCGGTCCAGCTGCGACTTGGTCTTTGCATCGAGGTCCGAGCCAAACTGCGCGAAGGCGGCCAGTTCGCGGAACTGGGCCAGCTCGCCCTTGAGCTTACCGCCGACCTGCTTGGTCGCCTTGATCTGCGCCGCCGAGCCGACGCGCGAGACGGAGAGACCGACCGAGACGGCGGGGCGGGTGCCCTGGTTGAAGAGATCGGTTTCGAGGAAGATCTGCCCGTCGGTGATCGAAATCACGTTGGTCGGGATGTAGGCCGAGACGTCGCCGGCCAGCGTCTCGATGATCGGGAGCGCGGTAAGCGAGCCCTTGCCTTCAAGTCGGGCGGAGCGTTCGAGAAGGCGGCTGTGCAGATAAAACACGTCGCCGGGATACGCCTCGCGGCCGGACGGACGCTTGAGGATCAGCGAAATCTGACGGTAGGCCACGGCATGCTTGGAGAGATCGTCATAGACGATCAGGGCATCCATGCCGTTTTCCATGAACCACTCGCCCATCGCCGCGCCGGAGTACGGGGCGAGGTATTGGTTGGCCGGATTGTCGGCCGCGGGTGCGGCCACGATGATGGTGAATTCCAACGCGCCTGCCGCCTCGAGGGTCGCGAGCGTGCGCACGATGTTGGAGTTCTTCTGTCCGATCGCGACGTAGATCGAATACACCGGGCGGAACTTCGGGTCGCCGCTGGCGAGGCCGACCTTGTTGATCTTCGCCTGGTTGATGATCGTGTCGATCGCGATGGCGGTCTTGCCGGTGCCGCGGTCGCCGATGATCAACTCGCGCTGACCGCGGCCAATCGGAATCATGGAATCAATCGCCATGATGCCGGTGAAGAGCGGCTGGGAAACGGATTTGCGGACGATGATGCCGGGGGCGATACGCTCCACCGGATAGGTTTCGGCGGCGTCGATCGGGCCTTTGCCGTCGACCGGATTACCCAGCGCGTCAACCGTGCGGCCGAGGAGGGACTTGCCCACGGGAACGGAAAGCAGGCGACCCGTGGTCTGGACCTCGTCGCCTTCCTTCAACTTGGAAACGTCGCCCAAAACCACGCAGCCGACCTCGTCTTCCTCGAGATTGAGCGCGATGCCGATGGTGCCTCCCGGGAACTGGACCATTTCGTTGTACATCACCTCCGAGAGGCCGTCGATGCGGGCCACGCCGTCAGCGACGGAACGGATGTTGCCGGTGTTCTTCTTGACCGCCTTGTTCTGGATCTTGGCGATCTGCTGTTCGATTTGTTCGAGGACCGAGCTCATGGATGCGCGGGGCGCTAGGGTTATTCGTGAAAGGGTTTACAGAGTGCTCAGCTGCTGGAGCTGACCGGCGACGGACGATTCAAAAACGTCGTCACCGACGCGGACCCGGAGGCCGGCGAGGAGGCAAGGATTGGAGACCGCCTGGGCCGAAACGGGGCGGCCATACTTGCGGCTCATGGTGTTGGCGATCGCCTGCAACGTTTCGGCGTGGATCAGGCCGGCATGCTCCACCACGGCGACATTGCGGGCAACCTCGGTCTCCACCAACCGCTGGTAGGCTTTGAGGACCGCGAGGGTGTGCGGGGGCTTTGTCTTTTCGATGTAGGCCAACACACCGGCCACCCGCTCATCCGAGAGGCGGCCATTCTCCAGGCTCAGCTTGTAAAGCTGGCGGGCGAGCTGCTGGGCTTTTTTGTCGGCGGCCATGGAAAGGGTTTAGACAGACGTCAGCTCGCGAGCGGCTGACTCATTGTATTGGGCGCGATCCGCGTCGGTGAGGCGCTTCGCGAGGACACGCTCCGTCGTGGTCACAACGAGACGCGCAATCTCCCCGCGGGCGTCGGCGAGCATCTTGCGGTGCTCGAGCTCAATCGCCTGCTGCGCTTTGGTGAGAAGGCTGTTGGCGCGCTCTGTCGCCTCCTGGTTGGCGCGGTCGGAGAGCTCCTTGGAGGTGCGGCGCGCCTCTTCGATGATCTTGTTCGCTTCCAACTGGGCCTGCTTGATCAGGCCGGCACTCTCCTGCTGGGCGGCGGCGAGCTGCACCTTCATCTCGTCCGCATACTTCAGCCCCGCGTCGATCTTGGTGCGGCGCTCGTCCATCGCCGCGATCGTCGGCTTGATGCCCTTCCAGTACAGCACGGCAAACAGGATCAGGAAGCTGATCAGCTGCATGATCACGTACTTGGGCTCGATGCCGAATTTCTCGATCAGGCCGGGTTCGGCAGCGCCGTGGGCTTCAACGGCCGCAAGGAGGAGCGTGGAGAGCATAAGGGGGACGGGTTGAAACGGGTGCCAGCCGCAGGGGCGGCCGGCACCACACGAAAAACAAATTACTTGGCGAGGAACAGCGCGAGCACGCCGAGACCTTCGGCGAGCGCCATACCGATGATGGCCTGGACGAGGATCTTGCCGGACGCGCCGGGATTGCGACCTACCGCTTCCGCGGCCTTGGTGCCGATGAGGGCGACGCCGACAGCGGCGCCGAGGAGACCGGCGGCGCTGGCGATGTTACCGGTGATGCCAGTCTGGGTGACTTGAGCGAGGAGTTCCATGGTGGAGTTTGTATCGTTGGTTGCATTACCGCCGTGCGCGCAGCTTTGGGCACGCTCCCGACGGAAAAGGGTTTAGTGGTGCGCCCCGGCGTGGTGGGTGTCGCCTTCGTGGCCGTGCTCGCCGTCGCCATGGTTGGTGATCAAGCCGATGTAGACCGCGGTGAGCAGAGTGAACACCGTGGCCTGGATCAGGCCGACCAGCAGCTCCATGAAATAAAAGACGGGGAAAAAGCCGGTGCCGTGCAGCAGGTTCTCGCCGCCATAGATGTTGCCGAAGAGGCGCACGGAGAGGGTAAAGGGACGGATCGCGATCGAAAAGACCTCGATGCAGCCCACCACCAGGAACACCACGGAAAGGATGGCGTAGAGAGCGGCGGGCGTCTCCTTCTTGTCGGCCTTGTTACCAAAGAGGTCGTAGAGGATGACCTTGGGGCCGGCGTATTTGAAGATCAGGATCAACCAGGCGCCAAAGGAGATCAGGGCGAGGGCGATGGTGCCGTTGAAATCGGCATTATGCGGGCGGATCCAAGGACGCGTGAGGTGGAAGTGCCCGGCGGCGTCGGTCACACCCCACCCCACCGTGCCCACGCCCGGCAGCAGGCCCATCCAGTTATGGATCAGGATGAAGATGAAAAGGGTGACCAGGAGGGGAAACGCAGCCGCGAAGGCGGCTTTGCCGACGATGGGTTCAAACAGGCCCTGAAGACCTTCGATCAGCGACTCGATCACCGCCTGCCCCTTGGAGGGCAGCACCGATGGCCGCCCGATCAACCAGAGGATGAGGAGAATCAAAAAGGCGGAAACCGCCCAGCCCGTCGCCATGCTGTTCGTGATCGCCCAACCGCCGCCAAAGTCGATCAGCTTGGCCGCACGTGCATCCACGCCCTCGGCGTAGACCGGCGCGGAGGCGCTGACTAGGGCAACTACGGCGAGAAGCTTTTTGGGCCAGGACATACGTGCGCGGAGTGACTCGGGAAAAAGGAAAGGAGCAGGACTAGGCAAACGCCGTTGTTGAGGTCAATCTCTGAAATCACCCGTACTTATGTCGGGATTAAAGCATTAGCCCGAGCCGGCGAGCCGGCAGGCTCAAGTATCATTATAGTTCATGGCTGAACCCTTTTACATCGGCGGGACCGGGAGGGACTCGCCACCGCGCCTAACCGCGGTCCAGGACGCGTAGGAACCCGCGCGCTCCTGAAAGACGGTCGGGAGTTCAAATGGCCAGGGGGCCTCAGGCTGCCAATCCCACGCGGAGTGCGTCCGAAGGTGGGCATGGGCCCAGGCGAAATACTCCGCATGGTCGGTGCGGAAATGGAGCGTCGCACCCGGGAGCGCGCGTTCGGCCAGCAGACTCAGGAAACGGGGCTGGAGCAGGCGGTTTTTGTGATGCCGGCGCTTGGGCCACGGATCGGGGAACAGGATCAATATTCTCGCCAGGCGCACCGACCCAGGCAGCGCCTGAAGGAATTCAAACGCCTCAGCACGGACGAAAAGCAGGTTCTTTACTCCAGCACGGTTACGCTTGCGATCAGAGCGGGTGAGTCGGTCCAGGATGATATCGATACCCAGGCAGAACTCATCGGGATGTGCCTGCGCGTACGCCGTGAGGTAGTGCCCATGCCCGCTGCCGACCTCCAGAGTAAGACGGGAAACGCCGGCCAGCTGCTCTGCCAAGAGAGCGCGCAGCGCGTCGACACGCTGTTGCACGGTTTCGAGGTGAGTGGGTGACGGAGGCGACGGATGCACCCGCCAGTCGTAGGCGTCCACCCCCAGGCAAGGCAATCCCGCCGCGCCTGCCGTGCCCCCAGCGTCGGTGAGCGGCGCTCACGTCATCGCACTCACGGGGTGGGCGTGGCAGGCTGGTTGGGAGCGGGTCGGGCCGGGGGCTCGCCTCCCCCACCCTGCTCTCGCAGTGGAAGGCTGAAGGAAAAGCAGGAACCCGACCCCTGCACGCTCTCCACCCAGACCCGCCCCTGGTGGAGCTGGACAATGTGCTTTACGATACTGAGCCCCAAACCGGTGCCGCCTTTTTCGCGGGAGCGTCCTTTGTCCACCCGATAGAACCGCTCGAAAATGTGCGGAAGGTCCGCAGGCGGGATGCCAGGACCATTATCCGAGACACTGACCTCGATCTCGGCGTCGCGGCGCTGCACCGCTACCGTGATCGTCGAACCCCTGGGGGTGTATTTGAGCGCGTTGTCGATCAGGTTCTCCAAAACCTGGGTGATCTTCAACGGATCTATCAGCACCGGCTCCAGCGCTGGAACATCCCTGAACGAAAGAACGTGTCCAGCCGCGGCCGGGCGCGCACGGTAATCCTCCTCCACCCCGGCCAGCAGGTGGGCGAAGTCGGCACTCTCTCGGCGGAGACCGGGATTGATCGATTCCAGGCGCGACAGCGTCAGGAGGTCTTCGAGGAGGGAGTTGAGGCGTTCCGTATGCCGCTGGATCGTACGAAGGAATCGCTCCCGGTCCTCCAGATTCATGTCCTGGTGGCCGTCCACCAGTGTCTCGATGTAGCCCTTGATCACGCTCAGCGGGGTGCGAAGCTCGTGGGAGACGTTGGCTACAAAGTCCTTGCGCACCAACTCGAGCTTCCGGAGTTTGGTGATGTCGTGGAGGACGAAGAGGAGCCAGGGCCCCTTCTGGCCACTGCCCGCCGGAACGAGGGTGCCCGTGACTTCCAGCCAGATCGAGCGCCCTCCGGAGACAAACTCCACCTCCTGTTGCGGCTCCGCGGCGTTTGCCCGCACCTGTTCCACGTAGCTCAGAAAGGAGGAACTGTGCAGCACCCGCTCGACGCGATGATTGAGAATGCTGGTGGCGTCTGGAAACATGCCCTGGAGGGCGCGGTTCGCCAGGAGGATGTAGTTGTCGCGATCCACGATCAGAACCGCCTCCTGGAGGCTGCCCAGCGTGGCCTGCAGCTGCGCCAGCTGACCCGACCGCTGCTCCTGAAGCCGGCTGAGTTCTCCGACCAGGCCATTCACCGCGGTGCGCAGGCCATCCCACGGCTCACTGAACCCGCCGGGGGCTTCTTCCTCTAGATAAGCGGTCCTGGTTTGGATCGCGCGATACAGCCCACGCACCGCCTGCCGCTGCAACCAGAGTTGGCGAACGGTGTAGGCGAGGGCGATCGAAAGGAGGAGGAGGATCAGGTGGGGCATGGACCGGCGCGGCGTTCAGCCATGCGGTACCCCACTCCGCGAATCGTTTCGATCCAATCCGCCTCGGCGCCGAGTTTTTCCCGCAGCCGTCGCACGTGCGTGTCCACCGTCCGGGTTTCAATCTCCGTCTCGTAGTTCCACACGTTGATCAGGAGATGCTCGCGGGTTTGGACCCTCCCCCGCCGCTCCATCAGGAGGCGCAGCAGCTTAAACTCGGTCGCGGTCAGCTCCACCGCCCTACCCTCCACCACGGCTTCGTGCCGCTCCACATCCAGCACGATGCCGCCAGCCTCGAGTCGCTTCGGTGCCTCGGGAGCGCCCTCCGTCAGGCGCCGGAGAATGGTCTGCACACGAAGCATCAACTCCTTGGTAGAGAACGGTTTAGAGACGTAATCATCTGCCCCGACCTCGAGGCCTTGGATTCGGTCGGCCTCCTCTGCCTTGGCAGTCAGAAAGATCACGGGCACCTTTTTCAGCTTTGGATCGGCGCGCAACATGCGGCAGATCTGCACCCCGTTGAGGTCGGGCATCATCACGTCGAGGATGACGAGATCGGGCATAAATGAGCGCGCTGCTCCGATGCTTCCGTTGGGATCGTTTAAGGTCTCCACCTCAAAGCCCTTGGCTTTCAGGTTATAGGCGACGAGCTCGGTCACGTCCGCCTCATCATCGATCACCAGGATCCGCTTGCCTTTTGCCTCGTTCATAACGGGTGCAGGTTACGCGCGCGTACGGAGGCTGCCGAGCGATTTTACCCTCGCGTTTCACAAATGTTACAGCGTCGGGAAGACCGTGCCGAACGTGTCGCGGCGCGTGACAGGGAGGCGAGGATTTCAGACGGGGCGTTGGCGTACGTTCAGCCAGTCCGATCGAGTCCAGTAGGGGCGCTGGGGCACAATTTGCGCTCAAGCCGGGAGGCGAACGATGCCGCGAGACGCGCTCCCCCACCCTACCCGCGGCGAGCGGCAAGGTGGACCATCAAGATGCTGAGGTCCGCTGGGCTCACCCCGCTGATACGACCGGCCTGTCCCAACGTAAAGGGACGCATCTCGGCAAGTTTCAGCGCACTTTCTTTTCTCAGTCCCTTCACCGTCGCGAAATCGAACGTCTCCGGGATCCGGATCTTCTCTGCGTCGGAGAGCTTCGCGATCTGTCGCTCCTCGCGCTGGAGGTACCCCTGATAACTCACGCGATACAACACCTCATCGCGTACCCCCGCCGGCAAGCGCTCAAAGGATTCAGGTAATGCGGGCCTGACGGCTCCGCCGGTGGCTGCCCTACGGATGGCATCAGCCAGCGATCCAGACGCTCCTTGGGCCCGCAGCCGCTCAAATTCCGCAGTCCAATGCACGATTTGATCTCTTTTTTCCCCAATTCGACGGAGTCGGGTGGCCGAAACCAACCCGTGGGCTCGTGCATGGTCCTCCATTCGCAGTTCCGCACTCCCGTGGTTGAACAACAGGCGGTGTTCCGCCCGGCTGGTAAACATACGGTAGGGTTCATTTGTCCCTTTGGTCACGAGATCATCGATCAGGACTCCAATGTAGCCCTCGTGACGTTTTACCACCAGAGGGGGCTGGCTCCGCACTTTACAGACCGCGTTGACGCCTGCCACCAGCCCCTGACAGGCCGCCTCTTCGTAGCCCGAGGTGCCATTGATCTGGCCGGCGAAGAAGAGGTTCTCGACCTTTTTGGATTCCAGCGTGGGCAGTAGCTGGGTGGGAGGGGCGAAATCATATTCCACCGCGTAGGCGGGCCTCAACAACACCACGCGCTCCAGTCCGGGCACGCTGTGGATCATCTTCAGCTGAACGTCGAAGGGCAGGGAAGTGGAGAGCCCATTGACATAATACTCGTTCGTGTGACGCCCCTCCGGCTCCAGAAAGAGCAAATGCCGGGGCTTATCCGCAAACCGGACGAATTTGTCTTCGATGCTCGGACAGTATCGGGGACCAACGCCCTCGATCTCACCCGAATACATTGCGGAACGTTGAAGATTTGCCCGAACCAGCTCCGCGGTTGCCGGGGTGGTGTAGGTCATCCAACACGAAACCTGACCGGACCCGGGCGCCCAGCCCAAGCGTTCCTCGCGCGTGTGTTCCACGTGGAACAATGGCTCAGGATCGCGCGTATCGTGAAAAGCGAAAAGGGTAGGGGAGGCATCTCCGCGCTGCTCCTCCATCTTGGAGAAATCAATGCTTCTCCCCAAGAGACGCGGAGGTGTGCCGGTCTTTAGACGACGGAGTTCGATTCCCGCATCCAGAAAACTTTGGGAGAGAGTGCGGGCACTAAAGTCTCCCAAACGCCCGCCCTCATTCTTGTTCTGCCCAATGTGCATCAAGCCGCGCAAGAAGGTCCCCGTGGTAACGACCACAGTGCTCGCCAGGAATTCGACATCCAGATTGGTGCGAACGCCCGTGACTCTTCCGCCTTCAAAAGTGAGCCCCGTCACCGTCGCTTGAAAGATCTGAAGATTCGGTTGGAGCTCCAGGGTGTGTTTGAGCCGAAACTGATAGGCCTTTTTATCGCACTGCGCGCGGGGCGACTGTACTGCGGGCCCCTTGGATTCATTGAGTAGGCGAAACTGGATTCCGGTGACATCGGTGTTGATCGCCATCTCCCCGCCGAGCGCATCGATCTCTCGAACGATCTGCCCCTTGGCCTGGCCCCCGATCGCTGGGTTACAACTCATCTGGGCGACGGTGTCGATGTTGCCCGTCAGGAGCAGGGTTGACGCGCCCATCCGCGCGGCTGCGAGCGCTGCCTCACACCCGGCATGGCCAGCGCCGCAAACAATTACGTCGAAGGGTATCTCGTTGTAAATCATAGTCTAACGCTATCAGAGTGTCACTCAGGGGCGATCAACCCTCTGGCAGACGTTACTTTCCGATGCAAAAGGAGGCGAAGAGATGATCGAGCATACGCTCATTGTCGATTCGGCCACCGATTTCACCCAGCGCGTCCAACGCACCGCGCAGTTCGCTGGCCAAGAGCTCCACTGGACCGTTCCGGTCCAGGTGCGCCGTCCCGCTCTCCAGACAAATTTGGGCCCGGCGCAGGGCGTCGGCATGCCGCGCGTTGATCGCGATGATCTCCGCTCCCTGCTCCTGTCGAAAAGCTTCCGCCTTTTCGAGGATGGCCTCCACCAGCGCATCATAACCCATCCCGGTGAGGGCGGAGAAAGGGATCACGGTGGGGGAGGGGAGCCCCGGGGGCGGCTCACTCCACGGCGCGGCATCCATCTTGTTCCAAATCACAATCGTGGTGGCGGCGCCAAGCCGCCGCTGCACGTCCTCCGGCAACGTCGGCACCGGACGCAGCGCGTCCAGGACCACCAGGAACAGGTCCGCCTCGGCGGCACGTTCCAGGGTCTTCTCGATCCCACGCCGCTCCAGCGGCTCCGGGCTGAGGTTCAATCCAGCAGTATCGATCAAGCGAATACTGTGGGCCCCGAGGGTGATCTTCTCCTCGAGGTAGTCGCGGGTGGTTCCTGGCTCCGGGCTGACCAGGGCTCGTTCCCGGCCGACCAGACGGTTGAGGAGCGAGCTTTTCCCGGCGTTGGGCTCGCCCAGGATCACCGTTCGAATGCCATCCCGGAGCAGGTCCCCGTAACGCTGGGTCGCAAGCAGCCTGTCCGTGCTGCCCCGAATGGTTTCGAGTGCTCTCCGCACCAGGGAACGATCCTCCGCCGGGAGATCCTCGTCCGGAAAATCGATGTAGGCCTCCACCCGTGCCAACACCGCCAGGAGCGCTTCAGTCAGTTCATGAAGATGTCGGCCCAAGCTGCCGCGCAGCTGCTGATTGGCCGCGGTGAGCGCCCGCTCACTGCGCGCATGAATCAGGTCGATCACTGCCTCCGCCTGGCTGAGATCCAAACGTCCGTTCAGAAAGGCACGCCGGGTAAATTCACCTGGCTCCGCCTGCCGACATCCGCGCGCAAGTAAGTCCTCTACAATTTTTTGCGCAATTAGCGGGTTCCCATGGCAGGAGAGCTCGAGGCCGTCTTCTCCCGTATAGGAACGCGGACCGCCAACATACACCGCCACGACGTCGTCCAACAAATCCCCTGATAGTGCCCGATAGTCCACGTGCCGCGTGCGGCGCGGGGTGGCGGAGACGCCGAACAGCGTCCTGAAGAGTTCTCCACTCAGCGGGCCGCTCACTCGCACCACCGCGAGCGCCGCCGTCCCGACGGGAGTCGCCAACGCTACAATCGTGTCCGACATGCTGGTCATTGGCCGCGAACCAAAAGGGCACCCTCCCAAATGCAAAAGCAAAAGCAGGTCCGCCACGGGCAGACCGCCCCGCGCATCGACCCACCCACCGCCAGCCGGACGGAACTGGCCTATTTCGCCGAAGCAGACGATCCCTTTGCCGCCTTGGCGGCCTCGATCTGCGCGTGGATCTCCACCGCACGGGCCTCCGCATCGGTTATCAGCTTCGTGCGATTGGTGGCCTTCAACCGTTCGCGCACCTGGGCTTCGCCTTCGCCGGCCGCACCGTTCTTCGTCGCTACGATGAGCCAGGCCAGCCCTTCCTTATAATCCCGGCGAACCCCCCGTGCACTCACCAGCATGGCACCGAGATTGTACTGGGCCTCGGCCACCCCCGCCTGCGCAGCCTTACGGTACATCTCAAGGGCCTTCGGGGCGTCACGCGCCACCAGTTCCCCGTCGTCATACACTTTCCCCAGACGAAACGCCGCGTTCGGCCGGCCCGACGCCGCCGCTTTCTCCAGCAAAGCCAGCCCGGCAGGGACGTCCTTGGTCACCTGCTCGCCCAGCACCAGCATTTCCCCATACGCTTCCACAGCCGCGGGGCGGCCCGCGTCGGCCTGTTGTTTCAGGTCGGCCACATCCGACCACGTCTCCGCCTCCGTGGTCGAGAGGAGGGTGGGCGCGGCATCCTGCGCCTGGGACGGCCACGCAGCGAAACCCAGGATCAAAACCAAGGAGAGCAGGGGGAGGGGCATACGCATCGCGACCTAGACCGGCGAGCACGCAACCGGTTCACATTTTGCGACGACCGTTTCCATTCTGAAAGCGGTGGCACGAACAGGTTAAGCGCGTTTGCGCTTCTCCGGGTTACCGGCCGACTCCCGTCCTCACCCCAACTCGAGACCCACTTCCCCCAAGTCAGGCAGGAGTGGCACCATCGAGCTGGTGCCATAAGAAAGACGATGAGGGGCTCCTTGCCTCGTGAGGAAGGAGCTTGGTCTGTCTACCCCCGAGACGCGGGAGCGCACCGGTCTCACTCCACCGGCTCTGCGCCGGTGACGGTGGCGCCGCCCGTCACGGTCACCTTCTCGAGCACAGCTTGCGTGATCTTCTGAGCCAATTCGGGTTTTTCGCGGAGAGTCGCTTTGGCGGCGTCGCGACCCTGGCCAATCAGCTCGCCTTGGTAGGCAATCCACGCGCCCTTCTTTTCCAACACCTTGTGCTCGATGCCGAGATCGAGGACGGAGGCCGTCCGCGAAATGCCCTCGTCGTACATGATGTCGAATTCACATTCGGTGAACGGCGGAGCCACCTTGTTCTTCACCACCTTGATCTTGGTGCGGTTGCCGATGACCTTGCCGTCCGGTGTCTTGATCTGATCCTTGCGCCGGATGTCGATGCGGATGGAGGAAAAGAACTTCAACGCGCGGCCGCCCGGCGTGGTTTCCGGGTTGCCGAACATCACGCCGATCTTCTCGCGGATTTGGTTGGTGAAGATGCAGATACACTTCGTCTTGCTCACCACGGCGGTGAGTCGGCGCATCGCCTGGCTCATCAACCTGGCCTGCGAACCAACCGTGGCGTCACCCATTTGACCATCCAGTTCCGCCTTTGAAACCAGCGCGGCGACGGAGTCGATGATGATCACGTCGATGGCGTTGGAACGGATCAGCGTTTCCGCGATGTTCAGCGCGTCTTCGCCAGAGTCCGGCTGGGAGACGAGGAGGTCGTCGAGGTTAACGCCAACGACCCGGGCGTATTTGGGGTCCAGGGCGTGCTCGACGTCGATAAACGCGGCCAACCCTCCCCGACGCTGCGCCTCGGCGAGAACACTCAAACAAAAGGTGGTCTTGCCGGAGGACTCCGGCCCGTAGATCTCGACGATGCGGCCGCGGGGCAGACCGCCGACGCCCAGCGCCAAATCGATCGCGAGCGAGCCGGTGGAAAGTGTCTCCACCGCCATCTTCTTCGCGTCGCCAAGCCGCATGATCGACCCCTCGCCGAACTGCTTGGTGATGGCGGAGAGCGCGAGGTCGATGTTCTTGTCGCGCGAAACGTCTTTGACGGCAGGAGCGGCGGCGGTGGCTTTGACAGGAGCGGCTTTGGACATGGGAGAAAAAGTCAGGGTGGGGAGCAACGTGAGAGGTCAGGAGAAGGAGAAGCAAGCGCGGACCGTCATGCGCTCCGAAACCGAACAACCCGTAAACGAAGCACGTTAACGCAGAGGGTGAGACAATGCCTGTCCCACCCGATGCAAAACCGAAAAAATCAGGAGTGACCTCCAGGGGTCGGGCCGCCCGGTTTGAAAGCGGTCGCGAAAAACACGGCGAGCAGGATCAGCCCAAAACTGACCGCGTAGTTCCACGTCAACCGCTCTTTCAGCACGGCCCAGGCGAAAACCACGAATACCAGCAACGTGATCGCTTCCTGGATGACCTTCAGTTGATACCCGGTGAAGGTGCCATCGAGATAGCCGGCGCGATTCGCCGGCACCATCAGGCAGTATTCGAAGAAGGCGATTCCCCAAGAAACGAGGATGACCCAAATCAGCGATTTGCCCTCCAGAAACTTGAACTTCAAGTGGCCGTACCAGGCCAGCGTCATGAAGACATTGGAAGCGAAGAGGAGAAGGATGGTTTTCATGCAGGGCGCCAGCAACGGCCAGCACCACCGCGCAGCATGGGAATTCCGTGGCGAAAGCCATTCCAGAAATCACCAGGGACGCCGCTGACGGACGAGGATCGCCTCCGCCTGTTCGAAGGGCGCGACGTACACACACCACAGATCGGTGTCGTGGAGCAGCATGTGCGTAGGCAGCCCTTTTCCCGGTGCCGCGGCCACGGGGAGGTGCACGCGCCCGCTGAAATGCGCCTCCCGAACGTGTTCCATCAACGCGTGGACGGGAGCAGGGTGGGGGACTCCCAATCGAATCAATCCATCGCTCGCCCACACCTGCTCGTGGGCGATCCAATACCCTGCGAAACGGGCAACGGTTCCGCTCGCTTTTTCCGGCTGGGCGTCCTGCCCACGCCAGCCCGGCGCCAACGCCCGGAACATCCGACGCCACTCAGGCTCGAGACGCGCCTGGGTCGCTTCCCGCAGCGCGTGAGTGAAACCGATCTGATCCAAAAACGAGCGCGGCAGGGATAGATGCGTCAGCGTCATAAGGTGCTCCCTGAGAAAGGAGGTCACATCCCTCGCGGATCGTCAATATGAAAACATTGACAGTTTAAATGCGATTGGATCGCCCTAACCACCCTGTGAAGACCCGCATCGAGGCCGTGGTCGTGGCTCCACGTCGAAGCTCGCGACCTGTCCGCACGCCCGCCTCAGTCGTTCTTTTCCTGCACGCTGACCACAAATTTTCCCGACCGCGGCAGTTTCGCCACCACGCAGGTGCGCGAGCGGCGCTTGTCCCGGGGCGTATAAAGCATCCAGGCGCGCCTCGCTTTCGTGCCCTCCTCTTCATCACTGAAGGAAAGCTGCACACCCTGCTCGAGCTGCGCGGCGTAATACTTGTAGCGCCCATGCTCGCGCCAGTCGCCCTCCAGCACCACGTCCGGCTTCACCTCGGACTCCTTGCGCGGAATCAGCAACCACAGGTCGGGCAAGGTCTGGCGCACATGGAGCCGCATCTTCAGCCGATGCCGTTCACAATAACGACGGAAGAGTTTGAAGAAGGTGGGGTACTCCTTGACCGAGTGGATCCCCACCGTCTGTCCCTTGGCCAGTGCCTCCACGTAATACTGCTTGTTGGGTTTGATCGGCGCGGCCTTGTCCACCACCGGGAACTCCAGGAACTCCTGGGGAGCAGAAGCAGCGGCTGCCTTGGCAGCTTGGGCGGACGAGGTCTTTTTCGCGGCACGCGGAGAAGGAGGCATGGGGCCCAGCGTGAGGGATTTTTTCCGTTTCGCAATCGCGCGTTCTGAAAAAAAATAGTCAGCGGCACCTTTCGTTACACAATCGCCACAGCCCCCTTTACACCTCTCCGGCGCCGTGGCCGAACGGCGTCGGCACTCCGACCGCACAACCGGGCTGCGACTCTGCAATGGCCGGTACGGGGCGCAAGCCAAAGCGGGAGGCCGGCGCCCCGCCGGATCGCCAAAAACACCTGTCAGCTTCTCCACCGGCACCTGAACGGGGAGGTACCACCGAACATCCTGAAGCGATCGCCGGCGAAGACCTCAACCCAGAGCGCTCCCGGCGCGCCAACCCTGAACGTCTCAACCGACCCTGCATAGCCGGCGTCGTCGTCGTAATGGATTCCCTGAACCTTCAATCAATCTGTTGGGAAAGATTGACTCCCTCTTTCTTTCAAAACACCTCGGGGCGATGGTCTGCGTGTTCGAGCGGCTTTCCAGCGCCCTCAACGGAGGGCTTCTGGGGCAGGGGGAGGCGGTGCGGGAGTTTTCCACCACGCTTGCTCTTGCCCTGGAAGGGCGTCCCCGGCCGCAGCGCACCCTCGGGATGGTGTTCCTCGCGGGGCCCACCGGCACCGGCAAGACCGAGATGGTGCGACTCGCCGCCGAGGCCCTCTACGGCTCCGAATGTGAGAAACACCTCCACCGCTTCGATCTCGCGGAGTACCAGCATCCCGACTCCGTTCAGCGTCTTCTCGGCGGACCAAGCCAACCCGCGCTCCTCGGAGACGCGATCGACCGTCTCAACGCATCCGCCGCCACCGGGGGAAGTGCCATCCTGCTCTTCGATGAAATCGAAAAGGCCTACGTGGACCTGGTGACGATCCTGCTCTCGTTCGACGCCGCCCGCTGCACCATGCACGATGGCCGGACCCGCGACCTCTCCCGGCTGTTCGTGGTGGTGACCAGCAACGTGGGAGCCGCTCGCGCGGCAGAGCTCCAGCATGCCCCCTACAGCGCGCTGCGCGACGAGGTCCTGCTGCAGGCCGAAAAGCGCTTTCGCAAGGAGACCCTGGCGCGCTTTGACGCCCGGATCGTGATGAATCGCCTGAACTACGATGTGCAGCGGGAGATCACCCGGCGACTGCTCGAGCACGAAATCCGAGTCCAGGGCGATTTCCTGCAACGTCCGGTCAACGCCGCACCCGACGTCCTCAATTTTCTGATACGCGAGGGGTTCACCGCCGACCTCGGCGCCCGCAACCTGAGGTCCACCGTGGAGCGCCAGGTGGGGCAGGCGCTGCTGCCCTGGATCACCTGCACCGACGACCAGCATGCGGACGATCGTTACTCGCGCACCCTCCTCCTGCGCGAAGACAGACCGGCACGCCGGCTCGTCGCCCTGCGGCCAGCCGACGCAGAACGCTCCGCCGCCCTGCAGGCCCTGCTGACTCCTTCCACCCGTACCGCCGCGGCCTGAACCCGTCTCCCTCATGTCTACCCCGAGCGACCCCAAACCTTTCATTCACGTCGAGGTTCTCGACTTCTCCCGCGATGCACTGCTGATGCGGGAACTGGCGGACTATTACTGCACGCTCCGCCCCGAGCGGCTATCCTGGACCGCGGAGACCCGCGCCCGCCTCACCATTCGCACCGAATGCCGCTGGGGCCGGGTGCCGATCGGCAATGCTGTCTTCATGTTCTCCGAATTCGGTGAGGGCCCGCGCGAGCCGCTCTCGCCCACCACGTCCGCCCACGTCCGGTTTTTCGCCGAAATGCGCCCGAGTGGGGCCAACGCCGCCGACGGGTACGTGGAGCGCTCGCCGTTCTGCCAGGTGCAGTTTGACGATGAGGGCTGCCGGCGCCTGCGCGCCCAAGGTCTTGCCCACCTCGAGGAGTTCATCCGACGAACGGTTCCAGAATGCGCCCGCGCCCTCGACGAGTGGCAGGCGATCCTTACCCACGCCCGCGCCCGCTACCTCGAGCTGAAGGCGAGCCAGCTCAGCCGTGCGCCCAGCGTCGTATCCAGCGTTTGAATCAGCGCGAATGACCTTCGGGCGCAATCTCAGCGAACTGGCTCGCGGCGGGCGGCTCGACCCTGTCGTGGGCCGCTCGGAGGCGCTTGCCCAGGTGCTCCGGATCCTCTGCCGTCGTTCGAAGAATAACCCGCTGCTCCTCGGCGAACCGGGAGTCGGCAAAACCGCATTGGTCGAAGGGCTCGCCCAACAGCTCGCCCATGGCAATCTGCCCGCCTCCCTCGCCGGGCGCGATGTGGTCGAACTCTCCCTGGGCTCCCTCCTGGCGGGCACCCAGTTTCGGGGGGACCTTGAAAAACGGCTGCAAGATTTTCTCCAGCACGCCACCCGTCGCCGCTACATCCTCTTTGTCGACGAGATCCACCTGCTGGTGGTGGCCGGCCGAGCCTCGGGAATGGACGCCGCCAATCTGCTCAAGCCGATGCTCGCGCGCGGGGAGGTTCCCCTCATTGGCGCCACCACCCCGGCCGAGGCCAAGGCGATGTACACCGTCGATCCGCCGCTGGAACGTCGCTTCCAAGCAGTGCACCTGCTTGAGCCGTCCATCGACATCGTGCGGTCCATCCTCCACGCCGCCCGACCCGCGCTCGAAGCCCACCACGGGCTCACCATTCCCGACGCGGCCATCGAACGCATCCTCCGGCTCTCGTCCGTTCCCCACGGCTCCCGGCGAAATCCCGACCGCGCACTCGATCTCCTCGAGGAGGCATGTGCCGCCGAGCAGTTGCGCCACAGCGCCGTCAACGAGGCATGCAACCCCGAAGATCCAGACCTCATCGCGGTGACCGCTGCCGCGGCACGCCTGGATCTGTTCGCCCACGCCGAGGCCCGCGCCCGGCTGGAGGCGCGTCCCGCCCGTATCGGTGCTCGTCACCGCGTGCCCCCTGTCCTGGATCCCGCCAGGATCCCGGAGCCGGCTCCCGGTCAGGATGGAGAGGGCGATGCCCCTCCCGTAAGCGCGTCCTTCACCAGCGCCGCGATCGCGGGTGGAAGCGGCAGCTGAAGGGCGAGCGTTTGGGCCTGGGGGCTCATCTTCCGCCAGGTCTTGCGGAGGATATCGATGAATTTCTCGCGTGGATACGTGGCGTGCTCCGCAGCGAAGGTGCCAATTTCCGATTCAAGGAAAACAAGGCACGCTGCGTCCTCCAGCGCCTGTGTGCCTGCATTTGTCTTCAACCCGCTTTTTGAGACCCAGGTCGCGACCTGCTCCGCCTCGTCCGGCGCCACGCCCGCCTCGAGCAACAAGGCTCGGGCACGCTCCGCTTGTTTGACATAGAGGGAGCGGCGCCAGGCGTGGTAGCCCGTCTTATCCAGGGGGAAGCTGTTGCGCGGCACCACCCAGCGCTCGAGGTGCTGACAGCGCGCGGCCAGCCGCAGCAAGGGTTGCGCATCGGCCACCACCGCCACCACCCAACGTTCCATGTTGTCGGCGTAGTGGAGCTCTGCCGGCGCCCCGTCGGGCGTCGTGTTCGGATCCCTCGCATGAGCCTGATCGATCAGGCGGCGGGCCGTGTCGTAAGCGTGCATGCCGGGAGCGTGGAGCCCCGCCGCTCGCCTGAAAAGCCAAGACCGCCCGTCGGCGTCAGGCTCGACGGACGTACAGCGTCCCCATGCCCACGCCAGGTCTCACCTCCCATTTCACTCACTCGTAGCGGGTGCTTCGACCGAAATAGTTGAGCAGCCAGATTTCCTTCCAGACGCGATACCGTCCCTCGTAGGACATCTTTCCATGATCCTCACGCTCGGCATGGGGAAGTAGGAAACCTAGCTCGGTGTTGATTTGCTCCAGCTCACGCTGTTGCGCATTCAGGTCGTTCAACGGATCAGTGGCCCACGACAGCAGCATCTCCTTGGAGGCAGCCAGGCGCTGGCGGTGCCGCTTCAACAATCCTTCCAGGGAGCGGCGCCAGGGATTGCGTTCGACCAGCCAGTTTTCGGGGTAAAAACCGCCGAAGGGCAGGTAAAGATTGTCGGTCACATACCGGTAGCCGCCGACGGTCTGGGAGGACACGCTGTAGCACACCGCGATGGCGCCATTTGCCTGGGGGAGAAACGTGACCTGGATGCGAATATCGGCGGTCTTGTCCTGATAGACGGAAACCCGCAGGTAAACCCCCGGGCCGACCTCGGCCTTCAGGGATTGGACGGGTCTAAACTCCTGGGATCGCAGCCAGTCCCGGATCTTCAGCAAGCGCGGTGCGGTGGGCCACTCTTCACCGGAGGTATTGAGGGTGAAGCGGGGGAAAAGCGGGAGTGGGCTCACGCTCAGGGCTTGGATCGCGAGCCAGTTGTAAAGGGTCTCGCACAAAAACCACATCAGGAAAAAAGCCAGGGCCACCGCCCAGAACGGGCGCGTGATCCACTCGAAATCGATCGCGATGTACGCACCACCGATCGCAAAGATGATCCACCGCAGCCAGCGGTTGAAGATCGCCAGCACGGGAGAGGCTACGCGCTGGTTGAGCTGAAACAGGACGAAGGAAACCGCCATCGCAGCGAGAATGAGGTAGGCAGGATCCATGGCGTCGATGTCGTCGAGGCTTCCGGGCAGCGCAACCGCTGTCCCGGAAAAGGGGTAAGGTGGTCCCGGGGACCGCTCAGCTCAAGCGCACCGGCATGATGACGCAGATGAAGCTCTCGAGCGTCTTGAAGACACCCGGGCTCACCTCGTCCTTCAGCTCGAAAAAGACCTCGTCCTTTGAAAGGGCGCGAAGGGGATCCATGATGAACTGCGGATTAAACGCCACCTGCAGCTCGGGGCCGCTGTACGCGACCGCCATGGACTCATGGGCCTCGCCAAAATCCGGGCTCTGGGCGGTGATTTCCAACAGGTTGCTGGTGAGTTTGATCTTCACCGAGTTGGATTTCTCGCTGCAGACAAGTGCCGCGCGGTGCACGCACTGCTGGAAGAGTTCGCGCTCCAGCTTGATGCGCTGGTGCGTCTCCTTCGGGATCACCTGATTGTAGTTGGGGTAGTTGCCCTCAACCACCTTGGAATAGAGGTAAATGCTGTCGACCAGACCGCTCGTGTCGCGATCGGTGTTGATCTGGAAGGCCGCGCGGCGGTCGTTGAACGACACCTTGAGCTTCTCCCCCTTGTCCAGCATGCGGAGCAGTTCGCTCACCGTCTTTGCCGGGAGGATGATGCTGCCCGCGCTCGCCGCCGGCACCTCCATCTCCTTGCTGATCAGGGCGAGGCGGCGGCCGTCCGTCGCCACGAGGGAGAGTTTGCCGTCCTTGAAGTTGAAGTACACGCCATTGAGGATGTAGCGCGTTTCGTCGCTGGACTGGGCGTACGACACGCTCTTCAGCATGGTCGTGAGTTCCGCCTGCTCGAGAGTGAAGGATTTCTCGTCTCCGAACTCCGGCAGGGGAGGGAACTCCTCCTTGCCGATGCCCATAATGCGGAAGTTTGACCCGCCCGAGGTGAGTTTGACCTGATGATTCGGAGACGCGTCCAGCGTCACATCCACGTTCGGCAGTTCGCGGACGATGGTCGTCAGCCGCTTCACCGGGAGGGTCACGGCTCCGGTCTCCTTCACGTCGGCCTTGATCTTGCAGCGGATGCCGAGGTCGAGGTTCGTCGTGGTGAGGGTGATGTGATCCTTCTCCGCTTCGATCAGCACATTGCTCAGGATCGGCATGGTGGCCTTCGAGCCCACGACATTGAGGACCTGTGCAAGCCCGTTGCTGAAATGATCGCGGTTGATTTTGAATTTCATGGGTGGCTGGAAGGGGCTGCGCCTTTGAGAAGCTAACAAAGGATAATTAGATACCAGTTCAATATGAATGTTATCCCTATCAGTATGGGGTGTGAAAAAGCCCCATAACTACGGATTTCACCTCTGAAAACGGCGCAAAAATCGGTGTGAACAAACACCGGTCTTGCACCAGCAACGGGGCGGTTGTTCGCAGGCCCCGAGTTGTTGGGAGTTTGTTGGGGAGTTGCTCACAGAGTTGCTGGCTGTGGGAAAACCCCGCCCCAATCGAGTCCAGCTAGGGGGTCTCCGAAGCCGTCTTTCGCCGGCCCCGGCGCCTCCAGTGACGCACCAGGCCAAAGCCGAGGTAACCGAGAGCGGTGAGGACCAGCGCGACCTCCTTCAGCGCCACAATGAACGCGATAAAGACGAGAATGCCCACGAAGGTGTGCAAGCGCGTCCGCGTCTGGAGATCGATCGCCTTGCCGCTGGGGTACCGGACGGTGCTGACCATCAGCACGGCGATCATGACCATCAGGACCGGCAGGGCTAGGGCCCAGCGGTGTAGCGAGCGATCCGCTTCCGCGAGCTTGAGCAGGAAGAGTACGATCGACGCCACCGTGCCGGCAGCCGCCGGGACCGGCAGGCCGATGAAGTCCTTGTTGGAGTCCTTTGGGGGATGCAGCAGCGGGTTCGTGATCACGTTGAACCGCGCCAGGCGGATCGCGGCGCAAAGCAGGTACACAAAGCCGAGGAACCATCCAATCTGGGTGAAAACCGGGTAACCCTGCGTGGGGGAGAGGATCAGGAAAAACACCATCAAGGCCGGCGCCAGGCCGAAGGACACCACATCGGCCAGTGAGTCGAACTCCGCGCCAAACAGCGATTCGCGCCCGCCCAGCCGCGCGAGTCGTCCATCGAGCATGTCAAACGCCATCGCCCCGAAGATAAACCACACCGCCTGCGTGAACAGACCGTTGGCCTCCCGGGTGATCATGTCGTGCGCCCGCATGGCATAATGCGCCTGGATGCACTTGATGATGGCCACAAACCCGCAGAACAGGTTTCCGGCCGTCATGGCGTTCGGCAGGAAATAAATCCGGCTCGCCTGGGTGACGTTGTAGGGATCCTCGCGCGGGTCTGGCTGCTCGGACATGGGGTTATTTGGTCAGGCTTTCGAGGTACTTCCAAAACTTGGAATGCTGCTCCACCAGCTGCGTCTCGGAAACCGGCAGCTTGTTGCGCAGGAGGAAGTCCTCGAGGGAGTTTTTGTGCAGAATGTAAAGGGTATGGAGGGTCTCACCCTGCACTTGAAAATAGAACCGGAACTCGCCGGCCCGCAACCGGTAGAGTGGTTGGCCCGCCCGACTAAAACGGCCGAGCGGCTCCCGCGGATTTGCCAGGTCGGAAGGCTTGAGGCTGCTGATGGGTTCGATCGCCCCAAGCTGGGACAGCTTGTCCAGCCTGTTCAGCTCATGCATCGCTTGTTCGGAGAACGTAACCTGGTACATCGCGTGAAGTGGTTTCGGGGCCCCCGGCGGCTGTTGGGTCAGCCAGGGCGTTGGCGCCAGACCCACAGGTTTGGCAGCGGCGCCGGAAGGGCAATGTTCAATGTGCCCGCGCGCGGAATGGCTGCGGTCCCGAAATTGATGCAAATCCAGAGTTTCCAGTTTCCCGGACGGTCACCGGGGCTAGGCTTGAGTCATGGCCGTCACGCTTGCCGAAGTACGAGCCGCCGCCCGCCGGATCGCCGGCCACGTGGCGCTGACCCCCTGCCCGGAATCCATCCCGCTTTCGGAAATCACTGGCGCCCGCATCTTCTGCAAACTGGATAACCTGCAGCGCACGGGTTCCTTCAAGGAACGCGGCGCCTGTAATGCCCTCCAGCGGCTACCCACCGCCCAACGCCGGCGCGGTGTGATTGCAGCCTCCGCCGGCAACCATGCGCTCGGCCTCGCCTACCATGGACGCCGCCTGGGCATCCCGGTCACCGTCGTCATGCCCGACTACGCGCCCCTGATAAAGATCACCACCTGCCGCCGCCTGGGCGCGCAGGTGCGAGTCGCGGGGCGGGATTTCTCGGAAGCCCGCACGGAGGCGGACGCCCTGGCCGCGCGCGAGGGGCTGCGGTATGTGCACGGGTTTGATGACCCCGACATCATCGCCGGCCAGGGCACGATGGCCCTGGAAATTCTAAAACAGGTACCCCGTCTCGACGCCGTGGTTGCCCCGATTGGAGGCGGCGGACTTATCGCCGGCCTCTCCGTCGCACTCAAGGCCCTGCGGCCGGGGATCGAAGTAATCGGGGTGGAATCCGCCCAAACCGCCAGCTTCACCGCGGCACTGCGCGCCGGCGAACCAGTGGCTATACCGCGAAAACCAACGCTGGCTGACGGCCTCGCCGTCCTCCAGGTCGGGCCCGCCGCCTTTGCCCTGGCGCGCGAGCGCGTCGACCGCGTGGTCACCGTTTCGGAGGACTGGATTGCGCTGTCGATCCTGCGTCTGGCAGAACTGGAGAAGACGGTGGTGGAGGGGGCGGCAGCCGCGCCGCTCGCCGCCCTAATGGCCGGCAAACTCCCACACCTCGCCGGAAAACGGGTGGCGGTGACCCTTTGCGGCGGCAACATCGACCCAGCGGTCCTGAGTCGCGTCATCGAGAAGGGGCTGGTCGCCGACGGGCGGCTCACCCGGTTCACCGTCACGATCAGCGATCGCCCGGGCGGACTTGCCGCCCTGGCCTCGGCGATCAGTGGAACCGGGGCCAGCATCAAGGAGATCCTGCACGACCGCGCCTTCAGCGGACCCGACGTGAGCGCAGTCAACTGCAGTTGCACGGTGGAGACGCGCGACCACGCCCATGTGGCGGAGCTGCGGCGCACGCTTCGCAACGCGGGCTTTCCCTTTCTTCCGGCAGGCTCGGCACGGCGGTGAAACGGCGACGGCGGCTTGCCTCGATCCGCCGCCGCCGGCAGGAGAAACTATGGCCGCAAACCCCCACCTGCTTCTCCGGCACACGCTGCTCGTGCTGATCCTGCTGGTGGGCGGTTTCGGGCTCCGGGGTGAGCCTCACGCCCGTGCGGCGCCCGCTGCCGTGGCCGGCGAGCCGGGCCCGGTCGAGATCGACGTCCCCATCCTCGCCGCCGGGTTTGGCGCGGCCTTCTTTGAGGAGACCGCCCGCGCCTTCGAACGCGAGCGCCCGGGTGTCCGTGTGCGGCTGACGGGGGACGCGCGTATCCACGAAAAGGTGCGAATTCGGCTGATGGCGGGCGAGGTCCCGGACGCGACCGACGCCGTGCTCCTCTACGACACCCTGATCGCCGACGGGCTGATCCGCGACCTCACCCCCGCGCTCGACGGACCCAACTGGGAGGGTGATGGCCGCTGGCGCGACGCCTTCCTCCCTGGTGTATTGGATCGATGGACACGGCCCGGCGGGCGCATTTACGCACTGCCTTTCGCCTACGGGGTCTGGACGATATTTTATGACCGCGCCCTCTTTGCGCGCCACGGGTGGCAGGTGCCGCGCACGTGGGACGAGTTTTTCTCGCTCTGCGAGGCAATGGAGCGGGCCGGCGTCCCACCCCTGGTGCTTCCCGGCGTGTATATGCGGTACGGAGACGCCTTTCTCCGCGCCGCCCACTACAACCGGGTCGGACCGGAGGGCTACCGGGCCTACAACGAGCTCGCTCCCGGCACCCGCGCGAACCCCGCCTTTGTCGAGGCTGCGGCAATCCTCCAGCGGATCAGCACCCGCCACCTGTTTCCCGGCTGGGAGGGCATGACGCACACCGCCGCCCAGCAGGCCTTCCTCGATCGCAAGGCGGCGATGACGGTGAGCGCCTGGTTTGTCAGCGAAATGCGCTCCGTCATCCCCGCCGATTTCGATCTCGGAACCTTCAACCTCCCGGTCTTTGCCGATGGTAAGACCGATCCGGATACACTGCAGGCCCAGGCGGGGTACTACTTCCTCTTCCGCAGCGGCGACCCGGCACGCGAGCGGGCCACGATCGATTTCTTCCGGTTCCTGACGTCACGGGAGCGCTCCCGCGCCTTTGCCCGCGCCCTGCAGGCGCCAGTGGCCTTGCGGGCGGTTGAACCCGAGCTCTACGAGAACCCCGCCATGCGTGAGATCGCCGGCATGATGCGGCGTGCCCCCGCCACCTTCGACGCCGCTCCGCCCGCCTCCGCCGTCTTCCAGGCGCTCTTCAACCAGACCATGACGGACGCGCGGTACCGGCTGATGACCGGAAAGCTCGACCCGCAGGGTTTTGCCGAGGAGCTCGAGCGCGCCGGCCAAAACGAGGTCACGCGAAATGCTCAGCGTGGCCGTATCGACTACAAGCACACGGGCAAGGGGGTGGGCTTTCTCGCGCTGCTGACCGCTGCGGCCGGACTCCTCCTCCTGACCGCGCTGCGGCGCCGGCGCCGGGGGGGCGACGGGGTGCAGCGGCCCCGGGTGCCTGCGGGGCCGCGCCTGCCTGCCGGATTGGGGGCATGGTTTGTCGGCCCGGCCTTTCTCGTCTTCGCCGCCTTTGTCCTCCTTCCCGGGGCGGCGGCGGTGGGGTGGGCTTTCACCCACTGGGATGGCTTCTCGGACCAGACCTTTGCCGGGCTCTTTAATTTCAAGTGGCTCCTGTTCGAGAGTGATGCCTTCTGGCATGCGCTGCGCAACAACCTCTTCGTCATGGTGGTGCCGACCCTCGCGGTGGTGCCGACCGCGCTTTTCCTCGCCGCCCTGATCCACCGCGGGGTCTGGGGCGCAGGGGTGTTCCGGGCGGTCTTTCTCTTCCCGAACTTGCTCGGCGGGATCGCCGCCACCCTTCTGTGGATGAATGCCTACGACCCGCAGGGCGGTCTGGTCAATGCCGCCCTGGTCGCGCTGGGCGGCGTCACTGGGAGCGATTGGCTGACATCGTTTGCCGGATACGCGTGGCTGGACCAGTCGCGGCTCTATTGGGCGCTGGTCCCGATCTACCTCTGGATGGCGTGCGGTTTCAACCTCGTGCTCTACCTTGCGGCGATGCAGGGGATCAATCCGGAGCTTTACGAGGCGGCCGAGCTGGATGGGGCCTCCCCGCTCCGCCAGTTCTTCACCATCACCCTGCCACTGATCTGGGACGTCCTCGCCACCTCCGCAGTCTTCATCGTGATCGCGGGGCTGAACACCTTTGAGATGATCTGGCTGCTGACCTCGCAGGACCCGATCAGCCGGTCCCACGTGCTCAGCACCCTGATGGTCTCGACCATGTTCCGCGAGTTCGAGGTCGGACGGGCCACCGCCATCGCCGTGGTCATGTTTGTCCTGGTCCTGATCGGTTCGATCGCAATCCTCCGTGGTATGGATAGAAAGGATACGGTGGTGGAATGAAAGGCGCGCGCCCGCGGCTCTCCCAGGTCCTGGTCTTTGCCGCCCTCGGCGGCTACCTGCTCTGGGTTGTGTTTCCGATGCTCTGGGTGGCCTACAGCTCGCTCAAGCCGGATGCGGCGATCTTTCGCGACGCCTTTGCCCTTCCGGCGGTGGACGAGCTGGCGTGGGAAAACTACCGCCGGGCGTGGACGGGAGCGAATTTCGGGCGTTACTTCCTCAACAGCGTTTTTGTCACCTCGACCGCAGTGGCCGGGATTCTCGTCCTCGGGTCGATGGCGGCGTATGCGCTCAGCCGGTTCCACCACCCGCTGGGGCCGTGGCTCTACTGGAGTTTCCTGGCCGGCCTGATGATCCCGGTGCAGCTCAGCATCGTCCCACTTTTCTTTGAGCTGCGCGCACTCGGCCTGCTCAATTCGCGGCTTGGTCTGATTCTCGTCTACATCGCCAACGGCCTGCCCTTTGCCATCTTCATCCTCGCGAATTTTTTCCGGGCCCTGCCACGGTCGCTCTACGAGGCGGCGGTGATCGACGGGTGCACCGAGCCGCAGGCGTTCCGCAAGGTCATGCTTCCGCTGGCGCGGCCGGGGTTGGTGACGGTCGCGATCTTCCAGTTCATCGGCATCTGGAAGGAGTATTTTTTCGCCTTCATGTTCACCTCGGGCGGAGCGAGCGACGCCGCGCGGACCCTGCCGCTCGGCCTGGCCAATTTGTCGTTGGTAGCCCAATACCGAAACGAGAATGGGATGCTGTTTGCCGGAGTCATGATCGTCACCCTTCCGATCCTCGCCGTGTACCTTGCCCTCCAGAAGCACCTGGTCCGGGGGGTGACCGCGGGTGCACTGAAGGGCTGAGCGACAAAGGGCGCGCTCTTCCCCCGCCTGGTAGGGGAGGAATCCGGGGCGGGGTGGCCGCTTCAGGCGATGCCGTATTTCTTCCGCTTCCGGTAAAGCGTCGCTTGGTCGATCCCGAGGGTTTGCGCCGCCTCGATCAGGCTGGGCGCATGCGCCAGCACGCCCTTGATGTGGGCCTCCTCGATCTGGTCGAGGGAAAGGGGGGAGCCAATACGCGGTCCGTCCTCCCCATTGATCGCAAGGCCGTCGCCCTCGCCCCGCACCTGGGACGGCATGTCTGCCGCGGAGATTCGGTCCTTCGCCGCGAGGATCACCGCTCGCTCGATCGCATTGCGCAGTTCGCGGAGGTTGCCCGGCCAGGAATACCGCAGCATGGCCGAGACCGCGTCGTCGGTGAAACCCATCAGTCCGCGCCCGATCTGGCCGGCAAAGTGCCGCATGTAGTGCTCGGCAAACTTCACGAGGTCGTGGGGCCGGGCGCGCAGCGGCGGCATTTCCACGGTGATGACGTTGAGGCGGTAAAAGAGATCCTCGCGGAAATGCCCCTCCGCCACCCGCTGCTTCAGGTCGCGATTGGTGGCCGCGACGATGCGCACGTCCGCCCTGCGGGTGACGGTTTCGCCGACCCGCTCGTACTCACGCTCCTGGAGAAGGCGCAGCAGCTTGGGCTGGATTTCCAGGGGAAGGTCGCCGATTTCATCGAGGAAAAGGGTTCCACCCGCCGCCGCCTTGACCTTGCCCCAGTGGTCCTTGAGTGCGCCGGTGAAGGCGCCGCGGACGTGCCCGAAAAGCTGACTCTCCAGCAGCTCCTTCGAAAGGGAGGGACAGCTGACGGTGACAAAGGGTTTGTCCGCCAGCATGCTGTGGCCGTGCAGCGCACGAGCGGCCACGCTCTTGCCGGTGCCGCTTTCCCCAAGGATCAGGACGGATGCGGGGCTCTTGGCTGCACGTATCAGAACGTCCATGACACGTTTCATGGCCGGGGTGTCGAAATCGAAGACCGGCTCCACCGTCTGGGCATGGCTCTCCTCCACCTCCTGCTTCAGGCGCTCGATCTGCCGGTCCATCTGGCTGAAACGCTGGACGCGGGCGAGGACGGCGTGGAACTGCTCCCGGGTGAAGGGTTTCTCCAGGAAATCCATCGCCCCGGAATGGAGCGCCTGCACCGCAGTCTTCACGCTCCCGGCGGCGGAGAACATCACCACTGGCAGGTTCGGCTTCAGCTTGAGGATCTGGGGCATTACGGCCAGGCCGCTTTCCCGCCCGAGATTCAGGTCGAGCAGCACCGCATCAAAGGTGTCCTCGCGCAGGCAGGACAGGGCGACCTCGGCGTTGGCGGCACTTTCCGCGTAGTGCCCCTCGTCCTCGATCATCAGGCAGGTCGCCTCGCGAAAGACCCGGTCGTCATCAATCACCAGGAAGTTCATGTTGACTGGTCTCCCACGGCGGGCAGGTGAAGGGAAAAACGGGCGCCCTGGCCTGGCTCACTTTCCAGTTCCAGGCGGCCCTGGAGCGCGTCCACCAGTTTGCGCACGATGCTCAGGCCGAGCCCGGTTGATGGCTCCCCGCCCGTGGGCGCGGCGCTCAGCCGGCGGTAGCGTCGGAACATGGCGGTGCGGTCGTCGGCGGTAAACCCCGGACCTTCGTCGCGGACACTGCAGCCGTGTTCGGCCTCACCGCGCTGGACTGCGACCCATATGTTTTTGCCCGAGGGAGAGAATTTCACGGCGTTCGAGATAAGGTTATCGAGAACTTGTTCCAGCGCAGCGCGGTCCGCATGCACCAGCACACTCTCGTCGGGTGTTTGCAGGTGGATCTGGATACCCTTCGCTTCGGCCGCATCGGTGTAGGTGCGAATCACCCGCGCCGCCACGCTTCTCAGGCAAGTCGGCTCGCTGCGCATCGCCCAGCCGCGGTCGGCCGAGGCATTGGCAAGAAATTGCTTCACGAAGGTCAGCATCTGCGTGGTGCCGGAGAGGATGTTTCCAGAGAGCCGCTTCAGCGCCGCGTCGGTCGCGGTGGTGGCGCGATCGTTCAGCAGGCGGGCGGTCATCTGCATCCCGCCCAAGTGGTTTTTGAGGTCGTGCGTGAGGATGCCAAGCAGTTCATCCTTGTCCTCCGCCAGCTGACGGAGGCTGTCGCGAGCGGCCTTCAGGGCGAGGTGGGTGCGCACGCGCGAGATCAATTCCGCCGGGTTGAACGGTTTGGTCACGTAGTCGACCCCGCCGCCCTCCAGCGCGCGAACGATCAGCGTTTTGTCGTCGGCGGCGGAGAGGAAAATGATGGGGATTTCCTCCTCGCCCGCCAGTTCACGCAGGCGACGACAGACTTCGAAGCCGTCCATCTCCGGCATCAGGACGTCCAGCAGCACCAGATCGGGCAGCTTTGCCTGCGCTCGCCGAAGGGCCTGTTCCCCGCTGGTGGCTGGAATGATGGCAAAGCCCAGGTGGCCCAGAATATTGCCCACCACCCGGACGTTTGCCTCCTGGTCGTCCACCACCAGGATGCGTGCACTGTGCTGGGGCGTATTCATGCGGTGGAGGGCCCCGGGGGGGCGTCGGTCGTTGCCGCATCCCGGTCGCGCGCGCGGCGCTCCAAGGTGGCGATCAGTGTGGGAAATTCCTGAATACGTGTTTCCAGCGAATGCACCGCGTAGGCTTCAGCGTCCGCCAGGACCAGGGAGGCGTAGTGGCCCAGCGGAGGGCAGCCATGAGCCTCGGCCAGGTCGGAGAGCGCATGCGCGAAGGCGCGAGCATCGGAGATCACCCCACCATCGCGCACCACCCGCCAGCGATTGGCCTCGAGCGCCCGGAGCTGCACGATCAGAGGACCCCAGGCCTCGGGGCGGCCGGTCTCGAGCACCGCCTCGGGGTCGGTCTCAGGACGGCTCGCGGTTTCCGGAGTCGGTTGACTGGTCGCCGGCGCACGGTGGGGGAGGACGTGCGCGAGCTGTCGGAACAGGAGCGCGCGGGTAAACGGCTTGCGCAGGTAGCCCGCAAAATGAACCCGCAGCTGACGCTCGTCCTCAAGCATGCTGGAGGCGGTGACCGCAATCACCGGGACATTAACGCCGTTCGGCAGCTTCTGGATTTCGGTGAAAGCCGTTTGACCGTCCATTTCCGGCATGCGCAGGTCCATCAGCACGACATCCGGTCGCTCGTCTCGAACCGCCTCCACCGCTTCGCGGCCGTTGGTGGCAAAACGGACCCGGTGATGGGTGCCGTCGAAGGTGTTTTCCAGGAGGCTGCGGTTGGTGGCATTGTCATCCACCACCAGGATACGCGACGGCAGGAAGGCGTTGAAATCGACGGTCTCCACCGCGGACGAGGCGGGAACGGCCGCGGCGCGGCCAGCCAGGGAAACGTCCGGAAGTCGGATACGAAAGGTCGAGCCCTCCCCAATTTCGCTTTCGACCTCCACTATTCCTCCCATCCGCTCGGCCAGGCGTTGGACGATACTCAAACCCAGCCCGGTGCCCTGCTGTTCGAAGGGCCTGCGCGTATCCACCTGGACAAAGGGTTCGAAAATCTGGCGGCGCTTTTCCTCGGGGATACCGATGCCGGTGTCCTGCACCTCCAGTTGCAGGGTGCCGTTGCCGGAGTTCGGTTCCGCCTGTTCCCACAGGACCCGCACGGTCACGCTGCCGCGCTCGGTGAACTTGATGGCGTTGCTGACCAGATTGACCAGGATCTGTCGCAGGCGCGCACGATCCACCAGCAGCGCGGGCGGGACCGAAGACGCGATGGAGAACTGCAACTTCAGCCCCTTCCGGGTCGCCTGTTGGATAAAGACGGTTTGGAGAAAACTCCTTACCTCCCGCAGGTCCATCGGTTCACGGTGCAGCTCGAGCATGCTCGCCTCGATCTTCGAGAGGTCGAGGATGTCATTGATCAGCTGCAGGAGGGAATGCGCGGCATCGTGGATCGACTTGGCGTGTTTGCGGCTGCGGCCGTCAGGGGGGAGTTCAGCGACCAGCAATTCGCTGAACCCGAGGATCGCGTTCATCGGCGTCCGGATCTCATGGCTCATGTTTGCCAGAAACGTGCTTTTGTCCTGCGACGCGCGCTCTGCGCGCAGCGCCATTTCCGAGAGTTCGCGCTTTTGGGTTTCCTGCCGCAGCGCGACCCGCGACAGGTAAAAGGCGAGCACGCCCGCTCCCAAGCCGAAGAGCCCGGCCGCCAGCGTGGTCGAGAGCGCGCGCTGCAACTCCGACCGGGCCGCGTGCGAGTGCGTCGCCAGGATACCCTCAGGGTAAGCCTCCAGGCGACGGACCACCTCAGCCAGGTCGACCTTCGCGCCACGGAGCGCCGCTGGGGCCGGGTCCGGCAGCACGGGCACCGTCCCCTGTCGCAAGGCCACCCTCCGTTCCAGCGAGGCGAAATGCACGGCCGCAGCCTCGCGCAGTGCCTCAACATCGGCCCGCAAGGGGGCGGTGGAGGTCGACGCGTGGATCAGCGCCTGGCTGCGGCGTTCGAAGGAGTCCAGGGCCCGCCGGTAACGCTGAAGCTCCGCCTCCTCGCCGTCCGAGGCATACCGGTAGGCCGCGGCCTCCGCCTCGAGCAACGCTCCGTACGTATTCTGGAAGGCCACATGAAAAGACGCGCCGCGCAGCGACACATCGATGCTTTCGTTGAGGCGTCGCCAGACGATGATGCCCAGCACGATTCCACCGAGTGACAGCGCCAGCCACAAGGTGACCAGATGCGTGTAAATGCGGGGGTGAAACGAACGCATACTCTACCCATGGCGACGGGTGTCACAGCAGCCAAGGGCGATGCGGGCGGCGTTCAACGCGCGTGGACGTCGGGTCTGCCCCTGCTCAACCCATCAGGTGAGGCTCGGTGTGGCGGCGGCCTGCGCCGGGCGACTCGGATGGCGAGGAAGACGAGTGCCAACACCAGACACACATGAATAGCGCCGCCGAGCGTGTACGAAGACAGCAGGCCAAGGAGCCAGGCGATCAGGAGAACGGTGACGCAGATCTCGAGCATGGGAGGGGAGCTGAGCCCTCTTTTAGCGATTCGCGTTCCAGTCTTCGGGCTGACGCTTAAATGGTTCCCATCCGAACCTTTGCGCCTTTTTCGCGTTTTTTGGCCGCCGGCTCACTCCCTTGCAGTATGCACATTGGCCGCCTGCTGGATTGCACCGTGCACGGAGCGTCTCCGAGGGCCGCCTAGGAAAAAGGCCGGAGGGTCAGTCTCGACCGGTCTCGGCAAAGCACAGGACGAGGAAGAGGAGGAAAAGGGCGGCGAGTTCGCCGAAAACAAGAAGCATGGCTGGAAGGGAACGAGATCCGCTTCCTCATCGTTCATACCCCGTGCAAGGGCGTCCCGTAGGAGCTGGATTCACGGTGCCACGTGGATCCACAGCACGGAAAGGCGCAGGGCGATTACGGCC
The DNA here is from genome assembly GCA_023428905.1 of Verrucomicrobiota bacterium. Taxonomy (GTDB): domain Bacteria; phylum Verrucomicrobiota; class Verrucomicrobiia; order Opitutales; family Opitutaceae; genus EW11. The sequence continues at coordinate 221,840 of JAEYWP010000022.1, forward strand.
TGCAGCACAAAGTCGACGTCCAGCTAGGAGAATTCCCCTAACTGCGTCAACTGTCGGTCTTCATCGATTTGATGAAGGCGTCCGCCTCTCGAATCGAACGCTCCATGTCCTCGATCAACCGGGAGATGTCGTCCTGAAGGCCCCGGGTGGTGGTGCTCAGTCCGGCAATGGCTTGGGCGTTCAAGTTGTGTTTCAGGAAGAGGACTTGGTCCCGGAACTTGCTGAGGATCGGATCCATGCGGCTCGCAGCATTGCGCATCGTATCCATCAGTTCGTCGTAGCGGCGGCGAGTCTGGTCGAGCTGGCGCTCGCTTTCGCGGCGCAGCGTGGGGTCGGAGTACTGCTTCAGCTCAGCCTTCCACTCGTTGAACAACGCCTCGGACACATCGTCGACCGCCACAATGCGCTCGCGCACTTCGTCGGCCCGCACCTGGCTCCGGGACAACTCGCTGTTCAACTGATCGTACTTGGACTTCAGTTCGCCAGTTTCGACCCGGGTGATGGCGATGAATTTCTCCAGAGCACTGGCAAACTGCTCCTTTGCGTCTTCCTGGGCCTCGCGAGCATCTGCCACGCGATCAACGAGGATTTCCCGTTTCTCGAAGCCCAGCTTCTCCATCGTGTTGTAATAAACGCCGGAGCATCCGGAAACGAGGAGGAGCAAGGCCGTGGAAGCGAGGAGCCGGAGTTTCATGGGGAGGAAGGTGGGACGAACCTCTGCTGACCGCAAGCGGGGCGGCGGGTGCCCGCTTTCGCGGCCGTGCCCTTGCAGGGGCGGAACCGGTGGGCATGGTGCGCGCGCATGACGTTCGACATCGTGATCGCAGGCGGCGGCTTCGCGGGGGCGTATTGCGCCCGGGCGCTGGGAAAAATGCTCGGCCGGGGGGCAGAGACCCGCGTGGCGCTCATCTCCGAGCACAACGTCTTTGTCTTCCAGCCGATGCTGGCCGAAGTCGCCGGCTCTTCCCTCTCTCCCGTCGATGTCGTCAATCCCCTGCGGAAGTTTTGCCGCCACGTGAATGTGCTGCAGGCGCGTATCCAGCGGATCGATTGGGCCCGGCGCCACATCGAGCTCGATGGCGGGCGGTTTACGCGCAACCACATCGTCGGCTTTCGCCAGCTTGTGATTGCGCTGGGCAACGTGACCGATCTCAGCCGCGTCCCGGGCATGGCGGACTACGGTTGGCCCATGAAAACGGTTTCGGATGCACTGCGGTTGCGCGCCGCCGTGATCAACCGGCTGGAGGAAGCCAACCTGGTGGAGGATCCCGAGGTGAGGCGGCGGCTGCTGACCTTCGTGGTCGTCGGAGGCGGTTACACCGGGGTGGAAACCGGCGGGCAATTGCTCGACCTGCTGAACGAGGTGAAGGCTTTGTATGGCAATCTCCACGACCTGCCCCTCCGCGTGGTTCTGGTCCACAGCCGCCGGCATCTCCTGGAGGAAATTGGAGAAAAGCTGGGAGACTACGCCCAGTGCGTGCTCGAAAAACGCGGGATGGACGTGCGCCTGGGCGTGCGTGTGGTGGAAGTCACGGCGGGAAAGGTGCTGCTCGACAATGGCGAATCGATCGAGGCCCACACGGTCATTTCCACCATCGGAAGCGCGCCCAACCCGGTGCTCCTCGACCTCTGCCGCCAGCTCGGGATCGAGACGGACAAAGGGCGTATTCGTGTGGATCCTACGCTGCGCGTGCCCGGGCAGACGGAGCTCTGGGCCGCGGGAGACTGTGCAGTCGTACCGTGGACCGACCGGGGGACGGTCCGCCCGGCGCCACCCACAGCACAATTTGCGCTCAGGCAGGGCCGCCAGCTGGCCTCTAATCTCGTCGCTGCGGGGGAAAACCGCCCCCTCGCTCCGTTCACGTATCATTACATGGGACAGCTCGCCACCGTGGGCGAGCGCGCGGCCGTGGCGGAGATGTTTGGGTTTCATTTCTCCGGCTTCATCGCGTGGTGGATGTGGCGCACCATCTACCTGGCAAAACTGCCGGGAACCCTGAGGAAACTTCGCGTCATGGTCGACTGGACGTTCGACCTCTTTTTCTCGCGCGACATCGCCATCGTCCTGCCTCCAGCGGAGGACCTGCTACGCCCCATTCACCTCGAGACGGGCGAAGTGCTCTTTGAAGCCGGCGAGCGGTGCAGGGCGGTGTTTTTTGTGCGGCGGGGCGCTCTTGCGCGCACTGCGCCCGGGCAGGAGACCCGGATGCTCGGACCTGACAGCATCATCGACCTCGACTGGGTCGACGCCGATGGCCGCTGGACCGCCACGGTCACTGCCACCGAAAGCAGCGACGTCACCGTCTTCCGCGGCCGTGCGCTCGAACTGTTGAAGACCCGGCTGCGGCTGGCGGTGCGGGATACCCCACCGCGCAAGGACATGCCGACCCTTGTTTCCGGTGTTTAAGGGGTCATGTCTCAACTCTTGACAAACGATCCTGTCGCATGACTGGGTTCCATTAGGCGCCCGCCGCCTGCATACAATCACTCAGGTGACTGCTGTCAGTGGTTTCGCCCCCCGTGAGCTTCCCTTGCGCGGAGCCGCGGTGCGGGGTGGCAGCGTTGCGCCATCGAACCAGTTCCCCTCCACATAGGTCACGGTCGGAACGGACGGGATGCCTGTTTTCCCCTGATGCAGCTGCCCCACCAGGATCTCCACCGCCAGTTCGCCGACGCTGGTGTGATTCTGCCGCATGCCTGCAACGCTCCCATCGGCCCGCTCGAGGAACAGGTCGACCAACGCGACGTCGCCGGGAACCTTCAGCCCACATGTCTGGAGCGCGCGTTCGATAAAGGACTTCTTGGTGATGATCACTTCTGGCTGGAAGCGCTGGTACCACGCGCGGAAATCTGACGTCGCGACCTCCTGAATGCACGTCCGCGAACCGGCGTCATGGGACCACGTGGTGGTTCCCTCGTCGGCCTCACCGTCCCCGGGAAAGAGCAGCAGCGGCACGCGGTCGCCTGCGGGCAACGCGTACTGTTCGCAGAGGAAGCCTGCGGTCCAAGCCTGGTCGACGCTGAAATCCCACTCCCGGTGCATCACCACGCCGATCCGCCGGTAGCCCGCTGCGAGCGACCGCCGCATGGCCTGTCGGATGATGGCGCACTGGTTGTTGGTCACATTGTGGAGCTCGGGCCGGTGCGGCAGGTAGTCGATCTTCACCGCGCTGAACCGTTTCCAGTCCAGCGCAAGGTCCTCGTCCACCTCGCGCCGGTGGGACGCGACGATGACCCCGTGGATGCTGCGCGTGTAGAGGATGTCGCTCATCCGCTGGCAGGTCATTCCCGGCTCGCCCAGCCAGAAGTGATCGAGGTGGTAACCGAGAGTCCGTGCGCGCTCCGATGCGCCGCTGAAGAAATCACCATGCGCTGGAACGTCTTTCCAGCCCCAGCGCGAATCCCAGTGCGTCAGGTAGGCGAGGGTATCGTGCTTGCGATGGGTGGCAGCGCGTGTTCGATAGGCGGCGAGTGCGCGCAGCGCCGGGTCGGGGCGGTACTGCATCTCCTCGGCCAGGGCCTGCAGGCGCTGGCGGGTGGAAAGCGGAAGGCTGGTGTGGTTTCTGAGGGCGAGAGAGACCGTCGTGACATGCACGCCGGCGCGCTTGGCGATTTCTGCGAGGGTGACGCGACCGTTCATAGGGTGGGGACCGTGGCGGGAGTCCGCCAGAAGCTGGGAGGGCGGTGAGGGCCAAACAAAAACGTTCTGCCTGTGGAGTGACAACCTTTGGCTGCGCACCGTCCCCTAAGCAAGGGTCGGGGAATCTCCCGGGGATAAAGGCCACGTCGACGTTCTCCATCAAAACTCATTGACACATAGAACTGTCTATTTCTTTGTCTATCGCATGATCACGCACGCTTTTGTTTCCCCCCTGCCGCTGGCGGCGATCGAGTTGCCTGAGCGCTTCTCAAACCTGATTCTCCTGGCCATTATGGCGGTCCTCGCCGGCTGCACGATTGCCGCGATGGTGAAAATCGGCATTGGCTTCAAACAATGGATACGGGGTGAGGACGCATTCGCAGAAATTAAGAGCGGCTTTCTGATCGCGGCGGTGCCGTGGGCGGTCCAGGCCGCGTTCCATGGCGTCAAGCTTTACGACAACCTCGGCATCGACCTGGAGAGCAACACCCAGCTGCTCCCGGCGGAAATGAGCGATCTCCTCCAGTACGGGCTGTGGATCATCATCGCCCTGTTCCTGGCGATCGCGATGTACGTGGGCATTGAGGGCGCGCAGCGGACGAGCCGTGGTGAGGAAGGGATGCGGATGATCTGGGGCGCGTTCGGCATTGCGGGTGCGCCCTGGCTGATGATTGCCGCGTTCAAGCTCAGTGGATTCTGGGATGCCTTTGGCATTAAGCTCCTGTGAAAGACGCGCGCGACACACACGGGTTGCGGATCACCCCGACCAACGCGGGTCCTGATTCAAAGGGGATGGTCTCCGTCTTCGGATGGGATCTTGAAGGCATGGTCGCCTTCTACCTCGTTGGCGGTGCGCTCGCGGGCATGCTGGTCGTTTTTGTCCTCTCCGCGTCGGCGCTCTGGACCCGCCTGGGCTGTGGGACGGTGCCCCTGATCGTCAGCGCCCTGTGGGTGAAACTCTTCATCCACGGACGGCCGCCGGCGTATCAAGCGGATCTGTGGGAATCGCGGCTGCGCGGCCGCGACTTCCGACTCCGGCCTCAGACCTGGTGCAAGAAGATCCATCCACGCGCCTGTGCTCGGCGCCGCCACGAGGTGCTTCATGGCTGAGGCACCCAACGGCTGGTTCACCGACGACTTGGTCTTCTTTGGCGAGGCCCTCACGCCCGCGACGGTGTTGTCGCGCGGTGCCCGCCTGACGATCCCCGACCTCGCCTCGGCGGATCACGGGACGCGGGACGCCTATTACGCCGGGCTCGGAGCTTGGCTGAACAGCCTCGGTGCGGACGAGGCTGTCCAGTTTCAGTGGCGCGTGGATTCCGACTACGAGCATGAATTGGAGCGTTACCGCGCCGAAACCATTGCACAGGGGGCTAGGGGCTGGTGCCGCGCGGTGCGCGAGGAACGTTATCTCCGCTACCGGGAGGCGATGGAGCAGGGGCGGCTCAGGCGCGAGCGCCTCGACGTTTGGGTGGGAAAACGTGCATCCACCCTGCCGCGGCGGGGAGTGCAGTCCGTCGCGCAATTCGACCATTTTCTCGCCCAGGCCGCGAAGTCGCTGGCAGACCGTCTCGAGAGCGTGGGCGCGCGTCTGCCCGAGTCACGTGTCGACGTGATGGGCGACGCCGCGCATTTCGAAAGCTGGAGGGCCTTTCTCAACCCGAGCCTGCGCGCCCATGGTGTGCGCGCGCAGCCAGACCCCCGCGCGACCATCCTTGAGAACTGCTGCCCCTCGGACGGGATCACGACCCGCGACACGGAGGGCTCACTGTTCTTCAAATTCGACGGCCACTACCATGGGCTCCTCGTGCTGCGCCAGTGGCCGCTCGAGACCCATCTCGGGATCATCTGGGCTCTCACGTCCGCCCTCAGCGGCAATTATTGCTACACGGTCAATTGCTACCCGCTGAACGTGCAGGCGGAGGTGAAGAAAACCGAAATCGAGCTAAAGCGCCTGAAGCGCAACGCCGCCCGAGACGAAAAGGAGTCGGCTGAGACGATGGCCGAGAAAAAGCGCCGCAAAATTGCGGCGTTACAGAATGGATACGCACGTCCCTTCTCAGTGCTGCCAGTGATCCGGGTATGGGACCGATCCATGGACGCTCTGCAAGCACGTCTGATGGCGGTGAAGGAGGCGATCGCCCACATGAACGGCGCTCGCTACTTTCAGGTCGATCAGCCTGCGGCGGCAAAGCATCTCTTTTTCGAAAGCCTGCCCGGCAGGCTGGGGGGGCGGTACCGCGAGTGGGATCTCTTCGCCCTTGGCGGGGCGGACCCCACGGTTTGTTTCCTGCAGGACCTGCTGCCGCTCTCCGCGTCCCACACCGGACACATGGAGGAAGGGGAGGTCGTTTATGACGGGCAGGCTGGAAATCTGATCGGGGTTCGCGCCTTCGCCAACGGTACACCGCAGCACGGCGTGGTGATTGGGACGACCCGGGTGGGCAAAAGCTCGCAGGTCATCGACTACCTATCACAGAGCGACTGTTTCTACCGCTTCCGCTGCATCGTCGAGGAAGGGATGTCGTATGCGAGTGTGGTGAAATTGCTCGGAGGCGAATCGCTGGTGCTGAGTCCCGACGCAGCGATCACGCTCAACTATCTGGATACGCAAGGTGCTCCGTTGTCGCAGAGCCAAATTGCGCTCGCCGCCGGGCTCCTGGGCGTGATGGCCGGACGTGCGGCTGACCCGGAGGTAAACACCGACCGCAAGGCGATGTATGGCGACTATATCAGCCGCCTCTACTCCCAGGCGTGGAACGACTGGAGAAACCAGTCACCCGAACGGGAGCTGGAGGCTGCCCGGTGGGCGATGATGATCGAACAGCGCCGCCGGAGCCAGGGCACGGCGGGCACCCTTGGCACCCTCGAGCTTTGGTCAGACCTCAAGGTTCTGTCCGGAGAGGATCCAGAACGCTTTGAGTCGCTGCGGAGCGCGATCACCGATGAGGAGACGGTGCGTTTCCTGCGCCGGCCCGAGAGCGCCACGCTGGTGCGAAACATCGGTTTGTCGATGTTCACCCCCGAAGATTTTCCCACCCATTCAGCCCTGGTCGAGAGCATGCAGCACATGCCGTTGGCGCATCACGACGAACGTGAGGTGATGCGCCTCGCGACCCGTCTCAGGGCATGGACCCGGCATGGGGCGAATGGCTGTCTCTTCGACGGAGTGACCAACCGCAGGGTGGCGCACCGGTTGGTGCATTTTGAGCTCGGGCTGCTCCCCGAAGCGAACCGTGAGCTGAAGGAGGCCGCCCTGTATCTTCTCGGCAACGTGGTCCGGCAACATGTGGTCACGCTGCCCCGCGCCTGGCGAAAGGAAGGCATCTACGAGGAGCCGAGCCGCTACATCACGGTGGGTGGCGCGCGAGAGCTTTTTTCGGAGATGTACGCCCAGATGGGGAAATTTGGATACCGGATTCTGCCTGTGACGCAGCAGTACGGACAACTCTCCCAATCGGACCTGCGGCCGGTCATTTTCGGAAACTCCAAACAGTTCTGGTTGTTCCGCCAGAATGACCGAGCGGACCTCGACGATTTGGGCAATGCCATTGGGTTGTCTCCTGCCGTGAAGGAGATGGTGCGAAACTATTCGGCCCCCGAGTATCAGTCGGGAGCCAACCGCTATTCTGAGATGGCGGTGTGGTCGCAAGAGGGTTCAGGCGCGAGCTGCGGCACGGTGCGAAACTACGCCACGCGCGAAATGCTCTACGTATCCGAGAGCTCTGGAGCGCTCTTCGACGAAAGGATGAAGGCGCTTGAAGACTACGAAGACCCCGTGGAGGGGGTGATGCTGGAAGCGGAGAAGAGGGAACTGGAAGGCCGGGCGAAGCGCCGGCGCGACACTTGATATGAAGTCTATCTATACACGGGTGGGAATCGTGTTGGTCGTGTCGGGCCTGGGGGGTTGCACCGTTTTTCCGTCGACCGGAAAACGCGCGATCGTCACCGGGCTGGGTGCGGTGGCCGGCGGTGGGGCAGGGTACATGCTCGGCGACAAGAAGCCGGGCTGGACGGTGGCGGGGGCCGGACTCGGCGCACTTGCCACGGGTGCCGCGCTGGGTGCCGACCCGGCGGTCCAGGAGCGGGCCTTCGACGAGGGCTACGTCCAGGGCCAGGCCGACGCGATCAAGCGCCAGTATTTTCTCCGGCAAGCCCTTGAGGCTGCGCCCGCGGCGGAAGATCCAGAGCTGGGAACCCCGGTTCACTATGTCGTCCCTGGCCCCACCGTCACGGCGGATGGGAGGAGGTTGGAGCCTCATACCGTCACACTCTCCGTAACCGAATGAAAACGCGCACACGTACATTATTTCTCTTCGCCGCGGCGTCGCTTTTCAGCGTCCGCTGCCTCGCTGTCCTTGGCATGGGTGACGTTGTGATTGTGGCCTCCAACCCCGCCCAGGAGCTGCTCTGGGCGAGCAGTGAACTCCCGAAGTGGATCGAGTTGATCGGCAAAACCCAGGAGCAGATTCGCCAAGCGGAAAAACTCGTCGACCGCGTCGGCGATCCCACCCGCTTTGCTGCGGAATTCGTGGAGACGTCGGCACCCGCGGTGTCGGCCACACGCCGCGCATTGGCCCTCTCCTCCCAGGAGAGCGTTCGTGGCTGGGCCAAGGAGGCGTGGCTGTTTTCGAGTGCGCACGCAGCTGGGGATGAGAAAACGCTGGCGGTGGCGGCGACGTTCAAGGCGCTCGGTCGGGAGGAGCAGCGTGAGCGCGGGAGGTATGTCGAACTCGCTACAAAGAAGGCGCTGGCAGACCGGGTGGCCGAGGCGATCTCACGAAAGCGGGAGGTGGATGAGGCTGAGTTCGCCTTCCAGGAAGGAACCCTTCTGCGCCTCAAAGCGGCTTCCACGGAAACCGAGATCACGACACACCAGGCCAATCTGGCGGCGTCCGAGCAGCGCGTAGGACTTGCGGCTGCGCGCGTCGACCAGGCGCAGCGTGAACTCGATCTTTTTGCGCAGGAAAAACAGGTCGAGGCGGAGCGCCGCCGGGCGCAGTCGGATGAATGGGCGGCCGCGGTGTTGTCCCGCAGCGCGGACGCGGCCCGGCTGGCGGCGAGGGCTGGTGGGCGTCGCCCGGTCCAGCCGATCGGTGAGGACAACTGGCATCGCTGGACGGACTGAGCTCACCCATGCGCGCAGGAAGGTTCACCGGGCTCCTGGGAGTGTGGCTGGTGGGCGGGGTCGCTCCCGCCGCCGCGCAGGTCCCCACTCCGGTCCCGGAGTGGTGGGTGAGCCATGAAGAGCTGATGCGGCTTTTTGATGCGGAGGCAATGACACGGGGGATCGAGGCGCCATTACAGACCTTTTCCTCCGTCTTCATGCTGGTGGGCTTCGCCGCCGTATTGATATCTTCCGTACAGCGCGTGGCCCGGGCGCGAACCGGCGAAGAGTCTCTGGGCTGGGTGGCGGGAATGGTCATGACGGTGGCCCTGATGGCGACCGGACCTTCGATCGGAGACGGTCTGTTTCGGTCCACCAATGCCCTCGCGAAGGACACTCAGTGGAGTCACGAGCAGACGATCCCGACAGCGTGGAAAGCACTTCGGGTTATCCTCTCGCCTGAATCGCCAGCGAGCCAGGTCCTTGAAACTGCGGAGGAGAGCAATGCGGAGGAGATAGAGATGCAGGACGCCGCGTGGACCAAGCGTGCCTGGACGTGGATGCGGTTGGCCTGGGGGGCGATGAAGAATGCCACGGCGGGATTGATCACGGGTTTGCGAGATGCGGTCACCCACGTGCTCATTTTTGTCATCTTGCTTGTGCCCGCGCTCGGGCTGCTTTCCGGGATGGTCTTGATGGCTTTCGGCAGTTTTTTCCGGGAGGTGCTGCATCAGGTGATGGATGTTTTTCTACCCATGATGATCGGGCTTTTATCCTTCAGCCCACTGCGCGACCCCGCTTTGAAGTTCCTGATTCGATATGTCAGCGTGGCGCTTTGGCCCTTCGCATGGGCATTGGGAAACGCGATCGCGGTCACCCTCCTCACGAGCACGATGGAATGGGTGGTGAATTCGTGCCGTGAGGTCCTTACCGCCCAGGCGGTTGCGATCAGCGTGGCCGTTCCCAACCAGGTGGGCGGGCTGCTGGCTGGCGCTGCACCGATGATGTCGTGGAGCCTGTTGATTGTGCTGGTGGCGATGATTGTGTTCTCCGCGTTGCTGCTCAACGCCTCGGCGGTCGTCGCTCCCATCGCGTTGACGCGAGTGCTGACGCAGGGCGCTTGTTTTGCGCAGACGCACCTGCGTGAGGCCATGGCCGTGGTCGGACAAGGCCGCCTCGGTTCCGATCTTGGCCCGGGCTTTGCCAAGGGCGGCATCGGTGGCGGAATGCCCGGCGGGGGCGGTTCCGGGTCCGGCGGCGCCCTGGCCGCCTCCGCCCTCCACGTCAAAATGGCTTCCGGTGCGGGGGGCCTTGTCGCACCCTTTCTGACCATGGCAGCGGGCGTGGCGCGCCAGGCCGCCACCGTGGTGGGGGCCGGTGCGCAGCAAGCACGAGAAACCCTGCCGGAGAGCGGCAGGGTCCTAACGGAGCGTGCGCCCCCGTCGATGCGTGCGGCCTTGGCATCAGAGACCACCGCCGCATTTACGGCGCGCGCTGCCCGGCAACCGCACGCGCGCTCGTGACGTCCGTTGCCGGATCGCTCACCGCAAGCGCGCGGCGACGGACTCCGTGAACGTGGGGGGATGGCCCCCGTGCCCAAGGCCCCATGATCCGTTGGGCCAGGAGGACTCTCACCGCTCCGCCACCGTCAAACGCGTGGGGTCCGCTTCATCTCCTCAGATGTCGAAGAGTAAGAAAACATAGAACGCGGCAAAAAAAGAAAAATTGAATATGGACATTCAATCATTCACCACACACATTTTATCAGAACCTGCGGCGCGGAGGAGACGTGCTGGTCACGCCCCATGATTCTTCGAGTGCACGCGGAGTCCCAACCACGACTGTCAATGTTTTAGAGACACATCATGAAGCTGCACCTCACCGTTACTTCGAGAATGCGCCTGGCCGCCCTGGGTGGCGGACGCATGGCGCGCCGCACCGCGGGCTACACCATGTCGGAAATCATCATCGTGATCATCGTCCTGGGCTTGCTGGCCGCGATCGCGATTCCCGTCTATAACAACATTCGCGCGGCTGGGGTGGACAACATCAAGTTGAAGAACGCGGACATGTTGAACCAGATGGCGGCGACGCTGCACAACGGAGGGGTGACGACGGACTGGGCGGATGCCGCAGCGGCGTTCGCCGCAATGCGGGGTGGGATCGCGCTCCAGACCCGGGGCAACACCATGGTGGTGCGGTTGGATAAAGACCTGACGCCAGCGGCCTACGATTTTGTCACCGGCTCGGTCGATGCTCCGGCGCGCTTTACCGCCCGCACCGGGCAACCGCAGGTCAATCCCTAACACTGGCGCGGACGAAACAACGTGGGGCGATGGATCGGCAGTTCGGCGCGGGTGAACTCTCGGTGCGGTGCGTCGCGCGGTTACACGCTGGGCGAGGTGGTGGTGGTGATTGCGATCGTAGGGATTCTCTCCGCGGTGGTCGTTCCGGTGTATTCCGGGCTGCGACGATCGTCCCTCGAGATGGCTGCGATGCATCACGCCCGTATGATCAATGCTGCTCGCGAGAGTTTCGCCCTCACCGTGCCGGCAGCTTCGGCACGGTGGGCAGAAGCCGCGGACACGGAAGCGAGGTTGCGCCTGTTGATCGACGAGCAACTCCTCGGTGGCGAGGTATCCGACTACCTACACATGTCGGGAAAGTACGCCGTGGACCTGAGCGGCCAGCTGCGCGCGCGCACGGTGCTTACGTGTGGAGGAGGGGCTGTTGACTACTGAGTCGCACATCCTCGCAGGTTCTCCGCGTACCTCCCGCGTCTCCCGGGATACCTGCGGTTTTACCCTTCCCGAAATGATTGTCGTGGTGCTGCTTTTCGGAGGCCTGGTGCTCTTGGGAACCGGCGCCTTCGCTGCTGCGCGGCGGCTGTTACCCGGGAGGAGTTTCGAAGTCGATGGTGTGAATGTAACGCTCGCGCCGTCGCCGGCCGCATTCAGCGATGCCGTCGGTTTCCACACCGCGTTGATGGCGCTCTTGGTGGAGGCGCGGGCGGTCTATGTCTATGGCGGTGAGCACGTCGGGGTGAAGGTGCCTGAGACGGATCCGGCAGCGCGCCCCCTTGCGCTTCGTCACCTGCCGGCTCTCCGCCTTGACCAGCAGCCGCTGCCCACCAGCGCGGCTGACTTTTTCCGCCGGTATCGGGAGCGACTGGGGCCGGCCGAGCCGGATCCGGCGCGGGGTGATTTCACTCTGGTGGTGGTCGGCCCGGTGGGTGACGGTCTGGGGGTCACAGCCCTGGCTCAGGTGCGTGAGACGTGGGTGGAAACCGATGTGGCGGAGCGACCATTGGTCCATCGAAGCGCCACCCTGCTCGATCACGACGGGTCGAGCTGGAGCTACGCTTTCCTGGAGCGCCCGGCTGTCGCGCGGGCGGCTCGGGTAGGCGCCCTGCATCATTGGTACCGCTACGCGGCGGAACACGTACGCGAAGAAGGACCGGCGGTGCTGGCTTTTCCGGATCCCTGGCTCTTCGCCGGTCAATCCCCCTCTGCGAAGGAGCCGGCGTCATTGCCGCCGTATTCACGATTCCTCTACTGCCTGCCTGTCGACCCATGACGATGCACCGGCAAAGCGCGCGACGGGCTCGGGGTTCGACGGTGATTGCGGTCATTGTGGTGGGCACCGTGCTCCTCGGAGCGCTCCTGAGCACGACGACGGCTGCGTTGCTGACGGTCGGCAGGACCTCACGCGCCCTTGAGCGAGCCAGGCAGAACACGCTGTTGCTCGCTCGCGCGGAACGCGCGGTGCACGAGGTCCTGCAGGCGACGTATGGTTTTGGCGTTCAACCGGCAGGCGAGGACCTGCGGACCGGGATCGAGCGGCGGCTGAAAGAGCAGCTGGGTGCGGCCCGCCTGGACTCCGTTCGCCTCGGCGGGTCTATTGCAGCGCCAGAGGCGTTTCCGACCCTGTTTTCGGTTCCCGCCTCTTTGCTCGAACCGTCCGAAGCGCTTCGTCGGGCGAGCTCACCTGCTTTGGACAAGCTGATGTGCGCCCGCGGCCGGTCGACCGTTGCAGAGACGCCAGAGGTCGAGGCGGAGTTTGCTTTTTCCAGGGAAGCGCCCCGCGACCGCACCCACACCTATCGAGCCGTGGTGACGGGACGCCTGGTGTCGGTGCCGCTGGCTCGACCGGCGCTGACGGCGTATGAGCGAATGGATACAATTGGTCAGGCTGGGCCGAGCTGGGCTCCGCCGGAGCATCTTTCGTTGGAGCGGTTTGGTCCCCTCGGCTTGGTGGCGGCACGCGACCCCGCGCATGTGGATTCGCCTTACCTCACGACGTCGGGTCCTCCGCGTGTGGTTCGGCCAGGCTTTTACCGTGGCCTCGCCGCCCTCGCGGAGGCGTATACGTACCTTTTCTCTGACCTGTATATTCAGCGGGTCAGCGACGTCGCAGGCGTGACCCATTTTGTGCGATTGGATACCCCGGCGCTGAACCCGAGCCTTGCTGGGGGAACGCTTTCGGGCTCCGTCTATACGCTGGATGTCGGTGTCTTTGGGCGAGGGATCCTGGGTGCGCAGTCGGAGGTGAAGAATCTCGCCGTGCTAGTTGGCGTGGCCCCCGGGGCCCGTGTGGTGCTGCAAGACACGGGCGGTTCGGACTCGCCGATCCTGCTCCTGATTCTTGGTTCTGCGGCGGGTCCATCATCGGGCCGGCTGAGGTTGGAGATCGCCGGAAGCATCCACCGGCCTGTCGTCGTGGTGGCTTGCAACGTTATCGTATCAGCGGCGGCGGACGTGGTGCTCAATGGCGCGCTGTTTCTGGATCCGGACAGCACCATTGATGTGGGCAGCGGGACCCTCACCCTCGGGCACCTGAGCTTTTTCGCGGGAGCGCAGGTGCCGCTGGAGCCGGTGCGCATTGGAGAGCTCCCTGTGGCCGCGGAAGGTCTGAGTCCCCGTGTCACCTACGCGGTTACGTCCAAGCGCTTTCTTGAATGAACCGGAAGACGACGTTTGTGAGAAGGTCGGCGCCACGGTGCGGCTACACCTTGGCGGAGGTGATCATTGCCGTGGTTGTTCTGGGGGCGCTCCTGGCTCCTTTGGTGCGGAGTTTCACGCTGCTTCCGCGGGTCAGTCATCTGATCGCGGCGCAGAGTCGCCGGGAAGCATGGCGAAGTGCCTCCGATCAAGTTGTGGCGGCAGGTTTGGATGCCGAAAGGGCACCGCTTTTTCTTCCCCTCCTGACTTCCGTCGCTTCGGCCGACGTGGCCGCCCTGCCAGCCCCCGCCGTCACTCACGCGCTGGATGGAGACAGAGAGGCTGCGGTGCGTGTCACCTGGCTGACGACGCGTTATGAGGGGAGGGTGGAGCCCCGCGCCATACCAGCGGGCATCGAAGTTGGAGCGAGCACGGCCCTGGCCCAGCCGCGGCAGGACCCGCTGCCGCCGCTTCCCCCGCGTAAACTCTTGCCGCCCGTGATCCGGGCCCCGGCCTCGCCGCTGGTACGCCTCGACGAGCTTCGTGCCAGCGATGATCCGGGAGCACCCTGGGTGGCGACGATCGTGGCCGACGGTACGGATACTGTGCGCCTCCGTCAGCGCGCCCCGGAGGTGCATGCGGTTTCGGGCACGGGTGGGGCCAGCCTCGACGTGGATGCGCTGCAGCTTGCCATGGCAGTGCGTGGCGAGGCTTGGACCGAGTACGCGGGAAACCCAAACACGGACATCGCTGTACCGCTGGAGGGGGACCGCCAGCGTTGGTTGGTTCGGCAAGGACGGCAGTTCGGGGTGGTGGATCCGAGTGACACAATTGCGTTCGAGTTCGGGCTGAACCTGGGACGACCGGTTTTTGTCTATGGCGGCAACACATATGTCTCCGGAGAGCGGGTGAGTGTGGACCGCGCGGGCGCGCGGCGTGTGGAGCGGTTTCAGGATCGTGCGGCGGTGGATTACCCGGCGGAGGTTCAACGAGTATTTGGACGCGAGTGGCCCAGCGTGCGGCCGCACTACCGTTGGAGTCTCGGCGGGTGGCCGGGAGATTCCAGCTCGGGGGACACACGATCCGCGTTTACGGCGGAGGCCTTGAGACGGTGGGGTGCGGAGCAGGCGCTTCGGGCGGAACCTCATACGCTTCTGGCCGGATTGTCTCTCTGGAGCGGATTCTGGACGGTGGAACGACGCGCCACGACCCTTGAGCCTCCAGAGCGCACCGGTGAGTTTTATGACGCGAGGCTGGATGCGCCGGGGGTGGTGGACTTCGCCGCTCCTTTCGCCGGCGACCAGGGGCGGCTTGGTCGACCCGAGGTCGGCGGGGTCGAAAGCGTTGCCGAAAACCTCTCTGTCCTGCTCCTCCCATGACGTGCCCCGCTGACACCTATGTTGAGGCTCAGAAGGCGGTGGAGCGCCTGATGGCGTTTATGGTGCGCGCCTGTGAAGCGCCCGGCGTGACCGATTTGACCCTCCTCTCCACCGGTGAGGTTGGCGTCCGGGCCAACACCTTCCTGCAGTGCTCGCAGCACGCGTGGCTGCGCGAGGACTGGGATCTGGCAGTGACCGCACTTCTTGGTAGTCCACCCTGGCGCGAAACGCCGATGCGGCGCCGGGCGGCGTTGAAGGTTGTCGCCGTGGAGGGACGCCGATTCCGCTGCACCTGGGCCCGTCATCACGGTGGCGAAGAGGTGGCGGTCCGGCCCTTGCCCACGACCATTCCGAGCCCGCAGGAACTGGGGCTCCCGTCTGTCCTGACCCAGGCGGTCGGCCGGCTTGCAGGAGGACTGATCCTCATCTGTGGACCCACGGGGAGCGGAAAGAGTTGGAGCATGGCGTCGCTCATCCAGCACCGTGCCCGGCATCGGGGTGGGAAATACATCACGTTGGAGAGTCCGATCGAGTTTCTCCACCGGAACACCGCAACAGCGCTTTTTCACCAGCGCGCGATTGGGACCGACGTCGCCGGCTATGCCTTGGGACTCGAGGAGGCGCTGATTCAAAACCCTGATTGCATCGGGGTACAGGAACTGCGGGACAGGGCATCGGCCGAGACCGCGTTGTCCGCCGCCCTGACTGGGCATCTGGTGTTGGCGACCCTGCACGCGCACGATGCAGCATCGGCGCCGGAACGTTTTGCCTCTCTGCTCGAGGCACCCCTGGGGCAGAAGTCCTCGCTAATGCAAACCGTGGCGCTCGCTCTCGAACTGATTGTGGCGATGCGTCTTCTCCCCGGGCAGCAGGGGCTGGTGCCGGTTTTCGACATCCTCACCTTGCGGGAGGGTGGCGGAGTCATGAAGCGGGTGCCCAAACTGATGAGCATGATTGCACAGAGTCAGACTGCGGCCCTGCGCAACGAACAGCTCACCGGTGCCCGCCACGGAATGGTGACGTTCGAGCAGAGCATTGAGGAGAAACTCGCGGAGGGGCTGCTCCTCGTCTGACCCATTTGTCATGGAAATCACAATACAGCCCCTGCTAGAGTTGGTGAATGGCGAGGCCTACCGGCCGCATCCGGCGGACGCCGGCCTTGCTCTCGGCCGGCGATTTGCCGGTCAGCGTGTCGTGCTGGTGGGCGGCGGCGGGTGTGGTTCGGGGTGGACGCAGGAGGTCATGTTCGACCGCAGTGGGACACCTACCTTGGTGGGTGGGCGTTCGGGCGGCTTCCGTCGCGGCTCTGCCGAGTGGTTGCAGCACCTCCGCGGTTTGTCAGCAGGAGGGGAGCGCTGGGCCGTGGGACTGGTGGAACAGCAGTGGCAGGCCGCGCTGGCGGAGGTGTCGGCTGCATCCCTCGGAGGCGGGATGGTGGAGCGGATGCTACGCGTGCGGGAGTCGGTGGATCAGTTTGGCGACGAACGCATGGCCGAAGATGCGATGCGCGTGGCGGTTGACCACCCGACGATGGAGGGCGCGGTTGTGGGCGGGGCGCGCGCCCTCGTGGTGGAGGCCTTGCAGAAGGAGATGGTCGCGGGCGGCTTCCGCATTGCATCGATCCGCGTTCCGGTCCTTGCCCTGCTCGAATGCCACTTCAGTCAGATGCAAGGTGGCAGACTGTCCCCGACCGAGTCGCTGGTCGTCCATGACGGTCAGAGCGCTCTGGTCATTGGAATTCGAGATGGCGCGTTCGACAGCGAGGAAGGCGGCTTGTCTTATGTCGTGAACCGTCCTGCTGGGGAAGTTGCGGCCCAGGTTCTCAGACGGTTGGGGGGTGCGAATGCCTCCGCGGCGGCCCCGGTGCGAGCCTGTGTTGTGGGAGTGCCATTGCCTGAATCGTCGGGGGCCCCGGCGGGACGTGTGCAGCTTTCATTGGCGGCCTGCGATCCCGGTCTGGCGGTCGTTGACCCACGCGTGAACCACGATCTCCGCCTCGACCTTCGGGAACTGCGTCCGGCGCTGCCGCGGGCGGTGCGGGGACTGGTCCTCGCCGCTCTTGGCATGGCGCTGGTCGCGTTGTCCGGAGCCAGCTTCGCTGCGGTCGGGGCGGTTCGGCTCGAGCGCGCCCAAGCGGCTTCCGCACTCGGGCTGCGTAGACACGAGGATGCGGCGGCTGCCGCCCGCAGTCGGATCCACCAGCATGAACGCGAGGCGGTGAGGGCCCGACAGATCGCGGACTGGGTCGATAAGAACTACCATGCCCAGGCCCTGGCGCAGGCCTTTCTCCTTGCCCTGCCTCCCGAGGTATCGCTGGACGGCTTGAGCCTCACCGCCGCTGAAGGTCTGCCCCAAGCGAAGGTGAGGTTTTCCCTCCTTGGATCGGAGCCAGCTCAACGCGAGGCACTGCGGAGGGTGGAGGCCAGCGTGTATCAACTGGGATATGACGTCGCTCGGCGTGAGGACCCCGGAGCGTCAATGACGCGCCGTGGCGCCGTGGTGTACGCGTGGGAACTCATCATCCCCAACTTCGGATCCAACCATGGTGTATTATAGGATCACGTTTGCCATCCTGAGCGGGACGTTGATGGCCGCGCTGCTCGCCTGGCTGCTGGCCTCAAGCTGGAGGGACCAGGCACGCGTGGCCTTCCAGGCAACCGTCCAGAGGGGCGGGCTGGCCAAGTCGGAGCGTGCACGCCTCGAGGAACAAGCGTCCCGTCTGGAGGAGCAGCTCACTCCCCTTCGTGCGTTCACGGCCGATTGGCAGCCCCACCTGCGTCCCGCTTCGGCGAAGGACCTTGGCAACCAGCTACGCAACGGGCTGGCCACGCTTGCCACTCGCACCGGTCTGACGGCGGAGGGGGCCACCGTGCCGGCCGAGGGACGCGCCTACGCAGTGGGCAATCGATCGATCCGCGTGCAGCCGGTGTCGCTCAGTGTGATCGGCGATTCTCTTCCCGCCATCCTCACCTGGTTGGGCGCCGCGGAGAGAGCCTTCCCGTACGCCCGGGTGGAAGCGTTCAACCTCGCTCCCTACGGCAGCCGGTCAGTTCAGCTGACCCTCACCTTGCTGCATCCGCTCGAGGATGCGCCGTCTCCAATCCACCCCCAACCGAACGCCCCGTGAACCTGCGACCCTGCTCCTGTTCGCGCCCTCTCGTCTTCCTCGCCACCGCCTCCGTGCTCGTTGCCGGTCGTGGCGAATTCGACTTTGCAGTGGGTCGACCGGCCGCAAAAGAGCCCGTGGTGGTGGTCCTTCGCCGCAATCCTCTTCAGGCGGTCGAAGCTCCAGAAAGCACGCGGCCTGCGATCCTCGATCGGGACGACCCTGCGTCCAAGCTTCCTGCGGCGCTGCAGGGACGTATCCGTTCCGTCATTCGCGGTGTCCGACCCCTCATATTGATTGAGGCACAGGTATTTGCCCCGGGGGATGAGCTGAAGGTCGCGGGAGAGAGCCTGCTTCCCAAACACCGCGTGATCCTGAAATCGATCGAGGATGAGGGACTTGTCCTGACGTTGATATCACTGGATCCCAAACAGCTGGGGCAGATGGAAACAACGGTGCCGCTGGCCTCCGCCATGAGGAGGGGATGACAATGTCATACCTCCTCGCTCCTTCGTCTGTGTCGTGTCGACCTGCTGCCGTAGGTTCTGTCCGGCAGGAGCTTGCTGCCCGCGTGGGGCTGGACGGTTTTGCAGTGAGCGACGGAGAAGTCCTGGAGCTCTGGCAGTCGCTGCGAATGTATCCGGCGGCCTTGAGTGCCTCCCTGGATGCCGAGGCTGTTTCGCTTCTGGCCGGGTGGCTCCGGAAGGCGGATCGCTCCTTTTCCGCCAGCGGGATGCCTTGGGTCCCGGTGGCGGTGGTAGGTCCCGTGCTCCTCTTGGGGCATGTGGATCCCTCACTCCTGGCTCCGCCCCTGCCCTGGGGAACATTCCAGCCGGTGCTGTTGCGGGTGGACGACTACGAACGGGTCCTTGATGCCTGCGCGGGACCGATGGCCGAGCACCTGGACGCCGGCAGCCTGTCAGCCAGGGGATGGGGGCCCGGCGTGGGTCGGTTTCCGGACCCATTGGTCCTGCCCACGGCGCGGGAGAACGCTTTGGGGTTTCTTCGCGAGTATTATCTGCATTCGCGTTCGCGTATCAGGCAGCTGGACGAAGCCGTGGCTCAGCACCGAGGAGACGATGCCGCGCTGCCTGAAGGATATGCCGCGGCGATGCGCTTTCTCGTCGAGGAGCGGGCCCTGGTGCACCTGCCGTCTTGTTTTCTTCGAAGCCAGGACCAGGAAACGGTACCCGAAGTCCTTCGTCGTCGCATCAGCGTGGTGACACGCCTCGGCACGCATCTGTGGTGTGCTTCCCCCACCTTGCCGCAATCCGAGGCGGAGGATCGACTCTATGCTGAGCTGGGGGAGGGGTGGCGGGTGCATTGGCTGCTTCGGGCCGGCAGCGACCGGATGGCGGCTTCGCCGTCCATGCCTCCCGGTACAGCAGCTTCGCCCGCTGGAAGTGTTGCGCCCTTCAAGATCGTGCTTTCTGCGGCGGGTGCTGGCAGCCGCGCTGAGAAATCTGACGTGGTCGAGGCGGAGGAGCGGCTGATCCTGCTTGAGGAGAAGGACTGGTGCCGCTTTGACCCGCGCCATCGCGACACGGGCGAGCCGGAGAATCTTTGGAAATGGGCCGTCTACAAAGCGGTCGTCGACGGGGCGACCGATCTTCATCTTGAACCCGGAGCGAGTTGCACCCGCGTGCGCCAGCGTGTGGACGGGCTCCTTGAGGAGGTCCTCCAGGTGTCCTCCACGGTGGGCGAGGCGATGGTCTACAGCCTGATGACGCAGGTCGGGCTGGGAAGTGACAAATACCGCCCTGCCGACGGGAGTTTCCAGGTGGAGGTGCTTGCCAAGGTGAACAGCCGGCGGCAGTCGGTGCGGGTTCGGGCGAATGCGTATCCAGTTCGTGGTGTCACGCAGAAGATCGCCCTGCGCTTTCTGCCCCGTCAGGGAGCAGTGCCCGAGCTGGCGATGCTGCTTCCACCCGGCCCCACCCGGTTTATGCAGCGGGCCATTTCCCGGCCAGAGGGGTTGGTCCTGGTCTGCGGCCCCACCGGTTCGGGCAAGACCACCACGCTGTTTTCAGCGCTTTCGGCGCTGAATCGTCCCGACGTCAATGTCACCACCCTCGAGAATCCCGTGGAGATCCTGCTCGACGGCACCAACCAGGCGGAGGTCAACGAGCGTCGCGACGTGACATGGTCGTCCCTCAACCGGGCGCTTCTTCGGCAGGACCCTGACGTGGGGTTGATTGGTGAAATCCGCGACGAGGACACCGCGCGGACCATTCTCCGGGCCGCCCTGACAGGGCACCTGGTATTCGGCTCTCTCCACACCAAGTCCTGCCCCACGTCCATCGTCCGCCTGATCGATCTGGGGGCGGAGCGGAATATGTTGGCCGAGTCCCTCTTGCTGGTGGAGTGCCAGCGTCTGATTCGCCGTCTTTGCCCGCAGTGCCGTCGACAGTCCGAGATCCCTTCGGAGCAGCGGGCTCTGTTTGAGCGACACAAGCTCCCCGTGCCCGCGTCCGTGTATTCGATCGGTGAACACGCGGACCGCTGCGAGGCGTG
This sequence comes from Verrucomicrobiota bacterium, assembly GCA_023428905.1. GTDB lineage: Bacteria > Verrucomicrobiota > Verrucomicrobiia > Opitutales > Opitutaceae > EW11. The sequence goes on from JAEYWP010000022.1 coordinate 242,526, forward strand.
TCGCGGCAGGGGGTATCGGGGACGCATTGCCGCCGCCGAGGTGCTGCCCAACGTACCCGAGGTGCGTGGCCTGATAGAGTCGGCCGCGACCTCACAAGCCTACCTTGCCTGGATGCGCGCGCATCACCTTCCCACCGTCTTCGAAAACGCCCTGGAACTGGCTGCCACGGGCGTGACGTCTGTCGAAGAGGCCCTGACCCTCCAGGATGCCTGGGAGGGCGAGGAGTGGCATCAGCTCTACTGACATGACGACCCTCCCATCCCCGTTGTCCCGAACCGCGGAGCGTTCCCGCCCGGTCCCTCCGCGCAGCTGGAAGCTCCGCAGCTTTGTGGTGTGCCGCCGGGATGATCCCCGCGTCCGACCCTACCGCTGTGTGATCTATTCGCTGCTCGAAGAGAGTGCTGACCTTGGGGTAGGCCTGAGTCCGGACGAAGTTGCGCGGCGTGTCAGCCCGTCGTTTGTGGACGGCCTGGGCGCCAGTCGCCCGATAACGGCGGAGGAACTGGCCGATTTCTGGGAGAACCTCGGCGTCACGGTCAAAGGGGGCGGGTCGGAGGCTACCGCGCTTGGCCGCGCCGCGCGGATGGCGGTCACCGCCCGCATGCGCGGGGTGATTGGTGCCGTGCGCTTGCGGCTAAAGCAGGGGCGGACCCTGCACGTCGCTCTGAGCGAGTTCCCCGAGGTGTTTGCCCCGGCCCACTGTGCCCTGGCGGAGGCCGCGACGGAGCTGCCGGCCGACGAACGTGCAAAACTCTATCTTTCGCTTTCTAGCACCGTTCGCGACGCCGCGTCCCGTGCCCGCCGGTTCTTCTCCACCATGCTCGATCAGATGATCACTGCGGTGATGCTGGCGGCGCTGGTCCTGGTCACGCTGATGTATTTCGTGCCGAACTTCGCCGCAATGTTTCGCGGCCTCGAACTGGAACTCCCGTGGGCCTACGCAGGTGCGGCCGCCGCCGGCAGCTGGCTCTCCACCCATGCCTGGTTCACCCTGCCCGCAATCGCGCTCTTGGTCCTGGCGCTGGTCAAGGCCGGTCAGGCCCTGTTCCGCACGGATCCCGCGCAACGCGCGCTGGCCCGTGCCCCTGGGGTGGGCTCCCTGGTCCGAAATCTCGCGCTCTCGAGGAGTCTGCCGCTGTTCGCGGTCCTGCACCGCGCCGGGGTCCATCCGGAAACCTGCTTCCGGCTGGCGGGCGATGCGTCGGGTAACGTCGCGGTCCGCGATTTCTTCCGTGCGGCCTACGCCCGGTGTGCGGCCGGCGCGGACATGGAGAAGGCCTTTCTGGCCGAGCGGCTGTCGTTGGGGCGGGAAGAGGGCCGGCGCCTGGCGGGCAAGATCGAGGCCGGCGGCGAGCTCGGTGATCTGGAGGGCGTGCTCCGTGGCCTGGCCACCGAATTTTCCGAGCGTGCGAACGCGCGCATCGAGGCTCTTCCCAAGCTGATCAAGCCGCTGAATCTTGCGGTGATGGGTGCCGTGGTCGGCGTGATGGCGGCGCTCGTGGGGCTGCCGTCGATGCTCGTCCTGGAAAAGACGTTCAAGCAACAGAACATGCAGGCGGAAAGCGCGGTAAGGCTGCCGGCACCCTGACGTATCCTTTCTATGAAGACACCCTGGTTCCGACGTCTCCTTCTGGCGGTTCTCTCCCTTCGCTCCATCATGGCTCCCCCATCCGCCTGTGCTGAGGCGCCGGTGTCGCGACTTGCTGCTGACGTGGCTCAGCTGGCGCAGCACGTGGCCGCCGTTCCAGGAGGCTCCCGGTTGCCTGGCGCGGGGGTGAACGACGAGGCCAGCGAGATTGCGCGGCTGGAGGCGCTGCCCTCCGTGCAGATCCCCATCGAGGATGCCTCGCTGGCGAGCGCCATCAAGATTGTCGCCCAAAGTGCGGGCATGAACCACATTGCGCCGGCCCCGGAGGATTTTGCTGAGCCGGTGTCGGTCAGCGCGACGGTCAACCCCTGGCGGCTGCTGCAGCTGATGTCGGAGCGCTATCGCTTTGTGATGCAGTACCAGCAGGGCATGTGGTTGTTCTCGCGCGAAAGCGCCGGCGCACTGATCGCCCGCACCTACGATTTTCGGCACGCAAATCTCGATCGCGTGACGTCCCAGAAAGGAGGTGCGAGCTTTGCAGACTCGAGCGGCTCGGATTCAGGGGGGCGGGCGCAGGGTCAGGGATTTGACCTCGTGTACACCCTCGACTCGAAACAGGTCGTTGATGACGTCCGCGAGCTGATTGGCCTTCCGGCCCTCGCATCCCAGACCATCGTGGTCGCGGACGAAAAGCCGGCCCGGGATGTTGCCGCGCACGCGTCCGGGATTCTCCTTCCCGCCGCGGCGCGAGAGACACCCGGCGCCCAGAAGGTGATCTACCTTCCCAACACCCAGTCTCTGTACGTGGTCTGTTACCGTTCGCAGCACGAGCATGTGGCCGAATACGTGCGCCAGGTTGACCAACCGCCGGTGCAGATCCGCATTGAGGCGCGCTTCTTTGCCACCTCGCGCGACCCGCAGCGGCTTCTGGGCATCAACTTCGCCGAAGCGCAGCCGCGTTTCTCGCTCAGCGACGGAAATGCCGGGCCGGGTGGCCCGCAGATCGATTTGAACCGACGCTCCAGCGGAGACTGGCCGCCGCAGGCGATCCTCAGCGCCGACGCGTTGAGCGTGCAGCTAAACGCCCTCGAGAGCGACGCGGCTACGGAGAAGATTGAGAACCCGTTTGTCGTGACGACGTCCAACCACGAGGCGCTCTTTTCGGTCGGAAAGGAGGAGCCCTTTCTCGACTCCAGCACCCTTTCGCCCGGCGCGGTGGATGGCGGGCTTGGGTCCACCACCAACCGGATCTCAGTCAAACGCATCGGTACGGCCGTGAATGTGGTCCCGACCTACTTTCGCGGTTCGGCTTCGGACAAGCCCAAGATCCGGTTGGTGGTGAAGATGGAGCTGGGCCGGCTCGATGGCTTCAGGCAGGTCACGCCGCTGGTGAGTTACCCCGTTGTCGACAGCCAGAAATACCAGTTCACCGTCACGATCGAGGAAGGTCAGGCGCTCGCGTTCGGGGGGTTGACCGGGCTGCTGAGCAGCCGGCGCGAGACCCGAGTCCCGGTGCTGGGAAAGATTCCCGTGCTCGGCGGGCTCTTTCGCCACCAGGACGACTTTGATCAGCAACGTAACTTGATCGGCTACCTCATTCCCACGGTTGTGCGCGGTCCCACCGCACCTGCCCCCGAGGTCCGCCTCAGCGAGAGCCATGCCGGCCTATAGACCACCGATCCTGGCGTGAAAACGGAATCGCGGCCCAGGAGCCGTCGCCCAGACAGCAGTGCGCGCCGGGACGAGCCTTAGCGCGCGGCACCCGGACGGTAATAGTCCTGAAACCAAGCCACAAACGCCCGCAGCCCTTCCTCCAGACTGACACGGGGTTCGTAGCCCACCGCTGCGCGGATGCGTTCCAGGCTTGCGCACGTTTCGAGCATGTCACCCGGCTGCGGCGGCAGCAATTCCACCACCGCCTTCTTGCCGAGCAGGGACTCCAGCATGCCGACAAAAAGACGCACCTCCACGGGCCGGTTGTGGCCCAAATTAAAGATACGGAAGGGAGGCACGGGTGCCTCGGCCGGAGGGTAGAGCAGGACTTTCAGGACCCCGTCCACCACATCGTCGATGTAGGTGAAGTCGCGGAGGTTTTTCCCCTCGTTGAAGAGCTTGAGGGGAGTGCCTTCGCAAATCGCCTTGGAAAAAAGAACCGGCGCCATGTCGGGCCTGCCCCAGGGGCCGTAGACGGTGAAAAACCGCAGGCCGGTGAGGTTCAGCCCAAAGAGATGGGCGTAGCTGTGCGCCATGACTTCGTTGCTCTTTTTGGTGGCACCGTAAAAGGAGACCGGCTGGTCGGTCGACTGGTCTTCCGAAAACGGAATACGCGCCGATGCCCCGTAAACACTACTTGAGGACGCAAAAACCAAGTGACGGGGCCGATGTGCTCGGGCGGCCTCCAGAAGATTGAGAAAACCGGTGATGTTGGCCTGCACGTAAGCCGCAGGGGCCTCCATGCTGTAACGCACACCCGCCTGGGCACCGAGGTGAACGATGTAGTCGGGTTTGAAGTGCCCGACGAGGCCCTCCACCGCCGCGGCATCCGACAGGTCCGCCTTGAGAAAGCGCACGTTTTCATGGCCTTGAAGCTGGTCCAGCCGCGCCTGCTTCAGCTCGATCGCGTAATACGCGTTCAGGTTGTCGATCCCCAGCACCTCACAGCGTTTTGTTTCGGCGAGGCGCCGGCAGACATGGAAACCGATGAAACCGGCGGCGCCGGTAACGAGCACTTTCATCCGGCCGGGTGTAGAGCACCCCCTCTCATGCGGCTAGAAAAAAGCTGGCAGAGGGTATGCTGACATGACGGAGGGGAATCGCAGGTTTGCGCCATGCGACTTGCACGGAGTCAAAAAAAGTGGGCCGGCGGCCAAACTTTCTATTGATCGCCGGAAAACCCGACCTATAAGTTGCGCCGCTTTTGCCCAAACATTCGCTGTTCGCATGAAGATCAAAGCCTATCTCAAACCACATTGTGGCTGGTCCAACGGGGTGCGTGCGATCATGCGCAAACACAATCTGGCGTTCGAGGACATCGACATCATCAACAACCGCGACAACTACGCGGAGATGGTGCAGAAGTCGGGGCAGCCCCTTTCGCCCTGCGTTGAGATCGACGGTGTGATGCTGGCCGACGTTTCTGGTGAGGAAGTCGAGAATTACATGCTGTCCAACGATCTGGTTAAGCCCACCGCCGCGCAGCCGGATGCGCCCATCAACCAAGCCTGCTCGGACGAAGATCACGCCAAAATGGCCCCTAAAACGATCCGCTTCTTCTAACGCCGAGGGCTAAACCCGCTTCAACTTGGGCCGGCTCTTGCGTGAAGCGAGACCGGCCCTTTTTCGGGCCCTCGTCCGTCTCTTTCGCCCCTGGCCAAGGTTGGTCTCGCATCCGACCCCGCCTCCTCCTCACTCTCCGCCGCCTTTCTTCCCGTAAACCGTCAGGTTCCCACCTCCCTCCGTGAACAATACGCCGTATTCAGAAAACCAGTGCAGTCGTGACAGTGCCGGTCAGGACCGGTCCGAGAACCCCGGCGTGCCCAAAAAACAGGGTCTGTATGATCCCTGGTTCGAACACGACGCCTGCGGCGTCGGCTTCGTCGTCGACATGAAGGGACGCAAGTCGCACCAGATCCTCAAGCAGGCGATCCAGGTGCTGGAGAACCTTGACCACCGTGGCGCGGCCGGCAGTGAACCCAACACCGGCGACGGCGCGGGTGTACTCCTGCAGATTCCGCACGGTTTTTTCCTCGAGGCGGTGAAGAAGGCCCGCATCACCCTGCCGATGGCGGGTGAATACGGTGTCGGCACCGTCTTCCTCCCGAAAAACGCGACCAAGCGCCGCCGCATCGAGGAGCGTATCGAGCAGCTGATCCAGTCCGAAGGTCAGCTCTTCCTTGGCTGGCGCACCGTCCCGACGCAAAACGCGTCCCTCGGTGAGACCGCCAAGTCAGCCGAGCCCTACATGCGCCAGGTGTTTGTTGGAAAGGGCGCCAATCTCGACCCCGACGCCCTGGCCTTCGAGCGCAAGCTCTACGTCATCCGCAAGCGTATCTACAACGAGATCCGGGCCGAGGGCATGGATGGCAGCGAGTTGCTCTACCTGCCGAGCCTCTCGTCGCGCACCATCGTCTACAAGGGCATGCTGCTCACCACCCAGCTGCGGGAGTATTTCCCCGACCTGCAGAACCCGCTGATGGAAACCGCGCTGGCGCTGGTCCACTCGCGTTTCTCCACCAACACCTTCCCGAGCTGGGATCGCGCCCACCCGTACCGGCTGATCGCCCACAACGGCGAAATCAACACCCTGCGCGGCAATGTGAACTGGATGCACTCGCGCGAGGCCCATTTCACCTCCGAGGTGTTCGGCGACGACATCAAGAAGGTCCTCCCGGTCATCAACCCGAACGGCTCCGACTCGGCGATGTTCGACAACACCCTCGAGCTCCTCTACCTCGCGGGTCGCCCCCTCCACCACGCGGTGATGATGATGATCCCCGAGCCGTGGTCGAACCACGAGGGCATGGCAGACGACAAGAAGGCGTTCTACCAGTATCACTCCTGCCTGATGGAGCCGTGGGACGGCCCGGCCTGCATCTGCTTCACCGACGGCAAGTCGATCGGCTCGGTCCTCGACCGCAACGGCCTGCGCCCGGGCCGGTATTATGTGACCAAGGACGGCTTCGTCGTCCTCGCCTCGGAGGCAGGCGTCCTCGACATCCCGGCGGAGGAGATCCAGGAGAAGGGTCGGCTCCAGCCGGGTCGTATGTTCCTCGTCGATACCGAACAGGGCCGCATCCTCCAGGATGAGGAGATCAAGGCCCAGCTCGCCGCCGAGCGCCCCTACCGGGTCTGGCTCGACCAGAACCTCGTCCACCTTGAGGATCTGCCGGACGCCCCCGCCGTCCCGCAGCCTGATCACGACACCCTCCTGCAGCGCCAAATCGCCTTTGGTTACACTTTCGAAGACCAGCGCGTGGTCCTCAACCCGATGGCCCGCGACGGCGTCGAGGCGATCGGCTCGATGGGCAACGACACGCCCCTCGCGGTCCTCTCCAACAAGCCGCGCCTGCTCTACGATTATTTCAAGCAGCTGTTCGCGCAGGTGACCAACCCGCCGATCGACTGTATCCGCGAGGAGATCATCACCTCGGCTGAAACCCGTCTCGGCTCGGAGGGCAACCTGCTGCACCCCGGTCCGGCGGACTGCCGCCGCGTCGAACTGAAGTGGCCTGTCCTCACCAATGAGGAATTCGCGAAGGTGCGCCGCCTCGACCGCCCGGGCTTCAAGGTCGGTGTGATCCCGATCCTCTTCCGCATCACCCGCGGCGAGCGTGGCCTGGCCAAGGCGGTGGAGGAGATGTGCGTGATCTCCCGCCGCATGATCGAGGAGGACGAGGTCACGGTCCTCATCCTCTCCGACCGTGGCGTGACCAAGGAGTTTGCCGCCATCCCGGCGCTCCTCGCCGTGTCGTCACTCCACCACTACCTGATCCGCGAGGGCCTGCGCACCCGCATCTCCCTGGTCCTTGAGACGGGTGAGGCGCGCGAGGTGCACCATTTCTCGCTCCTGATCGGTTACGGCTGCAGCGCGATCAATCCGTATGTCGCCTTCGAGACGATCGACGGCATGATCCAGGACCAGCTGCTGCTGGGCGTTGACCACAAGACCGCCTGCAAGAACTTCGTCAAGGCGGCCTCCAAGGGCGTGATCAAGGTGATGTCCAAGATGGGCATCTCCTCACTCCAGAGCTACCGCGGCGCCCAGGTCTTCGAAGCCGTCGGCCTCCGCCAGGATGTGGTCGACCAGTACTTCACCTGGACCCCCTCCCGCGTCGGCGGCATCGGTCTCGATGTCATCGCCCAGGAGGTCCTTGCCCGCCACCGCATGGCCTTCCCGGAACGCCGGGTCGACGGCCACGTCCTTCCGGTCGGCGGCCAGTACCAGTGGCGCGACGACGGTGAATACCACCTCTTCAACCCGGAGACCATCCACAAGCTGCAGAAGGCGGTTCGCACCGAGAGCTACCCGACGTTCAAGGAGTACTCCAAGCTGATCGACGAGCAGGGCCGCAACCTTTGCACCCTGCGGAGCCTGCTCGACTTCAAGCCGTCCACCGCGATTCCGATCGAGGAGGTCGAGTCAGTGGAGTCGATCATGAAGCGCTTCAAGACGGGCGCGATGTCCTACGGCTCGATCTCGAAGGAGGCCCACGAGACCCTCGCCATCGCGATGAACCGGATCGGAGGCAAGTCGAACACCGGCGAAGGCGGTGAGGACACAGACCGTTTCCTACCCGGCCCGAACGGCGACTCCCGCAACAGCGCGATCAAGCAGGTCGCCTCCGGCCGTTTCGGCGTCACCAGCGAATACCTGGTCAACGCCCGCGAAATCCAGATCAAGATGGCGCAGGGCGCGAAGCCCGGTGAAGGCGGCCAGCTGCCCGGCACCAAGGTTTATCCCTGGGTGGCCAAGACCCGTCACACCACCGCAGGCGTGGGTCTCATCTCCCCGCCGCCGCACCACGACATCTACTCGATCGAGGACCTGGCCGAGCTGATCCACGACCTGAAGAATGCCAACCGCCATGCCCGCATCAGCGTCAAGCTGGTGGCAGAGGTCGGCGTGGGCACGATCGCAGCCGGAGTGGCCAAGGCGCACGCCGACGTCGTTCTCATCTCCGGGCACGATGGTGGCACGGGCGCCTCGCCCCAGACGTCGATCAAGCACGCCGGGCTGCCCTGGGAACTCGGCCTCGCCGAAACCCACCAGACGCTCGTCTTGAACAACCTCCGCAGCCGCATCGCGGTGGAGACGGACGGCCAGCTCAAGACCGGACGCGATGTCGTGATCGCCGCCCTGCTTGGCGCCGAGGAGTTCGGTTTCGCCACCGCACCCCTGGTCGCCACGGGCTGCATCATGATGCGCGTGTGCCACCTGAACACCTGCCCGGCCGGTGTCGCCACCCAGGACCCGCGCCTGCGCGCGCTCTACACCGGCAAGCCGGAGCACGTGGTGAACTTCATGCGCTTCATCGCCCAGGAAGTCCGCGAGCTTATGGCTCAGCTTGGTTTCCGCTCCATCATCGAGATGGTGGGCCACGTGGAACGCCTGGAAGCACGCAAGGCCGTCGACCATTGGAAGGCCAAGGGGCTCGACTTTAGCAATCTGCTTTACCAGCCGGATGTCCCGGAGACGGTCGGCCAGTATTGCCAGATGCCGCAGGACCACGGTCTCGACAAGTCGTTGGACCTCACCGTGCTCCTCGATCTCTGCAAGCCGGCGATCGAGAACAAGGAGAAGGTCATCGCCGAGGTACCGGTGAAGAACGTTCACCGCGTGGTGGGCACGATCACCGGCAGCGAGGTGACCCGCAAGTGGGGCGCCGCGGGCCTGCCGGACGATACCATCCGCATTCGCTTCAAGGGCTCCGCTGGCCAGAGCTTTGGCGCCTTCATGCCCAGGGGCATGACCTTCCTTCTGGAAGGTGACGCAAACGATTACGTCGGCAAGGGCCTCTCTGGCGGCCGTGTCGCGGTGTTCCCGCCCGCCGGCTCCACCTTCAAGGCCTCCGACAACATCATCGTCGGCAATGTCGGCCTTTATGGCGCCACCGGCGGCGAGCTCTACATCGCCGGCATGGCGGGTGAGCGTTTTGCCGTCCGCAATTCCGGCGTCAGCGCGGTGGTGGAAGGTGTGGGCGATCACGCCTGTGAATACATGACCGGCGGACGCGTCGTGGTGCTCGGCCAGACCGGCCGCAACTTCGCCGCGGGCATGTCCGGCGGCGTCGCCTACATCCTCGACGAAGGCGGCAACTTCGCCAGCAACGTCAACAAGCAGATGGTCGGGATCGAAAAGTTCGAGTCGCCCGAGGAGGCCGCGGAAGTCCGCGCCCTGATCGAGCAGCACGTGCTCTACACCGGCAGCGTCCGCGGCCGCGAGGTGCTGGAAAAGTGGGACACGTTCGCGTCGCGCTTTGTCCGCATCATGCCCAAGGACTACAAGCGCATGCTGGCCTGCATCAAACGCACCCATGACCAGGGCCTGACCGGCGATGAGGCCATCATGGCCGCCTTTGAGGAAAACGCCCGCGACCTCTCCCGCGTCGGCGGCAACTAACACCACCCATCCACCGCCGCTCCCCCTTCCGCCCCGTATCCGGTTGTTCAACACACCGGAGCGGGGTCCCGGGGGTGGGACAGCGGCCACCACCTTCTCCACTCTCTTCTCCCCATGGGAAAACCAACTGGCTTCATTGAGTACCTGCGCGAACTGCCCGTCGATCGCCCGCCCCAGGAGCGCGTGCGCGACTGGAATGAGTTTCACCACCACATGGAGGAGAAGAAACTCCGCCAGCAGGGTGCGCGCTGCATGGATTGCGGCGTTCCGTTCTGTCACACCGGCAAGCTCATCAGCGGCATGGCCGCCGGCTGCCCGATCCACAACCTGATCCCGGAGTGGAACGACCTCGTTTACCGCGGCCTCTGGCGCGAGGCCCTCGAGCGCCTGCACAAGACGAACAACTTCCCTGATTTCACTGGCCGCGTCTGCCCCGCTCCCTGCGAGGGATCCTGCGTCCTCGGCATCAACAACCCGCCGGTCACGATCAAGAATATCGAGTATTCGATCATCGAGCGCGGCTTCGAGGAGGGGTGGGTCAATCCGACCCCGCCCAAGACCCGCACGGGCAAGCGGGTCGCGGTCATTGGCTCCGGCCCCGCCGGTCTCGCCTGTGCCGCCCAGCTCAACAGCGCCGGTCACCTCGTCACCGTCTATGAGCGCGCCGACCGCCCGGGCGGCCTCCTGATGTACGGCATTCCGAACATGAAACTGGACAAGAAGGAGGTCCTTCTCCGCCGTATCCAGTTGATGGAGCAGGAGGGAATCAAGTTCCTCTGCAACGCCAACGTGGGCGAGAACGTGGAGCCGGAGATCTTCCTGCGTGAGTTTGACGCGACGGTGATCTGCACCGGTGCGACCAAGCCGCGCGATCTTCCGATCGAAGGCCGCAACCTCAAGGGTGTGCACTTCGCGATGGAGTACCTCACCGCCAACACCAAGGCCCTGCTCGGCGGCGGGCCGGAGCAGGCCCCGATCCACGCCAAGGGCAAGGACGTCGTGGTCATCGGTGGTGGCGACACGGGCACGGACTGCGTCGGCTCCTCCATCCGCCAGGGCTGCCGCAGCGTCGTCCAGATCGAGATTCTCCCGAAGCCTCCGATGGACCGGGCCAAGGACAATCCCTGGCCCGAGTGGCCCAAGGTCTACAAGATGGACTACGGGCAGGAGGAGGCCGCGGCCAAGCAGGGTCAGGATCCGCGCGTCTACCTGACGACGGTGAAGAAGTTCGTCGGCGACGAGCAGGGCAACCTGAAGGAAATCGTCACCGTTCAGATCACCTGGGAGCGCAACGAAAAGGGCCAGTTCATCCCCAAGGAGGTTCCGGGCACGGAGCAGACCCGCCCGGCGCAGCTCGCGCTGCTCGCCATGGGCTTCCTCGGACCGGAACAGGTCTTCCTCGACGAACTCAAGGTCGACCGCGACGCCCGCACCAACATCAAGGCGGAGCACGAGAAGTACACCACCAACCTCAAGGGTGTCTTCGCCGCCGGCGACTGCCGCCGCGGCCAGAGTCTCGTGGTCTGGGCGATCAACGAGGGCCGCGGTGCGGCCCGCGAATGCGATCGTTACCTGATGGGATACACCGACCTCCCGTAATTGCTTTCTCGCGACCGCGAGTTGACGGCTGCACGGCCCACGCCGTGCAGCCGTTTTTGTTGGGTTTGGCTGGGCGGCCAGAGGCGCAGCCGGCGGCGCGGGCGAGGTGGGCGGCTTTTCGGGTCGCGGTATGAACGCGGGGTGGGGCTACGCTGTGGAACGCGGGGTGGGGGCACCCTGCCTACAAGAAACGCCGAGGCGCAAAAAAAGGCCGCCCGGGTGCGGGCGGCCTGTGAGAGAGACGGTGTGCGTTTTGGCCTAGAGCGGCTGGACGCCGAGGGTGCACTGGAGCGAGGCCTTGTGGGCCGGCGATTCCAGCGACTTGAGGACCTCCTTGGCGTGTTCGAAACGCTGCTTCAGGTTCAGGCGGCCGATCGAGTCCTGGTACGACGGATGATCCAGGTACTGCTCGAGATACTGGACGTGGCGGCGCCAGAGGGTGAGATCCACCTTCTGCTTGGCCTCAAGACGCGCCTTATACCAGTCGCTCTTTAGCAGCGCCTCCCGATTGAAGAGCGCCCGCACCTCCGGGGAGGAGAGCGACTTACCTTCGTAGGACCCGTTCGCCATGATGTGCAGCAGGGCGGCGAGGGGCGGGATGGCCATGCTCACGCCGCCATCGGCGAAATAGGCCTCGGCCACGCGCTTGTGGGTGGTGACGATGTTGTCCATGCCATCGACAAAGGTCTCCAGGTCCTGGAGCTCCGGGCGGAGCATCTCGTCGGTGAAGACCACATGCGGGTGGTTGAAGACGCGTCCGAAGTAGATCCGGACGAAGCGCGTGGTGATGCGGTAACCCAGCCGGCTGGCCAGGACCGTTTTCCCCTCGTGCTGGAAGTCCTCGATCTTCTCCAGGCAGCCGTCCGCGATCAGCGCGCGGGCGTCGCGCTCGCTCACGTTCATGCGCGAGAACACCTCGGGGATCAGCATGCTGACGTCGTGGTCAACCCGCACCTTCGGTCCCACGTATCCGGCAGCGGATACGAAACCGTCGTGGCCGGTCAGGATCAGGGAGATCAGAGCCGCATTCAGGTCGATGATCGGGGGCAGGGCGTTGAACGGGCCCTTGGTCAGGGCGCCCTCGGAGCCGGCGCCCGTGGTGGACGGCGACTTGCCGGTCATGCTGCTGATGAACTCCATGAAGAGTTCCGGCAGCTCCATGAAGTGGATGGGATTGAAGACGGCGAGGGGGCGAACGCCCTTCTCGCGCGGGTTGTTGCGGCGGCCGGGCGCCATCACGTTGACCGGTGTGACCAGCGGCGCGCCGGGGCCGATGCCGCGGTGAAGGCGGGTGCCGAGTTCGCCGAGATAGGTGGCGACCGGATTGCCGACGTCGGGGCGCAGCTGCAGATAACGCGGGTTCTTGGTCGGCTTGCCGTCCACGATGCGGGGGTGGGCGGACGAGACGAAGTAGCGCGGCGAGGTGTTGCCCCCTTCCGCGGCGGCGCGGATCAGGCTCCGCATCGGCTCGGTGTAGGAGGTGTAGCCGATCGCATCTTCCATGAACGCCTGGGCGTCCTCGGAGGTCAGCGGCTCGTAGTTGGAAAGGAAGCACCCCGGCGTGGCCATGTCGGCCTCGGCCTGGTGGTCGTACCCGCGGTGGATCGCGTCGTCGGGCCGCTGGAAGAGGCGGGCCTCGCAGTTCTGCACGATCTTGACCGCGCAGGCGCCGTTCGCGCTGGGATTCTCCGGCATGGCCACGTTCTTCAGCCCGGCGAGAGGCGCCACCGCGGATGCCGTGATGTCGTCCTCCATCTGTGTCTTGGCGGCGGGATGGAAGTCATGCCGCAGGCCGAAGACACGCCAGGAGCCGTCCTGCTCGAAGCCGACACGCAGGTAGTTGGTGACAATCTTGCGGCCCTCCAACTTCAGCTCGTAGCCCGGGTTGCCATTGATCGTATCCACCGAGAAATGACGGCGCCAGTCGGTGCCCCATTCCGCTTTGTAGTAGCGCTTGAGGACAAAGAGCAGCTCCTTGATGTGCTGTGGGATCGACTTCAGCCAGGCGTTGTATTCCGGGCTGTATTCGCGACGGGAGGGCGTGAGCAGTTTGATCACGCTGCCGAGGGAGCGGTCGTTGCTCAGGATCGGGCGCAGGTCCTTGCCATTGCGCGCCGGGTCCTTGAAGCGGTTCGAAGCGTCCTTGGCCAGGATGGCGGCCACCTGGTCGAAATCCTTCTCGAAGTCGGCGATGAAGACAGTGCCGGGCAGGATCGCGTAGGAGATGTCCTTGGAGATCTCGGACTTGCCGCCGCCGGAAACGGTGCAGGGTTTGTGGCAGAGGGTGGGCTCGGGCGTCGTGCCGACCAAGCGCCAGTTGGAGCGTTCGCCTGGGATCTTCTCCATGTGCACACGGTAGCCGCTCGGGCGGATGTAGTGCTTGCCCGCCAGCAGCTTGATCGAGCGTTCCTTCCCGTCGGCGGCCTTCCACGACACGGTCTGGTTGGCGAGGTTGAAGATGGTTTCCTCGGGAACGAGGATGACTTCGGCGTGGGTGCGGTCCACCGCGTAGCCTTCTGCCCGCAGCTCGAAGCGGTCGCCCCATTGGGCGACGACCTTCTCGAACGCGTACGTCTTCGCCTCGGCGAAACCGGAAAATTCCGCACCGAGGTCGTAGCTGGGATACACCAGCGCGCCGCCGGCGTGCTCTTCTTCGGCGGTGCCGTACAAGTTGGCGGAGAAGCTGATCTGGGTCTTCACCTCCTTCTTGCAGTAGCCGTAGTAGTTGTCGGCGATGATGGTGACCATCACCCCGCGCTTGTCGCGGGCCGTCAGCTTGAAGGCTGAACCGTTGTTGTAGAGTTCGTTCTCATCCTTCCAGCACATGCCATCGCGGCGCTGGCGGGGGGTGGCGAGGTCCCAATGCGGCAGCCCGACCATGTGTTTCGGGACGCTGGTGAGGTGGGGCGCGAGGATGACGCAGCCGGTGCTCCCCGTCCAATGGTCGACATCGAGGCCGGCGTCATTTTCCGGCAAATACGGGTCGCCGCCATTGCCGAAGATCGACTCGACGAAGTCCAGGTTCGACACCAGGGAGCCAGGGGCGATGAAGCGGATTTCCATCCGTTTCTCGTCGGTGAAGCCCGGGATTGCGGGGCAAACCAGGGGACGGAGGAGGAGCGAGACAAAGGCCTCCGCTTGTTCCGCCTGGCCCTGGGTGAAGGGGAGGCGGAGCGTGTCGCGCGGCGGGCGCAGGGCCAGCTCGAGCATTTTGGCGTAAGTGACTTTCGGCACTTCCAACTTGTCGTCGGGCACCGGCAGGCCGCCGGCGGCGATATGGAAGACGCCCTGGGTGGTGCGGCGGTCGCTCGCGGGGTTGTGCAACACACCCTGGCGGAGGCGATAGCTCTTCAGCAGGGGCGAGGTGAACTCGTCACCATTGGCCGGTAGGGAAAGCGCGCGGGCCAGGCCGGGTTGGTCGAGGATGAACGTCTTGGCCGGCAGCAACGGGGACGGCCCGATGTCCGAAAGGTAACTCTCCAGCCACACCTGGATGCGGTGATCGGCCGGACAAAGCGGGTCAATCAAGTGGCGCGTGGTTTCACGGTAGCGCGCGAAAATCGGATTCGCGAGGTCCGTGAGTCCGGCGTCGTCCGCACGGCCGACCGTGGGACAGCCCAGCAGGGCAAGTCTCAGGTTGATCGCGTGGTTGAGTTTATCGGGCGAGCTGACGGGTGTGGGCGTTGCCATGGTACTGAGGGGAAAGGCGGAGTGTGCGAGTGTCCAGTGTCCCGCAATGGGCTTTTACCGGCAACGCACGGATTGCAAAAGATGCCGCATACGTGGTGAACCGGCGTGTCGGAAGAAGTGGGGAAACTATCAGATGTCAGGCATTTATCTGAATACTTAGGATCATCCAAACAGTCTGTGCCAGACTGCCTCGATCAGTTTGGTGCCGTAGAATCCAAAGAGCGCGAAAAACACGATGTTGAGGGCGAAGGCGACGTATCCGGCCAGCACGAACAAACCGTCACGTTCGAGCAACCCGCCCGCCAACAGAACAATCACGACGGCGGGGGGAAAATTGGTCCCCGGAGGGAGTGGCAGGAGCAGCACCACCGCGGCCATCAGGATCAGGAGTGCGTGCAACTGAGGGAGGGGGGGCGTGGTGATCCAAAGAAGCCGGGGGCGCAGGAGGACCTCAAAGGCGCGAATGATTCGACGCGCGCTCCCCAGCAGCACCGGGAAAAAACGCGGCGGAAGCTGGGTTTGCAGCAGTTTTTTGGGCAGCCAGGGACGTTGTCCGAGCATCAGACGGGTGGCGATGAGGGCGATGACTGCCCCGAAGGCCATCGACAAGCCCGGCAGCGGGATCGGCAGGAGGAAGGGGAGGGCGAGCAGGAGCAGCAGCAGATCGTAAGCGCGTCCCTGCAAGACGGTGATCAGTTCCTGCAGCGTGACGCTGCGCATGTGGAACTCATGGATCAGGCGGTCGAGCTCCTCGGACAGCCGGCGCGGGCGTCCCAGCGGAACCAGGACATACTCGGAAGGGTGAGGACCGGTCGGCGGGCGAGGAGCGCTCTCAGGTTCCACGGCGATTCCCGTAAAGCTCAAGATGAAGGCGGTGGGCGTAACGGTAGCCAAACGCCTTGCACTGGTCTGACAGCCAGGCTGCCCGCTCGCGCATCTCCTCGAGAGAGCGCGCCTCCGGCATAAGCAGGATCTTGTGCGGAGGTATGGGGCGCTGCAGCAAATCGATCATGGCGCGGACCTCCTGCAGATCTTTCGGCGCTGAGACCACGAACTTAAACTGGTACGCGTGGCCATCCACCCAGGCTCGCAAGACGTCGGGTTGGAAGCGTGTACGCTCGTGGCGTTCCCTCCACGCGGGGGGCAGCCGATCATCGGGCAGGGAATTGGCCAGCTTTGGCGAGAGGGACGCAAGATCACACGCGATGCCCCCAGGCGGCAGCGTCCCGGCGGTTTCAATCGTGATGTGATATCCCTGTTGGCGGAGCGCGGCGGCCAGCTCCGGCAGCTCCTTTGCCAGCATCGGTTCACCGCCGGTGAGGACAACGTGCCTCGCCGGGTAGCGGTTCACTGCGGTGAGGACCTGGCCGACCGAGAGGGTTTCTCCCTCCGGCGTCCAGGACGCGTACGGCGTGTCGCACCAATTGCAGCGCAGATTGCAGCCGGACGTACGGACAAACACCGAGGAAACCCCGGTCAGTTCGCCTTCACCCTGCAGGGAATGGAAAATCTCAGAGATGAGCACGTGCGCGCGTGAAAGGGGAAACCTGTAGTCGAATCCCGCGAACATGCACCTCTTTAACGCGGCGAGCGCAGCCCCGCTCCCCGCTGGACCACTCGCCCCCAGCGACGGGTCGGGTGAGCCACCCGACCTCGTTACGGTCGCTTATGCGGGGGAATACGCCCGCTTACAAGTGGCTCTTGTAATAACTTTGCTTTTACGTGGACCGGCCGCGTTCCGATATGTGTATCCATGTTTCCAGTGGGAGGTATTCGGCGGTCCATTACTCCGACCCCGTATCGGATAAAAACAATGTCATTGCCGCATTTTTCGGCCGCGGGGCCGATCGTGTCCGGTGGTGATTACCCGACCGTCCCGGCGAGAGACGTCGACCCATTTTCCTCATGAACCTTCGTATCCTGTTTTATGTGATGCTGGGACTGCTTGCCGCCGGCAGCGGCCGGGCCCAGCTGAAGAAACTCGCGATCAGCGATGTCAAGGCCGCCACCGGCCTGATCAACGCGGCGAAGAAAAACGATACCCTCGGGTCGATGGAGCGGGTGGTCCAGGCCTTCGATTCGCAGCTGATCGATCGCATGCACAACACGCGGAAGTTCGAAATCATCGCGCGCTCCGATCTGAAGCAGATGGAGAAGGAGAGCAGCGTGGCGGGCGGTTCGTTTGCGCCTCCCGGATCGGACTACTTCCTCGTCACCACCCTCGATGACTTTCAGGACTACCAGGAGACACTGACCCTCCAGACCACGGGGGAAAAACTGAGCAAGCGGGTCATCCGCGTGACCGCGGTGGCCAAGATCTACGATGCCCAGAAGGGTTCGCTTCTCGAGAGCGCCAACATCACCCGGTCCATCCCCGACGCCGGCGCACAGTTCGCCTCGACGCGCAACGGAGACCTCTCGGATGCGCTCCTGACGAAGGTCGCCTTCGACATTGCCGACGCCACCGCCAACCGCGTCGCGGACGTGATCTTCCCGGCCAAGATCCTCAGCCGCACCGACCGCCAAGTGACGATCAATCGGGGCGATGGCACGGCCATTTCGGCCGGCCAAGTCTGGGAGGTTTTTGCCCTCGGGGAGGCGCTCAAGGATCCGGATACGGGCGAGGTCCTCGAGCAGGAGCGCCTCTATGTCGGCAAGGTCCGTATCACCCGGGTCAACCCCCGCACGAGCATGGCAGAGGTGATTGAAGACACCGGCGTCGCCCCCGGGGCGATCGTCCAGCTCGCCCAATAAAACAGCCCACCCTTTCCAGCCCATGAACCGCCATCTCTCTTCCCTCGCCACCGGCGCACTCGTCCTGCTGCTCGCCGGGTGCTCAACCTACACCCAGACCAACCAGGAGGCCGCCACGGCACGGCGTTCCGGCAACGCGGTTGACGCCGCCGCCAAGGCCGCGCGCCACGCGGAGAAACATCCGAACGACAAGGACACCGTGGTCTTCGCCCTCGAGGCGGGCGCCGCCTACCGCACGCTCGGGCTGGCGCAGGTGCCGCCCACCGCACCCGCGTCCCCGGCGACGGGTGCAGCGGAAGCGCCGATCGCGCCCGGCGCAGTCGAAGCCGACCGGCTCCTGCCTTACCACGATTCCATCCGTTATTTCGCCCGCGCCGATGAGAAAATCGATGCCTACGAGGAGCAGGCTCGCATCAGCGTCAGCAGTGGCGTGGTCAAGGCGATCACCAATCCGGCCAGCGCGCCGTATCGGGGCCAGACCTACGACAAGGTGATGGCCAGCACGTACCAGGCCCTCAACTACCTGGCAGTCGGGGAACCGGAGAAGGCGCGTGCCTCCTTCAACAAGGCCTATCGCCGCCAGGAGGATGCGGTGGCGGAAAACGCCAACCGGATCGAGAAGGACCAGGCCAAGATCGCCGCGGCCCGGGAGGGAAAGACCGCGGACGAGGAAGGCAAGGAGGCCGGCCAGGGCGTCGATCTGGAGCGCTCCCAGCAGGATCCCAAGTCTCAGGCCGCGATGGAGCAGCTCGCCGCCTCGCTGGACGAGCGCATCCGCGCCTACGGCGATTACGTCAATCCCTTCACCGTCTTCGCCGACGCCCTCTTCATGATGAGCTGCTCGACTGACCGGCAGGAGCAGGAGCGCGCGGCCAAGCAGTTCGTCCGCGTGGCGTCGATGGCCGGAGACAACCCCTACCTGAAGGAGGACGCGGTCCTGGCGGAGCAACTCGCGGCCGGACAGGCTGCGCTCCCGCGGCTCACCTACGTCATCTTCGAATCCGGCGAGGCCGCCCACCGTGAGGAGATGATCATCCCGATCCCGCTCTTCCTCTTCACCAACGAGACCCTCTACACCCAGTTGCCGCTTTACCGGCTGCAGTACAACGACCAGTTCAGCCAGAGCGCCACCGTCCTCGCCGGCGCGCACCAGCTCTCCACGGCGGAGATCTGCAACATGGATTCCGTCATCGCCCGGGACTTCAAGAACGGCATGACCTCCATGTACGTGGACGCGTTCCTGTGCGCATCGACCAAGGCGTTGATCCAGCACGCGCTCAACAAGGAGGCAAAAAAGCAGGGCGGGAGCGCCGGCCTGGCCATGATGATCACCGGCCTGGTGGTCAACGCCACCACGACCCGCGCGGATACGCGCAGCTGGCAGAGCCTGCCCAAGACCTTCTCCTACGCCCGCGTCCCCACGCCCGAGGATGGCATGGTCACGGTCACGACCGCCGACGGCATGAGCAAGGTCGTCAAAGTCCCGGAGGGTACCGTCTCGGTGGTGTACGCAAAACAGGTGCAGCCCGGCACCCCGCTGCTGGTGGATGCCTTTCGCCTCAACTGACGATGAAAACCGCAACCACCCTCGCGCTCCTCACGCTCGGCCTTGCCGGCTGCTACAGCGTAAACACCGTCCAGACCGCGGCCCCGGCCGCCCGTCGGCACATCGTGACCGACAAACGGGTCGTCTGGGATGACACCCTTGCGGGCAAACTGCAGGTCGGCCAGATCATCGACGCCACCGCGGCCGGGAATCTCCGCCGTATCCAGGCCGATGTGACCAACCGGTATGCCTATGCCATCGACTTTGCCTACAAGGTCGAGTGGTTCGACCGGCAGGGCATGAAACTCCAGTCGCCGGTGGGTGGCTGGAAGCGGCTTCATCTCGAGGCCCACGAGAGTTCCACCGTTTCCGAGATCGCCGTGTCACCGGACGCAGTCGATTTCGTGCTCAAGTTCCAGGAGAGCAAGGGCTCCAACTCCATTCTCTGATTTCACCGTTTCCTCCATGAAGAACACGCTTATTTCCGCCGGCGCCCTGGGTGCCGCCCTCTTTATCTCCGGTTGCGCCACCCCGGCCGCCTACACCGATCCGTCCAACGGCAAGACCAATGTCGTCTCGATGGACAAGATCAACGTCCAGGACTGGGGCACCGCCGCGGACCAGATGATCCAGTCGCTGCTCGCCTCGCGCCCGCTCCAGGGCGCGGCCGAGACCCCCGCCGTCATGGCGATCGATCGCATCGTGAACAAGACGAGTGATGCGAACTTGGATACGAGCATGCTGGAGAAGAAGATCCGGGTCGCGCTGAACCAGTCCGGCAAGGTTCTCACCACCACAACCTATGGCAACAAGGCCGAGTCCGCCATGGCCAAGGATGCCCTGGCCCGGAGTGATTTCCTCGGCGGCGACCGCCCGGTCGATCGGACTCCGGACTTCACCCTCACCGGTCGGATCATCGAGGACACTGCCCGTGCCGGCAACACCCGCCAGGTCACGTATGTTTTCCAGCTCTCCCTGACGGATACGCGCAACGGCCTCGCCGTGTGGGAGGACGAAAAGATGATCCAGAAGACGGGTTCACGCTCGACCATCGGTTGGTAACCACCCCTCGCCGCGCGCTCTCTTTCGGGGACTCCGGCTGCCGCAGCCGGGTCCCCACCCTTTTTTATGAAACATTTCCTCCTCCTTCTCCTCGCCCTTCCCGCGCTGTTTGCCGCCAAGACCAAAGTTGAGCAGTCGGTCACCCAGCTGCCTTCACAGGTGGAGGAGCGGACCTACGAGCAGGACGGCAAGCGGGTGACCGAACGCATCACCACCTCGCAAGTCCGCGAGACCACCGTCGCGTCGACCGTGCCCCAGCAGTTCCGCGCCGCCATCTTCATCTCCAACCGCCTCGGCGCTGAGATGGATGACCGGATGGACGCCTTCGAGGATCTCGTCACCGCTCGTGTGACCGACCTCGGCTTCCAGGTGATCAGCCGTGAAGTGGCAGTGAATTCCCTGCGCTCGTTCGACGCCACCCTCGCCTCGACGCCGCGTCCGGTCGACAGCCTCGACACCAAGCTGGCAGAACAGAGCTCCGCCCTGCGGCTCGCCCAGGGCCTGGGCGCGGATTATCTGCTGATCGCCACCCTCACCGGGCTCGGCACCAAGGAGCGGGCGGTCAACGCCTACGGTGTCAACGCGGTCTACAAGGACACCACCCTCCGGGTGACCTACAAGGTGATCGACGGCCAGACCGGCGCCACCCTCACCGCCGATGCCGACAAGGTGACCTATTCCAGTCGCAGCTCGGAGACCAATGCCGAGACGAGCGACGATGTGCACAACGAATTGATGGACGCCGCCGCGGTGAAGATCGCCTCCAGTCTGGGCCGAAAGATCTCCGCCGACCGGATCTCCGCCCCGACGGCGGCGGCGCAGGGCGCCCGCCTGACCGTGCTTGTGGAAGTGGCGGACCTCATGGTCCCGGACGTGCGTATCGATCAGAATAATACGGTGACGATCGGGGAGTCACACTACAAGGTGCAGCCCCTCAGTGCGGTGATCGAGATCGACGGTGTCGCGGTGGGCAGCGCGCCAGGAACCGTCTCGGTCAAGCGCGGCTTCAGCAAGCTGCGGGTCTCGCGCGAGGGCTTCAAGCCGTGGGAGAGAACCATCAATGTCTTCGACGGCCAGTCCCTCAGCGTGGCGCTCGAACTGAGCGATGCGGCCTACGCCCGGTGGAAGGACTCCACCGCCTTTCTCAATGGGCTGAAGAACGGGGCAAAGTTGACGGACGCCCAGGTTGAGGTGCTCAAGGGGCAGGCCAAAATGCTCTCACAGAGCGGCTTCAAGGTGGATACGAAGGACGCACCGGTCACCAACATCTTCCGCTGGTAAATTCCCCCGCGCGACTCCGCCATCCCATGTTCCGCTGCCTTCCGCTTCTTCTCGCCGGGCTGCTCGCCCTGGTCCCCGCCCGCGCCCAGTTTGGCGACAACAGCAAGAGCTTCGAGGAGAACCTCCGCGACGTCGCACCGGCCGAGGAGGCGGAGCCTGCCCGGGCGGAGGACGTGTCCGGGCCGGACAGTGATTCCAGCCTGAGGGAGCGTTTTGAGGCGGAATACTTGACTGTTTTGCGCAAGGCGCTGGGCACGTCGGGGGCGGAGATGGATCCGCAGTTCTGGGCCCGCGCGCATGAGATTGTGTTCGGGGAACGGACCCACGACGCCCGGTCGGCAGAGGCAGCCCGGGCCATCTTTGAGCGCGGGGGCGACTGGCCGGAGGTGGCGTATGTGCCGATCTCGCCCGAGGCACCTGCATACACCCCCGGGGCCGAGGGCGAACGCATGGAGGAGGCGTTGAAACGCGCCCTGGAGGCACTCGAGGCGAACCCCTCCCCGAATCGTGAGGCCTTCGAGGAGGTGATCCGGCTGATGGCTCCCTTTGTGCGCGCGATCGCGGCGGCTGAAATCACCGAGAAGGGCGGACTGGTGGTCCCCGCAGGGACCAAGCTCGTGTATCGAACGAAACCCTACTGCCTCCAGCACAACCTGGGAGCTCCCGGCGGTGGAGACCCGATGTGGCTGATTCCCTCGCGCGCCCTGATTCCACCCCCCGCGCTCGAGATCTTCGAGGCATTGCTCCGGCATTCGGAGGGACACCCGGGTGACCGCGGTGTGATCCAATCCCTCCTATGGGCCATCCGCGAAGCCGACCAGCGGCCACTCACCCAGCTCACCGCCGACCAGCGCCGCGTCCTGGATGCGGCCTTGCCGGGGGGGGCGGAACGTTTTCTGAAATTGATGCAGGGCGGCTCCTCGATGCGTCCGGGAGGCGGTGCCCACGCGGGTTCAGGCGGGGACAGCACGTCCGCATCAGAGGACGGCGGCCTGCGTTCCCTGGACGCCCGAAAACGTGAAATCGCCCGCCGCAACCGCCAGCGCGCCGGTATCGTCGAACACGGGTGCGATCCACACGACCCCGCCCAGGTGAATGTGATCCTGCAACGCCTCGAAGTCTCGGTCCGGCGGGAGGTGAACGTGTCGGTGTCCCAGAGCGTGGACGCCTACACCCTGCTGGCGGTGGGTGTGGCCGCCCGCACCACCACGGACGGGCTCAACAGCATCACCATCGTCATCGTGAACACATCGAGCACGACCTTTGTGTTTCAGCCCCAACACTACGTGGCCCTGACTCGTGCAAAAAGGCAGCCCTTCGCCATCACCGTCCCCGCGATTCCTGCACCTGTGAGTGCTGCGGCTGTTACGGTTTCGCGCACTTGGGTGGTGCGCTGTCAGCGCGCGTTGTCCCGACGTTAGGGAGTAAGGCCCGCTTCTGGGCGTCAGCTCGCGGGCGTACGCAGGCGGAGCGTCATTTTTTCCAGGTCCAACACCGCGCGGTGCCGCCGAAGAAAATCCGCCCCGGCAATGCCATCGAACTCTTCGAAGCCCGCCTCCCGCAGAGCCTGGCGCAGGGCGGAGAGATCGGTGAGCTGGACGGGACACTTTCCGGCCAGAAGCGCCCCAAACCGGAGGTCCATCTCGGCGGACTGACCCGGCAGGATTTGCGCGCCCACGGCAACCAACGCGGCAGGGGCCGGATTGGCAACCTGTTGATTCCTAGGGACAACGTTCTGATCTAGAACAGATTGCGGGGCACCCGTGTCCAGAAGTAGCGTCAAGGTCCGCTCCCCGGCGATGGCGCTGATGACGAGGTGCCCCATGGCCGTGCGTTCCACCGGCAGGGTGACGGCCTTGGCTGCACTGCCCGAGGATTTCGCCAGCCCTGTAAATGGGCATAGGAGGCAAAGGGCAAAAAGCCACAGGGTGGGAGCGCGCATCCCTGCATAGACGGCCGGCCGCAAGAGACGTTCCTCCCGGCGTGTGCGAGAGCGTTTACGGGGCAGGCGGAAGTGTCGGTGTCGCCAAGTAGGAGGTCGGGTCGGGGATGCCGGCATCTCGGAAGGCTTCGCGGCGTTCCACGCAGGTGCCGCAGGTGCCGCAGTGGAGGGGCTGGCCTTTGTAGCAGGACCAGGTACGGGCGAAGTCCACCCCCAGCCGCGCCCCTTCCTGTGCGATCTGGCCCTTGGTCAGCGCGATGAAGGGTCGCAGGAGCTGGATGCCGGCGTAGGTCCCGAGACGCATGGTCTCGCCCATCGCCCGCATGAAGTCCTCCCGGCAGTCCGGGTAAATGGCATGGTCGCCGCCATGGGCTGCGATGACCAGGCCCTCCGCCCCGATGCTCTCCGCAAACCCGGTCGCGATCGAAAGCATGATTGCGTTCCGGAAGGGCACGACGGTGCGCTTCATGTTCTCGTCGGCATAATGGCCGTCCGGAATCTCGCCGCCGGAGGCAAGCAGGTCCGAGGCGAAAAGGGCGTCCATAAAGGGCAGGGTCACCTTCTCATGCCGCACCCGCAGCAGTCGCGCGTGCTCGGCGGCAAAGGGGATCTCGCGGTGGTTGTGCTTCGAGCCGTAGTCAAAACTCAGCGCCGCCCGCACCGCGTGCGCCTGGGCGGCCCAGTGCAGGGCCGTCACCGAATCCATGCCACCACTACAAAGCACCACCACGTTCATGCCCACCACGCTGACGCGTCAGGGGCGCCGAGTCGACCGCGCGATGGAACAGCCGGCAAACCGGCCGCAACCTCTGCCCGGAAAAGGCGATTGAATGTGCCGGCCCGGCGGCGCAAGACTCACCCATCCTTCGTTCCGCCATGGTGATTTTCCACGACCCGGCCTGCGCCGACTACGGCTCCTCGATGCGGCCGGAGCAGCCGGCCCGCGTGGTGCGCAGCGCGGAACATCTTCGCCAGGCCCATCCAGCGTGGGAATGGCGGGTCCCTCGCGCAGCCGACGAGGCGGTGCTGTCCCTCGCCCACAGCGAGGCGCTGCTCAAACGACTCCAACACCCGCCCGATATTGACGACGACACGCCGTATTTTCCGGGTATTTACGGGCACGCGCGCCGCGCCGTCGGCGCCGCCCTGGCCGCCGCCACCTGCGCGCGGATTGAAAACAGGCCCGTCTTCTCGCTCATGCGTCCGCCGGGGCACCACGCCACCCGGCACGAGGCGATGGGTTTTTGCTATCTCAACCAGATTGCCGTCGCGGCGCTTCATGCGCGCAGCGAAGGCGTCGCCCGGGTGGCTGTCTGGGATTTCGACGCCCATCACGGCAACGGCACCGAGGCGATCGTCCTCGGGCAGGCCGGCATCCTCTTTGCCTCCGTGCACCAGGCACCGGGTTACCCCGGCACCGGCCTGGAAGACATCGACAATTGCCGCAACTACCCCGTCCCGCCGCGCACACCCCGGGCCGAACACCTGCGGCAGTTGCGCCGTAGCTGGGACGCCCTCCTCGACTTCGATCCGGAGCTGATCCTGGTCTCGGCGGGTTTTGACGCCTACGCCCGCGATCCGATCACCACCATGACCCTCGAGGCGGAGGATTTCGCCGAGCTGGGCCGGTGGGTACGGCAGGCCCGCCGCCCCACCGCGGCTGTGCTCGAAGGTGGCTACAGTCAGGACCTGCCGATGCTGATCGATTCGTTTTTGACCGCATGGGCGCAGCAATCCTAGCCTCGTCACCTCGATTTTGAACGCCACGCCCGACTACCAGCTGATTGATCACCCAGCGAAACTCGCCCCGCTGCTTGCGGCCCTCGATCGCGCGGAGGAGGTGAGCCTCGATACCGAGGCGGACAATCTGTACCACTACCGAACGCGCGTCTGCCTCCTGCAGTTTTACGTCAGCGGGGAACTGCACCTGGTCGATGTGCTCGGACCACTGGAACTCGACGCCTTGTGGCAGCGGCTGGCGACCAAACACCTGCTGATGCACGGGAGCGACTTTGACCTGCGGCTCCTTTACGATCTCTGCAACTTCCGTCCGAAGAGCATCTTTGACACGATGCTGGCCGCGCAGCTGCTCAACCGCCAGCGAATCGGCCTCGCCGCCCTGCTCGAGGAGCACTTTGGCGTCGCCCTCGACAAGGACTCCCAAAAGGCCAATTGGTCGAAACGGCCGCTGACCCCGCGCCTCCTCGATTATGCGGCGCTCGATGTGTATTACCTTCCCCGGCTGCGCGACCTGCTCACCGCCGAACTCGCCCAGCTGAACCGCCTCGGCTGGCTGGAACAGCAGTGTCAGCGCCAGATCGAATCCGGCCTGACTGGCTTCCCCCGAGACGACGAAAACGGCTGGCGGATCGGCCGCTCCGAACGTCTTCGGCCCGTGGGCCTGGGCGTCCTGCATGCCCTCTGGCACTGGCGCGAGGACTGGGCTCGCAAGCTCGATGTCCCGCCTTTCAAGGTGACGGGAAACGACCTCCTCCTGAAGATCGCCGAGGGCGCGGATCACGGCCTGTCCGCCCGCGCCATGCTCGATCAAGTCCACCTGGGCCGGCGCCATGACCGCCTCGCGCCCAGCCTGCGCGCCGCCCTGGAGAATGGCCTCGCTCGCGATCCCCACACCCTTCCGCGCCGCCGCGGGCGGAACCCGGAGCACCAGCCGCTCACCGCCGACGAACTGGCGCTCCAGGATCGCCTGAAGGCCGACCGCGACCGTGTGGCCGCGCAGATCCAGCTCGAGCCGACCTTGATCGCGAACCGTGCGCAGCTGGCCCAGATCGCGCGCTTTCCGGAGCAGTTGGACGAGATTCTCCTCCCCTGGCAGGCCGATCTTCTCCGCCATGAGCCTGCCCTCAAAGGCGGCGCGGCGGAGGCTCCCCCCGTGACGTGAACCGCGTCGGGGCCCGCCCATGACGGACTCGGCCAACATCTCGCGTTTTCTGCCGGCCATGGCAGTGGCCCAACCGGACACGCCGGCCCTCAAGGTGCCGCGCGGCCGCACGGCGGACGGTCGCATCGACTACCTCACGCTTTCCTTCCGCGAACTGGACACCGAGGTCGATGCCTGGGTCGCGCGCTTTCGCTCTGCCGGCGTGCGCGACGGCGATCGGGTGCTGGTGATGGTGCGCCAGGGTCTGCCGCTCATCTCGGCGGCCTTCGCCCTGTTTAAACAGGGCGCGGTGCCCGTCGTGATCGATCCCGGGATGGGGCTGCGCAGCTTCCTGGCCTGCGTGGCCCGCTCGCGCCCGCGGGTTCTCCTGGGCATCCCGCTCGCGCGCATCCTCAGCCACGTGTTCCGCGACTCCTTCCGCTCCGTCGAGACGAGGATCGCTGCCAGCGGCTGCGCCTGGGCGCGCCTGGGTACGCCTGTCCCCGCCAGAGATCCGATCGCACCGGCGCCCAAGGCAGCGTCCGACCTCGCTGCCATCCTTTTCACCTCCGGTTCCACGGGCGCCCCCAAGGGTGTGTGTTACGAACACGGGATGTTTGAGGCGCAGGTGCGGCTGATCCGTGAGACCTACGCCATTCAGCCCGGCGAGATCGACCTGCCAATGCTGCCGGTCTTCGCCCTGTTTAATCCCGCCCTCGGCCTGACCACGGTGGTACCGGAGATCGACCCGGGCCGACCGGCTGCCGTCGACCCCGCGCGCATCGTGCAGGCGATCCGCCAGGAGAACGTCACCAACTCCTTCGGCTCCCCCACGCTCTGGAACAAGATCGTCACCCACTGTAGTGAGAAAGGGGAGACGCTGCCCTCCCTCCGCCGCGTGCTCTGTGCCGGCGCGCCCGTGCCCGCGTCGCTCTGGCGCAACGCCGGCCGCGTGCTGACGGGGGGGATGCTGCATTCCCCGTATGGTGCGACCGAGTCGCTGCCGGTCAGCAGCGTATCCGCCGCCGAAATTGATCCCGACACGATGGCCGGTGCCTGCGTGGGCCGCCCGGTGACGGGAATGCAGGTCAAGGTGATCGCCGTTGAGGAAGGTCCGGTTGAAACGCTCCACCAGGCCCGGGAGATGCCTGCCGGCGAGATCGGAGAGCTGATCGTTGCCGGGCCCGTGGTCACCCGCACCTACGACGCGCTGCCCGAGGCGACGCGAGCTGCGAAGATTGCGGGCAATGGAGGGGAAGTCTGGCATCGCCTGGGGGATTGCGGCTACCGCGATGAGCAGGGCCGGCTCTGGTTCTGCGGACGCAAGGTCGAGCGGGTCGAGGGTCCGGACGGAATTCTCCACACCGAACCTTGCGAACAGGTCTTCCGGGGTCATCCCGCGGTGGAACGCTGCGCCCTGATCGGACTCGGCCGGCGCGGCGCGCAGGTGCCCGCGCTGGTGATCCAGCGGCGACGGAACGAGGGTCTGCACCTGACGGACCGGGCCCTGGCCGAGGAGCTGCGCGCCCGTGCGCGCGCCTTCGCCCACACCCGCGCCCTCACGCGGTTTTTTGTCCACCCGGGTTTCCCGGTCGATGTTCGCCACAATGCCAAGATCCACCGCCTGACGCTGGGCCGCTGGGCAGCGCGGGCTAAAGTCATCGAGGTCGTATGAAGACACTGGTGACAGGAGGAACCGGATTCCTGGGCCGTCGGCTGGTGGAGCGGCTGCTGGCGGAGGGCCGCGAGGTCACCGTGCTCGCGCGTCGCCCCGCCGCGGATCTGCAGGCTCGCGGCGTGCGCTTTGTTGCGGTTGCGCTCGAGGATGCGGCGGCGGTGGGTCGGGCCTGCGAGGGGATGGAAACGGTCTTTCACGTGGCGGCGAAAGTCGGCGTCTGGGGCCGCTACGAGGACTTTCATCGGGCCAACGTCCTCGGCACCCGCGCCTTGCTCGATGGTGCTCGCCGCGCCGGCGTCGCCCGCTTTGTGCACACCAGCACGCCCAGCGTGGTGTACAACGGGCGCGACCTCGCCGGGGCCGATGAATCCCTCCCGCTGACCCGCGCCTGCCCGTGCGCGTATCCACTCACCAAGGCGCTGGCCGAGGCCGAGGTGCTGGCAGCCAATGCCTCCGCCTTTCGCACGGTGGCGCTCCGCCCCCACCTGATCTGGGGCGTCGGTGATCCGCACCTCGTACCCCGCATCCTGGCTCGAGCGCGCGCAGGCCGCCTGCGCATCGTCGGCGGCGGCACGAATCGCGTCGACATGGTGCACGTGGAGAACGCGGTGGATGCTCATCTCCAGGCCGAGACGGCGCTGGGGGGCGACGCCCCGGCGTCCGGTCGGGCCTACTTCATCACCAATGGCGAGCCGGTCGTCTTGTGGGACTGGGTCAACGGCCTGCTCCAGACGCTCGGCCTTGCAGCGGTGACGCGACGGGTGCCCCTGCCCGTGGCCTACGCGGCCGGCGCGGCGCTGGAGGGCATCTGGGGGCTTTGCCGCCTCGGCGGCGAACCGCCCATGACCCGCTTTGTCGCGGCCGAGCTGGCCAAGGAGCACTGGTTCAACATCGCGGCGGCGCGACGCGACCTGGGATATGCGCCCCGGGTGACGATGGCGGCGGGCACGCGGGAGTTGGTCCGCTCGCTGAGGGAAGCCGAACCGCGCCTGCCCGCACCCTAACGGGCGCGCTGCCGGACCGCCTCGAAGAGCGTGATGATGGTCGCCATGGCAACGTTGAGGGAGTCGGCCTGCCCTGCCATCGGGATGCGCACCTGCGCGTCGCTCTCCGCCAACCAGTAGTTGCTCAGCCCATACTGCTCACTGCCCATCACGATCGCGAGGGATCCGGTGAGGTCCGTGTCGGTGTACAGGGCGGTCGCTGCCGGCGTGGTGGCCACCGCGCGAATCCGGTGTTCGCGCAGCCAGGCGCGCACCGGCTCGCTCTCGGCGACCACGACCGGCACGGAGAAAAGCACACCGGTGGAGGAACGCACGACGTTGGGATTGAAGATGTCGGTCACGGGATCGCAGACCACCACCGCGTCAACCCCCGCCGCGTCCGCACTGCGCAGGATCGTGCCGAGGTTGCCGGGTTTCTCGATCGCCTCGACCACGAGGAGAAACGGGGCCGGGGGAAGAACGAGGTCCTGCAGGTGGCGTTTCCACTGGGGCGCCACGGCAAGCAATCCATCCGGGCGTTCGCGGTAGGCGACCTTGGCGAAGGCGTCCTTCGAAAGTTCGAATACCTGGGCGCCGGCGGTGCGCGCCTGGTCGATCAGGGCCGGTTCATTCTCACCCAGAAACCAGTCCGCCGAAAAATACAGCTCCTGCAGCGGGACCGCTTTCTCCAGGGCGCGCCGGATCTCCCGGTAGCCCTCGACGAGGAACACCCCGGCTTCATCGCGGGGGCGGCGGTCGCGCAGCCGCACGAGCTGCTTGATCCGCGGATTCTGGAGGCTGGTGATCTTTTCGGTGGGGAGAGCCACGCCGCCTGTTCAGCACCAGCCGGGCCTGTGAATCAACGTTGAAGCGCGAAACGGGAGCGGCTGCAAAGTGTGCTCGCGGAAGTCGGCAAAGCCCGTGAAGGTGGGTGGCTGTGGGCAAAAAGCGCTTCAACGACCATCCCTTTTCCTACCACCAGGAGATCGAGCTCGAGATCACGACCCTGACCAACCTCGGGTCCGGCCTGGGGCGCGTGCCGCTGCGCGATGCCGCCACCGGCGAGGAAACCGCGTGGGTGGTGATGTGCGCGTTCGCCCTTCCCGGTGAGCGGGTGCGGGCCAGGGTTTTCCGCAATCACAAGAACTATTCCGAGGCGGACTTGCTGTCCGTCCTCACCCCTTCTCCCCACCGGGTGCCGGCGCCCTGTGTGGTCTACGGCCGCTGCGGCGGCTGCCAGTATCAGCATCTCCGTTACGAAGAGCAGCTCGTCTGGAAACGGCAGCAGGTGGAGGAGCTGCTGCGCCACATGGCCGGACTGGAGTTTCGCGTCGCCCCCGTGATCGGGTCGCCCCGCCCCTATGGTTACCGCTCCAAGATCACCCCGCACTTCAACCCGCCCCGGATGGACCGCCACGCCTCCGGGGAGCCGGCGCCCGACACCGCGGCGGCGCTGCTCGACGAAAAAACCTTTCCGATCGGCTTTCTGCGCCAGGGGACGCGTTTTGACCTCGTCGACGTCCCCCGATGCGAGATTGCGACGGAGCGGATCAACCAGGTGCTGGGCGACGTGCGGCAGCGCACGCGGCGGCGGGCCGCCGCCGGAGAGTTCAAGCGCGCGTCCACCCTGCTTCTCCGCGAGGCCTCGGGGGAGGTGACGACGGAGTACGACAAGGTCATCACGGAGACGGTCGGAGCCTTGAAACTGCGCTTTCTGGCGCGGGATTTTTTCCAGAACAATCCCTTCATCCTGCCCGCGTTTACCGCATACGTGCGCGAACAGGCAGCCGGTTCAGGCGCGAGGAATCTGGTGGACGCGTATTGCGGCAGCGGCCTGTTTGCCCTGAGCGCAGCGTCCAGATTCGAGGCGGTCGAGGGCATAGAGATCAGCGAGACCTCGATTGCGTTCGCGCGCGAAAATGCCGCCGCCAATGGGGTCACGAACGTGCAGTTCCGGGCCGGCGATGCCGCCGCGATCTTTTCGGGGCTGCGGTTCCCCGCTGCGGACACCGTGGTGGTGATCGATCCACCGCGGAAAGGGTGCGACGAGAGTTTCCTGCAGCAGCTCTTCGGTTTTGGACCCAGGGCGGTGGTGTATGTGAGCTGCGACCCCGCCACCCAGATGAGGGACCTCAGGCTGTTTGTCGAAGCCGGATACCGGCTCACCGCGGTCCAGCCGTTCGACCTTTTTCCCCAGACACGCCACCTCGAATGCGTGATCACGCTCACGCGCTTATAAAGAAAGATAGACAGAGCGGATAAAACGCGCCTCTTTGTCCTCCATGCAAGAGACGCGTCGAGGAACGCTGCGAGGGGTGGTGTCCACCCTCGTCGCGTGCGTGGTGTTTGGTGCACTGCTCTGCCTGCTGGAGGTGCTTCCGGGCGCGCGGCGGGTGTGTTCGCAGTTCGGTCTGGGCCTGCCCGTGGGCGCAGGTGTGATCGCGGGGCTCTTGGCGTTGCAGTCGGTGGCGCGGTCCCGCGGAAGCGCCTCGTCTCCCGAACGCGTGATGCTCGCGATCCGCGACCTGCGCTGGACGCGGAATGATTTTTGCCGCGGCTGGTACATTTCCGGCGCGACCGGCAGTGGCAAGACCGAGGCCTTGAAGGTGTTGATGCACCTGGTTTGTCGCGGAGAGGCGGACTGGGGCGGTCTCTTCATCGACGAGAAGGGGTTCTTCGCCGACGAGGTCATTCCGATCTTGCAGCATTACGGACGCGGCGGAGATCTCTGTGAACTCACGACCCGGCCGGAGAACGCCGGGCCGGAGTGGGTGGCTCCCTTCCGTTTCAACATCCTCGGCGATGAACGGGTGCGCACCTCCCAATACGTTGAGGCGATCCTGCTGGTGGCGGAGGCCGTGGCTTCGGGTAAGGAGGACAAGGGGTTCTTTCGCACCCAGGCCGGGCTGCACATCGGTGCGGCCATCGATTTGTTCCGTGGCGTGCGCGAGTGGCAGCGCCTTTGCGGGCAACCTCCCGAGCAGTGGGTCGCGCCCACCCTCCGCGGAGTGTACCAGATCCTCACCAGTGAGGACGATTTTCAAACGCTGCTTCGGGACCGCGTCGGCCTCCTGGTTCGGGCTGGGGCGACTGTGCCCCCGCCCCCCATCGGCGAAGCGCCCGCCACTGCTGGGTGCGGCGAGGCTCCTCGTCCTGACCGCCCGGGACATGCGGAGGAACACGAGGGCCCGCTGTTTCCCGACTTTCGTGGCGTCGAGCCGCGCCTGCTGGTGAGCGCCCTCGAGCACTTTGCGAAACGGTACTGGGGCACGCGTGCCCAGGAGCAGCTGGAAGGGGTGAAAGGCACGATCACGAATTACCTGCGTTGGTTTACGGACGATGCGATCCACCACGTATTCGGCGCGGAGTCCGACAGCTTCACCCTGAATGCGATGGACCGCGGGCGTGTCCTTTGCGTTTCGCTTCCGCAGCGGTATGCGATCGAACGCCGCTACCTTTGCGCGCTCCTCAAGGTGCTGGCCTACGCGCACGCCCGCGCGCGCCAGCCGACGCGGAGCAACTACAACCTGTTGATCATCTGGCAGGACGAGGCCCAGCGTTTCCTCATGCCGATCGACGGGGATGTCGACGTGCTTCGCCAGTACCAGGCCACGACCGTGATCGCCACCCAGTTCCGGGGGCAGCTGGAGAAGGCGCTGGGCGGGCGGGAAGCCGCCGCGCCGGTGATCGGCAACCTGCGCAACCGGATCATCCTGCAGGCGGCGGACGAGGACTGCGCCGAGGAGTCGGCCAAGTTCATTGGCAAGGGACTGCGGCGGAAACGCACGGTCACCCGTCAGCAGGACGGGAAGCGGAGCACCTCGTTGACGGAGGAGGTCGCGTATCAGGTCGAACCCTACCAACTGCGGCGTCTGCCCTGTTTTACGGCGGTGTTCTGCCATGCCTCCGGGCGGGTGCGGCCGCTCCGTTTCACTCCGGTGGCGGCTGACGGGACGGTCCCGGGCTGGTTTCGGGGGGTCTTTGCGTTGCGATTGCGGCAGCGGCTCAGACGCTGGGGCGGCCGGGACGGCCGTGGGCCCTTCTTTTGCGCCTACACACCGCCGAGGCGCTACCTGAAATGACGGGCGCCGGAGCACGGGCTTGCCTGATGCGGTCGCGGTCCTAGTAAAGGGCTAGGCCCTACCCCAAATCCATCATGAGGCTTTCCCTACTCCTGCGCGTGGTTTGTCTGGTTTTTCTTTTCCTCACCCCGGTGGTTTCCGCCCTCGCGGCGGATCCGCCGTCAAAGGTTTATGGATACGATGAAGTTGAGGTGAAGCCCGTGCCGCGGAAAAAGATCCGCATGAGCTTTCCCGGATCCACCCGCAAGGGAGGAGCCAATCCGCAGATCACCCTCCGCTTTGTCGTCACCGCCCAGGGTGCCGTCACCAACCTGGTGGTGGTGACATTTTCCCATCCCGACCTGATCGAGTCGGCGCTGGATGCCTACGCCGACGCGCGGTTTACACCGGGTCGGAAGGACGGGGAGCCGGTCGACGTGCGGATGGAGGTGACGGAATCCTACCGTTAGGCGCGTGAGCGGCCACGGCCCCGGTTAGCCCGGCGGTGGGGTCGCCGGGCGGTCAGGGGAAGAGCCATTGTTCCTGCCAGTCACCCGCGTCGGTGCGGGTGTAGGCCACCCGCTCGTGCTGGCGGAACGGCTTCTGGTGCCAGAACTCGATACGCCGCGGCGAGACACGGAACCCCGACCAGTGTGGCGGGCGCGGAACGGCGCCGAAGGGGTATTTGAGAGCGGTGGCGGCGACGGCGCGTTCCAGTTCCCAATACCCCTCGATCGGGCGCGATTGCCGCGAGGCCCAGGCGCCGAGCTGGCTCAAGCGCGGGCGGCTGGCGAAGTAGGCATCGGCCTCGGCGTCGGTCACCGGCGAGACGGGGCCCTCGACGCGCACCTGTTTTTCCGTCACCGCCCAGTGGAAACAGAGCGCGACGTGGGGATGGCTGCGGAGGTCGGCGGCTTTGTTGCTTTCGAGATTGGTGTAGAAAACGAATCCGGCGTCATCGGCTCCCTTGAGGAGCAGCATGCGGACGGCGGGCAGACCGTCGGGGGTGACCGTGGCCACCGCCATGGCGGTCGGATCGGTGGCGCCGGCTGTCCTGGCCTCGGCGAGCCAGTCCTGGAACTGCGCGATGGGATTGATCATGGGAGGAGGGAAGCGCGGAAGGAGTTCAAAAAAAACCGAGCGCGAACGGCACGGGGCCGATCGCGCTCGGGGTGGAGTGCTGGACCTGGCGGGAGGATCAGCCCGAGGTCACCGCCTTGGTCACGGCGGCAGCGGGCTTGGCTTCACCGGTCGGCGCGGGGGCGACACCCGTCCCGTTGGCGGGGGTGGGGGCGCTCATTTGCTGCGCGGCAAGCTGTTGGTAGAGGGCGAAACGCTGGTGGACCGCAGTCTGCGCC
Organism: Verrucomicrobiota bacterium; assembly: GCA_023428905.1. Classification (GTDB taxonomy): domain Bacteria; phylum Verrucomicrobiota; class Verrucomicrobiia; order Opitutales; family Opitutaceae; genus EW11. The sequence goes on from JAEYWP010000022.1 coordinate 277,069, forward strand.
ATCTTTTCAAACTCCTCGGCACGGGCCGGGGCGCTGCGGGAGATCTGCTTGTAGCGGTTCTCGCTGCGGGTCAGCTGGATCAGGTCCACCTTGGGGGCGGCCGAGTCGAGCTGCAGCGGGTTCTCACCGCGGTCGGTCCGGCGCGGATCGTAGCGGAAGAGCGGCCAGTAGCCGGTGTCGACTGCCAGCTTCTGGTGATCCATGCCGTCCTGCAGGTTGAACCCGTGGGAGATGCAATGGGCGTAGGCGATGACCAGCGCCGGGCCGGGATAAGCCTCGGCTTCGCGGAAGGCGTTGAGGGTCTGGGCATCCTTGGCGCCCATGGCGACCCGGGCGACGTAGACGTTGCCGTAGGTCATGGCGAGGAGGCCGAGGTCCTTCTTCCCGGTGGGCTTGCCGGCCATGCTGAAGCGCGCGGCCGCGCCGAGCGGGGTGGCCTTGGAGCACTGGCCGCCGGTGTTGGAGTACACCTCAGTATCCAGAACCAGGATATTCACCTTGCGGCCCGAGGCGATCACGTGGTCGAGACCGCCGTAACCGATGTCGTAGGCCCAGCCGTCTCCACCGATAATCCAGACCGTCTTTTTCACCAGGTAGTCGGCGCACTGCTCGAGCTCGCGGGCATCCGAGCCCTCGATCGTGGCGAGGCGGCCGCGCAGGTCGATGATCCGGGTGCGCTGGGCGTTGATCGCCGGGTCGTTTGACTGGTCGGCGGTGAGCAGGGTGGAGACGAAGTCCACGCCCACCCGGGCGGCCAGGCGCTCGAGGAGCTTGCGGGCGCGGGCTTCGCGGCGGTCGAGGCTGAGGCGCAGGCCCAGGCCGAATTCGGCGTTGTCCTCGAAGAGCGAGTTGGCCCACGCCGGGCCGCGGCCCTCGCGGTCCTTGGCATACGGAGTGGTCGGCAGGTTGCCGCCGAAGATCGAGGAGCAGCCCGTCGCATTGGCGATCACCGTGCGGTCGCCAAAGAGCTGGGTCAGCATCTTGATGTACGGGGTCTCGCCGCAGCCGGCGCAGGCGCCGGAGTATTCAAAGAGCGGATCGAGGAACTGCACCGCCTTCGGCGTATCGGCCTTGAAGGTCGTGCGATCGACCGAGGGGAGGCGCAGGAAGAAGTCGAAGTTCTTGCGCTCCTCGGCGCGCAGGGGCGCCTGGGCCTCCATGTTGATCGCCTTGTGGGTCGCGTCCGTCTTGGACTTGGCCGGGCAGACGTGGACGCACAGCTCGCAGCCGGTGCAATCCTCGGGGGCGACCTGCAGGGAGTAGTTGGTGCCCTTGTACTCGTTGGAGCGGAAGGGAACCGACTTGAAGGTGGCGGGAGCGTCGACCAGTTCCTTCGGATTGAAGAACTTGGCGCGGATGGCGGCGTGCGGGCAGACCTCGACGCACTTGTTGCACTGGATGCAGAGGGTGGCGTCCCAGACTGGGATCTGGGTGGCGAGGTTGCGCTTCTCGTAGCGGGTGGTGCCGGTGGGCCAGGTGCCGTCGACCGGGAAGGCGGAGACCGGGAGCAGGTCGCCACGCCCGGAGAGCATCATGCCGGTGACGTTCTTGATGAAGTCCGGTGAATCCTCCGGAACGGGGGAGGGCAGGCGGCGCAGGGACGACGCGTGGGCCGGGACGGTCACTTCCTTCAAGGAAGCGAGGGCGCGTTCGACGCCGGCGAGGTTCTTGCGGACGGTCTCCTCACCCTGCTTGCCGTAGGTCTTCTTGATCGCGTTCTGGATGCTCAGGAGGGCCTGCTCGAGCGGCAGCACGCGGCTGAGCGAGAAGAAGCAGACCTGCATGATCGTGTTGATGCGTCCGGCCAGCCCGGCCTCGCGGGCCACGGCGTTGGCGTCGATCGCATACACGCGGAGCTTGCGGGTGATGATCTCGTTCTGGACCTCGGCGGCGAGCTTGTCCCAGACGGCTTCCACCGGGCCGGGGGCGTTGAGCAGGAGGGTGCCGCCGTTGGCGCAGAAATCGAGGACCGGCTGGGCATCGAGGATGTGGAACTGGTGGCAGGCCACGAACTCGGCGCGATGGATCAGGTAAGGAGCGTGAATCGGCTCGGGACCGAAGCGCAGGTGGGAGACCGTGACCGCGCCCGACTTCTTTGAATCGTAAACGAAATAGCCCTGGGCGAACTGGCCGGCCTCCTCGCCGATGATCTTGATCGTGTTCTTGTTGGCGCCGACGGTGCCGTCGGAACCGAGACCAAAAAAGACCGCGCGGGTGCGGGTGGAGGGTTCGATGTCGACGTCCGCGTCGTAGCTGAGGGAGAGCCCCGTCACGTCATCATGGATACCGACGGTGAAGGGGTGGCGGGCGCGCGGCTTGCGCAGCTCGTCGAACACGCCGAGGACCATCGCGGGGGTGAACTCCTTGGAGGCGAGGCCGTAGCGGCCACCCACGATCTTCAGGCGGACACCGTCAAACTTGCCGGTCTCGGCCTCGCGCAGGGCGGTGACCACGTCCATGTAGAGGGGCTCGCCGAGGGCGCCCGGCTCCTTGGTACGGTCGAGGACGGCGATGCTGCGGGCGGAGGCGGGGACGGCGGCGACAAAGTCGGCGGCGGGGAAGGGGCGGTAGAGGCGGACCTTGATCACGCCGGTCTTTTCGCCGCGGGCGTTGAGCCACTTGACGGTTTCGGCGACGGTCTCGGCGCCGGATCCCATCGCGACCACCACGCGCTCGGCCTCGGGATGGCCGACGTATTCGACCGCCGAGTACGAACGGCCGGTCAGTTCGGCGAACTGGGCCATCGTCTCCTTCAGCACCGCCGGGAAGGCGTCGTAGTAGACGTTGGAGGCCTCGCGGGCCTGGAAAAAGACATCCGGATTCTGGGCGGTGCCGCGGATGACGGGGGAATCGGGGGTGAGGCCGCGGCGGCGGAAGGCCTGGAGCGCCTCCTGGTCGATCATGCTGGCCAGCACGGCGTCATCGATCTTCTGCACGCTGTTGATTTCGTGCGAGGTGCGGAAGCCGTCGAAGAAGTGGAGGATCGGCACGCGCGCCTTGAGGGTCGCGGCGTGGGCGATCGCGGCCATGTCCTGCGCCTCCTGCGGGGAGTTGGAGGCGAGCATGGCCCAGCCGCACTGGCGGCAGGCCATCACGTCGGAGTGGTCGCCGAAGATGGAGAGCGCGTGGGTGGCGAGGGTGCGGGCCGTCACATGCAGGACGCACGGCGTGAGTTCGCCAGCGATCTTGTACATGTTCGGGATCATCAGGAGCAGGCCCTGCGACGCGGTGAACGTGCTGGAGAGGGCGCCGCCCTGGAGGGCGCCGTGGACCGCGCCGGCGACGCCGGCCTCGGACTGCATCTCGACGATCTCGGGCACATGGCCCCAGAGATTGTTCTTTTTCGCCACCGCCCATTCATCGATGTATTCCGCCATCGGTGAGGAGGGCGTGATGGGGTAGATCGCAAAGACCTCATTGAGCCGGTAGGCGACGGACGCTACGGCCTCATTGGCATCGAGCGTGGAGGCGCGTGTATTCTTGGGAGTGTTCATGACGCAGCGCGGTTTTTCGGAGTGGGAGCCACCTTACGCCTACCCGTCGGGCGGGGCTGCGCATATCTTGGCCATCAATGCGCGACCCTTGGAAGCGGCCGCAAAACCCAACTCAGACGCTGATCATCTTAAGCTTATGCTGTAATATCGTGGTATTAGGCCGGCTTCACGGACAGGTGTACGAACGAGTTGTGCGCGTTTGAGGGGTTGGGACGCGGACGGGGGGAAACGGGCCTGGGTGGGCGTTGCTGCTGTGCTCCCGCGGGTTAAGCGGCCCGCGGGCGCCTGTGGCGTTGACCGCGCCGCGGCAGATCGCCTAGCTCTCGCGTCTTATGTCCTCGCAGCCCGCCCAAGCCGACACGGTCATGGAATCCATCGTCTCCCTGGCAAAACGCCGCGGATTCGTTTTCCCGTCGTCCGAGATCTATGGCGGCATCACCGGCTTTTTTGACTACGGCCCCCTGGGCGTGGAGTTGAAGAAGAACATCCGCGACTGCTGGTGGAACGACATGGTGCGCCGCCGCGATGACGTGGTGGGCCTCGAAAGCTCCATCATCATGCACCCGAAGGTCTGGGAGGCGTCCGGTCACGTCGCCGGCTTCACCGACCCCCTGGTGGACTGCAAGGCGTCGAAGCAACGCTACCGCGCCGACCAGCTCTTTTTTGCCCCGGTGGTGGTGGACGGGAACACCGTGGGTTACGTCTCCGCCCTCGAAAGCGAGCGCACGCAGGAGGACCTTCAGGAGGCTGCGGAAAAGTTCAAACGCAAGAAGGCGATCCAGGGGCAACTCGCGCCGGTCGTGATCAAGGACATGACCGAGGCCGCGGCCGACGAGATCGCGCTGATCCCGTCCCCCGCGACGGGAGAGCCCGGCAGCCTGACCCCGCCGCGCGCCTTCAACATGATGTTCGAGACCTATGTGGGTGCGTTGCGCGACGCGTCCGCGGTGGCCTACCTGCGGCCCGAGACCGCGCAGGGCATGTTTGTCGATTTCAAGAACGTGGTGGATACGGGCCGGGTAAAACTTCCCTTCGGCATCGCGCAGATCGGAAAGTCGTTCCGCAACGAGATCACCCCTCGCAACTACATCTTCCGCTCGCGCGAATTCGAGCAGATGGAGATGGAGTATTTCATCCATGAAGATGCCGACTGGAAGGCGGCGCATGACAGCTGGATCGAGTGGTGCCGCCAGTGGTTGATCTCGATTGGCCTGCCGGAGTCGCACCTCAGCCTCTACGCGCACCCGAAGGAGAAGCTCTCGTTTTATTCGAAGGGCACGGTCGACATCATGTTCAAGTACCCCTTCGGCGTGCAGGAGCTGTGGGGTATCGCCGCGCGCGGCAACTACGACTTATCGCAGCACGCCCAGGCCAGCGGCGTGCCGCAGATGTTGTTCGACGAGGCGACGAAGAAGAAATTCATCCCACACGTGATCGAACCGGCGGTCGGCGTGGACCGCATTTTCCTCGCCGTCCTGTGCGCCGGTTACGCCGAGGAAGAGGTTAAGGACGAGAAGGGTGCGGTGGAAAAGCGCACAGTCCTGCGCCTCAGCCCGCGCATCGCCCCGGTGAAGGTGGCGGTGCTGCCGCTGGTGAAGAACAAGCCGGAGCTGGTGGCGAAGGCGGAGGAGCTCTACCGCCGCCTCAAGCGCAAGTACGCCGTTTTTTACGACGAGTCCGGTGCGATCGGCCGCCGCTACCGCCGCCAGGACGAGATTGGCACGCCGTGGTGTGTCACGATCGACTTCGAGACGGTGGAGAAGGGCGGCTCCTTCACCCTGCGCGAGCGCGACTCGATGCAGCAGAAGCGCATCACCGAAGCCGAACTCTTCGCCCTGCTCGACCAGCAGGTGTATTGAGGAACGCATGACAGGCCGCCTCCGCGCTTTATCGCGGAGGCGTCAGAAGGAAGGCCGGCGAAGGCGGGCCTATGCCGGAATCATCTCGCTCTCCAGGGGTGCGGGCGGGGTCTTCGCCTCTGCCCTTAACGTGACCGCCGCTTCCTTCTGACCCTTTCGTACCTTTGCGAGACATCGTCTGTCGAGTCGCGCGAAGACCGCGACGAAAGAGAAGCATTAAAACCGTCCCAAAAACCACCGCACAAAATCCCAAGCTGAAAACATTGACAACAGCATAAAATACAATTTGCTGGTGGGTATGGCGGAGGGAAAAACGGGAGCTATGGAGCACGGACCAAGGGAAACGCCGCGGGAGGGGGACAGCCCCCGCCCGCGGCCACCCTTCACGCCGTCCCGCCTGCTCCTGGCCGAGCACCAGCGAGCGGGCTTGGTCAAGCACCTCACCCTCGTCGTGCTGTTCGCCGGGCTGTTGCTCATCTGGCGGGTGGTCGCGCTGCTCACGGGCGAGCAGCGCGTCATGGTGATCGATCCGGTGGGGGGTGTGACCCAGGGACCGATCGAGCCGCTCGCCACGAGTCGCAGCTATTTTTCCATCACCAGCCTGAATGCGGTGCATGCCGCGCTCCAGCGGTCCAGTGCCGGCTTTGATCTGCTGGAGCTGTTGCCGCTTTATTTCGACAGCCGCGCCCGGACTGCGCTCGAGACGCATCTCAGCGATCGCCAGGAGGACTACAAACGCCGGCGGCTCAGCACCAAGCCCGTGATCGAGAGCATCACGCCGCCCGAGCCGGCGGGAAACGCGCGAGTGGTGCGGGTGACCGGGCGCCTTCAGACCACCGGATTGGTCAACGGGCGGGTTTTTTATGAGGAGCCGCCCTTTGAAATGATCCTCCTTTTCCGTCCGAACAGCGACCTGAGCAACAAGGCGACCATGCCCTGGGTGGTGGATGACTTTGAGCTCCTCACCTCGGCCGAGGAGCTTTCCCGCCAACGCGACCGGAGGCGAAGCTGGAAATGATCACCCGGGTCTGCCTTGGCCTGATCCTCGTGTCCTCGACACACGGATACGCACGCCTCGCGCCGCCCTTCGGTGGGGCGAGCGCGGTGGTGCGGCGCCTGCCGGCGGATCCGGCGGTGCCGGTGTTTGTGGCGGTTCACCCCCGCATCGCCACCACTGTCAGCTTTCCCCGTCCGATTGGTGCGCCGATGGGAACGGGCTTTGTCGAGGCGGCGGCCTATGAGCGGGCGCTGGCGGAGGGGCGGCCGGTGACGTCGCGCGGTGAATACGCGATCAGTTTTGTGGAAGGGGAGACGTTTTTCACCGTCCAGCCGCTCGCACCGGCGGACTTGCTGAACTTGAACGTGCCCTTCGAGGGTCGCACCCTCGTACTTTATTTCTACCCGGTGGAGCTCCCGCTCGAGGCGGTGGCGAGCCTGGTCTTCTCCGAAGTCCCCGCGGGGCGCCCTGTATCGCAGTGCGAGACCGACGCCGACGTGGCGGAAATTCAGGTCAACGAGCTCCCCGCTGACCCCGATGCTGGCCCGCCGTCTCCGCCCCTGGCCGGACCGACCGGCCCGGAAACGCCTCCCGCGATCGAGCGCCGGACGACAGCGCCCCACCGCAGTTACCAGCGCGCCAGTCCCTCGCGATTAGACGGTTTTCTCCGCAAGCTGCGTGCGCTCCATGCCGCGCGACGTGGCTCGGAGCTGGAGGCGGTGGCGGACGCGATGGGCGTTCAGGTGGCGGTGACGCAGGCGGAGGACCCCGCGTCGTCCTTGCGTGCGGTCCGGGATGCCGGCGCCTTTCAGCTGATTCTGCTGCGAGCGGTGCGAGAGCCGCGGCTCGACGCGGTGGGTTTTGTTGTCCTGCTCCGCAACGCCGGGGAGCAGCCCGTGCGCTTTGACCTTCGCACGTTTTCCGCGCGCTGTGGTGCCGCGCTTTACCAGGCCCAGGTGGTGGATGCGCCTGAGCAGCTTTTGCCCGGAGAGCTGCGCGCCGCCTACTTTGTGATTGTCGGGGCCGGGGATGGACGTCCGGCACACCTCTCGGCCCACAATGATTGGCGGCTCTCCCTCGCGACGCTGGATGCCTCGGTGCCTCCCGGCCCTTCCGGAGCGTCACCGGTTGAACCAGAGAGTCGAGAGACTGGGGCAGCCGTCTCGGGCGGTGGGACAGCAGCAAGCCCGAACCTTCCGGAGGCATGATGCTGCGACTCCTGCACAGCAAGGCGGGTGTGGTGATCATGAGCCTGCTCGTCTGCGGCGTATTTTTCCTCCTTTCCCGGCTGAAGCAGCGCGCGGCCGCTCGGGAGGGGACGGCGGTGGAACTGGTCTCTGATATGGCCGATGCTGCGGACGATGATCCCACGGAGTCGGGCGGTCAAAGGGAGCCAAGCGTGGACATCCTCCATCGCGCGCAGGAAGTGGCGCGGGGCCGGGGGGAGCAGGCGCGGGCGGAACGCCAACGCGGCCGGACCACCGTCGAGACCTTTGATGAGCATGGCGACACCCTGCGCCGCCGCCGGACACCCAAGCCGATCGAGGCCCATGATTTGCGGTCCGGGCGCGAGGACTCACCCGGGCACGGCGCCCCTCACCCTGTATTGGCTCCCCAACTTCGTTTGGGTCCGAGTCCTGCGCGGCAATCTCAGGTTGTTCCCTCCGCGGGGCCGACCGCTGGAAGTGGGCGGCGAGCGGGGACGTCCTTGCCTGTCGCAGGTCCGCCTCCCCTGGCGCCGCCTCGGCGCTTTGTGCCCTTTGGCCGTTTGATCAAGGCCGAGTTGGTTGTGACCCTGGAATCCACTCAGGAGCAGATGCCGCTGATCGGACTGGTGGTGGAACCGGTCTACAACAATGGGAGGCTGGTGATTCCGGCCGGGGCCGAGTTGCACAGCCTGGCTCGGGCGGACCGGGTGAGAAACCGGATCGTGTCGATCAATCAATGGAAGCTGGTCTTCCCCCGCGAGGGAGGTCGGCCCAACGGGCGCCAACTTACGTTCGAGGGCGTGGCGCTTGATCGCGAGGATCGGGACGGCTCCAGCTTAACCTGGGGGCTGAGCGATGGCTCTTTTGGTCTGCGCGGGCGTGTGATGCGTGCGTCACAGACGGCGGACGAACTTTTGCTGTTTGCGTCCGAAGCGCTGAAGGCGGCGAGCGCCTCGCTGATGGACCGGCAAACGACGCTCACCGGGACCCAGGTGGAAAGCAGCGCCAAAAATGCCTCGCTCGCCGGTGGGCAGGCAGTGCTGAACACCTTCTCGCAGCGCATCGCCCGCGAGCTGGCGGAAAACGGCGTCTACATCCAGGTGCCCGCCGGAAAGCAGTTTTATGTGTACCCACAACAGATCATCGATCCCGACCGCGCGGCCGTGCCGGAGCGTGTTGCCGGCGTTGAGTAGTGTTTCTGGCATGACATGTCTGGCTGCAGTCCTGGCCCTCGCGCTGGGAATGGCAGGGTGTCACCAGGCGTCCCGAAACGCGTCGAGTGGTGGCAGGAATCGCGTCAAACCTGCGCTCGTTCTCCTCCCGGCGGAACAGGCCCACCTGTATGCGTCCTCGCCACCCTCTACCCCGGCCGCCGCCACGGGCCCCGGCGGGGCGACGCTGCGGGACGTGCGTTCGGTGCAGGAGGAGGCACCCGTTTCGGTGCTCTTCTTCAATCGATATCCTGACTCACAACACCCGAACGCGCTGATGCACGAGGCACATGTGGTGTACCGGCGCGAAGGTGCGCCGCGGTGGCGGCTCCGCACCCCACCTCCCGACCAGCAACTGTTGGTGGGTCCCGCGCAGACGGACGGGCGAGGGGAAGTCCGGGGACTTGTTTCCCAGGAAGTGGAGGTGCACCTGCGCGAACAGCAGTCTCTGCAGAAGGCGCATCACGAGATGGTGCGGCGACTGGCCGACGGGGTTGGCCGGCTTGCGGCTCAACAGGAGCAACTGGCGCGCGAGCTGGGGAGCCTCAAATTGCGGCAAAACACCGCTCAACCTGGGTCCATTGGACCGGACGCGGCTCGGGACCCGGACGCCGCCCCGTCCACGGAGAACGTCACTAACGTGGAGGAGACGGAGTCATGACGGCGCCGCGTCTTTCAGGGGCACAGCCCTTTGATCCGTTCAGCTTTGCGAGCGGCGACGCGCTGGTCGGGCGGGAGGCTGACCTCCAGTGGCTTCAGGCCGGTCTGCGACCTGGCGTCGTGTCCCATCTTTCTGGCGTAGCGCGCATGGGAGTGAGTTCCGTCGTGTTGGAGGCGGTGAGGACGTGGGGCGCGTCGCATCGGTCCGTTGCCGCGCGATTTGATTTGGATCGCCACACCGGAAGCTCCTTGAGTGCGGCCGCCGAACAGGTGAGTCGGCTGGCAGGAACGGCAGGGACGCTTCCCGCGGCTCTGCTTGGCGACCTGACCAGACTGGGACCGGAGGTGATGAACGGCGCGCTGGGTGTACGAGACGGAGAGGAGCTCCCTGCTGACTTCTTGAGTGCGATTGGAGCATTGGGGGCGCGGGCGGCCGCCGCGGGCAGGATGGCCGCTGTGGTGATCGACTCCTGTCAGCGGGCGCCCGAGGTCGGCGGCCAGGCGTGGCAAACCGACTTGATCGCCCAGGTGCAGGCGAGTCGGTCGCTTTGCTGCGTGATCGTCGACCGGGTCGGCGGCGACGCGGCTGCAAGACCAAAGGCGGACGGGGTCCGCCAGCGCGAGCTCGGACCCGTGGATCCGGGCCGTCTGGCCGCGTGGCTGGAGGGCCGCTGGGCGCACCGAGTGCCGTCAGCCGCGGGCTGGGGTGAAGCCTGTGTGGCCCGCGCTGGGAACCGTCCCGGAGACGTGGTGATGCTCGCCTACCTCGTTAGTCAGCATGCGGCCCGCCAAGGTGGTGGACCACAGGCGGCGCTCGAGCCCGCGTTCCGGGAATGGGTATCTCGGGAGCAAAAGGCGGCGGAAGCGTGCTGGGCCCGGCTGGCCCCACCCGAACGGAAGGTGGTGGTGGCGCTGGCGTGCGGAGCGGCGTTGAGGCTGGGCGGCCCCGACGCACATCGGCGCTGCGGGCTGAGCAGCCGCGAGGAGGTCGTGGATGCGCTGCGAGGCGCCGAGACGAAAGGTGCGGTGGAGCGATCACCGTCCCGCGGGCCCGAACTATCGAGTCCGACTTTCCGCGGCTGGGTGTTGTCTGCCCAGGTGCGCCTCGATCGTGCCCGCGAGGCGACGCAGTCAGCGCCCCGCGCTCGGCTCACCTTTGATTTCCGGGTCGAACGCACCCGCGATCAACGGATTGCTCCCTGAAAGACGCCCGTGCGTCGGAGAAATGGTCACAGCGAATGGACAGAAATGAGCAGGAAAAGACGTGAGGTCCGGTGTGATGTATTCGTCTTCGTAAGACGATAGACCGGACCGGATCGGACCGGGAAGAGTTTGAACCAAGGATGGACATGGATACGGAGAGGGGCGGCTGTTTATCCGTGTGAGAGCGTGTTCATTTGTGGTCTCGGGAGAGGAAAGGTGACCACGAATGGACACGGATGGACACCAATCAAGTGGGGAAGGATGAGACGTCTCGCCGTCAGCGGATGTTAGAAACCTGAGTCGGATCAGAGGTGAGTTGATTGAGGATGGAAACGGATCCGGAGGGAGGACGGGTTGTTTATTTTGTGGCTGGCGCTGGGGCAGTCGATGGATGAGAGCGTGTATCCCTGGCGGTATGACAATGCTGGGGATTGGGTCTGCCCATCCGGGTCAACCTGTGTTTATCCGCGGTCAAGATGGACCGGTCGTTCAGCCGTGAGGGTGCGAGTGGCCAGCGGGCGGCGCGGACCTTTGTGTTCTTTCCTGGTCATTTCCTTGCGGGTCGGCTGGCCGCAACTTCAAGAACAAAGACATTGACACAAGAAACAAAACAGCGGTGTGTGGTGGGGTAATGAGCACGGAAACCGGGAGGCAATGCGGGCGGGCGGGTGTGTGTCGGTGGTGGGGTGTGGCGCTGCTTTTGGTCTTTTTCTGCCGGTGTCTCTCGGCGCAATCGGTGCCTGTGGGGGAGCGCGCGGCGGGGGAGGAGGGGTGGTCGACCGATTTGTTGGCGCGCCTGCTCGATCCTCCCACGTCCGGCGATGGCCCCTCTCGAGAGGGGGGCATGGTTTTGCGGTCGTACCAACTTCAGACCCTGCGCCTTGGCAGCCCCGGCCGGGCCACCCATCTCGTGAATATCCTGCGTCGGATGTTGCCGCCCGATAGTCGGGTGACGGAGGACGGTGAGGGCAATGCGCTGCACGTGCTCAGCTCGACCCGTGCGCAGGAGGCGGCTTTGGAATTCATTTCGTCAATGGATGTACCGACGGAGGTGTCGGTCGAGCGGGCCCAGGTCATGCCGGACGAGGTGAGGCGTGCATTGGAGGCCCTGGCCGCAACGCGTCCAGACGCCGAGCAGTTGCGCGCGGCGGTGCAAGAGAGCCTGCGCCGCTCTGAGGAGACGGTGGCGCGCAGCCTCGAGCGGGCGCGTGAGGAATCGCGAGCGGATCTCCGCACCCTTCTGCTGCGGGGACTGTTCGCCCTGGCGATTTGCCTGCTTCTGCTGGGTGCCTGGGTTTGGCGCGGGCATCGCTCTGTGGCGCGCGGCCTCCGTGACGCGCAGGCGTCGTCCCTCGCCCTGATGCCTGCGCAGGGAATGGAGGCGGTGCTCGGCGTGAGCCGAGACCAGCAGGATCGCACGCGTGAGCTTCAGGCGCTGATGGAGAGTCTGAGTATCGCCTACCAGGCCGATCGGCAGCGCAACGTCCTGATGGTTGAGACGGTGGCGAAACGGCAGGAGGAGCTTGGGCGCGCGGTGGAGGACCTGGTCGAATTGCGGCGCGGGGTGGGCGAGACCGTTGGCCGGGCCTTCCTTGAGCTGAACCGCGATGCCATTGATGACATCCTGCGAGCGGCGTCGGACACCCTCACCACACAAGCTCGCGAAGTGGGGGAGATGGCGCGTTCCGCCGGGCAGCGGATGGAGGAAACGGCGTCGCGGTTGGAGGTGCAGAATGCCAGGACACAGGCATTGGCGGAAGAACTGGAACGGACGCAACGGGAGGTGGATGCCCTTTTTGAGAGGCTCCGGACCGCCCAGGAGGACGCAGCTGCCGCCCAACGTGAGGCACACGAGCAACGTCGCCTGGCGCTGGAAAAGACGACGGAGCTGTCGCGCAAAGAGGCGGCTTTGGCGGGTTTGTCGCTGCTGATGCAGGAGCCCGTCAGCGAGATTCTCAACAACCTCCAGAAGATTCCCTCCCCAGGCGACGGTGCTGCGTGTGCGCCGCCGGAAGACCCCGCAGTCTCGGAGGACGGCATCCCCACGCTAGACAATCCCCGCACCGGCAGCCCGTCGGCGTTGAGCCCGATGGAGCCATCCACCGATAGCCCATGTCCGCCGACCTTTCATTTTCGCATCACGCCGGCAGCCTAGGTGCGCCCGGGTTCCGCGATCAGCTGCGGCGCCTTGAATCGCTGCAAACCCTGATGATCCAGGGTGGGCAGGTGGTCGCCGAGGTCGCCGAGTTCATGGTGAGAGCACGGGCGGAGCTTGCTGCCTTTCAGGAGGAGCAGCGCGTTGTCTCCGAGAGCCAGCGTCAATTGGACCAGGAAAAGGCTGAACTGGTTGCGCGGGTCGCCTCGCTCGAAGACGCACTTGCAGGTGCCGAGGATCGGCTCTCTCAACGTGAACTGTTGCTGGGCTCCCTGCGTCAACAGCAGGAGCGCCAGGATGCGACGGGAGGGCCCGAGCGTCGGGAGCTGGAGCAGCGGGTCAATAATTCCGAGAGATGTCTGAGTGAGGCGCAGGCGAGGATCGCCGCCCTCGAACGCGCTCTCGCGGCGGAGCGGAAGGCGCGGGAACTCGGGCTATCCCAGGCGCGCGAGGCAGCAGCGGCTGCACACCCCGGCGAAATGGATGCCGTCAGGAATCGTCTGGCCGCCCTCGAGCAGCAACTTGCCTCCGAACGCGAGCGGCGTACCCGCCTCATGGAGGTCGTCAGGACCGCTGAGGTGCGGGTGGCGGAGCGTAGCCCTCTTTCCTCATGAAACCTCTCCGCTGGCTTTCGTTTCTCTGCTGTTTTCCCGTGGTTTCTGTGCTGCACGCGGCTGTACCGCCAGACGCCGAAGACGCCTTGCCTTCGCCACCCGAGCCTTCGGTCGGGACACCGGGAATCCCTGCGACGGCCTCCGTTCGGCCCTCGCTAGCGGACGAAACACCGGAGCCCCGACCGCACGCGGCGCCGGTGGAGACAGCGTCCGCAGCTCAGACGCCTGGAGATAACGGTTCACCCTGGTGGACGGTGGGCACTCCTTTCACGCTTCGGGCGCGCGCTCACTCGGAACAGCTCGTGACTGAGGAGTATGGCCGGGCTGACGAAGACCCCGGTCAATGGACCGAACGCCTGACCTACCAACGGATTTTCCTCCCAAGGCCAACGGCTTCGGATGCGTTTGTGGCGTTCCTCAAGGAGCAACTGGCCATGCAGGGAGCCTCACCGAAGCTCCGGCTGGTGCGGCAGGGTAGAGCCGCGTCTGTATTCGGGATTCACTACGCCGCCACCGCTTCTCGCGAGGAACAGTTCAGCGTCGTCCTGGTGGCGATCCCGGATCCACGGCAGCCTGCGCAGGTTCATCTGGTGGAGTATCTGATCAGTCCCGCCCGCCTTGCGCCGGAGGCGGCGGAGGTGGGTGTGAAGCGCTGGCAGGCGCGTTTCCTTTCCCAGGCGTCCTCCCTCGAGCGCTGACCCTCGGCTAGACTGCGGCAAGCGGCTGCAGCGACGCGTGAACCGCGGCCGCCAGTTCGGCGAGTTCCAGCGGTTTCTGGTGCACCGTCCGAATGCCCGCTTCCGCGAGCAGGGCGGGATCCAGTCCCTCACCCCGCCCGGTGACGAGCAGGATCGGCAGCTCGGGCCGCGCCGCGGAGACCGCGGCGGCGAGCTCCGTGCCGGGAATCCCAGGCATGGCCTGATCGGTGATCAGCACGTCATACGTCTCTGGATGCTCGGCAAAACGCCGGAGCGCCCGGACGCTGCTTGTCTCGAGCGACACATGGTAGCCGAGGTGTTCCAGATGGCGCGCCGTAGCCGCGCCCAGGGCGGTGTCGTCCTCGACGAGGAGGATCCGCTCGCCATTGCCCAGTTGAAGGTCCGGAGAAACGGTTGCCGGCTCCACATCGGAGTCGGTGACGCGGGGAAGCAGGAGCGTGAGGATTGCACCGCCGTGAATACCCTGGTTCGCCGCAGTGATGCAGCCGCCATGAGACTTCACGATCCCGTGCACGACGGAGAGACCAAGTCCTGTACCCTCGCCAGGTGCCTTGGTCGTGAAAAAGGGATCGAACACGCGGTCGAGTGTCTCCGGTGCGAAACCCTTGCCGTCATCCTGGAAGATGACTCGCGCCAGCGAGGCGCCAGGCGGAACGGAGGGCATGGCCGCGAGTTGGGTCGCCGTCGGATGAAAGGCGTCCACCTGCACCCGAATACGCCCCTTGTGGTGCTTCAGCGCCTGCAGGGCGTTGTTCGTAAGATTGATCACAACCTGGCAGAGCTGGGCCCGATCGGCGCAGACTAGGATGGGGTCCGCCGCGCAGTGTACCTCCCATTCGATGGTGGTGGGTGTGCCGGCACGGGCGAGGCGCAAGGCTGCCTGCACTTCCTCTTGGAGGACAATGACCTTTCGCTGCGGAGACTGCTGCCGGCTGAACGCCAGAATCTGCCGAACCAGGTCGCGCGCGCGATGTGAGGACTTGAGGATCTGGTGAAGGTCAGAGCGGGGTTGGTCGTGCGCCACGGCCGTGAGGGCAAGCTCTGCGTACCCGATGATCGTACCGAGGATATTGTTGAAGTCGTGAGCGATTCCGCCCGCCAGCGTGCCGATCGCTTCCATTTTTTGGGCCTGAGCCAGCTGGTGCTCCAGGCCGCGGTTATCTTCCTCCGCGCGCACCTGCTCGGAGATGTCGACCACGGTACCCGCCATCCGCGTGGGTTCTCCCGCTGCATCCCACACCGCCTGCCCGCAGACGCGGAACCAACGGTATCCGTCCTCCCGCGTGAGGATCCGGCATCTCAGGTCGTAGGGTTGCCGTGCATACAGATGGGCCGTGATTGCCTGCTCCATCCGCGGGCGATCTTCCGGATGCAGCAGCGCGATAAACGCCTCTATCCGCGTGATGCGGAGCTCCTCAGGATCGTTGCGCCCAAGGAGGTCCTGCAGACGCGGAGAGGTATAAAGTTCGCCCGAGCGCACGTCACAATCCCACAGCCCGGCGCCCGATCCGGCCATGGCCAGCTGATAACGCTCCTCGCTCCGGCGAAGGGAATCCAGGGTCGCCTGGAGGAGGTGTTCCCGCGCCTCACTGTGGAGAGGATCGTCGTTTTTCATCAGGGGCCGCGGCAGACCGAATGGACGCAGTCGAGGAGCTCGTCGGACGTAAAGGGTTTGGCAAGGACGCGCGCCGCACCGAGGCAACGCGCGGAGTTGAGCGTGTCGCGATGGCTCAGCATTCCTCCACCCGAAATCGCAATCACCGGCATGCAAAAACGCTCCCTGCGCAATTCGAGGAGCGTCTCGAAGCCATCCTGCTCTGGCATGAGGATGTCCATCACAATGACGGACGGTTGGAAGCGGCGCGCAGCGGCGAGGCCTTCGATGCCGTTGCTGGCTGTGATGACCTCGTAGTTCGCCATGCTCAGCATCATCGCGATCAACCGGCGAATGTCCTCATTATCTTCCACCACGAGCACGCGAGGTGCACACGATGCGTCCGGCGCAGGTGTCGAGGGGAGGGGTTGGGAGGTGGAGGAAGTCGGCATGGTAAAAACAAAAAAGGCACGAGCGATGCGCACCCCCGGGGTACATTTCGATCGTGCCTTTGCTTGCGGACCAGGTGTCCGCCCGGATCAGGCGACCTCAGCCGAGCTGAAGCCTTGTTGGTTCCATCGGCGCAATCGCGCCGGACTTTAGTCGGAGATGGGTTGAGACGAAGAGCAGAGAGTGAAGTCCGATGTCGCCCCCCCATGCGCCCCCGCCGCCGACCCGATCGGTGACGTCGCGCATGATTTCAACAATATCCTCGCCTCCATCCTGTGCTACGCGGCGCTGCTGAAGTACGACGTGAAGGGACAGCCGCAGGCGGAGGAGCATCTGGCAGAGGTGGTCCGTTCGGCTCAGCGAGGCAAAGAGCGGGTACGCGACCTCATGGCCCGCCACGGCGGGGTGGGGCGCCCGGCCGTCATGACGACGCTCAGCCGTGCACCCATGTCCAGGCCTGCAGCTCCCTCCGCCGCGGACGCGGACGACCTGGAGCGCGGAAACGGGGAACACGTTTTGTTAGTGGACGATGAGGCCGGTCTGGCAGGCGTCGAAAAGCGGCTGCTCGAACTGCTCGGCTACCGTGTCTCGGTCTTTACCTGCAGCGAGGCGGCGCGCGATAGCTTCCTTCGCTCACCTGCATCCTTCGACCTGCTGCTCGCCGACCAAGCAATGCCGGGCCTGTCGGGCTTCGAACTCGCGGCGATCGTCAAACGGGTGCGTCCGACCCTGCCGGTTTTGATCGCGACCGGTTATATCGGTCGGGTGGACCCGACCAAGGCGGCCGCAGACGGTGTGGATGAGATCCTGAGCAAACCGTTCAGCCGTGAATCACTCGCTGGGGCGGTTAAACGCTCACTGGACAAGTCACGTCACCACTCTACGGTGACAGCGGCGCCCGTGCCCACGGCTACGGCCGAAGGGTCGGGGTGACGCTCACATGCAGTCTCACGGGAAAATTTTGATTGCGGACGACGAAAGCTCGTTCGCCCGGCCTCTCGCGGAGCTTTTTCGGCTCGAGGGTTTCGAGACCGCCTGCGCCCCAGACGCGGCGGCCGCGCAAGAACTGCTGAGCCACGCGTCGTTCGATCTCCTCATTTCCGATATCAATATGCCCGGCAACACGGGCCTGGAGCTGCTGACGCAGTTATCCCCGGAAGCGCAGGGAATGCCGGTGATCCTGCTCACAGGCCGCCCGACGGTCGAGACGGCGGTCAAATCCGTTGGCCTCTCGGTGGTCGCTTACCTGATCAAGCCGCCTGACTTCGACGAGCTCCTCACCACCGCCAGGCAGGCCATCAGCAATTACCGCGCATTGCGCGCGGCGCGCAGCAGCCGCGACAGCCTGCAGCGGTGGTGCCGGGAGCTCGAGCAGCTCGAACACGGGCTGCGGAAGAGCCCGGGCGCTCCCGGCTCCCAGTCCGTGGCCGACTTTGTCACCCTTACCGTCGGCAATCTCATGAACTCCTTGATCGAGTTCCAGCGCATGGCCCACCTGCTCGGCACAGTGGAGCGTTCCAAGGACTCGGTCGAACAGGCGACGGTTTTGCACACCCTCGGAAGGGCAGTAGAGGTACTTGAGCGGACCAGAAGAAATTTTAAATCGACCGAGCTCCGCGACCTGCGGCTAGAGCTGGAAGAGTTGCTCAAAGCCGTGCAGGAACGGCGCGGTATCCAACCGGGATAGGGATAAGTCCTCGCGGTGGTGCGGATTTTACTAAACCGCGCACGCCGGGGGCCGAACATTACCTCAGGCTCACAGCTCGGCTGTGGGCGCCGTTCCCCGGCAGGACTTTGGGCCTGCAAGCGAAGGCACAACTGAACTCACCCTCTCGGAGGGTGGTTCGGTTGTGCCTTCGTCGCGTCCAGGGGGGACGGATCGGCTACCCACCCACATGCAACCCTCCACCTCCCCTCTCCATCCGCTTCCGGCGGAGCTGACCGTAGGCCAGTCTGCGTCCCTGCGTTCGTGCCTGCTGAACGCGCTCGCAGGCGGGCAGCCGCTCGCACTCGACGGATCGTGCGTGGCCGCAGTGGATACCATCGGGATTCAGGTTCTCGCAGCCGCGCGGCAGTCGGCAGCCGCTGCCGGGATCGAGTGGCGCATTTCGGCCCCCTCCGCCGCCCTCCGCGAGCATGCCCGGGCGGGCGGCCTCGAGCGGGCGCTTGGCCTCTGATCTTCCATGAGCAAAACAATCCTCACGATCGATGACTCGGCCAGTGTGCGGCAAATGGTGGCCTTCACCCTGCGGCGCGCCGGCTATACGGTGATCGAAGCCGGCGACGGGGTCGACGGTCTGGCCGCCGCGCAACGGGAGACGGTTCACATGGTGATCACCGATCTGAACATGCCCCGGATGGACGGAATCGAGTGTATCCGCCAGCTGCGGGCCCTGCCTGCGTCCAAATTCATCCCCATCGTGATGCTCACCACGGAGTCGCAGCCCGAGCGCAAGCAGGAGGGGCGAGCCGCGGGAGCGACGGGTTGGATCGTGAAGCCGTTCACTCCGGAGCAGTTGCTCGGCGTGGTCCAAAAAGTCCTCCGCTGAGTCATGGAACCGTCCCCGGTACAGACCTATCTGCTCGAGGCGCAGGATCTGCTCGATCAGATCGAGAACATCACCCTGGACGCGCTCTCCACCGCGCCGGAACCGGAGTCGATCAACAGCCTCTTTCGCGCCTTCCACACCATCAAGGGATCCGGGGCGATGTTTGGTTTCCAGAGCGTGGCGGCCTTCACCCATCACGTGGAGAGCACACTCGATCAGGTACGTGCAGGGCGGATACCGCTCTCCTCCGCCCTCCTCCAAAAAGTGCTCCAGGCCGGTGACCACATCCGACGGCTGCTCGCAGCCCACGAGGCGGGGCAACCCGCACCCGACGGCTCTGCCTTGATCGCGGATTTTGGCGCCCTGCTCCCGACCTCGCCGACACCCACGCCGGTCGCGCCGCCCGCTTCCATTCCCACCACCCAAGCACCCGCGGGCGTTCCGGAACCCAGCGCGGGCAACCGCGTGTTTCGCATCCTTTTCCGACCGGACCCAACCATCTCGATCAACGGGCTGGATCCAGTCGCCCTCTTCCAGGAGCTGCGTTTGCTCGGCGCCCTCGAGGTGAAGGCACTGCTGGACCGCATGCCCGGCCTGGAGCGACTCGAGCCCGAGCGTTGTTACCTCGGCTGGGAGCTCCTGCTCCAGACGGGCCGCGACGCCAACGCGGTGCGGGATGTATTCATTTTCGCCGAAGACGGCGCCGAACTCCGCATTGAGGAAGTGACGTGCGAGGCCTCTGGGGATACAACCTCCGGTACGCCCTCCCCGGTCGCGCCCGATGCGGATAAAATTTCCCCCGCAGCTTCGTCCGCGGGCACTGAGCCAGAGCTGCCCTCCCTGGTCGGCCCCGGTCGGGCCGCCGGAGCAGCCAAAGCCCCCACTCGCGACAGCCTGGTGCGCGTCTCTTCCGAACGGCTCGACCGCCTGGTCTCCCTGGTGGGCGAACTAGTGATGAACCAGTCCCGGCTCAATCAGGTGGCCGGGCGTATCCAGGATGCGGATTTGATTCCTCCGGTCGAGGCAATCGAGCGCCTGATTTCCGAGCTGCGCGAAAGCGTCCTCGGGATCCGCATGACCGCCTTTGGCACCACCCTGGGCCGCTTTCGCCGGCTGGTGCACGACCTCTCCCGCGAACTAAACAAGCAGGTGGAGTTTGTGACCTCGGGCGAGGAGACGGAACTGGACAAGACGGTGCTCGACCAGCTGGGCGATCCGCTGGTCCACCTCGTCCGCAACTCCCTCGATCACGGTATCGAGTCGCCGGAAGAACGGGTGAAAGCGGGCAAACCCCGGCAGGGCCGTCTCGAGCTGAGTGCCACCCACCAGGGCGCCGACGTGGTGGTGAGCATCACCGACGATGGCCGCGGGCTCAACGTCGACGCCATCCGCGCACGCGCGGTGGAGCGGGGGCTGATTGCCGCCGACGCCAACCTTTCCGAGAACGAGCTCTTCGGCCTGATTTTCCTCCCCGGGTTTTCGACCGCACGCGAGGTGACCAGCGTCTCCGGCCGGGGCGTCGGCATGGACGTGGTGCGGCGCCAGATCGAAAGCCTGCGCGGCTCGGTGCAGGTCTCCAGTATCCCCGGCATGGGTACCACGGTCTCGCTGACTCTGCCCCTGACCCTTGCGATCATCGAAGGCCTGCTGGTGCAGCTCGGGCCTGACCAGTTTATCATCCCCATGTCGGCGGTGACGGAGAACGTGGAGCTCACGCCGGCGGAGCGCCGCGCCCATGGCCAGCGGCGGGCGGTGGCGGTGCGTGGCGACCTCGTGCCCTTCCTCCGCTTGCGCGACATTTTCGACGTTCCCGATCAGGGTCCCGAGATCGAGAAGATCGTGATTGTCCGCCACCAGGGTGAGCGCATCGGCCTTGTGGTGGACCGCGTGATCGGCACCCACCAGACCGTGATCCAGTCGCTCAACCGTTTTTGCCGCGGGGTGGAGGTGGTGTCGGGTACCACCATCATGGGCGACGGACGGGTCGCGCTGATCGTGGACATCGGCGGACTGATACGCGCCTGGCAAAAGCACCGCGATGCAGCAGGCCGAGCGGCCTGAGCGACCCTTTCGTTTTAGCCTCAATTCAGAATCATCATGAAAAACCTCAGCGTTGGAAAACGCATCACCGGCGGGTTCCTCGCCGTCATCCTCATTACGCTGGCGCTTGGGCTTTATGCCTCCTCCCAGCTGCGCAGCATCAACGAAAAGGGAAGCTACATCGCGGAGAATAGCATTCCCGGTCTGTACCTCTCCGGTCAGATCGAAAGCCTGGCCCGGGACAATTATTCGACCGTGCTGGACCATGTCATTTCCACCGATGCATCGGAAATGCAGCGCATCGAAGAGCGCTCCCGTGCAGCCTCGGACAGGGTCACGGCGCTGATGGATGACTACAAAAATCACATCAAGACCGACCAGAATCGCGCCCTTTTTGAGAAGGTCGGGCCGGCGCGCGCTGGCTTCGGAAAGCTCCGCGAGGAGGTCTTCACCCTCAGTCGCAATCAGAAGCCGGAGGAGGCCCTGAAAAAGACAAAGACCGAGCTCCGTCCCGCGATGGAAACCTACATGGCGGCCGTCAGCGCCCTGGTGGACTTCAACAAGGCCGGTGGTGACGCCGCCGCCGCCGATATCCAGGCCTCGGGGCGCTCCGCAATGATCGGAATTTTCATCGGCATCGCGGTGGCGTTCCTGCTCGGCACGGTGATCGCGGTGATCATCACCCGCAGCATCATCAAGCCCCTGCAGACCGCGGGTGCCGCGGTCGACAAGGTGGCGGGTGGCGACCTCACGGCGAACATCGAGATCACGAGCAACGACGAGATCGGCAAGATCTGCGCCGCGATGAACAGCATGATCGAGGCCCTGCGCCGCACCCTGGGCGAGGTCAACACCGCCACCTCGAACGTCACCTCCGGCAGTCACCAGCTGAGCGCAACCGCGCAGCAGATTTCCGAGGGCACGTCCGAGCAGGCCGCCTCCGCCGAGGAGACCACCTCGTCGATGGAGGAGATGGCGGCCAGCATCCAGCAGAACGCCGACAATGCGAAGCAGACGGATCGCATCGCCTCGAAGGCGGCGGAAGACGCGCAGGCCAGCGGCCAGGCCGTGGCCAAGACCGTGCACTCCATGCGCGAAGTCGCGGAGAAGATCTCCATCATCGAGGAAATTGCCCGCAAGACCGACCTGCTCGCCCTGAACGCCGCGGTCGAGGCGGCCCGCGCCGGTGAACACGGCAAGGGATTCGCCGTCGTCGCCTCCGAGGTGCGCAAACTGGCGGAGCGCAGCCAGACCGCGGCGGCCGAGATCAGCAAGATCACCGGTTCCGGTGTGCAGATGGCGGAACAGGCCGGCGAGATGCTCGCCCGGCTGGTGCCGGACATCCGCAAGACCGCCGAGCTTGTCCAGGAGATCGCCGCCTCCAGCGCGGAGCAGACCACCGGCGCGACACAGGTGAACAAGGCCATCCAGCAGCTCGACCAGGTGATCCAGCAGAAC
This sequence comes from Verrucomicrobiota bacterium, assembly GCA_023428905.1. Taxonomy (GTDB): domain Bacteria; phylum Verrucomicrobiota; class Verrucomicrobiia; order Opitutales; family Opitutaceae; genus EW11. Next base: position 299,280 of record JAEYWP010000022.1, read on the forward strand.
TCGGCTGCGGCCGAGGAGCTGGCCTCCACCGCCGAGGAACTCTCCAGCCAGGCTCAGCAGCTGCAGAGCACGGTGGCGTTCTTCAAACTCGACAACCACACCCAGGCCCGTGCCGCCGTGCGCCCCGGCGCCGACCGGCCGGTGCAGGAGCGCGCCTCCTCCCGGAAGACGACCCCGGCCAAGGCCCGTGTATCCGCTCCGGCCGCACGCAACGGCCATTCGACCGCGCCCTTCAGCGCGGCGGCCAAGAACGGCAACGGCGCGACCATCGTGTTGACCGACCGCTCCGCGCCGGCCGACACCCAGGACCGCGACTTCGAAAAATACTGAACATGAGCACCACCATCACCCACGCGGGCCAGTACATCACCTTCAAGCTCGGTGATGAACTCTTCGCGATCAACGTGAGCCGGGTCCGCGAGGTGTTGGACCTGTCCCTCATCACCAAGGTGCCGACCGCCCCGTCCTACATGCGCGGCGTGGTCAACGTCCGCGGCACCGCCATCCCCGTCGTCGACCTTCGCCTGAAGTTCGGGCTGCCGCGCGCGACCGACTCCGTGAATACACGGATCATCGTGCTCGAGCTCGAGGTCGACGGCGAGGGCGCGGTGCTCGGCGGCCTGGCCGACAGCGTGCACGAGGTGATCGAGCTCGAGCCCTCCCAGATCACCCCGCCCCCGACGCTCGCCACCCGCTGGCGGAGCGACTTTATCCAGGGCATGGGCCGCCGGGGGGACGAGTTCATCATCATCCTCGACATCAACGCCGTGTTTTCGACCGACGAGCTGCTCGCGGTCGGCGCCGGGGGTGTCGCCTCCAGCACCTGAAGGTAATGAGCGCCGCCGTCACCGAGCGCGACACCCTCGCGCTTTCCAAGGCGCAGTTCCAGCGGCTGGCCGGCTTCATCAGCGGGCATCTTGGCATCAAGATGAACGAGGTGAAGCTGCCCATGCTGCAGAGCCGCCTGATGCGGCGGCTGCGCGCGCTCAACCTGCCTACCCTCGAGGCCTACGAGGCCTTTCTTTTCAGCCCCGAGGGGCAGGCGGAGGTGGAGGCCTTCGTCAACGCGGTCACGACCAACAAGACGGACTTTTTCCGGGAGCCGAAACACTTCGAGATCCTGACCAACCGGGTCGTGCCCGAGTGGGTCGCCGCCCGGCCCGTCCGTTCGCGCTTTCAGCTCTGGTGTGCCGGCTGCTCCTCCGGCGAGGAGGCCTACACCCAGGCCATGGTATTGAGCGAATGGGGACGGCAGCAGGCCGCCTTCGACTACGCCATCCTCGCGACCGACATCTCCACCCGCGTGCTCGGGCTGGCCGAGCGGGCGGTGTACGAGGAGGAGCGGATCGACCCGATCCCGGAACCGCTCCGCCGCGCCTACCTGCTGCGCAGCCGAAGCCAGGACGGCCGCTACCGGATCAGCGCGGAGCTGCGCTCCAGGGTCCATTTCCACCAGCTCAATTTTATGGATGAGCACTACCGGGTGGGGGACCTGTTCGACGCCATCTTCATCCGCAACGTCATGATCTACTTCGACCGCCCGACCCAGGAAAAGGTGGTCAACCGCCTCTGCCGCCATCTCGCCCCCGGCGGATACCTCTTTATCGGGCACTCCGAGTCGCTCAACGGCCTCAACGTGCCGGTGCGCCTGGCGGGCCCCGCGCTCTACCGGAAAGTGTCCTGAGATGACGGCGATGCTGGCAGTCGAACCGGCGGAGGACGAGGGTCCCCGCGACATCTGGACCCTGCCGGAGACCCACCTTGCACCCGGGGAGGTGGTGATCACCCGCGAGCCCCGCTGCATCACCACCCTGCTCGGCTCCTGCGTGGCGGTGGTGTTTTATGCCGCCCGCCCGCGCATGGCGGCGATGTGCCACGCCCTGCTCCCGCGGGCCAGCTGCCACCGCGTGGAGGGTGGCTCCCGCCTGCGCTTCGCGGACGAGGCGATTCGCCAGATGGTGAATGTGTTCGACGAGCACGGGGTGCCGCCCCGCCTGATCGAGGCGAAGGTGTTCGGCGGTGCGCGGGTGCTCGCGTCCAGCGGCGACGGTTTTGCCACCTTTGATGTCGGAGCGAAAAACGTGGTCGCGGCGGAGGCCTGCCTTGCCCGGGCCGGGATCCGCGTGACCGCCAACTGCGTCGGCGGCGAGCGCGGCCGTAAGATCCACCTGAATACGACCAACGGCGAGGTGCTGGTGCGACTGCTGGGGAGGACGCACCCGTGAGCGGCAAACCGATCCGTGTGCTCATCGTCGACGATTCCGCGTCGGTGCGGCAGGCGCTGAAGGCGGTGCTTTCCACCGATCCCGCGATCGAGGTGATGGGCACGGCGTCGGATCCCTTCGCCGCCACCGCCCTGATTGCCCAGGAGGTGCCCGACGTGATCACGCTCGATGTCGAGATGCCGCGGATGAACGGGCTCGAGTTCCTCGACCGGATCATGCAGCAGCACCCGATCCCGGTGGTGATCTGCTCGAGCCTGGCCTCCAGCGGGTCGTCGGTGGCGCTCTCCGCGCTGGAAAAGGGGGCGGTCGACATCGTGACCAAGCCCGAGATGGGAACGGTCCAGTTTTTCAACGAGTCCGCGGCCCGGATCTGCGAGGTGGTGAAATCAGCAGCCCACGCGCGGCCCCGCCGCCGCCCGGCGTTGTCGGCTCGCTCCGTGGTTCCGCAGCCGAAGCTGACCGCGGATGTGATCCTCGCCGCCGGGCGTCACCCGGCGCCCTTCGAGACCACGGACCGGGTCGTGGTGGTGGGTGCCTCCACCGGGGGCACGGAGGCACTTCGCGTGGTGATCGAGGCGCTGCCGGCGGACGCCCCGGGCATGGTGGTGGTGCAGCACATGCCGGAGAAGTTTACCGCGAGTTTTGCGGAGCGGCTCGACCAGCTCAGCCGCGTGCGGGTGAAGGAGGCAGAGAATGGCGACCGGGTCCTGCGCGGGCACGTCCTGATCGCTCCGGGCAATCGGCACCTGCTGCTGAAAATGAGTGGCGCCCAATATCACGTGGAGGTGAAAGACGGCCCTTTGGTCTGCCGCCATCGCCCCTCGGTCGACGTCCTTTTCCGCTCCGCTGCGCGTTACGCCGGCCGCAACGCGCTCGGCGTGATCCTGACGGGGATGGGAGATGACGGGGCGCGTGGCATGCGCGAGATGCACGACGCCGGCGCGGTCACCATCGCCCAGGACGAGGCGACCTGTGTGGTCTTCGGCATGCCCGCCGAAGCCATCCACCACGGTGGCGTGACCCATGTGCGCCCCTTGGAGTTGATCCACCACGACGTGGTTGCGTTTGGCCGGCGCTAGCGTGTGATGAAGAACGTTCCGGCATCATCAGCTGCGTTTCTGCCCTCGTGTTTGTGGTGGATTCGGCCGCTCGGGTGTCGATCAATCCCTTATGCTCACGTGGTCGGATGAGTTTAACACCGGTGTCGCGGAGATCGATCGCGATCACCGGCAGCTGGCCGACACCCTCAACCGCCTCGAGGCGGCGCTCAACCAGGGGCTGGGTTCCCGCCACGTCTCGGAGATCATCGCCTTTCTTGATGCCTACGCGCAGGAGCATTTCGTGCGGGAGGAAGGGTGCATGGCCTGCGGTCGGTGCCAAAAGGCCGAGCAGAACAAGGCCGAACACGCGGTCTTCCTGAGAAAGGTGGCGCAGGCGCGCGAACGCGTGGAGCGATCGCCCGTCGCCGGGGCCTACGTCGCACTGCAACTGCACCGCGATTTGTGCGACTGGTTCGTCAACCACATCCTCCGCGTGGACTCAGACCTGAAAACGGTGGCCGCACCGGTCGACCCACTATGTGAGGACGACTCACGCAAGCTGACTGCCTGACACCCAAGCGCCACCTCGCTGCGCGTGTGTCCACCTGCACCGGGAGGTCACCTACGGGTGTCCACCCGGTACGCCAAGCGGTCGGTCGGGGATGAACTCGCCCGGGCAAAACGCCACGATAGCGCCTGCGCATGACTCCAGCCGTTCCAGCCCAGGCCTGCGACATTCTCCTTGTGGAAGATTCGTCCGACGACGTGTTTTTCCTCCGACGCGCCCAAGAAAGGTCCGGGCTTGAGCTCAAGCTCTGCCACGTAGAAAACAGCTTGAAGGCCAAGGACTTCCTTCTTGCCGAAGGGGACTATGCCGACCGCGCGGGCTTGCCTCTTCCCCACCTGATCGTGTCCGACCTGAAGATGCCGCAATGGGATGGCATCGAGTTGTTGAAATGGGTCCGGGGCGACAGCCGGTTCTCGAAACTGCCTTTTATTCTGATCTCCTCCTCGTCGTTGGAGAGGGACATTGACGCCGCTTATGCCGCCGGGGCTAACGCCTACTTTGTGAAGCCGCGAACTTTGCCCGGCTTTGTGCATCTGTTGACGGAGTTCCAGCCTTATTGGCAACCGCGTCCTCCCAATCCCTGATGGCACGTTCTCCCGAACTCCGTTCTCCCGACGCCGATCTCAGTTTTACCTACGACCTGCTCCGGGCGCTCGGCCTTGTCTGTATCCTGCTGGCACATTCCGCGCCGCCGCGGTGGCTGTTTCACCTCCGGCAGTTCGATGTGCCGTTGATGGTTTTTGTCAGCGGTGCCGTCTGTGCACTCGGCGAATCCGCGGCCAGTCGCTCGTACCTGGCCTATGTGAGCAAGCGTGTGATCCGGCTCCTGGCGCCCACCTTCGTTTTTCTCACGGGGTATTTTTTCCTCGCTGCCTGGACGGCGCCGGGGCGCTTTGATGAAAGAACGATCCTGAGGACCTTTCTGCTGGTGGATGGGATCGGCTATGTCTGGGTCCTGCGTGTTTTCCTGCTCGTGGCGCTGCTCACGCACCCGCTGCTCTGGCTGAAGGAACGGTGTTCCGACCGTGTGTACCTCGGGGTGATCCTCGGCGCCTACTTGCTGTACGAGTGGCTCTGGGGCGCCTTTGCCCCGGTGGTGGTGCACCACGGCCTCCTCCACTACACGGTATTTTATGCAATCCCGTATGGCTGCATCTTCGCGCTCGGGTTGCGCTGGCCGTCGTTCTCGCGACACCGCGCCGCAGTGTGGGGTGTGGCCGGAATGCTGGTCTGGGGCGCAATCACGCTCTGGGCGCACCGCCACGGCGACCGCATCAACATGTGGGCGTACAAATACCCTCCACATTTCAACTACATCTGGTACGCGATGGGTGCGTGCCACCTGCTGCTCGCCGGCGCGCTGTCACTTCGCCTCTCCGCGTCCTTCAAGGCACCCGTCCTCTTCCTCTCGCGGGCCTCACTCTGGATTTACCTGTGGCATATCCTGGCGCTCAACCTGGCCCACGAACTGACAGTCGGTGTACCGGCGTCCTGGCGTTGGCTCGCAACCTTCGTGATCGTCACGGTTGTATCCGTCGGTCTGACACTCCTGCAAAAGATGTTTGTGAACCGCTTGCTGGGGGACCTCGAGGGTCGCCCGCGCATGCGGTCCTGTGTGCGCTCGGCCCTCGCGGTGTAGGCGACGCCGTGAGGCTGCGGCGGCGGTTAAGTTACACAGAGGTCACAGAGACTGCGGGGAGGTCACGGAGGACCGAAAGACTGACATGTCGAAACGGGTATGATGCGGAAACGGGTGCAGGCGTAGGCAGGGAGTACAGACGGGCTGGGTATCCGACGTTCGGATCGCTCCGAGCCTGACGCATCAATCAAGAATCATCCTGCCGACTCAGCTGAGCACACTGCGGACCTTCTCGGCGTTTTCCTGAACGACCCGTGCGGCGGTGGCGGCGAGTTCGTCCAGGGCGGCCTGTTCGGTGGGTCCGGCGGCGGGCTGCTGCATCACACGCTCCATCTCGGTGAAGGCCGCGGACAAGGGGCGGGCCCCGAGGTTGGCGCTGGCGCGGCGGAAGGCGCTGGCGCGGGGCAGGAGGAGACGGTTGCGGTCCGGTGAAGCCGATTTCTGGAAATCGTCTGACCACTGCAGGGCGCCGTGGGCGAGGTCCTTCAGCATGCCTCGATAGGCGGGGATAGTGGTGCCGAGGCGGGCGCAGACGTCGGTTTCGTTGTCCAAGATCCCCTGGGTGCGGCGGCGCATGTCCGCGCCCTCCACCGCCTTTTTCACCCGCTCCAACACGCCCGAACGGTTGAAGGGTTTTACCAGGTAGCCATCAATTTTAAGCACCATCGCCTGGGCGACGGTCGTCCGGTCGTTCAACGCCGTGCAGAGGATGACGGGCAGCGCTTTCAACCGCTCGTCTCCACGTACGCGCTTCAGCAGTTCGATACCGTCGACCTCCGGCATCATGACATCGACGATACACACCCGCACGTCCTGGTGCGACTGGAGCGCCTCCCACGCGGCTTTACCATTCTCACAAGCGATCACGTCGTAACCCGCACCCGCCGAGGCAAGGATGTCGGACAGCAACCCGCGGGCGTTGCGATCGTCTTCGGCTATCAGGATTTTCATGGAAGCAGTTCCGTCGGGCGGAAAACCGGCACACGTCGGCGATCCCCGCCTGAAGACGAAGTCTCGGTTATATCGGCACAGAGGCGGCAGAACTGATGCACCGACTCCGGGCTGTGCCCCTGAAACCGCCTGCCAGAGGGGAAAAACTCAAGAACACGCCTCCCGCAGCCGATAAGTCTCGGGTGAGAGGAATCGTCATCCCATGCCCGACCTGAGTCCTCCGGTCGCCTCTGTCGTGTCTGACCCGAAACCACCGGTCGGAATGGTTGCGCTGCGCTCCCGCTTGGAGGGCACCCGCGGTCACCTGCGGCGTACCTGGAAGCGGCTGGCGCGGTTGTCGCCCCGTCGGCGGCGGCAGGAGACGGCGCTCCGCGCGCAGCGTGAACGCGTGGCGGACGCAAAAGCCTACCTGGGTGAACTGGTGCCGGAGTTGGATACGCGTTTCCTCACGCTCGGTGCCACCCTCAATGAGCAAAGCACCCAGGCGCAGACTTTGGTGGCCGAGGCGGAGCGCCTGCTCGGTTATGTCGCCGGTCGGCATGGCGGCGAAGCCGAGTTGACGCGTGGTATCGCCACGCTGGAGGGCCCGCTGGCCTATGCCGCCCGCGCGCAGGCGAGCTGGTCCACGCTGATCGGAATCCTCCGCGACCACGAACGGCAGGTGCGGGTGGTGCGCGAGCATCAGGTCACGCTTCAGACGACGATCGCGCCCCTGCAGGTGATCCAAACTCTCTTTCGCGTGGAGTCCGCCCGTCTCTCCCCCGAGGTCCATGGCATCTTTGTCGCGCTCACCGCCGACATCGAGCAGCTGCACAAACGCGTGACCGAGGTGTTTTCGACCCAAGCCGTCGCGCTCGCGAAAGCAGAGCATGCGCTGTCGGAGCTGGTGGAACGACTTGAGCGCGAGATCGCGACGCGCGGCCGGGAACTCGCCCGCCGCGAGGAACAGATCCGGGAGGCGGTCGAGCGTCTCCGCAGCGACATGACGGAAAACCAGGGGAGGGATGTGAAACTCACCGACCTCAGCCGCGCCATTTCCGATCAGGTCGGCCGGATCGTGATCGCCCTCCAGTTTCAGGACATCACCCGGCAGAAGATCGAACACGTCGAACGTGCACTCGACGAACTCGCCACCCGCTCCGCGACGGAAGATCCGAACGCTTCAGACTGCGCCCTGGTCCACGATCTCGCCCGCGTGCAGGCGGGCCACGTGGAAGCGGTCCAGCACACGGTGGCACACGCCGAAACGGAGATCCGCGACGCGTTGACACGCCTTGCGACCTTGACCGGGGAGCTGATGAACGAGTGCACCACCCTGGGCAGTTTCAAGACCATCTCCGCCTCGCAGGACGGCATGGTGGAGGTGCTCCTGCAGATGATCGCCGGCATGCGCGGCGTGATCGATTCGATCCTCTCCCTGCAGGAGGAGATCTTTCGCACGGTGGAGCCCCTCGGCGGGCTGGCGTCGGATCTCACCGACACCATGCGGCAGCTTTCGCTCAACATCCGTTTTATTGCGTTGAACGCGCAGATCCAGGCGGCGCACCTGGACGCCGGCACCGGGCTGGAGACTCTCGCCGGCAATACCTGCGCCATCTCCGACGAAACGTACCGGTTGAACGAGGTTGCTGCCGCCGAGCTCGAATCGCTGATGAGCGGCCTGCGCAGTATCATCGACGAGGCGGGCCGCATTCGGGACGACGGGCGCGCCGAGCAGGAGCGCATGCGTGACGGCGGCGCTGTCACGGTCGCGTCGCTCCACGCCTATCGCGACGCGACGCTCGGTTGTTTCCTCCACGTCACCGAACTCGGCGAGGCGATCGGTCGCGAGACCGCTGACTCGCTGGAACAGCTTGGTTTTTCCGCGGCGGTCAGCGCCACCACCGAGCCTTTGGCGGAGGCGTTGCGCGCCCTTTCGGAACACTTTTCTCCGCAGATCGGCCAGCGCGGCACCCAGATCGAGCACCTTCGCACGCGCTACACCATGCAGACGGACCGGGCGGTGCACGAGGCCGCGCTGCGTGGAAGCGACATCGGCGCCGCGTCCAAGGTGGCTGCTGGCGGCGACTTCGAACTTTTTGACGGCCCCCCTCAACCCAGTCAGGTCGTCGCCGTTGCCGCAGCCACCGCCGCGGCCGTCCCGACCGAGGTGCCGGACGCGCCTTGTACCCCGGGCGAAACCAAGCCCAAGCCGGCCGCCGGCGACGCGCTCGGGGACAACGTCGAACTTTTCTAAGCGTGCGCCCCCCGTGCGCGTATTTGTCCGACCATGCCCGGATACCTTTCCACCCGCCGCAGCCAGGCCACCGGCACTCCCACGGGGCGGTTTGTCTCGTTGCGGCGCCGGATCCTGACCCCGCTGGTGGCGGCCTCGCTTGCCAGTGGCGGACTCCTGGTCCTCTGGGCGTACCAGGTTTTTGAATCGATGGTGGAGGAGCAGGTCCGCCGCCGGGCCCACAGTGTGGCTGAGTCCATTGTGAACGTGGCGGAAAGCGTGACCTACGATGCCCAGCTCGAGCGCGTGCTCGGGGGGTTCGGGGCGGATGGGGAGGTGGCCCTCGCCATCGTGGTCGGAGGGGAGCCGCGGCGGGTGCTGGCGTCTTCCCGGCGGCCCTGGTCCGGGCGGCTCCTGGAGGAGCTTCCCCCCGATCTGGTACCAGCCGGCGTGGCGAACGCGGTGTATCAGAACGAAGCCTACACGGGCTTCGACGCGGACAAGAGCGGTTATGCCTACACCAAGCCCATCTTTCTCGGGCGGCCGGGCAGCGAGGACGGAGCGATGGAAGGCAATGTCCTCCTCCAACTCGACACCCTGCCGCTGCGAGCGCAGTTGCGGCGCTCCGGCCTGCTGTTGCTCGGCGGACTCTTTGTTATTCTCACCGGCGTGACCGGCCTCGGTTATGTTCTCCTGCGCCGGCATGTGCTGAAGCCGCTCGAATCCCTGGCGCACGCGATTAAGCGCGCCGGCAGCGTGGGCGAGGCGGCGGACGCGGCCGGCGCTCTTGCCCCCCGGGACGAGATCGGGGTGCTGGCGGGAAACCTCCAGAAAGCACTGCTGCTCGCCGAGGAGGCGAAGGGCCAGGCGGAGGACCTTGCCCGCGCGGCGGAGGCGGCCAGCCGGGCCAAGGCCGATTTTCTGGCCACCATGAGCCATGAACTGCGAACACCGATGAATGGCGTACTCGGGTTCTGCGACCTGCTCGCGCGCGGCCCTCTGCGGCCCGATCAGAAGCGCCACGTCTCCGCCATCCAGGGTTCCGGGCAGATGCTCCTCAGCCTGATCAACGACATCCTGGACTTCTCCAAGATCGAGGCGGGGCGGATGACGCTGCAGCCGGTCACGTTCGAGCTGACCGGGGTGATCCGTGAGGTCGCGGATCTGTTCCTTGTGCGTGCGCAGGAGAAGGGACTGGCCCTCGGCTTCGACGGCGAGCCGCCCTCCGCCCTCACCCTTTATCATGACGGCATCCGCGTCCGCCAGGTGCTGTTCAACCTGATCGGGAACGCGGTCAAGTTCACCGAGCACGGCTCCATCCGCGTGCGCGTCCGCACCGACGCGGCGTTTGTCCGTGTCGAAGTCGTGGATACGGGAATCGGCATCAGTCCCAGCCAGACGCCGCACCTTTTCCAGCGTTTCAGCCAGGCCGACGCCTCCACTACCCGTCGCTACGGCGGCACCGGTCTGGGACTGGCGATCAGCCGGTGCCTGGTCGAGTTGATGGGCGGCGACATCGGGGTGCAAAGTGAACTGGGGCGCGGCGCGACATTTTGGTTTACCCTGCCGCTCACGGTCGCACCGGTTTCCGTTGCCGCTCCGGTCCCGAGCCCGGCCGCCGCAACTTCCACCCCCCGCCGTGTCTTGCTGGCGGACGACAACCGCACCAGCGCCCTGCTGGCCGGGGCCTCGCTGACGAAGCTGGGCTGTGCGGTGGAGACGGCGTCGAGTTTTGACGAAGCCGTCGGGAAACTGTCGGGGGCGCGTTTCGGGCTGGTCCTGCTCGATCAACACCTGCCCGGCCATGGCGACCTCCAGGAGGCGGTCACGCGGGTGCGGACGCACTGTCCCTCTCCCGCCCGCGTGGTGGTGATGTCCGACCGCGCGGAGGCCGCCTGGAGTCCACGCGACCAGCCAGGTGACCCGGATGGTTTCCTCGCCAAACCTTTGTCCCATGCCTCGCTCGCCGCGGTGGTGGAAAGCCTCGCATGAGCGCCCCCGTCGACCTCACCGCTCCCCTGGCTCCCGAAGGAGACGCTGCACCTGCGGTGCGGACGGATCCCTTTCGGGTGCTGTTTGAAAACGCGGCGGACGCGCACCTGATTTTTGACGCCGCCGGCATTTTTGACTGCAACCGCGCCGCGGTCGTGATGATGCGTGCGGCGACGGCGGAAGATCTTCTCGGGCGACATCCCGCGACGTTTTCCCCATTGCGCCAGCCGGACGGCGAACTCTCGGTCGAGAAAAGCACGCGGATGGACGCCATCGCGCACAAGCGTGGCCTGCACCGCTTCGATTGGACGCTGTTGAGGCTCGATGGCGACGAGCTGCGCGCCGAGGTCACCCTAACCCCGGTGGAGCTCTACGGCCGGCACGCGTTGCTGGCGGTGGTCCACGATGTCACGGAGCGGTCTCACCAGGAGCGCGCGCTGGTGGAGGCGAAGGAAGCGGCGGAGGCCGCCAACCGCGCGAAGAGTGATTTTCTCGCGATGATGAGCCACGAGATCCGCACCCCGATGAATGGGGTGCTCGGCGTGGCTGACCTGCTCCTCCAGACCACGCTTTCGCCGAAGCAGCGCCAGTACACCGAGACCGTGCTTAGCTCCGCCCACGCCCTGCTGGCGGTGATCAACGACATCCTGGACTATTCCAAGATCGAGGCGGGTATGCTGGCGATGGAGGAGGAACCCTTTGAGCTGGAGGCAACCCTGAACGAGGCCACGGCACTGCTCAACGTGCGCGCCCGGGAAAAGCAGCTCGCCTTTCACACGCGGGTCGCACCGGACACGCCGCGCGTCTTTGTCGGTGATGCCGGCCGGGTGCGGCAGATCCTGCTCAACCTCGCGGGCAATGCGATCAAGTTCACCGAAAAGGGATTTGTCGCGATCGACGTCGACTGTGACGCGGGGCCGGAGGGCGAGGCCGTGCTCAACCTGGTGGTGAGCGACTCGGGCATCGGAATCCCGAAGGAAAAACAGGCGCAGCTTTTCGACAAGTTCACCCAGGCGGACGTCTCCACCACGCGCCGCTACGGCGGCACCGGCCTGGGACTGGCGATCTCGCGCCGGCTGGCCGAAATGATGCACGGCGGCATCCGGGTGGAGAGTGAGCCCGGACGCGGCTCGCGCTTCCATGTCTCGCTGCGCCTGCCGGTCGGCAGTGGCAATGCCTGCCATTCCCAAGTGTTGTCGGACCTCCGCATTGCGAGCGGGATCGAGGATGCGGCGACGGAGCCGGCGGCTTTGGATTTCAGCGGCGTGCGTGTCCTGCTGGCAGAGGACCATCCCACCAACCAGCTCCTCGCCACGGAGATGCTGGGGCAGTTTGGCTGCGTCGTGGATTGCGCCGAGACCGGTGCGATCGCCGCCTGGCTGTGTTCGCAGCGGCACTACGACCTGGTCTTCATGGATTGCCACATGCCGGAGATGGACGGATTCCAGGCGACGGCCTGTATCCGCGCGGACGAGACAACGGCGGGGACCGGCCGGCGTGTCCCGATCATCGCCCTGACCGCCAATGCCATGAGCGGGGACCGCGAGCGTTGCCTGGCGGCCGGGATGGACGATTATGTGAGCAAGCCGGTGCTCAGCGGAGACCTTGCGGCGATGCTTCGGCGTTGGGCCAAGCCTGCCGGGTTGGCGATGGCCCCCACGGCGGCGGTGGTCCCCGCGCCGGGCTCGGCCGTGGCGGCGGAGCCGCACCCAGACAACTCACGAGTGGACGATGCGCCCTTTGATTTTGCGTCCGCCTTCGAACGGGTCGGCCGCGATGCCGAACTCTTTGCCTTGCTGGTGAATTCCTTTCTCACCTCCGAGCCGGACCTGGTGAAGCGGGTGGGCGAGGCGGTGGAGCGGCGCGATCCGCGCGCCCTCGAGCGTGCGGTGCACACCCTGCGCGGCACGATGGCGATGTTCTCCGTCGGTGCAGCGGTGGAGATCGCGCTGCGGATGGAGGAAGGGCCGGACGCACTCGGCTGGCCCGAGATGGAAACCCTGCTGGTGCGGCTCCGCGCAGCGATGGCGCGGCTGAGGCCGGCCTTGCTTGAGGCGGCGGCGGACGGAAAATGACCCTTCCCATGGAACGAAACGGCATCTCCCCAACCTCCGTTGAGCCGGTCGCGCCGGTGCGCTTCATCCCCCGGGGACCCGTCGGCACCGATGAGCTCGGACATCTCATGAGCCGGCATGGCGCGAGCCAGTTTCTCACCCTGGTGAGCCATGAACTGCGGACGCCGATGAACGGCGTGCTCGGCATGATCGATCTCGTCCTGGAAGGCAGGTTGGCGCCGGAGCAGCGAGAGCATCTCGCGCTGGCGCGCCAGGCGGCACAGTCCCTTCAAGGCGTTTTGACGGCGGTGGTGGATTATTCCCGGCTCGACGAGGGGCGGATCGGACTGGAGCTTTCCGAGTTTCAGCCGGGCCAGGTGCTCGACGACCTCCTGCAGCTGCAGCGCAACAAAGCGGTGGAGAAGGGTGTGACCTTTGAGCTGCACGTCTCCCCGGACGTTCCTCCCTCCGTGGTCGGCGACGTGAACCGGTGGCGGCAGGCGGTGATCAACCTCGTCGGCAATGCGCTCAAGTTCGGCGGCTGCGGCCGGGTGCGTGTCGCGGCACGCGTGCTGCCGTCCGCCGCGGAGACAGACACCTGCCTGCTGGAGGTGGCGGTTTCCGACCAGGGTCCAGGCATCCCAGCGGACCAGCAGCCTATGATTTTTGAGCCCTTCACCCAAATGGACCCGTCGGCGCGCCGCAGGCATGGCGGTCTCGGACTCGGGCTGGCCCTCAGTCGGCACTTGGCCGCCCTGATGGGCGGGCATCTCTGGGTGGAGAGCCAGGTGGGTGTCGGCAGCACCTTTGGTCTGGTCGTGCGGGTGGAAGTCGCCCGCCGGGAACAACCGTCCAGCGCACCGTGAAAACACCCGCCAAGCATCCCCGGGTTCTAGTGGTGGACGACGACCACATCACGCGTCGCCTCCTGCAGGTAAACCTTGAGCGCCACGGTCTGGTGCCGGTGCTCGCCTCGAGCGCCAAGGCCGCAATTGCCGAAGTGGAAACACGCGGGCCGGGCGGCTTCGAGGTGGTGATCACCGATTACCGCATGGAGGGTGGCGACGGCCTGGAACTGCTCTGCTGGCTGCAGGAGCGCGACCGCACCCTGGCGACGATCATCATCACCGGCGACCATGAGAAGAGCCTGATCGCCCAGTCCCTGCGAGGCGGGGCACACGACTTCCTCGAGAAGCCTCTCAACATGGGACACCTCCTCGCCTCGGTCTCCCGTGCGGTGGAAAACACCCGGCTGCAACGTCGCTTTCGCGAGGCGGAATCCGCGGTACGAGAAATCTCACGGGTGCAGCACACCCTCGTTGCGATGCACGCGACCGGGTTCGAACACCGCCTGGAGGTCTGTTATTTTCCGAGGCAGCAAGCGGGTGGGGATTTTTCTGCTCTCTTTCGGCTCGGCGGAAACCGCTTTGTGGTGCTGGCCAGCGATGTATCCGGACACGACCTGAAGGCGGCGTTTATCGCTTCCTATTTCCAGGGCATGTTCCGCGGCATGATGGAGCGCGGCTCGCGGGTGGAGCAGGCGTTTGATTTCTTCAACCGCTTCCTCGTCGACGATTGGAACCGGCCCGGCATCTGGGGGCAGGGCAGCCAGACGGAGACTTCGATGGCGGCGTGTTCGGTCTGCATCGATCTGGACCTCCAGTGCGTGGACGTCCTCGACTGCGGCTTCCCGGCGCCCGTACATCTTCTCGGCGACGGCCGGGCCTCTGTCCTGACGTCGGGCGGTTCGGCGCCTCTCGGCTGGTTCCCCGACCTCCCATTGACCTCACGCATCTTTCCCACCTGCAACGACGGGGAAGTGGTGCTGTGGAGTGACGGGGTGGAGGACCTTGCTGGCGAGCTTGCGATCGACACACAGGCCCTGGTGTACCGGTTGCGGGCGGCGGTCCGAGCTGGAGAGACGGAGCCGGAGTGCCTGGTGGATGCGAAGGATGACGTGATGGCGCTGGCGATTCACCTGGGGGGGCCACCCATCCAGCTGGTGGTGCACCAGATTTATGCGGGTGACCAGGTGCTCGACATCGACGGGTTTCAGGCGTTTTGGGAGCGCTCCCTCACCTTTGCGCTGCCGGACGTCGGTCCGCGCTTGATGGACATTCTCCTTTGCGCGCGCGAGGCACTGCTCAACGCCCTGCTGCACGGCTGTCACCGTTCCCACACGCAGGCCGCCAGCTGCACCATTTCCGTCCACGACGGTGGCCGGGTGCTGCGCCTGCGGGTGTCGGACCCCGGCCCCGGCCATACCTTTAATGTGGAGGCTCACGAGCAGGCGTCAGAGTCTGAGCTTGTCGAAGTTCACCGTGGCCTGATCTTGATGAAGCACCTTTCCGACGGTCTGTTTACGGCCCGCAATGGCGCTGAGGTGGTGATGGATTTCAAACTCTAGTCTTCATGGAACACTTACTCGATCCCGCGCGCAGTACGCTCGTGGTGCGTATCCCGCACGACATCCTGAGCACCAATGTGGAGTCGCTGCGTGCCTCCGTGAACCCGCTGGTGGATCCGGCGGTGGCCTCGCCCCGCAACTGGGAGGTGCTCGAACTGGACCTCGGCGGATGCCGCACGATTGATTCGGCCGGGCTCAACTTCGTCGTTTCCCTGCTCCGGCTGGCGAGTGCGCGCGGAGCCCGTGTCAGGGCCCTTGTGTCCACCACGCAAATACACCGGATCTTCCAGTTCACCCGCCTCGACAAGCATGTCGAACTGGTGAAGGTCGGCGACAGCTGATGCCGCGGCAGCCGCACAGGCCCCTGCGGGAGGATCGCGAGCGGATGTGCACGCGCAAGCGGCGTTACGCGTCGGCGGCGGATGCATTGGACGCGGTGCGAATCCTGGGCCTGGAGCGCCAGAGGAAGGCGTATCATTGCTCCCTGTGCGGCAAATGGCACCTGACGAGCCGGTGAACGGTACGCCTTCGTGATCCGTGATGTCTGATTTGGGGGGCGCTCAGGCGTGTGGCGTTTGGCGGGAGAGGGCTCCAGCAGGGTGGAGCCGTTGAGACGTGGGTGAGGGACCGAAATCATCCCAATAGCGGGAAAGGAGCTTCCCGGGGACGGGGTGGTGAGGGTGGTGTGGGAGAAGCCACCTGCTGGCGAGAAGATGTAAGCCACTTTAGAATAAAGAGATACGTTATTATACGAATCTTGGCATGCGCGGTGCAAAGAGGGTACCCAGATCATCACTACAATGAAGACCCTCCTCCACCTCCTCGCCTTTATCGCCATCGCCGGCCTCGCCATCAGCGGCGCCGCCGAAGTGGCTGGTCATCCCTTCGCCCGCACCCTGACGCCCGAGACCATGCTCGCCTGCATGGCGGTGACGTCGGTCATCCTCATCCCGTTTCACGAATACAGCCGGCGCCCGCGTACCTTCCAGGTGCGTGTCGCTGCTCCGCGGCACGCCGTCACTGACCTGCCTCTCACCGCTGCGCCTGCCCGCGTGTCCCGTGCGCGCCAGGTGCGCCGCGCCCCGGTCGCGGTGGCCTGACTTTCCAGTGGATGAACGGTACCTCCCGGCCCCGTGGTGGGGGCCGGGATTTTTTTTGGAAAGAGGGGACCTGGTCCGCGGTGGCCTAGGCGCGGTCGGTGGCGGTGCGCTCCTGAAGCACGGCGCAGCGCTCGAGGGCGCCGCGCAGTTCTTCCACGCGCATGGGCTTGCTGACGTAATCGTCCATGCCTGCGGCGAGGCAGCGGTCGCGGTCGCCTTCCATCGCGTTGGCGGTCATGGCCACAATGCGCAGGGAGCGGTGGCGCCCCTGCCGGATGCGGCGTGTCGCCTCGTAGCCGTCCATTTCCGGCATCTGGCAATCCATCAGCACGAAATCGTAGTCGGTGCGTTCGATCGCCTCGAGGGCTTCAAAGCCATTGCTGGCCAGCTCGACCCGGAATCCCATGCGCTCGAGGACGACACGGGCCACGCGCTGGTTGACGGCATTGTCCTCCACGATCAACGCCCGGGCCGCGCCTTCGCGAGCGAGCGCGGTCACCACCCGCGCCGGGGAGGTCGGCGCAAACGGCGTGGCGGTACCAGCCCCGCCGGCCAATCGATCGATCGCCTGGAGCAGGTCGCGCCGGTGGACAGGCTTGGGCAATACGTCGTGATAACCTGCAGCCGTCAGCTGCTCCCGGCTAAAATGGCGGTCCACGGGACAAAGCAGCAACGTGGGGGGCGGCGTCCGACCGTCCTGCGCCGCCAGGGCGAGGCCCCAGTTTCCGGCGTCGATCTCGACCGCCGTGGCGTTGAGAAGCACGACCAGTGGCGTCTCCGCCGGGTGCGCCGCCGCCATCGCGAGGGCGCTCGGGGCGTCACTGCAGCGGGTGTGGCTCACCCCGGCCTCGCTGAGATGGGCGCAGAGGACGCGGGTGCTCACGTCGTGGTGGTCCACCACCAGGACGTTTACCTTCCTGAGCCGCTCGGGCAGGCCGGAGGGGCGCGAAGGCTCAGCGGTGTAAGGCAGGCGGATGGTAAACCAGAAGGTCGAGCCGCGCCCTTTTTCACTCTCCACCCCGATGGTGCCGCCCATCATCTCCGTCAGTTGGCGGCAGATTGCGAGCCCGAGACCGGTGCCCCCGAAACGGCGGGTCGTCGAGGTGTCCGCCTGGCTGAAGGGTTGGAAGAGCCGCTCGCGTTCGTCGGGCGTCAGGCCGATGCCGGTGTCCCTGACCTCAAAGCGGAGGAGGACCTGGTCGGCCGAACGCTCCTGCTCCCGCACTGCCACGACGATTTCGCCGTGATCGGTGAATTTCACCGCGTTGCCGAGGAGGTTGAGAAGCACCTGGCGCACCCGGCCGGGGTCGCCCACCAGCCGCTGGGGCAGCGTGGCGGAAATATCGGACACCAGCTCGAGGTGTTTTGCAGCGGCTCGCGCCGCCAGCAGATCGAGTGCGCCCTCGACGGTGTCCGTGAGGTCGAAGTGCACCGTTTCGAAGGCGAGCTTGCCGGCCTCGATCTTGGAGAAATCGAGGATGTCGTTGAGGATGGTGAGCAGGGAGTCCGCGCTGCTCCGGATGGTCTCGGCGAAGTCGCGCTGTTCGTCGGTGAGCGAGGTGTCGAGCAGCAGATTGGCCACGCCGATCACGCCATTCATCGGGGTGCGGATTTCATGGCTCATGGTCGCGAGGAAAGCGCTCTTGGCCCGGGCGGAGGCCTCGGCCGCGTCGCGCGCCTTCTCCAGGCGGTCCTCAAACAGCTTCCGCTCACTGATGTCCCGCACGATGCCGAGGACTCCCGTGACCCGGCCGTTCTCCGCGATGCAGCGTGAGCTGATCTCCACCCAGACCTCCCGGCCGTCGCGCGTGCGCAGACGCGTTTGAAAGGTCGCCCCGCCATTGTCCTCCGGGCGCAGGGAAGCGTGGGCAAGCACCGCATCCTCGGCGGACGCGATCAAGTCGCGCAGGTTCATCCGCATCGCCTCCTCGCGGCGGTAGCCGGTGATGCGTTCACCCGCCGGATTGAAGGCGGTGAAGCGGCCGTCGATGTCGGTGGTGAAGATGAAGTCGCTGGCATTCTCCACGATGCTGCGGTTGCGCGCCTCGAGGTTCGCCTCCTTCGCGAGCTGTCCCCGTATCAGATCGGTCTGCCGCTGCACGCGCTGCCGGAGTGAAAGCGCCCACGCAAGGCCGAGCACCACGGCGCCGAAAAGGAAGGAGACCACACCGAAGGTGCGGGAGAGCGTCCACCAGGGGGCGGATTTCACCAGCGTCACGTTGGCAGGTGAGCGGAGGAGCAGGCGGAAGGACTGGGGATCGGCCCTGGCATCGAAGTCCAGGCGGTAGAGTCCCTCGACCCGAAGCTCGCTCCCCGGCACCCATTCTTCCGGAGCCTGCAGGCCGTCCTGCAGCGGGAGCTGGGCATTAAAAACGACCCCATTGTTGGAGAGGGCGAGAACCACTTCGCCCGACTGATGGAGCAGGCTGACCAGGGTGGCGCGCGTCGCGACCAGCCGGTTGTCCAGACTCTCGTAGAAGGGCTTTACGTTGCGCAGTTCGGTGGGCTCGGGAGCAGGTCCGTTGCCGACACGCCGTACCACCGCCTCGCGCAGCACCGCCCGCCGCCCCTGCAGCCCGGGCAGGCCCACTGCCTCGACGAGATCGCCGGGAAGGAAACCTTCGTCGGAACGCTCCAGGACCAACAAGCCGTCGCCGTCCTGCTCGATGAAAAGCTGGTCGCGGTTGTGCAGCAACACCGTGCCGCGCACGTGCACCCAGCGGTTGAAGGCGGGAATGCTGCTGAACTGGCGCAGGCTCGCGATCGATTGCTGGGGAATGGAAAAGTGGGAACTCGGCGCAGCCGCCTTCACGCGGACATGCGACGTGTCCGGTGCCCACAGCTGGATGCCGGTCAGCTGGCGTCGGTCGTTGGCGAGCGCCTGGACCACGCCCCGCACCCGCGTCACCGACCCGCGCAGGCCGGCCAGGTCGACGTCGGACGGGACGCGCGCAAAAAATTCACCCGATGCGGTGGACAAGGTTATCCGCTGCCAGGGGCCGTCTACGCTGATGTCGCTCACGTACCCTTGCATCTCCACGCGCTGCCCTTCCAGGTTGCCCACCAGTGCCTGCTCGAGCGACACCACCGGCGGCAGGGGAAGGACCATTGCTCCGCGCTGCTCGAACGTGGCTTGGGTGACAAAGGGCGCATAGGCACCGCTGGCCGTGATTCCTCGCACGACGACCAAGGTGCCGGGCGCGGGCGGTTTCTGGGATGGTTCGGCACGTTCCACCCGGGCGCCGCCACTGCTGTCCTGAACCCACAAATAGGAAGAGCCGGGATGGGACCAGGTGACCAGGGCGAGGATCTCGACCGGGCGCGCCGATGCCGCCTCGGCCGGGCTGAGCTCCAGCAGTCGATCGGCCGTGCGCAGTTCGAGGGCGTTGCCGGTCAGCTGAATCGACTCTTCGTCGGAGGCGATCATCGGACGGATCACCGCCGCGGTGAGCGTGCGCCGCAGGCCTGTCACGGCGGAGAAACCGATGGCTTCCACACGCTGGCCTATATGGAGCGGCTGGCTCTGGAGGATGGCGAGGTCGGCGTGGCCGGTCGTGTCGCGAAGGACCGCACGGCGGCCGGGTTCGTAGTCGCGCAGCGTGCCGACGATGCGGACGAGTCCGGTGGCGTGTTCAATCCGATCGATCGGAGTGACGCCCCGGTCGAAGCGTGGATCGTCCTCCAATGAACTCGTGACCTGGATTTCCGCCGGTGAAGGCACCCAGAGGTCGATGGCAAACACGTCACCACTGGGATCGATCTTCGGGGAATAAACACCGCGTACCTCCACGAGCTTTCCTTCCAGCCGCGGGGGAGTTTGCCCGCGGGAAAGGGGCATCCGCGCGGTGACCAGATGGCCCTCGGAAATGATGTCCCACACCGCGTGGTTCAGATCGGCTTCGGACTGTCGGTCCACGACGCCCTGCAGCGACACCATCCGCCGTTCGAAGCGTTTGACGTCGGCGATCATGCCGGCCACGGGCTGCACCTCCAGGTGGGCCTGCTCTTCCAGGACGGTGATCCGGACCTGGTCTCCCGGGATGCCGACCCCGGGGAGGAGCGTGCCTTCCAGGCGCACGCGCTGGCGGCTTTTCAAGGGGAGCACCGGACCGACGCAGGGGATGAAAGCCGGTGTGCCGCCGCTCTCAGCCCAAAGCAGCCCCCAAGCGGGGTCGTAATAATGGACCAGCAACTCCAGCGAGGCGGGATGGGCCTTTCCTTCCGCGCTGGGTGGCATCTCCCAGTATTGGGTGAGGGTCGTGATGACGGTGTTGGCGGCCGCGGCCGCTCCTTCGCCCACGAGTGGAGGCGGAATCTCGCGCGCTTCTTTCGGGCCCGAGACCCAGAGCTCGATCTCGTTATCCTTGATCACGTAAACGCCGGTCAGCTCGACCCAGCGATTTTCCACCTCGGGGGCGGACTCTCCAGGTGCCAGCTGGACGCGCGCGGTGATCTTCTGCTGTTGGGAGACCAGTTCCCATACGGCATGGTGGGCGTCCGGCTGCAGGGCGCGCATCACCTGCCCCTTCAAGGACACAATGCGTTGGGAAAGGCGCTCGCGGGCGGTCACGATACCCGTGGCGTCGATCGGCGCCGGGGCTGCGTTCTCGGCGAGGACGGTGACCTCAACGGTGCGGCCGGTGAGGCCTGCGTCGGGGACGACGGTGCCCTTCAGGCGGACCCGCTGGCCGGATTTGAGCGGCAGGGGCACGTCGCCACAGGGGATAAAACCGGTGCGGCCGTCGGCCTCGCCCCAGAGCAGTCCCCAGAGCGGATCGTAATAATAGACCGTGAGCTCCATCTCCAGTGGGTGGGCGACGCTGCGGAGGGCCGAAGGCACGCGCCAGAAGTGCCCAAACCGCTGGATGGGCTGGAGTTCCTGCAAGTCCTCCGGCGTGGGAGGCAGCTCCTGCGCCGGTAAACCGGCGGGGAGGGAAAGGGATGCCCAGGCGGCCGCGACGAGGACGATTCGCCTGGCAACACGCCGTCCTCCGGCGACGCAGCGCTGGACGGCAGGGGGCGGGGACGAGGGTCCCAGCCCTTTACCCGGGCATGGAGGCAGAGGTGCGATGACAGGAGGGAGGCATTCTCACATCGGCCCCCCTCCGCTCCGATTGAGCAGGAAAAACTCGCCGCGCACCCCTCGGCCCGCCCCAAAGGGAGCGGCCGTTTCAATGAGCGCACATCGCGACCCGCGCCCGCCTTTATTTGGCCCCGACGAACTTGAGGAAGGGCTCGGTCGAGGTGCGCCGGCCGAGGAAGGCCTGCACCGATTCGCGGGCGTCCCGGGCGGCGGCTGCACCGTAGATCTCGTTGCGCAGGCGCAGGCCGATGCTTTCGTCCAGCAGACCCTTCGGCGAGGCGTCAAACGCGCTCGCGAGATCCTGCGCGATGCTCAGCGCCCACATGTAGCCGTAGTACCCCGCGTCATACCCGCCGGCCAGATGGCCGAAATAGGCGACAAAGGCGGTGTCGGGCGCAGGGGCAAAGGAGACACGTGCCAGTTCGGCGTTGGTCAGCGCCACCACGTCGAGGGGCGCCTCCGGATCTGTCTGCGTGTGAAGGGCCAGGTCCAGCACACCGAAGGAGAGCTGCCGGCGGTAGAAGAGGGCGGAGGTGGCGACGCGCGCCTCCTTCAGCGCCTGTATCAGCTCGGCGGGTACCTTGCGGGAGGGATCGCGATAGTCGGCGGCGAAGGTGTCGAGCACACCCTTGTCCCAGGCCCAGTTTTCCAGCATCTGCGAAGGCGCCTCGACGAAGTCCTGCTCCACGTTGAACGCGAAAAAGCGGAGGTGCTTCGAGCGCCCGAGCACGTGGTGCATCACATGGCCGAACTCATGGAAAAGCGTGATCACGTCCTCGTGCTTCAGGAGCGAGGGGGTCTCGGCGGACGGCGGGGGAAAGTTGCAGACCAGCGCTGCGACCGGCACGTGCAGTGCGGTCTCGAGCTGCGCCGCATCCTGGATCGGGAAGCAGGCGAAGTGGTTGTATTTCCCCTCGCGCGGAAACATGTCCAGGTAGAAGGCGCCCAGGGGCTCGCCGCTGGTGCGATCGCTCACCACATGGAGCGTGACCTCGGGGGACCACAGCTGCGGGGCCTTCACTTCGTCGAAGCGCAGGTTGAAGAGCTTTTCGTAAAGAGCGAACATGCCGCCCAGGGTCGCCTGATAGGGGAAATACGCTCGCAGCTCCTCGGAGTTCACCGAGTAGCGCTGCTGCTTCAGTTTCTCCATGTAGTAGTTGGTATCCCACGACTCGATGGTGGCGGACGGATCGTTTGTCTCCGCGACCTTGATCGCCCGCAGCGCCTCCACCTCCTGCTCGAACTTCGGCTGGAGGCCGGCGATCAGGTCCTCCTCGAACGCGATCGCCTGCCGGGCCGTCGCCGCCATCCGGGGCTCCGTCTGGTAGTCGGCCCAGGTGGCGTAGCCCAGGCGCCGGGCGATGGCGGTGCGCGTGGCCACGATCTTTGCCATCAGCGGGATGTTCGCGTCCTTCGCCAGGCTGAAGCGGATGACGTGGGCGCGCCGGCGCACGTCCGGGTCGGTGGCGTTCACCATCACCGCCTCCCAGTGCCAAGTGACATTGAGCATGACCTTGTAGGTGCCGTCGTCCTGGCGGATTCCCGGGCTGTCGAGAAAGCGCTGCGGAATACCGGCGACTTCTTCCGCGGTGAGGATCATCGGGCCGGTCGCGGCGACCACGTTGCTGGAAAACTGGCTGGTGAGTTCGGTCAGCTCCTTGCGCAGGCGCTCGACCTCGCGGCGTTCCGCCTCGGGCAATGCCAGGCCGGCGCGGCGGTAGTCGCGAAGGGTGTGATCGAGAAGGCGGCGATCCTCGCCCTCAAGCGTAGGCTGGCTGTCGGCAAAGGCGCGCACCACCCGGTAAAGGTCCTCACGGTACTCCACGCCGATCCCCCAGCTGGCGATCTTGACCGCCGCCGCTTCCGCGGCGTCTCGCATGGCCTTGTCCGGATGCGCGTCCTTCAACAGACCGAAGCGGTAAGCGGCGCTGCGGACATCAAACACGACGCGGTCGTAGGCCTTCAGCGTGCTGGCAAAGGTCACGGCCGACAGGTCCTGCGCCCCGATGCGATCGAGGGCCGCCTCGGCGTCGGCGATGACCTTGTCCGCCGCCGCGGTGACCGCGTCGGGTGTGGTTTCAAGGACGGGCAGGGTGATGCGGGCCTGAAAGGCTTCCGCCTTCCGCGAAAGCGCCTCGAGTGAGGCGAGCTCCGCTGCGTTCGCATTCAGGAGCGGCGACACGGCAGCAAGGAGAACGGTGGATACAAGGAGACGGGCCGACCGAAGAGGGTGGGTCATGCGAGGTTGGATTGCGGCGACGCTATGCAGCCGCGCGGTCTCGGCGCAACCCCTCTGAACGGTTCGGGAATTTTCCTGATAAGGTGGGAAAACTCCGGGCTGGAAGCGGGGCGGGCCGCTGGCGTTATCTTCTCTGTCGCTGCGCCGAGGACCCCGCCGTACAGCGCGTATCACCGATGACCGAGAACCTGATCGCCCTAGTCGAAGACAACGAAGACGACGTGTTTTTTATGCGTCGTGCCCTGAAGGGCGCCGGCATCACCGCTCCCGTGCGTGTCCTGACGGACGGGCAGCAGGCGGTGGACTTTCTGGCCGGAGACGGATCACCGGCGGCCGCCGAGTTTCCTTCGATTGTGTTCCTCGACCTGAAGCTTCCCTACTGCACGGGCTTCGAAGTGCTCGAGGAAATGCGCCGCCGCGGGACCCTGGAGCAGACGCAGGTGATCATCCTCACCTCGTCTCCGGAAGAGCGGGACCGGAAGCGCGCGCGCGACCTCGGCGCCTCGGCCTACCTGGTCAAGCCGCCCACACCGATGATGCTGAAGGAGCTCTTCAGCCAGGTGGCAAAAAAACCGGCTGCGACCTGAGCGCAGCCGTTGGCGCCCACCGCGTGCTCAGCGCGCGGGTGTGCAGGAGGTGCCATCGCCGGGCGCGGGCAGCCTGATCTCCCCGGCCGCGACAAAAGCGAGCAGCACCGGGTAAACGCGGCTGGAGAGGATCTCCCGCGGCGCGGCGAGCAGGGCTTTCAAATCGGCGAGCGAGGCAAGGATTACCTCGATGTCTTCGTGTGCATCCTGCGCCGCGGCGGAAATGGTGCCGGTGACTTCCGCATACACCAGGGCGACCGTTTCGTCCGTGAGGCCGGCGGATGAGGCGAGCGCCGGCGAGATGTGCGCGATGCGCCCGAGGGTGAGACCGGTTTCCTCGTGAAGTTCGCGACGGGCGGCCTCGGCCGGGGTTTCGCCCGGATCGACGAGACCGGAGGGGACGGACAGTTCATAACCGCCCAGGGGCGCGCGGAATTCCCGGGTCAGGACGACGCGTTTTTCGCCGTCCTGCTCCACGACCGCGATGATCACCACGGCGTCCGGTTTATCCGCTGCGGCGCCGGGTTGCGCCTTCCGGGAGGCGAAGGTCCAGGGCCAGGTGCCTTTGCGGGAGGTGACGTCGGTGGCGAAGAGGTTGACGTGCTTGAGGGCCGTCAGAGGACGCGGCGCAGAGCACACGGGGAGCGGTTGCATGCCCCTTAAGAGCACGAAACGCGGCCCGATGAAAACGCGAAAGCCGCGCGCCGGTGGAGGGCGCGCGGCTTTGAAGAGAACCCTTATTCCGCGGGGGCGGGGGTGGTCATGATGGCCCGGGAGTCGATTTGACCCTGGGCATCACGGGCGATCTCGCGCAGCTGCACCGCACCGATGATCTCACCGTGGGCCAGCATGTTGCTGACGGCCACGATGCGGTCGCCGGGAGCGATCAGGCCGCGCTCGAGGAGCATGCGTTCGGCGGCCCGGATGGTCGACTCTGCGTCCCACTGCGCCGGCATGACGAAGGAGGTCACACCCTGCCGGAGGCAGAGCTGGTTGGCGGCGGTCGCATTCGGGGTGAAGGCGAACACGCGGGTACGCTCCGGTCGGAGCGCAGCGCACAGCCCGGCGAGGCGTCCCGTCTGCGTGAACACGCAGAGGCAGCGGGCGTGCAGGCGGTCCGCCAGGTGAACGGCGGCGGAGGCGATCCACTGCGACTTGAGGGTGAGTTTGAGCTCATCCTGGAAGCGCATCTGGGAACGGCTGTTTTCCACCCGGGCGGCCACACGCTGGAGCACCTCGATGCAGGCCAGCGGATAACGGCCCACGCTGGTCTCGCCGGACAGCATGATGGCGTCGGTGTTTTCCAAGACCGCGTTTGAAACGTCGGTGATTTCCGCGCGCGTCGGCATCGGCGTCTGGATCATGCTCTCCAGCAGGTGGGTCGCGATGATCACCGGCTTCATTGCCAGCTGGGTCGTGCGCACGATGTGGCGCTGGATCAGCGGGAGGTCCTCGTAGGGGCATTCCACGCCGAGATCGCCGCGAGCCACCATGATGGCGTCCGCCTCGGCAACGATCCCGTTCAAATTGCGGATGGCGCACTGGTCCTCGATCTTGGCGACCACACGCATGTGTTTGCCACCGTGGGCGGCCAGGTAGTCGCGCAGGGTCTGGATATCCGCCGCTTCTCGAACAAAGGAGAGGGCGACAAAATCCATCCCGGCCTCGATACCGGTGAGGATGTCCTCCTTGTCCTTCTCGGTGATGGCGGGAAGGTTGACCTTCACACCCGGCAGATTGATGTGCCGGCGATTGCCGAGCTGGCCGGGGGTGAGGACCTTGCAATCGATCCGATTGGCTTCCTTGCTGACGACCTGCATGCGCAGGAGGCCGTTGTCCACCAACACGATGTCACCCGCGTTGATGTCGTTGACGAGGTCGTCGTAGTTCACGTCCACCGAATATTCCTCGGTGCTGCGGTGACCGCGGACGGTGAAGGTGAACGTGTCGCCCGCCTTGAGGGTGAGCGGCTGGCGCAGGTCGCCGGTGCGGATAGCCGGGCCCTGGGTGTCGATCAGGAGGGCGACCAGGCGCTGGTGCTGGGCGGCGATCGCGCGGAGGCGCGCGGCCGTGGACTTCACCCACGCCGCCTTGGCGTGGGACATGTTAAAGCGGAAGATATCGACCCCCATCTTGACGAGGGAATCGAGCATCTCGTCGCTGTCGGTCGCGGGACCGAGGGTGGCGACAATTTTGGTTCTCCGCGCGATGGGCGACTGGGTGGTCGCGTCCTTCGCAAACGGAGGTTGGGTGACGGAGCCGGTGGCAACCATAGGATTGAGTCTGTTGTTGGGTGAGGGGAGGCGTCGGGTCTGGGGGCCGGCGCGGGTGTACTAGGTTGCTGGAGGAAACGGGTGCCGCTCAGCGCGGCGTGTGGGAGTAGAAAATAGCCCGTCGCCCTTCGAACGCCCAGATGTTGAGCGGTGGGAGGCCGGAGAGCGTGACGCTCACGACCCGGTGGGGCTCCTTCACCACGGCGGCGATGGCGGCCATGATGACGGTCCACGGAATCGGATCCGGAGCCTTGGCGGCGGCAGCCGGGGCTGCTCCGGGGGCTTTGCCCCCGCTACTCGCGGGTGAGCCTTCCAGTTGTTCCAGGCGCTTTTGCAGGGCCTCGATCTGGCGGCGTAGTTCGGCGAGGTCCGCCGGGGTGGTCGTGTCGGGCTTGCTCATGCGAGTTCCTCAACAACGGCCTCGGCCTGCTGGCCATTCATGGAGACACGGAAGCGGCGGGTGGAGACGGACTTGCCTTCGATCTGCTTGCTGGCGGGAGCGGCCGGGGCGGCGGGCTTCTCGCCCTTCAACAGCTTGGCGGTCTCGACCGGGAACATGGCGTGCATGACGGCTGTTTCGTCGTCGGTCGGCAGGCCCTTTTCCGCCAGCGTGGCCCGCAGCTTCGGCATGTGCGGGAGCGCGAGGTCGGCGGGACGCTCTTCGATCGGCCGCTGCCCGGTCTTTTTCACGATGACCTCCAAGAGGTGGGCGTCGATCGGCCCCGGCGGGCGGCCATACTTGCCCAGCGCCACGTCGATCGTGGGCTGCGCGAGGGTGTGCCAGCGGCCGAACTTCACGTTCAGCATCGCCTGGGTGCCGACGATCTGGGACGTCGGGGTCACCAGCGGAATCCAGCCGAGGCAGTGCCGGACGTAGGGAATTTCGCGGGCGACCTCTTCCCAGCGCCCACCCATGCCCTGCTCCTTCAACTGGTTACGGAAATTGGAAAGCATGCCGCCCGGGATCTGGAATTCCAGGGTATCCGGGTCGGTGCGTTCATTGGCCGGGCTGGTGAACTTCGACAGCTCGGCGTACACCTTTTCGAAGTGGGTCCGCAGGAGGCTGAGCTTGGCGGTATCGAAGCTTGGGCAGCGGGGGTGGCCGTCCAGCAGGGCAAGCATGCGGGCGGTGTCCGGCTGGCTGGTGCCGTTGGCGAAGGGGACGATCGAGGTCTCGATCGTGTCCACCCCGGCGTCGATCGCGGCCAGGTAGGCGGCGGCAGCAAGTCCCGCGGTGTCATGGCTGTGGATGACGATCGGAATGCCGACCTTGGCCTTGAGCTGCTTGACCAGGTCATAGGCGACCCGCGGTTTCAGCAAACCGGCCATGTCCTTGATCCCGATGGAGTGACAGCCGAGCTTTTCCAGCTCCACGCCCATGGCGACAAAGGCCTCAATGGTGTGGACCGGGCTGATCGTGTAGCAGATTTCGCCGCGGGCGTGGCCGCCGTACTTCCGAGTCGAGGCGATGGCGGTCAACAGGTTACGCG
Source organism: Verrucomicrobiota bacterium (assembly GCA_023428905.1). Taxonomy (GTDB): domain Bacteria; phylum Verrucomicrobiota; class Verrucomicrobiia; order Opitutales; family Opitutaceae; genus EW11. The sequence goes on from JAEYWP010000022.1 coordinate 327,143, forward strand.
TGTCGTTGAGGGCGTCGAAAATGCGGAGCACCGTCATGCCCGCCTTGATCGTGGCACCCACAAAGGCGTCGACCACATCGTCCGGGAAGGGCGCGTACTGCACGATGTTCTGGCCGCGCAAGAGCATGATCTGCGGTGTCTTGGGTGCCACCTGCTTCAGGCTGCGGATCCGGTCGAACGGCTGTTCACCGAGGTAGCGCAGGCAGGAGTCGATGGTCGCTCCGCCCCAGGTCTCCAGGCCGGCAAAGCCCATCTCGTCCAGCACGGGCGCGGCGGCCAGCATCTGGGCGGTGGTCATCCGGGTTGCGGCTAAGCTCTGGTGGCCATCTCTCAGGACGGTGTTGTTGACGAGTACGGGTTTCATGAAGGTGGGTGGATAGGGTGGTGGGTATTACTAGATTGCCATAACCTGCGCCTTCCCACCGCGCATGGCTTTAGAAAACGTGCGCGTTTCTTGGCGGCTCCTCACCGCGTTTTATCGTCCTCCCGCGGCCAGGGTAGGGAAATCGCCTGACGCGCGAGGCAGGGATCGTTAGCCCAGCCGGGCCTTCCAAGAGGCGCATGCGCCTAATCAGAGTGTGCGCCATCCAGCTTCGGGACGCCGCCTGCGCCCCGGGACTCACCGTATCGTCAGCTCTCCCTTCCCCATGCTCGACTCGTTCACACGGTCACGTCGCCTGAACAAAGTTCAACTTCGCGATGCCTTCGCCGAACTGCGCCGCGGCAATTTCGCGGTGTCTCTGGCCGACGGGCTGGACGACATCGACGGGGAGATCGCCCGCGAATTCAACGAGGTGGTCTCCCTCAACCGCCAGCTGGCCCGCGAACTCGACCGCATCAGCCAGGTGGTCGGCAAGGAGGGACGCATCGCGCAGCGCGCCACCCTCGGTCCGGTCACCGGCGCCTGGCAGGACTCCATCGATTCGGTCAACACCCTGATCAACGACCTGGTGCACCCGACCAGCGAAACCGCACGCGTCATCGGCGCCGTCGCCAAGGGTGACCTTTCCCAGTCGATGGCGCTGGAGATCGACGGGCGGCCGCTCGAGGGCGAATTTCTACGCACTGCCAAGACCGTGAACACGATGGTGGAGCAGCTCTCCTCGTTCGCGGCGGAAGTGACCCGTGTGGCCCGCGAGGTCGGCACCGAGGGCAAACTGGGCGGCCAGGCCGACGTGCCGGGTGTGGCCGGCACCTGGAAGGATCTGACCGACTCGGTGAACTCCATGGCCGGTAACCTGACCTCGCAGGTGCGCAACATCGCCGCCGTGACGACGGCCGTGGCCAATGGCGACCTTTCCAAGAAGATCACCGTCGACGTGCGCGGCGAGATCCTGGAGCTGAAGGACACCATCAACACGATGGTGGACCAGCTGAACTCCTTCGCCTCCGAAGTGACGCGTGTGGCCCGCGAAGTCGGTACCGAAGGCAAGCTCGGCGGCCAGGCCGACGTGCGCGGAGTGGCCGGCACGTGGAAGGATCTGACCGACTCCGTCAACTCGATGGCCGGCAATCTCACCGGCCAGGTGCGTAACATCGCCGCCGTCACGACTGCGGTGGCCAACGGCGACCTTTCCAAAAAGATCACCGTCGACGTGAAGGGCGAGATCCTGGAGCTGAAGAACACCATCAACACGATGGTGGACCAGCTCTCCTCCTTCGCCGCGGAGGTGACGCGCGTAGCCCGCGAGGTCGGCACCGAAGGCAAACTGGGCGGCCAGGCTGACGTGCGCGGTGTGTCCGGCACGTGGAAGGACCTCACCGACTCGGTGAACTCGATGGCGGGCAATCTGACCTCACAGGTGCGCAATATCGCCGCGGTGACCACCGCGGTGGCAAACGGCGACCTTTCCAAGAAGATCACGGTCGACGTGAAGGGCGAGATCCTGGAGCTGAAGGACACCATCAACACGATGGTGGACCAGCTGAATTCCTTCGCCTCCGAGGTGACGCGCGTCGCCCGCGAAGTGGGCACGGAAGGCAAGCTCGGCGGCCAGGCCGTGGTGCGCGGCGTTTCCGGCACGTGGAAGGATCTGACGGACTCCGTCAACTTCATGGCGGGCAACCTGACCTCGCAGGTGCGCAACATCGCCGACGTGACCAAGGCCGTGGCCAATGGCGACTTGTCCAAAAAGATCACTGTCGATGTGAAGGGCGAGATCGCGGAGCTGAAGAACACCGTCAACACGATGGTGGACCAGCTCTCCTCCTTCGCCGCGGAAGTGACGCGTGTCGCCCGCGAGGTCGGTACCGAAGGCAAACTCGGCGGCCAGGCCGTGGTGCGCGGCGTCGCCGGCACCTGGAAGGACCTGACCGACTCGGTGAACTCGATGGCGGGCAACCTCACCGCCCAGGTGCGCAACATCGCCGACGTGACCAAGGCCGTGGCCAACGGCGACCTTTCCAAGAAAATCACCGTCGACGTGAAGGGCGAAATCCTGGAGCTGAAGAACACCGTCAACACGATGGTGGACCAGCTTTCCTCCTTTGCCGCGGAAGTGACCCGCGTGGCCCGCGAGGTGGGCACGGAAGGCAAACTCGGCGGCCAGGCCGTGGTGCGTGGCGTGGCCGGCACCTGGAAGGATCTGACCGACTCGGTGAACTCCATGGCGGGCAACCTCACCGCCCAGGTGCGTAACATCGCCGCGGTGACCACCGCAGTGGCGAATGGCGATTTGTCGAAGAAGATCACGGTCGACGTGAAGGGCGAGATCCTGGAGCTGAAGGACACCATCAACACGATGGTGGACCAGCTGAACTCCTTCGCCTCCGAGGTGACGCGCGTCGCCCGCGAGGTCGGCACGGAAGGGAAGCTCGGCGGCCAGGCCGATGTGCGCGGTGTCTCTGGCACCTGGAAGGACCTGACCGACAATGTGAACTTCATGGCCGGCAATCTCACCGGCCAGGTGCGTAACATCGCCACGGTCACCACCGCGGTGGCGAACGGCGACTTGTCCAAAAAGATCACGGTCGACGTGAAGGGCGAGATCCTGGAATTGAAGGACACCATCAACACGATGGTGGACCAGCTGAACTCCTTCGCCTCCGAAGTGACACGCGTGGCCCGCGAGGTGGGCACGGAAGGCAAGCTCGGCGGCCAGGCGGTGGTGCGCGGTGTCTCCGGCACGTGGAAGGATCTGACCGACAATGTGAACTTCATGGCCGGCAATCTCACCGGCCAGGTGCGCGGTATCGCCAAAGTGGTGACAGCGGTGGCGAATGGCGACCTCTCCAAGAAGCTGACGGTCGAGGCCAAGGGCGAAATCGCCGAGCTGGCCGACACGATCAACAACATGATCGACACCCTCGCGACCTTCGCCGCCCAAGTCACCACCGTGGCGCGCGAGGTCGGTGTCGAGGGCAAGCTCGGCGGCCAGGCGCTCGTCCCCGGCGCGGCCGGCACCTGGCGCGACCTGACGGACAACGTCAATCAGCTCGCCGCCAACCTGACCACCCAGGTGCGTGCGATCGCGGAGGTGGCCACGGCGGTGACCAAGGGTGACCTGACCCGCTCGATCAAGGTTGAGGCGTCCGGCGAAGTCGCGGCGCTGAAGGACAACATCAACGAGATGATCCGCAACCTGAAGGACACCACGATCAAGAACAACGAGCAGGACTGGCTGAAGACCAACCTGGCGAAGTTCACCCGGATGCTCCAGGGCCAGAAGGACCTGCTCACCGTCGGCAAGCTGATCCTCTCCGAACTCGCCCCGGTGGTCTCGGCCCAGCAGGGCGTGTTTTACACCATGGACGTGTCCGGGCGGGAGCCGTTCCTGCGCCTCCTCGCCAGCTACGCCTTCCGGCGCCGCAAGCATTCAGTCAATGAATACAAGCTGGGCGAGTCGCTGGTCGGTCAGGCCGCGCTGGAGAAGGAGCGCATCCTTCTCACTAACGTTCCCGGGGACTACATCCAAATCTCGTCCGGCCTGGGCGAGGCCACGCCGCGCAACCTCATCGTCATGCCGGTGGTCTTCGAAGGCCAGGTGAAGGCCGTGATCGAGCTGGCCTCCTTTGACCAATTCAGCCCGACCCACCTGATCTTCCTCGACCAGCTGACCGAATCGATCGGCATCGTGCTCAACACCATCGAGGCGAACATGCGCACCGAGGACCTGCTGAAGCAGTCGCAGTCGCTCGCCAAGGAGCTGCAGAGCCAGCAGGAAGAGCTGCAGAAGACCAACCTCGAGCTGGAGGAGAAGGCCCGGCTTCTCGCCCACCAGAACGTCGAGGTGGAAAAGAAGAACATGGAGGTCGAGCAGGCCCGCCAGGCCCTCGAGGAAAAGGCCGCCCAGCTCGCCCTCACCTCGAAGTACAAGTCCGAGTTCCTCGCCAACATGTCGCACGAGCTGCGCACCCCGCTCAACTCGCTGCTTATCCTCTCCGACCAGCTCTGCGGCAACCGCGACGGCAACCTCTCCTCCAAGCAGGTCGAGTTCGCCAAGACCATCCACTCGTCCGGACAGGATCTGCTCCGCCTGATCAACGACATCCTCGACCTCGCCAAGATCGAGTCGGGCACCGTCACGGTCGAGGTCGGCGAGGTGAAGTTGAACGACCTGCGCGACTATGTGGAGCGCACCTTCCGCCCGATCGCCGAGCAAAAGAAGCTCGATTACGTGGTGCAGATCGCCGCCGGGTTGCCGCGCACGATGCGCACCGATTCCAAGCGCCTCCAGCAGATCATCAAGAACCTGCTCTCCAACGCCTTCAAATTCACTGAAAAGGGCATGGTCTCGCTGGTGATCGACATCGCCAACGGCGGGTGGAGCACGGACAACCCTGTCCTCGAAAAAGCCACCCAGGTGCTCGCCTTCAGCGTGCGCGACACCGGCATCGGCATCCCGCTGGACAAACAGCAGATCATCTTCGAGGCCTTCCAACAGGCCGATGGCTCGACCAACCGCAAATACGGCGGCACCGGCCTGGGCCTCGCCATCAGCCGCGAGATTGCGCGCTTGCTGGGCGGTGAGATTCGTCTCGTTTCGCACCCTGGACAGGGCAGCACCTTCACCCTCTTTGTCCCGGCCTCCTACCTCCGGGTGGAACCGGTTCGCAAGGAACCGGAACGAGCCGCCCCGGCCTACACGCCGGAGCCCGACGCCCAGGGGCGCCACCCCATCTTCGGCGTGGGCGAGGTCCCGCACCCCACCACCGCGGTCGAAGTGCAGGACGACCGCGACCTCATCGATGGCAGTGATCGCGTGCTCCTGATTGTGGAAGACGACCCCGCGTTCTCCTCCGTCATGCTCGACGCCGCCCATGAGCAGGGCTTTAAGGCGATCGTGGCCGGCCGCGGCTCGGAGGCACTGGACCTCGCACGCCGGCATCGGGTCGATGCCATCACCCTCGATATCCGCCTGCCCGACATGGATGGCTGGCGAGTGCTCAATCGCCTCAAGGACGACCCGGCCACCCGGCACATCCCGGTGCAGATCCTCTCGGCCGACGAAACCACCGACCTCGGGCTGAAGAACGGCGCCCTCGCTCACGTGACCAAGCCGGTCCAGCCGGAGCGGCTCCAGGAAATGCTCACCGCCCTGAAGAACTTTGTCGCCCGGCCCGTGAAGAACCTCCTCGTGGTCGAGGACAATGAGCTCCAGCGCCAAAACACCGTGGAATTGATCGGCGGCCCGGGCGTGCACACCCTCGCGGTCGGCACGGGCCGCGAAGGGCTCGAGGCGCTCGCCGGGCAGCCCTTCGACTGCGTTGTGCTCGACCTCGGTCTCCCCGACATGAGCGGCGCCGACTTCATCGAGGAGGTGCGCAAGTCCGGCTTCTCCAACCTCCCGATCGTGGTCCACACCGCCAAGGATCTCCATCGCGAGGAAGCCCAGGCGATCAAGCGCATGGCCCGCACCGTGATCCTGAAGGACGTGCAGTCGGCTGAGCGGCTCTTCGACGAGACCGCGCTCTTCCTCCACCGCCCGATCGATTCCCTGCCGGCGGAGAAGCGGAAGCTGGTGGAAAATCTCCACCGCAACGACGACGTCCTGGCCGGCCGCAAGGTCCTGATCGTGGACGACGACATGCGAAACATCTTCGCCATGACGTCGTTCCTCGAGCGCTACAACATGCAGATCGTCTCGACCGAAAGCGGCGCCGAGGCGATCGAGATGCTGAAGCAGGACGACGCGATCGATGTGGTCCTGATGGACATCATGATGCCGGACCTGGACGGCTATGAAACCATGCGCCGTATCCGTTCGCTCGATGCCTTCGTGGCCCTGCCCATCATCGCCCTGACCGCCAAGGCGATGAAGGGCGACCGCGAGAAGTGCATCGAGGCCGGCGCTTCCGACTACATTGCCAAGCCGGTGGATACCGAACACCTGCTATCCCTCCTCCGAATCTGGCTCCACCGTTGACCCACGGCGTGCCCGTGCTCCCACCCATGATGGCCTCCACCAACAGCCGCTCGCCCGTCGACGCCACCGTGCCCGCAGCTGCCGCCGCCCCGCGGCTGGAGGCGGTGCCGGCGTTCGATCCCGCGGAGAAGATCAACATCCTGGTGGTGGATGATGCGCCGGACAAACTGCTCTCCCTTGAGACGGTTTTGGCCGATCTCAACCAGAACGTGGTCACGGCGACGTCCGGTACCGAGGCCCTGCGCAAGCTCCTCAAGCAGGAGTTTGCGGTCATCCTCCTAGACGTGAACATGCCGGGTATGGATGGGTTCGAGACTGCGGGGCTGATCCGGCAGCGCAAGAGCACCGCCCGCGTGCCGATCATCTTTGTCACCTCCTTCAGCACCGCGGACACGGAGGTGTTCCGCGGCTATTCCCTGGGAGCGGTCGACTATCTCTTCACTCCGGTCGTGCCGGACGTGCTCCGTTCAAAGGTCAGCGTCTTCATCGAGCTCTCCAAGCAGCAGCGCGAACTGCAGCACCAGGCGGAACTGTTGCGGAAGCTGCAGGAGGAGCGCCACCAGCGCCAGATGGCGGAGGCGGCGGAACGGCTCGAGCGGGAGACGCAGCGCAACCGTTTCTTCACCCTCTCGATCGAACTGCTCGCGGTCGCGGATTTCCAGGGGCACCTCCTGCAGGTCAATCCCTCCTGGAACGACGTGCTGGGATATTCCGCGGAGGAGTTGAGGTCGTTGCGCTGGACCGACCTGGTCCATGCGGAGGACCGCCCGGGCACCCTCGAGACCCTCTCCCAGGTGATGCGCGGGAGCGGCCCGGCCTACTTCGAAAACCGCGTGCACAGCCGGCAGGGCGGGTACCGCTGGCTGGGGTGGACGATCGCGGCGTTTGCGGAGGAGGAGCTCCTGTATGTGTTTGCCCGCGACATCACGGAGCGGATCGAGCGCGAGGCGGAAGTCCGCCACCTCAACGCCTCCCTTGAGAGGCATTCCACCGAACTGCAGGTGGCCAACCGCGAGCTGGAGGAGTTTTCGTATTCGATTTCTCATGACCTGCGCGGGCCGTTGCGGGCCATCACCGGCTACACCGAGATCCTGCGAACGGAGCATGCGTCCGCGCTGGAGGGCGAGGGCCTGCAGATGCTCGAAGCGGTTGAGCGCAACAGCACCTACCTCACGAAGCTGATCGACGATTTTCTCGCTTTCTTCCGTTTCGGGCGGACGCAGGTGAATGCGATGCCTTTCGACATGAAGGTCCTGGTGCAGGCTGCGATCGACGTGGTCCGGCCAGTCTCCGCCCGGCGTTCGATCGAGTTCAAGATCGGCGCGTTGCCGGTGGCCCACGGCGATCGCGCGATGGTGCGCCAGGTCCTGATCAACCTGCTCTCGAACGCAGTGAAGTTCACCGCCCCGGCGGAAAAAGCCTGCGTCGAGGTGGGCGCATTTGAGAAGGCCGGCGCCACGGTTTATTTCGTCCGGGACAACGGCGTGGGCTTCAACATGCGTTATTACGACAAGCTCTTCGGCGTTTTCCAGAGCCTGCACCGGGACGAGGGTTTCGACGGGACGGGCATCGGGCTCGCGCTGGTGCACAAGATCGTGCGTCGGCACGGCGGTGAAATCTGGGCGGAGGGCAAGGTGAACGAGGGCGCCACCTTCTATTTCACTCTCGGCCGCCCCGACGACGCATCCTGACTGGCGCAGCCCGTGGACGTCCCGCGCCTCCGGGAATTGAATTGCGGACACATGTCCGCAAGATCAGACAACGGCCATGCCCCGCGGTTTATCCCTGCTGCTCCTTCTCGCGGTGTCGGCGTGCGCGCAGGGCGAGCCTTCGCCGCTGCGGCCGACCGCCCCGGCTTCCGCGGCGACCACGCGTGCCTCGATCGACCCCGCCACCGTGCGGGCATCCTTGGACCGCGCCGCGTCAGCGTTCGAGGACACCGCGGTCGAGGGTGCGTACGCCTGGGCCTGTTCTGTGGACGGGCGCCATCGCTACGCTGAAACCGCGCTTGGGCCGGCCGAGGGCGCGGTGCAGCCCCCCGGCACACCCGCGGTGGGAGAAACCTGGTTGCGGGCCTACCGCGCGACGGGAGACCGGGCTTATCTGGAGCGCGCCCGCCGTGCAGGCCAGGCACTCGCCCGCGGGCAGCTGCCTTTCGGCGGCTGGGACTACGTGCTCTCGCCCGCGCCGAGGGACGGGCTCACCACCTTCGACGATGACACCACCCAGAGCGCGGTGCGTTTCCTGATCCGTCTCGTCGCCGCCCTCGAGGGCGCATCCGCGAACACGGGCGATGAGACGGTGCGTGCCGCGCTGGACCGCGCGCTTTCCGCCGTCGTCGCAGCGCAATATCCCAACGGGGGGTGGCCCCAGCGCTGGGATGGCAGGCGGCATCGCCCCGCGGACCATCCCGGGGGCGCGGCCCGGATCCCTGAAACGTATCCACGCCAGCATCCACGCTCGCCCTACTACGGGCACTACACCCTCAATGACCATGCGCACCGCGACCTTCTGCTGACCCTGCGGCTGGCGGTGCGCCATACCCGCCGACCCGATGTGGCGCAGGCGTATGCGCGCGGGCTGGCCTTTGTGCGCGAAGCGCAGCTGCCGGAACCGCAAGCGGGCTGGGCCCAGCAGTATAACATTGCAATGGAGCCGGCGTGGGCCCGCGCTTTCGAGCCGCCGGCGGTCTCCGCCGCCGAAAGCGGCCAGCTGGTGCGCCTGCTGGTTGACCTGTATTTGGAAGACGGCGACGCCTCCCTGCTCACTCCGGTCGGGCCGGCGCTGGAGTGGCTGCGGCGCTCCCGCCTACCGTCCGGGGAGTGGGCCCGACTGTACGAACTCGGCACCAACCGGCCCCTCTACGGCGACCGGGATGGCAGGCTGCACACCACACTCGAGGAGATCAGCGCGGAAAGGCGGAGCGGTTACCGCTGGCAGGGCGACTTTGACATCCCGGAAACCCTCGCCCGAGCCGACGGCGTCCTGGCGGAAGGGCGTGAGGCCTGGCTGCGCCGCCATCCGGGCTGGAGCTTCGACGGGGACGAGCCCGCCACCATGAGCAGGAAACGAGAGGCGCGGGCGATCACCGTGATCGAGTCCCTGGATACAGAAGGTCGGTGGACCAGCCCGGCCCGCGGACAACGCGCCGCCGTTCACCCGGGTCTCTGGATTGAAAGCGCCGTCTTCAACGCAAACGTCCGCTTGCTCTGCGACGTCCTCGAGGCGCGGAACACCGCGGCGCCGCGCGAGACGCAGACGGTACTGCCTTGATGCGGACGCCTGGGTCCGCCGGTTGCCTGGGAACCGGGGAGCGAACGCGCGCGTGCGCCCACCCCCGGTAGTGATTCACTGCGTCGCGTCGCCTTTGACAAAGGTCACCAGGCTTCGCGCGGGGAGTTCGACGCGGGCGGGAGCGGCCTCCAGGGTTTTCTCCACAAAGCCCTGCGTTTCGGTGGTGGTGACGGCGCGCCAGCCGGACCCCGTCAGGCCCTCGAGCGTGAGGGCACGGGCTGGGCCGAGATTGGCGATATGCACGGCAAGGGTGTCGCCCTTGCGGAATGCGCTCACCAGCACGTCGGCCTGATCGGAGCTGCTCGCGACCACGTCGCTGTGCAAAGGGGTCAGGTTGGAGAAGTGCTTCATGAAGAAGAAGCGCCCGGTCGGCTCGATCGCCTTGTCCGCGGTCACCCGCACCAATCCGTAGTCCTCCGTGTATTGCCAGAAGAGGATCGAGACCGGCTTCGCATCGCGCAGCAGCTGCTGGTACTGTTCGATCTCCTTCAGGCCATACGCGTAACTGTCGAACATCTTGTTGCGCCACGAGCTGGGATCATAACCGCCCTCCCCCACGATGAGGGGCAGGCCCGTCCAGGCTGCGACTTCCGCCCAGGCCCGATACTGTTCCGGGGAACCGGAAAGCCAGCTGTGGAAGGAAAGCGCCCCCACGTATTTCATCGCCTCGGGGTCGGCGATCGTCGGCAGCACGTAGCTGTGTGTTCCGCGCGGATTGGCGGTGTCCCCCAGCAGCAGTTTTGTCTTCAGGCCGAGGCTCTCGAAATGCGCCCCAATCCGTCGGGTCATTTCGCGGTGGGCATCCGCGGAGAACCCCACATTCACACCCAGGTCAGGCTCGTTGAAGGAATAGAAATCCGGCTCCGCCCCGTAGTTTTCCTTCAAGTACAGGAGGTAGCTGCCGAGGAGGTCGAGCACCTCCGGCCAGCGCTCCGGTGCGATTTGCCGGCCGAAGGTGAAAAAGGGTTTCTGGTTTGCATCCACGTAAAACCGCTCGGGCAGGCGCCAGAGACTGATCGCCCAGGGAATGTTCATCCCGTCGATCCGCTGCATCAGTTCAAAGTCGCGGATCAGCTCGGGCCCGGGCGCGGAACGCTGGCGGTCCCAGAGCATGGCCTTCAACTCCAGCCGGCTCCAGGCGTGGCGGAGGTGCTCCAGGGTGTATTCGACGGCGGGGGTGGTTACGTTGAAGCAATAATTCCCCCCAAATCCATCAAACGAATACAAAGGTTGGTCCGGCTTGACCGTGACCACCGCGGCCGCCGGCGCGGGTCGGGCGGTGGCCCGGAGGGTGAGCCCGAGATTGACGGGTTCGTCCTTCGCCAGGAGGCCGGAGCGCAGGTGCACACGTAGCCGATAAACGCGGTCCCGTGCGTCCCAATGGTCGGTCAGCGTCACACGTCTGGCCTGGTCGAACGTCAGTTCCACCGTCCAGCGGCCGTCGGGCGCAACCAGTCGGACGGCGTCGGCCGTTTCCTCCAGCAACACAGGGCTGGTCGGTTTTACCGCCGGCAGGGCGGCCGCGTTGGCGGTACCCCCGACAAAAAGCGCGCGGGGGAAGTCGACCACGAAGTCCAGGGCCTCGACTTCCATCGCCTGCTCCGCGTTGACGTTGGCGCGCAGGGAAACCGCTCCGCTTTGCTCGGTCCAGTCGGCGCGGTACCGCGCCTGCGCGGTGGTGGGGAAGGTGACAGTCCCGCTCCAGCGGTTCGCCAGCCCCTCGCGGACGATGGGCGTTCGTTGGTCGTGTGGTTGCACCGCCACCCGGGTGCCGCCCTCAAAATAGGCAAAAACGGAGCCGTGCACCGCCAGCGCATCACCCTGGTCGATGAGGGAAGTCAGGCCACCCGCGCTGTCGAAGGTGGCGCGTTCCACCGCACCGCAGGCCATGGCGGCACTGAGAAGAAGAAGAGAGGGGAGTTTCATGGGGGAGGCCGCGCGCGAAACGCGCGGGAGGAAAAATGACGAACGCGCCGGAGGCGCGTGCAGTGACCAGTGACCCCGTTTGGGGGCTTTCACAAACGAGAGGGGAAGGCGATGGCAAATGGGGGCGGGTGCCAACGCGGAAATCACGGATCATAATTCACGAATCAAGAATCATAACCCCCGCCTGACGTGGACGAACGCAGCGATGGAGCGAGCGGGCTCAAAGACCGATTCCGCCGCCCAACGACGGAGGGCTCACGGTTTCCAATGATAAACGCAGGCGCGCGAACTCGGCAATCAGGCCTTCTCCAATCACGAATCTCGAATCAAGACTGCGCTCGTTCTCATCGCACGCTGACCGCGAGCTTGGGTCCGCTGGTTTTTTCGTCCAGCTCACCCGTGAACGCCATCGTATTGGTCGTGAAGCTACGGCCCGAGCTCATGTAGTACTCGACGTAGGCAGAGCCGGTGACGTTCCAGTGGCCCGGCCAGCCGGCCTTGGCCTCGACGGTGTCGATGGTGACCTGCAGATCGGTCAACGCCACGGAGGTGTTGCCCGGTTTCCAGCGAGTTCGGAAATAACGCTCGGCTTCCGCCTGCGCGAGTCCTCGTGCCCGGCTTTCGGCTTGGGCCTGCTCGGCCTGCTCCACCGCGGCGCGGCGCGCATTCGCTTCAACCGTGGCGCGTCGCTCGTCCAACGCGCGGGCCACTCGTCGGGCATCGGTGGAGGCGCGTTTCTCGCGGGCCTCCTCGTCGCGTTCGATCGCCCGGGCTGCGGCCTCGCGGTCCACGGGGTATTTGGCCAGCAGATCGTCCGGCAGGGCGAGTTTCTCCACCTGCGCAAATCCGCCCGCGTGGCGGAAGGTGACCATCAGCGGCGATTCGCCGGTGATGCGTGCGTTTTCGAACACACGCCCATCCGTTAGCTCCAGCCGATCCACGGTGGTTGGTACAAACCGACGGGGAGCAGCAGGCCGGGAGGATGCTGGCGTGCGCGGGGCATCTGCGGTCTGCGCCGCCTCCGGTGCTTGGGCGCTTGCGGACGACGACAGGAGAATCAGGACTGCGACAAGGGTAGGTGCATGCATGGGGTACCGCCACAGCGACTCTGCCAGCAAACCTCCCCGCCGCAATCGTTACTTGGTGGCCTTTGACAGACCCTCCCGGCGCTGCGCCCCACGCACCTGTCCCTCCCTTGCGGCGCCGAGTATCTGTTGTAGGCGGGGTGTCCCCACCCCGCACCTGCGGCGCGAGCCCTCAGGTCGGCCCACGTCGCGCGCGGCGTGCCCTCACGCCGCCTACAACAGAGGCTGCGCCGTGCGCCGCGTGCAGCCGGTGCGTCGATTCTCCTCCTGTGGTTGAAAAATCCCCTAAGCTGCAGGAATAAGCGGCATGCGCGTGTTTCTCCTCCTCGGTCTGCTGCTGTGTGGTGGCGTCAGGCTTTCCGCACTGGAGTGGGAGCGCGGCTGGGTATCCACGCCAGCCGCACGGCGCGCGGGAGATCCCCCGGCTGCAGACGGAGCGACGTACGCCCCCGCTGCAGGCAGACAAACCCATGCCGCCACGGGCACCCGCACGACAGCCGCCGACGCTGTGTCCAGCGCCACGCCCGCCGCCCCCCGCTCCGGCGCGGCATCCGACACCGCTGGTTATGAGGAGGCCCGACGGCTGACTGACGCCGTCGATTCGGCGAAAAGCGCTCAGCTAGCGGTGGAGGCCTGGCAACGGGTGGCGCAGGCGGCGCCGGACGATCCGCGGCCTTGGACGGAACTCGCCAGCCTGCACATCCTCGAGGGCGCAGCCTTCCGCGCAAGACGCGGAGACAAATTGGCGGCATACAAGGCGGCACTGACCGCGAGTGAGCGGGCGATGTCGACCCATCCGGAATTCCGGCGCCGGGTGCTCGCGGGCGACGATCCGTGGCGGGCAGCGGAGGTGTTGGGAAAAGGCGAAGTGGGTGCGATGCACTTCTGGGTCACCGGTGTTTTTTATATCTTCAAGGATTGCCTGGGAAACGTCGGCCGGGTGCGCCATTCGCGTTGGATGAAGGGCGCCCGGCAAATGACCGATCGTATGGACGCCGTGGATGAAACATGGGGCGGATACATTTCCGAGTTCTCGCGCGGCATCTTTTACCTCGCCATGCCGCGTTTTCAGGGCGGGGACCGCGAAAAGGCGCGGGCCGCCTTCAACCGCGCCGTCGACGCGGCACCAGATCACACGGTGGCCCGTTGGGGGCGGGCGAAATACTTCCATCCGGAGGTGGGGGACCTGGCCGCCGCACATGCCGATCTGCGCGTCGTCGCGGCCAAGCCACTGGATTCGCTCCAGGGGAGCCGCTCCTGGAATCGTTTTATCCAGCGCGATGCCCAGGAGCTCCTGCAAAGGTATCAACGACGGCGTTAAGCAGGAAAGGAGACGGTGCGAAAACCGGTCTTCCCTCCCGCATTAAGGGACAGGCAAAAAAATCCCGTTCATCGCGTCACCCTCCATCAGCACGGTGATGGCGCCGACCTCGCAGGCGTTGTCACGCTGGGCGCGTCTCACTCTTGCCGCAAAGCCTCCAGCGGATCGGCGCGAGTGGCACGGCGCGCGGGGAGGAGGCAGGCAATTGCGGCAGCCAGGCCAAGCAGGAGCGCCACCAAGCCGAACGCGAGCAGGTCGGGCTCGACCAATCGCGGCATCAGGCGGTCCAAGAAGCGGCTGAGACCCCACGCTCCCACCAGTCCGATCGCGAGCCCGGCCGCCGTCATCGTCATGCCTTGCCGAAGGACCAGCGAAAGGATGTCGCGCGGCACCGCTCCGAGGGCCAGCCGGACTCCGAATTCACCGCGGCGCTGCGCCACGACGTTGGAGATCACCCCGAAGATTCCCACTGCCGCGAGGACGAGGCCCAGCAGCGCAAAACCCGTCAGCACGCGGGCCGCGAGGTGCAGGTTGCGCTGTTGAAAATCCACCATTTCCGCGACCGTGTAGCCCGGTGTGACGGGGAGCTCCGGATCAACTGCGGCCACGGCGCGCGGCAGGAGCGGTCCCACACTGGCGGGTGCGGTGCTGCGGACCACGAGATGAACATACGACCAGGGCTCAAACACGAGCGGCTTGTAGACGTGGAAGCGTGTGCTCGGGTGGCTGTGCGCGCCGGCGGCATCGACATCCGTCACCACCCCGATCACCTCGGCCCAATAGACCTTGCCACTGTCGATGCTGCCGAGGCGTTGTCCCAACGGGCTGCGCCCCGGCCAGAGCTGGCGCGCGAGAGCCGCGTTGACCAGCACCACCCGCGGACTGTCTGCTTGCAGCGCGGCGTCGAACCGGCGCCCCTCGACCAAGCCGATGCCGAGCACCTCAAAATAATCAGCCGTGACCATCACGTGGAACGCGGTGGGCGCCACGGCCGCCGAGCTGGGCGACTGTCCGTCGAGCAGGATCTGCCGTGCGCCATTGTAGCCCTGGATGGGGAGCGAGGTGGCGATCGCTGCTTTCTCCACCCCGGGCAGCGACTTCAACCTTTCCTCCAGGGCGCGGTAGAATTCCACCCGCTTGGCGTCCTCGGAGATCCGGGTTTCGGGCACGGGCAGCGTGGTGGTGGCAATGGCGTGCGTGTCCCAACCCGTTTCCTGCTCCAGAAACGAGGCAAACCCGCGGTGCATCACCGCCGCGCCGCCCAGGAGGATCGTGGCCAGTGCGACCTCTAGGACGATCAGCCCCTGGCGCAGGCGATGATGACCGCGGCTGGCAGTCGCGCCGCGGCTCTGCTGCTTGAGGGCGCTATTGACGTCCGCCCGCGAGCCGATCCAGGCCGGCACCAGCCCGAAGAGAATTCCAGTCAGCAGGGAAACGGCGAGCGTGAGCCCGAGGATCGCCGGATCGAGCGTGACGGAGAGGCCGGGTGCACCCGCCACCACGAAGGAGCGTTCGACCGCACGATTGGTCGCCCACGCCAGGAGCAGCCCCAGCCCTCCGCCGGCCAGGGCAAGGAGGAGGCTTTCCAGCAACTGCTGGGCGAGCAGCCGCCGCCGCGAGGCGCCGAGGGCGGCGCGGATGGCGTACTCCCGCGCACGGGTGGTCGCGCGTGCGAGCTGAAGGTTCGCGAGGTTGGCGCAGGCGATGAGCAGGACAAAGACCGCCAGTCCGAAAAGCATCCACGCGATGCGACGGTTAAGCGGGTCGGTCAATGCCTCCCGCAGGGGCGTCACCACGTAGTTAAGGCCGCCATACAACTCCGGATGCGCCTGCTGCTGCGCGTCCGCCACCGGGCGGAGGCGCAGCGCCGCGGTGGGGGCGGTCTCGCCCTCGGCCAGGCGGGCAAACAGGGAAAAGACACGGTAGTCGCGCCACTCCAGCTGGTCGCGCGTGTAGTTGAGTGGTCGCCACAGCTGTGCGCCGAGGAAGAGCGGCCGGTAGTCGAATGTCGGAGGCATCACCCCGATCACCGTCACCGTCTGCCCGTCGAGCCGCAGGGTCTGCCCCAGGATGTCCTCCCGTCCGCCGAAACGCGCCTTCCACGCGCTGTGGCTCAGCACCACCACGTTGTTTCGTCCCGGCTGACATTCCTCCGCCGTGAACGGGCGCCCGAGCAGGGGACGGACGCCGAAGGTGGCGAAAAAGCGGTCGGTGGTGACACCGGCGCTGAGCCGCTCCGCCGGGCGGCCGGGTTCGCTGAGGGCAAACTGGGTGTGCCCGTACGGGGCCGAGGCCGCGAAGGCGGCGGAGCCGGTCGCCAGTTCCTGCAGCTCCTGGGCGGAGAAGGCGCTCAGTTCTCCTCCGGGCGTCGCTGCGGTCACCTGGATGATGCGGTCGGGTGTGGGAAAAGGGCCGCTGCGAAAGAGGAGGGCGTCGAGGATGCTGAACATCGACGTGTTGACGCCAATACCCAGGCCGAGGGTGAGGAGCGCAAGCAGGGTGAAACCGGGGGACTGCGCGAGTTGCCGGAGAGCCAGACGAAGCGGGTGCATGGGGTGGGGCGGGGCTCCCACACAAAGGCACCCAGGCCCGTCGGGGGCAAACTGGGGACCTTGCTATCAATTGAGCGGCCGGGCGCGGTCCGGCGGGGGCGGGTGGTCCGGGCGTGTTGCACTAATGTGTGCGCCAGGGGCGGCGCGCCTTCCTCCGCGCCCTTTGGTTCCTCTCCGTTGCGACCGCGCCGCGTGGCCCTCGCTTTTCGTCACCATGCTTTCCTTCCGCTCCTTCCTGCTCTTCGGTCTTCTCTGCCTGGGAACTGCCCTGCGCGCCGACACCACCTTCGGCGACGGTCCCAAGCTTGCGGCCTCGACAGCGGCGATGCCCCTCCTCCGCGTCGAGGGGAAACGTTTCGTCAACCCCGCCGGTGAGACGGTGGTGCTGCGCGGACTCGCGCTTTCGGATCCGGGCCACCTGAAGCAGAAAGGACAATGGGGACGCGCCTATTTTGAGGCGGCCCGCAGCTGGAACGCGAATGTCGTGCGCATTCCGGTGCACCCGAGCTACTGGCGCACCCTCGGCGAGACGGAGTACCTCCGGATGCTCGACGAGGGCATCCAGTGGGCGGCTGAACTCGGCATGTATGTCATCATCGACTGGCATACCATCGGCAACCCGCTGACCGATGTGTATCACCGCGACATGTACATCACGGATCGCGGGGAGACCTTCCGCTTCTGGTACACCGTCGCTTCCCGCTACGAGAAAAACCCGGCGGTCGCCGCCTACGAGCTGTTCAACGAGCCGACCAACCGCGACGGACGGATGGGCCGGATGCCCCTGGTCCGACTACCGCGCCTACCTGGAGGAGCTGATCTACATGATCCGCCGGATCGATGAACGCGCCATCATTTTGGTGGGCGGTTTCGATTATGCCTACGACCTCACCGCGGTGCGCGAGGACCCCGTGCGGTATCCGGGAATTGCTTACGTTTCACACCCCTATCCGCAGAAGCGGGGCCAGCCGTGGGAGCCGCAGTGGGAGCGGGACTGGGGTTTTGTGGCGGATCGCTATCCGGTGGTCGCGACGGAGTTCGGTTTCATGAGCGCCGACGGCCGGGGGGCCCACGTGCCGGTCATCGGCGACGAGACCTACGGCAATGCACTGATCGCCTATTTCGAGAAGAAGGGAATTTCCTGGACGGCGTGGGTCTTCGATCCGCAGTGGTCGCCTCAGCTGGTCGACGACTGGTCTTACACCCCCACCCGGCAGGGCCGGCTTTTTCGCGAAAAACTCCAGCAGTTGAACGTCGGTGCGTCCGCTCCCCAGCCGCGCCCGGCCGCATCACCGGCGCAATGATCAGGCGGCGGAGCCGTTGGAACGCATCGCTCCGTCGACCCGCAGGATGTGATCCGCCACAAAGGCGCAAAGGCGGGCGTGGATCTGCGCCGCGACCGCAGCGTCCGTCGGGGCATCCTCCACCTGCACTTTCGCTTCCGTAAGAAGGATGAGAAAACGATCATGCTCCGCCCGGTTGATCGCTTCAGTCGGACATTGCACGCGCGCCATGTAGCTCTCCTCGCGCTTGAAATGCTGCTTGGCGTGGCATTCGAGTAGGGTCAGCAGGCCGCTGATCGATTCACCCCGGCGCACGGCGGCCTCCATGCTGTTGAGGTCCTCAAAAAGCTGCTGGTGGTCCGAATCCAGCTCCGCGATCCCGACGGCTAGGGCGGCATTCCATGCTAGCATCCCCGCCATCGATGCGCCGCGGAGGCGTTTTCGGCACGCGCAAAGACGCCCCGCAGCCCGCCTATTAGCGGAGCTGCGCGCAGCATTAAACGGCGTTGTGGAATCTACTCGCCGGCGGTCGTGCCGCTGCCATCGAGCCCGCGCCGTTTGAGCAGCGGACCGATTTCGGGATCACTGCCGTAGAAGGCCCGGAACAGGCTCATCGCCTCGGCGCTCCCGCCCCGCGAGAGCAGGGTTTTGCGGAGATGCTCGCCGTTGGCGCGAGTCAGGCCGCCCCGCGTCTTGAACCAATCCACTGTGGCCGCGTCGAGGACCTCGCTCCAGATGTAGGAGTAATACCCGGCGGAATACGTGAGTGAAAAGATATGACTGAAGTACGTGGAGCGGTAGCGCGGCGGCACCGGAGCCCGGTCGACGCCAGCGGCGGCCAGCGCGTCCCGCTCGAAGGCGAGAACGTCGGTGGGGAGCGTCTCGGGCGTCAGCTGGTGCCAGGCCTGGTCGAGCAGCACCGCCGCGAGGTACTCGGTGGTGGCAAAACCCTGATTGAACTTCGAGGCCGCGTTCACCTTGTCGATCAGGGCTTGCGGGATGGCCGCGCCCGTCTGGTAGTGCCGGGCGTAGTTTTTCAGCACGTCCGGCCAGGTGGCCCACATTTCAAAGACCTGGGAGGGAAACTCCACGAAGTCGCGGGGCACACTCGTGCCGCTGAACCGCGGGTAGCGCACATCCGAGAACATGCCATGCAGGGCGTGGCCGAATTCGTGAAAGAGCGTATTCACTTCGTCATACGTCATGAGGGTCGGTTCACCGGCCGGCGGCTTCGGCACGTTCAGGTGGTTGGCGATCACCGGTTTTGTCCCGAGGAGGTGTGATTGCTGCACGTGTGCGTTTTTCCAGGCCCCGCCGCGCTTTGTCGGCCGTGCGTAGAGGTCGACGAGGAAAAGGGCGAGAGGTGTGCCGTCGGCCTCGAAGACTTCGTAGACCTTCACGTCCGGATGGTAGGTGGGCAGGTCGGGCCGCTCCTTGAAGGTGATGCCGAAAAGCTGGCGCGCGGCGAAAAACACGCCGTCGGTGAGCACGCGGTTCATCTCGAAATAGGGCCGCAGTTCCGCTTCATCGAAGGCGTAACGTTCCTTGCGCACCTTCTCTGCATAGAAGGACCAGTCCCAGGGCATGAGGGTGAAGTCGCCGCCCTCGGCGCGGATCATTGCCTGCAGTTCACCGGCCTCGCGTTGTGCGTTGGCAACGGCGGGGGGTGCGAGGCGCGAAAGCAGTGTGTTCACCGCCTCCACCGTCTCGGCAGTCTGTTCCTCGAGAACATAGGCAGCATGGTTGGGATAGCCCATGAGGCGGGCCCGCTGGGCACGCAGCTCGACCAGGCGTGCGACCAGGCCTCGGTTGTCGTAGTCGCCGCCGCGGCTGCTGCGTTCGGTCGAGGCGCGGAAAAGGCGCTCGCGCACCGCGCGGTTTTCGAGGGAGGCGAGGGCGGGCTGCCCGGTGGTGTTGAGGAGGCGCAGGAGAAATTTGCCCTCGTGCCCAGCCGTTTTCGCCGCCTCCGCTGCCGCCGTGATTTGAGCGTCGGTCAGGCCTTTGAGCTCCTCGCGGGTGTCCACCACCAGGCCGGAGGCGTTGGTCTCGTTGAGCACGTTCTGGCTGAAGGTGGTCTGGAGGGTGGCGATCTCGGCATTGAGGCCCTTCAGGGTGGCCTGGTCGGCTTCGGAAAGCCGGGCACCCGCGCGGACAAAATCGATGTAGGTGCGCTCCAGCAGGCGCGCATCCTCGCCCTCCAGCTTTAGCGTGTCCCGCTGGTTCCAGAGGGCTTGCACCCGGGCGAAGAGCTTCGGGTTCATCCGGATGGTGTCGCGCTGGGCGGCCTGCCGCGGAGCCATCTGCTTCTCCAGCGCGCGCAACTCCGGGTTGGAATGGGCGCCGACCAGGGCGGAGAACACGCGCCCGACCTGGGCGCGCAGCGTCCCGGCGCGCTCCAGGGCCACGAGGGTGTTTTCGAAGGTGGGCTCGGCCGGGTTCGTTGCGATGGCCTCCACCTCCTGCAGCTCCTCGGCCATGGCGTGCTCGAAGGCCGGCAGGAAATGCGCGGCCTGGATCTGGTCATACGGCGGCAGCCCGTATGGGAGCGGGCTGGGTGCGATCAGCGGGTTTACGGGGAGGGATTCGGCAGCGCTGCGCTGCGGAAGGGTGAGGACAAGCGCTGCAGCGCAGGCGCAAAGCAGGGAGGCGGCTCGGATCAGCATGGGCGGGTGAAGTTGGACCTACGCTGTTGCGATCGACCGCTGCTTCAACGCGGCGACGCATTTCGAGCCGGGTATAAGGAAGGCGGCCGAGGGGTATTCCGGCGGCGCGGCCCCGCGGTTTCGACCGTGGCGTGCTCCATCGCTCCCCCCGGACCTCGCCCGATGGCAGCTGCCCAGGGGCAGTGTTAGCGTCCGAATCATGGCGACTTCTGCTCAACGCAAAACCCCGGCGCGACCTGGCGTTGCTGGGAAGGCGAATGCCCGTTCCAAGATTGTGGTGCCAGGAAACCGCGGCGTGAAAGTCGTCCGCTCGACCACCATCCGCAAACCCGCCTCCGAACTGTACCATTTCTGGCGGGACTTCGAGAACCTGCAGCAGGTGATCAAGCATCCCGTGACGATCGAGGTCACCTCCGACACCGAGTCACACTGGTCGGTCAGCGCTCCGCCGGGAGACCGGCGCGTAGAGTGGGATGCAGTCATCATCAACGAAAAGCCCGACACGCTGATCGCGTGGCGCTCGCGCGAGGGCGCGCAGGTTCCGAACGCCGGAAGCGTGCGCTTCGAAGCCGCCCCGGGAGACGAGGGCACCGAAGTGACGGTCGCCCTCGAATACGACCCCCCGGGTGGAAAACTGGCCGCGCTCCTGGCCAAACTCTCCGGCGAGGAGGCGGGCCAGCAGGTGGGCGAAACCCTGCGCCGCTTCAAGGCCCTGATGGAGGCAGGCGAGATTCCCACCACCGAAGGCCAGCCCGTCGGTGAACCGCAACGCAGCTTGAGAAAGAAAGGAAAACGATGAAGGCCGTATGTTGGATGGGCAAACGCCGCATGGAGGTGCAGCGGGTGGATGACCCCAGGATCCTCAATCCCCGCGACTGCATAGTGAAGATCACCTCCACCGCGATCTGCGGGTCGGACCTGCATCTCTACAATGGATACAACCCCACAATGGAGAAGGGCGACATTCTCGGCCATGAGTTCATGGGCGAGGTGGTCGAGGTGGGTCCCGAAGTCCGGCGCCTGAAGGTGGGCGACCGCGTGGTCGTCCCATTTACCATTTCCTGCGGCGGGTGCGCCCATTGCGCGCGGCTGGAGTTTTCCTGCTGCGACAACACCAACCCCAATGCCGCCCTGGCCGAGCAGCTCCTCGGCTACGCCCCGCCCGGCATCTTCGGCTATTCGCATCTACTCGGTGGATACGCCGGGGGCCAGGCCCAGTATGCCCGGGTGCCCCATGCGGACGTGGGCCCGCTGAAGATCGAGACCGACCTGCCGGATGAGAAGGTCCTCTTTCTCTCCGACATCTATCCCACCGGCTACATGGCGGCGGAGAATGCCAACATCCAGCCGGGCAAGTCGGTCGTCGCCGTCTGGGGCTGCGGTCCGGTGGGCCAGTTTGCCATCCGCAGCGCCTTCCTGCTCGGTGCCGCCAAGGTGATCGCGATCGACAACCTGCCGGAGCGCCTGCAGATGGCGGAGCAGGCCGGCGCCATCCCGGTGAATGACGGGGAGGTCGATGTCCTCCAGCGGCTCAAGGAGCTGACCGGGGGCCGCGGTCCGGATTGTGCGATCGACGCGGTCGGGATGGAGGCGCACGGGTCGATCTACGACCACGTGAAGCAGACCCTCAAGCTGGAGCAGGACCGACCCTACGTCCTCCGCCAGTCGATGCGGGCGGTGCGCAAGGCCGGCACCCTTTCGATCCCCGGGGTGTATTCAGGCTTTGTCGACAAGATCCCCTTCGGCGCGGCCATGAACAAGGGCATCACGATGAAGATGGGCCAGACCCACATGCAGAAATACATGCAGCCGCTCCTGAAGCTGATCGAGGACAAGAAGATCGATCCCTCGTTTGTCATCACCCACAAGGTCCCGCTGAGCAAGGCGCCCAAGGCCTACGAGATGTTCTCCGAGAAGAAGAAGGACTGCATCAAGGTGGTGCTGGATCCCGCAGCCTAAGGGGTCATGTCTTGACTCTTGACAAAAATTCCCGCCCCCACTGCTGCGTTTGACCCACAGCGCTGTGGGGCGACAGCGATCGAGGGAGGCGGGTTGAAGGGAGCGCTTCACCCCTCGGTGGCGCATGACGCCTCGCCGAGCGGATCGGGTGACGTCCTGCTCACCGCGTCTGTTACTTGGCCTTCAGCGTGGCCAACTCGTCTCCCAGGTAAACGCGGTAGGCCTTGATGCGGCCCGGCTCGTTGTCCCCGCCCTGACGCGGCGTGTAGCGAAAGCCGCCCACCCGCGCCGTGCCGCCGAGGTCGATGACCAGCCGGTGTGGGTGCTGCGGTGCGTCCGCGCCAAACGCGGTGCTCCAGCCATCGGCGGTCTGGCCATTGATC
This sequence comes from Verrucomicrobiota bacterium, assembly GCA_023428905.1. Taxonomy (GTDB): domain Bacteria; phylum Verrucomicrobiota; class Verrucomicrobiia; order Opitutales; family Opitutaceae; genus EW11. Next base: position 349,974 of record JAEYWP010000022.1, read on the forward strand.
GCGTTGGCAGCGGATCCATCCTCCTCCGCCAGCTCCTCGCTTCCCACATAGGCGATGGTCCAGCGATCTTGCGGCAGCAGGGCACCGCTCGGATCGAGCAACTCCAGCTCCGCGACACTAGCGACGCCACCTCCATCGTGACTGCTGAGCGATTCCAGCCCGAATTGCCGGACTTCCACCGCCTCCTCAAGGCGGACCTCCTGCGGCTCGGCGCCCGCCGCAAACTCGCCTTCGTGCATTCCCCGCACCGAGTTGAGCACAAATCGCCCGAAGCCCTTGGGCCGGTTAAAATCAGCCGTCGGCCGCAGATGATCGAGGATGGGGGTCGTGCGCCCGGAGAGCACGGGCTGCTCCGGACCGAGCAGGTCGAGGATGACCACCTCATTGTGGCCCTTCCGAAACCACGGTGCGGGCGCGTAGAGACTCTGGGTCGGGCCGACATTCCAAAACCGTCCCAAGGCCTGGCCGTTGAGCCAGACCACGCCTTTTCCCCAGGTGGAAAGATCGAGGAAGGTGTCGGCCGGTGTCTCGAGGCTGAACTCGAACCGCCATAGACGGGGGCCTGACACGTCGCCACCGGCGGCGCCGCCCACGGGCTGCCAGGTGGCGGGCCGTGGGGCGACGTCGAGGCGCAAGGGGGCAACCTCCCAGCGGGTGAGGGTGATCGCTCCACCGCTGGAGGGCGTCAGCGTCACCGGACCCTGGATACCCTTCCGGTCGTGGATCTCCGGACCGAAGTTGATCCGGCCCATCGCATATACGAGCAGTTCCAGCGTGGCGTCCTGGCTCCGGGGCGGCAGTTCCACCCGTGTGCCGGGGTGCCGCCGGTCGACCACCCCGAGCGCTTTCCCCTCCAGCGAGACCCACGCAAAATCGTGGATCGCCCGGGCGTCCAGGGTGGCGGCTGGGCCGGCGGGGACGCGGGTGCGGTAGAGCGCCAGGCCCTGCGGAAGGTCGATCTGCTCGAAGGTCGGCGGCGCATCCGTCCGGTGGCGCACCGCGAGTTGGGAGGCAAGCGGGGCGGTGGCCACCGGGCGCAGAGGCGCGAGCGCGCGGAGGGGTGGGGCGGGCGGCGGTTCGGGGAGACGCTCCCCTGCGGGGAGGTGGGAGAGGAGGAGTGCGCGGGTGAGATGATAACGCTCGGTCAACCCGCCCGCCTCGCTTACCGGGGCGTCGTAGTCGTAGCTCGTTGTATCCGGTCGAAAAGGACGGTTGGCGCCTGCCCAGAGCCCGAAGCTGGTGCCGCCGTGGGCCATGTAGATGCTGAAGGATGCACCGGCGCGCAGCATGATGTCGAGGTCGTCGAGATGCCCGGAGGCGCGCCCGCGGTGGTGGGGTTGTCCCCAGGTGTCGTACCAGCCCGAATAAAACTCACCGGCCATCAGCGGGCCGTGGGGCTGGACCGCACGCAGGGCGCGGAAGGCGCCCTCCGGATCCCGCGGGAAATTGACCACCTGGAACAGGTCGGGCCGCGCGCCGCGTCGGAGGGTGTGGGTGGGATTGCAGGCGAAAAAGGGCACGCGGAAACCGGCGTCCACCAGTTGCTGGCGCAGCGCCCCCATGTAGTCAGCGTCTCCGCCGTAAAAGCCGTATTCGTTCTCCACCTGCACGAGGATGATCGGTCCGCCCCGGTCGATCTGCAGCGGGCCGAGGACCCGGCCGACCTCACGGAACCAGCGCGCGGTGGCGGAGAGAAAACGCGGATCGCGGCTGCGGAGCACGATGTCGGGGTGCTTCAGGAGCCACCAGGGCAGCCCGCCCATGTCCCACTCCGCGCAGGCGTAGGGCCCCGGCCGGAGGATGACCCACAGCCCCTCCGACTGCGCGATCCGGCAGAATTCCGCGACGTCGCGCGCGCCCGTCCAGTCGAAGCTGCCCTCCCGCGATTCGTGGAAGTTCCAGAAGAGGTAGGCGCAGACGGTATTCAGTCCCATCGCACGGAGGGCCCGGAGGCGGTGGCGCCAGTACTCGGGAGGGACGCGGGCGTAATGGATCTCACCCCCGCGCAGCTGCACTGGCCTGCCGTCGAGGAGGAAGGCGTGCTCCCCCACCTCGAAGCGTCCGGTGGGCGCACCCTGGGCACGCGCGGAGGCGCAGCCAAGCGTCGCGGTCAGCAACAGCAGCAGAAACCAGGGCAGGCAGAGGCAAAGGTCGTTCAGTCGGCGCACGCGTCGTCGGGTTTGCGCGGTGCCCTCCCGTGGGGAACCGGCGCCCACCCCGACCTGAATCCGCCGCCCCGGTTCGCGGGCGGGCGAATCCTGACCTTGAATACAAACGGCTGCGTCTGCCGGCGCCTGGGATCCTAGAGCAGCTGGCGCGACCGCAGCCAGGCTTCAAGCGCGGCCGGCCAGGCGGCGGGTGCCTGCGGGCCGCGATCCTGGGCGAGGCCGTAGCCGTGCCCGCCGGTTGGGTAGAGGTGGGCCTCGACCGAGACACCTTGGGCCTTTGCCGCCTCGACGTAGCGGAGGGTGTTGGCCAGGGGCACCGCGCCATCGTCAAGGGAGTGCACCAGGAAGGTCGGGGGCGTGCCGGGTCCGACCTGCTTCTCGATCGAGAACAGCTCCTGCCGCTCTGCGGTGGGAGACTTGCCGAGGAGGTTCTCGCGGGAACCCGCGTGGGTGATGGCCGGATCCATCGAAAGCACCGGGTAGATCAGGATCGAGAAGTCGGGCCGGGCGCTGGTGGCATCAGCCGGTGGATACACGGTCAGGCCGTGCAGGGTGGTGGCGGAGCCGGCGAGATGTCCGCCGGCGGAGAAGCCGAGCACGCCCACTCGGGCCGGATCGACGCCCCAGTCGCCGGCGCGGCGCCGAACGGTGCGGATCGCCTCCTGCACGTCCTGGAGCGGGCCCACCGTTTTGTCCTCCATGATCGCGTCATGGGGAAGTCGATACTTGAGGACGAAGGCGGCGACCCCGAGCTGGTTGAGGTGCTTCGCCACCGCGACCCCTTCGTAGTCGTAGGCGAGGACGGCATAGGCGCCACCGGGGCAGATCACGACTGCGCTCCGCGCCGCGCCGGGTTTCTCCGGCAGGAAGACCTCAAGGGTCGGCGTGGTCACGCGCGAGATCCTTGGTTTTGCCGGATCGTTGTCCCGATAGATGATTTCTTCCTGGTAGGACGCGTCGGCGCGGCTGCCGGGAGGCGGTCCGGGCCAGAGGGGAAGGGTGGGACCGGCGGCGGCGAAAGCGGCGGACAGGGTCAGCGTAAGGAGGAGGGCTCGCGGGAGGTGTGACATGGCGTCGGGGGGAGGAAGCGTGGGAGCGGTGGTCGCGGCTGGGCAGCCGCCGCACATTGGACCGTCAAGCAAGGTCACGCTTTCACCGCAAAGGGCTCCTCCTCACAAACGAAAACCGCGCCTCCGTCGCGCGTTTCTCCCTCCAGCATGAATTTTCTGCATGAGCCGGCGTCAGCCGCCGCGTTCCTTGTGTCAGCGTGCGGCCGTTTTCTCAAACGTGAGAGTAAGGCAGGGGTTGGGTGTGCCCGGGGCTGTCCGCACCGTCGTGCACCCTCGACCTGTAGCCACTCCATCACTACACGGCGGGGCCCCCGACATCCATGAAGCCGCTCCGTTTCCCCCGCAATTTTGTCTGGGGGGTGGCCACCGCCGCCCCGCAGATTGAAGGCGCCGCCTTCGAGGACGGCAAGGGTCCGTCCATCTGGGATACCTTCAGCCGCGTTCCCGGCAAGGTGCTCAATGGCGACACGCTGGATGTCGCCTGCGACCATTATCACCGCTACAAGGAGGACGCCGCGCTCATGGCCAAGCTCGGGGTGAAAAACTACCGGCTCTCGATCGCGTGGCCGCGCATCTTTCCGCAGGGCAGGGGAGCGGTGAACCAGCGCGGCCTGGACTTCTACCATCGCCTGATCGACACCCTGCTGGCCAAGGGCATCACGCCGTGGGTGACCATGTACCACTGGGATCTCCCGCAGCCGCTGGAGGATGAAGGTGGCTGGCGCGTGCGCGGCATCACCGACGCATTCGCGACCTACGCGGACACGATCGTCAAGGCTTACGGCGACCGGGTGAAGAACTGGATCACGCTCAACGAAATCTTCTGCTTCACGACCTTGGCGTACGGTTACGGCAGCAAGGCGCCCGGGGCGAAGGAAGCGCCTGCGGTGGTGAACCAGACGTACCATCACGCGTTGCTTTGCCACGGGCACGGCGTGCGTGCGGTGCGCGAGTTTGGCGGCCGCGGCGCGCGCGTGGGGATCACGGACAATCCCATCGTCACCATTCCGGTGAATGAGACGGAGGAGGACATCGCGGCGGCCCAGCAGGCGTTCGTCGATGAAAACACCCGGGTGCTCGAGCCGCTTTTCAAGGGGCGCTACCATCCGCGCTACCTGAAGTCCGGGCTGGCTCCCAAGGTCCAGAAGGGCGATCTCGCCTTCATTTCCCAGCCGACCGACTTCCTCGGCCTGAATCTCTACACCGGCAAATTTGTGCGCGCGGCCAAAAAGAAGGGCTACGAGGTCGTGCCCTTCCCCAAGCATTTCCCGACCACCAACTGCGCCTGGCTGTACCTCCTGCCGCAGAACATGTACTGGGCGCCTCGCCACCTCACGGACCTCTACGGCAAACGTCCGTTGTACGTGACGGAAAATGGCGCTGGCTATGACGAAGACCCTCCGGTCAACGGCGAGGTGCTGGACCTGCATCGCCGCGAATACGTCCGCAGCTGCCTGCGTGAGTTGCACCGGGCCGAGGCCGACGGCGCGCAGGTGAAGGGCTACTTCCTCTGGAGTTTCATGGACAATTACGAGTGGGAGGACGGCTACACCCGCCGCTTCGGAATCGTCTACAACGACTTCGAGACCCAGAAACGCACGCCCAAGCTCAGCGCCCGCTGGTTTAGCGAGGTGATGAAGCGCAACGCGCTGATCTGAACCACGGTTCCGCCTTGGGTGCTACGGAAGTCGTCGATCCGTCGCGGAGAGCCACGGGTCGATACGGCTGACCGCGACTTCGGTCCTCAATCAATCTCGCTGCCGCGCCGTGCCCGCGTTCACTGCACGCGGACACCTGTGCGAAAATGTGCTTGGCCCCCGCCGTTGACGGTGGTGGAGTGCGCCCGGTTTCCCCCCGGCCCGCACGTCCCAACCTTCACCGCCCCCCGCGCCCACGCCCCGCGCCACGAACTGTCCGAACGCGGCGCGCTGCCCGAGGGCCGCGGTGAGGCCCAGGCTGCGGATGGGCGCCCCCACCCGGCCGCGCCCACCGGGGCGGTCTTGCCCAACCTCCCCCTGCATTGCCCATGAAACGACTCCTCGCGCTCGCGGCCGCCGCCCTGACCTCCACTCTGGTCGCCGCCACCTCCTTCACCGTCCGGCTTTCGCACGACCTTCCCACCGCACGGCCGGGCGAGGTGATCGTGATTCCGTTCAGCGCCGTCCGCGAACGCCTCCCCGAAGTCCTGCTCGACCACGTGGTGGTCAAGGATGCATCCGGCAAAATCGTGCCGGCGCAGGTCACCAATTTTAACCCGGACGATCGCGCGGCCCGCTACGACGATCTCCTCTTCCAGCACAGCTTCGCCGCCGGTGAGACCACCGCCACCTTCACGATCGAGACAACCGATCGCCCCGTTCCGCCCTTCCCGACCCAGACCTTCGCCCGCTACGTCCCGGAGCGGCTGGATGATTTTGCCTTCGAAAACGACCGGATCGCACACCGCATGTACGGGCCGGGCCTCGATACCCCCGCCGCCGGCAAGAGCCGCATGGTCAGCAGCGGGATCGACGTCTGGCTGAAGAAGGTCAGCTACCCGATCGTCGACCGCTGGTACCTTAAGGGGCACGACGCCTACCACATCGATTCGGGCGAGGGACTCGACCTCTACTCCGTCGGCACCCACCGCGGCATGGGCGGCACCGGAATCTGGGACGGCAAGGCACTCCACCCATCCCATAACTGGAAGCGCTGGAAGGTCCTGGCAAACGGGCCCATCCGCACCATTTTCGAACTGAGTTACGACACCTGGGATGCGGCCGGGGTGAAGGTGTCCGAGGTCAAGCGCTTCACCCTCGATGCCGGCCGCAACCTCCACCAGGTCGAAAGTACCTTCACCGCCCCCGGCCATACCGGACCGCTCTCGGTCGCAGTCGGCATCAGCAAACATGCAGACGTGAAGGGCGCGGTCGCCCGCGACCAGGCCGCAGGATGGCTCTCGCTCTGGGAAACGTATCCAAAACACGGAGAACTGGGCACCGCCGTGCTCCTCCCCGCCGGTAACCTTGCCGGCTTCGCCGAGGACACGGGCAATCACCTCGCCCTCACCTCCGTCCAGCCGGGTCAGGCCCTTCGTTATTACGTCGGCGCCGGCTGGACCGAATCCGGCCACATGCCCTCCCGCGAGGCCTGGGAGGCCTACCTCCAGGATTTCTCCCGTCGCCTCGCCTCCCCCGTTAAGGTCGAACTCTCCGCCCCCTGAGGCCCAATCCCCTTTAGCCATGAAACTCCATTATTTTCCCAGCGCGGCCGAAACCAACCGGCTCACCACCGAGGAACTGCGTGAGCACTACCTCATCCAGAGCCTCTTCCGACCCGGCGAGGTCACGGCGCACTACACCGACCTCGACCGCATGATCACCGGCGGGGCGGTCCCCACCTCCGCCCCCCTCCCGCTCCCCAACGCGAAGGAGACGGGCACCGGGTTTTTCCTGGAGCGCCGCGAGATCGGTATCCTAAACATCGGTACAAAAGGCACGGTCACGGTCAGCGGCACGCGTCACGAGCTGGGCAACCTGGACTGCCTCTACATCGGCCTGGGCGAGCGCGAGGTCACCTTTGAAAACGGGAGCGAGGGCCAGGCCGCCTTCTTTTTCGTCAGCACCCCCGCCCACGCCAAGCACCCCACCGCGGTCGCGCGCAAGGAGGACGTGAAGGCCGACCCGATCGGCGACGTCACCAAGGCGAACCGGCGGCGGATCAACAAGTACATCCACCTGGACGGCATCAAGAGCTGCCAGCTGGTGATGGGCTGCACCGAGTTTGAGCCGGGCAGCATCTGGAACACGATGCCGCCGCACACCCACAGCCGCCGCACCGAGCTTTACCTGTATTTCGATCTTGGTGACCAGATGGTGGTGCACCTGATGGGCGAACCTCAGCGGACCCGCCACCTGATCGTGCGCGACCGCGAGGTGATCCTGTCGCCGTCCTGGTCGATCCACTCCGGCGTCGGCACCGGCGCCTACCGCTTTGTCTGGGCAATGGGCGGCGACAACCAGGTCTTCTCGGACATGGATGCCGCGCCTATCGCCACCCTGCGCTGAGCAGCCCTCTCCCTTCCGTCCGCGCTGCCTCCGGCGCCGCGGGCTTCCGGCAATCCTCACTTCCCTTGTAGGCGCGTCCCGGAGACGCGCCCTGTATCCCTTTCCCCCACAAACATGAGCTCCATCCTCGAGAAGTTTAAGCTGAACGGAAAAGTCGCTGTCGTGACCGGTGCGTCACGCGGCCTCGGCCAGGGCATGGCCCTCGCATTGGCGGATGCCGGCGCGGACATCGTCGCCGTCGACGTCCTCGGCCTCGAGGACACGGAGCGCCAGGTGAAGGCGATGGGCCGTCGCTGCGTGCCGATCATCGCGAACCTGGGCGACCGGTCCAACATCGGCAAGGTGGTGACGGAGGCCCGCAAGTCCTTCGACCACCTCGACGTTCTGGTCAATTGCGCCGGCATCATCCGCCGCGCCGACCTGGTCGACTTCACCGAGAAGGACTGGGACGACGTGATGAAGATCAACATCGATGCCGTCTTTTTCCTCAGCCAGGCCTTTGTGAAGGACGCGATCGCGCGCAACGCGCCGGCCAAGATCGTCAACATCGCCTCGATGCTTTCCTTCCAGGGCGGCATCCGCGTGCCCTCCTACACCTGCTCGAAGAGCGCGGTGGCGGGCCTGACCCGACTGATGGCCAACGAACTGGCCTCGAAAAACATCAACGTGAATGCAATCGCCCCCGGCTACATGGCGACCGACAACACCGCGCCGATCCGCGCCGACGCCGAGCGGAGCGCTGCGATCCTGGGACGCATTCCGGCCAACCGCTGGGGCACGCCGGAGGACCTTCAGGGCGCCGTCGTTTTCCTCGCTTCCGCCGCCTCCGACTACGTCAACGGTTATGTCCTGGCAGTCGACGGTGGCTGGCTCGCCCGCTAAGCCACGCCGTTAAGGGGCTCCTCGAGGAAGGCGGAGATCTGCGCGTTTACCCATTCGGGTTCTTCATGAACCACCCAATGGGTGGCGCGGGGATGCTGCTCGATCCTCACGTCGCAGACCAATGCGTGGAGCCCCGCCAGGCAACGCGGGCTAAGCGCGGGGTCGCGACGACCCCACAACACCAGGGTGGGGACGCGGATGGCCGCCGCCGCCGCCTCGCGCGCCTCCGCACGAAACGCGGCCAGGTTCCGGTAATAGGACAGTTGAGCCCGTAGTCCCCCCGGAGCTTTCCACGCGGCCTGGTAGGCGGCGCGGAGCGTGGGATCGAACGCCTCAGGTTTCCGGCAGGTGCCGAATAACAGCGCCCGCAGGAGAGCGTGATCACAGAAGCGCAAGGCGAGCTCCGCCACGCCGCGCACCTGGAAGCACCCGGCGTAGAGGCTCGAGAACCACTGCCGTGGGTTTCGTGTCAGCTCGCGCCAGAACAGCGTCGGGTGCGGGGCGTTGATGATCACCATCCGTTCCAGTAGGTGGGGCGCGCGACGCGCCAGCGCCCAGCCCACCAGCCCGCCCCAGTCGTGACCCACCAGCACCGCCTTCCGGTCCGAGCAAAGGTGGTGTAGCACGCAGCTGATGTCCTCGGCGATGGCTGCAAGGGTATAGCGGCCGGTGGCGCCAGGTTTGGACGACTCGTTGTATCCGGGAAGGTCCAACGCCACCGCGCGCCGCCCGTGGGCGAAGACGGGCAACTGCCGGTGCCAAGCCGCCCAGAATTCCGGGAACCCGTGAAGGAACAAGACGACGGGTCCGCTTTCGCCAGCAACCGCTGCGTGCAGATCAATGCCGTCGGCGCCTTTCAGGTTGAGATGAGTGGTCATCGTAGAAGGTGCGGGCAACCTGCGCGTCGCGGCCCGTCTCGCAATGAACCCACTCTCAGAATCTCTCCCTTCAGACCCTTCTGAATCCCATGCTGCGTTGGGCGTGGAGCAAATTCCTGCTGACGAAGCGGTGCACGTGGAACGTGTCCTCGCGCTGTTCCGCCGCGTCCAGGACCGCCACGACCGGTCCAAGCGACCCGTGCCGCGGAGTGTGCGTTCGAAGCAGCATGCCTGCGTGTATGCGGAGTTGCGGGTCCGACCAGACCTGGGCCTCCACCTCCGGAATGGTGTTTTTCAGGCGGGAGCGATCCACCCAGCCCTTGTTCGCTTCTCCAACGCGAAACAACGCGACGATCGCCTGCCAGACGCCCACGGGCTCGCGGTCAAACTCCTGGACGTCCCCGGCGAAAAGCTGCTGCCCCAGGAACGTGCCGCTCCCACCCAGGACTTCGTCTTGGTCGACCATCCAGTGTTTTTTGCGCCGGATGCCGCCGGTCTCGTGCCGCTGATGGATACGTTTTGTCGCCTGCTCACAGGAGGCGTTTTTTCCCGCTTGGGTGCCGCCGCCCGTGTTGCCCTCTCGCGGGACCCTCGCTTCCGCCTCGCTCGCACGATGGCGGGAAAGCGGCCGGAGAACCTCCTCCAGACCCGATTCTGGAGTGGCACGCCGTCCCGCTGGCAGGACCGGGCGGCCAAGCTGTCGCTGAGGCCCCTCCTCACGCGCACCCCGCCGCGGTCCACCCGGGAAGCCGACCGTTATCGTCTGGCAATGGTCGAACACCTGCAACGGGGGGCCGCCGTTTTCGATGTGCTGGTGCAGCTGCAGCGCGATCCTGTTCGCAACCCGCTGGAAGACGCCACCGTGGAGTGGCAGGAGGCTCTTTCGCCGTTCGAAAACGTGGGCTCATTGGTCATCCCGCCGCAGGCCTTCGATACCGTGGAGCAGCAGCGTTTTGGTGAGCAGCTGTCGTTTTCGCCCTGGCACGCCCTGCCCGAACACAAGCCCCTCGGCGGGATCAATCGCACGCGCCGCCAGGTGTACGAAACCCTTTCTGCGCAGCGGCTCAGCGACAACCAGGTCCCGAAACGGGAACCGACCCTGGAGGAGGTGCGGGGCGTCTTCCCGGCTGCCCGCAACGCGTTCTGACGTCCGCGGTTTTTAAACTGTTCCCGCGCACGTCCGTGCGCAGGGTGATCTCCATGCGTGAAGCCCACCCCGGCCCTCCGTCGCGTCGCTCCTTTTTGCAGGCGCTCGCCACCGGCGCCACCCTTGCCGCGCTTCCGTCCTGGGCCCGCGCCTCCGCCGGGGCTGACGAACCGGTCTCCAGAGGCGCGGCGGCAGCGGCAGGCGAAACGTGGTTTCGCCGCGCCGCCCGCTGGGGGCAGACCAACCTGACCGAGGTGGACCCGCGCCAGTTTGACCTCGCCTGGTGGCGCACCCACTGGCGCCGCACGCGTATCCAGGGTGTGGTGATCAACGCGGGTGGCATCGTGGCGTATTATCCGACCGAGATCCCGCAGCACCGGCGGGCGGCACATCTCGGGGATCGCGATCTGCTGGGGGAGCTGACCCGCGCGGCGCGCGAGGACGGGCTGGCGGTCTTTGCACGGATGGACTCCAACCGGGCCGACCAGGCGTTCTACGACGCCAACCCCGACTGGTTTGCCCACGACGCTGACGGAAAACCTTACCGGGTCACGGACCTCCCGGTGGCATGCGTCAACAGCCCGTATTACGACGAGCACATCCCCGCGGTCCTGCGCGAGGTTGCGACACGGTACCGGCCGGACGGGTTCACCGACAATAACTGGAATGGCCCGATGCGGCACCAGCCCTGCCACTGCCCGAACTGCCAGTCCCGATTCCGTGCCCGCACCGGGGAATCGATTCCGCGTACCGCCGATTGGAACAGTCCAATCTACCGCGAGTGGATCCTCTGGAATTACGAGCGGCGTCTCGAGATCTGGGATCTCTTCAATCGCACCACCCGCGCCGCCGGCGGGCCGACCTGCCTCTGGGTCGGCATGATGGCGGGCTCGCAAAACTGGCAGTCGCGGGTCTTTCGCGACGACCGCGAAATCTACCGCCGCACGGAGATGATCATGCTCGACCACCAGCGTCGGTTTGATGCGGAAGGCTTCCAGCACAACGGCGAGACTGCCAAGCGGCTTCTCAGCGTGGGCGGCTGGGACAAGCTGGTCCCGGAGAGCATGGCGATGTATCACCTCTCTGAGCACAATTTTCGCCTGGCGATGAAGCCGTCCCCGGAGGTGCGCCTCTGGGCGGTGGACGGATTTGCCGGCGGGGTGCAGCCCTGGTGGCACCACGTCGGCTCGGACCAGCAGGACCGTCGCATGCTCGAAACCGCGGTGCCGCTCTGGCAGTGGCACGCCCAGCACGAGCGCTTCCTGCGCAACCGCCTGCCGGTGGCCGCGGTGGGCCTGCTCTGGACCCAGCGCAACATGGATTTTTTCGGCCGCGACCACGGCACGGACCACGTGGATGATCCCTGGAACGGTTTTACCCAGTCCCTCGTGCGGGCCCGCATTCCGTACGTTCCGGTCCACGTCGATGACCTCGAACGCCTGGTAATGGAGCTGAAGCTACGCGTCCTCATTCTGCCCAACCTGGCGGCTCTCGCCGACAATCAGGTGGATGCGGTGCGCCGCTTTGCCGAGGCCGGTGGCAGCCTCGTGGCGACGGGGCTGAGCACCCTCTGCGACCAGTGGGGCGATCCGCGGCCGGATTTCGCACTCGGCGACCTGTTCGGTGTGCATCTTCCTTCCTCCCATCCCTGGCGTAACGAACCGGAGCGCGATCGCTGGGCCTCGGAGTGGGCTCACACCTACCTCCGCCTCCTGCCCGAGCAGCGGGGCGTCCTGGAGGGTCCGCGCACGGGCAGCGAGCCCGTCCGCAGCGGCGATCGCCCTCCCATCCTCGACGGGTTTGAGCAGACCGATCTGCTCGCCTTCGGCGGTCGGCTCGCGCCGTTGCGGGTGGATCCCGGTTGCGAGGTGCATGCGACCTATGTGCCGCCGGTGCCGATCGCCCCCGCTGAGTCGGTCTGGATGCGCGAACCGGTGACTGAGATTCCGGCCGTTGTCACCCGCCTGCTTCCGGGAGGAGGGCGGAGTGTCTATCTCGCAGCGGATCTCGACCGCCGCTACGCCCGCGAGCGGATTCCCGACCAGGCACGCCTCCTGGCCAACGCCGTGCGTTGGGCGGCCGCCGAGCCGGCGCCGCTGGAGGTGACAGGTCCGGGTTTGCTCGACTGCCACCTCTGGCAGCAGGGATCCCGGCGGATCCTGCATATTGTCAATCTCAGCCATGCCGGCGCCTGGCGCACCCCGGTCGATGAGTTGATCCCGGTGGGTCCGCTTTCCGTTGCCGTGCGGTCGACAGAGTCCTTCCGGTCGGCGCGCAGTCTCGTCACCGAGGCAGTGTATCCACTCGTCTATGCCGGCGGCACCTGGACGCTGGAGGTGCCACGGGTGCTGGATCACGAGGTGATCGTTCTCGACACCTGATCCTGCTGCTTCCCGTTCACCACCCCCGTTTCACCCTTCTCTCACTCTCTTATGCAACGACGCACCTTCCTCACTCACTCCGCCGCCCTTGCCGGCGTCTCCCTGCTTCCGTCTGCCAGCCTCGCCCAGGCGACCGCGCCGGTGCCGGCAGCCGACGGCATGACCTATGCCCCGAAAGGGAAGCCAAAACCGGTGGTCAATCCCGGTGACTTTGTCTTTGCCGCGACGCACCTGGAGCACGGGCATATCTATGGTCAGTGTAACGGCCTCACCGAAGCCGGCGGCGTGTTGAAGTGGGTCTATGATGCGGACGAAAAGAAGGTTTCTGCGTTCCGGGAGAAATTTCCTGGCGTCAAACTCGCGCGGTCGCTCGACGAAATCCTCTCCGACGCGGAGGTGAAACTTGTCACTGCTGCCGCCATCCCCAACGAGCGCGGGCCGCTGGGTTGCCGGGTGATGGAGGCGGGCAAGGACTACTTCACCGACAAGACCCCGTTCACCACCCTGGCGCAGTTGGAGCAGGCGAGGAGCGTCGCCGCCCGCACCGGGCGCAAGTACATGGTCTATTACAGCGAACGTATCCACAACGAGGCAGCGATGGCGGCCACGGAGCTGGTGCGACAGGGCGCGATCGGCCGCGTGCTGCAGGTGATCGGCCTGGGGCCTCACCGCCTGAACGCCCCCTCACGCCCGGCCTGGTTCTTCAAGCACGAGCAGTACGGCGGCATCCTGTGCGACATCGGAAGCCACCAGTTTGAGCAGTTCCTGACGTTCTCCGGGGCCACGGACGCCGAGGTGACCCAGGCGGCGGTGGCCAACCACGCCAATCCCGCGTATCCGGAGCTTGAGGACTTCGGAGAGGCCTCGCTCCTCGGTAACAACGGGACCTCCAATTACGTCAGAGTCGACTGGTTCACCCCGAAGGGCCTGGGCACCTGGGGCGACGGACGCACCATGATCCTGGGGACCAGGGGTACGCTCGAACTCCGCAAGTACATCGACGTGGCGCGCGAGCGCTCCGGGGACCACGTTTACCTGGTGGATGAGAACGGTGAGCGGCATTTCGCCGTCTCCGGCCAGGTCGGATTCCCGTTCTTCGGCGAGCTGATCCTTGATTGCCTCAACCGGACCGAGAAGGCCATGACCCAGGCCCACGCCTTCAAGGCCGCTGAACTCTGCCTAAAGGCGCAGGCGGTCGCGCGGCGGATCACCTGAGGCAGGCAGTGCCGGCCCCGGGGCTCACCGGAGGTAATCGGCGAACGGTTTCCCGGGAAGCGAGCGCAGGAGGTCGGCGACCACGCCGGCGCTGACCTGCGCGCCGCGCGCGGTGGTGTGCGTGCGTTCATCCGCAAAATAGGCATCCACCGCCGCGGCCCCTTCGGCCTCGTAGCGAAGGGCGATGGTCTCGTGCAGGTCCAGAAAGGCAGTCTGGGTTTCGGCCGCGACCGCCGCGGCCCAGGCCGGGTAGCTGTCGGGTGTGCGGGCGATCCGATCGCCCTCCCAGATCCGGCGCGGGACGGGGGAGCAGAGGAGGGGGGTCGCGCCGCGGGCGCGTGTATCGGAGACGTACTTACGCAGGTACCAGCCGTAGGTGTGCACCACCTCGCGGCGTCCGGTAAGGAGGTTGTCGATTTGCTCGGTTTCCTCTCCGGTGCCGCGCAGGGTGCCGCGGGCGCGGTGGGTGTCGTTCACCGGTCCACCGTCATTGTGGCCGAACTGGACCAAGACAAAGTCGCCCGGTTTCAGATCGGCGAGCACCTTGTCCCACCGTCCTTCGGACTGGAAGGTGCGGCTGCTCCGGCCGCCAATGGCGCGATTGACGACGTTGATCTTCGAGAAGTCGAAGAAGGGCCCGATCTCTTCACCCCATCCTTTCTGGCCGGCCGTGCCGACTTTGACGGTGGAGTCTCCCACGAGGAAGAGGGTGGGGAGGCGAGGGTCACGCACCTGTTCGGTGGGGACGAGGTTTGCATCCTCCACCGGTCGGGCGTCTTCGGCCGCAGTAGAGGCGGCGAGCGCCAGTAAAGGCAGGGAGGCAAGCGCAGTCAGGCGACGGAAAAAGACGGTGCCGAAACAGGGGAGTGAAAGCATGCCGCAGCCCAACGTGCCGATCACGCAAGAGCGAAGCCTTCCCCGCCGGACCGTCCGCTGGCGAAGGGGAGAGGTTTCCCCATTTGATCCCTCGAATCCTCGCGAAACCCCTCTTGTGAAGCACGGCCAGTCTACAGACCCGGTGTGCGCGCGACGTTAGAGCACGCGCCCCACCGCGTGCTCAGATGGGTGATACACCCCAGGGTAAAACGACAGAGCTGAGAGAGTGGCGTTTTTCTGGCGGGCAATTGCACGTGGCTTGCCGCGCGTGGTGTGTGCACACAGTGGATACTCTTACACGCGCAGTAGGCGGCTCGGCACCAGCGGTGAAACACTGTCGGTTGCGCAAGCCCCTGAATGCGAGCAGCTGGTGAGTTGGCGAGCACCGTCGCCCCACCGGAAAATCCCTAGGTGTCTGTGGGGAGTGAATCCCGGGGCGTCGCCGGTGATCCTCTTAAATCGGCTCTAACGGGGTGTATGCAATGGGTGACTACAACGCATAAGGGGCCGTTGACGGTCGGGCCAGGACTGGGTGCTGCTTTTCGGCCGCCGGCGGGTGTCTTCATCTGCTGAATACGCTGCGCCCACCACGCCTTTATGAGCCCCCTTCCTGCATCGCCCCTGACTGCGCCCGAGCTGGCGCCTGGCGTCCAGGGTCTCTTTGGGCTCCGTGCCTTCCGCCTGCACTGGGCGGGAGTGGCCCTTTCGCAAGTGGGTGCGTGTTTCACCTTTGTTGCCCTGCCCTGGCTGGTGCTGGCGCTGCCGGGCGCCGACGCGTTTTCTGTCACCACCGTGCTGGCGGCGGCCACCTTGCCCGCGGGGGTCTTCATGCTTTTTGGTGGCGGGTTGGCGGACCGGTTTTCCGCCTATCGCACGCTTCTGGTGAGCCGCGGGGGATTCCTCTTGGTGGTTTCGTTATTTGCCGTGACCACCTTTGCCACGGTTCCGTCGCTCTGGGTCGTCCACGTGTTCGCCCTCCTCCTCGGCACGCTCTCCGCGGTGGGCACTCCCGCCTCGCAGGCGCTGCTTCCCACCTTTGTGCCGGCCGCGCGCCTCGGTCAGGCAAACGGACTTGTGATGGGTACATTGCAAGGGGCGCAGGTGGTGGGGCCGGTGGTGGCGGGCTGGCTGGTTTGGGCCGGGCAACGCTGGCGCGACCTCGAGCCGGTGGGCAGCGCGACCGCGGGCATTGCACTGGCCTTTGCGGCCGAGGCCCTGGCGGCGGCGAATGCACTGGCGCTATTGGTCGGGATGCGCCTGAGGGCGTCCCCGCCCGTGCGCGGAGACATCCTGCGCCTGGTGGGAGAGGGGCTGCGGTTTGCGTGGGAGGATCCCGGCATCCGTCGCGTGCTGGGTTATTTGCTCGCGGTTTCGTTTTTTGTGCACGGGCCGCTGCTGGCGAGCCTGCCGCTCTACACCCGATTCCAACTCGGACTCGATGAGCGGGCTTACGGCACCCTCTACACCTTGCTGGGCCTCGGCACCGTTCTGGGCGCCGGCGCCGCCATGCTGCTGCGCCCGTCCCCGGCCCGGCTGGGCGTGGTGGTGCTGCTCTGTGATTTCGCGATCGGGACCTGCGTCGCGGCGCTGCCGCACCTGCCGCAGCTATGGCTGGCGGGAGCCGCGCTTCTGGTGGTCGGCCTCGGCCTTGGCATGGTCATGGTCGCCGGCACGACGTGGTTCCAGCTCCGCACCCCGGGCCCCTTCATGGGGCGGGTGATGAGCCTGGTCATGTTTGCCGTCCTCGGGACCGTGCCGATCTCCGCCGCGCTCACCGGGGCCCTGGTCCATCGTTTCGGCCTCGGCCCCGTGCTCACCGCCTCCGGCGGGACCGTGGTGGTGCTCACCGCCGCCGGCCTGGCCCTTCCCGGTATCCGGGGGATGGGGACGCTGCCCACCCGCCAACCTCCCTCCGTCGGCGCGGCCGGCCCGGTGGCGGTCCTCTCGCCTTCACTCACCGACCTCGATTAATTCGTATGCATCACAGCCCTGACTCCTCCCCCCACGATCTCGCCCTGATCGGCATGGCCTGCCGCTTCCCCGGGGGCAACCTGCACCCCCGCGACTTCTTCCAGTTCCTGCTCAATCGGGGCGACGGGATCGTGCCGGTGCCGGCGGATCGCTGGGAAAACAAGGCGTGGCACGATGCCGACAAGGAGAAGAAAAACCGCCTGTACGTGGACCGCGGCGGGTTCATCGCCGGGATCGACCAGTTCGATCCGCTGTTTTTCGGGATCTCCCCGGCGGAGGCAACGCGGGTGGACCCGCAGCACCGCTGGCTCCTTGAACTCACGTACGAGCTGCTGGAAAACGCCGGGCTCCGCGCGCGCGACCTGAGGGGAAGCGACACCGCCGTCTATATCGGGCAGTTCATGCACGACTACGAGCAGCTGCAGCTCGACGCCGCCGCGCACGGGCTGGTGAGTTCGCACAGCGCGACCGGGCCGTCGATGACGCTGACCGCCAACCGCATTTCCTATGTATTCGACTTCCGGGGACCGAGTGTCGCCCTCGACACCGCCTGCTCCTCCTCGCTCGTCGCGCTGGACCTGGCCTGCCGGGCGGTGCTGTCGGGCGACAGCCGCCTCGCGATCGCGGGTGGGGTTAACATCCTCCTCCGGCCGGAGCTGACCCTCTCCATCTGCAAGGCGTCGATGCTGTCGCCCGATGGAGCCTGCAAGAGCTTTGATGCCTCGGCCAATGGATACGTCCGCAGCGAGGGTGCGGGCCTTGTGTTGGTGAAGCGGCTGTCGGAGGCCCAGCGCGACGGCGACACCGTGCTCGCCGTGATCAAGGCAACGGGTGTGAATCAGGATGGCCAGACACCGGGCATCACCGTGCCGAGCGGGGCGGCCCAGCGGGCCCTCCTCCTGCGTTCGCTCCAGCGGGCCGGCCTCGGTGCGGACGAAATCCAGTACGCCGAGGCGCACGGCACGGGCACGGCGGTCGGCGACCCCATCGAGGTGAACGCCCTGGGCTCGGTGCTGGGCGTCCGCCCGATCGAGCAGGCGTCCTGTGTGATTGGTTCGGTCAAAAGCAACATCGGCCACACCGAGGCGGCAGCCGGCATGGCGGGCCTGATCAAAACCGTCTTTGCGATGCGGCACGGGGTGATCCCGCCCAACATCCGCTTCAACGAGATCAATCCTGCCATCAACCTCGCCCAGCTCAACCTCCGCGTGGCGGACGCGCCGGTGGCCTGGCCCGACACCCCCGACCGGCCGCGGTGCGCCCTGGTCAACTCCTTCGGCTTCGGCGGCACCAATGCCAACGTTATCCTTCAGGAAGCACCTTCACCCGTGGCCGAGCCGGGGCAGGACCAGGCCCCGGTTTACCACGGACCGGAGCGCCTGCTCCCACTCAGCGCGGAAACCGAGCAGGGCCTGAAAGACCAGGCGACACGCCTGCTCGAGCATCTGCGTGTGCGCGAGCGGCAGGAGCCGCCCGCACGGGACGGCTCGTTGCATGATCTGTGTTACACCGCGGCGGTGCGCCGCGAGCACCACACCCATCGTCTGGTGGTGCGCGCCGCGGATGAACCTTCGCTGTGCACCGCCCTGGAGTCCTGGATCGCGGGCCAGGCGTCGCCCGACGTGCAGCGGGGCATCGCTTCGCGTGGCGAGGCGGGGCGCACGTGTTTTGTGTTTTCCGGCATGGGCACGCAGTGGGCCGGAATGGGCCGCCAGCTCTACGAGGCGGAACCGGTCTTCCGCGAGGTCATCGAGCGCTGCAGCCGGGCCCTGGAGGCGCTCTCGGGATGGTCGCTGGTGGAGGAGCTGTTTGCCCCGGCGGAGCGCTCGCGCGTGGCCGAGACCTTTGTCGCGCAGCCTGCCATCTTTGCCGTTCAGGTCGCGTTGACCGCCCTGCTCGAGACGTGGGGCATCCGTCCGCACGCCGTGGTGGGGCACAGTGCCGGCGAAGTGGCCGCGGCTCATGTCGCCGGCGCGCTGGATTTTGATGACGCGGTGCGGGTGATCTTTCACCGGTCCCGTCTCCAGCAGACCACGGAAGGCCTGGGCACGATGCTGGCGGTCGGCCTTTCCGCCGCTGCGGTTCAGTCCTACCTAGCGGGGGAAACGTCCGTCTCCATCGCGGCGATCAACAGCCCCGATGCACTTACCCTCTCGGGTGATCATCAGGCCCTGACGCGAATCGCCCGCGCCCTCGACCAGCAGGGGGTCTTCGCGCGGTTTCTCAAGGTCGGTGTGCCTTACCACAGCCCGGCGATGGATCGCCTGCGCACGCCGATGATCGACGCGCTGGAGGGACTGACGGTCCGTGAGCCCAAGCTCGCGCTTTACTCCACCGTGAGCGGCGACCTGACGAAAACGGGAGACTGGGGCCCGGAGTACTGGCCGAAGAATGTCCGTGAGCCCGTTCTTTTCATGAAGGCGATCGAGGCTGCCTCCGCGGCCGGCTGCGGGACCTTTATCGAGGTGGCGCCGCATGCCGCGCTCTCCAGTTCAATCGAGAAGACCCTGGCAGGCGTCTCGCCTCGTCCGGCGGTGGTCGCGACCCTGCGCCGGGAGCAGGGGGACACCGCGATGATGGCCGCTACGCTCGGCGCCCTTCATGTCCACGGTTTCTCGGTCGATTGGGCCCGGCTCTACCCCAAGGCGGGACGGCTGGTTTATCTGCCCAACTATGCCTGGCAGCATGCCAGCTACTGGTGCGAGGAGCCGTCGGTCCGGGAAACCCGGTTGAAGAACCTGGGCGGGCGCGCCTCGCGCTCGGCCGTGGTGCACCCGCTGCTTGGCGCGGCGCATCCTTCCGCCCGCCCTGGCTGGATCAGCTCGATCGACCTGCAGGACCTTTCCTTCCTTTCCGATCACCGGGTGGAAGACGAGCCTGTGTACCCGGCAGCGGGATACATTGAGATGGCGCTGGCGGTCGCCGCACAGGGAGGGCAAGGCCGGGCGCTGCTGGAGGAGATTCGTTTTGAGCGGGCGCTCTTTCTCGCCCCGGATCGTACCACGCCGCTGGATACGACCTTCGATCCGTCGAGCGGACGCCTGGAGATCCACGCCCAGGATGCGCAGTCCGGGCAGTGGTCGCGGGTCAGCGGCGCGCTGCTTTCTCCGGAGCTGAAAGGGGACGCGATCCCCATGGTAGACCGGCAGCAGATCCTGGGGCGTTGCACCGAGACGATGGGGCGCGAGGTGTTCTACCGGCACTGCCACCAGCTCGGCCTCTCGTATGCGGGACGCTTCCAGCCGGTGGAGCGGGTCCATGTTGGCAAGAACGAGGTCCTGGCGGAGGTGGTGCTCCCCACCGGGCTGGCTGCCTCACTCCCGGAGTATCACCTCCATCCCGTCCTCCTCGATGGGGCCTTCCAGGGTATCTTTGCCGCCGTCTCGATCGGCTACCTTCCGGTGCGGATCGAGTCGCTGCGGTGCCACCAGGCTCCCGGGGAACGGTGTTATTCGCATATCCGGATTCTGGAGCAGTCGGACGAGGCCATGCTGGGCGACCTGGAGATCTTTGACGACGAGGGCAGGGTGGCGGTCGAAATCCGCGGCATCGCCCTGCGCTCGACCAAAACGCGACAGGCCTCGGTCGACGCCAGCCCGCGCACGCTCATGTACGAGGACGTCTGGCAATTGCAGGAGACCGCCCCGGCCCCCGCCGGAGCCCGGACGCCTGGCACCTGGGTGCTCCTGTCGGACCGCGGTGGCGTGGCCGAGCGGCTGGCCGCTCGCCTGGAGGAGCTGGGCCAGTCCTGCAGCATCCTCCGGCCCCCGGCCTCCGGCTTCAGCCTGCGGGAGGAGCTGGTGAACAGCCTGCGCGGCAGTGCCGCCCACTGCCAGGCGGTGCTTTACCTTTCTGCCCTGGACTATCTGCCGGACGCGGAGGCGTCCGCGGACGAAATGCTGCAGGAGTGCATGGCCGTCACCGCGTATCCACTACAGCTTGTCCAGGCGATGGAGGACGTTCCCTGGTCGACCCCGCCGCGGCTCCTCCTCGTCACACGCGGTGCTCACACCGTGTCTCACGTTGAGCCCCCGCCCGTGCCCGTGCAGGGAGCACTCTGGGGCTTCGGTCGGGTCGTCGCCTCGGAGCACCCCGGCTACCGACCCACCCTGCTCGACCTCCCGCGGGACCTGGACGCCGCCGCGCTTGAGCGTCTTCCGGAGGCTCTGCTGGGAGGAGAACTGGAGGACGAGATCTCGGTGCGCGCTTCGGGTGTATATCGGCACCGCCTCCGGGCCCTCGGCTCGGCCCAGCTCACCGCACACGCGGCCACGCCGCAGCCCTGCGCCGGCGATGAACCGTTCGCCTTGAGATGGGCGCGGGAACCGGAAGGGGGTCGCGCCGTGGCCACCGCGCTTCCGTTGCCGGACCTCTCCGAGTCCGAGGTCTGTCTGCGGACCACCCTGGCCGCGCTGTCAGGTGAGCATGCCGCGGGGGACGCCGCCGAGACCGGGGCCTGTGTGGGAACTGTCACCTGCGTCGGGAGCAGCGCGTCGCGCCTGCGGCCCGGCACGGTGGCGGTGGGTTATGCGCGCCCGGCCCTGGCGTCCCTGGCCGCCGCCGAGGAGTCCCTGGTCGTCCGCAAGCCCGAGCATCTCACCGACGCGGAGGGACTGGCCCTTGCGGCTGCCTTTGTCCCTGCGTATCACGCCCTGGACTACCTGGCGATGTTGCGCGAGGGAGAGCATGTCTTGATTCACCAGGCCGGCGACCCCGTCGGCCTCGCCGCGGTGCAGTTTGCCCGGCTGAAGGGCGCAGTGGTGCACGCCACCTGTGACCAGCCCGCCGATCGGGCCCGGCTGAGGACGCTTGGCGTCGCCCACCTGCACAACGCCTTGTCCGGCGACTACCTGGCGGCGGTGGGCCGGGACACGGGCGGGCGCGGGGTCGACGTGGTGGTGCATGCCGCCGCCCCCCATCAGGCTGCCCGCAACGCGGCGCTGCTGAAACCCTGTGGCCGCTTTGTCGATTGCACGCAGCGGGGCGGTGCGGTGGATCCTGCGCTCCTGAGTGAGATCGCGGCCCGCAGCGGTTCCTATCACCGGCTCGACTTCAGTCGCCTCATCACCGCGCGACCCGATCGAGCTGGTCAGCTGCTGCGCGAGGTTGCGGGTCTGTTCGAGTCCCGCCTGCTGCATCCCTGCACCCTGGATGCCTTTGAGGTGGGCGAGATCGACCAGGCGCTCTCCCGCCTGGTCCGGCGCAGTCCACTGGACCGCGTCGCCGTGGTGATGGACGCTGCGCCCTCGCGCCTCGCCCCGGGCCAGGATCGTTTCCCGGTGAAACGCGAGGGCACCTATCTGGTCACGGGCGGCCTCGGTGGCCTCGGCTTAGAGCTTCTCACCTGGCTGGTAAAGGAGGGGGCCCGGTCAGTGGTGTTGATCGGACGGAGCGAACCGGGCGCACCCGCGCAGGCCGCGATTCAGGCGGCCCGTGCCGCCGGGGCGACGGTCACGACGCAAAAGGCCGATGTTTCGGAGCGTGCCGACGTGGCCCGCGTCCTTCGCACGATCGAGGAGACGCTGCCGCCCCTGGCGGGGGTGTTTCACGCCGCCGGCGTGCTCGACGACGGGACGGTCTTGCAGCAGACACCCGGGCGATTCCTCAAGGTCTTTGGTCCGAAGGTGGCGGGCGCCTGGAACCTCCACCGGCTCACCGCCCATCTGCCTCTGGAAATCTTTGCGTGCTTCTCGTCGATTGCGTCCGTCGTCGGCTGGTCGGGCCAGTCCAACTACGCCGCGGCGAATGCCTTTATGGATACGCTGGCACGGCACCGGCGGGCGCGGGGGCTGCCGGCGGTGTCGGTCAACTGGGGGCCGTGGAGCGGGTCGGGCATGGCGGCGAAATTGGAGGATCGGGACCAGCAGCGCATGCGCGAGGCGGGGATGTCGCTCCTCACCCCGGGGGATGCCTTGGGTGCGTTGCGCGAGCTCCTCGCCCACCACGTCGTCCAGGCCGGTGTTTTCGAGGTTGATTGGGCCCGGCTCCTCCGAGGCCAGGCGCGCGTGCGGGCCCTCTTTGCCGACCTGACGGTCGGCACCGAGGTCGGTATGGTGCGTGAATTCGCGGCCCGTTTCGCCGCTGTTCCCGCAGCCGGGCAGGAAGCGCTGGTGCTGGAGGAAATCAGCACGGTGCTGGCCGCGGTCCTCGGCCTCGAGTCGGCCGCCGGCGTCGATCGTGCACGTCCGGTGAGTGACTACGGGGTGAATTCACTGATGGCGATGGAGCTGCGAAACCGTCTCCAGCTCTCCCTTAAATTGAAGCTGCCCTCCACCTTCGCCCTCAAACACCCGACGGTGGAGGCGATGGGGCGCTACGTTCTCGAGCAGCTGCGGACCGCGTCCGCTCCGCTTGAAGCGGAGGTGGTGTACTGGGATCCCGCGCAGCCCGAGATGGTGCACACGCACGAGATCAACGGCCCGCTTGCCGCCCTTACTCCCTCGGTCCTCAACTGGATCCACGAGGGACACGACGCGCATTTCAACGTCGGCAGCCTCCTCGAGATGTCGTCGGACGGCTTTGACCTGGACGCGCTGCGCACCGCGTTGCGCATCGTCTTCGCCTATCACGACGGCTGCCGCCTCCAGATTGTGCGGGACGGTGACACTTATCGCGGGGAAATCGCGTCGCTCGCCGGTGCGTTCCCGTTGCTGGAGTTCGACTACCGCGGGCTCGGATACGAGCAGGGCGCGGCGCGGATGGAGGCCAAGAACGACGAGTTGCAGGCCAGCTTCCGCTTCGAGCGCGGGCAGTTCCTCTTCCGAGCGGCGTATTATCAATTGGATGACGCCAATCCGCACCGGCTCCTGATCATCTTCC
This sequence comes from Verrucomicrobiota bacterium, assembly GCA_023428905.1. Taxonomy (GTDB): domain Bacteria; phylum Verrucomicrobiota; class Verrucomicrobiia; order Opitutales; family Opitutaceae; genus EW11. The sequence continues at coordinate 373,427 of JAEYWP010000022.1, forward strand.
ACCACTACGTCTCCGACGCGATCTCGCAGCACCTGTTCGGCCAGACGCTCAGCCAGGTGTACGCGCGGGTCCGCGCCGGCCAGCGGGTCACGCTGCCGGCCAAGGCCTACAGCCTGATCGACTGGACGCAACGGCTCCATGCGTTTGCGCACGGCGAGGCGGCCGAGCAGCTGCCCTACTGGCTCGACACCGTCCAGCGGAGCCGCGGATGCCTGATCAAGGATGAATTTGTATCCGGACGTCCGCGACGAATGGAGGATTATCGCGTGTTTACGCAGGCGATGGGAGCGGACGCGTCCGCCCGGGTGTCCGGGTTCTGCCGTGAACGCGGGGTCGAGTTCTCTGACCTCGGCACCTATGCGGTGGTGCACGCCTTTGGGCCCCTGAGCCGAAGCCGCGGTCTTTGGGTCGACCTGATCACGCACGCGCGTTCCGGAATCTTTGACCAGGTGGCGATTCCCCAGCTGTTCGGTCAGATCTCGGAAAGCGCGTCGATCCTCTTTGAGCTGGCGCCTGGAGCCACCCACCTGGAGCAGATCACACGGATGCGGGAGCAGCGCCTCGCGCCCCCGAATGGAGGCATCGGGCTTCGCGCGCTGCGTTTTCTCAACCAGGACCCGCTGGTGCGGGCTCGCCTGGGTCGCGACGAATCGCCGCAGGTCGGGCTCAATTTCGACCTGATCGACTACGGCAGCGCGGCCGAGCAGAGCTGGATCCGGTTTGCCCGTGAACGGGCGGGGCGCAATCAGAGCGAGCACCTGCGCAAGACGGCGGAGGAGTTGCGGCTGGCGTTCTTCCTTTCGATCCGCCTTCGCGGCGGGCGCTATGTCCTGGAGGTCGCCTATTATCGCGATCGTTTCCACGACGCGACGATCGAGCGATTTGCCGAGGCGCTGTTCGGCCTGCTCGGGAATGTGGCGGCGGATCCGGAGGCGCGGCTGCCGGCCCCTCCTCCTGCCGCGGTTCTCTCCGAGCACATGGAGCCGGCCACGGCGTCGCCGGTTGCGCTCACACCGGCGGCGTACTGACCGCGCGTTCCCACGTTTTGCCGGCCGCGCCTCCCTCCCGGCGGCGGTGCGGCCAGCCTCTTCCAACCCAACCCCTGATTCTTCCCATGACGTTCCCAAAAACCGCCGCACTCCTTCTCGGGGTGCTCCTTGCCTCCGGTGCCCAGGCGCACCCGGACGATGACATGCCGCTGCCCCGCAACTACGCCGCCCAGCGCGGCTTCTTCAACGAGATCGGGCTCGGCTATTTTGAGGCCTCCTCGCTCATCCTGCACCCAGAAATCCAAAAGCACCTGTGGAGTGCCTCGCCCTTCGAAAAGGTGCCGGCATACGTGCCACCACCCCCGGGGGAGGTCACGCTCACAAACTACGAGACACCGTTGCCCCACGCCTCCCAGCGCATGATCTCGCGACTGGAGAAACTGCTCCTCACCGCGTACCTCGATCGGCCGTCAGACGTGAAGCTGGCGAAGTTTCACGCCCTCTATCACACGCTGGCTTCGCGTCCCGGGGCCGGCCGCACCGCCGGGAGCCGCCTGGAGCACGGGGTCATGGCGGATTATTTTCTGAGCCGGGCGCTCGAGCTGGGAGCGCGCGAGCGCTGGCTGGAGGTCGCGCGCCGCAAGGTCAGGCGTGAGCTGGAGGCGCTGGCGGTCCGCCCGGGCGTGACCCTCGAGGAGACACGACCGGCTCACGCCGCGTTCCACGACGCGATGTTCTACCACGAGGAAAACCGTTATCGCGCGGCTGAGTCTTTACTCGCTGAATACGCGGCACGGCCGAACAACGTGTACACCTCGTTTCTTCTGGCCGCAGTCAATCTGTGGACCGGCGGTGAGGCTGGTTACGACGATCCCACCGTGCTCTACAATTTCGTCCTCGGAAGTTATTTCTCGGAACGCGCGATCGACCTCGCACAACGCGCCGAGGCCGCCTGGCAGGCCAACCCCGCCAATCCCCGTTTCCGCGTCGCCTCGATCCTCGGCGGCTTCTCGGTCGGTCATCGCCGTTTCCTCGCCAAGCTGGCCAACGACACCGCCGCCATCCAGACCCTCGATGCGGAGCACCGCGCGTGGTACGAAATCAACCCCGTGTTCCACATGTTCACGGTCGGTTACACGTTGTTTGAGGATGATTTCCCCACTGCTTTTGACCTGTGGGAACGCGGGTGGATGGAGGCGGAACGCCCGGACCTGCTGACCACCCAGCACCGCCCGCGCTTCACGTTTAACGGCGCGTCGATGTTTGTGGGCACGATGGATTTTTACCTGAAGGCCGGCGAGCTGCAGCCGATCCGCGAGTTCTGGGGAGCGATTGTGCCGTTCCTGCCCAACTTCGCTGACTGGGACCTCGGTCCGCCCGCGTATCAGCACCGCATGGCGAACCTCGAGGGCATCGCCGCCCTCTACGCCAATGACGATCCGTCGGACGATCCGATGCCTTTCAACGTCAAGCGCCGCAAGTGGGGTTACAACACCATGACCTGCCAGAGCTGTCACCAGACGCAGCGGAAGGCGTGGACGCCGGAGGAGGTGGCAGACGTGCCGCTCGCCCCGGACGACATCCTTACGGTGGGAACCTGGCCCGCCGCCACCACGACCTGGTACGGCTCCAGCCGCCGCTAGCGCGTGTGGTCCGACGGCCTTCTCGAGCCAGCCGCGTCCCAGGCGCGGGTGGCCGGAGCCCTGGCGCGGATGGTCCCGGTCGGCGTGGGGTTCGGCCTGCGCCGGATCGCGTCCGCCGGGGAGACAACCCTGGCGGAAGAGGCCGCCGCGATCGCCGGGGCCGCCGCCGGGCGCCAGGAAGAGTTTCACGCCGGCCGCCGTGCCGCGCGCGATGCGTTGCAGCGGGCGGACACGGGCGAAGCGTCTTCGGCGGGCGGGCATGCAGCGACGCCGCTGCGGCGCGACGCGCAGGGGCGCCCGTGCTGGCCTGACGGATACACGGGCAGCATCTCGCACAGCGGCGGGTTGGCCGTCGCGGTGGCCGGTTCGTTGCGCCTCGTCCGGAGTCTCGGAGTGGACGTCGAGGCGCGCGGCGCGGTGCGGCCGGAGCTCTGGCAGGAGGTGTTGACCACAGCCGAGCAGACTTTCCTGCAGGGACTCGATATGTCGCAGCGGGTTGGGGCGGCCACCCTGGTTTTCGGCCTGAAGGAGGCCTTTTTTAAGTGCCAGTCTCCCCTCGCGGGGTCCTGGCTCGAGTTTGGGGAGGTTGAGGTGGGCCTCGACCCCGACGGCCTCGCCCACATTGAAAGCCCGCTGTGCGGTCCCCTCGGCCTGGTGCCCCGCGCGCGATGGGGCGTCGCCGGTGGTTATTCCCTCGCCCTGGTATGGATTGAAGCGGGATGACGCGCTGCCCGCGCACCGGTCGGGCCGTCCGGGCGTCCGTTCGGGTGACCTGCGGAACCGGACTCGCTTTTTTATGCAATTCTGGTTGGGGAAATGCGTAGTAGATCCGTCGCTCCGTCGCTGATGCCGGGAGGCCTCAGCGCGGTGGACCCCACCTGCAGCCCACTCCCGCCATGCCCAAAGTACACCTTGGCAAAAAGACCGAGCCGGCCCTCGTCCTCGAGCAGAGCCGCGATCTGATCGTCGTTCGGACACGCAGCGGCCGTCCGATCAGCCGTTCTACCGGCCCGGTGGCGTCGCCCATCCTGGCCGAGTTGGATGACGCCGTGCCGGTGACGGAATACCCCGAGGTCGGGGTGAGTGTGTTCCGCGTTCCTCTCTCCGGCGGTATCCGGTCGATGGATCAGCGCAAGACCGCCCTGCGCGCCCTGCCCGACGTGCGTTTTGCCGGCGGTGTGCTGGTGGATCCCGGTTCGCGGCAGCCGGTGTTGTACACCGAAAATCTCTTCGTGAAGTTCGAGGACCAGGCGGATCCGGACACCTGCGAGGAGGTGCTGCGCGCGGAGGGGCTTCGGATCAAGCGGCAGGTCACCTACGCCACCAATGCATATTTTGTGGAGGCACCCGAAGGCACCGGGCAGGAGGTGTTTGCTATCGCGGAGAAACTGCTCGCCCGCCGCGATGTGGAGTTTTCGCATCCCGAGCTGATCCGGCCGCGCGCGCGGAAGGCCCTTTTTCCCCAGCAATGGCACTTGGCAAAAACCACCGTGAACGGTGTCGAGATCAACGCCCATGCCAACGTGGCTTCGGCCCATGAGGTTACCCGGGGCGAAGGCGTCACCATTGCCATCGTCGATGACGGCGTGGACATCGATCACGTCGAGTTTTCCGGCAGCGGCAAGATCGTCGCCCCGCGCGATGCCACCCTTGGGACGGACGACCCGCGACCGAAGGATCTGTTTGGGACGGGAGAGCAGGGGGACAACCACGGAACGGCCTGCGCCGGCGTGGCCTGTGCCAACGGTGCGGTCGGCGCTTCCGGTGTCGCGCCCAAGGCCCGGTTGATGCCCATCCGTCTCGCCTCCGGGCTGGGCTCGCAGAACGAAGCGGACGCCTTCATTTGGGCGGCCGACCATGGCGCCGATATCATCTCCTGCAGTTGGGGTCCGGCCGACGGGCCCTGGTGGAAGCCGGAAGATCCGCAGCACACCGTTGTGGTGGGGCTGCCCGCGAGCACCCGCCTGGCCATCGATTACGCCACCACCCAGGGGCGTGCCGGTCGCGGCTGCGTCGTCCTATTTGCCGCCGGCAATGGCGGCGAATCGGTCGAGAACGATGGCTACGCCAGCTACGAAAAGGTGATTGCGGTGGCGGCCACGAACGACCGGGGCACGCGCAGTGTTTACAGCGATTTTGGGCCCTCCGTCTGGTGCGCCTTTCCCAGCAATGACATCGGCTATCCACCGCTCGGGAGCCCGGAACCGCTCACGTCCGGGATCTGGACGACCGACCGCGGCGGGACCGCGGGCTACAACCCCGGCCGTCCGACCGATGGGGACGCGGCCGGTCTTTTCACCAACAGTTTTGGCGGCACGTCCAGCGCCTGCCCGGGTGCGGCAGGCGTCGCTGCCCTTGTCCTTGCGGTCAATCCCTCACTGAAGTGGCAGGAAGTGCGCGACGTGCTGAAAGACGCCTGCGAGCGGGTCGATCCGCAAGGCGGGGCCTACAACGCGGATGGGCACAGCGACAAATACGGTTACGGTCGCCTCAACGCGCGGACCGCGGTGGACCGCGCCGTGCCGGCCCCGCGCAATGCCGTGACCATTGCCCGCCAGTACGATGCGCCCCTGCCCGACCTGCAGACGGCGGAGTTTCGCATCGACGTGTCGGATACGCCGGTGGTGGAGGCCCTCGCTGTGCAGGTTGACCTCCTCCACACCTACATCGGCGACCTCATTGTGACGCTGGTGCCTCCGGCGCGCACCGGCGCCGGCCAGATCGTGCTCCACAACCGGGTGGGCGGTGCGGGACGAAATCTGTCCAAGGTGTATGACGTGCTGAATACACCGGCCCTCGGCCGGCTGACGGGCAAGTCCTGCAAAGGACGCTGGACGCTGCGTATTCGCGACGCCGCAGCCCAGGATTCAGGGACCCTGAAGGGCTTTTCCCTCCAGCTCACCTTTGCCCATGCCGACCGCCGCCCGCGGCTGCCGCTGGCTGTGACGGTCGCCCGGGGGGCGCCGCCCCAGCGCAGGAAGCGCGGGCGCGCGGGAACGCGGAAAAAGCAGCGCGCCTGAGGTCGTGCGCCTCCCGCGCCCCCCGTCCGGCGCGGCCCGCGGGAGCGGCGCAGTGCGTCAGTTCGAAACCGCCTGCAGGTTGAAAAGGAACAAACCGTGGCCGACCCCGGCGGCCTCGCCGGACTTGCCGAGCTGGAAAGCAATGTGCCGCCCGTCGTCACTGACGGCTCCGTTGGACGCCTTGTAGGAGGGATACTCGCTGAAGTAGGTGAGCCGCCGGTAGTCGCCGCTTCCATCCAGCTGCAGCTGCCAGAGGTCGATCGAACCCGGCCCCTGGAGGTTTTGGGAATCGCATTCCACCAGGGTGGAGCGCCCGTCCGGAAAGATCCCCTCCGGTTCGTCGTAGACCGGTTGGCTATCCGTGTACCGAATCACACGGCGCGTCGCCAGGGCCACCCCGGCGACGTCGCACTTGCGGCCGACCTCGCTGTAAACACTGACGATCAATTCTTCGTCTTGCGGGGGCCGGAAGTTTTGGGGCTCGAGCGTGCAGGGCTGCTGCAGATCGGCGGAGGCAAGCACGGGCCGGACGTTGGCCATTTTTGGAGTTGGTCCACGGGTGTCGATTTCGCCGGTGTACACGATCGAACCGGCATTGCCGCCGTTTTCCAGAGTGGGCTCGCTCCACTCGGCCCAAGCGATGGTGGGGGTGCGGCGCGAAACGGCCGGCCCTTCGTTGATGCGGATGCCGAGCGGTACTGCCGGCTTGGCGCCGCCCTTGGGAAGAAGGAAGCCGAAGCAGTCCCAGCGCGCCTTCGCCGGCGCCTTGGGATCATAGGCGTTGGGCCCGACCAGGAGAATGTCGCCGCTGGTGAGGTAGTGCGCCCGGGTGTAACCAAAATGTGGATAGTGGGCGGTCAGGTTGCGGATCGCACCCGTCTTCACCTCCACCTCCATGGCATCGCCGAAGGTCTTCGAGAGGAAGAGCACCCGCGTGCCGTCGGCGGACCAGTCGGCCCGTTCACCAAAATGCGTCAGCCGGCGGATGTGTGAGGGGAGGGCGTCGGCCGGGCTGCCCGATTTCGGCTGCGCCGCAGCGGCAGGGGCGAGACAGGCGAAAATCAAGCAGGCGAGGGGAATTTGCCGGGGTAGGTGCTTCATGGGGTGGATCGAAACCTAATCGATGTCTGCGGCCGCGCCATTCGATCGTCGTTACAACGTATGAATCCCCGCCGCTGCTCCGCCGCCGACGTTTCGCCACAACACCGTCGCCTTCATCCCGCCCGCGTGCCTCACTCTGGCCACTGCGTTTTTACCACAACCTCAACTGAAACCCACGCATCATGAGCGGAGTGCGAGTCCTCGTTGGAACGCGCAAAGGCGCGTTTATTCTCACCGCAGACGGCAAACGTGACCAGTGGTCGGTCGAGGGGCCGCTCTTTGGAGGCTGGGAGCTGTATCATCTGAAGGGTTCGCCGGTGGACCCGAACCGGATCTACGCCTCCCAGACCAGCAGCTGGTTCGGCCAGACTGTCCAGCGCTCGGATGACGGTGGAAAGACCTGGCAGGCGGTAGGCAACAAGTTCCTCTACAGCGGTTATGTGGGCACCCACCAATTCTTCGATGGCTCTGCGAAGCCCTGGGAATTCAAGCGCGTCTGGCATTTCGAGCCGTCGCTGACCGACCCGGACCATGTGTATGCCGGGGTGGAGGACGCCGCGATTTTCGAGTCGAAGGATGGCGGGGCCACCTGGTGGGAACTGCCGGGACTGCGGCAGCACGGAACCGGTCCGCAGTGGCAGCCCGGCGCAGGGGGGATGTGCCTTCACACGATCCTGATCGACCCCCGCAACCCGCAGCGGCTCTTTGTCGCCATCTCCGCGGCGGGGGCCTTCCGCAGCGATGACGGTGGAGCTAGCTGGATCCCGATCAACCGCGGCCTGCGTTCGGATTTCATGCCGGACCCCACCGCCGAGGTGGGCCACTGCGTGCACCGGCTCGCCTTGCACCCGTCGCGGCCGGACGTGCTTTTCATGCAGAAGCACTGGGATGTGATGCGCAGCGATGACGCTGGGGGCCAGTGGCGCGAGGTCAGCGGCAACCTTCCGACGGACTTCGGCTTCGTGATCGACGTGCACGCGCACGAGCCGGAGACGATCTACGTCGTTCCAATCAAGAGCGACTCGGAGCACTTCCCGCTCGACGGAAAACTCCAGGTCTTTCGCAGCCGCACCGGCGGCGGAGAGTGGGAGGCGCTCACGCGCGGGCTTCCCCAGAAGGATTGTTATGTGAACGTGCTGCGCGACGCGATGTCGGTCGACCGCCTCGACCCGTGCGGCATCTACTTCGGCACCACCGGCGGGCAGGTGTATGCCTCGCGCGACGGTGGCGACACGTGGGAGGCAATCGTGCGCGACCTGCCAGCGGTGCTTTCGGTGGAAGTCCAGACATTGCCGTGAAAATCCGCGTCATCCTTCCCGCGCACCTGCGCACCCTCGCCCGGGTGGGCGATGAGATCACGGTCGAGGTGCAGGAACCCGTGACGTGCGCGTCGATCCTCGATGCGGTCGAAGCCGCGTATCCAGTGCTTGGAGGCACCCTGCGCGACCACGCCACGCGCGTGCGCCGGCCGTTTGTGCGGTTTTTCGCCGGTGGGGAGGATTATTCCAATGCCCCGGCGGCGACGGTACTGCCCGACGGCGTGCGCCTCGGGTCGGAGCCTTTCCTCATCCTCGGCGCCATCGCCGGGGGATGACTTTCATGAAACGCAACCTTGCCGCCGCCCGACCTAAAACCGCGCCTCCCGAGCATCCCCTCGTCTGGCTCGCCGAGCCGCTCGAGCACGAACCCACCTTTGTCATGAAGTCATGGTTCGGCGGTCGCACCCTCATGCTGAACGGGCGTCACCAACTTTTCCTCACCTCGCAGGGCGAGCCGTGGCAGGGCGTGCTGGTCTGCACCAGCCGCGAATTCCACGAGAGCCTGCTCGCCGACTTTCCCGCGCTCCAGCCTCACCCGATCCTTGGAAAATGGCTCTACCTGCCCGAGTCCCTGGAGTGTTTCGAACGCGAGGCGCGGCGACTGGTCGCACGCGTGAAGGCGCGCGATCCGCGTTTGGGAATCGCTCCGACGCCCCGTAAGAAGAAGCAGGTGAAGAAGATTCGTTTTGGGGAAGAACCGTGAGCTGCTCACCCCGGAGGTACTGATCCGTTGTCGCAAGACACGCGGGTTTGGATGCGTATTTCAAAACGGTTGCCGTAGCGGGGCTTTTTAAGCAGGCTGTCGGGGCCTGCCTTGCCTCGGGCAGGCCCCGCTTCCGTGTCTCCCGTCCCTCCCCACATCCCTGCCGACCCGGCGCTACCCGGAACCCTGCTCGCCCCGTCGTCACCCGGGCGGCGGTTGAGTGCTGTCGCGACCCTGGAGCGCCGGAGCCGACGGGGCCGGGCCCTTACCTTGATCGAGGTGATGATTGTGGTGGCGATCATCGGAACCCTCGCCGCCATCGCCATCCCCGCTTTTGCCCGGGTGCTTGACCGCTCCAAGGTCGTGCGCGCCATCCGCGACATCAAGGCGCTCGAGGGCATGATCGCGATGTACGAGATGGAGGAAGGCAAGATCCCGGATACCCTGGCGGGCATCCAGCGCGAGAACCTGCGCGATCCCTGGGGCCGGCCTTACGCGTATCTGAGTTTCGCCTACGTGGGGAACAGCTGGAAAGGCCAGGCGCGCAAGGATCACTCGCTGGTGCCTCTCAACTCGACCTATGACCTCTACAGCATGGGCAAGGACGGAAAGACCAGCGGGCCGCTGACGGCCAAGGCCAGTCGCGACGACATCGTCCGAGCCAACGACGGTGGGTTCGTGGGGCTGGGGGCAGATTTCTGAGCGGATGAAACTCGATCTTCAGGGCTTCACCAGCAAGGTCGCGCGCCGCGCCTTCCTTCTCTTCGTCGCCTGTGCGTTGATTCCGGTCACAGTCCTCGCGCTGCTGTCCCTGCGACAGGTTTCCACCGAACTGCGCGGAGAGAATGAACGGCGTCAGCGAAAGGCCAGCAAGGCGGTGGGCCTGCTGCTCCACAAACGCCTGTTGACCCTCGAGGGAACGCTTTCTGCCGCGGAGCCCGCGGGGACGGCGGTCGAGGGTCTGCCCGCCCCCTTCCTGCGCATCGTGGCGTACGAGAACGGGGCGGACGCCCGCGTGGTTTTCGGCGGGGCGGACGCCCTGCCCCCGCTCACGTTGGACGAGGAGGCCATCGTGCGCGGCGGCGGCACAGTGCTGTCCAGCGTGGTGGAACCCGGACTTGGCGTCCGTCACATCCTCACCCGCCAGCTCAATCCTGCGCAGCCGGAAGGCGGGGGCGTGCTTCGGGGCGAAATCAATCCGGCCTACCTTTGGGCGATGGAGGATGAGGCGCTGCTCGAACCAGGAACCCAGCTCTCCGTCCTGACGCAGACGGGGCGGACCCTGCTGATTGGCTTGTCGAACGAGCAGCAGCTGCCGCCGGAGGCGGTCAACCAGGCTGTCTCAGGCCCTGCCGGCCAATTGCGGTGGTCGCGGGACGGCGAGGACTTCCTTGCCACCTACTGGGTGCTGTTTCTGCGCAACCGCTTCCACAGTGACAGTTGGGTGGTGGTGCTCAGTCGGTCCACCGAGGAGGTGTTTGCGCCGGTGCGCGATTTCCGCCGGACCTTTCTCCTCGTCTCCCTGCTTTCCTTCCTCGTCGTCCTGCTCCTGAGCTCCCGGCAGATCCGGCAGATTCTCAAACCCCTCGCCCGGCTGACCGAGGCCAACCGGCGCCTCGAAGGGGGGCGTCTGGATACACGGGTGAACGTTCGCAGCGGTGATGAATTCGAAGAGCTGGCGCAGTCGTTCAACCAGATGGCGACGCAGCTGCAGTCCCAGTTTGACGCCCTCGCGTTGCGCGGGGAGCTCACCGCCGCCACCAGCCGCAGCTCCACCGAGGCGGCGCTGCTGCAGGCCAGTGTGCAGCAGGTCGCGCGGCACCTGCGGGTCTGTGCGGCGGCGTGGAGCGTGCGCGCCGATGTGTTCGAACTCACCGCCGTGAAAGCCGAGCCCGACCTGCCAGTGCCGACGGGCACTCAGGTGCGCCGGTGTGAAGGTCTGCTTGCACGCGTGGCGGATGAAGGCCGGCCGGTGGTGTCGGTGTTGGAGCCGGGCTCCCGCGCCTTCTCCGCCGAGGGCCTGCAGGTGCCCGGCGCGGTCCAGTTCCTCGGCCATCCACTGCAGGTGGAGGGGAGGGTGGTGGGCATCTTCGCCGTCGTGTCGACGCGGATACTGAGCACGCTGGAGGTCGCCGGCCTGTCCGCAGCGGCGGTCGAGGTCTCGCACGGCGTGGAGCGGGCCCGCGTGGCGGAAACCCTTCAGCAGGCGGAGTTGCAGGTGCGCCAGCTTCAGAAGATGGAGGCCGTGGGGCGGCTGGCCGGGGGCGTGGCCCACGATTTCAACAACCTGCTGACCGTCATCATCGGGTACAACCAGATGGTCCTCCACCGTTCGAAGGCGGACCCGCGCCTCCAGGAATGCGCGGGGGTGGTACAGAAGACCGCGCAGAAGGCGGCGGAGCTCACCCGACAACTGCTGACCTTCAGCCGAAAGCAGGTGCTGGACGCAAAGGTGCTGGACCTGAACCGGGTCGTGGCGGACCTCGATTCGATGCTGCAGCGGCTGATCGGCGAAAGCATCGAGCTGGTGGTCGAACCCGCGCCCGGGCCCGCCCTCGTGTGGATGGACCGGGCGCAGCTTGAACAGGTGATCGTGAACCTGGTCGTCAATGCACGCGACGCGATGCCCCAGGGCGGGCGTCTCACGCTCCAGACCGCCACGGTGGTGCTCGGCCCGCTGGACGTGGCGACGCACGCCGGGCTCAAGCCCGGTCCGCATGTCAGCCTGCGCGTGACCGACACCGGCACCGGCATGGATGAGGCCACCCAGGCACGCATCTTCGAACCATTTTTCACCACCAAGGAGCAGGGCAAGGGAACGGGCCTGGGGCTCGCGACGGTGTACGGGATTGTGATGCAGAGCCGCGGAAGCATCGCGGTCCAGAGCGCGCCGGGCCAGGGCACGACCTTCACCTTCCATTTTCCGCAGGCGGACGGCGAGGTGGAGGCCGCCTTGCCGGTGCAGGCGACCGCCGCGCGGGGAACCGAAACCATCCTCCTGGTGGAGGATGAATACGACGTGCGCACCCTCCTCGAGCGGTCCCTGCGTGAGTTTGGCTACACGGTGCTGTCCGCCGGCCGGCCCTCCGATGCGCTCCGGCTCGCCGAGGAACACGCGGGCCCGCTCCACCTGCTTGTCACGGACATGGTGATGCCCGAGATGAGCGGCACGGCCCTCAGCCAGCGGCTGCTCGAGCTGCGGCCCGGGCTGCGGGTGCTGCTGATGTCGGGCTACACCGAATACACGGAAGGGGCCGGCGCTGCCCTGCCCGCCCACCGCACCTTCCTGCAGAAACCATTCGCAACGGAAGCCCTGGCGTCCGCCGTCCGCACCCTGCTCGACCAGCCCGCCCCCACGCCCTGAGCGGCCCCGCGGCTGCGTCGTGGGCAGTGACGAAGCGGCGTGGTCACCGAGGGCGGCCGCCTCCGAGTGTCGGGCAAATCTCCGCCTGCCTGCGGCGCGAGGGGGGCACCTGCGACGGCAGGCGATGCGGACGGCCGCAAGAAGTTTGAAACGTCCACCTCCCGTTTCGGACTTTGTGGGCATGCACCTTCGTCTTTCCCGGTTTCGCGCATGCCTGGCTTTTTTGGCCCTCCTGCCTCTGGTGCCGGCGCGCGCCGACGATTCCGCGGGCGACCGCCTGGGACGGGTGCACTTTGAGGTCACGGGCCAGCCCGCCGCGCGAGAGCACGTGGTGCGTGGGGTGAAGTTGCTCCACCACATGATGTACCCGGAGGCCGACCGCGCGTTTGCCGCCGCCCTCACCGCCGATCCATCGTGCGCGCTCGGGTACTGGGGGCGGGCGATGACCCTCCTCCATCCGCTCTGGCCCGACGCGCCCACGGCGACCGAGCTCCGGGAGGGGGAGGCTCTCCTCAAGCAGGGGCTCGCGCTGCCCCCGGCCACTCCGCGTGAGCGCGCGTATCTGGAGACCTTGGCCCGCTATTTTGTCGGTGCGCAGCCCGAGCAGCATGTGGAACGGCTCAAGGCGCTCGACGAGGCCGCCTCCGCCCAGGCCGACGCGTATCCAGAGGATCTCGACGCCGAGGCGTTGGCGGCGCTTTTCCACCTCGCCCCCGCCCGCTTCCAGCCAAAGGACACGTCCCACCGCATCCAGATTCGGGCCGCGGAACGGCTCCAGCGTGTCCTCGCGGCGCTGCCCGACCATCCCGGGGCGCAACACTACAAGATCCACGCCTACGATTTTCCCATGTTGGCCGACCGCGCGTTGGAGGTGTGCGAAGATTACGGCGCGATCGCTCCCGAGGTCCCGCACGCGCTCCATATGCCCTCCCACATTTATACGCGGCGCGGTCAGTGGGAGAAGTCGGTCGACTTCAACCGGCGCTCCGCGGAGGCCGCGCGCCAGCTCATGGCCAAGGACCGCGAGGTGAACAGCCACCTCCCCCATGCCCTGGACTATATGGTGTACGCCTATTGCCAGCAGGGAAGATTTGCGCGCGCCGAACAGGCGCGGCACGAGATGCTTGCGCTCAAAGGGCCGTACTCGCCGGTGCAGCGCGCCGCGATGGCGTTCGCCTTCGCCGCCATCCCGGCGCGCTGCGCCCTCGAGCGCCAGCGGTGGGAAGAAGCGGCGGCGCTGCCGGTGCGGGCCCCGGCGGGGTTTTCGTGGGGAGACGCCTTCCTTAACTGCGACTCGATCACGCGGTTTGCGCGTGCCCTCGGCGCGGCGCGCAGCGGACGGCTCCAGCAGGCTCGCCGGGAAACGGCCGCGCTTGAGACCCTGCTCACGCAGTTGTCCATCGGTAAACGCGCCGCCTACTGGCGCTCGCAGGCGGAGACACAGCTGCTGGCCGCCCGCGCCTGGATCCACCGTGCGGAAGGAAACGACGCGGAGGCGATCGCCCTGATGCAACGCGCCGCAGCCTTGGAGGCGCAGACCGACAAGGAGGCGGTCACGCCCGGAGAGGTGCTCCCGGCAGGTGAGCTACTCGGCGACCTGCTCCTGGAGTGCGATCGCCCGGCCGAGGCACTGGCCGCCTACCAGGCCGTCGACGCCAACAGCCCGAACCGGCTTAACACCCTCTACGGTGCGGGGGTCGCCGCCCGGAAAGCCGGCCAACCCGACCTGGCCCGCACCTATTTCCAGCGCCTGCTCGAAATCACCCGGGACGCGGACCCCGGGTTGCCGCAGGTACAGGAAGCGAGAAGGCATTTATGATCAATGATTTATGATTTATGATTGGGGAGGGAACCCGGAGCCGGGGCCGCGCAGCGTTGAATCTCGTAGCGGCCCGCGGCGGCTCGACCTCAGCGCCGTAGCCTTCCTGGCTTCGGGACCCCCGTCGTCCCAAATCATCAATCATCAATCACAAATCATAAATGCCTCCCCGGGGTGTACACCCCGGGGAGGCTAGGGCATCAACCTTTAGCTAAAGCCTTTTGTTTGCGACAAAGTTCGGGATGCTGGAGCCCAGTTCCACGCTTCCATGCTTTCCCACCCGCTCGTTATCGCCGTCATCGCCGTTGTCACGATCGCCTACGTGGGAGGTGCGCTGCTGATGCTCCAGATGCGCAAGGCGCGTCCCGGCTTTGAGGACGAGAACGGTTTCCACTTTCTCGACGAGCTCGACGATGTGGTGGTCCCGGCCGATGAGGTGCGCCCCGCCTGGCTGACGGAGTCGCTCGCGAGCCGCTTCTGCGGCCACCGCGCCGAGATTTTTGCCAGCGCTCACGCCGCCGCCTGAGGCGGCGGGATCCCTGCCCGGACGGGGCGCGGTGCGCCCTTTGCGCCCGCACGCTGGATGACTCACCCGTTGTGTTAATTGACGGCGGTACCGCCGCCTGTTCACGCATCGCGTTCGGACGGTACGACCGTTGTGGCGTTTGCCGGAGCTCGGTGCGGGCTGGCACCTAGCTGCCCTGCCTCGCCGCACCCACCCCGGTGCGTTTTCCCGGTTCCCCCCGCATCACCCCTGGTCCGCCCTGCCCACGGCCGGGCTCCGACCGCCCAACCTCCCCCTCTGCATGAAATCCTTGCTCAAGGCGTGCTTTGCCTTGCTCGCGTGCGCCGGTCTCGCCCTCTGCGTGCCTCGGCTCAACGCTGCCCCCCACCTGATGGAAAACCTCGGCCGCGGCGTGGTCGCCGTGCGCACCAGCGACAACGAACGTTTCATCAGCTGGCGACTGCTGGCGACCGACCCGGCGGACGTCGCCTTCAACCTCTACCGCACCTCCGGCCCCGGGGCCCCTGTGCGGTTGAACGACATCCCGCTCACCGCGGAGACCCATTTTCTGGATACAGCAGCCGACGCCTCGCAGCCGGTCCATTACAGCGTGCGTGCGGTCGTGGCCGGCGTCGAACAGTCGCCGGATGCCGGGTTCACCCTGCCGGCGGAGGCGCCGGTGCAACCCTACCTGCGTGTTCCGCTGCAACGCCCCGCCGGGGGCGACGCCTACACCTACAGCCCGGGAGACGCCAGTGTGGGCGATCTCGACGGCGACGGTGACTACGAGCTGGTGGTGAAATGGGATCCCTCCAACCAGCAGGACAATTCCAACGGTGGGGTCACCGGCAACGTCCTGCTCGATGCCTACCAGCTCGATGGCACCCACCTCTGGCGCATCGATCTCGGCATCAACATCCGGGCGGGCGCCCACTACACCCAGTACCTCGTGTATGACTTTGACGGAGACGGGCGCGCCGAGCTGGTGTGCAAGACCGCGCCCGGGACCCGCGACGGCACCGGGGCGTTCATCGCCCAGCCGGGACGGTTTGTCGGGACGCCCTCCGCGCCGGTGGATCACGCCGCGGACTACCGGAACGCCGGCGGCTACATTCTCACCGGCCCCGAGTTCTTCACCGTGTTCGATGGACAAAGCGGCGCTGAACTCGCCAGCGCCAACTACGTGGTGCCGCGCAATGCAGATCCGGCCAGTGCCGACGTTTCCCCCTGGGGCGACAATTACGGCAATCGGGTGGACCGCTTCCTAGGTGGTGTCGCCTACCTCGACGGGCGTCGCCCCAGTTTCCTCCTTGCTCGCGGTTATTACACTCGCGCGGTGGTGGCGGCGTGGGACTGGCGTGACGGGCAGTTGACGCAGCGGTGGGTGTTTGACACCGGCCACAACGGCACCCCCAACCCCTTCGCCAACTGGCGCGGGCAGGGCGCACACTCCCTCACCGTCGGTGACGTCGATTCGGACGGACGCGATGAAATCATCTACGGCGCGGCAGCCATCGACGATGATGGACGCGGCTTGTATTCCACCCAGCTCGGCCACGGGGATGCCCTTCACCTTTCGGACATGAACCCGACTCGCCCCGGTCTGGAGGTCTGGATGTCGCACGAGGACCCCTCCAGCTACGGTTCCGCCGGTCTGGAATTCCGCGATGCCGCCACCGGTGAACTTATCTTTGGCGTCAACGGCGGCGGCTCCGACGTTGGCCGCGGCGTCGCCGGGGACATCGACCCGACCCACCCCGGGTACGAGTTGTGGGGTGCCCGCGGCGGCCTGATGTCCTCCACCGGGGCACAGATCAGCACCGTCCGCCCCGGACAGATGAACTTCATGGTCTGGTGGGATGGCGACCTGCTGCGCGAAATCCTCGATGACTCGACGATTTCGAAGTGGGACTGGACCACGTCCACCGCCTCACCGCTGCTTTCTCCACCCGATGTGGATTCAAACAACGGCACCAAGGCCACACCCGCCCTGAGTGCGGACATACTCGGGGACTGGCGCGAGGAGGTGATCTGGCGGGAGCTTTCCAATGACGCCCTGCGTATCTACACCACCACGACGCCGACCACGCACCGCCTGCCCACCCTGATGCACGACCGGCAGTATCGTCTCGCGATCGCCTGGCAGAATGTGGGCTACAACCAGCCTCCACATCCCGGATACTTCCTCGGCGCCGGCATGGCCCAGCCCCCGGCGGCCGAGGTGGTCACCTCGCTGGCTCAGCTTCCCGCCCAGCCCCCGGCGGTGGTCTCGATCAACCGCTACGATCCGGTATCCGCCAGCACTGCGGCGGGGACGCTGGTCTATCGCGTCACCTTCAGCACGCCTGTGACCGGTGTGGATCCTTCGGACTTCTCCGTTTTCACCACCGGCGCGGCGGTCGGCTCCGTGACCGCGGTTTCGACCGTGAGCCCGTTCTCTTTTGACGTGACAGTGGGCGGCATCACGGGGACCGGAGGCGTCCGGCTCGATCTGAATGCGTCCGGCACTGGCATCACCGGTCCGGGAGGCGCGCCGGTGGCGGGAGGGTTCACCTCCGGGCAGGTTTATGCGCGCGCCACCCTGGCCTGGCTCAACCCGGGCACCGGCGGTGCCTGGAGCACCCCGGCCAACTGGGATGGTGGCCTCGTGGCCGACGGGGCGGGCAGTCTGGCGAACTTTGCCAACCTCGACCTGGTGGCGGAGAACCGGGTGCTGCTCGATACGCCGCGCACGGTCGGCGGTATCGTTTTCGGGGATACCGACCCGGCAACGCCTGCCGGCTGGACGCTCCACGGCGGCGGTGATCCCGCCAACACCCTGACCCTGGATGCGGCGAGTGCTGTTCCGGCACTGACGGTGGGGGCACTTGGCTCGGGCGCCGCCGTCACTCTCGACGTGCCGCTGCGCGGCAATGAGGGTCTGGGCAAGGCAGGGGCGGGGACACTCGTCCTCACCCAGCCGATCGAAATCACGGGGCCGTTGTCGGTCGGAGCCGGAACCCTTCGACTCGGTGCCGGCAGCAGTTATGCTGCGGGAACCATTGCGATCTCCGGGGGCGGCGCGGTCCTTGATGTCGCCGGCTCCCAGTTGAGCACCTCCGCCAACACCACGGTCAACGGCGGGGGGACCCTGCTGGTCAGCGGCGGTACCGCCAACCTCGGTGCGGTGGCAACCGCCAACTCCGCCAACGGGCTCATCCGGGTGACCGGGGGGGCCTTTACCGCCACGAGCGTGACCCTCCCGCGCAGCAGCGACGGCACACCGTCCTTCGCCTTTGGTTTTGTTGTTGCTGGCGGCGATGCGGCGGTCAACGGGCCGGTCGTGATCGGCTCCAACAACTCCTGGGGCTCGATGTCGGTGGAGGGCGGCAGCCTTGCGGTGGCCGGGCCCCTCACGCTCGGCAATCAGGCGAGTGGCGGCCGCGGCGGCCAGCTGCGTGTCCTCGGCGGGAGCCTGACACTCGCGTCGCCGGAGGGCCTGGTGTTGGCCCGTCGCAACAACAACGTGGCGCGTGCCTCCTTTACCGGAGGGGTCACCGAGTCCGAACGGGTCCAGTTGGGTATCAATGAAACGATTACGGGCGGCTCGGCCACCCTCACCCTTGACGGCGGCACCCTGCTTCTCGGTTCAGGGGGGATCCAGGCGGGTGGTACGGGCGCTTTTGTGGTGGGTGTGACGCTATCGTCCGGCGTTCTCGGGGCGAAGGCGGACTGGTCCACCTCGCTGCCAGCCACCCTGCCGGCGGGCGGTGCCGTGGTCGTCTCGCCGGAAGATCGGAACGGAACCGCGCGGACCATCACCTGGGCCGGCTCCCTTTCCGGCGCGGGCGGCCTGGTCAAGCGCGGCGGCGGTACGCTCGTGCTGGCGGGAGCCAACACGTACACGGGCACCACCACCGTTGAAGCGGGTGAATTGGAGGTGTCTGGCTCGCTGGCCTCGCCGGTCGTGGTTCGGGGCGGGGCGCTTGTGGGATCAGGAACCTTGTCAGCCCCCGTCACCCTGCACCCCGACGCGGTGCTTGGCGCCCAGGGATCAGCGGCGGATTCAGTGTTGACCGTCCCCGCCGTCAGTTGGACGGGTGGGGCGCGACTCCGCTTCATCCTCGGCACCAGCGGTGTTGCCTCCCGCCTGGCAGTGGCCGGCCCGCTGCTCCGCGGCGAGGCGGGCACCGTTGCGGTCGAACTTCGATCGGACTCACCGCTGGTTCACGGATCCACGTACACCCTCGCCACCTACGGCTCGACCGACCTCGACGCCGGAGACCTGGTCGCGACGGGATTGCCCGAGGGCGTTGGCGCCGTCTTCACCGTGAGTGAGTCATCGCTCTCCGTTCGACTCGTCGCCCGTCCAGAAATCACCAGCCCTGTCAGCGCCTCGGGCCAGGTGGGCGAACCGTTCCGCTACACTCTGGTGGCCACGAATGAGCCCGACCTGCTCAGCGTTTCGGGGCTCCCGGAAGGCCTGTCGTTTGATCCCACCAGCGGTGAAATCAGCGGGGTGCCGCTGCGCGCGGGCACCCGCAGCCTCGTCCTGCGTGCCACCAATCTTGGTGGCACCACCACGGTTGCCCTCACGCTCCAGGTCGCAAAGGGCGACGTGGTGTTGACCCTGGCGAACGTGACGCAGGCCTACGACGGAAGTCCCCGGCCGGTGGTCGTCACCACCTCTCCGCAGGGCCTTTCGGTGGGGGTGACCTACGACGGTGCCAGCGCGCCCCCCACGTATCCGGGAACGTACGACGTCCGTGCGACCGTGGAGGACCCGGACTATGCCGGCACGGCGGTCGGCCGCCTGGAGGTGACGATCACGGCGCTGGTGCGCCATGCCCCGACGATGAATGGAGACGTGGATGGTTCGGTGCAGGTGCTCCTGCCTGAGAACATCACCCTGAATACGGGCGCGGGCATCACCGGAGATCTGCTGGTTCGGGGCGCACCGGCGGTGCGCCGCAACGGAAGCGGTACCTTCGGCGGCACGCTGGAGGGCCCCGGGTTGGCCACGCCGACCGGGTATCAGGTGACCCTCAATTCCGGGACCGTGCTGCGCCATGTGGTGCGACGGATCGATGCGATTGCATTGCCCGAGGTCGCGTTGCCACAGCCTCCGGCTGGCACCCGCAACCTCGCGCTCAACGGTCCCGGCCAGTCCATCGGCGACCCTGCCACACTGCGTGACCTCACCTTGAACAGCAAGGCGGGCGAAGTGGCGATTCCCCCTGGCGCATACGGCGCGTTCACTGCCAATGCGTCCAGCACGCTGCTGTTGGGGAGCGCGACTGCGGCCGAGCCCTCCGTCTATCACCTGCAGGCCCTCACCCTGAACAGTGGCGCCCGTCTGCGTCTTGTCGGACCCGTGGTGATACGCCTCGGTGGAAACCTGGTGGTGAACGGGACTCTCGGCGCACCGGGACATTCCCTCGTGGTTGAGTCACGCGCGGCCGGCGCGACCTTCAACAGCGGCGCCCGAGGTGACGCCGTCCTGCTGATGCCGAATGGCACCGTCACCTTGAACGGTGCCACGGTACGTGGCCGGGTGAGTGCGGACCGCCTGGTGCTCAACGGCAACGCGCTGCTCGAAGAGGCGCCCTGAGCGCGGAGGGCACCGGGCGCGCTCCGCCCGGTGTCGCTCCTTCCGAAGGAGCGTGCCCCTCGTGGGACCGCAAAGAAGCGGTCTCTCGAGGCACGGGCGCTCCGTGTGCGTCATGGCCGGGGCGCGGGGCGAGACGGAGGGGAAAGAAAGCGCAGGTTCCTGTTGCAGTGCCGGTCTCCGGCCCGGAGCATCGCGGTCCCCGTCGGTCGACTCAGCACCGGCGGAGCAACCCCGATCGCTTGTCATCCATGAATCAATCCATAGCTGAAGTCCTTGAACTCGTCTCGCGCCGCAACGCCGGCGAACCGGAATTTCTTCAGGCAGCCCACGAGGTGCTTGAATCGCTCGCCCCGGTGCTCGAGCGACATAAGAAGTACCGCGACGGGCGCATCCTGGAGCGGATCGTGGAGCCGGAGCGGCAAATTGTCTTTCGCGTGGCCTGGGTCGACGATGCCGGGCGCGTGCAGGTCAATCGCGGCTTCCGCGTTCAGTTCAACAGCGCGATCGGGCCCTACAAGGGTGGCCTGCGTTTCCACCCCAGCGTCAACCTGGGCATCCTCAAATTCCTCGGCTTCGAGCAGGTGTTCAAGAATTCGCTCACCACGCTGCCCATGGGCGGCGGCAAGGGTGGGTCGGACTTCGACCCCAAGGGCAAGTCCGACCAGGAGGTCATGCGTTTCTGTCAGAGCTTCATGACCGAACTGTTCCGCCACATCGGGGCCGACACCGATGTGCCCGCCGGCGATATCGGCGTCGGCGGCCGCGAAGTCGGGTATATGTTTGGCCAATACAAACGCCTGACCAGCCAGTTCACCGGCGTCCTGACCGGCAAGGGGCTGGCGTGGGGAGGGTCGCTGATCCGCCCGGAGGCGACTGGCTATGGCGCGGTATATTTTGCGGAGGAGATGCTCAAGACCCGCGGGGAAAACCTGGCGGGCCGGACCTGCACCGTCTCCGGCTCCGGCAACGTGGCACAGTTCACGGTTGAAAAACTGCTCCAGCTCGGGGCCAAGCCGGTCACGTTGTCCGACTCCGACGGCACCATTCACGATCCGGCCGGTTTCACGGTGGAGAAACTCGCCTGGGTCATGCAGCTGAAGAACGTGCAGCGCGGGCGTATCCGCGAATACGTCGATACCTTCAAGACCGCGACCTTCCTGCCCGGACAGCGTCCCTGGTCGGTGCCGTGCGACTGCGCCTTCCCGAGCGCAACCCAGAACGAGATCGACGGGCGCGACGCGGCTACCTTGCTGAAGAACGGCTGCCGACTTGTCTCTGAAGGCGCCAATATGCCCTCCACCCCGGAGGCGGTCGACGCCTACCTCAAGGCCGGCATCCTCTACGGCCCCGGGAAGGCGGCCAATGCGGGCGGGGTTGCCACCTCGGGCCTGGAGATGTCGCAGAATTCGATGCGCCTCAACTGGAGCCGCGACGAGGTGGATCGCCGCCTGCACGAGATCATGGTGAACATCCACGCCAACTGCCAGGCGACCGCACGCGAGTACGGCGCTCCCGGCAACTACGTGCTCGGCGCCAACATCGCCGGCTTCACCAAGGTGGCGAACGCGATGCTCGAACAGGGCGTTGTCTGACCACGCGCCGCCGTGCCGCACGTCACCACCGGACTGCCTGGACTCGACCGGGTGCTGCACGGCGTCGAGCCAGGGGACAACATCGTCTGGGAGGTCGCCTCGGTGGAGACCTACCAGTTGCTGATCACCCCGTTCGCCCGGGCCGCCACGCCCGGGCATCGGCTGGTGTATTTCCGTTACGCCAAACACCCTCCGCTGCTGCCGGCGGAGGGGGCGCATGAGACATACGAGATCGACTGCACGCGCGGCTTCGAACCCTTCGTTCGGCGGGTCCACGCCATCATCGAGACCGTGGGGGAGGGCGCCCTCTACGTCTTTGATTCCCTGACGCACCTGGCGGAAACGTGGGGCTCGGACCAGAGTTTGGGCAATTTTTTCGCCCTCACCTGCCCGCGGCTGCGCGACCTGCGCACGGTCGCGTATTTCGGACTTTTGCAGGACGATCACTCCGCCTACGCCCTGGAGGCGATTCGGTCGACCACCCAGTTCATGCTGGATGTTTTCCGGCTCGATGAGCGGTTGTATGTGCGCCCGGTCAAGGTGCAGCAGCGCTCGCGGCACGCCATCAACACCATCCACGTCTGGCGCGACGACACCTTTGTACCGGTGAAGGACAGTGCGGTCCTCGCGCAGATCCTCTCGCGTACGCAGTGGCCGCGGCTGCAGAGCGACCGCCGCGTCGGCCACTGGCGGCGCCTCTTTCAGGAGGCGCACCGCGTCATGCTGGGAAGGCGTGACGGCACGAGCAGCGAGGCGGAATATGCTGCTGCGTTGGCGGCGGTGCGGTGGGCACTGCGGGTCCACCGCTCCGGCATCGCCGCCCTGGTCGAACGTTACCTGACCCTGGAAGATTTCCTCGCGATCCGCGACCGCATGATCGGTGTGGGGTCCGTGGGCGGAAAGACGCTCGGCATGCTGGTCGCGCGGGCGATCCTGCGGGAACGCACCCCGGAACTCGCCGGCCGGTTGGAGGCCCATGACTCGTTCTTTGTCGGTGCCGAGGTGTTCATCACCTTCCTCGTCCAAAACGGTGTCTGGTGGATACGCGAACGGCAGAAGCACCAGCCCACGTTTCTCGAAGGCTTGGCGGAGGGGAAGCGGCTGATCCTCGCCGGACGTTTTCCCGCCCACATCCTGGAGCAGTTCCAGGGTCTGCTGGATTATTTCGGGGAGTCGCCCTACATCGTCCGCTCAAGTTCGATCCTGGAGGATGCGCGCGGGAATGCCTTCTCCGGCAAATACGAGAGCGTCTTTGTGGTGAACCATGGGACGCGGGAGGAGCGCATGGAACTGCTGCTCGATGCGGTGCGACGGGTTTACGCCAGCGTGCTCGACGAGGACGCGTTGCGCTACCGGCGTCGGCGGGGGCTGCTGGACAGTGAGGAGCGGATGGCGCTGTTGATCATGCGCGTGTCCGGCGCTCCCCACGGGCGCTATTATTACCCCCAGGCCGCCGGAGTGGCGCTTTCGTACAATCCCTTCGTCTGGCACCCCGACATCGACCCCCACGCCGGGGTGGTGCGGCTCGTATTCGGCTTGGGAACACGCGCGGTGGATCGCTGCGATGACGACTACACGCGGCTGGTGGCGCTGAATGCCCCCGCGCGCCGGCCGGAGATGAGTTTTGAGGAGGTGCGCGAACACTCCCAGCGCCGGATGGACTGCCTCGATCTGACCACCGGGGCGTTTGTTTCGGTGCCGCTGCACCAGGCGCTTGCCGAGGCTCCCGAGTTTCCCGTCGATTATTACCTCACCCCCACGGAGGCGGAGGCGTATCCCTGTGCGACCTTTGACCGCCTTCTGCGGGAGACGCCGGTCGCGGCGGACCTCCGTCAGATGCTCTCGATCCTGGAGGAGGCCTATGAGCAACCGGTGGACATTGAGTTCGCCTTCAACTTTCTCGCCGACGGGACCTACCGCATCCATCTGCTGCAGTGCAGGACCTTCCAGGTGCGCCGGGAGCTGGCCACCATGCCCGAGAGCGCGCACGCCACCCAGCATCCGCTCCTCGCCGCGCATGGTGCGGTGATCGGCGTCAGCCGAGAGCAGCCGTTGACCCGCATCATCTACATCGTGCAGGACGCCTACGCCGCGCTCCGGGAGCAGGACCGCTATGCGGTGGCGCGGCTGATCGGGCGGCTCAACCTCCACACCGCGCCGGAGGATCGCGGGCTGATGCTGATCGGGCCGGGGCGGTGGGGCACGCACAGTCCCTCCCTGGGTATCCCGGTCACGTTTTTCGAGATCAGCCGCGCCTCCGTCATCTGCGAGGTGGTGGCGATGCATGAACGGCTGATCCCCGATGTGTCGCTCGGCACCCATTTCTTCAACGATCTGGTTGAGCATGACATGCTGTACCTCGCGTATTTCCCGAAGCGTTCGGGCAATGCGCTCGCGGTGGAGTGGTTCAAGTCCGCGCCCAGCCGGCTGCTGGAGCTGGAGCCCGACGCCGGCGCCCTCGCCGACGTCGTCCGGGTGATCGACTGCACCGGCCCGGAGGCCGGTCGCCTCTGGCTCCGGGCCGACGCCACCGCGCAGACCGCGGTGGTGTTCCCATCGGCCTGACTGCGTTTCAGTAGCGGTAGCGCACCCCCACCGCGTAGGTGGTGTCGTAATACCGGGTGTCGCGCGGATACAGATCGGTCGAACCGAAGGCGTCCTGGTACTCCTCGCCGAGCAGGTTGGTGGCGTCGAAGGTGAGTGAGACGTTGCGGCCCAGCTCGTAGCTGGCGGAGAAGTCGAGCTGGCCGCGGTCCTTGACGTGGAGGACGCGCAAGGGGCTGCCGGCGGCGCCGACGCCCGCGTTGAAGGTGTCGATGTATTTGCCGCGCCAGGTGTAGGCCAGGCGGGAGGAGAAGCGCGCCCGCTCGTAGATCAGGACCACGTTGTAGTTGTACTTGGATACCTGGGCATAACCCTGGCGCATGCGCGCGCCCACGGGGGCGTTGGGCGCGTCGCTGGCGACGTCCTGGTCGCCGTCGATATAGGTGAAGTTGGTCATGAACCCCAGGCCCTTCAGCGCGGCCGGCAGGGACTCGGGGAAGTGCTGATAGGTGAGCTCGACCCCCTTGAGGCTGCCTTTGCCGGAA
Source organism: Verrucomicrobiota bacterium (assembly GCA_023428905.1). Taxonomy (GTDB): domain Bacteria; phylum Verrucomicrobiota; class Verrucomicrobiia; order Opitutales; family Opitutaceae; genus EW11. Next base: position 398,161 of record JAEYWP010000022.1, read on the forward strand.
TTGCGCGGGCGGGTCACGGTGTAGGTCTCGCCGTCGATCGTCTCGTTGGTGGCGAAGGTTTGCACGTAACCCTCGATCGAGCGGTAGAAGAGACCGGCCGAAACATAGCTCGCGCGGCCAAAATAGTATTCGATCGCGATGTCGTAGTTGTCGGATTTCACGCTCTCCAGGTCCGGGTTGCCGCCCGTCCCGGTGCCAAACTGGGTGCCCGTGGTGGTGGGAGGCACCAAGGTGACGACGGGGTTCAGCTGATTGAAGGCCGGGCGGGTGAGGTTGCGGCCGTAGGAGGCGCGCAGCTGGAGGTCGTCGCGCAGCTTCAGGCGACCATTCGCCGAGGGCAGCACCTCGGATTCGCTCTTGTCGCTGGAGATAGGCGTTCCGGACGAAAGGTAGCCTTCCAGGTCCTGCTTGGTCTCGACAAAACGCAGGCCGAACAGGCCGTCGAGCGGGAGGTTGCCGATCCGAGTTTCGTAGCGGGCCAGTGCATACGCGGCGGTGGTGTCCTCGGTGTCGGTGAAGGCCTGGGTGGGGTCGAAGTTCGGGGCGGAGGCCGGTTGGCCGAAGAGCTGGCGGACCTGGCCGCGATTCTGGCGGAGGAAGTCGGGGTCGGCGTTGGCCCAGTTTTCGATCCCGAGGTCGCCCTTCGCGTCGGGTGACTGACCCATCAGCCCCGGGATGGTGGTGGTGCTGACCGCGCCGCGCCCACCCACGGGCTCGAGGTTGTTGACGTTGACCCCGCGGAAGCGCGCTTCGCGCGAGGCATAACGAAGGCCGGCTTCGAGTTTGGTGAAGAAGCCCTGCCGGAGCCCGTATTCCACGTCGGCACGGAAGGCGTTTTGTTCGCTGGTGGCGTAGTTGCGGTTGTCGAAAAGCCCCCAGAGCGAGTACTCGTCACCGTTGCGCACATCCTTGGGCCCGCTGTGGGTGACGTAGGCACGGCCCTCGCCGTTGTGATCGAAGTCGTAGGTGAAATCGCCGATCGGACCGTTGAAGACGGTGTCGACGATAATGGCGCTGGTTTTGACGCTGCTCCAGTTGTGGACGAACTCGCCTGTCACCTTCAGGTTGTCGCGCATCCATTTGGCGCCGACAGCGGCGTGATAGCTATCGGTCTTGTCTTCGAAAGCCTGCTGGCTGGAGAGGTGAAAGCCGTTTCGGAAGGTGATGGTGTCGACGATGTTGGTGCCCGGCAGGAGGGTGGGGTTGAGCACCTCGCCGCCCGGAATGCCGATGAAGAAGTGCACGTCGTGCTGATTCTCATACCGGGTGTGAAGGAAGTCGGTGTAGAGCTCGAGTTCGCTGGTGGGGCGCCACTGCAGCGACACGTTGACGGCGGTGCGATCGCGGTCCTGGGGCGTGATGAGTGAGCCCACCGTGCTCGGCCAGATCACCTCGGTCTGGCCTGGCACCGCGGTGGTGGCGCGCGGCAGCCAGTCGAAGTTGAAAATGGTCTGGTCCTGGAACCGGCCCTTGGACTGGGCAACGGCGACGAGGGCGCCCAGTTCGCCGCCGTTGGAGAGCGTCCAGCGGTTGCTGACGAGGGCGCTGGCCACGTGGCTGTATTTGCCGGAGTTGTCGCTGTAGATCCCGCGACCTCCCAGACCGAGCTGGAAGCCCTCGAAATCGAGGGGGCGGCGGAGGCGGATGTCGACCAGGCCGGCGATGCCGCCCTCGATGTGGGCCGGAGTGCCTGACTTGTACAGGTCGACACCCGCGATGAGTTCGGCGGGCAGATCCTGGAGGGCGACCCCGCGGCCGGTGCCGGTGAAGATCTCCTCGCCATTCAAAGTGGTGGCGATGTTGGGAAGGCCGCGGACGAGAACGGTGCTGACTTCGCCTGCGGCGCGGCCGACCTGGACCCCCGGGATGCGCTGGAGGGCGTCGGCCACGGTGTTGTCGGGAAATTTGCCGATGTCCTGGGCGACGATCGAGTCGACGAAAACGACCTCGTTTTGTTTGATTTCCTGCGCGCCGATCAGGCTGGCGCGCACGCCGCTCACCACAAATTCACTCAAGGTGACGGTTTCCTCGCTGGTGGTCGCGGCAGGGGCAGCGGTGGTCTGGGCCTGGACCGCGGCGGCGCCGAGGGTGAGGGCGAGGGTGGACGTGGCGTACAGCAGGGGCAGGCGGAGGGCAGGCACCGTCGAAGGCGGGGCGACGAGGGTGGGGCAGGGGCGGGGTAGCGGTGAGGTCATGGTGCGCAGAGGTTAGGGGGCACGCGCTTGGACAGAGGGGTTCAACCACTCATGCGCCTTTTCTCCGTCAAACCCGACAGCAAGCCGCCAAATCCTAAAAAATCCGTCCCATCGCGCCAACCGGTTGACCACAAATAAACAGGAGAGCCACCCCACTCCCCGCCGTTCGGGGCCCTCATCCGTGTTCCTCCGAGGTCACTACGGTTTGGAAATCAAAAACCACCACCAGACACGAACGGGCACGAATAGAGGAAGGACTCCGGGACACCCGAATCCCCTTCGTGTGAAGTCGTGTCCATTCGTGGTGAAGTTCCGACCCGCAGGGAGACACACGTCCAGCGGCTCCCAACCCCTCGCCTCGGGGCTCCCGTCCGTGTTCATCCGTGTCCATTCGTGGTGAAATTCCTAACCACCGCCGAACACCAAAATAATCCGCGCGGAGCGATGGCGGACGGCAGCGAGCGCGGCATGGTTTCCCGCACATGAAACGACTCGCCTCCTTCCTGGTCCTTCTCGTTTGCAGTTCGGTCCTGCTCCACGCGGCGCCCCTTGTCTCACCGAAGGGTGCCTGGCGGAGCGAAGGAAAGAAAACCGAGGGCGTGATGATCGTGACGGATGCGTATTGGGTTCAGACGCAGTTCAACGCGCAGCCGGCGATGTTCGTGCACACGCGGGGAGGCACCTTCGTTCGGGAAAACGATGCGTACGCCTGCACGGTCCAGTTTGATTCACAGGATGCCAAAGCCGTCGGCTCCGAGGCGCGCGTGACCCTTCGCCAGGAGGAAGGCACCCTGGAGGTGGTGCTTGAGGACGGGACGATCGAACGCTGGGAGCGTATCGATACGGGCGAGGCCCCGTTGGCCGGCGTGTGGCGCATTAGCGGGCGCGAAGTCGATGGCGCTTTCGTCGACATGCCTCTTCGCGCACGCCGGACCCTCAAGGTGCTCTCGGGTACGCGCTTTCAGTGGATCGCCATGAATATCCAGACCGGGGAGTTCTCGGGTACCGGCGGAGGCACCTACACCTTCCAGGATGGAAAGTACGTGGAAACCATCGAATTCTTTTCGCGCGACAACTCGCGCGTCGGCGCCGTGCTGTCTTTTGACGCGCGGCTCGACGGCGGCCAATGGCACCACCGCGGCCGCAGCTCCAAGGGCGACCCCATCTACGAGATCTGGAGCCCTCTGAATTAAGGGGTCATGTCTTGACTCTTGACAAATTTCCCCCGCTTCCCTGAAGTGCCTGCCATGGCACGTCTATTGCGGGTGGAATATGCAGGTGCGTGTTATCACGTCATTAATCGCGGTAACTACCGTCAGGAACTTTTTGTCGAGGACGGGGCCGCGGCCGCGTTCGAACAGGTCTTGGGTGAAGCGGCCGTGCGTTTTGGCTGGAAATTGCACGCCTATGTCGTGATGCGAAACCACTTCCACCTGGCGGTGGAGCTGGGCGAGCCCAACCTGAGTGTCGGCATGAAGTGGCTGCAGGGCACCTGGGCCCGGCGGTTCAATGGCTATCGCAAGATTGTGGGACGCCCGTTCCAAGGGCGCTACAAGGCGCTGGTGGTGGAGCGGGGTCACGCGCTGGCGCAGGTGTGCCACTACATCCACCTGAACCCGGTCCGGGCAGGGGTGCTGGACGCCGGTGCCGTTGCTACTTATCGCTGGAGTAGCCTCAGGCTGTTTGCGGACAAACGCGCGCGCCCGTCCTGGCTCGTGCCAGACACTGTGCTTTTCGAGGCCGGGGAGTTGCAGGACACCCGCGCCGGATGGTCCTTATACGGTGACTACCTGCGCTTGCGCGCGAGCGAGGATCCAAAGGAAACGGAGTTGAGTGCACAACGGCTGAGCCGTGGATGGTGCCTCGGGAGCAAAGCCTTCCGGGACGAGGCAAAGCAGGCACTGGAAGCAAGGGGGATCGGCCTCGACCTCGCGCGCTATAGCGGACTGGCACCCCAGGAAATCGAGGTCGAAAAGGCGGCAGCGTGGGAGGAGCGGCTGGCCGCGCTTGCGCGGGCCGCCAAGATCGATGTGGGAAGCCTCCCACCGCGGAAGTCAGCGCGCGAAAAGGTGCTGCTTGCGGCGGCGATGAAACAAATGACCAGCGTCTCGAACGGGTGGCTGGGCGAACGCCTGCAAATCGGCAAGCCGGCAACGGTCAGCCAATTTGTGCGGCGGTGGAGCGAGGATCCCAAGCAGAAGCGCCAGCTGCAGGAGTTGGTGTCAAGAGTCAAGACATGACCCCTTAGGGCTGAGCAGCTCGCAGGAGGCGGATGTCAAAGACCCCGCCGGCGAGGACCTTTTTCGCCACAAAACGGATGGTAAGGCGACCGTCGGGAGCGGCCGCAAGCACGTGGGCCGGAATCTCGTACTGCTTTTCAATGAACTCCCCGGGTGCCTCGGCCACCAGGTCCTGCGTTGCGATCAACGTGTCGTTGGCGAGGATGTCGAACTGGCGGCCCGTATCATTGCCTGAATACGTGACGGAGAGAACCACCCGTTTTTCGCCCCGAGGGTGAAGGGTGTAGCGGAAGTCGCGGCCATGGCGCCAGTGGCGGCCGTTATAGAGGCCGCTCTCCGTCTCTTCACCCTGGTAGTCGTGTTCGACCTCGGGCTGCTGCTCGCCGGGGGTGACGCGGTCGAGCGTGGCCGCCTCGCGGGCGGCGCGGGCGCTCTCCGCGCGGGCCAGGGCCACTTTCCGCTCCGCCAGGCCCTCGCGCGTCGTGGTTTCCCAATACATCTGATAGCGGGCATTGTGGAGACGGAAGAACGGAACGAGTTCGAGCCCGTTGGCGGTCGCGGGCTCGACGATGTCGACCAATCGGAAGTGCAGCGGCTTCGCGTCGAGGCTCGGTACGACGTGGGCCGGAATCGCCTGCGCGTCGCCCAGGATGACGGGCGCGCGATCGAGCGGCAGTTCCGGTCCCGACGCGACATGGGCCATGCGCGAATCATCCGCGCGCAGCCCTTCCAGTTTCCAGGTGCCGGCGGGATGAGCCAGCACGATGGGCCCGCGGAGAATCGCATACCAGGGAGAGCCATCCGGCAACCCTTCCACGGTGGTTTGCATGGGCAGACCGATTTCGACCCGATCGCCGTTACGCCACTCCCGGCGTATCGCCAGGTAGGACGCGGGTGCTGACGTTATGGATACGGGTTCACCGTTGACGGCCACGGTGAACGCGCCCGGCGCGACCCAGCCGGGATGCCGCACGTGGAGGGTGAAGGTCTGCGGGCGATCGAGCTGAAGGGAAAGGCGCGAGCGCTCCTCGTCCGGGAAGGTCGTCTCCTGCCGCAGGGTAAGGCCGAGGGGGGCCACCTTTGCCTCCGACGCGAGGAAGAGGTTCAGATACAGACCGTCGTGCGCCTGTGCGTAGATGAACTCGCCGTATTTGCCGGGGTTTTCCATTCCCGTGCCCACGCAGCACCAGAAACCCTTGTCAGGTTGGGAATAGACCCGGTAGTGACCCGGGCGGATCGGCGTGAAATAGACATAGCCAGGGCGCTCGGAATCGATTGAGGCGAGGATGTGGTTGTAGAGCGCGCGTTCGTAGTAGTCGGCGTAGGCGGCGTCCGGCGCGGCAGTGAAGAGACCGCCCGTGAGGCGCAGCATGTTGTAGGTGTTGCACGTCTCCGGGCCCTCCCGGTGCGAGAGCAGGCTGCGAAAATTTTTCGGGTCGTTGAAATGCTCGGAGACGCTGTTCCCTCCAAAGGCCACCGAACGCCGGGCCGTCACCGTCCGCCAGAAAAAGCGGGCCCCGGCGAGGGCGGAGTCATCGTGCGTCAGCGTGCCGATGCGCCCGAGTCCGACCACCTTGGGGATCTGGGTGTTTGCGTGTTTGCCCGTGAGCTCGTCCCGCTGCTGTTCGAGCGGGTGGAGGACGGCGTGGTGATTGAAGCGTTGGGCGACGGTCAGGTATTTCGCGTCTCCGGTGATCGCGTACACGTCCGCCATGGTTTCGTTCATGCCCCCGTGCTCCTGGTCCAGCATGCGCTGCATCTGCTCGTCGCTGAGTCGCGACGTCAATCCGACGGCCCAGTCGGCGAGGCGCACGAGGACCTCGCGCGCACCGGAGTGACCGGTTTGGAGCCAGGCATCGCGAAGGCCGGCGAAGGTCTTGTGAACGTTGTACCAGGGCACCCACTTGCGGTTGACGGCATCGACATTACCGGCGGCGACCTGGTCCCAAAGTTCGCGGCTGCCGGGCACGCCGCCCACGTAGCCGTCGCCGTAAGCGTCCTGGCAGCTCTTCAACTCGCGCACCAAATGATCGAGCCGACGCCGCAGTTCACCTTCGGGCGTGTCGTTCCCGGAAGCGATCATGCCTGCAAGAGCGGAAAGATAATGGCCGGCGGTGTGCCCGGCTAGGCCGCTGGTCTCCCAATTCCCATACGACTCGGCCTTGGGGGGCAGGCCGGCCTCGTGGCGAAAGGGCGCGAGCAGCCGATCCGGGTCGAGCGCGAGGAGGTAGGCGCGGTTGGCACGGATCGCGGCAGGGAAGGGGCTTCCTTCCAGCAGTCTCACCTCGGTGAGGGGAAGGAGGGCAGCCGGCGTATCGGGCATCACTTTGGGAGCGGCCTCCCTGCCAAAGCCGACCGTCGGAAGGGCGGGGAGCGTGGAAAAAAGGCAGACGGCAGCGAAGCGGAAGACAGGGGGCATGGGTAAGAAAAAGGCGAACGCGGGGTGACGGGATCAGGATGGGGGCGCGCAGCTGGGCACGACAACACGTCAGTGCTCAAGGAGCCACGCCTCGACTCAGGACAGTAACTTGATGAGCGGCTGTGCCGGCCACCTCGGCCAGCGGTTTGGCCTACGGCAAGAAGGAGACGCAGCTCGGATACCGGAAAGCCGAGCGACCCTGTACCTACATTCCGCCAGTCGCCAAAGAAACCTTGTCAAGAGTCAAGACATGACCCCTTGCGGGCCTCACGTCGTCACCTGTAGCAGCGGAATGATGAATCGGTCGATTGGAGCGGATAGTCGGCATACTCCAACGATTCTGTTTCAAACTGCGTGAGGTAATGAGCAGCCAAACTCTGCCCGATTCCACGCCGCAGGCAATAGGCTCAGAGCCCGTACCCGCGGCGAGCGGTCGAAACGTGAGGTGACAGGAGAGAGCGACATTCTGTGGTGACCGGCCTGGATCGCACACGACGTCGCCTTTTCCGGTCAAAAGTGGGACACCACAAGATGTCGTTGCGCGACATGCTGAGGTTCTGTTTACCACACTCGCAAAACTCAGCCAGGTCGGCCTCGTTCGCCTTCAGAAAGTCGTGGCACTCGCGGGCCAGGCTGATGGCTGTGCCGAAGGCGATGTCCGACCGCGAGTAGTTCTGATCGAGGGGGTTGCCGCCTTGCTCATCGGAAGAGTCGTTGCAGGTCGACAGAGCGCAGGCGAGGTAGCCAAGAAACAAGCCCTTGAAGTAGACCGAAGAGAGCGTGGAAGTGTTCATGCCGGAAGATAGCGAAACAGGGGGTGCGGGGATGTGCCGGCACGGCATGGGATCGGAAAGACGGAGACGGCTTTCTCTCTCCGACAAACCACGGTTATACCGCACCTGAGGCAGGTACCCCGACCAAGGAAAAAGCCGCTCCGTGGAGCGGCAGGCGGGAAAGGAACTGGACGCCGGCTCAGGCGGCTACCGCCCGGCGCGGGACGAAGATGATCTTGCTCGGGTAATGCTCGCGGAGGTCCTGCTCGTAGCTGGCGGTCCGCACTTCGTGCCCTTGGGCTTTGGCGAACTCCAGCAGGGCAGGCGTGGCAAGGGCGCCGATCTCGTAAGAGGGCGTGGTTTTAATCACCCCGCGCGAAAGCGAAAAGGAGTTCACCCAGCGCCAGCCGATGGTCGTCTTGACCTGTAGGCGGGCAGCGTTCCTGTCGTAGTTGTAGTGGCTGGTGTTCATGCCCAAAAGATAGCCAAATAGGCGTTCGCACCTATGGTGCGGACCGCGGGAAACCTCTGCTAGCTGGGGTGAGGCCTTTCCCCTCCCCCACCTCATCGGCTATAAGACTCTGCGCTCGCGGAGGATTGCCGCAATTTCGGTCTGTGCCGCGGCGGTCTGTGCATCGAGGTCGTTCTCGAAGAGCGCAGCGAGTGAGACGCGAGCCGCCTGCGGGCGGATATGCGCCGCGAACAGAGCTTCGGCGGAGGCAAGATCCACGGGCCGCCCGGCGCGGTCCATTGCGGCTGCAACGTCCTGTTCGGTGGGATGGAACGCGGTGAGCAGGTCAGATTGGGCGTGTGGCATGGGTCAGGATTCAGGATGGGGATTCTCGATGATGACGAAGGTTTGATGCGTGGCACCGGCAGCCGCCCATTCGGCCCGTTGTTCCTTCGTGCCGCGGCGGGGAACTTCCAGCGCACTGGCGCGCAACGCGGAGCTTCCGATGATGGTCTTCGCGTTGGCTATACCGGCTTCACCGAAACCAGCATGAACGTGAATCACTTCACCATTGAAGGACACGGAACGCACCGGCCAGTTGGGCAGGAGGTTCTTCACGGTGTCGAAGACGTGGGTAACGCTGAATTGGGTGATCATGACAGAAGATAGGGAAGCGGCGGGCGCCTCAGTTGTCGGCATAGGGCAGGCGGTAAGTGGAAGAGGCAGCCGAAGCGAAGGCACTCCGGGGAGCGGAACGGGGCTTGCGGCGCTGGGCGCGGATCTTGGCAGCGGCCTCGCCAAAGTTGGCGCACTCGCCACGCTTGACCATAATTTCAGCTGCTGCGCGCCAGGGCATCGAGGAGGGGATTTGGTAGAACATCGGGCAAGTGATTGATGCCCGAAAGATAGCGAATGAGGGGGCCGCCGATTGCCGGCCGGAGGTACAGCAACAGCCCCGGGGTGTACCGTGGCCAATCGTCCGCAAGGGGCTTCTTCTCCTCCCCAGCTATACCAGGACCGGTGCACGGGTGGCTGAGTGGGCGCACAAGTTATAGCGGGGCACAAAAAAACCCCGGTGAAGACCGGGGTCGTGCGGCGATTAAGGCCCATCAAAATGGGACGGAGGCTTCATCCGCCGGTGCCTCGACCGCTGGGGCTGGACCGTCGATCCGAGCGTAGAGTTCTTCGAGCGCATCACCCGGGAATTTGGCTGCGAGATAGGCAGAGGCCTCTTCGCGGGTCGGAAACCGGTGACGCAGAATCGCGTAAGAGCCGACGATAGCGTCTGTCGCCCGGCAATACCATGAATCCTCAACCACGAGTAGGTAGGGGCCGGAGCCTTGCTCAGGAACACGTGGATGAGCAGCCAGCGCCTGACGTGCTTCTTCAAGGCACATGGCCTCCTCGGACATCGGGACGTATTGAGCTTCTTCGATCTCTTGAGGGGAAAGGGAAAGGTCCATGCGGAAAGATAGCGACGGCCCAGAGACTGACCGGTTTGCCCAGTCAGTTGGACGCAGGCACTTCACACTCCCCCACCAGCTCAGGCTGTGGCTATTGCCCGCCGGACAAGGGTGAATTCGTCGTCATAGAAGCCGTCACGGTATCCGTCAGGGAACCGAACGGAGAACAGCGGGAGGCCTGAATCCGTCTCCTTTCCGATCTCCTCCACAACCCCGGTCTGCCCGTTATACTTGAGGCAAACTTCGTCGTGATGTGACGGCGAAACGCTGATCTGCACAGAGTCACCAACTGTGGGAGGCTGAGGCTCCGCGGTTGCTGGCGGTGTCGGGGTTGCGGTTGGGCGTGCAGGTGTGGCGGCGAGGCCCACGGTCAGCTCGACCCAATCGTCGGCGTTGACCTTTGGGCCCAGGCCAAGCTGCTGCGCGTAGCTATTCACCATGCCGCAAAGCTGTCGGATCGCCTCTTCGCACCGACGGAGCGCGTGGGCGACTTCGGGGCTGTGCTCGGCGGGTGCTGCCGGGGGATGGGCTGAAGTGGGAGTCTGCATAAAGAAGTAGAGGTTCGGGTGTAGAGGGTCGGAGGAAGATCTGTCGGCGGCGATCTGTCAGAAGAGGGCCAGTTGCTCGCTCCGCGACTCGGTGATCTCCAAAGTCGGCGTCTCGTCGGCAACGGTGGGCGGAAAGTAGGGTCCTTCGGTGTGCATCCACTGCACGCGGCGAGCTGCGATCTCGGAAACGGTGGCTGTGACGGGGAGCCCCAAGGTCTCTACCCACGGGTCCATTCCATTCATCCGCTCTTCGATGATCTGCTCCGCTGCGCGCTGCTCGGTCAGGGAGGAGTCGCGTCGAATCGCGTGCTTAACGATGACGCGCCACGTAGCACGTGTGGACTCGTGGTCAGGATGGGCATACATCCGGGTCATTTGCGCCTCTGCGGCGTTCGGAGGCCGGACTGTGCCCTCTTCGCACGCCTTGTTGTAGGCGACCATCGCCCGGAGAGCCTCGCCGAAATGGAACTGAGCGGCTTCCTTGTTCCGCTTCGCCTGAATCTTGGAGATGCCGTTGGGGAAGCGCAGGCGATCGTGCGAGATCTCGATGTCGAAATTATACTTCCAGGCGAACTGGTGGAAGGTCAGGACTTCGGGTTCAGCTGACAAGGTGCTCATGCCCAGAAGATAGCGACGGGCAAAAAGGTCCATCGGTCGGGAGAGGCCCCAGCTATACGCCACGGTGCGGCACATCGGATGCGATGCAATGCGGGACCACCCGGCCAGCAGTTCTAGTTCTCCAAAATACAAAAGGCCGACCGCGACACCGGGATATACCGGAGGGCAATCGGCCTCTGACGGCGCGCGTCAGATCAGAAGCGGTATTCGATAGGGGCCTTGCCCGTGACTTCGACCCGCACAAGCCGGAGATGCGTTTCGTTCAGCAGCGTCTCCGTTCCCTCCTCCAGAATCACAAACCATCCGTCGGGCTTCCGCCAAACGTCGACTCCGTCATAGGTCGCGGGGGCTGCGGATGCGTTCGTGAGGACGGTGACGCGCTCGGCATGGACCCGGAAGGCGCCTTGGTCTCTCGCGAGATGGAAAATCCCGAACCCGAGACAGCCCAGGAGAAGCAGAGTCGATGCTTTGGCCCGCATGGTGACAGGAGACAGCCAGCATGATGCGGACGCAAGCCGCCCGCGAGCAGCTCAGCGGCAGACTACGTTGGGCGCGACGTGGTATTCCAGTCGGACGGCGGTCTTAAGATCGGTCGAAATCCAGCCGACCTGCTGCCCATCTGTGGTGAAGAGCCCGACATCGACCTTCTCGCCGGGCGCCGCGGGCAGTTTCGACTCGTCGGCCTGTGCAGTGATGAAGATTGTCCCTCCCTCGCAGGGCTTGGAGAGGGCGACGAACCCGCCGCCGGTGGAGCATTCAGAGAAGCCGTTGAGATCCATAGGTAAGAGGGGTGAAAGGGGGTTTGGCCTGGCGCGGGCTATTCCGCACCAAAAATCTCGTCGAGCACGCGCCGCAGAAAGTGGGTGGGCTCCGAATCAGCTGCGCCGAACTTCGAGAACCGGCTGAAGACCGGATCCATAGCCTCTTCGACCTGGTCGCGAGTCTTGCCGGCATTCACGGCCGCGGTGAGGGCTTTGTTCAAGGCAGACGCGGCGGGAGCGCAGTCCATGCTGCAGGTGAAGAGCTGCCACTGGTCCGCAGTGAAGTTCGCGTTGATCGAGACTTTCTTCTGCAGGTTCTTGATCGAGGTTGTTAGCATGGGAAGGAGGAGTTGCGGGAAGATAGGGATTCGCGGGGATAGGCTGGTGCTTTTACCCGCGGGCGGGGCGAACAAGGCGGTAAAGCCTCGCCAGAAAACGCTGTAGGAGTGTCGGTCGTGGGTCTGGCCCCGCATAGAGAAAGGGTTCGGCCATGGTGCCAAAGCGGATCAGTGCGTCCACCGGGCCCGAGATGGTCGTTTCTACGACTATCAGGGAAATCCCCGCTCCCTTCGCTGAGCATCGACGAATCGAGAGGCCGAGGTTCGCGGCGGCGACGCACAGTCTGGAGTGGTCTTCGACGGAAAGCCGGAGGCGGAAGGTCTTGGCGATCATTGCTGAAAGATAGCCATGGCTCAGGCGGCCCGATCGAGCGCTTTCGGGTATGGAAGGGCTCGCTCGATCAGTTGCCGGATGGCGGGAAACTTGAGGATCGCGGCTTTGTCCCGGCGGTTCTCGGCGAGCGGGAACAGGTATAGGTGGTTCCCGGGATGGCGCGTGCGCCGGATTGCGGGTGCATTAAGGGCTCGCTCGATGAATTCGGGCGCTGACTCGCTGGCATGGCGCCTGATGCCGGACACGCGTTCGAGCCGGTCCTGGGCGTATTCGGCTCCATCCTCGCCATTCCGGAGCTTGGTCAGGATCCGGTTGGGGATGGCTTCGCCGGCGCGGCCGAGCAACAGCGTCTTCGGCGATGCACGACCCGCGTAGAATGCGTTCGTGGCCTTGTAGATGCACCCCAGATGACCGCAAAAGGTCAGTGCTCCCGTGTCGAGGTTTCGGCGCGGAACTGGATCGGAGTAGCTGAGGATCACGCGTAGCTCCGGGTGCTCTTGCTTCAAGCCGCGCAGTGCACGTGCGAGGAAATAGGACTCACCATTGCCGGCAACCTCGTCGAGGAGGACGAAGCGGCCCAGCTCGGCGCCCGTGCGGAAGTCGTCCAGCCCGGCCCAGCGCATGATGCTGCCCGGATTGGATGGGGTTGAGAAACTCGCGACGCCGACCAGGCGCGCGGGGTTCAGCCCCTTCTTGTGCCAGAGCCCGAAACTGCCGTTCTTCAGCTCATACACGAAGGTGTGCGAGTAGTGGTGACGCTCAACGAAGCGCTTGGCGCTCATGCGATCGAGAGGCTCGACCGCAAACTCCTCCGGTCGAATGCGCTCGCGGCTGGGACGGAAAGAATCCCGTCCATCGAGCCAGCGCTGCGAGTTGGCATAGGCGGGCCCAAGCGGGAGCAGCTGCTGGACGCCGGCCGCGGGCAGGTCACCAGTCTGCCCCATGGGAAAGTGATCAGAACCCGAGGTCATGATTGGGAAGCTGCAAGGCTGCGTTCCGAGAGAATCTCGTGCCGCTCCGCTTCGATGATCTGAGTGAAGAAATACGAGTCGCGCTGCTTCAGGGAGCCGTCGAAGATCACCGTCTCGCCGTTCTTGGAGGCGTGGTGGGAGATCATCCCGTATCCGTGCTCGCGCAGGCTCGTCAGTGAGGAAGTGGCGACCGCGAACGAGTAGTCGATGCCCCAGACCGTGTTGTTCCGCCCTTCAAAGCGGTCGTTCTTGTAGTGGCGGGCGAGGAAGTCGTGCATCTCCTCCAGGGTGACGGAGGACGCAGCTTTACGGTTGTCTTGCAGAAGAGAGAGGAGGGGCGTGTTCATGGCTGAAAGATAGCGACCGGGGCCCTGCCCTGCCCCTGCCCGTTCAAGGCGTGCAGGGTATCTGCTGTGAGCTATACGGCAGCGCTGAGACTTCCCTCTCCTCTCAAGCCATTCACAACCTGGTCACTGCGAAGGCGCCGCCGGCATCAGTCGCGTGCCTCGGTCGCCGGTGGGCTGCGGCAGGATCGAACCTGCGTCGGCGGAAGGCTGCTGCGACTGGTGGCGCAGGCGTTCATTCTCCGACTCCAGTTCGGCTATCTGTGCGCGCAGTTGATCACGTTCTGAGAGCAATTGGGCCTTTTGCTTACCGAGCGCAGCCACAGCGTGGTTGGCATTCTCACGCGAATATTCCCGAAGGCCCGCAACATACTCCTGCGTCGATTCTACGCCTGCAATCGCGTGTGTCAGGTGAGAGAGCCCCCAAGGCGCACCTATGATGGCGAGACCGATCACAATGGCGACTCCCCCCAGTGGAGTCCACCCCCGGTAGGTCGGGCGCATGCCGCGCACGTAAAGGAAAATGAAGAAGCCTGGAAGCACGGTGGATGCGGCCGCAGCATACCATCGGGCTGCGCCTTGCAGTAACTTCGGGTCGATTGAGTTCCAGTGAAGAACAAGCGCCGCGAGGAACAAGACGGCGGTGGAAACGAGCGCCCCGATGGCCATGAAGTAAAATTCGCAGAATGCCGTTCGGAGACGGGGTCCGACTCCGGGCAGGTAGCAGAGGAACAAGAGGCCTGCGTTGATCATGAGGGTCGTGAAGAGAAGCACCGCACCGTATCCCTCGCCGAGTCCGGTCTTGAGAGGGACCCAGCTGTAGCCGGCTGGCGTCCCGTCCGGGTGAAACAGCCCAGCCACGGCCAGGACAAAGGAGATGATCAAGGGGAGCCCTAGTGCGCCGGCGAACATCTCACCCCACTTTGGAGCCGGAAAAGCGAAATCCCGAGGGTGCTGAGCCGGAACCGGGGAAGGCTGCGGCGCGTTCGTCTCGCCGTCATTCACGGGGTCGGGCAACGTGGCGCGGGTGCGTGGCTCGGAGGCAGCTGCGGGTGCAGCGGCCTGGACAGAGGGAGAACGAATGGCTTCGGAGGTGTTCATGAAATAGAGTATACGGCAGAGTTGGAGACGAGGTAACGTTGACTTTGGGGAATTTTCACGGGGACGGATGTCGGCTGCGGAGCGGAGCCCGCCCACCGGCTCAGCGAAAGCGAACAAACAGGAGGCAGAGGTCGCTACGGTCCTCGAAGAGGACGCATGTATCCAGCCGCGTGGTTGAGTTGTGGCGTCTGGCGGCGCGCTTGGCGGCCACCCAACTCCGCGGCTTGCAGAGCGCCTTTCCTGACGCGCGCTCGATCACGGTGAAGAAGCGGGCGCGATCAGTGTCGATGGAACGGTCCGAGGGCTTGGGGTTGTATGGGGCGGCGGGTGCTTCCAGTTTGAGCATGCCAAAAGATAGTGACCGCGGGAGTCACTCACCTGTCCCCGGCACTCGCTCGCAGCTATTGGCGAGACTGGCCGCCCATGTTGATGCGGCCTGTCTTCCACAAGGCCCAAGCGTCCGCTGGGGCGCTGGCCTGGCTTAGGTCCCTCCCATCCCACCCTCGGACTCGGTCCGCAGCCTCGATCGCAGCGCGCCGCTCCTTCACGCTGAGCCCGTTATACCACGCCATGCCCAACCGCTCGTCGTCGTTCGGCTGCCGGGTCGCCTGGGCCGGGGTGGTGGACCGTGTGGGGCTCATCTCGCCCCGTGAAGAAAGCGGAAGGGCCCGCCGCGGTCAACGCAGAGGGCCCTTCGCATGAACACGAGGCGCGCAGGTCAGAGCTGAATGCTCAGTGTGCCGCCGGAAAAGATCGTCCACTTGTATTTCCCGGAGGCGACGTGAGTCGCTGGGTCATACGTCAGTGTCGCGCTGAAGTCCTCTGGGCCACCGATTGCGCCGTCAGGTTCATTGATCCACCGCCCGCCCTTCAATTTGAGGGCCGTTCCGGTCAACTGTCCCTTGATCGTGAACTTGCTGTTGATGGAGGGATCGAACCACACGGCGCTGAACACAGCTCCGTCGACAAGGATCTGGCTGACCGTGATCGCTGTCTTGCCGTTCACCGTTGCCTGAACCTGGGCTTTGCTGTCGGCAAGAGCCTTCACGCGTGCGGTCAGGTCATCCGGCAGCGTTTTCGGAGCGGTCGCCGGAGCGGAAGCAGGCTCGACACTCGGGCTTGAGGCGGTCGAGGCAGGAAGGTTCTCCCGGGCCGAAAACCGCAGCTGCTTCATCGTCCGGTTGGCGCCAAACTTGGGATCCGCGATCTCGATGCCTGAACAGGGATGCGTCTTGAAGAGCAGGCTCAGCTTCCCGGACTTATCCAGTGCGTAAACCCGCTTCTCCACGAGATGCCAGTATGCACCGGAGCCCGCGTTAACGTGAACGTGATACGGCATCCAATCGGCAACTACGACGATGGGGACATTCGGGGAGGAAGTGATCACCTCTGCCCGGTCAAATTCGTCCTCATCGAAGCGGATAGATCCCGGGTGCATCTCATCCCCGTCGAGCTGCGCATCGTCCAAGCCGCGGTCATCCTCAGGCACAGCAACGTTGATTCGTTCCTGTGTAGCGTCCACTTGCTCGTGGGTGTTATCCCAGTGAGGCGTGCCCAAAGTGTGAAATTGGGCGTAACGGCCGAGTTCGCGGCCGCTGAGCAATGAGAGGGTTGCTGTGTCGAAGTTGAACTTCCCGGGATAGAAGAGAGTGGCAGTCACGAACCGCTTAACCGGAACGTCTTCATACTTTTTCGCCCATTCCGCCGCCTTGGTCGCGAGCCGGGTCTTGTCACGATGAACCTCGAACTGACTCTTAGCCTTACCTGAGTAGAATGGGAGATCCCTCAAAGCGCGGACCGGGTCCACTTCATTGGAGATCTGCAGGTGACGGAGGATCCGGTGCTCGATCCAGAGGGGATAAATGACGCCTTCAGAGGCTGAGCGCTCGCGCACCGTCAGCCAATCGTCGTCGGGTGTGGGAAGGCGCCCAAAGTTTTCGACGGCGTAAGCGATTGGAATACTTGGTTTGCCCCCCACGCTCCGGGTGAGCATGTCGAGGACGGATTCCTGCTCCAGGTTGAGCCGCTCGGAGAACGGCGCGTCACCCCCGTAGCGTTGAGCAGAGCTGATGGGCGTGATCGCCGCAGCCAGAAGGAAGAAGAGGATTGGTTTCATGAGAGATGACCTAAAGATAGCGTGAAACCGACGATCTGCCGGGTAAACGAGGGAGCCGGCCTGTTCGACTGCCAGCGGCGGGACTGATAGCCCTCGCAAGGCGCGTGAATAGCTGAAGTGGAAAACGACATTCAGCTAAAGCGCCGTGCGGGTGGCTCTGCGCCACGGCACACACGGGAAAGCCGCCCCGGGATCGAGAGCGGTGAAAGTAAGGAACGATGAAGCCGTCTCAGCGGTGCACCGGATTGAGCACTGCATTGCTGATCCGGCCAACGATGCCCAATTCAGCGAGAATCTCCCAGGCGCGCGCAGTATTCGGCAGGGTGCCGATCTGAAACCGTCCGGATGGGCTTGCGGGGCTATACTCGTAAAGGCCGATCGACGATTGCGAAACCGGGTGAACCGCGGCGTAGCCGATCTTCCCCTTGGCCTGTGCCGCGGCGATCGATTCACGAATCGCCTCGTCGGTCCGGGAAAGCTCCTGGCGGAGTTCGTTCAGCCGATGTTGCAGCTTTGCGCTCTCGTCATTGTGAGGCCGGATGTAACAGCCGTGCTCGTCCTTCCCTGCAGCGAGCATGTCCGCGCGCAACTCTGCGATACGTGCCTCGGTCGCGGCGATCTCGGCTTTAATTTCGGTGGCGTTCATGCCGGGAAGATAGTCAGCCACGGGCAGACTCCGGACTCAATGCCACAGTTGCGGGCTATACGCGCCGGCGCCTGCGTGATGCCCCACCCTGGACGGGCGAATCAGACAACACGCTCGTTCTCGGGGTCACACAGAACCGGCATCAGACCGCGCACCCCCACGAAACTCTCGATGTAAATGGCCGTGAGGGCCGACAGATCATCGATACGAGGCTCACCGTAGCGGTCACTGGCTTCCTCCGTGTAGGCGAGGGTCATCAGTGCCGAGTCGTGGCGCTTCGCGAGAAGGGCGGCCACCGCGTTCAAGGGGGAAAGCGTGGTGGAGGAAAAAGAGGCGAGGAGTCGGCGAAGCGTGTTCACGCCTGGAAGATAGCGAACTGGAGGTTACCCGAAGTGTTACCGATCGTCTCGACCTGCTCTGCGGGCCGGACACTCGCGATGGAGGCGCGAAGCCGTTCGGAAGCACTCGACCGGCGAGCCCGGGCAGAAGCCAAACCACGGCGCCAGTCGTCACTGGAGATCACGCGGAAGAGGACATCAGGGGTCTGCTTGGGAGGAGTGCTGTGCATGGCTAGAAGATAGCCAAAGATCACACGTCGAACGCTTCGGGGAAGGGCCACCAGCCAAGTTCCGCCTCTATCGCCAATTGGCTCGTCACGGGTCAGGACTGCGCGGGGGCGGGAATGTCCCGACGAACGGGTGACTGTCAGGCGGCGCGGCGGGTGCGCTTCGGATAACCTTGGGGCTGAAGACTCGCCTCGTGCAGGTGAGCCACCTTTGACGCTATATCGCGAACAGAGTCACCTTTTGCCTCCCACGCCGCCCACGTTTTGACTGCCACGCCGAGCAACTGCGCGGCGGCGGGAACGGTGAGGCCCAGGCGAAGACGCGTTCTACGCAGAAGGCTATTGGCTGGCTTTCGCGGTTTGGGCTTCAGGTCGCAGGTCCGCTGATCGAGCGGCGCCCGCTTCGCCCGCCATTCAATGGCCAGCTTCAGAGCCTCTTCCTCGCCAAGCTGGTCGATCAGGAAACGCTTGGTCTTCTTGTCCTTTCCGCCGCCGACATACCCCAGAAAGCAGGCGCGGCGCTTCGGTCTGGCCTTCTTCCGCTCAGAGGAGTTCACGAAAAACGTCCGGCAAACTCCATAAGGGAGCGACAGTCGGGACTGCGATGGCATACGTCGGGTCTGTTATTGGTTGAAGGAAAGGCGGATGGACGCTTCCGGGCGCGATTGGTTCGTCGATCCCGTTGAGAAAAGTTGCGAACCGGGCGGGCGTGCTACCCGCTGGGCCGTGCAATTGGCGCTCAGGCCGGCGCAATCTCGACGGTCCACTCTGGGTCTTCGGTGTAGCAGCGGATGGTGTGCCCAGTGGACAGCTGCAGGACAAGTCGCAGCCGACTCGACGTAGCCACGCGATCCACCTTGAGCACGAGTCCTTCGTGCGTCTCCCGCAGGGTCCCGACGTGCCAGGTCGCGCGCGCGGCACGGCCTACAAAGGGGTGTTCCGGGGTCACGACTCGCGTCGGAGTGACGACGGCGCTCGGGCGGCGCAGAATCGGTGTGTCCAGTCCTTCATAGTTCTGGCCGACGGACTCCCTCATGAGAGCGATCTGGCCGCGAGCGGTGGAGTAGAAGGCGGGCGAAGTAGTGAGTGTTGCCATACGCTGAAGATAGCGATGGTGGACCCGCATCCACCCCCTCCCGCTCACGCTGCGTCGGCCCAATCCCACAGCCCGTAAGCGCACCGGTGCACGTGGATCACATGCTATAACGGACCCCAACCGAACTGAAGCCGATGACTTGTCAGTAGCCGCGAGTCCGCCTGGTTACCTCCGCTGCGCGCTCGCGGATCTGCTTTTCCAGTTCGGCGGCGCACACGTTTGCGCGGGTAAGAGCGCGATCGCCCAGCTCGGTTGTTGGATCTAAAGCCGCAGCCTCATTGTAGAGGCGTTCGGCTTTGGCAAAGTTTCGCTTCACCTCAGCTGCCGCTGCCGCGGTGAAAAGACTCTGCTGAGTGGGTGCCGTAGCCACGGAGGCAATCGTGGTGTTTGCAGTGCTCGCGCTCGAAGGGAGTTCGTTGAGGGTGCCAGCCAAGCTGAACACGATAGGTGTCCCTTTAGGACATCTCACGGCCAGTCCTTTGTCCGCATCGGCTATATGGAGACGCACTCCCGCACGATTGCGGAGAGCAATGCGTGTGGGTTTCCCATCGCGCTGGAAAACCAACGAATCTGAGCCGAGGAAGCGTTCCCCCTTCGGGTTTGCGAACAGCTGATCGAACGATGCGGTGATTTTCACACCAACGTGAGATTGCGGCTCCTTGATGACGAAGGTTAGGACCGGCGGGACGCCCGTCAGAAGATCGGCGGCAGTTGAGTGGAAATCCTGCTCCAAGACAGCAGTGAGAGAATTCTCCGGGGTTGATTGCGCGGCGCGGGCGACATGGACCGCGCACACGGCTATTGCACAGGCGATAAGCCAACTGAGTTTTGTTTTCATGGGTAAAGGGACAGTAAGTGGTCGGATAAAAGGAGGGGTCAGTTGAGTGCTGAACGAATTTGGGGCACAGACAGCGACCCGGCTAATCCCGGCCGCCCGGCGTCTTATGCAGTGGGAGTGAGTGCAGTGAACTCAGCCAGGAGCGCGCGGGCCTCGGCCAGGATCTCATCGCGGCGCACGCGGATCGAATCCATCCACAGCATACTGATGAACAGGGAACTGCGGACCATGCGATCCCCCAGCGAATCCGGGTAGTAGGAGGAGTGCTTCGTGCCGCGGAGCTTCAGTGCGGCCCGGCTCAGCTGGTCCTTGAGAAACCAGTGCTCAGCTGCCTCACGTGCACCGGCGTCGATACGAGCACAAAACTCGGGGCTCAGCTGAACGGGAGCGGCGGCGTCGGCGACTGCGGGAGTGGCGGAGAGGGAGGAAGTGTTCATGCCGGAAGATAGTGAATCAGCGCGAAGCACCCCCGCCGGCCGCGTGCACCGGCAGGAAGGCTATACAGGCGAGCAGCTGCTCCCCTCCATCAACCGCCCACCGGCCACCGGCCTCAAGCTATACGCGGGCGGGTTCAACGTAGTCCCACTGAGCAGCCGTCGGAGTCGCAGCGTGCACGCGTCGCGGCCGCAGGACCGGACCGCCATTGGGGCTGCGTGCAGGGATCGGCTCGTCGACTCGCTCGTGCGTGATGATCATCCCGGGATTGCCGAACGGTCCAATCGCGTCGACGCCATAGAAAGCGGAGGCTGAAAAGGCCATCCACGAACCGTCTGCGTATTGTCGGATTCCTGCGTAGAGGCCTGTGCTCATGCGTGGGTATGGGTCGAGGGGGATTCTGGCCCGCTGTCACGCGGGCCGGCCGATCATCCGGCGAACAACTCCAGCTGCCCGACAGGGGTGGCGGCCTTGTCGCCTCGCAGGTGGGTCACCAGCGCGTGGCCAACCGCCATGAAGGTTCTGGCTTCGACCCCCTGACCATACAGCTCGTACTGGGTGGTCTTCGGGAGGTCGGCGAACAGCTCGCGCTTGAAGCCGTGGATGCGGGCAACCTCGCGGGGACGGATCATGCGGTAGCTCTTGGCAGTCCGGACAAACGTGCCGGTCGGCTGGCGCTTGCCGTAGGACTTCGGAATCGTCGGGCACTTCGTGCTGTTGCGGTCGATCAGCGTCATCGCAAAGCCGCATCCTTCGGAAGCCTTCCGGGAGCAATACTTGGCGTCAGCCTCAACCTGCTCGGGCGAAGCACTGTCGATGTCATCCTCCGGGCTTTCCGGATCGAGGAACTCGGCAAGGGTGCCCTTGAAGGCCTTCGCCTCGTAGAGCCACGAGAAGCGACCAAGGCGGGAAGCCACCATGACCCAGCGTTTGCGCTGCGTGGGGCTTTCAAACTCCTTGAGGGGATTCACGATCCGCTCGTCGATCTGGTAGCCGCTCTGCGTCAGCGCGTCACGAATCAGCTTCGCGGAAAGGGTGTGGATGTAGGCATCGGTGTTCTCGCCGACAAAGACGTGCGGGCGGTGCAGACGGATGTAGTGCAGCGCGGTCAGGAAGAGGTAGCCCACGTCCGGGTGCTCTTCGGCACAGGAGAGCCCATTCTTGCTGAGTCCCGCCTTGCTGGCGCCGGTGCACGGGATGCCTGCGACAAAGATGCGGAACACATCGTCAGCGGTGTAGGCCGCAGAGATTTCGGCGGGGTGGTACTCGCCAGAGGAACCGTGCCACGTGGATGACTCAGGGTGTGCTTTGGAAGCACGAGCCAGATAGCGGGCTTCGAGTTCGATCAACCCGACAACCTCGACCACTGCGCCTGCCTCGCGGAGGCCTTCGATCAGGGCTTCCAGCAAGGTGCCGCCACCGGGGAACATCTCGACGATTTCGATCTTCATGCCGGGAAGATAGGGAAAAGGGTGCGTTTCAGCGGCGGAACTCGCCGGCGATTTCACCCGGGCCGTAGCCGCACGCCACGAGGAACTGAGAGGCGACTGTGACCATCACCGGCGCACCCGTGAGCAGCACTCGCCCGGGGCGCTGGTTGCCAATCACTTCGGTCGCGTAAACGAGGTTCATCTCCTCCAAAGCCGCCTCGATCGTGCCTGCATGATTGCGCAGCATCAGGGGCTTAGCTGTCCGGATGTCGCATTCCCCGGCCGGCGTCGTGAGAGTGCTTCCTTTGATCGTCCAGACCTCCGTGGAAGGCGTCAGAATCGTGGCAGCCCGTAGCCGCGGCACGACGGTGATCTGGCCAACGCTGATGCGGACGCGCACCTCGGGGCATCCCAAGAAGCTGTGGAGGTCCCGTGCCTCGTAGGAGAGAATCGTCTGGCCCTTGCGCTTGGAGACCTGCGTGGTGCTCAACAGAGCCGGCTTGATGACGAGCCCAGTCCCCGGACGGCGACAAGCCTCGAACGGAGTCCCCTGATGGAAATTGTTCCGCGCAAGGCGGTTCAGTTCGGTTTCCTCGATCCAGAGGCGCCAGCTGTTGCGTTCAGCGCGGTTGCCAAGGCGGGTAAGAAGAGAGTCGTGTCGCATACCCTGAAGATAGCCAATCTGCAGAGTGCTTTTCGGACCCGTGAGCCCAGCCGAGTCGTTCGCCTATACGGGTCGAAAGGGAGCCAGGGGCAGCAGAAAGCGCGGTTCGCTGTCCGTCAGCCCGGGAATTTCTCCTCCCAAACCCTACCATTCAGCCGACTTTGGCAATCGCATCGCCGGCCTTCGCGTCCCAGTCAGCGAGTCGTCGATTGACGATATCCTGTTGGACCCGCTTGCGGTCAGCATCGGGTATATGGGCCCACAACACGGCCACGAGGTCGGTTGCGCGGCAGAGTTCACGGTGAACATCCGCGAGGCCAGCCTCGCGATGCACGATTTCGGCGATCCTGCGGGACGCGGACGGCGGAAGTAGAAATTCGCGGACACACGCAGCGGCGGCGCGGGTTTCGCTGGCTGTGGGCTCTTCGGAGAGGTTCATCGGAGGTAGCGGGTTCAAAGGTAAGCGTCCGGTCTGAGACCTCATAGGCTGGAGCAGGTCTCGCTGATAGGCTGATCGGATGGGAACGATCAGTACCGAAGTGGTGTTAGCGGCGGATAAACGTGATAGCCGAGGGCGAGCGATCG
>JAEYWP010000032.1 GCA_023428905.1 Verrucomicrobiota bacterium
TTCGCGAACGCGGCAAACCAGGCCCAGTCGCCATCATCGCCGTTATGCGAAAAATGCTTCACGTCATCCATCGTCTGATGACTAAACCTGATTTTGCCCTTGCCGGTTGAGACCGCTGCTCTGTGTCGGCGCTCTGTGCCCTCTGTGTCCCTTTCCGTATCCCATAGGTCGAGAGGGCGGCAGGGCCCGCAAATTCAGACATGTGTCCGTTTCTACGTTGACACGTGACCGAATTCTCCGACGGTTGCCGTCACCCACTCGGATCAGGTGACCCCCATTGCCTGGTCCGCCCAACCCTCGCAGACCCCACTCGACCCATGCGTTCAACTCCCCTGGGCCGCATCCGCGGCCAGTCGTTGCTTCGCCGTGCCGCCAAGGCCCGGCTTTGCCTCGCCAGTATCGCCCTGCTTGCCCTGACCACCCCGCTCCCCGCCCAGGGCACCGGCACCGGCAGTGTCACCGGCCGCGTGCTCAACACCGGCACCGGCTCGTACCTCAACAACGCCCAGATCACGGTGGAGGGCACCAACCTCCAGGTATTCACGAATGAATACGGCGAGTTCGTCCTTAATGGCGTGCCCGCGGGCGAGGTGAAACTTCGCGTCTTTTACACCGGCCTCGAGCCGCGGATCGTGACGGTCACGGTTCCCGCCGGCGAAACCGTCAACCGCGACCTGCCGGTCGGTGTGGCGGACGACGAAACCGTTGTCCTCAACACCTTCGAGGTGAATGCGGGCCGCGAAACCAACATCGCACAGATCGCGGTCAACGAGCAGCGCTTCTCTCCCAACATCAAGACCGTGATCGAGACCAATGCCTTCGGCGACGTGGCCGAGGGCAATGTGGGCGAGTTCATGAAGTTCCTTCCCGGCATCACCGTGGATTACGTCGCGGCCGACGTGCGCACCGTTTCCGTCCGCGGCCTGCCCGCCGGCTACACTGCGGTGTCGGTGGACGGTTTCCGCATGGCCAGCGCCGCGTCCGGCGCCGCCACCCGCGCGTTCGAGTTCGAGCAGGTTTCGATCAACAACGCCGCCCGCGTGGAGGTCAGCAAGGTGCCGACGCCCGACACCCCCGCCGACGCCCTGGGCGGTTCGGTCAATCTGATCAGCAAAAACGCCTTCGAGCGCGAGGGCCGCCAGCTCAACGCCCGCGCCTACCTCAACCTCAACAGTGAGGAGTGGAACCCCTTCAGCCGCACCCCCGGTCCGGGCAAGAAGGACACCTACAAGGTCCTGCCGGGCGTGGATTTCGACCTCACCCTGCCGCTCTCCAAGAAGCTCGGCCTGGTCGTGACCGGCCTCTCCTCCAATCAGTTCAACGAGCAGCACCGCACCCAGCCGGTCTGGAACTTCGCCCAGGCCGGGGCCACCCCGACCAATCCGTACCTGCAGCAATACTCCTTCCAGGACGGTCCGAAAAACTCCTTCCGCGACTCGTTCAGCGTCAAACTGGACTACAAACTCGCCCCCGGGCACACCCTCTGGGCCGGGTATCAGTTTAACTATTACAAGTCGTTCTTCGGAAACCGGAACCTGAACTTCGACGTCGGCAATAACGCCGCCCCGACCACGACCGGGGGCATCCCGCTGACCTGGAACCAGGAGAGCACCAATGGCGCGGCCGGTCGCGGCTCCGTCCGACACGGCTCATCCTTCCGCGACAAGCTGGGCGCGACCAATGTCGGCCTGGTGAAATACCGCTTCAACGGGCGGCTCTGGGACTTCGACGCCGGCTACGGAAACTCCATTTCCAAGAGCTGGTACCGCGATGAGTCCCGCGGCCACTTCTCCGAGGTCCGCACCACCCTCCAGGGGGTCAGCCGGGTCAATTACGGCGACATTTACGACCTGCGTCCCGGCACCCTCACCGCGCTCAACGCGGCCGGGGCCGAAATCGACTGGAAGAACATGTCGAACTACCGGATCAACACTGTCCGCAGCGTCCCGCTCGACGCCAAGGACGAGTTCCAGACCGTCCACGCCAACCTTCGCCGCGAGCTGGACTTCCTGCCCTTCCAGGCCGCCCTCAAGGTCGGCGGCGAGGTCCGGATGCAGAACCGCGACATCCGCCGGCGGGACACGACCTGGAACTTTGTCGGGGCGGACGGCGTGGCCAACACCGCCGACGACAACGCCGGCCCGTATCTGGACACTCGCTACGGGGTCTATTCGTACTGGGGCTTCGACGACATCACCTGGCCCGACCCCTACCTCCTCCACGACCTTTTTGTCTCCAACCCGAGCTACTTCGCCCAGAGCGCGGACCAGATCCGCAACGCCGAGCGCTTCCGGATCCAGAACTCGCAGGAGATGGAGGAGACCATCACCTCGCTGTATGCGCAGGTCGAAGCCAAGTTCCTCAACAACCGCCTCCAGGTGACCACCGGGGTGCGTTATGAGGACACGGAGGACGAGGGCCTGGGCGCCTACACCCCGACCCGCGGAGCCACCCTCGCGGACGTGCAGCAGAACTGGCGCGAGCGCGGCCTCTCCGTCAGCAAGTCGTACGACGGCCTGTATCCGAGCCTCCACGTCAACTACAACATCACGGACAACCTGATCGCCCGCTTCGCCTACGCCTACACCCTGGGCCGGCCGGACTTCAGCAACATCCTGCCGCTGGTCCGGGTGAACAACTCGGAGAACGACTTCGACGATGGCCTGGGCACGATCGCGCCGCGCACCATCATCTATAACAACACCGGGCTGAACCCGTGGGAGGCGGACAACTACGACCTCTCCCTCGAGTATTACTTCGCCAATGGTGGTGTCGCCAGCGCCGGGCTCTTCCGCAAGGACCTGACCGACTTCTTCGGCAGCTTTGTCACCACCGCAACAGCGGCAGACCTGGAAGAGTTGAACCTCGGCACAGAGTACCTGGGTTACACCGTGCGCACCACGACCAACATCACGTCGGCGGCCCGGATCACGGGCGGTGAGTTCAACTTCCGCACCCCGCTGACCTTCATGGGGCGGTACGGGCGCTACTTCACGTTCTTCGTGAACGGGACCAAGCTGGACCTCGACGGGCCAGCCTCGGCGGACTTCCGCGGCTTCATCGAAGAGGCGGCGAACGTAGGCCTGACCTACGACCGCAAGCCGCTGACCATCCGCGTCAACGTCAACTACCGCGGACGGCAGATCAACGCGCCCCAGAGTGGCGCGCAATACGGCGCCACCGCCCTGGGCTACCGGGAGTATTTTGCGCCCCGCCAGACGGTGGACGTGAACGCAGAATACCGCCTGACACGCCGCTTCACGCTCTTCGCCAATGCGCGAAACCTGTTCGACCAGGAACAGATGCTTGAACGCTACAACGACCAAACCCCGGACTACGCGCGCAAGTACCGCGTCGAGAAGTTTGGCGTGCAGCTGACAATGGGTGTGAAGGGCACCTTCTGAGCTGAGCCAACAAAAAGCCCGCGCGCCGGAAGGCCGCGGGCTTTTTTTTTGCCGGTGAAGGTCGTTTATTGCCGGAGGAAGAGGTAGCCCGTCAGTGCCAGGATCGGCAGCAGAAAGGGCAGGCTGTACCGCAGGACGTAGCCAAAAAAGCTCGGGGTTTTGACCCCCGCCGCGTCGGCGATCGATTTGACCATGAAGTTCGGACCGTTGCCGATGTACGTCATGGCGCCGAAGAAGACCGCGCCGAGGCTCACTGCGACGACGAAGTGGGGCCTCAGTCCCAGCAGAACCCGCGTGGAGGCCGTCACGTCCGCCCCTGCCGCCACAAACGCGGCGGGAGCCTCCGCCCGCGCGGTCGCTTCCGCGAGTTGCAGGAAATTCAGGTAGGTCGGGGCATTGTCGAGCACGGCCGAGAGGGAGCCCGAGGCGAAATAATACTGCAGCGGATGGTGGAAGCCAAAGTCGCTGCCGTGCTGGGTCAGATAACCGAGCGCGGGCATCATTGTCATAAAGATCCCGATGAAGAGGTAGGCCACCTCCTTGATCGGGCCAAAGCCGAACTCATTGCGGGCGTGGATCTCCTTGTTTGTGAGAACGTACGAGGCGACCGCCGCCGCGAGCATCACACCCTCCCGCAGGAAGAAACGGTCGGGCAGAAACACCGCCGAGAGGATCACAACAAGGAAAAACACATTGATCGCTCCCTCGAAGCGCCAGTCGTCCGGTTTCTCCACCTCTGCCTGCACGCGGCGTGGCATCCGCGCAAAGGACGCGCGGTCAAAGACCAGGAAGATCGCGAGGATCAGGCCGAGGGTGAGTCCCCACTGGAGAATAACACGGTCGATCAGCCAGAAAAACGGCACACCGCGGAGGTAGCCCAGGAAAAGCGGTGGATCGCCGATCGGCGTCAGGGCGCCCCCCACGTTCGAGACGGTGAAAATGAAAAACACGATGTGGTAGCCTGAGATGCGGATCTTGTTCATCCGGATCCACGGCCGTATCAGCACCATGGATGCGCCGGTCGTACCGACGATATTGGCAAGGACGGAACCGAGCGCCAGAAACACGACATTGCCGACCGGTGTCGCCTCGCCGCGGACATGGATGTGAATGCCGCCGGCAACCACGAACAGGGATCCGATGAGGCTGATGAAGGAAACGTACTCACGCAGCGTGTGAACAATGACGGTGCCGCCACCCGGAACACGCGTCAGATAATAGGCGACCACGAGCAAACCGAGCCCGGCCGCCACCGCTGGATAAAAACGCTCCCAGAGGTGTTTCACCCGGTGGGGGGTGAGGGGCATCGTCGCGATCAGCAAAAGCAGGAGCGCGAACGGCAGCATCATCGGAGCGGGAATGTCCACCGCAGTGGACGCGAGCATCGCCTGGGGAAGCATACGGGCGCATGCAATCAGTCCGACATACGTAGGCAATGGCGCCAAAACCTCACGCACACGAGTAGCGCGCGGACTGCTAGTGGCTATAACGCCCGTTTTGCCAGACGGCTGCGCCAGACAGCGGTATCAACCGCATTTTCAAAATGCCCTACCCCCCTCAAGCGCTCCTGCGTTTTGCATGTTGCAGGACCTGAAGTTAGGGACCTCAGCCTGTTGTTAGTCGGTACAAATAGGCAGCTTACATTGGGTCCAACGGGTTGGCATGAACACGGCTAAGGCGGGGGAGCACACTTCCATTCGAGCTCTTACACCCCTCCGGCGGGCCGGTGAGAGTTCCAGCAGCCCTCAAACTCTTTATGTCCACCTACACCTCGCCCTCGGTCAACCTCAGTGCCTCGCTCCCTCGGCTGGGCGTATCGCCGGATCGCGCTGCTGACGTTTCGCGAGCGCGAAGCCGGACCACGGATGCTTCGATATCGCGGGCGCAAGCAACGCTGCCTGCAATCGCCACAGCGCCGATCATCTGCCTTTGCCATCTCGGTTGGGACTGGGTGTGGCAGCGGCCACAGCAGTTTTTGTCGCGCCTGGCTCGCCAGCATCCCGTCCTCTTCGTCGAGACGTATTGCAGCGATACGCCCACCACCTTCACCCGCCTCCGGCAAACGCTGGCGCACCCGGGCGTCACCATCGCGGAAATGCACCTTCCCGCAGGTCGCTGGTCAGACGGCGCCTTCATTGATGCGGAGCGGCGGCGGGCGTTGCAGGCCCTCCTGGCCGACGAACTCTCCGGCACCTTTGATCACCCGATTCTCTGGTTTTATGACCCGATGGCGGTGACGGCCTTCGCCGGACATCTCAACGAGCGCCTGGTGGTGTATGACTGCATGGACGAACTCTCCCAATTCAAGGGTGCCCCTCCGACCTTGCTGGAAAGAGAGAAGGAATTGTTGGGTCATGCGGATGTGGTGTTTTGTGGAGGACGGAAGATGCGGGAAAAACGCCTCCCCCTGAACCCTAACTGCCATTTTTACGGCACCGGAGTGGACATCCACCACTTTGGGAAAGCGCGGACTTCCTCCCTCGAAACTGCTCCCGAGCTCGCGGCGCTCAAGGGTCCCATTCTCGGTTACTTTGGCGTTGTCGATGAACGCATCGATTATGATCTTCTCGCCAAGCTGGCAGACGCCCGCAGCGACTGGCACGTGGTGATGGTCGGGCCAGCGTGCAAGGTCGACCCGGCGCAGTTCCCGCAACGCGCGAATCTTCACTTCATCGGCGGTCGTCCTTACGAACAGCTGCCCGCCCTGACCAAGGCCTTTTCGGTGTGCTTGATGCCCTTCGCGATCAATGCGGCGACGGAGTTCATCAATCCCACCAAAGCGCTGGAGTACATGGCCGCCGGACGGCCCGTGGTCTCCACGGCGATCAACGAGGTGAAGAGCAATTTCAGCAAGGTCGCCCGGGTGGCCGCCACCCACGAAGACTTCATCACCTGGTGCGTTCGCGAAGCCGAAGCGCCGTCGACCGGTCGGATCAAGGCGGGCCTTGCGCTCGCCGCCGAAAACACCTGGGAGGCGATTGCAGCGAAAATGGAGGGCCACATGGCCGACGCCGATCGCCTGCTGCACGGGCAGCGGCCCGAACGCTTGCAGGCCCCCTCCTCCGTCCCCGCATCCCTCCCGTCCAGCGGCCTCGCCTATGTTTGATTATCTTATCGTCGGAGCCGGCTTTGCCGGAAGTGTCCTCGCGGAGCGCCTCGCTGCCGGCCTGAACAAAAAGGTGCTGATCATAGACCGCCGAAATCACATCGGCGGGAACGCCTACGATTGCCATGACGAGCACGGCATCCTGATCCACCGGTACGGGCCGCATATCTTCCACACCAATTCAGCCGACATCTTCAACTACCTCGGCCGTTTTACGGAGTGGCGCCAGTATCAGCACCGGGTGAAGGCCTGGGTCGACGGGCGGCACGTGCCCATTCCGATCAATCTGGATACGATCAACCAGCTCTACGGGCTGAATCTCACGCCCCAGGGCATGAAAGACTACCTCGCCCAGGTCGCGGAGAAGCGGGAGAAGGTCGTTACGTCGGAAGACGTGGTGGTCGGTACGGTCGGTCGCGAACTGTACGAGAAGTTCTTCCGCGGATACACCCGCAAGCAATGGGCGCTCGACCCGTCGGAGCTGGATGCGCAGGTCACGGCGCGCGTGCCCGTGCGCTTTAATCGCGACGACCGGTATTTCACCGACAGCTACCAGGCAATGCCGAAGCGTGGTTTCACCCGGATGTTTGAAAACATGCTCGATCATCCAAACATCAAGATCCTGCTCAACGCGGACTACCGCGAAGTGATGGACGAGGTGCGTTACGAATCGCTGATCTACACCGGTCAGATCGACGAATTTTTTGACTACCAGTTTGGTCCCCTTCCCTACCGTTGTCTGGAGTTCAAGCATGAGCACCACCATCGGCCGGTGTTCCAGGAGGCTCCGGTGGTCAATTATCCAAACGAATACGCTTACACGCGGGTGACGGAGTTCAAATACCTCACCGGGCAGGAGCATGCGTCCACGAGTATCGTGTACGAATTCCCCCGCGCCGACGGTGATCCGTATTACCCGATCCCGCGTCCCGACAACGCCGCATTGTACAAGAAGTACCAGGCGCTGGCGGAACAGAATCCCGACGTGCATTTCGTCGGCCGGCTCGCCACCTACAAGTACTACAACATGGACCAGGTCGTGGGACAGGCCCTGACGGTGTACTCCAAATTGGCGGGCACGAAACGCGCAGAAGCTTTGGCTCCGGCCTGAACCTTTCACGGCTCAGCCGGTCAGCCGGACACGAATACGCGACTCGGGGGTGAGCCGATTCATCCCCCGAGCCGGCGCAGCGTTACATTATGTTTCCTTGTTCCTCTATTCCGCGTCCGGAGTACCCTCGCCCCGATCGACAACGCGGTCAGGTCGAAGGTGTCGACTGGATCAACCTAAACGGCGCCTGGCAGTTTCGCTTTGATCCCACCCGGCGGGGAACAGAGGAACGCTGGTATTCCCCCGAAGGCCCGGAGTGGCGCGAACAGATCATCGTGCCGTTCTGCTGGGAGTCCCTTGCGGCGTGGGGCGCCGCGGAGGCCGCGGGGAACGATAACTATTACTCCACCCGCGTCTTCCTCAATCCGCTCGAAGTAACACGCGACAATCACCGGTCCGCCCCGCGCCATGAGGTCGGCTGGTACCGGCGGGTCATCCACGTTCCGAACACGGTCCACTGGCGCCGGAAGCGCGTGATCCTGACAGTAGGGGCGGCCGACTATTTCACCGAGTGCTGGTGCAACGGGATTCATCTCGGGCGCCACGAAGGCGGTTACCTGCCTTTTGAGTTCGACCTCACGGACGCGCTTGCGGCAGGCGAACCCGGCCGCGCCGTCCTTGTGCTGCGGGTCGAAGATCCGATGGACAATCGCGAGCAGCCGGTCGGCAAACAATGGGGCTGGTACACCACGACCAGCGGCATCTGGCAGACAGTGTTTCTCGAGCCCCGCAATCTCGCGCACGTGGAGTCGTTCGCCATCACGCCGGATATCGACAGCGGGCGCGCGCGTTTTGACGTCACCTGCCGCAACGCGGGCGAGTCGAGCGCTGTGGTGGTCGAGATCACCCCGCCGGAAGCGCCCCCCCACCGAATCACGCTTCCAGTGCAGCAGGACACCGCCAGCGGCGATGCGGAGATCTATCCGATCTCACTCTGGGACACCAGCGACCCGAAGCTGTATCAGGTCACCTTTCGGCTGCTGGATGCGGAGGAGCAGGAAGTGGACGCGGTCCAGGGTTACTTTGGAATGCGGAAGATCAGCACGTTGTCCGCACACTCCGGCCGCGAGCCGGCGATGTTGTGCCTCAACAACAAGCCAATCTACCTACGCGGCGCGTTGTACCAATCGTACCATCCCGCCGGCGTCTACACTGCACCAGACGCCCGAACGCTTCATGACGACATCGCGTACGCACGTTCGGCGGGTTTCGATTTCCTCCGGATCCACATCAAGCTGGATGACCCGCTCGTCCTTTATTACGCGGACCGGCTTGGCATCCTCTTGATGCAGGATTTTCCCAATTTTGGAGAAGGGGGAGACACGCCGCTCGGGCGCCAGCGTTTTGTCGAGATGTTGCGCGGCGGGATCAAGCGGGACTTCAACCACCCCTCGATCATTGCCTGGTGCATTTTCAACGAGACCTGGGGGTTCGGCGGACAGACCGAGCTGATGAAGCTGATCGGTCCGGAGGCGACCGCAGCGCGGGCGAAGAAGCCCCGCGGGCAAAACCGCCAGGCGGATCCTGCTGTGACCACCACCGCCCCGGATGCCCCCAGCCGACCGCCTCAGAAGCTCTCCAACCAGTCGTCGTTCGACTGGGTGCACGAGACCTGGAAACTGGCCAAGACGCTGGACAGCACCCGTCTGATCGAGGACATGAGCGTGGTGGTGTGGGAGCACCTCAGCGCGTATGGCCACGTGGATACGGACATCAATTCCTGGCATTTTTATCTCGACGATTACGAGAACGCCAAGGCGCACATCGAGACGGTGGTCTCGAAGACCTACAAGGGTTCGAATTTCAACTACATCGAGGGGCGGCAGCAGGGCGACGCTCCCCTGATCAACTCCGAATACGGCGGCGTGGGCGCGTTGGATGGCGACCGCGACGTGAGCTGGAGCTTCAAATTCCTGACCAATGAGCTGCGCCGCCACGGGCAGCTTTCGGCCTACATCTACACCGAGCTGACGGACGTGGAGTGGGAATACAACGGCTTCCTTAACTACGATCGCACGCCGAAGGAATTCGGCTACGACCCGAAGATCATCAACCAGGGAGACGTGCTCCCGATCAACAGCGCGCCGATCCAGCGGATCCAGCCGGGATCCCCGCTTTCAATCGAGGTGCTTTCGTCCCATTTTTCCCGCCGGAGACGGGAAAACGTCACCCTGCAGTGGCTGTATTCGGGGATGGATACCATGGGGACGCAGTTTGCGGAACTGGCTCGCGGACGTGCCCCCATTTCCTTCCGGCAGCACCGGGTTGAACTGGCGCGGCTCCTCCAGCTGACTGCGCCGACTGAGCCAATGCTGTGCACCCTCTGCGTCGCTGCAGTCACGCCCGACGGGCAGACCGTGGCTTCCAACTACGTGCAGCACTGGGTCGCGCCCGACACGCTGCCGGCAGCCGAGCAGCGCGGGAATTCCCTGATCCTCCGGCGACCGGTGCACGCATGGAGTGACGCTCAGTGGACCGGAGGGATCGCGGCCCCTCAGGACGCGGAGCGTTCCGGAACCGCCTACGCCGAGGGCGCGGGCTTTTTCGAGTGGCAGTTCACCCACGACGATGTGGTCCGCCTCGGGCAGGCGCGGCGCGTCCGCGTGCTGTGCGAGGTGTCGTCCCACCGACTGGACACTCCGCAGACAGACAGCCACCGCTACGCCACGAATTTCGAACTCCTGCTCAATGATTTCCCGATCCACCGCGGCTTGCTCCCGGATCATCCGCACGACAGCCGCGGCGCGCTCAGCTACCTGCGCGGTGGCAAGGGGGCGTACGGTTATCTCATTCGTGCCACGATCGAGGACGAACTGTTGCAGCAGGTCGCACGCTCCACTCAGGGAAACAGTCTCCGCCTGCGCTGCGCGGTACCGCATGTGCCACCGGAGGGAGGACTCACGCTCTACGAATACGACTGTGGCCGTTACCCTGTCGGACTGACCATTATCATCGAATGGGAGCAGGGGTGACGCCTTGCCGCCGCTGAGGACCTGCCTGTCCGACCATACGCCTATGTTTCGAAGTTTCTTTTTTGCAGGGTTCGAGGGCAGCACCGGCTACAACGAACGCGGTGAGTGGCTCGACCAGGTGGCTGCGACCCACCACGACACCCACGCGGACGAGGACTACCGGCGCCTGCGCGATGTCGGCATCCACGCGGCGCGCGAAGCGATCCGCTGGCCGTTGGTGGACCAGCGGGGACGCTACGACTTCAGTACCGTGCAGCCTTTCGTGGAGGCGGCGCGCCGGTACGAGATCGATGTGATCTGGGATCTTTTCCACTACGGCTATCCGAGCGACGTCGACCTGTTCTCCGAAGCCTTTCCGCGGCGGTTCGCCGATTATTGCTACGCCGCCGCGCGCTATATCTGCCGCCACCAGGACGGGCCGTGTTATTTCACTCCGGTGAACGAACCGTCTTTTTTCGCTTGGGCGGGAGGGGAGGTCGGAAAATTCGCCCCCCATTGCCGAGGCCGTGGGTACGATTTGAAGGTGGCACTGGCGCGGGCGGGTATCGCCGGTATCAACGCGATCCGCACCGCCGTCCCCGCGGCCCGTATCGTCAATGTGGATCCCCTGTGCCATGTCGTGCCGCCGCACGGGCGGATGGACCTCCTGGAGCATGCCTCCGCGTTCAACCACACGGCGGTTTGGGAGTCCTGGGACATGCTTTGCGGGCGCCTCCTGCCGGAACTCGGCGGCAGCCGGGAGCACCTCGATATCGTGGGAGTGAACTATTATTGGACCAACCAGTGGGAGTGGGGCTCGGACGGTATTCCCCTCCCCCCCGACGATCCGCGGCGAGTGCCGTTGTCCCGATTGATGCGCCGGGTATGGAAGCGTTATGGCGGCGATTTCCTGATCACGGAAACCGCGCACGTGAACGAGATGCGACCCGTGTGGCTGGAGTACGTCGCGGATGAATGCGAGGCCCTGCTGGATGACGGCGTGCCGCTGCGCGGCGTTTGCCTCTACCCGATCCTGGGCATGCCGGAGTGGCATCAGCCGGAACAATGGACGCTGATGGGCCTGTGGGACGTGGTGCGGCACCAGACACCCTTTGGCCGAGAGCTTTGCAGCCCAATGATGGAAGCACTCCGCGTCGCTCAGCGCCTGGAGGCGCGGCACCTGGCGGGAGTCGCTCTTTGATCACCGCGGCCTGCGATCCAGGTCGATTTCCTGCACGCCGGCACGAGGCACCCTTCTTTCATGGGAAAGCCGGGCGAGAAGATGACTGGCGACCGGCAGGGTCAGAAACTGGAAAACCAGCGCCGCGGCGATCTTGGTTCCTGCTTCACTGAAACCGAGGTCGATCCACACGCTCAGCAGGATCAGGCCAAGACCCAGCGTAAACCCCTTGCCGAGTGCATGGGCCCGGCAAAACACGTCCGGCAAACGCACCAGCCCGATCATGGCGGCGAGGATGACTCCCGCCCCGAGCAGGGCGAGGACAGCGGTGGCGATCAGGCGGAGTTCAGTCATTGAGGGGGATCTCCGTGGTTTCACCCTTGGTGCGGGTGGCTGCGAGCGAGCGCTGCAGGAACAGCACCAACGCCACCGCGCCGAAGAAGCCCAGGCAGGAGACGATCAGCACCAGGTCGAGGAAAAGCGCGCTTTCCCACATGCGCGAGAGCAGGGCCACCATGCCGACGGCGCAGATCACCACCGCATCAAAAGCGAGGATACGGTCCACCACCGAAGGGCCGCGCGCCAGCCGCCAGATGCCCACCAGCATCGAGAGGCCCAGCACATAGAATGCGATATTCAGCAGCAGGTCGTTCATCGGGTGAAGGCGAGGATCCCGCGCTTGAGGGTGCCGTCGATGTGGTTTCGGACCGCGTTGGCGTCGGCGGAATCCAGGACATGCAGGAGCAGTTCGGAAAAGTCCTGCGACACATCGATCGTCGTCGTTCCGGGAGTCAGGCTGATGCAGTGCGAGAGCAGGAGCACCTCTGCCTTGCTCAAGCCGGCGATGTTGTAGGTGATAATCCGCGGCTGCAGGGTCGACATGCGCGTGAAGAGACAAGTCCGCAGGAGGTGGAGGCTGGACTCGGCAAACTCGCGCGCAAACACGAGGAAGAAAAACGCGAGGGCACGGAGCCGGCGCACGTAGTCGCGTCCCCCGAAAAGCCCGGGGAAAAAGGAGATTACGGCCAGGCCGAGGAGATAGCCCAGCGTCAGCTGCACGACTGAGATCTCCGCCTGCAGGAGGCACCAGATGATCGCGAGCAGGAGATTGAGGGTGAATGCGTACATAGCCTAGGGCGTTGCAACCGACAGGGTGGTTGGCAGCTGTCGCATCAGGGCGTCGCGGTCGAGCAATTGCGCGGCGGCGGCGTCGGCGAGTTCCAGGAAGAACTGGGCTCCGAGGCCGATGCCAAGGGAGAGCACCACCATGCCCGCGCAGACGGCGAGCATGCCGCGGCTTCGCCCGGATACGACGAGTGGCGGGGATTTTGCCTCTGCCCAGAAAGCGCCGTTCCAGATCTTCAGCATGCTGAAGAGGGTGAGCACGCCTGCCAGCAGGGCGATCGCCACGAGTGCCCACTCCGCCTGCCGGACCGCCTCCACCACGATCATGTATTTTCCCCAGAAGCCGCTGAGCGGAGGAATGCCGGCGAGGGAGAGCGCCTGCAGGAGGAAAACCGCGCCCAGCCAAGGCATCGCTTTCCACAGGCCGCCGGTCTTCTTCAGGTTGTCCGTGCCATTCACCAGGACAACCGTGCCTCCGACCATGAAAAGCGTCGCCTTCACGATGATGTGGTGGATGACGTAGAAGATCGCCGCCGCGATCGCGTAGCGGGTGAAGAGGCCCAGGGCGAGGACCATGTAGCCGATCTGGCTCAGGATGTGCCAGGAGAGGATGCCCCGTACGAAGTTCCTCGATACAGCACCGAGCACTCCAAAAAGCATCGTGGCGGCGGCCGCCCAGGCCAGCGCGATGTGAAGCCCGTGGAGGGAGGGAGGGAAAACCTGGCCGTAGATCCTGAGCAGCACATACACGCCGACCTTGGTGAGCATCCCAGCGTAGAGTGCCGCCAGCGGGCTGGGCAGGATCGGGTAGCTGTTGGGAAGCCAGTAGTAGAGTGGAAATAGCCCCGCCTTGAGACCGAAGACCACCAGCAGAAGCACCGCGAGGGCGGCGACCCGCGGATCGCCCTGCATCAGGTCCGCACGCTGGGCGATGGCGGCAAAATTCAGGGAGCCGAAAAGCCCGTAGGTGAGGCCGGCGGCGGAGAGGAAGAAGGTGCTGCCGACCAGGTTCATCGCCAGATAGGGAAACGCATGTTTCACATCCCAGTCATCCGCCTCGAGGGTCAGCAGCGCATAGGAGGCGATCAGCATCACCTCGAAAGCGACAAAGAGGTTGAACAGGTCCCCGGTGCAGAAGGCCAGGTTGATGCCGGCGGCGAGGAATTGCACCAGGGGCAGGCGCAGCGGGTGTTCCAGTTTTCGCGGCATTTCCGCAAAACCGAAAAGGAGGGTGGCGAGGGTCGTGATGGACCCCAGCGTCACCATGATCGCCGTGAGCAGGTCCATGCCCAGCACAATGCCGTGCGGAGCCACCCACCCACCGACGGCCAGGACCTGTGGTCCGTCGAGATACGCCCAACGAATGAGGGAAACAGCCACGACGCACTGAAGACCCGCCGAGAGCCCCACCCACCAGCGCCGGAGGGCACTGTTGCGCGGCAACAGCAGAGCCACCACTGCGGTCAGGAGCGGGAGCACCACGGGCAGCGCGATGAGATTAACCGTCATGTGTCGCCCTCCCCGTCTCGGTCCGCGAAAAGCTCGCGCACATCGGTGGTCTTCTGATCGAGGAAAAGCCGGTAGAGCAGGACCACCAGGTAGCAGGTGACACCGAAGCCGATCACGATGGCAGTAAGGATCAATGCCTGGGGCAGCGGATCGACCGCGTCCGAAACCCCGTCGAGCAGGATGGGCGACGTTTTTCCATCCGGCGATCCGGACATGGCGAGAATGAGCAGGTTTGCGGCGTTGGTCAGCAGGACAAAACCAAAGAGAATGCGAACAAAACTCCGCTGCAGGATCAGGTAGGTCGCCGCGCCGAAGAGCAGTCCGACCAGCAGTGCGGTTTCGAGAATCATGGCCGTTCCCTCCCCTCGTCCAGGCGCTCACCCGCTTCCTCGATCGGCTCCTCCACCCCGGCGGAATAAGTCATGCGTTCTTCGGCCGGCAGGGCGGGAAGCCCACCGATCGACCGGGACAGCACGAAAAGCATCTTGGTGGTCACTCCCACCACCACGAGGAAGACGCCGATGTCGAAGACCAGGGGTGTGCCGACCGAAAGATCACCGAGCACGGGAAGCCCCTTCACCTTGAGGTTGTACTGGCGGAGAAACGGATCCCCCAGCGCCACGGGCAGAAGGGCACTGGCCAGGGCCACCATCAGCCCCAGGGCGGCGATGCGGACGGGATCAAAACGGAGCATCTGCTGCGCCCGCTCCACCCCGATGGCCAGGCTCAGCAGGATGAAGGACAACGCGGAGCCAAGACCGCCAATGAACCCACCGCCGGGCAGGTTGTGGCCGCGCAGGAGCAGGTAGACGGCGAACACGTTGAGCGGAAAAAACAGCAGCGAGGCAATCGCCCGCAGGATGAAAGACTCTCCAATCTTCACAGGTCTTCCTCCTTTCCGCGGTGAGGCACGCCAAAGCCGGCCGGCCCCATCGGTCCCTCCGCCCGTTCCTCCGGCGTGCGCCGGTAACGGAAAAACAGCCCGACCGCCCCGAGCGTGGCGATAAGCAGGACGGTGACCTCGAGGAGAGTGTCCATCCCGCGGAAATCGATCAGGATCGTATTCACGGCATTGGTACCAGAGGCCAGGGGAACGCTCGCCTCGAGGAAATGGGCGCCCGAGGTCGACTGCGGGCGTCCCGCCAGGGTCGCGATGGTAAGGGTGGTGGCGAGTCCCCCCACGCCGCAGGCCAGCGAAAGATTGAGCAGTTTGCGCGGCCAGCGATCGCTCCCGTGCGCATTCAAGGCAGAGCGGGGGAAGCGCGCCAGCAGCAGCAGGACCAACAGGAGCGTGGCCGACTCCACCAGCACCTGTGTCATGGCCAGGTCGGGTGCCCGAAAGAGCACAAAATAGAAGGTGATCAGGAAGCCCACGATGGAGACGGCAATGAGCTGGCCCGTCCACCCCCGCAGCCAGACGACGAGCGACACCGCGACGCCGATCAGCATCACCACAAAGGAGCGGAGCGGGTGCAGCCCCTCAAGCTCGAGGGACTGCACCGGGAGCAGCTCGGAAAAGCGGGGAAACACCACAACCCCCACCCCGACGAGGAGGGTGCCAAAGAGCAGCGGCAGGTAATCCATCGGTTGCTCCGCCCGCAGGAAGCGTGTCCAGCCTCGCGCACCTTTCGGCAGCGCATACACCCCGCGTTCAAAGGCGGCGTCCAAGCGAAACCACCGTGGGATGACAGCGGCCCGCCAGCCCGTCCGCTCCAGGCCGGCATAAACCGCAATTCCCGCCACCACAATGCCGACGCTGAGCAGAAACTCGCGGGTCGGACCGTGCCAGAGACTCAGCTGCAGCGCCTCCGGATGGTGCAGACGGGCGGTATGAAACAGGCCAAGCAGCGGTTCGAAAGCGGACGGCACCAGGCCATACACCAGGCAGGCGCCGGCGAGCAGGGCGGGTGGCAATTGGAGCAGCGGCCCGGGCGCGTGGAAATGGGAGCCCACCGCCTGCGGCTCTCGTCCTCCGAAAACATTGCGGACCAGGCGGAGGGAGAAGGCCACCTTCAGGACGGAGGCCCCGATCACCGCCGCAAGCGGCCAGGTACTGAGGAGGCCGGTCGCGGAGGTGTATTCAAATTTCTCCTTCAGCATGTACTCCTTGCTGATGAAGCCGATCGTCCCGGGAATCCCCGCCATCGAGGCGGCGGCAATCGCGGTGATACCGGCAAGGAGCGGAAGCCGGTGTCGGAGACCGCCGAGTTGCCGCACGTCCCGGATGCCGGTGGCATGGTCGATGATCCCCACCACCATGAAGAGGCAGCCCTTGTAGAAAACGTGGTTGGCGATGTGGAGGATGTCACCGTGGACACCCCCGGCCGAGCCCATGCCGTAAAAGCCGATCAGAAAACCGAGCTGGCTGACGGTGGAATACGCCAGGATCGCCTTCAGGTCGTGCGAAAGCAGCGCGAGGACCGCGCCGACCACCATGGTGAGAAAACACAGGCCGACCAGGACGGGCGCCCACAGCTCCGCTCCCTGGAAAAGGGGAAACACCCGCCCCACCAGGAAAACACCCAGTTTCACCATCGTCGCGGAATGGAGGTAGGCGCTGACGGGCGTCGGCGCCGCCATCGCATTCGGCAACCAGAAGTGGAAGGGAAACTGGGCCGACTTCCCCAGGGCGCCGCAGGCAATCAAGACAAAGGCAAGGGAGAGCGTATCCTTCGAGACCCCTGAAAGCGGTTCGGCCAGCAACGCCTGCAGGTCATAGGTACCCGCCGCCAGTCCGAGCACCACGATGCCCGCCAGCATGGCCAGGCCGGTGGCACTGGTGATCAGGAGCGCCATCCGAGCACCCGTCTGGGACGTCTCCTTCTCGTGGAGGAATCCGATCAGCAGGAAGGAGGCGATTCCGGTCAGTTCCCAGCAGACAAAAAGCAGCAGAAGGTTGCCGGCAAAAACAGTGCCGAGCATCGCCGCCATAAAAAGGAGGAGGTACGCGTAAAAACGTCCGTGATGCCGGTAGTGGTCGTCCAGGTATTGGCTGGCATAGAAAAACACCAGCGTACCCATCCCGGTGACGACCAGCCCGAAAAAGAGGGAAAGGCCGTCGACCAGAAACACCGCATCGAGGCCGAGAAAAGGTATCCAGGAGAAGCGTACAACCGACTGCCCACCGTCCGGCTGGCCGGCCGCCAGCAGGCAGAGCGCGACAAAACTCAGGACAGGGGCTGCCAAGGCGACCCACCCGACGCGAGCCCCCCAGCTGCGCCCGAGAACCAGGACGGCGGGCAGCAGGAGGAGCGGCAGGAGTAGCGCGGTGAGGAGTGCAAATTCCATGGAGGCGAAGAGGCGGCGCGCCCCTCACGGGGAGCGCTCGCCCGCGCCACGTTTTGCCCGCGACGGGGAGAGTCAAACGCAGGCGGCCGGTTTTCGGCCGAAATCGGAGTCTGCTGCTGCGCCGTGCCGCTTCTCAGGGGAGAAGCAGCAGCACCAGGACCATCACCACAGTGGGGATGAGGGCCCCGGCCAGGAGCTTGAGGGGCGAAACGCCCTCCTTGAAACAGGGTGAGAGGATGGACTGGCCCGCCGGGTTGGGCGCGTTTGCAATCACTGTGAGGCCACCGCCGGCGACGGCGCCCGCGACGACGGCGTATTTCATCTCGTCGGTGAAGGTGGGGACCAGGGACGCCAGGTAGGTGATTGCGGCGTTATCGTTGAAGGCAGTCAGCACGGTCGCACCCAGCATCAGTGGCAGCGTCTCCAGGCTGCCCAGGACCGGGGCGATCCACCACTGCTGCAGGGTCCCATGGATGACGAGGCCGGCGAGAAAGAATCCCACCAGCACCGGCGTGCGCAGATTGATCGGGCTCTGGTGCTGGGCGGTCGCCTGCGTGAAGGCGAGGAAGATGAGGAAGCCGCCCAGGTAAAGCGCCGTGTAATGGGCGGTGAATACGGTCCAGGCCAGCATCAGGACATGCACCGCCGTCACCCAGCCGGGGATACGGTCCCGGCGGGTCGCCCAATGCCGCTCTTCCACTTCGATCTCGCTCGGGACCGAATTCTCCGGTGCGAGGGACGCCAGCTCCGAACGGAAACGCAGGTAATACAGCCCGTTCGCGATCAAGATGCCGACCGCCGCCTTCCATCCAAAATGCGTCAGCATGAAGGTGAGGTCCCAGTTCCATTTGGAGGCGACCATCAGCACCGGCGGTGCGGCAAAATGCGTGAGCGTGCCGCCCACCGACACATTGACGAACAGTAGCCCGAGGGTGGCGTAGCGCAGCTGGCTGCTGGGATTGTACCGGTAAAAATTATCGAGGAGCAGGAGTGCGGAGATCGTCATGGCCGCGGGCTCCGTGATGAAGGAGCCGAGGAGCGGTCCGAGCGTGAGGATGGTCAGCCACCAGGCGCCGGGTGTGCCTTTTCCCAGGGAGGCCACACGTGCCATCGACTGCTCGGCGAACGTGAGGATCGGACGACTGGCGGCGATCGCCATGATCACCACCACGAAGATGGGCTCCGTGTAGTTGACGCCCCCATTCACATACATCTCCGCCGTGTGCCAGCCCTCGAAATAGGTGATGGCGATGAGGAGGGGAATCACCCAGATGCCGAAGATTGCCTCCACCTCACCGAAGAAGTGGAGGATCTCGCCCTTAAAGCTCACCGGGCGCGCCTCACCTGGCCGGAAGGGCTGACCCTTGCGCTCCCTCAGCAACCGCTCTTCGTGCCGCTCTTTCACAACGTGAGAAAGGTGAATGATCTTGGGCGCAAGGAAGGTATGGAGCACGGCCAGCAGGAAGATGGCGGTCGCCACCACGTTAAAAGGCTCTGCCTGGGCACGTGTGACCAGGGTGTCCCAAAGGTCGCCGTTGGCCGCCGGGTATTGCTCGAGTGGCAGCGGGAAGGCCTGCTCCCCCTCCACCGGTGCACTGGCACTCCATCCCGAGGGCGCGCTGACCGCGAGCAGGAAGGCCCAGAGGACTAAAACGCAGAGGGCTGAGATTCGCATGCGCCCCACGCAACTGGATGCGGGGGGCGAGGCAAGACCAAGCTCGCGCGCTGCATGGACTTGCAGACGCGCTGAGCGGCGGCGATCGCACCGCCCCGCGCTGCTAATCCAGGCCCGGCAGCAAAACGCCGGGCCCGAAGGTCAGAACGTATGGATAAACAGTCCGGACCGGAGTTTCGGCTCAAACCAAGTGCTCTTCGGCGGCATGATCTGGCCGGCGTCGGCGATGTCCATCAGCTGCGCGACGGTGGTGGGGTACATCGAGAAGGCCACGCCGCCGTCGGCATCCACCCGCCGCACGAGTTCTGCCGTGCCGCGGATACCGCCCACAAAATCGATCCGCTTGCTGGTGCGCGGATCGTCAATTCCCAGCAGCGGCGCGAGCAGCTGATCCTGAAGAATACTGACGTCCAGGCGCGCGACCGGATTGGCCTTCGGATCCACCGGGCATTTCAGCCCGTACCATGTCTTGTTGAGGTACATGCTCACCTGGCCGACCGCGGCGGGAGTCGGGGCCACATCCTTCTGCAAGCCGAAGATGCTTTCCACCCGCGCCAGAAAATCGTCCTCGCTGAGGCCATTGAGGTCAAAAACGATGCGGTTGTACGGGAGGATCTTCAGTTCGCTCGCAGGAAAGAGGACGCAGAGAAACCAGTTGTAGTCCTCGGCACCGGTGTGGGCGGGATTGCGCTCGCGGCGCAACCGCGCCACGCGGGCCGCGCTCGCCGCGCGATGATGCCCGTCCGCGATATAGGTGACGGGCACGGAGCCAAAGGCGCGCGTCCAGCTCTCGCCGCCGGCGATACGCCAGACGGTGTGGCGGATACCGTCGGGAGCGGTGAAATCATGGAGGGGCGTTTCCTTCACCTTCACGTCCACCAGGGCGGTGACAGCCGCCTCGTCGCGGTAGGTGAGGAACACCGGGCCGGTGTTTGCGCTGATCGTATCGATCAAGCGGGTACGGTCGTCCTCCTTGTCCCGGCGGGTCTTCTCGTGCTTCTTGATCAGCTCGGCATCGTAGTCCTCGACATGACAGACGGCGACGAGGCCGCGCTGGCGGTGGGCGCCCATCTGCTGCTGGTACACATAGAGGCAGGGCTCCGTCTCGCGCACGAGGACGCCGTCCTTCTGCAGCTTGAGGAACGCGTCCTGAGCCTGCTGGTAAACGGGCGCGCTGTACGGGTCTGTCTGCGGCGGGAGATCAATCTCCGCACGGTCCACGTGCAGGAGACTGCGCGGCTTGCCTTCCGCGAGGGCTGCAGCTTCGGACGTGTTCACCACGTCGTAGGGAACGCAGGCAACCTCGGGTGCCTGTGCAGCGATCGGGACCAGACCTTTGAAGGGGCGGATGCGCATAAAGCACCCATGGAGCCCGGGTGTCCGAGAGCCGTCAAGCCGCCGCCCGACACCCTGGACTTCCCGTTTCCCACCGCGTTGGGCCGACCACCCTGGG
Source organism: Verrucomicrobiota bacterium (assembly GCA_023428905.1). Taxonomy (GTDB): domain Bacteria; phylum Verrucomicrobiota; class Verrucomicrobiia; order Opitutales; family Opitutaceae; genus EW11. The sequence continues at coordinate 20,803 of JAEYWP010000032.1, forward strand.
GATAAACAAAAAAACCCCGCGGCACACGGGCCGCGGGGTTCGGGAAAATCGTCGTGTCGTATCCGCTTATTTGGCGGATTTGACGCCGCGCTTGAACTTCGTGGTGAACTTCTCGACGCGGCCGGCGGTGTCGACGAGGCGCTTCTCACCGGTGAAGGCGGGATGCGAGTCCATCGTGACATCGCGCACCACCACGAAATAGTCCTCGCCGTCGATCTTCTCCTTGCGGGCGGACTTCATGGTGGACTTGGTGAGGAAACGCTTGCCTGTGGCGACGTCCAGGAAGCAAACGTTGTTCAGAGTGGGATGGCCTTCAGCTTTCACGGCTTTTGAATATAAATGTTAGCCCTGGCGCGCCTTGTAGCGCGGGTCGGTCTTGTTGATCACGTAGATCCTGCCCTTGCGGCGCACGACCTGGCAATCGGGGTGACGCTTCTTCGCGGATTTGATGGACGAGACGACTTTCATAAAAGGGGTCAAAACACCGTTCGCGGGGGGCACTGTCAACCTAGAATTCCGCCCAAGTGTGGCCCCGTGCAGACGACGGTGCCCTTTAGTTCAGGCTCGGATCTTCGGGCTCTTCAGCGAGCAGCCTCCACTCATGGCCCAGGCCGCCGAGAATATCCTTCCACAGCGCATCGTTCTGCGTGCCATCGAGCAAGTTGCCCACGAGCGGGCTCACCACCCAGGTATTGTGCTGAAGTTCGTTTTCGAGCTGCCCGCCCGACCAGCCGGAATACCCCAGGAACGCGCGCAGCTGGACGTCGGGCTCCCCCTGCAGCTCCATCGCCTTCTGAGGGTCGATGCCGAACATCAGTTGGAAACCCGATCCATCGGCTTGGGGGCGCCAGCCGCAAAGCAGGACCTGCTCCGTCTCGACCGGGCCGCCCTGAAAAAGCGGGACGGCGCCGAGTGGGCTGAGGGCAAACTCAGCGGTGAGATCGGCCAGGCGTTTTCCCAGCGGTCGATTCAGCACCACTCCCATCGCGCCGTTTTCATCGTGGGAGGACAGGAGGATGACGGAGCGGCGAAAGTTGGGATCCTGGAGCGAGGGATGCGCCAGCAGGAGGGATCCCGCCAGGGCACCCGCAGGGGGAGTGGGTCCGCGTTGTCGCATGATCGGCGTTTCGACCCCGGGACGAGGTCAAAGTTGAACAATTTTCACGCCCGCATCCGCCAGGAGGGGGGACACCAGGAGATCATTCTTATAGTCCTGATGGTAACGAATTTCAGAGATACCCGCTGCAGCCAGGATTTTGGCGCAGTTGATACAAGGGAAATGGGAGACGTACGCGATGCAGCCTTCAACCGAACTCCCGCGGCGCGCGGCGTCGGCGATCGCATTCTGCTCGGCGTGGACGGTGGCCTGCTCATGTCCGTCGCGGACACGTGAGGTGTGTGGCGTGCCGGGAAGAAAGCCGTTGTACCCGGCCGCGATCAGCCGGTTCTTGCGTTCGCCGCTGCTCACGATCACGCACCCCACATGCAGCCGTTCGCAGGGGGACCGCGTCGCGATCAGCATCGCAGTGGCCATAAAATATTCATCCCACGACGGGCGCGTCGTCAGGGAGGCCGTGGTCTCGGCCATCAGTTGAAGGAGGGAGGCTGGCTTTCCGTCCATCCGGTGCAGCGTGCGGCCGCCGGACTAAAAAGCGATAGCGAAGCAGCTTCCGGTTGCGCCCGGGAAGATCGCGTTTTCCTTCAGGCGCGGCCGTCTGCCCGCAGTCGCCTGCCCCCATGTCCCGTCGCCTATCCCTCGTCCTGATCGCCTGTGCGGTCTCCCTCGCGGCAGCCTTTTATGCCGTGCGCACGGCGCGCCAGCGTCCGATCGGGGCGTATGTGATCCCGCTTGGGGAGGTCGCCAAGGTGAGCTGGTGGGCGTGGCCGCGCGTGATCGAAACGCCCACCGGAGTGCCGGGGGGCGCCCAGATCAAGGTGACGGAAGGGAGCACGGTGGCGGTGGTTTTCCTCGACGGAACGGTGCAGCGCGTGGCCGGCCCTGCCCGCGTTTTAATCCCGGCGGCGCCGGCCAAACCGGTCGCGGTGCTCGGTGCTCCCGAGGCCGAACTGAAGGCGTCGGCGAAAGAAGCGAGCGCGGCTTTTCCCGCGCACCATGGACTGCGGGTGACGTCGCCGGTCGGCGTCACGCGCTACCTCAATCCGGTGATTTCCTGGGTGGCAAAGGCCGGGGTGCTCTACGACGTGGCGCTGGTGGATCCGGCAGACGAGGCCGCACCTCCGCGTTTGCTGCGCGGCGCTCGTCCCCCCGTGTCCCTGGAGGCATTGGAGGGGCCGCAGGCACCCCGTCTCCCCGCCGATCGGATCTTTGCCGTCCTCGTCCGGGAATCGGTGGATCGAGAGGTGGTCGGTATCAACCGATTCCTTACGCGGGAGGATGCAACGCTGGGTGCCCCCCCGGTCGCAGCCGCTGAGCGCGTGCTGGAGGCGGTGGACGCGATGAAAACCGCACCGGCACGGACCGGTGACGCCTGGCTCGCCCTGCAAGGGCTGCCGCCCGCGTGGGCGGCGTCCCCCCTGGTGGCACGTCTCCGGATTGTGATTGATGGGCAGCTCGGCCTGGGCGAGGCGGCGCCGGCCGGGAAAAGCGATACACGGCGGGTTCCCCCATCCCTCACCGCTACTCGAGGTTAAACTCCGTTTGCTCGGGCTTCGTTTTCACCCCGAGGAAGGGCGCGTAACGCTCCAGCCAATCGTCGAGCTTTTCGATGTAGTAGGTTCGGTCATACGGAGCCGTCACCGGATCGTGGAGAGACACCGGGCGGGCGCGCTGCCAGTCGCTCTGCTTGCTGCTGGTGGCGGCCACGTAATAGGTGATGCGATCGCCCATCCGTGGTCGCGGCGTGAGCTGGAGCGCGGCTTCTGCGGCGGCCCGGCGGGGTTTGCCGCCCGCGGCCGCCCAGCGTTCGTACGCATCCGGGTTCTGGCTGAGCGTCTCCGATTTCGCCAGCTCCTCCACCGGAAGGGAGCCGGTTCGGATCGCCGCGCGATAGTGTTCCACCTGCTCCAGCGGAGACTGTGCGTCTGCGCCGACCAGAAAGTGCATCAGCTGGTCGCTCAGGCGCTTGAGGTAGGGTTCAATCCCCCGGGAGCGCAGGGCCGATCCGCGGATGGTGATCCGCTCGCCGTCGAAGAGCGCGTAATTTTTGGCCTTGTAGCAGAACATGGCGACGTACCTCCCGTCGTATTCGAGCTCGATTCCGGCGGGGAGCACGGGCGAGACCTTCTCCAGCAGTTCGCCGGGGCGGTCGTAGTAGTCTGGCGACGACAGATAGATGCCGTCCGTGTCGGCTTCCAGCAGCGTGCAGCCTTGCGCGGCAAAGGCGTCGATCAGGGCCTGCAGCAGGGCGCGGCCGCGCCGCGTCACCTCGGCCGCCAGGTCACCGTCGCCGAAGCGCGCCCCGGAAAAACCCAGGTATCCATAAAACGAATTGATGAGGATCTTGAAGTTCGCCTGGCGTGCCTGGTACTCGGTCCTCAGCTCCTCGGTCGCGGCGGTGCGCGCGAGTTGTTTGTAGCGCAGCCGGTATTCGCGCAGCCGTGTGAGCAGTGGAATGAAGACTCCCAGCGAATCGGACTGGGGATTGCGCCCGATCTGGAGGAGGAGGCTCGGATAGAGCGAGGCGACGTCAAAATGCAGGACATGCCGAAAGACACCTTCCTGAAAACTGCGGGTGTAGCCGCCCTCGAAGGGGCGGACCTCGGGAGGGGCCGGGCAGGTCCGCCGCGCGTGATAATACTCCTCCAGAAAGAGCAGGTCGATCTTGCTGGTGGTCCCTCGCAGCGTGGCATCCTGCAGCCCCACCGGGAACGTGCGCGCCTGCTCGAGGTAGGTGGGCAGAAGCCGGTTGGCCAGTTCCCGCGTCTCCCGCAGATCGTCCGCCAGGTAGGCAAGAAAACGGGGGCGGTCCTGCTCGAAGGCTTCGCTGATCCGCGGTCCGGCGATGTAGGTACGGGTGCCGGCCTCCGCCGCGTCCTCCGCCGTGATCCCGAAGTACACCGCGACGTCCTTCAGCCCGTAGGAGGTCAGCTCGCGGGTGGAAATGTCATACAGCTGGACCAGGAAGTAGGTATCCACCACGGCACGACCCGGGAGGTCGCAACGGGGGAAATCGATCCAGCGCTCCGCCACCTTGAGGCGGCTGTTGCGGAAGGTGGCCTTCTGGCCGTAGCGGCCCCAGGCGCAGGGCAATTTGTGGCGGCGACAACGCTGCCGGAGGTAATCGAGGTCGAACTTGAAGAGATTGTGACCTTCAATGACGTCCGGGTCCTCCTCGGCCAGGACGGAGGCAAACTCCTCGAGAAGGGCCTTCTCCGCGGCATCCGACAACTCCGCCAGTTGGAGGAGCCGGTCCCGGCCACCGCACGCCAGACCGATCGCCAGCACCCGGTCACCCGCCACGGTGGGGTCGCTGAATCCGCCCGGCGTGGTCGCGGCAGTCTCGATATCGAGCTGGCAGCGCCGGATCTGGGAAAAGATCAGGCCGTCGAAAAGGCGACGGCGCTTCTGTAGGAGATACTGGCTCTCCAGGGGTCGCAGCACATCCATTCCCCCACCCTCGCGGCTCAGGGCAAGGACGCCTTGGAACGGCTCCATCCCCTCCGCATGCACGAGGCGTGAATACGGCCCCTCTCCGGAAAGGCGCTCCGCCTCGACATGCGTGAGTTCGCCCAACGGAGGCACGTTCGTCGCCCAGGCAAAGGGGCGAAACGTGCGGTCGATTTCTGCGCGGCGCCCGCCATCGGGCAGCGCCACGGAAAGATGAACCTCCCCCGACGGCGCCACCCAGACGCCGGTGATCGGTTCAGGCGAGGCGGCGGGGAGCGGTGGGGAGAGACTCAGAACGGCTTGTAGTAGACCATCACGAGCGCGAGCAGGATGAGCCCGATCGCAATCACGGCAAAACTGCCGGCGCGCTCACGGCGACGGTACGCGATCCCGGGCAGGGCAGACAGGCCGGCGAAACAGGCGATTTTCACCCAGACCCAGCCGCTGCTCCATTCGTAGCCCATCTTGTGCATCAGCCCGACACCGGCGATCAGCATGAGCAGGGCGCCAATGCCGCTGAACATCATGACCCGCTTCTTTGTCGCCGGGGCGGGACCCGCAAAGGCATAAAACGCCGAGGCGAGCATCAGAGCGAGACCAAGGACGTGCAGAACGTAGTAGAAGGAGGGACTCATGCAGAAGAAAATGAAAGTTGATCCTCCGCCTGTGCCGTGTGTCCAAAGGCTCTAGTCCTTTTTAGGTTTAGGTGGGCGCCTCCTCCGCAGCGTTTGCTTTCCGATTTACGGCCTAGCAGCTTCCACGGCGGGTTTCAGCTCCCGGAATGAATCAAAGGCAAAGAGCAGTTATTAAAACACCTCGAACACTGCAGAGGATCAGCCGCCCAAGGTAGGGGGGACCCCTCCCCGGTCAAACGCTAAGGTCGGAATTTTCCCGGCAACTTACCTACCTTGGAAATCAAGGCGTTACACCGCCGGAGCCGGACCGTGCCCGTTTTCGCAACAGCCCGCGAAAACTCCACGCCAGCCCCGCCGCATTGGCGGTGGCGAGGAGCCAGCCGCGGTGCGCCGAACCGGCCGCCCCGGCAATCAGGAGAGCAAGGACGAGGAGTGAAAACGCATAGTCCTTTCCGCGGGCGGCGCCTTCTTTCCGTTGCACCCAAAGGACGCTGAGCCAGACCGCGAAGGCCGCCGCCACCCCGATCCAGCGAAACCGAAGCGCCAGGTCCGCGTTGCCCTCGCGAGCCAGCAGCACGGCCAGTCCCCACATCAGGAGTTGGTTGAAGTAAAGGAAACCCACCGCCAGGGCGGACACGAGGTGCGCGTTGACCGGATAGTTTCCCGCAGCGTCCACCGGCACCCGCGCCAGCACCGCGCATCCGGTGCAACAATACGACGGCCGCCCCTCCTCCACCCGCCGCACCCGGAACGGGAGACCGCAGTAGTGACAATGGACCCTCATCCTTCGAGCAGGGCGTCGTTGAGGTGACGCAGAATCACCTTCTGGAGGGTGTCGAGAAACATGAAGGTGAGGAAGGGCTTCTGCTGGCGCTCGGTCAGCACGTCAAAGACCACGTTGTCGGACTCGAAGTCCTCCTCGTCGAGGTCGGCTAGGTATTCACGGTAGAGGTACAGTTTGAGGGAGGAGCACGCCCGCACCACCGCCTCCGCGTTCTCCTCGTCGAACACCACCGTTTCCTCGCGGAAGAACTCCCGGTTGAAGGTTTTCACCAGGACGTCGATGTCGCGGGCCTGCGACTCCACCAACTCGGCCCGCCAGAGTTCGTGAGACTCCGGGTCGAGCACCGGCAGCTCGAGCGGCAACGCCAGCCGTCCGCGCAAGATGTCGGCCGCCGCCTTGATCACGTCCAGCAGCGGGGCGACGTTGGTCAGGTCGAGCTTAACTTCCACCCGCTTCATCGCGTTCCAGGATGGCGGCCAGATGCCACTGCCGCAGGGTGAACACATACGCCTCCGCCCTTTCGCGGGCGCCGCTCCACAACACGCTTCGTCCGCGCTCGTGCGCCTCCCGCATGTGCGCCGTGGCGGTGCCTTCGTCGAAGCCAAAGACCTTGCGCAGGACGAGCACGACATAACTCATGCGACTGACCGGGTCGTTGAGGAACACCACCTTCCAGAGCGGGGCCAGCGCCACCCGGGCGGTGGGCTGGAGCTCTGGAAGAAATGGCGAGTGTGTTCCCATCCGTCCGTGCAGCGTCAGCCGGCCGCTTCAGTCACCGCCGCGGCAATCCGGGCTTCGGCCTCCGCCAGCGGAACCTTGGCGACGTCCTTCCGGGAGCGGAACTTGAGCTCCACCACTCCTTCCTTCATGCCCTTTCCGCCGATGGTGACGCGAAGCGGGACACCGATCAGGTCGGCATCCTTGAACTTCACACCGGGGCGCTCGGCACGGTCGTCAATCAGCACATCCGCACCGGCGCGTTCGGCCGCCGCACCCAGGCGCGCGGCGAGTTCAGCTGCCTCCGTGACCTGCGGGTCGAGCAGGCAGACGAGGACCTGGAAGGGAGCGACGTTCCAGGGCCAAAGGATGCCGTCGGAGTCGTGGCTCTGTTCGATGATGGCCTGGAGCGTGCGGCTGATGCCGATGCCATAACAGCCCATCACCATCGGGTGGCTCTGCTTTTGATCATCGGTGTAAACGGCGCCAAAGGTGTCGGAATATTTGGTGCCGAGCTTGAAGACATGCCCGACCTCAATGGCGCGCGCGATCTTCAGCGGCTGGCCTGACTTCGGGTCCGGTTCACCGAGGCGAACGCGGCGAAAGTCACCAAAGCGGGTGATGGCGAGGTCGCGTTTCACGTTGACGTTGCGCACATGGAAGCCGTCGCGGTTCGCGCCGGTGGTGCCATTGCCCACCAGGCGGATGGCGTGGTCGGCGAAGATGCCGGCAAGGGCGTCGGGATTCCTGATGGTACCGCGCACCGCGCCGAGGCTGCCCGGCTTGGCTCCGAGCACCGGCTCGATCTCCTCGGCGGTGGCGGGACGGAAGAGGGTGAAACCGAGCGTGCCCAGCTTCGCTTCCTCGAGTTCGTCGCAGCCCCGGAGGATGACCAGGAAGGGTTTGCCGTCGCCCATGTACACCAGGGTCTTGAACTGCTTGTCCGCAGGAACTGAATACGGGGTCGCCTCCAGGGCGGCGATCGTCACCACGCCCGGTGTGGCAAACTCCTCCAGCGCCCCGGCGGGGGCAGCGTCGGCCAGGTCGGCCGGAACAATGCCGCTGGTGGCCTTTTCCCGGTTGGCGGAATAGCCGCTCTCCTCGCAATACACCACGTCGTCATCACCGACCTCCGCGGGCACCATGAACTCGTGTGAAAAGGCGCCGCCCATCACGCCGGTGTCCGCCTCGACCGCGATGGCCTTGAGCCCGACGCGCGAGAAGAAGCGTGAATACGCATCCTTCATTTTCAGGTAGCTCTGGGTCGCGCCCTCGTCCGTGGCATCGAAGGAATACCCGTCCTTCATGATGAATTCACGTGCGCGCATCAGCCCATAGCGGGGGCGGATCTCGTTGCGAAACTTGGTTGCGATCTGGAAGAAATTCTTTGGCAGGTCGCGGTAGCTGGTGATCTCCGTCTTCACCAGCGGCGTGATGATCTCCTCGTGGGTCGGCCCCAGCACAAACTCAGGCTCACGCGGCCCGCGCTTGCCATCGCCGGCGTGATCCACCCGGTACATGATCTCGCGCGCGGCCGACCAACGCGGACCCTCCTGCCAGTTTTCCACCGGATGCACATGCGGCATTTGCAGCTCGATCGCCCCCGCGGCCTCCATTTCCTGCCGGCAGATCTCGCTGATCTTTCGCAGCGCGCGCAGCCCCAGCGGCATGTACGTGTAAAGCCCGCCTCCGAGCTTCCGCACCAGACCGGCGCGCACCAGGAGCTTGTGAGACGCGATTTCCGCGTCCGCCGGACTCTCCTTCAACGTGGGGATAAAAAACTGGGACCAGTACTTCATGGAGGGTGGGACGGAAGCAGCGCCGCGACCGGCGGGCAAATAGTTTCCCGCGGGCCGGAGGGTGTCCGGCGCCCTCACAGGACCGTGGCAACCGAAGGGGATGCCCTCGTTTCTGCGGGGCGAAGCGTGGGCGGGGCCGCCGTCATTTGCATTGCCCGGGGACCGGGCCGCCCCTGGACTGGGCCGCCTCCATGTCCGCCCGCCCGAATCAAAAGCCCTGGCCAATGAAGTGGATCGTGCTCGCGATCGTGGGGTTCATCGCGTGCTACACCGTCGTGACCCTCAGCTTTCGCAAGGAGGGGCCCGCGTATCAGCCTTATCACGACGCGAAGGAGCAGGCCACCGTCACCCGCCTCCAGGACGCAGGTTTCCACCGTGTGCCGGCGGTGGTGGATCGCCCGGCCGAGCCGGCGAGGACGATGACCTTGAGCAGCGGCGCCGCCGCCACCGTCGCCGATGCGGCCGGAGGACTTCCGGCAGACCTGCAGGACACCCTGATCGACCAGCCCAGGCTGGGTGCGCGTTTCACGGAGGTGCGCGCGGCGGCCAAGGCCAGCCGGCTGCTCCCCTACTCCATCCAGTTTGTCTGCGCCCTCGACTCCCACAAACAGCTGTTCTCCTCCGCCTATGTGTACGTGCGGGACAACGAGATCGCGATCGTGCCCGAGTTCGAGGCCATTGAGGGCGCCCTGCTTGCCCGGACCCAGGACTCGACCGTTCACGTGACGATCCCGAGCGGGACATTGGCGGAGGGCAGCTACGCCGTGACGCTGGTCGGTCGGAACGCCTCGAAACAGTGGACCCTGCAAGTGCATTGACGCCCCGGCGGTGTTCGCCGACAACCACCAGCCTCGATGAGCACCGGCTCCGCCACTCCGAATACCCAGGCCACCGCCACCACGATCAAGCCGACTGACCTGCGTGGGATCCTGAAATACGTCCCGCGCTTCCAGGACCAGATCTTCGTCGTGGCGATCGACGGGTCGATCGTGGCCGATGAGAATTTCGGCAACCTCGTGGTCGACATCGCGGTGCTGCGCAGCCTCGGTATCAAACTCGTGCTCGTGCACGGCATCGGGCAGCAGATCCAGGAGCTCTCCACCGCGCGCAACATCCCGATTTCGGACGCTTATGGCACCGGGGTGACGGACCCCGCGACGCTGGACCTGGCGGTGCGCGCCTCCGCTCGCGTTTCTCACGTCATCCTCGAGGGCCTGACCCAGAATGCGCTCAAGTGCGCGATCACCAACGCGGTGCGGGCGCTTCCTCTGGGCATCCTGCGCGGGGTGGACCACCAGTTCACCGGCAAGGTCGATCGGGTGGACACCGAGTTCATCCTCACCCTGATCAACAAGAGCATCGTTCCGATCCTCTCGCCCATCGGGTATGCCCCGGACGGGAAGTCGCTGCGCATCAACTCGGACCTGCTTGCCGCGGAGGTGGCGGAAGCGCTGCACGCGACCAAAATCATCTATCTCACGCCCTGCGCCGGCTTGGAGATCAACGGCGAGGTGAAGCGCGATATTTCCGTGGACGCTCTGCGAGCCGTCCTGAAGGACCACCCCGAGCAGGTGTCTGAGATTTCCCGCAGCAAGGCGATCCACGCGATCAAGGCCATCGAGACAGGCACTCCCCGGGTCCACGTGGTGGATGGACGGATCTTTGACGGCCTGCTCAACGAGATCTTTTCCAATGAGGGCGTGGGTTCGCTCGTTTATGCGAACGACTACCAGCAGATCCGCAAAGCCACCCGGCGGGACGTGCGCCAGATCCACAATCTCACCCGCGGGGCGGTGCGCCGCGAAGAGCTGATCTACCGCACCCAGCAGGCGATCGAGAAAAACATCGACCAGTTTTTCGTCTTTGAAATCGACGAGAACATGATCGCGTGCGTCTCGCTCTACTTTTATCCGGACAAACCGCACCTCGCCGAGATCGGCTCGCTCTACGTCCTGCCCTTTTACCACAACCGCGGGATCGGCCGGAAGATGATCGATTACGCCTGCATGATCGCAAAGGAGCGGGGTGCCACCACCGTCGTCGCCCTCTCCACCCAGAGCTACTCGTTCTTCACCTCCGTCATGGGTTTCGAGGAAATCAGCAAGGACGTCCTGCCCGAGGCACGCCTCAAACTCTACGAGGAAAGCGGCCGCAACCCCAAGGTGCTGCTGAAGCACCTGTAGCGCTCGCGCCAAGCGCGAGCGAAATGACGAACGACGAAGTTCGAATGACGAACGCGAACCGACGGGGAGGGATGTCAGCCGCGGCACAGCCACCGGTCATCGGCCCCTGCCAGCGTCACCGCTCCCTCGTCACCACGCCTGCACTCTCGCGAGCCTCGGGTACGCCATTCGTCATTCGCTTTTCGGATCTCGTCATTCCGGCAAGACGCGCCGGTCGTGTTTTCGCCTTGCGGTCACGTGTCCTTTTCTTGTCCTGAAACCACCTTTTCCCCATGAGCCTCAAGATCAAGTCCTCCTCCGACTGCACGTTCGACCAGCTCTCGCTGGGCGAAGTCATGCTTCGCCTCGATCCCGGCGAGGGCCGGGTGCGCACCGCACGCGAATTCAAGGCGTGGGAAGGCGGGGGTGAATACAACACCTCGCGCGGCCTGCGCAAATGCTTCGGCTACCGCACCGCGGTGTGCACCGCCTTCGTGGACAACGAGGTCGGCCACCTCGTCGAGGACTTCATCATGCAGGGCGGGGTCGCCACCGACTTCATCAAGTGGCGCGAAGACGACGGCATCGGGCGCACGGTCCGCAACGGGCTCAATTTCACCGAGCGCGGCTTCGGTATCCGCGGCGCCGTGGGTGTGCCCGACCGCGGCAATACCGCGGCCAGCCAGCTCAAGCCCGGCGACTTCGACTGGGACCACATTTTCGGTAAGCTGGGGGTGCGGTGGTTTCACACTGGGGGCATCTTCGCCGCCCTGTCGGAAACGACCGCCCAGCTCACGGTCGAGGCGGTCAAAGCGGCCAACCGCCACGGCACCATCGTCAGCTACGACCTCAACTACCGCCCGTCCCTCTGGAAAACGATCGGCGGCCAAAAGAAGGCCCGCGAGGTGAACCGGGAAATCGCCAGGTATGTCGACGTGATGATCGGCAACGAGGAGGATTTCACCGCCTCGCTCGGCTTCGAGGTGAAGGGCGTGGACCACAACATCAGCGCCATCGAGACCGATGCCTTCAAAGCGATGATCGAGACGGCGGTGAAGGAGTATCCAAACTTCAAGGTCGCAGCCACCACCCTGCGCCGCGTCATCACCGCGACCAAGAACGATTGGAGCGCCATTCTCTGGCACGACGGCGCCTTCTACGAGAGCCGCAAGTACCCGGAGCTGGAGATCCTCGACCGGGTGGGCGGCGGCGACAGCTTCGCGTCCGGCCTGCAGTTCGGCTTCCTCGAATTCAACGACGCCCAGAAAGCGGTCGAATACGGGGCCGCCCACGGGGCCCTCGCCTCCACCACCCCGGGCGACACCTCAATGGCAACACGCAAGGAGGTCGAGAAGCAGATCTCCGGCGGCGGCGCCCGCGTGGTGCGCTAATCTGTGCAAGCAGGGCGGGGCGATCGCATCCCCCGCCCCGTCAGACCGCCACCGCGGCAGCAGCCTGAACCGCGAGCTCCTTGCAGCCTTTCAGGTCCAGCTTTCCCGTGCCCAGGAGCGGAATCCTCTCCACCTTCTGGACGATCCGCGGCACCCAGAGGTTCGGCAGTCCGGAGGCGATCAGACGCTCCCGCAGCTCATCGTACCGCACGTCCTGCGTGGTCAGCATGACCAGCGCCTCCCCCTTGGCCGGATCCGGCACGCCCACCACCACCACCATGGGGCCTTCAATCTGGTCCCAGCCATACGCGTCCGCCGTGAGCTGCTCGATCGTCCCGTGCGGGACCATCTCGCCGCCAATCTTGGAGAAGCGCGAAAGGCGCCCCTCGATGTAAAGGAAGCCTTCCTCGTCAAAGCGGGCGAGGTCGCCTGTAACGAACCATCCCTCGTGGAAGGCGGCGGCGGTTTTTTCCGGATCCTTCAGGTATCTGGTAAACACATTCGCACCGCGGAAGAGCAGCATCCCGGTCTGGGTCAGCGGCAGGGGCTGGATAGTGTCGGGATCGACAATCCGGGCCGTCATGCCCGGTAACATGCGCCCCACCGAGCCCAGCCGTTTGGCCACCTGGGGCTCCGCCGTGTCGGTGATCACGGGCGGGTTGGGCTGGTTCACATTGGCGACCGGGGTCGTCTCCGTGAGCCCATACCCCTGCATGATCTCAATGTGGAACTGACGCATGAAAGACTCGTAGAGTTCGACCGGCATTTTCTCCGCCCCGGACACGAGCAGATCCAGGCTGCGCAGGTCGGCCGACTCCGCCTTTTTCAGCAGGGGGCGCAGGAAGGTCGGCGCTCCGATCATCACACTCACCTCCTCCTCACGGATGGCATCGACGATCTTCTTTGTATCCAGCGGGCTGGGTACGCTGACCACACGGCAGCCACGAATCATGGGATACCAGAGGGTGACGGTGAAACCGAAGCTGTGAAACACCGGGAGACAGGCGAGGATGGTCGCCGTGTTGGGCAGGATGCACAGGGAGGAGATCTGCCAGCAGTTCGCCAGCAGGTTCCGGTGGGTCAGGACCACCCCCTTGGGCTCGCCCGAGCTGCCGCTGGTGAAAAGCAGGGCTGCCTCTTCGTCGCCCCCCTTCCGCGGCAGTCCGGTCAATGCACCCATCACCTGATTGGGCAAAACGTAGGCGGCGAGGATCCAGCCCAGGATCGTCACCTTGCTGATGGCAGTGATCTCCGTGCGCAGGTCGAGGGTTTCGGCGGGCCAGGGGAAGCCGGGAACCTTCGCCTTCATCGCCTCCGCGGAAATGACCGTCTCGATTTCGCCCAGCCGCAGGCTCGCCTCCAGCGAGACCCGGCCGGCGGTGAAGTTCATGTTCACCGGGATCTTGCCCGCGCACATCACCGCCAGGTTGGCGATGGCCGCCCCCGCCCCGGGGGGGAGCACGATGCCCACGCGACGTCCGCGCACGCGCCTGCGGAGACGCCGCCCAAGGGCCATGGCCACGCCGAGGAGCCGGGCCGCGGTCAGCTCCTTGCGTTCGGCGGTGCGGTCCACGATCGCGATGTGGCGCGGGCTCTTGGCCAGCCCACGCACCACCTCCCGGCCGAGATGGCGCTGCACCACCGGGCGCTGGGAGAAGGCGCAGGCACCCAGGTCGAGGAGGGCGACCCGCACGCCCGCCGCATCCGCTTCGTCGGGAGGAATCGGGGCGCCGAAACACACGCTCACGGGTGTGGGCATGAGCCGCGGCGACTTGAACAGATATTGGTGACCTGAATACGAAAAGACCGAGCCCCACAGGCCGTCATGAAAAACGGGGATGACGGGCACGCGCGCCTTGCGCGCCATCAGTTCGAAGCCGCGCCGGATCTCCATCAGCTGGCCGGTGCGCGAGATCGCCCCCTCCGGGAAAATGCAGACCAGTTCGCCCCGCCCGAGCGCCTCGACAATGCGGCGCGTGCTTTCCAGCGAATTGCGCGGCGAGATCGTGATCGTGCCGGTCAGACGGATCACCCACCCCACCAGCCAGTTTTTCTTCAACTGCTCGTAAGCGACAAATCGCAGCCTGCGCGGGCACGCCAGCTGAAGGACAACGGCGTCGACGTAGGAGAGGTGGTTGGCGAGGACCAGGGCCGCCCCCCGTTCGGGCACCTGCTCGCCCCCGGTCACCCGAACACGGTAAAACAGCCGTGCCAGCAGCGAGACGGGGAAATCGAGGATCCAGGGGAGGTACGAGCAGCGGAGCCGGAAAGGACGAGCCATCGCAGGGGGCTGAAACTGGGTACGAGGTAAGACGCGTTTTCAACGTTTCTCGTTCGGAAGAAGACAAGCTGCTGCAAAAAGCGGCCGCCCGCAGCGGCCCCCGCCCGCACCTAGGCTTGGCGCGGGGACCCCGGGTCAGGCTCACCGTGAGGGGTAGGCCTCCCGCGTCGCCAGGCACGGAGGTCCCGCGCCAGCATGCCGAAGCCGGGAAAGTCGAACTCGAGCCGCCGGGTGTCCCGGGAATGCCGCTGCACCTCCCGGAGCGCGCACTGGATCTCAAACTCGAGGCTGGGGCGGTCCGTCCCATACACCCGCCATTTGAGTTCCGCCCGGGTATAGGGGAGCGCCCCGGAGGCCTGCCCGTCGACCCACAGCTGCTCGGTCACGCGGTCATCGCGACCACAGAGATACCAACCTTCCACGGCGGGCACGGCCACCCCCACCCCCCGGAGCAGGCGCTCCCGTCCCCGGGCCGGCGGCAGCTTTTTTGTCGTCTGCCGAAAGATGGCGCGCAGGTGGCAGAGCCGGCACTTGGGGTGAAAATAGCTGGGCGCCTCATGCGCCTCGGTGTGCACGACGGAGTCGTCCGCATCCACGACCACGACCAGCCCGGCGGCATCGGTGTTGAAATGCAGATGGCGGATGATCGCTGGAAGGACCTGCGCGACCGAGGGCCAGCCTCGTGCCCGCAAGGGCGGTCGCACCAGCTCGACCTGGTCGCCCAAAACGCCCTCCACCAGCACCTGGATCGCGATCTCGTCCGCCGGCGACTCGCTGAGAATGCCCAGTTTCATCCCCGGCCTCAGTGCGGGCTGGGTGTTCCCGGACGAAGACGGACATCGTCTTCCGGCACGCCTCCGAGGATGCCGGCGAACCACATGTCGCCCAAGGTGCCCTCCTGAAGAATCTCGTGGATGTCGGCGCGGTCGGACAGACGCTCGAAATGGGCCTCCGCCCCCTGTTTCTGGGCGATCACCACTTCCTCCGGGTGATCGCGGAAAAGATCCAGCAAGTAGGGCGAATGGGTGGTCGCCACGATCTGCACCGGCGGTTTGGTCTCGCCGAAGGCGCTCGGATAACTGAGGCGGTAAAGGATGTCGCGGATCTCGCGCAGCAGCCGCGGATGAATGCCCCGATCGATTTCCTCGATACACGCGACGGCCGGGGGCGATGGATCAAACGCGAGCGTCAGCAGCGCGAGGGCGTAGAGCGTGCCTTGGGAGAGGTTTTCCGCGGGCACGCGGCTGCCGTCCGTCAGCAGGGCGAGAACGCGAACGGAGCCGTCCGGCAGACGTGGGAACTCCAGGCGCGCGAACTCCGGCAATAACCGGCAGAATTCCCGCTCCGTGCGCGCATAAGCCTCGGGCTCTAGCTCACGGCGGTTGAAGAGGACATCCGCGACATTTCGTCCATCCGCGGAGAGGCGCCGCCCGGCGTGCGGGTCGGCACCCGTCACACCCGCGGCGATCGCTGCATGGTCGAGGACAAAACTGCGGAGACTCGCCAGCCCCGGAATCAGCGCCTGCCAAAGCTGCGGCGAGGGTGATCGCACCTGAAGCAGGTCGCAGACGAGTTCGTGCGAGCAGGCGATGCGCGCCTGGACGTCGGCGTAAGGCGGACTGAAGCGAAACGCCACCTCCAGGGCCTCCGCCCGGTCCCCTTGCAGAGGCATCTCGGAAACGGGCAGTTTCGACAAATCCCGCAGGCGGACCAAGGCCTGGATCAGACTGGTCTTGCCGGAGCCATTGGGCCCGATCACCAGGTTGAACGGTGCAAACTGAAGGCGGGTGTTCCGCAGCGCCTTGAAATTCCGGAAGGTGACGGAGGCGATCACACGGCCAGGTTAGCCGCCGGCGCCAACCCCGGCAAGGCCAAGCCTCAACCCGTCCCCGCCACCACCACGAGGTCATCGCTGTGCAGGCCGCAGTAGATCTCATCCCCTTCATGGATCGCCTCCATGATCGCGCTCTCATTCGCCACCAGGGCGGTCAGTTTGCCTCCATTGGCGAGCTGGAGCGTGAGCCGGTCGGTCGAGCCCTGGAAAACCTCCTCGCTGACGCGTGCGCGAAAGACGTTTTCGGCGGCGATCGACGACTTCGAGACCAGCACCTTCTCGGGCCGCACGGATATCACCACCGGGCCCTCCGTAGCCGCGCGCTCGATACTTCCGACCAGCAGCTCGAGCCCGGCGCGGGTGCGCACGCGCATGGTGGTGCCGTTTCTCGAGAGCACGTCCGCCTCGAGCAGGTTGGCCTCACCGAGAAAATCCGCGACAAAGGCCGTCCTCGGCTGATGGTACACCTCGGTGGCGCGATCGAGCTGTTCGATCCTGCCGTGATTCATGACCGCAATGCGGTCCGAGAGGGTGAGCGCCTCCTCCTGGTCATGGGTCACGAACACCGTGGTGAGTCCCAGGTGTTTTTGCAGCCGCTTCAGCTCCAGCTGCATTGCCCGCCGCAGCTTGGCGTCGAGGGCGGAGAGCGGCTCGTCCAAAAGGAGAACCTCGGGATTCGGCACGATTGCGCGCGCGAGCGCGACGCGCTGCCGCTGTCCGCCGGACAGTTCATGCGGGCGCCGCTTTTCGAACCCCTTCAGGGCGACGAGCTCGATCACCTCCGCCACCCGCCGGGCCGCGTCCGCCGCGGCCACCTTTTGCATGCGGAGCCCAAAACCGACGTTTTGCTCGACATTGAGGTGGGGGAAGAGGGCGTAGCTCTGGAACACCTGGTTCACGTTCCGACGATAGGGCGCCAGGTGCGTCACATCCCTGCCCCCAATGTGGATGGAACCCGCGGTCGGCGTCTCGAAACCGGAGAGCATCCGCAGGAGGGTCGTCTTGCCGCAGCCGGAGGGCCCCAGGAGGGTGAGGAACTCGCCCGCCTCCACATGGAGGCTGACCTCGTTCACCGCCGTGAAGGTTCCAAACCGTTTGGTCACTCGCTGGATCTCGATCATCAAGGATGGGGCCGTCAGCCGCGCGTCTCCCAGCGTCGTCGCCGCTGGAGGAGAAGGTAGGTCACGGCAAAGAGGAGGGTGAAAATCACCCCGAGCGCGGCGCCGAAGGGCCAGTTGCGCGCCTGGAAAAACTGATTCTGGATGACGTTTCCGATCAGGGGCACCCGCGCCCCGCCCATCAGGTCGGTGATGGCAAACATCCCGATGGCGGGGACAAAGACCAGCAGGGCGCCGGCGGAAATTCCCGGCCAGGTCAGCGGGATGATGACCTCGGAAAACGCGCGAAGCGGCCCGGCGCCCAGATCGTAGGCGGCCTCGACCAGCGCATTGTCCAGTTTCTCCGCGCTGCCGTAGATCGGCAGGATCATGAAGGGCAGGTAGGCGTAGACCAGGCCGATCACCACCGCGGTCGGGGTGTAGAGGATCTCGAGCGGAGCGGAGATGATCCGGGCGTATTGCAGCATCCCGTTGAGCAGCCCCTCGCTCTTCAGGATGGTGATCCAGGCGTAAGTGCGGATGAGGAAACTGGTCCAGAACGGAATCATCACCAGCATCAGCAGGCGGTTGCGCCAGCGTTCGCTGCGGCGCGCGATGTAATAGGCGACCGGATACCCCATGACCACGCAGATCAGGGTGGTGAGTCCCGCGTAGGCGACGGAACGCCCGAAGATCGCGAGGTACATCGGCTCGAACACCCGCGCATAGTTCGAGAGGGAGAACTCGAACACCACTCGCCCAAGTTCGTCCCGCCCGCAGAAGCTGTAGACCGTGAGGATGCCGATCGGGACCACCACGAACGCGCCCAGCCAGAGGAGCATGGGCGCGATCAAGAGCCAGGCCCGCCAGGTGGCGGCCCGGCCCAGGGAGGTGTGGACAACCGGTGCGGCGGGGGACTGCATCCCGGCCTTACCTCGTATTCTTGAGGTCTGTCACCATCTCGTCGATCTGCTCGGCGGTCTTACCGATGTGGCGGAAGGTCTCCATCTTTCCCACCGGGGGATAGCTGGCCGGGTTTGCCCGCTGCTCCTCGGTGAGGAGCTTGCGCGCCTCGCTGTTCGGATTGGTGTAGGGGAAGGCGTCGGAGACCAGCTTGCTCACCTCCGGGCGCAGCACGTAGTTGATAAACTGATGCGCGGCATCCTTGTTCTCCGCCGCGGTGGGGATCGCGAGCAGGTCGACGAACTGGTGCGCACCCTCCTCGGGAAGGACGTAGGCGAACTTCTTGTCCTCGTTGTGGAGCATGGCCGCCTCGCCGCTCCAGACCACGCCCAGGTCCACCTCGCCGCCGAGCAGCGCGGTCTTGGGGCTGTCCGAATCGTACACCTTGATCAGCTTCACCCACTGGCGGAGGATCGGCTTGGCCTTCTCGAGGTTTTCCGCGCTCAGGTCGTTCGCCCCGATGCCGAGGGTGTAAAGCGCCCAGGTGACCATCTCGCGGTTGTCGTTCACCACCACGATGCGATTGGCATGCTTGGCCTGGAAGACGTCCTTGAAACCCTTCACCGGATCCTTCACCGCCTCGGTGTTGACCACAATTCCGACCGTCCCGCTCATGTAGGGGACGGTGAAGGCCTGCGTCGGGTCGTGCGGCATCTTCAGGTACTCCGGGAGGATGTGCTTGAAGTTGGGAAGCTTCTTGTAGTCGAGCGGGGCGAGCAGGCGCGCCTTGATCAGCGCCTCCGCGATGTAGTCCGGCGGCTGGATGATGTCGTAGGCGGTGCCGCCCGCGAGCAATTTGGCCAGCATCTCTTCGCCGGAGGCGAAGACTTCATAATTCACGCGGATGCCGGTCTCCTTGGAGAAACCGTCGATCACTTCCTGCGGGACGTACTCCGACCAGGCAAAGAGGTTCAGTTCCTTCTTGGCCGCGAACAGGGGGGTGAGCAGGGCGAGACTGGCGAGCAGTCCGGCGAGTTTGACGATGCCTTTCATGAGGTGAGGTGGTGGGTTGTGGCGTGGGAGCCGGCCTAGGATGCAGACCGGGTGACCATTTTCTTCAGGTGGCTGGAAAAGAGGACGGACGCGATCGTCGCAATGATGAGCAGGGCCGAAAGGGCGTTCAGCATGGGGTTCAGCCCGATCTTGGCCATGCCGTAGACCTGCAGGGGCAGGGTCGACGCGCGGGCAGAAGCGGTGAAGAACGTGACGATTAGCTCGTCCATCGAAAGGGTGAACGCCATCAGCCCGCCCGACAGGATCGCCGGGCGCAGGCTCGGCACGATCACCTGCCAGAACGCCTGCGTGGGTGTCGCGCCAAGGTCCATCGCCGCCTCCTCCAGCGAGGGGTCAAGTCCCTGCAGCCGCGCCTGCACCGCCACCAGCACGAAGGGGAAGCAGAAGGTGACGTGCGCGATGATCACGGAGGTGAAGCCGAGGGAGAGCGACACGGTGGTGAAAAAGATCAGCAGGCTGATGCCGATCACGATCTCCGGCATGATCATCGGGATGGATACAAGGGTCTGGATCAGCCGCGCCCCGCGGTAGCGGTGGCGGTGCAGCAACCAGGCGCCGAGGGTGCCGATCACGATCGAGACCACGGTGGTGACGCCGGCCACGATCAGGCTGTTCTGCAGGCCGCGGAGGAGACGCGCGTTGTCTGCAAGTTCCTGATACCAACGGGTGGTGAAGCCGTTCCAGACGATGTTCAGCTTCGAGTCGTTGAAGGAATAGGCGACCAGCACGCCGATCGGCAGGTACAGGAAAAGGAAGACCAGCAGCGTCCAGGCCCCGAGCGAAAGCTCGAGCAGGCGGGGGCCAGACAGGCGGAAGCGGGAACGGAGGGACGCGATCACGGCGGCGGAGCAATGCGGATTTCATGCCGCCGCCCCCGCGACGCAAGGAGTTTGGCGGGGGCTACTCGGTCCGTGACTGATACTTGGACATCAACTTGCCCAGCGCGTCGCTGCTGATGCTGGAAAGCGAGCCCTGGATGCCCACCGGTTCCAGCAGCGGGAAATAACCCAGCGCATCCGGCTCGGTTTTGATGGCCCCCAGGAGCTTCAGATCCCGTGCCTGCTCACCGCGCACGGCAAACTGGAGCTGAACGTCCAGCGGGCGCTGCAGGAAATGGATCCCCTTCAGGTTCTTGATCCCTCCCGCGCCGATAAAGCGCAGATCCGGGGAAATCAGGCTGAAGTCCTTGATCTTCGTGTCCTCGCCCGGGCGGTGCGTCACTTCCAGGTTCAACTGGTCGAAGGCAATATTGCCCAGGCGACCGAGGACATCGCTGACCGCGCGCACCCGCGCGGCTTCACGCTCAATCCGCGACTCCCCGAGCATGCCGGACAGGAGTTCAACGGCGGCGGCGGCGGTTGACAACCCGCGCTGGGCTTTGCCCACGTCGCCGGCCCGCGCGCTGGCGGCAAAGCCGTTAAAGCGGCCGCTGCGGCTGGTCATCTTGAGGTCCGCCACCATCGCCTCCCCCAGCAGGTCGACCGATGCGGCCTTGGCCGACACCCTTCCCGTGACGTTGAACTGCCCCTCCACCGTGGCCTTCTTTTCCGGGCTGAGCGCGGCCAGGATCGGCCCTGGATTCACGTTGGTGACATTGACGTCGCCGGCCAATGAATACGAAGCGGTCTCCTTCGGCTGATGAGTGAGACCGCCGTGAACGCGCGCTTCACTCCCCTCGCCCAGCACGGCCCGCAGGTTGTCCACCGTCAGGGCCTCCGGCCCGATCTTGATTGTGCCCGTGAGGTTTCCGGCCTGCACGTCCGGCGAATAAATCACCTTTTTGAGGGCGATGCGGACCTCGCCGTTGATGCCCTTCCAGAACGGTGCGTTGTCCGGCTCCTGCCGAACAGTCGGCGCGTCCGAGGCCTCCGCCCCCTGGAACGGCGCAAGGAGAACCTGGGCGTCTTCCACATAAAGCACCTCGCTCAGAACCTGAGCGTCGATCCCCAGGGCCCCTTCGGTGGGCTGGAGTTCTGAGGTAAGGTCGAGGTCGGAGCGCCGGTCTCCCTGCTGGATCACCAGTGGCGCGACCACCTTGATACGCCCGTCCCCATGAAGGTCGATGCGTGAGCTGGTGCTCAGCACGGGCAAAGGTCGGTCAACACCGGCCGCGGCCAGGTCCCGCACGGTCGCAGTCACCGCCAGTTGCTGGAGTGCTTCGGTCACCACAGCGGTAAAATCCCCGGAGAGTTCGCCCCGCGTCAGCTGACTCAGCGCCGCCCCGGCCGGTTGGCGGCCGGCGAGCGCCAGCGAAACGCGGTATTGACCTGTGCTCTTCAAGGGCTGCGCAGGATCCGACGGCTTCCCTGCCCGCAAGGAAATGGACAGGAGCGGAGTGCCGCCGCTCAATACCGCAAGGTCCTGCACATCCGCCTGCCAGCCGCTGGGCGTGTAGTCGGCCGCAAGCGTACCGGTGACGTCCACATTCTGCAGCAGTGTCTCGCCCTCCTGCCGAACAGTGAGGCCCCGGACGGATAGTGGCGCCACGGTTCGCACCGCCACGCCGCCATTCAAGGCCCGGGCGGCAAACTCTCCCTGCACCGGGCCACCCTCCACCTCGGTTTTCTCGAGGAAGGGACGAGCCCACGCGAGCGGGATCCCATGCAGCTTCACTTGCACCAAGTCCGTCAACGGGTCCGCGAGACGAAGTTCGCCTGTGGCGGTGCTGAGTTCAAAGCCCTGCAGGGCGTGGACGGAGACAATCGGGCCCGCCCCCGTCACATCGGCGATCAGCCTTTCCACCCGGACGGCGTCACCGTGCTGCACGAGGTCGAACTCTCCGACCACGCTGGCACTGCCCACGACGGCGAGGTGCGGGTTGAGCATTTCTAAATCATCCAGGACGGCGTCAAAGCGTCCGACGGCGTGCACCTCTTCGAAGGCGCCATCGGTTTCGAAGCGGCCGGCGCCGTTGACCACAAACGCCGGCAGCGCAAACCCCATGGTAAAGGGTTTCAAGTCGGCATCGCGCGCATCGATCCGCCACGTGCCGGCGAGTAGACGGGTGGCGGCCGGATAGGTCGCCTGCACCGTCACCAATTCCTTGCCGGCGCGCTGGTCGACCGAACGGAGCCTCACGGCGTAGCTTTCATCCGAGGCCGTGCGTTCGGCCTTGAGCTCGGCGCGCAGCCTGGCCCCGTTGGGAAATTGAGGCCCGCGGGCATCGATGTCGGCGGCGAGGGCGAGTTTCCGCACGGTGCGGGGCGTCTCCATCGCGGCGTGCAGGACTCCGTTGAGACTGAGATGGTCCACGGTCGCCTTTGCTCCCGGAAGCTGCGCGGTGCCGGCAATCTTGAACTCTGCTTCCCTGCCCGCCTCCAATCCCCCGCCCTTCACCGAAACCTGTGCGCGCCCCGGCGCGGTGCCGGGTTCGATCGCAAAAAGCACGTCGCCGCTCAGGTCGGCGGCTCCGATCGCCAGGTCCACGGGCAGGTCCAGCCGGTGGAAGACCCCGTCGAAGAGGATCTCGCCGGTCGGAGTGCGGGTGGCGGCCGGTGTGGTGCCGGCGGACGCCTGAGCGAGGGCGAGTGACGCCAGGGGAAGCAGTGGCGCGCCAGCCCCAGCGCGTGCGACGGGAGGCGCAGCGGGGGAGCTCGTCAGGTCGACGGTAAACCCATGGGCCACAATCGTCTTGACCGAGACGGTCCGGCGCAGCGCTGCCAGCAAAGGCAGCTCGACGGTGGCCGACGGCACGGTCAGGACCATGCCGGGCTGCTCGAGCCGCAGCCCCTCGATTCGCGTCTGATGCAGCCCGATGTCCACGCGCGTGAGTGTCCCCTTTAGGTCCGGCGTGGCCGCGAGGGCGCGACGCGCCGCCCAAGTCTGGACGGAGGCGTTGAACGCAAGCGCCACAAGCACGGCGCAGAGAACAAGCAGGGCGGCGGCGCCAATGAGGAGGAGGCGGAGGGGTCTCATGGACGAAACAGGGACGGCGCCCGGACGAAGGAGGCGTTCAGACCGGGCCTATCAGGATGTGCTGGACTGGCTGGCATGCAAAACGGGGCGCGCATTGGGGCTTCACGGGCCTCTCCCGCGAGGTCTCAAAACGGCACCGGCCGCGACCGGGAAGGTCGGGCCGGTGTTGTAGATAAGACGCGCGGCGAGCGGAATCGTTTCAAAAATCGCCGGCGCGTTCTGCAGGCGGTGAGGCCTGCTTATGGCTGAAGGACAAACGGATCGGCCTGGCCGAGAGCGCGGCGCACGGACGCCACCGCGACGTTGTAGCTGTAGTTGGCAGTCAGCTGGTTCAGGCGCGATTCGGTGAGCTGCACCCGCGCCTCCAAGACGTCAAGCTGAGTGACGGTGCCGGCCGAATAACGCGCATCGGCGAGTCGCAGCGCCTCCTCGGCCTGTGTCACCACCTTCGCCGCTGCGTCCGCGAGTTCCGCCGCTTCCTGCAGGGAGGACAACGCCCGGCGGACGTCCACCTCGATCGCGAGGGAGGTTTCCTCGGTGAGGAGGCGGGCCTGGTTGAGCTGAGAGCGGGCCTGGGCGACAAGGCCACGGGTGCGCATGCCGTCAAAGACCGCCCAATTCGATTGTACGCCGATGGTCCAGCCGTCGAGCGAGTCGCCGAAGCGCTCGGAGAAGTTGCTCTTGCGCAGCTGGTATCCGCCAACCAATGCCAGGTCGGGATAATAATTGGAGCGGGCGTTCTTCACCCCGGCTTCGCGTGCATCCTCCAGTCGTTCCAGTCGGCGCAGCTCCGGGCGGTTGGCCCGGGCGGCCTCGAGGGAGGGCTGCAGGTCGTAATTGACCTTGGTGAAGTCCAACGTGCCGACAAACTCCGGCACCTTGCGGATGCTCTCCATGCGCGGATTGTGATAACCGAGGGCCTGGCGAAGCTCATCGATTGCGGTGCGGTAATTATTGCGCGCGCGGATCAAGGCCGGCTGGGCGTTGGCAAGGGTGACCTCCGAACGGAGTACTTCGAAGTTGGATGATGCGCCGGCCTCGAAGCGATTGCGTGCGATGGTGAGCTGCTCCTGCAGGAGCTGGACGTTGGATTCCTGGACGCCGATCTGCTCACGGGCGAGCAGGACGTTGTAGAACCGCGTGCGCACCTCGAAGAGCACGTTGTTGATCGTGGCCTGCAGATCGAGGAGGGCTGCCTCCCGGAGGGCGGACTGCGCCTGGAGGGCGGCACGCACACCACCGCCGGAGAAGAGGGTCTGGCGGACGTTGAGGGCGATCTGCCAGTTCTGATCGGACGCGGGGCCGGTGCCGCCGCGGTCGGAGCTCAGTTCCTCATCGTTCTTGGTGTAGTACGAGTCGACGCTGGCGTTGGGCAGGGCGAGGGAGCGCACTTCCACGATCAGGCCTTCCTGTTCACGGATGCGTTCGCGCGCCTGCCGAATCTCGAAGCTGTTTTCGAGGGCGTAGTTGATGGCGGTGCGCAGGTCGAGGCGGTCGGGCACGTCCGGTGGCGGAGAGCCCGCCTTGCGGCCCACCTCGCCCGCGCCTTGGGCGCCAAGCGTCACCGCGGCAAACGCCGCCAGCACTGTCCAGAGTTTCAACGAAGCTTTCATGCGTATCGGATAGGTGGTTACTTGACTGCCTCCGCGACCGGGATCGGCTCCAGCTCAGCGCGTTTGGCAACGCCGCTCTTGGAGTGGTCCTTGGCCAGGAGCACGTAGAACGCCGGCACCACAAAGAGGGTGAAGACTGTGCCCACGGCCATGCCGACCACCAGGACCCAGCCGATGCTGTTTCGCGCCGCGGCGCCGGGGCCGGTGACAAAGATCAGCATGAGGTGACCGAAGACGGTCGCGGCCGAGGTCATGAGGACCGGGCGCAGGCGGGTCGCGGCGGCGCGGGTGGCGGCCTCGTAGCGGTTCAGACCCTGTTCCTGGAGATGGTTGGCGAACTCCACGATCAGGATGCCGTTCTTTGCGATCAGGCCCACCAGGGTGATGAGGCCGATCTGGGAGTAGATGTTGAGTGACGTCTTCCAGAGGAAGATCGGCAGCATTGCTCCGAAGATCGCGAGCGGCACGGAGCCGAGCAGGATGATGAACGGATCGCGGAAGCTGTTAAACTGTGCCGCGAGGACGAGGAAGATCAGCAGCAGCGCCAGCACGCCGGTGGTCCAGAGGGCGGCGCCCTCCTTGCGGAGCTGGCGCGACTGGCCGCCGTAGTCGATGGAGTAGTCGGGCGGCAGGATTTCCGCGGCCTTCGCCTCGAGCTTCTTCAGCGCCCCGTCGACGCTCGGGCCCACCCCGGTGATCTTGATCGAGTTGAGCTGCTGGAAGCGGTTTAGCGTGCGCGGCTGCACCGTCTCCTTCAGGGTCGCCACCGTCGACAGCGAGATCAGCTGCCCCTGCGGGCCGCGGATCTGGTAGTCGAGCACCTGGTCGGGATTGAGGCGGGACGAACGTTCGACCTGCGGGATCACGCGGTAGGAGCGGCCCTGGTTGACGAAGCGGTTGACGTAACCGCCGCCGAGCATCGAGCCGAGGTCGCGGGCGACGTCGCTCAGGTTCAGCCCCATCGCGGCGACCTTGTCCTTGTCGATGTCGATCTCGACCTGCGGCAGGTCGAACTTCAGGTCCGTATCCGCAAAGTAGAACGTGGGCGCGGCGTTGGGCTCGTTTGCATCGGTGTTGGCGTAGAGGACGAGCTGCTGCGCGAAATCGAGCATCTGGCGGTGGTCGGCGGTGGAGCGCACCACAAACTCGATCGGGAACTGGCCGCCGGAGGGCAGCGGATCCGGGGTGTTGATCACACTTTGGATACCGACGATGTCGGCGGCGGGAGCCTGAAGCGCCTGCTCGATCACCAGGGTGTTGCGCTCACGTTCCGACCACGGTTTGGTGATGGCACCGGCGAAGCCGAAGTTAGCCCCGGTGATCATGAACGAGGTGTCATACTCCGGCAGCGACTCAAACATCGCCTGGAGCTGGTCCGAATAGAGCAGGTTCTGGTCGAGAGTCGAGGTGGGGCCCGGGAGGATGATCGAAAAGACCACGCCCTGGTCCTCCTTCGGGGCGAGTTCCCGCTGCGCGAACATGAAGAACGGAACGACCAGCAGCGCGATCAGGAAGGCGAAGGTGATCGTGATCCAGACCGACTTGAGGCTGCTTGCCACCATGCGCTCGTAGCGGTTGCGCACCCGGTCAAAGGTGCGGTTGATCACGCCGGTCAGGCCTTCCTGCTCGTGCTTGTGATCCTTCAGCATGTAGGCGCTCATCACCGGTGACAGGGTGAGGGCGATGAAACCGGACACCGTGACCGCGCCGGCCAGGGTGAAGGCGAATTCGCGGAAGAGCGCGCCGGTCAGGCCGCCCTGGAAACCGATCGGGGCATAGACCGCTGCAAGTGTGATCGTCATGGAGATGACGGGCCCCAGCAGCTCACGGGCGCCGAGGATTGCGGCCTCCATCTTTCGTTTGCCCTCGCGGATATGCCGCTCGACGTTTTCCACCACCACGATTGCGTCGTCCACCACGAGACCGACCGCCAGCACGATGGCGAGCAGGGTCAGGAGGTTGACGGTGAAGCCCATCACCCGCATCAGGAAAAGCGCCCCGATCAGGGAGAGGGGCATCGCGACGATCGGGATGAGGACGGAGCGGATCGACCCCATGAAGAGGAAGATCACCACCATCACAATGATGAGGGTCTCGATCAGGGTCTTGAGGATTTCCTGAAGCGCGTTGTCGATGTATTCGGTGGCATCGTACGCAATCTTGGCGTTGAGGCCGGCGGGCAGGCGCACGGAGATGTCGGGCATGACCGCGCGGACGCGCTGGATGACCTCGAGGGTGCTCTCGGTGGGCAAAACCCAGATGCCCATGAAGGTGGCCTTCTGGCCGCCGAAGCGGACCTCGGAATCGTAGCTCTCGGCGCCCATCTCAACGGAGGCGACGTCGGCAAGACGGATCAGGGTCCCCTCGCGCTCCGCCACCACCAGCTGTTCGAAATCCTGGACGGTCTGGAGGTCGGTGTTGGCCGTCAGGTTGACCGAGAGCATCGTGCCCTTGGTGGCACCGACGGCGGAAAGGGCATTGTTGGCCTGGAGGGCCCCGCGCACCTCGACCGGGCTGACGCCGCGCGAGGCGAGGCGTTCAGGATCGAGCCAGACGCGGATGGCGAAGATGCGGCCGCCCAGGACCTCGGCGCGCTGGACGCCCTGGATGGAGGCGAGCTGCGGCTGGACCACGCGGTTCAGGTAGTCCGTGATCTGGTTCTGCTCCATCGTGTCGGAGTAGAAACTGAGGTACATCGAAGCGAACTGGTTGTCCGCCGTCTGCACGTCGATCACCGGGGACTCGGACTCCGGCGGCAGCTGGCTGCGCACCGCATCGATCTTCGCGCTGATCTGCGAGAGCGCGGCGTTGGTGTCGTAGTTGAGCCGCAGGTACACGTTGATCGTGCTCATGCCCATCCGGCTCTCGGATTCGATGTAGTCAATGCCGTCGGCGCTCGCCACCGCCTGTTCGAGCTGGGTGGTGATGTAACCACGGACGGTGTCGGCGCTGGCGCCAAAGTAGAGGGTCGAGATGGTCACGACCGAGGCGTCGCTGCGGGGGTACTGGCGGACATTGAGCCCGAAGTACGAAACCACGCCCACGACGAGGAGGGCCACGTTCACCACGATGGCGATGACGGGCTTCTTGATGAAGAGATCGGTAAATTTCATAAGCGCAGCAGGCATTGCCGGGAGGCGGAGCCTCACCCGGCGTCCCGGAGGATCAGGTGTTTGCCGGCTTCGGGTTGGACTCGAGCGAGGGCTGGATCGAATTGTTGATCTTCACCGGGAGGGCGTTGCGCAGCTTGAACACGCCCGCCGACACGACCTGTTCGCCATTTTTGACGCCCTCGAGGATGGCGACGAAATCGCCGCGACGGTCGCCGAGTTTGACGAACTGCTGGCGGACCCCGAGGTACTCCTTGCCCTCACGGTCCTTCATCTGCTCGACCACGTAGATGGAATTTCCATACGCGGCGTACGCCACGGAGGTGGCGGGCACGATCACGAGGGTGCGCGGTTCGGGCAGCTCGACGGAGACGCGGGCAAACATGCCCGAGCGGAGGACATCCTCGGGATTGTCGAAGAGGGCCTGGACCGTGACGTTGCGGGTGGAGGCGCTGACCTCGGGATTGATGGCGTTGAGTTTCCCCTCGAAGCGGCGCCCGGGGAAGGCGTCGACCTCGATGACCACCTTGTGCCCCACGGCCAGACGCGGAAGCTCGCGTTCCGGGAGTGTGAAATTGACGTAGAGCTGGTCGAGCTTCTGCAGCGGGACCAGGGGCATCCCGCGGGAGACATACTGGCCGAGGTTGATCGAACGGATGCCGACGCGGCCGTCAAAGGGCGCGCGCAGGATCTTCTTGTTGATCTGCGCCTGGAGGGCGTTGACCGTGGCCTGGACTTGGTCGAGCTGGGCGGTGGCCTGATCGAGCTGCGACTGGCTGATCGTCTGCTTCTCGAGCAGCTCGGTGGCGCGTTTCGATTCGAGCTGGGCGAGCACGAGTTGAGCCTCGGTGGAGCGGAGCTGAGCCGCCTCCACGCTGGTGTCGAGTTCCAGGAGGATGTCTCCTGCCTTCACCTGCTCACCGTTCTTGAAGTTGATCTTCACCACCGTGCCCTCGGACTCGAGGCTGAGTGAAACGCCTTCCACCGGAGCCAAGGTGCCGATCCCGGTCAGCGTGGGGTTCCAGGTTTCGGTGCGGGACTCCACGGTGCTGACCGCCATCACGGGCATCTGCGGAGCGTTGGCCTTCATGTCGGCGATCTGGCTGTATTTGACAGCGCCGAGCGTGATCACCAGCAGCGCGAAGGCTGCGAGGGCGAGGAAGAATCTCTTGATCATACGATAACGAACTTAGGTGTGTGTGTGGGAGAGCGTGGGAAAAGGCGTTCAGCCGCCGGTTGGCTGCGTGCGCGCGGCTGACGGCGTCACCAGGTCGGCGGAGCGTTCCAGGATCTTGATCAACAGGCCGACGAAGGTCTTTCGCTCCGCTTCCGTGAGCGGGGACATCAGGGCGGCGATACGCTGGAAATAGCCCGGAAGGATCTGCTGGAGGCGGCTTCGCCCCTGGTCCGTCAGGCTGACGGACATCATCCGGCGGTCGTTCGGGTCGGGCGTGCGGGTGACCAGTCCGTCTCTTTCCAGGGTGTCGACAAGCCCTGTCATGGTGGCGCGGGTGACCCCTGCCATCTCGGCCAGCTCCGCGGGTGTATGCGGCCGCGAGCACTCCGTGCCCTTTTCGATCAGGATCAGCAGAACCGTGAACCGGCCGTGAGAAATTTGGTGGCGGGCGAGGTGTTCATCGGTCACCTTGAAAGCCTCATCCCCCGTCCGAAGCAGGTGCAGGAAGGCATCCGCCGCAGAGGGGTCGAGCTGCGGAAAAGTCTGCGCGGCCTCGAGGAGGCATTCGTAACGCGGCAGATCTTTCATCATCAAGAGAGGCATGGGATCGTAAGGGAGGTGATTATCAGGTGGCTTATAGTTAGGCTCCTAACGGTCTAGGCAAGGGCAAATGCTAGAAAGCCGTAAAATGCCGCTCGGTGGCTTTGCGCGGAACCGAAGCGGGGCGCCCATACCGCGGTTGCGCGGGCCGGACCGCAAGGGACGCGCCGCCGAGGCATAAAAAAACAGGCCCCCTCACGGGAGCCTGTTTGGAAGGTCGTCTGCGGGGGATTAGAGGGCGCGGGCGGCGGCCACCACGCTCTCGGGGGTGATCCCGAGTTCCTTCATCACGGTGTTGCCCGGCGCGCTGATGCCAAAACGATCGATGCCGATCACTTTGCCATCCAGGCCCACGTACTGCAGCCACAGCGGCGTGACGCCGGCTTCGATCGCGACGCGCTTGCGCACGTTCGGGGGCAGCACCTCGTTGCGATAGGCTTCGGACTGGCGGTTGAACCGCTCAAAGCACGGCACGGACACCACGCGGGCTCCGGCCCCGATCTCCTTGGCGGCGGCGACGGCGTGCTGAAGCTCGCTGCCGGACGCCATCAGGATGTGGGTAAGTTCCGCGGTTTCCTTAACGGCGATGTAGGCACCCTTCAGGACACCATTGCGACGGACATCCACCGGAATGTCGTTGAGCATGGCGACGTTCTGGCGGGTGAGCGCGAGCAGGGTCGGGCCGTCATTGCGCTCCAGCGCAGCGGCGAAGGCCCCGGCCGTCTCCTCGGGATCCGCGGGACGGATGACGTCGAGGTTCGGAATGACCCGCAGGCTCGAGACGGTCTCGATGGGCTGGTGGGTCGGGCCGTCCTCACCCACGCCCACGGAATCGTGGGTGTAGATGTACACCACGGGGAGTTTGGCGAGGGCGGCGAGGCGCATCGCGGGACGGGAGTAGTCCGCGAATACCAGGAAGGTCGCGCAGGAGGTGCGGAAGAGGCCGTCGTAGGCGATGCCGTTGTTGATCGCGGCCATGCCGTGTTCACGGATGCCGTAGCGGAGGTTGCGACCGGCGCGATTGCTGCGATCAAAATCCTTGTCCGCGGCAATGTAGTTGAGTGTCGAGCCGTGGAGGTCCGCGCTGCCGGAGATCAGCAGCGGGAGGGCGGCGGCGAGGGGCTGGAGCACATCGCGGCCCGCGGCGCGGGTGGCCAGCTTCGCATCGGCGGGGAATGCCGGCACCTTGGCGAGGAGGTCGGCGGCGGACACGGGCACATTGCGCTGGTCGAGCAGAGACGCCTTTTCGGGGTTGGCGGCGCGCCAGGCCTCGAAGGTCTTTTCCCACTTCTTGTAGGAGCGCACGAGACGCTTCTTGTGATCCGCGAAATAGGCGCGGACGTCGTCGCTGACGTAGAAATGGGTGCCTTCGGGGATGCCGAGGTTCTTCTTGGCAGCATCGACGAACTTGGCGCCGCCCTCACCGTGACCCTTGCTGGTGCCGGCCACTTCGGGGATGCCGCGACCGATCTGGGTCTTGGCAATGATCAGCTGGGGCTTTCCGGTCTGGGCCTTCTTGGCCTTGTTCACCGCCTTGAGGATGGCGGCGAGGTCGTGTCCATCCGCCAGGGTCTGCACGTCCCAGCCGATGGCCTTGAAGCGCAGGGCGGTGTTGTCGCTCTGCGTCTTGTCCGCCATCGCATCGAGCGTCACGTCGTTCGAATCATAGATGAGGATCAGGTTGTCCAGGCCCTGGTGACCGGCGAAGGCGATTGCTTCCATGGCGACGCCTTCCTGCATGCACCCGTCACCCGCGAGGGCGATCACGTGGTAGTCGAAAATCGGATGCTCGGCGGTGTTGAAGCGGGCTTCCGCCATCTTGCCGGCCAGCGCCATGCCGACCGCATTGCCCACGCCCTGGCCGAGGGGACCGGTGGTGCACTCCACTCCCGGGGTTTCGTGGAACTCCGGGTGGCCGGGGGTCTTCGAATGCAGGGCGCGGAAATTCTTTACCTCTTCCAACGGGAGGTCGTAGCCGCTGAGGTGCAGCCACGAGTAGAGGAACATCGAGCCGTGCCCGGCCGAGAGGATGAAACGGTCGCGATTCAGCCAACGCGGTTCGTCGGGGTTGTGGACCAGGGCGTTGCCGTAAAGGACAGCGCCGATTTCAGCCGCGCCCAGGGGAAGACCCAGGTGCCCGGAGGACGATTTGTGGACCGCGTCCATGGCGAGACCACGGGCCTGAGCTGCCGCTTTGGCAAGAATGTCGGATTGCAGTTTCATGTGAGTGAGTGGCGTGTGTTGGTGGCGAGCCGCGCAGCGCGGGAAGAGCAGGACTAAAGGTGCTGCGGGAGCCGGGGAAGCAGGAAATTGAACACAAAAAAGGCGAGCTCCGGAGAGCTCGCCCCAATTGACAGTCTAATTGTTGACCGATCAGGAAGACTTCGCGCTGACGGTGCGCTTCTCGCGGACGGCCACGGCGGCCTTGCCCTGACGATTACGCAGATAATACAGGCGGGCGCGCATCGCTTCGGAGACGCGCTCGATCTCGACCTTGTCGATATTGGGGGAATTGACCGGGAAGACGCGTTCGACACCCTCGCCGTAGCTAATGCGGCGGACGGTGAACGTCTCATGAATGCCGGTGCCCTTGCGAGCGATCACGATCCCGGCGAAGACCTGGATGCGCTCTTTGTCGCCTTCGCGGACCTTCGTGTGCACCCGCACGCCATCGCCTACTTTGAAGGCCGGGAGGTTAGTCTTCAGCTGGGGAGCGGTGAGCTCTGTGATGATCGGATTCATGACAATATTTGACGAATAAATCGGGACGAACGGTGCGGGTTTTCTCGATACGTTTTGCGTGCCGCCACTTTTCGATTTCGCCGTGGTTGCCCGAGAGGAGCACTTCCGGCACGGACATACCGCGAAATTCGGCGGGACGCGTGTATTGAGGAAAGTCGAGCAACTTGCCGGTGAAGGATTCGTGCGTCAACGACTTTTCTTCCCCGAGAACTCCGGGGATGAAACGGCTCAAGGCGTCGATCACCACCGCGGCCGCGAGCGTGCCGTTGGTGAGCACGTAGTCACCGATGCTGATTTCCTGATCGATCACCGAATCGCGGATGCGCTGGTCGATGCCCTCGTAGTGACCGCTGAGGAAGATCAGGTGGTCTTGGCGCGAGAGGTCCTGCGCAATCTCGGGAGACAAGGGCGCGCCGTCAGGTGTGAGATAAATACGCCGGCATCCGGGACTCTGCAGTGCTTCCATGGCGGCGAAAACAGGGTCCGGTTTCATCACCATTCCGGCACCACCGCCAAAGGGACGGTCATCGGCCGTCTTATGTTTGTCTGTGGTCCACCCCCGCAGGTCGTGGACGTTTACCGACAGGAGTTCAGCGGCGATGCCCTTGCCCAGGATGCTCTCTTTTAGAAAGCCATCGAGCATGCGGGGGAAAAGCGTCAGCAGGTCGATCCGCAGGGCCATGGAGTGCTTGAAAAGCACAAAACCTCGGGCGTGCCGAGGTTTTGCAGGAGCGGCACTGGCTCACGCCAGGCCGCTGAGGGGAAGGATCAGCTTCAGGCGGCCGGAGCGGCCTTGCGGGCTTTTTTGATCAGACCCTTGGCGGTGTCGGTCGGAACCGCACCCTTGCCCACCCAGTAGTCAGCGCGGGCGAGGTCCAGCGTCAGGGACTCGTTCTTGCCCTGGGGGGAGTAGGTGCCGAGGATTTCCACCGCAGCGCCATCGCGACGGGAACGAGCTTCAGCCACCACGACGTGGTAGATCGGCTTGTGCACGGCGCCGATGCGGGAAAGACGGATTTTGAGAGCCATGAGAGAAAAACGTCGGAACGATTACTTTTGGAAAAGCTGGGGACTCCACCCGCCGCGGCAGGGCATGTCAAGAGCTGGTTTTCGGCGTTGAACTCCCCTGCCCTGCCGTTGAACGTTCCCGGCTTATGCTCAAAGCTGGCATCGTCGGCCTGCCCAACGTCGGCAAATCCACCCTCTTTAACGCGCTCACCCGCTCCCGCAAGGCGGAGGCTGCCAATTATCCTTTCTGCACGATCGACCCCAACGTCGGGGTTGTCACCGTTCCGGACGACCGCCTGGCGGTCCTGCAGCGGATCGCCAAAACCAGCGTGGTGATCCCGGCGGCGATCGAATTTGTCGACATCGCGGGGCTCGTGGCCGGCGCCAGCAAGGGCGAGGGCCTGGGCAACCAGTTCCTTGCCAACATTCGCGAGACCGACGCGATCGTGCACGTGGTGCGCTGCTTTGAAGATTCGGACGTCGTCCACACCATGGGTGCGGTGGATCCGGTGCGCGACATCGAGGTGATCACGACCGAGCTGATCCTGGCCGACCTCGACGCCGTGACCAAGCGCATCGACAAGTCGCAGAAGAAGGCGAAGAGCGGGGACAAGGAAGCCCAGGCGGAGATCGCCTTGCTCGAGCGCCTAACCCCGCACCTCAACGAAAACAAACCGGCGAACATCCTCCCGGTGAACGAAGAGGAGGCGCGCCTGCTCAAGCTCTTCCAGCTGCTGAGCGCCAAGCCCGTCCTGTACGCCTGCAACGTGGCGGAAGGCGACCTCGCCACCGCGGAGGAAAACCCCTTCGTGAAGAAGGTGGCGGAGTTTGTCCGCGCCCATCACGACGCCGCCTACGTGCCGATCAGCGCCCGGATCGAGGCGGAACTGATCGACCTCCCGGCCGACGAGGCCAAAGCCTTCCTCAAGGACCTCGGCGTCGACGACTCCGGCGTCTCCGCCCTGATCCGCGCCACGTATTCACTCCTTGGACTGCAGACCTATTTCACCGCAGGCGAAAAGGAGGTCCGCGCCTGGACGATCAAGAAGGGATGGAAGGCGCCCCAGGCTGCCGGGGTGATCCACACGGATTTCGAGAAGGGTTTCATCAAGGCCGAGGTGGTCGGTTACGACGACCTCTCCCGCCTCGGCAGCACGGCGGCGGCGCGCGACGCGGGCAAATACCGCCTGGAGGGCAAGGAGTACGTCTTCCAGGACGGAGACGTCGCCCTCTTCCGCTTCAACAACTGAGTCGTCCCGCCGCCCCCAAAAAAAGCCGCGCCCCTGAAAGGCGCGGCTTTGTGTTAGGCAAAAAAATGCGGGTGGCGCGGGGCCTCAGACGGTGACACCGCCGGGTACGACCCCACCCTTCGGCACCAGCAGGACGCCGTCGCGCACCACGATGCCATGGGGATAGTTGCCGTCGGCCTTGCCTTCGGCGGTGAGGGTGACGCCGTCGCCGATACGGGCATTCTTGTCGATGATCGCCCCGCGGATGTTGCACTTGCGGCCCACCCCCAGGTGCGGGATGCCGGCGGCGACGTTGGCCTTCAGCTCCTCCTCCGTCTCGTAGGTGTCGGCGCCCATCATCACCACGTCCTCGAGCCTGGACCCATCGCGGACAAAGGAGCGGATGCCGATGACGCAGTGTTTGACGAGCGAGCCCTCGACGATTGCGCCGTCGCCGATCACGGCAAAGTCAACCGTGCAATCGTTGATTTTCGACGGCGGCAGATAACGGTCCTGGGTATAGATCGGATCCTTGGTGTCGAAAAAGTTGAACGGCGGCAGCGGTTGGGCCAGGGCGAGGTTGGCCTCGAAAAACGCGCGCACCGTGCCGATGTCCTCCCAGTATCCACGGAAAACGTACGAAAAGAGGCGCTTCTTGCCGAGCAGGCTCGGAATGATCTCCTTGCCGAAATCGGTCATGTTGTTCTCCAGCGCCTCCTGCAGGACGGTGCGGTTGAAGACGTAGATACCCATCGAGGCGAGGCAATGTCCGCCTGGCGGCAGGCTGTACCGGGCTTCGAGCGTCGGGCTGACCTTGAGCGAATCGATCACCGCGGGGTCCTTGGGTTTCTCCACGAACTCGGTGATCGAAAGATCGTCGTTCACCCGCATCAGGCCCAGGCCCTCGACCTTGGCGGTTTCGTAGGCCACTGCGGACAGCGTGACGTCCGCCCCGCTCTCGACGTGCTGGCGGATGATCTCGCGAAAATCCATCCGGTAGAGCTGGTCGCCGGAGAGAATCAGCACCAGCTCATGGGGAAAGGAGCGGAAATGCTGGAGGTTGCGGCGGACCGCGTCGGCCGTGCCCTGGTACCAGTCGGAGGTCTTGTCCGTCTGCTCGGCGGAAAGGATGTCCACAAAACCGCACCCGAACGAATCGAAGTTATAGGTGCTCTGGATGTGGCGGTGCAGGGACGCGGTCTGGAACTGCGTCAACAGGAAGATCCGGTTGATGTCGGAGTTGATGCAGTTGCTGATCGGGATATCGACCAGCCGGTACTTGCCCGCCAGCGGCACCGCCGGCTTGCTGCGCTCCGACGTGAGGGGCTGCAGACGAGTCCCGCGGCCGCCTCCCATGATGACTGCAATCACTTGTTTTGGGGATGGCATAGTGTTGGCCTAAAGCCTTGCACTACGTTTGTAGCGGCTCGTATTTTCGCCAGCTAAAACATTAAAAAGTATGTGTGGAATTGTTGGTTACGTCGGTAAACAGAAAGCTGCCACGATCCTGTTGGAGGGCCTGAAGCGGCTGGAGTACCGCGGCTACGATTCCGCCGGCGTGGCGGTGCTGCAGGGCGGTGGCATCCAGCTCGCGAAAAAAGTCGGGCGGGTGGAGAACCTGGTGCGAGAGACGGCACGGCACGCCTTCAGTGGCACGACCGGAATCGCACACACCCGCTGGGCCACGCACGGCGGCGTGACCGATTGCAACGCCCATCCGCACCTGAGCAGCGACGGGAAGTTTGCCCTGATCCACAACGGCGTGATCGAAAACTACACTTCGATCAAACGCTTCCTCCTTGCCAAAGGTTACACCTTCCAGTCGGAGACCGACACCGAGGCCCTCGTCAACCTGATCTCCTACCACTACGAGAAAGAGACCGACTCGGCGGACCGCAGCCGCTTTCTCGAGAGCGTGCGCCGCAGCCTGATGCACGTGGAGGGCACGTACGGCATCGCGGTTCTCTGCACCGACCGTCCGGACGAAATTGTTGCGGCGCGCAAAGCCTCGCCCCTCGTCCTCGGTGTCGGGGAAGACGAATACATCCTCGCCAGTGATGTATCGGCCCTGATCAGCCGGACTCAGAACGTGGTGTACTTGAAGGACGGCGAGCTGCTCCACCTCACGCCGAAACGTTTTTCCATCATCACCCAGACCGAGGAGGATGTGTCCCCGGTGGTGAACCGCGTGACCTGGAGCGCCGAGGCTGCCGAACTCGGGACCTACGCGCACTACATGGAGAAGGAGATTTTCGAGCAGCCCGCCGCCCTCGAGAACTCGATGCGCGGACGCTTTTCGGCCGACGGCAGCACCGCCCAGTTCGGCGGCCTCAACATCTCCCCGGTGGAGTTCCGGCAGATGGACCGTTTTGCTTTCATCGGCTGCGGCACCGCCTGGCACGCCTGCCTGGTGACCGAGCACCTGATCGAGCGGTTCGCGCGCATCCCCGTCGAGGTGGATTACGCCTCCGAGTTCCGCTACCGGAACTCCCCGCTCAGCGGAAACACGCTCTTCTTCTGCGTCAGCCAGTCTGGCGAAACGATCGACACCCTGGGCGCCATGCGTGAGGCAAAGCGCAAGGGCTACAAGGTCATGGCGATCAACAACAGCGTGGGCTCAAGCATCGCCCGGGAGGCCGACGGTGGCATCTACCAGCACGTCGGGCCCGAGATCGGTGTCGCCTCCACGAAAGCCTTCACCTCGCAGCTTCTGGTCGGCGCCATGGTTGCGCTCTACATCGCACGCATGCGGGACATGAGTTTCAGCGATGGCGTGGAATACGTGAAGGCGCTCAAGGGTGCGCCCGACCTCGTTCGCCGTGTGCTGCAGCAGGCGCCGCACATTCAGGCGATCGCCAAACGGTTCGCGCGTTACGACGACATGCTTTTCCTCGGACGCCTCTCTCTTTTCCCGATCGCGCTGGAGGGGGCACTCAAGCTGAAGGAGATTTCGTACATCCATGCCGAGGGTTATCCCGCCGCGGAAATGAAGCACGGCCCCATCGCTCTCGTCAGCGAGTCCTGCCCGTCGGTGTTTTTCGCGCCCTCCGGCGAGATTTTCAACAAGCTGATTTCATCCATCCAGGAGATCAAGGCGCGGCGCGGCCCGACCATCGTGATCACGACGGAAGGCGCGGAGATTCCCGACGGATTGGCCGACGAGATCATCCGTATCCCCCAGTGCCACGATGCGGTGCTTCCCATCGTCGCCACTGTGCCGGTCCAGCTTCTCAGTTATTATATCGCCCTGGAGCGCGGCTGCGACGTCGACAAACCGCGCAATCTTGCCAAATCGGTCACGGTCGAATGACAACTGCCGTCTGGCACGCACCCGGCGCATGACTACGGAAAAGAGGATGGAACGCAGCCAACGATGGTGAGGGTGAGCCCCTCGCCCGCTCGCCCGCGCCCCTACGTCCCCTCCCGCTGCCCGTCTTTCCTCCTTTCTGCTCCGTCTTGTTATGCAAATTTTTCCTGACCGCTCGCGCTTCGTCGAACTCGCCCGCGAAGGCAACGTCGTGCCCGTTTACGCCGACTTGATGGCCGACTTCGAGACACCCGTCTCGGCGTACGCGAAACTGCGCACCACGGGCCCCTCCTACCTCCTCGAATCCGTCGAGGGCGGAGAAAACCTCTCGCGCTACAGCTTCATCGGTTGCAGGCCGCGCAAGACCTTCGCCTGCGGCCCGGTCACCACCCGCATCCGCGAGCCGGGCAAAACCGACCGCGAGGTGCCCACCCCGACCGATCCCCTGGTGCTGATCGAGCAGGAGATGGCGGCGCATTCCCCTGTCAACCTGCCCGGCCTGCCGCGCTTTATCGGGGGCGCGGTAGGGTTTGTCGGATACGAATACGTCACCCGGATCGAGCCCTCTGTCCCGGCCCCGCCCCAGGACGAACTCGGGTTGCCGCTGCTGTATTTCATGATCACGGACTCGCTCCTGATCTTTGACCGCGCGAAGCAAACCCTCCGCCTCTGCGTGAACGCCCATATCAGCGGGGACGCGGCGGCCGCCTATGACGCGGCGGTGACGGAACTGACCCACCTTTTTGACGTGTTGCGGGAGCCGCAGGCCCTGGCCCCCGCTCCCTTGGTCGACGCCGGTCCCATCCGCGTGCCACCTGGCAACTTCACCCAGGCCGCCTTTGAAAAGACGGTGGAGGACACCAAGGAGTTCATCCGCGCCGGCGACATCATCCAAGTGGTGCCGTCCCAGCGTTTCTCCCGCCCTTTCACCAAGACGCCCCTCGACCTCTACCGCGCCCTGCGCACCGTCAATCCCTCGCCGTATATGTTCGTCCTGGATACGGGCGACTACGCGATCGTAGGCGCGTCCCCCGAGGTCCATGTGCGCCTCACGGATGGCTTGGTCGAGATCCGCCCCATCGCGGGGACACGCAAGCGCGGGGCAACCCACGCCGACGATGTCGCCCTCGAAAAGGACCTCCTGGCCGACGAAAAAGAGCGCGCCGAGCACCTCATGCTGGTCGACCTCGCCCGCAACGACATCGGCCGGGTTTGCGAATTCGGCTCGGTAAAGGTGCCGGAAATGATGGTGATCGAGCGGTATTCGCACGTCATGCACATTGTTTCTCAGGTCGAGGGCCGCATCTCACCTGACAAGACCGCCTACGATCTGATGCGGGCGACGTTCCCGGCCGGTACCGTCAGCGGAGCGCCGAAGATCCGCGCCATGCAAATCATCGCCGCCCACGAGCCCAGCCAGCGTGGCTTTTACGCCGGCGCGCTCGGTTATTTCGGCTACGACGGCAACCTCGACTCCTGCATCATGCTGCGGACCGCGCTGCTCAAGGACGGCCGCATCCACATCCAGGCAGGCGCCGGAGTGGTGGCGGATTCCGTCCCGACCTCCGAATACCAGGAGACGGTGAACAAGGCCTCCGCCCTCTTTAAGGCGGTCGCGATCGCCGAGCAGTTTGCGTAAGCGGCATTGCCGATTACCGTTTGAAACGGTTTTGCTCAGGGAGCGCCCGCGAAGCGCTCTGGGGTAGTTTCCGGTCCCGTCTGCAGAAGAATTCCGATTAGGGTCACACCGCCCTACGGAAGGCGCAGCTTTGCGCCAGTCTGGCACAGCGACACCGCGCATTTTGGCGTCGCTCAGAGGAGAAGGTGGGTCTAGCCCGATGGAACGATTCCCGCTCAGGTAGGTCACCGATTAACGAACCGTCCGTCCAATGACCGGCGGAAACCTCTAACTAGCAACTCGTCATGGCACCGAAACCGAAATCCATCCGCAAGTTTGCTGACGACGCCGACGCCACTGAGTCGATTACGCCCGCCGTAGCCGCCCCGGTTCTCGATGCGCCCCCTTCCTTCCTTGAAAAGAACGAGCCCGCGGCCTCCGAGCCGGCGCCGCTCGAGCGCAGCAACCTCCAACTTTACCTGCAGGAAATCGGCAAGACTCCGCTCCTGACCATCAAGGAGGAAGTCACCCTCGCCCGGCGAATCCGGCGCGGCGACAAGGCGGCGCGCGACCATATGATCAAGGCCAACCTGCGTCTGGTCGTGAAGATCGCCCATGACTACAAGGATTTTGGCCTGCCTCTGCTCGACCTCATCAGCGAGGGAAACATCGGCCTGATCAAGGCGGTGGAACGCTTCGACCCGCGCAAGGGAGGCAAACTCAGCACCTACGCCGCGTGGTGGATCAAGCAGTCGATCAAGCGCGCTCTGGCCAATCAGAGCAAAACCATCCGCCTCCCTGTCCATCTGGTGGACAAGATTTCCAAGATGCGGCGGACCGCCATGGCCCTCACCGAAGAGCTTGGCCGCGAGCCCACGGATGAAGAGTTGGCAATGGAGCTCCAGATCCCGACCTCGAAGGTCGCGCATCTGAAGTCCGTCAGCGTACGTCCGACCTCACTGGACGCGCCGATCGGCGAGGATGGCGACTCGTCCACCTTCGGTGAAATCGTCGGTGACGAAAACGCGATCAGCCCCTTCGAGAGCCTCCGCGAGCGCAACCTCAACGCCGACCTCAAATCGATGGTCGACTCCCTTGACCCGCGCGAGGCCGAGATCATCCGCCTCCGCTTCGGCCTGGACGGTGCGAAC
The DNA here is from genome assembly GCA_023428905.1 of Verrucomicrobiota bacterium. Lineage (GTDB taxonomy): Bacteria > Verrucomicrobiota > Verrucomicrobiia > Opitutales > Opitutaceae > EW11. The sequence goes on from JAEYWP010000032.1 coordinate 61,517, forward strand.
GAGATGACGCTCGAGGAAGTGGGCCGCAAATTCAAGGTGACCCGCGAACGTGTCCGGCAGCTTCAGAACATCGCCCTCTCCAAGATGCGCAAGGCCATGGCTAAAAACGAGGCCCAGCGCACGATGGAAGAGATCGGTGAAGAGGACCGGCAGCGCAAGCGGATGGAAGTCATCCGCGAGTTCATCGAAACGAAGTCCCGGCGGCCCGGCCGCAACTGAGGACCGACCCTCTCAAAGCCGCCCACAGGGGCGGTTTTTTTTTTGCGCCCGCACGATCGGTTGGGAAATCGGATTGAGGCCGGTCCGCACCTCGCCCCAAATGGACGGCGATGTCCCGCTCCTTCGCCCGGGTGGTCTTCAGTTTCACCCTCCTCTTCTTCGCCGCGTTTTTCCTCTGGCCCATCCTCCAGATCCTGCGCGGGGGCTTCATCGACGCGAATGGCGACTTCACCCTCGCCTTCCTGCGCGCCGTCCTTTCCGACCCGCTGTACCTCGGCGGCCTGCGCAACTCGTTCCTTCTCGCCTGCACCGCGACGTCGCTCGCGTTCCTGGTGGCCCTCCCGCTCGCGTTCCTCTCCGACCGGTTCGCCTTTCCGGGCAAGACCTTGCTCAGCTCGGTCGTACTCGTCCCGATGGTCCTCCCGCCCTTTGTCGGCGCGATCGGCATCAAGCAGATCTTCGGGCAATACGGCGCCCTCAACTCATTCCTCATCCACCTCGGGGTGCAACCGGAAGGCTGGACCTACGACTGGTTTGCCCAGAGCCAGTTTTTTGGGATCGCCGTGGTCCAGGCCCTCTCCCTCTACCCGATCATCTACCTGAACGCCGTCGCCGCCCTCGCCAATATCGACCCCGCGATGGAAGAAGCGGCCCAAAATCTTGGCTGCACCGGCTTCCGCCGCTTCTTCAAGATCACCCTTCCCCTGATCAAGCCGGGGCTGTTTGCGGGCGGCACCATCGTCTTTATCTGGTCGTTCACCGAACTGGGCGTGCCGCTGGTATTTGACTATCCCCGCGTCACCTCCGTCCAGATTTTCTACGGCCTGAAGGACCTTGGGGGGAATCCGTTCCCCTACACCTTGGTGACGGTGATGCTGGCGAGCACGGTGGCCCTTTATGCGCTCGGCAAAGGCCTGTTCGGCCGCAACGCCTACGCCATGATGGCCAAGGCCACCACCGCAGGCGGCGCGCGCACGCTGGCAGGTTTTCCCGCGTGGCTCTGCACCGCGGCGTTCTGCCTCGTGACCTTCCTCGCCGTGCTCCCGCACATCGGCGTCATCCTGGTGGCCTTCGCCAGCGACTGGTACAGCACGGTCCTGCCGCAGCAGTACACCCTGGAAAACTTCAAGATCGCGCTGGGGCACGACCTAACCGTCCCGGCCATCGCGAACAGCCTGAAGTTCGCCAGCATTTCGACCGTCATCGACGTGTTCCTCGGCATCGCGATCGCGTACGTGGTGGTGCGCAGCCGCATCGCGGGCCGCCAGGTGCTCGACTTCCTCGCCATGCTTCCGCTGGCGGTGCCGGGGCTGGTCCTCGCCTTCGGCTACCTCGCGATGAGTCAGGAGGGAAAATTCTTTTCCTTCCTGAACCCCGTCCAGGATCCCACCATTCTGCTCATCATCGCGTATTCGATTCGGCGCCTGCCCTATGTCGTTCGCTCGGCCATCGCCGGCTTCCAGCAGACCAGCGAAACCCTGGAGGAGGCGGCCCAAAACCTGGGTGCCTCGCCACTGCGCGCCGTGCGCAAGGTGACGCTCCCCCTCATCACCGCCAACCTCATCGCCGGCGGGCTCCTCGCCTTCGCCTTCGCCATGCTGGAGGTAAGCGACTCGCTCATCCTCGCGCAAAAGCAGGTGTTTTATCCCATCACCAAGGCGATCCTGGAGCTCTTCCAACTGCTGGGCGACGGCAAGTTTATCGCCAGTGCGCTGGGTGTGTGGGCGATGGCTTTCCTCGCGGTAACTCTGGTGAGCATGACCGTCCTCCTCGGCAAGAAACTGGGAGCGATCTTCCGCGTCTAGTCGCCCTCCTTTCGCACCGCTGTGGCCTACCTCGTCGCCGTCTCGCTGATCTGGGCGTTCTCGTTTGGATTGATCAAGAACGAGCTCACGGGGTTGGACCCCACCGCCATCGCGGTGGTGAGGTTGGCCCTGGCGTCGTTGTGTTTCCTGCCCTTCCTGCGCCTGCACGGCACCTCCGTCCGGCAGCGTCTCCAGCTGGCGGCGACGGGCGCCCTTCAGTTTGGGCTGATGTATGTTTTTTACCTGCACGCCTTCCTTCACCTGCGTGCGTTCGAGGTGGCCCTCTTCACCATCACGACCCCGCTCTACATCGCCTTGCTCGACGCCGCCTTGGAGCGCCGGGTGGAACACCGTCACTGGATCGCCGCCCTGCTCTCCGTGGCGGGCGCCGGCGTGGTGCTCTGGCGCACCGGCGTCGCCAGTACGCAGCTGGGCGGCGTGCTGCTCGTCCAGCTCTCCAACCTCAGCTTTGCCGCCGGGCAGCTGGCCTACCGGCGTATCCGGGGTGGAATGACAGGGGTGGGTGACGCCAACAGCTTTGTCTGGCTCTACCTCGGCGGGCTGGCGATCACGCTGGTCATGTCCGTGGTGGCGGGCTCTTGGACGACATTTTCACCCACCGCGCGCCAATGGGGCATCCTCGCCTATCTCGGCATGCTGGCCTCCGGCTTCTGCTTCTTCTGGTGGAACCGGGGCGCGACCCGGGTGAATGCGGGCCTGCTGGCCGCCATGAACAATGCCAAGGTTCCGCTCGGGGTGGCCTGTTCCCTCCTCTTTTTCCAGGAATCCACCGACCTCGCCCGCCTGTTGGCCGGAGGAGCCCTGATGGCTGTCGGGCTCTGGGTGGCAGGTGGAGCGCGCCGCTGACCTGCCTCATTGCCGCGGCGTCTCTCCGGCGCCGCGGCCGCTTTCGCGCTAGACTCTGCCCGCCGCGGCCCGATAAATCGCGCCAACCTATGGGCAGCCTCGTATTCACCATCGCGAACCAAAAGGGCGGCGTCGGCAAAACGACCACCGCCGTCAACCTCGCGGCCGCCCTGGCGGACAAAAAAATCCACACCCTGGTGGTCGACCTCGACCCGCAGGCCAATGCCACCAGCGCCCTCGGGGTGGAGAAGCAGGAAGGCAGGAGCCTGTATGGTCCGCTCAACGGCGAGGGTTCCGCCCTCGCGATGATCACCCCGACCAAATACGAGCACCTCGCCCTCATTCCCAGCGAGGTCGACCTCGCCGCCGCCGAGATCGAACTCGCCCAGACAGAGAACTACCTCAGCAAGCTGAAGGCATGCCTGCAGCCGGTCCGCGAGTCGGGCGGCTTTAAGGCCATCATCCTCGATTGCCCCCCCGCCCTCGGCATGCTGTCGATGAACAGCCTCGCCGCCGCCGACTACCTCCTGATCGCCCTGCAGTGTGAATACATGGCGCTCGAGGGGCTCGGCCAGATCCTGAAGGTGGTGGAGCGGCTCAAGACCGCCGAGGTCAATGCCAAGCTCGAGGTCGGTGGCATCATCATGACGATGTTCGACGTGCGCACCAATCTCTCGCGCCAGGTGGTCGACGAGGTGAAGAAGCATCTTCCCGACAAGATTTTCTCCACCGTCATCCCGCGTACCGTCCGCCTCAGTGAGGCGCCCAGTTTCGGCAAGACGATCTTCGACTACGATCCGCTCAGCCCCGGCTCAACCGCCTATCGCAACCTGGCGAAGGAGCTGATTGCCCGCTTCAACCTGAAGTCCTGAGCTTTCCGGACGCATGTTTTCGGCGCTGACCAAATACCGCCACGTTTTCCTCGTCGGGCTGCAGAGCAGCCTGGTGTACCGGTGGAACTTCGCGATCCGCGCCACTTTCTCCTGCGTTCACCTCGCCTATGTTTTTATCCTCTGGGGCGCGGCCTTCCGGGGACAGACCGAGATCGGCGGCTTCAGCCTGTCGCAGACGCTGACCTACTTCATCACCCTGCTGGTGCTGCAGTTTTTCATCAGCGCTTTCAACGAGGACTACCAGATCAGCGAGGAAATCCGCAACGGCCTGATCAACCAGTTCCTGCTCAAGCCGATCAACTATTTCGTTTACCGCTTCACCGTCTTCATCGCCGCCCGTCTGGTGTCCGGTCTGCTCGCCCTGGTGCCGCTCGTGGCGCTGCTCCCGCTCCTCTACGATTACCTGACCTTCCCAAACGAACCCTGGCGACTCGCCATCGGGCTGCCGGCCCTGGTCCTCTCCGCCTTCATCCAGTTCACCATTGCTTACTGCTTTGGCCTGCTGACCTTCTGGTTTCTCGAGATCCAGTCCTTCATCATCCTGTCGCTGGCGATCGAAACCGTGCTGGGCGGGCAGGTCTTCCCGCTGGATCTGATGCCGTCCTGGCTGTACGAGATTTCCAAATACCTGCCGTATTATTACCAGATGTATTTCCCGGCCGCGATCCTGACCGGCCGCCTCAACGACCCCGCGCTGGCGCTGCAGGGGCTGGGATTGCAGGCCTTCTGGGCCGCCGCGTTGTTTGGCATCGCGACACTGCTGTGGCGCCGCGGCCTGCGCCGGCACACCGCGGTGGGAGGCTGAGATGAATCCCCTCGCCTACCTCCGCGTCTGGCTCGCCTGCGCCCGGTACTCGCTGGTGCGGACAATGATGTTTCGCTTCGACTTCATCATGTGGTCGCTGGTGGAGTTTTTCTGGATGGGGGTGAACATCCTCCTGGTGTCCGTCATCTACGAACACACCGAGGAGATCGCGGGCTGGAGCAAATACCAGATGATGCTGCTGGTCGGCACCTCGATGATCACGCAGCGTCTGATGATGGGCCTCTTCTGGAGCAACCTTTTCGAGTTGGGGCGCAATATCCGCACCGGGCATTTCGATTTCTTTCTGGCCCAGCCCGGCAACCCGCTCTTCATGGTCTCCACCCGAAAGCTCGACCTCGACGGGCTGCTCAACGTCTTTGTCGCCGTGGCGGTGGTTTTGTATTCAGCCCGTGAACTCGCACTCGCTCCGTCCGCCAGCGACGTTTTCTGGTACGTCGTCTTGGTCGGCTGCTCCCTCATGATCCAATACGGAGCCCTACTCCTGATCGTCTCGCTCACCTTCTGGATCGTCGGCAGCCAGGGGGTGGAAGGCAGCTATTTCACGCTCTTCGAATTTTCCCGCCTTCCCCGGCAGGCCTTCCGCGGTCTCGCCAATGTGGTGTTTGTCTGGGCGCTGCCCGTGGTCCTGGTAAGCAATGTGCCGACCGAGGCCTTTCTGCACGGCATCAATCCCTCCCAGGGTCTTTGGCTCGCCGGCCTGACCCTGCTCTGGCTTACCGTGGGTATCCTGGTTTTCCAGGCCGGACTGCGGCGCTACGCCAGCGCAAGCTCCTGATGCGCTGCCGGCTTGCCGGCCCGGCCGATCTGCACTGCTTTAGCCGACCGTGTCCCAGCCGCCTTATTCGACACTCGAAACCCTCCAGCACCGCCTGGTCTACACGTTCCGGCAACCCGCCCTGCTCGCGTGCGCCGTCACGCATCCCTCTTTCCTGCAGGACAACCCTGCCGTCACGGAGAGTAACCAGCGCCTGGAATTCCTTGGCGACGCGGTGCTGCAGCTGATCCTGACGGAAACCCTCTATCAGCTGTACCCGGGCGATAGGGAAGGCTCCCTGAGCAAACGCCGCAGCGTCCTCAGCAAGGGCGCCTTCCTCAGCGGCATGGCCCTCGAATTGGGCCTGGACGCCTGCCTGAGGCTCAGCGCCAGCGAGGAACAGGGCGGCGGCCGGACACGGGCATCGACGCTGGAGGACGCCTTCGAGGCGCTGATTGGTGCCCTCTATCTCGACAGCGACCTGGTCACCACCCGTCGCATCCTCCTCGGCCTCTACGGCAACATCCCGGAACGCCTGGATACACGCCAGCCGGCGGAAAACCCCAAGGGGCAACTGCAGGAGCTCGTCCAGCCGGCACACGGCAACCATGCGCTGCGGTATGTGGTGCGGCATATCTCCGGCGAAGATCACGCCCGTGAATACGAAGCCCAGGTTTTCCTCAACGAGGAGCTGAAGGGAACCGGCCGGGGCATGTCCAAAAAAGCGGCGGAGGAAGCCGCCGCCCGAATGGCGCTCACCGCCCTCCAGGGTTAGGGTGCGCCGCCGCATGTCCGTCGTTCTCAACCACCGCCGCCTCAAATTGACGGGTGTCACCGCCGCTGCGCGCGGCGCTGTGATCGAGGAACTCAGCCGCGCCCTGCCCTCTCCCGTCACCCTCGTGGTGATCGATGAGCTTCGGGCGGCCGAACAACTTGCCGAGGACCTGCTCTTTTTCCGTTCGGCCTCCGGAAACGAGGTGCCGCTGGAGGTGTTGGTCTTTCCGGAGTCGATGCCCGACAACCGCGACATGCGCGAGGCGTTCTCCGCGTCCGCCGACCGGCTGACCGTGCTGTCGCGACTCAAGGCCACGCGCCAGTTGGGACGCCGCCCCAGCGCCGACGGCAACGAGGGCTCCGCAGCTGCGGAGGTCACGCCGCGCAAAGCGCGGGGTGTCACATCCGCCTCGGCCAGGCCTCTCGTGGTGGTGTCCACGCCGGGCGCCTTGCTGCAGGAGGTGCCCGCACTTGAGGAATTCGCCACCCGCGAGCTGGTGCTGCGCCGGGGACAAACACAGTCGTTTCAGGGGCTGCTGGAGCGCCTGCGCGAACTGGACTACGATTCCGAAGCCGTCTGTGAGGCGCCTGGGCATTATGCAATCCGGGGCGGCATCATCGACGTGTATCCCGTCACCGCGACGGAGCCCTACCGGCTCGACTTTTTTGGCGACGAGATCGAGGAGATCCGCCCCTTCGACCCCGTGACGCAGCGGTCGGGAGAACCGGTGGAGGAAATCGCCATTGCCGCGTCGCCGCGGGTCAGACTCGACCCGTCCAAGACTGGCATCGCCGACTACCTGACCACCCAGGCCCACCTCATCCTGGTCGAGCCGGCCGAACTCGACGCGGAGTTCAGCGCCCTGGCGCGCGAGGGCGGTGACACCCTGCCCTCCCTCCTCTCCCAATGTCGGGTGACCATCGGCCTCGGTGACCTCGATGAAGCGTCCGCCCTCTTCGACGACGGGCCGGAGGAGGTGACCTGGAACAGCGAAAGTCTCGTCCACCACCGCCGCTATCCGTCCGACAGCCTGGTGGCCCAGGAAAGACTTCAGGTGGAGGAGGAGGCGCGTGCGGATTTTCTCCGGCAGGTGCGCCTGTGGCAGAAAAATGGATACGCGGTCGCTTTTGTCGTCTCGAAGGAGGGCGAGGAGCAGCGCGTACGCGAAATCCTCGAGGGCGACCGCGAGTTCAAGGGGCTGAGCCCGGTCTTCCATCGCGGCACGCTCAACGAGGGTTTCCGGATTACCTTTCCCTCCGCCGGCGCCGACCCCACCGGGGTGCCTGCATCGCTCACCTGGCGGCACACCCGCGGCAAAGCGGCCGGGCTGGTGCTTGTCACAGAGACGGAGCTTTTTGGCCGCAAACGTGCCCGCCGCGCGTCCGGCACGCAGCGCGCAGTGGCACAGCGCGCGCAGGTCGACCAGTTGCTCGATTTCTCGGAGTTGGTGGAGGGCGACTTTGTGGTGCACCTGCAGCACGGCATCGCGCTGTACCGGGGTCTCACCCGTGTCGATTACGCCGGCGGAACGCGCGAGGTCATCTCCCTGGAATTCGATGACCAGGTCACCCTTCACGTTCCGCTCCAGGAATCCCACCTGATCTCGCGTTATGTGGGTTTGAGCAAAACCCGGCCGCAGCTGGGCCGGATCGGCTCTGGACGCTGGGAGAAGGCGCGGCAGGCGGCGGAGCGCTCCACCCTCGACCTCGCGGCCGAGTTGTTGCGGATCCAGGCGGCTCGCGAGGCGCAGCCCGGACACGCCTTCCCGGTGGATACGACCTGGCAGAAGGAGTTCGAAGCCTCGTTCCCGTACACCGAGACCCGCGATCAGCTCCGCGCCATCGAGGAAACCAAAGGCGACATGGAACGGGCGCGCCCGATGGACCGGCTCATCTGCGGCGATGTGGGTTTCGGCAAGACCGAGGTCGCGATCCGCGCCGCTTTCAAGGCCGTGCAGGGAGGACGGCAGGTGGCGATTCTCGTGCCGACCACCGTGTTGGCCCAGCAGCACCTCAACACCTTCCGCGAGCGGATGGCGGGGTACCCGATCGCGGTGGAAATGGTCAGCCGTTTCCGCACCCGCGCCGAACAAACCAAGATTGTGGCGGCCTGTGCCGCCGGCCAAGTGGACATCCTCGTGGGCACTCACCGCCTGCTCCAGAAGGACGTCGTTTTTAAGGACCTCGGCCTGGTGATCATCGACGAGGAGCAGCGCTTCGGCGTGAAGCACAAGGAGATCTTCAAGGCGATGCGCGCCACCGTCGACGTCCTCTCGATGAGCGCCACCCCGATTCCCCGCACGCTCTACATGGCGCTGACCGGTGCCCGCGACATGAGCGTGATCGAGACCGCGCCCACCAACCGCCATCCGATCCAGACCGTCGTGAAAACCTACGACGAAAAGGTGGTGGTCGATGCGATCCGGTACGAGGTCCGCCGCGGCGGGCAGGTCTTCTACCTGCACAACCGGGTGATGACGATTGAGCTGGTGGCGGCCCGGCTGCGCGAGCTGATGCCGGACCTCACCATCGGCATCGGGCATGGGCAGATGGACGAAAAAGAACTGGAGAAGGTCATGACGGAGTTTGTCGCCGGCACGTACCACGTCCTCATCTGCACCACCATCATCGAGAGCGGCCTGGATATCCCGAACTGCAATACGATCATCATCGAGGGCGCGGACCGGTTCGGGCTGTCCCAGCTGTATCAGCTCCGCGGCCGGGTGGGCCGCTTCAAACACCAGGCCTACGCCTACCTGCTGCTCCATCGCCACACCCGCATGCTGGAGATCGCGCGGCAGCGGCTGAACGCCATGCGAACGCACAACCAGCTCGGCGCGGGCTTCCGCATTGCGATGCGGGATCTGGAACTGCGCGGCGCGGGCAACCTGCTGGGCGCCGAACAGAGCGGGCACATCGTGGGCGTGGGTTTTGAGCTGTACTGCCAGTTGCTCCGCCAGTCTGTGGCCCGTCTCAAAGGCGAGAAGGCCGCTGCCTCCATCCGCGCCAACGTAAAGCTCGATTTCGTTTTTGTCGGCGAGGGCGAGTCCAACGAAGGCGGACGCCGCAGGCCGCAGGACGGCTACACCGCGATCAAGTCAGCGGAGGATGAAGCCGCCGGAGCCGTCGAAGTCGCCCGCATCCAGGCGCGCATCCCGTTCGGCTACATCGGCGAGACCCGCCTGCGGATCGACTTTTACCGCAAGCTGGCGATGGCCGAGAACCTGAAGGTGGTGAAGGAGATCGAGGCCGACCTGAAGGATCGTTTTGGCGCTTTCGGGGACGAGGTTCGCGCACTCCTCCTCGTCACCGAGGTTCGGATCCGGGCGGAACAAAAAAATCTGCTCTCCGTCGAAACGGAGTCCTCCCGCTTGAAGTGTCTGAGAAACACCGGTCGCCGCGACGACTACGTGATGCTCGGCTCCCGGTTTCCGAGGTTGACCGCCCCCAAGCCGCTTCTACGGTTAAAGGAGGTCATTACCTTCCTGAATAATCTGCCCAATCCATGACGCTTGGTCGTTCGTTTGCTCGTTCTGTTTTTTCGCTCCTCCTGGCCGCGATGCTGATGCCGGCGGGTGGTGTCGCCTGGGCTCAGACGGAGGAAGAGGCTCCCGCCGACAATCTGGATCTCCGCTTCGCCAATGGCATCGCCGCCATCGCCGAGGACAAGGTGATCACGGTGGATGAGATCCGCCGCGAAATCGGTCCCTTGGTTCCGCAGCTGCGCCGTGAGGCCCGCAACGAGAAAGAGTTCAACGAAAAGCTGGAAGCGCTCCACGACGACATCATCCAGAACCTGATCGACCGCGTTCTGATCGTGAAGGAGTTCCGCAAGGACGAGAAGCGCCGCATCCCGCAGAGCTACGTCGATAACCAGCTCGCGGAAATCATTATCACCCAGTTCGAGAACGACCGCTCGAAGTTCCTCGCCTACCTCCGCGGCCGCGGCACCACCATCCGCGAATACCGCAAGGAGATTGAGGAAGACATCATCTACAACTACATGCGCCAGCAGCAGCGCAAGAGCCAGAGCATCGTCAGCCCGGTCAAGGTCGAGACGTTCTACAACGAAAACAAGGAACGTTTTTTCCAGGAGGACGCGGTCCACCTGCGCCTGATCCAGCTGCGCCGCGGCGAGGGCGAAACCGACGCCGAACTTCGCGGCAAGGCCGAGGCCATCATTGCACGGGTTCAGGGTGGCGAAACCTTTGAGGAGGTTGCGAAAGAAGTGAGCCAGGACACCCGCCGGACCAAGGGTGGCGACTGGGGCTGGCAGAAACGCTCCGACCTGAAGCCCGAGCTGAGCGACCCGCTCTTCAATCTCAAAAAGGGCGAAATGACCGAGCCGATTGTCATGCCCGAGGGCGCCTTCCTTCTCTACGTCGAGGATCGAAAGTACTCCGGCGTGCAGCCGATCGACGAAGTCCGTCCCCAGATCGAGCAGATCCTGGTGCAGCAGATGTCACGCACCACCACGGAGGCATGGCTCGAACGCCTCCGCCGAAACGGGTACGTCAAACACTACTGACCACCCGAACCCCTCGCGTTTTCCCCAACCCGCGTCCGACCGGCGCGGGTTTTTTATTCGACCCAGCTGAGCGCCTGGACCCGGCGCGCGAGTTCCACGTCCTTGCCCGTCACCTTGTCGCCGGAATCGTGTGTATTCAGTTTTAACTGCACACGGTTATAGACGTTGGTCCACTCCGGGTGGTGATCGAGCGATTCCGCCTCGAAGGCGACCCGGACGACAAAGGACATCGCCTCGCGGAAGCTCTCGAAGCGGTACTCACGCACCAACTGGTCACCCTCGTGCCTCCAGCCGGGCAGTTCCTTCAGGGCCTTCTCGATCTCGGCGGTCGTCAGAGGCGTGCGCATGCGGCAGGGAATCGCCCGAACCGCCTGCGTCAACTCAGGTCCGGCGGATGAATCCCCACTTGCCTCGCCCTCTCCCGCTTCCCTAAATCGCCGCCAGACGCATGAGTAAAACACCGCCCACCCTTCCCACCCACGTGGGTATCATCATGGACGGCAACGGGCGGTGGGCGAAGCAACGTGGTCTTCCCCGGATCGAAGGGCATCGGCGCGGGGTCGAAACGGTGCGTTCGATCATCGAGGCGGCGAAGGAAAACCACATCCGCTACCTCACGCTTTACGCCTTCTCGGTGGAGAACTGGAAGCGGCCGGGCGACGAGGTGTCCGCCCTGATGGGCTTGCTCGAACTCTTTCTCAAACGGGAGACAAAGACCCTGATCAAGAACGAGGTGCGACTCCTGACGATCGGCCGCACTCAGGAACTCCCGGCGATGGTCCGCGAGCAGCTGGACGCGGCGAAAGCCGCCACCGCCCACTTTACCGAACACACGCTGATCCTCGCCCTCAACTACGGCTCCCGCACCGAGATGGTCGATGCCGCCCGGGCGTATGCGGCGGCGGTAGCAAGCGGCAAGGAGAAGCTCAACGACGGTTCCTGGGCCACACTCAGCCGGTATCTCTACACCGCTGACATTCCCGATCCGGACCTAATCATCCGCACGTCGGGCGAGATGCGGGTCAGCAATTTCCTGCTGCTTCAGGCGGCCTATGCGGAGTTTGTCTTTACGCCGGTGCTCTGGCCGGATTTCCGCAAGGAGGACTTTGCCGCCGCCCTCGCCCATTTCGCCTCCCGCGAACGCCGCTTTGGCCAGACCAGCGAACAGCTGAAGACCGCTAGCGCCGGCTGATCCCAACGCCCTCCACGTCCGTGCTCAAACGAACCCTCAGCACCCTCACGCTTTGGATCCTGATCCTGGCGCTCCTGTACTTCTTCCGGGGCAGCGGGGCTGTCTGGATCGTGGCCCTGATCACGGGCCTGACCCTGCGGGAATTCTACGGCCTGCTGAAGCACATGGGTTACGACCCCTTCGACAAACTTGGCACCGTTCTCGGCATCCTTGTCATCCTCGGACCCTTTTATCTCGGCCGCTACGGGGTCGAGACGTCCGACGTCGTGGCGCTCGCGGTCGTCGCCTTTTCCATCCGCATTCTCGGCGAGCGCGGGGCGGAGAACCGGGTCGAGACCCTGGCCACGTCGATTTTCGGCATCATCTACGTCTCGCTGATGCTCCAGTACTTCGTGCGGATCATCAGCCTGGGCCAGCCGCATGCCAACACCGGGATCGCGCTTTTCCTCTGGCTCATTGCGGTATCCAAGTTTTGCGACGTCGGCGCCCTCCTCAGCGGCATGCTGTTTGGACGCCACAAGATGGCCCCGGTGATCAGCCCGAAAAAAACCTGGGAGGGCGCCATCGGCGGCCTGGTTGTCTCGGGTCTGGTCGGCGCCGCCATCGCCTGGGGCGCAGGGGCTTATCTCCCGGTGCGTTTCACTCCCCTCGTTGCGGGCCTGGTCGCCGTCCCGATCGCGACCCTCGCCATCGTGGCCGACCTGGTGGAATCGATCATCAAGCGCCGCGCCACGATCAAGGATTCGGGCGCGACCATCCCCGGCATCGGCGGGATCTTTGATGTATCCGATAGTCTGATTCTGACCGCCCCGGCAGGTTACCTGGTGTTCACCCTCCTCTGAGGCCCTGCTGCGGCCCCCCCGGTGCCCCGCCCCTTTTCCCGTGGTCCAGACTCCCCCTCCCCGCAAACGCGTCGTTCTTCTCGGAGCCACCGGTTCCATCGGCGAAAACACCCTGCGTGTCATCGCCGCACATCCGGACAGACTCGAGCTGGTCGGTGTCGCCGCGCGGTCCAACTGGGAAAAGCTCGCCTCCATCGCCAGGACCTTCGGCGTGCCCCATGCGGCGTTGTATGATGAAGCGGCCCACCGCGCCGCGCGGGACGCGGGCGCCTTCGGCCCTGGCACACGGCTGCACGGTTCCCTCGATGGCCTGGTGGAACTCGCCACCCTTCCCGAAGCGGACATCGTCCTGGTCGCTGTGGTCGGCACCACCGGGCTGCAGCCCGCCCTGGCCGCGATCCGCGCACGCAAGACCCTCGCCCTGGCCAGCAAGGAGATCCTGGTCCTCGCCGGCAGGTTCGTGATGGAAGAGGCCCGCCGCCACGGGGCGACCCTCCTGCCTGTGGATAGCGAGCACAACGCGGTTTTCCAGTGTATCCAGGGACATGCGACGTCGGGGGTCTCCCGCATCATCCTGACCGCCTCGGGCGGCGCCTTCCGCGACTGGCCGGTGGAGCGTTTGTCGCGCGTCACCCCCGCCGATGCGACCAAACACCCCAACTGGTCGATGGGGCCAAAGATCACGGTCGACTCCTCCACTCTGGCCAACAAGGGACTCGAGCTGATCGAGGCGCGCTGGCTCTTCGGGCTGCAGCCGGAGCAATGCACCGCCGTGATCCATCCCCAGAGCATCGCCCACTGCCTGGTTGAGTTTACCGACGGGGTCATGCTCGCACAGCTCTGTCCGCCGTCGATGACCTTCCCCATTCAGCATGCGCTGCTCTATCCAAACCGCGCGCGCGGGGTGGAGACCGCCCTGGATTTCACGCGGTTGTTAAACCTCGAATTCAGGCCGGCAGACGAAACCCGTTATCCGCTGCTGCGCCTCGCCAAGGAATCAATGGTCGCAGGCGGAGTCGCATCAGGGGTTTACAACGCGGCCAACGAGGTCGCGGTGGCGTCCTTCCTGGACGGTAAAACCCCGTACCTTGCGATTCCGGCGGTGGTGGAGCATACTCTGGCCTTAACCCGCAATTTTGAACCCACCTCGCTGGAGGAAGTCCTCGCCGCTGATGCCGAGGCCCGCCGCGTGGCGTCTGAGCTGCTGGGTCGTCATCGCTAAGTCTCGCATGGAACTCCTACACAGCCTGCTCACCAATCTTTGGGCCGTCGTCCTGGTCGTCTTCTTTTTTGGCGGCTCCATCTTCGTCCATGAGCTGGGCCATTTCCTGGCCGCCCGCCGGCGCGGCGTGCACGTGGAGCGTTTTTCGATCGGCATGGGACCGCCGATGGTGAAGTGGACCGGCCGCGACGGTGTCGAATACTGGATCTCATGGCTGCCGATCGGCGGTTATGTGAAACTGCCCCAGCTGGCGGACCTGGGCGCGGTCGAGGGGCCCACCGCCGTCGACACCTCCACCCTGCCCCCGCCTTCGTATACCACCAAGGTGCTGGTCTTTCTCGCCGGCGCGGTCTTCAACCTCATCTTTGCCTTCTTCCTTGCGACCGTGCTCTGGCTGATCGGCATGCCGACGCCCGACGACATCCGCACCACTCAGCTGGGCAGCGTGGTGGAAAAGGTGAAACTGGCGGACGGGCGCGAAGTGCAAAGTCCCGCCAGCCAGGCGGGGATTCAGCCGGGAGACACCGTCCTCAAGGTGGACGGCAAGCCCGTCGCGGACTGGCCCGCGTTCCAGCAGGCTCTCGTCCTGGGTGCCGGCCGCAGTGCCGACGGCTCCGAACGCGAGGTTCGACTTACGCTCCAGCGGCAGGGCCGGGAACTGGAGCTGATCTTGAACCCCGTCCTTGCCGGCCCGGAAAAAATGCGGCGCATCGGCGTGGGTCCGGCCCACGTCGTGACGGTCGAGAAAACACAGGCCGGCTCCCTGGCCGAGAAGATCGGCCTCAAACCCGGGGACGTCATCAAGGAGATGAACGGCGTCACGGTGTACAGCTTTGCCCACCTGCTGGGTTATCTTGAGTCGCACAGTGCCGCCCCCGTGTCGTTGTCCGTACAACGCGCCACGGAACGGATCACCCTGGAAGTTCCCGCCCAGCCGGGAGCGCAGGAACCCCTCGCCGGCATGATGGCCGGCCTCAGCGTGCAGCTGGTGCGGGAGAATCCCTTTGTGCAGCTGAAGAAGGTCTTTCAGACCAGCATCCAATCGCTCGTCAGCCTGGTGCATCCCCGGTCAGATGTGGGCATCGATGACATGAGCGGACCGATCGGCATCGTGATGCGTTTCTGGGAGGCCGCGACGTCCAGCTACCCGATGCGCGTGGTGATCTGGTTCACGATCCTGATCAACATCAGCCTCGCGATCTTCAACCTGCTGCCGATTCCCGTCCTCGACGGTGGCCACATCCTCTTCGCCACCATCGCCAAGTTGCGCGGGCGGGCCCTGCCCCCGGAATTCATCAATGCTGCCCAGGGCGCCTTCATGATCCTCCTCTTCTCGATGATGATCTACGTGAGTTTCTGGGACGTTCGGCGCGAGATTCGGAACAACCGTTCCGAGCCGGCGGCCCCCGCACCGACGCCTACGCCCACCCCCGCGCCGTGAGGCGTCTGACCCGGGGAACTCCCCCGGCGACGCGTGCCCTCCCGGGGGCGCACGCCGAAGCTTCCGGCTCCCAACGAACCGTGCATGCGCGCGCTTTACGCAGGGCCGAAACCATCCGACGCTGACGGCCTCCATGGCCTACTGCGCTTCCCGTTTCCAGACCATCCGCCGGCACACGACTGAAGTGCGCATCGGCTCCGTCGGCGTGGGTGCCCACCACCCGATCCGCGTCCAGTCCATGACCACGAGCGACACCCAGGACGTGGCAGCGACCGTCCGGCAGTGCATCGCCCTCGCCGAGGTTGGGTGCGAAATCGTGCGCGTGACCGCGCCGAACGTGCAGGCCGCCCGTTGCCTGCGCGACATCCGGGCGCAATTCGCCGCCGCCGGATTCGGTCACATCCCCCTCGTGGCGGACATCCATTTTCTTCCCCAGGCCGCGATGGAGGCGGTGGAGCACGTGGAGAAAATCCGGGTAAATCCAGGAAACTACGCCGACAAGAAGAAGTTCGCCGTCCGCGAGTATTCGCCCAAGCAGTACGACGAGGAGCTCCAGCGCCTGCACGACTCCTTCTCGCCC
Source organism: Verrucomicrobiota bacterium (assembly GCA_023428905.1). Lineage (GTDB taxonomy): Bacteria > Verrucomicrobiota > Verrucomicrobiia > Opitutales > Opitutaceae > EW11. Next base: position 77,460 of record JAEYWP010000032.1, read on the forward strand.
CTGGTCATCCGCTGCCGGGAGCTGGGCCGGGCGATGCGCATCGGAACCAACCACGGGTCCCTTTCCGACCGGATCATGAACCGCTACGGGGACACCCCGCTCGGCATGGTCGAGAGTGCGCTCGAGTTTCTCCGCATCTGCGAGGCGCACCAGTTCCGGCAGATCATCCTGTCGATGAAGGCCTCCAATCCGAAGGTCATGATCCAGGCCTACCGACTCCTGGTGGAGCGGATGCAGCAGGAAAACATGGCGTATCCCCTGCACCTCGGTGTGACCGAGGCCGGCGACGGGGAGGACGGCCGGATCAAAAGTGCGATCGGCATCGGCAGCCTGCTTTTCGACGGCCTGGGCGACACGATCCGCGTCTCCCTCACGGAGGACTCCGTGTACGAGATTCCGGTGGCGCGGGCACTGGCCGACAAAGCCATGTCACTCTGGGCCTCGGCGGCGCCGGGCAGAGCAGAACGGGACTCCCTCGACCCCTTCCACTACGCGCGGCGCGGCACCTCCAGCGTCCAGCTGGCTCCCGCCCTTTTCTCCGGCCCGGAACAGCCGCCCCGGGTGATCACCCGTTGCGCCTCGGTCGCGGCCCTGCCCGAGGCGCTCCAGGCCCTCGCCTCCCCGCGGCTGAAGGACACCCCCGCGGAGGGTGTCCTGATTCCAGTGATACGATCCGACGATCTCGGCGCGCTGCCCAGCGCGCTGACTTCGCTGCCGGAGGGGATTCGTTTCGTCGCCCTCGACCTTTCCCCCGCTCTCAGCCTGGCGGAGCTCACTCCGCTGCTCAGCCGCTCCCCGGCCGTCCGGGTCCTCCTGCGCCCCTTTGCCGGCGGGGAAGCCAGCGCGCTACGCCTCTGGGCGGATGCCCTCCGCGCGCACGATGTGAAGCTCGCCTGTGCAGTCGCTCCGGAAGACCTGCCCGCGCTCGGTAGCGCGATCCGGATCGAGGACGACGAGCACCTGATCTTCACCCTGCGCGCCACAAGCGCGGGCGGAAGCGCGCACCCCGTGGGCCGATACCGCGCGCTGGTGGAAGCACTGCGTGGACTCGGCTGCCGCTCGCCGCTCTGGATACGCAACACGGCCGACACGACCGTGAAGGGCGACGCCTCTTTCCTCAGCCGCTTGCTCGATGCCAGCATCCTCTCCGGCACCCTCCTTTGTGACGGCCTCGGCGACCTCGTGAGTGTCGAGACGGAGACCGACGTCACCCGCGCCACCCGTCTCGCCTACAACGTCCTGCAGGGCGCGGGGGCGCGTATCTCCAAGACGGAGTTTGTCGCCTGTCCCAGCTGCGGGCGCACCCTTTTCGACCTGCAGACCACCACCCAGCGTATACGCGCCCAGACCGGTCACCTCAAGGGTGTGAAACTCGCCATCATGGGCTGCATCGTGAACGGCCCCGGGGAGATGGCGGATGCGGATTTTGGCTACGTCGGCGGCGCGCCTGGCCGTATCAACCTCTACGTCGGCAAGACCTGTGTGCAGTACAACATTCCCCAGGAGGAGGCGGATGCGCGGCTTATCGCCCTTATCAAGGCGCATGGTAAATGGGTCGATCCGGACCCGGTGACCGCCTGAAAAACCGCGCTTTCTGACGGGTATCCTGTACTCGCCCGGAAACTACGCGGAGGTGTTTTCCGAGGGGGCGGCCGTGGCACGTCCCGCCCCCCGGCGAGGCAACACCAAAATCGCACAACTTATGCTCACGGACCGTGTGAATAACTTGTCGGAAAGTTGCTCTTGAAACCCCTGTTTTCCTAAACGTTACTCCCCGCTCTTTCCTTCTCGCACACGCTCCCTGCGTGGTTCTTTCCCACACCTGCGTCATCGCTCTGAAACCGCCGCGGAGAGGCTCACCTAAACCGGCTGACATCAATTCCTTATAACACCTGCATCCACCCCATGCGCCCGATGTCTCCCACCCACTTTTTTTCCTCTCTCGATTGGCTCCAGGTCGCCTGTCGCACGCTGTGATTGGAACCCCGTCTGCGGCGTCTGTGAATAATCTACCTAGCTTCACCTGGACATGCCTTCCGTAGCGACGACGCCGCCCCTTTGGGAAACGGTCAAAAGCGACTTCAAAACGCTTTTCCCGGAGGATGTGTTTAAGCTCTGGTTTGAACCCATTGTCTGCCTCGACGCGACCGAAGAGACCCTCACCCTCGGCGTCCCGAACGACTTCGCGGCGATCTGGATTCACGACAACTATCTCGACCTGATCGTGCAGCGCCTGCGCCTCACGACCGGTCGTTTGATGGCGGTGAAGTTGAAGAAGGCCGAACTGGCCGACGGCGGCACCTCGAACGCCTTTGGTACCGCCGACAACGGCGCGACCGCCCACGCTGCGAGTCGGATCAAGCCCGCCCCGGCGAAACGCGTCGTACGTTACGACGAGCGGGGACCGACCTCCGGCTCGCTCAATCCGCGCAACACCTTCGAAACCTTCGTGGTGGGCAGCAACAACCAGATGGCGCATGCGGCGTCGCTGGCTGTCTCCCAGGCTCCCGCGCAGGCGTACAATCCGCTCTTCATCTACGGCGACACCGGCCTCGGGAAGACCCACCTGATGCACGCGATCGGTCATACGATCCTGCGCAACAACGCCCACGCCAAAATCGCCTACCTCTCCACGGAGAAGTTCACCAACGAGTTTATCCAGGCCCTGCAGGAGAACGCGCTGACGAAGTTCCGCCAACGCTACCGCCATGTCGACGTGCTGCTACTCGACGACGTGCAGTTCCTCGGCGGCAAGGAGCGCATCCAGGAGGAGTTTTTCCACACCTTTAACGACCTGTTCGAGTCCTCGAAGCAGATCGTTCTCTCCAGCGACCGCCGCGCCAGCGAGATCCAAAAGCTGGAGGCCCGCCTCGTCTCTCGCTTCGAATGGGGGCTTCCCGCCGACATCCAGGCGCCCGACTTTGAGACCCGGGTGGCGATTCTCCGGGCAAAGGCCGCGAACCTGAAGTTCGATATCCCCGCCCCGGTTGCGACGTTCATCGCGCAGAACATTGCCAAGAACATCCGCCGGCTCGAGGGCGCACTGATCAAGGTTGCCAGTTATTCGACGCTCACCGGCAAGCCGATCGACATGGCGACGACGGAGATGCTGCTGCAGGACGTGCTGATGGAGCAGGCCCAGAACCAGCTCACCATCGAGACGATCCAAAAGCGCGTGGCCGATCATTACCAGATCCGGCACAGCGACATGACGAGCAAGCGCCGGCCCAACAACATCGCCATCCCGCGCCAGATCGCGATGTACCTCTCGCGCACGTTGACCAAACACTCGCTCCAGGAGATTGGCGACGCCTTTGGCGGCCGCGATCACGGCACCGTTATCCACGCCTGCAAGGCAGTGGACAACATGATGGAGCAGGACTCGTCGGTGAAGGGCACGGTCGAATTCCTCCGGACCCAGCTTTCGCGCTGAGACGAGTCGGCAGTGTTTGAGATGGGGTTTCGGATCCCCGCGCGCCACAATGCCCTGGCCGGCCTGAAAGCCGGCCCACCGGTTCGACTCAGGCTCCCGTCAAAACGTAAGCCTCACCTCCGAAGCCGAGCCGGCCGCAAGCATGCGGCGCCCGCCTCAAAAACCGCGGCTCTGAAGCGCGACGCTCAGCTCCTGCATGAACGCCTGCGCGTCTGCGGGGCTGGGGCGATAACCGGGCTGGCTCACCTCGCTGAAGCCGGGGCGGCCGTAGTTGTCCACCAGCCATTTTGCGGTGACACCGTCGCTGAAGGTCACGCTGCCGCTGGCGAGTGCTCCGGGATGGAGCGTGACTTTGTCCACACTCACGGTCACGCCGCCGCCGAGGCCCGCTTCGTCGGGGAACGCACTCTGGTCCTCGGGAAATTCGTCTTCATCGAGCGTCGCCTCGTCCGCCGCCTGCGACTCCCCCGCCCCACCCAGGCCGAACTTTTCCTTGGCGCGCTCCATCAGGCCTTTTTTCTCCCCTGCCTTTTCCGCCGGGGCACGCGGAGGCGCCTTGGTCACATCACTCGCATCCGCCTTCGGGGCGGCGTCCTTCAGTGCGAGGTTCAAGTCGTCGACCAGGAAACGCACGTCCATGTACGTCATCGACAGCTTGTAGGTGTCGGCGAGTTTCTTCTGCACCGTCGACAGGTTGTCGCCGGCGGCCACCCAGCCTGCCACTGCGTGTTTCTGTTCAGGTGTAAGCGTCATAGGGAAGCTCACGCTTCACAGTTGTTGCAGCGGGTCAAGTAGCGCCTCGGGGCCGCCACCTCGGCGCCGGCTCCCCTCCCCCTCATCCTGCCAGGAGACGCAGGAAGGCAGCTTCATCGATCACGGGCACCCCGAGCGCCTGCGCCTTTTCGAGTTTCGAGCCGGCCTCCTCACCCGCCAGCACGTAGGCGGTTTTTTTGCTCACGCTCCCGCTGACCTTCCCACCCGCCGCTTCGATGCGCGCCGTCGCCTCTTCCCGGGTCAGGCTCGGCAGGGTCCCCGTCAGGACAAATGTCTTTCCGGCGAGCTGTGCACTGGTGGGCAGCCGGTTGGCCTGCGGCGGAGTCGGTTCCACCCCCAGGGCCAGCAGGTCGCTGACGAGGGCGCGATTCCGCGGATCCTGGAAGTGTTCGACAATCGCCAGCCCCATGGTCTCGCCGATCCCATCAATCACGCTCCCGTTCTCCGCGGAGACAAACTGCTCGAAGCGGGCCTCGGCCAAAGCCGTCAGGCTGCCAAAGTGCGCCGCCAGGTCCTTCGCCGCCGCCGTACCCACATGGGGAATACCGAGGCCGTGAATGAAACGCCACAGCTCGGCCGTCTTGCTCGCCTGGATCGCGCCGAGCAGCTTGTCAGTGGACTTTCCCACGTTCTTGCCGAGAGTGATCAGCTGGTCGCGGCTGAGGGTGTAGAGGTCGGTCACGCTGCGCACCCATCCCTTCTCCACCACCGCGTCGACCATCGCCTCGCCGAGGCCTTCGATGTCGACACACTGCTTGGAGGCGAAATGCGCCACGCGGCGGCGAACCTTGACTGGACATTCGGGGTTGGGGCATTTCACCGCCACCTCCCCCTCCGCCTGCACCGCCGGTGTGCCGCAGGCCGGGCACGTCTCCGGAAAACGATAAGGTTCACAGGAGGGGGTGCGGCGCTCCCGGTTGACGCCGATGACCGCGGGGATCACTTCACCGGCTTTTTCCACAAAGACATAATCGCCGATGCGGATGTCCTTGCGCGCAATCTCGTCGCGGTTGTGGAGGGTCGCCCGCGCCACCGTGGTGCCGGCCAGTTTCACCGGTTCGAGTTCAGCCACGGGGGTGAGCACCCCGGTGCGTCCCACCTGGATTGTGATGGCGTTGAGCCGCGTCTCCGCCCGCTCCGCCGCAAACTTGTAGGCCATCGCCCAGCGCGGCGCCTTCGAGGTGGCGCCGGCCTCGCGCTGCAGCCGGATGGGATCGAGCTTCACCACCGCACCGTCGGTCGCATAGGCAAAACGGTCGCGCAGCGTATCCAGCTCTTGAACACAGGCCCAGATCTCATTGGCCCCGGTGGCGGTCCAGAAACGCTCCACCGTCGGCAGGCCCCAGGCCTTCACCCGCTCATGGTAACCGTGCTGGGTGCCGGGCAGGGTCGCGGCCGGTTCGCAGAACCCGATTCCGTACAGCACGATCTCCAGCTTGCGTGACGCCACCTCGCGGGGGTCGAGTTGCTTGATCGTCCCCGCCGCCAGGTTGCGGGGGTTGGCATAAAGCGGCTCCCCCGCCTCCTCGCGCTGCTGGTTGATCCGCTGAAACTCCTGCAGCGTCATGTAGATCTCGCCGCGGATTTCGATCACGTCGGGAAACTCTGCCCCGGGGATCGGCTGGAGATGCCGGGGCAGCGACCGAATGGTCTTTGCGTTCGCGGTGATATCGTCCCCCTCGATCCCGTTGCCGCGCGTGACCGCGCGCACCAACGTGCCTTTTTCGTAGGTCACGCTCACCGCCAGGCCGTCCACCTTGGGCTCCACCACATAGCTGAGGGACTCGCGCCCCAGCAATTTGCAGAGTCGCGCGTCGAACTCGCGCAACTCGTCCTGCGAGTAGGTGTTGTCCAGGCTCATCATCCGCTCGCGATGCCGGTAAACGGTGAACCCCTCCGTTCGGTCGTCACCTACCTGGTCGGTCGGCGTCGCTCCGCCGGCGTGCTGTGGAAACTGTTTCTCCAGGCCGGACAGTTCACGCTTCAGCTGATCGTAGTCGAAATCGCTGATCTCCGGCTGCGCCTGCCGGTAATACAGCTCGTCGTGGTGGGCGACATCCTTGCGCAGTTGGGTGATGCGCGCGTGGGCCTCGGAGTCAGTCATGGGGAAATGGTGAAGGCGGTCAGGCGGGCGAAGCAACCCGCCGTGCGGCGGGAAACTCGAGGAAACTCCGGTACGGAGCCCAGCGCGTGTAGACCGAGACGGCCAGGGCGGCGCCGGCCGCGTCCACCACCAGATCCGCCCATTCGACTGAACGGCCCGGTGTAAGCTGCTGGTGCGCCTCGTCGGTCAGGCCAAAGACGATCGCGGCCGCGACCGCGGCGATCGCCCCTGCGCGCCCCCGGCGGGAAAACGATCGGGTCCGGCAAAGGAGGGTAGCGAGGAGTCCGTAGACAAAGAAATGCGCCACCTTGTCGATCCCGATCAGATCCGGCGCCGCCACCTTGCTGTGCGACGACGCAAACACGATGGTCGCCATCGTCAGCAGTGGCCAGACCCACGCGCGGAGCCCCTCCTCTCCCGGAGCAGGAAGCGCCCCGGAAATGGGGGGGAGGTTCGGCGACGCGGTTTCCGTGGGCATCAGCGCGAAGAAAGCGGGCACACGTCTGCCCGCAAGGAGTTCTTCCCGACCTCAGCGCATCACCTGAACGTAGAGCAGGCGCGCGACGGTGAGCGTCGCCATGACCAGGAAGAGGGGCCGCACCACACGCGCACCGCGCGTCATGACCAGCCGAGCGCCCATGCGCGAGCCCAGGATCTGACCGACCGCCATGACCAGCCCGGCGGCAAAATGCACCTGGCCGGCAACGAGAAAAACGGCGAGCGCCGTCACGTTGCTGGTGAAATTCATCACCTTCGTAAACCCCGTCGCCTTGGCGAAGTTGAAGCCCTGGACTGCCACAAACGCGATGGTCCAGAACGAGCCCACTCCGGGCCCGAAAAAGCCGTCGTAGAAGCCTAGGCCAAGCCCAAACGCGACGGAAAAGGGGGCCAGGTGCATACGCGGCGGATGATCCGTCTTGCCGACCTGCGGCCGGGCGATCGTGTACACCACAATCGCGGCGAGAAGCCACGGGATCAGCGTTCCAAGCAGGGCAGGATCCAGCACGTGAACCGCAGCCGCCCCAGCCGCCGAGCCGAGCAGAGTCGCCCCGATGCCCCAGCGGCACTCCCGCAGGGTCACCAAGCCGCCGCGGACGTAGTGCGTGGCAGCCGTCCCGCTCCCAAACGAGGCCTGCAGCTTGTTGGTCCCGAGGGCTACAGGAACGGGAAAGCCCACACTCAGCAGGACCGGCAGGGACAGCACCCCGCCGCCGCCGGCCACCGCGTCCACCAGACCCGCGCCCCATGCCGTGACAAAGAGCAACGCGTAGATCCAGGGATCCAGGTCCATCACTCCGCCCGGTCCGGGGGCGGCAGCACGGATTGCTCCGCCGCCACCAACGCCTGAAACGCGGCCTCCGCGTCCGGAGCGTCCAGGATCTGATCGATCACCCGGGTCTTCATCGCCAGGCTGCAAAGCCGGGCAAGGGTGTGCAGGTGGATACGGTCGTCCTCGCAGCAAATGAGGAAAAACACACGGGTCGCACGCCCATCCGGCGCCCCGTACGGCACACTCTGGATGGAACGCCCCAGGACGATAAATGACCCTTCGAAACGGTACGCCTCCATCTGCCGCGCGTGTAGAAGCGCGAGCCCGCCGGGCAACGCCGTCGAACAAAGGTCCTCGCGCGCCTCCACGCTGGCCGCGAGTTCGCGCGGGTCAAAGACCCGGCCCGTCCGCTCCGCCACCGCCACCATCTCCCGGATCGCGGAGGCCCGGGTCTTGGCCGTCAGGTTCAACTCGATGTAGTCAGCCGTCAGAAGCTGGGGGATGAGCGCCCGGTCCTTGAAGATCTCGCGCGTGCGGCGGGTGGACCCCTCGTGATAGGTGTCGAGGCGGCGGGGGGCCAGTCCGAGGATGCGCTGGGAGGCCCAGGCATCGATCTCGCCGCGTTGGAACATCACCCGCCCACCCCGCTGGGAATGCGGGATGTCGGTCTCACGCAGGAGACGCTCCACCTCCTGGGTGGAGAGGTGGAGATAGGCAGCGAGTTGCTCCGTATCCAGAGTTCGGTGCGGCATTCCTCCGAGCCTGGAGAGCGGCGCGCCGGAAGGCGAGTCCGCTTATTGCGCCGAACTCACCCGGTAAAGGCGCGCCCCATGCCACTCGATCTCAGCCGCCAGGTCGCCCGCCACCCGGCCGAGGTCCCGTCGCGCCCAGAGGTCGCGCACCTGCACGGCCCCGCCCAGGCCCAACTCCGCCACCGGCACCGACACCCGCTGGCCCCGCGCCCCCATCTCGTCTTGGGAATAACGATACACGGAAAAGACCAGGGTTTCACCGCGACCGCGCTCCCGGGCGGCATCGTCGAGACGCCCCGTGCCGCGCAGGGCGACCGCGCCCTCCGGCACCCGCAGGCCGTTCACCTTTTCGCCATGGCTGCCGTAATCACGGTCCGTCCGTTGTTCGCTTCCGTCGGCCATCACCCAGCGGACATCACGCCAGACCGCCGGCCACCAGAAACGCCCGGTGTCGCCATCGTCCACCCCGAGTACCAGGGTATGGGCGCCATTCACCGGCACCTCGAAGGCGACCGCCTGCCCTTCCGTCCCCATCCCGACCGGATCACTTTTCCACGCCCGCGCCGACTCGCCCAGCACCCAGGGGTCGCGGGCATTGAAAAGAGCGAGATACTTGTCACCGGTGCCGGGCACGTCCGCGATCCAGCCGATCCTGCCCTGCTCATCTCGAAAGAGCTGGCGGTTGTTCGCACTGGCCTGATTCACCGCCAGAACCTCGTCGTTGGTCAGGTAGGCCAGGGTCGCCTCGTCGATGCGGCTCAAGTCCGCCCCGAGCATCAGCGGCGAACGCGCGATGCACCACAACGTCATCAAGGTGGTGTGCTCCTCCGGAGTGAACCAGGTGGTGCGCCCCATCTCGATCACACCGAAGGGAATCATGTCCGCATCGGGCCACGCTCCCGGCCGGCGCCAGGGGGTCCAGGCATGCAGCCGCCCGAACTGCGACTCGAGCAGGGACCACCGATCCCAGAAGTCGTCGGAGATGCGCCACAGGTTGGCGTGCGCCACCACATGCTCGGCGGCACGGATGTCGGTCTCACCCGGCGAGAGGCTGAGGACAATCGGACGCCCCGTGCGGTCGATCGCCTTTCGCACCGCCTCGATCTCCGGCTGGTTGCGCAGGTAGGGCCGCGACAGGTCGTCCACCTTCAGGTAGTCGACGCCCCAGGAGGCGATCAGCGCGATCACGGAATCATAATAGGCCTGCGCGCCGGGCTTGGACATGTCCACCCCGTACATATCCGGATTCCAAGGACAGACGTTGACCTTGTCGGCGATGTCGGCGGCCCGATACGGGGTGCCGAGGATGGGCAGGTTCTTCTCCACCGCCTGGCGGGGAATGCCCCGCATGAGGTGAATGCCGAACTTCAGTCCCTTGGCATGCACGTAGTCGGACAGGGGTTTAAAGCCGCGCCCCTCGGTCGATCCGGGAAACTTGTTGGGCGCGGGCAAAAGGCGTCCGTACTCATCCGTTACCAGCGTGGCATCGCTGCGATAGCCATAACCGGTGGCACCGGGCTCGTACCATTGGATGTCCACGACGACGTATTCCCAGCCGTGCTTCAAGAGGCGGTCCGCCATGAAATCCGCGTGCTGTTTTACCTGCGCTTCCGTGACGGTGGTGGCAAAGCAGTCCCAGCTGTTCCAGCCCATCGGCGGGCGCTCAGCCCACGCATGAAAGGCGGGGGCGGCGGGCAGGACAGAGCTACCGATACAGAAAGAGAGGGCCAGGGCGGGGGGCAACGCGCGAAGGTTCATCCCCGAAGACACGGGTGAGGCGGAGCGTCAGACAAGGGGACCGGCACGTGACAGTTCAGCAGTGCCTCCCTTCACCCCAGGGCGACGGCAGGTCGCCCCATCTCGCTCATGAGTAAAAGTAGAGGCTGGCATTCGCTGGGGTTATGAGATTGGTCCGTCACCCCACCGGACATGAACAACGTCAGTCTTGCGGTTCAGTTTTTCCTTCAGATCGCCGTCATCCTGCTCTTTTGCCGATGCGTGGGCGCCATCGCCGCCAAGTTTGGGCAACCTCAGGTGGTGGCGGAGATGATCGCCGGGGTCTTGCTGGGGCCATCGCTCTTCGGCCTGCTGGCCCCGGAGGCCCAGCAGTGGCTCTTCCCATGGGACGTCTCGCAGGGCACCCGCGACACCCAAAGCTACCTGTTCCCCGCTTCCCAACTGGGCCTCGCCCTCTACATGTTCGTCGTGGGCCTGGAGTTCCGGATGGACATCGTCGCCAAGCGTATGGGCAGCTCGGTGGCGGTCTCCGTCGCAGGCATGGTCACGCCCTTTGTTCTCGGCGCGGCACTGGCCTGGCTTCTCTTTACCCAGACGGAACTCTTCCCCGCCAAGACCTCCCTCTCCGAGGCGATGCTTTTCCTCGGCGCCTCGATGTGCATCACCGCGTTCCCGATGCTCGCCAGGATCATCCACTTCAAGCGTCTCGCCGGAACCACCATGGGCACCGTGGCACTGGGCGCGGGAGCGATTGACGACGCCACGGCCTGGTGCCTGCTCGCCGTCGTGCTGGCGAGTTTCGACGACAATTGGAGCCATGCCATCGTGAACATCGCCGGTGGAGCCGGATACGTCGCCTTCGCCTTCCTCGTCCTCCGTCCCCTGCTCCAGAGCATCAGCCGGCTCCTGGTTCGCGGCGAGCGTCTGACCGATGCGGGTTTTGTGCTTGGGCTGGCCCTCATGGCGCTGGGAGCCTGGTTCACGGACAAGATCGGCCTTCACGCTGTGTTCGGTGCGTTTGTGATCGGTGCAGCGATGCCCCGCGGCATCATCTCGCGAGACCTGATCGACCGGATCCAGCCCCTCACTGTGGCGCTTCTGCTCCCGCTCTTTTTCACCTACTCCGGGCTCAACACGAAGATCGGGCTCTTGAATACCGGTTTCCTGTGGCTGATCTGCGGCCTGGTCCTCCTCGCCGCGGTGCTGGGCAAGGGTGTGGCCTGCTGGCTGGCGGCACGCGCTACCGGAATCCCCAACCGCGAGGCGCTGGGGATCGGGGTGCTGATGAACGCGCGCGGCCTGATGGAACTCATCATCATCAACATTGGCCTGCAGCGCGGCATCATCTCCGAGGGCCTCTTTGCCACCCTCGTCATCATGGCCGTCATCACCACCCTGATGGCCTCCCCGCTTTTCGAGCGACTCTACAGAAACGCCCCGCCGCCGGAGAAGCTGCGCGCGGACGCCCCGGCAGCCGCGCATTCGTGACCTGGGATTCGGGATTCACGATTCTTGATTTGTGGGTGAGCGGCAAAGTCAGGGCATCGGTATCCGTGCCTTCCATCCTCCGGCGGTCCGACCAATCATAAATCAGCATCAAGAATCATAAATGCTCCGCCAGCACCGCGCCCTGGTCCGCACTGGTCACCAGCGCGGCGTAGCGGCCGAGGTATCCAGTTGGCCTCGACACGCTGGGCCGACTCCAGGTGGACCGGCGTTCCTGTAGACAAGCGTCGGATACGCACAGGGTCAGGGTGCGCTTTCTCAGGTCGATCGCGATGCGGTCACCCGGCTGCACCAGCGCGATGGGTCCGCCGGCCGCCGCCTCGGGAGAAACATGGCCGATCGCACCGCCACGGGTCGCCCCCGAAAAACGTCCGTCGGTGATCAGCGCCACCGTGTCGCCCAGGCCGCGTCCAGCCAGGGCGGACGTGGGTCCGAGCATCTCCTGCATTCCCGGACCACCCCGCGGTCCTTCGTAGCGAATCACGACCACATCTCCCGCCTTCACCCGGCCGACGAGGATACCGGTCCGCGCCTCCTCCTCCGATTCGAAGACCACGGCCGGGCCCTCGAAGGTCATCATGCCCGGAGCCACCGCCGCCAGTTTCACCACCGCCCCGCGGGGAGCGAGGTTGCCAAAAAGCACCGCCAGGCCGCCGCGGGGGGCATGCGCGCGCTCGAGCGGACGTATCACCTCCACGTCATTCACGGTCGCAGCCGCCGCAACCTCACCGAGGGTCAGCCCGCTCACCGTCCGCGCCTCCAGGTGGAGCGCACCGGGAAGGCTGGCCAGCCGCTTGAGCAAGGCGGGGATGCCGCCGGCCCGATCAATGTCCTCCATGTGGTGGACGCCCGCCGGGGCTACCTTGCACAGGTGCGGCACGCGTTCGGCGACTCCGTTCACCGCCTCGAGCGTCAGGGGCACACCCGCCTCATGCGCCACCGCCAAGGTGTGCAGGACCGTGTTCGAGGAACCGCCCATCGCCATGTCGAGAGCGAGCGCGTTCTCGAACGCCTGCGGCGTGAGGATGTCGCGCGGCCGCAGGTTCTCCCGCACCAGTGCCACGATCCGACGGCCCGCCTCCTCAAAGAGCGCGTCGCGCCGCGGGTCAACCGCCAGGATCGAGCCGTTCCCCGGCAACGCCAGCCCCAGCGCCTCACACAGGCAGTTCATGGAGTTGGCGGTGAACATCCCCGAACAGGAGCCGCAGGTCGGACAGGCGCTCTCCTCGATCCGGCGCAGGTCCGCCTCGCCAATCGCCTGATCGGAGAGTCGCCCCACCGCCTCGAAGACCGAGGCGAGGTCGAGGGCCTGGCCCGTCGCCGGATCACGCCCCGCGCGCATTGGGCCGCCGGATACGAAGAGGGCGGGAATGTTCACCCGCGCCGCACCCATCATCATGCCGGGGACGATCTTGTCGCAGTTGGGGATGCACACCACCCCGTCGAAACAGTGGGCGCGAAGCATCGTCTCAACCGAGTCGGCAATCAGTTCGCGTGAGGCCAGCGAGTAGTTCATCCCCTCGTGCCCCATCGCAATGCCGTCGTCGACCCCGATGGTGTTGAACTCAAAGGGCACCCCGCCCGCGGCCCGGATCGCCGCGCGCACCTTCCGACCGACGACGTCGAGGTGGGCATGGCCCGGGATGATCTGCACGAAGGAATTCGCCACCGCGATGAACGGCTTGTCCCAGTCGGCCTCCGACTGGATCGCACCGGTGGCGCGCAGGAGGCTGCGGTGGGGGGCGCGGAGGGCGCCGCGTTTGATCGTGTCACTGATGGGCATGGCCAAGCCTAACAGATCTTTTCAAATGACAGAAACACGGTTTAATGCCGTTATTGATACCGGATTGATATGAATTATTCTCTCCGTGAACTGGAGTGTTTCGTGGCCGTGGCGGAGGAACTTTCTTTCACCCGCGCTGCGGAGCGCCTGCACCTGGCGCAGCCGCCGCTCTCCCGGCATGTGCGCACGCTGGAGGAGAAAATCGGGACGCCGCTTTTTACCCGCTCCTCGCGGCGGGTGGCGCTGACGCCGACCGGCGCCCTCTTTTACGAGGAAACCGCCTCCGTCCTCGGCCGCCTGAGGCAGGCCGGCGAGACCGCCAAGCGATCGGCCGCCGGGCAGACCGAGCGCCTGCGGATCGGCTTTGTCAGCGCGGTGGTGAGCCCTGACCTCGTGGGCGTGCTCAAGCTGTTCCGGGAGCGCCACCCCGCCGTCCAGCTCACGGTGGAGGATGCCGCACCCGCCGAGCAGCTGGCGGCGCTGGTCCAGGGGCGCCTCGACGGCGGTTTTATCGGCCTGCGACCGACCGAGGCCACCCCCGGCGTCCTCTACACGCCATGGAACCGCGAGCCGTTGGTCTGCCTCGTGCCGTCGGGTCACCCCCTCGCGTCCCGCCCCGCCGTGGTGTTGCGGGAACTCGCCCGGGAGGGATTCCTCGCCGTCAGCAGCCGCACCGCTCCTGCCTTCGCCGACCATGTGCGGGCTCTCTGCCGCAAGGCGGGTTTTCGTCCGCGGATCATTCTCGAGTCTCCCCGCGCCCAAGCGGTCGCCGTGATGGTGGCAGCCGGAGCGGGCGTCGCACTCCTTCCGGCGTCCCTGAGCCGTGTGGTGGGCACCGCGGCGGTCGCCCTGCCCCTTTCTGGCGCACCGGGATTGACCCATGTGTTTGCGCGCCCGGCCGCGACCTCCGCTCCAGCGATGGTCGCGTTCCTGCGCTGCCTCGCAGCGAACAAATGAGTGAAAGCCTCGCCCGGACCGCAGGCTTCCCCCCTCTGCGCCGGACACCTACGGTGCGCTCATGAAAGCCCCACCCCTGCTCGGCCTCGTCCTGCTCCCACTGCTTTGCTTGTCTGCGCAAACGCCCTCGGTGCCGGACTGGGCACACCCGGGATCGGCGACCCGCCAGCAGGTCCCCCCGCCACCGGATTACCGCCGTGCGAGCACCCATTTTCGGGCGCCGATTGGACTCTTTGAAGGGCAGAGCGACATCGGCACCGCGGTGGTCCCGGGCGCTGCGCGATTTGATGCCACAGCGCGCACGTACACCATCGACTCTGCGGGCTACAACATCTGGTACACCCGCGACGAGTTCCGCTACCTCTGGAAGACGATGTCGGGTGACGTGTCCCTCGCCGCCACCATCGCCTTTCCCAACCCGGAGGGTTATTTCGATCGCAAGACCGTACTCGTCTTCCGCCAGGACCTCGACGACGACAGCAAGGAGATCATGGTCGCGCTGCACGGGGGTGGCCTGGTGCACCTCGCCCAGCGGCCGGAAAAAGGGGGGGAGATCAAAGAAGATCATCGGGTCGACGCCGCGACGGTGTTTCCGCAGGGGAAACCCGCCCCGGGCCAGCAGGTGCGATTGGGCATCGAAAAGAAAGGTGACCGCTTCGCCCTCTACCTCAGCACCCACGGGGAACCACTTCGCCACGTGGGCACCACGGGTGAACTCGTCCTGGCCGAACCCTTCTACGTCGGCATCGGTTTCTGTTCCCATCTGCCCGCCACCGTCGACACCACCGTTGTTTCCGAGGTGCAACTCGAGCCCCGGGCAGGCCGCTGGTAACCGCCCGCCGGAGGCGGCGAGTGCAGCGTGCCGTCAGCGTCCGCACCGCCGCTTTCCTGGGCCGGATGACCCCGGTCGCAGGGCCCGTTACGTAGGCGTGGTGCTCCTGCTAGCCTCTGCCGTGAACCGCAGGCGCTCCCGGCCTGCGCGCTCACACGCATGACCCGCCTCGCTTCCTACCTTCACTCGCCGGAACTGCTTCTCGTCCTCATCGGAGCTGGCGTCTTTTTTTATTGTTCACGCCATGCGAGCTACAGCGACAGCGACGTCACCTCCCTCAGCCACCTCATGTGGCTGCTGCCGCTGGTGATGGTTGCAACGGTGTACGCCACGCTCTGGTGGCCCGAAAATCGCACCTGGATCTGGGTCGGGCGGGCGACCCTGGCGTTGACCGTCGCCCTCCTGGTCTGCGGTTGGAGGGTGGTTTCGGGTTTCGGCGCCCCAGGCAGCGGACCGAAGGGGCAAGACGCCGGTTTCATCCTGATGCTTTCGCTCGGCCTCGGGTTGGCCGCCGTGGGCAACGCCATCGCCATCACCCTGATCCTGCGGGAGCGCCGACCGGCCTGGGACGTCTGGTTCGAGAGCCACCCGATCCTCGGCGTGCTCCTGACCGCCGTGGGCGTGGTGCCCGTCTTTTTTGCGCAGCTGCTGGCCGCCGGCATGGTCGGCGGCGTCCTCAGCTTTTTTCATACGCTGCTCAAACGTTAACGGCATGGCCAGGCGCGGGGGTTTGCGCTAGGCATTGCCGCAGTACCCCCACCCTATGCTCCGTTTGCTCCGCCTCGCCGCGCTTCTCTCTCTGACCGCCATGCCCGTCGTCGCCGCCGCGCCGTCCCTCCCCTCCCTCCTGCCCGTCCCGCATTCGCTCCAGCCGGCAAGCGGCAGCTTTGCCCTCGATGCGCGGCTGCGCGTGGAAATCAACGCGCCCGCCGACAGCCGGGTCTCGCCCGCCGTGTCGCGCTTTGTCCGCCGCGTCCGCGAGCGCACCGGGCTCTTTATCGCCGAGCCGGGCCTGGCCCCGGCCGCGGCCTCACCGGGTGCCGTCCTCCGCATTTCGGCGGCGGGGCGCGCCCCGCTTTCCCTCGGGGACGACGAGCGCTACCGGCTGGAGGTCAAACCGGACGAGATCCGACTCGACGCCCCCACCGACCTCGGTGTCCTCCGCGGGCTCGAAACCCTGCTCCAACTGCTCGGCACCTCCGCCGCGGGTTATGCCCTGCCCGCCGTGGTGATCGAGGACCAGCCGCGCTTCCCCTGGCGCGGGCTGATGATCGATTCCGCCCGGCACTTCCTCCCGGTCGAGGTGCTCAAGCGCAACCTCGACGGCATGGCGGCGGTGAAACTCAACGTCCTCCACTGGCACCTCACGGACGACCAGGGTTTCCGGATCGAGAGCAAACGGTTTCCACAGCTCCACCTGAAGGGCTCCGACGGCGACTTCTACACCCACGAGCAGGTGCGCGAGGTCCTCGCCTACGCCGACGCGCGCGGCATCCGTGTGTATCCGGAATTTGATATTCCGGGTCATACCACCGCCTGGCTTGTGGGTCATCCCGAACTGGCCAGCATCGAGCGAACCTACCAAATCGAACGCGGCTGGGGCATCTTCGACCCCGCCCTCGATCCCACCAAAGAGGAGGTTTACGCCCTGCTGGATGGCTTCTTCGAGGAAATGGCCGGCCTCTTCACCGACCCATACCTCCACATCGGCGGCGACGAGGTGAACGGCAAGGACTGGGCCGCCAGCCCGCGCATCCAGGCCTATATGCGGGAGCACCAGCTGGCCGACGGCCACGCCCTCCAGCGCCATTTCAACGAGCGTATCTTAAAAACGGTGACACGCCTCGGCAAAAAGATGATCGGCTGGGACGAGATCTTCCAGCCGGGCATGCCGACCGACATCGTGATCCATTCCTGGCGCGGCCGGGAGGCGATGGAGCAGGCCGCAAAACTCGGCTACCAGAGCATCCTCTCCAACGGCTACTACATCGACCTGATGCAGCCCGCCTCCTTCCACTACCTCAACGACCCGCTTCCCGCCGACTCGCCCCTCTCTCCCGCGGAGGCAGCCCGGGTGCTCGGGGGCGAGGCCACGATGTGGAGCGAGCACGTCACCCCCGAGACGGTGGACTCCCGCATCTGGCCGCGCACCGCCGCCATCGCGGAACGGCTCTGGGCTGACGCCTCCGTGCGGGACGTGGAAGCCCTGTACCGCCGCCTCGAGGTGTTGTCCGTGCAGCTGGAGGAGCACGGCCTCACCCATCTGAAAAACCGCGGCATGCTGATGCGGCGCCTGGTGGGGACGGCCGATCCGCGCCCCCTCGAGATCCTCGCGGACGTGGTCGAGCCGGTGAAGTTGTACGCCCGCAACGAGGGCAATGCATACACCCAGCACTCCCCCTACACCCTGCTCCCCGACATCGCCGTGGCCGACGCACCCGACGCCCGCGCCTTCCGCGAGGCCGTCCGCCTGTATCAGAAAAATCCGGACGCCAGCCACCGGTCCGCGGTGCGCGGGTGGCTCGAACGCTGGAGGGACAACCACGCCGCCTTCACCGCCCTCGCCGCGCGCGCCCCCGCCCTGCGCGAGGCTCTTCCGCTTTCGGAGGCGCTTCACCAGGCCGCGCTGGTCGGCCTGGCCACTCTCGAGGATCAGGCTGCAGCGGCGGCGCCGGATGCCAAGGTCGCGGCCGTCCTGGCCCGGGCGCGGCAGCCAGTAGCCAAGGTCGAGCTGCAGGTGGTGGATGCGATCGCCGCCCTGGCGGGGCTACCCGCCAGGTAAGTGCGACCGTTCAGTCGGCGCGTAGCGCTTCGAGCGGGTCCACCCGCGTGGCACGCCGCGCCGGCAGGTAGCAGGCAAACAGGGCCACCACCAGCAGGACGGCCGCGGTGGCACTGAGCGTGACAGGATCCGGGGACGCGATCTTTGGCATGATGGCACCCGCGGCGGTGGTCAGTCCATAGGCCGCCGCCAGTCCGACCACGAGGCCGATCGCAGTCAGCACGACGCCGAGGCGAAGGACGAGGGTGAACAGCTGGCCGGGGCTCGCTCCCAGGGCCATCCGGATTCCAAACTCGTTGGTCCGCTGCGCCACCAGGTACGAGATCACGCCGTAAAGACCCACCGCGGCGAGGGCGAGACCGAGCAGGGCGAAGCCCGCCAGGACGTCATTGATCACGACCAGGTTGTGCTGGAAACGCTCCGCTGCCTCCGGGACCGTGTACATGTCCAGGACCGCGAGGTCGGGGTCGACGCCCGAGACCACCCGTCGCATGTCGTTCTTGAAGGCGCCCGGCGTTGGGCCCCGCGCCAGCAGGAACATGTAACCCCAGGGCTCGTGGACCATTGGCTTGTAGACCTGGAAGAGCGTCGGCGGATTGGTGATGTTGAGTGCGAACTGGAGGTCGCCGACCACGCCGATCACCTCGCGCCAGACGATCGTGTCGCCATTGCGTTCACCGACTCGACGCCCGACTGCACTGCCGTCCGGCCAGAAGTGACGCGCCATGGCTTCGTTGATCACCACCGACGGCGGGCTGTCGGCCTTCATATCGGGGGCGAACACGCGGCCCTCCCTGAGGGGAATTCCGAGGGTGGCAAAATAGTCTCCCGCGATCATGGTGTAGCCGCCGCTGGGCAGCTTGGAGTCGTCGTCGTGGGCGTGCCCCTCGATGAAGAGCGGGTTCACCTTGGAGTAGCCAAACGTCGGGGCGGTGGTGGCGAGAGCGGTGTGCTCGGCACCCGGGACCTGCTGGAGCCCGCGAAGCAGTTTCTCCATCGCCAGACGCCTCGCGTCCTCGGACGCGTAGGTGGATTGCTCGGGCAGGTGGATGTTGGCCGCGAGCAGCCGCTCCGTGTCCCAGCCCTTCTCCGTGCGCAAGAGGCCATCAAGGCCGCGTATCATCACACCGGCGACACCGAGCAGGGCCAGGGCAACGGCGACTTCCCCGATGATCAGGGCCTGGCGCATCAGGCGGGGCCCGCGCCCCGCGGTGGAGTTGCGGGTCTGGTGTTTGAGGGTGGTCACCACATCGGTGCGGGAGGCGAACCAGGCCGGCAGCAGGCCGAACAGGAGCCCGGTCAAAAGGGAAACCACCACCGCCCCGCCCAGCACCCGGCCGTTCATCGGCAGGGCCAGGGTGCTCTCCTGGCTCGCGCCGAGCCAGATGGCATTGCCCAGCACGCGGTTCAGTATCCACGCGACAGCGACGCCGCACAGGCCCCCCGCCACCGCGAGCAGCATCGACTCGACCAGCTGGTGGCGGATGAGTTGTGCGCGGGACGCCCCGAGGGCGGAGCGGATGGCGAGGTCACGCATGTTACCGGTCGCGCGCGCCAGCTGGAGGTTGGCGATGTTGGCGCAGGCCACCAGGAGGACGGCCGACCCGAGGCCGAAGAGCAGCCAGATGATGAACTGGCTGACGTTGTCCATGCCCGCGCGGTGCGGGGGCATGAGATTGAACCCGCGGTCCTTGCTGTTCTGGGGATAGTCGGTCCCCCAGCGCACGGCCAGCGGGGTAAGCTGGGCTTTTGCCTGCTCCATCGTCGCGCCTGGATTGAGGCGTGCTGCAACGGAGAAAAAGCGATTCTGGCGGTCCTCCACGATGTGGCGCGGCACCGTCATGGGCCGCCAGAGGTCCACCGGGCCGAAGAACAGCGGCGCAACGAAGGACGCAGGCATGACGCCGATCACCGTGACCTGCTCCGCATTGAGACGGATGGAGCGCCCGATCACTGCACGGTCGCCCCCGAAGCGAGACTGCCAGAGGCGGTGGCTGAGCAGCGCGACCTGGTTGCGTCCGGGAACCTGCTCCTCGGCCGTGTAGGTGCGGCCGAGCATGGGCTGGACCTGGAACGTCTGAAAGAAGTCCGCTGTGGCATCCAGGGAGAGCAGCCGCTCGGCGGGACGGTTCGGCTCTGAAAAGGTGTTGTTCCAATAGGCGTAGGTCGTGACCGAGGCAAACGCCTTGTCCGATCCCACCGCCTGTGCCCGCATCTCCTCCGTTTCCTCGAAGGAGAAATTTTCGCGCTGCTGTTTTGGCGAGGTGCCAAAAACGCTCACCAGGCGGTCCGGGTTGGGAAACGGGACCGTGCGGTAAAAAAGCACATCCACGAGCGTGTACATCGAGGTGTTCACCCCGATGCCAAGGGCGAGGGTCAGCAGGACGATGACGACAAAGCCCGGAGACTTGGCGAGGGAGCGAAATGCGAACCGAAGGTCGTGCACGGTGGGGAGGCGGTTGAGGGAAAAACGCAGGGTCAGGGGTTCAAACACCGCAGCTCGGCCAGAAGTTACAGAATTCTGTTTCCTGCCCTAAAGGAGCCTCCGCCCACCCGGAAACCCGCTCTGCCGCTGGACCCGCGTCTCTTTTGCACAAACCTCCTGGGATGTCCCCCGCACCCGACCCCCGTTTCCAAGGCTGGCGCCTCGAGCATTCCTATGCCGGGCTGCCCGCGGTTCTGCACCGCCCAGCGCCGCCCACCCCGGTGGCGGCTCCCCGGTTGGTTTGCCTAAACCGCTCCCTCGCTTCCCGCCTGGGGCTGGATCCGGACACATTGGCGACGGATGCAGGGGCTGCGATCTTTGCCGGAAATGCCCTGCCGCCCGGGGCCAGTCCCCTCGCCCAGGCGTATGCCGGGCACCAGTACGGCCATTTCACCGTGCTGGGCGACGGTCGGGCGCTGCTGCTGGGGGAGCAACGCGCACCGGACGGCTCCCTTTTCGACGTGCAGCTGAAGGGAGCCGGACCCACCGCGTATTCGCGTCGGGGAGACGGACGTGCCGCCCTCGGGCCGATGCTGCGCGAATACCTGATCAGCGAGGCGATGCACGCCCTGGGCGTCCCGACCACCCGCAGCCTCGCGGTGGTGGCGACCGGCGAACCGGTCTGGCGCCAGCCGGGCGAGCTGCCCGGCGCGGTTCTCACCCGGGTGGCGTCGAGCCACCTGCGGGTGGGAACCTTTGAATACGCCGCCACTCACG
This sequence comes from Verrucomicrobiota bacterium, assembly GCA_023428905.1. GTDB lineage: Bacteria > Verrucomicrobiota > Verrucomicrobiia > Opitutales > Opitutaceae > EW11. Next base: position 98,592 of record JAEYWP010000032.1, read on the forward strand.
GCGGGAGGGATTCCCTGCAGGCGTTGGTTCGTTACACGCTGCACCGCCATTTTCCCGACCAGGCAAACGACCCCGCACCGGCGGAGGCGCTGCTTCGCGGGGCGACCCTGCGCCAGGCCGAGCTGATCGCGCACTGGATGCTCCTGGGCTTCATCCACGGGGTGATGAACACAGACAACATGGCACTCTCCGGGGAGACGATCGACTACGGGCCCTGCGCCTTCATGAATACGTACGACCCCGCCACGGTCTACAGTTCGATCGACACCCGCGGGCGGTACGCTTTCGGCAACCAACCGCCGATCGCGCATTGGAACCTCTCGCGCCTGGCCGAGGCCCTGCTCCCCCTGCTGGACGCTGAGGAGGCACAAGCCATCGAACGCGCGGAGGCCGCGCTGGGCGGCTTCGGCCCCCGCTTTGAACAGGTCTGGCTGGACGGGATGCGTGCCCGGCTGGGGCTCTTCGACGAGGAGCCCGAGGACAAGCTCCTGATCTCCGACCTTCTGCGGTGGATGTACACCACGAAGGCCGACTACACCCTGACCCTTGCGCACCTCGCCTCCCCGCGGCCCGAGTTGCCCGGCGCACCCTGCGAGACGGAACCCGGCTTCGCCGCCTGGCGCGACCGCTGGCAGGCACGGCTGGCTCGGCAGCCCCACTCAATCGGGGAGTCGGAAGCGCGCCGCCGAGCCGCGACCCCCGCCTTCATTCCCCGCAACCATCTCGTGGAAGCGGCGCTCTCCGCGGCGGAAGCCGGCGATCTTGAGCCGTTTAACCGGATGCTCGAGGTGCTCTCCAGGCCGTTTGATCATGCGCGGACCGACGCCGACGCCTACCGCCAGCCTCCGCACGACGAGGCAGGCTACCACACCTTCTGCGGCACCTGAGGGAGCGGTTTTTCTGATTCGAACGCATAAATAGACGTCCGCCTTTCTTGTTGTTGCGCGGCCCACCGGGGCGGGGAATAACTCTCCGGATGAACGCCTGTCCCTGCGGCTCCGGCCGCACCTACGATACCTGCTGCGAACCGATCATTGCCGGTGCTCCGGCCGCGACCGCCGAGGCCCTCATGCGCTCGCGGTACTCAGCCTATGTGAAGCGCGCGTATGATCACCTCGAGCGCACGTTGTCGGCCGAGGAGCGCAAGGACTTCAGTCACGACGAGGCCAAACGCTGGGCCGAAGCCTCCGAGTGGCAGGGCCTCACCATCCTCGGCACGGACAGGGGCGGAGAGCAGGACCAGGAGGGCATCGTGGAATTTGCGGCCCGCTACCGTGTGGACGGGCAGGACCACGAGCATGTCGAGACCGCGGTGTTTGGTCGCGAGGAAGGCCGCTGGGTCTACACCGGCCAACTCGAGCGTGCCGGGAAAACCGTCCGCTACGAAACCCCGAAGCCGGGCCGCAACGACCCGTGCCCGTGCGGGAGCGGAAAGAAATACAAGAAATGCTGCGGCGCGGCCGCCTGACCGCACCCGGTCAGCCAAGCGCGCGACGCAGCCGCCGAGTCTCCTCCAGCACCTCCCGCGCCGCCGCTACCGCCTCGGGGTGACGCACGGAAACGGGAGCCGAAGCGGCCCCCTCCCTCCGGAGGGGTGCCACCGTCTCGTCCGGGTCGCCGAGACCGCTTTCCCGGAAGCGTTTTAACCGGTCCAGGATCAGGTCGCGGATTTCAGCCGCGTTCGTGACGCCGTGGAAGAGTCCCACGTGCATGTCCTCCCCCTGGGTGGCATGCTCGCTGTCGGAGGAGCCGCTGCCACCCCCGGCCGACTGCACCCGCACGTCCGAAAGCCCGAGCAGGCGCTGTAGTGGATTTTGCATGACAGTGACCTGCTGCACGTTGGCGAAACTCATGGTCGACTCCGACACCTTCCACACACCATGCCGGAGCCGCAGGCTGCGGTCGGTCACCATGTACCAGCGCATTTCGAAATCCAGACGGCGCACCGCGTAGGTAATCGGGATCTGCAAGAGGTAGAGTGTGAAACCCGCGATCTTCAGCAGCCGTACGAGCGGGAAGATACCGGGGGGCAGCTGCCGGGCAAAACTCACCAGCCCCTCGCGGAAGGCGTCAAAGGGACCAAAGCCCCGCACCCGGTTAGACGCGCGGCGGGCCCTGCCCTCCGCATCAACCGCCTTTTTGAAGTCGTCGGCCGACTTTTGCACCCGCTCCTGAAATCCGGGTGTCGACGCGGTGGTCGGATCTGCCCCGGGCCCGGAGGTCGGGGCCACGGCGGCGGCGCGCTTTGCGCGCTCGGCCAGAACGCCATGCTCCACGTCCAGCAGCATCACCGTCCAGAACACGATACCGGCGAGCGCCACCGCCTGCGCGAGGGCCCAGCTGGCCAGGCGAAGGTGGTAGAAATGGCGACCCGCCCGGAAGACCCGCAGCGAGCCGGGGCTGCCCGCGGGAGGATGGGGTTCGGCCGGGACCTTGAGCAGCCGCAGGGTTTGCCGCCGGATGAGGTCAAACATCGCGCGTCCGGCCAGCGTCGGCCGCCCCCCGCTGTTCCAGCAAGGTCCGCACCTCGCGCAACTCCTGCGCCACCTCGCGGAGGACGAGGGCCAGGTCGGCCCCGTCGCTCGCCGCCCCACCCAGAGCCACCGGCGGAGTGGCGGCCGGTGCAGGATGGTCCTTCACCCCGCGCGTCTTGGCGTAAAGAAAGTCGCGCAGTGCCTCGAACTCGCGAACGCCCTCGATCGTCATCTCGGCCGAGCGCGAGCCTGAGGCGGTCTGGACCAGGATGCGCGCGAGCCCCAGCCAGCGCTCCACCACGTTTGAACGCAGATGGATGTCCTGGATGCGCGCATAGTTCACAATCACCTCGCGTCGGAAAAGGATCCCCCAGCGCATGGAGATGCCATCCTCGGTGAATGTGTATCGCAGTGTTTGATACCGAAAATAGAGCGGAAGAACGAGGAAGGGAAAGGCGGGCGGGAAGGCCGCCGAGGCCAGCAGGTAGTAGGTCAGGAGGGACCGGTCCGGGCGCGTGATGGCCTGAATCCTCTGCTCCAGCGCGGGGTCGTTCATCGCGCGCAGCTAAACCGCGGCCGCTCCCGTCGGCAATCCCGGTGTGGGTCGGATACAGCTTTGACGGCGCGCGACCGCCGCTTTCACAGTCGCGGCCATGACGCCGGTTTCCTCCCCCACCTCCTTCATGCTCCTCTTCCGCAATGCCGGGCCCGAGACCCACCAGCACCTCAGTGCACCGGAAAAACAGGAGCTCACCCGCCGCTGGAACGAGTGGTACGAGGGACTCGCCGCCGCCCGAAAGGTGAGGCACGGGCAACCGCTGGGGTTGGGCGGACGGGTGGTGTCCGGCGCCCGCGGCGAACGGGTGGTCGACGGTCCCTTCGCGGAGGCCAAGGAAGTTGTCGGGGGCTATTTCATCCTGGACGTCACCGACCTCGAGGAGGCCACCACGATCGCCCGGCAGTGCCCGGGCCTTCCCTTGGGCGTAACCGTGGAGGTGAGGCCCCTGCTCGCCGCCAGTCCGGTGTTGGAAGGGGTGCCGGGGCGACCGCCGGCCTGCTGAACGAGCGCGACGGCCCGAGTTCATGACTGTCATGGCCGCCGCCGTTTGATCCGGCGAAACGCCCCCGCAGCGTTGGCGGATCCCCTCCCCCATGCGCCTCTTCGCCCTTCTTCTTTCCACCGTCCTCGCCTCCGGCGCCACCCTCCCCGCCTCTCAGCCCGATGCGCGCGCCACCTTGTTTTCCCTGGGCGACGTCACGCTGCTGGATGGACCGTTCCAGCACGCACACCGCGTCAACCGCGAGTATATCCTCTCCCACGATCCCGAGCGGCTCCTCGCCCCGTTCCGCAAGGCCGCCGGTCTGCCTGGTGCGGCCATTGCCTATCCGAATTGGGAAAGTCAGGGGCTCGCCGGTCACACCGCCGGCCATTACCTGACCGCCCTGGCGCAGCTGGTCGCCGTGGACGCAGACACCGAGGCGAGGCAGCGACTCGTCTCCATGGTGGCCGCACTCGGCGAAATCCAGGAGGCCGGGGGTGACGGTTACGTCGCCGGTGTGCCAGGCGACTGGTGGCGCAAGATTGAGGCCGGACAACTCGCGGTCGAACCGTTCTCGGTCAATGGCGCGTGGGTTCCCTGGTACAATCTCCACAAAACCTTCGCCGGCCTCCGCGATGCCTATGAACTCGCCGGAATCCCCCAAGCGCGCGATGTGCTGGTGCGCCTCGCCGATTGGTGCGAACGGCTGGCGGGCCGCCTCGACGACACACAAATGCAGGAGATGCTCCGCGCCGAGCACGGCGGCATGAACGAGGTCCTCGCGGACGTGTATCGGATCACCGGTGACGAACGGTACCTCGCGCTGGCGCGTCGCTTCAATCACCGCGCCGTCCTCGATCCGCTCGGGCGCGGCGAGGATCGCCTCGACGGACTGCACGCCAACACCCAGATCCCCAAGGTGATTGGCGCCGCACGCATCGCGACGCTTTCAGGGACGCCAGAGGGCCTCCAGCTCGCACGCTTTTTCTGGGACACAGTGGTGCACCGGCGCAGCGTCGCCTTCGGCGGCAACAGCGTGCGCGAACACTTCAACTCGCCCTCCGACTTTGGTCCGATGTTGGCGTCGGCCGAGGGCCCGGAAACCTGCAACACCTACAACATGCTCCGGCTCTCGGAGTTGCTTTTCGAGGACGCGCCGCAGGCCTCCCTGGCCGACTACTACGAGCGCGCCCTCTTTAATCACATCCTCAGTTCCCAGCATCCCGACCACGGGGGTTTTGTCTATTTCACGCCCATCCGGCCCCAGCACTACCGCGTGTATTCAAAGGCGGAAGCCTGCTTCTGGTGCTGCGTCGGCTCCGGAATCGAAAGCCACGGCAAGCACGGCCGCTTTATCTACGCCCAGGGCCGGGATGGCGCCCTTTTCGTCAATCTCTTCATCGCGTCCGAACTCAGCTGGAAAGCACGCGGAATCACCGTCCGGCAGGAGACCCGTTTTCCCGACGAGGAGCGCTCCTCGCTTGTTTTCTCGATGCCGCGTGCCGAGGCGTTCCCCCTCTTTCTCCGCCACCCCGAATGGCTCGCGGGCGATCACCTCACGGTCCACCTCAACGGCAACCCGCTCAGGCTTCCCTCCCAGCCAGGCGCCTACGCGCGCCTCGAACGCACCTGGGAGCCGGGCGATCGGTTGGAGGTGGCACTGCCCATGCGCTCCCACCTGGAAGCCCTTCCGGACGGAAGTCCCTACGCGGCGTTCGTGCACGGACCCATCGTGCTGGCCGCAGCCACCGACCGCACCGACCTGACCGGCCTGGTGGCCGGAGATGCGCGGATGGGCCATGTCGCCGATGGTCCCTTCCGCCCCCTCGCCCAAGCCCCGATGCTCGTGGGCACCTCCGAGTCCCTGGTGTCATCCCTCACACGCAAACCCACCGCCGACCTGCGCTTTACCACACCCGCGATCGAGCCGCCGCCAACGGAGGGGATCCCCGACCTGATCCCCTTCTTCCGCGTCCACGACGCGCGTTACATGCTCTACTGGAGAGTCGTGTCGCCGGAGGCGTTGGAATCCGTCCGGGCCGGCGTCGCCGCGGAGGAAGCGTCGCGCCTCGCTCTCGCCCGCCGCACCCTCGACCAAGTCACCCCGGGTGAACAGCAACCCGAGGTGGAGCATGGTTATGAAGGCTCGGGCTCCGGAACCGGTGTGCACCAAGGACGCTCCTGGCGAGATGCCAGCGAACGTTTCAGCTATCGCCTGAAGGCGCGCCCCGGGGCGAAGGTCGGGCTGCGTTTCACCACCTATGGCGGTGAGCGCGGGCGGCAAATGGAGGTCCAAGTGAACGGAACCACGCTGGCGCGGGTGTCACCTCGCGGCGAAAAGCCCGACACCTTTGTCGATCACGAGCACCCGCTGCCGGACGGGAGCGCCGGTGACGAAACCGTTACCGTGACCTTCTCCTCGGCCGCCAAGGGAACCCGCACGCCGCGGATCTACGACGTACGCCTGGTCGAGCTTCCCTGACGCGCACGCGCTGCCGGAGTTTGCGCGCCAGCGCGCGTTGCCCTGCTGGCGCGGTGACGTCATACCGAAGCGCCGGCCGTTTTGGGAAGAAAGTCCTCCCGCATGGGGGTGAAGAGGTCGACCAATACACCGGGTTCGAGCGCCTCAACCCCGTGCTCCACACCCGACGGGACAAAAAACGCGTCGCCCTTGCGGAGGATTCGGCTTTCCGCGCCGATTCGCGTCAGAAAGACCCCAGACTGGACGTGGGTGACCTGTAGGTGCGGATGGTGGTGCAGCGCACCCACCGCTCCCTTTTGGAACTCAACATATACCGCCATCAGCGCGTCGCTGTAAGCCAGGACCTTCCGGCGGACCCCGCCGCCGCGGTCTTCCCACGCGATCGACTGAAAATCGACGAACACCTGCTCTTTGTTAACGAACATGGGCAACGTGTTGGTGGAAGTGAAACGGGCGTGACATGGCACGCTGGTGATCGCTCCCCGCTTGCGCCGGCGCAACGCCTAAACCCGGCGTCGACACGCTCCGCAGCCGAAGTTTGCGGTCAACCGGCCTCCGGCGCTGGCCGAAGTATCTGCATACTGCCCTTGCCTTTCCGCCCCCGCCGCCAAGCTCTGGCGTAGTCGCGACGTTTTGCGGCACCACGTTTTCCCGATGTCACACGATCATTCCTCCCACGACCACGAGCACGAACACTTCTCGCTGCCGCTCTTCATCCTCACGGTCGTCCTGACGCTCGGTGTCCTCGGCGGCGTGATGCGCTGGTTCTTCCCCGATTTGTGGGCTGCCCAACTTGCCGCCCCGGTGTGGAAGGGGGTTTGCGTGTTTGTCGCGATCAGCCTCTTCAATGCGTTCATGGAGTATTTTTTCCACCGCTACGTGTTGCACACCCCGGCGGTACCGTTCCTGAGGCGCATGTACCGCCAGCACACCCTTCACCACGCGCTCACCCGGATCATCCGCAAGCGCCTTCCGGACGGCAATGGGGTCCTCGTGATCGAAAACAAGTTTCCCATCGTGGAGCCGGAGCAGGGTGAAGCCTCGTTCTTCCCCTGGTATTCGCTCGCGGTCTTTGCCCTCGTACTCACCCCGATTCTGGCGGCGTTGCAGTGGCTCTTCCCCTCGTTTCCGTGGTTTGTCGGAGGCTTCCTCGCCCTCACCAGTTCACTCGCTCTCTACGAGATCCTTCACGCCATCAACCATTGGCCGATCGAGCGCTGGGCTCCCCTCATGCAGCACCCTCGCTGGGGATGGTTCTGGCGGCCGATCTACGGTTTCCATCTCCGGCACCACGCGGTGATCGATTGCAACGAGTCCATCTCCGGCTTTTTCGGGCTGCCAGTCGCTGACTGGGTATTTGGCACCTGCGTCATTCCCAAGACGATGTACGCCGACGGCGAAGCGAGCACCCCCGAGACCTTCGCCAGCCCCAAGCCCGTGGGCTTTATTCGCGCCCTCGACCGCTGGGCCAGCGAAACAGTCCGCCGTCAGCGCGCCGCCGAAGCCGCGCGGTCCTCGGAAAAACCGCTGCCCGATGCCCATGATGTGTCGCCGCTCCGGCCCTACACACGCGGGGAGGAGATCGCCAACTGGGTCACCCACGGCATCGGCCTCGCTCTCAGCGTGGTCGCGATGACCTTCCTGATCGTCTTCGCGAGCTTGCGCGGAGACGCCTGGCATGTGGTCAGCTTCACCGTGTTCGGCCTGACCCTGCTCCTGCTCTACACCGCCTCGACGCTGTATCACGCCCTGCGCAGCGCGCGTGCCCGGTCGCTTTTCCGTCGGCTGGACCATGCCGCGATCTTCCTGCTCATCGCCGGCACGTACACCCCCTTCCTCCTCACCAGCCTGCGCGGCCCCTGGGGTTGGACGCTCTTCGGCATTGTCTGGGGCGTCGCGACGGCAGGTGCGGTCTTTAAATTAATCTTCGGCGACCGTTATCGCGCCGCGTCGATCGTGGCCTACCTGTGCCTCGGCTGGCTGGTGGTGGTCGCGCTCAAGCCTCTTCAGGTCACCGTTCCCACCGGGGGTGTCGCCCTCCTGATCGCTGGCGGTGTGTTTTATTCGCTCGGCGTGCTGTTTTACGTGTGGCGGCGACTCCGCTACCACCACGCTGTCTGGCACGCGTTTGTCCTCGGCGGCAGCACCTGCCACTTTCTCTCCGTGTTGCTCTTCCTCCTGCCCACGGCCGCCTGACCGCGCTCCGCGGTCGCGCTTGTCCGTCTCCACCTGGAGGCTATCTCGCCGGGCGGCCGCAACCTCTGCCTTCCACGGCTGAACGGTCGGTCACCGCTTGCTGCTGCAACCGTGTGTCCAAGGGAACCCCGATGCAGCCCAGCCCCTCTATGCGCACGCATCGTTAAACCCAAAACCTGTATCACTCCATGAATACCTCAAAATCGCTCATCGTGGCCGCCCTCGTTTCCACCGCCTGTCTCGCTTCCGCCGCTTTTGCCGGTGAGGACAAGGACAAGCATTTTAAGAAAATGGATACGAACAACGACGGCCAGATCACGCGCGCCGAGCACGCGGCCGGCGCAAAGCAGATGTTCAGCGAATGTGACGCCAACCGCGACGGCCAGGTCACCGCGGCCGAGATGGACGCCTCCATGGCCAAGCACGGCAAACAGGACAAATACGAGAAGTCCGCGGCGGAGAAGATCCAGATGATCGACAAAAATGCGGACGGCCAGCTCACCGCCGCCGAGCACGAAGCCGGCAGCGACCAGATGTTCAACATGATCGACACCGACGGCGACGGCTCCATCAGCATGAGCGAGTTCAAGACCGGCCAAAAAATGAAGAAGAAGGATTCCTGAGCGCGGCAGTACGAGGTCCGGGGGGGCCGCCTGACCTCGGCCCGCCCCGTCTTCACGTCGGCCCTCCAGGTCGACGCTGGCGCTGAACCTCCACCCGCCTCACGGGGGATTCGCCCAACCCTCCCTCGGAAAGAACTGCCGTTGAGGTTTCACTTCGCCGACACACCCTAGGTCCGTGGACAGCGCCCGTCATGAAATCTCGCTGGAACAACGCTTCCAGCTATTCCTGGATTCTGCCAAGGACTACGCGATTTTCTTCTCCCACCCCGATGGTCGGATCTGCGAATGGAGCCGGGGGGCTGAAGTAATTTTTGGATACACCGAGGGAGAGGGTCTCCGGCTGAATTCGCGGGATATTTTCACCGAGGAAGACAAGGCGCGGGCGGTGCCGGAACGTGAGATCGAAACCGCGATCCGACAGGGCGAGGCCAACGACGAGCGCTGGCACGTGCGGAAGGATGGGAGCCAGTTCTTCGCCGTCGGCCGGATGGTCGCGCTCAAGGAACAGGACGGCCGGTTGCGAGGTTTCGCCAAGATTGTCCGCGACGCGACGCCGCGAAAAAAACTGGAGGAACTGCTCCACGCCAGCGAGGTGCAGCTCCGCGCCGTTTTCGCGCAAGCGTCCTGGGGCATCATCCTCACCGACCTTCACGGTAGGATTGAACAAACCAATGCGAGTTTTTGCCGGATGACCGGCTTCACTCCGGAACAGTTGCGCGGTCAGCCTCTCGTCAGCGTGAGCATCGACGACGACCGGGAAAAAGCGCATGCCCAGGTCGATCGCCTGTTTCGGGAAAAAGCGGAGTCGGTCTCCTTTGAAAAACGGATCCGCTGCGCCGACGGCCGAAACCTCTGGGTCCAGAACAGCATCACCATCCTCCGCGACGCCGAGGGCCGGCCCATCGGCATGCTCGACCTGTGCCAGGACATCTCGGTGATGAAAACCTACGAGGAGGAGCTCGCCCGGCGGGTGGACGAGCGCACCGCGGCGCTCTCCGAAAAAACCGCGCAGCTCGAGGCGTTCAGCTATACCATCGCCCACGATCTCAGGGCGCCGTTGCGCACCATCGCCGGCTATGCCGAGCTCCTCCAGCTGGACCACGCCAAAAGCCTGCCGCCTCCAGCCGATGAATACGTAGCGCGAATCCATCGCTCCGCTGCGCGACTGGACCGGCTGATCGCAGATTTGCTGGGATACACCCGCGTGCAGCAAGTGGCGATCGCCAGCGAGGACGTCGACCTCTCACGCCTCACCCACAAGGTGGTCGAACAAGTGACGGCAGAGGCACGAGTCGCCGACCTGAGGGTGACCATCGAGACACCGCTCGGCCACGTGCGCTCGGACGCCGTCGCCCTTCACCATGTGCTCCTCAACCTCATTTCCAACGCCGTCAAATTCCGACGACCGGACGCGTCTCCAGAGGTACGGATTCGCACCGAGCCGGCAGACGGACGCACCCGTGTCTGGGTGGAGGACAATGGCATTGGACTCGATCCACGGTACAGGGACCGCGCCTTCCAGATGTTCGAGCGGCTTCATCCGCACCTGGATATTCCAGGAACCGGGGTCGGTCTGGCGATCGTTGCGAAGGCGGTGGAGCGGCTGGGTGGTACCTGCGGGGTCGAAGCCAACGAACCGCACGGAAGCCGGTTCTGGTTCGAGCTTCCCGGCGCTTAGCACCGGGATCCTCCCCGCCATGGGTATGTAAGATCGTGCAGGTATTGTGGAGACGCGTCCATTGTCACCCGACGCGACGCGGTGTAAGATCGTCAGCCTCCGCTTATGCCGTCGCCCGTTGATGTCCGTCGTGAGGTTGTTGAGCTCCCCACCTACGCGCCCCAGCGCCCGGATGCCAATCCGATGTTCCTGGAGAAACGAGTGTACCAAGGCTCCAGTGGTCGCGTTTACCCGCTGCCTTGCACGGACCGAATTGCCTCCGAGCCGCGCCCGCAGGGCTGGAACGCTGTCTTCCTCGAGAATGACTTCCTTCTCGTCATGCTTCTCCCGGAGCTGGGCGGTCGGATTCACCGGATCCTGGACAAGACAAACCAATACGATGCGGTTTATTACCAGCCGGTGATCAAACCCGCGCTCGTCGGGCTTGCCGGTCCGTGGTGCAGCGGCGGCATTGAATTCAACTGGCCGCAACACCATCGCCCCTCGACCTTCCTGCCCACCGACGTCGCCATCGAGCGGGAGGCCGATGGCTCCGCCACGGTTTGGATGAGCGAACACGACCCGATGGCGCGGATGAAAGGGATGCATGGGGTCCGACTGAGACCGGACACGTCGGTGGTTGAGCTTCGCGTCCGTGCCTACAACCGCACGCCCGACACGCAAACCTTCCTGTGGTGGGCCAACGCCGCGACCCGGGTGCATGAGGGCTATCAGTCGTTTTTTCCACCCGACGTGTCACACGTTGCCGATCACGCCAAACGCGCGATGACGTCGTTCCCCCACGCCAGCGGGCGCTATTACGGCGTCGACTACGCCGCTCGCGCCAAGGGACTCAAAGCGTCAGAGCGGCCCACCCACTACGTGCCTCCGCACGCCAGTGACGTCCGCTCCGAGGCGATCCCCCTGTATCGCCCCGACGACCTCTCCTGGTACGCCAACATTCCCGTGCCGACCTCCTACATGTGCATGGGATCCTCGGGCGATTTCGCCGGCGGTTATGACCACCTTGCCGGGGCCGGACTGATCCATGTCGCCAACCATCACATCTCCCCCGGGAAGAAGCAGTGGACCTGGGGAAACCATGCCTTCGGTTACGCTTGGGATCGCAACCTGACAGACGCAGATGCCAACGGGGAGTTTCGCCCGTACATCGAACTCATGACCGGCGTCTACACGGACAACCAGCCGGACTTCTCCTTCCTCCAACCCGGTGAGACCAAAGCCTGGAGCCAGTTCTGGTATCCCTATCGCGGAATCGGGCCCGCGGTCCACGCCACAGTGGAGGCCGCTCTCAGCCTGCAATGCAGCGGCCCCGGCCTGACCCTGGGAATCGCCGCCACTGCCATCTACCCCCGCGCACGTATCGAACTTCTGCGGCACGGGGCCCCGCTGGCCAGATGGACGAGGGACCTTTCGCCATCGCACCCGACACGCGTGACCCATCGGACAAAACAACGCGGCGACCGGGGGACCGACGGGCTCACCGTGCGTATCACCACCCAGGCGGGAGTCGTGCTCCTGGACTACACCGCGCGCTCCGCCCAAGACGCACCGGTGCCTCCCCCCGCCACGGCGCCTGCGCCCGCCGCGGAAATCGCAGGCAACGATGAACTCTACCACATCGGGCTTCACCTCGAGCAATACCGGCACGCCACCCGCATGCCTGAGGACTACTGGCGGGAGGCCCTTCGACGCGACCCCCTGGATGCCCGCTGCAATCTCGCACTCGGTCGCTGGCATCTCCGCCGCGGCGAGTTCTCCGAGGCCGAGCACCACCTGCGCCAGAGCCTCGCGCGAAGCGTTTCGCGCAACCCAAATCCCTACGACGGAGAGCCGTGGTACCAGCTTGGCCGCTGCCTCCAGTATCAGTTTTTTACCGACATATCCCGGGCCGCGGCGCCGCTTTCAAAGCTCCTGCCGAAACTGGATGAGGCCTACGCTTCGTTCTACAAAGCCACCTGGAACAGCGCCTGGCAGGCCGCGGGGTTCCATGCCCTTGGCGAAATCGATGCGTTTCGGGAAAACTGGGCCGCCGCGGAGGACCATCTGCAGCGCGCCCTCCGGGTAAACCTCGACAATCTCCGTGCCAGAAACCTGCTGGTGACTGTGCTGCGCACACAGGGTCGGGAGGAAAACGCGACGGCGCTTCTCCGTGAGACCCGCTCCCTCGATCCGCTGGATGTCTGGGCTCAATTTCTCGAAGGCCAACCCCTGCGCTGCAACAATCAAGTCCGCCTCGATCTTGCTCACGACTGCGCCAGGGCCGGGCTCTTTGAGGCGGCGCTGACCGTCCTGGCGGACGCGGTCGTTCCCGACCCGGACCGACCCGACGGTTCCCTCGGAACCCTGCCACTGATCCACTACACGCGGGCGTGGTTGGTCCACCTCCAGGGCCTCCGGCGCCCCGCCCGCAGTGATACCGCTCGCGTGCGCGGCCACCTCCGCGCCGCGAGGGCTGCCACGCCGGAGTATTGTTTTCCCGCGCGCATCGAAGAAATCACGATCCTCGAATTTGCCCTGCATCTTTATCCCAGGGATGCGCGGGCTTCCTTCTACCTCGGAAATCTGCTCTACGACCGCCGCCGCCACGAGCAGGCGATCTCACACTGGGAGCACACCGTCAGAGAGTCGCCGCGCGACGCGATGGCCTGGCGCAATCTCGGCATCGCCTACCACAATATCCGGCGCATGCCCAGGCGGGCGGTCCACGCCTATGAACGTGCAGTTGCGGCCGCGCCCCACAGTGCGCGGTATCTCTACGAACGCGACCAGCTGTGGAAGCGCCTGCGGTATGCTCCCGCCCGGCGCCTGCGTGCGCTTCGCGCCTTTCCCCAACTCGTTTCGCAACGGGACGACCTCTCGGTCGAATATTGCGCGCTTTGCACACAGGCCGGCGACCATCAGGTCGTCCTCGATCTCCTTTCAACCCGACGGTTCCAGCCCTGGGAAGGCGGCGAAGGACAGGTGCTGTCCCAGTATGTCCGCACCCGGATCGCCTTGGGGCGAAAGGCACTGGACGCCGGCGACGCGACGGGGGCGCTCACTCATTTTCGCCTGGCGATGGCTGCGCCGGAAAACCTCGGCGAAGCCCGGCACCTGCTGGCGAACGCCAGCGAACTCCACTACTGGCTCGGCTGCGCCCGGGCCGCCAGAGGAGAGTACGCGGCAGCCCGGCGGGAATGGACGCAAGCCGCAGCCTTCCAGGGGGATTTTCAGGAGATGCGGGTGCACGCCTTCTCGGAGCTGACCTATTTCTCAATCCTCGCTCTTCAGAGGCTGGGACGGAAAAGGGAGGCACGGACGCGGCTCAAGGCACTCCTTGACCACGCCCGCGCCCTGCCCAAGGCGCCCGCCACGATCGACTATTTCGCCACGTCGCTGCCCACCCTCCTGCTCTTTGATGACGACCTGCAGGCACGCCAGACCACCGCGGCGCTGCTTCTCGAAGGACAGGCACTTCTTGGATTGGGCAAGAAGGCTGCGGGGCGCCGTCGGCTCCGTGAGGTGCTGAAGCGAGACCCCAGCCACCCGCTCGCCGCCGATCTTCTCTCATCCTGACCGCTACGCCCCCCGGGGCATCCCCACCGTCTTTTCCCATGCCGTTCCCTCTCTCGACAACCGCGGACTCGCTCGACCTCTCTGGAGAGTGGCGGGTGGAACTCGATCCCAATGACACGGGCGTAAAGCAACACTGGTTCGCTCGGGAGCTGAAGGCCACACTGGTATTGCCCGGGTCGGTACAACGAGCCGGACTCGGAAACCCGGTTGCAGTCGATACGCCATGGACCGGCGGAATCTTCGACCGCTCCTATTTCACGGCGCCGCAGTACGCACCGTATCGCGCACCGGGAAACATCAAGATTCCCTTCTGGCTGCAGCCGGACTCCCACTATACCGGCGCGGCCTGGTACCAGAAAACGATCTCGATCCCCGCCGCCTGGACCGGACGCACCGTCCGCCTGCATCTCGAACGTCCCCATTGGACCACGACCGTCTGGCTGGACGACGTGCCGCTGGGATCGAACGACGCCCTCTCCGTTCCCCACGTGTATCACCTACCGGATACAGTGGCCCCGGGGGACCACCGCCTCACCGTGCGGGTGGACAACCGCCTCCGTCCCGACATCGGCGAGAACTCACACAGCATCTCTGACCACACCCAGGGCAACTGGAATGGCTTGGTGGGTCGACTGGAACTGCGCGTCACCGCACGGGTGTGGATCGACCACGTCTCCGTCGACGCACAGGTCGCTGATCGCATCGTCCGCGTGCGCGGCCAACTCAGCCGACTGGGCGCGACCCCCTGGCCGCCGACCGTGACGCTCACCTCGTCGTCCGCCCCTGGCGCGGCTTCGGCGGCTGAGGTGGGACCGGAAGGCGCCTTCGCCGGCGAACTCGCGCTCGGCAGCGCCGCGGCCCTCTGGGATGAGTTTTCTCCGGCGCTCCACACGGTGAGGGTGTCCGTGGAGGACAAGGACGCCGTCGAAACGACATTCGGATTTCGCACCGTGTCGGCTGTGGGCCGGCAACTCACGCTCAACGGCCGGCCGCTGTTCCTGCGCGGAACCCTTGACTGCGCCATTTTTCCCGCCACCGGGCACCCGCCCACCGATCTCCCCGCCTGGAAAAGGATATTCTCCGTCATCCAGGACCACGGGCTGAATCATGTGCGCTTCCACTCCTGGTGTCCGCCCGAGGCGGCGTTTGTGGCGGCGGACCAGCTTGGCCTCTACCTCCAGATCGAAGTCGCGTCCTGGCCCAACTGGTCGACAACGCTCGGCGATGGAAAGCCGGTCGACGCTTGGATTGAGGCGGAAACGGCGAGAATTCTCCGCACCTACGGCAACCACCCCTCGTTTCTGATCCTCTGCGCCGGCAATGAGCCAGCAGGCGAACACCATCCGGCCTGGCTCGGCGGTTGGGTGAACCGCCAAAAAGCGCTCGATCCGCGCCGTCTCTACACCGCTGGCGCGGGCTGGCCGCAGGTTCCGGAGAACGACTTCCACATCCCTCCCGATCCGCGTATCCAGCACTGGGAAGAGGGCCTGGCCTCACGCATCAATGCCCGGCCCCCTGAGACGCGGACCGACTACGCGGACTATATCCGCGAGCGTCCCATCCCGGTGGTCTCCCACGAGATCGGCCAGTGGTGCGTGTATCCAAACTTCGCTGAGACCACCAAGTACACCGGCTACCTCAAGCCGAAGAACTTCGAGATCTTCCGCGAGACGCTGGAGGCCCGGGGAATGCTCGACCAGGCCAGCGCCTTTCTCCACGCCTCCGGGAAACTTCAGACCCTGTGCTACAAGGAGGAAATCGAATCGGCGCTGCGCACCCCGCAGATGGGCGGCTTTCAGCTCCTAGGACTTCAGGACTTTCCCGGACAGGGCACTGCCCTGGTCGGCGTGCTAGACCCGTTTTGGGACGAAAAAGGCTACGTCTCGCCCCGCGCCTTTCGCCGCTTTTGCAACAGCACCGTTCCTCTCGCCCGGCTGGAAAAACGCGTGTTTACCGTCGACGAACCGCTCGTCGCCGACATCGAAGTCACCCACTTCGGCGGGAGCCCGCTGACGCAGCAACCCGTGTGCTGGCAGCTGCTCGATACGAGCGAGCAGGTCGTGGTAGAGGGTGAGCTCGGGCGGTTCGACATCCCCCTCGGGTCCGCCTTTCGCCTCGGCTGCGTGCAGGTCCCCCTGGCCGACCTGCCCGTACCCGCGCGCTACCGTCTCACCGTCACGCTGCCCGGCACGGGCTTCGGCAATGACTGGGACCTTTGGGTGTACCCACGTAGTGGCGACACCACCACCCCGGTCGCACCGTCCGTCACCATCGTCTCCCGGCTCGACGAGGCTGCGCTCGAAGCGCTTGAAGCCGGAGGGTGCGTCTGGCTGCGGGCGGGAAAATCACAGGTGCTCCCCGATCCCGACAAGGGGTCGATCGCGCTCGGCTTCTCCAGCATCTTCTGGAACACCGCCTGGACCAATGGACAGGCTCCACACACCCTGGGGATTCTCTGCGATCCGCGCCATCCGGCGCTGAACCGCTTTCCGACCGAGTCGCACAGCAACTGGCAGTGGTGGTATCCGATCACGCATGCCGCGCCGATGATTTTGGATACGTTGCCTCGCGGGGTGAAACCGATCGTGCAGGTGGTGGACGACTGGTTCATGAACCGAAAGCTGGCCTTGGTCTTCGAGGTGCGTGTGGGTCGCGGGCGCCTGCTGGTTTCAAGCATCGACCTGGCAGGCGCCGAACTTGATCCCGTGCGTCGACAACTCCAGGCCAGTTTGCTCGCGTATGTGGGCAGCCCCGACTTCGCTCCACAGGTCACCGTCACCGGGCGGGATCTCTCCCGTCTCCTCAAGTGCCATGCCGCTGAAAACTGACCGAATGCGTCCGACGCACCACTGCAGCCCACAGGCGGTTCTCCGCCGGGAGGGGACCCCGCTTTCCCGCCGGCGGTCGATGTCCCGTTTTCCTCGCGCTGCCCTAATGTGGAGTTTCGGCCTGCTGGCGGCGGTAGCGACCTCGGCGGCCACACCCTATTTCCTCGATCTGGATGGTCCGGAAAAAGCGATCCTGCGGGGTCATTTGGATCTGGGCGGCAGTGGCCCTGCCGGCCGCACGGTGGAGGTCAACAGCTCCCACATCGAACGTGACGGCCGTCCTTACATCCCGATCGTGGGCGAGTTTCATTACTGCCGTGTCCCCGCCGACGAATGGGAGGAGTCGCTGCGCAAGATGAAGGCCGGCGGCATCACCACGGTGGCGAGCTACGTGTTCTGGAACCTCCACGAACGCAGGCAGGGGGAGTGGGATTGGAGCGGCAATCTCGATCTGCGCCGCTTCGTGCGAGCGGTGGAAAAGGTGGGCCTCGAGATGATTCTGCGCGTGGGTCCCTTCGCCCACGGGGAGATTCGCAATGGCGGTCTGCCCGACTGGCTTTATGGCCAGCCCTTTGAGGTCCGCTCGAACGATCCTGGCTACCTCGAACACACGGACCGACTCTACGCCGCGATCGGCGCACAGGTGCGCGGCTATCTTTTCAAGGACGGCGGACCGATCGTCGGCGTGCAGCTGGAGAACGAGTTCCAGCATTCAGCCGCCCCGTGGGATATCCGTTACGCCGGCGCACCCGTTGCCTGGACAGTGGCGGATCGGGACGTGGGAGTCACCCACGAGGGTGTCAGCACCAGCGATATCGCCAACGCCCACGCCGCGTATGGAAAACGTCACATGGCGACGCTGAAGGGCCTGGCAAAGAAGAACGGCCTGGACACACCGCTTTACACCGCGACCGGCTGGGGGAACGCCGCGATCGTTGAGAACGGCGCGCTGCCCGTCACCGCCGCCTACCCGTATCCGTTCTGGACCCGCGTGCCCAAGCCCTCGCCCTTCTTCCTCTTCACCGACCTGCAGAAGCATCCGGATTACGCCCCCGCCAGCTACCCCACCGAACGTTACCCCTCCCTCCCCGCCGAACTGGGGGCCGGGATCTCCGTCACGTATGCACGCAGGTCCTACGTGCCCCACGAAAGTGTCGCCCCCATGATCGTGCGCGTGCTCGGCAGCGGGTCCAATGGGGTGGGCTATTACATGTATCACGGCGGAGCGACCCCCGCGTTCGACGGCCAGGCCTACAACGAGGAGGCGGGGGGGCTGCCCAAGATCAACTACGACTATCAGGCTCCGCTGGGACAGTACGGCCAAGCCCGGTCCCATTATTTCGCACTGCGACCCCTGCATCTCTTTCTCCAGAGCTACGGGGAAACCCTCGCCCCGTTGCCTACCGTTCTTCCCGAGGGCAATGACGCCCTGACGCCCACCACCACCGATCGGCTGCGTTACGCCGCCCGCGCCGCGCAAGGCTCAGGGTTCCTCTTTCTCCTCAACTTCCAGGATCATGCTCCGACCCAGGACCTGGCGGGGCTGCAGCTCGAGGTCCGGGCGAGAAAACACACCTTTCGCATCCCTCTCCGGGGTGACTTCGTGCTCAAGCGAAATGCCCATGCCATCCTCCCTATAAACCTCGCTCTCGGCGCGGCCCGGCTCCAGTCAGCGACGGTGCAGCCCCTGACGATTCTGCGGCGCCCCGACGCCACCCACTTCGTTTTCTTTGCGGTCGATGGGCTGCCACCTGAACTGGTGCTGGACGCCACCGCGATAACCGAGCTCCACCACTGCGAAGTCTCGCACGAAGACGGTTCGGTCGTGGTCCGGGGTCTGGCCGACACCCCGTTCTCTTTTTCGGTCGGAGGCATCCGCGTCCTGGTGGTGCCGCCGTCCTGGTCCACCCAAGCAGCGACCGCGCCGGGAGGCCGCCTGCTCTTCACCCCTGGCGTCACGCTGCAGGACGGTGCCGAGGTCAGCCTTCTGGGCGCAGGTGGCTCCGCGTCGGAGGTCAGGATCTACCCCGGGGTCGACATCCCCGAAGTCCAGGGCGGCGAGGCCCAACCGCTGCCGGCGCCACACCCGGATGTATCCGCCTTCCAGGTTCGTTTTCCCACCGGAGACTATGCCATCGAATGGCAGCCGCTCACCCGCCACCGTTATGTTGCCCGCTTCTCCCAGGGGCTCGGCCAGGCACACAACGTGTATATGAAAGTCCCCTACGTGGGCGACACCGGCATGGCCTTCATCGACGGGAGGCTGGAGGACGATCATTTTTATTTCGGGCGGGACTGGGAGATCGGACTCAAACGGCTCCTCCCCCGGCTTGAGGGAGCGGAAATGGTTTTTTTGTTCCAACCCATGCGGAGGGACGCCACCTGCCTCCAGGACATTCCGGAGGCGTTCCGTCCCCCCTTCGGCAAGGATGAGAAGCAGCACCTCGCAGTCGGCGTTCCGGAGTTTCAAACCGAGTACCGCGCGACCTTCCGCCTGCCGCCTCCCTGAGTCAGCGGCTGGGACAGGGAACCACTGCCAGCGCATTACGGTACAGCGCGGCAGCCCGGGCGGCGCGCAAATGGATGGTGCTCTTCGCGGGCGAACCTGCTATCGGACCGGGATGCCTCCCCTCGTTTCGCTCGCCGAGCTCCTCCAGAAGAGAACCGACTATGTGGGTTCCCGGGTGCGCGTCACGGCATCGATCAACACCTCCCTGTATTACAACTATGGTTACAGGAAGGCCCAGGAGACCCACGCCGCCTTCCGGCTGACAGACGGCCCTTCCACCGGGTACGCTTATGCGCCGCGCGGCTCGGACGTGGCCAGCGGCCTCAACGCCCTCGCCACCCATTCCACCGCGATCACCCGGGAGCTGACCGTGTTCATCGACCCGGCGCGGGAAAAAGGGCGGGGGCTGGTGGTGGGGGAAATCGAGGCCGTCGGCAACGCGGTCGACACTCTCGAAGCGTAGCGCCAGGCATCATCCTTTCGTCACCTTCCGGTATTGGCGCGGCGAACACCTCATCACCCGGCGAAAACAGCGGGTGAAATAATACGGGTCTGCATAACCGACCGCGGCGGCGACATCGGCGACGGTGAGGTCGGAGCCATCGAGCAACCGGCACGCCTCCGCGACGCGTTGGCG
Source organism: Verrucomicrobiota bacterium (assembly GCA_023428905.1). Classification (GTDB taxonomy): domain Bacteria; phylum Verrucomicrobiota; class Verrucomicrobiia; order Opitutales; family Opitutaceae; genus EW11. Next base: position 118,617 of record JAEYWP010000032.1, read on the forward strand.
CATCAGATAGTCAATGGGTGCAAAACCGGTGAGGGCCCGAAAATGGGCTGAGTAGTGCGTCACTGACATGCCCGCGGTGGCGGCCAGCTCCGCCAGGCGGTGACCCCGCTTCCAGTCCGCGCGCAGGGCCTCCACCGAAGCGGCCACCCGTTCGCGGGCGGAGCGAGAGCCCGGGCGCTCGACCAAGGCTTCCCCCACCCGGCAGAAGACGCTGCGCAGCGCGGTGGCGGCCGTCAGCTGATGGCGCATCGCCAGCCCCCGCCCGAGCGCGAGACTCACCTGCCCAAGGCCGATCTGGTCGAGCCGGTCCGGCCTCAGCTTGAACAGCCCGCCCTCCGCGGCGCCGCAGGCGTCGAGAAAGCCGCGCCAGTGCGGCACCTCCAGGCCGGAGAAATGGACCCAACCGATCGTCCAGGGATCCTCCGTGGCCGCCCCGTAGGCATGCGGCTCTCCCGCATCCAGCCAGACCAGATCTCCCGGGCCCACCATCCCGTCACGCCGTCCCCGGCGCACCCAACCCGCCCCGCGAAAACAGAGGATCACCAACGAGGTGGGCGCCCCGTGCGGTCGCTCCACCCAATGTTGCGCCGCAGACGGGAAATAGCCCGCGTCCGTAACATGCAGCCCCCGCAACAGGTCATGGCCGCGGGCTGCCTCCCGTAGCGGCTCCGGCAAGACAATCAGGGTCTGGCCGGCAAATCCGTCGCCGCGTCGGTTGCGTGGGGGCTTTTGCAAGATCGTCCAGCTATCTCACCGCCAACACGCCTGTCAACCGCCCTCCCGGGCGGAGTCCCGAAAGGGCCTTCGGGTCTCACTCCGGCCGGGAGGGACTGAGCCGATAGAAATCGAAATCCGCCCGGCCACCGGTCTCCTGGGTAGCGAAGTGGAAAAGCCCGAAGCGATAACCCATGAAATGCGGCAAGGTGTACTTCATCTGCAAGGGAGGGCCGACCTGCTCCCAACGCTCGCCATCCAGGCTGATGTGAAAGGTCGCGACATCCCGCTGATTGCGAAAATCACAGTCGATCCGCAGGTGCACGACGGACGCCTCGAGGGGCAGCACGGCACGCTCCACCGGCACCGTGTCGTCCACCGTGACCACGACGAGGGACCGCGCCGCCGCGCCCTGCTTCACCCCCACGTACCCATAACGCTTCTGGAACGCGGCCAGCCCGGCGACATCCCCCGGCTTCAGCCCGCTGACGTCCACAGCGATATGCGCGGAGCAGGCCGGCCCAAATGTGCGCTGCGTCAGGATATTCCTCGCCTCTGTCAGGCTGGTGTCGATACGCCCCGAGGTAAGTCGGAGAAAGCCCGGGCGCTCGGAAAGGGACCAGAAGCGATCGTCCGGGTTGTGGTTCCATTGCCAGGCCAGGGGCAACGCCGCCTCGCCCTCCGCGCGTTCGAAGCTGTCCGATGCGACGAGATTGCCGAAGGGTTCACGGCGCGCGGGTAGGTTCAAGATCTCCGGGACTTTTCCGTCGCTACCGAGCACCGGCCACCCGTCCTTCCACTCCACCGGAACCAGGAACGGGACCCGTCCGACCGCTCCATGGTCCTTGAAGAGGAAGGCGTACCAGGCCCCGTCCGCCTTCTGCAGCAATCCCCCCTGCGCGACGCCCTGGTCCTGCAAGACCACCCTGCCCTCATACGGACCGGTGATGCGGTCGGCCCGGTGCACCAGCTGTGTCCGCATGCCTCCCTTGGGCCAGGTGATGTTGAAGAGGTAATAGCGGCCATCCACCTTGAAGAGTTGGGAGCCCTCCGCCGGCAGGCCAGGGGTCCCTGGGGCCACGGCTCCTGCATTGGCAATGATCACCTGGTTGGCGCCGCCGGGCAGCAAGCCGGAGAGGTCGGGTTTCAACTCCACCAGCCGGATCTCGCCGCTGCCGTACACCATGTAGACGCGCCCGTCGTCGTCGAAAAAGAGCGAATGGTCGTGCAGCGACGGGGAAAACGACGACTCCACCCAGGGACCACGCTCGATGTCGCGCGTGCGGAAGATGTGGGTCTTGCGACTGGTCGCGCTGAAGGTGGAAACGTAATACGTGCCGTCGTGGTACCGCAGGCTGCTCGCCCAGGAGCCGGCGCCATAGGCATTTCGTCCGTTCTCCAGCCGCAGCGCCTCCGTGTCCGCCAGCGTCTGGTAGGCGTAACCCACCAGGTCCCAGTTGACCAGGTCGCGGGACTTCATGATCGGCAGTCCCGGACTGAGGTGCATCGTGGTGCTGCTCATGTAGTACGTTTCCCCTACGCGGATGGCCGACACGTCCGGAACATCCGCCCAGAGAAGCGGATTCCGCGCCGGGACGGCGGGAGCGGGCTCCTCCGCGGGCAGGGCGGAGGAGAGGAGGAGAACGGCAGCCGGCAGGATCGGGATCTTCATGGGAGAAAGGGAAAGGTGATCGGTAGGTGCCTACCGACTACACGGTGGAGGCGGGGGCCTCCGCCAGGCTCCGCCGCCCGGCCAAGGGATCGCAGGCCGAAACGCCCGGCAGGGCCGCAATCACCGCCAGATGATCGGCGGGCACCCGTCGGTGGACGGCCGGGCTCTCCCCGAAATGTCGCCGAAAGGCACGAAAGAACGTGCGGGTGTCCGTGTAGCCCACATGTTCGGCGACCTCGGGGATCCGCGCCCGGGCGTGGGCCCGCAGCAGGCGCGAGGCCTCCTGCATTCTCCGACGGACGATGTGTTCGCTGAGACTGAAGCCCGTCTGCTGGCGGAAGCTCCGCTCCAGCTGGCGCCGCGAGAGTCCGGCCGCCTGGGAGATGTCGGCGACGTTGAGACGGGGATCCGGATAGTTTTCAGCGATGTAGTTGAGCGCCTGCGCCACGCGCGGGTCCGAAACCGCGCAGGAATCGGTGCTGAGCCGTGTCACAATGGAAGGGATACTGACGCGATGAACCGCGGTGAGCGGACGCGTTCCGGCCATCTGCTCCCCGAGCAGCACCGCCGCCTGGAAGGCGAGTTCCTCCACATCCTGGGGAACGCTGGAGAGCGGAGTGGCGGCGGACTCGCAGATGATCGTCTCGTTGCCCACTCCCAGGATCGCCACCTCGGCGGGCACCGCGATCCCGAGCCGGTGGCAGGCATCCGCGAGCTCGGCGGCGATGGCATCATTTCCGCAGAGGATCCCCGCCGGTTTCGGCAACTCGCGAAGCCCCGTCTCCAGGCTCCTCCGGTACTCGCACCAGTCGTCATGCCAGTAGTCGCCAATCCTGCGGTGCGCCGCCGGAAGCACCACACAGCGGCAGCCGTGCTCGCGCACCCGCGCTTCGAACGCCGCCAGCCGGGCGGAGTGGATGCGGTCGTTGAGGAAGGGGGCGAATCCAAAATGTCGGTACGTGCGCTCCAGCAGGTGATCCGCCGCGGCCCGCCCCACCGAGCCGGGGTCGGGCGCGACACAGGGAAAGGGCAGGTACTCGTCGGTCAAGGCAATCGCGACCGTGGGCGCGCCCGCCTCCTGCACGTAACGCACCAGCTGGGTGTCGAAGGCCGGAAGCGTCACGATCCCGTCTCCCTTCCATCCGCGGGGAAACGCGCCGGAGAACGCCATGTCGCTCACCACGTGCCAGCCGTGCTCGCGACCGAAACGCACGACCCCGCGAAGACACGCCTCCGCGGACACGGAGCATGCCACCAAAACGCGTGGCCTGGCCGGGGGTTTTGTCATGGGGTTGGGCGCCGGAACAGATCCTTTCCCGCGACGCTTCGGGCAATCCGGCATTGGGCCTAAAGGAGCTTATATCTTTTGATATACAGTGCTCCGTTTGGCTGCCGTGGACCGAAAAGGCTTCTGCGCCGCGCATGCCCCGCTACGCTCCGAGGCCCTCCCCGCCCCTCCCGACAATGCGTTGTCTCTCTTCTCCCGCGCCTGCTCTCCTGTGTTCCCGCCGTGCGCTGGTGCTCGCCTGCGCCGCCGTGGTCTGGCTCGCGGGGCTGGTCTCGACCGCCGCGACCGAGCCCGCCCGAGGCCTCCCGCTCAGCCGCAGCTACTCCTTTCACGACATCGGCCACGTGCCCCGGGGGTCACGGCTCAGTTTTGATCAGCACGGGCGCGTCGCCGTGGTGCACGAGGGCGTTTACACCGTGCTCAACGACAGTAGCTGGCTCAGCTTTGTCAGCCCCGACACCAACCCCATTTTGATGTCGACAGTGGGCACCGCCCCGGACGGCAGGTCGTATTTTGGCGCCGCCGGCACGGTCGGGATCGCAGAACTCGGAGGTGACGGAAAACTCCATCCTCGTTCCCTCCTGCCCCCCGACGCCCCCGCCTGGGTCCGGGCCGCCGTATTCGAAGACCTGATCTTTGTGCCTGATGGCGTGGTGTTCGCGAGCCGCGTGGGATTCGCCTACTGGAGCCATCGCCAGCAGCGCCTCCAACTCCTCCCGGTGCAGCGGATTTCCCGCGTCTTCAGCCTCGGGGAGGCGATCTATGTCTCCAGCTTCGACCACGCCTTGCAGCGGCTGGACTGGGACCGGAACAGTCTCGTGCCCGCCGAGCGGACGCTGCTCGACGATGTGGTGGTGGAGCGTGCGGTCGACCTGGACGGAAACCGTGCGTTGGTGTCGCTGCTGGACAACCGCCTCTTTCTCTTTGATGGACGCACCGCGGAGGCTTGGGCGGGGCAGCGCCATCCCGAGCTGAATGGACGCATCAGCAGCCTGCACCGCCTGGCGGACGGCAATGTTGCGGTCGCGCTTGTGGGCAAGGGTGTCTTCATCCTGGATTCCGCCGGCGAGCTGTTGTGGTCGCTCACCACTCCGCAGTATCACCGCGTCTCCTACATTGCCAGCAACGAGCCCGGCATGCTCTGGCTGGCGACCGAGCACTCGATCGACATGGTCTGGTACGGAAGCGGGCTGACCACCTTCGACCAAAGCCTGGGCCTGCCGGTGGCGTGGCCATTGCTGGCGCGCTGGAAGGACCGCCTCTTTGTGGCGGCGGACGGCGTTCTCTACGAGGGCATCACCTCCGGTCCCGGCCGGTCCACCCAGTTTCAGGCGGTCGACCCCCAGCCTCCCGGTGGAGCGTGGTCGCTGTCGTCAAACAGCAACTACCTCCTGGTCGGCAATGAGGACGGGATCTTTGAGCTGAAGGAGGAGGGCCGGTTTGAGCGCATCGGCCATGTATCGAATCTCACCTACCTGGTGATGGTGGAGGGTGACGCCTGTTTTGCCATCAGTGCGGGAGAGACCGCCCTGCTTGAACGCAGGGAAGGCCGGTGGCGCGAGCCGGCGCGCCGGGCGGCCGGCGTTCCCGGCGCCTCAGTCGTGCATTCCGTCCGCTCCGCCGCGTGGGTGGAAATGGGACCCGGCGGCCTGGTGCGCCTCTCCAAAAAGGACGGCGAAATCCACCACATGATGGTGCGCAATGAGGAGTGGACCTCGGCGCGCTGGGTCAATGTCGGTCGCGTGGGCGACACTGTCGTGCTCAGTGCCACCCGCACGCTGCGCCGGTTTTTCGACGAGGCCACCGAGTCGTGGTGCGAGCGCCCGCAACTGCTCGACCTGCTCTTGCGCTCGCCGCACTACCTTGCCCGGCTGCGCGGCGACGAGGAGGGAAACATCTGGGGGACGCACTTTGAGGGCGTGGTGCGGTACACCCCGCAGGACGGGGGCTACGACGAGGAAACGGTGAACTTCGACCTCATCAATGACCGCTACCCCATCGTGCATGTCCTGCCGGGAAACGACATCTGGATCACGGCCAGCCAGTCCCTCTGCCATGTGGAGGCGGCGCAAAAACCCGCCAGCCGGGGCCCCTTTGTGCCCCGGCTCGTGGCCATGATGGACGCCCGGCGCGACGCCGAGGTCGCGGTGGCGCCCGGCGCCCTCCGGCCGGACGCACGGCTCAGCTATGCGCAGAACAGCCTCGCCTTCCGTTTTTTTGCCGGCAGCTACACCTGGTTTCGTGCTCCATTTTATGAATACCGCCTGCGCCCCGACGCGCCCTGGTCGGTGCTCGAAACCGGATCCCTCCTGCAATTTTCCGACCTCCACGAGGGTCACTACAGCCTGGAGGTGAGGATCGGCGGAGCGCGGTCTCCCGGCGCCCCCACCCTGGTGGTGCCTTTCACCATCAACCCGCCCTGGCATCGAACCGTTCCCGCCTATCTCCTCTTCTTTCTCGCCGCCGCCGGGGTCATTTTCGGAACGGTGCGGTGGTCCACCCATCTCGCCCGCCGCCGGAACCGACTGCTGGAGGATGTGGTGAGCGAACGCACCGCCACACTGGAGGCGACGATGAACAAGCTGAACGAGGAGACCCGCGTGTCCGCGACCCTGGCGGAACGGGACCGCCTGGCCGGCGAAATCCACGACAGCGTGCAGCAAGGGCTGACCGGGGCCATCCTCCAGCTCGAGTCGACGATGAAGTTGCCGACCCTCGGCGGCGACCTGCAGCAACGCCTGAGCGTGGTGCGCAACATGGTCTCGTACGCGCGCCAGGAAGTGCAGCACGCGGTCTGGGATGTGGAATCACCCCTGATCGAGGAAAACGACCTCGGCGCCGCGCTGGAAAAATTAACGGGCTTTGTCGCGACCAGTGACGTGACACCGACCGTCAGCGTGTCAGGCACACCGCGCGCGCTTCCGCGGCAGATGACCCATCACCTGCTGCGAATCGCCCAGGAGGCCACCACCAACGCGCTACGGCATGCCCGGCCCAGCCGCGTCGAGATCCAGCTCACCTACACGCCCGATTCCATCCGGCTTCACATCACCGATGATGGCGAAGGTTTCGATCCGCAGGCGGTGCTCCAAAAGGTGGGCCATTTCGGCTTGCGCGGCATCCGCACCCGGACGCGAAAGCTGAACGCGGAACTCAGCCTCGAAAGCCGCCCCGCCCATGGGACGACGATCCGGGTCCGCGTTCCTCTCCCACCGGTCACTCGATCTGAATGATGCCGCGTTTGACCGCCGCGACCAACGCCTGGGTCCGGTCGGAAACCCCAAGCTTCGAGAGGATGTTCACGACGTGGATCTTGACCGTGCCCTCCACCACCCCGAGGCGGGCGGCAATCTCCTTGTTGCTCATTCCCTCCGCGAGCAGGCCAAGGACGTCCAGTTCCCGCGGTGACAGGTGCGCCAGCAACCGCTCGCCCACGCGGGCCGCGATCTCCGGGGGCATGTACTGCTTGCCACTGTGCACGTGGCGGATGGCTTCGAGCAGTCTGTCCAGCGCCATCTCCTTGACCACAAAGCCACAGGCGCCGGCTTTCATCGCCTGGTAGATTTCCTCCCCCTTGGCGAGATTGCTGAAAATCAGGACGCGAGCGGTGCTGAACTCCTGCCGCAGCGCGCGCAGGGTTTCGAGACCGCTCATCCCGTGCATCCGCAGGTCAAGCACCACCACGTCGGGCCGATGCCTGCGGTAGGCCTCCACCGCCTCCTCGCCGCTTTCCACGTCCGCCACCACCTCCATGTCCGGAGTGTCGCTGGTAGCCGTCATCAGGCCCATGCGGATGACCATGTGGTCATCGACCAGAAGGATGCGAATTTTGCCAGGCCTGGTAGGAAGCTGCATGTCCACGGGTGTGACGGTGGTGTAGGAGGGGGCAAAACCCGCAGCTTGGCAATCCACACCACCCGTCGGTGCGCCCGGGCTGAAAACCCTCACGCGCCTCCGCCCCCGACCGGCGCCAGGAGATCAACCAAGGCGCTGGTCTGGGTGAGATGCGGCACGTGATCCGCCTCCATCGTGCTGCAGGACCAGCCGCGTTCCCGCGCCCGCTCGTGGAAGCGGAAGAACATGTCCTCAGACGGCTTCCGACCCGGATCCACTGTCAGGATATAGGAAGTCGGCACCTTGCGCGCGACGTCCTGCTGCTTCAGCGAAATCGGTGTCGTAAACGTCTTCTCCGGCTGCGGCACGACGTGAGGCACAGGTTGGCCGGTCGCATCCCCGAGGGGGAAAAAACCATTCTGCGCCTTGCGCGGAGGCACGCTGGAACCCAGCGAGGACTGCGCGCTTTCGCCGTCCTCGGGGAGGAAGGCGTCGAGATAAACGACTCGCTTAAACCGGCTCGGTATCCGGTCCACCACACCGGTGATGACCATCCCGCCGTAGCTGTGCCCGACCAGGACGACGTCCTTCAAGCCTTCCCACTCGATCAGGTTCACCACGTCCTGGATGTGCATGTCGAGATCGACGCCAAAACGCGCGAGATGGGAACGTTCGCCCTGACCAGTCAGGGTGGGACGGTACACTGCGTGGCCCCTGGCCTGCAGGGCCTCCGCCAACCGTTTGTGCTCCCAGCCGCCGGCCCAGGCGCCGTGTACGATCACGAAGGTCTCCTTCTGGGAGGCCACCGCACCTGCCGCCGGCGCGCCGGTATCCGTGGCATCGATGCGGGCATGCAGCCCGACGGTTGCACCGACAAATCCGCCCGCCACCTCAGTGGTGAGAAGCCGCGCATCCTGATCGTCCGCCAGCGTGCGCCAGGCGCCGCTGTCGGTGCGGTATTCAAATCGGCAGACTGCGTTTTTCGCCGCGATGCGAAGTTCAATGTTGGCCGAGGCCGGCAGACGCACGGATTTCACCGGCTCATGCTCGCCCCGGAAGGCCTTTTCCAGGCTCACCACCAGACCGTCCCCGGCGCGCCGCGCCCCGAGGAAGTAGTGGAATTTCTCCCCCTGGAAGGCAGCGAGTCCGGCGATTGCGCGCGGATCCTGCGGGACCTCGACGGCAGTGGCGGCGGTGAAGTTGGCGTGCTGCACCCGGCGGCCCAGGAAACTGGGATTGCTGCGACCAGAGAGGGTCTCCTTGCGCGCGGCCAGGCCGACGCGCCCGCGCGCGGTGTCCATTTCCCACCAGTTTTCCTTGGGGGCCCGCAGCATCAGCCAGTGGATCGAAAGCGCGGAGCCGGTGAAGTCGTCGCGCCAGTCAAAATTGCCGTTCAGCTTCTGCTCCGAGGGACGTGGCGTCACCCCGGCGGGTGCCTTCACCACCAGCGGCACACGTTTTCCGCGCTCCAGCAGGGTGGGCCAGCCGTCCTCGGTCCACTCGACCGGCAACAGGAATGTCTCACGTCCCATCGGCGAATAACGCCCGTCGTAGGGGCGCACCGCCAGGAATACCGCCCACCACTTCTGATCGGGACCGATCACAAGGTCGGCATGACCGGTCGAACTCACGGCAAAGGGCACATTGTCATCCAACCCTCGCTGCGTCAGGATCGGATTCTTGTCCCACGGCACGTAGGGACCGTCGACCGCGCGGCTGCGGAAGATGACCTGGGAGTGGTTCACGCTGGTGCCACCCTCGGCGCAGCAGAGGTAATACCAGCCGTCGCGTTTGTAGATGTGGGGACCTTCGATCCAGACGGGCTTCTCGGCGATGTTCACCCCGCCGTTCACCAGGAGCTTGCGCGGGCCGATCATCTTCTTCGCCCGGTAGTCGAACTCCTGTATCCAGATCGCACGGTGCCCGTCGTAGAGGGGCGTACCAATGGGGGCGCCGTTGTTGATCATCCAGGCGCGGCCGTCGTCGTCGAAATAGAGCGAGGGATCGATGCCCTCGAAATGCAGGTAGGTCGGATCCGACCAGGGACCGCGGGGATCGGTCGCGGTCATGACGAAGTTGCCGCCGGAGTCGATCATCGTGCAGACGACGTAAAAGACGCCGTCGTGGTGGCTGATCGCCGGGGCGAAAATCCCGCGCGAGACCCCGAGGTTGTCATACGTCAGCTGCGACGGGCGATCGATCACGTGACCGATCTGGGTCCAGTTCACGAGGTCGCGACTGTGGAGCACCGGAATACCGGGAAAATAGGCAAAGCTGGAATTGATCAGGTAGTAGTCCTCGCCCACCTGGCAGATGCTCGGGTCCGGGTAGAAGCCAGTGAGGATGGGGTTCCTGAAGGCGTCGGCCGACGGGAGCGGGGGCTGGGCGTCCTCCCCGGAATAGGAGAACCAGTCAAACCAGGCCTTGGGGTTGTCCGCCGGTGCCGCAAAGACACTGGGGAGAAGGGCGAGCAGGAGACCGAGCGCGCGAAGAGAGGAGCGAAAAGACACGTGAACGGGATTGAGGTTGGGCGCGGCGGGGCGCCGTGGAACAGCGACTACCATCCCCGCGGGAACCGCGGGCAATTCAGCAATAGAGATACACACAGGTATGCCAAAAGTAATACTCTCGCCCGGAGGCCGGCCGTCGGGCGACGACGAACCGCCTGGACGCGGTCAAAAAAAAGGAGCCCGGGGATCCCCGCCCCCGGGCTCCAGGCAAGGCACTAGAAGCGGAACGTATTGGTGAGGAAGATCTGCTGCGGTGGTCGGATGCGATAGGCCGCAGGGCTTCCGTCGGGCTGGACCGTGATCGGTATCAGCTCATCGCCGACACCGACGTTCGAGACGTTAAGCTGGACCCGCCAGTCGATCTTGTCGCGGTACAGCTTGCGGCCGTACCCGACCCAGAGGTCGAAATCCAGCTGGCTGTCATCGCGGAAGGCGGAGTTCAGGTCGTATTCAATGTAGCCGGGCTGCTGGATCGGCTTGTAGGCCAGGACCGAGGACGACTGGTAGCGGGCCGCACCGCCCACGCTCCAGCCACGGAGCGCGCCGTGCTGGAAGTCATAGTTCGTGATCAGGTTGACGTGCCAGAGGCGGTTTTCGGGAACCACCGTGCCCTCTTCGGCCAGGCGGGCCTTGAGGTCGCCGTCCGCATATCCGTTCCAGTTGATGCGCGCCGTCTCCGTGCTGCCGCCGCCCCAGACGCGGAGGTCGCCCATCGCGGTCTCGTTCAGGCGCCGGTTGAAGTCGAGGAGGTACTCGATCATCGTCATCTCCCCGCCGGGGGCGGAGGTGTTGCCGATGTTGTCGCGGTACGACTTGATCCGGGACGCGTTCACCGTCACGCGCCAGGCGTCGGTGATCTGGGCGTGCAGCTCCATCTCGTAACCCTCGGCCAGCAGGTCCTCGGTGAAGCGGAAGTCGAGATCCTGCTCGGTGAAGTCGTTCTCGTAGTTGAATCCCCAGGCCTGGGCCATCAGCTGTGGCAACGGGTTCATCTCCGTGAGCCACTGGTCCCACGCATTGATCACCGCAACCTCAAGCTGCGCCGCCTGCTCCTCGGTCTGGCCGTTGATCGGCTGGTAATCGAAGTTGTATTTGAGGTTTGGATTCCCCGGGGTCGGCGCCGGCAGGTCGCTGACAATGCCGCTGCCGTGCCGGGTGCTGTTCGGGTTACCCCGCGTCTCGTAGTTGTTTTTGAACTGGTGGTAGGCCTGCGCGAAGATGCCGATGTTGTTGCCGTACCGCCAGAATTGGACGCCGCTGGAGACGTTGTTAGCCACCTTCGACTCGAACTTGTTCAGGCGGAGCGAATACCGGTTGTCGCGGGTGGAGAGGATCACACCCATGTCCTCGGTCTCGCCTTCCGGCAGCGGAAGGTCCTGGCCGAAGTAGTCGCGGAAGATCTGACCGGTCTGGAAGTTGTTCGATTTGTTGTAGGAGGCGCTGATGTTGATGGGCGAGCGCTTCATCAGGTCGCTGATCCAGGGGAGGCGGTCGAAGTGCACCACCACGCCCCAGCTGTTGGAATCCTCCTTGAACGGACCGATTTCCGAGACGGTGTACGGCACCTCGGTGGTGGTGGAGGAATCAGCATGATTCCAGCGGGTCACGGTCTGCCCAACCTCGTCGTGGCGCATGCCGGCGGTGGCGATGATCGAGTCATCGAGGAACTTGCCCTGCCAGACAAACGCCCAGGCGTCATTGTAGCGGTCGTCCCAATCGCGACGGGTCGTCAGTTGCTCGCGGTTGGCCGCGCTGTTGTCAGTCAGGAGGCTGACCTCACGCGTGGCCCACCCGCGGTAGTTCGCCGGGTTTTCCGACTGGGTCGACTGGGCCGCACCGCCGGGGAGACCGACCGTGGCTTGGTTGAACCAGGGATCGGCCGGATTCACGCCCGTCGCCGTCCAGGTCGAGTCGAAGTAGCGGAGCATGACCTTCTCACCCATCACCGGGCTGACGCTCGGGGTCTGGATGCCAAAGTCGTCCCCGATGTTCTTGTTCGCCAGGCTGGGGCCCACGTACACCACGCGGAACGGGGTGAAGTCGGCCCAGAAGCGACCGTTGTTCTCCTTCACGTCGTCAAACATCGGGTGGTTGTAATAGTCCCCGATGAAGGTGCTCTTCTGCCAGGCCTGGCCGAAGCGGTAGGACTTATCCTGCGACGCCATGCCGGTCAGCGTGTGCTGACCCAGGAGGCGCAGCAGCCAGTGGCTCTTGCCGTCGCGGTCGAAGTCGTGGGTGACGAAGGCTGTGCCGCGGAGGCTGGTGCGGTCGTGAATCGCACGCCCCTCCTCGTTGCCCAGCTGAATGAAGGGCCGGCCGGCGCCGATGTTGGCCGTGCCATCCGTATGCCAGCCGGTTTCCGGCGTGTTGGTTCCGTCCGCCCACTGCGAATGGAAATCGATGAAGAGCGAACCGTTGTCTCCTCCCAGCGGGGAGTAGTTGCCGCTCTTGTAGCGCTCCTTGTGATACCCGATGTCGAAGCCCAGCTTGTCCCGGAAGAAGGTCTGGCTGAGCGACACATTGTAGGCGCGGAAGTCATACCACTCCCGCTTGATGTCGCCATCGATCAGGTTGTTGTAGAAATCAAAGACGCGTGTGTCCGTGATGTACTTGTTCTTCGTCAGCGAAGCGAAGGGCTGATTGGTGGTGAGTGCCCAGTCGCGGTAACCGGCGAGACCGCGCGGCTGGGAGGGCGCGAGGCCGCCGACGGTGCCGTCGCGTTCCCCCAGCGAATTGAGGCCGAGGTACTGATTGGGGATGAGCACCGCCGCGAAGGCAGGGGTGGCGGAGTTGCCCTCGTACTGGAAGACAGGGCCGCCAAAGTAGTTGTTGCCCATGTTGGTGCCGTTGCCTCCCAGCCACGGCTGGAAGTTCGGATTGGGCACGTTCCCCGGCGCAGGGCTCTGCCGGGTGGCATCGCCGCGGCCCGGGATCTGCCAGTTGGCATCGTTCAGCCAGGCCACGTTGTAGAGGGGCTTGTTCAGCTCCGTGAACCACGGCGTGATGCGATCACCCGGCGGCATGTTGCGGGGCCGGTTGCTCCGGGAGGAGCCGATCTCCGCGTCCACCTTGATGATGGTGCGGGCGTCCGCCTTTTTCAGGAACTTCGGCTCGTAGCGAACGGCCAGATACTGCCGGTCGAAGTCCTCGAAGGCGGGCTCCTGCTTGAACTCGGTGGTATTGTAGACGGTCGCAAAACGCAGCGCGAGTTCGTTGTCGATCAGGTGCCGGTTGAGGTCGAGCGAGGCGCGCACGCTGCCGTATTCATCGACCCGCAGCCCGAACTCACCAAAGTTGCGAAAGTTGGCCTGCTTGCCGCGAGTGTTGATCACACCGCCGGCGCTGCCCTGGCCAAAGAGGATGGCATTGGGGCCGCGCTGGATATCGACCGCGTCCACATTGTAGCTGTCCCACGGGATGCTGGTGAGGTACAGGTCACGGGTTGTATCCGCCGAAACCAGACCGCGCACGCGGTTGGTCGACTGGGGATTGAGATAGGACGCATCCGCGTTGGGCGAGGTGCCGCCGCCGGAGCCGGAATAGTTTCCGTAAACGCCGCCGACCTCCGTGCCCAGGGTGTATTGAAGCAGCGTCCGACTGTCGGTCGCACCAATGTCCGCCAGGAACTGGGTGTTGTACACCGACAGCGAGGTGCCGAGATCCTTCAGGTCGGTGTTGAGTCGATTGCCGGCCAGGGTGGAGGCGGTGGAGTAGCCGTTTGACTGCTGTTCGGCCGAAACTTCGAAGGGAGAGAGCTCGATCGGCTCCTCCTCCTCGAGGGCGGCGTCCGGGCTGGGGCTGGGTTGCGCGAGCGCTGCCGGAAGGGCAAACGCAGCCGCGAGCAATGCGCCGGCGGGCGCACGCAGGTGTCTGACGACACGGTTGGGCATAGGATTTGGGTGTGCAGGTTGGCTGATGCAGGGGCGGCACCAGTCAGCTGCCGGCCGGAACGCGGCACCGGGATCTTTAGGGCCGGTGGGGGGATGCGGGCACGGTCGGGAGCAAACGGGGGGCCTAACGGCGCACAGAATAACAAGCGGAGGCAGCACGATCTACGGACCGTTTGCGACAAGCCCGCGCGCGCTTTGCGACCTGTTCGCCCACGGACGAGAAGCATCCTATATCCAGCGATATAGTTGAGCTTATAGCCACTGGCGCGTTGCAGGGGGCCCCGACTTCTGAGGTCTGGGAACCGCCCCCGCGCCCCTTGCCCACCCCGCAAAGCCCGATCCGGAGCGCGGGTGCGAGGCGCACGTCCCCAGCCCCCTTGTATCCGCCTTCTTGACACGCCGTCTCCTCCCCCTCGCCGCCCTCTTCTCCCTTGCCCCGGTCTTTGCCCCCGGTGCCGCGCACGGCTCCGTCCAGCGTGAGGCCTTTGCCGCAGCCTCCCGGCCCGCGGGCGCCACCCTCTTCAGCCCGATGGCGCCCGAGACCACCGGACTGGTGGTCCAGAATCGCTACGACGACGGCTCGATGTGGGGAAAGCGGTACCGCGAATTCATGGGCGGCGCGATGGGCTCAGGGCTCGCCGCCGGAGACTACGACGGCGACGGGCGCACCGATCTTTTTGTCTCCACCAAGACCCGCCCCGGCCGCCTGTTTCGAAACCTGGGCAAATGGCGCTTTGAAGATGTCACCGCCAAGGCCGGACTCGAAGCGGGCGGCTCGCTCATGGGTTGGCTGAAGGGAGCGATGGGCAGTGATTCGACCGCGATCTGGCACCAGGGGGCGGTGTTTGCCGATGTGGACAACGACGGCCGGCTCGACCTTTACCTCTGCCGCAACGCCGCGCCCAACCTGCTCTTCATCAACCAGGGCGACGGCACGTTCCGCGAGGAGGGCGAACGCCGCGGGCTCGCCGTCACCGACGGCAGCGTGGTCGGCGCGTTCGCCGACTATGACCGGGATGGCTGGCTGGACGTCCTCATCCTGACCAATCAGGTCGACGGCACGGAGCCGCACGGCCGCCCGGATCGCCTGTTCCGAAATACCGGCAAGGGCTTCTTCGAGGAGGTCACTGCCCGTTCGGGGATCAGCGGTGCAACCTTCGGCCACGCCGCCACCTGGCTGGATTACGACGGCGACGGCTGGCCCGACCTGTACGTCTGCAATGACTTCGCCGGTCCGGATCACCTGTATCGAAACAAAGGTGACGGAACCTTCGTTCAGGTGCTGGACCAGGTGGTGCCGCACACCCCCTATTCGTCGATGGGCGCGGACGCCGGCGACATCAACAACGACGGACTGGTCGACCTCCTGGTAGCCGACATGGCCACCACCACGCGGGAGAAGGACCGGCGCGGGCTGGCCGCTTCGCGGAACGATGTGGTGCTGATGGCCAACCAGGCACAGGCCGCGCCGCAGTACATGCGCAATGCGCTCTTCCTCAACACCGGCGTCGGTTACCTTCAGGAGGCTGCCTGCTGGGCCGGTCTGGAGGCCACGGACTGGACCTGGTCGGTCCGCTTCGAGGATTTCGACAACGATGGCTGGATGGACCTGCACGTGACCAACGGGATGGTCCGCGAGGCGAACAACAGCGACGTCCTCAGTCGGATGATGCGGGCGCTGTCCGATGAGGAGCGGATCAAGGCGATGAAAAACTCACCCGTTCTGGCAGAGGCCAACCTCGCCTACCGCAATGCCGGCGGAACCGGGTTCAAGCCGGCGACGCGTGACTGGGGTCTGGGCGAAGTGGGGGTGAGTTTTGGCGCGGTCACGGCGGACTTCGACAACGATGGCGATCTCGATCTCGCCTACCTTAACTACGACGCCGGCCTCAGTGTTTACCGCAACGACGCCCCGCGGACCAGCAGCGTCCAATTCCGGCTGCGCGGGGTCAGCTCCAACCATTTCGGGGTGGGAGCCCGCATCCTCCTCGAGAGCAGCACGGGCGTACAGTCACGCGAACTGATTGTCTCCCGCGGATACGCCTCCGGCAGCGACCTGGTCGCCCATTTTGGGCTGGCCGGGGAACGTGAGTTCCGCCGCGCCATCATCCACTGGCCGTCAGGGGCGCGGCAGGTGTTGGAAGCCCTGCCCGCCAACCATGCCTACACTGTCACGGAAGCCGCCACCCCTGGGAATCCGGAGCCACCGGCGCGCCCGATTTTCACCGCGCGCGGGCCGGAGTTCGGCTTGGTGTGGCCAGATGACACGCCTCGCGCCGTCCCCGACAAGGAGCAGGCTTTTCTTCCGTTTCGCACCGACCGCCGCGGACCGCCGCTGGTGATTGCGGACCTCGCGGGCGACGAGCGCGACGACGTCTGGCTCGGGCGCACCCCTGGCTCGCCTGCACGCCTCCTGCGGCGCGAAGGCGACCGTTACGTCGAAACTCCGCTGGACGGCCTGCCCGCGCGCCAAACCGAGGACGGCCCGACCCTCGCGTTCGACGCCGATGGCGACGGGCGGAACGACCTTCTCCTCACCGCCGCCGGCGCCCAGGCCACGGTCTTCCCCGCCGCCTTCCGCCCCGTCCTGTATCTAAATCGTGGCGACGGCAGGTTTGAAGCCTCGCCTGCCCTGCCCGAACTGGCCCTCCATGTAGGCGCTGCCTGCGCCGCGGACCTCGACGGCGACGGCGACCTCGATGTCTTTCTGGGCGGCCGCGCCGTCCCCGGGCGTTACCCCGAGACTCCTGCCAGCGTGGTGCTTCGCAATGACGGGAACCGGTGGGTCGCACGCGGAGCGGAGGACACCGGCCTCGGCGCCCTCGGGCTGGTCAAAAGTGCGGTGTTTAGCGATGTGGACCAGGACGGCCGACCCGACCTGCTGGTGGCGGCGGAGTGGGCGCCGGTCCGCTACTTCCATAACGACGGGGACGGCCGCTTCAGCGAGTGGACAGACCGGGCGGGTTTCGCGTCCGGCGGCCGGGGATGGTGGAACAGCCTCGCCGTCGCGGACGTGAACGGCGACGGAAGGCAGGATTACCTGGCGGGCAACCTGGGTCTCAACACCACCTACCGCGCCACGCCGGAAATGCCGCAGAACCTCCTTTATGGCGACTTCGCGGGGAACGGCACGCGCCTGCTCCTCGAGACGGTATGGGACGCCGGCGAACGCTACCCGCTGCGCGCCCGCCACGACCTGAGCGCCCGGCTGCCCCTGATCGCACGCAAGTATCCGAAAAATGACGACTACGCCCGCGCCAGCGTGCGGCAGCTCTTCGGCGCATCCAGCCTGGACAGTGCCGTCGTCCTCGCAGCGGACAACTTCGCCTCCGGCGTTTTCCTCAGCCAAGCCGACGGCACGTTCCGCTTCGTTTCCTTTCCCCGCGAGGCCCAGCTCGGCCCCCTCCATGGCCTGGCTGCGGCAGATTTCGATGGCGACGGCGCGGTGGATCTCTGCGCCACGCAGAACAGCAGCGGCGCCGTCCCGTACTTCCATGGTGGGGTGGGCATATTCCTCAAAGGCAACAACCGGGGCGGCTTCTCCGCGGTTCCCGCAGCGGGGTCCGGCGTTCTCCTGCCCGGCTTCGGCACCGCGCTCGGCCTGTTCGACGTCACAGGCGAGGGTGGGCCGGACCTTCTGCACACCCAGCAGGGGGGCCTGTCGGGATTGCTCGTCAACCAGGTGGACACCGCACGGTGGATCGCGGTCCGGCTCAAGGGATCGGCCAGCATCACCGAGGTGGGGGCGCGCGTCACCCTGCAGTTTTCCGACGGGAGTGAGCGTCACTACGAGATCACCCGCGGAGGCGGATGGTTGACCCAAAATCCGGCCACCCTGCACGTCGCCACCCACCCCGACCGCGGCCTCTCGTCCGCCCAGGTCGTCTGGCCCAACGGGAAAACCACCCTGCACCGCCACGTCCCCCCAGACGGAACCT
This sequence comes from Verrucomicrobiota bacterium, assembly GCA_023428905.1. Classification (GTDB taxonomy): domain Bacteria; phylum Verrucomicrobiota; class Verrucomicrobiia; order Opitutales; family Opitutaceae; genus EW11. The sequence goes on from JAEYWP010000032.1 coordinate 136,463, forward strand.
GGACCCTGACCCCGTGAAAACCTCCTCACCCTTCCCCCGCACGCAGCGGCGGACCGATTCGTCCGCCCGGCCGGCCCCCTCGGTGCCATCCCCGCTCACGTCACGACTGCGTGTCTTTGCCTTCGCGGTGCTCCTCGTACTGGCCGCCGGCTGGTGCCTGCACGGAGACCTGAAACAGCTGCGCTGGGCTGTCACGCTTTCAGGCCAGGGAAGCCCGTCCCCCGTGGTGGACACGACCTCACCGTCTGGATACGCCGATGACCAAAGGCACCTGCTGGGCCGCGTCGAACGCGGAGAAACGTACCGCTGGGTGCAGGCTGCCCAGTCCTGGTATGCCACCGGACGTACCCCGACGACGTTTTACCTCGAAGACAATGCACCGACCGGTCGCCCGCAGGTCCTGCCCCGCCTCTATCTGACGTGGGTGGGCGCCTTGAGTTACGGCAGGCACCTCCTGACGGGGGAGCCCTTCCCCCTCGCCGTGGAGTCCGCGGCAGGCTGGGAGCCGGTGATCGCCCACCTGCTGGCCTTTTTCGCCGTCAGCCTCTTCGCCTGGCGTGCCCACGGTCCGGTGGCAGGGCTTTTCGCCGGCCTGGTGCTCCTCGCCATGCCGGGGTTTACCGGACAATTTGTCCCCGGCACCCTGACCGCCCGCGCCGGCGCGATGGGTTATGCGGTCGCCGCTGTGCTCTGCTCCGTACACCGCAGCGAGAGCGGGCGCCCGGGCTGGCTCATGCCGGCCCTGCTGGCAGCGCTCGCACTGTGGCTGGATCCCGCATTTGGTTTCCCGGCGGCGGTGATTTCAACCGTGGTGCTCGCGGACACGGGCCCCGCGTCGGTGCAAAACACCCTGCTCGCCGGCGCCCTGGGCGCGGTGCTTTCGCTCCTCGCCTGGGCACTGGATGGCGAGGTCTGGGACCTGGCCGCGACCGAGCTCCGCGCGGTGCATCCGCTGTATTCAATGGCCTGGTTGGGCGTGGCCCTGCTCGCCGCCGCCGTGGTGCTTTTCCGGCAATCACGCGGGCATAGGCGCAAAGCACTCGTCAGCGGTCTCGCGGGGGCGGCGGGGGTGGTTCCTCTTGCAGTCGCGCAGCTGAGCCGAGGTTATGCCGGCTGGCTGTATTCGAGTGCCGCCCTACGGCGCGTCACATCCCTCGACGAGGAGGGCGCATATGCGCACGTCGGAGCGTGGGTGGCAGGCGCCCCGCCCCTCGAAATCTTCTCCCTGCTGCTGCCCATCGCCCTCGCAATCACGCTCCTGTTCCTCGCCTTCAGAACCCAACCGGCGGAGGGCGGTCCCCCGCCGCGGGCCGCGGCGTTCGCGCTCACCACCGTTGTTGTCCTGGCGCTTTTCCACGTGCGCTGGATAATTCCGGCGGCGGTGGTGGCTGTTTTCCTCGTGCTGCCGCAGGCGCGCCGGCTCCCGGTGGCGGGACGCTGCATCCTCGGCGGAGCCACCGCGCTGCTGGCCGGCTTCTCCCTGTTAATCCAGGCGGTCGCTCCGCTGCGGCACGGCGAAAACGAGAGCGCGCGACCAGCCGACCTGCGGGCCATGATTCACCGCCATTTTGCGCACTGGCTGAACCGCCATTCCGGGGGCGAGCCGGTGGTCGCACTCGCTCCTCCGGAGCTATCCGACTCGCTTGTATTCCATGGCGGACTACGCGTCCTCCTGTCCACCGCCTGGCAGTCGTATCCCGGCCACCTTGCCGCTTCACGCGTCCTGAGCGCGCCGGAGTCCAGCGAGGTCGAGGCGGTGGTGGAAAGCCGTGACGTCACCCACATCATCCTCCCGTCCTGGGATGAGGTCACACCCCTCCTGGTCAAACCTGCGCCGGAGGGAAAGGATACCTTCCACGCCCGGGTCAACCGCTGGAAGCTCCCCCTCTTTCTCAAGCCCCTGCCCTATCACCTGCCTCCCACCCCCGGGTACGAGGACCAAAAACTCACCGTCCTCAAGGTGGTCCCCCCGCCGGACGAGGCCCTCTCGCTGGTCTGGCTGGCGGAATATTTCCTGGAGATGAAACGTCCCGAGCCGGCGGGACTGGCGGCTCGCGCCCTGGCGGACGCCTTTCCCGATGACCCCAATGCTCTGATCGCCCGAGCCCTGATCGCCTCACCCGCAGACCCGGTTCCGCCGACGGAGATCATTTCCCGGGTCGCTGCCCTGGACCGCAGCACGATCAACGCGCTCCCGTGGGAGCGGCGCGTCCAGCGGAGCATCGTTCTCGCCCTCGCGCGCCGCCCGATCCGGGCCGAACTGGAGACCTGTGTTGCCGACGCGAGTCGAGAGCAGCTGCTCGAGCTCACACCGCTGCAGGCGCACCGCCTCCGTGTGCTGATGGAGCGTGCCGGCCTGACGTTCCCGGACCGCGAGCTGCAGGCGCTGCTGGCGGCGCTGGGTGCGGAATACGCGCCCCGCTCTTCCTGAGCATCCGGGGGAGCGGCTTCACCGCCCCCGCGGGAAGGGATTCTTCACTCCCCCTTCCAAATCTCCTGGCCCCCCGCGGGAAGGGATACCATCCGGGTGACGTTTCCATAGCGAAGCCGGGCCGCGCCACCGCGCGGCGCGCGCAGGGTGGCAGTCTCCAGGGCTCCGTCCCGCCACACCAGGTCGACCTCGAAGCCACCACGCGCGCGCAGACCCGACACGCGACCCGTCTTCCAGGCGCGTGGCAGGGCGGGCAGCAGGTCGAGTTCGAAGACCGGGGCTTGCGACGCCGAGGCAGCCTCCACCCGCACGTGCGACTGAAGGAGCATCTCGGCAATCGCGGCGGTGCCGCCAAAATTGCCGTCGATCTGGAACGGGGGATGCGCGTCAAAGAGATTCGGATACGTACGCTCCGGGCCAAGCAGGGCCTCCAGGATTCGGTGAGTGCGCTCGGCATCCTGCAGGCGCGCCCACAGGTTCAGGCGCCAGGCAATCGCCCATCCGGTGGAGATGTCACCCCGCGTCTCGAGGGTGTTTTTCACCGCGGCAGCAAGATCCGGGGTCCCGCGGAGGGTGATCTGGTTGCTCGGGTAAAAACCGTAGAGATGGGAAACATGGCGGTGCTGCTGTTCCGGCGCGCCGGAATCCCAGTCCTCGAGCCACTCCTGGAGCTGCCCCTGCGCTCCGATCTGGTGCGGCGGGAGCCGGTCCCGGGCGCGCGCCAGGTCCGCCGCGAAATCGGCATCACGTCCGAGGATTGCGGCGCCGGAAATGCAGGCGTTGAACAGATCGCGCAGGATCGCATTGTCCATCGTCGGCCCGGCGGCGAGTGACACGCCCTCGTGGTGCGCGTTTTCCGGCGATACGGACGGGCTGGTGACGAGCCACCGGCCATTGGGATGCTCCACCAGGGCATCGAGGAAAAACTCCGCCGCGCCCTTCATCAGTGGATACGCCTGCTCCAGGTGCTCCCTGTCCAGGGTGTAAAGGTAGTGCTCCCAAAGCTGGACGGAGAGCCAGGCCCCGCCTGTCGGCCACATTCCCCAAAACGCGCCGTCGATCGGCCCCGTCGCGCGCCAGAGGTCGGTGTTGTGGTGCGTGACCCAACCGCGCTTCACTCCGTAGTGCTCGCGGGCAAAACGTGCCCCCGTTTCCGACAGGTCCCTCACCATCGCCAGGAGCGGCGCGGCGCATTCCGCCAGATTCGTGCTCTCAGCGGGCCAGTAGTTCATCTGGGTGTTGATGTTGATCGTGTATTTGCTTCCCCAGGGCGGCGTGAGGCTGTCGTTCCAGATCCCCTGCAGGTTGGCGGGCTGTGTGCCGGGACGGGACGAGGAGATCAGGAGGTAACGGCCGTAGTGGAAATAGAGGGCGGCCAGCGACGGATCCTGCTGCGACAGTGAGCGCTTCACCCGCTCGTCGGTCGGCAGGCGCTCCGCCTCCGGATTGGTCCCGAGGTCGAGCTGGACCCGATCAAACAAGGCGCGATGGGCCTCAAGGTGGCGGGCCTGGAGGGCGGACGGCTCGCGGTCCCGAGCCGCAGCCAGGACCCGTTGGTTGATCGCACGCGGGTCACCGCTGACATCATCGTAGCGGACATAACTCGTCGCCGCAGAAACCAGGACGATCATTTCACCCCGGCCGCGCACCACCAGACGGTCCGTTGCGGGGGTGATTCGGCCGTCCCCCGCCTTCACCTGTGCCATCGCTTCGAAACGGAGCGCGCCCGGGATGCCATTGGCCTCGGTATTGGTCCCGGTGAGCACGAGGGTGTCGCTGCCCTCGGTGCGGACCTGGCTGGACTGGGGAGACTGGAAAGCCAGCGAGACCTCGAAGTCGGCGGGGAGGCGCGGGTCGGTTGCGCTGTGGGCGGTGAGCCTGACAACCAGCACCTGGTCGGCCGGGCTCACATAAACCTCGCGCCGATAGGCCACGCCTCCGCGCATGAACTCGGTTCGGGCCATCGCCGTATCCAGGATCAGCTCACGCCGGTAGTCCTGCACCTCACCCTCTCCCGGCATCGTCACCAGCAGGTCGCCGACGGTTTGATACTGCGCCTGGCGCAGGGGGTGGGCCATGAACGCCTCGTCCACCCGCTTCTGGGCGCCGGCGAGGTCCCCGGCTGCAATCAGCCTGCGGATTTCCGGCAGGGCTTCCTTCGCCCCGGGCTTGGCGGGATTGTAGGGGCCGCCCGCCCAGAGGGTGTCCTCGTTCAACTGTATCCTCTCTTCGGTGACGCCGCCAAAAACCATGCCCCCGAGACGGCCATTCCCCACCGGCAGGGCCTCGACCCATTTTGAAGCGGGCTGACGGTACCAGAGTGAAAGCGGAGCCTGGGTGGGAGCGGCGGGAAGCAGGCCGGCTGACATGGCCAGGAGCAGGCACCACCAGGTCCATGCAAGTTGGGGAATCCGGAGTCGGGTAACAGTCATGGGGCGAAAAAGCTACGGGCGCCTCCCACGACCGCAATCCACACCTGCTATCCCAAACGGCATAAACGGCGGGTAATCGGCACCCGCGCGCGGTCTGCCTTCCGCGCGGCTTGTGACTGTCATGTAGGCCGCCGCTGGCACCGGTCGTGAGCCTGTGGCGAGGCTGCTCACGCCTCGCGATCAGTCCGGTCACCAACCCCCTTCGGAACCATGAGAAGCCTGCTTTGCCTAGCCGTCGCCTTTGCCCTCTGCCCTTTCCTGCCGGCCCAGGAAGTCCAAAGTCCGGACGGTGCCCTCACCGCCCGACTGGAACTGGCCGAAGGCCGCCTTTCCTATCGGGTCAGCCACCGTGGCCGACCTGTCGTGGTCAATGCACCGCTGGGCCTTGAGACCAGTATTGGAAGTTTCGCGGACAAACTCACGCCGCTGGGCGAATCCGTGGTCGAGATCGACGAGCGTTACACCCTTCCACACGGAAAGGTGCGCACCGTGCACCACCGCGCGCGTGAGCTCACCGCCCGCTTTGCCAACGCTCAGGGCGATGAGCTGGCGGTCCTCGTCCGCGTGGCCGACCGCGATGTGGGCCTCGCCTATCGGATCTCCGCCAAGGACAAGCGCCGCATCGTGATCATGTCCGAGCGCACCGGCTTCCGTTTTCCGACTGGCTCCACCGCGTTTGTCACGCCCCAGGTCCCCTGGGGTGGCGGTTTTATGGCGACCAAACCGAGCTATGAGGAAGGATACCTCCTGGACGTTCCGGTCGGCACCGCCTCGCCTTCGGGCCTGGGGTTCACCTTCCCCGCGCTCTTCAAGCTTCCCACCGGAGGCTGGGCGTTGGTTTCGGAGACGGGGGTCACCAGCCAGTATGCCGCCACCCGCCTGGGCGAGCCCACCGCGGACGGCCTCTACTCCATCGCCTTTCCCGAGGCTGCGGAAAACGCCGGCATCGGCGAGGCCACGGTGTCCGCCGCTCTGCCACTCACCACCCCCTGGCGCACCCTCACGGTCGGCGACACCCTGGCTCCGATCGTGGAATCGACGGTTGCGACCGACCTGGTCCGTCCGCTCTACGCCCCGTCGATGGACTACGCCCCCGGCCGCGCCGCCTGGAGCTGGCTGCTGTGGCAGGACCCGAGCATGAACGAGGCCGACCAGCGGACCTTTATCTCCCTCGCCGCCACCATGCGATTTGAATACATCCTGATCGATGCGCTCTGGGATGAGAACATCGGCCGCGAGCGGATGGCCCGGTTGGTGGCGGACGCGCGCGACAAGGGCGTGAAGGTGCTACTCTGGTACAATTCCAATGGCTCGTGGAACGATGCGCCCCAGACCCCGCGCAACCGCCTCGACAGCGCCCCGGCCCGGCGGAACGAAATGGCGTGGCTCAAAGAGATCGGTGTCGCCGGCCTGAAGGTCGACTTCTTCGGCGGCGACAAGCAGGTCACGATGAAGCTATACGAGGACATCCTGACCGACGCCAACGCGTACGGGCTGGTTCTCAATTTTCACGGCGCCACCCTGCCGCGAGGGTGGGAACGCCTGTATCCAAACTTTATGACGAGCGAGGCCGTGACCGCTTCGGAGAACCTGGTTTTCTCGCAGGGCTTTGCCGACTTGGAAGCCCACAACAGCACCGTTTTCCCCTTCGTTCGTAATCCGGTTTCGGCGATGGACTACGGACCGGTCCTGCTCAATCGCAAGTTCTCGCGCGACCAGAAGGGCGGCAACATCCGCCGCACGACGGATACGTTCCAGCTGGCAACCGCGGTTCTCTACTTCTCGCCTCTGCAGCATTTCGGCCTGACACCGGAAAACCTGCGCGAACAGCCCGCCTTCGTCCTCGATTTCCTCCGGGAAGTGCCGGCGGTTTGGGACGAGGTGCGTTACATCTCCGGCTACCCCGGGAAGGACATCGTGCTGGCGCGGCGCCAGGGCGAGCGCTGGTACGTCGCCGCCACCAATGGCGAAAAGACCGCCAAGGAGCTGACGGTGACACTGCCTTTTCTCGCCGGCCGGACCTGTACGCTGCTGCACGATCAAGCCGACCGCACCGCCGCCGAAACCCGCGTGACCGTCGGCGCCAAGGGTGAGGTTACCCTGCGCCTCGAGCCCGAAGGCGGCGCGGTGCTTGTCTCGGGCCCAGGTCAAGAATAGGCATCCGGGGGTAAATTTTTTCCATTCTACCCGCTCGGTCGATCGGGTAGTCTGGCGGCTGCTCCCACCCCTCCCGATACCGGGGTTGTCCGCGGTATGGCCCACGCCGCCGACGCGGCCATCAGGCCCGCCTTTTTTCTCCCATGTTAAGATTCCTTGCTGTCAGCGTCCTCCTTTACCTCCTGCCTCTCGCGGCGCTCCCCGGGCAGTCCGCTCCGGTGAAAACCGAAGGCGGCCTCGTTCAGGGCACGACCGAGTCGGACTTGCACGTCTATCGCGGGATTCCGTTCGCCGCCCCGCCGGTCGGGGACCTGCGCTGGCGGGCCCCCCAGCCCGTAAAGGCGTGGGAAGGCGTCAGGGACGCGACGGCGTTTGGCGCCGATCCGTATCAGGGTGATGGCAAGGGCAACGTCGGTGAAGACTGTCTTTACCTGAACATCTGGACACCGGCCCAGAGCCCATCCGATCGCCTGCCCGTCCTCGTCTGGATCTACGGCGGCGGCTTCTCCTTCGGCTCCACCTCCACGCCGGTCCACAACGGCGAACACCTCGCACGCAAGGGTGTGGTCCTGGTCACGATCAATTACCGGGTCGGCTCCCTCGGCTTCCTCGCCCACCCGGAACTTTCCGCAGAGTCTCCGCAGCAGGTGTCCGGCAACTACGGCCTGCTGGACCAGATCGCCGGCCTGCGCTGGGTGCGGGACAACATTGCCGCCTTCGGGGGCGATCCGTCGCGCGTGACCATTTTCGGCGAATCCGCCGGCGGCATTTCCGTCAGCATGCTCTGCGCCTCGCCCCTCGCCAAAGGCCTCTTCCACGGGGCCATCTCCCAGAGTGGCGGCTCCTTCGGGCCGACGCGTCCGACCACTTATCCGGGTGAAAATATGCGCCGCCTGGCCGACGCGGAACGCTCCGGCGTCGCCTACGCAGCCAAGGCCGGGGCCGCCTCGCTGGCCGAACTTCGCGCGCTGCCGCCGGAGCGGCTTCCCGGAGGCTGGGGCAGCGGCACCGCCTGGCCGATCGTGGATGGATGGGTGATCCCGGATGACCAGTTCAAGCTGTATGAATCCGGCAAGTACAATGATGTGCCCGTCCTCCTCGGCTACAATTCGGACGAGGGCCTGAGTTTTCCGGGTGGCAAGACGCCGCAGGACTATGTCGAACAGACCCGGAAGCGGTTTGGTCCCCACGCCGACGCCCTGCTCGCCGTGTATCCTGCAGGCACCGACCGCGTACCCCGTTCCGCCCGCGACCTGATGCGGGACGCCGCCTTCGGGTGGCACACCTGGAGCTGGGCGCGCCTGCAGTCCCGCACCGGGAAGTCGACCGTTTACGCGTACCTCTTTGATCAGCACGCGGAGCGCCCTGCCGACTCACCCGAGGCAGACCACGGCATGCCCCACGGCGTGGACGTTCCCTACGTTTTCAAGACGCTCGACGCCAAGGACCCGAAGGTCACGCCGGCCGACCTGGCCCTTTCCGAAACCGTCGCGACCTACTGGACGAACTTCGCCAAGACCGGGAATCCCAACGGCAGCGGGCAGCCCACGTGGCCCCCGTTCACGGAGAAGGCGCAGACGATGCTGTGGTTCCATAACGGCGCCAAGGTGGGCGCGGTGCCGAGTCCCGAAGGGCTCGCCGCCCTCGACACCTACTTCGCCTGGCGCCGCACGCCCGAGGGTGAAACCTGGGCCCAGTAAGGGCTGCAAGCCGCAACAGTCCGACATGGTGACAACCCCAGGCTTTCGGTCCTCGGGCTGGTGGCTGGTCGCGATGATCGTTCTGGGTGTCCTCGGATACCTCGATTTGAGCCGGGTGCAACGCACCCGCACCGTGTCGAGGCTGGAAATGGAGCCGAGGGCCGCGGACCCGCATACCCCCACGGGTTATGCGGGAAACCAGCGCCAGTTCGTCGTCCCGGAGCGGAACCCCGAAAGCTACCAGTGGATCGCCCACACGCAGGAGGCGCTGGCGGAGGGCAAGACGCGCCTCCGCCACTCCACCTTCGACAACTGGCCGGAGGGTCGGCCTGTCCATACGCCCTCCCTTTACCGCTGGTACCTCGCCGCCTTTGCGCGGACGCACCATGCGGTGGTGGGCTCTCCCGTCGGTCAGTCCGTGGAATGGGCAGCCCTCTTGACCGGCCCCCTCCTGCGCTGCATCGCGCTGCTGGCCCTGCTCGTTTACACCGGCCGCCGTTTTGGCGCCCTCGCATCGGCGTTGTTTGCGCTGGGCTGGCTCTGCCTTTTCCCGTTCTCCGTCACCTTTCTCGCCGGTCAGCCGGACGCCGCAGACCTCGCACGCGTGCTGGCCCTCGGTTCGGTGCTGCTGCTCGCGGGCACGCTTCACCCCGGAGAAGGAGCACCTGCGTCACACCAATCGCGCCGTGCTTTTATCCTTTCAGGAATCCTGGCGGGCGCCGGCCTCTGGCTGACGCAATCCCTGGTGGTGCCGGTCATCGTGGGCGTGGGTCTGGGCGCACTCGCCGCCCGCGTCCGCTCGGGCAAGGGTGCAACCTCCACTGACGGCTCGGCCGTCATGCCCATGCCCTGGCTTTCCTGGGGCATCGCGGGAGCGGTGACCGTTCTGCTGGGCTTCTTCGCCGACGACGGATTCGCGCCGCCGTCGACCTGGGTCCTTGAGGCCCTTCATCCCCTCTACGCCCTCTCCTGGTTCGGCTTGGCGGTCCTCCTGGATCTGGCAATGCGGTCGCCGTTCCGACAGGTCCGCTGGCGCTGGGCACGTGCGTTTGCCGGACTCACGGCATTGCTCTCCCTGCCCGTCGCGCTGTGGCTGGCGAAGAACCCGGGCTTCTTGTTGAAGGGCCCCCTCGACCATCGACTGCACGGCCTGTCCGACAGCCCGGCCGCAACATCTCTGGCGGCTTGGATCTCGCTCTCGCCGCCGCTCCCCGCCCTCGTTGTCATCCTCCTGCCGCTCCTGCTCGCGGCGGCGTGCGCGGCGGTGCTGCGTGGCACAAAGACCGAGATACGGGAACACAGGGGCCTGCTCGTCTGCCTGGGCGCCGTCCTCCTCACCGCGGGCTGGGCTTGCTTCCGCATCCGCGGGTGGTCCACCGCCGGCATGCTAGTCCTTCCCTTGCTCGCCCTGGCCGGGAACCGGCTCTCCCAGGCTACGCTCTCCAATGCCCGGCGGAATGCCTGGCTGGCTGTCCTGGGATTGCTCCTGCTTCCTGGGCTGCTCCTCACCAGCGTCTCCGCCACAAAGGGCGGCGCCGATCAGCTGACGGAGAAGGACGCCGAGGCCTTGCTCGAGCGGCGACTCGCGCGCTGGCTGCGCGCGAGGATGGGCGCGGAGGATGTCTGCGTGCTGGCCTCGCCCGGACTCAGCGCCTCTCTCGCCTATTTCGGGGGAATCCGGGTGATCGCCTCTCCGTATCCGGAGAATCAACACGGCTTTCAGACCGCTGTCCGGATCGCCTCCTCGACCTCACCGGATGAGGCGCAGGCCCTCGCGTCGGGTCGCAGGCTCACTCACATCGCCCTTGCCTCCTGGTCCCCCGAACTCAGTGCAATGGCCCTCCTCAAACCCAGGGAAGGAGACGCGCCCTCCTTGATCGACCAGCTGGAGAACTGGCTGCCGCCGCGCTGGCTGCGGCCGGTGGCCTACCGCCTCCCCAGCGTGGAAGGCCTGCCGGACCACACCCTCGCGCTCTTCGAGGTCGTCGAGCTGCAGGACCAGGCCACGGCTCTCGCGCGACTGGCGGAGTATTTTGCTGAGATGGGACAGATGAAGCAGGCCCTCGCGGTGGTCGGCACGCTGATTCACCATTTTCCTGAGGACACCGGAGGGGCGGCCGCGCGGGCCCAAGTGGCAGCAGCGCAACGGGACCGCCCCGAATTTTCGGAAGCCGTGCGGGTGTTGCTGCGGGGATACTCGCAGCCGGAGATCGACGCACTGGACTGGGAGCGGCGTGTGAGCGTCGCGTTGGTGCTTGCGCAAGCGCAACGCGCCGAGGCGGCGCGAGCCACCCTCCAGGCCTGCCTCTCGGAGGTGGACGAGGCACGCCTGCGCAGCCTCTCTCCGGCCGCGCTCTACCGACTTATCCTCGCTGCCAGGACGATGGGCCTGGGATTCGAGGAAATGCCATTGTATCCACGCGCGCTTGAGATGCTTCCGCCGGAAATGCAGGCCGCCGTCAGCCCAGCGCGGTGACTGTGCGGTGGAGGCAGGCAGACGCCTCCAGCCCGCACCTTAGCGCCGGAGTGTCAGCTGTCCCGGTTTACCGGAAAGGTCGTAACGGCGGGTGTCGCCATCCGGCCATCGCACCTCCACCTGCGTCAGCGGGTCCGCGTCGACCCACGCGAGAAAGAGAGTGTTGGTTGATTGCGACAGCCCGGCGCCTCCACCGTACACCTCGCCCGTCCACCTTCGCGCCGATGCCCGCGTGGCAACCACTCGGGACCCGACGGCGGAGACGTTCCCCGGCTTGTCCGCCAGCCGCAGCGCGAGCCAGCGCGCCCCGTCGCGAGCCTGATTCAACAATGCCAACGGGCCCGCACTGTTGCGCGCAACCACCACATCGGGCGAGCCATTGTGGTCCAGATCGGTGAGGCCGGCTCCGGTCGGAAAACCCTGCACCACGACGCCGGAGTCGCGGACGGACGCCGGCGTGAAGCCACCGGCTCCGTCCCCGCGCAGCAGTACGCCCAAGCTCCCGCCCTGCTGCCCAATATCGAGGGCGTACTGATTGGAATTCTGAAAGAGCAGAATGTCTTCACACCCGTCGCCATCGAAGTCTCCCGTCAGGCTCGCCCGAGTCGGGCCAAGCTGTGCCATGCGGGGAAATTTCCGGAAGGTCCATCCTCCCTGTCCGTTGCTGAGGAAGACGCCGTTTTCAGTCTCCGTCACCTCCCAGCGGGCCGCCGCCTGCACCCGCTCCGGCCCGAGAATTTCCTCCACCGTCGCGCGTGCGTACGCATTGTTGCTTGGAAAGGTGCGGAGCACAACCGGGATTTCCAGGCCGAGTTCCCGCCTCGTCTTCCAGGGAAACAGCTTCTCTCCCTCAAAACGGGCTTCGATCAGCTGGGTCTTGCCCCGCGCCCCGAACTGTCCCCGAAGGAGGACGGCCGGACACTCCCGGGTGGACCGATAGCGGGTATTCAATCCGATATTACCGACGACATAGTCCATTCTCCCGTCTGCATTGAAGTCTCCGCCGGCGAGCGCGCTCCACCAACCCGTGCCCGCCGCGGCAAATCCGAGACGTTCACTCACGTCGGTGAAGCCGCTCTGTTCATTGCGAAAACACCGGACCTGTCCCCACTCTGTGGTGACAAGGAGGTCCAGCCAGCCGTCGTCGTCGACGTCTGTCCACAATGCCGAGGTCACCAGCCCGCAACGGGCGAGGGCGGTCTCCGCTCCGGCGTCCACGTCCACCAGCCGCCCACCCTCGTTTCGGAGCAGCATGCTGCGGGGCGTAGTCGGGTAGGCGCCGGGAGCAAGGCGCGCGCCCACGAACACGTCGAGGTCACCATCCCGGTCGAAATCGGCCGCCGCCAGCGCTCCCACCGCAATCCCAATCGCGTTGAGTGATTCTGCCAGGGCAACCGGGAGGCTCTCATCACCGCCGAGCAATCTGATCCGCCCCACCTTCCCTCCGGTGAACGCCTTCGTGCCCAGCGGAGCGAGCAGCACCTCGGGCCGCTCGGTTCCGGCGAGGTTGGCGATTAGGAGGGGTCCGTCGCCCCGGCGCGCACCGGCTCCGCCTGCCCAGGGCCGAACGGAAAGTCCGGAACGGAGCTCGCCCACGACCTGCGCCAAACCCTCTGCTCCGGCTGCTCCGAGGAGCACCTCGTCAATCCCATCTCCGTCGATGTCCTGCGCCGCGATGGCCGGACCAGGGTCGCCGAAAAACAACCGCTGGAACGGATGAGCCAGCGGATCCGCGACGGGACCGGTAGGTGGGGGGCCCAGGAATCGGGGTCCCACCTCCGCGCGCGCGAAGAGGGGAATGGCCACGTGGCTCAGCGCATGCGGTGAGGGGGAAACGTCGGCCTCTTCCAGTGTGTAGCGGAACCCCGCTTCGAGATTGTCGAAGGTCTGGGTCACGCCCGAAGGCCAGGATACGGTGACGCGACGCACGTGGCTGGCCTCACCCAGACCAAAATGCACGATCTGCTCACTGCCGGAAAGATAACCGTGGGCGGCGGCGAGCCAGCGCACTTGCTTGCCTGCCGCGGTCTCAATCTCCACCCGCGCACCAATGCCGGGGCGGTTGGACCGCCGGCCCTTCAGGTCAAAGAGGATACGATTTCCAGCGGTCGCCGTGTTCCGCAGGAGGGTGGGCTCCGTGTCCAGGTTTGCCACCACCAGATCAAGGTCGCCATCGTTGTCGAAGTCGGCTGAAGCGCAACCGAAGCTTACTCCCAGGGAGTCGAGGCCCCAGGGCTTGCCAACCTCGCGGAACTCAAGTGCCCCGCGGTTTTGATACGCCCGGTTCTTCTCCGCAAAGACCGGGCTGGAGCGCATCAGGGCGACGCGTGCCTCCGTGCTGTCCAGCCGCATCGATTGCTCCAAGAGATCCTGGTTATGCTGCTCACGCACCATCCCGGTGGTGACAAACACGTCCACCCGCCCATCGTTGTCCAGGTCGTCAAGCAGCAGCGACCACGTCCAGTCCGTCGCCTCCAGCCCCGCAAGGTAAGCGGCCTCCCGACATGCCTCCGTGCCGGTGCCGAGGAAAAGTGCGTTGCGCGGATACTGCAGCGGCCCCGGCGCGACAAGCGGCGGGCTGGTGACGGCGCGGGCCCCCGCCATGGTCCGCTGGTCCTTTTCGTGGGTGGTCGCGGCCATGTCCGCAACCAAAAGGTCGGAGAGCCCGTCGTTGTCCAGGTCCGCTGCATTCGAGCCCATCCCTGAATACGGCACGTGCGGCAGGGCCTGGGGAGCGACATTGGTGAAGGTTCCGTCGCCATTGTTTCGATACAAAGCGTCCGGCAGGGAGAAATCGTTGGCAAGGTAAAGATCGGGCCGCCGATCGTCGTTGTAGTCCCACCAGGTGGCGGAATGCCCCAGGGTTCGCCCGGTGATCCCCGCCCGGGCGGTCACGTCCTCGAAGGTGCCGTCTCCGCGGTTGCGAAAAAGATAATCCGGCTGGCCGGCAGGATTCTCCACCAGGTTGAGGGCGGTGGTCTGGACAAAAACATCCAGCCAGCCGTCGCGGTCGAAGTCGCACCAGACCCCCAGGGTCGACGCATCATTGACCGCCAGACCGCGGCGGGCTCCCTCCTCCGCAAAGGTACCGTCGCCGCGATTCACAAAAAGCAGATTGGGCGCCCCGGTGCGGCAGACATACAGGTCCGGCCAGCCGTCGTTGTTCACGTCGGTGAAGGACGCGCCCTGGTGCCAGACCGCCGGCGTTTCCCCGCCCCGCAGGCTGCCGATCCAAGACTGCATGCTTCCCAGCATGCCGCTGGATGCGGCCGCGGGCGCACGCAGGCCCGCCGTCTCCGTCACATCCTCAAAACGCCAGTCCCCCCGGTTCCGGTAAAGGCGTCCTGGTGCGGTCTTGCAGACCACATAAAGGTCCGGCCGGCCGTCACGGTCATAATCGCCCACCGCCACGCCGGTCCCGAGGGATCCGCTCGTGAACTCCGCGAACCGGCTCGACCACATGGTCGGATCGTCGAAGCGATTTTTCGCGGTGATGCCGGTGGCGGACGCGGGCATCGCAGTGAAGAGTGTGTCCGCCTTGGTTTCTGCGGGGGAATTGAGGGGCCGCGCGAAAGGCGCGGCAGAGAGCGCTGCGGTCTGGCAGCCGCAGAGGGTGACGGTGAGGCAAAGGCCGAAACGGCGGGGGGCGGGTAACATGGGGCGCGGAACGGGGTGGCCAGACACAAAAGAGGCGCGCTCCCCCAAAGGACAGCGCGCCTCGCTGCGAACCTGACTAGAATTTAAACGTGTTGGTCACGGTCCAGACCTGCACCGGGGCGATGCGGTACGCCGCCGGAGTGCCATCGGGCTGCGTGGTGATGGGAATCAAGCCCTCGTCCTCAAACGCATTGCGGACGTTCAGCTGTATTCGCCAATCCACGTTTCGGAAGATCCTTCGCTGGTAACCGACCCAGAAGTCGAAGTGCGTTTCCGAGGGCCCCATGTACGGGTCGCCGATGTCGAAGAGGATGGAACCCGGATCCTCGCCGGTGATCGGCCGGTAGCCAATCACCACTTCATCCTCCCAACGCACGCCGAGGCCCACGTTGACCCCCTTGAGGAAACCGCGGTCGAAGTCGTAATTGGTGATGGCGTTGATGCGCCATTCACGCAGCTCCGGTGCGTTCGTGCCTTCCTGAAGGCGACGCTGCGCATACTCCGAACCGATGTTGTTGTTCCACTGGAACAGGGTGGTCTCGTTGCCGGCGCCGCCCCACCAGATGCGGAGGTCGCCCGCCGCCGTGGTCTTGAGCGCCTTCTCGTACGCGGTGACGAATTCCGCGAGCTCCGCGCCGCCGACGTTCTTGCGGGTGGCGTTGGTCTTGCTCGCGTTGACCGCAACGCGCCAGTTGGGGAGCGGGAGCGCGGTCAGTTCGAACTCATAACCCTTCGACTCGCTGTCCTCGGTCACCGCAAAACCGGCCGGGGTGCTGGCGGTGATGCCGCGGGTGTGGTCATTGAGGTTGATGCCCCACGCCTGATAGAATCGCGGATCCACGCTCTTCTGCCAGGCTCGCCAGGCGGCGATGGCGGCCGCTTCACGCGCCTGCGCATCCGCCAGGGTTTCGCCGGGGGCCAGTCCGTAGTTGTACTGGGTGTTCAGGGGATCCGGGTTGGGGACGGCGTTGGCGATGGTGTCGCCCGTCCAGTTGAACTCGAACTGGTTGGCCCAGTTGCCGGCCCAGGCCTGCGATCCGCCGATAAACCCGGCGCCACCCAGGGCAGAACTGGTCGCCCCTGTCGCCACCGTGGTGTATTTGTTGATACGCAGGGAGTACTTTCCGTCCTTGGTTTCGAGGAGCAGACCGCGATCGGTGGTCTCGCCCTTCGGCGGCGCGATCTCCTCTCCGTAGATGTTCACGCGGCCGGCTTCAGGCTGGAAGTTCTCCGACTTGTTGTAGAAGGCCGAGACCCGGATCGGGGAGCGGTCCCCGATCAGATTCGTCAGGTGGGCCACCACCATCCAGCTCTTCGAGGTGACCTCCAGGCGGCTGCTCGGCTCCTGGGGAAGCCGGTAGCTGTCGCCCAGATCGATCTGGCCGAACTGGCTGACGCCCGAGCCGGCGATACCGTTGTTGACACCCGACTGCCGGCGGAAGCCGTACCGCTTGGAGACGTCCTTGCGGACACCCGCGGTGGCGACGATCGTCTTGTCCCAGAACTCACCCTGCCAGACCGCAGCCCGCGACATCGTGCGAAAGCGACGCAGCTCGGCCGAATTGGTCAGGGCATCCTGCCCTCCCTTGGTCGCGTCCGTCACGGTGAGGGGCACGTCGCGCCACCCCACGTAGTTCGCCGGGTTTTCCGACTGGGTGGAGAGGCGCTGGCCGCCGCCGTCCGCGTCCGGATCATTGAAGGGGAAGATATCCGGATAATACTCGTTGATCCACAGGGCGGCCGGATCGACGTTTGGCGAATTCCAGGTCGAGTCGAAGACGCGAACCGTTCCGCTGCTGACATCGATCCGATCCTTCAGCCCAGGGATGTTGGCACCGCTGATCCCGCTGCGACCAGCCAGGGAGGGTCCCAGGTAGACGACCGGGCTGATCGCCAGGGCGGGGTCGGTGAAGCGCATCTGCTCCGCATTGCCCAGAAGGTCGCGATAGGCCGGGTCGAGCATGCCCCAGCGGCTGAAGTTCCGGTTGTCCGTCCGCTGGCTGTCCTGCGAATAGAGCCCGGTGAGGGTGTGGCTTCCGAGCAGACGACGAATGGTCGTCTTTTCGCCGCCGCGGGTGAAGTCGTGGCGTCCGAAAACCGTGACGCGGGCAGACTCGCGATCGCTGCTGAAGGTGTTGCCACCCCCTGTATCCGTCAGGAACGGACGGCCCACATTCGGGTTGGGTGTGCCATCCTGGTACGGTTCGCCGTCCTTGCCGCCGGGCGTGCCGTCCGAATAGACGTTCATAAAGTCGACGTTGATCGACTGGCGCGTGTCCGAGAGCAGGGTGATGCCGCCGTCATCAAACGTCTCCTTGTTGTAGGTCGCCTCGAAGCCGAGACGGTCCTGGAAGAAGGTCTGTGCCAGGCTGACGTTCAGGACCTTGAAATCCGCCCATTCCCACTTGTTGGGCCCCTCGAGCAGATTGTTGTAGAAGTCAAAAATGCTCGGGTCGGTGATGGAACGGTTCTTGTACAGGCCGAACTCGCTGTAGGGCAGGTTTGCCGAACGCGCGAATTGAGCCATAGGGGCGATGCTGCCGGGGCGGTGATAGGAGAACCCGATGTCGCGGTCGATCTGCCCGTTCGGGCCGATCCCGCGCGCCTCGCGCATTTCCTGTACCCAGTAGGTCGGCGCGCCGGCGGGATTGCCGAAGTAAGCGGCAGGGCCTCCGAGGTTGACGCCGAAGTTTGCGATCCAGGGATTGAAGGCCGGATTGGGATTACCCGCATCCGGTCCCCCGTTGATGCTGGGACGCATCTGGCCGTGGTTCGGCCTGCCGGTATTGTCATCCTGCAGCTGGTGCGGATTAAACGTCTCCTGGTTCAGGTTCCTGAACTCACGCGGCGAGCCGTCCGCATTGCGTCCCAGGTACGTGCCCGTGGCCAGCCAGGGGCTGACGAAGTCGTAGGGCGGGAGAACGCGGGGGCGATTGCTCGAGAGTTTGCCGGCCTCGAAGTTGGCGCGAATCACTGTCCGGGCGTCTCCCCGCTTGAGGAACTTTGGCTCGTAGCGGGTCGTCGCGAAGATGCGCCGGTCGTGCTGAAAGGCTGGATCCTGCTGGAACTCCTCATCGCTGGTCAGCCCGATGACACGGAGCGCGAGCTCGTCCTTGATGAGCACGCGATTGATGTCGAGGCTGGCGCGGGTGGTGCCGAAGCTGCCAAACCGAAATTCGGCCTCGTTGGAGTTCGAGAAACGCGCCTGTTTTGTCCCGTTGTTGATGATGCCGGCCGGGCTTCCCTGACCAAAGAGGATGGAGTTGGGGCCGCGCTGCAGGTCGACCCGGTCCACGTTATAGCTGTCCCACGGAACGTTGGTCAGGAAGTAGTCGCGGGTGTTATCCGCGGAGGTCAAACCGCGCACGCGCGTGTTGCTATTGGGATTGCGGAACGACTCGTTCAGCTGCGAACCATCGCCCAGGCCGGTGAAGTTTCCGTACACATTGCCGACTTCCGTGCTGGGGGTGTACTGCAGCAGCGAACCGTTGCTGGTTGCACCGATGTCCTGCAGGAACTGGCTGTTGATCACGGAGACGGCGTTTCCGAGATCGCGCAGGCTGGTGTTGAGACGGTTGCCCGCGAGGGTGGTGGAGGTGGAATATCCCTTGTCCGTGTCCGCGGAAACTTCGAAGGGAGTCAGTTCTACGACACTTTCATCGTCGCCCGGTGTTCGGGCGGGAGGAGTGGTCTGGGCCCGTAGGCCGAGGCTGCCCGCCACGAGGAGCATAGCCGAAGCGAGCCTCACAGCGGGTTGTTTCACGATCATCATTGTTTGGGTGTTTTGGGTGGTGTGACCAGAGGGCACACGGCTCGCGCGCCCGTGCCCAGCAGTCGGGAACAGGGGCGGATCCGAGGGCCATCAGGGGTAGAGTGCCGCAACGGTCGGCGGACCCCCGCATAAAGGGGAAGCGGGGTAAAACCGTTGCTCGCACGCTGACTCTAGCGGATGCGCCCACCGGCGTGAATGCACGTAGTCGAACTCCAATGACACATCTTGACCTCAGGTGGGTTCATCGGCGTGGAGTAGGGGTAACCGATACGGGCGGTTGCGCTTTCGCCCCGAAAGCGCTTAGACCACGCCCGCTCCCCTTCCCTGCCCACCCCCCGTGTACCGACGGTCATGCCTCCAGCACCCCTATCTACCGTGAGGACCCTTGCTTTCCTGCTCTGCCTTTTCCTCAGCGCCCTGGCCGCCGCCCGTGCGGACACGCTCCGCACGAGCGCGGAGATTCTCGACCTCCCGCCTGCGGAGGTGGAGGCGCGCCGCCCCATCGAACTGGACGCGGTCCTCCTCATGATCGATCCCGACGGGACCTACATCGTGCACGACGGACAACTGGCGGTGTTCGCCTGCTTTCCCACCCCGGAACGCCCGCCGGCCGGGCGCGGAGACAAGGTCCGCATTCATGGTGTCTCCAAACCCGGCCTCTTCGCCCCGGTGATCGAAATTCACACCATGGTCCGGCTGGGCCCGGGAAAAATCCCCGCCCCGATCGAAACGCCTCTATCCGGGCTGATGAAACCGCACCTCAATCCGCAATGGGTGCAAGTCGAGGGCGTCATCCGTTCCGCCGTCCTGCGCGCCACGCATCCCGAGGACTCCGTTCTGGAACTCGCCGCGGATGGCTTGCGGGTGCCGGTCGTGCTCAGTGGGATCTCGCCGGACCGGGCAGCCGCATGGATTGGCGCGCGGGTCCAGCTGCGTGCCTTCTGTTTTCATGAGACCAACCGCAAACGTCAGCTGCTCGGGGCCAAACTTCTCGTGACGCGGTCCGACCCCGTGGTCGTCCTCACGCCAGCCGAAGCCAATCCCTATGCGCTTCCCGTCCGTGCGCCCGGAGACCTTCTCCAGTACAGCCGGACTGAACCGAGCGAGGACCGAGTTCATATCCAGGGTGTGGTGACGCAGGTCGCCGGGCATGGAACGTTTTACGTCCAAAGCGGCCAGGAAGGCATCGAGGTGCGCAGCTCCCAACCGTCCATCCCTCCGGCCGGGACGCGCGTGGATGTCGTCGGCTTTGTAGGGCGTGGCCGCAACGGTCCCTTCCTCGAAGATGCTGCCTATCGCGCGCACGAGCTCGTGGGCAGGCCCCTGCCCCGGCGCATCCTGCCAGCCGATGCAATCGACGCGGATTCGACCCTGGTGGAAATCGCAGCCGACCTCGAAAACGTGATCACCGAGTCCGCCGCCTTCACCCTGGTCTTGGAGGCGGAAAACCAGCGCTTCCTCGCCCGGCTCCCCCGGCGGTCGGATGAGGCGGCGCCGTGGCGGCCCGGCTCCCAGCTGCTGGTCACGGGCATCTGCCGCGCCACCCCCCAGCCCCTGCAGCAAAATGACTTCGCCTGGCTCAGCGGCCCCTTCGACCTCCTGCTCAGGTCCTCCGACGACGTGGTGCTGCTCAAGTCATCACCGTGGTGGACGCGACCGGAAACCGCCCGCCTCGCCGCGCTCGCACTTCTCATCGCCGCCATCCTCTCGCTTCTCCTTTTCCTCCGCTACCGCGGAAAGGTGAAGGCGGCAAAACTCACCCGGCGCGCCGCCGAGCGCGAATTCGACGCCGTGCTCAAGGAACGCGGCCGCGTGGCGCGGGAAATTCACGACACCCTCGCCCAGGGACTCACGTCCATTTCCGCGCAACTCGAACTGGCCCGGCAGCATGTGGAGGGCGCGGCACCGGCCGCCCTGCATCATCTCGACCTCGCCCGCGGTTTTGTGCGCGAGAGCCTCGCCGAAGCGCGGCGCAGCGTTTGGGCCCTGCGTCCCCAGCTCCTCGAACAGCTGCAGCTTCCACCCGCGCTGGAGCGGATCGCCCGGGAACTCACCTCCGGCACCAACGTAGACGTGCGCATCAAGTCGTCGGGCGAGTGGGATGAACTGCCGCATTACCTGGAGAACGAACTCCTCCGCGTCGGGCAGGAAGCACTCACCAACGCCGTCCGACACGGCGCTTCCAAAACGATCCAGATCGAACTGCAGGATCTCACCGACCACCTCCGCCTCCGCATTTCCGACGATGGCAGGGGCTTCGACACGGACCGGACGGGCAGATCTTCCCGAAAAGGCTGCGGAATCTCCGGGATGCAGGAACGCGTCCAGCTGCTGAACGGCCATTTTGAACTCCAGAGCCGCCCCGGCGCAGGCACGCAGGTACTCGTGGAGATTCCCAAGGCATGAAGACGACACGCATCCTGGCGGTGGATGACCATCCGGGGTATCGCATGGGCCTGGTCGGAATCGTGAACTCCACCGCGGACCTCACCGTGGTGGGGGAAGCCGGCTCCTGCGCAGAGGCGATCGAGGCCAACCGGCGACTGAATCCCGACCTCATCCTGATGGACCTCCGCTTGCCTGACGGGAGCGCCGTCGAATGCATCCTCGCGATCAAACGCGAGAGCCCCCAGTGCCTGGTGATCATCGTCACCACGTACGACGCCGACGAGGACATCTACCGCGCTCTCCAGGCAGGCGCCCGCTCCTACCTGCTCAAGGAGGCTGCCGCTGAGGATATCCGCGCAACCATCCGCGCCGTCATACGCGGGGAGACACCCCTCGCCGCAAACGTCGCCCAACGGCTGGCCTCCCGGATGTCGCGCCCCAACCTGACACGCCGCGAGCACGACATGCTGCGCATGATCATCCGCGGCCGCAGCAACAAGGAAATCGGCGTCGAACTCGGCATCACCGAGGACACCGTGAAGGGCCACCTCAAGAACCTCTTCGTCAAACTCGGCGTCAAGGACCGTACCCAGGCGGCGGTGACAGCGCTGGAGCAGGGCATCATCCACCTCGGCGAGCGCCGGGGGCCCTGAAGTCAGGCGACGCCCTGCAACACCACCGGAGCCGGCGTGGCTCCCGTGTCCCGCTTCGCCTGGAAGGTGGAAGGAGACATCCCGTACACGCGCTTGAACACGCGCGAGAAATGAAACTGGTCCATCCCGAGCATCTCCGCGACGTCCTGCACGAGGACATCGCGCGAGGCCAGCACCCGTGCAGCGTGGTCGATCCGCAGCCGCTCGTACATCCGATGGGGGGTGACGTCAGAAAACCGGGCGAACAGCCGGCAGAGGTACGACGGGTCGATCCCAAAGCGCGCCGCCACCTCATCCACCCGGCGCAACCGCAAGTAATGCTCTTCCAAATACGCCTTGCAGCGGAGGAAGGTGAGGTGCGCCCCCTCCGCCCGGCCGGCCGCCACCGCCCCGGTGCTGGCAAAGGCCGCAAGCAGCGCATCGAAATGAAACTCCACTGCCTCGGCCGGACGGTCGGGTTCAACCGCGCCCTCCCGAATCATATCCTGAAGATGCGTCTGGAAGGACCGCTGGGTCTCGCAACAAATCACGCCACCGGCGGTGAGCCCCATCTGCCTGAGGCGGGCGATCGCACGCGCGCCGCCGAAACAAACGAACAGCCGGCAAACCGGTCCGCCCGCGCCCGACGACCTCCCGTAACGCCCGCCAGGACCAAATAGGACGGCCAGCCCGGGGCGCAGCGCATGCGACCGCCCTCCGGATCGCAGGCTGCCCTGCCCCGCCGTCACCAACTCCAGGCAAAACTCACCCGGCTCCAGCTGGAGGTGCTGGTTGGGCGGACACCGTTCCCAACCGCCGGCGTGAAACAAGACCCCCGGCCCGCCCGGAGCCGGCGAGGACGCGACAGGAATCCGATTTTCGAGGGCGGGGATCGGCGCGGCGGGTTCGGGGTCGAAACGAAACGTCACAAGCGTGGCCTCGGGGATGGGGTTAACCCGACCGCACCCGGGCCGCAGGACGTGAGCCTGCGCCCCAGACACGGCCGGCGTGCGCCCTCAGGATCGTGATAAGCTGCCACCTTCAAAGCTCTCTCCTGAGCTGATTTCGCCCCCCACGAAAGGGGGGTATCCACGTTCCCACTTCCGGAAACGGCCGCACGGTCAATCACGCGCGCCGGCCTCTTCCTTGAAGAACAACTGGAGCGTCTCGGCGAGGTAGTGGCGGGCATTCATCCAGGTATGCCCGCCGTCCGTGATCAGCGTCTGGTGCTTCACCTTGCGCTCCTCCAGGTACTGGTTGAACGCGACCGCGCGTTCATAGAGGAAATCCTGCCGACCGACGCCGAGCCAGAGCAGTTTGGGCCGCGGGGAACCGGACTCGCCGGGCGAGAACATGCCGGGAAAATGCCGCTCGCACACCTCGGGCATCAGGTAGGCGGAATACGACCCGACCCAGCCAAAACGATCCGGATGGGTGAAGGCGGTGAACAGCGACTGCCCGCCTCCTCGCGAAAAGCCGGCAATGGCCCGGTGCTCGCGGCCAGTCAGCACCCGGTAACGGACCTCGACCAGTGGGAGGACGTCCCGCACCAGCTCCTCGCTGAAGGTCCGGTACATGTCGGCCACCTGTGGCGTATCCGGCGCGGGCATACCCATCATCATGTTGCCGTAAGGCATCACGATGATCATCGGCTCTGCCTTGCCCTGGGCGATCAGGTTGTCGGCAATGACATTCACCCGACCGGCCCGGAACCAGGTCTCCTCTGTGTCAGTAGTCCCGCTGACCAGGTAAAACACCGGGTACTTGCGCTCGCCCTGGTGGTAACCAGGGGGCGTGTAGATGACGAGGGGACGAACCCGGCCCAGTGTCTTGGAGGTATAGAATGAATACGTCAGCTCCCCGCGCGGCACGTCCTGCACCGCGTGCAGGGCGGGCGTCTCGCCGGGGATGTCGACCAGGCTGGGCTTGAAGCCCTCGTTGGGGAAAACGTCGGGATTGCCCGGGTCGGGCACGCCCACCCCTTCGACGACGAAGTTGTAGGGATAGAGGTTGGGCTCCACCGGCCCCACCGTCACACTCCAGACGCCGGAAGCGTCCTTCTCCATCGGCTGGTTGGCCTTCAGGAACTGCCCGCTCAACTCGACCCGCTGCGCCTGCGGCGCGCGCAGGCGGAACGTGATCGTGCGGTCGGGATGGATCTCGGGGGACTTGAGGGGCGGTGCGCGGTGGCTCTGCGCCACCGCAACTGTTGCCATCATCAGCCCCAACCCAGCGGCCCAAAACGGGTGCAGACGAAAGAAAGGAAAAACCATGATCAGGAGGCTCCGCTCATTTCGCCGCCACCGGCTGGTTCTTGTCCCCGACCGACTCCTCGATGAGTGTCGCCACCCCGCGCGGATCCTCTTGCTGCGCCACGTGGCCACCGGGGAAGGTGCGGATCGTCCAGCCGCGCGCCTTGGCGCGCTGCCAGCTCTTGTCCTTGGCCGCACGCTCCTCGATCGACTGGTCCTTCGGCACAAACGCGACATAGGTCACGGGCAGGGCCAGCGCAGCGGGATTCTTGTAGGACACCGGCTGGCTGAAGCACTTCACCGAGTGCGCCACGCTGTGGGGAGGCTTGGTGTCGGGCTTGACCCACGGTACCGTCATCATCCCGTCGACAAAACGCGTGTTGCCCGGCTCGCCGCCGCCAAAGAGCTGCCACAGCGACATGCCGTCGTCAGGCACCGCCGCATCCAGGTAAACCACGTGGCGAATACGCTCCGGAATGCGGTCGATCACGCCGGTGATGACCATGCCCCCATAACTGTGGCCAGTCAGCACCACATCGTTCAGGTCCTCGAAGAGGATCAGATTCACCACGTCCTTGATGTGGGTCTCCAGGTCGATGTGCGGCCCGTTCAGGTGCATGCGCTCTCCCAGGCCGGTGAGAGTGGCGCGGTAAACGGTGTGCCCGTCGGCGGTGAGGAACTCCGCGGTGCGTTTCCATTCCCAGCCGCCAGCGGTGGCTCCATGAACGACCACGAAGGTCTGGCGCTCGGAGGGCTCCGCCGCACGGGCGGAAACCATCGCGAGCAGGGCGAGTGTCAGGGATGACAGGATACGAAGGATGCTTCTCATAGGGTTATGGATTCAGAACTGGGCTGGAAAGGGTCGACCAAGCTTCCGTGTCGGGAGGATCGGGCGCAGGTTCCGAACGCACGCCACGCAGGAATGGCGAACGGTGGGAACTACAGGGTGTTGGGGCGAAAAACGCATGCGGGCAGACAGGCAGGCGTCCGGGGTAGCGCGATCAAGTCTCCCACCGTCCTGCACGAAAGCGCCGTTCCATCTCACAGTAATGTCGCGACGGCCCTCCGCCTCGCTGTCTTGGACATTCGAAATAGGGTTAACTATATCTTTGGATATATTTAGGGCAGCCAAACTGGCGGGAAAATGAGGTTGGAGGCCGGCCGATTTCACTTCACCCCCTCGTTCGTGGGGGTAGGCGCTCCACGCCCCTTCCGTTACCGTCCAGTGGCGGTGCATTCGTTTCCCCGTTCGCCTGAGTTTCCGATCCCCGCCACGCGATCGCTTTCCGCTTCTGCCCAGGACAGCTGCCGCCCGTAGTGCCCGTCCGACTACCCAGGGGCCGGTCGGTCACTCCCGCCTTTACCGTCGCCCCCGCTACTTCCCATGCACACTCCTCCTCGCTTCCGATTCCCCCGCCCTGCTGCTCTCCTGCTCGGCATTTTGCTCGCCGTGACCCCCGCCGGCTTCGCGGCCGACGAGATCTGCGCCCATTGCGGGGGCAAGGTGGAGGTGAGCGGCGATTTCACCCACCGGAAAGAGCCGCCGCCTCCGGAAGGCGCCGCTCCCGACGCAGGCACGGACGCCCTGCAGGAAGATGTCAACGGCACACGCTTCACCGTCACCGTGTCCAACCTGCCCGCCGGCCGGTACATCGTGGAGATCCACGCCGCCGAGACGGTTGCAACCGCGGCGGGCGAACGCGTGTTCGACGTGCGTGCGGGTGAACAGGTGCTGGCGAAGGATTTCGATATTCTCGCCACGGCGGGCAGCCCCGGGAAAGCCGCCACCATCCTTGCTTCTGTCGAGAAGTCCGATGACGCCCTGCGCGGACCGCTCCAACTGACGTTTGCCGCGTCCAAGGGTCGCGCCAAATTCAACCGCATCGAGATCTTCGACGCCGCGGGCGCGTCGGTCGTGTCCTTCCGCGCCGCCGACCTCGCCGACGCCTTTTCAGCCGCCGCCCTGCGGCCGCCCGAGGTCAACGAGCCCTCGATCTGGCGGGACGCGGCAAAACCGCTCCGGGCACGCGCGGACGATCTGATTCGACGGATGTCCCTGGCGGAAAAGGTCTCGCAGCTGAAGAACGCCGCTCCAGCGATCCCACGGCTCGGCCTCCCCGCCTACGACTACTGGAACGAGGCGCTTCACGGCGTCGCGAACAATGGCTTCGCCACCGTTTTCCCGCAGTCGATCGGAAGCGCCGCCTCGTGGAATCCGGGACTCTTTCACCAGCAGGGCGTGGTGATCGGAATCGAGGGCCGCGCGAAACACAACGACTACGCGAACCGCCACAACGGCGACTCCAAGTGGTGGGCCGGCCTGACCTTCTGGACACCCAACATCAACATCTTCCGCGATCCCCGCTGGGGTCGCGGGCAGGAGACCTACGGCGAGGATCCGCTGCTCACGAGCGAGATCGGTATCGCCTTCGTCAAGGGTATCCAGGGCGACCATCCGCGTTACATGACCGCCATGGCATGCGTGAAACACTTTGCGGTGCACAGCGGTCCCGAACGCTCCCGGCACAGCTTCAACGCCGTGATCTCCGACGAAGATCTCTACGACACCTACCTGCCGCAGTTCGAGCGGGTCATCCGCGAGGGCAAGGTGGCCGGCGTGATGAGTTCCTACAACGCGGTCAATGGCGTCCCCGCCAGCAGCAACCCCTTTCTTTTGACCGAGCTGGTGCGGAAGAAGTGGGGCTTCGAGGGCTACATCGTTTCCGATTGTGATGCCATCCGAGACATCTACGGCGAAAAGCAGCATGCCTACGTCAAAACCGCGGAAGAGGCCGCAGCCCTGGCGGTGAAAGCGGGCTGCAATCTGTGCTGCGGCGGCGACTACAATGCGCTGGTCCGCGCCGTGCAGAAGGAGCTGATCACCGAGAAGGAGATCGACGAGGCGCTTTATCACACCTTGTGGACCCGCTTCCGCCTCGGACTTTTTGACCCCGCCGAGCAAGTGCCCTACGCCGCCTATACGCTCAAGGACAATGACCTGCCGGCACACGGGCAGGTGGCGCTGGAACTGGCCCGGCAATCCATCGTTGTCCTCAAAAACACCAGCGTGCTGCCCCTCAACCGCTCCGGCCTGAAGCAGATCGCCGTGATCGGCCCAAATGCCGACTCCAAGTCGATGTTGGAGGGCAACTATCACGGTTCCGCCTCCCGCCCGTTCTCCATCCTCCAGGGGATCCAGTGGGTCGCCGGGAATGAGATCAAGGTGACCCACGCGATGGGCAGCCCGATCACCACCAAGCCAGGCACGGCGCCGTGGAGTGGCCAGGACAATACGACCACGCGTCCGGTAGCAGAACTGAAGGCGGAGGCGCTCGAGGTCGCCGCCGGAGCCGATCTGATCGTGTATGTCGGCGGTATTACACCGGCGCAGGAGGGAGAGAGTTTTGACCGTGATTCGATCGAGCTTCCCCCCGAGCAGAGCGACCTTATCCGGGCCCTGCACGCCACCGGCAAACCGGTGGTCCTCGTCAACTGCAGCGGTTCCGCCATGGCGCTGACCTGGGAAGACGAAAACCTGCCAGCGCTGGTGCAGGCCTGGTATCCGGGGCAGGAAGGCGGCCGCGCCGTCGCCGAGGTTCTTTTCGGCGTGGTCAACCCATCCGGCCATCTGCCGGTGACCTTCTACCGTTCCACCGCCGACCTGCCGGACTTCAGCGACTACTCGATGAAGAACCGCACCTACCGCTACTTCACCGGACGGCCCCTCTACCCCTTCGGCCACGGGCTCAGCTACACCACCTTTGACTATCGCAACCTCAAGGTCTCGCGGGCGACAAAGGACAGCCTCACGGTCACGGTCGACGTGCACAACACCGGATCCCGCGATGGCGATGACGTGGTTCAGCTGTATGCCACGCCCCCGGCCGCGGCCCAGCCGCGGGAGGCCCGCGCCCTTTGCGGTTTCGCGCGTATCTCGCTCAAGGCCGGCGAGGCAAAGACCGTCACCCTCACCGTTCCGGCGAGCGCGCTCCGCCGCTGGAGCGCCGAAAAGAAGGACTACGCCGTTCCCGCGGGCGAGTGGACACTCTCCGCCGGCGCCTCCTCCGCCGACCTGCGCCAGACCGCGCAGGTGAAACTCTGAGTCCCACCCCCAGGCGCGGTGGATCCCCGCCGCGCCCAACCTGTTTGCTTTCCCATGCACGTATCCAAGATTGTCTGCCTCGCCACCGCGCTCCTCTGCCTCACCGGTCAGGTAGTGGCTGAACCTCCCGCGCACACCCCCCCTGTCGTGGTGATTGAGAATGGGGGAACGGGTCCCTACCCCGCCATCGCCACCGAAGACCCTTCCCTGCCCGGGATGACGCTGTTCCGGCCCGCCCGTCTCGATGCCTTTGGCGCCGCACGAAAACTGCCCATCCTGCTGTGGGGAAACGGGGCCTGCGCCAACACCACGCAGGAGCATAAGAACTTCCTCAACGAACTCGCCTCCCAGGGGTACCTCGTGCTGGGCATCGGCCTGCTCAGCCAGATCGATGAACGCACGGACGCGTCCCGCCAGCCCACCAGCGCAGCGCAGCTGCTGGGTGCACTCGACTGGATCATCGCGCAAAACAGCACGGCGGGAGGACCGTATGAAGGCAGGATCGACACCACCAAGGTGGCGGCGATGGGCATGTCCTGCGGCGGCCTCCAGGCGATCGAGATCTCCGGCGATCCGCGTATCCGCACGAGCGTGGTCTGCAACAGCGGTGTGCTCCCCGGGCCCTCACCCATGAAGACGATGCCGAAAGTGACCAAGGAAGACCTCGCCAAGTACCACAATCCCGTCCTCTACATCATTGGCGGTCCGTCCGACATCGCCTACAAAAACGCCATGGACGATTTTGCACGGGTAAACCACGTGCCGTTTGTCATGGCCAATCTCGACGTGGGGCATGGGGGCACCTATCAGCAGCCCCACGGCGGCGAATTCACGCGGGTGGCGCTGGCCTGGCTCAACTGGCAGCTCAAGGATCAGCAGGACGCCTCGCGCTTTTTCCTTGGTGAGGACAGCGCATTGGCTCGTGACCCCAAATGGACCGTTGAGGTGAAGAACTTCCCGTCTTCCTGAACCAGACACCCCGGACACGCCCGCCGCCCCATGGACTATCGTATCCTCGGCAAGACCGGCCTACGGGTCTCCGCTCTCGGTTTCGGCGGGTCGCCCCTGGGTGGCGTTTTTGGCGCGGTTGACGAGGCCACCTGTCGCAACACCGTCCGGGCCGCCCTCGACCTTGGTATCAACTTCTTGGACACCGCCCCGT
Source organism: Verrucomicrobiota bacterium (assembly GCA_023428905.1). Taxonomy (GTDB): domain Bacteria; phylum Verrucomicrobiota; class Verrucomicrobiia; order Opitutales; family Opitutaceae; genus EW11. Next base: position 165,624 of record JAEYWP010000032.1, read on the forward strand.
ATTACGGGAACACCGTCGCGGAAACCATGCTGGGCAAGGCCCTCCGGGGGATCGAGCGGAGCCGGTTTGTCCTCGCCACCAAGGTCGGGCGTTATGGGCTCGACGCGTTCGACTTCAGCGCCGCCCGCGTCACGCGGAGCATCGAAGAAAGTCTGGAGCGCCTCGGCTTGGAGACGATCGACCTGATCCAGGTTCACGATGTGGAGTTCGGTTCGCTCGAACAGATCGCCGAGGAGACGCTGCCGGCCCTCGCGCAAGCGTGCGCCGCGGGCAAGGCGCGGTTCATCGGGGTTTCGGGGCTGCCGCTCGCCACCCTGGACGCCCTCGCGGCCCGGCCCGAGGTCGCCTGCCTGCAGTCGTATTCGCACGGGACACTTTACGACACCACCCTCTGCCACTGGCTGGCGCGGTGGGAACCGCTCCACCTTGGCTGCATCAACTCCGCGCCGCTGGGGATGGGACTGCTGACCGAGCAGGGGCCACCCGCCTGGCATCCCGCGCCGCCTGCCCTGAAGGAAGCGTGCCGGACCGCGGCGGCGCTTTGCCGGGCGCACGGGGTCCGCCTTCCCCAGCTCGCACTCCATCACAGCGCACACCTGCCCGGGGTGCACACCACCGTCGTCGGCCTGTCCAGCCCCGCCGAAGTGCAAACCAACCTGCGGGCCTATCAGACCGCACCGGACCCGGAGCTCCTTGCGCGCGTGCACGCACTGCTCTCCCCGGTGAAGGACATGACCTGGCCCAGCGGCCGCAACCCCTAGCCCCCATGCGCCTGATCGACCTGTCCCAGCCCATCGTCCACCAGGGCCCGAACTGCCCGGTGCATCCGCCCATCGAAGTTGAGACCATTGCCCGACACGCTTCGGACGGGTGGCAGATGGAAAGGCTCACCGTGGCGAGCCACACCGGCAGCCACCTCGACGCTCCCCTGCATAAACTTGCCGGCGGAAGGGCGATCGACGGTTTCCCCCTGGAGTCGTTCGCCGGGCCTGCCGTCATCGCCGACCTGCGCGGACTCGGCGCCGACGCAGCGATCGGCAGCGGTCACCTCGCCCGCACCCTTCCGGCATATCTGAAGGATCGGATCGTGTTGCTCGCCACCGGCTGGGGCGATCGCCGCGCGCGCTCGGAGGAATGGCATTTTCACTCGCCTTTCCTGAGTCCCGAGGGTGCACGCTTTCTCCAGGCCGCCGGCATCCGGGGCGTCGGCATCGACCACTACTCCATCGGCGGAAGCGTCGAGCCGGGCAATGCACAGACCCACGAAGTCCTGCTTTCGGCCGACATCTGGATCCTGGAGGATGTCCGTTTCTCGCCGGAGATCTTCACCGTTCCCCAGCCTTTTCAACTCTTCGCCCTGCCGGTCAACCTCCCCGGCTTTTCCGGCGCCTTCTGCCGCCCCGTCGCCGTCCTTCCATGACACCCTCCATGCAAGCCTTCCGGATCGAGCGTCCCGGCGAAACCGCCTTTATCGAGGTGCCCAGGCCGGAGCCCGGCCCGGGGGAGGTCCTGCTGCGGGTTGAACGGGTGGGCTTCTGCGGTTCCGATCTCTCCAGTTTCCGCGGTTCCAACCCGCTCGTATCGTATCCCAGGATACCCGGTCACGAGATCGCCGCCACCGTGGTCAAGGTGCCGGACCAGGCCGCCGGCGCGCCCAGGGTGGGAACACCCGTGACAGTGGTGCCGTACACCGCCTGCGGCCGGTGCGCTGCCTGCCGGCGCGGGCGGTCCAACGCCTGCCAGAACAACCAGACCCTCGGGGTGCAGCGGGACGGCGCCTTCGCCGAGTTCATCGCCGTGCCTTGGGAAAAGGTGCTGCCCGCCCCGCTCCTCGCCTCCGAGCTCGCCCTGGTGGAGCCGCTCTCGGTCGGCGCCCACGCGGTCGCGCGCGGTCGCATCGCCGAATCGGATACAGTGGTGGTACTCGGCTGCGGGATGATCGGCCTGGGTGCGATCGCCGCGGCCGCCCTGGGGCGGCGCGCCACCGTGATCGCGGTCGACCTCGCGCCCGAGAAACTCGCGTTGGCGCGCGCCGCCGGGGCGCGGGAGGTGATCGCGGCAGGGTCCGAGTCCGTGCCCGATCGCGTCCGGGCACTCACCGGTGGCCATGGGCCGGATGTGGTGATCGAGGCGGTCGGAAGCGTGGTCACCTACCAGCTGGCGGTCCAGCTGGCGGCCTTTGCCGGTCGTGTCGTGTACATTGGATACGGCAAGGAGCCGGTGCCGTATGAGACCAAACTGTTTGTCCAGAAGGAACTGGACATCCTCGGGGCGCGGAACGCGACCTCGGAGGATTTTGCCCAGGTGGTGACGATGCTGCGCGAAGGGCGCTACCCGAGCGGAGCCACCATCACGCGCACCGTCCCGTTTGCCGAGGCTGGACGCGCGCTCGCGGAGTGGGCGGCAGATCCCTCCTCCACCACCAAGATCCAGGTCATCGCGCCGCAGGGCCGATAAACCCGCCTCGTCCACCCCATGACCCCCAGCCCCGCCCTCTCCCCCACCGTCCCCTCGAGCCGCCGGAACCTCTTCACCCTTCCCGATGGACGGCGTGTGGGAGGCACCTTCGCCCTCGTCAGCTCGCTGTTCCTCCTCTGGGGCTTCTGCAACGGGATGATCGACGTGATGGACAAGCATTTCCAGGACGAGCTGCACCTGACGCTGGCGCAGTCGGCCTGGGTGCAGTTCGCGCACTACCTTGGGTATTTCCTGATGGCCCTCCCCGCGGGCTGGGTGGCCACCCGGTTCGGCTACAAGGGAGGTATCATCGCCGGCCTGCTTCTGGTCGCCGCCGGGGGCTTCTGGTTCATCCCCGCCACCCAGATTGCGGAGTTCTGGGCTTTCCTGCTCGGCGTGTGCGTGATTGCTGCGGGTCTCACCTTTCTGGAGACCGTCGCCAATCCCTACACCACTGTGCTCGGGGACAAGTCCCTGGCTGCGACGCGGATCAACCTGGCTCAATCCTGCAACGGCATCGGCTGGATGCTCGGGCCTCTGGCCGGACGCATGTTCTTCTATTCGACCGATGCTTCAGGTCAGTCCACCGGCGCCGAAACCCTCTGGATACCCTACGCCGCCGTGGGTGTCGTCGTGCTGGTGCTCGCGGGACTGTTTTTCCTGGCGCCCATGCCTGACGTGATCGCCGAGGAGTCAACGCGGGATGGCGAGGAAGCCCCTACCGGTAGCGTGTGGAGGCAGGCCCATTTTTCCGGGGCGGTGATCGCGCAGTTTTTCTACGTGGCGGCCCAGACCGGCATTTTCAGCTTCTTCATCAATTATATGACGTCACAGTCACCCGCCTTGCCGGGAGACTCCGACTCGTGGCTGGCCCGGCATCTCACCACGGTGGGCGCGGACGGGCTGCGCCACATCTCCGACGCAGGGGCGGCCAGCCTGGCCTCCGCCGCGTTCTTCTTTTTCCTGGTGGGGCGCTTTAGTGGCACCGCGCTGCTGCGGCGTTACTCCGCCGCGCGCCTCCTCGCCCTGTACGGTGTGGTCAACGTCGCCCTCTGCATCGTCGTGATGTGCAGGCTTGGCTGGATCTCGGTGGCCGCGGTGTTCCTGACCTATCTTTTCATGTCCATCATGTTTCCCACCATCTTCGCCCTCGGCGTGCATGGACTGGGCGTGCGCGCAAAACGCGGCGCGGCTTACATCGTGATGGCAATCATGGGCGGAGCCATCGTGCCCAAGGTGATGGGCGCAGTTGGCGACGCGCGGGGCATGTCCTCCGCGTTCGTCATTCCGCTGCTGTGCTTCGCCGTCGTTGCGACCTACGGGATGGCCTGGAAGCGGCTGGTCAAGCACGCCTCCTGAGGCGGCGCCCATGCGCTCACTTCAAGGACGAAGGAGCACCGCTTGGGGCGTCCACGTCGCCTTCCGGATGTAAAAACGCCCGTTCTCATAGTGCACCGGTTCAATCCCGAGCTGCGGTGTTTTTTCCCAGTCCTTCAGCTCGGGGCAATACGGGTAGGGACGTTTCTCATCCATGAGGTAGTGACAGGAACTCCACAGCTGCCCGCCCGGACCTTCGAAAAGCGCATTGTGCCCCGTTTCACAATACGGGTCATCTGTATCCGTGAAACGCAGGTGGGCGTATCCACCACTCTCCGCGAGCTCGGGGCGATAAGCTTTTTTCCGTGTGCCAAAGATCGGCTGGTCGTCGACCAGTTCCCATGGACCCAAGGGATCCTTGGCCTTGAGGAGCGCGACCTCGTAGCCGCGGGTCCAGGTGGAGAAGAACATGAAATAGGTCCCATCGCGTTTGATCACAAAAGGCCCTTCGATCCCGCCCACCATCCAGTCGGGCCAGCCGGGTTGCCTCTTGTCCAGGAACTTCTGAATGGGCGCAGCCAGATCCCCAGTCTCCAGGTCGATTTTTGCCTGCCAGAGTCCGTTTCCACTGCAGTACAGGTAGGTCTGACCGTCCTCGTCCTCGAAGAGCGTGGCATCGTTGTGGTACTGAGCGGTCAACGGCCCTTTGACCAGCCGGTACGGGCCGGTCACCTCGTCCGCGACAAACAACCAGATGCTGTGTGTCTTCATCCCCTTGGGATCCTCCGTCGTGACCTGTCCGCTGTTGACCGTGAGCCAGTAGCGTCCGCGCAGGTGATGGATCTCCGGGGCCCAGAACCGCCCATTGTACGGGCAGTCCGGTGGAAGCCGTCGGGCGTCGATCAGCCAGGAGTGATGACGCCAGTGGATCAGGTCGCTGGAGACCAGGAGCCGTACGCCCGGGTTGGGTCCGGTCCACACCGGGTTGGACGTGCCGGTGCAGTACCAGAGGTCGCCCACCTTCAGAATGTAGTGATCCCGCAATGACAACTCGGGATCCCGGGTGATGGGATTGACGTAGCGGAAGACCGCTGGTTCGGCATCCGCGCGCACAGGCGCGGCCTGCGGCGCGCTCTCGGTGGCGCCGGCCAATCCGAGCAGCGACAGCCAGGTGGAAACAAGAATCCAGGATTTCACGGGACGGTTGGGTTGTGGGTGAAAAGAGGTGGATGGGTTATTGCAGCAGCTCCACCTCCGGCGGGCCGAAATAGCTCTGTGGCAGTCGCCCGTCGCTGATGATCACTTTTTGGAGCACGATACCGGGATCCACCATCGAGAGTGTGAGTGTGTTTTCACCCGCGAAGGAAGCCTGGTGGGTGGATCTCAGGTAACGTACATTGTCGCGCGTGACCTGGCTGGTCCAATTGCGGCCAAGGAATGTCTCGGTCGCCCGATCGGCGAAAACGTCCAGTACCTGAGGTGCCTCGTCACCGAGGGCCACCGCGATGCGCATACCCCGGTTGGGAACGAAATCCATCACCGGACCCAGGACCAGGGTCACCTCGTAACGGCCGGGCCTTGGAAGATAGAGCGGGTAGCTCAGCCGGGGTGCCTCCGCAGGCGGCAACACGCTCCGGGCGGTGACGGGATAAACAGCCATGCCCGCCGCGCCGCGTCCGTAGTCCGGAAGCGGCTCCCAGCCGACGCCATTCACGGAGATCCGCTCCGGAGCAGCCGACGCGGCAAAAGCCACGGGGCCCGTCAGGCTCGCGAAACGTCCCAGGGCGCGGTGGCGCTGCTCCGCGGACTCCTTCGTCACCGGGACGCGAATACGAACCTGCCGGCCGCCACCGCGCACCCAGACGGTACCGGTCGCGCTGCCCGCGGGAGCCCGCGCCCAGTCGATCTCCACCCAATAGCGGAGGTCCCCCCCTTCTCTTTTTTCCGGGACGAGGGTGATCCAGGGCTCCTCAGCCGAGACCGCTGCCTCAAAGCGCCCCCCTCCGATGGCGAAGACATCCACGTAGGAACGGCGGGGATGGAAGGAGTCAAAGGTCGGAAGGGTGGCACTTCCAAAATGATCCGGCCAGGTGTTCACATCTCCTTCCACCGCTACGCCGAAACGGAGCCCTCCGGTTTCCAGGACCTCGGAAACGGCCGGCATCACGTTCACCACCGGGGGCTCCCAGCTGAATTGCCCCAGGTGGGCCTGATCCATCAGGTGGTTCCATTTCCCGCCGGCGAGGGTGTGATTGTAGGCGTCGCTCAAGGCCTGATCTTCGCGAAAAAGCTGACGCACGCGCGTGGCCAGCAGATTGGTGCTGAGCCGCCCCTGTTTGGCATAAAGCTGATTTCTACCTGCGAGGATGTTGATCTCGGCCATGAGCGCCGATGCCTTGGTGGGATGGAGCACCAGCTGAAAGAACGCATCGCGCTGGTCCGCCGGTAGCCGCGCTGAAAGCGCTTCAGCCTGTGCAACCAGCTCGCTCCAGGCAGCCTCGACCCGCTCGGCTTCGTGGTAGTGGAGCGGGCTGAAGGTCTCCGGTTTCACCAGTTCTGGTTTCCTCCAGCCGTTGTACTTGGTGTAGCGGCTCACCAGGGACGCGATCTCGTCTGCGTGTTCGGGACCAAAATCTCTCTCCGCCCAGCGGCGGGTATAGGCGGCGATGTCGTCCTTGGTGAAAGCCGCCGGATTCACCGCCATGCGCAGAAAGAACTCGATCGGGAGCTCCAGCGGCTTCAGGTCACCCACGTTCACCACCCAGATCCGGGTTGCCCCATGATTTGCCGCGAGGTGCATCTGCTCGGCGATCTTGGGGAAATGGTTGGTGTTGATCCATTGATACGCGTAGGGCCCGCCATGCATGTCGAAGTGGTAATAAATCCCTGCCCCGCCGCTGCGCTTGCGCTCCTCCTCCGTGGGCACCCGCCGCAGGCTCCCCGTGTTGTCATCGGTCCAGAGCAACGTCACGTCCTCCGGAGGGCGCAGCCCATGCTCGTAGAACGACTGCACCTCGGTAAACAGCGCCCACAACTGCGGCACGTCAGCTGGGTCGCGCCCAAGCTCCTGCTTGAGGATCGCCCGCTGGTCGGCAAAGATCTTCTCCAGCAGGGCAATGTCCGCCGCCACGCTACCCTGCGACGCCATGCCTTCATCGCCGTCGCCTCGCATCCCCACCGTGACGAGATTGTCGTACGCCTTGTTGCGTGAGATGCCCTCCCGAAAGAAGCGCTGAAGCGCTTCGGCGTTGGAGGCATAGTCCCACCTGCCGTTTCCGTAGTCGCCGCGGCGCTTGGTCCATTCCTTGTGCGCGCGCATCATCGGCTCATGGTGCGAGGTACCCATCACGATCCCATACTCGTCGGCCAAACGCGGGTTTTCTGGATCGTCCTCGTTGAAGGCATTGTCCCACATCGCGGGCCAGAGGTAGTTGGCGCGCAGCCGCAGCAGCAACTCGAAGACCTTGGTGTAGAATTGCGCGTTGAGCCCCCCAAACTTTTCCGCCGCCCAACCGGTCAGACAGGGAGCCTCGTCATTGAGGAAAATACCCCGATACTTCACCACCGGCTCGCCCGACACGAATCGGCCCGGCGCGATATAGGCAGAGGCGCGGCGTTTCGGCGGCACGTCCGCCCACCAATACCAGGGTGACACGCCGAGTTGCTCGGAAAGTTCGTAAATCCCGTAGATCGTCCCTCGCTTGTCGCTGCCTGCGATCACCAGGGCCCGCGCGACACCCGGGCACGGCGTCTCAACTGTGCTGATACTAAAGGCTTCCCATTTCCCGGCCAAGTCGGCCGTTTCGAGCTTTCCCGCCTTCGTCAGCTCGTCCACCCAGGCGCTGCGGCCGACTGTGCCCGCGATGATCACCACCTTGCCCTCCGGACGCCCCGCGCGCGAGAGCGTGGGACGGACTCCGCTCACCCGTTCGACATCCGCGCACAGGTCTCCCGCCGCGCGGGCGACTCCGGGGAAGTCGTCCTCCGAGACGAAGACCGGCGCGGCCCAGCCATCCGTGAGAATCGGCAGGGCGTCGCCTGCGGGACTTTCCACCACCACGTCGGCTCGAAGCCCCAGGCTGGGGCCACCGCGCAGGATCTGCCCGGAGGCAAGGCTAACGAGGAGGAAGACGGCCGTGCGGAAAAGCGGAGCGAGGCGGCGTGGGATCATTGGTCGGTAAAGGATGAAAGGCAGGTGAAAGCACCTAAACAACAAGCCCGGCCCCCCCTGTCTGAGGAGGGGCCGGGCTCGAGCAACACACCGAATCAGAACTCGAAGGAGTTGGAGACGGACCACTCCTGCACCGGCTTCATGCGGACGCCGGCCCAGGTGCTGCCGTCAGGCTGCACGGTGATGGGGATCAGACCCTCTTTCTCGAACGCATTGCGGACATTGAGCTGGATCTTCCAGCGGATCCGCTCGTTCAGCTTGCGGCTGTAGCTCAGCCACACGTCCGTGCCGCCCTCGGACGGACCATAATAGGGTTTGCTGAGGTCGTAGGCGGCGTAGCCCCGTGTGTCCGTGTAAACCGGATACCCAAGGATCACCTTGTCCTGCCAGCGGTAGGCGGCGCCGACACCCACGCCCTTCATCCAGCCCTGGGTGAAGTTGTAGTTTGTCACCACGGTGAAGCGCCATTTGCGCAGTTCGGAGGCGGAGGTCTGCTCCTGCAGCTTCAGCGCGGTGTAGGTCGCGCGCCAGTCGTTCCAGTTTTTGCGCACCTCGTTGTTCGCCACGTAGTCGCCGTTGAACTGGCGCATGTCGCCCGCGACCCCTGCCATCTGCTCATCCATGTAGGCGACGAACTCGTTGAGTGCGTCGTTGCCGATGCGTGAGGTGGTCGCGCTCGTCTTCGACGCGTTGAAGGCAAGGCGCCAGTTCGGGGTGACGTTGGCGGTGAGCTCGAACTCATACCCTTCCGACTGCTGATCGCCGGTAATGGCATAACCCGCGGGGGTCGACTGCCCGTAGTTCTGCAAGGTGCCGGTGACCGGCAGGTACTGCGCGTTCGTCGGCAGGTTGGTCGCCGGGTCGAGGGAAGCCTCGTAGGTCGCGCGGTCGGTCAGGGCGGACAGCGTGGTCGGGGTGTAGTTGAAGGCGGTGAAATACCCGCGCTTGTCCAGCCACGACTGGATGTCGTTCCAGGCGCGGATCGAGGCATCGCGGTGGGCCGCAGCCTCCTCCGGTGTTTCCAGCTTCACCGCTGTCGGCGGGATGGAGGAGCCATACTGGGCGGGATCGTTCAGGTAGTTGACCGAGAGGACGGGCCTCCCGTTCTTGTCCACCCAGGCCTGGCTCCAGAAGTTGCGGTTGTTGAAGGTCGGACCCGGGTCATTGTAGGGGCGTCGCGTATCCCACGTGTAGCCGGTCATACGATACAGAAAGACGTTGCGGAACTTGATGCCCTGCACCACCGGATTGCTGAATCCGCTGTCGGTGGAGACGGTCGCGTTCGACACCTCTGACTCGTATTTGATCACCCGCAGCGAGAACCGGTTGTCCTTGGTCGAGAGCAGGACGCCGTAGTCCTTGGTCTTTCCGGCCGGATTATCGATCCGGTTGTTGTACATGTCGACGCGCGCGCTGAGGGCCTGGAAATTGCGCGAGTCATTGTAGCTGAGGCTGACATTGAAGGGCAGGCGGTCGTCGAGGGAACGGCTGAGCAGCTTGTTGAGGTGCACCACCAGGCCGCCGGAGACAGAGTGATCCTTGTAATAGTCCTTTTCCGTGAAGTCCGGCAGTGAATACGAGGCGGGATCAAGCTTGAGATACCCCTTGCGTGCGCTGTCGGGCGAGGCGTTGCGACTGCGCGTCTTCACCTCGTCGTAGCGCCAGCCGAGAGTCGGCACGATCGCCTCGTTCCAGAGGAAACCCTGCCAGGTGCCGGCATACGAGGTCACCACCCGCTCGCGCTTGGTGGCGGAGGTGTAGAGCGGCTCGCCCTCCTCGAAGGACAGCGTGTTCAGCTGGGTGGCGTTGTTCCAGCCGCGGTAGTTGGCCGGGTTGGACGCCTGCGTTGTCGTGAGAGACGGGTTAAAGACCTTGTTGAGGTAGGCGTTACCGGCTGGCACCGCCCACGGATCCGTCGGCGGTGTGGTCGAAGTGTAGGTGGAGTCGAATAAGTAGACCGGACCGTCGTTCATCCGGATCGGCGCGCCGATGCCGGGCAGGCCGGCGCCGGCCGCAGACGTGGCTGAGGCCATCGACGGGCTGAGATAAATCAGGCCGACGGGCGAACGGTTGGTGAAGACGTTCGAGAAACCCGTGGTGCGGTTGACGAAGGCGTCCCACGCGTTGTCGTTCGCATAAAGGTTCCAGTTCCGGTTTTCCGTCGTATTGGTCTCCCGGCTCGCCACCGCATTGAACCGGTGCCGCCCCAGCAGCTTGGTCAGGAAACCACGGTCGAAGACATCGGTGGAGCGGAATTCGCCAAAGAGCGAGGCCCGCAGGCTCTCCCGCTCACTGATGTTGTAGGAGCCGCTGCCCGTGCCGGTGCTGACGAAGGCACGCCCGAAATTCGGGTTGGTGCTGCCGTCCTGCATCTGCCGGGTCACATCGATATTGATCGCCGGTGCCCCGCCCAGGAGGCTCCAGCTGTCGCCCTTGTAGTCCTGGGAGTCATACGCGAGTTCCAGGCCCACCCGGTCGCCCCACCCCGTCTGGGAAAACGTGACGTTGTAAGAGTCCCATTTCGCGCCCTCGCCCTTGTTCGGCCCGTCCAGAAGGACGTTGTAGAAGTCGAAGACGGAGGGGTCCGTCAGCATCTTGTTCTTATACTGGGCGAAGTTGTAGAAGGGCAGCTTGGCGTTGAAGGCATAGTCGCGGTAGCCGCCCAGCCCGTAGATGATCTCGGAATATCGCTGGCCGACGGCGTTGTCGCCGGGTCCACGCACCGTGCCGTTGTTGTTACGGAAGCCGTTGTTGATGTAACCAGCGTTGATCGAATAAACCTGGCCGGTCGCGCCGTCGAAGAAGTAGGTCGGCGTCTGCTGGCCGGACATGTTCCTCAGCCAGGGGTTGGTGTTGGCTGAGTTCGCCCCCAACAGGTACAGGTTGTCCACGATGTAGCCGCCCGCGCCGCCGTTGGCCGCGTCGGCGTACCAGGGCGTAATGCTGTCGTAGGGGGTCGAGGTGCGCGGCCGGTTGGCCGTGATTTTGCCCGTCTCCGCCTTCACGCGGAAGCTGGTGGCGAAGTCGCGACCGAACAGCTTGGGATCCCAGCGCAGCGCCCCGTGCACGCGGCGATCCTTTTGAAACGCCGGATCCTGCTGGAACTTCTCATGGTTCCAGAGCGCGTCCACCCGGAGAGCGAGCACGTCCTTCAACAGCACCTGGTTGTAGTCAATCGAGGCCCGGGTGCTCCCATAGGAACCGATGCGAAACTCGGCGCCGCCCTTGGAGCGGAATTCGGCGCCGCGGGTGGTGGCGTTGATGATACCGGCCGGGCTGCCCAGGCCGAAGAGGATCGAGTTGGGTCCGCGCTGGATGTCGATGCGATCCACGTTGTACGAATCCCAGGGGATGTCGGTCAGGAAGTAGTCCCGGGTCTGATCCGCCGCCCCGAGGCCCCGCAGTCTCTGGTTGCCGGAAAGGGAAAAGCCTTCGAACAGGGTCTGCCCGTTGCCCATGCCTGCATAGGTGCCGCGGGTGCCGGCGACTTCCGCGTTGGTGGTGTATTGGAGCAGGGTCGACGAGTTGGTCGCGCCGATGTCCTGCATGTATTCGCGGGTCACGACGCCAATCGCCGAACCGACATCCTTGAGATCGGTGCGGATGCGGGTGCCGGCGAGCGTTTCGGTCGCGGCATAACCCGTGTCGCGGGTGCTGCTCACTTCGAAGGGCGAGAGGACGACCGTCTCTTCCTGTTCGGATCCATTCGGAGAGGAGGAGTCGGGGGAAGCAGTCTGGGCTGCCAGGGTGGAGGCCAGGGCGGCGCCGGCGGCAAACGCACGCACGACGGATCTCCGCCCGCACGAGTCAGGTGCTGGGACTTTCATTGGGGTTAGGGTAAATGGGCGGCCCGTCGTCCGGTGTGGAGGGGGGCGCGTCCGCCAAAAGGGATCGGCCCGCGTCCCTCCCGGCTCAAGAAAGCAAAGGTCGACCTTGCGCCTACGACTTTGGTCGAGGTCAGGGTATTTGACCGGCGCCCGGGTCTGGGTTTGGCTCGCCGCGGTGCCCCCCTACCCTGCAGTGCCGTTCCCGCGGCGCCTTACCCCGACGCTTTGCGCGGTCATCGTCTGCATCCTGGGCTGGACTCTGCCCACAGCGCCAGCCGCCTGCGCCCAGCCCCGCGGCCTGCCCTTTATCCGCACCTACCCGCTCGATGACATTGGAAATGTTCCGCGCGGACTTCGCCTGGGGATCGACAGCCGGGGGCGAGTCGCGGTGATGTACGATGGCGTGTATTCAGTCCTTAACGACACCGCCTGGGTCGACCGCATGGAAAGCTCCTCGTCACGCGTCAGGATGACCACGGTGCGTTCCCTGGGCGGACGCTATTTCTACGGCGGACGCGGCTCCTGGGGGGAGGTTGAGGTGACGCACGAAGGCCGGTTTCGGCCAGCCCCCCTGGTGCCGGCAAACGCCCCCGCGTGGACGGCCGTGACTGCGTTCAACAACGTGATCTGCACGCCTGAGGGCGCCTTTTTTTATGAGCTCAACGGCGTGGTATATTGGGACGCCGCCAGCCGCACCAACCACTTTTATCCCATGCCCCGGCTGTCCGAGGCATTTCTCTTCCGCCAGCGACTGATCGCTTCGTGCGAGGACGGCTCATTGCACGAAATAGACCCCGCTTCGGGTACGACCCGGGAACTCACGGTCGCCGGTCTCGACCGCAGGACCGTCGCAATGTCCGCCCCGCTCGATAGCGACCAGACACTGCTCCTCGTTTCGGGAAACCAGCTGATGGTGTTCGACGGCCAAACGGTGACGCCCTGGGGGCCCCAGGCCCGGCACCCGCTGGAGGGACAGGTCACGGCACTCGCTCCTTTGGCGGAGGGTGGAGTGGCGGTCGCCCTCAACGGAAAGGGCCTGTATCTCTTCAACCCGGAAGGCACGCTGCGATGGGCCCTCGAGCTGCCGGAGTTCCATCGCGTGAGCAGCATGATCGCAGGCGAGGCGGGCGTCGTGTGGGCGCTCGGCGAGAACGGCGTCCACCGGGTTTACCATGAATCGCCCGTGACCGGATTCGGCCAGCGTCTGGGACTCTCCGTCTCCTGGCCGCAGATCGTGCCCTGGGACGGCACGATCGCCATTTGCTCCCGCCAACATCTCTACCGGATGGAGGATCCGGTCCCGGGTCACCCCACCCGCTTTCGCCCTCTCTTCGGGCCCCCGGAGATCGAAGCCAACCAAATCGCCTCGAGCGGCTCTCTCCTCCTCGCTGCCAACGCAAGGCAGGTCTACTCGGTTGAACCCTCGGGAAAAACGACGCCGGTGCTGGAGATCGAGAACACCGCCGGGATGGAATTCGTCGCCCCGGAAACCTGCCTCATCATCGGCAGCAAGGAAATCGCCGCCGTACGCCGCGAAGGTGGGATCTGGCGCGAATGCGCTCCACGCATCCCCGGCATCGGTGACTCCCCGATTGCGGTGCAGAAACACCAGGCGGTTTGGATCGAAATGGGGGGAGACCGCGTCGCCCGCCTGCAGCTCGAGCACGACCGCCTCATCCTCGACCCCGTGGCACTACCCTGGACCGGCGCGGGATGGACCAATGTCGGCGCCATCGGCAACACCATCATCCTCACGGGCGGCGCCGGCCAGCGCTGCTACTACGACGAGAACGAGGGGCGCCTCGTGAAAGATGCCCGGCTGGACGCGTTGTTGGGCCGCTCGCCGTACTGGATCCTGAGGATCCGGGAGGATCAGCAGGGGATCCTCTGGGCCACCCACGCGCAGGGCCTCGTCACGTACACCCCGCAGGGTGGCGAGTATGCGATTGATTGGGCAACCTACGAGTTGAGAAACGACTCCTATCCGCGCGTGCACCTCTTCGACGGCGACGACACCTGGGTCTCAGCCGGACGCTCGATCTATCACGTGGAACGTTCCGTGCGGCGGAAGTCAGCCACTCCGCAGGCGCAGCTCGTTTCGGTCTTCGCCGATCAGAAGAGGCGCGAGCTTCTCCAGGAAACCGAGTCGGGGCGCGGTCCCGCTCGCTTTTCCGGCGACGACAACAGCCTCAGTTTCCGCTTCTTTTCCGGGACCTATGCCTGGATCTCGCCTCCACAGTATGAATACAGGCTCGGCTCGTCTGAGGCGTGGACCGCGGTCGACCCCAGCCTGGTCCTCCGCTTCCCGAAATTGCAGGAAGGGGCCTATCGCCTCGAGGTGCGGCCGGCCGGCCCGCGCAGCCAGGACCGGGCCCCCTTCACCTACTCGTTTGCCATCGATCCTCCCTGGTACCGCACCGTGGGAGTGAGGGTCACGGCCGGCGGGCTGGCCTTGCTCGGCCTTGCCGGAATCGCCCGGTGGACCACCGTCCGCGCCTCGAAACGGACCGCCATGCTGGAGCGGCTGGTCGGCGAGCGAACGCGCGAACTGGAACGCACCATGGAGCAGCTTGGCGAGGAGACCCGTAACGCCGCGACACTGGCCGAGCGCACCCGGCTCGCCGGAGAAATTCACGACAGCGTGCAACAGGGACTGAGCGGCGCCATCCTGCACCTCGACACCACCATGACGCATCCGTCGCTCTCACCACCGCTCCACGCCCAGTTGGACGTGGTGAGGAACATGCTCTCGTATTCCCGGGAGGAGGTGCAGCAGGCGGTCTGGAACCTGGAATCGCCCTTGCTTCATAATTCCACCCTCGCCGCCGCCCTCCAGAAACTGGTGACGTTTATCAACTCCGGACCCGCCACCATCGAGGTCAGTGTGCCGGAGAAAGGAGCGACCTTGGAACCGGCCATCCAGCACAACCTGCTCCGGATCGCCCAGGAGGCGCTGACCAACGCAGTCAAACACTCGGGCGCATCGCGTATCCAACTGTCGTTGTGGACCCACGACGACGCGGTGGAACTGACGGTGTCCGACAACGGGCGCGGCTTCGACCCCGATCTCGCGAGGTCGGGCAAGCACTTTGGCCTGAGGGGAATTCACTCCCGGGCAAAGGCGATCCAGGCAACGCTCACCATCAGCAGTCGCCCGGGTGAGGGAACCACCGTCGGGGTGCGACTCTCGAGGACCCACCCATGAGCGCTGAAAACCAGACCCGCAGCGCGGGAAAAATCCGCCTCCTCGTTGCCGACGATCACATGGTGATGCGCATGGGACTGGTCTACGCCGCCTCGGCCCAGCCTGACATGCAGGTGGTCGCGGACGTCGACTCGGGCGAGGAGGCCATCGAGGCCTACCGCACCCACCATCCGGATGTTGTCATCCTCGACCTGCGCATGCGCGGGCTCGGCGGCTTGGAGACAATCCGCGCCCTGCGGTCGGAGTTTCGCACCGCCCGCATTGTCGTCTTCAGCAATTACGCCCGCGGGGAGGAGGTGTACCAGACGCTCAAGGCAGGCGCCGCCGGATTTGTGGTCAAGACCATGGACCTCGCGCACCTGCTCGACGCCATCCGCCGCGTTTTTGCGGGCGAAAAGTACGTCCCCGCCGAACTGGCGGTGCGGATGGCGGAACGCAGCTTCTCTCCGCTCTCCGAGCGCGAGACCGAGGTCCTGACCCTCATCGCCAAGGGTCGCAGCAACAAGGAAATCGCCGCGACCCTGGCGGTGGCCGAAAGCACCATCAAGCTGCACGTCACCAACATTCTCTCGAAGCTGGAGGTGAATGCCCGAACGGAGGCGCTGGTGGTCGCGGTCAAACGCGGGATCATCGACATCGTTTGACGGGGAAACCGCTGTCGCCACGACCACCTGGGCCAACCCGGTCAGCCTTCGCCAACACCAGCGAGGACGCGATCGGAAGCACGACCGCCGGCGGCGTGCAGGGGGGGCACCTTCACCTGAGCCGCGAAACAGCGGGGGCCGGTCACACTGTCGGTGACATGGATGAGGCTCCCCCGTGCCAGGTCGATCAGGACGTAGTTGGGGAAACGTCCCTGCCGGTTCTGTCCCGGATTCACGAAGTGGATACCCCGGCGACTGTCATGCCAGCGCAGGGGACGATGCACATGACCGGCGAGGACCCAGGTGGGCGCAATGGGGGCACCCCAAACCGAGCTCCCCCGGTCACCCTGGTCCTGCCCTTGCTGGTTGCGGGCGATGTCGACCCCCACGGGAGGGGAATGCACCACCCAGACATCCGCCTCGGGCCGGCTCCGGTCGACGGCACCGACGGCCGCGATCCGGGTGTCGCCAAAGGTGCGGCGCTGGCCATCGACCTGAACGCGGTCGCTGGCCAGATCCTGCATCCAGGTCGCGGGCAGCCATCGGGCATCGCGATCGTCCCAGACCAGGTCGTGATTGCCGCTGCACAGGCACACCGGTGACGGGAGATCGCGCACCCAGGCCGACACCCAATGCATCTGCTTGGTCGGGTAAACGGGATGGGCGTGATCGAGGATGTCACCGGAAATGACGAGGAGATCGTGGTGAGGGGCGGAGTCGGAGAGCCAGTCGAACCAGCGCTTGTCGAAATGGAGGTCGGATACGTGGAGAATCGTCATGGGAGGAAACGTCGTCTGGGTGTGCGGGTACGGGCGTGGTCGAGCGGACCACGCAGGCATGGGCAAAGCAGTCGCTAGGCGACTGACGGAAAGTTCAGCTGGCCCCGATCATCTCCCGCTGTCCGTGCCAGCCGCGTCAGGACGCGGTGGCCGTGCGGGTGAGACCGGGTGCCACATGACAGATACACGGCACCACGCCGGTAAGACGGCAGGGGTAGGAAGGTGCGTTCGTGTTCATGTCGGAGGGGATTCGTCGGAATAAGACGTTCGATGCAGCCTTGTCAAGTCGGCTTTTCGGCGTCACCGGCGTGTAACTACACTGTCTTAACGTTACTTTGTGAGTCATCAAGCGCTCAACCTCCAGATCTCGGGCCCGGGCTTGACACTGCCGCAGTGCAGGGCTGTGTTGCCGCCGTGAACCGGTCCACACCAACCCCCGCCGCTTTCGGAGCCTGCCGCAGCAACGGCGCCGCGCCCGAATTGCTCATCTGCCTTGGGGGCACCGGCGCCGACGGCTGAGAGAGCACGCCTGACCAGGCGTCTCATCAGTCCTCACGGCTCCGGCTCAAATCGTTCTCACCCGCTGGCCGTCGCACGGCGCCCCCCGCGCCCCCCGCCGGCGACCGTGTTCCCTTCTCAATCGCAACTGCCGTCGTTCACCGCGCCTGAGCGCGCCCGGACGCCGCTCCCTCCTACTCACGTATGAATCAAGACTCAAAACCCGCGCTCTCCCACACCAACGCTCGCCGCATGCAGGCATGGGCAAACACCACCTATCCGGCCGACGCCACCGACCGCTGTGCAGTCGTTTCGGAATACCTCGCCCAACTCGATGACGACGCGGCGGCCTCCCTGCTCAAACGCGGCTGGCCGGAGGTCTTTGCCGAGGCCGAACGCGAATGGCCCGAGGCATTTGCCCCGCAGCCGTCTGAATCCGCCGGCGCCTGAGTCCCGAGGGGCCCGTACTGCACGGGCCCCCGCCCCACCCGTGGCGTCAGGGGGGACAAACTCCCCACTCATTGAGAGTTGCCCCGCCCGCCGGAGGGCGTGCACGACCCTGCGCGTGCTGCCAGGACTGCGGTTTGGGCAATGGCCTGCAGCAACCGCGCATCCGCCTCCCCCAGCGCCTCCGGCCGGTACGCAATCGGCCTTTCCGACACGCCGAACAGCGTAAAGTGGAAGACGAGGGCACCAAGATAACGTCCCGCGACGTTGGCGTGGATCGCATCCAGCTCGACCTGCGGGGTGCCGTTCGTGGGGTCGGGCTTCACCCGCCATCCCACATTCAGGCTCCTGCTCTGGTCTGGAATTGTATCCGGCGTTACGCTACTTCTTTCCACCAGCGGAGGGAAACGCCACCTCCGGGTGGAACGCGCCAGATGAAAAGCGTCGCCCACCACGACCAGGCGGAAGCCGGTTTCCCTGGAAAGTGCGTCGTAGGCGTCACGGAGACCGCTGTACATCCGGTCGGGCGTGAAGCCGTCATTGCGGAAGAAGATCGGGTGGTCCTCGCGGTAGGCCCACGTCTGGTGGAGCACGATTTCTGCCTGGGGAGCGCCGTCGCGAATGGCGGCGATCAGCTCCTCCACCCAGGGGTGATAAGTCTCCAGCCTAAAACTGAGGTGGCTCACCTGCTGGATGGTTATGACGTCCCACGCACGCGCCCCCAGCACTTCCGGCAGGCTGTAGGCAGGATCGCCGCCCTCCGCCAGTGTCGGCAGTCGATACGGCCGGCCCGCCGCGTCCGCAGGGTTCTCGCGAAAGGCTCGGAGGTGCTCGACATGCCGCTGCAGGGATGCGCCGCCAAGGTTGGCCCGAAACACCTCAATCTGGCTTCCCGCGGAAGCAGCCACCTCCGGCAGATAGCGCGTCGCATCGTCCGCAAAACTGTTACCGATGGTCAGGAGCCGAAGCACCTTCCCGTCTGCCGCCAATGCGACAGCAGGGAGGAAGAAGAGAAAAAGGCACAGCAGCCACCCCCGTGGGCGAATGTGCTGTGCCTGCGCCGACGCTGGTCTCACTCCTCCGTACCTTCCACAAGTTCGCCGCCGGCGCGAATCTCGAGTCGGTCACTCATCACATGTCCGCGCAGCGTGGCTTTGCGTCCAATGCTCACCTTCCCGTTGGGAGCAATCACCCGCGCGTGCAGCACGGCCTTGTCCTCGAGGTCGAGGCGGCCGTCGACCATCTCGACCTGCAGGAGGTCCGGGTCCTCGGCTGATCCGGCGGTCCCCTCCAGCTTGAGCGACTTGCCAATCCTCAGGATCACCGGCCCGACCACCTGCAACACCGCTTTGTCCTCCAGCGACAGCTGCGTGAAACCATAGACCGACGGCTCGCTCGCCCCCTCGACTCCGAGACGGAAGCCGCCCGCCTTGGCCGTGAAGTCACCGTACGCACCCGCCGGTACGTTCACCACACCGACGTTGCGATGGACGGTCAGGTCGCGGACGGTGGCAAAACTCCCCACGTTGTCATTCGGGTTGCGGAGATGCACCTCGCGCGTGCCCGTCGGCGCAGCCGGAGCGGAGACGGTGGGCACAGCGGCAGGATCCACGCGCCGCACCAGGAAACGGAGCAGGGCATTTCCGCGGAGGGACACCTGGTGATGGGTCGGCCCCACCGCGCCAGTCGCGTCGCGCACCCCGCCAAAGGTGGGATTGCCGTGCACACTGAGGGCTGGCGTACCAGGCATGAGCAAATCCCCCGTGATGCCCGCGTTGCCGGTGAGTTTGAGCGTATCGGCAGCGAGCAACTGCACGGAGCCGAAGACGTCACCGTCGATATCGGGCGCCCGGCGCACCGCCGCTGTGGCGCGAATCCTCACCACGCCTTCGGCGCTTCCCTGGTAGTTCGCATGGTTGATCCGAGCCGTCACCGGATACACGCCCGGGAAGCTCGGTGCCCCGCTTCCACCGGAGTAGGTCAGCACGACCTCAAGGCCGTCCGGCGTGGTCTGGACAACCGCAGGCTTCGGGCTGCCATCGTACACCTGCTCCACGTCGACCAACGCAATTGAGGCGGCCGCGGGGCGCACAGTGAACGCCACCTCAACGTCGGGGGCCGGTCGATACTGGTCATTCCCCGCCTGGCTCGCACGGATTCTCACGGCCCCCGCGCCGAGGATCGACACGGTGTGCCCCGCGATGGAAACGGAGCCTTCCACGACGGTCAGCGCCACGGGCAATCCGGAGCTGGCCGAGGCGTACACGGTGAAGTCCGCATCCCCGAAAACCTTGTCTCCAGGAGACGTCAGCTGGATCGTCTGCGCCGTCTCGCCCACGATGAAGCTCAGCGTGACCGGCTCGGCGGGCATATAATTGCGGTTTCCGGATTGCGACGCGCGTAGCGTCACCGTGCCGGCGCCCGTGAGCGTAACGGTTTCTCCCTGCAGCGTGGCGGGGCCGCCCACCACCTCGTAGTGGAGCGGCAACCCCGAGCTGCTCGTGCCGGTGAGGGCGAAGGGCTCAGCCGACACCGGCTTGGGGCCGGGATTAGGAAACGCGATCGTCTGCGTCGCCTGGGTAATGACGAGGGTACCTGCGGAGGTGCCGGTGTACCCCGGGTCCCCGATTCGGGCCACCACCGCATAGGCTCCGGCCTCAACCGGCGGGGTTGTCGTTCCATCGTAGGTGTACCACACGCTGAGCCCTTCGGGCACGGTGGTGCTCTGCGCCTGTTTCGGCTGGCCGTCGTAGGCGTGGGACAGCCCCAGCAGGGTGACTGTGGCCGCCGGGATGGTTCGCACCCATTTGACCGCGTCGGCCACAACCGGCCCGTTGGCGCCATCGTTCCTCAGGGTGAGCCGGGCGTCCGTCCCCGCCTGGAAGGTGTAGCTCCCAAGCGAATACCAGGTATTGTTCGGGGTGCGCTGGTTGAGCGTCAGCACGGTGGGCTCCGTGGCCCCCGCGTGATGGATGTCTACCTTGGCGTTGCTGGCCCGGGTGGTCTCGCTCGGCCAGCGCATCAGGATCTCGTAGCTGGCCGTCACGGCAATCGGCAGGGTGTAGGTTGCATGCTTCCCGTCGCCCAGGGCGGCCGCATGATAGCTGTTCAAGTAGGATCCGGGAGTCTTCGAACTCGTCGTCCAGGTCCCGGTGTAGGTGACGTTGGGATCGGCATCGTCCACGATCTGCTCAGCCCCGCCATCCGGCGCCGCGCCCACCTCGAGCGAGGGTGGCGACCGGCCCACAGAGTTTTCCCCCACCACGGTGTAATAATAGACGGTTCCATTTCCCACCGTGGTGTCGGTGAACGACAGCGCGTCCGTCACGATCGCGATGACGGTGGGCGACGGGTCGCCGGCCATCGTGCTCCGACGGACCTCATAGCGGGATGCCTCAGCCTGCGCATTGCTGCTGGCAGACCAGGAGAGCAGGACCAGCCTGTCTCCGGCTGAGACGGTCAGTCCGCCCGGTGCCGGAGGCGCGGACACCGGGGCGGCGATCTCATCGGGAACCCACCGCACGGCATCGGCGATGACGTTGCCGTTGGTGCCGTCATTTCGAAGGACCACGGTCGCCGGACCCGCCGACATCGGGTAACGACCGAGCAGCGTCCACTGATTGTTGTTGATACGCTGGTTCACGACCTCAGTGGCCACCCCGCCTTGGTGTGAGATGTCGACGGGTGTATTCGACGCCCGCGTGGTCGAGGAGGGTGCACGCAGGTACACGTTGTACCAGCCGGAGTTCACGAGCGTGGTCGCGAAGGTCGCACGCTTTCCTCCGACCGCACCGGTGTTACGGTCGTGGTGGTATCCCACCTTGTAGAAGCCGGGTGCGGAGACACTGATGCCCCAGTCTCCCACATAGGTGCAGGCAGGGTCGGCATCGTCGACCGTGTAGGTGAGGTGGGGAGTGGCGGAAAGGGTCCCCGATGCGGGCGACTCGCCCACCGCGTTGCTGCCCGTGACCCGATAGTGGTAAGTGGTGCCGTTGGCCAGGCCTTGGTCCGTGTATTCCACCTGCTTGATCCCGGAAGCGATCCGGGTCCATTCACCATCCGGATCCGTCGCGCGGTAGATCGAATAGGCGGTGGCCCGGCTGGTGAGCGACCATTTCACCACCACCTCCTGGTGAGAGGCCTCCAGGGAGACGCCGGCCGGCTGGTCCGGCACGGTGGTGAGGGGCACCAGGTACACCCGGCTGTAATCGAATTCATAATACTTTCCGGCCAACTCCGAGGCATCCAGGCTGCGATTGACGCTCTGCACCTCCGTGTGTCCCCAGCTTCCATCGAAGAGGAAATACATGTTGATCGGCACGCCCGTCTCCTGCGCCCGGAGGGTCCAGAAATACGGCGTGACCCCGCGCTGCACGAGGATGCCGTCCATGTACATGGCGTAGGAGTTGTCCGCGCGATAAACCCAGGTCCAGGTGTGGTACTCGGTGGCGTCGAAGGAGCTGACCCCAGCCTCCGCCATGCTGGCCTGCCAGTTGTCGTACGCGTACACATCCGATCCGCTGACACTGCCGGAGTGCCAGTAACGCCCGTCGAAGTTGGTGAAGCCGCCGCCGTTGTCGTATCCAAAACTCTCCACCAGGTCGTGCTCCGCGCCTGCATTCCAGGCGTTGCCGGCGGTCCACAGCGCAAACCAGAAGTACTTCGGCGTCACCATCCGGACGCGGGTTTCCCAGACGATGTCCTGGCCCAGGAGGGATCCTCCCGCCGGCAGCGTCCACTTCGCCATGAACGAACCCGAGCCGGCCTTGGCCGTGACCGGATTGACCGTGGTGGCGCCGTCCAGGGCATGCAGGTACGTCTTCAGCGAATCACTGGTGAACTCGCGGATGGTGGGACAGTTCACCCCCTCGATCGGCTGTCCGCTGATCGCGGTGGCCGCATTGGGCGCAACGATCTTGGCACCGTACTTGTTGGTGATGGTGTTGAACTGGTCGCGATAGACGAAGTTCGCGCTCAGGTCGTCGTAGTTGGTGATGGTGCCTCCCTGCCCGAAGTCCCAGTTTTTCACCAGGACCGCGCCAGGCCCACCCAGGCCATAGGAGGG
The DNA here is from genome assembly GCA_023428905.1 of Verrucomicrobiota bacterium. Lineage (GTDB taxonomy): Bacteria > Verrucomicrobiota > Verrucomicrobiia > Opitutales > Opitutaceae > EW11. The sequence continues at coordinate 188,034 of JAEYWP010000032.1, forward strand.
AGGCGGACCATCCGCCGGGCTTTCGAGCGTGCCGCCGCCGATCGAAGCCGCAGCGGCTGTAAGGGTGAAGCCACAGACGAAAATCAGGGCGAATAGCCAAGCGAAGGGGCGGGCGAGCGAAGGGTGATGCAACCAGGCAGGGATCTTCATGGACGGTCTTTTGATGGGTCCGGAGCACCGCAGGGAGAGCGGCGTGACGGATGCGTTTATTCCGAGGGGTACAAAGCTGCTTCGAGGGGTCGGCAGCGCCGTGATGCACCGAGAGCGTGCACTCACGAGGTTCCCAGCGTGCGTCGCAGCACGGCCCGCTTCAATCGGCCGCGGTGTCGCGGAACGATCAGACTGTTGAACAAAATCCTCAGGCTCACCCCCGCCGCCCCTGAGATGTCATACCTTTCTGGTGACACCTCTTCTGCGTCCCCGGGGCAGCCGCGCCCAAGGGTCGCGTCAGTCCCGCCGCGCCTGGGTGGCCTGCTCGCGAAACGCCCCGGGGGAAAGACCGCAAAAGCGGCGAAACCAGACCACGAAGTGCGAGACGGAGCGAAAGCCGATGCTAAAGGCGATCTCCTTCACCGGCGCATGGCTGGTCTCGAGGAGACGCTTTGCCACCTGAAGCTGCCGGCTGTCCCAGAACTTCCGCGCGCTTATCCCGTAGGCGCGCAGGAACACGCGGTTGAGGTGCACCTCGCTCAGGCCGGCCGCGGCGACCAGTTCCTTTCTCGGGTACCCCCCGTCGATCAGCGCCGTGTTCAGACAGCGCAGGACGCGCAGCGCCCGATCATCGTCCGTCTGATGCCGTGATAAACCGGCGCCATTCTGCACACGCACACGGTACCACGCCGCCATCCAATTCAGGAACTCGGCCTGAAATCTCAGGAAAAGTTCAAAATCGCTGCTCCGTTTCGGCTGATGGGTGTAGGCCGCCACGTCACCGGGAAAATGCTTCCGCACGATGCGTTCGAGCCGCCGGCCGCCCCGGAGCAAGTCCGGCGCCGCCTCGTCCGAGATGACTAGTCCGGGTGTGCTCGCAATCACCTCCAACCCGGAAGGCCACTGGCAGTCGAAGTGGATCGAGATGATGCTCGAATCCTCGGAAAAGAAACGCTCCGCCTTTTCGCGCGGCGGGATCATCCACGTTCCGGTGGAGGCGTCGAGACGACCGGAAGCCGATTTTACCCAACCGTGTCCGCGCTCGAAAAACCACGCCCAGTTGCCATGGCTGTGATCACAAACCGACACGGTCCCTTTGCTCAGGGGAGGATGCCGGTACGCCCAGATAAGTTCAGTCCGGATACACGCCCATTCGTGGAGCGTCAGGTTCGGAGAAACGTGCGTCGCGTTATCCATCGGGGCGAAAGGGGCGGGAAGCGCGGGAGGTGGGACGAGGGGTGGCCGTCCGTGGGCTGCGCGTCCGCCGCCAGATCAACATCCGCGCCAGGGGCGTCAAGCGCGCGCCGCCTCCACTCATAAAAATCGGCGCCCGCGGCTTAACCTGCACCACCGATGATAAAAAAAGAGAAGCGATGACAAAGCCGCTACAGCCCTTAGTCTTGCGCGCGTCTCCCCGGCAGGAAACGTCGTGCCGACCTCTTCCCCCCCCGACAACCGCCCCACCAACGGCCGAACGTTCCCCCTTAACCGGCCGGTGTGGTCCAAACCAGATGAACAAACTTCTCGGAAAACGCGCCCTCGTCACCGCCGGCGCACAAGGTATCGGGCTCGCCATTACACGCCTTCTCCTGCGCGCGGGGTGTGATGTCTTTGTCCACTACCACCGCAGCCGGCCCGCCGCCGACAGCCTTCTCCAAGAGGCATCCACCCTCGGACGCCGTGCCGGCGCGGCAAATCACGACCTTACCCAGCCTGAGGCCTGCGAGGCATTGGTCCGCGAGGCAAACGAAGTGCTTGGCGGCCTGGACATCCTGGTCAACAACGCGGGCTCGCTGGTGGCAAGGCAGAGTCTCCTCGAGGGCACGGAGGGGTATTGGCAAGAGGTGATGGAGCTCAATGTCGGCAGCATGCGTCGCGTCTCCCGCGCCGCGCTGCCCGCGCTGTCCATCGCAGGCCGCTCCGAGGGCGCCAGCATTGTCAACCTCGCCTCCCTTGCCGGTCGCAAGGGTGGGGCGGGCGGATCGCTCGCCTACGCGACGGCAAAAGGCGCGGTGATCACCTTCACCCGCGGCCTCGCTGCGGAGGTGGGCCGGGATGGGATTCGGGTCAATGCACTCGCACCCGGCCTCATACTCGGGACCAGCTTTCACCAGACACACACGAAGCCCGAAGCGGCGTCCGGCGTCATTGCCGCCACCCCCCTCGGTCGCGCCGGCACCGCGGAGGACGTTGCCCGGGCCGCGGTCTTTCTGGCCAGCGAGTTCGATGGTTTTATCACCGCGGCAACACTCGATATCAACGGAGGGGTCTATGCGGCCTGACGCGACCTCCCCCACTCCGTTGAGGTCCCCTCGCCTACGGATCGCGACCCGGGCAGTCGGGCGCCGCTTCCACCGCGTGATTCTGGCGGCAGCTGCCGCGGTGCTCGGAACCGTGATGGGGTGCGGGCAACCCGCCGCCGTGCCCTCCAACCCCGGCACCACCGCGCCCGCGCGCGACTTGCTGGCGTGGTTGTCGACCCTGCCCCAGCGGGCCGACAACCGTGTCGTGATCGGTCAATACATCAGCCGCGCGCTGAACAACACCGATGGCCGTACCCCCGCCGAGGCCTGGACCTTTTATTACGAGGAACTCGCCGCCTTGAGTGGAGGGCAGCAGGTTGCCCTTGCCGGCTTTGACTTCAGCACACGCGCCCAGTTTCAGAAACAGGGGTCGGACAACACGCCGGCCGATGCGGAGTGGCGCGACTTCGCACTTGAGCACGCACGCAACGGCGGCCTCCTCCGCTTGATGTGGCACGCCGGCAACCCCTGGACCGACGACAGTTCCTGGTCGGAAATTCCACCGGGGCATGCGCTCCGGGAGTTGATCACCCCGGGGAACCCGGCCTTCGAGCGGTGGAAGGGCTGGCTGGCGGCGCTCGCCGATCGCCTGCAGGTCTACCAGGACCTCCAGGTCCCCATCCTCTGGGCGCCGCTCCATGAGGCAAACGGCGACTGGTTCTGGTGGGGGCAGAAGGCGTCGAACGACGACTACATCGCGGTTTGGCAGCACCTCTACACCTACCTCACCCATGAGCGGAAACTGAACCATCTGCTCTGGGGCTACAGTCCCAGCAACCATTATGCCCAAGCCCGGGCGATCGCCCAGTACCCAGGCAATAACTACGTGGACCTGATCAGTCCGGACAAATATGACAGCACGGACGCCACCCTCTATCGGGAGTTCACGCAGGACCGTTACGGGAAGGTTTTCGCATGGGGCGAGATCGGCGAGACGGACGTGCCGATCGACAATCGCCAGTTCATCGAAGAAATCCGGACCCAGTTCCCCCGCGTCGTCTTCTACATGCAGTGGGCGGATAACCGCATCCGGCGCTCCATCCGCTCCAACCACCACCCTGACGCGGTGATGCAGGACGACTGGATCATCACGCTCTCGGATATGCCCACCCTGCGTCGTTAACCCGGCGCTGGAAGTCATGCCTGCCCCCGCCCCGCCCCCACCCCGCCCCAGTCCCTCCGGTGCATCTCCGGAACCGGCCGCGACGGTAGAAACGCCACTCGGATGGCGGGACCACGCCGCCTATGGCGCGGGAGGAGTGCTGGACCGCCTCGGGGCGCAGGGCCTGAAGGATCTCGGAAATCCAGTCTTCAACCTCATCCTCGGCATCAATCCGGTTCTGATCGGCTGGACCTTTGTTGGAACGCGCCTGTGGGACGCGTTTACCGACCCGTTGATGGGCGCGATCTCCGACAACGCCCGTACACGCTGGGGGCGACGCCGGCCGTTCATGCTCGCCGGCACCCTGCTGTCCGCACTCGCGATCGTCCCGATCTTCTGGATGCCCGCCGACATGGGATTTCTCGCCACCGCTGCCTGGATGTCGCTCACCGGCCTGCTCTTCTTCACTGCCTTCACCATTTTTGACGTGCCGTATCGGGCTCTGGCCTACGAACTCGCCGCTGGTTATCACGGCAAGACCCAACTGCTCGCGGTGCGGACGGTTTTCGCGATGATTGCCGCCGCCCTCATCCCGTGGATCTTTCCGCTCTCCCAAAGCGGCTGGCTGGGGAGTCCGCGCGAGAGCCTGCCCTGGATCGCCTGCGGACTTGGGGTCATCGTCCTTGTCTCCGGCCTGGTTCCAACCCTGCTCCTGAGAGAACCTGCCGCCCAGACGTTGGTCGTTTCCCGCCAGCGTCAGGTTTCGTTCAAGGAAGGGATCGCCACCACGCTTTCCTGCCGGCCCTTCATCCGATTGCTGGCGATCGGGGCGAGCGCGATCCTCGGCGTGAATCTTGGATTTGGTTTCGGCAACTACGTCATCATCTACCACGTCTACGGGGGCGACCGCACCGCAGCCGCGCCCCTGGTGGGATGGTACGGCACGGCATTCGTTGCCATGGCGCTCTGCGCGACACCGCTCTTAACCAAGACTGCCCGGAATATCGGAAAGCGGAATACGCTGATGCTGGCCCTCAGCCTCTCGTTCCTGGGATCGACGTTCTCGTGGTGGCTCTTTTCCCCGCAGCATCCCTGGACCTCCCTGGTCGTCCCGATCCTGTTCTCCCCCGGTACGGTGAGCCTGTGGATGCTGGGCGAGGCAATGGTGGCGGATGTCAGCCAGCTCAGCAGCGAGCGCTCCGGCGTGCGCATGGAGGCGCGCTTCAGCTCGGTCTTCGCGTGGGTGATGAAGACGTCCACCGCCGTCGCCATCCTGGGCTCGAACCTACTCCTCAACCTCACCGGCTTCGATGTGCAGCGTGAGGCCGGCCAATCCGCCCATTCCGTGCTGGGCATCCGCCTCATCTACCTGGCACTGCCAGCCGCCGGATTCCTGGTCGCCCTCTTCCTTCTCCGCCACTACCGCGACCACCGGCCTGCACCACACGCATGATCCTGACAGAGTTCCTACCGGCGAAACCGGATCTCTCCTGGAACCTCGCGCTACAGGTGGGCGTACACCACGCCGTCTGCAAATGTGCCCCCGAGCTCACCGGGCTCCCCGCCCCCGATGACTTTGATGCGCTGCACACTGTCCAGCGCCGCCTGGGCAACGCGGGGATCACCTTGTACGGCCTCGAGGGCGATCAGTTCGACATGCAGCGGATCAAGCTCGGTCTTCCCGGGCGTGACGAGGACATCCGCCGCTACCAGCGCATGCTGCAAAACATGGGTCAGCTGGGTATTCGCCTCCTCTGCTACAACTTCATGGCCACCATCGGGTGGTGCCGAACGGATGTGAAGGTGAGACTGCGGGGAGGCGCCCACAGCAGCCGCTTCCAGCTGGAGGCACTGGACCCGACGCCCGTCCCGGCGGCGCAGCGTGTGACCGAGGCGCAGTTGTGGGACAACTACACCTATTTCCTCGAACGCGTCCTTCCCGTCGCCGAAGAGGCCGGAGTGGTTCTCGGCCTGCATCCGGATGACCCGCCGTTATCTCCCCTGCGCGGTATCGGCCGGATCATCACCTCCCGGGATGCCTTTGACCGCGCGATGGCGCTGAGCCCGTCGGCACACCACGGCATCACGTTTTGCCAGGCCAATTTCCTCGCCATGGGTGAAGACCTTCCGTCGGTCCTTCGCCATTTTGCGCCACGGGTCGTGTTTGTTCATTTCCGAGACATTGAGGGGACCCGGGAGGATTTCACTGAAACCTTCCATGATGATGGACCCACCGATATGCCGAAAATGCTGCGACTCTATCACGAGGTCGGGTTTCGGGGTCCGCTCCGGGTCGACCATGTTCCCTCGATGGCGGGCGAGGAAGACCTACCGCACGGCTACGCCCGCCTGGGCCGACTCTTCGCCATGGGCTACGTCAAAGGCATCCTTGATTGCGCCAGTATCGAACACCGCTGACACCGATGAGCTCCCGCCTTCTCTCCGCCACGGCCACTCATCCGCCCCCGGAGCCAGCCGGTGCAGCCTGTGTTTTCACCCGTTTCTCCCTCCGCGGCCGTTGCGCCCTGATCACCGGCTCCTCGCGTGGCATCGGGCGCGCCATCGCCTTGGCGCTGGCGGAAGCCGGGGCTGACGTCGCCATCCACGGGATCGGTGACGACGCGCAGGCCCGGGACGTCACCCGGCAGGCGGGGGCGTTCGGCGTGCGAACCACAGCGATAGACCGCGACCTGGAGGACGAGAAAGGCGCGTGCTCCGTCTTTGAGGCTGTCGTGGCCGCGCTGGGACGGGTCGACATTCTCGTGCTGTGCGCATCGGTGCAGACACCCCGGGAATGGACCCGGATTCGCCATGCCGAGACCCAGCGCCAGTTTGCCGTCAACTACCGCAGCAGCGTCGACCTCCTGCAGCTCGCGGTCCCGGCAATGGCGTCCCGCGGCTGGGGCCGGGTCCTCACCATCGGCAGCGTCCAGGAGCGCCACCCGCATCCCGACATGCTGGTGTATTCGTCCCTCAAATGCGCCCAGACTGCCCTGGGACTGAGCCTGGCCAGACGCTACGCGGCGCAGGGCGTCACCCTGAACAACCTGGCCCCCGGGGTGATCGAGACCGATCGGTATCGCGAGCGCGTCACGACGGCGGAACAGGAAAAAACCGTCCTGTCCTGGATCCCCGCAGGCCATCTGGGAGCCCCGGCCGACTGCGCCGGTGCAGCGCTGCTTCTCTGCTCCGAGGCAGGGCGCTACATCACCGGCCAAAGCATGTTCGTGGACGGCGGCATGTCGCTGCCCGGCTGAAATCCCTTTCTTTATGCCGCAACCGACCAATGCCGACGTTCAATCCTACCAGCGCGAAGTGGGAATGATGAAACTGGAGAAGCTCATCGCCGTGCGCGAGCAGGTCTCCACCACCGCCTTTCCCATCCCCGAGCGCGAGCTGCTCACGCGCTTTGAACAGCTGTACACCGGCGCCATTTCCGATGTCTTGAGAGAATTCGCACTGCTGGACTGCTCCCTGCCCGGGCACCTCAAGCCCCTGCGCGAGAACCGAACCGTAGCCGGCTTCGCGTTCACCGTAAAAAGCGCGCCGAACGTACGGATCTCCGGCGAGATGGCGTTTCGGACCCGGATGCTCTCCGCCCTTACCGCCGACGCGATCATCGTCTGGGATACGAGCGGGGATGAGAGAGCCACCCTGTGGGGAGGCGTCATGACTGCCACAGCGGTTGGCCTGGGCGTGCGCGGCGCGGTGATTGACGGAGGGATTCGGGACACGCATCAGATCCTCGAGAAGGACTTCCCGGTTTTCTACAAGCATCGCATTCCCAATGGGTCCCTCGGCCGGTGTCAGATCTCCGACTACCAGATCCCGATCAAGATCGGCGACGCGTTGATCAAGCCGGGTGATGTCGTGCTCGGCGACATCGACGGGGTGGTGATCGTCCCGCGTGACATCGCCTATGCCGTGCTGGAACGGGCCGAGGAGATCAAAGCCAACGAGAAGAAGATCTTTGGCTGGATCGCCGACGGCAAAACCGTCGGGCAGATCACGGACGCGGGCGGCTACTTTTGAAGCAGCCGCCGCTGGGCAGACGCGGTCGGGAGCGGGATTTTGTCAAGAATCAAGACATGACCCCTTTGCCTCCAACTCGACGTGAGCCGATGCGATTCCATCGGCCTCGGCGCGGAGCACCACGCGCGCGCCAGAGGCGGAGCGGGCTCGGACGATGGCGAGCACGAGGCCGTTGAAGGCGCGGCGGTGAACGGCGTGGAAGGCCTCCAGGTCGGTCGGATCCCCGTTGTCGACCGCGGCGATCTCCGCCGGCGCGCTCACCGCGAATGTCACCCGGTTGGCTGCGCGCGGGACTGGTCGGCCGTCGGTATCGACAACGCGCGCGGTGACAAAAACGAGGTCACGGCCATCGCCCCGGAACTCAGTCCTATCGGGGAGCAATTGTACGGCCGCTGCCGGCCCTGCCGTCACTTGCACGTCCTCGGCCCAGCGTTGCCCCGCGCGGTAGGCCACCACCCGCAGCTCTCCGGGGAGATAGACAACGTCGTCCCAGCGGAGTCGATACGCGTAAGGGTCCCGACGTTTGCGTCCCAGCGATCGGCCATTGAGGAAAAGTTCCGCTTCATCTCCCGAGGTGTACACATGCACAGGCGTGACCCGCCCCACCGCCTCGGGCCAGGTCCAGTGTGGCAACAGATGCGCCATTGGGTATTCAGGCCTCCAGCGCGCCTGGTACAGGTAATAACGGTCCTTGCGAAACCCGGCCAGGTCGACGATCCCAAAATAGCTGCTGCGGGAGGGCGTCAGCCGTGCACCGAGTTCCGCCAGGCGCTGCGCCGCGAGTGCACGGTCCGCCGGGTCGGCGTAGTTGAGGAGATTAGTGGTGTCACTGCCGTAGGGGGTCGGCTCGCCGAGGTAGTCGAAACCGGTCCAGACGAACTCTCCCAGCACGTGGGGTGCACGATCCTGCGCGGCAAATTCCAAGTCGGGCGAGGTCGCCCAATCGGGGGCGTAAAGATCGTAACTGCTCACGTGATCCCCCTGCCGTCCGCCTCCCGGATGGGAACTGACCGGATACATGTATTCACCTCGTGAACTAATGCAGGAGGCGGTCTCCGCCCCCATCATGGGGAGATGCGGGTGGGTCTGGTGGAGTCGGGCGTATTCCTGCGGCTTGTAGTTGAAGCCCACGACGTCGACCGCGAGCTGGAATCCCGCGTAGGGCGATTCAACGACGTTTAACCCGGCGGTGACGGGACGGGTCCGGTCTTCCTCCCGCACGATCCCGGCAAGAAGCACCGCCAGCTTCCACCCCTCGGTCGTGAACTGCTCCAGAATCTCGTTACCGATGCTCCATTGGATGACGGAGGGGTGGTTGCGGTCGCGACGGACCATCGCGCGGAGGTCCTTCTCATGCCAGTCGTCAAAAAGTCGGCTGTAGTCATCGCGCTTTTTTCCCCGGCGCCAGCAGTCGAAGGCCTCCACCATCACGAGGAATCCCATCCTGTCGCAAAGCTCCAGCAGCTCCGGAGCCGGCGGATTGTGGCTCGTGCGGAGCGCATTACAGCCCATCGCCTGGAGGATCTCCAGCTGCCGCTCGAGCGCGCGCTCATTCACCGCCGCACCCAGGGCGCCCAGGTCATGATGGTTGCAGACGCCCCGCAGCGGAATGCGACGCCCGTTAAGGCGGAATCCATCGGTTGCGGTGTGTTCCAGCGTTCGGATTCCAAAGGCGGTCGAGAGAGAATCGATCTCCACGCCGCCGAGACAGACGCTGACCCGGGCCACGTGGCGATGGCGTTCCTTCAAGTCCCAGCGCCTGGGATCCACCACGCGCAGCGTGTGGCTGAGGTTTGCCTGCTCTCCAGGGGCGATTGCCACGGTCTGCGCCAGCCCGGTTGCGAGGGGTTCACCCACCGGGGCGCCGCGCGTGTCGGCGGCGTAAAGTTCCACCGCGACGGAAACCTCCTGAGAGTCGGCCGCCCCATTCTCGACCGTGGTGGAAACACAAACCAGGGCGGAGGCGTCCGTCACCTCGGGGGTCGTGATCGAGACACCCCATTGATCCACCGCAACCGGAGCGGTCTTGAGCAACCAGACGTTTCGGTACAATCCACCGCCCGGATACCAGCGTGACGACTCCCGCGGATTGTCCAGGCGGACCGCAAGTGTGTTTTCAGCCCCAAGCTTCAGGTGGCCGGTCAGCTCCACCCGCCAGGAGCTGTAGCCGTAAGGCCAGCCCCCAACGAGTGCGCCATTGCACCAGACGGTCGCGTACGACATCGCGCCATCGATCTCCAGGTAGATCCGGCGCCCCGCGTCCGATGCGGGGACCAACAGCGTCTTCCGATACCACGCGACTCCAAACCAGGGCAGCTTGCCGGTGTCACCGGGCAGGGCTGCATCAAAGGCCGACTCGACACCCCAGTCATGCGGCAGCTCCACTTCACGCCAGTGTGATGCATCGTATGCGGGATCCGCATGGGAAACCTCACGCGGCGCCGGTCCGGCAGGCGGACGGCGCGGTCTGCGCACGTCGTGGAGGAGAGCATCTCCGGTGGGCAGAACCCAGGGCTTTAGCCTCTCGTACGCAAGGGCGGTACCCGCGTCACGCGGATCGCCATGGGCGAAGCGCCAGCCTGAAGTGAGCGATACGCGTTCACGCGTCGTCGCGGTGGAGAGCTTGGTCGTTTCCATCACAAAGAAGTCTGCCCAAGAACGCGGCTTGCCCCCGTTCCTGCGAAGGGCTGCTGGGGTCCCCGGTACGCACTGGCCTCGGCCAGGCGCCGCCAGGAGAACCCCTGCCAGGCGACGGGCGGATTCATCGGGGCGAAACGCGCGCGATCGATCAGCTGCTCCTGGGTCCATCCCTCGCGGGGCCCCGCCCACCGTGACGAATAACTGTCCGGGCCGTTAAAGACACCAAACGGCACGTTGGGAAAGCGTCGCGCATGAGCATGCAAGGTGCCGCACTCCCACTCGGCGCGCGCCTCGGCACACATTCCTGCCTCGGCAAGCGCCCAAACCGCCCAATGGACGGTCTGCGGCCAGATCCCCGCGTTCTCGCCGTCACCGGCAGGGATCGCACACCAGGAGATGTCGTCGGGGGCGGGACTGCTGTAAGGGCGGCTCATCAACAGAAGTCCGATATCGCTGTGGTTCTCTCGGACCATGTTGGTCAGGGCCGATCGAGCCTGCGCGGGCGTTGCACACCCGCCGAGGACCGCCCACGTCTGCGCATTGATGAAGAGGCGGTTTTCCACGGAGCTCCCCACCGCTTTGCCTGCGTCGGTGTATCCACGGACGAACCACTGGCCATCAAAGGCGGACGCCACCGCGGCGCGCAGCCCTGCGGTGTACTGCTCCAGCTCCGCGGCGAACGCCGTCTCGCCTCGCTCCCGTGCCACCCGTGCCATCGCGGAGAAGGCACGACACGCCATCCCGGAGTTCATGACCGATTCACCGCGCCCCTGCGCGCCCATGAGCGAGAGGTAATCATTCCAGTCGCCGTCACGGATGAGGATGAGCCCGTGCGGCCCGAGCCCGATTGCATCACGCACCCAAACGAAGGCGCGCCTGCAATGCTCCCAGAGGGAGCCGGCGCCCTCGTCCCAGAACGCACAGACCTCATCCAGCCACTCCCTTCGGCCCGACAGGCGAACGCTCTCCATACAGCCGAGAACGAACCAAAGCTCGTTGTCGCTATCGCATTCATGCGAGGTGCGGTCGCGCCGGAAGTTATGCCATTTGGGCACATCCCCGCTGGCGAGCTGGGTGCAGGCGACAAAGCGCAGGGAGGCGAGCGTGAGCGCCGGATCACACTCGGCCAGCACCAGGCTCGTCTCCGAGACCTCGCGCACGCTGAAGCCCGGCCAGCCGTAGCCTCCAAGAGCCACGTAGAACTCCCCCGTCGACCGATCGTAACTGGTGAACGAGAGCAGTTGCCCCGCCGCCCAGAGGCACTCCCGTGCAATCCACGGCTCCGCCGCGCGGATGGCAAAGGGCTTTAAGCGCTCCCGCCAGAGCTGCAACGCTTCGTCAAAGCGGGGGGCGACGGGCCAGGGGCCCTCGCCGTAGCCCACTTCACAGCAAATGGCCACCCGCTGCTGGGGCTTTAGGGTGAACGTGCGCTCGAGGCGCAGCGAAACCCCGCAAACGGAGGGTTCCCAGGCCTCGTCAGCCCGAAGCGTGATACTGCCTAGATTCTCACCGACCGGAGTGAAGCATGCCGCGCCGGGCGAAAGCTGATGTTGCGCGGGAGGCGCTCCGCGGTGGCCGCCCGCGTCGCGCACGCGTGTCACATCGCTCCGACACTGCAGGGTGACGGCGCGCGGCAGTGGGCCACCGAAGTGCAGTGAAAACTCCGCCACCAATCGCCGGCCGCGATCCGGCGGTGCAAACACACGCTGGGAGACACTCCAGGTGTCGCCCCCGACCTCCACCTCGCCCTGGTATTCGATATAACCCGTCCCGATCCGTATCCGCCCGGGCCTGCTGAGCTCGCTGTGCAGCAGTGAGACGAGCTCCCCGGCGCACACCATCATCAGATAGATCGAACTTCGTGTGTCGGTGCTATCGGGAGCGTTGAACCACTGGAAGCCGCCCTCGGTGGTGAAGAGATTCACGTTCCCCCAGCCGTCCGCAATGGCGGACAAACGACCGGTGCCAAGCAGGTGGCGAAACCTGCGCACGTCCGGTGCCACGCCGGGAACAAGATCGAAACAGGGCAGGCCGGAAGCATCGGACTGCCACCCGGACGAAGTCATGGCGGCGTGAAATGAGGATCCACCGCCTCCGGCGCCACCACCTGCGCACGCAGCCAGGTGCGGACAAAGGCATCCTGTTCGGGGGTCGGGTGGTGGCCGGCGGCACGGGCGAGAATCAACTCGGTGGGTGCCCGCACCACATTGGCCGCCGCATACAAGGACGTGGGCGGGCACACCTCGTCGTTGAAACCCCAGGCAAAAAGCGTGGGGACGCGGAGACGGCGTGCGAAGTTGACGGTGTCGTAATAGCGCATCGTACGCAGTTTTGCCTCCGTGAGGTGTGGGCTGGGTTCGCCCGACACCGGGTCGGGGCGGAGGAGGTGGGGCCAGCCGCCGGCCCGCCCATGGAGGTAGCCCGTGACATCGGCGTAGGCGGGATAATACGCCACGCAGGCCCGCACGCGGGGATCCAGCGCGGCGGTTGCAATCGCGAGTTGGCCGCCCTGGCTGCCTCCGGAAACAAACAGATTCCGGCCGTCGAACTTCGCTCGACCGGCCAGGAAGTCCAGGGCGCGCAGGCAGCTCAGGTGCACGCGCCGGTAGTAGTAGCGCGAGCGATCATCCAGGTTGAAGGCGGGATAACCAGCGAGCGCACCGGAACGAAGTTGTGCATAGGCCTCGGGTGGCAGGGTCAGAGGTATGCCGTGAATTCCAATCTCCAGGGTAAGATATCCTTCCTCGGCCAGCTTTTTGTCACCGCCGATGGGATACACGCCTGCCCCCGGCAATCGCAACACGGCAGGAAAACGCGCCGGCTGCGTCGGCTCGCACAGTATACCGTAGACACGGGTTTCGTCGCCGTTTGTGGCTTCTCCACGCGCATTCACGGTGGCGAGGCTGACGTGATAAACATCCAGGGCGGCCGTACTCGCGTCCGGCAGCTGGGTCAGCCGGGCCGACGTCGGCGTACGTGCGAGCTCCGCTTTTCCTGCGTTCCAGAAAGCATCGAAGTCCTCGGGTTCGGTCTGGGTGGGCGCGATCGCCCAGGGAGCGACCGCCGCCGTGGCCAGCGCGCGATAACGCCGTCCCCCCTCCGTGAGCTCGACACTGCAGCGGACAAATCCGGGAACTGCCATCGGCGGCGCTTCGATCGTCAACCCGCCCGGTCCCACCGTGGCGGAGGTTTCCGTGGCGGGCAGCGTCTCAGGGCCGACCGTATAGCGAATCTCGGCGCCGGGCAGCGGATGACCTTCGCGGAGCACTTCCACCCGAAAGCGTACCGCTTCCGCAAGCTCATAGGTCCAGTCGGCCTGGTCGGGAAACACCCGCACCTCCAGCGGGCTGCCTTCCGGCTCCGCCGCGGCCAGCGCGGCGGCGCAACTGAACGCCAGCCCGGCACCGAAGAGCCGGGCTGCGGAGCCGAGGGCCAGCGCAAGCGAATCCAGGGACGAAGCGCCGCTGGACGAGACAAGGCAGTCGGGAGGCATGCGCAGATGAGGTGTCGAAACCCGGCGCCGCTCAGAAGTCGAACCGCGACGAGAGCTCCCACCGCCGGCCCTCGGGCACACGCACCGAGGCGACCGATCCGTCCGGATTGCGGTAGAGGGGGACGAGCGCGTCGCTGTCTGCCACGTTGCGCACGTTCAATTGCAGCCGCCAATTCAAGCCCTTGCGCAGCCGGCGCTCGTAACTGACCCAGGCATCGATCCGGTCCGAGGCCGGTGCGTAGAGAGGTTGATCAGCCCGGATACGATAGATGCCAAGGGATGGATCGTAGTAGGACGGATACCCTGCTCCGGCGCGGTCCTGCCAGCGATACGCCCCGCCAAAGCCGACGCCTTTGAACATCCCGTTGGCAACGGTGTAGTTCGTCATCAGGTTGAAGCGCCACTTGATCACCTCCGGGAGCACCGAGCCGTCGCGGGCGGCGACACGGTAATAGCTGGCCAGCAGGTTGCGGCTGTCGATGCGGACATTGGCGGAGAGGCTGGGCGTGGTGGGCAGGTCGGGCGTGCTCTGCCAGAGGGCCATGCGTTCATTGATGAAGTTCAGCGTGGTGGTGCCGGTGTTCACCTGCTTGGCCTCCTGCTTGGAGACATTGACCGCGATGCGCCAGTTGGGGAGCGGGTTGGCCACCGTCTCGAACTCCACCCCCTTCGATTCGTAGTCGTACGTATCGTTCACGGACGACGAGGGCGCGGTGTAAACATACTCGGTGCTCCCCGGGCTGCTGAGCCGCACGCGGTAGAGGCCGGTGTGTTGCCAGGGATTGGCCTGCCAGCGGGCGATCTGATCATCGATCGTGGCCTGGGTCACCCCGGGGCTGAGGGACTGGATATCCGAAGCACGGATACCACCGGCGATGCGCGACAACACGCGGGCCTCCATCCCGGCCAGGGCGTGGATCACACCATCGAGCCCCGCACTCACACTGGTTTGCCGGGTTTCGTACCACGTGACCCGGAAGTCGAGCTTACCGTCCGGCATCGTGAAGGTGAAGCCATAGTCTTTGGTGTCACCCGATTGGGGTGCGATCGGATCGCCGTAGGCGTTCACGCGCGTGCCGCCGGGCTGAAAGTTCTCCGAGGTGTTCAGAAACACCGAGAAGGGTGAGAGGTAGCGCCACCGGCCCGCCATCTCGCGCGGCAGGCGCGCGACCACACCATACGAAATCGCGTCGGCCTTGGCCTCGGTGATCGGCGTGGGCAGGATCGGCAGGTTGACCTCGTCGTCCAGCAGGCCACCGCGCGGACCGTTTACATAGGTGCCGGAGGAGCGGAAGTTTTTCACCCGGTCCTCGCGCCAGCTGGTGGTCACCACCACGGCGTCCTTGATCACCTTGCTCTGGAGAACCGCCACGGCGGAGTCGATCTCCTGGCGGGACCGCGCCGCACTACCGGGGAACTCAATATCCTCCGGGTCCTGGCGCATGACATGGATCGCCTGGGTCTCCCAACGCGAGGTGGCGGGATTCCAGACGAGATATCGGCTGTTGGCCGCACTGATCAGGTCCGGCCGCTGCTCCACCGTAACGGGGGAGATGCGGACATCGGCCAGGCTCTGGGCGTTCAATACGCTGGGCCCGAGGTAACTCACAATCGGGGAGACGCCATTGTTGATGCTCCACACGTCGATGTTTCCCTGAAACAGCTCCAGACGGTCATCGGAGAGGTAGGCAAAACCCGAGTTGGTGAAGCTGTGGCGCTGCTGGTCGATTGCGGCGACCGTCAACACATGCTCGCCAAGCCAGCTGCCGAGGCGGGGACCCACCACCTCGTCGAAGTCGAATTTGTAATACGCGGTGCCGCGGCGCATCGTGCGGTGCGTGTCGATGAAGTCGACGTAACCTTTGGAGACGGTGTAGGGGCGGCCGAAGTTCGGGTTGGCGCTGCCGTCGTACAGCTTCTCGTTGATGTCGATGTGCAGCGCCGAATCGTTGTTGGCATTCCGATACCAATCGAAACCGCCCTCCTGGGTGTGCTCGGTATTGTAGCCGAACTCCAGGCCCAGCCGGTCTCCAAACAGGCGGGCTTCGGCAACGACGTTGGTGACATCAAACTCCTGGAATTCACGTTTGTTCGGGCCGTCAATCAGGTGCTTGCGGAAATCAAACACCCGCTCGTCCATCAGCATCTTTTCGATGGTGAATGGATTCCCATTCGCGAGGTCCAGCGCGGTGTCGAGGCGGGCCACTGCGGCGAAGGTCGCCATGATCGGCTGCCCAGTCGCGAGGGATGGCGGGCGCGCGTTCTGCACAATGCCGACCATGCCCAGGCCATTGGTGCCGCTGTTGGGATCGGGCCAGAACGTGCCAAGCGTGTAGGTGAGGTTGTGGCCGTAAATCTGCCGGTTCGATGTCGCGAGGCTGTCCGTGGACGCGTTCCACGTTGGCTTACCCAGCTCGAACCAGCGGCTGATGACATCGACGGGAGGGAGCGTGCGCGGAGCGCGCGACCGGCGGCGGCCGGCCTCGTAGTTGGCGCGCACGGTGAAGCCGGAGATCACCCCCCGGCGGACGAACTTCGGATCCCACTTGGCGGTGCCGAACGCGCGGCGATCGGTGGAATACGCCGGCTTCTGCTCAAACTCCCGCTGGTCGTACACGCCGGCAACACGCACCGCGAAATCCTGCCCCTTGGGTGCAACGTTAAGATCGAAGGTTTCGCGGTGTGAACCAAACTGCCCCACCTGAAGGCCGATGGAACCGAAGGTCCGATTCTGCGCCCCGATCAGCGTGTTGTTCAGGATGCCCGAGGGGCTGCCGAGGCCGAAGAGCGCCGAGTTCGCCCCGCGATTGATCTCCACCCGCTCCGTATTGTAGGCGTCAAAGGGAACGCCGGTGGGGAAATAGTCGCGCGTCAGGTCCGGCGCAGCGAGCCCGCGCACGCGCGCTCCGGGCTGGCGGAAGTTCGAACTCTCCACCGTGTAGCCCTCACTCGTCGTGTAGGTCGCGGAATAGTTTCCACCGATGCCTCCCACCTCCGTGTTGGTGGTGTAGACAAGCAGGTCCGCGCTGTTGGAGGAAGCGGTGTCGCGGAGCATCTCCTTTGTCACCACCTGAATCGACGCAGCAACGTCCGCGAGGTTGGTCCGGATGCGGGTGCCGGAGAGCGTGCTCGTGGCGTGGTATCCGCGGTCCTGTTGCGCGTCGACGACAAAGGGCGAGAGGCTGATCAGCTCCTCCTCGAGGCCCGGGCGGTCGGCCTCGGATTCCACCTCGCCGGGGGTCGGCACGGGGGCGGGGGCGCGATCTTGTGCGGACGCGACGGGGGCGCCAAGGAGAGCGATCAGGGCGAGTCCGGAAAGGTGCCGGACAGCCCCGCTAGGTATGAGCCGGAGGGGTAAGTTCATGCACCGGGACACAAGCGGCACGGGCGCGGGGGCGACAAACGCAATGAATTCAACTGCGGTCTCATCCGTTGCCGATTTTTATCATCCGTCTCACCAGATGTCGTGCTGCAGCGGGGCGTGCGAGCAAATCTCCCTCGACCCCGGCTCGGCGGGCTCGGTGAAGAACGTGATGACAAAAACAGAGAATCGATGAGAAGCCCGCAACAGGGGCGCTCCTTGCCTCGGCGGCGAGCCCGCCGTGTTTTTTTCGCAATGACGGCTCCAGCACTTTCCAAGCGGGTAAACGGTTATCGCGGCATCTGGTATGCCCTCGGTTGCGAATTCGAGCACGGGGACAAATACACCGGCGGGCTCGGGACCTACACCGCAAATCATCAACCGACCGCGGTCCATGCCCCGGCGGTGAACAAGACGTTTTTTGTCTACGGGGGCGCGCCCGCCGCGGAGGAGCGGCAGTTGATGGTGATGGTGTCCTACTATGATCACGCCGCCCACCGCGTGCCCCGGCCCACCACCGTCCACGTCGACCCAGGCGTGGAGGATCCACACGATAATGCCGCCATCCAGCTGGATGCCGCCGGCTATGTCTGGATCTTCAAGAGCGGACGCAATATCAGCCGCCGTGGCTACATCTACAAAAGTGAGCTGCCCTACAGCATCGCCCGCTTTGAGCTGATCTGGCGCGGAGCCATCACGTATCCACAAGCCTGGCACGACCCGGAACGCGGTTTCCTCCTCCTGCACACGCAATACACCCGGGGGCGTGAACTCTATTTCAAGACCAGCCCCAATGGAGGAGAATGGAGCGAGCCGCGAAAGCTCGCCGGTTTCGACGGCCACTACCAGGTGAGTGCCGCGCGCGGCCGCAAGGTCGCCACCTTCTTCAACTGGCATCCGGGAGGCGACAACGACCGCCGGACCAACGTTTATTACGCGCAGACGGAAGACCATGGCGAAACCTGGACCACGGTGGATGGACGTCCCCTGGCGGTGCCGCTCGTGTCGGCCGACAACGACGCGCGGGTGGTCGATCTCGAGGGGCAGTCGCGGTATGTCTACACCTGCGATCTCAACTTCGACCAGTACGGCCATCCGATCCTGCTCTACATCGTGAGCCGCTCCGGAGAGCCGGGGCCGCAGGGAAACCCGCGCGAGTGGACCCTCCTGCACTGGACCGGCACGGAGTGGGTGTGCCGCGTCGTCGCCCATTCCGACCACAATTACGACATGGGCAGCCTTCACGTGGACGGGGCCACCTGGAGGGTGGTAGGTCCGACCGAAACCGGGGCACAGCCGCTGGCGACCGGGGGTGAGATCGCACAATGGGTGAGCCTCGATGAAGGGCGCACCTGGCGGATAGAAAACCTGGCCACCCGCAATAGTACCTACAATCACAGCTATGCGCGCCGGGTGATTGGTGCGGCCGAGCCGTTCTTCACCTTCTGGGCGGACGGGCACGCTCACCAGATTTCGCCCTCGCGGCTGTATTTCACAAACGCGGACGCCTCCCGCGTCTGGCGTTTGCCGTACGAGATGGCGGCGGACTTTGCCACACCCGAGGAGGTGACTCCAGGCCTGACCGTCTCAGCCCACTGACGACGCCCCCGGCCACCCCACCCCTCCGTACCAGCGGCCGCGCCCTCCTCCCCATGTCCCGCATTATCGTCCACACCGATCCGATTCCCAACTTACCCTGGCAGCCCAAGCCCGGCGGCTGCCCTGATGTCGTCTGGCGCTACGACGCAAATCCGATCGTCGGTCGACGGCCGCTGCCGCAGGCCACCGGTATCTACAACAGCGCGGTGGCCCCCTTTGCCGGGGGTTTTGCCGGCGTATTTAGAACCGAATACAAGGACCGCATGCCGCACCTCCATGTCGGACGGAGCGCCGATGGGATCCTCTGGCGGTTTGAGCCCTCGGAGATCCGGTTCCGGTGCGAGGATGTGGAGGTCCGGCGCTGGGAATACGGCTACGATCCGCGACTTACCTGGATCGAAGACGCCTTTTACGTGACGTGGTGCAACGGCTACCATGGTCCCACCATCGGGCTGGCCCGCACCCGCGACTTCGAAACCTTCGAACAGCTGGAAAACGCCTTCCTCCCGTACAATCGGAACGGTGTGCTCTTTCCCCGGAGGATCAACGGGCGGTATGCCATGCTCAGCCGGCCGAGCGACACCGGACACACGCCGTTCGGCGACATCTTCTACAGCGAGAGCCCCGACCTCCGTTTTTGGGGAAATCACCGCCACGTCATGGCCAAGGGCGGGGGCTGGTGGCAGGACAAAAAGATCGGAGCGGGCCCGGCCCCGATCGAAACCAGCGAGGGCTGGCTCCTCTTTTACCACGGCGTGGTGGAGACCTGTAACGGCTTCGTCTACAGCACGGGCGCGGCCCTGCTGGACCTCGACCAGCCCTGGCGCGTGCGCTACCGGACAAACCAGGCGATCCTGATGCCGGAGGCGCCGTATGAAGTCAGTGGTTACGTTCCCAATGTCGTATTTCCGGTTTCAGCCCTGGCAGACGGGGCCACCGGCAGGATCGCGCTTTATTGCGGTGCGGCCGACACCTGCACCGCCCTGGCCTTCTGCGCCGTGGATGAATTGATCCCGTTCCTGCGGGCAAACTCCCAGGTGTAGCCCGTCCGCCCCTCGCGCTTGCGGGTGGCAGGTGCCGCCGCCCCGCGCAGCGGAGCCCCCTCGCCCCCGTCCCTCTCCATGCCCCCTGCCCCCTTCTTCGAAACCGACCCCGCGTCGCCCTCCCTGGTCCCGGGTGACCGGTGGCTGGAGATCGACCTCTACTGGTTTGACCGCGTCGCCATGCGAGCGTCCGTCGAAACCTTCTGGAGCCGATACGCGCCCCTGATGGACCGCGTGACCGGCTGGCGCGGCGTCATCCTCAACCTCGGCTGGTTATTGGACTACGTGCTCGAGTGGAACGGCCGCCTCGAGAGTCGGATCAAGCTGCCCCGGGACATGACCACGTATCCCTGGTTCAAGGACGTCGGTCAGCTCTCCGGCACCACCGGGGAGCGCGAGCGGATGTACCGGGGGCGTTTTGCCGGCGCGCGCGAGCCCCAGGTGGTCAACTACGAGCCCTGGACGCATGCCGAGCTGAGGGAGCTCGTTGACCTCATCCGGTCCTGCGCCTCGGAACAGCACGGCATTCACGGGCTGCGGGTCGGCAGTTTCGTCCTCGGATGGAAGAATATCTACGCCGGGGAGTTTTCCACCTTTGAGAAAAGGCACCCCAACGCCTTCCGGGAGAACTTCCCGAACCTCGTCGCCCGACTCGTCGCCGATCCAACCGAATACGGCGCCTTTGTGGACGGGATTCCGGAGGGAACACCGCTGACCACATTTTTCGGAAAACAATGGGGCAGCCTCTCGCGCGCGGTAGGACTGGATGTGATTGTCCTGCGAGACAGCCTCTTGGGCGTCGGCGTTTACGGCCGGCGGGGTCCCTACGGCAAGACCGCTCCCGACGATCCGCGGACGGTTGAGGCGTGGCATCAGGCGACGGCCGATCTGGTGCGGGAAACAAAAGCCGCCAACCCGCAGGCCCTGGTCATGGGTTATTCCAGTGCGGCAAGCGCGGTGGGCGACTGGAGGACCAATTGTTTCGACCTCGAGCGCATCGCCGGGGAGGGCCACCTCGACGCCTGGATCGACCAGACCTGGGCCGGGGCGTGGAACGAGGTCGGCCAGCGCCCCTACACCTTCTGGAATGCGCAGACCCTGGGCTGGAGCTACCAGCTTGCCTACGTCCTGGTGCACGCCGCGATCCTCGCCCGGTCGCAGGTACGGCACTACATCTTGACCGAGACATTTGACGCCTGGGAGTCCTGGGACGTGATCCATGTGGCGCCCCAGCGCTTGCGCTGGGGCATCTGGGCGTTCTCCCATGCCGCGGTCAAGACACCGCAGGGGCTGAAAATGCCCGCCGGGGCCTACGTTTCCTGGTGCAACAAGGGCAAGCAGCTCCTCTCCGGCGCGGATGTCGCGTTCCTCGCGGAAAACCTCGATGCCGCCTTTGTCGACGCGGCGTCGACCGAAACCGTCTTCGGACCAACCTTGGTCTACAATCGGGCCGCACTCCAGTGGCAGTCCGAACACGGTCCATCGCTTTCCATCGGCGAGTGGATCGACGAGCAGGCCGGAAGCTTCTCGAAATGGTCCATCCCCATCCTCTCCATCACCCGGACGGAGGATCTGGACCGGGTGGAGAGCGATCTGTTTGTCCTGCAGACACCCGCGCACCTCGGTGTGGAGGAGCGAAATTCGGTGCTGACACTGCTGGAGTCGGGCCGGCCCTCCCTGGTCGTCGGGCGCACCGTCGGCGGTCTTGACCCTGAGGTGGCGGAGCGGATTGGCGTTTCAGCGGTGGACACGGCGGTGGGACCGATTGAATACATCGGAACCCTCAATGGGAGGACCGGGGGCGTGTTTGTCGGGCTGCCCAACACCTTTCCGCTCTACCAGCCGTTTGCGCGAAGCCGCACGCGCGCGGAAAACAGCGTCCTGTATTCTGTCCGGGGCTCACCCTGCCTGGTGGAGACCCGCAGCGACGGTCGCCGTATCCTCTTTTGGGATCCCCCGGAAACGGCCGCGCAGGTTCCGGGCGGCGAGGAGTTCGGTTTCAGCCTCGACCAGATCCTGGGCAGTCCGACTCCGTTTGTGCTGGTGGCGCGCGCCCTTAACGCGCTGCTGCGTGAAAATGGCTCGATCCACGTCGAACACATCGAGGCGGACAGCCCGATCATGTACCACGCCTGGCGCACCCGCGACGGGAAATGCCGCATCCTCGTCGCCGACCTCGAGGAGGGGGTGAACCACACCGGGTGCGTCCGCCGCGAGGTAGCGCTTGTGATTCCCTCCGACTGGTCACCGTCGCCGTGTTTCCACTACACGGAGTCGGTTGGACGGACCGGGTATCTCTCTCTCGAGCGCCGGATACCGGTTCGGCTCAGGCAGGCGGAGTCGCTGCTGTATACGCTTTAGCCGGGCGCCTCCCACCTCCCGCTTCCATCCCCTCCCCCCGTGCCCCGCCCCTCCCCGCTTCCACACCCCCTCTACTGTGTCGGCACGCTGGTTTACACCCGCCGTGCTCTCGTCATTCTCTGCCTCTGGCTCCTATGGGGAGACTTTTGCTTCACCCTGATGACGTCGATCGTGCCGACCATCATGCCCCTCAAGTTCAAGGAACTGCAGGCCTCCAACACGGTGATCGGGCTGTTCATCACCACCATCCCCGGAGTGATCAACATGGTCTTCAGTCCGATCGTGAGCTTCAAGAGCGACCGGTTTCGCAGTCGCTGGGGGCGCCGCATTCCGTTCATCCTGGTCACGCTTCCCTTTCTCGTCGCCAGCCTGTTCGGCCTGGCCTTCAGCGAGCACATCGCGCAATGGCTCCATCGCGTTTTTAGTGAGGCGCTGGCCGGCGTGTCCGTGGCCAAGGTGGCGATTGGCGTGATGGGCTTCATGGTGGTGCTGTTCAGCTTCTTCAACACCTTCGTCAATTCGGTCTTCTGGTACCTCTTCAACGACGTTGTGCCGGAGCAGTTTCTCGCGCGCTTCATGTCCTGGTTCCGCCTGGTCGGACTCGGCGCCAGTTCGCTCTACAATCTCCTGCTTTTCCGCCACGCGGTGGACCACACCGCGTTGATCTTTGTCGGCGTCGCCCTGCTCTACCTCGTCGGGTTCGGCCTCATGTGCCTGAAGGTGAAGGAAGGGAATTATCCTCCCCCTCCCCCGTATGTCGGCGGGGAAACCGGAGCGCAGGCCGCGATCAAAACCTACGCCAAGGAGTGCCTGGGTTCGTCGCACTACTGGATGCTCTTCCTCGCGAGCATGGGTGTGCGTGCGTTTTACGTGACGCTCGTTTTTAACGTCTTCCTCTATCAGTCACTGGGACTTTCCCTCGAGTCCGCCGGTATCATTTTTTTCGCGTACCGAATCTCGTCCGCCATCGCCATACCGATCAGCGGCTGGCTGGCGGACCGCTTTCATCCCATCCGCGTTGTGATCGCGGGGGCCGTGCTGCAAACCGTAGTGACACCGCTGAGCCTGATCTGGCTCTTCTGGCAGCCCTCGTCTCAGGTCGCATTTCACGTGGTCCTGGCGATGAACGTCCTGCTGCTGGGACCGATCGAGGCGCTGGTCTCGGTGATGGATCCGCCGCTGTTCATGCGGATCTTTCCGCGCGACCGTTTTGGGCAGTTCTGCTCCGCCAACGGCATGCTGCGCTCCTTCGCGGACATTGCGGCGGGTCTGATGATCGGGGTCTTCCTCGATGTGATCGCCGCGCGCTGGAACATGGACGTGGCCTACCGGTGCCTGCCGTTTTGGAATCTGGCGGCCTACCTCGTGGTGCTCTACGCGATGGCGAAGCTGTACCGCAGCTGGCAGGCTCACGGCGGGGACCGCGACTACGTTCCCCCGGTGCCGGGCGAGCGACACGTTGAGCCCGGCGTCGCCGCGATTGCTTGATCTGGATCAACGCCGTGACCGCGTGGGGCGGGTATCATGGATGCGATCCAAGACTCGGCATACCGCCCAAACCCACCTCCCATGGCCCACCACACACCCGTCCAATCCCCCGCCGGCACACCTCTGCACGAGCGCACTGTTGGAGAACTTGTCGCGCAACAGCCCGGCACCAGCCGCGTTTTCCAGGCGCATGGGATCGACTTCTGCTGCCAGGGCCACCGCACCGTGCGTGAGGCCTGCCAGCATTCGGACCAACCGCTGGATCGGGTCATTGTTGAGCTGGAGGCCGTGCTGGCCGGCCCCTCGCCCGCTGGATCCAATCCCGCCGAGCTGACCCCGTCCGACCTGGTGGCTCACATCCTGGCCCACCACCACGCATACCTGCGGAGCGAACTCCCCCGGCTTCACGAAATGGCGCACCGCGTGGCCCGTCGCCATGGCGGCCATACGCCGTCGCTGATCGAGGTCTTTCACGTCTTCGAAACGCTCGCGACCGGGCTGGAGCGCCATCTGCGGGAGGAGGAGCAGATCACCTTTCCGGTGCTCCTCCAGCAGTTTTCTCCCGCCGGAACGACGCAGCCGGTGGAAGCCGCCCTGGAGGCGCTGGTCGACGATCATGCGGCCGTGGCGGAGTGCCTGGCGCGCCTGCGCGAGTTGACCGCCGGCTTCAACCCCCCGCCCGAAGCCTGCAACACTTACCGCGCACTTTTCGCCGGGCTGGCCGACCTTGAGACCGACCTCCAGCGCCACCTCCATCTGGAAAACAACGTCCTGTTTCCCGCCGCCCTCCTAAGCACAAGCAAGTGACCGCCGGGGATCGCCGGGACGGCTGACGCGGGGATTGTTCAAAGCCAATCCTTGAGGGCGACCTCACCACGCGGTGTGATGCGTACCTCGCGGCTTTGGGGCAGGCGCCGAATCCAGCGGCGGGCCACCAGGAGCTCCGCAATCGCGGCGCCCAGCGCGCCACCAATATGGTCCCGACGTTCACTCCAGTCCAGGCACGCGGGGGCAAACTGGCGGCGGACCGTCTTCAAGTGGGAAACGTCGATGCCGTGGAGGGCGAACCACCGCGCCCCCGCTGCGGTGACGTCGAAACGTCCAAGCGCCTCCACCAGCAGCCCTCGGTCGACCAGACGCCGGACGAGGCCGGTACCGAGTTTTCCCGCGAGATGATCGTAGCAGTACCGCGCCTCTCTCAGTGGCTGCGGGGGTGGTGCTCGGGATGGATTTGGTAGCCGCCGGCCGGGCAAGCCGCATCAATGACTCGACGCACGCTGCGACCTCCGGCGACGCCAGCGTGAAATACTTGCACCGGCCCTGGGCACGCACGGTGACAAGGTCTTCCGTGCAGAGCCGGTTAAGGTGAGTGGTGGCGGTGGCCGGCGAAACCCCCGAGCCGTAGGCGAGTTCCTTCGCCGTGGCAGCCCGGCCCCCCATCAGGAGGGTGAGCATGCGTAGCCGCGTCGGGTCGCCCACCGCCCTGGCCACCCGGCTCAAGTCAGGTTGGACATCCATGATTCGATGAGGATCGAAACGTCGGCCCGTGCCAACCCCGCAGCAGTCGCGCACTGCTTGGGCATGCAAGATCTTTCATTGGAACTGGAAAACGTGCCCAGCACACTGGCCCTTTTCGGGGAAACGCTCGGGAACGCGGGCGTCAGCGTGGAGGGGGGCGGCGCATGGGTTGTCACCGGCGTAGGCACGGCCCACTTTTTGGTCGAGGACGGGTCACGCGCGGCGGCGGCGTTGACCGCCATCGGCGTGCGCGTACTGGCTTGCCGCGATGTGGTGACGTTGCGGCTGAGGCAGGACGAACCCGGGCAGCTCGGGAAAATCTGCCGACGCCTGGCGGAGGCGGGCGTGAACATCTAGGTGCTCTACAGCGACCATGCGCATCGGCTGGTGCTTGTGGCAGAGCCCCTGGAAAAAGCGCGCCAAGTGGCTGCGCAGTGGACCAACGAAGGTTTGGCCTCAAGACGGAAAGAGGAACAGTCAACGTGATCATGAAGACGCATCACTATTCCGCCTGTGTGCAGTGGACGGGCAATGCGGGCGTGGGCACCCGCGACTACCGGAGCTATCGGCGCGATCACGAAATCCGTTTCGCGGGCAAACCACCGCTCCCTGGCTCCAGTGATCCGGCCTTCCGCGGTGATCCCACTCGCTACACGCCGGAAGAACTGCTCGTGGCATCCCTCTCCTCCTGTCACCTCCTCTGGTACCTCCATCTGTGCGCAGTGGGCGGTATCGTGGTGCTCGATTATGTGGACGACGCCGCCGGCGTGATGAACGAGGCGGCGGACGGGTCCGGTGAATTCACCTCGGTTGTCCTCAAACCCGTCGTGACGATCGCGGCCGGCGGCAATGTCGCCACCGCCGAGGCGCTCCACGAGCGCGCCCACGGCTACTGCTTCATTGCGCGCTCGATGAACTTCCCCGTCTCCGTCGTGCCTACGATCCGAGTGGCATAAAGAGGTCTGGAGCGTCAGCGCGCATGGATGCGACTTCGACCAACCAGCCGATCACCGCCGTCCGCCAGCCACGGACCGAGCAGGTGATGCTCGGCCACCTGGCCGCTGCGGCACCTAAGGTGAGAGCGTTCCCTCGATGGAGTCGTCTAGCGTTTTCCCGGTCGCGGCTCCAATCAGCATCTTGATGCCCGCAACCGCCTTGCCGTGCTTGGTTCCCCAATAATATCCGGTTTGTGGTGACACGGCGATCACGGTGATCCTCGGGTCATCGGTGCCTTCCGTAAACCACGTCTTCAGGATCGGACTCCAAAGCTCTTTGATCTTTTCCGGATCGCGGGAAATGACGGCAGTCCCGCTGAGGTGAAGGAATTCCGAATGGGCTGAGCCCTGGAAGTAGAGGTCAACGTTTGGGTTGAGCTCAATTTCCTTGTTCTTGTGACTGTCGCTCGCGCTGAGAAACCACAGCACCCCGGCCTCATCCGTGAGTCGTACACTCATCGGCCGAGTGCCGGACGAGGGGCCGGTGGCGGCTGCAGTGCAGAAGAAGCAGGTGTCGGCAGACTTCACCAGGTCGCGAAGCTTCTTTACCGCGACACTTCCAGAGAGGTCTTCGCGGTTCAGTTCAGCCTGGTTGTGGTTGATGGAGTCCATGTGGGGAGCGTTGCGGCTCACTGAGGACGGCCGGGCTCTCCCGTTCCCCCGAAGATGCGGCACAGCTCATGTTCAGGCGTCCACCCTAGACGGAGGGAGCTACAATCTCCGATGCGGTAACCTGCGCACGAGCGGCAGAGTCGGGAGAAAAAGGCGCGCTACGAGTAGACCGCGATTCCGCACGGTCCTCACCCCAAGATGCTGACCACTCCCGCGCGCCTGTCAGAAATGTCAGCACTGCGCACCTGCACCGCCTAGGCGGAGCGACCCGTTTTCGTTTTTCAATATGCGTTCGCCTCCA
The DNA here is from genome assembly GCA_023428905.1 of Verrucomicrobiota bacterium. Taxonomy (GTDB): domain Bacteria; phylum Verrucomicrobiota; class Verrucomicrobiia; order Opitutales; family Opitutaceae; genus EW11. The sequence goes on from JAEYWP010000032.1 coordinate 215,032, forward strand.
CCGTTCGATGAACGATGGACCACCACTCGCGCTTCTGTCGGCCGTTCGTTGGCGAATTCAGGCTTCGTCGAATCCCACTCAGTACTGATGCTCACCACAACGTGCTGACGACGCCCGCGGCCGTAATGTTGGCGTCCTTGGTGATGAGGGTGAGGCGATGAAGCTTCGCCGTCGCGGCGATGATGCGGTCAAACTGGTCACCGTGGCGCATCGACAAAGCCGGGGCAGCGATCGCCACATCCTGGCTGATTGGAAGAACTGTCACAAAATCCAATAATCCGCTCAGGACTGTCCTGGGTGAGCCGGTGAATGAGATCCGGTCCGAGTGCAGCAGCAGGCCAATCTCCTGGAGCGTGACGTCTGAAATCGCGAGCTGCTGGTAAGGGGTGGTTCCGATCGCCTTGGCGGCTTTGGCGCTCAGCTTCTCCTCGTCGACAGCGGCCCAGAGGAACGCGTGTGTATCAAGCAGGTACTTGGGGCCGCGCATCAGAGCGAAGGTTTCCAATTGTCACCACTGAGGGTAAGCTTCGTCAGGTCAGCGGTGATCCGAATTTTCCCCTTTGCCGCCCCGAGGAGCGAAGTCTTCGTCGATGCGGCCGTGAAAAGAAACTCCCCTTCCTTGTCTTTCACGCGCACGACCTGTCCGTTCCGCGCCTTTGCTTTCATCGCGGCGAAGTCCCGAAGGAAGGAGCGGGTATTGGTCTGCATCGTTGGAGCGTGTCTGACACACCTGCAGCTGTCAAACGCAGCGGCCTCCTCGCAGTCACCGCAGCACCCTGTTTTCGATCGCTCTCCCGCTTCGGCTCCACTTACCCGCACTCATCGCCGTCGCCAACGTTCACCTACTTCTTCGTCGCGACTTCGGAAGCAGCATCACGATCAAGGATCGCGCCCATTCCAACAAATCGGCTGATCCTGGGTGGTATTGTCGTCGTGCGTACATTCCTAAGCGTCACGTTGGAAATGGAGGTGACGGGCCGGTGGCCATTGCAGAAGGGGCAACAAGAAGCCGCTTCACAGCCGCGCGAGATTTAGGTGCGTAGATCGGGGCACGCCTGTCAGAAATGTCAGGAGGGGGGGCCGCCCACGCGCAGGGCGCGCAACGGGTGCTCAATTTCGTTTACATGTTCGATTTCTGCAGCTTGCGAAACCAATCGGTCGGCGTCTCTGCCATCGCAGGGGTTTCTCCGGACCGCCTCCCAACAGCACTTAAGCCCATCCCCCCATAGCGGCCCGTTCCCACCCGAATAAGGTTCTGCATGAACACGAGCCAGGGTCCGTCCCCAGCTCCAATCGCAACCACCTGAATAAGGAATGATCATGAAAAATCGAAATACAGGCAAAATTGCGGCCGCACTGTTGGTGGCCACCATGGCAGTGGCAGCACCGTATGCGGGAGCAGCGGACAAGCCGTCCAACCAAAACCAGCAGGCTGTGAAGGCAGCGGTGAATGCGCAGGGCAAAAGTGCACGTGCCTTCATCGGCCAGGATGTTGTGGACCGTTCCGGCAATCGGCTCGGAGAGCTTAACGACATCGTGGTGAACACCAAGACCGGCAAAGCCGTGCTCGCCACGATCGGAAGCGGCGGCGTGCTCGGCGTCGGCGAACGCGTCCGGGCCGTCCCGTTCTCCAAACTCAGCCAGCGCGCCGACAATGAACTCCAGCTCGACGTCGACAATGCCAAGTGGAGTTCCGCTCCGCAGCTCAACCGTGAAGAGTTGTCCGCGCTGAATGACCAGCGCGGCCGCGAAATCTTCAACCACTATGGAGCCGAGTGGAAAAAGGACATGGCCGGAGGGAATGCACTGGCGTTTGCGACACACTTGTCCGGCAAGGACCTGATGAACGGCAGCGAGGAAGTCGGCGACGTCGAGGATGTGATCGTCAACATGAACAACCAACGCGCCTCGCTGCTGATCGACCCGAACGACAACTTCACGGGCTCGAACGAGAAGTTCGTTGTTTCACTGAACAAGGTGAGCGGTTTCGGCCAGGGCCGTGAAGAACTGATGACACAACTGTCGCGAAACGACTTCGAACGCGCGACTCCCGCCGACCGCGGGTACTGGGACACCGCTCCGGACACTTACGTTTACCGCTGGTCTGCGTGGGTGTACCCGTACGCAGCGCCGGTGGCGGCCACCACCCCGGGTGGCCAGATGCGGCGCGGCATCAACGACCAGAAGGACTCAGTCGCGATGATCAAGGAGGCGCTGCGCAATGACACCTCTCTCCAACGCGCAGCCGACAAGGTGGAGGTACGGAAGGAAGGGGACCAAGTCATCCTCACGGGCACCGTCCCTTCGAGAGACATGAAGGACAAAATCGAAGACAAGGCCGAGAAGCTCTCGCAAGGCCTCGACGTTGAGAATCGGCTCCGAATCGCCACCGGCGAATAGCAGGTACACGGGTCGACCCAAAACCGGCGCAGGGGCTCGTGCCCTGCGCCCCTTCTCCTAACCACAAAGAGTTTAGCGCATGAAACAGACGACACTTTCCCTTCTCGCCGCGCTCGCCCTGGTCGTGTTGGCCAGCCAGCCGTTGGCACGCGCAGATCCCGCATCGATTCTACCTGGGGCGGTGGCGGTGGCTCACCTCACGCCAGCCCGACAGTCCAACGTGACGGGCACGGTGCAGTTTATTCCCGTACGCGACGGTGTTCGCGTCGTGGCGCACATGATGAATCTCACGCGCGGTGACCATGGATTTCACATTCATGAAACGGGCGACCTATCCGCTGACGACCTCTCGTCGGCTGGCGGCCACTACAACCGCAGCGCGCAATCGCATGGCGGACCGAAGTCGGAAAAACGTCACACCGGCGACCTGGGAAACCTGTCGGCGAATTCGCAGGGTGTCGCCACCCTGGACTATGTGGATCCGGTCCTGAAGCTCGATGGTGAGCACTCCATCATCGGCAGAGCGGTGATTGTGCACCAGGGACATGACGATCTGAAAAGCCAGCCGAGTGGAGACTCTGGCATCCGGATTTCCGGCGGGGTGATCGAACGCATCAAACGTTGAGCGTAGCTGCGTCGACAGCTCGGTTTGCGGGCAATCACAAGCCAGGTCTCTCCCGGTCGTCTTTCGCCGCATGGAAGGCACCGGGAGTCGGGTCTTGAGTAGCATGGGATGCGCAGCACGATCCAGCGAGCATGGAGCCGCATCGATCGTTTGGTTTAGCTGCGCCCGACGTAAAACGCAGGCACATCCTACCGAAAGCCCTCGTGGTAGGGCTCGTTGCAGGACTTCTCGCTTCGGCTTTCCGGATTGTGCTGCACACGGTGGAAAACCAGCGCGTGGCTTTTCTGTCGGGTCTCAATGGTTCGATGCGTTTGCCCGTCGCGATTGCAATCGGCGCCTCGTGTGGTGCGGTGGCGTTGTGGCTGGTGAAACGATTTTCACCTGACGCTTCGGGCAGCGGGATTCCGCAATTGAAAGCATTCATCCTCGGACAGGCTGAGCTGCAGTGGAAGCGACTGCTGCCCGTAAAGTTCATCGCCGGAGTGATCGGAATTGGCGGCGGCCTCGCTCTCGGGCGAGAGGGGCCCACCATACAGATGGGCGGCGCCACGGGCCTGATGGTTTCCGAGTGGTTTCGCATCAAACCTGGGGAAGGCGAGCGCAAGGCACTCATTGCAGCAGGATCGGGAGCGGGGCTAGCCGCCGCGTTCAATGCGCCTCTAGCCGGGATGGTCTTTGTTCTAGAGGAGCTCGCTGCCAGCTTCACGCCCGTTGTCTTCGTAGCCGCCTTTTTGTCCTGCGTTACGGCTGATGTCGTGGGCCGCGTACTGACGAACGAAATGCCGGTATTTGCGGTGAACCACATGTCAGTACCGGGTGTTCCCGCCCTACCCGCCGCACTGGTCTTGGGCGGCCTCTGTGGCCTGGCGGGCATCGTCTTCAGCCGATCACTCCTCAAAAGCCTGGAACTCTATGAACGTCTGAAATGGCCCGCGTGGGCGAAAGGCGCGCTAGCAGGCAGCTTGGTGGGAGTTGCGAGCGGGATATTTCCTGGGGTCGCTGGCGGTGGCGGGTCACTCGTCGAACGCGCGCTATTGGGTGAGATTGCCACAACGTGGCTACCACTCCTGCTCGTCACGCGATTCCTACTTACCATGACGAGTTACGGGACGGGTGCGGCTGGAGGGATTTTTGCACCGCTCCTCGTCATAGGCGCGCTGGGTGGTCTTGGCTTCGGCGAAGCCGTCCATGCCTTGGCTCCAGCAGCCGTGCCGAGTGCTCCAGCCTTCGCGGTGATCGCCATGGGCGGACTGCTGACCGCCATCGTCCGGGCGCCGTTGACCGGAATTGTGCTCATGATCGAACTCACCGGGACGTACGACTTCATGCTCCCGCTCCTCGGGTGCTGCCTCGTCGCCTACGGGGTGGCCGAAGCCACCAGCACCCCTCCGATCTACGAAGCTCTTCGCGAGCGCGCCCTGGCTGCACGCAACACGCGCGATCTTCAGGGTTGAATTTGCTTCTCTCTTCCAGGGGCACGGCAGCCGTGCTTATGCCTTAGGGGCGTGAAGGACGTGGACCATGCCTCCCCTCTTCTTGGCGTGGCCGAGAGCCCTCACTGCCCCATACCTGTGAGGCAGCTGCCCTAGGGCTCCAAGAAAGATGCCTCCACCCCGCGGAGGGAACGCCACCCCATACCGCGCAGGGACTCGCGCGTGTAGGGTGTTATAGAGCGTCGCTCTCGCTGGCACCTCGATGGAACCCACGTCTCCCTCAATACCTTCACGCATGACGAATCTTCCCGCTTTCATGTTCGCGACGGGAATCGAGAACAGCATCCCCACCATCCAGAACGGGCGCACCCGGGTTGATGAGATGGAAAAGTGCGATCACTACCGCCGCTGGGAGGAGGACTTCACGTTGGTCGAGGAACTCGGTATTCGCTTCCTGCGTTATGGTCCGCCCCTACACCGGACGTGGCTTGCGCAGGGCCGCTACGATTGGGACTTTGCTGACGCTACGTTCTCGTCGCTCTTCCGACGGGGCTTGGTGCCCATCGTCGACTTATGCCACTTCGGCGTGCCGGACTGGATCGGCAACTTCCAGAACCCGGACTTTCCGGAATTGTTCGCAGACTACGCGCGGGTTTTCGCGCAGCGGTTCCCATGGGTGCAGTTGTACACTCCGGTGAACGAGATGTTCATCTGCGCCACCTTCTCTGCGGCCTACGGCTGGTGGAATGAGCAGCTGTCCAGCGATCGCGCTTTCGTGACCGCACTGAAACACATCGTCCGCGCCAATGTGCTCGCGATGCGGTCCATCTTGGAAGTGCGGCCAGACGCTCTCTTCATCCAGAGCGAGTCGTCGGAGTATTTTCACGCGCACAACCCTAAAGCGATCAAACCTGCGGAGGTCATGAACGCACGGCGTTTTCTGTCACTCGACCTGAACTACGGCCGACGCGTCGATTCAGAGATGTACGAATTCCTCATGGATAACGGAATGACGCGGGAGGAGTATCATTTCTTCCATACGCACGATGTGAAACATCGGTGTATCATGGGTAACGACTACTACGTGACGAATGAGCATCGCGTCAGGCCGAACGGGCACACGGAGCCCGCGGGCGAAGTCTTCGGTTACGACGAAATCACGTGGCAGTATTACGATCGGTATCGCCTTCCGGTCATGCACACGGAGACAAACCTGAACGAGGGCCCCCGAGGCGACGAAGCGGTTTACTGGCTTTGGAAAGAGTGGGCCAACGTCCTCCGGGTGCGCAACAAAGGGGTGCCGATCGTAGGGTTCACCTGGTATTCGCTCACGGACCAGGTCGATTGGGACACGGCTCTCCGCGAGAACAACGGGCGGATTAATCCGCTCGGCCTCTACGACCTGGACCGAAAGCCACGCGCGGTCGGCAAGGCTTACAAAGAGCTCATCTCCGAATGGCGAGAGCTACTGCCAACCCAGAGCGTCTGCCTTCGCTTGCCACTCGTTCAGCCTCAGGAGTACCAGGAGCGTTTCGCGGACCGCGCCCGCAAAGCTGCGCAGCGCAAGAATCAGTCGGTCGAAACCGAACCCACCTACGCCGGGGAGGGAGCATGAAAGGGCTCAAAGACAAGGTCGTGATCATCACGGGCGCCGCGAGCGGCATCGGACTTGCCATGGCCCGCAAGTTTGGAGCCGAAGGATCACGCGTCGTGATCGTGGATGTTAATCTTGAGGCAGCCGAAAAAGCCGCGCGCGACGTTCAGTCGTCCGGGGCTGCCGACGCCTTGGCTGTCCGGTGCGATGTGTCACAGGAAAACGAGGTGGAGAATGCCGTGAGCGAAACAATGGCCCGCTTCGGTCGTCTCGACGTGGTCGTCAACAACGCCGGTTTGATGATCTTCAAACCGATCCAAGAGATCACGGCCAGCGATTGGCACCGGATTCTGGGCGTCGATCTCTTGGGCGCTTTCTTTTTTACCCGCGCGGCATTCCGCGAGATGTCAAACGGCGGAGCGATCATCAATATCTCCAGTATCCACGCCGTAGAGACGACGCCACTCGTTGCACCCTATGCGACGGCAAAGGCCGCGTTGGTATCCCTTACCCGATCAGCAGCGATCGAAGGTGCTCCGAAGGGGATTCGAGTGAATGCGATCCTTCCCGGTGCAGTCGACACGCCGATGCTTTGGAACAATCCCAACATCAAGTCTGGCGCAGAAGCGGTGGATCCCACCGCTGTCGGCAAGCCGGAGGACATTGCCGACGTCGCGGCTTTCCTAGCCTCCGATGAAGCCCGTTTCGTCCAGGGCGCGAATGTCCGAGTGGACGGCGGTCGTCTCAGCAGGCTGTGAGCCTGCCGGACCGCTGGGACAACCCTTCGACGACATAAACGATCATCATCGCCCCCCCCGCGATCTGGTAAAAATGGTCGGGCCGGAGAGATTCGAACTCTCGACCTCTTGCACCCCATGCAAGCGCGCTACCAGGCTACGCTACGGCCCGACAAAAGGAAGGGCAGAAAGGCCCATGGCCGGGGGATAAGCAAGCGGTTTTTTCGGCCGTCCGGGCGGAATTCAACCACCCGGTCGGGCAATCCGTGCGTAGCCAAAGAAGCCCTGCAGGCGTACCTTAAGGTATGAAAACGATTCTTGCCCCGATCGATTTCTCCACCGCCACCAATCCGGTGATTGACGGCGCGATTGAACTAGCCCGCGCCACCCAGGGACGGGTGGTTCTCCTCCACATCGTACAGGCGCCGATCCTCACCAGTGACTACGGCCTGGCGATCGAGAGTTTCCAGGAAGCCGTCACCCTCAGCGAGCGCCACGCCGCCAAACGCCTAGCCGAACTGAAGGCCCAGGCGCAAGGCCAGGTGCCCGCGGTCGAGATCGACCAGGTCAGCGGCTCTGCCATCGCCGAAATTCTCGCCGCCACCGAACGTCACCACGCAGATTACCTGGTCATGGGTTCCCACGGTCACACCGCGCTCTACGACCTCCTGGTGGGAAGCACCACCCATGGCGTGCTGCGCAAGGTGCGGTGCCCGGTGGTGATCATCCCGCCCAAGGCCGTCCAAAAACGCTGAGCGTCGGTCAGTTGGTCACAAACCACTTCGTCTCGGCCGCGGGCGCACTGCCTGCCTCGAGATGGGCGAACACGTGCTCCAGCGTGGGCGCCACCGAAAACAGATTGAGGTTCGACGGCTTGTTGAAGCGCTCGTTGATCATGCGCTCAAAAAAACGCAGGAGGTCGTCGTAGAACCCGTCCTGGTTGTGGAAGACACACGGTTTCCGCAACACGTCCAGCTGGCGCAGGGTCAGGATTTCCATGATCTCCTCGAGGGTGCCCCACCCGCCGGGAAGCGCGACAAACGCGTCCGCCCGCGCCTCCATCAGGAGCTTCCGCTCGCGCATCGTCACCACCGTGATCAACTCGTCGGCTTCATCGTAGGCCAGTTCCTTTGCCTTCATGAAATCCGGGATCACCCCGATGACGCGGCCCCCGGACCGCTTCACCGCCCGGGCCACCGTGCCCATCAGACCGGTCTTGCCGCCGCCATACACCAGCCCCCAGCCGCGGCGGACCATCTCAACCCCGAGCGCTTCCGCCGCCGCATAATATTTGGCGTCGAGACGGTCGCTCGAGGAGCAGTACACACAAAGCATCTTCATGGAGCCTCAAAACTAGCCTCCGGCAGGCGGAGCGAAAGCAGAGAATCGACTGAAACGCCGGGGTGTGTTCCATCGGAAGCCTGTGCCGGCCACCTCGTTTCCCTACCGCGGACGCATCGCCCCCTCCCCCACCGGGTACCTCCACCTCGGACATGCGCGGACCTTCTGGCTGGCGGCACAACGGGCGGAAAAAGCCGGCGGAGCACTGGTCTTGCGCGATGATGACCTCGACCGCGCGCGGTGCCGCGAAGCCTATAGCCTCGCCGCCCGGGAGGACCTGCTCTGGCTCGGCTTGGCCTGGACCGAGGGACCGGACGTGGGTGGCCCGCACACGCCGTACGTGCAGAGCGAGGCACGCCCGCTCTACTGGGACGCCTTGCGGCGGCTCCATGCCGCGGGCCTGATTTTTCCGTGCGAACGCTCGCGTCGCGATGTGGCGGCCGCAGCCGGCGCTCCCCACGAAGCGCGCGGCGAGGCGGATGAGCCGGTGTATCCGGCCCATTTTCGCCCCGCCCCCGGGACGCCCCTGCCGCCGCTCGGGCCAGAGGTGCGAGTCAACTGGCGCTTTCGGGTGCCGGACGGGGAGGCAGTCCGGTTCCATGACGGAGCCTGCGGGCCACAGCAGGCGGTGGCCGGCCGGGACTTCGGGGATTTTCTCGTCTGGAGAAAAGATGACACGCCGGCCTACCAGCTCGCCTGCGTGGTCGATGACGCCCGCATGGGCATCACCGAGGTGGTGCGCGGAGCCGACCTGATCACCTCCACCTTCCGGCAGCTCCTTCTGTATCGAGCACTCAGTTACACGGCCCCGGCCTTTCTTCACGCCCCGCTGCTCGCGGATGAGCGGGGCGTGCGGTTGGCCAAGCGGCACGATGCCCTCAGCCTCCGCGCCCTGCGCGCGGGAGGCGCCGACCCGCGCGCCCTGCAGGACCGCTTCGCCCGGGAGATCCCCCTTTCATGAAAATTGTCATTGGTGTGATCAACGTCTCCGACCGGGCCAGCGCCGGGATCTACGCGGACACCCCCGGCCAGGCGGCGGTGGCGCTCCTGCGCGAATGGCTGGTCACCCCCTTCGAGGTGGACTACCGCGTCATCCCCGACGAGCAGGACCGGATTGAGGCGGAGCTGCGGCGGATGTGCGACGAGGCCAGTTGCTGCCTGGTGGTCACGACCGGCGGCACGGGACCGGCGCCGCGCGACGTCACGCCCGAGGCGACGGAACGTGTATGTGAAAAGCTGTTACCGGGCTTCGGTGAGCTCATGCGCGCGACCTCCCTGAAATACGTGCCCACCGCGATCCTCTCCCGCCAGACCGCGGGGATCCGGGGCCGGTCCCTGATCGTCAATCTGCCCGGCCGCCCCAAGGCGATCCGTGAAAACCTCGAAACCGTCTTCCCCGCCATCCCGTACTGCATCGACCTGATCGGGGGCCCGCGCCTCGAGGCCAACCACGCGGTAATGCCGGTCTTCCGACCGAAGGCCTAACCCGCGATCGGGTTCCAGAGATCGCGCGGCAGGATCGAGGTGGGCCCGTTGACGTAGTACTGGTAATAGAGCCAGAAAACAACCACCCCAAGGACGGAGAGGAACACGATCTCGCCGAGGATCCCACCGCCCTTGCGGCTGCCCTGATGGAGGGCGCGCACCCCGGACTCGATCGCCGGCGCCACCGCAAACGCGACGAGCGATCCTCCGAAAAGGACAAGGAGGATGATCACGGCGACCCGCGCGTACGGATCGTCGATCATCTCGGCCTTGTAGGAGATGACGGAGTTGAGGAGGTTCAGCAGCAGGAGACAGCACGGCAGGACGTAATACGCCCGCAGGACATGGGCTTTCTTCACCGCGCCACTACACCGGTCTGCCCTGACCAGGTCGATCCCAACGGTGGGCGGTCGTCCCGGCTACAGTTCGGTGTATTTGTCGGAGCGCCCCCGCGCTTTTTCGACCGGGTACTTGAGGGCGTTGGCGGCCATCTTCGCCTCGATCACCGCCGCGACGTCGATCCCGGCCATGTTGGCGAACTCGAGGGCATAGATGACCACATCGGCCAGCTCCTCCTCGATTTTTTTGCGCTTCACTGTGTCTTGCGCGATGGCCCGGGAGGCTTCGGGGGTGGCCCAGAGAAAGTGTTCCATCAGCTCTCCGGCCTCCGCCGCGAGCGCCATGCTGAGGTTCTTCGGCGAATGGAACTGCTCCCAGTCACGGGCTTTAGCAAATTCGAGGATACGACCCTTGAGCTCGGCAACGGAGGTGTGGGCGTCAGTCAGAGGTGCCATATGGCGATTCTGTGAACTTTTTCTCCCCTGCAAAATTAAACTTGGCCCACCCCCTGCTTTTTGATGACTCGAACTCGTCCGAAACATGAACCGGTCACACCATCATCTCCGCTGCCACGCCGGCACTTCGATTACGAAGGCCTGCGTTTGCCGCGCCCAGATGCGATCGGTCCGCCAGTCTTGGACGAAACAATCCACCGGCGCGGGCTCACTGGCCTAACGGCAGTCCTTCACAGGATCCGTCTAGAACCCAACCAGAGCCCGGCCCACCTCAGCAACGAGGAGCAAACGTACTGCCATGCACACGATCATCCATCCCCTGAAGCCCACGTCGTCGCGACTGTCGGAATCCACGGACAACTTCCGTGACCCGCATTACGACTGCGCGCAGATGGGCGACGACTTCAAGGTCGTCGTCTACGTCCCCGGCGTCGACGCCGCCGGCGTGGAGATCGTGCAGCGCGGACCGGACCTCACCGTCACCGCCCGCAAGTCCCACCTCGTCCGGGTGAACTGGCGGGCCCTGCACCTCGAGTCCGCCCAGCGCGACTACCGCCTGCGGCTGCGGCTCGGCAACCACCTGGATTACGAGGCGCTGCGCGCCGAGATCCACGAGGGTGTACTGACGATCGTGATACCACGTCGTCACGTCCTGCCGAAGCCCGAGCGCGCGCGCCGCGTCGCCTGAGCGCCATCCCTTACTCCGCGGTCCCGGGGTCGCGGGCAGTCTCGGTCCAGCACCGTCTGCCCGCCCCCGGGACCAGGAAAAATCCCGTCCGTGGATACGGCGGGGAACCTCGCCACCGGGGCGCTGTTCTCACGTGATACGCCGCGTTGCTTCCCCGCCCCCGCCGCGAATTCCAGCCCTCCTGACCGTTTTCTTCTCAAGTGGCGCCGCCTGGTGCCGAGAAACCTCTTAACCCCTTTCGAGCATGCCGTTCCCCATTGAACACTTTCCACCCCCGCCCGAAAAAAATCCGACCGAGCGCCCGGCCCAGGTACGCCATTACGACCTGACGTGGAACCGGCCCATTTTCCGCGCCCCCTCGCTGCCCACCACCGCGCAGCTTTGGTCGGAGGTGCCGTTTACCGCCCATTTTCCCCACCGCAGTTTTTCGGGTAAGGCGCGCTCCACCTGATGGCGCGCTGCGTGCGGCGATCGCTTTTGACCGGCTACCTTAGGGAGCCGGTTTTTTTGTCACCCCCCGGCAAAGACAGGGCGAAACCCCGCCTCCAGTAGGATTCGGGCGGCCTCGTCGCGTTTGTCCCCCTGGATCTCGATCCGGCCCTCCTTGACCGTGCCACCCACCCCACACGCTTTCTGAAGCTTTTTCGCCAAAGCCTCCTTTTCAGGCAGGCCGATCCCGACAAACCCGCTCACCACGGTCACGGTGCGCCCGCCGCGGCCAGCCTTCTCGCGCGTGATATCGACCCGACCCCGGTTCTTCGCCGGCGCGGGAGAGCTTTTGGAGGTTGACGTCGGTCCGGCCCCGACCGAGGACGCGGGGGCTGGCGCGCTCGGCAAACCCGCTGCACTCAACGCGGCGAAGGGGTTGTTCCCCAGCTCTTTGCCACCGTCGGTGGACAGACGTTTGCCGCCGCTCACGCCCGACCTCCGCAGTTGCCCCTCGGGATATCGCTCGCTCCGCCGAGGTACAGCAGGGCTTTGGCATAACTCCGATTTTGAAGGAAATGCACCAGCTGCGCAGGATAAGCGCCTCGCCCACGCTCGACCGCATCGTCCAGCGCCGCGGTCTGGGTGGAGATGATGGCCGCATCAGCCCTCTTGATGCCGTCCAGCAGCGCGATAAGCGCCTCTTTGATTTGCGATTCGGTCATGCAGAGAGAGTCTATTTAACTACGTTAATTCAGGCACTTACCCACCCCAATGCCGCCTTTGTATCAGCGCGGCCGCGACTGGAATGCACTTGTGTAGAAAACCCCGTCGGGTCCATATTCCAATCATTTTCCTACCATTAAGTCTTCTTAATGCTGCCGGCGTGACGGCGTGCCCCTAACCACCCGTTCCCCGGTTCTCTTTCCATGAATTCCATGACTTTGCCCACGCGCGCGAATGCTGATGTGATCGAGTCGGCGTACCGCCTGTGGCTCGACAATCCTGATTCGGTGGATCCCACCTGGCGCGCCTTCTTCCAGGGTTTCACCCTCGGAAACAACGGAGGGTCACTCTCTGCGGGTGCTGGTTCGCAGGGCGAGGTTTCGATCATCGACAGCCTGAAGCAGTCGCAGGTGCACAGCCTGATCTACCACTATCGGGCGATCGGCCATCTGCAGGCGCACCTCGATCCGCTGAACCCACCGCCGGCGCCTTCGCCGCGGCTGCAGTTGAAGGAGTTTGGCCTGGAGGAGGCGGATCTCGACCAATCCTTCGACGTCGGCCACTACCTGCGCGGCGGCCAGATGCGGTTGCGCGACGTGGTGTCCGGCCTGCAGCGCACGTACTGCGGGCGTATCGGCGTGGAGTACCTGCATATCCAGGACACGGAGACCCGGCGCTGGCTGCAGGAACGGATGGAGCGGACCTACCTGGAGCCCGCCTTCACCAAGCAGCAAAAGGTCCGGATCCTCCGCCGGCTGCACAAGGCCGAGCTTTTCGAAAAGTTCCTTCACACCAAGTACGTGGGGCAGAAGCGCTTCTCGCTGGAGGGAGGCGAGACGATGATCGCGGCGATCGATGCGGTGATCGAACACTGCCCCAAGGTGGGCGTGGATGAGATCGTGATGGGTATGGCCCATCGCGGGCGGCTGAGCGTACTGACCAATATCCTGCGCAAACCGTTCGACGTCCTCTTCGAGCAGTTCTCCGAGAACTACATCCCCAACGCGGTGGGGGGCGACGGCGACGTCAAATACCACCTCGGTTACGAGGCCGTTCTCAACACCACCTCTGGCAAATCCGTCGAGGTGCGCCTCGCGGCCAATCCGTCGCACCTCGAAGCGGTCAATCCGGTGGTCGAGGGCAAGGCGCGGGCGCGCCAGCGCATTCGCGGTGACACCGAGCGCAAGCGGGTGCTCCCGCTCCTGATCCACGGCGACGCCGCCTTCGCCGGACAGGGCGTGGTCGCGGAAACGCTCAATTTCTCGCAGCTGCCGGGCTACCGCACGGGTGGGACGTTTCACTTCGTGATCAACAACCAGATCGGGTTCACCACCCTGCCGAGCGATGCGCGGTCCACCCGCTACTGCACGGATGGCGCCAAGATGATCGAGGCCCCGATCTTCCACGTGAATGGCGACGACCCGGAGGCGGTCTGCACCGTCACCCTTCTGGCCCTCGAATACCGGCTCAAGTTCCAGCGCGATGTGGTGGTCGACATGTATTGCTACCGCAAACACGGTCACAACGAGTCGGACGAGCCTGCGTTCACTCAGCCGACGATGTACCGCAAGATCAACGCCCACCCGCTGATCTCCACCCTGTACACCGACCGCCTGATCGCCGAGAGCACCATTGCCCAGTCCGACTCCGACGCGATCAAGGCCGAGTATTCTGCCGCGATGGAGGCGTCGTTCGCCAAGGCGAAGGCGGCAGAGGCCGAGGCGGCCAAAGCCAACCCGGCGGACAAGTTCAAGGGTTCCACTGCGATCTTCCAGCCACCCTACACCTTCACGCCGGTGAAAACGGCGGTGTCGCCGGAACTGCTGACCCAGGCGGTCCAGGGCCTCACCCGCGTGCCGCCAAATTTTAAGCTCAACCCGAAGATTAAACGTTTCCTCGAGGCCCGCGTGCAGGCCCACAAGGAAGGTGGTCCGTTCGACTGGGGTTTTGGCGAGGCGCTGGCGTTCGGCACCCTCCTGCTCGAGGGCACCCCCGTGCGCCTGAGCGGCCAGGACTGCGAGCGCGGGACGTTCAGCCACCGCCACGCGGTGCTCTACGATTTCGAAACCCGCGAGAAATACGTACCGCTCCTCAATCTTGGCGAGGGCCAGGAGCGTTTTTGCGTCTATAACTCGCTCCTCTCCGAGGCGGCCGTGCTCGGCTTCGACTACGGCTACTCCCTGGACTATCCCAAGATGCTCTGCATTTGGGAGGCCCAGTTTGGAGACTTCGCCAACGGCGCCCAGGTGATCATCGACCAGTTCATCGTCAGCTCGGAATCGAAGTGGCAGCGCAACAGCGGCATCGTCCTTCTCCTCCCCCACGGCTACGAGGGCCAGGGGCCGGAACACTCGTCGGCTCGCCTCGAGCGCTTCCTCCAGCTCTGCGCGGAAAACAACATCCAGGTGGCAAACCTGACCACCCCGGCCCAGCTTTTCCATGCGCTCCGTCGCCAGATGCGCCGCGATTTCAAGAAGCCGCTGGTGATCATGTCGCCGAAGTCACTCCTCCGCCACCCCGCCGCGACCTCCCGCCTCGAAGAATTCACGGAGGGCGCCTTCCAGGAAATCATCGACGACACCCAGGCGGCCAAGGACGCCAAGCGCCTCATCCTTTGCTCGGGCAAGGTGTATTACGATCTCTGCGACTACCGGGAAAAGAACAAGGTGCGGGACACCGCCATCGTCCGGGTCGAACAGCTCTACCCGCTACACCGGGAGCGCCTGGCGGAACTGGCCAAGACCTACGCCAAAGCAAAGCTCGTCTGGTGTCAGGAAGAGTCCCAGAACATGGGTGCCTGGACCTTCATTGCCCCTCACCTCGAGGAGATCTTCGGGCGCAAGGCAGCTTATGCCGGACGCGACGCGAGCGCCTCGCCGGCCGTGGGCTCCCTCGCCGTCCACCGCCTCGAACTGGCAGCCTTCCTCAAAGACGCATTCACCTACTAACCCCAGATGCCCTCCCTCGACGTCAAAATCCCGCCCATGGGCGAATCCATCAGCTCCGGCGTGCTGGCCAAGTGGCACGTCAACGACGGCGACGTGGTCAAGAAGGACCAGCCGCTGTTTGAGCTGGAAACCGACAAGATCACGTCCGAAGGCACGGCCGAGGCCGGGGGCCGGATCTCATTGAAGGTGGCACCTGGCACCGAGGTGAAGATCGGGCAGGTCGTGGCTGCGATCGATACCGCGGCCGCCGCCGGGGCGCCGAGTGGCGGCGCTCCCGCCGCCGCCGAAAACAAGTCCGCGGCTGCGCCCGCCCCCGCCAAGCCCGCTCCGGAAGGGACGCAGTCCCCCGCCGTGCGCAGGCTCGCCGCCGAAACCGGTGTTGATCCGTCGGTGGTCGAGGGCACTGGCAAGGCTGGTCGCGTCACCAAGGGCGACATGCTCGCCGCCGCCGAAAACAAACCCGCGGCTGCACCCGCCAAGCCCGCCACTGCCGCTCCTGCGGCGGCACCGGCCCCCGCTCCCGCCGCACCCGCAGCCGTGTCTCCCGGCCAGGCCACGCCGCGCCAGACGCGGCGCAAAATGACGCCGCTTCGCCAGCGTATCGCCCAGCGGCTGGTCTCCGCCCAGCACGAGGCCGCCATGCTCACCACCTTCAATGAGGTGGACATGTCCGCAGTGATGGCGCTGCGCGCCAAGTACCAGGATGAGTTTGTGAAGAAGAACGGGCTGAAGCTCGGTTTCATGTCGTTCTTTGCCAAGGCCGTTGTCCACGCGCTGCGCGAGGTCCCGGCGATCAACGCCCAGATCGACGGGGACCACATTGTCGAGAATCACTATTACGATGTCGGTGTCGCCGTCTCGACGGAGAAGGGCCTGATGGTCCCGGTGATCCGGAATTGCGATACGCTGGGCATGGCGGAGATCGAGAAGGCGATCGGCGACGCGGCAAAACGCGCACGCGACGGCAAAATCACCCTCGCCGACCTCGAGGGAGGCGTCTTCACCATTACCAACGGGGGCATCTTCGGCTCAATGCTCTCCACGCCGATCATCAATCCTCCCCAGAGCGCAATCCTCGGGCTGCACGCGATCAACGATCGCCCGATGGCGGTCAACGGCCAGGTGGTGATCCGTCCCATGATGTATTTGGCGCTCAGCTACGACCATCGCCTGGTCGACGGAAAGGAAGCCGTTACCTTCCTGGTGAAGGTGAAGCAGGCAATCGAGGATCCCACCCGTCTTCTCCTCAGCGTCTGAGGCTGACTGCAGCGGTCGTCCCCGGCGGTCCGGGGCGGCCGACAGCACTTTTTGGACCGCACGACTCCCCTCTCCCATGTCGCAGACGTTTGATCTCATCGTGATTGGTGCCGGGCCCGGCGGTTATGTGTGCGCGTTCCGCGCCGCACAACTCGGGCTCAAGGTCGCCTTGGTCGAAAAGCGCGCCACCCTGGGTGGCACCTGCCTCAATGTGGGCTGCATCCCGAGCAAGGCCCTGCTTACCTCGTCCGAGCATTACGCCTTCGCCAAGCACCATGCGGCGGCGCACGGGGTGAAACTTGCCGGCGTGGAGATCGACGTCGCGGCGATGCTGAAGAAGAAGGACGCCGTGGTGGCCAAACTGGTCGGCGGCGTGGGCCAGCTGGCCAAGGCCCGCAAAATCACCGTGGTGCACGGCGCCGCGCGCTTTTTGCGGCCCGACGCTGTTTCGGTGGCCACCGAGGGCGGCGAGCCGTTGGAGCTGCAGGCCAAGAACATCGTGGTCGCCACCGGCTCTGCGCCGGTCGAGCTGCCGTTCATGCCGTTTGACGGCCAGCTCGTGGTGTCCTCCGACGACGCCATCGCGTTCACCCAGGTCCCCAAAAAGATGGTGGTGGTCGGCGGCGGTGCGATCGGGCTGGAGCTCGGCAGCGTCTGGGCCCGGCTGGGAGCCGACGTCACCGTGGTGGAGTTTCTCCCCAAGATCGCCGCAACCTTCGACGACGACATCGTGCGGGCCTTCACCCGGCTCCTGCAGAAGCAGGGCCTGAAAATCGAGACCGGAGCCAAGGTTGTCGAACTGCGCCGCACGGGGAAGACCGGCGTTCTCGTGGCGGAACGCGAGGGCGCCAAACTGGAGTTCCCGGCCGACAAGATCCTGGTGGCGGTGGGCCGTCGTCCCTATGCCGACAAGCTCGGGCTGGCGGAGATCGGGGTGCAGCTGGATGATCGCAAACGTATCCAGGTCGACCCGCATCTGCAGACCAGCGTCCCCGGTGTCTGGGCGATCGGCGACGTGATCGCCGGACCGATGCTGGCCCACAAGGCGGAGGAGGACGGCGTAGCGGTAGCCGAATGGATCGCCGGCAAACACGGCCATATCAACTGGGACCTTGTCCCGGGCATCATCTACACCGACCCAGAGGTGGCCTCAGTCGGCCTCGGGGAGGACGCAGCCAAAGCGGCGGGTCGCGCGGTCGCGGTCGGCAAGTTCAATTTCGCGGCCAATGGACGGGCGCTCGCGGCGGACGCGAGCGATGGTTTCGTCAAAATCATCGCGGATGCAAAAACTGACCGCATCCTCGGCGCCCAAATCCTCGGCCGCGGCGCGGGCGAACTCATCAGCGAGGTGGTCACCCACATGGAATACGGCGGCAGCGCCGAGGACCTGGGCAGGACCATCCACGGGCACCCCACCCTCAGCGAGGCGGTGCGTGAAGCCGGCCTCGCCGTATCGAAGTCGGCGCTACACGCACTCTGACCTCCCCGGAGGGAGCGGTCAGCGGCTGATGTCGCCGACCATCTCCTCCATGGTGCGGTAGCGTTTGAGGAGGGCGAGCGCCCCCTGACACCGCTCGCGCGGCGCCAGCCCGGTGTTCTCCGCCAGGAAAACGATGTAGCTGGCGATGTTGCGGGCAAAGTTCAGGCGACCCTCATCACTGATGCGGTAGAAACGGGCGCGCTGGCGGTAACCCGCCGGCGAATGATCCCCCAGGGCGGACTTTTCCGGACGCCCGTCCGCGGCGAGGACGTGGAGAAAGTTGTACTCGAACCAGAACATGTGCTCCGGGCTGGGACGAAGGGCGTCCAGCGCGGCCCGGGTCGCGGCGGGATCGGAAAAGACCGCGGTCGGGCGGCCTTCCTTTTCGAGGGCATCGACGATGAACGACCGGGCCATCTTCTGCTCGGTCGGATCGGTGCTGTGGGCGCCGGCGGCGGCCAAGGCGACGGTGAACAGATACCAGTCCCGCCAGAGGGACTGGTCGGACGGATCCTTCGATTCGAACAGGGCCCGCCCCATCTCGTAGGTGTAGCGGCCACTGGTCTTGATTTCCAGGCGCCCGCCGGTGACCGCGCCCATCACCTGGTAATTCTCCGCCGATTTGCCGGAGCCGGAGTGGAAACCGATGCTGGCACCGAAAGCCGAGCAGACCGTCCACTGCCTTCCGATCAAGGCGCGCAGGGCGTCATTGTCCGGATAGGGCATGTTCTTCTGGAAGCCAAAGGCGGGGGCGACAAAGTGAATCCGCATTCCCATCGCCTCGCAGAGGGCGAGCATGACCGCGGTGGTCTCCGGGGTGGTCAATCCCGGCAGTTCGTCGATGGAAAGCTCGCGCAGGTATTCACGTCCCTGCGACGTGGTGAAGAGGCGCTCGCGCGCCGCCCGGTACTTCTCGTCCCGCCGCTTCATCTTCTGCATCGCGGGCCAGACGTAGGCGACCAGTTTGGAAAACGCGGCGTCATCGAGCGTCAGGCCGAGGCCCGTCACCCGGGCGCGCACGGTTGCGAGCAGCGCAGCGGGCACCGCGGTCCGCACCCACGCCTGCGGGTCGGCCGGCGGCTGGGTCTGGGCCAGCTCGGGGGAAAGATCGAAGGTGATGTAGCTGGCGAGGACGCAACCCTCGACCAACGCGTCCTCCCGGCTGTCGAACTTGCCGCCGATCGGCTGGTGGTCCGCATTAAAGCTCCAGGCGATGCCGTGCCGGTGAAACCCGGTCTTTAGCTTCGAAAGGATGCAGCCGTGACTCATCCCCTGCACGCTCTGGCCCTGGTGCCCCTCCGGCACCTGGGTGCCGATGAAGGGGAATGGCACGCTGTCGAGCCGCCCGCCGAGCATCGCGTCCACGTCATACACCAGTTCGCGCGGAATGGAGTTCTGGTTTGCGGTCACCCCCAGCCCGAGCGCCGCCATCGCCCACTCGACCGCCGGCCAGTGCAGGGTGGTGAAACGCGCCCCAATTCCGAGGGTGCTTCGGCCGAGGGTCTCGGTGGCGGAAGGGAAGAGGGTCGAACCCGGGGTATGCTCCAGCACCAGGTTCTTCAGGCGGAGGAGGTTTGAAAACGTAGCTGGAAAAGCGATACCGAGGCCCTCGATCCGGACCCCCTCCGCGAGGAGGGTGGATACGTTGTCCAGGCCCGCCGCCGCTTCCAGGATCCAGGCGCAGTCCCCCTGGCCATCCTCCGCCAGCGACCACTCTCCGGCGGCGGTGGCAAAGCGGCTCTTCGGGAAAACGGTGAAGCCGGTGCCGGCGGTGAGGGTCCGGCGGAGGTTCGGCCAGTCGAGGCAGAAGTCGGGGCTGACGCACGGATTGTCGGAAATCCGCAGTCCGTTCTGGAGCAGGAAAGCGTTGATCGGGGCCATCACAAGGACACGTGTTTAAAATTTTGCGCTTAGCAAGCCTCCGCTATCCGCGGGGCGAGGCCCCGAGGCACGCAAAAAAAAGACCGCAAAGCGCGGCCGTGGGGGCAACCCTCGCGGGTCGGCGGTGAGCCCCGTCCGCGCCCCGGAGGCACGCGGACGGCGGGACAACCTCAGCCGGCGGCGTCGCGTTCCAGCAGCGCCTTGGCCTGTTCGAGGACCTGCTTGCGCCGCTTTTCGAAAGCGTTGGTCATTTCCGTGAACTTCTTCTTCTCGTCCTGGAAAGCGACCACCTCGGCCTCCCAGAGGCTTCGTTCCTGCGCGAGCTTGGTGGACTCCTTCTTCAGGGCGCCCTCCTCGACCTGCAGGCGGGTCTCGATGTCGGCCAGTTCCGCCTCGCGCTTGGAAAGCTTCTTCGTCGCCTCCTCCGCCTTGGCGCTGTCGGCCTTGACCTTGGCGCGGGTGACCTCGAGGTCGGCCGCGGCCTGTTCGACCCGGGCCTGCTCCGCCCTGGCCTTTGTCTCCAGGTCCTTGATACGCGCTTCGCTCGCGGCGATCTTGGCCAGCTCGGCCTTGAGCTTTTGCTCGGCCTGGGTGACGCCGGCGCGGGCCATCTCGAGTTCCTCCTCCACCGTGGCGCGCTCCTTCTGGAAGGCGTTGCGCGCCTCCGTCAGGGAAGCCTTTTCCTTGGCGAGGGCGTCGCGGGCGGAGGTGGTTTCCTGCTCCAGCTTCTTTCGCTGGTCGTCCGCCGCCTTCTTCGCCGCGGCCTGCTCGGACGCGAGCTTCTTCCGCTCGTCGTCCAAGGCGCCGATGGTGGCATCGAGTTCCGCGCGCTCGGCATTGAGCTTCGCTTCGCTCTTTTTCAACGCGGCACGCTCGGCGGTGAGGGTGCTTTCCAGGTCGGCAAGCTTGGCCTGCTCCGCCTCCACGTCCTTGCGGGCCTTCGCCAGCATGGCGGTGGACTCCGCCTTCGCCTTTTCCAGCGAGGACGTGACCTCCTTCTCCTGCTGCTTGATCTTGGCCTCCCGGGTGAAAAGCTCCTCCTCACGCTTGGCGAGGGCGTCGTTCTGTTTCTGCAGTTCGAGGCGCTCGTTCGCGTAGTGGGCCTCCGCTTTCTTGAGCGCGTCGCGCTCGGTGGCGAGGGATGCTTCGAGCTCGGCCAGGGCCTGCTGCTCTTTCTCCGCCTCGGCGCGGGCCTTCGCCACGATACCGGTGGCGTCCGCGGTGGCCTTTTCCAGCGCGGCTTTCGCCCGGGCTTCCTGCTCCTTGAGTGTCGCGTCCCGGGCGGAAAACTCTGCAGCCTGCTTCTTGAGAGCGGCCTGCTCCGCAGCGATCTTTTGTTCCGCCTGTTTGAGCTGGGTGCGGTCGGTTAGGAGGGATTCCTCCATTTCCGCGAGTTTCGCCTGCTCCTTTTCGACCTCGGCCTTCGCCTTGGCGAGCAGTGCATCGGCATCGGCCTGCGCTTTTTCCACCAGCGTGCGCGCCTTGGCTTCCTGCGCCTTCACCACCGCCTCGCGCTCGTCCAGCGAGGCCTCCATCGACTCGAGTTCGGCGCGATGGGTGACGATCTGCTGTTCGGACTTCTTGAGTGCGGCGCGGGAGGTGGCGAGTGCGGCTTCGCTCTCGACCAGCTTGCGCTGCTCTTCTTCGGCCTCGGCGCGCGCTTTTTTCAGAAGGGCGTCAGCCTGTGCCTGGGCCTGCTCGAGGGCGGCCTTGGACGCGGCCTCGCGCTCCTTCAGCGCGGTCTCGCGCGCAGTCAGGGCAGCCTCACGGTCATTGTACGTCGCAGCCTGTTTCTTGAAGGTGGACTGCTCGGTCAGGAACTTCTGTTCCGACTGCTTGAGGGCCGCGCGTTCGCTGGCGAGAGCGGCTTCGGCGTCGGCAAAACGTGACCTTTCCTTCTCTGCCTCGGTGCGAGCCTTGGCCACGAGGGAAACCGCCTCCGCCTGGGCTTTTTCCAACGCGTATTTGATCTTTGTTTCCTGCTCCCGCAGCGCCGCTTCGCGCTCGGCAAGGGCGGCGGACTGCTGTTCCGCCTCAGCACTTTCGACCGCGAGGCGCTGCTCCGCCTTCTTCAGGCGCGCGCGCTCCGCCGCGAGGGCGCTTTCTGCCTCGGCCAGCTTGGCCTGCTCACGCTCAGCTTCCTCGCGGGCAGCCGCCACCACCTCGGCGGCCTGGGCCTCGGCGCGTTTGACCGCGGCGGTCGCCTCGGCCTCGCGCTCTTTCAGGGACAGCTCGCGTTTGGCGAGGGCTTCGGCCTGGGACTGAAATTCACTGCGTTCGGCGGCGAGCTTCTGCTCCGCCTTCTTGAAGGCAGAGCGTTCGGTGGCGAGCACGGTCTCGGCTTCCGCGAGTCGCTGCTGCTCCAGCTCGCTCTCGCGTTTGAGCGCTTCTGCGCGAGCGGTCTCGTTCTTGCGCTGTTTTTCGAGGTCGGCCAGCGCCTTGGCGAGGTTGGCCTGCTCCTGCGCGAGCTGGGACTGTTCGGCGGCGAGGGCGTCACGCTCCTGCCGGAGTGCCTTCGCTTCGGCATCCTGCTTCTTTGCCTGCGCCCGCAGCTCCACCAGTTTCTGTTCGGCTTCCTCGATCTCCCGGCGCGCCGCGGCCAGCGCCTCGGACTCTTCCGCCAGACGCTGTTTTTCCGCCTGGAGACGCTGCCGCTCCACCTGATCCGCGTCCTTGTCGGCCTGCTTGCGGGCGCTGCTCTGCTTCAGCATCGCCTGCTCGGTATCCAGTTTTTCCTGCTCGGACTCGAATTGCTTTTGCGCGGTGGCCAGGGCCTGTTCGCGCTGCTTCAGTTTCGCTTCGGCCGCGGCCACCTCGGCGACCTTGGCCATGCCGGCCGCAACCGTCGCGCGTTCGGATTCCAACTGGGAGGCACGCTGCTCCAGCTTCTTCACATCCTCTGCGAGCCGGGCGCGCTCCGCCGCGAGGGCGGTGCGCTCCTTCGCCAGCTCCTCGCGCACGGCATCGTTTTCCGGAGCGGTGCGGGCCCGCTCCTTGCGCGCACCCGATGGGGGACTGGCTTTCGCGGGGGTCTCGGCAAGCGTCGGACTGGCCGCGCCCTCGGAAAAAAAGTCCGCCAACGAACTCCAATCCGCGTTGCGCAATGCCTCACCGGCGCCGTCGCGATTCCCCACAAAATCCGCGATCCGCCGCATCATGGCCTCGAGGTCGAGCGGTGGCTGGAAGACATCCTTGATGCCCAGGCGAATGCCTCGCACCACGGTAGGAAGGTCCAGCCCGTCAGCCACCAGGATCACCTTCGCGCGCGGCTGCGCCTTGCGCAGCGTCTCCACAAAATCGAGACCGCTGGCATCTGCCCCGCGGCAGTCCGCGAGGATCACATCCACGGTTTCACGCGCCAGATAGTCCTTAACCTGGGAAGCCTCTCGCAGCGAAAGTGCATGAAAAAAGGCTCCCCCAAAAATGAGGGACCGTGCCTGGCGAAGCACGTGGTTATGCTGAACGAGCAGAATTTTGGCGCTCACAGATCTCTCGCAGTGTGGGGGTAATTGGTGCGTTGTTAAGACAGGAGGGCGTCAATCGATCGTAAATCTGGTGGGTTCTCCTTATAGACCTTTCAAGCCCATTGTTGGTGTATAACAACGTCACACAGACTTTTACCTTTACAGCAGCATGTTAGGGAGTACGCCTCACGGAGGGCTCCCCTCGCGTGCACGCCTTATCATTCCCCCGTCACCTTAAATGAGCGCACCTGACTCGAACGGATATTTTGTCGAACTCGGCGAATATAGCCTAATCCTTGCTAAAGCGAACCTTACGCAGAAGCCACGCATCGTCGACGACCTGAGGGAGGTGTGGCTGGGAGACGCCGCGGCCGTCGAGGCAGCGGTCAAGGAAATCAAGGGTGAACAAAAGGCAAAAGCGGTCGCCCTTCTTCGCCTGAAGAACCGCGCTGTTTTGGGCTCCGACGCCGCCATCGCGAAGCGCGTCAGCACCCCGGCCGCAGTTGACGACTTTCTGAAAGAAGCGGTGGGCGCAGACCACGTTCCCGCGAATTGGGCGTGGGTTTCCCAAAAGGATGGCAAGACGCCCGAAGGCGGTAACGGCTGGCTGCTCGACTCCAACGCCGCCACCACTACCCAGGAGGCGCTGGATAAGGTTACGGGCTGGGGATTTGAGCTCCTCCGCGTACAGTCCGGCCCTCTCGCCTCGGTCGGCTCACTCGTTTCCGCCGCGAAATCCGCGGGGGCCATTCTTCTTTGCGACATCGCCGAGACCAAGACCTTCCTGGCGGTCGTCACCGCGGGCGGCGTCACCGGTTTTTCCTCGATCGCCGTCGGTTTCGACGCTCTGGCAGAGGCCACCCAAGCGGCTTTGGGACTCAAGTTCCGTGGTTCGGCTGCGCGCCTGATGTTCAACGAGTCCTACGACTTTGCGGATGCTGCGGCGAAAATCGCCGAGCCGCTGGCAGTCGCGGTCAAGGCGGCCCTCCCCTCCCTGGGCGGCACGGCTCCGGCCTCGCTCGTGTGCACCGGTATTCTGGCGCGGCAGTCCTGGCTCTCTGGTGCCCTCGCGGCAGCGGTCGGACTCAAGCCCCTCACCCTGGACGGTGGCTGGGCCGCGTCGGCAGGCCTGAGCCTCACCGGCAAGGCACCCACCGACGTCCCCCCCTCCTGGCTCGGCATCCTCGGCGCGATCTCCGCCTACGAGCCGCGCAATCCGGGTGCGGCGAATGCCTGGAATCCTGTCTTTACCAATACGCCCGTCGCCGCGGCAGCAGTGATCCCCGCCTTGGTGCAGGAACCGCCGAAGCCGGCCGTGGTGATCACCCCGCCGGCACCCAAACCGGTCGAAGCACCCAAGCCCGCTGAGCCGGCCAAGCCTGCGGCCCCCGCCCCCAAACCACCCGAGGCGGCAAAACCCGCGGTGGTGATCACGCCCCCGGCGAAATCCGCCGAGCCCCCGAAACCCGCCGCCCCCGTCGCGAAGACGCCGCCTCCTCCCGCCAAGCCGGTGGAGCAGAAACCCGCGGCAAAGGGCCCCGAGCCCAAGGCTGCAGCCGCTCCCGCAAAAGGCCCTGCCAAGCCGGAGCCCGCAAAACCCGCGCCGTCCGTCGCTAAGCCCACGCTGGCCCCCGCCCCCGCCCCGGCGGTCAAAACGCCAACCGCAAGCCCTTTCCCGAAGAAGAAGAGCCCGATGCCCATGATCATCGGCGTCATCGCCCTGTTGCTCCTGGGCGGAGGCGGCTTCTTCCTCTACAGCAGCAATCAGAAGGAAAAAGAGCGCCAGGCGCAGGAGCGCCAGGAACTCGAGCAGCGCGCCGCCGCCGAAGCGTCCGCCCGCCGTGCCGCCGAAGAAAAGGCCAAGGCAGAAGCGGAAGCCCGCAAGAAAGCCGAGGAAGAAGCCGCCCAGCGTGCCGTG
Organism: Verrucomicrobiota bacterium; assembly: GCA_023428905.1. GTDB lineage: Bacteria > Verrucomicrobiota > Verrucomicrobiia > Opitutales > Opitutaceae > EW11. Next base: position 240,229 of record JAEYWP010000032.1, read on the forward strand.
GTCGCTGAAAAGGAACGCACTCGCGCCGAGGAAGAGGCCCGTCGCCGCACCGCCGAACAGCTCCTTTCCGCCCGCGGCAACCTCGTGCTCAACACCGAGCCGTCCGGCGCCACCGTCGTCGTCGGCGAACTCGCCCCCCGCCCGTCCCCGCTCTCCATGCGCGATCTGCGCCTGGGCCGCTACTCGGTCAGCGTGACCCTGCCGGGCTACGACTCCGAGCAGCGCGAGATCGAAATCAAAGCCAACGAAACCACCGATCTCGGAACCATCCGTTTGAAGCGTCAGGTCGGCGCCGTCGAAATCACCTCGGATCCGGCTGGATTGGACTACGAGCTTCGTCCCGCCGGCACTCTGTTTGTGGCGCCCAGCGATATTCGCCGCGGCCAGACGCCCGCCAGCCTCGACGATGTCCCGGTCGGCACCTACCAGCTGGTGGTGAGCCGGCCCAACTGGCCCAACTCGGTGACCACCGTCACGGTGGAGCACAACGGGTCGGCCAAGGCTCACGGTACCTTCGTCGGTGGCACCGTCGTCATCAATAGCACCCCTCCCGGCGCCGCGGTGATGAAGGACGGCGTCCAGATTGGTACGACGCCGCTCACCCTCACCGACCTTCAGCCGGAAGATGTGACGTACACCTTGCAGCAGCGCGGTCTCGAACCCGCCACGGTCAGCGGGCGCGTGGAGCCCGGCCGCACCGTCACCCTCACGGGCACGCTGCTCGACATCGAGCGGGTGATGCGCCTGAGCGAACTCGACGAACGCCCCGTCCCGATCCAACAGGTCGAACCCGAGCTGAGCGGCGGCATGCGCAGCGATGGTGGCAGCGCCACGATCGAGTTTGTGGTCAACAAGGACGGCACGCCCTCCGAGCTGAAAATCGTCAATGCCAGCAGCCCCGGATTTGGACGCGCCTGCCTCACCGCCGCCGCAAAATGGAAGTTCCGCCCCGGCACGGTGCGCGGAAAACCCGTCCGCACCCGGATGATCCTGCCCTTCCGCATGGGCCCGGAAAGCTGAGCGATACCCGCCAATCTCAAACGCCGCCCCCTTCGGGCGGCGTTTTTTTTTGCCCACGTCGCGGGTTGTCAGCTGCGTTTGATGGACGCGTAGACGTTGCGCAGGACGCCGACAAAGGAGCCAAAATCAATGGGCTTGGGGACAACGCCCGCCGCTCCCAGGCCGCGCATCTCGCGCTCCAGATCAGGATGCGACATCCCCGTGATGATGAGCACCGGGAGGTCCGGGTGCGCCGCCACCAGACGCTTCAACAAATCCCGGCCGGGAAGCCCCGGCATTGTCAAATCGCACACGACGATATCGTAGTCCGCTCGCCCTTGGGTGATCAGCTCCCAGGCATCCTCCCCGCTTTCCGCACATCGCACCGTGAAGCCAGTGTCCTCCAGGAGCCCCACAATTGCCTGCGCCACGAGGAAATTGTCCTCGACCAGCAGCAGGCGGACGATCGGGCCGTCGAACGGCGCACGGGAATCACCCGTGGACAAATCCGAACCAGGAGGAGGTGCGTCGTTCATGCCGCGTGTGCTGGGGTCGCGGCAGGCTGCGCCGGTTCCCCCGCCGGAGAAAGCAAAATCCCAGTCCGCAGTGGTGTAACCCGGCTGCGGCCGTCACCTCACGGTCTCAACTGCGGACGACGATAGCGACGGCGCCGGTGCCGCCGTTCAGGACTGCTGCTCGATCGAGGAGACGCGTCCCGCCGTAAAGACGACTTTGAAATACTCGCGCTCCTTGCGGCCCGGGTACGTCAGGTAATACGGGTAAAAAGGATCCCCCCACCCGCGATGGAACCGGTGATAATAGCCGCGGTACAGCAGCATGCCGTCCGGCCCTTCATAGGTGGTATAACTCCAGGATTCGGAAACGCCGCTGGCATCGGTGCGGGTGTAAATGCGGTCCGGGTCACCGAGCGCCAGCTTCACCATTTCCGGAGTGAAACCCAGCGCCACCTTGCCCTGCCGAATCAGGTCCTGGTCTGCGGGCGAGAGCTGTCCGAACAGTTCCGGATTCCGCTTGATGCGCGCCTCCGGGGTGGCGCAGCCGGCCGCGAAGACAAGCGCGGCGCAAGCGAAGAGGTAGGTGAAAAGTCTCATGGTCTGCTAGGGTGTCGACAAAAGCGTGGGTCGCAAGAGGTGTGACGCGCCCGAGCCGCACATGTTTCATCCCGGCGCCCGGCCTTTTGTTAGCTCCTGCCCACCGCGGCCACGTTATCCGATGCGGGCGACAGCCGCGGTCGTCCGTGGCCGGCAGGCCCCTCGGGCCCAGGTGCCCTCAACGTTTGGGAGGCACGGTTTGCTCTATCGAGGTCACGCGGCCCCCTTCGAGGACCAGGCGGAGGCGATCTTCCTCTCCACCCCCTGTCTGGACACCTACGCCGGTTCCCACCCGCGTGCCTCCCCCGCCGCCACCCACCCCGAGTCCGACGCTGAAAGCGGGGGACTTCTTCTGGTAAGCCCACACCTCGACCGTCCCGCGGTCGGTCGTGCGGGTGAAGCGCCGATCGGGTTCGCCGAGAGCCATCGTCACCATGTCGGCGGTGAAACCGACCGCGACCTCTCCACGTCGGATGCGCTCCTGGTCAGCGGGTGACAGCTGGGAAAAGGACGCCTGATTCTTCTGTATCCTCGAGTCGGGAGTGGAGCAGCCCGCGAAGCCGAGGGCGAGGAGGAGGCAAAGACAGAAACGGGGTGTCATGGGCGGGGAATTTTTTGTTTTGCTGCTCGGGGTCGGGGCTCCGCATAGTTCGCGATTACACCCTTTTTTTCGAACTGAAGCATGAAGACCTTCACCCTCGCCATTGGTTCAGACCACGCCGGATTCAAGTACAAGGAAGCCATCAAGGCGATGCTCCTGGCGGAAGGACACACGGTGCGGGACTATGGTACCCATAGCGAAGAGTCCTGCGATTACCCGGACTTCATCCGCCCCGTCGCGGAGGCCGTCGCGCGCGGCGAATATGAACGCGGCATCGTCCTCGGCGGCTCGGGTAACGGTGAGGCGATCGTCGCCAACCGTGTGAAGGGCGTGCGTTGCGGGCTCTGCTGGACCGAGCAGGTCGCAATCTGGAACCGCTCGCACAACGACGGCAATGTCCTCTCCCTCGGCCAGCGCACGATCACCGAGGTCGAGGCACTGCGGATCGTCAAGGTCTGGCTTGCGACCGAGTTCGAGGGGGGCCGTCACCTCGCACGCGTCAAGAAGATCGACGCCTGAGCCGTCACCCCTCACCTGCGGCGGCCCCACTCGCCGAAGGTTCCCGGAGTCCCCGCGCACTTGCGCAACGGGTCCCGCGCTCACACGTTTCGCCCGGTACATGCACACGCTCCCCGACCGCACTTGGATTTGGATCGCCGCGGCGCTGTACCTTGCGGGTTTCGTGCTCGGGACGGTGGGTGTCCTGCGGGAACGCCGCCACTCGCGGGCGCTGATGTATGTCATCATATCGGCGGGCTTCACCCTGCAAACGTTCGGACTCTACCTGCGCGGCCTGCAGGTGCGCGGGTGCCCGATCGGCAACACCTTCGAGATCTTTCAGTTCACCGCCTGGTCCGCCACTGCGCTCTACCTCGTGGTCGGCGCGACCTTTCGGCTCAGCTTGCTCGGTTATTTTACCGCCTGCCTGTCTGCCACCCTGACCCTCGTCTCCCTCTTGTTCCCCGCGTGGGACGCCACGCGGCGGGTGGACATTTTCGGGGGCAACGCATGGATCGAATTCCACGCCGCGCTGGCTCTGTTCAGCTACGGGGTTTTCGCCCTGCTAGCCCTCACCTCGACGATGTACCTGCTCCAGGTATTCAGCCTCCAGCATCGCCGGATGAACGGGCTTTTTTCCTTTCTCCCTTCCGTGCTCGACCTCGATCACATCAGCCTGCGCCTGCTCACCACGGGCGTGCTGCTCATGACGGCTTCGTTGGCGGTGGGATCCGCGTATTGGTTGCAGGATACAAACACGGTCGACCCGCTCAAGTTGGTCATCACCGTCGCGATCTGGCTGGCCTACGGCATCACCCTGATCCTGCGGTGGCGCAGCCTCCTGATCGCCAAGCGGCTCGCCTGGGTGTGCGTGGCACTCTTCCTGGCCGCGCTGATTTCGCTCGGCCCCATCAACACCAGTCGCCGTCCTCTGACAGAGAAGGCCTCGCTCAAGGCGGATTGACATGGCCTCCCCCTCCGCCCCCCACCTCTTCGTCCTCGGAGCCAGCCACCAGAACACGCCGATCGAGCTCCGTGAAAAACTCGCCCTTCCGGGGGAGAAACTGGACCGCTTCGCGGAGAGCTTGCGTCAGGTCGGGGGCCTGCACGAGTTCGCGATCCTCAACACCTGTAACCGCGTCGAATTCTACGGAGTCGCCGACGGCGCTGCTCCCTTGAGCCGGCTGGAGGAGCAGTTTTGCTCGTTCCAGGGTTTTCCCCCGGAGCGTTTCGGATCCATCCGACAACTCGCCACCGGGCGCGACGCGATCGAACACCTCCTCGCCGTCTCGTCCGGGCTTGAGTCCCAGATGCTGGGCGAAACGGAAATTCTGGGGCAGGTGAAGTCCGCCTACGCCCTGGCCCAGGAGAAGCGCACGGTGGGGCCGACCCTCAACCGCGTTTTCCAGAAGTGTTTTCAGTACGCCAAATACGTCCGCACCCACACCGCCATCACTGAGGGGCAGATCAGCGTGGCGAACGTCGCGGTCGACCTCGCCCAAAAGATCTTCGGCGAGCTCACCGCCACCCGCGCCCTCTTGCTCGGCGCGGGGGACATCGGGGAAAAAACGCTCAAGGCCTTTCAGAGCCGCGGGGCACCGAGCCTCACGGTCGCGAGCCGCACACTCGAGCGCGCGATGGAGCTCGGGCAGACCTTCGGGGCCGCCGCCCTCCCCTTCGAGCAGGTACCGGCACGCCTCGGAGAGTTTGACGTGGTGGTGTGTTCGACCGCATCGCCCGATGCGGTCGTCACGGCGGCACAAGTGGCGGTGGAAATGAAACGCCGTCGCGCCCAGCCGCTTTTCTTTATCGACCTGGCGCTGCCGCGCGACGTGGAGCCGGAGGTCGCGCAGATCGAGAACGTGTTTGTCTACAACCTCGACGACCTGGCCAAGATTGCGGACGAAAACCGCGCCGCGCGCGAGGCCGAGGTGGTGAAAGCGCGCGCGATCCTTCGCGAGAAAAGCAGTTCGCTCTGGCAGGCCGTCAGCAAATCTGGCTGAAAGGGACGATCCACCGGGGGGAATGGCCACCACCTGCGCAGGGCCCGCAAGTCCCGAGGCGCACGCCGAGATGAGGGTGTAAACGCTCCCCGGGTTTGCCCTCACCCATGAAGTCCACCCTGCGCAAAGCGCTCCCCTATATCGCGGTGCCATTGGCGTCGTTCCTGACGTTCATGACCCAGCCAGTCGTCGGCAAACTGGTCCTGCCCACCTTCGGCGGAAGCTCGGCAAGCTGGCTGATGTCGATGTTCTTTTTCCAGGGGGTGCTGCTGGGTGGATATCTCCTCGCTTACGCTGTGCTGCACCGCACGCCGGCGGTGCAACGCACCGTGGTGCTCGCCCTGGCGGTGCTGGCTCCCCTGCTCTTCCGGCTGCCCCTCTGGCAGATCGGCAACGAAGCGAGCCCCGCCAGCCTGATACTGACACTGGCTGCCTCACTGACCGCTCCCCTTTTGTTCACCACCTCGATCGGCATTGTCCTGCACGGTTGGATGGCCGACGCAGACGGGGGCGTGCCGTATCACCTCTACGCTCTTTCCAATCTGGGCAGCCTCGCCGCCCTGGTGGCGTATCCATTCCTGATTGAGCCGCGAATCGGTATCGAGGTGCAGATGGGGGCGCTGCGCGTGGTGGCCGTGGTGCTCTCGGCGGTCTGCATCGTGTACGCTCTCGGACTGGGCAAAACGGCGCCGCGGTCCGCGTCGGAGGCGGCCGAGGAGCCGGAGCGTCTGCCGCTCAGCCAAAAGCTGCACTGGCTGCTCCTGTCCTTTGTGGCGTGTGTGGTCCTTCTGGGCGGAACCCGCGTTCTGGCGAGCGAGTTTGGGTCCAATCCCATCACCTGGATTATACCGCTGGGGCTTTATCTCGCGAGTTTCAGCATCACCTTCACCACCCTCTGGCGCCCGCGCTTCAACCTGGCGGTCTTTGTCCTCCTCGCCGCAAGCCTCTGGGTGTTTCTCCTCAAGAAGGGCGTCCTCGCGGCTCCGGTGCGAGGCGAGGGTTTGGTTGCTCTGATCGTCATGCTCGCCTCCGTCTTTCTCACCGCCAACGGAGCGCTGTACGCCAGCCGCCCCAAGCGGGACTTCGCCACGTTCTACGTCGTGATCGCCCTGGGCGGAGCGCTGGGGGGCTTCTTCGCCAGCCTGAGTGCGCCGTATCTGTTCGTTCGCGACTATGAATTCATCGTTTCGGCCGCCGTGGTCGGCCTCGTGGTCCTGGTCCGCCAGCTGTCCCGCGACTCCTGGATCGAGAAGGCGGTCCTGGCGACGGCCTTCCTTTTTCCCATCGGCGCGGTGCTGCAGGTCAGCGTTTCGGCGGAGAGCCGCGGGCAGACCATGGTGTACCTGCGCAACCACTTCGGTCGGATCATCCTCCGCCAGACCGAGCACGAACTGGTCTGCGCCAGCGAATCCACCATCCACGGCTCCCAGGCGCGGCGGGAGGAGCTGCGCCTGCTTCCCACCAGCTATTTCAGCCGCAACAACTCGATCGGGATCGTCCTGGCCGAGTTCCAGCGCACCCGCGAGCGGTTCAACCTCGGCGTGATCGGGCTGGGCGTGGGAACGATGGCGGCGTATTCGCGGCCCGGCGACACGACGGTGTTCTGGGAGATCGACCCCCTGATGCGCGAGGTGGCTCTGAACGATTTCACCTACCTCAGCTCCGCCCGCGGTGCGATCGAGATTCGCATGATGGACGGACGCCTGGGGGTGGAGACCCACCGCACCCCGCTCGACCTGGTTCTGGTCGACGCCTTCTCCGGGGACGCCGTCCCGATCCACCTCCTCACCCGCGAGGCGGTGCAGATCTACCACCGCGCCGCGCCCGGGGCACTGGTCGCGATCCACATCAGCAACCGCTACGTGGACCTGTTCCCGGTCATCGCCACCCATGCCAGCGAACTGGGCCTCTCCGTCCTGAGCGTGAACTCGCGACCGCTTGACCGCGGCACGCCGGAGGACGTTTTAGCCGCGCCCTCGCACTACGTCTATCTGGGTGCTCCGGAACAGATCGACCGCGTGCGGCGCGCGGTCATCGCAGCGGCAAAAAACCCAGCCTGGGAGTACCGCTTTGCCGTCAAGACCAACACCCCGGTCCACTGGACGGATTCACGCAGCTCGATCCTCGACGTCCTCCACCTCCGGGAAGCGCTTTCGCGCCACTAGTCCGGGGGGCCGCCGAGGGCGTTGAGGACCCAGTCAGCGGCGGAGCGGGAGGGCCGCGCTTTCAGGATGTCGCGAAGCCGGGCCGCCTGGTCCTGCGTGGCGCGGACGCGCTCGGGATCGTAGAGGCACGCCCGCACCTGCTCGGCCAGGACCTCGGGGCGGGCCGCGCCCTGGATAAACTCAGGGTACATCGGCTCCTTCAACAGGAGGTTCGCAATGCCCAGGTAGGGCACCTTCACCAGCCAGCGTCCGAGCAGGTAGGTCAACGCATTGGCCCGGTAGACAACCGCGCCGGGAATGCCGGCGAGGGCGCAGTGCATCGACATCGTACCCGAACTGGTGAGGACCGCAGCGGCCGGCATGGGACCGGCGGCCTGGAGTTGGCCCTCTGCGGGAGTCGGGCGCAGTTCAACGTTCGCCGGGGGGCCGGCCGCCTCCAGGACCTCACGGATCGACTCGCTGGGGTAAAGCACCACCGCCTTGCGGTCATTAAAATGTCGATACGCGGCGAGCATCGCCGGGAAGATGCGTCCCACCGCCTGGCGACGGCTTCCCGGCAGCAGCAGGACCGGACCGGCGGGATCGTAGGCCACGGGCGGATGGTAGGCCGCATCCAGGAAGGGATGGCCCACAAACTCCGCCCTCAGATCGGTGTCGGCATAACATTCCACCTCGAAGGGAAAGATCACCGCGATCGCATCGAGGTGCTTTGCCATCGTAAACCGGCGACCCGCTTTCCAGGCCCAGATTTGCGGGCTGATATAAAAGAGGGCCTGGATCTCCCCCCCTGCCTTGCGGGAGAGGCCCCGATCGTGGAGAGCCCGGGCGAGCCGCAGGTTGAACCCGGGGTAGTCGACGAAGCAGACCGCGCGTGGCCGGTACGCCTCGATCCAGCGGAGGGTTTCGGCAAAGAGCGCCTTGAAGTACCCGTAGTGCTTCAGCACCTCCACCAACCCGACCACCGACGAGGCGGTGAGGTCGTGCAGCAGCTGCGCACCGGCGGCCGCCAGTTCTGGCCCGCCCAGGGCGGCGACCTCCAGGCCAGGTCGGCGCGCACGCAGCTGTTCCACCAGGCGTGCGCCATGTTGGTCGCCGGAATGCTCGCCGGCCACGATCAGCAGATCGGGGCGCGCGCCGGAACGCGGCGGGGCGAAGTGCAGGCTGCCGCTCATCCTAGCGGGTTGCGGCCGCAGCCCGGATCTGATCCGTGATCGTGATGGCGACCTCCAGGGCGGTCTTGCCCAGCGCGGCGCCGACCTTCGGCTGCTTGGCCGCGCCCACGCTGTCCACAAAATGCGCCAGCTCGAGGGCAAGCGGCTCACCCTTTTCCAGGGGCACGGGCTCCAGCGGGATGGCGGTGAGATCGCCGGGCTTCACCGCGCCCGCGATCAGCTTGCCTGCGTACTCCATCATGCCGGATTTGCGCACGAGGTGGCCGCTCTGGTTCATGAAATCGAAGGAGAAATACCCCGATGGCTGGAAGACGCGGATTTCGCGGACCTTCTTCAGGCTCATCCGGCTGGTGCTGAGATTGGCCACGCAGCCATTGGCAAACTGGATACGCGCATTGGCGATGTCCTCCGTCTTCGAAAGCACGCTGACGCCGACGCTGTCGATCCGCACCACCGGCGATCTGACGAGCTCCAGCACGATCCCGATGTCATGGATCATGAGATCGAGAACCACGCCCACCTCGGTCCCTCGGGGTGTGAACGGCGCCAGGCGCTCGGCCGAGATGAAGCGAGGCTGGCTGACCTCGCGTTCGAGGAAACCCATCACCGGATTGAAGTGCTCGATGTGCCCGACCTGCACCAGGACTCCGGCGGCCTGGGCGGCGGCGAGGACCTGCTCGGCTTCGGCGAGGGAGGCGCAGATCGGCTTTTCGATCAGGAGGTGACAGCCCTTGGCCAGCAGTGGGAGGGCGACTGCCGCATGGCGATCCGTCGGAACCACCACCGAGACGGCGTCACACGCCTCCCCCAGTTCCTCCAGGGTTTCAAAACGCCGGCAGTTGAACTTTGCGCAGATCTCGGCCGCGCGGGCATCGTTGGTTTCAAAGATGCCGGTCAATTCAGCAGAGGGAAGCGACGCGTAGATGCGCGCGTGATGTTGGCCGAGGGAGCCAACACCGACCACACCGCACTTAAGTTTGGGGAGCGACATAGGAAAATCAGGGGCGGGTCATGTCGTGCATCACACCGTCCCGCAGCAGGAGATGACGACCCGTGCGTTCGGCATGGACCGGACTGTGCGTGACGAGAATCAGCGCAGTGCCCGTCTCCCGGCAGAGAGTGAGCAGCATCTCAATCACGGCGTCGCCGGTGCGTTCGTCGAGGTTGCCCGTCGGCTCGTCCGCCAGCAGCAGCGGCGGCCGGTTGACCAGGGCGCGGGCGATGGCCACACGCTGGCGCTCCCCCCCGGAGAGCTGGCTGGGGAGGTGGTGTTTGCGCTCCGAGAGCCCGACGCGGTCGAGCAGCTCGTTGGCTCGGGCGCGGTCCGCCGATCCAATCCGGCCAATCACACGGCGGGCCATCAACACGTTTTCGAGCGCGCTCAGTTCCGGGATCAGGTAAAAAGACTGGAACACCATCCCCAGGAAGGTGCCGCGGCGTTCGGCCTCGAAGTCCGGGCGCCCGCCCCAGAGGATCTCGCCTGTATCCGCTCGGTCGAGACCGGCGAGCAGGTTGAGCAGGGTCGACTTGCCCGACCCGGACTCGCCGCGGATGCTCACGCTCTCGTGCGGCCGGACCACCAGGTCGACCGAGCGCAGCACCTCGATCACCCGGTCGCCACTGGGATAGGTCTTGCGCAGGGCGCGGGCGTGAAGCAGGGCGTCGGTCATGGAGGGGTCACTCACTGCGCAGGGCCTCCACCGGCCGCAGCCGCGCCGCCCTCCAGGCCGGCAGCAGGCCCGCGAGGGTGGAGATGATGATGGCCGCCACCACGATCATCACCACGTCATTTACGGTGGTGTGGGCGGGCAGCTGGCTGAGCTGATAAAAGCGCTGCAGGACCTCCTCGCGCTGGGTGATGCGCGCGATCGTCAGGACGATGTCGTTGCGGATGGCGAGCAGGCCGAAACCCAGGGCCAGGCCGAAGCCGGTGCCGAGGACACCCACGATCAGCCCCTGGTAGCAGAAACAGGCCGCGATGTGCAGGGACTTGCCCCCGATCGCGCTCAGCACGCCGATCTCGCGGGTCTTGCGCACGACCGAGGTCCAGAGCGAGCTGGCCACGCAGAAACCGGCCACGATCACGATAAAGAGGAGGAGGAAAAAGATCATGTTTTTCTCCAGCTGGAGGACCCACATGAATTCCTCGAAGCTCTCCATCCAGGAGAGGGCCCGCACCGGGAACGGCAGCACGGCGTTGAGGCGGGCGGCGACCACGTCCTCGTTTTCGCCCGGTTTGATCCGGACATTGATCCCGTGGGCGGTGCCACCGAGGCCATAAAGGTCCTGTGCCAGCCGGAGGGTGCAATAGACGGTCGCAGCGTCCAGTTGCTGGTGCCCGATCTCGAGGACCCCGACCACCCGCACCTCGCGCGGCAGGAACACCTCGTCGCTCTTGAGCCGCTCGAGCATCAGCGGCGAATATACCTCGATCGTGCTCCCGATGGTCACACGCAGGTCGCGTGCGAGCTGGGAACTGAGGATGACGGAATCGTCATCCAGGTCGTCGAGCGAACCGACCCGGATGTACTCCTTGAGCCGGATGACCTCCTCGACCGTGCCGAGGTCGAGCCCACGCATGGCGGGGAAGGACGGGCGCCCCTGCGACTCCACCATCAGCACGCCGGCGGCGTACGGGGTGGCGGCGACCACTCCCGGCACCTGGCGGGCCTGTGCGAGCAGGGCGTCGTAATCCCGCAGCGGCGCCGGCGCCTTGATCTGAATCTCCCCCTCGGTATCGACCACCATGCGACGGATCTCGGTGCCGAAGCCCCCCATCACGCTGCGCACGATCAGAAGCAGGGCGACGCCCAGGGCGACCCCGACGCTCGACATCAGGGTGAAGAAGGAAAACCGCTTCCCGGTGGGAAAGAGATGCTTCAGGGCGAGATAGAGGGGCCAGGGCATGGTGGGCCCGCGCCGTGCGGGCTGAAGGACGAATTAGCGAATGACGACGGGTCGGGGGCAAGCCCCGTCGCCGGGCCGCGGTCCCCTTCCGGTCGCGCGGTTCTCAGGGGGCCCCGCTTCCACCCGGGCGGAGCTGGGGGAAAAGGATGACATCGCGGATGCTTTCGGCACCGGTCAGGAGGATGGCCAGGCGGTCGATGCCCACACCCATGCCGCCGGCGGGTGGCATGCCGTGCTCGAGGGCACGCAGGAAATCCTCGTCGATGTTCTGCTTCTCCTCCCCCGCCTGGGCTTCAAACATCTGCCGCTGGACGAAGGGGTCGTTCTGCTCCGAATACGCGGGCGCGATTTCCATGCCGCCGATACAGAGCTCGAACACGTCGATGGTCGTGGGGTCGTCGGCAGTGATCTTTGCCAGCGGGCAGAGCTCCTTCGGCAGGTGGGTGACAAAGGTGGGCTGTATCAGATTGGGTTCGATCTTCTTCGAGAACACCTCGTTGGTGATTTCGAACTCCTCCCAGGCCGGGTTGATCGACAGGCCCAGCGCCTCGGCGCCCGCGATCTTCTGCTCCTTGGACCGCTCGAACCAGCCGCTGTCGCGGGTGGTCTCACGGATCAGATCCTTGTACCTGGCCTCGCGCCACTCGCCCGCGAACTGGATGGTCTGGCCGCTGGCGGCATGCAGCACCTCGCTGGTGCCGAGGACTTCGGTGCAAAGGGAGGTAAGCATGTCCCGAATCAGCGTCATCATGCCGCGGTAGTCGCTGTAGGCCTGATACACCTCGAGCATGGTGAACTCAGGGTTGTGGCGACGGGAGATGCCCTCGTTGCGGAAATTGCGGCCGATCTCGAAGACCCGGTCCCACCCCGCCACCAGCATGCGCTTGAGGTAAAGCTCCAGCGAGATGCGGAGGAAGAAGTCGACCCCGAGGGCATTGTGATGGGTGACAAAGGGCTTGGCCGCGGCGCCGCCGGCCACGTTCTGCAGCACCGGCGTTTCCACCTCCATGAACTGGCGGGATTCGAGGAAACGGCGGATATGGGAGACAATGCGCGCGCGCTGCTGGAGCCGGAGGCGCGACTCGCCATTCACGATCAGGTCGAGGTAACGCTGGCGGTACACCTGTTCCGGATCGGTCAGGCCGTGCCACTTTTCCGGGAGGGGATGCAGCGCCTTGGAGACCAGGGTGTAGGTATCCACGCGCACCGTCACCTCGCCGGACTTGGTCTTAAAGAGGGAGCCGGTGACCCCGATGATGTCGCCCAGATCCAGCTTCTTGAACGCGGCGTAGGCCTCGTCTCCAATCACATCCTTCTTCACGTACAATTGGATCACGCCCTGCTGGTCGAGGATCTTGACGAACTGGCTCTTGCCCATGTCGCGAATGACGACCAGGCGGCCCGCGACCGTGACGGTCACCGCGTTGTCCTGCCCATCCACATACGCTTTGAGCGCATCACCCGAAAAATGCGTCGTGCTGACGTTGGCCCGGAACGGGTCCTGGCCCGCCGCACGCAGGTCCTGCAGCTTCTTCAGCCGCACGGCGTACTGGTCGTGGGAGATGTCGGTGGGAATGTCGCTCATGGAACCGGCGACGGTGGAGCCATCCCCCTCCCTGGGCAAACGGAAAGTCGAGGGCGGGACCACGGCCGGCCCTGTCTTGCACCCCGCGCCCGGCCCTCCATCGTGGGCCCCGATGAATTCGCCCCTCGTTTCCGTCGTGGTCAGCGCCTGCCTCGGCGCCCTCATCGGGCTGATCCGCCAATGGAGTGAACAGCACGAGAAGGCCAGCGAGACCGACTTCGGCGGCGTGCGCACCTACACGCTCTGGGCGGTGCTGGGGGCGATCGCCAGTTTCATCAGCCGCGAGCATCTTCCCGTCGTGCTCCCGGTCGTTCTTGGCCTGGTCGGGGCGCAGTTCATCCTCACCCATCAGCGCGACGCCCTGGAGGGCCGGCCCGGCACCACCTCCTTTGTTGCCGTGATGCTGACCTGCCTGATCGGCAGCCTGGTGGCCTGGGGGTATGTCCAGACCGCGGTGCTGGTTTCCGCCCTCACCATGGTCACCCTGGGGATCAAGAAGCCACTCCACGCCTGGATGCGCGCCTTCACCCCGGCGGACATCCGCGCCACCCTGCAATTTGCCGCCATCACGGGCGTGATCCTGCCGCTGGTGCCCAACCGCGCGATGGGCCCGTACGAGGCCTTCAACCCCTACTCCACCTGGATGATGGTGGTCTTGATTTCCGGGATCGGCTTTGCCGGCTACATCCTCATGCGCCTGCTCGGTGCGCAAGCGGGCATCACCGTCACGGGTCTGGTGGGCGGCCTGGCCTCGAGCACCGCCACCACCCTCGCCTTCAGCCGGCGCAGCCGGGAGGACCCCGCCCAGGCGCGCACCTACGCCCTCGCGGTCGTCCTGGCCTGCACCGTCATGCTCGGGCGAGTCCTCTTCATGATCGGGGTGGTCAACCTCGAACTCATGCGCACGCTGATCGTGCCGATCGCCGCCATGGCCGTGCCCGGCGTGGCCTATTCGATCTGGAACTGGCTCAGCAGCCGCGGGCGTAACCGGGCCGTGGATACCCCGGCGCTGCACAATCCCCTCAGCCTGCGGACGGCGGTCAAGTTCGCCCTCCTCTACACGCTCTTCGCCTTCCTGATCAAGGTGGCGACGCAGACGGAGTGGAAGGCGAGTCTGCTCCCCCTCAGCTTCATCTCCGGTCTTACCGACGTGGACGCGATCGCACTCCTGATGGCGAACAGCCAGAGGGGTCAGCACGTCATCCTGGAAACCGCCACCAAGGCGGTGGTGATAGGCGCGATCGGAAACTCCGTCGCGAAGGCCGGACTGGCCATCGGGCTGGGCTCGGGTGTGCTGCGCACCCACGTAGCCATTGTGCTCGGGGCCACCGTGCTCGCCGCGGTGGCGGCGCTGGTGTGGCTCTGACGCTGACCGCCGGGCCGCGCCGCTTGACCCGGAGCCGCCGAAGCGTTGCCTGAACCGATGCTTGCGCCCGCCGACCGCCTTGCCGTCCAGGACTGGGGCCTCACCCGTTATGAGGAGGCCTGGCGTCGCCAGGACGAGACCGTGGCGGCGCGCATCGAGGGCCGTGCGCCGGACACCCTCATTCTCACGGAGCACGCACCTGTCTTCACCATCGGGCTGCGGAGTGGCGCCGAGACGCACCTCGTCTGGTCGCCCGAACGCCTCGCCCGCGAAGGCGTCGAGGTGGTGAAAACCAACCGCGGCGGCGACATCACCTACCACGGCCCGGGCCAGCTGGTCGGCTATCCGATCGTCAATCTGGCGCCGCGGCGCGACCTGCATGCCTACCTGCGTTTCCTGGAGGACGTCCTGATCGCCACGGCGGGCGACCTCGGCCTCACCGCCGCGCGCCGGGAGGGCAAGACCGGCATCTGGATCGAGTCTCGCAAGGTCGCCGCCATCGGCGTCGCGGTCCGCCGGTGGGTGGCGTACCACGGATTTGCCCTCAACGTGACGGCAAACCTCGACCATTTTGGCGGCATCGTGCCGTGCGGAATCGCGGCGGCGGACGGCACCGTCACCTCCCTCGCCCGTGAACTCGGGCGCGCGATCGACCTGGCCGAGGTCAAGCCCCTGGTCATCCGCCACTTCGAAGCCCTGCTCCCCCCCTTCCTCTCCGGCGCCAATCCTCCCTAATGGCTTCCATGCGCCGGCGGACTGTCGCTGCTGACTGAAGTTGGTGTTCGATTCCGCCGCCGAACCCGTTTTAGTTCACCTCTCGCTTTATCCATGGATACGTCCCGCAAACCGTCCTGGCTCCGTGCAAAACTGCCCTCCGGCCCCGGCTATTCCGCGGTGCGGAAACTGGTCGACGAGCACAAGCTGCACACGGTCTGCCAGAGCGCACAATGTCCCAACCTCGGCGAGTGCTGGTCCCGGGGCACGGCCACGGTGATGATCCTGGGGAACATCTGCACGCGGTCCTGCAATTTCTGCGCAATCCAGACCGGCCGTCCTACCGAATACGACCTCGGCGAACCCGCCCGCGTGGCCGATGCGGTGGCCACCATGGGGCTGCGCCATTGTGTCATCACCAGCGTGGCGCGCGATGAACTCGCCGACGGCGGCGCCGCGGTGTGGGCGGCGACGATCCGCGCCGTGCGGCACCGCAACCCCTCCACTGCGATCGAGGTGCTGGTGCCCGACTTCAAGGGGCGGATGGGCGATGTGGACACGGTCCTGGACGCCCGCCCGGACATCTTCAACCACAACGTCGAGACGGTCGAACGCCTGCAGAAACCGGTGCGTGTCCAGGCACGCTACGACCGCAGCCGTTCCGTCCTGCGCCACGCCAAGAGTCGCGGCTTCACCACCAAGACCGG
This sequence comes from Verrucomicrobiota bacterium, assembly GCA_023428905.1. Taxonomy (GTDB): domain Bacteria; phylum Verrucomicrobiota; class Verrucomicrobiia; order Opitutales; family Opitutaceae; genus EW11. Next base: position 256,058 of record JAEYWP010000032.1, read on the forward strand.
CATCATGCTCGGCCTGGGCGAGGAGGCCCATGAGATCGAGCAGACCCTGCGCGACCTCGCCGCTGACCAGATCGACATCGTCACCATCGGCCAGTACCTGCAGCCGACGCCCCAGCACTGGAAGATCGCCCGCTGGGTCACGCCGGAGGAATTCGCCCACTGGAAGACGGTCGGCCTGGCCCTCGGACTCGGGGTGGTGGAAAGCGGCGCGATGGTGCGCTCCAGCTACCACGCCGACGAGCAGTCGCAGAAATACACGGGTATAGAACACCTGAATACCGAAAACGCCCTCGCGAGCTGAGGCGCGCGTTCCAGCCTTGCTGGCCGGGCCCGCCGCTCCTAGGGGTGTGGCATGCTGACGCGACGCGACATCGTCGAAAACTGGCTTCCGCGGTACACCGGGGTGCCGCTCGATGAGTTTGGCGACCACATCCTCCTGACCAACTTCCAGCGTTACGTCCGGCTTTTCGCCAAGTGGAACAACGTCAAGGTCCGCGGGGTGGGCAAGCCGATGAGCAGCGCCACCGCCGGTCGGATCTCGATCGTCAACTTCGGCATGGGTAGTGCCACCGCCGCTACGGTGATGGACCTGCTGAGCGCGATCCACCCCAAGGCGGTGCTCTTCCTCGGCAAATGCGGCGGGATCAAACACCGCGCCGAAATCGGCGACCTGATCCTTCCCATCGCCGCCATCCGCGGCGAGGGCACGAGCAACGACTATTTTCCGCCGGAGGTGCCGGCGCTGCCCGCCTTCGCCCTGCAAAAGGCGATCTCCACCACCATCCGGGACTACGCCCGCGACTACTGGACCGGCACCGTCTACACCACCAACCGGCGCGTCTGGGAGCACGACGAGGCCTTCAAAAAATACCTCCAGCGCATCCGCGCCATGTGCATCGACATGGAGACGGCGACGATCTTCATGACCGGTTTCTACAACGAGATCTCGACCGGCGCCCTGCTTCTGGTGAGCGATCAGCCCATGCTGCCAGAGGGCGTAAAGACGGCGGACAGCGATCGGCTGGTCGATCACACCTACGTGGAAGACCACCTCCGCATCGGCATCGACGCCCTGAAGCAGCTGATCAACAAGGGGCTGACGGTGAAACACCTTCGTTTCGAATGAAGGAGGCTGCCCCCCTCGGGAACCGCGCCACCGGATCTCCCCTGCGCTCGCGGACCGAGCCGGCCATCCCCTACCGCCTCCCCGTCGGCCTGCGCGTGTGGCTGGCCGCGAAGGGAATTTCCCTGGCGCTGCTCGCCGCCCGCGAGCCGGGCCTCAGCCTCGCCACCTACCTGGCGGTGGACCCGTGGTTGCTATGGAACATCGCCGTGCCGAGGGCGCGCGGTTTCGGCCCGGTCGCCTCGACCTTTCGCACGCCGCGCCCGGAAGTCTGGGTGACCATCGATGACGGCCCCGACCCCGCCACCACCCCGGAGGTGCTGGCGCTGCTGGAGCAACACCAGGCGCGCGCGACCTTTTTCCTGATCGGCCGCGAGGCGGAAAAACACCCGGACCTCGTGCGCGAGATTCTCCTCCGGGGCCACACCGTCGAGAATCACACCTGGTCACATTCCTGCTGGTCCTTCTGGTGCAGTGGTCCCAACCGGCTCCTCTCGGAGATCGATCGTTGCAACGCTGCACTGGTGGCAGCCGGCGCCCCTCCGCCGCGATATTTTCGCATGCCCGTCGGTTTCAAAACGCCGTTTCTGCACCCGGCGGTCGCCCGCCGCGGGCTGGGAGTGGTGGCCTGGAGCGCACGCGGTTTCGATTGCACCTCCCACGCGGCGGCGGCGACCCAGCGGATCTTCCGGGGGCTGCGGCCCGGCGCCATCGTGCTCCTGCACCAGGGCCAGGCGGAAACCCGCCGGGTCGAGGTGGTTGCCCGCGTCCTCGAAGGACTGGCCGATCGCGGCCTCCGCCCCGTCATTCCGCCACCGGAAGCGCTGGTCTGGTAGGCGCCGGCACGTCGCGATGGGTGGAGCGTAACGCACGCACGGATACAAAAAGGCTGGATCCCACCATCAGGAAAGCGGCCGCGATCGGATGGAGCAGCCCACCCGCCGCCAGCACCATCCCGACCGCGTTGTAGGTCGCGGCAAACAGCAGGTTCTGGCGGATCCCCGCGCGGGCCTCCCTCGCCACCTCGATCGCGGCGGGCAGCGCCCGCAGGTCGTCGCCCGCCAGCACCGCCATGGCGGAGGCGCGCGCGAGCTCGGTGCCGGAGCGGACCGCCACTGAGACGGACGCCGCGCTCATCGCCGCTGCATCGTTGATGCCGTCTCCGACAAAGAGGACGGAACGGCCGGCGCGGAGCAGGGCGTCGACCCGCTGTTTTTTTTCCAGGGGGGTCATGCCTGGCGAGATCATGACATCGGAGACGGCCATGCGCCCCCCGATCGCGCGCCGCACCGCCGCCTCCGCCTGGTCGTCGCCACTCAGGACCTCCACTGCCACCCCGTGTGCACGGACCGCCGCCAGCGTCTCCACCAGGCCCTCGCGCCAGGACTCCTCCAGTTCGATCACCGCGGCATGGGCGCCGTCGATGTACACGTGCACCCGCTTGCCGGGGGTGGCGGGTCCGTCTGGCTCGTCGCCCCCCGCAGGATACCGACCACCCATCGTCCACTCCCCCACCGCCACCTCCATCGGCACCCCCGCCGGATCCACCAGGCGGGCGAGCACGCCCGCCGCGGGGACGAGTTCCCGGCCACTCAGGCGGAAGCGCTCCGCCTCGGTCACCGCCATTCGCAGCGCCCCCGCCACCGGGTGGGACAGCCCCTCCTCCGCCGTCGCCACCGCCGCCCTGAGCCATTCGGTGCGTCCAGAGAAGAGTGGCGAGGGGACCCAGGCGCGCACCAGCAGCCGGTCGGTCGAGAGGGTACCTGTCTTGTCGATACAGAGGACCTCCACCCCCGCGATCCGGTCGAGGAAGTCCGCGCTCCGCGCCACCAGGCCGAAGCGGGCGAGGCGCGCCAGTCCGCCCCACAAGGCAACCGGAGTGGCCAGGCCCATCGCGCACGGGCAGGCCACCAGCAGCACCGCCATCGCGTTGAACAGCGCTCGGTCCCAGGTCGCTAGGCTGATCCAGACGAGGAAAGTTGCCCCGCTGACCCCGATCACCAGGGGCAGAAACCAGCGCATCAGGCGATCGGCCTGCGCCTGCAACACGGAGGGCGCCAGCCGCGCCTGCTCCACCTCCGCGAGAATCCCGTCGAGCCGACGCGGCCCGCCCCGCGCGACCAGTTCGAACGATCCGTCGACTGAATACGTGCCGGCCAGGAGCAAATCCCCCGGCCCCCGCACCACCGGCCGCCATTCCCCTGTCATGGCGGTCTCCTGCACGAACCCACGCCCCTGCCGCACCTCCCCGTCCACCCCGATGGCGTCGCCCGGGGCGATCCGCACCACCTCTCCCGCCGCCACCTCGCCGGGGCGACGGAGCACGGTCGTTCCGTCCGCCAACACCACGTGGCAGCGGTCAAATTGCTCGCGGGTCGCCCCCGCGGCGCGGAGGGCGGCGACGCGGCTGCGTGCGCCGAGCATTTTGCCCGCGGTGTGGACCACGATGAGGATGGCCACCACCTCGTAATAGACCGAACCGGTGCGGGTGAAGGTGCAGATCATCGAGCCGACCAGGGCGCCGATCAGGGTGACGAGGAAGAGCAGGTCGATGCTGATGCGACGCTCGCCCAGGGCATTTACCGCCGAACGCACCAGGTCGGAACCGAGGAAGACCAGGCTCGCGAGCGCGGCGCCCATGAGGATGCCATGCACCACCACATACGACCACCCCTCGATTTCGGACAGGTTGACCGCCAGGCTGAAGACCATCGCCTGGGCGGCCACTGCCAGGCCGGCACCGATGCGCAACCAGCCCCGGTCCAGCAGTCGCTGGTCGGCCTGCAGTCCGGGCTCGGCGCCGTTCTCCATCACCGCGTTGCTCATGGCGTGGGGAGTGCGGGCGCGGGATGGCCAGGGGCGACCCTCACGTGGCGACGTCAAACCAGAACGGGGCGTAGAGGTCGCGCCCCGCTATCTGCACCTGGGCCCAGATCACATACCGCCCGGCCTTGGGAATGGTGACCTGGAATACGAGTTCGCGCGGGATCTCACCTGGCGGCAGCTCTGCTAGGTTGCCGGGATGCAGGTGGGCAAAGCCGCTGCGTTCCGCATCCACCGCCACCAGGTGCGCGAGGGCATCCATGACCGGCTCAAGCGGCGCAGGGCTGCCGTCCTTGCGGCTGACGCGAAAACGAAACTCCGCCTGCGTCTGCGCACGCACCGGAAGGCTGCCGGCCTCGAGCGTGAACGCGTATCCTTCACTCGCATACGTCAGGGTGCGGTCTTCGCCAGCGCTCGCCGGAGGCGCGCCCGCCTCCCGGGTCTCCGCGCCTCCGGCGATGGCGGCTGCGGGCGCCGAAACCGTCAAGTCGGCGCTGGCATAGAGCCCCCGCGCCGTGGCGGCGGGGGTGAAATCCGCAAATACGCGATACGTACCCGCACGCCGCGGCGTATAACGAAAGATCCAGCTCCCCGGGACAGGTCCCGGCTCGGGATGGACATGTTGGTAATCCTGCAGCTCCGGATCCAGGAGGAGGAGGTGGAGGGGGCGGGTGTGGGTGACCAGCAGGTCGGCCGGGGCGATCGGTTTGCCACTCGAGGTCACGAGCGTGGCCGTGACCTCCACCGGCTGCCCGGAGACCACCCCGCCCGCCGGGGTGTCAACCGTCAGGGTCACGGGTGAGCGCACCGCGACCACCGGGATGAACTGCGGGTTGGAGGGGTCGCAGAACTCGATGGTGTTGCCGCCACTCACCCGAAAGTCGTTGTGACTGAGATTCGTCCCCGTAGGGAGCTGACGGATACCCAGGTAGAGGCCGGCCGCGGCCAGGGTGATCAGGACGATCTGCGCACGCGGGCTCATCCCTTCTTCAATTTGCCGAGGAAGGTGCCCGTTTCCCAGCGCGAGCCATCCTCGCGGTGGACGATGCGGCCATTCTCGTCGATCAGCACGGTGGTGAGGGTATGGTTGAGGAGGTCACCCTCGAAATTGACCAGGACGCCGAAGCTGGAGAGCAGGCTCTTGATCGCCGTTTCCGGCCCGGTGAGCAGGCTGAAATTGCCTGTGTCGATGCCGCGGGTGATGGCGTAGGTCTTCAGCACCCCCGGCGTGTCATAGGTGGGATCGAGCGAGATCGAGACGAGTTCGAGATTCTTCACCCCGGCCTCCGCCGCCTCGCGCTGGAGCTGTTGGAAACGGGCCACCGCGGCGGGGCACATCGTCGGGACCGGGCATCGGGTGAAGATGAAGTTGAGGACAATCTGTTTGCCGCGAAACCGTGCACTTTCAACCACCTCCCCATCCTGGTTGTAGAGGGCAAACGTCGGCGCGTCCTGTCCGACTTCGCGGTAGGCGTTTTTGCCCCGGGTGACGGTGTCCTGGGTGAGCGTTTTGGCGGCGGCATCCACCGCCGTGACCTTCGCCGGATCCTCGATCCAGAGCTTCTCGAGGCGAAATTCGCCGTCTCCCGCGGTCACCAATTCGGCGCGAATTTTCTGTCCCTTGGCGGCGAGGGCGGCGTCGCCGGCGGACACGGAAAACTCCATGGTCATGGCCGGCATGTAGCCGGGGATCTCATCGTGGCGCACCTTGAGGATGTTGGTCTGCGTATCCACCGCCATGACCACGCCGGTCAGGGGGTGCCGCTCCTCCTTCGGTCCCTCGGCCTGCGCCTTTTTCCCACAGCCAGTCGCCGTGCACAGCGCGAGCGCGGTCAGGCAGAGGAGAAGGAAACGGGGCAAGGTCCGCAGCGCGTGGCTCATTCCCTACGGATTTGCCGGTGGAAAGATTTGTCAAAGCGATTGCAGGTCGTACGGTGCCGCGCTTTTTTCCCGCAGTCATGAGCCCGTCCGCGCCATCGCCCGCTTCTCCCACCTACCAACCGGGCCTCGCCTGGTTCGCCGCGTTGGGCAGCGCATGGGTTTTTGTGCTGGTCGTGCTGGGCGCGTTCACCACCAGCATTGGGGCGGGGATGGCATTCCCCGACTGGCCGTTATCCAACGGGTCGATCAACCCGAAAGGCTGGCTGACGGACCTCGCGATGTTTGCGGAACACTCCCACCGCCTCTCCGGCGCCACCATGGGCCTGCTTACAATCGGCCTCGCAGTGTGGCTGCAACTGCGGGAAACGCGACGCTGGTTGCGGTGGCTCGGCTGGGCTGCGCTGTTGATCGTGATCATCCAGGGTGTGATCGGTGGACAACGGGTGCGCCTCGATGCCTGGCACCTGGGGGGGATGGAAATGAGCGTGGGTCAGCTCCTGCGGATACCGCACGGGATCCTGGCCCAAGTGTTTGTGATGGTCCTTTTTGCCATCGCGGCCGGGCTTTCCCGAGCCTGGCTGCAGGCACCGGCAACACAGTTTTCGGTGGGACGCGGCGTGCGCCGTCTCGGCCTGGCCTGCACCGTGCTGGTGCTGGTCCAGCTCGTGATCGCCGCCACCATGCGCCACCAGGGCGCGGGTCTGGCAATTCCCACGTTTCCGCTGACGCCAGACGGAGGGCTGGTGCCCAGCCGGTGGGATGGGGGCGTGGCGATCCATTTCGCGCACCGCGGCATGGCGGTGGTCCTGACCGTAATCTTGGTCTGGTTTGCGGCCGCGGTGTGGAAAGTGCGCGCCTCGGAGACGATGAACCGGCTGGCTGCCGTGGTCGTTGCGCTGCTCGTGATGCAGGTGGGGCTCGGTGCCTCTGTCATCTGGTCGGTGCGCGATCCCTACTACACGACCGCCCACGTGGTGGTCGGAGCCTCCCTGCTCGGGGCCACGTTCTTGCTGACCTGGTTTGCGCACCGCAACGCGATCGCGGGCGCCAACCCGGCGCTCCCGACCCCGGTCCCCCGCGCCAGCGGCCCCAGCCGAAGCTCGTCAATCTCCGTCGGATGAGCCAGCCTGCCCGTGCCATGAGCGACACCGGAGCGGGGGATCCACCGCCATCCACCGCCCGTTTTGCCGATTACCTCGAGTTGACCAAACCGCGGCTGAGCCTGCTGTCGGTCATCACCGCGGTGGTGGGCTACTTTGCCGCTCTGCCCGCCTGGCACCTCGGGACCTTTGTTTTTATGCTGCTCGGCACCTCTCTCTGCGCGGCCGGAGTGGCAGCCCTCAACCAGTGGATGGAGAGCGACACGGACGCGCGGATGAAACGCACGGCGACCCGGCCCATCCCGGCGGGGAAGATCCCCACCGGTTCCGCGTTTGTCCTGGGCTGGGCCTGCTGCTGCCTGGGACTCGCCCTTCTGTTTGCCAAAGTGAACGGGCTCGCGGCCGGATTCGCACTCGCCACGATCGTGAGTTACCTCGCCTGCTACACCCCCGCGAAACGCTGGTCGCGGTGGTCCACCGAAATCGGCGCCGTCGCCGGTGCTTTCCCGCCACTGATCGGCTGGGCCGCCAGCGGGCGACACGACCCCGTGTTGGGCTGGGTGCTCTTCGGTATCCTGCTCTTCTGGCAGGTGCCCCATTTTATGGCCATCGGGTGGATCTACCGCCGCGATTACGACGCCGTTCACTTTCCCATGTTGCCCGTGCGTGACGAGAGCGGGGCCAAGGTCGCGCGCTGGTCCATGATCAACACGTTGGCAGCGGTGGTGGTTTCCGCCCTCCCCTCGCTTTATCATCTCACCTCGCCGTATTACGCTGCACTCACCGGCGTGCTTGGCCTGTGGTTTGTCGGTCGCGCCGTGTCCTTCATGAGGCCGGTCAGTCGAGAGTATTCGGCCCGCCGGCTTTTCCTCGCCTCCGTCAGCTGGCTGCCCCTTCAGTTGCTTGCGCTTGTGGCTGACCGCTGGATCTTCCGGGGATGACGGTCCAGGACATCCCCGCGTTCAACGCCGCGCTCAACGGGCTTGCCACCCTGCTGATGACGGCCGGCTTCCTCTTTATCCTTCGGAAGAACATCACGGCCCATCGCACCTGCATGCTGTCCGCCGGGGTGGTATCTGCGGTCTTCCTGGTGGGTTATGTGCTGCACAAGGTGCTCGTCCGCGGAGTCCACACCCCATTCGGCGGCGAGGGCGCGATCCGCACGGTCTATTTCGTGATGCTTGCAACGCACATCGTGCTGGCGATGGCCATCGCGTTCCTTGTCCCCCGGACCTTCCACCTTGCACTCACGGGCCAGTTTGAGCGCCACCGCCGCTGGGCCCGCTGGACGTTTCCCATTTGGTACTACGTCAGCATCACGGGCGTCCTGGTGTATTTTTTCCTCTACCGCTGGTGGCCGGCCACGGCGACCTGAGCGGTTCTGGCAAGGTTAAGTAACGCGGCCGCGCGGCTAACTCACCTCGACGGCGCGGTGCGCGGATTGGGCTGATCTAATACCGGACGCAACCGGTGCCCGACAGCGTTTTATACCCGTCATTACGACTGGTTTTAAATCTTGTCATGCCTAGCTGTATTCGGAGGCTCCCCCTTTGGTGTGCGCAGATCTTGTCTGCGACTCATCATCCTTTGCCCACCCTCACCATGCGTGTTTCGTCGCTTCGTTCGTTCGCAAGACGTGTTTTTCCCGCTCTGGCCGTGGCCGCCATGCCCCTCCTTTTTGGTGGCTGGATGTGGATGGACGGGCCGCAATCGACCCTCGTCTCGGACGGCCCGGTCGCCCGTGAGCAGGGCAAGGTGTTTTTTGTCACTGTCTGGGTCACGCTCGCGATCTTCATCATCGTCGCGGCCGTCCTCGCCTATGCGACCTTGAAATTCAAGGCCCGCAGCAGCGCGGACGAACACGCAAAGCCCCCCGAGCAGAGCCACGGCAATCCGCTGGTTGAGCTTTCGCTGATCGGCGCGTCGGTCCTGGCCCTCGTTATCATCGCCGTCCCCACCCTGCGGGTGATCTGGTATTCGTACGACGTGCCGGAGGCGGAGCGCGACCGCATGTACGAAGTGACCGCGACGGGCTACCAGTGGTGGTTCCGCTTTGAATACCCGAACGAGAAGATCGACGGCACCAACACCCTGGTGGCGGCCAACGAGCTCGTGATTCCTGCGGGTCGCCCGGTGCGCGTGAATCTCCGCACCGTCGATGTGATCCACAGCTTCTGGGTCCCGCGTCTCGCCGGGAAGGTGGACATGATTCCCAACCGCGCGAACAAGCTCTGGCTCCAGGCCGACAAGCCGGGTTATTTCTGGGGGCAGTGCGCCGAATTCTGCGGCGAGTCGCACGCCGTGATGCGCTTCCGTGTCGTGGCCCTGGACGAGAAGGACTTTGCCGCGTGGGTGGCCAATCAAAAGGCGCCCGCCCGCACTATCGAGGCGTCACCGGCCGTCGCCGCCGCGGAGACCCCCAAGGCGGAATTCGCCAGTTACTCCATCGAGCCGAAGCGTCGCAACGCTCCCGGCTACACCGACACCTTCGACGCCGACCCGTTTGCGAGCTGGGCCAGGCAGCAACAGCCGGATGCGGACGAGGACGGACGGCTGGTGGCTCGCGGCCGCGAGCTGTTTAAGGAAAAGACCTGCATCAACTGCCACGCGGTGCGCGGCCACGAGGGTGTGGGCGTCACGGCGCCGGACCTGACCCACATCGGCAGCCGCACCACGATTGCCGCCGGCCTGCTCGAGAACACGAAGGAGAACCTGCACCGGTGGCTGACGGACCCGAACAACGTCAAACCCGGCAACAAGATGTACTTTGGTGTCGGCGCGATGGCCGGCTACATGCGCCGCGAAGGCGAGGGCTGGGTCACCAACTTCACCGTCAATGACGAGGAGGCACGTGCTCTCGTGGCCTACCTGCACAGCCTCAAGTAATCCCCTTTAACCTGCACATGGACGCCATCACCCGTTCCGACTTCATCGGCAAGGAGGCTCCTCCGGCCGCGGAGAAGCGGCCTTGGATTTTCACCCGCCCGACTGCGAAAACCGGCATTGTGAGCTGGCTCACGACGGTGGACCACAAGCGGATCGGCCTGCTCTACGGCCTCTCCGCCCTTTTCTTTTTCCTCGTCGGGGGAATCGAGGCGCTCCTGATCCGGGTACAGCTCGCCGTTCCGAACAACACGTTCATCTCGCACCAGTTCTACAACGAGCTGTTCACGATGCACGCGACCACGATGATCTTCCTCGCGGTCATGCCCCTCTCGGCGGCGTTCTTCAACTACATCATGCCGCTGCAGATCGGCGCGCGTGACGTCGCCTTTCCCCGCCTCAACGGCTTTGCATTCTGGGTCTTCGCCGGCGGCGCCATCATCCTCAACGTCGGCTGGTTCATCAAGGCCGGCGCGCCGGACGTAGGCTGGTATGGATACGCTCCCCTCACTTCCGCGGCTTACTCCAACCAGTTCGCCAACGACGTTTCCACCGACCTCTGGATCATGGGCCTGCAGGTGCTCGGTGTCTCGTCGGTCGTCGGTTCCCTCAACTTCATCGTCACCATCATCAACCTGCGCGCCCCCGGCATGACGATGATGCGGATGCCGGTTTTCACCTGGATGACGCTGGTAACGGCCTTCCTCATCGTCCTTTCCTTCCCCGCGATCACCATCGCGTTGGTGGAGCTGATGATGGACCGCTCGTTCGGCACGACCTTCTTTGAAGTCTCCAACGGCGGCCTCCCGATCCTCTGGCAGCACCTCTTCTGGATTTTCGGACACCCCGAGGTGTACATCCTGATCCTGCCGGCGATGGGAATCATCTCGGAGATCCTGCCGACGTTCTCGCGCAAACCCCTATTCGGTTATCCGATCGTGGTATTTTCGGGCGCCTGCATCGGCTTCCTGGGCTTCGGCGTTTGGAGTCACCACATGTTCACTACCGGCATGGGCACGGTGGCCACCGCTGCCTTCGCCCTCGCCACCATGGCGATCGCAGTCCCGACGGGCGTAAAAATCTTCAACTGGGTCGGCACGCTCTGGGGCGGGCACCTGATGATGCGCACGCCGATGATCTTCGCGCTCGGCTTCATCTGGATGTTCATGATCGGCGGTTTTTCCGGCGTGATGCACTCCGCCGCTGCCCACGACACGCAGCAGAACGACTCCTACTTTGTCGTCGCCCATTTCCACTATGTGCTGATCGGCGGCTCGATCTTCGCCCTGCTCGCCGGCATTCATTATTGGTTCCCCCTCATCTTCGGCCGAAAGGTCTCTGAGTTCTGGGGCAAGCTGTCGTTCTGGGTCATCTTTGTCGGGTTCAACGTCACGTTCTTCCCGATGCACTTCCTCGGCCTCAACGGCATGCCGCGGCGCACCGCGGTGTACGACGGCAACATGGGCTGGGACACCCCGAACATGATCGCGACAGTCGGCGCCTTCGTCCTGGCCAGCGGCATCGGCATCTACTTTGCGGTCATGGTGTACACCTACTTCAAGGGCGAGAAGGCGGGCCGCGACCCCTGGGACGGCCGCACCCTGGAGTGGTCCATCCCGAATCCGCCGCCCGAATACAACTTCGCCGTCATCCCGACGGTGCACGCGCGCGACCCGTTCTGGTACGAGAAACACCACCAGGAAGAGATTGCGAAGGAAAAGGCGGCCCACGCGAAGGCGGAGGAGGAACATGGCGGCATCCACATGCCGAGCCAGTCCTGGTTCCCCCTCGTCACGGCGCTCGGCATGCTGCTGGGGAGCCTGAGCTTCGCCTGCAAACGGGCGTTGAACGCCACTCTGATCGACTGGGGTCTGCCGGCGGGTTACAACTACGGCATCTACCTGGCGATCGCAGGCGGCGTAATCACGTTCCTCGGCGCCTACCTCTGGGCCCTCGAAGGACCGGGCGGTTATCATCTCCACGTGGCGTCCGATGACGCACACGGCAAGGATGCCGGCGGCCACGCCAAGGCACACTGAACCCAATCCCAGCTCCTCCTTTCCCATGAGTAGTCACGCGGCCGCCGGCCACATCGACCACCACCACGATCATACGACCGCGACGGGCATTCCGAACAAGAAGCTCTTCATGTGGGCGTTCCTGGCGTCGGACTGCATGTTCTTCGGCACGCTGATCTCGACGCACCTGATCTACCGGCTTCACCCGCCCCCGGGTGCGCCTTCTCCGCGCGAGATTTTCAGCATCGAGCTGACGTCCTTCTCCACCTTCATCCTGCTGATGTCCTCGCTCCTGATGGCCCTCGCGGTGAACGCCATCCAGAAGGGCGATGTGAAGAGCACCCGACGAAACCTGCTCGGCACGATTTTCTTCGGGCTGATCTTCCTCGGGTGCCAGGTGTATGAATTCCAGCACTTCGTGCACGAGAAGGATGTAACGCTGACCAACAGTGTCTTCGGCTCCACGTTCTACACCCTGACGGGCACCCACGGCTGCCACGTCGCGATTGGCGTGCTGTGGCTGACCTTGATGTACATCCGCACCTTCAAGCCGCAGGACGCAGACTCCGGTCGCCACGCCTGGCTGACGGGCACGTTTTCCCACCTCGCCGTGTTCGCGGTGGCAACGGTGGCGTGGATGTACCTGACCCTCCAACTGATTCACGCCGTGCAGGTCGACGGGTACACCGGCGCCGCCCTCTCCCACTGGGTTGGAGGCAACCTCATCGCCCTCGGGGTCGGCCTCGCCACCCTCGTGGGCCTGCGGCTGATGAGCCGGGTCCGCGGCGCCACCGAGTTTGGTGAAGCCAACGCGATCGATGTCGAGGGCGCCGGCCTCTACTGGCACTTCGTCGACATCGTCTGGATCGTGATCTTCACCGTCGTCTACCTCATCGAATATCTCTGACCATGTCCGCCTCGACTCCAGTCCCCGCCCCGGCCGCCGGGCACCACGACGCGAGCAAGTTCCACATCTTCGTCCAAATCGCGATGATCCTGGCGGTCATCACGGGCGTGGAGATCGTGATCGTCTACATCCCGATCGCACGGTGGATCATTCTGACCGCGCTGGTCGTGTTGTCGGTGGTGAAGTTCCTCATGGTGATCTTCTACTTCATGCACCTGAAGTGGGATAAGCTGTTTTGCACCATCCTGTTTTTTATCGGCTTGGTTCTCGGCGGCGGCACCGCGGTCGCCCTGCTCCTGCTCTTTGCCGTGGGTGACAGCCATCCTCTCGATGGCGGCGTCCCCCCCTTCTGAGTTTCACGACCGTACTTCTGCTGAAAGGCGGCCCGCACGTCGGGCCGCCTTTTCTTTTTCTTCAAAGCGGCTTGGTTAAGCGGCCCATCCCCGGACATCCTTCCAGCCTCACATGATCGATTGGCGCCATTGGCACAACGAACCGTTTCTGGTCGGCGGCATCATTCTGGCCGCGTGGGCGTACACGTTGCTGGTGGGCCCGCTGCGACCGAGACTCGCCCCAGGCGTCCCGTATCCACGCCGGGCCGCCTTCTGCTTTTACGCGGCGTGTCTCGTCTTCTATCTGGCGGTGGGATCGCCCCTCGACCAGGCCGGTGAACGCTTCCTGCTCAGCGCGCACATGGTGCAACACCAGCTCGTGATTTACGGCGCCGCGGTTCTTTTCCTGCTCGGACTTCCCTCCTGGCTGGTCGCACCCCTTACGCGTCCGCTCGTCCTCCGAACCCTCGTCCGCGCCCTCACCCACCCCCTCGCGTGCGCCCTCGGCTTTACCCTCGTGATCAGCGGGTGGCACGCTCCGGCGCTGTATGACTGGGCACTCCGCGACAAGACCGTGCACGTCGTCGAGCATCTGATGTTTTTCGGCGCGGCCGTGTGGTACTGGTGGCCCCTGCTCAGCCCCTCCACCGATGCGCCGCCGATTCGATACCCGCTGCAGATGCTCTACCTGGTGGCGGTGACGATCCTGATGACGCCGGTTTTTGCCTTCATTGCGTTTTCGGACAACGTTCTGTACCCGACGTACGAATACGCGCCGCGGCTCATCGACAGTCTCTCGCCCATGGCTGACCAGCTGCTCGGGGCGGCCATCATGAAGCTGGGCGCCCTCGCCGTGACCTTCATTGCCCTGGTGATCGCGTTCTACCGCTGGTACCAGACCGATGAGCGACGGCGCTACGCCTGAGCGGTACGCGCAGGGCCGCCCGTAACAACAGGCGATAAACGCGGATGCACCGAGTGCCTCCTCCAAAAGGCGAAGGCCGGGCCGTTTGACAGCGCCCGGCCGCAGGTCCTTATCAGTCGTGCACGTCCGCTACGACAGGTGCCCCACCCCGCGCGTTTTAACGTTCACCTGCATTTCCCATGATCACACGTCTCCTCCTCTCCCTTCTCTCCGCAGCGCTTGTTCTGCCCCTCTCCGCTCTCGCTGAAAAGGACTCCACCATCGGCGGCTCTGCCAAGGGCGGGCTGCGCTACTCCATCTCGGTCACGAAGTTTGAGAACCGTTCCAATTTCTCCGGACAGTGGTCCATTGCAGATACGTGGGGCGCCATCCTGACGGATTCCCTCCAGCAATCGGGTAAGTTCATCGTTCTGGGCGAAAACGACATGCGCGGCGCCGCCTTGGCGGAGCAGGACTTGGCCGCATCGGGTCGCGCGGCCGGGGGTGGCAAAACGGTGGCCACCGGCAACCTCACGCCCGCCCAGTTGCTGGTAAAGGGCGAAATCACCCACTTCCAGGCCAGCACGACCGGTGGCAACGCCGGGGTGGGCATCAAGGGCTTTCGCCTGGGCGTCGGCGGAGACCAGGCCGAGATCAACGCTGTCGTGTACGTCGTGGATTCGACCACCGGGCAGGTCGTTTCCTCCAAGCGGGTCGCCGGTGTCGCCAAAAAGAGCGGACTAACTGTCGGGTACACGGACCGCGACTGGGGCGCGGACCTCGGCGGCTTCAAGAAAACCAATGTGGGCAAGGCGGTCGAAGCGGCCATCGACGAGGCCGTCGCGTTCATCTCCAGTCAGGTCGCAGACATGCCTTGGACGGGCAGCGTGATTCTCGTGAAGGGCAACCAGGTGTACATCAATCGTGGCTCGCGCGAAGGCGTCACCGCCGGGCAGTCGTTCAAGGTGGGCGCGTCCGAAATCCTTCGCGATCCGGATACGGGCGAGACGCTCGACATCAGCTTCGAGGAGAAGGCCCAGCTCAAGGTCGACAGCGTCCGCGAAAAAATGTCCATCTGCACCATCACCTCCGGCGAGGGTGTGGAGCGCGGCATGACCGTGACGCTGCCCTGACGGCCAGGCCCGGATGCCTTGTGGTTAGGCACGGAAAAGGCGCTGTTTTCACAGCGCCTTTTTTGCGGACAGGTGCGGGCATCGGGCCACGGCGCCTGGGCCGGTATCAACCCACCTGCGACGCCTCCACGGATGCGGTGAACCCGGCAAACGGCGCAGCCGAGTTCTGCCAGCGCTTGCGTTTACGGTAGAGGGTGGATCGATCGATCCGGAGGATACGCGCGGCGTGCTCAAGGCTCGCAGCGCGCGAGACCACCAGCCGGATGTGCTCCTCGACCAGGCTGTTGACGCTGACAAATTCGCCCACGCGCGGCCCCGGAGCCTGGGGCTCGGCGGCGAGTTGGGCAAAGTCGGCGACATCGAGCAGGTCGCGATCGCTCAAGATGGCGGCGCGCTCCACGGCATTGCGCAGCTCGCGCACATTGCCCGGCCAGCGGTAGTTCCGCAGGGTCTCGCAGGCGATCTGGCTGAAACCGCGAATCTCGCGACCGAGCGCCTTGGCCATGTTGCGGAGGAAAAGCTCCGCGGTGGGGATGATATCCTCGGAACGTTCTCGCAGCGGCAGCACCTCGATGCTGATCACATTGAGGCGGTAAAAGAGGTCCTCACGGAAACGCCCGGCCTTCACCTCTGCTTGCAAGTCGCGGTTGGTCGCCGCGATCACTCGGATATCCGCAAGGCGAGAGGTGGTTTCCCCCACCCGCTCGTACTTCCGCTCCTGAAGCAAACGCAGCAGCTTGGGTTGGATTGAGAGCGGCAGGTCGCCGATCTCATCGAGAAAGAGCGTGCCGCCGTGCGCAGCGGCCACCTTGCCCATCGCGTCAGAGACAGCGCCGGTGAAGGCACCCTTCACATGCCCGAAGAGCTCACTCTCGAGCAGTTGCTCCTGGAGGCAGGGGCAATGGACGGTGACAAAGGGTTCCGCACTCCGCTCGCTGCGGGCATGAATCGCTTGCGCCAAGACACTTTTGCCCGTGCCGTTTTCGCCGAGGATGAGGACCGAGGCAGGGGTGGGAGCCACCCGCCATGCGATCTCCAGCATCCGCTGCATGACCGGGCTCTGGGAATTAAAATCCGGGGCGGGCGCCGCGGAGTCCGGTTTGGCCGGGGCTCGCCGCGGGACTGCGGCACCCGACGGCGCGGCGGGTGCGACCTCGGGGAGGGCTTCCGCCGCCGGCACCTGATTTGCCGGCGCGGGCGAGGCTTCCACCGCCTGGGCGGCCGGGGCTTCGGGGAGGACCAAACAATGCTCGCGCAAGCTTCGGAGCAGCGCGTCGACATCGACGGGCTTGAGGAGCACATCCACCGCGCCGGCCTTGCGCGCCAGGGCGGCGGCATCCGCATTTGCCGCCGTCGCCACCACGGGAACTGCCGCAAAACGGCGTTTCAGCGTCGCAAGGGCGTCCGCGGCAGGGGCGGAGCGCATCTCCCAATCCACCAGGGCCACCGCATAGTCATTTTCCACCTGCATCCGGCCGAGCTCTTCCGCGGAGCTCATGATCGTATGAGCGCCCGGGCAAGACTCCGACACGCCGAGGGCGAGGAGCCGTCGGCATTTTTGTTCATCTCCAATCAACAGGATGCGCATGTGAAGCTGGGTTAGCGTGACGTCGTTCACCGTGCGCACGAGGCGCCGTGGGAACAGAAACAGCATGCCCGATACGGCGGGCGGTCGGAATCAGGTGCGGCGTGGTTGCATCAGTGGTGTCTTCTCCGGGCGTCCCCCCGGGGTTTGCCCGACGACATCGCGCCTTGCTTTGGAGCGCAAAAAAAGCGCGTCGAGCGACGCGCTTGGAAGGTTCCGACTCTTGCCGCGAGCTAAACGATGTTCTCGCTCTTCACCCACTGGATGGCGTGGCGGACGAGGTCTGCACCCGTCTCGAGACGCAGCTTCAGTTTCAGGTGCTCGCGGTATGAATCGATCGTCTTGGCGCTGAGGTTGAGTGTCGCTGCGATCTGGCGGGTGCTGAACCCATTGCCGATCAGCTGGAACACTTCCATCTCGCGGTCGGAGAGGCTGTCGATCGAGAACACCACTTCGTCACCCTTCTTGTTGTTCACAAGACGGTGGAGCATCTTTTCCTTCATCTTCTCGCTCAGGTAGAGCTCGTTCATGAGAACGCGACGGATCGCCGTGAGGATCTGGTCACTGGCCTCCTGCTTCATCACGTAACCGCGGGCGCCGGCGCGAAGCGCCCGCTCTGCGTACAGGCTCTCGTCATGCATCGACATGACGAGGACCGGCAGCTCCGGCATCATCACCTTGAGGTTCTTCATCAGCTCGATCCCGCTGATGGTCTTGAGCGAGATATCGACCACAGCCAGGTCGGGCTTGAGTTTCTGGATCAGGTCCAGGGCCTTGGGCGCGGTGTCAGTTTCACCGCAAACCACGAGGTCAGATTCCTGGTTGATCAACACCGCCACGCCTTGCCGGGTGACCGGATGATCATCGACCAAAAACACTCGGCGCTTGGTCTGAGCGGGTTTTTCCTTCTCAACCACGGCGGGAGCGGCGGGTTCATTTCGTGTTTTCATGTGTGGAAAGATCTTTGGGAAAGGTGCATTCGACGGTGACTCCGCCGCCCGGACGCTGGGCGACGGAAAAAGTTCCTCCGATGATGGCGGCCCGGTAGTTCATCAGACGCAGGCCGACCCCGGGTTCGGTGCGATCCTCCGAGGGATCAAATCCACTGCCATCGTCCTCGACCGCAACGCGACCGGTGTTGCCGCTGGTTGAGAGGGTGACATTAACGGATTTGGCTGAGCCATGGCGGATGGCGTTGTTGATCGCCTCCTGCGTGATGCGGTAAAGGTGCATGGCGGCATCGTGGCTGCAGCGCGGCGGGACGCCCACGGCCTCGAAGCGGCAGTTGACCCCGCTGATGAGCTGCACCTGAAAAGTGAGGTCCTCCAGCGCCGACGGGAGGCCGGTGTTCTCCAGTTGCACGGGACACAGACCGCGTGACAAGGCACGGCACTGGGCGATGGCCTCGTTGACCAGCGTGGCGATAAGACTGGCCTGCTGGGCCTGCTCCGGGGCGGCCTGCTGAAGGCGGTCGCGCAGCGCAGCCGCGAGGCAGGCGATGCCCGTGAGATGCTGCCCCAATCCATCGTGCAGGTCGGCGCCGATGCGCTGCTGCTCGGCGTCGCTGATGCTAAGCAGCCGCCGTTCCAGCCACTTCCTTTCCGTGATATCGCGGCCGAGGAAGATCGCGCCCGATTTGTTTTGCGCGTCGAAGAAGATGAAGAACTCCGCGTGCCACTCCTCGTCGGCATGAATGCCGGAGAGGGAAAGGCTGACAGATTCCCCTGCGAGGGCCTTGGCGACGGCCTCGGCACTTTGCGGATACAGTTCGGCAAAGGAGCGCCCCACCAGGGTGCCCGGGGAGAGACCGCGCACCGCCAACGTTTCACCGTCCGCCTCGACGATACGACCCTGCGCATCGAGACGCCCCACGATGATGGGCAGGTTTTCCAGGATTCCGGTGAGGAGCTGGCTGTGGCGGTTGCGAGCCATCTCGGCTTCCACCCTTGCGGTGATGTTGACCGAGAAGCCGATCGCACCCTCGCCACGCGCTTCGTCGAAGCGGAAATAGTTGTCGTAGTAGTGGGTGCGACCGTGGTGAACGATGCTGCCGACAAAGTTTGCCTGGCCGCCCTCCAGCGCCCGTCGGACTTCCCGCGCGTGCTGGGGATAAAGCCCGGCGATGGACGAATCCACGAGCTGGTCGTCGCTAAAACCGATCTCGAGCAAGCCGCGTCCCCGGCATTCGAGGATGGTGCCGTCGGCGGCAAGGCGGGTGGCGACGACCGGCAGGCTTGCCAGGATGCCCGTCAAAACTCCGGTGGTCCGCTTGAGCATCTCCTCGGCGCTGACGCGCTCCGTGATATCGATCGCCGCCGTGCCCCGGAGGTGGCGCCCGCGGGCGTCGACCATGGGGAAGGAATTGACCAGCCAGTGGCGGCGCCCGTCGAAATGCGGCCGTGAGTCCTCGGAGCGTGCATCGGTGTCGTTGTCCTTGAGGGCGGACGGATCGAACGCCGCCTCAAAACGCTCGTTGCGGAAAAGGAAATCCTTCCGTTCATCCTGGATACAGATCGCGCAGGGAACGTTGCGCATGAAGAGATCCAGCTGTTCCTGGCTCTTGCGGACGACGGCGAGCATCGCAGCCTGCCGCAGCGAATACCGGATCGATCGTTCCAGCTGGGTGGCACTCAGGCCCACCTTACAGAGATAGTCGGCAGCGCCGCCCTCCAGCGCCTCGCGGTCGATTTCGGGGCTGTCGTGACCCGTCAGGAGGATCACCGGCATCTCCGAGCCACTCGCCACCGTCTCGCGCAAAAGGTCGAGACCCGTGTGCGGCCCCAACTGGTAGTCAAAAAGCGCTACGTCATGGTCGCGCCGGTTGATCGCCGCGATGCCGGCCTGGTAGTTGGAGGCCCATTCGACGGAATAGGTCACCGACGCATTCCGCTGCAGGAGAAAACTGAAATAGAGGAAATCTTCCTCACGGTCCTCCACGATCAGCACGCGTATCGAACGGGCGGTGACGGTGGTGCGATTGAGTTCGGTGAGTAACGACTGCATGACTTCTTCCCCCGGGTTGAAAGGAGCGGCGGCAAGGCCACAGGTTTCGTCAGCCCACAGGCGCGGGTCAGGACGGAGCGCTGTGGTGATGCTGGGCCGGGCGCGCCGGAGACGTCTCAGCCTCTGCGGGCCAGCGATGCAGTCGACATGAAAAGATTTGGGCTACTCCCTCGGGAAAATCCCCTATGAGGACCGCTTGATTTGCCGGGGAGGTACAATCGCCCGGTCGTGTTTTCGGCCGGCGTTAACCGCAGAGCCGGCGCAAGTTAGGGTAAGGCCCTCTGGCATCCGTCGAGCCGACCACCCTCACGGGAACGGTGCCGTCGTCTGACCCTCACGAAGAACGGTAGGACTCGGCCCGAGCTACCTGATTGGATAACGGGCGTCGTTCCCCCGGGGAGGCTCCCCCCAGTCCGACTCCACCGATTTCTTATCCTGCCACGGCCAAATATCCGGTGAAGCCCGCGTGTTCTCGCTCGGTAGCGGACGGACGCGACGCCGCAGTATCGTAGAACCCGTCCAAACCATCCTATGAAAAAACTCATCCCCACCCTTCTCGCCGCCCTCGCCCTGGCCGCTCCAGCCGCCGTTTTTACCGGCTGTGCCGGCACCGGCACCCGACAAAGCACGGGCGAATACATCGACGACTCCGCCATCACCGCCAAGGTGAAAACCGAACTGATCCGCGACCCGGTCGTGAAAGCTCGCCAGGTGGAGGTGGAAACCTTCAAGGGGCACGTCCAGCTGAGCGGCTTCGTCGACACCGAGGAGCAAAAGGCACGCGCCGCGCAGCTTGCGCAGACAGTGTCGGGTGTCGTCGAGGTGAAGAACAATCTTTCGGTCAAGGCTGACACTCCCTGAGCCCAACGCCTGAGCCGCCTCTCGGTGCGGCCCCCTGAAACGATGCGGCCCGCGCTCGAGATCGAGCGCGGGCCGTATGCTTTCCGCTGGTTAACGGTTACGAGCGGCCACCTTTTTGGCCGATCGTCGCCATATGTTCGCGATCACGACTGACCGCCTCGCCACCTTTGCGACCGATTGCAGCCATGTGCTCCCGGTTTCGGCTGACGGCCTCGCCGCCTTTCCGGCCGATCGCACTGCGCTGTTCGGGTGTGAGGTTGTCCTTGCGGCGTCCATCCTCGCGTCGTTGCTGTTGCTCCGAAGTCGAAGCGTCGCCGCCAGCATTCGCACCCTGCGAGCCCTGGTTTTCCATAGCCTCCGCATTGCTCGATTGAGGGCGCTGCATCTCGTGTGTGTCTGGCATGATTGTTCCTTCGCTTTAGGGTTCTAAGTCTGACACTGCGTCAACGCGCGCACTGTAACCCGCATCCCTGCCCCCATCCATCGTGCCACCGGCCGATTGCCGGGTGGGAGAAGAGCGAAAAAGCCGGAGGCGGTAAGTTTCGGGTGGCCGCTCTCCGATAAATCCCGCGGACAGGTCGGGGATATTTCTGATGCTCGCTTCACCCCCTCGACCCTGCCGCGCAAGTCGACTATGCAGATTTTGCTCTCGGTAGCTGGCAAAGCCAAGGCTGAGGAACCGGCCCACCCGTCGTCATTTTAGCCCAACTGCAGCACAATTTTACCAAACTGTTCGCCGCGCGCCATGCGGTCGAAGGCGAGGTGGGCCTGCGCCAGGGGGAAGGTCATGCCCACCACCGGCCGGACTGAATGCTGGCCGACCAGGCGGAGCAGGCCGCTCCAGTCCTCCGGGCTGCCCATCGTCGTGCCCAAGAGCGAGAGCTGTCGCCAAAACACCTTGCGCATCGGAAGCACCGTGGGGTCTCCGCGGGTGGCCCCATAAAACACCACACGCCCGCCTGAGGCTGCTGCATCCAGGACAGCCTCAAATCCCGGTCCACCGGCACTGTCGACAATGACGTCGAACCCGCCGGTCTCCGTCTGCGCCGACTTCGCCCAGTCTTGCTGGGTGTAAAGGTAGCCGCCCCGCGCACCCAGGGCCCGTGCCCGCTCGATCTTTTGCTCTGAACTGGACGTCACCCAAACCTCCGCCCCCACGGCGCGGGCAAACTGAAGGGCAAAGACCGCCACCCCGCCCCCGATGCCGCTGATCAGGACGCGGTCTCTGGGTCCGAGTCGCGCCCGCGTGAAGAGTGCGCGGTAAGCCGTGAGGCCTGCCAGCGGCAGGGCGGACGCCTCCTCCCAGGTGAGATGCGCGGGCTTGGGAGAAACCTGCTCCACCGGAACCGCGATCTGCTCGGCCAGGGTGCCAGCCCGGGGCAGCCCGAGGATGCCAAAGGCATCACCCTGCGCTTCGACGCGGTCGCCCCAGTTGAAGCTGGGATTGATGATGACCTCCCGGCCCAGCCAGGAGGCGTCCACCCCGGTGCCCACCGCCGTCACCACCCCGGCGCCGTCCGAACCGGGAATACACGGGTAGTGGAGTCCTGCATACTTGCCGATGTGTATCCACTCGTCCCGATGGTTCAGGGCGGCGGCACGCAGCGACACCACCACCTCGCGGGCGGCGGCGGTCGGGGCGGGCACGTCGCGGACTTCAAGGGCATTCGCGGCGGGAAAAACAACGGCTTTCATCGCTCCACCGTTAGGCACTTTGGGCGGCGCCCGCAACCCGCCCCCCGACTAACGCCTTCCCCAGCGGGCGGCCAGCGTCCCGGCGAGCACCAGTTGGAGGGTATGGTAAAGCAGCAGCGGAAGAATCAGGAGACCCAGCGCGGGCGAAGCCGCAAACATCACCTGCGCCATCGGCACACCCGTCGCCATGCTCTTCTTTGACCCGCAAAACATCACCGCGATCTGGTCCTCCCAGGCGAACCCCAGCGCGCGGGCTAGGGTCCCGGAAATCAACATGACGCCGGTGAAGAGGAGCAGCCCGAGCACCGCCACCGCAAGCAGGGTGCCGACGCTGTGCTGGGACCAGACTCCCTGAAGCACGGAATCGGCAAAGGAGGTGTAGACGAGGAAGAGGATGGAGGCCCGATCTACCAGATGGATACGGCTCTTGTTCCGCGAGGCCCAGCCGGAGAAGACGGGGCGGAGGGCCTGGCCTGCGATCAGCGGCAGGAGGAGCCAGCGGGCGAGGTCGACGATCACCTCGCCAAGCCCCGGCGTGCCGGCCGCGGCGGTGGAGACCCAGCCCACCCACAACGGCGTCAGCACCACCCCGAGCACGCTGGAGATGGTGGCGTTGAAAAGCGCAGCCGGGACGTTGCCCTTCGCCGCGGCGGTGATGGCGACCGAGGAGGAGACGGTGGAGGGCAGCGCGCAGAGAAAGAACACGCCCAGCGCGAGGTCGGGACCGAGCCAGCCGCGACCGAGGAAATAGATCGCTGCGCCGAGCAGGGGGAAGAGCACGAAGGTGCAGCTCTGCACCAGCAGGTGAAGCCGCCAGTGCAGGGTGCCGGCCTTCAGGGCCTGAAACGACAGCCCCACGCCGTGGAGAAAAAAGATCACTGCCACGCCGATCTTGTTGGTGAGCTGCGGGTGCAGCACACCGTCGCGTCCGCCGGGGCCCGGAAGCACGATCGCGAGCCCGACCGCGCCCAGCAGCGCCCATAAAAACCAGTCGAATTTCAGCTTCATCCCGCAGCGCCTCCCCGTTTGATTCCCAGACGCGCGCCGAGCTTCGCCAGCAGGCCTTCCATGTCGTCGCGCCCCTCCACCCGCAGGAGCCAGACGGCGGCCGCGTAGACGCCCAGGCCGAGGACGATGAGCCCCCCGACGCCAATCGCATCCGGGAGGAAGGCCGGCTCCGCCCACCGACTCCAGCCCCACCAGCCCGCCGCCACCGCCAGGCCCATCAGCACACTGGCAGCGAGAATCTTCGCCAGGTCTCGGCCGAGGCGAGTCAGCGAGAACGTCGGATCGCGCCGCGCCAGCTTGACCTGGAGGTACCAGGCCTGCGCCAGGATGGCGACGTTGCCCGCGAGGGCGAGGCCGACAGTGGAGAGGGTCGACATGAGGGCGAGGCTCAGGGCCACGTTGACAAAAAAGCTAAGGACCGCCGCGCGCACCGGCGTGCGTGTGTCCTTGAAGGCGTAGAAGGCGCGCAGGATCAAGTTGACGAAGGAAAACACGGGCAGTCCCACGGCAAACACCGCCAGCACCGGGATCATGGCGCGCGTGTCCGAGGCGGTGAACGCGCCGTGCTCGAAGATCATCCGGATGATCGGCTCGGCCAGGACCGACAGCCCCACCGCCGCCGGGATATTGACCAGCAGGATCAGGCGCATGCCCTTGCGGTAGGCCTCGCCCATCCGCTCGACGTCACCTTGGGCCGCAAAGCGGGAGATTAGGGGAAACACCACTGTCGAGACCGCCACCGCAAACACGCCGATGGGCAGCTCCATCAGGCGCGTGGCGTAGTTGAGAATGGAGACCGCGGCATCGTTGAGGGAGAGCCCGATGAAGCGCGAGACGACCATGTTGACCAGGTAAACGGAGGAGCCGAGCACGGTCGGCCCCATCAGCCGGGTGATGGCCCGCACCGGCTCGCTCCAGGTCAGGTCGAGCCGGGGGGTCCAGCCCTGCCGCGTCAGGGCCCAGGCTGGCACCGCCATCTGGAGGAAACCTCCCGCCAACACGCCTCCACAGAACCAATACATGCGGACGAGCGGGGCTCCGTGGTAGAGGAAGCCTGCGGCGAGAAGTGCACCGATCATGGACAGGTTGAGCCAGATCGGCGAGAGCGCCGGTTCAAGGAAGCGATTGAGGGTCTGGAGCGCGGCACTGAAGGCGGCGGCAAGGCAGACAAAGATCAGGTAGGGGAAAAGAATCACCGCCAGCCGGGCGGCGAGCAGCCACCGCTCGATCGTGTCCGGCTCCGCGTCGAAGGCCGACCCGACGGAACGTATCCACGCCTCCTGAGACAGCACGCCCATCGCCACCACCACCACCGCCACGGTGGTGAGCAGCAGCCAGCTGGTGACCTGGCTGACCAGTACGAACGCGCCCTCCTTGCGCCGCTGCTCCAACTCGGTGCTGAGGGTCGGGACAAAGGCAGCCGTCATCCCACCCTCGGCGAGCAGGCGCCGGAAGAGGTTGGGCAGCTGGAAGGCGGTGGAAAAAGCCGAGGCCAGCGCGGTGGTGCCGAAGACCGCCGCGGTGAGCGTTTCCCGGACGAGCCCGAGCACGCGCGAGGCCATCGTGGCGCTGGCGACGACGCTGATGTTTTTCAGGCTCTTGGACACGTGCGGCGAAGTGTCTCTGCGCCCGTCGGCGGAGTGAAGTGAGAAGTTGCGCCCGGGCACGTTGCCCACGGCTTGCGCCGCGCGCCCCGAGCATTGACGGCCCACCCCGTGATCCGCACCGTCTGGGGCGTCTTATGCCGATCGTCCCCAAACTGATTGAGAAGCTGCAGCGCCATCCGAAGCGCGTGGTTTTTCCTGAAGGGAATGATCCCCGTATCCTTCAGGCCGCACGCCAGTGGGTGACGCGCCGGATGGGCGCGCCGATCCTCCTGGGGGACCGCGCCGCGATCAAGGCCTCGGCGGCGCGGCTCGACCTCAACCTCCAGGGGATGCGCATCATCCATCCCGAGCACAGCGAGGACTATGAATCCTTCGTCGAGCAGCTGCTCCAGCTGCGTCGGGACAAGGGGATGACACGGGAAGATGCCAGGACCCTCGTCCGCGACACCAGTTATTACGCCACCCTGATGCTGGCAAACAGCCAGGCCGACGCGATGGTGGGAGGTGCCACCCGCACCGCCTCCAGCGCGCTGCGTCCCCTCTTCCAGATCATCCCGCGCCAGGAGCACGTCCGGACCGCCTCCTCGCTGATGATCATCGATTTCGACGAGAAGAAGGTCGGCAGCGACGGCACCCTGTTCTTTGCGGACTGCGGCGTCATTCCCGACCCAACCGCCGACCAGCTGGCGGACATCGCCGTAGCCACCGCAAATATTGCCCGACACCTCACCAACGAGCTGCCCAGGGTCGCCATGCTGAGCTGGGCCTCCCGCAGCGACTCGCAGCACCCCTCCTTGCTCAAGGTCCGCGAGGCCACGCTCCTCGCGCGCGAGCGCGCCGCGCAGGCGAAGATTGACCTGGAAATCGAGGGCGAACTGCAGGTCGACGCCGCGCTGGATGCAGTGGTCGCCGAAGCCAAGCGGGTCGCCGGGCCGGTGGCCGGACGGGCCAACGTGCTGGTCTTTCCGGACCTCAACAGCGGGAACATCGCCTTCAAGCTCGTGCATCTGCTGGCAGGGGCGAACTGCTTCGGGCAGATCCTCCTTGGGCTGAATCGCCCGGCCGCCGAGATCAGCCGCGGCGCCAGCGCCCACGACGTGTTCGGCGCAGCCGCGATCGTCGGCTGCCAGGCGATCGACCGGCGGCTGCTCTACGGCACGCCTGCGTGACCGGTTTTCCTTCTCCCGTAGCCCCGGCGGGTGCCCCTGACGTCCCTCTTCCCATGGCCATTCCGAATCCCGCCGAAACGCCGCCCCTGCCCCTCCTCAAGGCGCCCACCAACACGCAGACCAAACGCGTTTTTGTCGCCGCCACGCGAATGAACGACGGCAAAACCACGACCTGCCTGGGCCTTTTTGCCGCGCTCCAGTCCTTGTATCCGCGCGTAGGATTCATCAAGCCCGTCGGCCAGCGGTACATCGAGGTGGCCGGACACCAGGTGGACGAGGACTCGTTCCTGCTCGACACGATCTACAACGTCCACGTGCCGCTCGAAAGCATGAGCCCGGTCACGGTCGACGGCACCTTCACCCGGCGATTCCTGACCAACCCAGCCACGATGTTGCCCGAGCTGGAAGACAAGATCTGCCGGGCTTTCGACCGTGTGTCCTGGGAGAAGGACTTCACCCTGATCGAGGGCACCGGCCACGCCGGCGTCGGCTCCGTCTTCGACCTCTCCAACGCCAATGTGGCCAAGTTGCTCGACGCCAAGGTCGTGATGGTCTCGCCCGGCGGGATCGGGCGGCCGATCGACGAGATTGCGCTGAACAAGGCGCTGTTCGACAAGGCGGGGGTCGAGGTGATCGGCGCGATTCTCAACAAGGTGGAGGCGGACAAGGTGTCGCTGATCGCTGAATACGCGGGACTCGGCCTGAAACGCCTGGGAGTGCCGCTGCTCGGCGTCCTGCCCGTCCAGAAGATGCTCTCCGCCCCCAACCTCTCCCAGATCGCCAGCGAGATCGAAGGCCGGTGGCTGAACGCGCGCCGGGGCGGGGCCAAGGAACGGGTCACCCGCGTGGTGGTGGGCGCGATGACCGCCAAGGGCGTGGTGGACTACCTCCAGCCCGGCGTTCTGATCATCACCCCGGGCGACCGGGACGACATCATCCTCGCCGCGATTTCCAGCGCCCAGCTGTCACCGGAGAAATCGATCGCCGGCCTGATCCTGACCAACGACATCCCGCCCCACCCCAAGCTTCTGGAGCTGCTGGCGCGCACGGACATCTCCGTGATCGCGGCGCGGGAGGAGAGTTACACCATCACCTCGAAGATCAACGGCATGACGGTGAAGACCCAGCCGCAGGACACGGACAAGATCCCGGTGATCAAAAAGCTGATCACCGATCACGTGGACCTGGCGCAGCTGCTGAAGTCGTTCTGAACGACTCGCCGCACGGGACGGCGGCTCTGGCCGCCTCCCGGGCTCACTCCAGCGTGAGTTTCAGCTGGCGGCCTTCGAGGGCGACGGTTTTGACCTTTTTCCAAGCCGCCATCGCGTCCTCCGGGACGGACTCCAGACGGACGATTCGGCGTGAC
Source organism: Verrucomicrobiota bacterium (assembly GCA_023428905.1). Lineage (GTDB taxonomy): Bacteria > Verrucomicrobiota > Verrucomicrobiia > Opitutales > Opitutaceae > EW11. The sequence continues at coordinate 283,456 of JAEYWP010000032.1, forward strand.
ATCATGTCGGAGACACCCGGGATGCGGTGGAGCGGCATCGAGCCGAGATAAACTTCTTCGGGCACAAAGGTCCACATCTCGCCCTCCTGGGCAAAGCCGCCGCGCGCCTGGAAGACCATCGGCAGGCTGAAGGAAATGAGGTTGAGGTGGGCGGGCACCCCCAGCTGGAAGACCCCGTCCCGTATCCGGACGTTGGCGACATCAACGGTGATGATCTCCTCGGGCACCGGCTCCTCCGCCGCGGGCGTCGCACCGGCCTTGCGCACCGGCTTGGCGGGAGCACCGGAGGCCAGCCAGGCGTTGAGTTCCTCCTCGGTGAAGATGATCTCGCCCGGGGTGCCCTCGAGCAGCATCTGGCGCTTGCGCATCCACTGCTTGGAACGACCATCGGTCTTGCCTTCCAGGAAATACACCGCGTCGGCCACGCGCTCCTCTTCCTTCGGCATCTCCGCCGCCACCACCGCCGGCTTCAGCACCATCAGGAGGGTCGCCAGGGCTGCTCCGAGAAGGACGCTCAACACCGCACCCAGGGTGACTTCGAACAGGGACGGGCCGTACAGCGAGCGATCAATCTTCGAGGAGGTCATGGCGGGCAGAAACTCAGCTGGACGGTTTTGCGGGCGTTGACGAACTGGAAGCAGTGCTGCCGCCCCCGGTGCCGCCACCTTCAGAGGATTTTGACGAGCTGGGGGGAGGGCTGCTCTTCTTGTAGTCCGTCTGGTAGAAGCCCGTGCCCTTGAAGATCAGGCCGGCCCCACCGCCGACCTTGCGGCGGACCGAGCCTTCCTTCCCACAGCAGGTGCATTGGGTGAGCGGGGCATCCTTCATCGATTGGAAGGCCTCGAACTCACCACCACAGGCGCTACAGGCATACTCGTACGTCGGCATAAAACTGGCCGCGGGTTATGAGGGTCGCATCCCCGCCTTGCGAGATTCTTCCACCGCGCGGAAAAACGCCGCGTAAAACGTCCAGCTGACGGAAAGGGCGACGAAGACGGTGAAAGTCATCAACGGGTAACCGGCAGTGATGAACCCGATGGTTGCGAAGGTGGGGAGGAAGAACCGCGCCTTGCTGGCGCGCAGCATTCGAACCAGAAGCCAGATCCGGAACGCGTCGCGGTAGTCCTCCCGCTTCTGGAACTGGTACAGACCCGCGGCGGTGAGCGGTCCGGCGAGGATCACGAAAGGTACGATCGGCAGGTAAACAAACACGCCCCAATCAAACGCCCGCAGCGGCAGCGTCAGGAGCCACCCCGCCGCCAGGGGGGCCGCCCCCAGCACCAGGAAAATCACGAACGCGGGCACGCCGTTGACGAAAAAGCGGCGCCAGTCGTCCCAGTCCGGAAATGCCAGGGAATCTCCGCGCCGTGCCCGCGCCATCATCTCGTACATGTAGCCGAAGGCGAAAAAGTGCGCCACGGGGATGGCGAGCAGCAGCGCCCCGACGACGCAGCGGACAAACCAGCTGCGTTCCTCGAACAGACGTTTGCAGATTGTTTCAAGCGTCGGCATTGCGGCGGGACCCAATTTCCCAAAAGTAGGCCGCGCGCCGATGGACTTCTCAACCAAATTAAACGCCCTGACCCAGCAGGTGGAAGCAGGTATTGAAGAACTGCTTCCGCCAGCGACGACGCGACCCGCACGTATCCATGAGGCGATGCGCTACAGCATGCTGGCGGGGGGCAAGCGCCTGCGTCCCGTGCTGGTCCTGGCGGCGGCGGAGATGACGGGGCGGGATGCGTACGACCCGCTGCCGGCCGCAGTGGCGGTGGAGTGCATCCACACGTATTCGCTGATCCATGATGACCTGCCCTGCATGGACAATGACGACCTGCGGAGGGGTCGCCCCACCGCCCACCGGCAATTCGACGAGGCGACCGCCCTGCTCGCGGGCGACGCCCTCCTCACCCAGGCCTTCCTCCTGCTCTCCGATGGATACGCCGCCAACGCGGAGCTGGCCGCGGCCCTGGTGCGCGAAGTCTCCCTCGCCGCCGGCAGCGAACGCCTGATCGGTGGGCAGATCGAGGATCTCCAGGCGGAGCGCAAGCAGGACGCCACCGCCGACGAGCTCGCCTTCATTCATCTCAACAAGACCGCCGCCATGGTGGAAGTGTCGTTGGTGATGGGCGGCCTATGCGGGCGCATCCTGCCGGGCGAGGACTTGGAGCGGCTTCGTCTCCTCGGCCGGCACCTCGGGATGGCCTTCCAGATCATCGATGACATCCTCGACGCCACTGCCGACAGCGCCACGCTGGGGAAAACCGCGGGCAAGGACGCGCGGGCGGACAAGACGACCTACGTGAAACTCTTCGGCCTGGAGGGCGCCCGGCGCGAGGCTGCGCGGCACACCGACGCGGCGCACGCCTCGCTCGAGGCGGTGAACGTGGGCAGCGGGGACAAGCGTTTCCTGCGCGCGTTGGTCAGTGCAATGCTCGAGCGAAAGAAATAGCCGGCGGGCGGGGGTGCCGGCGCCCGCGCCGCACGGGCGAACGTTGTATTCAGTCTCCGCGCACAAAAAAAACCGCGCCCGGGAAGAGCGCGGTTGAAGTGATGGGCGCGGGGTTTATTTCGCCGTCGCGGCCGCCTTGATCAGGTCGACGAAGCTGCGCGATTCGAGGCTGGCGCCACCGATCAGGCCGCCGTCGATGTCCTTCTGGGCGAGAAGTTCGGGGGCGTTGGAGGGCTTCATCGAGCCGCCGTAGAGGATGCGCACCTTCTGTGCGACCGCCTCGCCAAAGAGCTTGGTGAGGAGGGAGCGGATGAAGGCATGGACCTCCTGAGCCTGCTCGGTCGTCGCCACCTTGCCGGTGCCGATCGCCCAGACGGGCTCGTAGGCAATGACCACGCTGGTGGCGAGTTCCTTGCTCACCCCCTCGAGGCCGGCCTCGAGCTGGGTCTGCACCACCTTCAGGGTGGAGCCCGACTCGCGTTCCGCCAGGGTCTCGCCCACACAGAGGATCGGGCGCAGCTGGTTCTTCAGCGCGGCGAGGACCTTCTTGTTGATGAAGGCGTCGTTCTCCGCGAAGTAGGTCCGGCGCTCGCTGTGGCCGAGGATCACATGGGTCGCAAACAGCGCACGCAGCATCGCGGCGGAGATTTCGCCGGTGTAGGCGCCGTTGGCCTCGTGATGCATGTTCTGGGCGCCGAGCTTGACGGTCGAACCGTCCACCGCCTTGGCGACACTTTCCAGCGCGGTGAAGGGCGGGCAGACCACCACGTCCACATCGGTCAGTTTGCCGACCTCCGCGACGATCTCCTGCGTGAGCTGGAGACCATCGGACGAGGTCTTGTTCATCTTCCAGTTACCAGCGATGAGTTTCTTTCGGAGCATGGGAGGATTATTCGAGTTGGACGTTTCAGCTCTCCAGGAAGGCGACGCCGGGGAGAACCTTGCCTTCGAGATACTCGAGGCTGGCGCCGCCGCCGGTGGAGCAGTGCGTGACCTTGTCGGCCACCTTGAACTTCTTCGCCGCCGTGGCGGTGTCGCCGCCGCCAACCACGGTGGTGGCGCCGCTGGCGGTGGCCTGGGCGATGGACGCCGCCATCGCCTTGGTGCCGTCGGCAAACTTCTCCACTTCGAAGACGCCCGCCGGGCCGTTCCAGACGATCGTCTTCGACTTGGCGATGACCGAGGCGAACAGCTCGCGCGACTTCGGACCGGCATCCAGCCCCATCCATCCGTCCGGAATGCCCGACTTGTCGTCAGCCACGCCCGTCTGCACCGCAGCCTGGGCCGCGGCGTCACCGGGGAAACGATCCGCGGTCACAAAATCCACCGGGAGCGTGATGTTCACGCCCTTGGCCTTGGCCTTGGCGAAGAGGTCCTTCGCGATCTTCGCGCCCTCGGCATCAAAGAGGGAGGTGCCGATGCTCATGCCTTCGAGTTCCTTCTTGAAGGTGAAGGCCATGCCGCCGCCGATGATGATCTCGTCCGCCTTTTCGAGCAGGTTGTTGATCAGCGGAATCTTGTCCGCGATCTTGGCCCCGCCGAGGATGGCGAGCAGCGGACGCTTCGGGGTCTCGAGGACCGCGCCAAAGGCGTTCAGCTCGGCCTCCATCAGGAAACCAGCGGCCTTCTGCGGCAGGTTCACGCCGACCATCGAGGAGTGCGCGCGATGCGCGGTGCCGAAGGCGTCGTTGACGTAGACATCGCCCAACTTGGAAAGACCGGCGCGGAAGGCCTCCACCGCTTTCGGATCGGCCTTTTTTGAGGTCCCGTCCTCGAGCTTCACCTTGCCCTCTTCCTCAATGTGGAAGCGCAGGTTCTCGAGCAGGAGCACGTCCCCCGGCTTGAGCGCGGCGGCGGCGGATTCCGCCGCGGGACCGACGCAGTCCTCGGCGAACGCGACCGGCTTGCCCAGGAGCTTCGAGAGCTCGGCGGCCACCGGCTTGAGCGAGAACTTCGCGATGGCCTGGCCATCCGGACGGCCGAGGTGGCTCATCAGCACCACGGAGGCGCCCTTCTCCAGGGCGTATTTGATCGTCGGGAGGGCCGCGACGATGCGCTGGTTGTTGGTGATGGCGCCGGTCGCCTTGTCCTGCGGGACATTGAAGTCGACGCGCATCAGGACGCGCTTTCCAGCGAGATCGAGGTCACGGATGGTCTTGAACTTGGCCATGGGAAAAAGGGATTGGGCGGGAATGCCGCCGGGCTTCAGGAGTCGAAACTAACGGTGAAGATGAGACAAAACGGCCGCGGGACGCTTACGCTGCCGCGCGGGCCGAAAACGAGACGAGGAGCGGCGCGAGTGGAGCTTCAGATCGGCTCACCTCGCTGCCCGCTCCTCGTAATTCGCTACAAAAAGCGAAGGCCTGTGCCTTCGGGCTTAGAGCTTGGTGCCGACCTTCTTGAGGAGGTCGATGCAGCGGTTGCTGTAGCCCCACTCATTGTCGTACCAGCTGACGAGCTTGAAGAAGTTCTTGTTCAGCTCGATCGAGGAGCCCGCGTCGAAGATCGACGAGCGCTTGTCGTGGATGAAGTCAGAAGAAACGACCTCGTCGGTGGTGTAACCGAGGATACCGCTCATGTAGGTCTCGGAGGCCTTCTTGAGGGCGCCCTTGATCTCGTCGAGGGAGGTGTCCTTGGTGGTCTTGAAGGTCAGGTCGACCACGGAGACGGTCGGGACCGGAACGCGGAAGGCCATGCCGGTGAGCTTGCCCTTCACTTCAGGGAGAACCAGCGCGACCGCCTTGGCGGCACCCGTGGTGGACGGGATGATGTTCTGCGCGGCGGTACGGCCACCCTTCCAGTCCTTCTTCGAGGGACCGTCGACCGTCTTCTGGGTCGCGGTGTAGGCGTGGACCGTCGTCATCAGACCTTCGCTCAGGCCGAAACCTTCCTTCAGGATGACGTGCACCAGCGGGGCCAGGCAGTTCGTCGTGCAGGAGGCGTTCGAAATGATGTTGTGCTTGGCGGCGTCGTACTTGTCGTCGTTCACGCCCATCACGATGGTGATGTCTTCACCCTTCGCAGGGGCGGAGATGATGACCTTCTTGGCACCGGCGGCGATGTGGCCCTTGGCCTTTTCCGCGTCGGTGAAGAGACCGGTGGACTCGATTACGACCTGCACGCCCAGGGCGCCCCAGGGAAGTTCGGCGGGGCTCTTGGCGCTGACCACCTTGATTTCGTGGCCGTTGACCACGAGCACGTCATCCTCGGCCTTGTCGGCGGCGGACTTCTTCGAGCTCACGGTGCCGTTGAACTTACCCTGCGTGGAGTCGTACTGCAGCAGGTAGGCCAGGTTGTCGGCCGGGACGATGTCGCCGACGGCAACAACGTCGAAGGTCGAGCCGAGAAGGCCCTGCTCAACCAGAGCGCGGAAGACAAGACGGCCAATGCGGCCGAAACCATTGATAGCAACTTTAACTGCCATGGGAAGGACTCCGGGTAGGGATGATTGTGTACTGTTTTACGATGAGCCGCATCCGGGGACGCGGAGACGCGAGTGAAGCCGCCTTAATGAGGCCTTGGCAAGGGTTTTGGGGCTGCGGGCGCAAACATGCGCAAGAAACCGCAATAAATGCGGGCAACTGTGTCCCTACCCCTCGCTGATCCACAACCCGCAGGTCAGGCCGAAGACAAAAAGCGCCTCTTCCACTGGCTGGCGGGGAGCATTCCGCCGGGCATCGAAGAAGTGCTCGTGGTCGGCCACCTGCCGCCACTCGCCCTCGACGGTGGCGGCGTCCAGGGAGATCGAAACATCCTCCGTCCCCGGATTGACTACAAAAAGGAGACGGGTGCGTCCCTGTGAGTAGTCCGCATTGTACACCGTCGCCGCAGCCAGGCCCTGCGGGGCGAAGAAGAAGCGAAAGAACCCTTCGCTCGGCCGGGAGAACTGCCGCAGGAGGCGGCCTTCCGCGGAACGTCGGAAGCTGATCCAGTCCGCAAAGTAAGCGTGGGTGGTGGGGAAGCGGAAGATCCTGCGGTAGTCGAGGGCGTTCAGGTCCCCGCGCAGGTAGGTGTTGTTCACCCCCTGCTTCGAGCGAAGAAAATCCTGCCCGGCCGACACCATCGGGATGCCGATGGAGGCAAACAGCACCGCCGCCATCAGGTGGGTGCGCCGGCGGTCGTTGGCGGTGGGATTGTGGCCGTTTCCATCCGCGTTCTCCGTAATGTTGTCGATCCAGGTGCGGTCGTCGTGGGACTCGGAATAGTTCACCGTCTGCGCGGGCCACTTGGCAAAGTGCCAGGGCGATCCCTTCAGGTAATACTCATAACCCTCGCGGGTCCCGCCGCCGCGCACGTAGTCGCGCACGAAGTTGCGGTATCCGTCGTTCCACGACGCCCAACCCGTCTCCTTCAGCGCCCCGGCGATGTGCCCGCGGAAACTCCAGGGCTCGGCAATGAGGATGACGTCGGGCTTCACCCGCTTGAGAGCGGTCTCGATTTCCTGCAACACCCCGACACCCAGCAGTTCCGCCAGGTCGAAACGGAAGCCGTCGACCCCGTACACCTCCACGAGGTGAACCAGGCTGTCGATGATCAGACGGGTGGCCATGGCCGCCCCGGCCCTCAGGTCGTTGCCACACCCGCTCCAGTTCGACATCCTGCCGGAGCTGTCCATCTCGAAGTAATACAGGCGGTCGATGAACATGAGGTGCGCAGGCTCGCCGACATGGTTGTAGACGACGTCGATCAGCACGGCCATGCCGCGGCGGTGGAAGGCCTGCACCAACGCCTGGAACTCCTTCACCCCGGACGCGCGCTTCGCGTCGAGCGCGTAGCTGCTCTCCGGCGCAAAGTAGCTGTTGGTCATGTAGCCCCAGTGGTACTCCTCGTCCGTGCGATTATCGAACTCGTGCACGGGCTGCAGTTCGACCGCGTTGACACCGAGGCGGTGGAGGTAAAAGCCCGGGCTCTCGACCCAGCGGCGCAGGCCCGAGAAACCACGGCGTTCCGCAGGCGTGAGTTTGACGGGGGCCAGTGCAGTCAGGTCGCGCACATGCGCCTCCGCGATCACGAGGTCCTGCCAGGCCGGGGTCTGGAAGCTGCGGTCCGCCTTCCCCACCCAATGTGCATCCAGCACGATGCCGGGGCCGTCCCGGCTGACAGTCGCCTGGGCATACGGATCGAGGATGCGGTGCTGGGGATCGAAGTCGCCGTACTGGTCGTGCGGCCCCTCGACCTGGTACCAGTAGAACCAGCCGTGCAGGTTCTCTGCCAGGGTGATCTCCCACACCAGGTCGGCGCGCTTGACCAGGCTGTACTGGTGGGCCTCCTCCGCCCGGGCGAGATCATCAATCAGGTTTAGGGTCACGCTGCGTGCTCGCGGCGCAAACAGGCGAAAGCTCGTCTCCCGACCGTGCACGCGCGCCCCCAGTGGGACGTCGCTCGCGAGCTGGAAAAAGAAGGAGCCCGGACGCAGCGCCACCCGCTCGCCCTCCCCGAAGGCAACCCACCATTCTTCGGAAAGATCGAATGGTTTTTCGACGGTGAACTGAAACAGGTGCTGGCCGGTGCGCTCCGGCTCGATCGCGTGATTCACGTTGCCCGCCTCGTCGCGCACCGCATTCGGCGCGGAGGGAGAAACCTCCAGCCAGCGGTGCTTTCCGGTGACAAACTTGAAGCGCATGTGCGGCGCGCCGTAAAAGCGCTCCGCGGGACGTAGTGAGAGGATCAGGACGGGCGTGCCCGCCAGGCTGGCGGGGCGCAGCCGCCACTCATCGCGGCCGACCGCCTCCTGCCACCGATTGAAGTCGCCGGCGAGATAGACCTCCTCCGCGGCGAGCTCCGGATGCCGGTCCAGCCGGAGGAAGAAATAGATCTCGCTCTTCCGGTTCACGAAATAGCCGCTCTCCGCCCCGAAGGCAAAATCGGGGACCTTCGTGAAGGTCGTGAAATGAACCGCGTGCGGCCCCAGCACGATGGGGGGTATCTGCCGCGCCCGCCAGTCCCGCGAGAGTTCGATCACTCCGCGGGTCGGCGTCTCCAGCCAGGCCTTGGCTATCTTCTTGTCACGTGTCGCCATGGTGCGGTTCAGGGAGCGAAGGCCTGCAGGATCGGTTTGCCATCAAAGTAGGGAGGGATGCGCAGCCCCAGCAGATGGCAGGCCGTCGCGGCAGTGTCTTCAGTATTGATCTCAAGGCTGGCCAGCTGCGTCAGGTCGAAACCCTCGCGGACACCCGGACCGCTGATGATCCAGGGGATGTGCCGGCTGCGGGCATCCTCCGGACCATGGCTGCGCCCCGCGCCGCCGTGGTCGGCCGAAACGATGATGAGGGTGGATGCGCGTGTCCCGGCACGCTCCATCGCGGCGAGCACCTCGCCCAGCTCCCGGTCGGTCTGCTCGATCGCCGCCAGTTGCTCCGCCGACCCCCAGCCACGTCCGTGGCCCGTGGCATCGACATCCGGAAAATGGATAAAGAGCAGCTGCGGCTTGTGCGTTTCAATGATCCGGGAGGCATCCGCCACCACCTCGGCGTTGGCGGGGTAGCGGTTCTCCTCCACGATCGCGGCGTACGTCACGGTGCCGGGTTTGTTGAGGAAGGAGAACTTCGACTTGCCCGAAACCAACGCGGTGCTGTATCCGGCCTGGCGGGCGAGCTCGAAAATCGTAGGGACATACGGATACACCGGCTGGCTCAGGGGGATGTCACGGTTCCAGTCGATCCCATGCTTCCAAGGCTGGACGCCGGTCAGCATGCTGACATGGGACGGCAGCGTGACCGCGACCGCGGTGGTGCGGGCCCACCAGGAATAGGAGCCGGTCCGCGCGAGCGCCCGCAGGTTGGGCATGTCGGCCCACAGTGCGCGGTCCGGCCGCAAACCATCGATGCTGATGATGCACACATGCTCGACCGCGGGGATGGGGCGCTGGGGGGCGGTGACGGGGACGCCGACCTGGGCGCGAGCGACGGCAACGGCGAACAGGGCGAGAAGAAGGACGAGGAGGGGCCGCATGGAAGCACGAGCAAACCAGCCCCGCTGGCCAAGTAAAGGACGCGACCGCGCCATCACCCGCGGGCGCGATCTGCACCGCGCGTTGACAAACCCGCCGTCCCCTCCCCCGCTGGGAGGCTGCATGGTCTCCCGGGAACGTATCCTCGTTGGTCTGTCCGGTGGTGTGGACAGCTCGGTCGCCGCCCTCCTGCTCAAGCGCCAGGGCCACGACGTGGCGGGCGCTTACATGAAAAACTGGATCAACGAGGACAACGTGATCGGCCACTGTCCCTGGCAGGAGGACATCGAGGACGCACGGCGGGTGGCGGAACAGATCGGGATCGATTTCCAGGTCGTGAACCTGATGGGTGACTACCGCGAAAAGGTCGTCGGGTATTTGCTGGATGGATATCAGCGTGGTCTCACCCCGAACCCGGACATCATGTGCAACCGCGAGATCAAATTCGGGGTCTTCCGCGCCTGGGCCAGGGACCATGGTTTCGACGCGGTCGCCACCGGGCATTACGCGCGCCGCGTCGCGGTGAGTGAACTGCCCTTGTCGGGCTCACGCCCCCCCGCAGGGGCGGCTGGCGAGCTGACTCGAGACGTCCGCACTGCCACCGTTTCCCCGCTTCTCGAGGCCCCCTCTGACCATCCATCCCCGAGTGCTGCCCGCGGGTTCAGCTCGTCCGGGGTGACCGACGTTGTCCGACCACAGTGTCCCACATTCGCGCAACCGGATGCGTTCGCCCTGCTGGAGGGGGCGGACAAAAACAAGGACCAGTCCTACTTCCTTGCGCTGCTCGCACAGGACCAACTGGTGGACGCGCGTTTTCCCATCGGTCACCTCACCAAACCGGAACTGCGCGAGCTGGCGACCGAGGCGGGACTGGCCACCGCCGCCAAGAAGGACAGCCAGGGGATCTGCTTCATCGGAGAGGTGAAGATGCAGGATTTTCTCCGGCAGTATGTGCCCGACCGGCCGGGGCCGATCCTTCGCGCCACCGACGGCCGGGTGCTGGGTGAGCACCGGGGTTTGCACTATTACACCATCGGACAGCGGCGGGGCATCGGCATTCCTTCCAACACGGACTTCCAGAAATACGTCGTGGTCGGGAAGCGTGCGGCCGACAATGCGCTCCTCGTGGCGTTTGATGCACCGGAGGCGCCGGGCCTGTTTGTGCGGGAGGCGCGGGTGCATTCCCTGCGCTGGAATGCGCCCGAGGTGTCCGCCGCAAGTCCCCTGGAAGGGCGGGTCCGCTATCGCGATCCGCGGGTCAAACTGGATTTTTTACCGGAAGGAAACGGTTGCGCGCGCGTGCGCTTCCACGAGCCGCAGCGGGCGGTCGCCTCCGGCCAGATCCTCGCCCTGCACGACGGGGAGCGCCTGCTCGGCGGTGGTGTCTTCGCCTAGCGCGCGGCGGCGCGGATCTTGTCAAGAGTCAAGACATGACCCCTTAGGTTTAAGGGGTCATGTCTTGACTCTTGACAATTCAGGCATCGTTCGGGTCAGAGCCCGACTTTTTTCATCTGCGGGTTGGCGAGCATGTCGTCGATCACCTTGCCCTCGACAAAGATCTTCACGTCGCGGTCGTCCTTGTGGTCCTTCGCCGCCTTGTCCAGCAGCTTGCGGGCGTCGGCCTCGCGACCGAGAAGGAGGAGGATCTCGATTTCCGCCAGCAGCGGGGCAGTATCCGTCTTGTCGCGACGGTACTCGGCCTGGACGAGATCGCGGGCCTTTTCATAGGCTTTCCGCGCCCCGGAGGTGTTGTCCATCAGCTTGTGCACCGCCCCGAGCTGCATCCAGTAGCGCGCGATCTCGCCATCGAGCTTCACCGCCTGCTCCAGCAGGGTGCGGGCGCGGGTGTAGTCGCGGATCTGGACCGCAAAATCCGCCTCGCTGGCGTGCTGCGCGGCCTCGGCGCGCACTGCGACCGGGACCTCCTTGGGTTTATCCTTGCAGCCGGCGGCAAGGAGCAGCGCGGCGGCGAGACAGGGAACCAACAGTTTCTTCATGACTCGTTTCAAAGGTCGGGCGGGACGGTGGAGATGGATTCCTCCATCGTGGTGAGGCCTTCCTTCACCTTCAGCATGCTGTCCTGGTGCAGGGTTTTCATCCCGTTGCGCATGGCGATCTTCTTCAGCTCGGCGGTCTCGAGCTGCTTGTTGATGCCCTCCACCAGCTCCTCACTCACAATCATCAGTTCGTGGATACCGACGCGGCCCTTGTAGCCGCTGCTGCCGCACTTGGGGCAGCCGCGGGGGTTGGCCTTGTAGATGGTGCCGCTCCAGCCGATCGCCTTCTGCAGGATCTCGGTTTCGCGCTCGGTCGGCTGGATCTCCACCTTGCAGGTCTTGCAGACGCGGCGCATCAGGCGCTGGGCGCAAACGCAGAGCAGCGAGGAGGAGATCATGAAGGGCTCGATCCCCATGTCGGTCAGTCGGGCCACGGTGGACGGCGCGTCATTGGTGTGGAGCGTGCTGATCAGAAGGTGACCGGTGAGGGCCGCCTCGACCGAGATGTTGGCGGTTTCCTTGTCTCGAATTTCACCGACCAGAATGATGTCGGGGTCCTGTCGAAGAAAGGCGCGCAGCGCGCTGGCGAAGGTCAGCCCAATCTGCCGGTGCATCTGCATCTGGTTGATGCCGGCCAGGGTGTATTCAATCGGATCCTCCGCGGTGCGGATCACAAGCTCGGGAGAGTTGATCTCGTTGAGCGCGGAATAGAGCGTCATCGACTTGCCCGAGCCGGTCGGCCCGCAGTGCAGGATCATCCCGTAGGGCTGGCGGATGACGTCGCGGTACTTGGCCAGGTTCTCCTCCGAGAAACCGAGCATGGGCAGCGGCAGGGTGGACTTCTGCTTGTCGAGAATACGCATCACCACGCCCTCGCCGTGATTGAGCGGCGCGGTCGAGACACGAAGGTCGATATCGATGCTCTTTTTGGTGAACTGCTTGAAGACAATGCGGCCGTCCTGCGGCAGGCGCCGCTCCGCGATGTCCAGGTTGCACATGATCTTGAGGCGGGCGATCAGCGCCGGGCCAACCTTGGACGGCAGGCGCAATTTCTCCTGGCACACACCGTCAATGCGGTAGCGCACGATCACTTCCTTCTCCCAGGGCTCGATGTGGATGTCGGACGTGCCGCTGTAAAAGGCGTCCTCAATGATCCGATTGGCCAGTTGGATGATCGGGCCGGACTCTTCATCCACCGATGCCTTCTCGTCCAGGTCAGCCTCCTTGATCCCGAACTCCTCGCCGATTTGCTCGACTACATCGGCAAACCCGGCGGCCTGCGAGGAGACGGCGAACTTTTCACGGATGTCCTTCTCCCGCCCGAGGAGCCGAACCACCCGCATCCCGGTCATTTCCTGGATCTGGGCGGGGAGCGAGACCTCAAAGGGATTGGCGAAGGCGACGAGGAGAAAGTCGCCCACCTGGCCCACCGGCAGCACCAGGTGCTCCTGGCAAAAGTCCTGCGGGATGCGCTCGAAGGTGGTCGGGTTTACCCGGTATCGAGAGACATTATACGGGGGCAGGCCGAAGGCGCGGCCCTTGGCCACCAGGAGCTGGAAGGCGCCAGTGCCGTATTTCTCCTGGAGGAGCTTGTCCAGCTCCTCGCCCGTCATCTCATCGGGGATGCTGGCGATCTCCTGGTGCTGCGCCTCCGTGAGACGCTCCATCTCCTGGAGCTGGGAGACAATCTGAAGCTGGAATTTACCGAGCGGCATGGGGCGGGGAAATCAACCGGTGGTGAGGGTGCGGCGGTTCGCCTGGATGCGATCGAGGTAGTCGGAGATCATCTCCAGGGTCGCGCCATACCAGAGGATCGGGCCGTCGAACTGCTTTTCCCAATACGTGCGCACCGCCGGGCTCATGTAGTAGGCGGTGGCGATGAAATGAAAGCTCTCGTCCTTGTCGAAGGGTACGGACCAGGTCGCCCAGCAGGCGCCGACGTCCAGGTTCTTCTTCAACTCCTCCGAGGCGTCGTAGTGGCGGAGGTCCACCAGCCCGATCGCGTGGTCGTCGACCAGGTGCTGCAGCACGTCGTCCTCCTTGACCGCCTTCATCTCGTAGGCGAGCACGCCAAGAACGGTGGCCTTGCGCGGATCCTCGTCACCCACCAGCTCGAGCAGGCGCTCGTTGGCGGCTTCGAGGTGCTCGATCTTGACGAGATTCTGCTCCACGAGGTTCGCACCGAGGAGCCGGTTGGCGCGCATCAAAAGGGAACGATGTTCCGAAGACATGAGGGGGGCGGATTGGATCAGACGCTGGGTGCCGGCGCCGGCTTGGGTGCGGCGCGGTGGGCGCGGACGCGGCGGCGAAGTTCTGTCTTCAACTCGTCGATACCCTCGCCGGTGAGGCAGGAAATCTTGAGGATGTCGACCTTGTGACGGCGCTTGAACTTGGTGAGATTGGCGGCGGCGGCGGCCACGTCCATCTTGTTGGCGACGACCACGCGGGGTTTCTCCAGGAGGGTCTTGTCGTACAACTCCAGCTCATTGAGCAGGGTGGCGTAGTCCTCGCGCGGATCGCGCCCGTCGGTGCCGGCCATGTCGATGAGGAACATCAGCAGGGCACACCGCTCGATGTGCCGCAGGAAACGATGGCCGAGGCCGCGGTTCTCGCTCGCGCCCTCGATCAACCCCGGGACGTCGGCGAGGAGGAGGCGGTCGAACTCTTCCTGGAACTCAATCACACCGATCTGCGGATGCAGGGTCGTGAACGGGTAGGCGGCGGTCTTGGGCCGCGCCTTGGTGATCCGGTTGGTGAGGGACGATTTCCCGGCGTTGGGGAAACCGACCAGCCCGATGTCGGCGATGCTCTTCAGCACCAGCCGGTAGTTGCCATGGTCCCCGGGCTGACCGGGATTCGCTCGTTTGGGTGCGCGGTTGGTCGAGTTCTTGAAATGGGTGTTGCCCCAGCCGCCGTTGCCGCCCTTGCAAAGCACGATCTGCTGGCCGTCCTCGATCACCTCTGCGACGACCTTGCCCGTCTCTTCGTCAATCACGACCGTACCGAGCGGCATCTTGAGGATCGCGTGCTTGCCATCCTTGCCGTGGCAGTCAGCACCCTGCCCGTGCTCGCCACGCTCCGCCTTCCAGTGCGGCTTGTATTTGTAGTCGATGAGATTGTTCGTGTCGTCGTCGCCGAGCAGGACCACGTCTCCGCCGCGACCGCCGTCACCGCCGTTGGGGCCGCCCCAGGGTTCGTATTTTTCTCGGCGAAAGCTAATGCAGCCGCGACCGCCGTCGCCGGCCTGAACTTTGATGACGCATTCGTCGATGAACATGAAGCGATGAAAAGGAGGATGGGTCTGCGTGACAAACCCGTACAGAGACGCGGGATGGACATTTCTCCTTGGGCCGCGGGATCCGCACAGGTACCGGCGGTTATGCGGCGCAGCATCCCGGCAGGGCAAAGAAAAACGCCTTCCGCGAATCCCAGCTATCGGCACAACTCGGGGCGGGATTAAGAACCGAACCGTTTCACTGAGCGCCGGCGTTACAGTCCGGGCTCGCATCAGCCGGGCGAATCCGCCACTCTGAAGCGTGCCGACCGCGTTCTCCTGACGGCGGCCACTCCCCCCACCCGCCTTCGGCACGCCGCTTCCGTGCCGATATCCGGTTAACGGCGCCACGGTTGACGCCACCCCTTCCAGTTCAACCCACCCCACCCGACCCCATGAAAACGCTCCTGTTTTCTGCCGCGCTCCTGCTCGGAAGCACGGTTTTCGGCGGCGAAGCCGCCTCGCTTACCTTCGACAACGAAACCTACGTCCTGGCTTCCGTCACCGTTTCGCCCGACGGCTCCGTCACCAACGATTATGTGAAGGAGGGCGAGACCCTCGACACCTGGACGACCCTGCTGACCGTCCGCCACCTGCCTCAGGCGGAAACGATCAATCACGCCATCAATCCGTGGCTCCAAAGTGTGCGAACGCAGCTCGCGAAGAAATGGAGCGCCGCCCGCTCGCCACTTCCCGCCTCCGATGCCGACGTAATCGTGGAAGCCTGGGTCAACACCGGCTCCCTGCAGGTGGAGGCAACCCTCTACCGTTTCACCTCGCTCAAAGGCGTGCCCGGGGTGATGGCGTACCGTTTTGTCGAGCGGCTGGATGGAAGTGATCCGGGGGCAAAGGATGCATATGCCGCGGCCAAACATCGCCGCTCGGAGGAGCTCTCCATCCTGAAACTGGCCGCCGTCCGCGAAAAGGGCTGACGGCGCCGTCCTGCCCCGCGCACCCGCTAGACGGATACTTTGATCCCCTTGCGCAGGTAGGTCGGGACATCCAGGTCCTGCCCCTCAAAGAGATTTCGGTCAGTTTTGTCGAAGAAACCGCGGCTCTCGATTTCCCCAAAGGTAAATTCGTCCTGGGCCACTGGCTTCGTCGTCTCGTGCACCAGCGGCAGTTCCGCCGTGTGCGCGGTGACCTTGCGGTCCAGAGGGGGAAGCGGCGCCTTACCCGGGCCGGCGTTCGGAACGGGTGCGGTGGGTGCAGGGGTGGGACTGAGGGCCGTGACCTTCCCGCGGGGAGCGTGCTGGGGCCGGCGAGGCATGACACCCCGGCCGACGATGTCCGTCGTGCCGAGAACGCAGATCTCGACGCGCTGCTGCATGCTTTCGTCGATCACCGCTCCCATGATGATGTGGGAGTCGCGGCCGAACTGCTCGCTCACCGCAGTCATCATCTCGTTCACCTTGGGAAGCGTCAGGTCGGTGCCGCCGACAATGTTGACGAGCAGACGGTCCGCTTTCCGCGAAAACTCCGGGGTGTGCAGCAGGGGGCACAACTTCAGGCTTTCGATCGCCTCGCTGGCGGCATTTTCGCCTGCCCCGCTGCCGAGCCCGAACAGTGTCTTGCCGCCGCGCTGGACGAAGGCCTGACGCAGCGTCGAAAAGTCGAGGTTGATCAGCCCGGTGCGAAACAGCATCGACCAGATGGAGCGTACCCCGCGGCCAATCCACTCGTCCGCGCGGGCAAAGGAATCGAGCGCGGTCTCCCCTTCTTCTCCTTCCTGGAGCAGCATGTCGTTGGGGAGTGGGATCACGGCATCGCAGCACCGACGGAGCGCGGCCAAGCCCTCTTCGGCCTGCTTCGCGCGACGCCCGCCTTCAAAGCTGAACGGGAGGGTGACAAATGCGATCACGAGCGCGCCCGCCTCGGAGGCAATCTCCGCGACGATGGGAGACGCGCCACTTCCCGTGCCGCCACCCATGCCCGCCACCAGAAACACCAGGTCGCATCCCTTCACCACGGCGGCGATCTTCTCCCGGTCTGCCTCCGCCGCCTCGCGCCCGAGCTCAGGGTCGCCACCCGCGCCGAGGCCCCGCGTCACGCTGGTCCCGATCAAGACTTTGTCCTGCACCGGTGAACTGGACAGCGCCTGGTAGTCGGTGTTGATCACCGCCATCTGAAGGCGGTCGAGGTTCTCCATCTTCAGGCGATCCACTGCGTTGGAGCCGGCGCCCCCCACACCGACCAGTTTGATCGCAATGGAGCGATCCGTCAGGATCTCGGGAGTGAGCGGAAGTTCGTTCGGAGACATCGGGGGGAGGAAATTATGGTTTGTGAGTTATGATTTTGAGGCGGTGGGAGCGGCGTGACGGGACTTCATAAAGGGCAGGAACGGCGTCCGCCTTCTCCCAATCACCAATCAAGAATCATAGATCATAACTCATTCAGGCGGTGGCGAAGAGCTTGCTGAGGAAGCCGCTCTTTCGGCGCTGGGGCGTGGCGGCTTCGGCGTTCGAGTTGAGGCCGAAATAGAGCAGGCCAAGGCTGGTCGCGAAACCCGGATCGCGCAGGTTCTCGTTCACGTAACCGGGCGTCTCCCCCACCCGCGCCATCACGCCGAAAACTTTGGCTGCGGCCTCTGCGATGGCGGGAAGTTTGGCCGTGCCACCCGTGACCACCACTCCGGCAGTGACGCGTTCCGGATCAAAGGCGGCTCCGAGTTTCTTTTTCACCACTTCGAAAATCTCCCACGTGCGGGCGGCACAGATCTGCTCGATGGCCTGCCGCGGGAATTGGCGGTCGCCGATGGCAAAGTCACCATTGAGCCAGACCTTGTCCGACTTGTCGCGTGTCGCCACGATCGCGCGCCCAAAACGCAGTTTCAGCTTCTCCGCCTGCCCCTCCGTCAGACGCAGCCCGAGGCTGAGGTCGTTGGTGAGATGGCTGCCGCCGACGGAGATGACACCCGTCGCATACGCGCACCCATCGCGGTAAAGCGCGAAATCCGTAGTCCCCGCACCGATATCGATGACGAGGACGCCATTCTGACGGTCTTCCGGCGAGGTCACCATCGTGCCCGAGGCCAGGCTGGAAAGGATGAGTTCCGCCACCGGGACATTAAAGCCGCGGATGACGTGGATGTTATCCGCAATCTTGTTCTCCTGGCCGTGCACCGTCCAATAACCGACATCGAGACGATGCCCCACCAGGTGCTCCGGATCGGGAACGAGGCGTCCGTCCAGCCGGAAGGGGCGGCGGATGTGATGCACAACCATGCGGCCCTCCGGCAGCGACTTGGCCTTGGCGAGGCGACACACCGTGTCCGTATCCATCGCGCGCACCATATTGTCCGCGGCCGAAACGCTGACGGAGGCCTCGTTGTAGAAGCCTTCGAGGTGCCCGCCAGTCTGCGCCATGTAAACCTCATCGATCCGCGTGCCGGCGCTGCCCTCGGCGGCGAGAAGCGCGCTGTGGGTTGCGTCACTGGCGGCGCGAAAATCCACCACCGTGCCCTTGATCACGCCTCGCGATTGGCACTCGCCGAGTCCGACGATCTGCAGGCTTCGGTTCTGGCTCAGTTCCCCGATGAGGACTGTCACCTTGGACGTGCCGATTTCGACGGCACCGATAAACTTGGTTCTAGAAGTCACGACGAAGGGTGGACCGCTGCGGTTGCGCGTTGCTGGCCTGCTGCGGGCGCGTGGGCGCGGCCCGCAACGTAAAGGAGTGAGGGGCCGCCGCTGCCAGGCCGGGGGCGGCGCCGGAACGGGCCCGGTGGGCATTGCCGCCCGGGGCCGCCGGTTCGGCGGGCGCCGGCAACTCGAAGGCAACCGGCACCTGTTCCCCGCCCACTGCGAGGTTGATCGACTTCAAGGGCAGCGGAGCCGGATCCTTGCGCGCGTTGTCCAGGATGAAGTCGAGCCGGGCGATCTGCCGGTAAAAGTCATCCCGGGTGCCAAACACCACCTGTCCCGCGTCCGCCGACTGGACCAGGATGTGTCCGTCCGTCACCAGCTTCTCCAGCGAGACCACGCTCCAGCTGCGGTACAGTTCAGGGGCATTCATCCGCGCGGTGGAAAGCAGGTCGGCCACCGTCTCCATCCCGTCGATCGGGATAAACTTCCCCGCCACGCGCCGCAGACCCACCCCGCCGAGAAAGGGCAGGCCCTGGAGGACGTCGTCGCGATAATTCTCGCCGCGGAAAACCACCCCGTCACGCGCGACCAGGAAGGTCTCCGGTTCGCCGTCGCCAAAGCGCGCATTGACCCGCGCCACCGGACTGCGCTCCTCCATGGACACGACGAGGGTGTCGGGAAACTTGCGGGTGAGGACCGCGGTGCGCACCTGGCCGCTCTCAATCAGCCGGTCGCGGAGGGCAAAGAGATCCAGGCCGGTCAGGTCGGCCGACTTTGGCAGGGCCAGGGTGCGGGCGACCCACGCCTGGTCCAGCACCAGATTTTCGCCCCGCAGCGCGATTGTCTTCACCGGCGCGCTCTTGCCCGCCGCCTTCAGCTTGGCCGGATCGCTCTTCCAGGCGGAGTGGATCTCGTATCCGGCCCACAACGACGCACAACCGAGGACCAACACCGCGACGCTCTTCGCGGTGGCAAAAAACATACGCTTGCGACCGGTGGAGGACATGGCTCGGGGAGCAATGGTCTGGGGGATGTCGCGCCAGGTGCGCGCGGGAGGGGAAATGGAGGCGTGCGAACTCATGTCGGGAGCTGAGCCTGGCGATGACGTTCGAGCGCCGGTCGGACCATTTCCTTCACCAGGCCCACAAAATCCAGGCCCACGCAGCGCGCGCTCATCGGCAGAAGGCTCGTTTCCTTCATGCCGGGGAGCGTGTTTATTTCGAGTAAAAACAGGTCGTCGGGACCAGAAAAGATGAAGTCGACGCGGGCGTAGTCCCGGCATCCACAGGCTGCATACGCGAGCTCGGCCTGGCGGCGTATCAGCGCGGTGGTGTCAGGCTCGAAGGGCGCGGGCGCGAAATAGTCCGTCATGCCCTTGGTGTATTTGCTGGCGTAGTCGTAGACCCCCGACTTCGGCCGTATCTCCACCACCCCCAGGGCGCGGCCGTCGAGGACGCCGACCGCCAGCTCCCGGCCGGCCAGGCGGCGCTCGATCAGCCAGCGGCCCGTCCGGATCGACTCCAGCGCGGCCGCAAGCTGCTCCCGGGTCTCCGGAATCTGGAGACCCACACTGCTGCCCTGGTCGTTGGGTTTGACCACCACCCGCTCGCCGAGCCGGTCCACCACCGTCCCGAGGTCGGGCTTTTCCGCAGCGTCAAAAAGCAGCGCGTCCGCTCCGCGGATACCGCGGGTGGCAGCGGCCTCCTTGGTCGCCGCCTTGTCCATCGTGAGGGCGCTGCAGGCCGCATCACAACCGGCATACTCGATCCTGGCGGCATCCAGCAGGCGCTGCATCCCGCCGTCCTCGCCGAAGGTGCCATGCAGGGTGGAAAACACCACGTGCCGCGCCGGATCGAGCCCGGCGGGGAGCGCGTCGGCCGTGACATCAAAAAGCTCCACCGCGTAATGCCTGGCCAGTGCCTCGGCACAGGCCTTCCCGGAGCCGAGCGAAACCTCGCGCTCCGCCGAGGTGCCGCCGTGGAGAACCGCAAGGAGGGGTGTGTTTGCCATGGGATAAGGAAGCGTCGGGAGGGAGAGGTTGCGCGCCTAAGGAGCGGTCACGGCTCAGGGGTGCCCAGCACGTCCGCCCAGGCCTGCCCGTAAAGCATCACCTCCGGCTCCAGCCGGATGCCCCGCGCCGCTTCGACCCGAGCCCGGATCCGGCGGACGAGTTCGAGGATGTCGGCACTGGTGGCGTGGCCCCGGTTGACGATAAAATTGGCGTGGATCGGCGAGACTTCCGCGTCCCCCACGCGCAGGCCCTTCAGACCGGCCTCATCAATCACCTTGCCGGCCGAGGTGCCGGTAGGATTTTTGAAGATACACCCGGCACTCGGCTCACGGGGCTGGGTTTTCTGCCGCTTCTCCCGGTAGGTCTCGATCTGCCGCGAAATCTCCTGCGACGCCGAGGTCGCCCGCGGACGCAGCACCGCCCCGAGCGCCACCGCCGTCTCCAGCTCTTCGCAGTGGCGATAATCCACGTGCATCTGTTCCTTGCGCAGCGTGAGCGAGCGGCCATCGGGCGTCACCAGGTCGACCGACTCCACCACGTCGAACATCCAGCCGCCCATTGCCCCGGCATTCATCCGGAGCGCTCCGCCGACGTTTCCAGGTATCCCCTCGAGGAACTCAAAGCCGACCAGACCCGCCCTGGTCGCGAGCCCGCAGAGGTTCTTCAGCCGGAGGCCGGCTCCCACCCGCACGCTGCCATCTGGCTGCGGCTCGAAGGCCTGCCAGTTGGACTGATGGAAGGACATCACCACGCCGTCGACCCCACGGTCCGGCACGATCAGGTTTGAGCCGCGACCGAGCACATGGACGGGCAACGCGCGCGCCTGGGCCGCACGGAGGATGGCCTGCACGTCGGCCGCATTCGCAGGTTCGACATAGACACGGGCCGCTCCGCCCACCCGCATCGTGGTTTTCTCCGCCAGCGGCTCCTCCCGACGCACCCGCGCCCCGGCGGAAAGGGCAGCCGTCAGTTCACCGGCAAAGGCATCCCAGCCAGACACGATGCGGCCCTGTTCGTCGAGATCCGCCAACCACACTCGCGCGTGCCGCTCAATATCGCCCGCGCCGACAAAAGCGACCAGGTCTCCGGGTTGCAGCTCACCCTGCAACTGTAGCAGGAGAGCATCACTGCGCGCACCGGTGTACGCCACCGGCAGCGTCGGCACGGTGGCGCGGAGCTGGGCATACAGGTCGCCCGTTGAGCCGCCGGACACGGGGCGCTCCCCCGCGGCGTAGACATCCAACAGATAAACCCGGTCGGCGCCGGCCAGTGCCGCGGCAAACTCGCCGAGAAACTGCGCGGTGCGGCTGTACCGGTGAGGCTGAAACACCGCCAGGAGCCGGCCCCGTGCCCGGCGCCTCAGGCTTCCGAGCAGCGCGCGGATCTCCGCCGGGTGGTGGGCGTAATCTTCCACCACGGTCAAAGTGCCCGTGGCGTGCAGCACCGCCTGACGGCGCCGCACGCCCGGGTAGTCAGCCAAATGTTCGGCTGAAAGTGAGACGCCCATCCGATGGGCTGCCGCCAGCGCGGCCGTCGCATTGGCCGCGTTAAAATCGCCCAGCGCCCGGAGGGAGGCGGACGCGATCGGGAAACGGCCGGTGAGGGACAGCGTCTGCCGCTCCTCCGTCTCCGCGGTGACAACCGCGGCATAATCGCCGGTGCGCCCGAAGGTGAGGAGTTCACGGTCCGCCAGCCGGCCGGCGATCCGGCTGGAGAGAGCGCATGCGTCACTCAGGAGCACCGCTCCCCGGGTGCGCCGAAACAGCTCGGCGAACGTATCCTCAATCTCCGTCTGGCGGCGGTACCGGTCGGGGTGGTCCCAGTCCAGGTTCACCGCCACCGTCAGCTCGGGAGAAAACCGTTCGATCGTGCCGTCGCTCTCGTCAATCTCCGCCACCACCCAGTCGTTGGAGCCCGCGTCCGCCGGCGCGATCGCCTCATCGGCAAACAATCCGCCCAGGATGTATCCGGCCGGAAACGACGCCTGGCGCAGCAGGCACACCAGCATGGCGGTGGTGGTGGTCTTGCCGTGGGAGCCGCAGACAGCCACCAGCTTCCGGTCGCGAGTCACCTCGGCCAGCAGTTCTCCGCGGCGGACGAGCGGCAGGCCGCGGTCCTGGGCCGCCCGCCAGGCGGGATGGGCCGGTGAAATCGCGGAGGAAAAGACCACCAGTTCGCAGCCCTCGGGGATCTGGCCCGGAGGGGTGATGACAACCCCGGCGCGCTCGAGCTGGACACGCATGGCGTCGACCATGCCGTCATCGCTCCCGCTCACCGAGTAACCACGGCGGGCAAGGTAGATGGCGAGGGGGCCCACCCCCATCCCGGCCACGCCGAGGCAATGGAGGGAGCGGATCTCGCGTCCGAAAAGCGAGGGAAGGAAGGACGTCATGCCGGCTGCGCCTCCTTGTGCGCCTGGTCCGTGCGGGTTGCCGCCAGCACCTCCAGGTCGTCCAGCATCTGGTCGAGCGAATTGGCCCGGTCCATCCGCTGCAGGTTCGAGCGGAACTTCCGCAGGAGCCAGTCATTGAAAATCAGGTCGCGAACCTCGCGGCTGAGGTCGCCCACGTGCTCCTCTCCGATCGCGACCCCGCCCCCCTGCTGCTCGAAGTAACGCGCGTTCGCCCACTGGTGATTGTCGGCCGCGTGTGGATACGGGATGAGGATCGCCGGCGTCTCGCAGCGGACCAACTCGGCCAGGGTGCCCGCCCCGGCCCGGGAAACGACCAGGTCGGCACAGGACATCAGTTCGCCCATCCGGTCGCAGAACGGCTGGAAGACGGCTTTGACCGTCTGGCCGCTCCGGCTGCGGAAGGCGCGTTCCCCGGGCTCGCCCTTGTCGAGACCGGTCACGCAAAAAAGCTGAACCCCATCAAATGCCAGGGCCTCCGCCTTGCGACGCGCCCATTCGTTGAGTTTCGACGCGCCCTGACTGCCACCGAGCACCACCAGGCAGAGCTGCTGGGGGTCCAGGCCGAAGGCGCTTTTTGCTTCCTCCCGCGAACGCCGCTGGATCTCGCGGCGCACGGGAAGGCCCATCGGAAAGCAGACACGTTTCGTCACATTGGGCAGGCGCACACCGGGAGGCAGGTAAACCCGCTGCGCCAGCCGCCCGAGGAGCCGGATCGCGCGGCCGGGCACCCGGTTGGCCTCATGCAGGGCCACCGGCACGTGGGAAAAGGACGCCGCCAGGATGACACCCGCGGTGGTGAAACCGCCGAACCCCACCACCGCGTCCGGCCGTTCCTGCCTCACCAGGCGCAGGCAATGGAGCAGCCCCTGGGTCTGGCGTGTGACAAAACGCGCCAACCCCAGCGGGTGGAGGGTGAAGGGCGCTCCCGGGATGCGACGGAAATCAAGGTGCGGGTATTTTTCGATCAGCCGCGTATCCACTTTTTTGTGGCTGATGAGAAGGATGGGCCGGTGTCCGCGGGCCCGCAGGCCCTCCGCGAGCGCGATCCCCGGCGAGAGGTGACCGCCCGTGCCACCGCAGGAAAGGAGAAAGGAGCGGCTCACGTGCCCACGACCTCCTTCATCGCGCGCCGTTTGCGAGCCAGTGCCGGCCGGGGCCAGGCGCGCTGGGTGTTGACAATGATCCCCACGAGCAGGCCCATCAGGAGCAGGTTCGACAGGCCGGCGCTGATGAAGGGCAGCGACATGCCCTTGGTGGGGAAGAGACCCGTGACCACCCCGAGGTTCACAATCGCCTGCAACGACACGAGGAGGATGCAGCCGGTCACCAGGAGGTACTGGAAGAGATTGGGAGCGCGGCGCAGGTGAATCACCCCGGCGATGAACATCACGGTGTAGATCGCGAGCACCCCAAGGGTGAAGATCAGGCCGAGTTCCTCCCCGACCACGGCAAAGATAAAGTCCGTGTGCGCCTCCGGCAGGAAGTTGTTCTGCTGCCGGCCCTGGCCGAGCCCGACACCATCGACACCCCCGACCGCAAAGGCGGCGAGCGACTGGTAAAGCTGGTAGGTGCCGCCGCTCTTGTTGCCCTCGACGTCCAGGAAGGCGGTGAAACGGCGCAGGCGGTTGGGATTATGAATCACCAGCGCGGCAAACCCCGCCACCGCCACCAGCAGCGTGGGGAGGATGTAGCGCCAGCGTGCCCCCGCGAGGAAGAGCAGCGTCAGGCCAATCGCGAGCGTCAGCGCGGCCGTGCCGAAGTCGGGCTCGAGCACAATCAAGCCGGCAAAGGCGCCGACGATCGCCAGCGGGAAAAAAAAGCCCCGTTTCCACTCCCCGATCTTCGTCTGGTGAATCGCGAGGTAGTGGGCCAGGCAGAAGACCATGGCCAGTTTGGCGAATTCGGAAACCTGCAGCCGCAGCGGGCCGAAGCCGAGCCAGCGCCGGCTGCCTTTGACCGAAATGCCGATGCCCGGCAGCAACACCAGCACGAGGCCGATCAAGGCGCCAATGCCGACGAAAAGGACGTATTTGCGGGCGTGCTCGAGGTCGATGCGGCTGGCCACAAATGCGAGGCCGGCGGCGAGCGCCACGCCCATCAGCTGTTTGTTGAGATAATAAAAAGGCCCCTGTTTGAACGACGCGCTGGCGCTGAAGAGGATCGTCAGTCCGAGGATGGTGAGCGCAATCGCGCACACCACGATGATCGCGGCCGGGTTGAGGACAAAACGGGCGCGGCCTGCGTCCGGCAGCCTGCGCGCGTGGGCCATGGTCGCGTTCAATGCTTATCCTCTGGGGGCGGCGATGGGGTTGCTTTCCTCGACCTGGATCACAGGCGGTTCGGCCGCAGGCGCAATCGGGCTGGCCTCCGTGGTCGGGAAGATCGGGTTGTCGCTGGCCGGCGCCACCGGGCTGGCCTCGATCGGCGAAACCTCGGAGGCGGGCGCGGGCTGCGGCGCAGCCACCGCCGCCGGCTCGGCAGTCGCTGCACTCGAAGAGACCCCCGGAATGACCAATTCCTGGCCCGCGCGCAGGTTCTGCGGATTAACGATGTTGTTCGCCACCGCGAGGTCGCGGCGGCTGACGCCGTAACGCCGTGCGATCATACCGAGGTTCTCGCCCGGTTTGACGAGGTGGCGCGCCCCGCCTGAAGCGCGGCTGGCGGTTGTGCTCGGAGTGACATCCGGCGCCGCCGCCAGGGTGGCCGCAGTGCCGGCCCCGGCCGGCACCCGCAGGTTTTGGCCCACGCGAACGGTGTCATTCTTCAACGCGTTGAGGGTCCGCAGGGCGGCCACGGTTGTGCCGGCGCGGCGCGCGATCACCGCCAAGGTGTCGCCTGCACGCACGGTGTAGACGAGGGTGTCGGCCGGTGTGGGCGCGGTGTCCGCCGTGGTGGGAGTGGACATCGGGGTCGCCTTGGCGGGGATGACGAGCTTCTGGCCGGGACGCAGGGGCGCGTCGGCGCGCAGGCTGTTGGCCGCGGCCAATTCCTTGACCGAGAGGTTATTCACCTTGGCGATCTTCCAGAGGGTATCGCCCGAGCCCACGGTGTACGCCGTCCCTTGGGACGGGTCTGCAGTCGGAGCGGTCAGAGCGGCCATCGGGGGCGTCGGAGCGGAGGTCGCAGGCCGCGCTCCTGGGCGGGTCGGGTTAAAACGGACGGTGGGTGCCACGCCCAGTTGCGACGGGGGGGAATAGGGCACCGCCGGCGCGGTGGCACCGGGGTTGAGGGCGGCGTCAAAGCGTTGACCTGACGGCGCTGGAGCTGCGCTCACAGGGGTCTCGGCCCCGCCCATCGCGGGCGCGGGAGGCAGGTTCCCGGCCTGCACCGAAGCGGGAGGCGGCGGCG
The DNA here is from genome assembly GCA_023428905.1 of Verrucomicrobiota bacterium. Taxonomy (GTDB): domain Bacteria; phylum Verrucomicrobiota; class Verrucomicrobiia; order Opitutales; family Opitutaceae; genus EW11. The sequence continues at coordinate 309,481 of JAEYWP010000032.1, forward strand.
AGTGGCGACGCGTCGACCGGCAACCCGGGACTGCGAACACCGCCAGGAACGCAGCGGCGTGGACGCCCACAACCAGGCCAAAGATCTTCAGGATTTTCATGAGGAGGGACTCCAGTTCTTAGAGGGTTTTCGCAGGCGAACGCGGCGTTGTTCCCAAGTTGTTCACAACCTGCTCAAATTGATCACCGCGGTCCTCGTAGTTGCGGAACTGATCGAAGCTGGCGAAGCCCGGGCTGAGCAGGACGTGATCGCCGCTGACCGCGATTTGCGAAGCGCGTTGCACCGCGGATGTGAGGCCGTCGCACACCGTGAACGGTACCTGGTGGAGGCGGCAGGCCTGCTCCAGCAAGTTTCGGGTGTCCCCGATGAGGAAAGCGTGGTGCGTTTTGGCGGCGATCCGCCCGACAAAACCAGCGACGTCCCCGCCTTTCGATTTTCCACCGAGGATCAGGTGAACCGGTCCCGGAAAGTACGCCAAGGCTCCCTCGACGGCGTGAAAATTGGTGGCTTTGGAATCATTCCAGAACGTCACGCCACCACACTCGCGCACGCGGTTGAGGCGATGTCGACCGAGGTGGAACGCATGCGCCGCCGCATACAGGGCGGCCTCGGGCAAACCCGCGCGGTGCCACCACGCCGCCGCGATGATAAAATTCTCCCGCTGTGGGTAATGTTCGAAGACCGTGCCGGCCAGCAGCACATCGGCCGGCTGGGCCTCCGTCGGGACGGCCGCCTCGACCGGCAAAACCCGCCCGAACTCGGCGGCGCAGCGCTGCACGGAGGAGCCCGCGAGCATCACGCCGCCAACCGTGCGATCGAAGAGTTTCCATTTCGCGTCGAAATACGCGCGCAAACTGGGGTGCCGCTCGAGATGATCCTCGGCGAGATTGGTCCAGAGGGCCGCATCGGCGCGAAAATGAATCAGGGTTTCCGCCTGGAAGGAGCTCACTTCGCACACCGCAACCGCGTCGAAGACCCCGCCGTCCGTTTCGGCCACCAGCTGGCTGAAGGGAAAACCCACGTTGCCGGTGGCGCGCGCGTCGCGTCCGACGTGCTTGAGGGCATGGGTGAGAAACTCGGTCAGGGTGGTCTTCCCGTTGGTGCCGGTGATCGCGATGACCGTGCCGCGCCAGAAAAGGCCGGCGAAATCGAGTTCGCCCAGGCAGGTGCAGCCGGAGGCGCGGGCGGCCCGGAGCCAGGGATGGTCCACCGCAAAACCCGGGCTGAACACCACCAGGCGGTGCCGGTGGGCATCGGCCGGGGTGAACGTGCGCCGCGCATCGGGTTGACGCTCATCGTACAGCTCCCCGCCCGCTCCCACCGCGCGGAGCAATCCGAGCACCGCCCGGCCGCTCACGCCGCCGCCAAAGACGGCGACGGGCTGCGTCAGCAGAGGCTTGAGGAGCTCGGGAATCGAGAGGGCCATGATGTGTATTCGGCTCGCGGGTACGGTTTCTGAATCGGGAGTGGTGAAAATCGGGTCAGCGGAGCTTGAGGGTGCCGAGTCCGGCCAGCGCGCAGAAGAGTGAAATGATCCAGAAGCGCGCCACGACCTTGGTCTCCGGCCAGCCCAGCTTCTGGAAATGGTGATGGATCGGCGCCATCCGGAAAAAGCGGCGACCCTCGCCGTAGCGGCGGCGGGTGACCTTGAAATAGGAGATCTGGATGACCACCGAAAGCGCTTCCGCGATGAAGACCCCCCCGACAATCACCAGGGTCAGGGGTTGTTGCACCATGAAGGCGATCAACCCAAGGAGCCCGCCGAGGGCGAGTGAGCCGGTGTCGCCCATGAAGACTTCCGCCGGATGTGAATTGTACCAGAGGAAGGCCATGCCCGCGCCGACGATTGCGCCGCAGACCACCGCAAGTTCACCTGTGCCCGGGACAAAGCTGATCAGGAGATAATCCGCGACGCGCGAATTGCCGGCCGTGTACGCCATGATGCCGTAGGTCAGGGCGACGGTGATGGTGCACCCCGTCGCCAGTCCGTCCAGGCCATCGGTGAAGTTGATGGCATTGCTGAAGCCCACCAACCAGAAGAACATCATTACCAGCAGGGCAAGGATGCCAAAGACACCGGTAAAGAGAAACACGGGCTCCTTCACAAACGGCACCCACAACTCGGTGATCTTGCCCGCGCTCTGCGGATGGGAAACCAGGGCAGCCAGCGCGACCACCGTCACCAGGGTCTGCCACATCATCTTCTCGCGGGAGGAAATACCGTCGCGGTTTTTCTTCACCACCTTGAGGTAGTCGTCGCGAAAGCCGACAGCCGTGAGGGCCGCGTAAACGAACATCGACACCACCACCCAGATGTTCGGCTGGGCGCACAGGAAGACGGCGCCAAAAACGGAAATGAAAATCAGCAGGCCGCCCATCGTCGGCGTGTTTTTTTTGTCGAAGCGTTGGGCGAGCTCCCCGGTGCGGTCGTCGTCGTAATGCTGACCAAACTTGAGCATGCGCAACTTGCGGATGAGCCACGGACCGACGAGGAAGGCGATGACCATGGCCATGCCGGACCCCAGCAGGGTACGAAAGGTGATGAACCGCAGCACCCGCAGCGGGCCAAAATACTCTTCGAAATCAGCGAGGTAGCTCAGCATGAGTCAGGTCCCTTAGCGCCACCAGTTCACCCCCGAGCGCGCGGCCGAGACCGCACGCGGAAAATGCCAGCTCAAAGGAGCCATCGTATTGGGACCGCGTGTCCACGACATCGCGTTTGGCAGGGTCGCCGCTCCCCCTGCGGTGGGCCCGGGCAGGGGAGCACCGGTGGCAGGTGGCATCTCTGCCGGACGGGTCTCGCCCGCTCGGCCGGGCCCGCCAGAAGCCTCCGTCACTGGCACCACCTTCTCCAGTTCGTAACGGCGGGAGCCTTTGATAAACACGGCGCCAGCAAAGGCCGCGACGCGCGCGGCAATCGGTGCAAGGCTTGTGACCACGTCGACGTTCTGTCCCGTGTCGCCCGACTCGAGGGCACCCTCGCGCACCGCCTGAGCTTCCGTGCCGATGACGAGCACCTGGTCCTGCCGACGCAATTTCAGGGAGCGGCCGAGGGCCCGGTGATAAAGCGCCGCGTTTTCCCCGAGCTCCTCCATGCAACCGAGCACGAAGAGCCGCGGTTCCTCCGCCGGCACCAGCGCGCAGAAGTTCTCCAATGAGTCAGCCATCGAGGCGGGGTTCGCGTTGTAGAAATCGAGGTAGAGGGTGCGGCGCCCATCGTGCTTCAACTCGCCGCGCCATTTGGTCGGCTCCCACTCGTCCAGGCCGCGCTGGATGGCCTCGTCCGACACGCCCATTTCCGACGCCAGCAGGATCCCGAGGACCGCGTTCTGAGCCATCCCCCGTGTGACCCGTCGAAAATCAAAACGCCGGCGGCCACCGATCCACGCTTCCGTGCGTGTGGGAGTCCAGCGCAGCCCGTAACTTTGCGTGCGCGGCGCGATGCAATGCTCGCCCTCCGGGACGGCCACCAGGCTGGGCTGCGGCAGGTCCTGGAAGGGCAGGAAATCCCAGCACTGCTTCGGGAACACGCCCAGGCCGCCGGGGCGGATGTGCTGCAGAAGGACGGACTTCTCACGGGCCACGCCGTCGATCCCGCCCAGTTCCTGCAGGTGCGCCGGACCCACCATCGTCACGATCCCGTAGTCGGGCTGGATCATCGCGCCGAGGTCCTCCATTTCGCCGGGGACACTGATGCCGGCCTCGATCACCGCAGACTCATGGCCGCCGGGCTCCAGTCGGGTCAGCGTGAGCGGAACGCCGATAAAATTGTTGAGATTACCTTCCGTGGCCAGAACCAGCGGCTCGCCGCCGAGCAGCCGCGCAAGGAGGTTTTTGGTCGAAGTCTTGCCACAACTGCCCGTCACACCGGTCACGGCGCCGCGAAAGGCCAGGCGATGCTCCCGGCCGATCACCTGCAGGGCCCGAAGGGGATCGGGCACCACCAACTGGGGAAGGCCCAACTCGGGATCGGGGTGTTGGACGATGGCGGCACTCGCGCCGGCGTTCATCGCCGCTGCCAGAAAGCTGTGACCGTCACGCTTGTCCGTCCGCAACGCCACGAAGACCTGCCCAGCCCGGAGTTTACGGGTGTCCTGGGTGAAGCCATGCAGCGGCAAGTTGGGCTTGGTGGTCCATTGACCGCCGGTCCAACTGGCGAGAAAGGCGGGAGCGAAGGAAGGCATTTGAAACGGTCCAACCCCTGCACCCTGACTTCCCCTGAGCACCGGGCGCGGTGTCGAGGAAAGACGGGCTCCAGGGTCGGACGGCGGGACGGGAAAAAAGGGAGGCGGTCAGGCGCGGGGGCTGCCGGACTGCTGCTTGAGGGTCTTGATCGCGATCAACTCCCGCACCACCTGGCGGTCGTCGAAGGGTGTCACCGTGTCGGCAAATTCCTGATACGACTCGTGGCCCTTGCCGGCGATGATCAGACTGTCGCCGGGCTGGCACATGTCCAGGGCGAGGCTGATGGCCCGGCGGCGGTCGTCGATCCAGGTGATCTTCTCGTTGGAAAGTACCCCTGCCTTCATGTCGGTGAAGATCTGCGCGAGCGGTTCGCTGCGCGGATTGTCCGCCGTCGCGAAAGCGAAGTCGGCGTACTGCTGGACCGCCTTCACCATCATCGGACGTTTCGCGCGATCGCGGTTGCCCCCGCACCCGAAGACCGTGATCAGGCGGCCCGGCGTGATGGAGCGCAGCATGCCGAGGGCGTTGCGGAGGGCGTCGTCGGTGTGCGCATAGTCGACCAGCACGTTGAAGGTCTGCCCTTCCTCGATCCGCTCCATGCGGCCGGGGACACCCTTGAAGGAGCGCAGCCGTGCCAGGAAAACCGAGGGATCCCGCCCGAGCGCCCAGGCGGTGGCGATGGCGGCCAGGAGATTGCTGACATTGTAGCGTCCGATGAGCGGCGATTCGACCAGCATCTCACCCTGGGGCCAGACCAGCTTGAACGTCGTACTCTTGAAATTCAGGACCACGTCCTCCGCGCGCACCATCGCGGTGGCGGCTTCACCGAAGGTCACGGTACGCACGTGGGGCGGGATCACTCCGACGAGCGTCTCGCCGGCCGGATCATCAACATTCACCACTGCAAGTTTCGGCTCCGTGCCGACCTTGCCGGTGAAGAGACGCGACTTCACCTCGAAGTAGGTCTCCATCGTCTTGTGATAATCGAGGTGGTCGCGCGTAAGGTTGGTGAACACCGCGGCGCCAAACTGCATCCCGAGGACACGCTGCTGGTCGATACCGTGCGAACTGACCTCCATCACCGCATGCCGGCAGCCGGCATCGCGCATCTGCGCCAGCATGCCGTAGATGTCCAGCGACTCGGGGGTCGTCTTGTAAGACGGTACACTGCGAACGCCCAGGTCGTAGGCGATCGTGCCGATCAGGCCGACGCGCTGGTCACCGTTGAGGAACTGCTTGATCAGGTGGGTCACCGTGGTCTTGCCGTTGGTGCCGGTGACGCCGACGACCGACATCTCGCGGTCGGGAAACTGGTAATAACGCTGCGAGACACGCGCCAGCATCGCGCGCGGATCCGCGACCTGGATGTAGGTCACCTTGGCGGGGGCGTGGGTGGGGAGCTTGTTGGTCACCACCGCCACGGCGCCGCGATCGACGGCCTCGTCGATGAAGCCGGTGCCATCGGTGCGAAGGCCCGGCAGGGCGAAAAAGAGGGTGCCGGGCACAGCCCTGCGGCTGTCCATCACGAGGCCGGAGATCGGCCGGTCGAGACTGCCCTTGCTGGCAATGATCTCTCCTTCGCGAAAATAGTCAGAGAGTTTGGGAGCCATTTTGAAGACGCGGTTAGCCACCTTATCCGGCTTTCGGGCGCGGCCAAATGCCTGAGCCTGAAAGGCGTTAATGAGAGAGTAGTCCTGCGTAAGATATCCGATCACCGGTGACCTCCATCGAGTGCGAACAGCGGTTTGCGCGGCTCCGTCACCGCCTCAACCGGTTCGATGTCCAAGTATTGAATGAGCTGCTCCGCCACCCGGCGGAAACTGGGTGCCGCGACGACGCGGCCGTAGCCGCTGCCGCCATTGGGCACCTTGCCGTCGTCGACGATCACGGAAATCACGACGCGGGGACGGGTGGCGGGGAAAAATCCAACAAAAGAGCCCACGTGATTGCGGGAGGAATACTGGCCGTTGATCAGCTTCTGCGCGGTGCCGGTCTTGCCCGCCAGCTGGTAGCCCGGGATGTCCAGGCCGGCGCCCGTTCCGCCCTTCTGCATCACACCGTGCAGCGCGACCGCCATCTGTTCGGCGGTGCGGGTGCTGATCACACGGTGGCGGACGGCCGGACCGAAGCGATAAACCGGTTCGCCGGTCGCGTCCCGGACCTCGCGAATCAACTGCGGGCGGTGGAGTTCACCGCCGTTGGCGATCACGGACATCGCGTAGTGAATCTGCATCGGTGTCGCGCTGACCGAATACCCCGCTGGGATACGGGTGATATCCACGCCGCTCCATTTGGCCGGAGGGTGCAGCTGGCCGGTGATTTCGCCGCCGAAGGGAAAACCCGTCTCGGCACCGAACCCGAACTTCAGCGCATACGCATAAAAGGTCTCGTCACCCAAGGCCATGGCGAGGCGGGCGGCGCCGCGGTTGCTGGAGTGGCTGATGATTTCCGCCACGGTCAGCGGATGGTCATAACGGTGGTCATCCACCATCAGCCGGCGCGGACGGCCCCGGTACTCCACCACCTCCTGCATGCAGTCGAAATGGCTCTGCAGGGAAACCAGACCCTCGTTCAGCGCACCTGCGGCGGGGACGATCTTGAAGGTCGAGCCGGGATCAAACTGGTCGGTGACGGCAAAATTCCGCTGCACCTCGATCGGCGCGGTGTTGAAGGCGTTGAGGTCGAAGGTCGGGTAGTTGCCGAGGGCGAGGACAAAACCCGTGCGGGCCTCGCTCACGATGATGGTCGCCTTCTGCGGATTGAAGGTGCGGGCGATCTGCTCCAACTCCTCCTCGACGATGTGCTGCACCACCGAGTCGAGCGAGAGCACGACGGAGAATCCGTCGTTCGCCGGGACCTCGCGGGACCGGAACTGCGCGAGTTCGCGCTGGCGGCCGTCCTTCTCCGACTCGCGCCAGCCATTCTGCCCGCGCAGGTAAAAATCGGCGTACCGTTCCACCCCGCTCACCGGCGTGCCCTCCTTGTTCAGGTAGCCGAGAAGGTGCGCCGCGAGCTGGTTGTGCGGGTAGGTCCGGCGGTAGTTGGAGTTCCCATACACGCCCTTGATCCCCAGCGCCTTGATCTGGTCGTGGAGGGTCTCGCCGATCCCATCGCTCAGCTTGACCCAGCGGATCTCGCGGTCCTCTTCCGTGAGGTCGTCCGGACGCGCCGGCCGCGTCTTGGTGGTGAAGACCGTGCGCAGCTGTTCCAGGGGCATCCCGAGCAGGCGTGCCAATTCCGGCCAACGCGGCTCATCCTCGGGTCGCAGCATCTGCGGATCCACGCCGAGGACGATCATCGAACGGCTGGTGGCGAGGACATCGCCGCGGGCATCCAGGATGTCCCCGCGACGGGCGTTCTCGACGATGATCTGGCGGCGCGCCTTGTCGACGTAACGCACGAGGTGCTCGCGATCCAACACGTGCAGGAATACGAGCCTCGTCCCGATGCCGCCAAAACAGGCGAACACCGCGAACGCGAGGATCACGATCCGGTAGTTGGATGCGAAACCGCGGGACATGGCTTATTGGCCATCCCCTCCAAGGACGAAACGGACAGGGGCGACGGTGGCGCGCTCCCCGGCAAAAAGCTGGTCGTGACGTTTCCGGGCGAGGCGGTCCTCCACCGGCTCGAAGACGCGGACAATCTGGCGTTCCTGTGGGCGCACCAGCCCGAGGCTCCACTCCTGGTTGCGACGGTTCAGGACGTCGGCCGAACTTTCGGCCGCGATCAGCGCATTCATTTCCGCGAGGTGCCGCTCGACCGCGCTGCTGCGCGACTCGAGGAGCTTCACGTTGTTGGCGGTCTGCGCCATCTGCTGGCGCAGCCAGACGGTGCCAAGACCGATGGTTCCGCTGAAGCAGATCATGACCAGCGTGTACACGAGGAGCTGGTTAACAAAGCCCTGCGATTCTGACTTGTTCATGGCGTGGGGAGGCGAAGCCGGAAGGGTTTCAGAGTTTGCGCAGCGCCCGCATCTTGGCGGAACGGCTGCGCGGGTTGGTCGCGACCTCCTCGTCGGAGGGCACGATCGGTCGGCGGGTCAGCGGCTCGGCGAATTTCGCGCGGAGCTGCTGGGGGGTGGAATCGTTCGCGTTCTCCGGCTGGCCGCACTGGCGGCGGAAGAACTGTTTGACGATCCGATCTTCGAGCGAATGGAAGCTGATGACGCAGAGCACGCCGCCGGAGCGGAGCTTGGCGAAGGCCGCCGGGAGGGCGCGTTCGATCGCGCCGAGCTCGTCGTTGACGGCGATGCGGATGCCCTGGAAAGCGCGCGTGGCGGGATGAATCTTCATCGTGTGCCGGTCCCGGGCGGGGATGGCGTCGGCGATGACCTGGGCCAGGCTGGTCGTCCGAGCGAGCGCACCGGTGCCGCGGGCAGCCTGCAGGGCGCGCACCACGCGCCGCCAGTGCTGCTCTTCACCGTACTCGCGCACTGCCCGGACGAGCATCTCCTCGCTCGCGGTTTCCAGCCAGACCGACGCGGGAACACCGCTGCGCGTGTCCATCCGCATGTCCGCGGGCGCATCGTGGCGGAAGGAAAAGCCACGCTCTGCCTCGTCCAGTTGAAAGGAGGAAAGTCCGAGGTCGAAAAGGATGCCGTCGAAGTCACCTTCCGCCAGGTCGCCCAGCCTGCCGAAGTCGGAGGAGACAAGGCGGAGGCGATTCTCGAACGCCTGCGAAAGGGTGGCAGCGCGGTCCTGCGCGGCCGGGTCGCGATCCAGCGCCAGCACCGAGGTCTCCGGCGCGGCCGAAAGCAGCGCCCGGGTGTGTCCTCCGCCGCCGAAGGTGGCGTCGAGAAAACGCGCGCCGGCCACGGGCGCGAGCAACGACAGCACCTCGTTCAAAAGGACGGGCGTGTGCCCCGGGATCATGGGCGGAGCGAGGACATCAGGCGGCGTCGCAGGCATCCAGGAGGTCCTTCGGGTCGGCGCGGCCGGGGCCGGAATGGGGAGACGCCGCGACCACCGGATGGAGTATCAACTCCGCACATACGCGGGGCTGCACCCGGACACCCGACCCGCGGACGCGGGAAAGGCGGCGGTGCCAGAGGGTCGTGACGGTGAAACTCGAAATGCGGGCGGAAGTGCGGGTGGGCGTGCGCATGATCAAATCCCGATGCGGCGCATGAGGTCCCCGAAGTTCTCTCCGGACGTCCTCTGCTCCACTTTCTCCCACCGGGAGGGGCTGTAGATGCTGAACTTGTTGAGGGAGCCAACGAGGACAGCGTCCTTGTCGATCCCGGCATGGCGGCGCAGCTCGTCGGTCAGGCTGATGCGGCCCTGCTTGTCGAAGGTGAAGGCGAGCGAGGCCGCGAAAAAACGCGCAAAGGCGTCCTGGGCGTCGCGATCGGTCAGGGCCTTTTGAGAGGCCTTTTCGTAGAGCTTCTCCACCTCAGCCGGCGGCAGCACCGCCACATAACCATCGGGATGGGGCGTCGCGAGGAACGTGTCGTTCTCTCCGTGCGCAGACCGCCAGGGCGACGGAATCGTGAGGCGATTCTTGTCGTCCAGCCCGTGCCTGTAGAGGCCGGTATAGAACGGTTTGCCGAGGTGAGCCATGGTGCGGGCAGGGAAGTTGCCCCAAAGTGCCCCATTTCGTCCCATTTCACCCCCCAAGGGTCAAGCAAACACCCGGGGGGCACCGCTGGTTTTCACAAAAAACTTATTCACACCCGCCACACCGATCGTGGGCACGGTCAAGCCCTTGCCCACGCTGCCTGTATGGCTCTTGGCCCCCGGCAGGCGGATGCCCAGCGGATGAGGATGCGCTGCGGATTGTGTTGCAGCCGGGGGGCCCCACCCCGCACCTGCAGCTTAAGCCCTCAGTCAGGCCCAAATCGCACGCGGCGTGGGGGCGCGCCGCCTGCACCGGAGACGCTGCGACTTGGCCTGCCGTAGGCGCAAGGTACGGCCAGGCGCGTCTCTCAGCCGCTCAGCCGCGGGAAACCGTGGCGGCCGATCGCGGCTGCGAGTTCAAGCGATTGCAGGAGCGGTACGCCGGGCTGGGGAACATCCCACCGCACGCCGGCAAAGGCTTCTTCAAATAGCGCGAGGCACCAATGGCCAGTGCGGCGGGCTGAGCTGTAAAGTAGACCATCGGGCCGCGACGGGTGCACCCGCAGCGCCCCCGCCCACGCCTGACAATTGGCGTACGGCCCCTGGAACGTCCCATCCGGCGCGGAGAGCTCGTGCATCGCCGAGGCGTCCAACGTGTTCACCAGCCGAATCTGCCGCGGGAGGGTGAGGATCCAGAGCCGCCGCTCGGCCAACTTGGCCGAATCCAGTCGCCGCTCGCGCTCGGGGCGCGTCATCAAGTCGTCCCAAAACACCTCCCAAAACGCCGTCTCTGGCTCATTGGCCAGGTAAAGCACCCCGGGCGCGCCAGCCTGTGAGAACCGCCGGCCCGCATCCGCGGTGAAATGCACCGGATCGTACGACGCCTTTCCAATGCGGCACCAGCCCACGTCGATGGATACCGTCTTCAGGGTGAGCGCACGCTGCGCCAGGTCCGCCGGGGGCGGGACCGGTTGGCCTTGGTCCAACGCCATGCGCCTAGTCCGGGTTGCTCCGGCGCGCAGCGGCGAGGACCTCGCGAACGCCGGCCTCACCCGTTTGTAGCAAGGTCAGGTAGGCATGGCCGTTGTGGTTTTCCCGCGGCACGGTGAGGAAATCCACCAGACCCCAGCCGTTGTGCCCATACACCTGGATCATTGACGCCACCCACGGCGCGGGCTCCGCCTGCTGGAATTGCCACAGGGGGAAGCGCCACCCCTTGCCCCGCAGCGCCGGGTAGCAGATCAGCTCCCCCCGGGCCGCCATCTTGCGTATGGTCTCGCCCGATACGCCGCGGCGCGCCGCCAGTCCTTCGGTGGTGAGAGCAGGACCCGAACGGTGCTCGATCAACGGTTTCGCCGCCTCGCCCTGGAGATCCGCAATCTCCCACTCCGCCAGGGCTTCGGGCGCCGCCGCCAGTTCCTCGCGCGCAATCGCCACTAGCCGGCTGACCGGCAGGTGCACGGAACGCAGCAAGTGGCGAATGGTGTCCTCCGCCACCCTCAGGCCAGCGTCTCCATGGGTTGTGGTGTGCATGCTCCGGACGGTACCGAGTTGGCGATAAACGTCAAATTCCAACAAACCAACAGTAATTTACGAATGATGATTGATGATTCATTATTAGTTGTGTGTAAGTGCTTTAAAGTTCCTAGCCTGAGCCAGAGGTCACCGGCCTACGGTCGCGCCAGCGAAGATTACGCCCCGCGACCCCAAATCAACCGGCCGGCAGCTTTCTCACCGATCACTGATCACTGGTCATTGGTCATTGGTCATTGGTCATTGGTCATTGCCATTGTCACCCTCCCGCGCCTCGTCCGTCATTCGATTTTCGTTCCCGGCTCCCCTTCTTCATTCCGCTTTCGGAATTTGTCATCCCGGCGCACCACGCCGGCTCGTCCTTCGCATTCCGGTGCACCGCGCCGGCTCCTCCTCTCCATGTTTCCCCATCACGCACAAACGCTGACCCGCCTCACCGCTGCTTTTCGGGACGATGCCACGGTCCTGGCCGTTCTGCTCGGAGGTTCGATTGCTCACGGGTACGCCCGGCCGGATTCAGATGTGGATATCTCCCTCGTGGTGCGTCCCGAGGAATTCGCGCGTCGTCAGGCCGCCGGCCTTCTCCACTACAACAACCGGTCCCTCTGCGCCTACGATGGCTACATCGATGGCAAATACATGGACCTCGCCTTCCTGGAAACGGTCGCTGAACGCGGCAGCGACCCGGCCCGGTATGCCTTTGAGGGAAACCAAGTGCTGTTTTCCCGCCTGCCCGGCCTCGAAGAGGTGCTCGCCCGTATTGTCCGTTTCCCTACGGAAGAGGCGGCGGCACGGCGCGACCGCTTTGGGGCACAGCTGCTGGCCTGGCGCTGGTACTACAGCGAGGCGCTGCGTCAGGACAGCGCGTATCTCCGTTTTCTGGCACTGCAGAAAATCGTCCTTTTCAGCACGCGGTTGGTCCTCACCCACAACCAGCTGCTGTTCCCCTTTCACAAATGGATGCTGCGTGTCCTCGCCTCCGCCGCCTCCAAACCCACCGGCATGCTCGAAGAAATCCAGACTTTGCTCGCCCCGTCGCCGCCGCGGTGGGAGCAGGTGGACGCGTATTGCCGCCGCGTCCTGGCCCACGTGGGCCTCGACTTTGCGGCCGCTGACGCGGTCTGGCCCACCCTCTTCATGAAGGATACGGAACTGCGCTGGGTGCGGGAATCCGCCACCATCGACGACCTTTAAGCGTTCCGCGCCCCCTTCCCTATCCGTGGCGCGCGCGCTGAGCGCTCTTCACGGCCGTTCATGTGATCTACCAGCTCTAGCCGGTCAGCGCGCGGAGATCAGGTAACGGATTCCTCCAGGTGGCTCGACGCGCCCCGCTGCGGGCTCTCCTCACCGCACCGTGGGCTCAGCCACCTTCAGCTCCGTCCGGATCGTCAAGCCATCGGCGTAGGCTTTGGCTTTCTTTTCGATGGCCGCCTTCACCTCCTCCGAAGGGACGCTGCCGCGCAGCACCAGGGCGTCACCCACCCGCTCGATCAACACACGGTCCGCGTGGGCGCGGAGCGTCTTGTCCTCGCGCAGAGCAAGACTGAGCCGGTCGACCCGGCGTGACGTGGGGGCCGGATCCTGCGGCCTCAACGTATCCACCGGCGGAAGACCGGCCTTGGCGTCCGCCTTCGCCACGTCCGGCCGCGCCTCGGCGGGAGCCACGGGTGCGACGCCCGTCGAAAAGGTCCCGCCCGGCGCCGCTCCCGGGGTCCACCGGTGCATATACGCCTCGGGCGGCTTGGCCGGGTCGCGCCCGTGCTCCGCGGCCGCCCGTTCGACCGCCGAGGCCGTGGCTCCGCCCTTGGGCGCCCCCCCCACCGCCGTACCCGCCGGATCCGAACGTTCCGGCGAACGGTTTTCATCCGCGCCTGCCTCGGCCGCGACAAGCACCAGGCCTGCGATCAGACACCCCGCTGTCCGACCAAGTCCTTTGAGTGAGGTCGTTGTCATGCCGCACCCTAAGCCCCACCTTGTCGCCGCGCTATGGGGCGCCCCCCGTGACGCCGCGTCGCCAGATTTCCCGTAGCGACCGCACGACCTTCGGGTACTCGTCGTCGCCGGATACCTTCCCGCACGGTTTGCCGTTCCCTCGACCGCCCCGACCCGCTATCCCCTACCCTTCCATGAATCTCCAGCAGCTGGCCGAAAAGCTGGGCCTGGCACGGTCCACCATCTCGCGCGCCCTTCGCGAGGATCCGCGCATCTCACACGAGACGCGGGTGCGGGTGCGGGCCGCCGCGGACGAGATCGGCTATCGCGAGAACCCCTACATCAGCGTCCTCATGACCCGCGTCCGACGGGGAGGCACCGCCGCCACCTCCCCCGTCATCGCCTACATCAACCCTGAAGCGCACCGGGGATCCTGGCGGTATTCCCGGCACTGGCACGTGACCTTCCTCGGGGCGGTGGCCCGCGCGCAGGAACTGGGCTTTCAGGTCGAGGAGTTCTGGCTCGGCGAACCCGGCATGACGCCCGCCCGGATGACCCGGATCCTCCAGGCACGCGGGATCCGGGCCATCCTGCTCGGGCCGGGCCGCGGAGGGGCGGCCCCGGTGTATTCACCGGAAGGCTTCGCGGTGGTCGCCTGCGACGTCCAGCCGGCTGGCGATACGATCCGGCGCGTTTCCACCGATTACACGGGCAACACCTTGAAAGCGCTGCGGGCGCTGCAGGCCCAGGGCTACCGGCGCATCGGACTGGCCCTCGAAGACGTCCGCGCCGACTACCTGCTCCACCTTCCCCGGATGGCCTTCCTCGAATTCGAGGAAGGTCTCTGCCCCGCGGAACGGACGGGCTACTGGATCGGCCCCCCCGGCGACATCGCCGGCCTGGCGCGCTGGCTTCATGCCGCCCAGCCGGACGCCCTTGTCACGGCAAGCTGGATACCGCAGGGAGCAATTCAACCGCTTGGTCTGCGCATCCCCCAGGACCTGGGAATTGCCCAGCTGGACCCGATGTTCTTCCCGTTCATGCACAGCGGAATCGACGGACGCTACGACCAGGTGGGCCGGACCGCCATCGATGTCCTCGTTTCCCAAATACACCGCTCCGAATTTCACGCCGGAGAACCGGTCCACGTCCTCCGGCCCGGCAGCTGGTGTCCGGGGTTCTCCACCCTGGACCGCCGGGACGCCACGCCACGACGAGGGTATGATCCGCTGCAGCGGGAGGTCCTCGCCGCAGCCGCCACGGGCGATGCGGGCCGCTTTGCGGCGGCACGCGCTCCGCTGGTGGAGCAACGGTACGGCGTACCATTCGCTTTCGCCTCCACCGCTCAATCCCGCGCCTGGAGGCCGCTCGCGCTCGGGCCGGTCGCGAACAGCCGCTGGGAGGCACCGGTCTGGCCCCCTCGCTTCACCGCACCGAGTGCACTCCCGCCCCTGGGAACCGGACGCACCTTTCGCGGCGTGCCCTTTGCCTTTGGAGGCGAGGCGGAAGCCTGGGCCCTCTGCCTGAACCGGTCCGGCGTCCAACCGTCACCTCCCCAACGCAAGCTGAAGGTCGGGCTGGCGGTGCGGGCGGTCTATTTTCTCCATTTTGCCTTCTACGCCTGGGATGCGCAGGATGGCGGGGAATACCGGCTGCGGTTCGCGAGCGGGCGGGTCGAGCGGCTTCGGCTCAAGCCGTTTTTTCCGCCTACCCAGCCCGCGGAGCTAGCGGCCTTCCAGGACTCCTGGGCGGCGATGCCACAGTTTGAGTCCGAGTCCACCAAGCCGGTGCTGGTCTCCTCCCCCGACGATCCCTTTGGCATGAACCGCTTCGGCTATGTGCTCCAGTGCGTGAATACGGCCCCCGCCGATATCCTCGAAACCATCGAATTTCTCTCCGGGCGAAAGACCGAGACCGCCCTGATCGTCGCCGGGGTCACCGCGTTGCTCTGAGCAACCGCGTCTCTTCAGCCGTGAACCGCGGTGAGCCGATTGCGTTTCATCGTCGCACGGTGGCGGTCGATCGCCGCCTGGAGCTCATGGACGCGCATGGGCTTGCTGACATAATCGTCCATCCCTGCGGAGAGGCAGAGTTCGCGGTCACCCTGCATGGCGTTCGCTGTCATCGCGATCACCACAATCGATCGCTGGGCAGAGTGGGCGCGGAGGCGGCGGGTGGTCTCATAGCCGTCGAGTTCGGGCATCTGGCAGTCCATCAGGATCAGGTCGTAGGGCATGCGCTCGAGGGCGGAGAGCGCTTCGATTCCATTGGCGGCCAGATCGGCATGGTGCCCGAGCTTCTGGAGATGCAGATGGGCGACGCGCTGGTTCACGACATTATCCTCCGCCACCAGCACCCGCAGGGGCTCCCCTCCCGAGCCGGGTGCGAGGAGCCTGGGTGCGGGAGTCGTCCCGACCGGTGAAACCTCGGGCAATGGGACGATAAACCAAAAGGTCGAGCCGTGGCCCGGCACACTGTCGACGCCGATCCTGCCACCCATCAACTCGACGAGCTGTTTGCAGATCGCCAGGCCGAGGCCCGTCCCGCCGAATTTGCGCGTGGTCGAGTTGTCGGCCTGCACGAAGGGCTGGAACAGGCGTTGCACCGCGTCCTGGCCGAGGCCGATGCCCGTATCCACCACGGCGATGCGCAGGCAAGCCTCCGGCGGGCCGCCCTGGGGAGCGCGGGTACCCCGGGTGCTGCGGGACACACGGACGAGGACGGAGCCCGCGGAAGTGAACTTGATGGCATTGCCCACCAGGTTCAGCAGCACCTGACGCAGGCGGCCGGGATCGCCACTGACCAGGCGGGGAACGTCAGCGGCGACGTCGGCTCGGAGGTCGAGTTGTTTGGACTTGGCCCGGGGGCCCAGCAGTTCGAGGGTGCTTTCAACTGACTGGCGGAGGTCGAATGCCACCACCTCAAGCGAGAGTTTGCCCGCCTCAATCTTGGAAAAATCGAGGATGTCGTTGAGGACGGTGAGCAGCGAATCCGCCGAGTTGCGAATGGTCTCCGCGTAATCCCGCTGGTCGGGGCTGAGTCCGGTATCGATCAAAAGCGTGCTCATCCCGATCACGCCATTCATCGGGGTGCGGATTTCGTGACTCATGTTGGCGAGAAACCGGCTCTTCGCCTCCGCCGCGGCCTTTGCCTCAACCGCCAGTCGCTCCGCCTCGCCGAGGGCCCGCGTCAGATCCTGGTTGCGCTGACGGACCTCCTGGGTGCGGCGCTCCACTTCGGCGGTGAGCTGCGCGTTCTGATGAGAGAGCCAGCGGGTCCGCCACCGCGCCACCGCCGCGATCAGAAGCGTGCCCGAAACGAAATAGATAAGGTAAGCGGTCCACCCGCGGTAGGCGGGTGGATGAATCCGCAGCGCGATCGAAGACCGTTCTCCGTGCCGGCCAAACATGTCGACCGCCTCCACCACAAAGCGATAGTTGCCCTCGGGCAGGTTGGTAAAATGCCGCACCGGCGCCGACGACCACCCCGTCCAGTCCTGCTCGTATCCCTCCAGTCGCGAGCGGAAGAGCCCGCTCCCCTGCTCGCCGTACATGGGCGCCGAAAAGTAGAAATTCAGGTCGCGCTGCGAATAGCTCAACCGCAGGGGCACGCCTCCGGCGGGAAGGACGTCCGCCCCTTCCGCCGTCCGAACGGCGTGGATCACGACATTGGGCGGCGGACCGGCGTTGAGATTGAGCCGGGGATCCAGCCGCAGCAGGCGCCGTTTATGGATCATCCAGAAGTCCCCATTGGGATCGACGGTGGTGTGCCAGGTGCGGTCCGCGCGCAACGCCGCCAGCGTCCGCTCGTCGCGCACGAAGAGCCCGGGCCCCTGGCGCCTCAGCAGCCGTGGCTGGTTCTGAACCAGCAGCAGCAGGTCGCCGTTGGACGACTCCGTGACGCGGCCGATCCCCTCAAAGAGGTCACCCACCACTGCCCTCAGGTCTTCGGCCGGGACAAAGCGGTTCTGGGCGGCGTCGTAGCGGAAGCACGACTCTGTGGTTGCGAACAGCGGCGCCCCCCACAGGGTCTCGACGCCGACCCAAGACTTCTCCGTCAACCCCTCTGCCGGACCCAGGACCTGCACCGGTTCCCCGGCGTCGCGCGTGCGCCAGACTGCTCCCGTTCCGGCCTCTCCCCAGACCGATCCGTCCGGTTGATCGCGAAGCAGGTAGGTGCGGGGCAATCCCGTGGCACGCAGAGTGAATGTCCAGCCCGTGGCAGTCACGTCCGCCTGCCAGAGGTCGGTCTTGGAGATGAGAAAAAACCGTCCCTCGACGACGTAGGATCCCATCATCAGCGTTCCGAAAGGGATCGCCGCCGTCGCCGCCAGCCTGCCGTCCGTCCAGCCTTCCACCCGGTCCTCGAACGCCACGAAGTCATGCTTGCCCTGCCGAGCAATCGCGCGGGTGCCCACCCGGCGCGGGGTCGCGGTGAGCCGGCCCATCTCCCCGCCCGGGTGGCCGATCTCGTGCAGCACGTCCGCCGTCGCCACCGTGACATCGGTCGCGGTCGCATGGATACGGGAGAAGTCCTCCACCGAATCACTCAGGTACATCCGGTAAGGCCAGTCGAAATGCAGTCGCGCGAGGGTGGTGTCCGACGCCAGCCAGAGGCCGCCGCGCGAGTCCCGCATCATCTGACGGGGCCGTCCGACGCCGTAGGCCCGCATCGTGTCGATCGTCCACCACCGCGTGGGATCCGACGAATCAATCACCACCAGGCGACCACCGTCCTCAGCCAGGACCCAGCGTTGGATCTCCGGCAGGTCCACCGCCGCGAGCAGGCGGGTAAAGCGCCACTTCTCGCCGAGGTTCAGCAGGGTGATCCGCGCGCCGTCGAACCAGGCGATCCCCTCCTCCGCTGTTGCCATCAGGACCCCTTTGGGCGTCACCAGGGTTTGAAAGACGCCAAAACCGGTCGGCAACTGGTCGCCGGCCAGCAGCACCCTCCAGGTGCGTTCCTGCGTCAGCACGCACAGGCCGACGCCGTCGAACACGGCATGCAGCCGATCCTGCCAGACAAAGGAGCTGAAGGCGCGCGCCGGCAGCGGATAGGTCCGCGCGGCCTGGGTGCGATCCCAGACGGCCACCTCTTCCTCGCACATCACGTACACGGTCGAGCCGGTGACGTGCATCACCATGATCTTCGAAAGCGGGCCCTCCTTTTGTACCGGAATTTCAACGACACGAAAACGTCCGCCGGGAAGCGGTTCGATTCGGCGAAGCTCGTCGGCATTGCCGGAGAGGACGGTGCCGTCCAGGTCGCGCACCAGGACGCGTGAGTCGAGGCGTCGGCTCGACTCGATCAGGCGCACGCCGGAGCCATCAAACTCCCACAGGTTGCCGCGGTCCCCGATGTAGATGAAGCCGCGCCAATCCTCCGCCAGGCTGGCGAAGGCGCCGACGGAGCGGACGGTGGCCTGGTGATACACCTCGCCGAGGGGAAGGCCCTCATGGACCGCGGGGGCTTCCGCCGCCAGGTTCTGGGGTGTTCCCGCAGTGGTTCCGACCAGGAGCGTCCCCCAAAAAACGAGCGCGCGAAAAAACCGAAGGAGACGGGGGGATCCCACTCCCTCCTCATCGACGCGTTTTACGGGAAATTCAGCCCGACCCGTCGCGGACGTCGGCTTTGTGACCTGCCGACTCAAATCCACCGCGCGCGTGCGACAAGCGGCGCTCCTCAAAACTAGTGTACCCGAATCAGAATCGCATGCCTTCTGGAGAACTCATCACACAGGGTACCATGCGCACATCGAGGCAATGTAGCGACGCCAGGACGGCAGCACCTAACTCCATCCAGGAACGACATATCGAGGGAAGGACGGAGCGCGACCGAGGCTTCTGTTCCGAGCCCCCCGCGTGCTCAAAACCTCTTGCAGCACCCCAACAACGGTTCCTATAGTTTTTCCCGTGTCATATTGGGAGGCCAGCGGATCAGGGAAATTCCAGGAAGATGTCACGCATTTAATCAGCCCCTTGGGCAGAATATGCGTATGCGTTATCGTCATTAGCGTATTGATCGCTCGGAATCCAGACGCCCTGCTGAAAGCGACTTTCTGGGCGGAGGATGGTGCCGTTTTCTTTCTTCAAAGTCACCTCCACGGCCTGCCTAGTATTTTTATCCCGTATGCAGGATATCACCATCTCTCATTGCGGCTATTGTCTCAGTGCTTCACGCAGTTTCCCCTGGACTGGCTGCCCTACGTATATAGCGCGTCGAGCATCGCACTTGCGGGAGTTCTCGCCGCCATCTGGACTGGCCCCCGCGTACCGCTGACACGCGCTCAAAAGCTAATCTTCGCCTTCTCCATACCGCTAATTCCGCACACCGGAGAAGTGTTTTACAACATTGCCAATCTGCAATGGCTGCTGGCGTCGGCTCTGCTGTATTTTCTGGTTGTATGCCCGGTATCAACAACCGCTAAGGCGGTAAGCGTACTGATCGCCTTCGTCTTGGGTTTGACCGGGGTCTATTCGATACTTTTTCTTCCTCTCTTCGCGCTGAACTATTTACAGAACCGACAGAAATACTACTTGGCGTTAGGCCTGGCCGTCGGCGTCAGCGCGTGCGTGCAGGCAATCACGATTGCCAGATTCAGCATGAGTACACCACCCGAGGCATGGACGGATTTCTCAGTCCTTGTACTCCCCTGGAGACTCTTATGGCCGCTGATACCGATCGCCGGCTCCAACGACCCCGAATATACAACGGCTAAAGGTCTATTAACGGCTTTTGCGCTACTACTCTTGGCGTTTCTTGTCGTGCGCAGGCGGAATAACATGCTGCCTGTGTATCTTTTTGCGGCCGCACTTATCCTGACCTCCGCGACGCTCTTTCGATTCCGGCATTCATTATCAGCGCTCGCGGTTCCCATTGATGGCGATAGATACTTCTGGTTACCAAGACTCCTAATCGTTTGGTCAATAGCAACAATCCTACCTTTTCGTACCCGGATTTCCCGCTCAATTGCCCTCTTGGCTGCTGTGAGCGCAATCGTCCCCGGGTTCTCTTTTAGATCCCAGCCCCATAAGGAGTGGCGGGTCTATGCCAAAAAGATCAAGCGCGGCGAGGAGGTTAATGTGCCCATCAATCCAGACGGAAGCCAGTTCCGGGTGCCGGCCTTACAAGGGACAAAAATCCCACCTGTCGGGTCAAAAACCAACTAGCAAGAATCAGGTCCGTACCAGCGACCCTTGATGAATGCCTTGGGTACGTCTGGCGACCGTTGGCACAGATTGGGGGCAAATCGCGGACCAGATGTGCCCGCACTTCGCTCGGGTCAAAGCCAATAAACCGCACCGTCCCAGATGCTGCTTATTCAGCTAAGGACATTGGGCTTATATGCCTCATTGGCGCGCTCCCGATGTCCAACCGGCGGTACGCCTGCGCGGCGGCCCGGACTTTTTCGCATCGCCATCACCGCCAGCCCCGCCACAGAGAGGAGCCAAAACGGGGGATCGATCATGTAATCCCAGAGGTTGTCGGACTCCAGTGCATCGAGCAGGTGACCCAACAGCCCGGCAAGCAGCAGCACTCCGGCCCTGTTGCCAAAGGCGAGCAGTGCCACCGTGACCGCGATCCAGCCCACCCACACCCACCGCCCGTCCCAATGCAGCCGATAGGGGTCGTAAAATGGCAGCCCCAGGGAAGGCAGGTAGAGGACCACACCCGCCAGCGCGCCCACCGCCCAGAGGGCCCACCAGTCCGCCCGCCTGAACCAGCGAAAGCCGGTGCCGGCCTGGATGAGCAGCAGCACGGACACGGCGACCAGCGAGAGGCTGAGGTTGGCGTGCGCGCTGTAGGCCCAGAGCCAGACGGGAAACTGCCCGGCCGGCGAAAAGACGGTGGCCACACCCGCCAGCAGGCAAAGGGCGAGCGGCAGCCACGCGAGCGTGGCCCGGCGGCTGAAGCGCTGCACAAGCCAGGCGTAACCCGCCGCGCACAGCAGGGTCGAATGGACGACAAAAAAGAGCTGATGGGTCGTCACAGGGAGGCGGAGACGACCGGTTGATCGAGCCAAGTCGTGGAAAAGGTCACGTGGCGGATACGCTCGCGCCGCCAGGTGTAGGTGAGGTGGACGTCGCCCGAGCGGTCGAGAGCCAGGCTGGGATAGGAGTACTCCCCGCTGTCTTCATTTTCCACATACGGGCCGGGCTGCCAGGTCCGCCCCTCATCGCTCGAAACCGCGAGGCGCAGGTGGTGCCGTCCGGTGTGGCCCTCGTTATAGGCCAGGAGCAGGCGCCCGTCGGGAAGCTTGAGCAGGTCCACGCCTGCGTCCGGATTCTGCAGCGCAATCTCCTCCGGGTCTGTCCACGTCCAGCCTGCGTCCGCGGTCGAGGAGACGGTGAGGCGGCGGCTGTCGTTGGTGTCCCGCAGCACCATCACACCCCGGGTGCCATCCAGGGTGACGACCGACGGCTGCATCAGCCCCGGTCGCACGGCCGCGTGGCGGATGTGGAACTGCCCCACCGAGTGTTCCACGCCCGGCTTCCACCAAAGGATCTCCGCGTGCTTGCGCACGAACTCGTGATAGACGGGCAGCGCGATCCAACCATCGCTCGAGAAAAACGGCTTCGAGCGCACCAGGGTGCTGAAATTGAAGAAGGGCCCGAGGGAGAGGCGCTGACTGGCGGTCCAGGTCCGTCCGCCGTCGTCGGAACGCTTCACATTCAGCGCGCTGCCGGACCACCCGCCCACGCTGACGGACACGTAAACCAGCCACAGCCGGGACTGCGGATCGGCGAAGAGGACGGCGTTCCCGAGCTTGCGGATGTTGCGCGAGATTTCGGACTCGGCCGCCTCCGGGCTGAGCAGCAGTTCCGGAGGCGTCCACGCTGTATTCACTCCAGCTGGACGGCGCGAAAGATAGAGTGAGACGTCGGCGGCGCCCTCACGGGTGCCGCCCCACCACACCGTCGCCATGCTCCCGTCCGGCATCAGCGCGATGGAACTGGCGTGGCAGGTGGCGGTGAGCGGATCGGGATTGATCCACTGTGCCTGCACCCGTGCGACCGCCGGCGTCAGGGCCGCGGTGGACGTGGGAGGCGCGAGAGAAAAGCCCTCCGGAGGTTCGACCGGGTGGTGAACCACGGTTTCGAACGCGACCCCGGCCGCCAGGGCGAGGCCAATCAGGGCCACCCGAGCGCCGACCCGAAGGCCGCCGCTGGATTCGGCCGCGTCCGGGTCGCCGCGCACGACCCTGTTCCCGGAGGGCGTCATCCCTGGACGGTCTTCGGCAGGAAGACGGGGCGGTTCGCCGGGTACAGGACAATCAGCAGGAAGAGCACGCAGCCGGTCAGTTCGAGGAGTTCGCCATGGCCGCGCTTGGAATGCACCAGGGCGACGATCGCATAGGCTAGGATGTAAACCAGGGCATGCATCGGCCGCGGCACCGGAATGGCGAGGGCGTCCACCCACGCGCGCACGCGTGCCACCCGCTTGTAGAGCTGGGGGAGGATCAGCACATAGCTGATGACGACGATCGCGAGGATCGTTCCGAACACCAGTTTGTTGATACGCACACCCCCGAGCACGAGGTTGTGCAGGTTGGTCTCCGCCTGGGAATTGTTCTTCTGGAAGAACTCCGGTGACTCCACGCCGAAGATACGCTGGCCCCACGAGATCTCCTCACCGGCGCCGAAGATAAAAAGCGCGCCGAGGAGCGCGACACAGGCGAGAAAGAGCGGACTGCGTTCGCCGCGCAGGCGGAAGAGCCGGTAGCCGCACACCGCAGACGCAGCGACCAATGCCACCACAGAGACCGTCTCCACCAGACCGTCTTCGATCACCACCGTCTGCTCAAAGTAGGCGAGATCCGTTCGGGAGATAAAAAGCCCGATCAGGAGCAAGTTGAACAAGGTGGTCAGCAGGGCGACTTCGGTGCGTGTCATGAAAGCCGGACAGGAGACGATGCAGGAAAAAGGAGGCCCGAGAGATAGCGATCCACCGCTCGGGGCGATAGCAAAAAAACGCCCCTCGGTGCGAAAGAGCGCCGCCACCCGGGCTCACATCATTGCGCTTGTCCAAAGTCGCAGCTCGCACTCTATGAGGAGCTTCCAGCGCCCACACACAAAAAGCATCCCATGAAATCCCTGACCCTAGCCCTGGTTTCCTTTGCATCCTTCTGCGCACCGGCCCTGCTGGCTGACGCTCCCGCCAAGCTCGAGTTTCCCGCCGCGAGCCCCTCGTCCGTCGTCAAGCAGCGCGTGGGCATCACTGACATTGAGATCACCTACTCCCGCCCAAGCGTGAAGGGCCGCACCATTTTTGGCGGACTGGTTCCCCACGGCCAGACCTGGCGCACCGGCGCCAACCAGGCCACCCAGATCTCGTTCAGCACGCCGGTCAAGGCCGAGGGCAAGGACCTCCCCGCCGGCACGTACGAGCTCTTCACCATTCCTGGCGAGTCCGAGTGGACCGTGATCTTCCACAAACCAATGTCACAGTGGGGCACCTACACCTATAAGGAAGAGAACGATGTGCTCCGTGTCGCCGTCTCTCCGATCAAGCTGTCCCAAGCGGTGGAGAGTCTGGAGATCGGTTTTGACGCCCTGCGCGACGATGGCGCCACGCTGCAGATCGCGTGGGACAAGACGCTGGTGCCAGTCAAGCTTCAGACCGATGTCCTCACCGCCCTGCCCGCCCGCATCGAGGAGGTCATGAATTCCGACGCCGCCAAAAAGCCTTACGCGCAGGCGGCAATGTTCTATGCCACCCACAACCTGGATCTGAAGAAGGCGGCCACCTGGATGGACTCCGCCATCAAGGAGCAGCCGGACGCGTTTTACTTCGTTTACCAAAAGGCCCGCATCCTCGCTAAAGCGGGCGACAAAGCCGGTGCGCTGGCCGCGGCGCAGCAGTCGCTCGCGGCGGCCGAAAAAGCGCAGGGTCCCCTGCGCACCGAGTATGTGCGACTCAACCAGGAGCTGATCGCCTCGCTGAAATAAGTCCCTGACTCCGTTCTCGTCGCGCGCGGTTCCCCCGGGGCCGCGCGTTTTTTGCATCGGGGAGAACCCGCTCCCCCGAAGGCCCGCACCTTAAGGGGGTTCGGTGATCCCCCGGATGCGCGACGTCGGGTCGGTGGCGGGAACTCCGGCCGCTGCACACGCACGAGACGGGCGTATGAAAACGAAAACTCCCATCCTGTGCTGCGCCCTCTTCGCAGCGTCCCTCTGTGTGCCCGCCATGGCTGCTGACACCACCACCACGAGCACACGCGCCAACACCATGACCAGCGCCGCGTCCACCCTGAAGCGGGGCGATCAGAACTTCCTAGAGAAAGCCGCGATGAACGGCATGAAGGAAGTCACCGTCTCCCAAGCCGCGCTTCCCAATCTCCAGAACGCCCAAGTTCGCGCCTTTGCGGAGCAGATGGTGAACGACCACACGCAGGGCAACTCCGAGCTCATGGCGCTGGCCGCGCGCAAGGGCGTCACCCTCGCCGACCGCAACAACAAGGAGCTGAAGCTCGACGACAAGTGGTCCAAGGCCGACGACGATCTCGATGAGGACTATATCGAGACGATGGTGAGCGATCACAAGAAGGCGGTGGAACTCCATGAGGAGGCGGCGAAGAGCACCGACGCGGACATCGCGGCGCATGCGACCAAGATGCTGCCCAAGCTGCGCGCCCACCTCGAGCAGGCCCAGCAGCTGGAAAAGCTGGTCGACTAAACCCCTGCCGGCGCGGCTCCGCCCTGCCCTGTCGACCTGGGCGGCAAGCCTGACCGCTGCAGCGTGACCTTTCGCGGCGCGCCCCTCCCCCGGGGCGCGCCGCTTGTCTTTGGTTCCGCCCCCCGCCAGGCTCGCGGACTCTCATTCCATGTCGCCCATCCGCTGCGATCGTCGCCACGCCCCTGCCATCCTGGAGATCTTCAATGATGCCATTCTCCACTCCACCGCCCTATGGGAGTACAAGCCGCGCACCCCGCAGGTGATGGACGCGTGGTTCGCCGCGAAAGAGGCGGGCAACTACCCGGTCCTCGGCCTCGTCGACGAGAACGGCGCCCTGCTCGGTTTCTCCAGCTACGGACCGTTCCGCGCGTTTCCCGCCTACAAATACTCCGTCGAACATTCCGTCTACGTGCACCGGGACCACCGCGGCCGCGGCCTGGGCGAGCGGCTCCTCACCGCGGTGATCGAGGAGGCCCGCGCCCAGGGGTACCACACCCTCCTCGGCGGTATCGATTCCGAAAATACGGCGAGCATCCGGTTGCACCAGCGGAAGGGCTTCCGGCGCTGTGCCAGCATTCCGGAAGCCGGATACAAGTTCGGCCGCTGGTTGAACCTGGAGTTTTACCAGCTGCTCCTCCCCACCCCGGAGCGGCCGGTGGAGGGGTGAGCCTCAGCCCTGCTTCTTTTCCAACGGGTGCTGCCGGACGCGGAAGAGCTTCAGCACCGCCACGAAAAAGAGCGGAATGAAGAAAATCCCGAGGAGGGTCGCCGCGAGGGTGCCTCCGAGCACGCCGGTACCGATCGCATTGCGCCCTCCGGCACCGGCCCCGCTGCTGATCGCCAGGGGAAGCACACCCAAACCGAAGGCGAGCGAGGTCATGAGGATGGGCCGCAACCGCTGCCGCGCGGCCCCGACCGCCGCCTGCACCAGCGGCAGCCCGCGGTCGAAACCCTCCTTGGCGAATTCCACAATCAGGATCGCGTTTTTCGCCGACAAGCCGACCACGGTCAAAAGGCCGACCTGGAAGTACACGTCGTTTGACATCCCGCGGGTCAGCACTGCCAGGAGGGTACCAATCAAGCCGAGCGGTACCACCAGGAGCACCGCGGCGGGAATGGCCCAACTCTCGTAGAGCGCCGCCAGACAGAGGAAGACCACCAGCAGGGACAGAGTGTAAAGCGCCGGAGCCTGCGCGCCGGATTGCCGCTCCTCATAAGACAGTCCGCTCCATTCAAATCCCACCCCGGCAGGCAGCTTCGCGGCAATTTCCTCCATCGCCTGCATCGCTTCGCCCGTGCTGTGCCCCGGCGCCGCCTCACCCTGGATGGCCCGCGCCGCCACGCCATTATAGCGCTCCAGACGCGGAGAACCCGTGGTCCAATGCGTGCTGGCAAAGGCGGAAAACGGAACCATCTCTCCGCGGCTGTTGCGGACAAACCAGCGGTCCACGTCCGAAGGCTGCATCCGGAAGGGAGCGTCTGCCTGGAGGTAGACGCGCTTGACCCGCCCACGGTCGATGAAGTCGTTCACGTAGGCGCTGCCCCAGGCGGCGGACAGCGTCCGGTTGATGTCGGCGAGGGAGAGTCCCAGCGCCGCCGCTTTCTCGCGATCGACGTCGATCTGAAACTGCGGCGTATCCTCGAGCCCGTTGGGCCGCACGTTGGCGAGGCGCGGATTTTGCGCCACCATTCCGAGGAGTTGGTTGCGGGCCTGCATCAGGCGCTCATGGCCGATGTTTCCGATGTCCTTCAGGCGAAAGTCGAAACCGCTCGCCGTGCCAAGCTCCGACACCGCAGGTGGGGTGAAGGCCACCGCAATGGCATTTCGGATACGTGAGAACTGCGCCAGCGCCCTCATCTGGATGGCCCGCGCCGAGCCGGTTTTACCGTCTCGTTCGTCCCAGGGCTTCAACTTAACGAACATCAGGGCCTGGTTCTGCCCGGCCCCGGCGAAGCTGAAACCGGCGACGCCAAAGACCGCCTCGACCGCATCTTTCTCATTTTGGAGATAATGCTGCTCCATCGTGGTCAGGACCTCGAGCGTCTGCTCCATCGTCGAACCCGGCGTCAGTTGAGCGAAGGAAAACATGTACCCCTGGTCCTCGTCGGGCAGGAAGCCCGTCGGGATCCGTGAATACAGCAGCGCCGCCGCGCCCACGATCACCGTGTACACGATCAGCATGCGCCCGCCGCGGTGCACCATCAGCGCAACGCCGTTGGAGTACCGGTCGGCGTTGCGGTTGAAGAAGCGGTTAAACCAGCCAAAGAATCCCCGCTCACTGGCATGGTGGCCTTTTGCCACGGGCTTGAGCAACGTGGCGGTGAGGGCGGGGGTAAAGACGATCGCCACAATCACGGACAAGGTCATGGCAGTGACCACCGTGATGGAGAATTGGCGGTAGATCACGCCGGTCGAGCCGCCGAAAAACGCCATCGGGATGAACACGGCCGAGAGGACCAATCCGATGCCCACCAAGGCGCCCGTGATCTGGTTCATCGACTTGAGGGTGGCCTCGCGTGGCGACAATCCCTCCTCGCTCATCACGCGCTCGACGTTCTCCACCACCACGATGGCGTCGTCTACCAGCAGGCCGATCGCCAGCACGATGCCGAAAAGGGTCAGCGTGTTGATGGTGAAGCCGGCCGCCGCCATCACCGCAAAGGTCCCGAGCAGCACCACCGGCACCGCAATCGTCGGGATCAGGGTGGCGCGCAGGTTCTGGAGAAACAGATACATCACCAGGAACACCAGCACCACCGCCTCGACCAGCGTGACGATCACTTCATGGATCGAAATGCGGACAAAGGGCGTCGTATCCAGCGGGTACTCCACCCGCACTCCCTCCGGAAAAAACGGCTTCATCGCTTCGATCTGGCGCCGCACCCCGTCGGCGGTGGCGAGCGCGTTGGCCCCCGAGGCGGGGCGCACCGCCATGCCGGCAGAGGGTTTGCCATTGAAGCGTGACTGCGTGGCGTAACTCTCCGCCCCGAGTTCGACCCGGGCCACGTCGCGCAGGCGGACCTGCGAGCCATCGGGCAGCACCCGCAGCAGGATCGCCCCAAACTGCTCCGCGGTCTGGAGCCGCGACTGCGCATTGATCGTGGCATTGAGGACCTGACCGGGAATCGCAGGCATGCCCCCGAGCTGGCCGGCCGACACCTGCGCGTTCTGCGCCTGGATGGCGGCGACGATTTCCGACACCGAAAGGCTGTAGTTGATCAGGCGGTCCGGATTCAGCCAGATGCGCATCGCGTATTGCGCGCCGAAGACCTGCACATCGCCCACGCCGGGAACGCGACTGAGCGGGTCCTGCACCGAGCTGACGAGGAAGTCGCCGAGATCCGACGCGGAAAGCCGGCCGTCCTCCGAGACAAACGCGACCAGCATAAGGAAGTTGCGGGTCGCCTTGTTCACGCTCACGCCCTGCTGCTGCACCTCCTGGGGAAGCAGGGGCATCGCCAGCTGCAGCTTGTTCTGCACCTGCACCTGGGCCGTATCCACATTGGCCTGCGCATCAAATGTGAGGGTGATCTGCGCCGTTCCGCTGGCATCGCTGGTCGACTCCATGTAGCGCAGGAAATCGAGGCCGTTCATCTTCTGCTCGATCACCTGCGTGACGCTGTCCTCCAGCGTCTTCGCCGAAGCGCCGGGATACACCGCGCGGATCACCACCGACGGCGGGGCAATCGCAGGATATTGGGAGACCGGCAGGCCAATGATGGCCAGCACGCCGGCGACCATGATGACGATCGCGATGACCCAGGCGAAGATGGGCCGATTGACAAAAAAGCGGGACATGGGAAAAGCGCTCGGGAAAGAGGTTGATCACTTGCCCGCGGGGGGCGGGACGACAGGGCTGGCCGGCACAGCCGCGGCCGCCGACACGGGGCGGACTTCCATTCCCGGTCTCAGACGCTGTAACCGGTCCACCACGACACGGTCTCCCGCTTGCAGTCCCGCTTCCACCAGCCAATCCGCGCCAAGGGTGCGCGCAGTGGTGAGGGTGCGGACCTGCACCTTGTTGTCGGGCCCCACCACAAAGACCGTGCCTTCCCCACGGGGGGACCGGGACACCGCCGGCTGGGGCACGAGGATCGCGTGATCGAGACGGGCCTCCTCCACCCGCGCGCGCACAAACATGCCGGGCAGCAACAGCCGGTTCGGGTTGGGGAAAACGGCGCGCACCCGAATTGAGCCCGTGGAAGGGCTGACCGTCACATCGGAGAACTGCATCCTCCCCTCCTCGCCATAAACGGAGCCGTCATCGAGCAGGAGGCTGACGCGCGCCTCGCCCGCGGCGACGCCCTGCACCCGACCGCTCTGGAGCGCCCGCTGAAGGCGCAAGGCGTCGGTGCTCGACTGCGTCAGGTCCACGTAGATCGGATCCAGTTGCTGGATTGTGGCCAGCAGCGTGGCCGTCCCCTGCTGGACGTACGCGCCCTCCGTGACCTCTGAACGCCCGATGCGCCCAGACAGCGGAGCCACCACGCGGGTGTACCCGAGATTGATCTGGGCGGACTGCAACGCGGCCCGCGCCGCCGCCACCTCCGCCTCCCCCGCCTTGTGCGCGGCCTCCGCATTATCGTAGTCCTGCTGGCTGACCGCCTGGGCACCGAGCAGGGTGCGCACGCGTTCGACCTGAATCGCACTCTGGCTCGCGCTCGCCTCCGCGCGGGCGAGGTTGCCCGCGGCAACGTCGAGCGCGGCCTGATACGGGGAGGGGTCGATCTCATACAGGACCTGGCCCTCGGTCACATCGCTGCCTTCCTCAAAAAGGCGCTTCTGAACGATCCCGCTGACGCGCGCCCGAACCTCGGCGATACGAAAGGCGGACGTCCGGCCGGGCAGGTCTTCGGTCAGGGTAACCGGCCTCGGTTGCAGCGTGAGCACGGCGACCTCCATCGGACCCGCAGAGGCGCCAGGCGCCGTTTCCGCTTTTCGGCCACAGGCGCTCACCAGGAGCGAAAAGCCTAGCAGCACCGCGACAGAGAGGCGGGTGCGCATGCGCTGCGATGAAGGACAGTGAAGCTCGATTGAGTTCATGGAAAAAACGTCATGCGATCTGCGCCGCGCGCGTTGCCAGCAGTCGGCATTCATCGACGAGCGCGCTTCGGTGGGGAAGGGAAAGCGCCGTCCCGATCTCGGAGGCCGCATGGAGAAACCGGTGGATCAGCTCACCCGCCGCCGCCCGCCCATCCGTCGTCAGTTCGATCCACGAGGCGCGGCGATCATCCCCACGACGCACCCGCGAGACCCAGCCGCGACGCTCGAGGCCGTCGAGAATTCCCGTCATGGCAGAGCGCGAAACCCCTGCGTGAAGTGCGAGTTCAGCCGGCGACGAAGGCACCGGATCCAGCGCGTAAAGGCTGACCAGCGCACAGATCCGCCCCGCCGAGTACGTTTCATCTCCCATCAGGCGCACGATCGCATGGGACACCCCGCGAAACGCCTTCAAGAGCGCAATCACCGCGCCCACGGCCTCCGGGTCGCCGATGCCTCCCTGACGCGAACACTGCAGGAGCACGTGTTCGGGGTCGGAGTCGGCGGGGGCGGGACGACGGGAGGTGGGTGCGGGCATGGCGGTGCAGTCTAGTCGCACGTCGCTCAGCCGAGAAATACTTCGTTGGCTCAACACTTATGCCTTCGCGGCATAAGCCCTTCAGTCCCGAACGGTCTTGGCGCGGGTGCGCCCGTCAGCGGCCGCCGGCTGTCTCCCGGTGGAGGGCCTGCGCGTACTCGGCGACAAAGCGGCTCGGGGTGTCTGCCCGCCACACCGCCAGCAACTCGTACGGGTCGCAGTCAGTCTCCAGGACATGAAAGCCATGCCGGTCGGCGGGCATGAACGCCTCCGGCAGCAGCACCACGCCCTCCCCCGCGGTGACGAGCGCGGCCATCCCCTGGAGAGAACCCGTGGTGCGTCCGAAGCGCGGGGTGAACTGCGCCGGTCGCATGATTTGCGACATCAGCGCGCGAAACCCCGGGTACCGGGCCTCGTCCAGCGCGATCCAGCGTTCATCCCGCAAGGCACGCAGGGGCACGCTTCGCTCCTCCGCCCGGGGATGGCTCAGGGGCAGGAGGATCCGCATCGGGGAACTGAGGATGTGCAGGAATTCCAGGCCTTCGCGCAGGCCGATCTGCCGCGAGGCGACAAAACCGACGTGTATGCGCCCATCCAATACTGCGGCGATGTGCTCATGGCTGGGCAGTTCGACAAAGTTGATCGCCAGTCCCGGGCAATCCTGCAGCAGCTGACGCGCAGCCGCCGCGATGGGGGCGGGCAGGTTCCAGTCGGACCCGATGTTCAACTCTCCGGTCACTCCCGCCCCGACCCGGCGGGTGGACTGCACCGCCTCCTCCAGGCGCCGCAGGAGTTCGCGCGTCTCCTCCAGGAAATGGCGGCCGGCATCGGTCAGTCGCACCTGCGAGGTGGAACGCTGCAGCAGGACCACGCCCAGCTCGGCCTCGAGGTCGCGCACCTGGCGCGAAAGCGCGGGTTGCGCCACACGCAGCCGCTCCGCCGCGCGGCTGAAATTCAGCGTGTCGGCCACCGCATGGAAATAGCGCAGATGCCTCAACTCCATCCGCGAACCATGAAGAAGGGACGCCGCCTTGGCCAGTGCGGGGTTCGCCAGCGCAGCCGCGCCAGATTTGCCTTTCTGCGCGGCGAGACCGACGGTGCGTGCGCTTTCCCCCATGAAAACCGTCACCTTGGCTGCTGTGTGTCTGGCCACCCTCACCCCGGTCCACGCCCAAGCCCCTGGCGCCGCGGCGGGAAGCGGTCGCGTGATCATCCTGGATTCCGCGGCGCGCTCCGACCGGTTGCTTTGGCTCAGCCTGCTCCAGGATCGGGGCGGAGACTGGAATGAGCGCGGCGGACCGCTCATTCACGCCGAGAGCAGCCTGCGGGAGCTCGACGTCGCGCTGAGCTGGGCGGCACGCCAACGCGCGCTCCAGACCCCGACCGTTCCACGCCTCCCCGAGCTGCCGCGCACCGTGCCCGATGCGAGCGAGCCCCTTTGGCTGTCGCCGACGTTTTTCGAGGAAATCGACGCTGCGGGGCGGGCGGCGGCGGTCCCGGCCAACCGGACGGGCGACGACCACGAAGGTCTGCTGCTGCTCAACCTCCGTCTCGCGCATTTGGAGCGGGAGAGTGTCGCTGCGCTGCGAGCCGGGGGCTTACCCCCAGACGCGCTGCAGGACGAGCGCCGCCGCCTGAGGGAGCGGCGCGACCAGATGGCCAAAAAACTGGGCACGGCCAAGGCGGAGCTGATGCCCGCCACCCTCCAGCAGGACCGAGCGGTGGTCCGGGGGGAAGAGCAGGGACTGCTGCAGAAGCGCCTTTCCGACAGGGCGTTGTCACCGGCCGAGCGCAGCGAAATCGAGCGCTTGCTTAAATTCTCCCAGCTGGAGCCCTAGGCGCTTACGCAGGGGGCCGTTCTGGCTGAGGACTCTTCGCCACCTTCGTCGCGGGAACGAGGGATTGCCGCTGAAGTTTCAGAGGCCCCAGCCGATCTAGGAGCACACAGGCGTTTGTCCGCGCGCAACTCTGCACGGATGCCGCCGGTGCGACTTCAACTGGCCCGTGACCCGGTGTCGGCTCCCCTTCCCAACGCTTCTCGTCCCAGCTGCCGCTGGGCACGTCTCGCCGTCTGCCTGAGTTTGACCCTCGGCAGCGCCGCCGCTTTGCGCGCCCAGGAGGAGGCCCCCCGGCGGCACTTGAGCCTCGTCCAGGACGTGTGGGCGATTCCTGAAGCGGACAAGGACGTCCCCTATTCGTTGGATGGCGAGATCACGGTCCTCTATTACGACGCGGATTGGAAACTCTTCTGGGGACGCTTCGACGGCCCGGGCGTGTACCTGCCGTTGTCAAACAAACCGCTTCCCCTCCGGTCGGGCCAACGCGTCCGAATGACCGGCGAGTTCATCGCGAGCGAGGGCCTCAATCCCGACCGGCTACGTATCACCGTCCTCGAAGAGCAGGTGGCGCTGAGCCCGCACCCGATCAGTGGAGACCTCGACGCCCTGGCGAAGGAAAACGCCGAATACGGTTCGCTCGAGGGCTACGTCAACGCCGCCACGGAGGTGGACCCGCGCCACCTCCGCCTGCAGCTTTCCGTTCACGAACACCTGTTCAACGTCACCGTGCAGCTGGGGGAGTATGATCCGATTCCCGACTACACCGGCACCTTTGTGCGCGTGGAGGGCACGCTGATCCTAACGCGAACCCCCGGCGGCGCCATCACCTCCGCCGAAGTCTGGGCGGCGTCCCCACGCAGCCTTACGGTGACACGCACGTTGTCCGACCATCCCGACTTCCAGCTGCCGGTGACACCGATCGATCAGCTGCAGGACATGGGCGCGCTGGTCCGCGCGCGCGTCCGGGGCGTGATCCGCAGTGTGGTTCCGGGAAAGTCGCTGGTGCTGCGGGATGACACCGGGCAGATTGAGCTGCTGACGGCGCAAACCCTCGATTTTGGCCCGGGCAAGATCATCGACGCGGTCGGTGATATCCGGATCAACAATACGCAATGGCAGCTCTCGCGGGGCATCTTCCGACCCACCGAGATGGCCTCCGGTGAGAATCCCGAAGCCAGCCGGCTCCGACTCGACAAGCTCCGCCTCGCCGACCAGGTGATCCCGCTGTCGCACGACGAGGCAGACCGGGGATTCAAGGTGCGGCTCTCCGGCGTCGTCACCTGGTCCAGCCCGCATTCCGAGACATTTTTCCTCTCCGACGCCAGCGGCGGGGTGCAGGTCCGCCTGCCCCCGGGCGCCACGCCACCCGCACCGGAGCGCCACCTGCGCCTCACCGGTGCGACCGCGTCGGGCGACTACGCTCCCTTGGTGGTGGCGAGCCAGATCACTGTCCTGGGGACCACCGGACTACCGAAGGCGGACCGGCTCTCCCTGGAACAACTGCTGACCGGCATCGAGGAGGCGCGCTGGGTCGCGATCGACGGCTACGTGCGAGCCGTGGTCCAGGACGGCCCCTGGGCCCTGATCGATGTCCTCACCTCCGGTGGTTCCTTCCAGGCGCGCATGGACTGGTCTCACCCGGTCACGGCCCTGACCGGCTCGGTGGTTGCCTTTGAAGGGGTGTGCTCCGCCCTTGCGGACGAACACCGCCAGCTGACTGGCGTGCAGCTTTGGGTGCCCTCCCTGGCCCATGCGACCCTGCTGGAGGCCGCCCCGGCCGATCCGTTCGCGGTGACGCCACGCTCCGTCGCCAGCCTCCGCCGCTTCAGCACGCTGCGCCAGAGCAACCGGCGCGTTCACCTCACCGGTGTCGTGACGCATCTGATACGCGGACGCGAACTGACCTTGCAGGACGAGACCGCCGCCGTGCGGGTCTTCACCCGCGACGAACATGGTCTGACGCCAGGGCAATCCGTCAGCGTGGTCGGTTTTCCCACCCGCGAGGATGAGCGCCTCGTCCTGCGCGAGGCATCGGTGCGGCCCAGCCCGGGCGAGGGTGTCCCCCTCAAGCCGGCCGTGCTGGACGCGTCCTCCGCACCGCTGCAGCAGCTGGATCGCCGGCTCGTGACGGTGGAGGGTCGCGTCCTCGACACACTCAGCAGCGAACGGGAAACCCGCCTCAGTCTGCAGCGCGGCCAGCAGATTTTCCAGGCGGTGCTGGGCAGCTCCGGCGAGGTGAACGCCAACGCGCTCCCGGCCGCAGGCGCCCTCGTCTCTCTCACCGGCGTTTACGACGTCAACGGCGAGTCGGAGGCCGGCCACCAGCGTTTCCAGCTGCACCTGCGCTCGCTCGGCGACATCCACCTCGTCCGCGCTGCACCGTGGTGGACAACCGAGCGCGCGCTGGCGGTGACCGCGGTGGGCGGGCTGGCCGCCCTCCTCGGTTTCGGCTGGGTCATCGCCCTGCGTCGCCGCGTCAACCAGCAGACCGACCAGCTCCGACGCCAGTGGGAGAGCCAGGAGCGGCTGCGCGCGCGCCACATCGAGATCGTCGAGAACGCCAGCGATTTCATTTTCACGACCGACGAGTCGGGCTGTTTTACCTCCTTTAACGCCGCCGGCGAGGCGCTGACCGGCTTCAACCGCTCCGAAGTGCGCCGGCTGCGGCTGGCGGACCTGATCCAGTTCGACGACGACACCGCCTCCGGGGCCCTCCAGGGACGGCTCATGACCCGCGACGGGCGTATCATATGGGTGGAGACAAGCACCCGTCCCATCCTCGAGGAGGGCCGCCGGGTCGGCGACCTCGGCATCGTGCGCGACATCAGCAAGCGCAAGCAGATCGAGGACGAGTTGAAGCGGGCCCGCGACACCGCCGAGGCGACCGTGCGCTCGAAGGGCGCTTTCCTCGCCAACATGAGCCATGAGATCCGCACGCCGATGAACGGCGTGATCGGGATCAGCAACCTGCTCCTCGACACTCCCCTTTCCCAGGAGCAGAAGGATTTTGCCGAAACCATCCGGTCGAGCGCAGAGGCGCTGCTCACCGTGCTCAACGACATCCTTGATTTTTCGAAGATAGAGGCGGGCAAGCTCCGGTTCGAGGTCACTGATTTCAACCTGCGCGAGGCGGTCGACAGCGCGGTCGAACTGCTCGCGCCGCGCGCCTCCTCCAAGCAGTTGGAGCTGATCAGCTTTATCCCCAACAGCGTGCCCTGCCGCCTGCGCGGTGATCCGGGGCGGCTCCGCCAGGTGCTGCTCAATCTGCTGGGCAACGCCATCAAGTTCACCGAGAGCGGTGAAGTGGCGCTGTCGATCAGCGCCTTGGAGGAGACCGAAGACGGGGTGGAGCTCGCCTTCAGCATCCGCGACACCGGCATCGGTCTGGACGCAGAGACGCAGTCCCGCCTCTTCCGGCCCTTCGCGCAGGCGGATGATTCCACCACCCGGAAATTTGGCGGCACCGGGCTGGGCCTGGTCATCAGCAAGCAGATCGTCGAGATGATGGACGGCACCATCGGCGTGGAGAGCGAGTTGGGGCGCGGCTCCACCTTCCGCTTCACCGCAACGTTCGGGCGGCAACCGCGCGGCGGTACCCAGCCCGCACACCCGCTGGTCGATCGCCTGCGCGGCCGGCAGGTCCTGGTGGTGGACGACCATCCGACCAACCGGAAGATTCTCTGGCACCACACCACGGCGTGGGGAATGACGGTGCGCGAGGCGGCGGATGGCGAGTCTGCCCTGCTCGTCATGCGGCAGTGCGCGCGCGAGGGCCGGGCAGTGGATGTTGTCCTCTCCGATCACCAGATGCCGGAAATGGACGGGCTGATGCTGCGTTCGGAAATACTGGCCGATCCTCACCTCGCAGCCACACCCTTCATCCTCCTGACCTCCCTGGAGCGGCGGCTCGCCGCGGCAGACAGCGCGCGCTTCCGCATCAGCGAGGTCCTGACCAAGCCGGTGCGGCAAAAGGAAATCGCGTCCGCCCTGCTCCGCTCCCTCGGGAATGTGACACCGGCGCCGGCCTTGAATCGGGCGGGTTCGGGCGACGGCGCGTTGCCCCCTGTGCCCGGAACGCCGGCGCGGCCGGCACTGCGGATCCTCATCGCCGAGGATAACCCGGTGAACCAGAAGGTGACCGCCCTGCAATTGACCAAACTGGGGCACCGGAGCGACGTGGCAGGCGACGGGCTCGAGGTCCTCGAAGCCTTGGAGCGCACCCACTACGACGTAATCCTGATGGATTGGCAGATGCCCGAGATGGACGGCTTTGAGGCCACCCGCCGCATCCGGCAAAACGGCCGCCACCGCCACATCAAGATTGTCGCCATGACCGCCAACGCGATGAAGGGCGACCGCGAGGCCTGCCTCGCCGCGGGGATGGATGATTACCTGAGCAAGCCGACCCGCACCGAGGAAATCGAAGAGGTCTTGCGGCGCGTGATTCAGGAGCCGGCCCTGCCCTGAGCGGGCACCGATTACCCTGACGAAAATGTCAGGCAGGGACGTTCGCGCGAGGCGGACGGCTGATCACTCTGGGGAGGCCGACACTTCTTCGCTTTGCCGTGGTCTGTGCGGCGCGAAACGCCAACTCACCCGCCCGTCTTGGGGACACGCCTATGAATATGAACGTATTGAATCTCGAAAGCCCGCTGCCCCGGATCGCAATGGTCTCCACCCACGGTTATGTGGCCGCAAATCCCCCGCTCGGTGCTGCAGATACCGGAGGCCAGGTCGTTTACGTACTCGAACTCTCCAAGAAGCTGGCGCAGCTCGGCTACGAGGTCGACATCTGGACCCGGCAGTTCGAAGAGCAGCCGGCGATGGAGCCGGTCGCGCCGCGCGTGCGCATCATCCGGGTACCGTGCGGCGGCAATGGCTTTGTCCGCAAGGAGGACCTTTACCGCTATCTCGACGAGTGGTGTGAAAACGCGTTGGGCGTGATCACGACGCACGGCCTCAACTACGAATTCATCAATAGCCATTATTGGGACGCCGGCGTTGCCGCCCAGACGTTGAGCGCCACGCTGTCCGTCCCCCATGTGCACACGCCGCACTCGCTGGGAATCTGGAAAAAACGCCAGATGGAGCAGGATTTCCCGCAGAGCCGTGCCGCCTTTGAGGCCCAGTATAACTTCCAGAGACGCGTCTCCGAGGAGCGCCGGATCTACGATGAATGCACGCTGCTGGTGGCAACCACGCCGCCGCAGTTCGACATGCTCGCCAAGGACTACGATGTGCCGACGGACAAGATCCGCATGCTGCCGCCGGGTTACGACGACAACCGCTACTTCCCCGTCAGCGAGCCCAGCCGGCAGGCCATTCGTCGCCGCCTGGGTTATGAGGGCAACGTGGTCCTCGCGCTCGGCCGCCTGGCGCGCAACAAGGGTTACGATTTGCTGATCGAGGGATTCGCCCTCGTCGCCGCCCGCCATCCGGACGCGGTGCTCCACCTCGCGATCGGTGGTGAGGAGATGAACGCCCGCGAGCGCGGGATGTTAAACGACCTCCGGGCACTGGCAGAGACAACGGGTTACGCCGACCGGATTCGTTTCGGTTCCTTCATCGCGGAAGAGGACCTCGCGGATCATTATCGGGCGGCCGACCTGTTTGTCCTCTGCAGCCGCTACGAGCCCTTTGGCATGACGGCGATCGAGGCGATGGCTTCGGGCACGCCCACCGTCGTCACCGTGCACGGCGGCCTTTACCGCGCCCTCTCTTTCGGCCGACACGCGCTCTTTGCCGATCCCTTCGACAAGGAAGACCTCGGTATCACCATGGCGAAGGTCTTCCGTCACCCGCGGCTGCGGACGCGTCTTGCCCGGATGGGCGCACACAAGGCGCGAAGCCTCTTCACCTGGACAGGCATTGCGCAGCAGCTGCTCGCCGTGGTGCACCACGAAAACACCGCCGCCCTCGCCCTCGACGACACCGATTGGGACGAGCCGTGGAACGACGGCGACTGAGCTACTTCTTCAGCGTCAGCACAAAGACACTCCCTGCCGGGGAACGGGCGCAATACTCGAGGTGCCCGCCCAGCACGTGCATGTAGGCCTTGGTGATCGCCAGGCCGAGACCGAAGCCGCCTCCGGTTCGACCGCGCGAACCTTCCGCACGGAAAAAACGGTCCATCAGGCGGGCGCGGTGTTCTGGCGGGATACCCGGGCCAGAATCCTCGACGGAGATTTCCACCGACTCGCCGCGGTCGTGGACATTCACAACAATCTCCGTGCCTGGAGGGCTGTATTTGATGGCGTTGTCGAGCAGGTTCTGGAGGGCCTGCCGGAGCAAAAGGACATCCGTGCTCAGCGTGCAGTTTTGCGATTTAAGGACGATCTGCTGTCCCTTGTCCTCCGCGAGGACCCGCGCATCCTCCACCACCGTTTCCGCCAGCTCATGGGCGCGGACAACGGAGCATTGCAGCATGTCCGCCCCGCCTTCGGCGCGGGCCAGCTGAAGCAATTTTTCCACCAACAGCTGCAGCCGCTGCGATTCCTCGAGCATGCTGCCGACAATCTCCCGGTATTCCGCGGGGGTGCGCGCCCCGCGGAGCCCCACTTCGCCCACGCTGCGAAGGGTGGTCAGCGGGGTCAGCAATTCGTGGGACGCATCGGCCACAAAACGATCCAGCGTTTGGAAGGAATCTTCCAGTCGGGCGAGGGTCGTGTTGAACACCTGCGCCAACTGACCCAGCTCATCGTACGGATTCACCACCGGAAGCCTGCGTCCCAGGTCATTCGCCGTGATCCGCTTCGCCTCCTCCACCATCACACCCAGAGGCTTCAGCCACCGGCGGGTCACGGCGTATCCGCCGAGCACCAGCAGGACCACGACAACCGGGAGGGCAACCGCGATGATCAGCACGAGCTCTCGCAGGGCATTCATCGCCGGCTCGTGGATGCGTAGCACGCGGATCATCCATTCCTCGGAGCCCGCCTCGCGAGTCAGTTGAAACGGGACCGAGAGTACGCGCAGTCGAACGTCCGGGGATACGCTAAAGACGGAGATTGTCTCCCGCCCTGGCGCCGGCGCAAGGGGCAGCCGCTCCAGGCCGCTGTCGACGAAGGGCCAGTAGCGCCCCACCAGTTCGCCGCGCGCATTCCAGACTTCGAACCACGGATTTGAGCCCGGCCAGGTTTCACCCGGTTGGATCAGCCGATCCTTCCAGAGCAGCTCACCCTCGGGGCTGACCGTCAGGCGCGCCCGCACCTCGGCGAGGTCCAGCTGCAGCTGGTGGTCCAGCGGCATCGCCATCTTGTAGGTGACCCACAAATACACGGTGCCGCTGAAGGCGGCGAGGAGCAGGGTGCCACCGATCCCGTACCAGGCGGCGAGGCGAAACCGCAGGCTGCGGCGTTTCCACCAACCGCTCACGTCTCGTCCTTCGCCATCCGATAACCCACGCCGCGCAAGGTATGGATCAGGCGCTCGTTATGGCCGCCGTCGACTTTGCGGCGGAGCCGCATGATCTGCACGTCGATGACGTTGTTCAAAGAGGTGAAGCGCCGGGTCTGTTTCCAGACATCCCGCTCGAGCATCTCGCGGGTGACGACCTGGCCCTGGTAGCGCAGCAGGTACTCGAGAATATCCACTTCGCGCGGCGTCAGTGCGATCTCGCGGCCCGCCCGCCAGGCGAGTCGGGCGCGAGTGTCGAGTTGCAGGTCGCCGCAGCGCAGGAAATGACTCGCGCTCAGCACCGGACGGCGCAGCAGCGCGCGACTCCGCGCCACGAGCTCGGCGAAGGCAAAGGGCTTCGTGAGGTAGTCGTCGGCTCCCGCCTCCAGGCCGCTCACGCGGTCGCCGATGGAGTCGCGCACCGTCAGCATCAGCACG
Source organism: Verrucomicrobiota bacterium (assembly GCA_023428905.1). Classification (GTDB taxonomy): domain Bacteria; phylum Verrucomicrobiota; class Verrucomicrobiia; order Opitutales; family Opitutaceae; genus EW11. The sequence goes on from JAEYWP010000032.1 coordinate 349,615, forward strand.
GGGGTCTGGTTTCCCCGGGCGCGCAGATGACGGAGGATCTCCATGCCGTCACGTCCCGGCAGCATCCAGTCGAGAATCAGCAGGTCGTACGCGCGTTGCTCGATCTGGAGGATGGCCGCTTCGCCATCCGGCACACTCGTCACGGACCAGCCTTCCATCTCCAACCCCTCGCACAGCGACGTGCGCGTCTTGTCTTCATCCTCAACCACGAGGATGTGCGCCGCCGCCGCCGGCAGGGGTGCGGGCTCGTGGGTCGAAGAATCGTGTACGGGAGGAGGGAGCATGGGCCCGGGCCGGGCCGCTGGCCCGGAATGACGAATGACGAAATCGGAATGACGAAGGATGCGCGCGGGAGGCGGGCGGGAGAGCAATGACCAATGACCAATGAGCAATGACCAGTGACTGACGATGAGAGACCCGAGACCGGCGGGTCGGCCACAATCACGAATCAAGAATCACGACTCATAAATACCAAAAGTCTATCCGCGGCGCGCGTAGAGTGCGGAGATCAGCGCAGTCCTCCGTTCGGCGTAAGTCTCGGCGAGCAGCGTGACCGACCGCTCGAGCCGGGCGGATTCGGGATGAAAGCGATACGATGGCGGGTGGCCGGCCACCACGTGCAGGATGCCGCACCGGGTCAGGTGCTCCAGTGCGTTAACCGCAGCGGCCGTGCTGCTTTTGACCTCGTGGTGCACCTGGTCTGCCGTCCAGGCCCTGTCTCGACACGCACGCAGGAAGAGGAGGATTTCCAGGGTGTGCACCGAGTCGATCGTCTCCGCGACAAAGCGTTCGATCTCAGAGGGGAGACCGTGCGCCTTCACGACAGCAGAAGTTCCTGGCCGCAACATGGTGACAAAACCTCGCAGAGGTAACCACCGAAGCGGGATGAGAAAAGTCCCCTCACCTGACAAAAATGTCAGATTCGGGCATCCGTGAGGGCGGATTCGTGATTCGAGATTCAGGATTCGTGATTTGGTCGGATGGGGTGTCCCCGAAGTTCTCGACGCGGGCGATGGACGGACAGCGGAGGCAATCGGTGTAACTGCCTACAGACGCGGCGCGGCCCGAGATCGAAGTCAGAACGGCCACTGGTCACTGGTCTTTCACGCGTGCCATTCGTCATTCGAGCTTCGTCCTTCGTCATTCACGACGGCGGCGGCCCCGCCGCCGTCGTGTAGGGGTCTCCTCCCTACCCATCTCGGGAAAACGTCCGTGCCGGAATGCCGTCGCTTCCGTCCCCCTGCCCGGAAGGCCGCCTGATTTCCGGGCGCCGCATCGTGGTGTAGTCTCAAAGCGAGGTCACCATGCTCTTCCTCTCCAAGCTTCGCCTTTTCAACCGTCACAACGCCGAAAGCGCGACTACCGCGCTTCGCAAACGCGCCCTTGGCGGGCGTGCCCTGCCGCCCAAGCCACCGGAGCCTAACCCCGCCGTGCCGCGTGAGGTCTTCGGTCGGACCGGTCCGCGCCTCCACACCCTCCCCTGAACCCGCTCCCTGATTTGTCATGGCTGTCAAATACGAAGGTGATCTGAACACCCTGATCCGCGACCTGGAAAACCGGGGCTACCGCGTCCACAACGCCAAACGGATCGCCGGGGCTCCCGGACGCACCGCGGACATTCTCCTTGAGAACGACGTCATCGTGCGTTGGGACGCCTATTCCACCGCGGTGTGGACAGAAGGTCCGGCGCGTCCCAGCCGGCGAGTGGAGACGTACCTGCACCGGCTCTATGAAAGCGGCGCCTTCGGAGGCGTGCGTGTATTGGGTCTGTGGAACGTGGCGCAAGCCTGCCGCAATCTGCGTTCGCGCCTAACCCGCCCCCGCCCCGCTACCCTCACGGGAAATGTGTAAGTGGAAGCGCGGCTTTGGCCACCGCGAACCCCGCTCAGCGCAGATCATCCGCACCCAGTTGCCAGCCCCACCGTTCCGCCCTTAACTAGGGCCAACCGGGTGATGGGTCACTGGTCACATGTCCCTGGTCACTGGTCATTGGTCATTGGTCATTGGTCACTGTCATCGGTCATTGGTCACTCGCGCGGCTGCGGCGCGTTCGTCATTCCGATTTCGTCCTTCGTCATTACCGGCCTGAGCCCCTCCTCCCCATGAGCACACGCGTCAAAGTCATCTTCCATAGCATCTACGGGCATGTGTACCGCATGGCCGAAGCCGTCGCCGCCGGCGCTCGGGCGCACCCGGGCACGGAGGTGGAACTCCTCCAGGTGGCGGAGACCCTTCCCCAGGCCATCCTTGAAAAAATGGGCGCCGTCGAAGCAAAGAAGGCGTTTGCCCACATCCCGGTGGCAGACCCCAAGACACTCAACGAGGCGGATGCGCTCATCTTTGGGTGCGGTACACGTTTTGGCAGCGCCACCGCGCAGATGCAGGCGTTCTTTGACGCCACGGGTTCGCACTGGAATTCAGGCGCCCTGGTCGGAAAGGCAGGCGGGGTCTTCACGTCCACCGGCACGCAGCACGGGGGGCAGGAAACCACGTTGATCAGCATGCAAACCTTCCTCTTTCACCAAGGCCTGGTGGTCGTCGGCGTGCCGTACGCGGCCAAGGGGCTCCTGAACATGAAGGAGATTACCGGCGGCAGCCCCTATGGGGCAGGCACCATCACAGATTCCGGCGGCGAACGCTGGCCCAGCGAGAACGAGCTCGAACTCGCGCGCTTCCAGGGGAAACACATCGCCCAGATCGCGGCCAAGCTCGCGGCAAAATAAGCCCGCATGCACCGAAGTGAAGGCACCCTCCGGGCGGGAACGCCGCTGGAGAAGGCAGACGCGGCCGTCATCCTGGTGCACGGACGGGGTTCCTCTCCGGACGACATCATTGGGCTGATCCGTTACCTGCCCCGCGAGGGGGTCGCTTATCTCGCCCCTGCGGCGGCAGGCGGCGCGTGGTATCCGCAGCGCTTTTTCGCGCCGCTTTCTCAGAATGAGCCCGATTTAGGGTCTGCCCTTGCTGTAATCCACCAACTGGCGACGGAATGCCAAGCCGCCGGGATCCCTTCGAGCCGGCTTGCCCTGGCCGGTTTTTCCCAAGGCGCGTGCCTGGTCCTTGAATACACGTGGCGCCACCCCGCTCGCTACGGGTGGGTGGCCGGGCTGAGCGGCGCTCTGATCGGTCCTCTGGATACACCGCGCCCGCGGCCCGCCCTGCTGCAGACGCCTGTCCTCATTGCCTGCGCAGAGCAGGACGCCCACATCCCAGTGGAGCATGTGCGGCAGACAGCGGCCGCCTTTTCGGAGGCGGGAGCGATCGTGACCGAGCAGATTTATCCCGGCGGTGCGCACACCGTCTTCCCCGCCGCGGTCGACTGGCTCCGCCGCCAGAAGCTGTAGTTCCAGGTCCGGCATGCGCCGGTCTCGGCACCGCATCGCCGGTGCTCAAGGATGCGGGGAACGCGTTCATGGCTCCCAGTGCAACACCTGCACCGGGGTGGGCTCGGCTGCTGCCGCAGCGTGGTCGCTGCCATCATTTTGCTCCACGCGTTGAAGCAGCATTTCCACGGCTCCGTGATCGCGAAAGGCAATGGGATCAAATGAGGGCTCCCACGCGCCCACGCCCTCCCGGGTGAGCAGGTGTCGTTTCCAGGTAGAGAGTCCCGGGGCATCCGCAACATAACCGGTCACCCTCCCGCCGTGCTCATCGTCCCGAAAGACCAGCAGGGCCCGACCGTCCCGCACGGCCAGAATGCTGCGTGAGAGCGGGGGCCGCTTGGTGGCGGTCCCCCGCAGTACAAACGCGGTGGCGCGCGCCGTCACCACACCGACCCGCCACCGACCAGCCACCTTGTGCACGACATGGTATTGCGGCACGTCGGATCCCTCGGGGGCCCAGTAGTTCGCAAGGACAGGTTCGCCCTGCTCATCGGCCGCGATCGCAGGCGGGTTCATCAGCGAGCGCTGCTGGGGGATGCGCAGCGCATACTCGGCCGTATCCGCGGTGATCGGCACGGGCAGACGACGCCCGTTACTGTCGCTCCACGTCAGCCCGCCGTCGTCGGACCGGGCGTAACAGAGGTCATGATTCGTGGCCACGTCCGGCGTCTCGCGCCAGACCCAGGCGGCGTGGATACGTCCCTGTCCGTCCACCGTGGTGCTTACATACGCGTTTCGTCTTCCCTCCCCGCTCACCAGATTCGCGTGCACTTGGGTCCACGTCCCCTCCGCGACGCGGTAACGGTTCAGCACCAAGTCCCCGCGACCCGAGCCGCCATGCCGATAAAAGAACAGCAGGTCACCCCCTGGAAGGGGCAGAAACGCAGGATAGGTCACCTCCCGTTCCAACCGTCCCGTCATCGACAGCTTGGGACCCAACTCAAGTGAACCCGGCGCCCGCGACCGCGCGTAGTTGAGGGGCTGATTGTGATGATCGAAGGCCACATGCAGAAACCCCGCGCCATCGACACCGATAGCGACGGTGTTGTGCGCATCTCTTACGTTCGCCCGGTATGCCGTCCGGGCGCTTACCCAAACACCTCCCGGGCGGCGGCGTTGCGCGAGGACCAGCGCTCCCTCCTCATCGTAGAAGGCGGCGTACTGCAACGCGTCCCGGCTGATTAGAGAATGCTGAAGGCCTGCGATCACGTTAACCGAGCTGCCGGCATAACCCCGCGCAAAGATGGATTCGACCCGCACGCCGTTCAAAGCACCCCGGGTCTCCCTCGGAAGCGATGTCACAGCGGTGAGGCTCAACAAACCGACGAAAAGGCAGGCGCGCATGCGAACGGGCAGTGCTCCGTTTCCTTCCCGGCCGCAAGCGTCCAGACGATCGAACAGCCGATCGAAACCGCGCCCCGCCTAGGCCTGAACGGAACTGCTTTATTACGCCCGTCTGCCGCAGGGCATCGGGGAGTTTACCGATGGCCCTCACGTCCGAATCGGGGACGTCGATATTCGTCCGACGCCTGGCTGTGCCCCGGTACCGATGCAGCAATCCGCTGAAAGTCCGCTGGATGCAGCCGGCCATGTGTATGTTAAACTCCGATACTGTGGTCGCCCGCCCTCACCCGGCGCGTGCCGCGTTCTCACTCGCAACGCGGGTTGCGACGCTCGCTGCAATTGTCGCAGCTGCCGGTTGTGCCTCCGTCCGTCCGCGCCCTCTCGACTCGTCGGAGATCCTTGAGTCCAGCCGCGCCGCGGCCGACCGCACACGGCGCGAGGTGGAGCCCTTGAGTCGCCCGCTGACACTCGACGAGGCCATCGCCCGGGGTCTCAAATACAATCTCAACCAGCGCGCTTTGCTGGTGGAACAGGCCATCTCACTCAACGCCTGGAAGGCGGGCAGCGTGGACATGTTGCCGCGCGCCATGGCCATGGCAGGCTACCACTCGCGGAGTAAGGAGCTGATCACGCGCAGCCGTGACTCGGTCACGGGCCTCCCGTCCTTGGCAAATCCCTACATCTCCAGCGAGCGCGAGTACGAGAACTACGATCTTGGCCTCTCCTGGAGCGTGCTCGACTTTGCCGTCGGCTACTTCGCCGCACGACAGAACGCCGACCGTTTCCTCATCGCCACCGAGCATCGCCGGAAGGCAATGCATGCGCTTTCGCGGGAGATCACCGTCGCCTTCTGGCGGATGGCCAGCGCGCAAAGTCTGCGCGACACCGTGCGCGAAACCATCGCCAACGCCGAAGGTGCGCTGGGCGACTCCGCCACCTCCGCCAGCGAGGGCTTGCGCTCCCCCCTGGAGACGCTCCGCTACCAACGCCAACTTCTGGAGAACATCCGGCTTCTTTCCAGCATCGAGAAGGAGTTTTCCACCGCCCAGCTGACCCTGGCCAATCTGATCAACCTGCCCACCGGCTCGAGCCTCACCGTGGTGGAGCCCGCGGAGGAGCACACCATCGCCGTACTCGACCTGCCGGTAGAACGGCTGGAGGAGGTCGCGCTCACCCGGAATGCAGATCTGCGGGAACAGATCTACAATCAGCGCATCGCGGTGGAGGAAACCCGGAAGACCCTCGCCCGCCTTGTTCCAAATCTCTCCCTGTCGTACAGCCTAAGGCACAACAACGACAGTTACCTGATCAACAACACCTGGGGCGAAGCCAGCGCCCTGGTCTCGCAGAACCTCACCAACCTTCTTTCGTTCCCTGCGCAAAAACGGATGGCCGACGGAGGGGTGGCGCTGGCCGAGCAGCGCCGACTCGCGGTGCAGGCCGCGATTCTTACCCAGGTGCACGTGGCGCGTATCGAACTCGCCTCGACCCACCGGCAGCTCCAGCTCGCCCATCGTATTTGGAATCTGGATCAGGATATCTCACGGTTCACTTCTCACCGCGAGGAGGCCCAGGCGGACAGCCGCCTGACCCGGATCGCGGCACAGACCGCGTCCATCGTGAGCATGCTGAGGCACTACCAGGCGCAGGTGGAATTCAACACCGCGGCGGGCAACCTCCAGGCCACGCTCGGCCTCGAGGTCGACGTGGGCAGCGTGGACAAGCTCCCGCTGAGTGAGCTGACCGAAGTCGTTTCTTCCGCCCGCAAGTCGTGGCGCGACGCCCTTCCCGGCGGTGGAGCCGCCCAGTCGACCGCCGCCCCGTAACCGCCAGGACCGCCATGCTCCGCTCGCTCCTTCCGCTGATCCTCCTCAGCACCTGCCTCGTCGTGCCCGCACAACCCGCACCACCCGATGCTGCCGAGGGACGCGTCCGGGCCCAGTTGACGTCGCGTGCCTCCGCGGTGATCTCCGCGGAAATCGCGGGTCGGATCCGCAGCCTCCCCGTCCTGGAGGGCGGTACGTTTGCCGAAGGCGACCCGCTGCTCGTCCTGGACGCATCCCTCCAGCAGGCACAGGTCGATCGGGCTCGTGCCGTCCTGACCGCAGCCGAACGCACCTTCGCCGCCAACCAGCGCCTGCGTGAGCTCAGGTCGATCGGCCAGATCGAAGTGGACCTCTCCGAGGCCGAGGTCGCCAAGGCCCGCGCAGAACTGGCCTACGCCGCCGCGATGCTTGCCAAGTGCACAATCCACGCGCCCTTCGCCGGCCGCATGGCAGAGCAGCGTGTCCACTCCGAGGAGTTCGTGCAGCCCGGTCAGGTCCTCTTTGAGATCGTCGAGCACGACGCGCCTCAAATCGACTTTATCGCCCCCTCGCGCTGGCTCGCCTGGCTGCAGGTGGGACATCCGGTCACTCTCATCCTCGACGAAAACGGCCGCACCTACACGGGAGCCGTGGAGCGCATCGGCGCCAAAGTGGATGCCGTTTCCCAGTCCGTAAAGGTCGTTGCCCGCCTGACGTCCGCCCCCGCCGAGCTCATCCCCGGGATGAGCGGCACCCTTTCCCTTTCACCCCAACGGTAATCCCGACCATGTCCCGCCTTCGCTCGCTCTTTCAGCTCCTCAAGGGATCTCCCCGCCCCGCCCTGGTCTCGCTTCCCGCCCCCTCCACGGCTCCCCTTCGTGGCGCTCGGCCCGCCCCGCTCGCCCTGGAGCCCCGACTGATTTTTGATGCTGACGGTGACAAAGGGGTCGCCGCTCCCGATGGCGGCCACGACGGCTTATTGCCAGACACTGCCACCGTGGCGGCGATCGGCGAGGCCAACACCTCCCCACGCGAGATCGTCTTTGTGGATACAGCAGTGAAGGACTGGCAGGTGCTGGTCCAGAACCTCCGCGCTGACACCCAGGTTGTCCTGATCGATCCCACCATCGACGGTCTGAGCCAGGTCCAGCAGGCCCTCGCCGGCATGCGCGAGGTCGCCGCCCTGCACCTCATCACCCACGGCTCTGAAGGTGCACTCGTCCTCGGCGCCACCACCCTCACCGCGGATACGCTGCCGGGGCACGGCGAAGCCCTCGCCTCCATCGGCCAGGCGCTTTCATCAGACGCGGACATCCTCCTCTACGGCTGCGACATCGGTGCCGGCGCTGCGGGATTGTCCCTCATCGGCACGCTGGCGGAACGCACCGGCGCGGACATCGCGGCCTCGACTGACCTGACCGGCACCGCCTCGGTGGGTGGTGACTGGGTCCTCGAACGCAGCACCGGCACCATCGAGGCCGAACGCGCGCTGACAGAGACCGGAATCGCGGCGTACAACCACTGGCTCAACACCGTCGCCCTGAATGGAAGCGCCGGGTGGATTCCCATCATGATGGGTGTGAACCAGGATCCGCAGGGCGACAGCCAGGCGGGGGCCGCAGACACCGACATCGTGGGAGACGCCGTACACGGCTCCCTTTACACCGCCTTCGATAGTGCCGGCACGGGTTCAACCGCGGATGACACCCTCGTTTTCCGCCTGCGCATCGATAATCCGACCAATACGTCCACCTTCGGCGGCGTCGCCATCGTCGGTATGGATGCCAACGGGGACGGGCGCATCGACCTCTTCATCTCCGTTGATGGGCGGAACAACACCCAGGCGGTGCGCCTGCTCGACCCGGGCACCGGAGCCAATATCTCCCCGAGCACCACCTCGACCTCCCCGCTGCCCACCGGCTGGCTGCCCAATAACGGCACCTACGCATTTTCGAGCGCCAATTATTCGGTCACCGCCGTATCCGCCGCGACCGATTCCAACTGGAACGGGGACGCCGATCTCGGCAACGACGGCAAGACCGATGCGTTTGTCAGCTGGCGTATTCCGATTGCGGATATCGCAGCCGTGCTGGCGAAAGCGTCCCCCACCGATAGAAACGGTGTCGTTGGCCCCCGTGGCAGCGGTATCCCGGGTTTCACGAAGGACACCGTGGTCCAATACGTCGCCTTCACCCAGACTCAGCCTGGACCGATCAACGGCGACTTGAATGGCGTGGGTGCGTCCTACGACAAGAATGCCTCCTTCGCGTCCTTGGGAGCCTTCACCGCGCCCATGGCGGCAAGCGCGCCGGTTGCCGCCGGACCGAGCGTCGCGATCTCCGAGCCGATCGGCGACGGGATCCTCAACAGCGTGGAGGACGACGGGGTCACCATCTCCGGCACCAGCCAGAACCTGGCCAATCAGACCCTCTCACTGTCGGTCACCGACGGCAGTGTCACCGTCACCGGCTCGGCCTTGATTGCCTCCAACGGGAGCTGGACGGTCTCCGGACTCAATCTCTCGGGTCTGGCGGACGGCACGCTGACGGTGTCCGTCACAGTCGATCCGGATGGAAATCCGTCCACCGACAACGCAGTGAGCGACACCGCCGTCGTCCTGCATGACCTCACACCTCCCCTGGTCGCCATCGACCAGCTCGCAACCGCACCAAGCGGAACGCCGACACTTAGCGGCACGACCGACCTGCCGGACGGATCCATCCTCCGCATCGAAATCGACACCGACAACGCGCCCCTGACCGCCGGTCTCGTCTACGAGGTGCTGGTTGCCAGTGGTGCCTGGACCCTGAATACGGCAGCGGTCGCTCCCGTCTCTGGCAGCATTCCCTCCGGCGGTCTCCGGAGTTACAGCAAGATCACCGCCACGGCGGTTGACGCCGCCGGCAACAGCAGTACCGCCGTGGCGCTCAACCGCCCCACCGTCACCGCCCTCTCCACCAACGACACCACCCCCGTGTTGAGCGGCACCTGGACGCAGACCGCGGGCGACGTGCTGAGTGTGACGATCAGCGGCGCCACCTATCACCTTTCACCCACGGGCAATACCTGGTCGCTCGATCTGGGGACCGCCGTGCCGTCCTCCGGGAGCCTGGCCGCGCTCACTCCCGGAAGCACCTACGAGGTGGCGGTGACGGTGACCCGCGGCGGGACCAGCGTTTCCGACAGCACCTCGCTTGAGCTGTCGCTCACCACGACCGCCGTGCCCGCGATCGATATTTCCGGCGGCGCCAGCCGCCTGGAGACCGATACCACCCCCGTGATCACCGGAACGTCCGCCAATTCGGGGGGCTTTGTGATTGTTCGTCTCGACCCTGGGAACGATGGGGACCTGTCCGATGCCGTCACCTACTCCGTGACACCCGACGGTTCCGGCAACTGGACCCTCGACACCGGGTCCGCTGCTCCCATCTCCGGCACTGTCCCCTCCGGGGGCTTCATCGGCTCGGTCGCGGTGCACGCCACCGATTCCACCGGCGTGGTCGCGGATCATCAGGTGCTGACGATCAGCACGCCCACCATCTCGATTCAGAGCATCCTTTCGACTGCCACGACCAACGCGTTCGCACAGGTCCTCAATACCTCCGGTGGTGCCGCTTACCTCAACATGACGGAAGACAACGCCGTCACCATCGCCGGCACCGCCGCGGTCGGATTCACCGTAGATATCGTGGTCAGCGATGCCTGGGGAAACTCGCTCGAATACAATGGCGTCGTGGTGGATGGCTCGGGCAACTGGTCCCTCACCGGCAGGGATCTTTCGGCGCTGGATGACGGCATATTGACGGTCAAGGCCACACTTTCAGGTACCAGTGTCCACGTCACAAATACGTCGGTCACGCACGACAAGACCGCCCCCCTGATCTACATCACCGCGCAGGACCCGCTCAAGAAGACCGACGCCAATGTCACCGGTCGCACCAACCTCGCGGCCGGAACGGTTCTCACTGTCGAAATCCTGGAGGGAGCCACCCAAAAAGCGCTTTGGACCAACATCACGGTCGATGCCAACGGGTATTTCTCCACCGAGCCCTCAACTCTCACGAGCGGAAGCCGAAACGTGGGCAACGGGGGGCCTTTCACCGTCAAGGTGCGCCCCACCACCACCGCGACCGACGCTGCCCGCAACATCGCCCAGGAGGCGACCGACACCATTGCCGGCACGCCCAACGCGTCCGCCAATAAGATCCGCATCAACACCATCGCGGGAGACAACTTGATCACGGCGGGGGAGATTGGGTCCGGGGTCGTGATTTCTGGCACCACCAGCCTCACCACCACCGGCACGGTCGCACTCGCCGTCACCGATGGGTACACCACCGTCACGAAAAGCCCGACGTTTTCAGGGGGCCTCTGGTCGCTGACGCTCAGCACGGCCGAGGTGCAGTCCCTCCGCAACGGACCGCTCTCTGTCACCGCCTCCGTCACCGACTCCACCGTCGCCATCAGTGACGTCGCCTTTGCCACGCTCTCCCTGGGAACGCCGGTCCTGACCATCACCGACGACATCCCCGGCTCCACCTCCGGCGAGGTGGTTTTCACGTTCACCTTCAGTGAGCCGGTCACGGGCTTCACCGCCAGCGACATCACGGTGAGCAATGGCACCAAGGGCACCTTCAGTGGTTCGGGTGCGAGCTACACCCTGGTCGTCACGCCCACCGCGAACGCCAGCGGTGAAATCACCGTCAGCGTCGCGTCCGGTGCCGCCACCGGTGCCACCACGGGGCGAGCCAGCGGCGATGCCGTCGCCACGCAGGCTTTTAATACCACCCCCGCCGCCGCCGCCCCGACGGTGACGATTGATACCTCGGCCCTCGCGTCAGACTCCACCCCGCTGATCACCGGCACGACCAGCCTGTCTCCCGGAGCGCCCATCGTGATCGAGATCGATACCGACAACGATGGTGCCACCAACCTGGTTTACGCCGCCGTCGTCCAGTCGGGCGGCACGTGGAGCCTCAACCTCGACACCGCCACCCCGACCGCGGGCACACTTCCGACCGAGGGCCTCTCTCCCGCGGCACGTATCACCGCCACTGCGACAAATGCCTATGGCAACAGCACGACGGCAATCGGACTGAACCGCCCGACCGTCACCACCCTCCTCACGAACGACGCTACGCCTCTGATGCAGGGCCAATGGACTCAGGTCAGCGGCGATACCCTTTCCATCCAGCTGAATGGCACGACCTATTCCCTCGCCAATGGCAATCTCACCGTCAGCGCGACGGGCTGGAGCCTGACCCCGGCCGCCCCCCTGGGTGACGGCACCTATGAGGTCGCCGCCACCGTGAATCGCGGCGGAAGCCAGGCTACCGACCTCTCGAGCGCGGAACTCGTGATCGACACAGAGGCCTCCGTGACCATTTCGGGCGGCGCTCTCACCGCCCTCACCGGCGATCCCACTCCCGTGATCAGCGGCACCTCCACCGGGCTTCCGGCCGGCACCGTCCTGACCCTTTCCCTCGACACCAACAACGACGGGAGCATCGATCTCGTCTACAAGACGACGGTGTCCGCTGGCGGCAACTGGTCTGTGGATACAGCGACCGCGACGCCCACCACGGGTCGTTTTCCCACGGGCGGGCTTAACGGGATCGTTCCCCTTCTGGCCACCGCGATCGATCCTGCAGGCAATATGGGTTCAGACACCCAGACCCTCACCGTCGACGTGACCGGACCGGTCATCGCCCTGACCACCCTCGCCAAGACCACCGACACCACTCCGCTCATCACCGGCACGAGTGATCTGCCTGCCGGCGCGCTCATCACCGTTGCGGTCGATCCCGACAACGATGGCGATTGGTCCGACCAGCACACCTACGTGGCCACCGTCCAGCCCGATGGCACTTGGTCGGTTGAAGCCACGACGCCGCTTGCCGGCATTGTCGGTATTCGCGCCTTCGGTACAGATGCGGTGGGCAATGCCGCAACAACCCTGTTTAAGCCGCTGCAGATCGTTTTGTCAGCGCCTTCCCTCGAAATCACCACACCCATCGCCAGCGTCGGCATCGACAACGTCGCGGACGAGACGGAAGACAACACGATCGTGATTGCCGGTCGCTCCGACGGGGTGAGCCAGGGCAGCACGGTGGCCGTGCTCCTGACTGACGGCACCGTCACGATCACAGACAGCGCACTCGTCCAGGTCGATGGCACCTGGAGTCTGGCCGCGCTGAATCTCAGCGGCATGGCCAACGGCACGATCACCGTGACTGCCTACGTGATCGACACGGATGGCAGCAGCTACACCTCGCTCACGACCTTTGAGCACGCCAAGGCCGGGCTGGTCGTCATTGACAGCATTAGCCAGGACACGGGCGCGCTCGCCGATTTTGTCACCCGCGACAACACCGTCGCCATCTTCGGTACCGCCACGCCGGGGGCATCCGTCAGCGTGACGGTGATCGACAGCACGTCCGCCGCCGTCGCGACGTTCACCGTGACCGCGGACGGAAACGGCGCCTGGTCCACGCTTCCCACCTCCGCCCTGGCTGTTGGTGACTACTCGATTCAAGCGACGGTGGGTGGAACCACCGTGAGCCAGGCCTTGCGCATCGTCGACGCCACCGCACCGACCCTGGTCACCAGTACCCCGCAGGATGACGCAGCCAATGTGTCAGCCACGCAGGACCTGACCCTTACGTTCAGCCGGACGATTCAAGCCGGCTCCGGCTACATTAGCCTGTACCGATCCGACGGGTCGCTGGTGGAGAATTTTGATGTCGCCACGGGAGCGGGTGACCAGGGCGGTTCGGTTGTGTTTGACGGGGCTACCGGTGTGACGCTGAACCCGCACGCTGCGCTCGCGATTGGCACTGGATACCATCTCAAGATCGACGCCACCGCCGTGATCGACAGCGCCGGCAACAGGTATGCCGGTATCAGTGATAGTACGTCGCTCAACTTTACCACCTCCATCCCCGACACCACCGCCCCGGTCATCACCGGACCCAGTGGCGCCCCGGGCGACGCCCTCGCCACCAAGTCGATCCCGGAAAACACGACCGCGGTCGCCACTCTCACCGCTAATGAAGCGGTGACG
>JAEYWP010000003.1 GCA_023428905.1 Verrucomicrobiota bacterium
GAGACAGGTGGCAGGAGACGGTGCGCAGCACGGCCGGTGGTCCATTTCCCCGGCTGTCGGTGGCCGGAACTCACGAGGGGGCAGCGCAAGTGTGGGGCTCGTCGGGCCGTTCGACAAGCCGGTCGGAGGGGCACACTGAAGGCGCAGGTCAGGGCCCCGTTCCTACCGGTCTGCCCCGGTGGTCCGACGACGCGACCGTGTCGTCGGGAGGTATCCGCGCGCCGCGCGCGGGCGGGCGGTCCGGCGCTCCTCTGCGGTCGCGGCCGACCACGTCCGCTGCCACGATCGGACCTGCGCCGGCGCCACCCCCGCCCGGCCTGCCCTTCTTGACCCGACGGGAGCCATCATGGCGAGCACCTCCGACCTGTCCCGTGCGACCCGGGACGCCTGGGCGACCGCCGCGCGCGCCGGCTACGCCGTGAGCGGCGTCCTGCACGCCCTGATCGGCCTGCTGGCGCTGCGGCTCGCACTCGGCGACTCGGGGGCGTCCGCGGACCAGTCGGGCGCGCTGTCGACCGTCGCGGACGAGCCCATGGGTCGCGCGGCGCTGTGGGTCGCGGTGGTCGCCTTCCTCGCGCTCGCCGCCTGGCAGGTCGCGAAGGCCGCTCACGTCGGAGCGGCGCGCGACCGTGCGGGCTCGGGCACCGATCGCGTCAAGGCGATCGGGCGGGGCGTCGTCTATCTCGGGCTCGCTGCGGTGACCGTGGCCTGGGCGCGCGGCGGAGGCTCGTCGTCGTCGGGCGACACCCAGGGTCTGACGGCCGACCTGCTGTCCGCCCCGGCGGGACGGCTCCTCGTGGGGGCGCTCGGGCTGGCCGTGATCGGCGTCGGCGTCTACCACGTGGTCAAGGGCTGGCGTCGCACCTTCCTCGAGGACCTCGCGGGGCTGCCCAGCGGGCACGCCGGGCGGGGCACCCTGATCGCGGGCAGGGTCGGCTACATCGCGAAGGGTGTCGCGCTGGGGATCGTCGGCGGGCTGTTCGTGGCCGCGGCGTGGCACGCCGACGAGTCCGAGGCGACCGGGCTGGACGGCGCGATGCGCACGCTCAAGGAGGGCCCCGCCGGGCCCGTGCTCCTCACGCTCGTCGCGCTCGGCTTCGTCGCGTTCGGCGGGTACTGCTTCGTGCGCGCCCGGTACGGGCGGCTGTGAGTCCCAGCCAGGTCAGGCGCAGCGGCGCGTGCCTCAGCGTCGGCGGCGGAGCGCCTGGCGCAGCGGCGGCACGACGACGCCCTGCGCCGCGAGCTGTGCGCGCGTGCGTCGGCGGTTGAGCAGCACGCCCCAGACGCCCAGGGCCCACGGCACCAGCAGGGCGCTGAACGCCCAGCGGTACGCGTCCAGCGAGTAGGTCGTCGTGCCCGGGGGAGAGACCGCCTGGAGCACGACGCCGACCGCCAGCACAGCGCCGATCGTCGAGGTGAAGCCGCCCGTGTTGACGAACCCGGAGGCCGTCCCGAGCCGCCGCGGCTCGCTGTACGTCCGCGCGAAGTCCATCCCGACGAGCGAGACCGGACCACCGGCGCCGATCACGGCGACGAAGGCGAGCAGGTGCCACATCGGGCGCGGGGTCGCCGGCACCAGGACCGTCACCCAGGCGGCGAGGGTCGCCACGCACGAGGCCAGGACGATCGACGTGCGACGCAGCGGGTGCCGACCCGTGACCCGCCCGACGATCGGCCCCGAGAGCATGGCGGTCAGGGTCAGGACCGTCAGCAGCAGCCCGGCCTCGGCGGTCGAGCGGCCCTGAGCCGTGACGAAGAACGGCACGCCCCACAGCAGCGAGACGACGTTGGCGCTGAAGGGCGTCGCGAAGTGGCTCCACCAGCCCAGCCGGGTGCCGGGCGGGCGCGACGCGGCGCGCACCGCCTGCGCGAACGACTCCGCCGCACGCGGGCCGGTCCGTGTCCCCGGCGGCTCCCGCACGCCGAGGAACGCCCCGACGGTCGCGAGCGCACCCACGCCCGCGAGCACGCAGAACGCCGGCGTCCAGCCCTGGTGGTGCAGCAGCCACGCGAGCGGGATCGCGGACGCGAGCTGACCCGACTGCCCGATCAGCCCTGTGAGCTGCACGAGCACCGGCACGCGACGCGGCGGGAACCACTGCGCCACGAGCTGCACCGCGGAGATGAAGATCCCCGCGTCGCCCGCGCCGATCAGCACGCGCGCGACGAGCGCGGCCGGGACGTCCTCCGCGAAGG
This sequence comes from Verrucomicrobiota bacterium, assembly GCA_023428905.1. Lineage (GTDB taxonomy): Bacteria > Verrucomicrobiota > Verrucomicrobiia > Opitutales > Opitutaceae > EW11. Next base: position 2,197 of record JAEYWP010000003.1, read on the forward strand.
CGAGGACGAGCTGGCCGACGGCCATCACGGCCGACCCGACGCCGATCACGACGCGCGCACCGAACCGGTCGAGCAGGCGCCCGGCGGGCAGCTGCATCGCGGCGTACACCGTGAGCTGCACGACCGAGAACAGGGACAGCGTGGTGGCGCTCAGGCCGAACCGGTCGATGGCCTCGACGCCCGCGACCCCCAGGGCGCTGCGGTGCAGGACCGCGACGAAGTAGGCGGCGACCGCGGCGACGTAGACGACCACCGCACGGTGCGACGACGCGCGCACGGGCTGCGGCACGCCGGACATGGGGTGGGAGGCTCCGTCTCGCGGAAGGGGTCGTCTCGACCCCGTGGGGCCGTCCCCAGCCTACGTCCAGGACGCCGATGCCCTCGTCGTCGCACGGGTCCGCCCGAGCACGACGAAGGCCCCGCCTGCGGTGGCAGGTCAGGGCCTTCTGGAGCTCCCCCGACTGGACTCGAACCAGTAACCCTTCGATTAACAGTCGAATGCTCTGCCAATTGAGCTACGGGGGATCGCGCTGCAGAACTCTAGCAGCCGAACGAGGTGCTCCCGACCACGCGTCAGTCGCGCAGGCCCGCCGACGCGCGCAGCGTGTCCTCGGCCTGGTCGACCGCGGAGGCGACCTCGGGGTCGGCCAGGTCGACGCCCTCGTCGGCGACGACCTGCGTGAACAGCTCGCCGTCCTCGTCGCGCCGCAACGCCACCCGGG